>NZ_CP019113.1:0-2400000 GCF_001888805.2 Enterobacter sp. SA187
CGCGCGCGTCAAGCTGGGTAATCACGCCTATGGCGTCCAGCTCATCAGCCATTCGCTTAAACCAGTACTTGCCCTGTTTATCGAAATGCTTCGGAGTTGGGGGTACCCCTGCAGGAGGCTTAGGCTCGTTTTTATTGATCGCTCGTTTTGATGGGTTCCCCTTCACCAGAGCCAGGTGTGTCGGGGTTTTCGGTGGTCCGGGCATAATCGAAAACTCCTATTAATCGATGGTGGGGATCCCCATAAAAAAGTTTTCTAACCTGCGGCGGTGTGAAAAAAGGTTAGGCGGCGGTCCTTTGCAGGCAGGAGCCTGAACTTTTAACCCCCCTCCCCCTGAATGATATTGACTCTCACTTGAGGCGCTCGCGTGCCGTCTTTGCTCTGTGGCAGGACCAGCAAAGGCTTTCAAGATTGCTGTCCTCATCGCTTCCCCTATGAGCCTTAGATTGAATGTGGTCAACTGTTGTAGCCGGACACGGCCTGCCATTACGCAGACAGTTCTGGCACAGATGACGATCACGCTTAAGAATACGCTCCCGGATGTTTTCCCAATTGCTGCCGTAACCACGCTGGTGACGGCTCAATCCACGCTGATGCTGATGCCAGCCTTCATTTATGTGCGCATCACAGTAGCCAGAGCGGTCAGTAGTTGTTTTAGGGCAGCCACGTTTGCGACATGCTCGAGGAATTGCACTGGGCATAGAATACTCACTTGAAATGTTATATAAAATTCTGAGCATCAAGCTCACAACCATCAAACACAAGGAATGACTATGAATCGGATTGGTACCATTTCACATCTCTTAGCCACTATTGAAAGTGATCTTCGTAGCATTGACCGCTCTGTCGAATCGGTATTCAAAAACATCTCTGCCTATATTAAATCCGTATCTTATTTAAACGAACTAATTACACCTAATTTTGATGGAAGGCGGAAATATTTAGAATTCTCCGACTTTGGTTTTACCATAGACATCCAGACCAAATTGAAAATTTTCGATCTTGAGCGAAACCCATCTTATTGCAACGAAATTGAATTTTATATCGACCTGAGTCGTTATGAAAAACAGACCGTACTTAAAATTTACATTACTGATGATGGGTTTATAGTTCAGAACGTATACGAACCAAAATCTATTTGCCAAGCTGATAATGATTATAAAGGTAAAAGCATTCTTGAATTGTTACTGGTTAACTTATCAGAGCAAAAAATCATCAGCCTTTAAAATATATAGCCCATCTCTAGATGGGCTATATTACTTCATAACAACGTAATGCATGACTGCTGTAATTTCTTACTTTGTTACATCGTTATCAATGGTTTTAATCGACGTTCCATCTTGCTGTTTGAGAATGTTGACCTGCACATTATCATTCGAGCGCGTGGCGAGAACGTTGATGTCTTTTTCATCGTCACAGTTGAAGTCCCCTTGTAATGACAGTGCGATCGCTTTGAGCGAATTGTCAGTTGAGAACGGCACGTATGTGACTTTGCTGTCTTTGTAGATAATTTTAACGCCGATCTCCCCGGTAACATCATTCTGATAAAGGTTATAAACCTTACCGTTTCGAGAATCGGTATCAACCAGCACATCGTGACCTAAGGCCTTAGCGCTGGTCACTACGACTGCGTCAATGTCCGAGCCACCAGAGCCTGCATACGTAGACAGACTTGTATCAACGATCTTCACATAACGAAAAGAATCGGCTGTACCACTGATCAAGTCGACGTCGTAACCAATCACAGACCCGCGAGTGAAGGAAGTGGAGGAGGCCGGCTGCGGGTTCACGTTACTGAAAGAGGCTGTAGCCTTGATCCAGTTCGTACCATCGTTAGATAGGTATGCATCCCAAGACTCATACTGACCGACTTCATAGATATAAAAATCCGCGTCTGGAGTGCCACTTTTCTTAATAGCATCCGGGCTGAAACCAAGAACGACATTTCCACCTGTTCCCAGTGAAAATGGTGCCTTGCCAGGGCTATAAAATGCCGGAGCACCCAAAACCAGTTTCGGATCGTCTCGTCCAGCGGCCACATTTGGACCGGGTTGATAGCTAATTACCTCCGTGGCAAAACCTACAGCCGGAGCAGGAATCTCAGGGTAATTTTTATATGTTTCCGCAAATGAGGATGCAGACACAACACATAGCAAAGCAACTAAATATTTCTTCATTTCAGCTCCATTAGATAATAAAAAACCCCGCAGAGGCGAGGCTAGGCTTTATCCCTTATAGGATATATTCACGGTTTACCTTCTGTAGTCATTACGATGGAACTATCCATGGTAACGGCAATAAAAAAACCGCCCGGAGGCGGTATAAATTTTTATAATCTCGTTGGTGAAAAGCAGTTATTAGCTTCAGGAGGAAAACGAATGGCCACATGCTAAACAAACATAATTATCCAGGAGATTTTTATCTACCATTTCTCCAGCCAATGAGCCCGTTTTAGCTCCAAGAGCACCTCCTCCAAGAGCCCCAAGAATCCCACCGGCGATTCCACCAGCAGCTGCACCGACAAGATTGCCAACAACAGGCACAAATGAGCCTAGTGCCGCGCCGAATGCTGCGCCAGCAGACGCTCCCGAAGTCGCTCCAGCGTATCCGCCCACAGCACCAGCAGCAGTTCCTATACCTGTACCAACTTTTTTACCATAATTTTTTGTATCGACACGATCTGAACCACAATTAACGCAACGCATAATGCCCCCTTTGCCAGATTCAAACTTTTAATATCGGCAGAATGAGAAATCTATTTATGCTGTAAGATCAAAAAATATGCTTTTGTGTAACTATTTTATGAAGTCAACTAAGGCATTGCTCACGCACATACGCCTGCAGGCCGGTTATCTGGTTGGTGATGGTTTCGATTCGTCGCCGAAGGGTGTAATAATTCCGTTCAGCGGAGTCTGTAAGTCTGGGGCCGGAGCCATCATCCACGCTGGAGGTGCTGGCCTCTCCGTTCGCGGGACATTTTGCGTTGAGCCGCAGCCGCTTACGCCCAGCAGCAACATCAAGCTCAAGCTGATCGATAGTTTTCTGAGCATTTGCCAGTTCTCTTGTGTATTTGGCATCCAAAGCGGCCACTTCACGCTGGCGCGTCTGCATGTCGGTAATCGTTTCTTTCGCCAGGTTCAGCGCGCTGGTGGCCTTGTCACGCTGATCTTTGTAGGTAACAGCGTTATCGCGGTAGTGGTTAACGAAGAACGCCTGTGCACCTATCACTGCGGCAACCAGCAGGGGTAACCAGAGTTTTTTCCCCAGCGCTGTGAAGGTTTCGATCATGATGTTGGCTCGCTGACTTTGCCACCAGCAGCTTTGAACCTGGCGATCAGATTATCAACCTTATGTTCAAACTGGCCGTAACCCGCCCCGGGAAGAGATGCCCAGATATTGCTGCAACGGTCGATGGCCTGCCGAATGTCACCCTTATCAATGAGCGGTAGTGCTCCACGCTCTTTTATTTGCTGCAGTGCCACTGCATCCTGGCTGGCAGGGGAGAAATCCTTCAGGCCGAGCTGTATGCGGTACACATCCCAGTAGCGGGACAGGAGCTGATAGCGACCGGCGGCCGTGGATTTTAGTTTCGGGTTAAGCGTAACCAGTTTGCGGGGGTGATCGGCATAGCTGGTAAACAGCGTACCACCCACAATCACGTCATAACCACGATTGCGGGTGGGCTGTCCAGGCTTGTCGGTGCCTTCTGACCAGGCCAGCATATCCAGAAATGCTTTGCGCTGCGTATTTAATGTCTGCATCACTCTGGCCTCAGAACGTAGAACAGCCGCGCCACATTACCCCGTGCCCTGAACACGGCGGCGCAGATGATTAAGTTGATAGTGACGGTTGCCCAGTGGGCGTGGAAATAGAAATCGAACAGGAAGCGGAACGGTACAGAGGCATACGCCAGGATGATCAGGTACGCCAGCCAAGACGCCCACCAGTTATGTTTGCCGCCCGGCTTACGGAACATCATCAGGCGCAGAACAATCGCGGTGCATGTCATTACGTTGGTCAGCACCAGAGGATCACTTATTACCATTGGTTCCTCCTCTCCACCTCTGCAGAAGCGTCAGCGGATCCTGCTCACTGAAAAACGTGAGTGTCTTGATAGCAACGGCGGACAGGAGCACCGCGCCCAGTGCATCAAGCGGCTTGTCGTTGTAACTGGTCATGCTGGCGAGCCAGGAGCCCACTAACCCCGAACCATATACTCCTGCAAAATAGGAAACGATGAAGTATGCAGATCGGCGAATAATAGTTAGATCTGCTGCGGTGGCCACGTAGAAAACGGCACCGGCGAACGCGCCAAACACGACACCATAATCAGTGCCGGTCAGCATCCCGTAAAGGCTGGCACCAGTTAACGCACTCGCAGCTGCAACAGACCCGGATACAGGTTCGGACATTTAGACCCTCGTCACTGATGTGGATCCTCTCAGATGAGGGGAAATAAAAAAGGCCCACCGAAGTGAGCCTGACACTACTGCCTTAATTACTGGCATGCTGATATTAGAAGCGAACCGCACATCATGCTTATGCTGATAAGTTTATGATTTTAATAGACATATCAATTATAAAGCCACGTGAAAGCGAGGTTTTACTGAGTAAGTAACGTGACTAAGTAAGCATTCTTAACATACTAATCCAATTTTTGCGGACCGCATTAGTGTTTTTTTTAGCAATCTATCGTAACGTAGCAAACAACTTTTATGACTTCATGATTAAATGAGACTAAGCAGAAGATGGACACTGAGAAGCATTGTTTCGTTGTAACACCTATTGGAAATTCTGATTCACAAACTCGAAGAAAAGCACAGGGTATTCTTGATACTGTTATTAGGCCTGTGTTAATCGAAAAAGGGTATAAGGTGCATGTTGCGCATGAAATATCTTCCCTAGGGTCTATCACTAAACAGGTGATAGAGCATTTACTAAAAGATGACTTAGTTATTACAAATTTAACTGAGTTAAATCCAAACGTAATGTATGAATTAGCTGTTAGACATGCCGTACGTAAACCTGTAGTAACAATTGCTGAAGAAGGTACAGTTCTACCATTCGACATTTCCGATGAAAGAGCAATATTTTATCGCAACGACATGGCAGGGGCTTTTGAGCTAGTTCCAAGATTGAAGGTAGCAATTGAAGAGGCAACAAAAGAATTAGTTAGTGATAACCCTATATATAGGGTTGCTAATTCCATTCTTATCAATGAGTCAACAGAAATCCCATCTATCGAAAAGGTTTTAATGCATAGACTGGATAGCCTTGAGTCTCTTATATCTGATTTAGCAAAGAGAAATATCGCTGAGAGTTCAGTTAGTCTATCTAAGAATTTTTATAAAAAATCAAAACTTCTTAAACCACAAGGGATAGTATTTACTGTTAGAAAAGACGATGCAAACGTTAAAGAATTTATTTATGCTTTGGAGTTAATGGATGATGTTGCGTCAGTAGTAGATGTTAATAAATCGAGAAACAAAGATTCAGACATTGATGAGTATTTAATTAATCCATATATGAACTCTATCAATGCACAAGAAGTAAGTGATCTGGCAATGCAATACAAAGTCAACTTATTAAAGATTTACCCTACAACATTTTCTTAATATACCAACTAGTAAGGCGATACAAATTATCGCCTTACTAGTTAAAAAATATTATTTATTAAGATGAATGTCCATATCAAGCTGTACCTCAAGAAATGATAAACACCCCTCAACAAATCCCTCAGCCATTTGTATCTCGACTCTAATTAACTTTTCATCCTTTTTGAGTGCCTTTGCAATCTTACGCTTGGACATGCCGTAAAGGTAATGTGCAACTAAAAGCGAATGCTCGTTTGGCTTCCTCTTTTTTAGGCGCGTAAGACATCCCTCTATAATTAAAGCATCGTCATCAGTACATGAAAGCCTCGACTTGCCTGTTTGGGGTAAAAGCCCCTTAAAGCCAGCAGCGATGGGAGAATAATCTACGCCTGCGCTATCGTTGGCGGCCCACCCGCCCCATAATTCCAGTACCTTCTGAATATCACGCATCATTTTTCTCCACTAAATTACGCCAGTACGCCGATCGCCAGCGCGCGGTCTAATGTCTTCAGCAGCAGCTCGGGCTGCGTGCAATATTTTTTCTCAAACGCCTTCATGTCAGTGTGCAACTCGTCGTGATGCGCTCTGCACAGCGGTATCACGAACAGGTCATGCGCTTTGGTTCCCATGCCGCCCTGACCGTAGCCAATGACGTGATGGGGATCGTCAGCAGGGCTGCTACAGCAGGCGCAAGGCTGCGCCTTTACCCACCTGGTGTATTTCTCGTTCTCCCAGCGCTTACGCTTAGGGCGTCGCATAAAGGATTCCGGCGATTCCGGATCGATGCGCAACGCCAGCACCTGCTTCGCCTTTTCCTCAATGCTGCTGGTGGCCGCCGGTGCCGGTACCAGCTCGCTTTCGCGATACACCGACGAAATGGTTGCCACCGGCAGGCGCAATGCATGACGCGCCAGATCTTCGGAAATGACGTCAGCCAGGTCGTTACGCACCAGCCACCAGCACAGTTCCGGGATCGTCAGCTGGTGGGTATCATCAAAGCCCAGGGCCATTCGCACGAACTCAATGATCCACTGCGCCAGGTTCGCCCGGGCAATGCCCGCAAGGCGCTCGGTAGACTGGCCGCGCAGTGTGTTATCGCAGTGCCAGCAGACGCGGATCACGCCAGGTGCATGATGAAATGCCGTCACGTTTTCCATGTGATAAGTGCCGTGCGGATACTGACATTCACCGCCGCGCATCAGCCAGTTTTCCAGGCCTAACATGCCTCCGGCGCGCGCGATCACCTTCTCGTTTTCAAACACGGGTACCAGCATCGAATCTTCTGCCAGCGGCTGCGCGGCGGGCGGGATTTGCCCGGACGGTAACCCGGCCAGACGTTCCGGTTCGTTCTCCAGCAACATGCGCCCGCGGCTGAAGTGCGCCAGCAACTCTGCTCCGGGACGGAACATCACCACACCCAGCTCCCGGACAACGACCGGTTTGAGCAGTGCCCTCATGCAGCTTTTCCTTTCGCCAGATGTTCCGCCCAAAGCCCGCCGATCCACTTGATGCCTTTTGCCGTAAAGCGCGCTTGGCTGAATGCGTGATTGGTGGTTGCTGAAGTGCCGGTTTTAACTTCGAACCGACCGAGATCGATATGCTGATGATGAGGTGTCAGCGCGCCCGCCAGCCGGTACATGATGTTGTTATCGATGAGGAACAGGCGGAACTCTGGCTCTTTGGCACCGAGCAATTTCGCCACCTGACGGAACGACATGGATCCGCTGGCAGTACAGTAGCGATCTACAAACTCCACCTTCGGCGCCGCGGCGGCCAGCTCTGCCGTCAGCTTGTGCTTTTGCTCAGCCAGATCCGCGGCGAGCCGAAGCGCATCAGGTAGCGACTGAGGGACGTTAATTTGCTGTGCATGCTCCAGCGCCTGCCAGCGATCAACCAGCCTGGCGGTGAATTCAGGGCAGAGCTGCGCCACGATGATGTAGCTGTCGCGCTTGCTCACTTCGTAATACTGATACTGCTGGCCGTTCTGCGGATGGGTGTACTGCATTGCCGTATACCCCTCAATAACGCTTTTTGCCATCAGACGTTCAATCGTGACGCGTACATTGCTGTGACGTGAATCGACCAGATCGGCAATTTCACGGCTGGACATCGTCAGCGCGCTGGTTACGTTGATTAACTCGTTCATGCTCTTCTCCACTTATTCGGCGACTGCACTCGCCACGGTTTCAAATTTGCGGATCGTGATTTCTACCCTTCCCTTCTTTATCACTGGCCCCCACTCCACCAGCATACGTTTTACCTGACTGTCGTCCTCCCAGACACCAGCGTGCGTCAGCGCGTCGAACAGCGCTTTGTTGTAGTTGTCGATGTCCCGGCGGCGGGCGTCCGGCGGGTACAGCATGATTTCAACCGCAGCGGCTTCCGCGGACGGCTTCGGTAAGCGGCGCAACTGCTCAATGATCGCCGCGCATGCATCGCTCTGATATTTGCGCCCGGCGGCGCTGATGAGATGGCGCCCGGCCAGCGGCCCCTTATTCGGGGCGCGCCAGTAGGTGTTAACACTCGGCGGGAATGGCAGTTGTAATTTCATAACCTCTCCTACACAGCCAGCTGTAACTGCATGTTGAACTTGTCCCGCTGCTCGCAATAACTGAGTGAACCGGGGCTGTTGAACGATTCAATACGCTCAACCATCAGCGCCGCGCGCGTCTCTTTTGATGCTGGTGCGTAGGCACCTGACCATGCTTTGTCGATACCAATGTTTCGGGCGACGTTGGTGCTGTCTGCGCTGGAAAGGGGCAGTTTTGTGAAAATTAGAGGGTTCAGCATCCGCAAACCGTGTAGTTTTGCGATCGGCTGACCATGCTCATCAGTTACATGTCTGATCAGATCTTTCATTCTCGCTACTGCCAGATTAGGCCTCTTAACGTCATATTCACCGCAACTGCCGATCGCCACACGCGGGAAGGCTTTGCACAGTCGAATAAAACGCTCATCGCTTTCATTCATGTGCCAGACCGGCACACCGTAAAAATCACCATGTGGCCATTCATCCAGCAGGGCATCATTTTCGTTTTCTCCACCGTCGATAACGTCCGGTATAACAGCGAAATCAAACCCTGGATGGTGTTTCCACCGAGCCACAAACTCGTAATAATCACCCCAGTCGATTTTGTTACGACCTGCTGCTTTCCACGCGGTAAAAGCGCCATTGTCGAGGGCAAAAGACTGGCAATATTCAGCGGCGAGGGCTATCTGACCCGCGTGCGCGAACGAAATAAATGCATGCCGTGCTTTCCATGCCCGGATTGCGCAGGTATCAGGAGTAATCGGACCACCGTGATAATGGATCATGCTTTTACACCTCCATCCCAAGGAACGCGGCGGCGCGCGCTCTGGCATTCTCTTCACCGTTTACCAGCGAGCGCAGCAGTGATATAGCCTTATCATTAGCGCTCTGGCTGTTAATCGAGATGCCCCGGCTTACACCCGGCATCAGGGTGACCGCGCCTTTACGCTGGAGTGCGCGCAACATGTCAGTGGCCGCGTTCGGTGACGATGCCCCCATCAGGTCGGCAACTTCTTTTTGCGTTGGTGGGATACCGTGCTCTTTCTGGAAAGCCACGATCAGGGATAAAACTTCCTGCTGGCGGGCGGTCAGATTTTTCACGCTGCATCCTCCTTCAGGGAGGCTTTGCTGCTGAAATCCTTCAGCGTGACCCGAATAGTGCGAATGTTGCAGCGCGCCGCGGGATCCATTTCTTTGATGACATCCAGAAATTCCCGGATCGCCATACCATATTCGTTCATCGCTTCCATGCCTGCGATATTCAGCCGTTCCTGCATATCGGCTTTTGCCGGGTCATTCTCCGGGTAATTCAGATCCAGCCATTCGCTGACAGCCAGCTGCACACTTTTCTCAGCGATCAGAACTTCTGCCACAGCAATGTCACCTGCGCTTACCATGACAACGGTCGGCTGGGAAACATTGTCGGAGGCCCATACGTGAGCAAATTTTGACTCTTTGAAGGTGTACTCTTCCTTGTCGCCGAACACCGCCCGGACACAGGCCCATGCCTGGATACCGCTCTTCGCAAGAATATCTGCCTGGCTCAGCGGCAGGATGTCTTCAGAACTGGTTACCGGTGCTGGCAGCGCAACTTCATCGGCCAAATCCAGCGCTTCTGCGCATTCGACAGCCTCATCGCCTGCGCCAGGAATAACTTCCGGAATATTTTGTTGCTGCATCTGGGGTAACAGGCGCAGCGCTTCGCGGCGGATCTGTTCGATAAATGCATTACCGCGCGCTTCAAGATCCTTAAGATCGATGTAGCTGAACGCCGCGCCGCGCCAGTTTTTGTCGAATACAGCGATCGCCCCTGCGAAGAAAGCTCCTGACGGTACCTGTTTTTCATCTTTCGGGATGAACCACTTCGGCAGATCAAAACCGATTCGCCCGCGGATAAACGATATGTGATCGGCATCCTCCGGCCACCACGCTTCGCTGGTAGCTGCCTTAATGAGAAATACATACCGTCCGCCTTTATCGCGCATCGCGCTGGCGTGCTGGATGATGTAGCGCATCCCGGTGATGTATTCGCCCTCGTGCTGAGATGCACGGCTGTAAGGCGGGTTGCCATAGGCTGCGCCATGGAGTTCTTCGAGCCGGGCGGACCAGTCCTGCGCCAGAGCATTGTCTTCGGCAGTATAGAAATCAGGGCACTTTGAGTTTTCACCATCGGAAAACAGATCGAGCACCAGCGGACCGAACATGGCGTTGATACCCCAGAAGATGTTGTCTGGTGTGCACCACTGATCGCCAACGTGTTTGAGTTCATGGGCTGGCTGGCTACGCAGTTCGGCCAGCGCCAGGCAATATTTATTCTGCATTTCGTTCGTGACTGTCATCCCCGGAACCCCTCTGGAATCTGCGAGTAATCAACATTGTCATAGCTGGCGCGGGCGACCATGGCGCTGACCCATTGTCCGTTTTCACGAACCGGGCGCCCGGCCTTTTCCCAGCTCGTAGCTGCCTGCAGATAAGCCGGAAATTTTGTTGGCTGAAACAGCGTGGCCGGACGAAGGTATTCCGCCATTTTCAGGTCCTCGCCCCACTTCGCCGTGCTGTAGTCAACAACCAGAACCAGTTCTTCACGTGTAAAGCCCTCACCCAGCCGGGCGCGGATGTTCTCCAGCGAGGATTTGCAGACCTGGTACCGGGATCCGGTTTTCTGGTTCAGGTGGGTTAAAACCTGTTTGGCCTGATCAGTGATTAAAACTTCACGGTCGGGTTGCCCCGCAACCGGACAAGAGGGTTTTGAATTTACTTGTGGATCTGTAGTTGATTTTACTGACGGATCCCCGCCAGATTCTGACGGGTCAAAACTGCCGCCAGCCCTGTTTTTTGATGCCTCAAATTTTGAGGGGTCAGATTTTGATGCATCAGATTTTGATGCGTCAGAATTTGAAGGGTCAGCATCTGACAGGTGAGAGAATGCAGCGGCCTGGAGCTTTGCCACGTTCAGCTGATACACGTTCGACGCGTTACGGTTTCCCTGGCGGCGTTGTTTACGCGAAAGCCAGTTGTCTTTTTCCAGCTGCGCGATCGCGGTACGCACGGTGCTTTCGCCCGCGCCAATCTGACGCGCAATGGTGCCGATGGAAGGCCAACTGATGCCCTCGTCATTGCTGAAGTCTGCCAGCCGGGCCATGATAGCCACGCTGGAGAGCTTCATGCCTGAAGCGGCGCATGCGTCCCAGACGTAGCCGGTTAATTTAGTGCTCATGATCGCCCTCTATTTCCCTAAACTTTCGCTGGAACTGTTCGAGCGGGCTGAAACATTCACCGTACTCATAACCTTTTCGCAGATAGATAACGCGCCGGGTTTCTGGCTCCCATCTGATGACCTGGACAGGAATGCCGTGGTGGTCTTTGAACCATCGGTTGAGTTCACGCATAACGCTTTCGCCCTCCGGTAATACACACCCACGATTGCCCGCGCGCGGCTGTGGTTACACGCCACCCAGCGGTTTGATATTCTGCGTTCATACCGAAACAGCGGCTGTCCCGGCACCGGGATCATCCGCAGTTGCGGTAAGCGGCAAATAGCCGTTAAACTGTTCATGCGTTAGTTCTCCACATGTTTACGAAACGCCACGGCGCCCGGAGCTGCACACTCGCGGGCGTCACTCTTTTCTGGCGCGCAGAAAATCCGATACAGCAGCGTCAAATGCTCCTGCCACTTCGCCATAACCTGATAACTGTTCTCTTCGATTTGTGCGCGTTCGGCCTGGTCAATGATGCCGTCAGCAGTCGCTTTGCGAACGTATGAGGAGTGCTTGCCGATCCACTCGATGGATTCCATCAGGCGCTGATTGATATCGGCGTTGTCCACGTCTTCAATTTCCACCAGCGGTACATTCACACTGTTCGACTGGCGAGAGACAGCGTCAGCAATGAATTTCTTGCCGCTCGCCTGCTGCAGTACCATTGCCCAGCCCATCGGGAAAATCTGATCGCCACCCGCGCGCAGCCGGTTGAACAATGCATCTTCGGTAACACCCAGCCATTCAGCTGCTTCGGCGTATCCGCCTGGCAGTTCTGATATGGTTTTTTTGATGGCGGCCACCAGCCATGCGGGCTGTTTTTCTACCTGCCAGTGTTTGTTATCCACGGTTCACCTCTTGTTTCTGTGGTTACTTTCAAGCTGCCGTTTCGTTAGGCTTTTGATAAAGCTTGCTGTCGTACTTAAGTTTGCCTTTGGTAATTCGCTCAATAACGAATGCCTGTTTTTCAGGGATAATTTCACCCCAGCGACAAACTGCTGGATGTGAAATACCAAGAGCGTTTGCAGTTTTTGAGATGCCACCGAAATGCTCCACTACCTCTCTTTTGTGCATGAATCCTCCTATACGTTGACGTCATAAAGGTAACAAAAGGTACATAAAATAGCAAACAACTGTTACCATGCAAATGTGTAACATAAGTTACATGAGAACAGAGATGAAAGACCGGATTAGATCCAAGCGACTACAGTTGGACATAACTCAAGAAGCACTAGCTAAAAAGCTTGGTGTTAGTCGCGTATCAGTAACTAAATGGGAAAATGGCACAACTAAGCCAGATGGCGAGAACCTGCATCAGCTTGCAAAAACATTATCTACAACGCCTGAATGGCTTTTATATGGCCAGGGTGATAACAAAGATGATGACACTAGGGTTATTCCATTCATAAAACCACCCAAAGCTGTACCTATTATTTCTGCAGTCCAGGCAGGCCACTGGACAGAAACTTTCGCAAGTTCAAGGTTGACCGACGTGATTACATGGACACAAACCACCGCTGATGTTTCTGAAGAAGTTTTTGGTTTAATTGTGCGCGGCGAGTCTATGACGAACCCTCATGGGTTACCCTCAATACCCGAAGGTTCAATAGTGATCGTTGAGCCACAATATGGTCAACTTGACAGCTTGTATGGAAAAATTGTCGTGGCCATATTAGATGGTTCTTCGGAGGCAACGGTTAAAAAATTAGTCTGGGATAGCCCTCATTCCTTCCTGATGCCCTTGAACCCAGCATTTCCCCCCATACCTATTGACGGCAACTGCCGCATCGTGGGCAAAGTAGTCCAGATAACCCAAAATATTTAACGTTAAACAGTATAGCCGGTTACCTTAGACCGGCTTTTTTGTGCACCTCCATGTAACATTAAGTACATTGGAGTCTTGACCATCAAGGTAACTAAAGGTACATTTAATACTATGAACAGCGAACAGGCAGGACGCCCACGAAGTAGCCGCCGGTGGCATATGAATGACCGGATGATTCGCAAGTAATAAAAAGCGCCCTATAGGACGCTTCGCTCTTTAAAAATCTAGGAAGTCCAAAACCACTCTGTCGGAACAGGCTTCAGGCGGTGCAGGTGATGCCGGTTACCTTTTTAACGAAGGCGCATAACTCCGCTTTACCTTGCTCCAGAGTGTCGAACAGCTCTGAGTGATATACGCCATCTTTACGGGCCGTAAACTGCTTTAGATGCTCGGCTTTTACTGAGGCAGATGTGAAACGTTCGAGGGTATCTATGCTGCAACGAAATTTAAATTTCTTGCCTGAGCGCTGAAGCATATGCACTCCAGTAGAGGAATTACCGTTTTGTTTTAATAACGAAACCATTACTGGGATCCTTAAAATTCGCGCCGTATTGCATATCACTTCGTGCGAACTCAGTTACTTTTTTTGGAATCCCAGATTAAACCAACCTTGATTTTTGGTGAATAGCGAGGCGATGAAAAAGACCGGGTCCCAACATGAAAGCGCACTCCCTAACTTATCGGTTATGGGTGACAGGTATAAACGTGCTGGAGTGCGCTTCCAGTTGTGATGTGCTCAAGCGAGCTGCAGCGCCGGCCGACGCAAAGACCCGAAAATCGGCTGAGTCACAGGTACTGGTGACCAATACCAAAACCGAGCGGCGGGAAGTAAGCGGGTGTGGCGCCCCGGTGTCACAACCAAAATTCCAATAAAACGAACGTGTGTAGTCTGTTGGCGGCGTCTGATCTTATTTTCCCGTGAGGGCGCCGCACTTTTTTATACAACTGAAAGCGCGCTCCATTCACTCCTCTTAGTGTCTGGTCGTTAATGCAAACTCCGCGGAGCGCGCTTCCAGTTGTGTGGAGAACTAACCAGGCGGTTGCAACCTCCCGCTTTAGTAAGTGCCCTGCCGCGGTGCTTAAAGAAGCGAGGCCCTTGTAATTATCGCCAGCTGGCGAGGGATTCGGGCAACCAAAATCACGCGTTGCAGCGCGCACAGGAGATACCTACATGCGAATGAATGCCAAAGAGTTGATCGCCGACTCCAGAGTAACAGCCCTTGTTACGCCACCAGCAGCAGCAAAGTCAATGACCGCAGTAGCAGACCGCCTTGATGTTCAGTTCGCGGCGCTGTGCGAATCACGGAACGAGGCGAAGCAACTGACTGGAGAGAATGCTGTGAAAAAGTCCGAAATTAAGATTCATAGCGACTCACTCCACTTCTGCATGGGTTGTGGCAAAGATGAACCATGCAGCACTTACGATGTTTGCTACGCGCTCGAAAAAACGCCAACCAGCGATGCAGTCCTTGGCTCTTGGTGCGCAGAAACGGCGGGTTTAGCAGTTAATTTGCGTCGTATACACATTAACCACCAAGCGCCTGTAATAGAAAACGTCACAAGCGCTTTAGAGCAATATGTCGCCCAGCTACGCTGTGAATCAGCTTTCCCAGTCGCAGCCGACAAGCCTCCCATTCACCTAGCAATCACTCCGCTTACGGTTGAGCACGATCAGTATGGCTACTGGACTAAACCGGTATATGACGAATTCTATGAAAGGCGTGAGTATATCTCCAACGAGGAACTCAACGCATGGATGAATGCTAACGATCTCAGAAGGCAGGTGGTCTATCGGGACAAGAAGGGAACGCCCCAGAAAATGATGACTATGATCTCTCAACTTGGCAGCACGAAGCCCTGCGGGTCAAGTCTGGTTCTCTGCATCCATTCAAAAGACTGAAGATTGTGCAGTTTGCTAGTGGCTACACCATAAATGTGAGCCTTAGCAAAAATCTAGCTCCGATAAAGAAAGTTTTCTTCACGTTATGGTCTTTGGAAATAAAGAAGGTGATATGTACCGATATGTATATTTCTAATGTATAACAAGCTATCAGTTCTTTTTCTCGTTGACTTATCTAAGTTGCAGTTGAATTAGCGAGTGAATACATTTACGATTATAAGATTAAATAATTAATATCGGTGATTTTTATGTATAATCCAAAAGTTATAGAACACCTGCTCATTTTGTGGTCATTTTTCGAATGGTTATGGTCATTATTTGACATAAAACTTTTAACTTTCTTCGCTGCCGGATTCACCATTTATTTTGGATATCAAAAAACATCAAAAAAAGTTTGCATATCATATTCTATAAGCAGCAGTAGAATTTATGATTCACATATACCAGCAATAATAATATCTAATAAAAGAGATAATTCAATATCAATATCTAGAGTTGAAATGGACATCAATAATAAAGGAAAGTTGACCTTGGTTGATTTTGAAACACCTATTCTTTTAAAAGGGTATGAAACTCAGAAAATAGACATCCCAAAATACAGCAACTTACGTTTACATGGTGAGTTAGTCAATATAGAACTGCTCGAGACAATTTCATTCACCATAATAACAACAGGGGGGTGTAAAATAAATTGTGACATTGAGAGCCATATAACTGAACCCGTACAAAACATGATAACAAAAGGAGTCTATAAACTTAATGAAATAACACTAACAAGCAGGATGATGTATATATTTTTCTATAAGATAGGCGCTCAAGAAAAACATTGCATTATAGATACAGGGCATTTCTTTAATGAAGAAAATCCATTCCACTTTAATTTCCTGAGAGATATCAATGAAGACATCCTCATTGATGCAATATTACGTTACGGCTATCACGAGCGCTTTGAAAATTATATGTGCTTTAAAATCAACGAAAACTTAAATTCTGACATGGTGTTTAATAAAAGCCAAGTCGATAGCATTAAAGATACCGTTACTGATAAGAATCAATTGAATAATTCCTAACATGAATAAGCCGGTTGCAGCCGGAGTGGAGAAACTATGCTGAACCTCGATTGTGTACCAATCTCGACTTATTGCAAAGAAACTGGCGAGTCGCCTGAGGCCATAAACAAGCGTATACAGCGTGGCGTTTGGCTGGAAGGCGTTCAGGTGCTGAAAGTGGAAGGCGTTAAGGAAAGATGGATAGATCTTAGTGAGGTCGCTAAATGGGCAAGACAGAATCGCCACAACTTCCGCGCGGCGTGACCGTAAGGAAACACAGCCAGGGAGAAACGATAAATATAACTTTCACATATAAAGGGGTTAAGTGTCGTGAACCCCTTTCCAATCTGGAAGTGAACAGTAAAAACCTCAAATATGCCGAGCGGGCACTGGGCGAAATCCACAATAAAATTGAGCGCGGTACCTTCGTATATGCTGAGTATTTTCCGCGATCAGCACGATTAAAAATATTCGGTAATGCTGCTGCCGGTAAAACTGTCAAAATGTACCTTGATGAATACATTGGCATATGTGAAACGCGAAAATTATCACCTTCAACGATCGGTGGTTATAAAAAATGCCGGAGTGCACTGGCAGCCTTACATTCATTCCCGGCCAGTGAGTTGACTCCAGCTGCAATGAAAGCCTGGATACAAAGCAGGACTACAACGCTGAAAACCATACGCAATCAGCTGTCGTTTCTGCGTTCTGCGCTTGATGAAGCCGTTACCGATGGCGTACTGCAAATTAACCCAGTATCTCTGGTAACGGCATCGCGATACCAAAGTGATAAAACAAGTGCTGACAGCGATTACATTGTCGATCCGCTTTCCCCCGCAGAGGTGGATGCTCTTTTGTCTGCCGCTGGCAACAAGCAATGGGAAAATCTGTTTATGTTCGCCATTCAGACTGGGTTACGCAGCTCAGAACTCTGCTCGCTGCGCTGGCGCGATATCGACTTTATCGGCAAAACGGCGCACGTGCAGAGCGCGAGCGTTGTCGGCGTTATTAAGGGAACCAAGACAAAAGCTGGAACCCGTAAAGTCGAGCTCAACGATCCGGCTATGGCGGTACTCGCGTCCCAGAAGTCCTTCACATTCATGAAAGACGCGACCATCTTTGAGGATCCGAAAACAAATAAGCCATGGGCGAGCGCCGATGCAATACGAAAAAAAGCATGGGTGCCCACCTTACGTAAGGCAGGGATCCGGTACCGAAATCCGTACCAGACCCGGCATACTTTTGCGACTCGTCACATCAGCCAGGGGGCTAACCTTTTCTGGCTCGCTGGACAGATGGGGCATAAAGGACCCGAGATGCTTTTCAGGCATTACGGATCCTATCTGAAGGAGTACGACGGCAACACCGAGAAAAGACCAAAGCTGGTCAGTGGCGGGACGTAAAAGGAGCCGTGAAGGAGCCGCAGAAAAATATGCGTTGTATAAGATATTATATTTCAGCCGCTTAAAGAAAAACGGACACGGGTTCAACTCCCGCCAGCTCCACCAATCATGATTGGACAGTGCAAGGACAGCACCTTGAAAAACAGGAAGTTAGGTGTCACGGTAGGACTCTGACCAGACAGTAACGTGACCTAAAAGGATACGCAAAGGAGCCACGGCTCCCAAGTGACAAAAAAGCCCGCTGATGCGGGCTTTTTTTATAGCAGATTAAGCCTTTTCGCGCTGTTATGAACATTTCTAATTTGCGATAGCCTCATCCAACACGTATAAGATTTATCGCTCTCACACCTGAAGGGTAGGTCACTTTCTCCGTATCTTTATCGATGTTAAGCTTTCCTCACCAGCACCACAGATTTTCTAAACTTGTCTTTGAAAATCGTTACCGTACCGTTCTACGCTGAGATGATGTGCATAAGAGGAGAGGTGTTACCCTCTCCTTCATGTTGCCTGTCAAAATCTTGTTTTTTTCCTGATTTTATCAACGAGCGACAATACCGTGACAAAAAAGACAGGAACAAAAAATATGGCTAATAACGTCCCGGTCACCATGCCACCGAATACCCCTGTGCCTATTGCCTGTTGGGTTGTGGCACTGGCACCCGAAGCCAGCATGAGCGGAACAACCCCCAGGGTAAATGCCAGCGATGTCATCATGATGGGCCTTAAACGCATTCGCGCGGCTTTCACGGTGGCATTAAGAAGGTTCTCCCCCTCTTGCTGGAGCTGCCGCGCAAATTCCACGATCAAAATAGCGTTTTTCGCTGACAGACCGATGATAGTAATCATGCCTACCTTAAAGAAGGCGTCGTTGGGCATCCCTCTAAGATAGACGGCAATTATCGCCCCAATCAGACCCAACGGAACGACAAGCATAACTGAAACCGGTATCGACCAGCTTTCATACAGAGCCGCCAGCACAAGGAAAATGACCAGCATTGACAGAATCATCAGCATCGGCGCTTCTGAAGCTGACTGCTGCTCCTGAAGAGATTGTCCGGTCCATTCGATGGCAAAACCTGGTGGTAAA
Source organism: Enterobacter sp. SA187 (assembly GCF_001888805.2). Taxonomy (NCBI): domain Bacteria; kingdom Pseudomonadati; phylum Pseudomonadota; class Gammaproteobacteria; order Enterobacterales; family Enterobacteriaceae; genus Enterobacter; species Enterobacter sp. SA187. The sequence continues at coordinate 18,646 of NZ_CP019113.1, forward strand.
TCGGCAGCGATTTTTTCTATTTCCGCCATCGCATCGCCACTTGAATAACCCCAGTTAGGCCATCCTGTGACGCGGAATGCCGGATATCCCTGATAACGAACCAGTTGCACAGGTGAACTTTGCCACACTGGGCGAACAAACTCAGACAGGGGCACCATTCCACCATTTTTATTACGGACATTCAGCGCTAATATTTCAGATAGCTGCATACGAGCTGATGCTTCAGCCTGCACAATCACCTGCTGAATGCGCCCCTCGTTAGGGAAGTCATTTACGTAACTTGAGCCGAGGGCGCCGGACAGCGTCTGATTTATTTCATTAAATGATATGCCCATTGCTTCAGCTTTAGGTCTGTCTATTTTAAGGCTGATCCCCATACCATCTGGCAGACCGTCCATATAAACTCCATATAAAGCTTTGCTCTGACCCGCCTTTTCCAGGAGCATATTAAGAGCCTTCACCAGTTCCGCATACCCGTGACCGGACCGGTCTTCGAGTCGGAGGGTAAAGCCCGAGGACGTACTTAGCTCAGATATGGCAGGCGGCAGCAGGCTGGTAATGGTTGCCTCAGGAATATCACCCAGCTCATTTTGTACGTTTGTCACTTCGTTTTGCGCCGTAGCGCCGTTACGCTGATCCCAGTCTTTCAGCGTTGTAAATGCCATGGCAGAGTTTGTACCCGCGCCGGAGAAGCTGAAACCCAGTATTGAAACATTACGTTCAACGCCCGGACGTTCCATAACGAGCTTCTCATATTTCTTCACGACGGCTTCAGTACGCTCCATCGTGGCATCCGCCGGAAGCTGTACCGAGGTGATGAAGTAACCCTGATCTTCCTCAGGCAGGAACGAAGACGGCAAAAACTTAAAAGCGAAAAAGAGAACGCCACATAAGACCATATAAATAAGCGTCATCCTCCCGGTTTTACGTATGACACGGGTTACGCCATTTTCATACCGTCCCGTAAGGCGATCAAACGTTCTGTTAAACCAGGAAAAAAAACGGTTCTTTTTATGAGAGTCGGCCGTAACGGGTTTCAGCAAAGTCGCGCACAGTGCCGGCGTTAAAGTGAGAGCCAGAAACGCTGAAAACAGAATAGAAACCGCCATCGAAAGCGTAAACTGACGATAAATTACCCCGACCGAACCTGAGGCCAGTCCCATTGGCAGAAAAACAGCCGTCAGAACTAATGTGATGCCGACTACTGCTCCGGTGATCTCCTTCATGGCTTTAATCGTCGCGTCCTTAGGCGATAATCCCTCTTCAGCCATCAGGCGTTCGACGTTCTCAACAACAACAATGGCGTCATCCACTATGATCCCTATCGCCAGAACCATGCCGTACATTGTCAGAACGTTGATGGAAAATCCCGCAAGCATCATTACGGTAAAGGTGCCGAGCAATGCTACGGGTGCGACGATGGCAGGAATAAAGGTATAGCGAACGTTCTGAAGAAAGAGATACATCACCAGGAAAACAAGCACCATCGCTTCAACAAACGTATGCACAACTTTCTCAATCGAGATTTTTACGAAGGGTGAAGTATCAAAAGGAATGGAATATTCCATTCCTGACGGGAATGATTTTGCCAGCTCCTGCATTCTGGTTTTAACCGCATCAGATGTCCGTACCGCATTCGCGCCTGGTGAGAGCTGAATGGCAGCCGCCGTTGAGCCATGTCCGTTTTCTCTGATGGCAAACGCATAGGACTGTAAACCAAGTTCAACCCGGGCCACATCCCCCAGCGTAACGCGGGAGCCGTCAGGATTCGCCCTGAGGACGATTTTACGAAATTCCTCTGGCGTACCAAGCTGACCGTTGACGTCCAGCGGATAAGCTGTCATCTGATTAGCAGTTGAAGGCGAGTCGCCCAGTTTACCGGGTGAGACCTGAGCATTTTGCTCTGTAATTGCCGTATTAATATCGCTGACGGACAGCTTATATGAGATGAGTTTCGAAGGATCGACCCATATACGCATGGCTTTCTCCGAGCCAAACGCCTGAATCTTACCAACACCATCGATACGACGTAGCTCGTCAGTAATTTTTCTTGCAAAGTAATCACTCAGGTCTGCTTCGCTGAACTTACCCGTCGGAGAGTTCAGGCCAACCATCATCAGGAATCCAGAGGAGGCAGCCTCCACGCTTAATCCGTTCTGGCGAACAGCCTGTGGAAGCCGTGGCTCCACAACTTTAATCTGATTCTGAACGTCTACCTGTGCGAGCCGAATATCAGTCCCTGGTTTAAATGTGACGGTGATTGTCGCTACCCCGGACGTGTCACTGGTTGATTCATAGTAAAGCAGATCATTAACGCCAGATAATTCACGTTCAATCAATGAAATCACCGACTCATTCATGGTCTGAGGGGTGGCGCCTGGATAGGTGACCGTAATTGACAGGCTAGGTGGCGCAACGGATGGATACTGAGCGACCGGAAGTTGTGGGATTGCAATCACACCCAAAAGAATTATAAAAAGCGCAATGACCCATGCGAATATTGGTCTGCGTATAAAGAACTGAGACATCAGCATTTCCCGTAGTAATAAGTCATTACGAAGTTAATTTTTTATAACGTCAGACTGTGCAATCACTTCGGCACCATCCTGAAGTTTGTCCTGACCTTCAATGACGATTTTGTCTCCCGCTTTGAGGCCGGCCGTTACAGTGATGCCTTTTTCAGTTTGTTCTCCGGTCTGGATCTCAACGCGCCTGGCTTTATTCTCGTGCCCTACTATCCATACGGTAGTTTTATCATCCGCCCTGCTAAGGGCCTGTTCAGGTACAACCAGCCCTTCCTTTTGGATGAGCCGCGTGATTTTTAGCTTAACGAACATTCCAGGCAGCAGGATCCGCTGCGGGTTCTCTGCTTCTGCCCGGAGTACAACATCACCGGTTTCGTCATTGACGCTGATACCTGAGAACAGGAGTCGGGCAGCGGTTTCATATGACTGGCCTTTATCATCAAGAACATCTGCAACAGCGCCAGACTGGCTAGCCGGATCAGTTTCAACCGCCTGATAAATTGTACGAAGCTCCTGAGCTGGTACCCGGGCATCTACATAAACACGATCAAGTTGCTGAATAACCGCCATTGCTTGCGTATCACCGGGACTGACCAGTGCCCCTTCCGTAATGAACTCCTGGTCAATACGTCCGCTTATCGGTGCCTTTACCGTCGCATAATTCAAATCCAGTCTTTTCCGGTTAAGTGACGCCGTCGCTTCTGCGAGATCTGCTGCTGCCTGCGCGCTGCTGGCTTTTGCATCTTCAAGATCCTGTTGACTAATCGCTGCGCTTTTTTGTAATTGTGCGAATCGACTTGCCCGCTTACTCATCTGCTGATAGGTGGCCTTTGCCTTTGCAACTGCTGCATTAGCCATTTCGACATCTGCCTCAAACGGCGCTGCATCAATCTGAAACAGTGGCTGACCCTGTAGTATTTCCGAACCCTGTCTGAAAAGTCGCTTTTGAATTATGCCTCCCACCTGCGGGCGAATTTGTGCGGTTTTCACCGCAGAAACCCGGGCAGGGAATACACGTGTGGAGTAAATATCTTCAGCATTAAGTATTTTTGTCACTACTTTGGTTTTAACTGGTACTGGATCCGTTTCGTTCGACTCTGACGAATCACAACCGGTGATAAATCCCAGGCAAAACGTCGTGTAAATGGCCAGTTTCCTGATATTCATAATGAATTTCCGATTTAATCAATGAAATAAGTGCGATGCAGCCATCATCAACTTCTGAAGGCATTACCAGGTTTGAAAATAAAGAAAGTCAGGATCATCAACATCGTCAGAATCAACGATGCCGACTCAAGCATGACAGTATGGGAATGCATGAAAGCTGAAGAAGCAGCTTTAAGAAGATCTTCCCTGGAGGCTTCATCGAGGTGGCGCGAGATCGCTAAAGCTTCGCTAAACGATTTACTGGCTGAGGCATAAATATCCCGCGGCAAGTTTTCCGGAAGGCGAACAGTCGCGGAATAGACGCCAGCCAGTACGGATCCGAAAACAGTAATTCCCAGCCCCGTCCCCAGTTCGTAGGACATGCCTTCAAGTGAACCTGCAGAGCTGGCTTTGTCTGCTGGTGCAGCCGTCATAATCGCTGAGGAAGAGGCCATTAAAGCGACAGTATCGCCTGCCCCAAGAACCACCATCCATGTCCAGGCTTTTGCAGTCTGGCTAACGAAATTAACATCTGACAATACATAAAGACTGATAGCAGAGGCAGCAAGTCCGACCATAGCGACACTTTTAACCCCAAAATGGTTAATCAGATAACCAGCGACCGGTCCAGCAAGACAACTTGCCAGCATTAGCGGCATCATATATAGCCCGGCTTGCACCGGAGTGAAACGGTGAACGAACTGTAACTCCTGAGAAATTACAAGCTCAAAACCAACCAGCGTAATCATTGAAACCAGAGCCAGAATCACGCCAGCAATGATATTCCGCTTTGTCAAAAGCCCCGTGTCGAGCAGTGGGGAACGAGAAACCATCTGGATAGTAATGAAACAGCCGAACAAAACCAGTCCGACCAAAAACAGATAGACAGATAAAAGAATCGGGTTGCCATGGTTAACCAGACTTTTCGTGGCATAAATTAATATCAGCAACGCACTCATTAACAGGAGCCCCTGAAAAAGATTGACAGGCTGGCGAATGTCGCCTTTTTCGTCTGGTAAAGTTTTGGAAATTAAAAAAATTACTATCATTACTACTGGAATATTGATCAGAAATACTGCACCCCAGTAAAAATGACTAAGCAGCACTCCCCCCACCAATGGCCCGGCTAAAGCACCGCCGGTACCGACTGTTGTCCAGATACCCAGTGCCATATTGCGATCTTTCTCATCCACATAATTTCTGCGCACTGCAGCGAGCGTCGCAGGCACAATCATCGCAGCACCAACCGCAAGAAGTGCGCGGGTAGCTATAAGTATTTCTGGCGTATTCGCACAGGCAGCAACAGTCGAGGCAATACCAAAAACCAGGCTTCCGTAAATCGCCATTTTCCTGTAGCCGATACGATCTCCAAACGCCCCCATAGGTAACAAAAGAGCAGCCATTACGAGGGGATAAATATCCATAATCCACAGCAACTGATTATGCGAGGCCTGGAGTTGCGTGCTGAGAACGGGAGCAACAACGTAAAGAATAGTGGCATCGATCGAAACAGGTAAGTACATGATAATCACTACTAAAAGTACGTACCATTTGCTTTTCATGCTGTTACTACCTTATAAAAAATTAAGATATGGACATGTGTTCAAGTTGAATTTATAGTGAACTTGAACGAATGTCCAGATTGAGTGCAAAAAGGAGTCAAAACTACCATGTCTTATCTCAGTCGTGATGTGAGACGTCAGATGATCCTGGAAACTGCAGTAAAAGTTGCGTATGAGGAAGGGTTATCAGCTATGACGGTAAGAAGAGTTGCTCAGGAGGCTGAGATAGCTATAGGGCAAATTCATCACCATTTTTCATCAGCCTCCGATCTGAAGGCCGAAGCTTTTAAACTCTCGGTAGATCAGGCTCTGAAACATATGTATGAAGCGGGTATAAAGGAAAACGCCAGCTGCCTGGATATGCTTCACTGGTGCCTTTTCGTCGAGAATCATGAGGATGCGCATCACTACAGTAAATTATGGAAAGAAGCCGAAGTTTATTCTTTTCATGATGAAACGATGCGTAAAGCATTTGGTATGGTGGTCAGACAATGGCATGAAGCCATTATGAATCTTCTTGAAAAAGGAGCCTCAAACGGAGAGTTCAAATATACCAGGCCTAAAGAATTAATAGCGTGGGATTTTATCGCTTATTCTCATGGCCTGGATGGGATACTCAGTCTGGGAATCGAAGGTTTTGGGTACCAGGAGTATATTGAAAATACAGAAAAATTTATCAGAAGTCAGATTGATATAGATAAATAATTAGGTATCGATCGACTAAGTTTTTTAACAAAATAAATATAAGCTGGAATTTTTTGGCAAGGTACAGTATGACGAATTTAATAAAGTCAGTGGTTTCGGTGGCGATACTAACGGGAGCTTTCCTGCAGGCCGCTCAGGCAGATGATTTTTCATTAGGCCTGACCACTGGATGGTCTTCAAAATTATACAAGCAGGTTGATGAGAATAAAAACAACCTTGTTTTTCCTAACGTTGATTACGAAGCAGGGCCGTTCTGGTTTCATGGTCTGAGTGCTGGGTATGATTTTCTTCATACGCCATCCGATCGCATTGCGATACTTGGATATTATCTACCTCTTTCTTTTAAAGCAACCGATAGCCACTCAAGGGCGATGCGCCAGCTAAATAATCGTCACAGCACGCTAATGACAGGGATAAGTTATTCACATGAGTCGCCTGAAATGGGGAAATTTGAAACTACGCTTACAACTGACTCTTTAGATACAAGTAATGGTTTATACTGGAATAACGCATGGAGTTATCCGGTACAGATTGGTTTGTTAAGCATTGAGCCTTCACTAGGCTTTAACTGGAATGACCGTAAATTTAACAAATATTATTACGGCATAAATAACAAGGAATCGGGAAGAAGTGGCTTTAAAAAATACACGCCCGGTGAGAGTATAACACCTTATGTCGAACTCAACATGAACTATATGCTGACAGATAGCTGGAACATATATGGTGGCTCACGTTACACCATACTTCCGGACGCTGTAAAAAATAGTCCGATGGTAGAAAAAGATTCTCTTCTGTCCTTCTGGGCTGGTTTTTCATATACTTTTTAAAAATAATGCCGGGCTGTAAGCCCGGCAACAGAAATTATTTTAAAATAGCATATTTTCTTTAATCCTTAAAATTCAAAGCAAGTCGTATTATGAATAAGTCAAACTTTTGTACGGATTTAATAACATGGATTGAAAAAAATATCACAGAAAATATACGACTGGATGATCTTGCTGTGAAATCAGGTTATTCAAAATGGCATCTCCAGAGAATATTCAAGAGCCATACAGGAATAGCGCCAGGCTTCTTCATCAAAGCAAAAAAGCTTGAGTACGCTTATCGCGACATAATAATGCAAAAAGATACAATTACTACTATATCGATCAAGTATGGATTTGAGTCATTGCAGTCTTTTACACGCGCCTTTACCGGGCATTTTGGGTTCCCTCCCTCATGGCTCCGAAAAACGCAATAAAAAGCAAGCTCTATTTTCTGTAGAGCATAAGAAAGTCATATCACATGCTTTTTCTATTAAAAATTATCACGGGTATCATTCTAAGCACAGTTTTAACTTTGCTTAAGCACATGGCTTTTCAGACTTTCTGATCCGTATAAAAAATTAGATAAATATCGAATAGTCATTATCCTTTTAATATTATTCTGCGGAAAATAATCAATTTAAACGAATAGATTTTAAGCCCACCCAGGTTGTATCCCTACCCATTTCCTCAAGCGCTCCTACTGCCCGAGCTGAGTCGTGTAATTCCCCGGCACCCAGCGATAGCCGCTACCGTCATGCTGTACATGTCCTAACCCCGGAAAAGAGATATGCGCGGCGGCCACCCAGTAACCCTGATCCGCAGCCTGCTTGAGTATTTTTTCACGTGTGGCGATAGCCTGCTGTTGGTTGACGTCAAAATGAATTGCCACGTGCGGATCGGGCATCTGCACCGCTTTCGCGTGAATAATGTCGCCCCACAGCACCAACGTCTGGCCTTCACTTTCCACGCGATAAAGCACGCTCCCCGGCGTATGACCTGCAGTAGACTCCGCCCGTATTCCGCCCGGTAATATGGCCGGTGCCAGGAAGGTCTTCAACCGCCCCGCTTTGATGACCGGGCCCAGGGTGCGCTCGGATTCAGCAAAAGTATGCGCCTGACTGGCCTCAACCTTGTTTTCGTTAGCCGGATCAAGCCAGAAATCGACGTCTCTTTTATCCACGTACACTTCCGCATTTGGAAAAGCAGGTTTGCCCGCCCGGGAGACGCCGCCCGAGTGATCCGCATGAATGTGGGTCAGCAGTACGGTATCAATCGTCTCCGCCGGATAACCCGCCGCGGCCAGATTGGTCAGCAGATGTCCGCCGTTGTGTCCGAAAAGCTCCCCGGCACCGGTATCCACCAGAACACGTGTTTTACCATCATCGATGACGTAGGCATTAATTGATGTCTCGGCCTGCGGCGTCATTGCATCTTTATCCATGGCCTTACGCAGTTTTTCCGGAGAGATATGGGTTAACAGTGTATTGAGGGGAACGTCCACCGTGCCGTCAGATACGGCGGTTATGCGCACTTTTCCCAGCAGCATCCGGTAATAGCCCGGCGCCTGTTGATCCAGGGCGGTGGTTTGTTCAGCGGCCACTAGCGGACCGGAAAAAAGAAGTGAAGCGACCAGCGTCAGTAAAATTTTCATCAAAAACCTTCCTAAGAAGTATCACCAGAACGTGGTTCACAGTATGCTCAGGCAATAAACATCATTCAAATTGATTAAAGTAATGTTCACTATTAATGAAAATGATTTTCATCGTATCGATCTGAATTTGTTAACAGTACTGCTGGTGCTGAAGCGAGAGGGCAGCGTGTCCCGCGCGGCAGAGAAGCTGCATCTTGGTCAGCCTGCGGTCAGTAATGCGCTGGTGCGCTTACGTGGCATGTTCGACGATCCACTGTTTGTACGCACGGCACGTGGCATGGAGCCAACGCCGCGTGCCGAAGCGCTGATCGCTGAGCTGGGTCCTTTAATGGAACAGATGCAGAACGTGCTTTTTCAGCCAGCGTCATTTACGCCAGCCGGGGCAACGCATGTTTTTCGTCTTGGGATGAGCGACTGGGTTGAGCGCTGGTTGATGCCGGAATTGCAGGCGCGTATCACCCGCGATGCGCCAGGCGTTACTCTTCAGGTCAGGGCCAGCGATCCCTTCCGGGATGCTGAACTCGTCGCGCGCGGAGAAGTCGATCTTGCCATTTCGGTTGGCGAGAGCACGCCCGCTACGCTGCGCCGTGAAAAGATTGTGTCACATCATTTCTGTACGCTCTGGCATCCTGAACAGCTTTCCCTGCAGGCGCCGCTGACGCTGGAAAACTACGTGGCACATGACCATGTGCTGGTTTCCTATCGCGGGGCGACCTCAAGCGCGGTGGATGACCAGCTGGCAGCACTGGGTAAAGCGCGTTCGGTTCGCTATGTGACACCACACTTTTCCTCTCTGCCGCCTTTGATGGCGCGCATACCAGCGTTAGCCACAGTTCCGTCCGGGCTTGCGGACGACTGGGTGGCGCATTACGGTTTACGGCGCAGTCCCGTTCCGGTGGAAACACCGGAGATTGCCCTTTCGCTGTTGTGGCATAAGCGGTGCGATAAGGATATGGCGCTGATCTGGTTGAAGGATGTCCTGCGCAAGGTGATGGCAGATCTTACTTAAACCGTTGCGCAGGGTCTGCTTCAGAACAGAAGGCTACTGCTTCACCCACACCAGCTGATCCACCCTGAATCCCAGCTCGCGGGCGGTGTTCAGATAATCCTGCTTCACTGCTTCCGGCAGGGTTGGCGTGCGCGAGAGGATCCACAGGTAGTCGCGGTTCGGGCCGCTGACCAGCGCATACTGATACTTATCATCCAGCTTGATCACGTTATAGCCGCCATAGAAGGGGCCGAAGAACGACACTTTCAGCGCGGCGGTATCCGGCGCACCGGTGAAATAAGCTTTCCCTTCGCTCTCATTCCACTCTTTCTTCACCGGATCGTATCCCCGGTTGAGCACGCGGATCCCGCCGTCGCTGCGCTTGCTGTAGTTCGCGGTGACCTGCTCCAGGCCGCGTTCGAAGCGGTTTTCCAGACGGGCGACTTCATACCATTTGCCAAGATAGCGGCTGGCGTCAAAACCGCTAATGGGCTGTACGCCTTTTGGCGGCGTGGGAGATTTACAGGCGACCAGCGTCAACGCAATCGCCACACCAGTCACTACAGGCCATAACTTCATAAGCGCTCCTTTTATCTGCTTAAGTGGATAAAAGTTTAGTGTAAACCGCCAATTATGCCCTGCTTTCAACTTTCCGACTGATTATTAAACTATCTTTTGCAAGGAAACATATAGAAACATTTATTTTGTCAGCTTAGGAATGTTTATTAAAGCACCCTCGACACTGAACGCTCAGTCGTTATCCTTGGCGCGTGGGATAAAAGAATAATCCTAAGAGCTTACCTAACTGGCTCGAAATAAGTTATGGAGAATTTACTTAATATGGAATGGTTTGTTAAACAGGCTCTCGCGTGTCCCAAAACGGGAACGGCATTCGCAGTTGTATCTGGCGTGCGGAATTTAAATCTCATCTTATGGTATCGCGGAGATTATTTTTTGCACAAAGGCAACACCTTATCCACTACCGCTTTCGGCATCGTTGCTAACGACCGTAAGCGCGATATCAACGTCATTCATGCTTTTCCCTTCTCACCCTCGCTGTGGGCGTCCTTCAGCAATAATATCCAGTGCCCAGGAAATACCGAGCCGTTTATTCATGGCTGCACAAAAAAACCCGACTGTCGTTTTAAACACTGCCCCTATGGTGCTATGCCGGAACATTAGCATTAAGTCGTAAGGCTTAAATGTTCTTTTATCCCATGCTGTTAAGGATATTCATGATCAGGAAACTACGGCTGCCTCCCCGCAAACGCCGCAAAAAGCAATCGTGAGACAACTCACAATTAATAAATCCCGCCGTGGACAAAGGATGCGGATGTAATACTGTAGTATCATGTTTAATGTGAGTTGATAAACTATGATTATCTTAAATTTCACATATATGACCGCAAAGTGGTTTAACCTCGATACCGTTATTGTCAATCACCGCCCTTAATCCCTCCTTTTTTGCCATGACTTACCGCGCAGGATAGATCCGTCTGCTGCGTGTGTGCCCGGCATATTCTGAATAAATCTTATCCGAGGCCGCGCCCTTTATCCGGCAGCGCTCCGTCATGTCTGCGCATAATTAAAGCGCAGGCATTAGCATCGCCATAAATACAGGATTGAACAATGAACAATTTTCAACACTTACCTGAACCTTTCCGCATCCGCGTTATTGAACCGGTAAAACGCACCACCCGCGAACATCGGGAACAGGCCATTCTTAAATCGGGCATGAATCCCTTTCTGCTGGACAGCGAAGATGTGTTTATCGATCTGCTGACCGACAGCGGCACCGGCGCGGTCACGCAGAATATGCAGGCCGCCATGCTGCGGGGCGATGAAGCCTACAGCGGCAGCAGAAGTTATTATGCGCTGGCGGAGGCGGTAAAAAATATTTTTGGCTATCAGCACACCATTCCCACCCATCAGGGGCGCGGCGCTGAGCAGATTTATATTCCGGTATTGATCAAAAAACGTGAGCAGGAAAAAGGGCTCGACCGCAGCAAAATGGTGGCCTTCTCTAACTATTTCTTTGATACCACTCAGGGCCACAGCCAAATTAATGGTTGTACCGTGCGCAATGTTTATATCAAAGAGGCGTTTGATACCTCCGCCCGCTGCGATTTTAAAGGCGATTTTGACCTGGACGGGCTGGAGAAAGGCATTCAGGAAGTGGGACCCGCTAACGTGCCCTATATTGTCGCCACCATTACCTGTAACTCCGCTGGCGGCCAGCCGGTGTCCATCGCCAACTTAAAAGCCATGTATGCCATTGCCCGTAAATACGATATTCCGGTAGTGATGGACTCGGCGCGCTTTGCGGAAAACGCCTGGTTTATTCAGCAACGTGAAGCAGAATACCGCGACTGGTCGGTGGAGGAAATTACCCGCGAAACCTATAAATATGCGGATATGCTCGCCATGTCGGCAAAAAAAGATGCCATGGTGCCGATGGGCGGGCTGTTATGCATTAAGGACGACAGCTTCCTTGATGTCTATACCGAATGCCGGACGATCTGCGTGGTGCAGGAAGGTTTTCCCACATACGGCGGGTTAGAAGGCGGCGCAATGGAACGCCTGGCGGTTGGCCTGACTGACGGCATGAATCAGGACTGGCTGGCCTATCGTATCAAGCAGGTGCAGTATCTGGTGGACGGCCTGGAAGCCATCGGCGTTACCTGTCAGCAGGCCGGGGGACACGCCGCCTTTGTGGATGCGGGTAAATTATTACCGCATATTCCGGCAGAACAGTTCCCGGCCCAGGCGCTGGCCTGTGAATTATATAAAGTGGCAGGGATCCGCGCAGTGGAAATTGGCTCCTTCTTATTAGGCCGCGATCCAAAAACCGGCAAACAATTGCCCTGCCCGGCTGAACTACTGCGTCTGACCATCCCGCGCGCCACCTATACGCAATCGCATATGGACTTTATTATCGAAGCCTTCCAGCATGTAAAAGAAAACGCGCCCAATATAAAAGGTTTAACCTTCACGTATGAACCCAAAGTATTACGTCACTTTACCGCGAAATTAAAAGAAGTCTGATATTCCCTTCCGCAACGCGCCGGGCTACAGCATCCCTGTAGCCCGCTGCTGACTGTGCACAGCGTTTTCATAATAAATTATGGGCGATCATAATATGAATACATCCGGGCAAGTGGTCATCATGGACGATAAATATGAGGCAAAACACTCCTCCTTCTGGGGGATCATGGTGATAGGGGGAACCGTCATTGGCGGGGGGATGTTTGCGTTACCTGTTGATCTCGCCGGCGCGTGGTTTTTCTGGGGGACGTTCATTCTGATCATCGCCTGGTTTTCCATGTTGCATTCAGGGCTGCTGTTATTGGAAGCGAATCTCAATTATCCCGTCGGCGCGAGTTTTAATACCATTACCAAAGATCTGCTGGGCAATCGCTGGAATCTGTTCAGCGGGATCACCGTGGCCTTTGTGCTTTATATCCTGACCTATGCATATATCTCCGCCAACGGTGCCATCATCAGTGAAACCCTGGCCATGCAATCCGGACATGAGGTGGACGCCCGCGCCATCGGCATCGGTACTGCGCTGTTTGTCGCCTGCGTATTATGGTTCAGCTCGCTGGCGGCCAGCCGCATCACCTCACTGTTTCTCGGCATAAAAATTATCGCCTTCGTGGTGGTGTTTGGCTCCTTTTTCTTTCAGGTGGATTATTCCATTCTGCGCGATGTCAGTAACGTTGCCGACCATTCAGCCGGTTACTTCCCCTATATTTTTATGGCGATACCGGTTTGCCTCGCCTCTTTTGGCTTTCACGGCAATATTCCCAGCCTGATAATTTGCTATGGCAAACGCAAAGATAAGCTGGTTAAAAGTCTGGTCTTTGGTTCGCTTTTGGCGCTGTTCATCTATTTATTCTGGCTGTACTGCACCATGGGCAACATCCCGCGCGCAGATTTTAAAGGCATTATCGCCTCCGGCGGCAACGTCGATTCGCTGGTGAAATCCTTTTTAGGTACGAAGCAGAACGGCACCATTGAGTTTTGTTTGCTGGTGTTTTCCAACCTCGCCGTCGCCAGTTCATTTTTTGGCGTGACGCTGGGGCTGTTTGATTACCTGGCCGATCTCTTCAAAATGGATAATTCCCCCGGCGGACGCTTTAAAACCCTGCTGTTAACTTTTCTGCCGCCCTGCGCGCTCTATCTGATCTTCCCGAACGGCTTTATTTATGGCATCGGCGGCGCTGGCCTGTGCGCCACCATCTGGGCGGTAATAGTCCCGGCCTGTCTGGCGCTGAAATCACGGCAAAAATTCCCGCAACAACAATTCACGGTGTGGGGCGGTAAAATCATTCCTGGGCTGGTGATTTTATTTGGCCTGGTGGTGATCCTTTGCTGGTTCGGCAATACCCTGAACCTGCTGCCAAAACTTGCTTAAGCCGCTTCTTATTTCACCTGTGCAGGCTGGTTTTACCTCCTCCTACCAGATTTGGGGATAGTCCTGAGGCGCAATCTGCGGTCTTTAGGATTAATCCCCCTTTTCTTGAGTCGTCGATTTTTAAACAATTTTACATATCTTCACATTGCTTCCTTTTTTATTACACAGCGCGGAACGTCCGATGAATTCGTCACATAAAATAGCGATAATAATATCGGCTGTTAGCAGCCTGCCATTTCCGTTTTCCGTCTTTGCCGCAGAACCTGATAATCAATTTATTATTCAGCAGCAGCGTCAAAGAGCGATTGAGCAGCAGCTAACGCCACAGACCCCGGACGTTCGTTTATCCGAACCCTCTACCGGTTATGGGCGCATTAATTTCCCGACCGAAACGCCCTGCTTTGCCATTAACCGCGTTGAAATCAGCGGCAAAGATGCCCTGCCGCGCTGGTTGCCGTTACAGCATATCGCCAGCCAGGCGGAGGGTCGCTGTCTGGGCGGGAAAGGCATTAACCTGCTGATGAGCACCCTGCAAAACCGCATCGTCGATCACGGCTGGATCACCACCCGCGTTCTTGCCCCATCGCAGGATCTGAAAAGCGGAACCCTGAAGCTGGCTATCGTGCCGGGCAATATTCGTCACGTAGCACTGACTGATGACAGCGATGACTATATCCAGCTTTACAGCGCCTTCCCGGCGCACGAGGGCAAGCTGCTGGATCTGCGAGACATTGAACAGGGGCTGGAAAACTTACAGCGTCTGCCTACGGTCGAGGCGAGCATGGAGATTGTCCCCGGCGAGAAACCCGGCGAGAGCGATGTGGTCATCACCCGTAAGCAATCGAAAATGTGGCGTCTGGGCCTGTCGCTGGATGACTCCGGCACCGAAACCACCGGACGCTATCAGGGCGGCGCGACCCTGTCGCTGGATAACCCCTTCTCGCTGAGCGATCTTTTATACTTCTCCGCCAGTCACGATCTGGATAACAAGGGCGGTAAAGGCAGCAAGAACTATACCGCGCACTATTCCGTGCCCTTCGGTTACTGGATGCTGGGGGTCACCGGCAGCGATTTTGATTACCATCAGACCGTTGCCGGTGAGAACGCCGATTACCGCTACAGCGGCAAAAGCAAAAACCTTAACGTGCAGTTAAGCCGTGTGCTGCACCGCAGCGGCTCGCAGAAAACCTCATTTAGCTATGAGATCCTGACCCGCGAAACCCGCAACTATATCGATGATACGGAAGTCGGTGTACAGCATCGCCAGACCGCCGCCTGGCGCGCCGGCTTGCAGCACCGCCACTATATCGGTCAGGCGACGCTGGATGCCGGGATCAGCTATCAGCGCGGCACCCGCTGGTTTGGCGCGCAGCCTGCGCCGGAAGAGTATTTTGGTGACGCAACCGCCCTGAGCAAAATTATTCAGCTTAGCGCCGGGCTGGATCTGCCGTTTGAGCTTGGCTCGCAGCAGTTCCGCTATAACGTCCAGTACCAGCGTCAGGTGAGCAACACCCCGCTGACGCCGCAGGAGCAGTTCGCCATCGGCAACCGCTGGACGGTGCGCGGCTTTGACGGCGAACGTACACTGAGCGCCAGCCACGGCTGGTATGTGCGTAACGACGTCGCCTGGCGCACGCCCGTTCCCAATCAGGAACTCTATCTTGGCGCAGATTACGGCGAAGTGGGCGGCTACAGTTCGGAATATCTCATCGGCAAGCATCTGGCGGGCGGCGTGGTCGGTCTGCGCGGTAGCGCGTTTAACACCGGTTATGACCTGTTCGCCGGACGTCCGTTCTCGAAGCCGGACGGATTCCGCACCAGTTCCACCACCCTCGGGTTTAACCTGAACTGGAGCTGGTAATGCGCGTTGGCGAGTATGACATCAAAGCGCCGCTGATCCTCGGCGGCGATGAGAACGAAGCCGAAGTCCTGGGCGCCAGCGTCTGGCTGTGGATGCACTCCCCTCTGCACCGGGATGCGCCTCTGCACGCGCTGCCGACGCTGCTGCTGCCGATCATTAAACGCCGCCAGTACGTACTGGTGGCGAAAGACGAACAGCCGATTTTCTTTTTCAGCTGGGCCTGGCTCGATCCGGAGTCGGAAGCCCGCTACCTCACGCGCCCGGCCATTGAAATGCGCGATGAAGACTGGGCCTCCGGCGACCGCATGTGGTGTATCGACTGGATCGCCCCCTTTGGCCATACCGCGGCGATGGGCAGCCTGATGCGCCGCGATCTCTTTCCCGATCACTGTCTGCGCGCCCTGCACCATCGCGGGCAGCAACTCGGCAAACGCGTGGTGATGCTGCACGGCAACCACGTCAGCCGCGAACAAGCACAAGCCTGGCAGCACGCCCATCCGTTAAGCGTCAATCTGCCGGAAGTTTTTAAAGGAATGCACCATGAATAAGAACCTGTACCGCATCGTTTTCAACAAAGCACGCGGCATGCTGATGGTGGTGGCCGACATCGCCCGCTCAGGCCGCGCGGGTTCTTCCCGTTCTTCCGGCATCGGTCATACGCACAGCCGCCTCGTCGGCAAAGTCAGCGCGCTGAGCTTCAGCCTGTGGCTGGCGATGGGCGTGGTGCACACGGCGCAGGCGGATATTATCGCCGACGCCGGCGCGCCGAAAAACCAGCAGCCGACGGTGCTCAACAGCGCCAACGGCACCACGCAGGTCAATATCCAGACGCCGTCGGCGGCGGGCGTGTCGCGCAACAATTACAGCAAGTTTGACGTTAACCAGCAGGGGGCGATCCTTAACAACTCCCATAAAAATGTGCAGACGCAGCTGGGCGGCATGGTGTCTGCCAACCCGTGGCTGGCGAGAGGCGAAGCGAAGATCATCCTTAACGAGGTCAATTCCCGGGATCCGAGCAAGCTCAACGGCATGATCGAAGTCGCCGGGCAAAAGGCCCAGGTGGTGATCGCCAACCCGGCAGGCATCACCTGTAGCGGCTGCGGCTTTATCAACACCAACCGCGCCACCCTGACCACCGGTCAGGCGCAGATGAACAACGGCAACCTGACCGGCTATAACGTTGAACGCGGTGAAGTGGTGGTGGATGGCGCAGGCATGGACACCTCAGGCGCGGATTACACCGACATCATCGCCCGTTCGGTGAAAGTGAACGCCGGGCTGTGGGCTAAGGATCTGAAAGTCACCACCGGGCGCAACCAGGTGGATGCCGCACACGAACAGATCAGCAAAGGCAGCGACGATGCCGCCACCCGTCCGCAACTGGCGGTGGATGTCTCCAGCCTCGGCGGCATGTACGCCGGTAAGATCCGCATGGTCGGCACCGAACAGGGCGTCGGCGTGCGTAACGCCGGGTCCATTGGCGCGCAGGCCGGTACCGTTACCCTGACCGCTGACGGACGCATCGAAAACAGCGGCATCACCCGCGGCAGCGAAAATGTCGCCGTGCAGACGGCAGGCGAATTCAGCAACAGCGGCGTGCTGACCGCCGGCAATAATGTCCAGGTTCGCGCCGCCTCCCTCACCAGCAGTAAAAACAGCGTGCTGGCGGCCGGGGTGAATAACGACGGCAAACTGGCGGATGCCGGTGATTTACAGCTGGATACCAGCGGACAACTGACCGCCAGCGGGCAGACGCTGGCAGGCGGCAACCTCAGCGCGCGCGGCCGGGGTGTGGACGTCAGCGGCAGCCAGACTCAGGCAAAACGCGTGGTGCTGGATGGCGGCGCGGGGGATCTGAACACGCAAAATGCCCAGGTTAACGCCAGCGAGGTCACCGCCCGCACCGGTAAACTGCTCAACAATAACGGCGGCAGTCTGAGCGCCGATACGCTCACGGTGAGCGCGGGCAGCCTGTCGAACCAGAAGGGTAAAATTATTCAGGCGGGCAGCGGCACCCTTGCCGTTAACCTGCCGGGCAGCATTGATAACCAGCAGGGGCAGATCGCCGCCAACGGCAACGTACAGCTGGGCGCGCAGTCCATTGATAACACCGGCGGCCAGCTGCTGGCGGTGGCGGGTAACGCCAGCCTTGATGCCGGGACGATCACTAATCAGGACGGCCTGATCTCCGCTTCGGCGGGCGATGGCGATATTCGCAGCGCACAAACCCTGAACAACACCCGTGGGCGTATCGAAGCGGCGAAAACTCAGCGTATTAATGCCGCCGGGCTGGATAACCAGCAGGGGGTGATTGTTGCGGATGGCGCGACCCTTGCGCTCAACAACGGCACGCTTAACAACCAGGCCGGATCGCTGCTCTCCCACGGCGCGCTGGATCTCAGCAGCGGCGCGATCAATAACCAGGACGGCTTCCTCGCCAGCGGCGGCAACTTTACCCTTACCGGCGGCGATATTGACAACACCGGCGGCCAGCTCGGTTCTGAACAGGCGCTGGACGCGCGTTTCGCCACCCTCAAAAACCAGAACGGCTCGCTGAAATCCGGCGACCTCATGAACCTCAACGGCGGCACGCTGGATAACCGCGACGGGGTCACGGGTGCGGGCAAGGCGCTGACGCTCAATGCGGATCAGGTCCTGAACCAGAAAGGGACGCTGGTCAGCGGCGACGCGGCGGCTATCAACGCTACCACCCTGAGCAATCAGGGCGGGCAACTGGCGGCGCAGCAGGCGCTGACCCTCGACGGCACCACCCTGACCAATGATGACGGCGGGCTGATCCAGAGCGGCGATGCGCTGCGTATCAGCGCCGACACCCTGAGCAACCGTAACAGCGGAGATAAAGGCGGCATCACCAGCCTTGGCGATATGACGCTGGCGGCAGGCGCGTTTGATAATGTCGGCGGCGTGGCGCTGGCGGGTAAAAATATCGCCTTTGACGGCCAGACGCTGGATAACCGCGACGGACAGCTGGTTGCCACTGACGGCCTCGCCCTCTCCCCTGCTGCCTCGCTGAATAACGCTTCCGGCCTGATGCAGGGCAACGGCGTCAACGTCACCACCCGCGATCTGAACAACGCGGGCGGCACGCTGAACAGCCTCGGGGCGCTGAATATTTCCGGCGACGAGCTGAACAATGCGGGCGGCACGCTGGCGGCAAAAGGCGCGGCTGATATTGATGCCGGCACGCTCAATAACCAGAACGGCGGCCGGGTGATCGGCGAGTCCGCCACCCGTCTGCACAGCAATCAGTTGCAAAACAGCGGTGGGCAGATCCAGTCAGTAGGCGATCTGCTGCTCGACAGCGCGGGCGGCGTGGTGGATAACCTCTCGGGGCTGATCCGCGGCGGCCAGGCGGTGACGGTCAACGCCGTTAATTTTATTAACCAGAACACGCTGGGGGACAATCAGGGGCTGGAAGGCCAGCGCGTGGCGCTCAACACCGACAGCCTGAATAACCAGAGCGGCAGCATTCTGGCGGACGACGCCCTCACCGTGCGTAACAACGGCGAGCTGAATAACAACGCGGGGGCGCTGGCCTCCTCCGGCCTGCTGGATCTGGGCGGCGACGGGCTGCAACTACGTAACCAGGGCGGCACCGCAAAAGCCGGTAAACAGCTGACGGTAGACGCAGATTATATCGACGGCAGCGGACAGCTGCTGTCGCTGGGCGATATGACGCTCAACAGCGGGCAGTCGCTGGATAACAGCGGCACCATCGCCGCCAACGGCAACGCCGCTGTGACCACCGCAGGCGATCTGACCAACAGCGGCAAACTGCTGGCGGGCGGCGCGCTGGACGTGCAGAGCAAGAATATTACCAATACCGCCAGCGGCGAGATCACCGCCGGGCGTAACACCCTGAATGCACAGGGGACGCTGGATAACCGTGGTCTGATCGACGGCAGCCTTACGCGCATCAATGCCGGAACCCTGAACAATATCGGCAGCGGTCGTATTTACGGCGATGTGGTGGGCGTCAATGCCGGAACCTTTAATAACCTCACGGAAAACGGCACGGCAGCAACGCTGGCCGGGCGTGAGCGGGTGGATCTGGGCGTCGGAACACTGAATAACCGCGATCACGCGCTGATTTACAGCGCAGGCGACATGGCGATCGGCGGCACGCTGGATGATAAAGGTGTGGCGACGGGACGTGCGGGTACGATCAATAACCACAGCTCCACCATTGAATCTGCGGGCAACATGCGTATCAACGCCGGACAGATCAACAACATCAACGATCATTTCTCCACCGCGCTGGTGACCGTCTCGCAGGAAGATCTCACCGAGTATCAGCACTCCGGCTCGACCAACCGCTGGAAGGCGGGCGATGAAGGCGTTTACGTTGACGGCAACTCCTCCGATGGCCTGCGCAACCTCAATACGCCGGAGCGCAGCGGACACGGTAACGATAATTTCAACCAGTATGATTACACCCGCACGGTGGAAGAGACGCGCATTCAGGAGAGCGATCCGGCGAAGATCCTCGCGGGCGGCGATATGAGCATCACCGGCGATCGGCTGTTTAACGACAACAGCCAGGTGATCGCCGGGGGGACGCTTGATATCGACGGCGTGACCCAGGTGAAAAACGATGCGGTAAACGGCGAGCGCCACACCACCGACGTCGGTACCGTCACCCACTATTACCGCATCCGTCATAAAGGCAGCGATGAACAGGGTGACGACAGAACTGCCTATGTGCCGCCGACGGCGATCCAGACCATTACCCTGAAACCGGGCCAGCTGGTCAGCAACGGCAGCGTACAGGGCAGCAATCTCTCCCTCAATCCGCTGAAAACGCCGGGGACTGACGTCACTATTGAACGGGCGAATCTGGTGAACGCGGGCGTCAAAGATGCCGGTCATGCGCCATGGCAGCAGACGGTTTCACCGGGCGAACCCGTCACGCCGCCAGCCGGTCAACAGTTTGAAGTGAACCCGGCGCAGGGGGCGATCCGCATTATCGGCGCCAATACCACGTTGCCGGACAACAGCCTGTTTAAAGTGAACCCGTCGGCGGACGTGCCCTATCTGGTGGAAACCGATCCGCGCTTTACCAACGAGCGCCAGTGGCTCGGCAGCGACTATATGCAAAACGCCTTCACCAACGACGGCGATAACACCATCAAACGTCTGGGCGACGGCTACTACGAGCAGCGGCTGGTACGCGAGCAGGTGGTGGGTATCACCGGTCAGCGCTACCTCGACGGCTACAACAACGACGAAGAGCAGTTCAAAGCGCTGATGGATAAGGGCATCACCTTCGGCAAACAATACTCGCTGAAACTGGGCGTGGCGCTGACGCCGGAGCAGATGGCGCTGCTGACCGGCGATATTGTCTGGCTGGTGAATACCCGCGTGCAGATGCCGGACGGCTCCATGCAGAACGTGCTGATCCCGCAGGTGTACGCGAAAGTGAAACCAGGGGACATCGACGGCTCCGGCGCGTTGATCGCCGGTAATAACGTCTCGATGAAGCTCAACGGCGATCTGTTTAACTCCGGCACCATCGCCGGACGCCGCGTGCTGCAACTGGACGCCGATAACATCACCAACCAGGCGGGCCTGATCCAGGGCGCAGATGTGCGCCTTAATGCCCGCCGCGATATCAACAGTATCGACGGGGCCATCATCGGCAACGACACCCTGCTGGCGAATGCAGGTCGCGATATTAACGTCACCAGCACGGTGAGAAGCGCTGAGAGTGCCAGCGGTGAGAACAGCTTCACCCGCACCACCATCAACAGCGTCTCCGGCATTTACGTGCAGGGAGATGACGGCAAACTGGCGTTGCAGTCCGGGCGTGACATCACCCTGACCGGCGCGCAGGTGATCGCCAGCGGTGAAAACGGCAAGGCGCAGCTGGTGGCCGGACGCGATCTGAACCTGGATACCGTCACCACCGCGCGCGGCGATAAGCTGGTGTGGGATGCGGACAACACCCTGACGCAGAGCAGCCGCGATCACACCGGCAGCCTGGTGAGCGCCACCGGCGGCGTGGTGATGGGCGCAGGCAATGACATTAATGCCCGCGGCGCGGCGGTGAAATCTGACGGCGCGCTGGCCATGCGTGCTGGTCACGACGTAAATATCGAAGGCGTACTGAACGACAGCACGCTGGACGAGCGGCACAAAGTGGTGGGCGGCAACGGTTGGTTGTCGAAAACCACCACCACTACCCGCGACACCGTTGATAAACAGCAGGTGCAGGGCAGCGAGCTGAGCGCGGGATCGGTAAACATCGCTGCTGGCAACAACCTGACCGTGGCAGGCAGCAGCGTCGTCGGCACTAACGACGTGGCGCTGCGCGCAGGCAACGATCTGACCCTCACCACCATGGGCGGCCGCAACGACGAAACGCACCTCAAGCAGGAGAAAAAATCCGGCCTGTTAAGCTCTGGCGGCATCGGCTTTACCGTCGGCTCGCGCAAGGAAACCACCGAGCAGGCGAGCCAGGCGAAGGCCGGTCAGGGGTCGATGGTCGGCAGCCTGCAAGGGGACACCGTGCTGATTGCCGGTAACGACTACCGTCAGACGGGCAGCAGCGTCGCCTCGCCGAACGGCAATGTCGGTATTCAGGGTAAAAATGTCACTATCGAAGCGGCACAGGACACCTACGCTTCGCAGTACAAACGTACCCTTGAGCAGAAAGGTTTTACGCTGGCGGTGAACGTGCCGGTGGTGCAGGCGCTGCAAAGCGTCATCAACACCACGCAGACCGTTGGCAAGAGTAATGACGATCGCATCAATATGCTGGCCGCCGCCAACGCCGCCTGGGACAGCGCGCGGGCTGCGAGCACCATGATGAACGCCGCGCAGGGCGTGATGGATAACGGCGCGCAGGCAGTGGCGCAGAACGTCAGCGTGTCCCTGAGCTACGGTCAGAGCAAGCAGACCAATACCGAAGACACCACCAGCACCAGCGCGCTCGCCAGTAAAGTGAACGCCGGGAAACAAGCGGTGGTGGTGGCGACCGGCGGCGAGCAATCCAACATCAATATCATCGGCTCTGACATCAGCGGCAAACAGGGCACCACGCTGTTTGCGGATAACGACGTCAATATCGTTGCCGCGCAGCAGGAGCGTCACTCCCGCAGCGACAATAAATCCAGCGGCTGGAACGCCGGGGTGGCGGTGAGCTACGGCCAGGGCGGCGCCTCCTTCGGCGTTACTGCGGGCGCTACCAAAGGCAAAGGCTATGGCAACGGCGACGACGTTTACTGGCGCAACAGCCATGTCGGCGATCTGGATGGTTTCACCTCCATCACCAGTGGCGGCACCACCACGCTGCGCGGCGGCCAGGTGCTGGGCAAAGGCGTGGATATTACGGCGGAAAACCTGAATATCGAAAGCCTCCAGGACACCTCGCGCTACAACGGTCAGCAGAAAGATATGGGCGGCCAGGTCACGGTTGGCTACGGTTTCTCCGCGTCGGGCAACTATAGCCAGTCGAAGGTCAATGCTGATTACGCCTCGGTGCAGGAGCAGTCCGGCGTCTTTGCGGGTGAAAACGGTTATAACATCAACGTGAAAGATCATACCGACCTGAAAGGCGGGCTGATCACCTCCAGCGAAAGCGCCGAACTGGCAGGCAGAAACCAGCTCAGCACCGGCACCCTGAGCTGGAGCGATATCAATAACCGTTCCGAATACGAAGGCAACGGCTTTGGCATTGGCGGCTCTATGAGCATGAATACCGATCTGGGTCTGGGCGATCATGCTACCCGCCAGAGCAACAAAACCGTCACCACCGAAGAGGGCTACCACGTACCGGCAAACGGTTATGCCTCGCTGGATAAGAACGTCAGCTTTGGTATCGGGCATGACAGCGACAGTGAAAGCTCGGTCACTCGCAGCGGTATCAACACCAGCAATATCACCCTTACCCGCCCTGCCGACCAGCAGCAGGCCGTGGAAGGCGTCAAAACCGACATCACCACGGAAACCGCCGCCGCGAACTCCGGCAAGCTTGCAAACAACTTCGATAAAGACAAGGTGTTGAAAGAGCTGAACCTGCAGGTGAAAGTGACGCGCGATTTCAAGGAGAATGCCAACAACCAGATCAACTCTTATCTGGATGGTAAGCAGGCAGCAGCGCGCGCTGACTTGCAGGCGGCAATCAAGTCTGGCGATATCGAAAAACGCGATGCCGCGCTGGCGGAAGTCTATAAGCTTCAGTATCAGCGTCGCTTCCTGCAAACGCTGGTGGGCGTGGTAGCCGGTTCGCCGGACGCAGCTATTACCCAGGGGACACTCTCTCTCGCAGCGACGAAGATGCGTGAGGAGACAATTAATAATTCCCTGCTGTTTGACGGTATTACCGACGTTAAAAAGATTTATACCAATGTTTCCGGCGAGAGTAACGGACTGTATGACGGTATTAAAGCAGGCGGGGTAAGGATCGGCCTGGATGCTATTTGCGGTGATAACAATGAACGCTGCGAGACGGTTGTTGAAAACAATAATACCGTCCTAAAACGCGATGAACGCGGTATGGTTGTTTATAAAGGAACGCCCCAATACCCTACTATTGAAAAATTCCTGGAAGAAAGCCCGGAAGCTAAAAGTCTGTTTGGGCCAACAGGCGGCTTCCAGGCCACGGGCGGCTTGTTGGTGCCTTTCGGCGAATATAAACCGGGCTCCTTCCTGGGCGATATAGGGGATACGATAGTTGAGTCATTTGCCGGAACACACGATTTAATTGGCGGTCAGCTGCCAGGATTCTATGACAACGAAGGCAATACCTCGCGCGATCGCAGCCCGTTTACCAAAGGCGCTGCTGAGACATGGACTGTGGTAGCAATTCCGCTGGCTGCACCATTCGCGATGAGCGAAGTGGTTTCTCCTGAACTGCTGGACTTTATTTTTAATGCCTCTCACTAAGGTGGACTAATGATATTTCGTACAGGCATGGTAGCGGCATTAGCGCTAGCGCTTACAGGTTGCGTGGTGGCGGATCTTGATTCATCCAATTTCCGCCACCCGCCCTATGCGCATACTATTCAGAAACCGGGCCAGCTCGGACATACCAACGTCGCGCAGCGTACAAAGGATCTCTACAGTTGCGGGCTGGATAAAAACATCGCGCCGGATGATTTTAGTCGTAACCAGCTTCGTCCCGGCGAAACCTCAGAGGAGCATACTAAGCGAATCGGCAAGCTTGAAAGCTGTATGCAAAGCAAAGGCTATATCTTGCAGGACTTCGATAAGTGCGGTCCGTTAAAAGCGCCCACCGGTAAATGCAATTAGGAGACAGAATGCCCAAAATTTTGCTGCTGTTGTGTTGTCTGCTGACTGGTTGTGTGGTCGCCGATATGGACTCTTCTAACTACGACTATGTGCCGTGGATTAAATTGTTCCAGAAACCTGACGCCGCCGGGCGCACCAACGTGCAGCAGCGCAAAACCGATCTGTATGCCTGCGGCGTGAACCCAAAAGTGGATCTTGACGATCCGCACTGGAGCCTGAACGGTTCTTATCCGGGCGAAACGTCTGAACAGTTCAATGCACGACGCAATAAAGTGCTGAGCTGCATGAAAGGCAAGGGCTATAAGGTTTACGGTTTTGATGACTGTGGCCCGCTGAAAGCCCCTACCGGGTTATGCACAGACTAATGGCGATCCGGCATGTTGTATGCCTGGCCGCCGCAGGGCTGATGCTTACAGGGTGCGTGGTGGCGGATCTTGATTCATCCAATTTTCGCCACCCGCCCTATGCGCATACTATTCAGAAACCGGGCCAGCTCGGGCATACCGACGTCGCGCAACGTACGCGGGATCTCTACAGCTGCGGGCTGGATAAAAATATTGCGCCGGATGATTTCAGTCGCGGTTCTATGCTTCCTGGAGAAACGCTTGAAGAACACAAAAAGCGAATCAGCAAGCTTGAGAGCTGTATGCAAAGCAAAGGCTATATCTTGCAGGACTTCGATAAGTGCGGCCCGCTGAAAGCCCCGACAGGAAAATGTAATTAGCCATGCTGAATAAAACCGTGCTGTTACTCTGCGCTCTGCTCACCGGTTGCGTGGTGGGTGATATGGATTCCAGCAATTACACCTCTTTTCCGTATGCGCATACCATTCAGAAACCGGGCCAGCTCGGGCATACCGACGTCGCGCAGCGTACACGGGATCTCTACAGCTGCGGGCTGGATAAAAACATCGCGCCGGATGATTTTAGCCGGAATTATGTTCATTCTGGCGAAAGTCTGGAGCAGCATAAAAACCGTATCGGGAAGATAGAAATTTGCATGCAGCGAAAAGGCTACCTGCTGCTGGATTACAGTGCATGCGGCCCGCTAAAAGCCCCGACAGGAAAATGTAATTAACGCTTCGTCTCTATTGATCGCGCTTTTCAGGCCCAACGCTACCGTTGGGCCTGATTATCCAGCGACTGTATTCAGATTTTCACAAATACCGCGTGACCGTTCAGGTTGTGCGTGAAAATAAGATCGTTGCGCAGTTTTAATTCATCGCAGAACGTGGTGACGCCTTCGCAGCCAAAAAAGCCGTAATCATCAAATACCAGCATTGCGCCGGTATTCATGCGCGGCAGACACCAGTCAACAATATCCTTCGTAGAAGAATACACATCCACGTCGCAGTGCAGCAGGGCAATATTCTCCGGCAGTAAATGCTGGGTATCGTCCGGGAAAATACCTTCGAGAATCTGGATATTATCAATCGCCAGTGACGACATAAGCGCGTTAACTATCGCCAGCGACGTATCCGCATGTTCACCGCCTTTATACAGCGTGTCTTTCTCCCCGGCTTTCACCACGCCGGTAAAGGTATCTGCAAGATAGACTTTTTTACCCAGCGCTTTGGTGGCCTGTGCGAGGATCGCGCCGGTGCCGCCGCGCCAGACGCCCACTTCCAGCACCACGCCTTCAACTTTACCGGTCTGCTTTGCCAGCAGCCATAATTCATAGCAGCGATACAAATCGACCAGCGTATGCCCTTTAATTTTTTCGTAGAGGCTTAAAAACTCAGGATCATCTAACCAGGGCGACCGCGTGGCATAGGGCAGTACGCGGTGATGAGACAGGTCGGAGGCATCAAACTTCCAGGGTTGTTCCGTGCGGATCAAACGATACGCATCAATCACTTGCTCTTTTGTCGGCTGGGTCATGTCAGGTTCACTGGGTCATCAATTTACCCTTAGCCTAACGGAGAGCGGGCGGCGATAAACAGCAGAGCATCATCATAAAAGAGAGCTAATTCCCGGTAATAGCCGCCTGCCCCTACTCACCTTTTTTCGCCATCACGATTTGTCCGCGGCCACGCTCTTTTGCGAGATAGAGCGCCAGATCGGCGGTACGGATCAAATTATCGGCGCGGGCGTGCACCGGCCAGGTGGCGATGCCGATGGAAACGGATACCGGGCCAATGTCCTGCGTCTCGTAGATCATCGGCTGCGTTGAGATGGCCAGCAGTAGCTTACTGGCGACGCTTTGCGCCTGGGCTTCGTTCATTTCCGGCAGGATGACCAGGAACTCTTCCCCGCCATAGCGAAACGCCATGCCGCGCTCGTTTAAGGCATGCTGGATCACCCGCGCCGTCTCGCGCAGTACCTGATCCCCCGCCTCATGCCCGTAAGTATCATTGAGGCGTTTGAAGTGATCGATGTCGATCATCAGACAGCTGAGCACGCTTTTCTTCGCTTCGGCGCGCCCCAGCAGCGTTCGCAGGGTTTCTTCCAGATGATAACGATTGTGCAGCCCGGTGAGGGAGTCGTACATCGCCCGCTCGGTCAGCGTATCGCGCAGCTTCTGGTTAGCCAGCGACAGGGCCAGGGTTTCGGCGATCAGTTCAAGATAGGTGTAAGGCGGCTCTTTCTCCGGCGCACGATTCTCGAAGGTCAGCAGACCGATAATATTGTTTTGCGCGATTAACGGCACGCAGATCGCCTTGTCAGCGACGTCGGGCGTTAAATGCTCGCAGGGCACATCCACCGTATCCCGCGCCGGGCTGTGAAGCTGCCCGCGTTTGAGCGCCCAGCAGTGATCCGGGGTAAAGGGCGTGTCGTCACCGGAGGGCGACAGCCAGCTGGTCATGCACACCATACGGTTGGCGCGCCGATCGAGCATATACAGCCGCCCGCTCATATCCGGGATAATTTGCGGCACAAACAGGGCGATCACCTTCAGAATGCTGTCCCTGGAGTCGCAGCCCTGTAGCCGTTGCGTCATGCGGGCCAGCAGATTGCGCGTCACCCAGTCGGCATCGCGCTCGCGCTCCAGCCGCTGGCGGACCAGGCCGTTCTCACGGAAGATGCGGATTGCCTGCGCCATGTCGCCGATCTCATCCACCTGCGCCAGCACCGGCGCTTCGACGTCGTAATCCTGAGAGGCGAGACGGTTAACCACATCGCTGAGCGTCACCACCGGGCGCAGAATGCGGTGCTTGATAATAAAGCCCAGCACAAACAGAAACAGCAGCGCGGTGAGGCCGACCATGATTTCTGATAATGAGCGCAGCCACTGGGATTTTTTGGTCGCCTCGCCGATCGCGACCTGCGCCCGCTGATCCAGCAGCTGCCGGAAGTGATCGAAGCGATACCGCACCTGATCGAGCTGCTGCTCGTAATCGGCGCTGAAGACAATTTTCATCCCTTCCGCCGCCGCGCCCCGTTCCACTGCTGCCAGCGCCGCCTGCTGCTCATCCTCCAGCGCTTTGAGCACCACCATCCCGTCCCGTAACAGCAGCAGCTCATCCGGCGAGGCGCCGACATCTTTCACGGCGACCAGATGTTTTTCCAGCTCCCGCTCTTTCGCGAATCCGGCTTTCAGCTGCTGGATCTCCTCAGCATCAGGATTAATGACGATCGAGCGCGCCAGTTCGCTTAAGGCGAAGGCTTCGATTTCAATCTCTTCGGTAAGTTTATCCAGCACATAGCGCTGTTCAACGGCTTTGCGCTCCGTGCGATCGGCGCTGGAGGCCATAAACAGCGCCACGCCGGAGGCGAGCGTCAGAATAACCGTCGCGACGTAGGCGACATTGGTAATAGTTGCAATACGCACAAAGTACCCTTAAGGCCACCAGAGGGGTGAAATCAGAGTATAGCAATGACAAAAAAAGCAGTGCTGCGCAAATGAAATAAGGCGCTGGGTCAAATGAGTGATATATTTTCACACATTAAACCAAGGAGATGCTATGTCGGAATTTGATGTTATTGCTCAGGATCTGCTGGCGAAGGCGCAGGCGGAAGAGCAGGATCAACAGGCGCGTGACAGAGCGCTGCTGGATAAGGTACTGGCGATCTACGGACAAAAATATGTGGCCGAGCAGCTGCGCAAGCTGGGCAAAAACGACTGGAGCCGGGAAACCCTTAACCGCCGGGTGAACGGCAAGTGCGCGCCGAAATCCCTCACCGCCAGCGAAGAAGCATTATTGCGCAAAATGCTGCCCTCTCCGCCCGCCCATCATCCCGACTATGCGTTTCGTTTTATCGATTTATTTGCCGGTATCGGCGGCATCAGACAGGGTTTTGACGCCATCGGCGGTCAGTGCGTGTTCACCAGCGAGTGGAACAAGAACGCGGTGCGTACCTATAAAGCCAACTGGTATAACGACGACGCGGTGCATACCTTTAACAGCGACATCCGGGAAGTCACCTTAAGCGATAACCCGGATGTCACCGAGGCGCAGGCCTACGCGCACATTGACCGCACCATTCCCGATCATGATGTGCTGCTCGCCGGCTTCCCCTGCCAGCCTTTCAGCCTCGCGGGCGTCAGCAAGAAGAATGCGCTGGGCCGCGCCCATGGTTTTGAATGTGAAGCGCAGGGCACGCTGTTCTTTGACGTGGCGCGCATCATCAAAGCCAAACAACCGGCGATTTTTGTTCTCGAAAACGTTAAAAACCTTAAAAGCCACGACAAGGGCAAAACCTTCAGCGTGATCATGCAG
Source organism: Enterobacter sp. SA187 (assembly GCF_001888805.2). Lineage (NCBI taxonomy): Bacteria > Pseudomonadati > Pseudomonadota > Gammaproteobacteria > Enterobacterales > Enterobacteriaceae > Enterobacter > Enterobacter sp. SA187. The sequence continues at coordinate 48,240 of NZ_CP019113.1, forward strand.
ACGCTGGACGAGCTGGGCTACGAGGTCGCTGATGCGGCGGTGAACGGCAAGGACGATCCGAAAATCATCGACGGCAAACATTTTTTACCCCAGCACCGCGAGCGCATAGTGCTGGTGGGATTCCGCCGCGACCTGAACATCCACAACAATTTTACCCTGCGCGATATCAAACGCTTTTATCCGGCGCAGCGACCGGCCTTCGGCGAGCTGCTGGATCCGGTGGTCGACAGCAAGTATGTGCTGTCGGAAAAGCTGTGGGATTTTCTCTACCGCTACGCCAAAAAGCACCAGGCGAAGGGCAACGGTTTTGGCTTCGGGCTGGTGGATCCCACGCGCCCGGACGTGGTGACGCGTACTTTGTCTGCCCGCTACCACAAAGATGGCTCGGAGATCCTTGTCGATCGCGGCTGGGATCATGCGCTGGGCGAAACGGCGTTTGCCGATCCAACGAATCAGGCGCGCCGCCCCCGTCGACTGACGCCGGTGGAATGCGCGCGACTGATGGGCTTTGAAACCCCCGGCGGACGCCCGTTCCGCATTCCGGTATCCGACACCCAGGCCTATCGTCAGTTTGGCAATTCCGTGGTCGTGCCGGTGTTCGCCGCCGTCGCCCGTCTGCTGGAGCCGTCTATCGCCCGCGCGGTTGAGCTGCGCAAGGCCGGTCAATAATCCCCCGCCCCGGTTATAACCACCGGGGCTAATTTTTATGCACATGTTAACTAAATGTTCATAAAGATCCCCCTGCCGTCGTCGATAACCCTTATGCACTTGCGGATCACTTACGGACGGCTGTCATGCTTAAAAATATTAAGGTCATCACCGGGATCATCTTCGCGCTTGCCATTTTCTGTATGTTGCAGGTGGTGACGGGTGGGTTGTTCTATTCTGCGGTTGATAATGATCGCAGCAACTTTCAACAATATGGCGTACTGAACGCACAGCAGGAAAATCTTAGCGACAGTGTGAATACCCTTGTCAAAACCCGCGTCACTTTGACCCGCGTTGCGATCCGTTTTCTGAAAAATCAGCGCGATCCGGCCTCGCTGGCGGCCATCGATAAACTGCTGACTACGGCGGGCGATTCACTCAGCAAATCTGAAGGTTACTTCGAAAGCTACAAGCGTACTGAACGTATCAGCGGGCAGGATGCGGCGGTCGCCGCGCTGATGGAGAAAAACTGGCGTCAGATGCACGATGTGTTGCAGATGTCGATCCAGTATCTGAAAGCCAATAATTATGAAGCCTACGGCAATCTTGATGCACAGCAGGCGCAGGATGAAATGGAAGCCGCGTTTGCCCAGTGGCGTGCGGAAAACAATGGTCTGCTGAAAGCCGCAGCCGCGCAGAATCAGCACAGTTTTACCCAGATGCAGTGGACGCTGGGCACCATTTTGCTGGTGATGCTCGCGGTCTTTGTGGTGATCTGGCTGGGTCTGCAACACATGTTGCTTAAACCTTTGCAGGACATGCTGGCGCATATTCGCGCCATTGCCGGGGGCGATCTGACGCGCCAGATCGATGCTGACGGGCGTAACGAAATGAGCCAGTTAGCTGCGGGCCTGCATGAGATGCAACAGTCGCTGGTCTCCACCGTCAGCGCGGTGCGCAGCAGCTCGGATTCCATCTACACCGGCGCGGGAGAGATCTCCTCCGGTAATAATGATCTGTCCTCGCGCACCGAGCAGCAGGCGGCGTCGCTGGAAGAAACCGCTGCCAGCATGGAGCAGCTGACCGCCACGGTGAAACAGAACACCGATAACGCCCGTCAGGCTGCTCAACTGGCCCGGACGGCCTCGGAAACGGCCGATCGCGGCGGCCAGGTGGTCACCAATGTGGTGCGCACCATGAACGATATTGCCGACAGTTCACAGCAGATCGTGCAAATCACCAGCGTGATCGACGGTATTGCTTTCCAGACCAATATCCTTGCGCTTAACGCGGCGGTAGAAGCGGCGCGCGCCGGTGAACAGGGTCGCGGATTTGCGGTGGTGGCGGGTGAAGTCCGTACGCTGGCCAGCCGCAGCGCCAGCGCCGCCAAAGAGATCAAGGCGCTGATCGAAAAATCCGTCAGCCGCGTGGATACCGGTTCGTCACAGGTGGCCGAAGCGGGTGAAACCATGAAAGAGATCGTTAATGCCGTTACGCGGGTGACCGATATTATGGGCGAGATCGCCTCGGCGTCGGATGAACAGAGTCGCGGTATTGAGCAGGTGAGCCTCGCGGTATCGCAGATGGACAGCGTCACGCAGCAGAACGCCGCGCTGGTGCAGGAATCCGCGACCGCAGCGGCGGCACTGGAAGAACAGGCGGATCAACTGCGTCAGGCGGTGGCGGTCTTTCAGGTGAATGACAAACTGCGTCGCCCGGTAACACCCGTAGTGAAAGCGAAAACCACGCTACGCCCGGCAGTGGCAACCGCCGCCGCAGGTGATGCGAACTGGGAAACCTTTTAAGCGTTAAGCAGGAGTGGCGGGCAGGAGGCCCTGTCCGCCGGAAAGATTAGTTGCGCGACTGCACCCAGAACGCATGAATGAGACCGGGGATATAACCCAGCAGCGTCAGGATAATATTCAGAATAAAGGCTCCGCCTAAGCCTTTCCCGAGTAACACGCCAAGCGGCGGCAGGATGATGGTAATAACAATACGCCAGAAACCCATAACTACTCCCTTGCAAGCAAAATCCAGGTTATTGTAAAAAAAGACAATTTCTCTTTAAGCGTAGTCATTGTGGCGGGTATCGCCAGTTTCGTCTTATGCTTTTACTCTGCTTTACGCAGTCATACTATTCATGAAGGAGTGCAATTATGTTTTCAGCAGGTGATCTGGTGCAGCCGCGTATGGGCGGCCCAAAACTGAAAGTGATCGAAGTAAATGACGATCAAATCGTTGCCGTACGCGCCAGCGACGAACAGGGTGAAAAGTTTACCCTGAAAGCGGTTGACGTCACGCCATATAAAGAAGAAGGCGATTTCGGCGTCTGTTAATCAGCGTCTTTTGCATGTGCGGTGGGCGCGCTCACCGCATTCTCCTCAACTCATTGTTTATCAACACTTTCCTCTGACCTCCCGCGCAATATAACGCAGCGCGAAAAAATCGCCCGCTCACAGAGTATTTTATTGACAAAAGCGCGTTAAATAAAAATTAATCGCTAATTGTGCGTTTCATGGTAGCGATATACTCTATCCACACTAAACATCCCCCTTCATTACGCTGGTTTCACCGGCGAACGACCTGATAATATATTTCACAGGAGCTTTAGCATGTTCTCTCCGCAGTCACGCCTGCGTCACGCCGTGGCCGACACCTTTGCCATGGTGGTCTACTGTTCGGTAGTGAACATGCTGATTGAGATATTTCTTTCAGGCATGAGCTTTGAGCAGTCGCTCTCGTCCAGACTGGTCGCCATCCCGGTTAACATCCTGATTGCCTGGCCCTACGGCCTGTACCGTGATGCGATTATGCGTATGGCGCGTCGTTATACCCCGGCGGGCTGGATGAAAAATCTGGCGGATATCGCGGCCTATGTCACCTTTCAGTCACCGGTCTACGTGGCGATTTTGCTGACGGTGGGTGCAGACTGGCACCAGATCGCCGCGGCGGTAAGTTCGAATATCGTGGTATCGATGCTAATGGGCGCGGTCTACGGCTACTTCCTGGATTACTGCCGCCGTCTGTTCAGAGTGAGTAATTACTACCAGGCGAAAGCCTGACGGCAGGCGACAGGCACAGGCCCGTCGCTACATTTACATTCAATAAGAAACCGGGGAAAACATCAGTAAATAAATATTGCTATTCCCTATACCAGGAGTCTGAATATGAAATGTTACCAGGTAAATAACGCACTGTTATTTTTGTTGAGCGGAACCCTATGATTTCACTCATATTCGACTGAATAGCGCCGGGGGCATAAGCATGACCGAAATTATAGGAACTGATGCCCACCTCATCCATAATTACATTGAATGTTTCAACCTCTATACCGGCTGAAGATGTTTCATAGTATTTAAACTCAACTTTTTTAAAACGTTTGCTTTGGCAAACTGCAATGAACAAAAACGGAGTTAATTTGTCGATCTCTTTACGGAATGTAAAAGGTTCATGCTGACGTGAACCACTAAAACGCCCAGTGAAATTATCCATCCCCTGATAAACGCCAAATTGTGAAGTTGAAACTTCGGTAGCCCCGACGCGTCCATGTGCTTCACAAGTCCCCTGCATCAAAACACCATTTTCGTCGTACAGAAACATATAAGCGGGTAATGACATAATTAATTTCCTTATTAATTGGAGTAGGCCTTTGTGTACACGACAGGAGAATCATCAGTAATAAATGGAACCGTGTAATTAACATCATCTAATTCGTAGTAAAGCGTATACTCCATATAGGAATCAAGATTTAATTTAAAACAGTATGGCGTTCGTGCATTTACTGTTTCTGAAACCACCAAATCTCTCTCGGCATAATGATTATCAAGTGTTCTTGCGTCTAAAGCATATCCTGAAAGGTTTTTCCCACCCGATGAAGATATACAAATAGAACTTCTATTGATAGAGGCATCACCGGGATGCAGGGCAATTTGATGCTCCCAGCAACATGCTGAAAGCATGAAAGAAAATAGCAGCAATAAACTTTTCAATTTGGAAACCTTCCCATTATTCTTTCGTATTCAGATAAGAGTTTACATGCAGGGATTTTAGGATTGTAATCAAGTAAATTATGAGCTGATTTACGAGAAAATCCGAAGTGCTTTAAAAGCCAGTAATCAGATACAATACTGGCTTGCTGTTCCATTGAGTAATCAGAAAGACGGTATTTATCTAGCTTGTAGTGATAGTCAGTTATACCTGAAATCAGACCTCGCATAATAACATTCATACCTCGCTCTTTTTGCCATACATGCATAAGCTCATGCATAAAAATATGTTTTAAAGATAAATCTGATCTAGAAAAATCATCCTTATAAAGCTCTTGTTCAAACCATATCTCCCCGGTCGGCGTCATTGCCGTGTGGTTTTCCTGCATATCAAAAGGCAAAAAACTGCCGTGGTGGATCCAGACTTTTTCATAATGGATGCTATGGCCATATAATTGCTGGGCTAAATGTATTTCTCCTGCACGCATGACGCGCAAGCCGTTCCTTTGTATATGCGGGAACGCTACAGGAGAAAAGTTTAGAGGGTGAAATTTAACTGTCATAAATATAAATTCCCTTTTGCATTCATCTCGTGAATATATTTAAATATAAATCAAACAATAAAATACGCTTAACAGCGTTTCGAAACTTGCTTAAAATCACATTTAATAAAGAAGGGGGTTAATTTTGGAAGTAACCAATGAATGACTCAATAGAACGAGCGGCAAATACTCATCCAACGCTAAAATCTCTGCACACAGGCCCCACTATTAACAGGAATGAAACAAAAAAACACCGAAGTGTAGTTTGCTCCGGTACAAATTTGTAAGACCTTCAATTAGTGGAACATCTATTTTTTTGAGTGAAGGCACCCTTGATGTTTTCAAAGAGGTACACAGAGCAGGACATACAGATTATTTTACTGGTTAGACACTTTATTTGAATACGTGATACGTAATGATAATGATGCTGATTTTCAGCACCCTTGCGATATCTCGAACGCCAGCGACGTTGAAAGCCATGTCGGTAATAGTTTCCTTAACACCGCACATTCTGGTCTCATAGGTATAGTAAACACTTTCCCCCGATGTTATTTATGGCATCGAAAGCGGTACAATCTCCACGATTTTTTCTATGAGGGTGAGACAAAGCTGACCACCAGCGTTAACGATCAATTGCGATAGTGGTCACTGCATTATCTTAAAGGTTCGTGTTTTCCTGAGTCTTCACCTTATTGGAAGCATGAAAAGAAAACGCATTATGCCGATTCGCCAAACAGCCCTGACAGAAAACGCTCCAGCGCCATCCGCGAACTGAATCCGTGGGGAATGCCGTAATGCTCCTGCGCATCGCCGCCCAGGTAGAGCGGGAAATGCTGATAGTGATCGCACATTTTGATCTCCGAGGCGGGCTCCGCAAGGGACAAACTGCGCTCTTTAAGCGTGGGATGAATAATTAAGGCGGTACGTCCCATTCGCGCTTCGCGATTTACGTACACATAATTATCGCCGCGACGGTAACCGTAGGTTTTATTCGTAGCGACATCCATCGTAAATCCCGCTTTCTCAAGAACGCGTGCCACCTCATCGGGTCGTAAATACATATTTTTTCCTCGTCATCATTTACTGCATCGCAACCTTACAGTAATGAGCATTAGCAGCGCTTTCGGAAAAGTCCATAAAGGGCGGCATATCTCGCGATCCGCTTCAAGGGTGGATTTTGTGCGCTACACTGATCATGACAACGAAAACAAGGGAGGATCATATGTTTAGCAGACCGAACCGCAGAGATGTTGATCAAGGCGTTCAGGATATCAATGATGATGTCAGCCGTTTAGCGGACAGCCTGGAAAGCGTACTTAAGTCCTGGGGCAGTGACGTGAAGGATGATGCCGATGGCGCACGTCGTAAAGCACAGGCGCTGTTAAAAGAAACCCGTGCAAAACTGCAGGGCCGTACCCGTGTGAAACAGGCAGCCTGCGATGTAGTGGGTTGCGCGGATACGTTCGTTAAAGAAAAACCATGGTCCAGCGTAGGTGCTGCGGCAGCGGTCGGGATTTTCCTCGGCGCGCTCCTGAGCATGCGTCGCTAGTCCATTGCTGCCCCGTGAGTTGCGCTCGCGGGGCGTATTGCCTTGCTGAGTTTTTCCGCCAGCTGTTCCGCCATTTCCGCCGATGAAATATTAGTAAAACAGAGCAGAAGCCCCCTTCTGTCGCCCCCCGCTATCTGCCATGCGCTTAATGCCTGCACCGCCAGCCCGGCCTGATTTGCCCGTGCCGCCAGTTGCTTATCGTCATCCGTAACCGCGATCACCAGCTGAATGCCGCCCTGCTGCGCCGCCACGTCAAAACCCTGCTGCTTAAGCGCCCTTTCCAGCCATTCACGCCGCCGGGCATAATGCTGACGCATGTTTTTCAGGTGCCGCCAGAAATGACCCTGCGAGATAAAATCCGCCAGCGTCAGTTGAACCAGCCCTGGCACCGTACAGGGATACATCGCCGCCTGGCGACGGAAAGCGGCTACGTGCGGCGCAGGCACCACGATCCAGCCGGTACGGATCGCCGGAAACAGCGATTTACTGAAGGTCCCGGCGTAGATCACCCGCTGCGGGGCGTCGAGGCTTTTCAGCGGCGGCAGCGGTTTGCCGTGATAGCGAAACTCACTGTCATAATCGTCTTCGATGATCCACGCCTCACGGTGCGCCGCCCAGTCCAGCAACTGCCGACGGCGCGGCAACGAGAGCGCCACGCCGAGCGGGCTCTGATGCGCTGGCGTCAGCAACACGAAACGCGCCTGCGGATGTAATGCCCGGGCGGCGTCGATATTCATGCCGTTCTCATCGACCGGCACCGGCAACAGCCTGACCTGCTCACGGGCGATCACCGGGCGGATCAGCCGAAAGCCCGGATCTTCCACCCACATGCCGTCGCCGGCAGCGGCGAGCGTGCGCAGGATCAGCGTCATCGACATCGCGTAGCTGGCGGTGATAAATATCTGCCCGGGGGTACAGTCAATACTGCGGGAAAAACGCAGGTAATCGACGATAGCCTGGCGTAACAGCCGCTCTCCCGCCACGTCGCCCGGCCCCAGATCAAAGCGCGTCTGGGTGCGCAGCCGCCGCCCCATCAGTCGCCCCCAGAGCGCGCGCGGAAAGAGATCGAGTGCGGGCAACCCCATCTGAAACGGCTGCGGAATGTTATCTGTCCCCTCCGTCAGGGACGCCGCGGGTAAAGCGCTGCCCGGCGTCACGGTGTCGCTGACAAAACTTCCCGCCTGCCCGCGCCGCTCAATCCAGCCCTGCGCCACCAGCTCGGCATAAGCGTGCTCTACGGTGGCGCGCGACACGCCGTTTTCCCGGGCGAAGGTACGGCTCGACGGTAGCCGGGCGCCGGGAGCAAGCTCGCCGGAAGCGATGGAAGATTTCAGAAGACGGGCAATTTGCTGGTATCGGGCGTCCATTATGGTCTGCTTTTTTAGTTAAAATATGGCTCTCTGGTGCAGACCATTATAGTGCTACCTTCTCGCCATCTAAACGAGGAGATGACCATGACTGATTTACGCCTGCCCTATTCCGAACTCAGCCCGGAGGCATATAACGGCCTCATTCAGACCAGCCAGGCACTGGAGCGCAGCGCTACCGACAAACCGCTGCTGGAGCTGGTTTATTTACGTGTGTCGCAGATCAACGGCTGCGCGTTTTGTCTGGAGATGCACAGCAAAGCGCTGCGTAAAACCGGCACCGACCAGAGCAAACTTGATGCACTGGCAGGCTGGCATATCAGCCCGCATTTCAGCGCGAAGGAAAAAGCCGCGCTGGGCTGGGCGGAGTCGCTGACGCACATCTCCACGACCCATGCGGGGGATGATGTTTATCAGCCCATGCTGGAACATTTTAGCGCTCAGGAAATCAGCGATCTGACCTTCGCCATCAGCCTGATGAATGCCTTTAACCGTCTCGCCATCGCTATGCGCATGTAATTTAGCGACAAAAATCCCTTCCCCGCTGAGTTCTTCAGCGGGATGAAATTGATCTAAAAATTCCTGGATATTGTGTGGTTGATAATCTTTATAACTACATCTAGTATTTCCTTAAGCAAGTGACACACAACCCGGCGCGATTTTTCGCGTCGTCCCGCTATCTTAGATGGAAATACGAATCATGCGCATTACTATTTACACTCGAAATGACTGTGTGCAGTGCCATGCGACAAAACGCGCCATGGAAAGCCGTGGCGTGGCGTTCGATTTGGTGAATGTGGACCTGGTGCCGGAGGCGGCAGATGAACTGCGCGCGCTGGGATTCCGCCAGTTGCCGGTAGTGATCGCCGGTGACACCCGCTGGTCCGGCTTTCGCCCCGATATGATTAACCGTCTGGGCAGCGCCCCCCGCGTCGCCAGCGCATGAGCACCCTCGTCTACTTCTCCAGCAGCTCGGAGAATACGCACCGCTTTATCACCCGCCTGGGACTGCCCGCTGTGCGTATTCCCCTGGATGAGCGTGAGCGGATCCAGGTAGACGAGCCCTATATCCTGGTGGTGCCGAGCTACGGCGGCGGCGGAACCGCAGGCGCGGTGCCGCGTCAGGTGATCCGCTTTTTAAACGATGCGCATAACCGGGCCTTGATCCGCGGCGTGATCGCCGCCGGTAACCGCAATTTTGGCGAGGCTTATGGCCGTGCGGGGGATGTCATCGCGCAAAAATGCAGCGTGCCGCATCTGTACCGTTTTGAGCTGATGGGTACGCCGCGTGACATCATAAATGTGCGAAAAGGAGTGAGCGAATTTTGGCAACGACAACCGCAGAACGCGTAATGCAGGCCTCCACGGACTATCACGCGCTGAACGCCATGCTGAATCTGTACGATAAAGCGGGCCGCATCCAGTTTGAAAAAGATCATCAGGCGGTGGACGCGTTCTATACCGCCCACGTGCTGCCTAACACTGTGACCTTTGCGGATCAGAACAGCCGCCTGGATTATCTGGTTGCAGAGGGCTATTACGATGACAGCGTACTGGCGCGCTACGATCGCGCCTTCGTGATCGGCCTGTTTGAGACGGCGCACGCCAGCGGTTTTCGTTTCCAGACTTTCCTTGGCGCCTGGAAGTATTACACCAGCTACACGCTGAAAACCTTCGACGGCAAACGCTATCTGGAACACTTTGAGGATCGGGTGGTGATGGTGGCGCTGACGCTGGCGCAGGGTGATGAGCAACTCGCGCAGCAGTTGACGCAGGAGATCCTCGCCGGACGCTTCCAGCCCGCAACGCCGACTTTTCTCAACTGCGGCAAAATGCAGCGCGGTGAGCTGGTCTCCTGCTTCCTGCTGCGTATCGAAGACAATATGGAGTCGATTGGCCGGGCGGTGAATTCCGCGCTCCAGCTCTCCAAACGCGGCGGCGGCGTGGCGTTTTTGCTCTCTAACCTGCGGGAAGCAGGCGCGCCCATTAAGCGCATTGAAAACCAGTCCTCCGGCGTTATTCCGGTGATGAAAATGCTGGAAGATGCGTTCTCTTATGCCAATCAGCTTGGCGCGCGCCAGGGCGCGGGGGCGGTCTATCTGCACGCCCATCACCCGGATATTCTGCGTTTTCTGGATACCAAACGGGAAAACGCCGACGAAAAAATTCGTATTAAAACCCTTTCCCTAGGCGTGGTGATCCCGGATATCACCTTCCAGCTGGCGAAAGACAATGCGCAGATGGCGCTGTTTTCTCCCTATGACGTAGCGCGTATTTACGGCAAGCCGTTCGGGGATGTGGCGATCAGCGAGCACTACCATGAGATGGTGGCCGACGATCGTATTCGTAAAACGTACATCAACGCGCGCGATTTTTTCCAGCTGCTGGCGGAGATCCAATTCGAGTCCGGTTACCCGTACATCATGTATGAAGACACGGTTAACCGCGCCAACCCGATTGCCGGGCGCATCAACATGAGCAATCTGTGCTCGGAGATTTTGCAGGTCAACAGCGCGTCGGAATACGATGAAAACCTGGATTACGCGCAGACCGGGCGGGATATCTCCTGCAATCTGGGCTCGCTTAACATCGCCCATACCATGGACTCCCCTGATTTTGGCCGCACGGTGGAAACGGCGGTGCGCGGTCTGACGGCGGTGTCGGACATGAGCCATATCCGCTCGGTGCCATCCATTGAAAACGGCAATGCCGCATCCCACGCCATCGGCCTCGGGCAGATGAACCTGCACGGTTATCTGGCGCGGGAAGGCATACTCTATGGCAGCGAAGAAGGCATTGATTTCACCAATCTCTATTTTTACACCATCACCTGGCACGCGCTGCATACCTCAATGATGATCGCCCGCGAGCGTGGCCAGCGTTTTGCCGGATTTGAGCGCTCCCGCTACGCCAGCGGCGAATACTTCACGCCCTATCTGGAAGAAGAGTGGCAGCCGAAAACCGAAAAAGTGCGCACACTCTTTGCCCGCGCGGGCATTGTGCTGCCGACGCGCGCCATGTGGCAGCAGTTGCGCGACGATGTGATGCGCCACGGTATCTACAATCAAAATTTGCAGGCGGTGCCGCCGACCGGATCGATCTCCTATATCAACCATGCCACCTCCAGCATTCACCCGATTGTGTCGAAAATCGAGATCCGCAAAGAGGGTAAAACCGGGCGCGTGTACTACCCTGCCCCCTTTATGACCAATGACAATCTGGCGATGTATCAGGATGCCTACGAGATCGGGCCGGAAAAAATTATTGATACCTACGCCGCCGCCACGCGCCATGTCGATCAGGGGCTGTCGCTGACGCTGTTCTTCCCGGATACCGCCACCACGCGCGACATCAATCGCGCACAGATTTATGCGTGGAAGAAAGGCATCAAGACGCTGTATTACATCCGCCTGCGCCAGCTGGCGCTGGAAGGCACCGAAATTGAAGGCTGCGTGTCATGCGCGCTGTAAGGAGAAAAGGATGAGCCGTTTATCCCGCGTCAGTGCGGTTAACTGGAACAAGATCCAGGACGATAAAGATCTGGAAGTGTGGAACCGCCTGACCAGCAATTTCTGGCTGCCGGAGAAAGTGCCGTTGTCTAACGACATTCCCGCCTGGCAGACGCTGAACCAGGCCGAGCAGCAGCTTACCATCCGCGTGTTTACCGGCCTGACGCTGCTCGATACCATCCAGAATACCGTGGGCGCGCCGGCGCTGATGGCGGATGCGCTGACGCCCCATGAAGAGGCGGTGTTGTCGAACGTCAGCTTTATGGAGGCGGTACATGCCCGCTCTTACAGCTCGATTTTCTCGACGCTGTGTCAGACCAAAGATGTCGATGCCGCCTATGCCTGGAGCGAGGAAAACGCGCCGCTGCAACGCAAAGCACAGCTGATCCTCGAGCAGTACGCCGCCGATGCGCCGCTGAAGAAGAAAATCGCCAGCGTCTTTCTGGAATCCTTCCTGTTTTATTCCGGCTTCTGGCTGCCGATGTATTTTTCCAGCCGCGGCAAGCTGACCAATACCGCCGATCTTATCCGGCTGATTATCCGTGACGAAGCGGTACACGGTTATTACATCGGTTATAAATACCAGAAGGGCCTCGAAAAAGTCGACGAAACAGAGCGCGAGTCGTTAAAGCTTTTTGCGCTGGATCTGCTGATGGATCTCTACGACAACGAGCTGGCCTATACCGCGGATTTATACGGCGGCACCGGCCTTGAAGCGGATGTGCAGGCTTTTCTTTGTTACAACGCTAACAAGGCGCTGATGAACCTCGGCTATGAAGCATTGTTCCCGCCGGAAATGGCTGATGTGAATCCGGCGATCCTTGCGGCGCTGTCGCCCAACGGCGATGAAAACCATGACTTTTTCTCCGGTTCAGGCTCGTCTTATGTGATGGGTAAAGCGGTGGAAACCACCGACGAAGACTGGGATTTTTAATCCTCTCCTCTCCGGGAAATATTTCCGTATTTCCCGGATGGATATTTCATAATATTTCCGTTTTCATCACACGAATATTTCCCTGTGAACTACACTGCTCCCAACTAATTCCTTTCACCTGAAGCTTCCCGTTTCAGGTACCATTTCACGTGCTTTTCAAAAAAAATATCACTTTGTAAGACTCGCTCTCAGCCCTTATATCATGGGAAATGCCGCCAGATGCGCTTCGGCAATTTCCGTGCCAGCTGGCATTTGAGGGTTGTCACAGAATCTGAGTATGTTAGGGTATAGCCCGCTCATTATTTCCATCAGGAACTGTATTGATATAAATAAATAACGGGAACTCATTTATTGCATGGCAATTAAACTCGAAATTAAAAATCTCTATAAAATATTTGGTGAGCATCCACAGCGAGCTTTCAAATATATCGAAAAAGGATTTTCGAAAGAACAGATACTGGAAAAAACAGGGCTATCGCTTGGCGTCATTGACGCCAGTCTGGCCATTGAAGAAGGCGAGATTTTCGTCATCATGGGATTATCTGGTTCAGGTAAATCGACCATGGTTCGCCTTCTCAATCGCCTGATTGAACCCACCCGCGGGCAGGTGCTGATTGACGGCGAAGACATCGCCAAAATATCAGACGCCGCACTCCGCGAGGTGCGCAGGAAAAAGATCGCGATGGTCTTCCAGTCATTTGCGCTGATGCCGCATATGACGGTACTGGATAATACCGCCTTCGGTATGGAATTAGCGGGCGTGCCCGCCGCTGAACGCCAGACCAAAGCGCTGGACGCGTTGCGTCAGGTGGGGCTGGAAAATTATGCCCATTCGTATCCGGATGAACTCTCTGGCGGTATGCGTCAGCGTGTCGGTCTGGCGCGCGCATTAGCCATTAATCCTGATATTTTATTAATGGACGAGGCCTTCTCAGCGCTCGATCCGCTTATCCGCACGGAAATGCAGGATGAGCTGGTAAAATTACAGGCGAAACATCAGCGTACCATTGTCTTTATTTCCCACGATCTGGATGAAGCCATGCGTATCGGCGATCGCATTGCCATTATGCAAAATGGCAAAGTGGTGCAGGTCGGTACGCCCGATGAAATTCTCAATAATCCGGCCAATGATTATGTCCGCACCTTCTTCCGCGGCGTGGATATTAGTCAGGTGTTCAGCGCCAAAGATATTGCCCGTCGTACTCAGGCGGGTCTGATCCGTAAAACGCCTGGTTTCGGCCCGCGCTCGGCGCTGAAATTATTGCAGGATGAAGATCGTGATTACGGTTACGTCATCGAGCGCGGAAATAAATTTGTCGGCATTGTCTCTGTTGATTCCCTGAAAACGGCGCTGAGCCAGAATCTGGGTATCGATGCGGCGTTACTGGAGTCCCCCGCTGCGGTGGAAGCCGAAACGCCGCTCAGCGAACTGCTCTCCCTTGTCGGACAGGCGCCCTGCGCCGTACCGGTAGTGGGTGAGGAGCAACAGTATATGGGCAGCATCTCCAAAGGTGCGCTGCTCAGGGCTTTAGATCGCGATGGGGTGAACAATGGCTGATCAATCTAATCCGTGGGGCAGCGAACCGGCTGCCGACAGCGCCGCACAGTCCGCAGATGCATGGGGCAGCCCGTCAGGGGCGCCAGCCGATGGCGGCGGTACAGACTGGCTTTCCAGCGCGCCGCCTGCGCCGGAGCATTTCAATATTATGGATCCCTTCCATAAGTCGCTGATCCCACTCGACAGCTGGGTGACGCAGGGTATCGACTGGGTGGTGGTGCATTTCCGCCCGCTGTTCCAGGGCATTCGCGTGCCGGTGGATTATATCCTCAGCGCCTTCCAGCAATTGCTGCTGGGTATGCCTGCGCCGGTGGCGATTGTTATTTTCGCGCTGATCGCCTGGCAGATGTCGAGCCTCAGCATGGGCGTGGCGACGCTGATTTCATTAGTTGCCATCGGCGCTATCGGCGCCTGGTCGCAGGCGATGATCACCCTGGCGCTGGTGCTGACCGCGCTGCTGTTCTGCATGATCATCGGCCTGCCGCTGGGGATCTGGCTGGCGCGCAGTCAGCGGGCGGCGAAGATCATTCGCCCGCTGCTGGACGCCATGCAGACCACACCGGCGTTCGTGTATCTGGTGCCTATCGTCATGCTGTTCGGTATCGGTAACGTGCCCGGCGTGGTGGTGACCATTATCTTCGCCCTGCCGCCGATTGTGCGTCTGACAATCCTCGGCATTAACCAGGTACCGGCGGATCTGATCGAAGCTTCGCGCTCTTTCGGCGCCAGCCCGCGGCAGATGCTGTTCAAAGTTCAGCTACCGCTGGCGATGCCCACCATTATGGCGGGCGTGAACCAGACGCTGATGCTGGCCCTTTCCATGGTGGTGATCGCCTCGATGATCGCCGTTGGCGGGTTGGGTCAGATGGTGCTGCGCGGTATCGGTCGTCTTGATATGGGCCTGGCCACCGTCGGCGGCGTCGGGATCGTCATCCTCGCCATTATTCTTGACCGTCTGACCCAGGCCGTGGGTCGCGACTCCCGCAGTCGTGGCAACCGCCGCTGGTATCAGACCGGCCCGCTGGGTCTGCTGACCCGTCCGTTCAGTAAGTGATCCTGTTGCCCGGCGGCGCTACGCCTGCCGGGCCTGACTAATGTTTAGCTTGAGGAACAACGATGCGACAGAATGTAATCATTGCCACAGCGTTTGCCAGCCTTATCTCCACCAGCGCTTTCGCCGCCGATCTGCCGGGTAAAGGCATTACCGTACAACCGATCCAGAGCACCATCTCCGAAGAAAGCTTCCAGACGCAGCTGGTCAGCCGCGCGCTGGAAAAGCTCGGCTACACCGTGAATAAGCCGAGCGAAGTGGATTACAACGTTGGCTATACCTCCATTGCCTCCGGTGATGCCACCTTTACCGCCGTTAACTGGCAGCCGCTGCATGACGATATGTATGCCGCAGCGGGCGGCGATAAGAAGTTTTACCGCGAAGGGGTGTTTGTTACCGGCGCGGCCCAGGGTTATCTGATCGACAAAAAAACCGCTGAAAAATATCACATCACCAATATTGAACAGCTGAAAGATCCGAAGATCGCGAAGCTGTTCGACAGCAATGGCGACGGTAAAGCCGACATGATGGGCTGCACGCCAGGCTGGGGCTGCGAGGCGGTGATCAACCACCAGAACGAGGCCTATAAGCTGGCGGATACCGTGACCGTGAACCACGGTAACTACTCGGCGATGATGGCGGATACCATTGCACGCTTTAAAGAAGGTAAGCCGGTGCTCTATTACACCTGGACGCCGTACTGGGTGAGCGACGTGCTGAAACCGGGTAAAGACGTGGTGTGGTTGCAGGTGCCGTTCTCCTCCCTGCCGGGCGAGCAGAAAAATATTGATACTAAACTGCCGAACGGCATGAACTACGGCTTCCCGGTTAACACGATGCACATTGTGGCGAACAAAGCCTGGGCGGAAAAAAACCCGGCGGCGGCGAAGCTGTTCTCGGTGATGAAACTGCCGCTGGCTGACATTAACGCGCAGAACGCGATGATGCATGCCGGTAAAGCCTCAGAAGCCGATATTAACGGTCATGTCGATGGCTGGATCAAAGCCCACCAGCAGCAGTTTGACGGCTGGGTGAAAGAAGCGCTGGCAGCGCAGAAGTAATATTCAGGTACCCCTCTCCTGCTGTGAGAGGGGCATCTTTAACCGCACGTTCGGACACGTAACAATTCCCCAACAATCCCCCAATTCGTTATCATTGAATTCTGGCAAGAAAACCACTCAACTAACGACTTCAATAATAATGAAAAATTCCACCCACACCCTCAGCCCGGCTCTGATCGTGCTGATGTCCGTCGCGACCGGTCTCGCCGTCGCCAGCAACTACTATGCGCAACCGCTGCTTGATACCATCGCCCGCGCCTTTTCCCTCACCCCCAACCAGGCCGGATTTATCGTCACCGCCGCGCAGCTCGGCTATGCGGTCGGCCTGATGTTTCTGGTGCCGCTCGGCGATATGTTTGAACGCCGGACGCTGATTGTGCTGATGACGCTGCTCTCCACCTGCGGCCTGCTGATCACCGCCACCAGCCATTCGGCGTGGATGATGATCTTCGGCACAGCGCTGACCGGGCTGTTCTCGGTGGTGGCGCAGATCCTGGTGCCGCTGGCCGCCACCCTCGCCTCGCCGGAAAAGCGCGGCAAAGTGGTCGGCACTATCATGAGCGGGTTGCTGCTGGGCATTCTGCTGGCGCGTACCGTTTCCGGCCTGCTGGCGGGAGTTGGCGGCTGGCGCACCGTCTACTGGGCGGCGAGCGCGTTAATGCTGGTCATGGCGCTGGCGCTGTGGCGCGGGCTGCCGAAAGTGAAGCAGGATAATCATCTCAACTACTTTCAGCTTCTCGGCTCGATATTTTCTCTGTTCACCCGCGATTCGCTGCTGCGTACCCGCGCGGTGCTCGGCTGTCTGACCTTCGCCAATTTCAGCATTCTCTGGACCTCAATGGCGTTTCTGCTGGCCGCGCCGCCGTTTAATTACTCCGAAGGCGTGATCGGTTTGTTTGGCCTGGCCGGGGCGGCGGGCGCGCTGGGCGCGCGGCCTGCCGGCGGCATGGCGGATAAAGGCAAGGCGCATATCACCACCACCACCGGTTTACTGTTGCTGCTGCTCTCCTGGGTGGCGATCTGGTTTGGTCATACTTCTGCCATTGCGTTGATCATCGGTATCCTGGTGCTGGATCTGACCGTGCAGGGCGTGCATATCACCAACCAGACAGTGATCTATCTGGTGAAGCCGGACGCGCGTAACCGTCTGACGGCGGGCTATATGACCAGCTACTTTATCGGCGGCGCGGCAGGCTCGCTGATTTCTGCATCAGCCTGGCAGCATGCGGGCTGGGCGGGCGTCTGTGTGGCAGGCAGCGTGATGGCGCTGTTGAATCTGCTGGTCTGGTGGCTCGGCTACCATCGCCAGGATCGGCTTCAGCCCGGCTGAAACTATTCTTAAAACTAATCACTCAAGGAAAATAATACATTTACATTATTTGTCACCGCCGTTACTATATCGGCTGTAATTAATGAGGTCATATTGAGATGGAAAGTTCGTTCACGCCCATTGAGCAAATGCTGAAGTTCCGTGCCAGTCGTTATGAAGATTTTCCGTTTCAGGAAATTCTGCTGACGCGTTTGTGTATGCATATGCAGGGCAAACTGCTGGATAACCGCAACAAAATGCTGAAAGCGCAGGGGATCAACGAAACGTTGTTCATGGCGTTAATTACCCTTGAGTCGCAGGAAAATCATAGCATTCAGCCTTCCGAGCTGAGCTGTGCGCTGGGTTCGTCGCGCACCAATGCCACCCGTATTGCCGATGAACTGGAAAAACGCGGCTGGATCGAACGCCGTGAGAGCGACAACGACCGTCGTTGTCTGCATCTGCAATTGACCGAAAAAGGTCACGAATTTTTGCGTCAGGTTTTACCCCCGCAGCATAACTGTCTGCACCTGCTCTGGTCTTCTCTGAGCCCCGCCGAGAAAGAACAGCTTGAGCAAATCACCCGTAAGCTACTGAACCGCCTCGACCAGATGGACGAAGAAGACGTCATTCTTGAGGCGCTGCGCTAACGCGACGATTAGCTCTGACATCCTGATTAAATAAGAAATCCGCCAGGCCAGCATTTTTAATGCTGGCTTTTTGGTGAACAGGTCGGCGTTGCCGAATATATAAAAAGATCGTGGAGAACACACATGAGCGCAAATGCGGAGACTCAAACCCCGCAGCAACCGGTCAGGAAGAAAGGCAAACGTAAAGGTGCCCTGCTTCTTCTGACCTTGCTCTTTATTATTATTGCTGTGGCATACGGGATTTACTGGTTCATGGTACTGCGTCACGTCGAAGAAACCGACGATGCGTATGTGGCTGGCAACCAGGTGCAGATTATGGCGCAGGTGTCGGGGAGCGTGACGAAAGTCTGGCATGACAACACCGATTATGTGAAACAGGGCGACGTGCTGGTCACCCTTGATCCGACGGATGCCCAGCAGGCATTTGAAAAAGCGCAGACGCAGCTGGCTTCCAGCGTGCGTCAGACCCGCCAGCTGATGATCAACAGCCGTCAGTATCAGGCTAACATCGAAGTGAAAAAAACCGCCCTCGCCCAGGCGCAGAGCGATTTGAATCGTCGTGTACCGCTGGGCAGCGCCAACCTGATTGGCCGTGAAGAGCTGCAACACTCCCGTGATGCGGTCGCCAGCGCGCAGGCGCAGCTTGATGTGGCGGTGCAGCAATATAACGCCAACCAGGCGATGATCCTCGGCACCCGCCTTGAAGATCAGCCGGCGGTGCAACAGGCCGCCACTGAAGTGCGTAACGCCTGGCTTGCGCTGCAACGTACCAAAATCGTCAGCCCGATTTCCGGCTATGTTTCCCGCCGTGCCGTGCAGCCTGGCGCGCAAATCAGCCCGACCACCGCGCTGATGGCTGTGGTACCGGCAACCGGTCTGTGGGTGGACGCGAACTTTAAAGAGACGCAGCTGGCGCATATGCGTATTGGCCAGACGGCGACGGTGATCAGCGATTTCTACGGCGATGAGGTGAAGTACACCGGTAAAGTGGTCGGTCTGGATATGGGCACCGGCAGCGCCTTCTCGCTGCTGCCCGCGCAAAACGCCACCGGCAACTGGATCAAAGTGGTTCAGCGTCTGCCGGTACGTATTGAGCTGGATGCGAAACAGCTCGCCGATCACCCGCTGCGCATTGGTCTTTCTTCGCTGGTGACGGTGGATACCACCAACCGCGACGGCCAGGTGCTGGCAAGCCAGGCGCGCAGTACGCCAGCGTATGAAAGTAATGCGCGGGAAATCAGCCTGGAGCCGGTGAATACCCTGATCAATAACATCGTTCAGGCCAACGCGGGTTAATCCTGAGGTGAGTGCTATGCAGCAGCGTAAACCGCTGGAGGGCGCGCAGCTGGTCATCATGACCATTGCGCTGTCCCTTGCGACCTTCATGCAGGTGCTGGACTCCACCATTGCGAACGTGGCGATCCCGACCATCGCCGGTAACCTGGGCGCGTCACTGAGCCAGGGCACCTGGGTCATCACCTCGTTTGGCGTGGCGAATGCCATCTCCATCCCGATCACCGGCTGGCTGGCGAAACGCGTCGGCGAGGTGCGACTCTTTTTATGGTCCACCGTCGCCTTTGCCATCGCCTCCTGGGCGTGCGGGGTGTCGAGCAGCCTGAACATGCTGATTTTCTTCCGCGTGATCCAGGGTATTGTCGCAGGTCCCCTTATCCCGCTGTCGCAGAGTCTGTTACTGAGCAACTACCCGCCCGCCAAACGTTCGGTGGCGCTGGCGCTCTGGTCGATGACGGTGATTGTCGCACCGATTTGCGGGCCGATCCTCGGCGGCTATATCAGCGATAACTATCACTGGGGCTGGATCTTCTTCATCAACGTGCCTATTGGTCTGGTGGTGGTGCTGATGGCGGCGCAGGCGCTGCGCGGACGCGAAACCCGTACCGAGCAGCGGCGCATTGACGGCGTCGGGCTGGCATTGCTGATCGTCGGCATCGGCAGTTTGCAGGTGATGCTCGATCAGGGTAAAGAGCTGGACTGGTTCAACTCCACCGAAATTATCGTGCTGACGGTGGTTGCGGTGGTCTCCCTCTCCTTCCTGATTGTCTGGGAGCTGACGGATGACCATCCGATTGTCGATCTTTCGCTGTTCAAGTCGCGCAACTTTACCATCGGCTGTTTGTGTATCAGCCTTGCCTATATGCTCTACTTCGGCGCTATTGTGTTGCTGCCGCAGCTGTTGCAGGAGGTATACGGCTACACGGCAACCTGGGCGGGGCTGGCGTCCGCGCCGGTCGGCATTATCCCGGTGATCCTGTCGCCGATTATCGGCCGCTTTGCTCATAAGCTGGATATGCGTCGTCTGGTGACCTTCAGCTTCATTATGTATGCGGTGTGCTTCTACTGGCGCGCCTATACCTTTGAGCCGGGCATGGACTTTGGCGCGTCCGCGTGGCCGCAGTTTATTCAGGGCTTCGCCGTCGCCTGCTTCTTTATGCCGCTGACGACCATTACGCTCTCCGGTCTGCCGCCTGAACGACTGGCGGCGGCGTCGAGTCTGTCGAACTTTACGCGCACGCTGGCAGGCTCGATTGGTACGTCGATTACCACGACGCTATGGACCAGCCGTGAGTCGATGCATCATGCGCAGCTGACCGAGTCGGTGAATCCTTATAACGCGAATACTGAGCAAATCTACGGGCAGCTTGAGGGAATGGGCATGTCGCAGCAGCAGGCGTCCGGGTGGATCGCCCAGCAGATCACCAATCAGGGGCTGATCATTTCGGCCAATGAGATTTTCTGGATCTCCGCCGGGATCTTCCTTCTGCTGCTGGGGCTGGTGTGGTTCGCCAGACCGCCGTTCGGCGCGGGTGGTGGTGGCGGCGCGCATTGATATTGTGTCGTTTTGCCCGGCGGCGCGTTGCTTGCCGGGCCTACGCTTTGTAGGTGTAGGCCGGGTAAGCGAAGCGCCACCCGGCAAAACCGGCAAATAAAAAAGCCAGTTCACTGAACTGGCTTTTTTTATACCTCACTGACCGAAACTAGATGTGCAGTTCCTGCAGTTTTTCTTTCGGCAGCGCCAGTTCGTCGTTGCTGTTCACACGCACGTCGCGATCCAGAATATGACGCGCGATCTCCTGCGCTTCGTCCAGCGAGTGCATCTGATAGGTGCCACACTGGTAGACGTTCAGTTCCGGGATCTGGTTCTGCTCTTTCACCTTCAGCACGTCCGCCATCGCCGCTTTCCAGGCATCCGCCACACGCTGCTCGTCCGGCGTACCGATCAGGCTCATATAGAAACCGGTGCGGCAGCCCATCGGGGAAATGTCGATGATCTCAACGCCGTTGCCGTTCAGATGATCGCGCATGAAACCGGCGAACAGGTGCTCGAGCGTATGAATGCCCTTTTCCGGCATCACTTCCTGGTTCGGAATGCAGAAACGCAGATCGAAAACGGTAATGGTGTCGCCATGCGGCGTGTTCATGGTCTTGGCAACGCGCACAGCAGGCGCTTCCATACGGGTATGATCGACTGTGAAGCTATCCAACAATGGCATCTTGTCACCTCCGGAGTGATTTTTTTAAAAATAAACTGAACTCTTCGAACAACCGCGAGTCTGAATATATGAAAGACGCGCATTTGTTATCATCATCCCTGTTTTCAGAGATGAATATTTGGCCACAGAAATGTGGCCTTTTTCTTTTCTGTCAGGCGTGTCTTGCCAGCAGCTCTTCAAACGACTCGGTATCCGCCGCTTCCACTTCCCGCTGCCGCGCCCATGACGCATCGTGCTCTTTGCTGAAATCTTCTTCTTTCAGAATTTCCAGCGGTTCTTCACGCAGCATATCGCGATATTGCGCCGCCAGTGATTTGCCGGTGCCGCCAATCCCGTTATCAATCATCGAGCGCAGAATGCGCGCCGAGAAAGTCAGTTCAGGATCGTCAAAGCTGGCCACCAGTTCATCACATACTTTCGCATACGCATCACCGCCGTCAATACCATCGAGAGTTTGCGCGACGCGTTTCAGATCCTGGAATAAATCTTTGCCCACTTTCGCCAGCGGATATTGTGCCGTTTCACAGCCGATACCCAGCGTCAGGCCAGGCTTACGCCCTTCAAGGATCACGCGGTTCCAGTTGGTGCGCGTGCACAGCAGTTCGTCGCTGCTCATCTCCGGCGCATCCGCCAGCGCGCACCAGACCATAAACAGGTCGAGGAAGCGTACCTGCTGCTCATCAACGCCAATGGGTGAGAACGGGTTGATGTCCAGCGAGCGCACTTCAATGTACTCAATGCCGCCGCGCAGTAACGCATCCGACGGCGTTTCGCCGCTGCGCGTTACGCGTTTCGGACGGATAGGCGCGTACAGCTCGTTTTCAATCTGCAGGATATTGGTGTTGATTTGCAGATGCTTGCCGTCTTTCGTCAGGCCCAGCTTCGCGTATTCTTCAGACGGGGTTTTAATCGCCCGTTTCAGCGCCGCCACGTACTCGTTCAGCTCGTTAAAGGTGATGCCGAGGTTGCTCTGCGACTTATTGGTGTAGCCAAGGTCGCTTAAGCGCAGCGAGGTGGCATACGGCAGATAGTACATGCCGTTTTCCGTTTTCTCGAACGGCAGCGAGGTCGGCTTGCCCTGCAGGAACGACGGGCAAATTGCCGGCGACGCGCCAAACAGGTACGGGATCACCCAGCCGAAACGGTAGTAGTTGCGGATCAGACGGAAATACCCTGCCGAGATCGCTTCTTTATCCGTTTCACCGCATTTTGCCTGCCAGAAGGCCATCGGCAGCGAGAAGTTATAGTGCACGCCGGAAATGGTCTGCATCAGCGCGCCGTAACGGTTTTTCAACCCTTCACGGTAAAGCGTCTTCAGGCGACCAATATTTGAGGGGCCGTACTGCGCCAGCTCAATGTCCTGACCGTTCTCGATGTAACAGGGCATACTCAGCGGCCATAACCGCTCGTCGCCCAGCTGACGCACGGTATAGCGATGCACATCGCGCATGATCGTCAGCATATGATCAATATCGCCGTCGACCGGAGTAATAAACTCCAGCAGCGCTTCCGCGAAATCGGTCGTGATCCATTTATGTGTCAGCGCTGAACCGAGCTGCTCCGGATGTCCGGTTGTTGCCAGACTGCCATCTGCATTAACGCGCAGCGTTTCGCGCTCCAGCCCGCGCTGGATCCCCTTCAAAGCCTGAGGGTGGTTTTCCAGCCAGGACAGCGCCTGTGATACGTCCGGGATCAAATTGACCTCCCGCCTGTCGAAATCATTTCTACACAGCATAATTGTAATGGTTGACGATTTAAGGCCAGCAATGCAATTAGTGCCACCACGTCATGCCCTGAAGCGTTGCGAATGCCACAACAACATAGCGCAACGCCTTGCCAAGGCATAAAAAAAAGAGAACTGGCCCCCACGAGATGCGCATCCATCCCGCCAGCAGGCACAGCAAATCACCAATAACAGGCATCCAGCTCAATAATAGCGCGGCTGCGCCATAACGATTGAGAAAACCTGTGGCTTTTTCCTGCCAGCGTGACGTTTTACGCAGCGGAAAGAAGCGACCAAGGATAACGTTAGTCAGCCCTCCAAGGCTATTACCCATTGTTGCTATTAATACCAGCAGCCAGGGCTGACTCACGCCAGAAAGAAGTAAGGCGACCAGCAGCACCTCAGAATTGCCCGGTAATAACGTGGCGCTGAGAAAACTGCCGGCAAACAATGAGAAGAGTGACAGGCCGTCACTCACAATACGCGCACGTCCACGACGTCCATGCCAGCTGCGCGTGCCGCCTGAAGGCCGAAATCCGCGTCTTCAAACACCACGCACTCGGCGGGCGGCACGCCCATCAGCTCGGCGCAGCGTAAAAAGGTATCGGGAGCGGGTTTATGGTGAGTCACATGATCGGCGGCGACCACGGCGGTGAAATAGTGGCGCAGGCCCAGATGCGCAAGCAGCGCTTCGGCAATGGCGCTTTCACTGCCGGTGCCGACAGACATCGGGCGACGACCGTGCCACGCTTTCACCACTTCTACCAGCGGTAACGGACGCACGCCATCGAGCAGCATAGACTTCACGGCGGCGGTTTTTTCCTGCGCCAGCAGATGCGGATCCAGATCGGCCTGATTGTATTCGATAACAGATTGCGCGATACGCCAGGTCGGTGAGCCATTAAGGGCAATCATCGCCTGCAAATCATAGCGCAGACCATAGCGCCCTAGGACGTCATCCCAGGCTTTACGGTGCGTAGGTTCAGTATCCAGGATGGTGCCATCCATATCAAAAATTAGTCCACTGTAACGTTCGTACATCGCGTTCTCACAACCGGATAACAGAAGGATACTGTAACGTAAACAAGGATTTTTGTCGCTGGCAGCGCAAGGAGAATATCGGGAATTTTGGATTTGGGAGGAGGTACGAAGAATGGTGCATCCGGGAGGATTACTCGGCTGCGCCTTGCCCTGCGGGCCGTTGCTGAAGCAACGTTATCCTCCCTGGTGCTTGTAACAGCATTGCAGATTCTTTCATGAATCGCTGTTGCTGAAAGACCGGGGAAGTATGGTGCATCCGGGAGGATTCGAACCTCCGACCGCTCGGTTCGTAGCCGAGTACTCTATCCAGCTGAGCTACGGATGCATCGGGAATTGCTGTACTGCGCTGATTGTTACTGAAACAACCAGAGGAGAATGGTGCATCCGGGAGGATTACTCGGCTGCGCCTCGCCCTGCGGGCCGTTGCTAAAGCAACGTTATCCTCCCTGGTGCTTGCGATAACATCGCACGCTCTTTAACAGCCGCTTTCGCTGTTATCCTGAAGGAGAATGGTGCATCCGGGAGGATTCGAACCTCCGACCGCTCGGTTCGTAGCCGAGTACTCTATCCAGCTGAGCTACGGATGCATCGGGAATTACTAAGGTACTGCATTGACTGTTACTGAAACAATCAAAAGAGATGGTGCATCCGGGAGGATTCGAACCTCCGACCGCTCGGTTCGTAGCCGAGTACTCTATCCAGCTGAGCTACGGATGCATCAGGTATTGCTTTACTGCGCTGATTGTTACTGAAACAACCAGAGGAGAATGGTGCATCCGGGAGGATTACTCGGCTGCGCCTCGCCCTACGGGCCGTTGCTAAAGCAACGTTATCCTCCCTGGTGCTTGCGATAACATCGCACGCTCTTTGACAGCCGCTTTCGCTGTTATCCTGAGGGAGAATGGTGCATCCGGGAGGATTCGAACCTCCGACCGCTCGGTTCGTAGCCGAGTACTCTATCCAGCTGAGCTACGGATGCAAAATGGCGGTGAGGCGGGGATTCGAACCCCGGATGCAGCTTTTGACCGCATACTCCCTTAGCAGGGGAGCGCCTTCAGCCTCTCGGCCACCTCACCACACGCCTCTTACGAGTGCTTCGAAGAACTTGTTTCTGCTCATCGTCGCTGCGTGGCGCACATATTACTTTCTGGGACTTATAAGTCAAACAATTTTTCCCAGCCCTGAATCGATTGCACACTTCGCAGACAATTAGGCTGCAAAAAGCGCAAAAAGGATGTTTTATCAGCAGATTTTAGCAGGCGCGGCCGCGGTAGCTGGCGGAGGCGGTTCAGCCCCATGGTGATAAAAAAGCGCAGAATAGCCAAAGAATTTGCACGTGCGGATGCACAGGGAAATTAAAAGGAAATGATAGTGTCACGAAAGAGGAGGAAAATAGCGGGAATGAACCGCGCCTCGCCGGGGGGCGAGACGCGATAATATCAATAGCTGGACTGCTGGGATTTTTCAGCCTGGATACGCTGGTAGATTTCTTCACGGTGAACGGACACTTCTTTAGGAGCATTGACCCCAATACGTACCTGGTTGCCCTTAACGCCTAAAACAGTCACAGTGACCTCATCCCCTATCATGAGGGTCTCACCAACTCGACGAGTCAGAATCAGCATTCTTTGCTCCTTGAAAGATTAAAAGAGTCGGGTCTCTCTGTATCCCGGCATTATCCATCATAAACGTCAAAAAAGTATGTGATGACCAGTATCTGAAGCGACAGCTATCACCACTATTACTTTCTGTTAAACGTAAGTTTAGCCGATATACACAACTTCAACCTGACTTTATCGTTATCAAAAGCGTAGTGACAAAAATGCCACAACCTGAGTCATGGCATTTGCCTGCGCTTTTTCGTTATTTACAGCTTCGCACTTACCCAGGTTTTAACGCTGGCCAGTGCTGCGGGAAGCGCTGACGCATCGGTACCGCCGGCTTGCGCCATATCCGGTCGACCGCCCCCTTTGCCCCCCACTTGTTGGGCTACCATTCCTACCAGTTCCCCTGCTTTCACGCGGTCGGTCACATCCTTAGACACACCCGCAATCAGAGAAACCTTACCCTCTGCCACCGTAGCCAGCACGATTATAGTAGAACCTAACTGATTCTTCAGATCGTCGACCATGGTACGCAGCATCTTCGGCTCAACGCCTGCCAGTTCACTGACCAGCAGCTTCACGCCATTGATGTCTTCGGCTTTGCTGGACAAGCTTGCGCTCTCCAGGGCTGCCTGTTGTTCTTTCAGGTGTTGCAGCTCTTTCTCAAGCTGACGCGTTTTATCCAGAACGCTGCGCACTTTCTCGCCCAGGTTCTGGCTGTCGCCTTTCAGCAACTGCGCGATGTCATGCAGCTGATCGCTTTCCGCATGCAGGCTGGCAATCGCCCCTTCGCCGGTGACGGCTTCGATACGACGCACGCCAGCGGCGGTGCCCGATTCCGACACAATACGGAACAGGCCAATGTCACCGGTACGTGAGGCGTGAGTCCCGCCGCACAGCTCCGTTGAGAAATCGCCCATGCTCAGCACGCGCACACGATCATCATATTTCTCACCGAACAGCGCCATTGCACCCTTCGCGCGTGCGGCTTCCAGTTCCATGATATTGGTTTCGATCGGCAGGTTGCGGCGGATTTGCGCGTTTACCAGATCTTCAACCGCACGGATCTCTGACGGTTTCATCGCTTCGAAATGCGAGAAGTCAAAGCGCAGGATCTTGTCGTTAACCAGAGAACCTTTCTGCGCCACATGCGTACCCAGCACTTCGCGCAGCGCGGCGTGCATCAGGTGCGTGGCGGAGTGGTTCAGACGAATACGTTCGCGGCGAGCCTCGTCAACTTCCGCTTTTACGCCATCGCCCAGCTTCAGCACGCCGGACGCCAGTTTGCCCTGGTGACCAATCGCCTGAGCGTATTTCTGCGTGTCGGTAACGGTAAAGGTGAAGCCATTGCCTTTCAGCTCGCCCTTATCGCCCACCTGACCGCCGGATTCGGCGTAGAAAGGCGTTTCATCCAGCACCACCACCGCATCCTGACCGGCTGTGATGGCGTCTACCGCTTTACCGTCGACAAAGAGCGCGGTGACTTTTGCGGTCAGCTCAAGGTGGTCGTAGCCTTTGAATTCGGTACTGCCGTCAACGCGGATCATCGCATTGTAATCGGCGCCAAAACCGCTGGATTCACGCGCGCGACGGCGCTGCTCTTCCATTGCGGCTTCGAAGCCCGCTTCGTCCACTTTCAGATTACGCTCACGGCACACGTCGGCGGTCAGATCCACCGGGAAACCGTAGGTATCGTACAGACGGAAGGCGGTTTCACCGTCCAGCGTATCGCCGGTCAGCTTCGACAGCTCTTCATCCAGCAGCGCCAGGCCACGCTCCAGCGTGCGGGCAAACTGCTCTTCTTCGGTTTTCAGCACCTGCTCAACCTGCGCCTGCTGGCGTTGCAGATCTTCGCCTGCCGCGCCCATCACCGCGATCAGCGGACCGACGAGTTTGTAGAAGAAGGTGTCTTTCGCGCCCAGCATGTTGCCATGACGCACCGCGCGACGAATGATGCGACGCAGCACGTAGCCACGGTTTTCATTCGACGGCAGCACGCCATCCGCAATCAGGAAGGCACAGGAACGAATATGGTCGGCAATGACGCGCAGGGATTTGTTGCTCAGATCCGTCGCGCCCGTCACTTTCGCTACGGCTTCGATAAGTTTGCTGAACAGATCGATATCGTAGTTAGAGTTCACATGTTGCAGTACGGCGGCAATACGCTCAAGGCCCATACCGGTATCCACGGACGGCTTCGGCAGCGGTTCCATGGTGCCGTCGGCCTGGCGGTTGAACTGCATAAAGACGATGTTCCAGATCTCAATGTAGCGGTCGCCGTCTTCTTCCGGGCTACCCGGAGGCCCGCCCCAGATGTGATCGCCATGATCGTAGAAAATCTCGGTGCACGGGCCGCACGGACCGGTGTCACCCATCTGCCAGAAGTTGTCGGAAGCGTATGGCGCGCCTTTGTTATCACCGATACGGATGATACGTTCGCGCGGAATGCCGACTTCTTTTTCCCAGATGTCGTACGCTTCGTCGTCAGTGGCATACACGGTTACCCACAAACGCTCTTTCGGCAGGGCAAACCAGTTTTCACCGGTCAGCAGTTCCCATGCGAACTGAATGGCTTCGTGTTTGAAGTAATCGCCGAAGCTGAAGTTACCCAGCATTTCGAAGAAGGTATGGTGACGCGCGGTGTAACCGACGTTTTCCAGGTCATTGTGTTTACCGCCCGCACGCACGCAGCGCTGCGAGGTGGTCGCGCGGGAATAATTACGCTTGTCGAGACCAAGGAATACATCCTTGAACTGGTTCATCCCGGCGTTGGTAAACAGCAGAGTCGGGTCGTTATTTGGAACCAGGGAGCTGCTGGCAACTACCTGATGGCCCTTACTATGGAAAAAGTCGAGAAACGCCTGACGGATCTCAGCGGTGCTCTTGCTCATAATTATCCTGAAATCAAGCTAACGTATTATCGTAGCCGGCGGTTGACTGCGTAGAGACCGCCGCCAACTACCGGAAAAAGTGGGAATAAGATAAGTTTTCTTTACTGCGAAGTAAAATCCCGTATGCAGTCAATCATCAAAATTTCGCCACAGCGCCTGAATATCTTCCATCATAAAGCCGCGGTACATCAGAAATCGCTGTACTTTCACTTTATCGGCGAAGGCGGTGGGCAGCGGCTCGCCATATTTGCGGTAGGCCTGCTCGCGAGCCAGCGCCGTCCAGTCAATATCACACTCGCGCATCGCCGCCTGCGCGGCTTCCCGGCCAATGCCTTTCTGGTTTAGCTCCTGGCTGATGCGCGACGGGCCGTAACCTTTGCGCCCGCGGCTGGCAATAAACTGGCGGGCGAAACGATCGTCATCAAGGTAGCGGTTTTCAAAGCACCAGTTGACGACGTTATTGATATCTTCTTCGCTGGCATCCACCGGCTCCGGCCCGGTTTTGGTCATAACGGGCGCGGTGAGTTTGCGGCGAAATTCCTGTTCACTGTGATCGCGCATCGCGAGGATACGCATCGCCCGATCCAGTAACCGGGCATAGGCGGAACGACGGGGCGTAGTATCAGAATCAGACATAGCACACCTGCTGGGAATGGAATAGCAAAAGGGCTGCATAAGCAGCCCTTTTTATCGGTTACATAAGATTATCAGAAATCTTCGTCGCCTTCTTTCGCGTGTTCATCGTTGTCATCAACGGTGAAGTCAGGCTTGGTATCCGGATTACTGAGCAGCGCGTCACGCACTTTCTTCTCAATTTCCTTCGCCGTTTCCGGGTTCTCTTTCAGCCAGGTAGTGGCGTTCGCTTTACCCTGACCGATTTTCTCACCGTTGTAGCTGTACCATGCACCTGCTTTCTCGATGAACTTCTCTTTCACGCCCAGGTCAACCAGTTCGCCGTAGAAGTTAATACCTTCCCCGTAGAGGATCTGGAATTCAGCCTGTTTGAACGGCGCGGCGATCTTGTTCTTCACAACCTTCACGCGGGTTTCGCTGCCCACTACGTTATCGCCCTCTTTCACCGCGCCGATACGGCGGATGTCGAGACGCACGGAAGCGTAGAATTTCAGCGCGTTACCGCCGGTGGTGGTTTCCGGGTTACCGAACATCACACCGATTTTCATACGGATCTGGTTGATGAAGATCAGCAGCGTATTGGACTGCTTAAGGTTACCCGCCAGTTTACGCATCGCCTGGCTCATCATACGTGCCGCGAGGCCCATGTGAGAGTCACCGATTTCGCCTTCAATTTCGGCTTTCGGGGTCAGCGCTGCAACCGAGTCAACCACCAGCACGTCAACGGCGCCTGAGCGCGCGAGCGCGTCACAGATTTCCAGCGCCTGCTCACCGGTATCCGGCTGAGAACACAGCAGGTTATCAATATCCACGCCCAGCTTACGTGCGTAGACAGGATCCAGCGCATGTTCAGCATCGATAAACGCACAGGTTTTACCCTGACGCTGCGCCGCCGCGATAACCTGAAGGGTTAAGGTTGTTTTACCTGAGGATTCCGGCCCGTAGATTTCTACGATACGGCCCATCGGCAAACCGCCTGCGCCCAGTGCAATATCCAGAGAAAGCGAACCGGTGGAGATAGTTTCCACATCCATGGAACGGTCTTCACCCAGGCGCATGATGGAGCCTTTACCGAATTGCTTTTCGATCTGGCCCAGTGCTGCCGCCAACGCTTTCTGTTTGTTTTCGTCGATAGCCATTATTACTCCTGTCATGCCGGGTAAAGCAGGTGGTGCTCAACCGGGAATTCTTAACTGTTGCGGCAATTATACTGTATGCTCATACAGTATCAAGTGTTTTGTAGAAATTGTTGCCATAGCGTTTGCAGGGCATAAGCCGTGGCCTGACGACGCACATTTTCGCGGTCGCCGCTGAAGCATTCACAGCGGGTGATCCCCTCGCCTGCGGCGCTGGCAAAGCCAAACCACACGGTGCCGACGGGCTTGGTAGCCGTGCCGCCGTCCGGTCCGGCAATGCCGCTGATGGCGATCGCATAGTCCGCGCGGGCGGCTTTAATGGCGCCTATCGCCATCTCAACCACCACCGGCTCGCTCACCGCGCCATGCTGTTCCAGCGTGGCGGGCTTAACGCCAATCATCTGCGCTTTCGCTTCGTTACTATAGGTGACAAAACCGCGTTCAAACCAGGCGGAACTGCCCGCAATATCGGTGATGACTTTCGCCACCCAGCCGCCGGTGCAGGATTCAGCGGTGGTGACCGTGGCGCCCCGCGCTTTGAGCGCCTGTCCGATACGCTCGCTCAGATGCATCAATTCACTGTCTGTCATCATGACTCCCGTAAGTGAATAAAAACATGGCAGACAAGATAGCATCTTCTCAATAAAGGTGGGGGCGGGAAGTCGATTTTACGAGGGGGCTTCAGAAAAAAGGCCAGCGGACGCCGGCCTTTATCGTTATTACTTAACGCGCGACAGCGCCACCGTCTGACCGAGCTGCCAGACTGCCATTGCATAGTGGGTGCTGTGGTTATAGCGGGTTATGGCGTAGAAGTTCGGCAGACCGTACCAGTATTCGTAGCCGGTGCCCACATCGAGGCGCAGCAGGCTCGCTTCCTGATGATTACCCAGCGATTGCTGCGGCGTTAAGCCCGCCGCCGCCAGCTGCGCAACGCTGTATTTGGTTTTGAAGCCGTTCGCCAGCCCCGGCGCCTGCCCGATGGCCGGTACTGCCACCAGATCGCCTTTCACCCAGCCATGCTCTTTGAAGTAGTTGGCCACGCTGCCGATAGCATCCACCGGATCCCACAGGTTGATATGCCCGTCGCCATTAAAATCAACGGCATACTCTTTATAGGAGGACGGCATAAACTGTCCGTAGCCCATCGCCCCGGCAAAAGAACCTTTCAAATCGAGCGGATCGTCGCTCTCATCGCGCGCCATCAGCAGGAAGGTTTCCAGCTCGGAAGAGAAATAGGCGGCGCGGCGCGGATAGGCGAATGACAGGGTTGCCAGCGCATCCAGAATGCGGGTTTTCCCCATCACGCGGCCCCAGCGGGTTTCCACGCCGATGATGCCGACGATGATTTCCGGCGGCACGCCGTACACCTGCCACGCGCGATTGAGCGCATCTTCATATTGATCCCAGAAGGCTACGCCGTTTTGCACGTTATCCGGCGTGATGAACTGTTTACGGTAACGCAGCCAGGCACCGGTTGGCCCTGAGGGTACGCTGGCGGTCGGCGCCTGGCGATCCATCAGGCGCAGCACGGAATCAAGGCGCTTCGCCTGCGAGAGGATCTCATGCAGTTGCTGACGGTCAAAACCGTGTTTGCTGACCATCATATTGATGAACTGTTCAGCCGCCGGGTTGTTGGCAAAATCGCCGGCCGGATTGAGCATAGTATGCTGCGGCTCCAGCAGGAATCCGCCGGAAGGCGGCGTGCCCGCAGTGGCAGGAGCCTGAGTGGATTTTGGTTTACTGCTACAGGCGGAGAGCAGAACCAGCACAGGTAAAAGAGCTGCGTAACGACGCTTAAACATGGGACATCCATATAAGATAACGAATTCGGCGAGAGGGAATTATGGTAAAGCATCTGCCTGTCCACAAGGAAGCGGCAAAGAGAAGTCGCCGCAACATTCTCCTGCGCCCCGCCTAAATCTTGCAAAACGAACGTTTACTCCCCTTCTTTTCCTTAAAATCTTTCATTTCGATCATTTTATCTTTCATAATGAGATATGAATAACACTTTCAAACCTTTCAAAGTGATTATTATTAGCCGTGCAAAAGACCCTACCCTGGAGGAGAAAAGAATGATCGAAACCATCACGCACGGCGCCGAGTGGTTTATCGGGCTGTTTCAGAAAGGTGGCGAAGTATTTACCGGCATGGTGACGGGCATTCTGCCGTTGCTGATCAGTCTGCTGGTGATCATGAACGCGCTGATTAACTTTATTGGTCAGCAACGCATCGAACGACTGGCGCAGGGCTGCGCCGGTAATCCCGTTACCCGCTATCTGCTGCTGCCGCTGGTCGGCACTTTTGTGTTCTGTAATCCGATGACGCTCAGCCTGGGCCGTTTTATGCCGGAAAAATACAAGCCGAGCTATTACGCCGCCGCGTCCTATAGCTGCCACTCGATGAACGGCCTGTTCCCGCACATTAATCCCGGCGAGCTGTTTGTGTATCTGGGCATCGCCAGCGGCCTCACTACGCTGGGTTTACCCCTCGGCCCGCTGGCGGTGAGCTACCTGCTGGTCGGCCTCGTCACCAACTTCTTTCGCGGCTGGGTCACTGACCTCACCACCGCCATTTTTGAGAAAAAAATGGGCATTCAACTGGAGCAGAAAGTCCGCCTGGCAGGAGCAACATCATGACGCGCATTGTGATTGAAAAGGGCACCGGCGGCTGGGGCGGCCCGCTGACGATTGACGCCACCACGCCGAAAAAAATCGTCTATATCACGGCCGGAACGCGCCCGGCCATCGTCGACAAGCTGGCGCAGCTTACCGGCTGGCAGGCGGTGGACGGCTTCAAAGAGGGAGAACCTGCGGAAGCAGAGATCGGCGTGGCGGTGATCGACTGCGGCGGCACCCTGCGCTGTGGGATCTACCCGAAACGCCGTATTCCGACGGTGAATATTCATGCCACCGGCAAGTCCGGCCCGCTGGCGCAGTACATCACCGAAGACATTTACGTCTCCGGCGTGAAAGAGGAAAACATTCGCCACGAACAGGCCGCCACGGCAAATCCTGCGCCGCGGGATTACGACACCAGTAAGAAGATCACCGAGCAGAGCGACGGCCTGCTGGCGAAGGTCGGCATGGGGATGGGCTCGGCGGTGGCGGTACTCTTTCAGGCCGGGCGCGACACCATTGATACGGTGCTGAAAACCATCCTGCCGTTTATGGCGTTCGTTGCGGCGCTGATCGGCATCATCATGGCATCCGGTCTGGGCGACTGGATCGCCCACGGCCTCGCCCCGCTCGCCAGCCATCCGCTGGGGCTGGTGACGCTGGCGCTGATCTGCTCCTTCCCGCTGCTGTCGCCCTTCCTCGGCCCTGGCGCGGTCATCGCCCAGGTGATTGGCGTACTGATCGGCGTACAGATTGGCCTCGGGCACATCCCGCCGCATCTCGCCCTGCCCGCCCTGTTTGCGATTAACGCCCAGGCGGCGTGCGACTTCATTCCTGTGGGGCTGTCACTGGCGGAAGCGCGTCAGGACACGGTGCGCGTCGGCGTTCCTTCTGTACTGGTCAGCCGTTTTCTCACCGGCGCGCCTACCGTCCTTATCGCCTGGTTTGTTTCAGGTTTCATCTATCAATAAGAGGTCATAAACGATGTCCGTGATCTACCAGACCACCATCACCCATATTGGCGACAGCGCAGCGGAGGCGCTGGACGAAAAGATGCTGATCACCTTTCGCGAGGGCGCGCCGGCCGACATTCAGGCGTTCTGCTTTATTCACTGCCACGGCGAAATGCACGGCAGCCTGCAACCCGGCGCGGTATTCGAGCTGGGGGAACAGCGCTATCCCGTCACCGCCGTGGGGGCGGTGGCGGGCGAAAACCTGCGCGAGCTGGGTCATATCACCCTGCGGTTTGACGGAGAACGCGAGGCGGAATTCCCCGGTACGGTGCACGTCGCCGGGCCGGTGCCATCGGCGATCCAGCCGGGCTGCATTTTAAAATTTACTGCGTAGTTGAGGAGAAAAGTATGGATCAGGTTGCCGTTGTCATTGGCGGAGGACAGACCTTAGGGGCGTTCCTGTGCCGTGGGCTGGCCGCAGAGGGTTATCGGGTGGCGGTGGTGGATATTCAGAGCGATAAAGCCGCCAGCACCGCACAGCAGATCAATGCCGAATTCGGCGAAGGTAAGGCGTACGGTTTCGGGGCAGACGCCACCAGCGAACAGAGCGTGCTGGCGCTCTCCCGAGGCGTGGACGAGATTTTTGGCCGCGTCGATTTGCTGGTATACAGCGCCGGGATCGCCAAAGCGGCCTTTATCAGCGACGTCGAGCTGGGGGATTTTGACCGCTCGTTGCAGGTGAATCTGGTGGGCTATTTCCTCTGTGCGCGGGAGTTTTCACGGCTGATGATCCGCGACGGCATCGCCGGGCGTATCATCCAGATCAACTCGAAATCCGGCAAAGTGGGCAGCAAACACAATTCCGGCTACAGCGCCGCCAAGTTCGGCGGCGTGGGGTTAACGCAGTCGCTGGCGCTGGATCTGGCGGAGTACGGCATTACCGTGCACTCGCTGATGCTCGGTAATCTGCTGAAATCGCCGATGTTCCAGTCGCTGATCCCGCAGTATGCCAGCAAGCTCGGTATTCCCGCCGATCAGGTGGAGCAGCATTACATTGATAAAGTGCCGCTGAAGCGCGGCTGCGATTATCAGGATGTGCTTAACCTGCTGCTGTTTTACGCCAGCCCGCTGGCGTCTTACTGCACCGGGCAGTCGATTAATATCACCGGCGGGCAGGTGATGTTTTGAGTTCATTCCCCGGTGGCGCTGCGCTTACCGGGGCTACAACCCTCCATGACCGTAGGCCGGGTAAGGCGCAGCCGCCACCCGGCAATTCCGGCAATTAAGGAGTCACTATGGTAACGGCACTTATCACCGTCGCCGCCATCGCCTGGATCGGCCAGATGGCGCTGGGCGGCTGGCAGATCCGCCAGTTTAACCGCGCCTTTGAGCAGCTGTGCCAGCGCGGGCGGGTCGGCGTCGGGCGGGCTGGCGGACGTTTTCAGCCCCGCGTGGTCATCGCCGTCGCGCTGGATGAACAGCAGCGCGTGACGGACACCTTATTGATGAAAGGACTGACGGTTTTCGCCAGACCGTTAAAAATTTCCGCGCTTACCGGCAAACATCGTGATGAATTACGCCCTGATGTGATCTTTCCCCATGATCCGCGCTGTCAGAATGCTCTATCATTAGCGCTTAAAATGAAACATGGGTAATTTCGTTGTGAACGCTTTTAGCTTGCGAAATTATCAGTTCGCACTTTTACGCAGGATCCACGCTTATGAAACCACGTCAGCGCCAGGCCGCTATTCTCGAACATCTGCATCAGCGGGGAAAATGTTCGGTTGATGAACTGGCGCAGCAGTTCGACACCACCGGCACCACCATCCGCAAAGATCTGGTGATCCTCGAACACGCCGGTACGGTGATCCGCACTTATGGCGGCGTCGTGCTTAATAAGGACGAAGCGGATCCGCCTATCGATCATAAAGCGCTGATTAACACCACTCAGAAAGCGCGCATCGCCGAAACGGCGGTGGGCTTTATTCACGATGGCGATTCGCTGATCCTCGACGCAGGGAGTACGGTGCTGCAAATGGTGCCTCTGCTCAGCCGCTTTAATAACATCACGGTCATGACCAACAGCCTGCACATCGTTAACGCCCTGTCGGAGCTGGACAACGAGCAGACCATACTGATGCCGGGCGGCACTTTCCGTAAAAAATCCGCCTCCTTCCACGGCCAGCTGGCGGAAAACGCCTTTGAGCATTTCAGCTTCGATAAGCTGTTTATGGGCACCGACGGCATCGATCTCAGCGCGGGCGTCACCACCTTCAACGAAGTGTTTACCGTCAGTAAAGCCATGTGCAACGCCGCGAGGGAAGTGATCCTGATGGCCGACTCCTCAAAGTTTGGCCGCAAAAGCCCGAATATCGTCTGTAGCCTGGAGAGCGTGGATAAACTGATCACCGACGCGGGAATTTCCGAAGAGTTCCGCGCCGCACTGGAAGACAAAGGAATTGATGTGATTATTGCCGGAGAGAGCCATGAGTGAACATCTGTTAAATACCGCCCGCCAGACCCTGCTGCTGGAATTACAGGAAGCCAGCCGTCTGCCGGAACGCCTCGGGGACGACTTCGTGCGCGCCGCCAGCGCCATCCTGCACTGCGAAGGCAAAGTGATTGTCTCCGGCATCGGCAAATCCGGACACATTGGCAAGAAGATCGCCGCCACCCTCGCCAGCACCGGTACCCCGGCGTTTTTTGTGCACCCGGCGGAAGCGCTGCACGGCGATCTTGGCATGATTGAAAGCCGCGACCTGCTGCTGTTTATCTCCTATTCCGGCACCGCCAAAGAGCTGGATCTGATCATCCCGCGGCTGGAAGAAAAAGGCGTCGCGCTGCTGGCGATGACCGGTAAATCCCGCTCCCCGCTGGCGCTGGCCGCCAAAGCCTGGCTGGACATTTCGGTGGAGCGTGAAGCCTGCCCGATGCACCTTGCGCCCACCTCCAGCACCGTTAACACGCTGATGATGGGCGACGCGCTGGCGATGGCGGTGATGCAGGCGCGCGGTTTTAACGAAGAAGATTTCGCCCGTTCGCATCCGGCGGGGGCGCTGGGCGCGCGGTTGCTTAATAAAGTGCATCACCTGATGCGTACCGGTGACGCCCTGCCGCAGGTGCAACTCGACACCAGCGTGATGGACGCCATGCTGGAACTGAGCCGCACCGGGCTGGGGCTGGTGGCGGTATGCGACAGCGCGCAGCACGTTCAGGGGGTATTTACCGATGGCGACCTGCGCCGCTGGCTGGTGGGCGGCGGCACGCTGGACGCCGCGGTACGTGACGCCATGACGCCGGGCGGCGTCACGCTACAGGCGCAGAGCCGCGCCATTGATGCCAAAGAGATCCTGATGAAGCGCAAAATCGCCGCCGCCCCGGTGGTGGATGAAAACGGCGTGCTCACCGGCGCTATCAACTTACAGGACTTCTACCAGGCGGGCATTCTCTAGCCCTTCAGCCCCAGACGCTTCGCCAGCCGGTGCAGGTTGGCGACGTCCATCTCCAGCGCCCGCGCGCTTGCCGCCCAGTTATGGTCGTGGGCGCGCAGGGCATTCTCAATCAGCTGGCGCTGAAAATCTTCCGTAGCCGTCCGCAGGTTCAGCGCGGCGTCGTTCACTGGCAGGCTGATGACGGGCGTTGCCGCAGGCGCAGCCTCATCGGTAAAGGCAAAGTGATGCGCTTCCAGCACCACTTCATCCCCTGCCCGCGTCGCCCGCGCCAGCACCACCGCGCGATGAATGGCATGTTCCAGCTCGCGTACGTTGCCGGGCCAGCCATACGCCAGCAGCTGCGCCCGCGCGCCGGGGCTTAGCACCACCTGCGCCAGCCCGAGCCGCATCCGGCACTGCTCGCAGAAATAACCCGCCAGCAGGATCACATCCTCGCCCCGCTCCCGCAGCGGCGGTACAAACAGCGGAAAAACGCTCAGACGGTGGAACAGATCGGCGCGAAACCGCCCCGCCAGCACTTCCTCACGCAAATCGCGGTTGGTGGCGGCAAGCACCCGGACGTCAACCCGCAAACTGCGGTCATCGCCGACGCGCTGAATATCGCCGTACTGCAACACACGCAGCAGCTTCGCCTGCAACGCCAGCGACAGCTCGCCGATTTCATCAAGGAACAGCGTGCCGTTATCGGCCATTTCAAACTTACCGCTGCGGTTGCTGATCGCCCCGGTAAAGGCCCCTTTGACATGACCGAACAGTTCGCTTTCCGCCACGCTTTCCGGCAGCGCCGCGCAGTTCAGGTAGACCAGTGGATTCACCGCCCGTGGCGATCCGCTGTGGATCGCTTTCGCCACCAGCTCTTTACCGGTGCCAGTTTCGCCGCTGATCAGCACGTTCAAATCTGAGGCGGCGACAATATCGATCTCTTTTTTCAGCTGCTGCATTGCCGGGGCGAGGCCGATCATCTCCTGTCCGCGCTCCGGCGTGAAGCTGCTTTCCCCGGCGGGCAGCACGTTCTGGCTTTCCAGCTGGGCAATCAGCAGCGCGTTATTCAGCGCCCCGGCCACCAACGCGGCTATCAGACGCAGGGCTTCGTCGCTGAAGCCGTCGAATTGATCCGGCTCCATGCCGTCGAGAGTCAACGCGCCAATCAGCTTCTGCCCGGCAAACAGCGGCAGGCCCAGACAGGCGTGCACTTTCAGGCTCTCCTGGCCGGGGATCAGGCCATCGTAGGGATCGGGCAGATCGTTGTCTGCCGGAAAGCGCACCACGTCCCCGGCGCGGGCGATGGCCTCCAGGCGCGGGTGTCCGGCAAGGGAAAAGCGTCGCCCCAGCACATCCTGCGCCAGCCCGTCGATGGCCAGCGGAATAAACTGGTGCGCCTCATAGCGCAGCAGCGCCGAGGCATCGCAGCCCAGCACCTGGCGCAGCGTGGCGATCAGCCGGGAAAAGCGATCCTGATGACCGATATCGCTTTGCAGTTCAATGGCGATTTTCGCCAGTGCTTCCACGGAAAAACGCATACCCACCTCACAGTCATTTTGACAATGCATAGTGTCATATTGACCATAAAAAGCATAGTCATTTTGACAAACTACCTTTACCAAAAATCTATCAAACCATTGATTTTAAATAAAATAAAAAACTGGCACGCATCTTGATATATGTCAGACATCTTTCTCAAATTCAGAGTGGCTGAGGTTAATATGACTATTCATGTAAAAAATAATATTCACTGGGTTGGACAACGTGACTGGGAAGTGCGCGATTTTCACGGTACCGAATACAAAACCCTGCGCGGCAGCAGCTATAACAGCTATCTGATCCGCGAAGAGAAAAACGTGCTCATCGATACCGTTGACCACAAATTCAGCCGTGAATTCGTGCAGAACCTGCGCGCTGAAATCGACCTTGCGGATATTGACTACATCATCATCAACCATGCGGAAGAAGATCACGCCGGTGCGCTGACCGAACTGATGTCCTGCATCCCGGACACGCCGATTTACTGCACCAATAACGCCATCGATTCCATCAACGGTCATCACCACCATCCGGAGTGGAATTTTAACGTGGTGAAAACCGGCGACACGCTGGACATCGGTAACGGTAAACAGCTGATCTTCGTTGAAACCCCGATGCTGCACTGGCCGGACAGCATGATGACCTACATGACCGGCGACGCGGTGCTGTTCAGTAACGACGCCTTCGGTCAGCACTATTGCGACGAACACCTGTTTAATGACGAAGTGGATCAGGTGGAACTGTTCGAGCAGTGCCAGCGCTACTACGCCAACATCCTGACGCCGTTCAGCCGCCTGGTGACGCCGAAAATCACCGAAATCCTCGGCTTTAACCTGCCGGTGGATATGATCGCCACCTCTCACGGCGTGGTATGGCGTGATAACCCGACGCAAATCGTCGAGCTGTACCTGAAATGGGCAGCGGATTATCAGGAAGATCGCATCACCATTTTCTACGACACCATGTCGAACAATACCCGCATGATGGCCGACGCCATCGCCCAGGGCATCACCGAAGTGGATCCCCGCGTGGCGGTGAAAATCTTCAACGTCGCCCGCAGCGATAAAAACGAGGTGCTGACCAACGTGTTCCGCTCCAAAGGCGTGCTGGTGGGTACCTCCACCATGAATAACGTGATGATGCCGAAAATCGCCGGGCTGGTGGAAGAGATAACCGGGCTGCGCTTCCGCAATAAACGCGCCAGTGCCTTTGGCTCCCACGGCTGGAGCGGCGGCGCGGTGGACCGCCTGTCTACGCGTTTACAGGATGCCGGTTTTGAAATGTCACTCAGCCTGAAAGCCAAATGGCGTCCGGATATTGATGCGCTGGAAATCTGCCGCCAGCACGGTCGTGATATTGCCCGTCAGTGGGCGCTTACCCCGCTGCCTTCCGCTGCTGCCCCGAACGTAAAACCGCAGGAAGAAAGCGTCAGCGAGCCTGCCGCCGCTGACCTCGGCCCATGCATGCAGTGCAGCGTTTGTCAGTGGATCTACGATCCGGCCACCGGCGAGCCAATGCAGGATGTCGCCCCCGGCACGCCGTGGGACGAGGTGCCGGACAACTTCCTGTGCCCGGAATGTTCACTGGGTAAAGACGTGTTTGATGTGCTGGCCGTGGAGGCAAAATGAATCAGGGTATCGTCATTATTGGTTCGGGCTTCGCCGCCCGACAGCTGGTAAAAAATATCCGCAAACAGGACGCGCAGGTTCCGGTCACGCTGATTGCCGCTGACAGCATGGACGAATACAACAAACCGGATCTCAGCCACGTGATCAGCCTCGGCCAGTCCGCAGACGATCTCACCCGCCAGTCGGCGGGGGAGTTTGCGGAACAGTTCAATCTGCGCCTGTTCCCGCAGACGCGGGTGACGGAAATCGATCCCACCCGCCGCTGCGTCAAAAGCCAGCAGCAGGAGTGGTTTTACGACAAGCTGGTACTGGCGACAGGGGCTTCGGCCTTTGTGCCGCCGGTGCCGGGCAGCGAGCTGATGCTGACGCTGAACAGTCAGCAGGAGTATCAGGCGTGCGGCGCGACCCTGCGCGATGCGCAGCGCGTGCTGATTGTCGGCGGCGGGCTGATCGGCACTGAGCTGGCGATGGATTTTAACCGCGCCGGTAAAACGGTGACGCTGGTGGATACCGCCGCCAGCATACTTTCTTCGCTGATGCCGCCGGAAGTGAGCAGCCGCCTGCAACACCGTCTGACGGAGAGCGGCGTGCATCTGCTGCTGAAATCGCAGTTGCTTGGGCTGGAGTCTACCGCCGGGGGCATTCAGGCGCGTTTTGATCGCGATCGCCTCCTTGAGGTGGATGCGGTGGTGGCCGCCACTGGCCTGAAACCACAAACCGCGCTGGCGAGTCAGGCGGGTATTGCCGTCAGACGCGGCATTGTGGTCGACAGTCAGCTGCGCACCAGTATTGAGGATATTTATGCGCTGGGGGACTGCGCGGAGATCAACGGTAAGCTGCTGCCCTTCCTGCAACCGATCCAGATTTGCGCGATGTGGCTGGCGAAGACGCTGCTGGGCCAGCAGGCCACGCTGTCGCTGCCGCCGATGCTGGTGAAAGTGAAGACGCCGGATCTGCCGCTGCATCTGGCGGGCGAGACACAGCGCGGGGATCTGCACTGGCAGATCGAGGCGCGCCCGGACGGGATGGTGGCGAAGGGGTTTGAGGGGGAGAAGCTGCGGGCGTTTGTGGTGAGTGAGGATCGGATGAAGGAGGCGTTTGGGTTGCTGAAGGCGCTGAACGGGTAGGTTTATTGGGGCTGTTCGGTGGGATGTTTGGTGTGGTGGAATGTTCGGTGTGGTGGAATATTCCGTTCACTTTGCGTTCCGTGTCAGGCGTGACGCCGCTGACGGTGAACGTGCTAAGGGGGCCACCGCGGCCCCCTTAGCAATCCCCGCGGCCCCGCACAGAAACCGGTGCTGCGCACTGCGCTCACCTCCCGCCCGTCTGCCCGCGGTCGGCTCAATTCGGCCTCCTGCCTCATATCGCCTCTGGCCGCCATCCATGGCGTCCAGCCCTTGTCATCCGGCCTCCGGCTCGCCGGTTTCAGCGGGGACTCAACCCCTCGCGTCATTATCTTTATTTTTTATAAGGCGACGGAGTGGCGTTAATTTTTTTACGAACTTACAGGAAGCTGTGAGTGGTGTTTTTTAAAAATCGTGAAGTGTGGGGAGTCCGGCTGAAAATCGCTGAGGCGTTCCCTTACGGCCGGGGCAGCCCGCATGGATGCGGGCTGAGGGCGCGACTTGCAGGGACGCTGCATCGCGCCCGACCCGAAGCCGGAAGGGATAAGCCGAGGGCACCGCGAAGCGGCGATTTTCTTGCCGGGAGC
Source organism: Enterobacter sp. SA187 (assembly GCF_001888805.2). NCBI lineage: Bacteria > Pseudomonadati > Pseudomonadota > Gammaproteobacteria > Enterobacterales > Enterobacteriaceae > Enterobacter > Enterobacter sp. SA187. The sequence goes on from NZ_CP019113.1 coordinate 90,824, forward strand.
CCGGGGGTGCAGGGGGCGGCGGCGACTGGCCGCCCCCTGCGCGCTCTGTGCGCCTGAAGTCTGAGTCGTACGCAGAAGTCAGTAAGAGCGCAACTTACCACATTACACCAAGCGTGCAGCCGCAATAATCCCCTGCCCCAATGCGATCCCCCCATCCCCCGCCGGTAACCCCTTCGGAAACAGCAACCTGAACTCCCCCAGATAAAACCCTAAGCGCGCCACCAGCAGCCGGTTGTGCATCACCCCGCCGCCAAAACACAACGTCGTGATCCCCCGCGCCTGCGCCTCGCGCCGCATCAGCCCCGCCAGCCCTTTTGCCAGCGCATCATGAAACGCCCAGGCTTTTTCGCTTACCGTTGCGTCCCACCTGAGCCACGACTGCCAGAACGTCGTCAAATCCTGCGGCTGCAACACCACCGGATGATCCACACCGGAACATTCACTTGCCAGCGCCTCCATCTGACAGGCCGCCTCGCCCTCGTAGCTCAGGCTTTCCGGCGCGCAGCCGAGCGCGCAGGCTACGGCGTCAAACAGCCGCCCGCAGGATGACGCGCGAGGGGAATTGATCCCCTGCGCTATCGCCCGCGCCAGCAGCGGCCAGTTTTTATCCTGTAGCACGCGGGTCTGGGGATAACGCTGCCAGTCCGGTACAAAGGCCAGACAGTGCGCCAGCAGGTTGCGCCACGGCTGTCGTGCCGCCAGGTCGCCGCCGGGCAGCGCCACCGCCGGTAAGCCGCCGAGGTGCTCGCATTCGCGGTAGTTCACCCGCAGACACTCCCCGCCCCAGAGACGACCGTTTTCACCCATGCCAATACCGTCAAGGATCAGCGCGATCACGTCACCGCCGTCACGCGGCCAGCGGTGTTCTGCCAGACAAGCCGCCGCGTGAGCGTGATGATGGAGCACGTGGCTCACCGGCAGGCCGAGCGCCTCGCCCCATTGCGTGGCGCGATAGCCGCTGTGGGCATCGCACACCGCCTGCTGCGGCACGAAATCATAAATTTTCTGCATCAGATCGAGGGCGGCGCGCCACTGGGTTTCCACTCCGTCATCGGTGAGATCGCCAAAATGCTGGCTCAGCACCGCCCGGTCGCCCCGCAGCAGGCAAAAGGTATTTTTCATGTCCGCCCCCAGACAGAGCAGCGGCGGCACATCCTGGAAGCCCGGCGGCAGCGGCAGCGCGTCCGGCACAAAGCCGCGCGCCCGGCGCAGCATCTCACCGCTGACGCGCATCACCGAGTCATCCATGCGCTGCACGATGTCGCGGTTATGCAGCAAAAAGCCGTCGGCAATGTCCGCCAGATCGTTGAGCGCCTGGTCGTTGGTAAGCGCAGGCGGTCGTCCGCTGAGGTTGCCGGAGGTCATCACCAGCGGACGATCCAGCGCCTGCATCAGCAAATGCTGGAGCGGACTGGCGGGCCACATCACGCCCACCTCCGCAAGCGAAGGCGCAATGGCCTCGCACAGATCCGGCAGCGCGCTTTTCGCCACCAGCACAATGGGCGCGGCGGCGGATTGCAGGTGCTCTGCTGCCACCTCACAGCAGCCACAGGGGATCATCACCGCCAGCGGTTTTGCCGGACGGCGTTTACGTTCCCGTAGGCGCATCACTGCCTGCTGGTTTTGCGCATCAACGGCGAGATGAAAACCGCCAAGGCCCTTAATGGCGACAATATTTCCCGCCGCCAGCATGGCGATTGCCGCCTGCAATGCCGCCTCGCCCGCTTCGCTTACCCCTGCTGCCTGCCATTCAAGCTGCGGGCCGCACTCTGCGCAGGCCACCGGCTGGGCGTGAAAACGCCGATCCGCCGGATTGCGGTATTCAGCATCACAGACCGGACACAGCGGAAAGGCGCGCATCACGGTGAACGGACGGTCGTAAGGCATGGCGTGAATAATGGTAAACCGCGGCCCGCAGTGGGTGCAGTTAATAAAGGGATAGCGATAGCGGCGCTCAGCAGGATCGTTCATTTCCGCCAGACAGGCCGGGCAGGTGGCGGCGTCCGGCACAATCTGCGTGTCCATGCTGCCGCCGGTGCTGTGGCGAATAGTGAAGGCGGTGGGCGCGTCGTCCCACTGCCAGGGGGTCACCTCCGTATCGTCAATGCGCGCCAGCGGCGGGCAGTACTGATACAGCTCGCGAAGAAAACGCGTGGCGTCGCCGGACAGCCGGATTTCGACGCCGTGCCCGTCGTTGCAGACATCGCCACGCAGATCGAGTTGTTGCGCCAGCTGCCAGACGAAGGGGCGGAAACCCACCCCCTGCACCTTGCCGCGTACACGTATCAGTACGCCGTTATTACTCATTCTGTCCTGTCATACCACTGCATCACGCAGCCGGTTTTTCATCTCGAGATAGGTGGTCTGAGTGTAATCTTCCGCCCAGCGCTGGTCGTCGATCGCGCTCACCTTCACCGCGCAATATTTGGTTTCCGGGGTTTTGGAGATCGGATCGAGATTGTCCTGGGTCAGTTCATTACAGGCGCCAATCCACCACTGATAGGTCATGTACACGCTGCCGGTGTTGATACGCTCGTTAACATCGGCACGGCTGATCACCCTGCCACGGCGCGAGGAAACCCACACCAGTTGCCGATCCTGAATGCCCAGCGCACGGGCGTCCTGCGGGTTGATCTGCACAAAACCCGGCTCATCCGCCAGAGTTTGCAACGCCGCGCAGTTACCGGTCATCGAGCGGCAGGAGTAGTGCCCCACTTCGCGCACGGTGCACAGCACCAGCGGGTAGTCGGCGTCCGGCACTTCCGCAGGCGCGCGCCACGGGGCGGCAAACAGATGCCCTTTGCCGTCCGGCGTATCAAATTTATTGCCTTTGTAGAGGAAAGGCGTGCCGGGGTGATCGAGGGTCGGGCAAGGCCACTGCACGTGTCCCATATCGCCCATTTTTTCATACGTCACGCCATAGAACAGCGGGCACAGCTCGCGCAGTTCATCCCAGATTTGCTGATTATTGTCGTAGTGCATCGGGTAGCCCATCTCAGTGGCGATGAGGCTGATAATTTCCCAGTCACGTTTGACGTTATAGGCAGGCTCAATGGCTTTTTCGAAGCGCTGGAAGCCGCGGTCGGCGCAGGTAAAGACGCCGCCGTGCTCGCCCCAGGAGGTGGCGGGCAGGATCACGTCCGCCTGCTCGGCGGTTTTGGTCATGAAAATGTCCTGCACGACGATAAAATCAAGGGCCGCAAAGCCTTTGCGCACCAGGCCCAGATCCGCTTCGGTCTGCAATGGATCTTCACCCATGATGTAATAGGCTTTCACTTTGCCTTCGATGGCCAGATGCGGCACTTCGGTGATGCGCACGCCGGGTTTATCGTCCATATCGTCAGGGTTAATGCCCCAGGCGGCAGCGAATTTTGCGCGCACCGCCGGATCCACCACATCCTGATAGCCGGGGAACTGGTTAGGGATGACGCCCATGTCACACGCCCCCTGCACGTTATTCTGCCCGCGCACCGGCCCGACGCCGACGTGCTCGCGCCCCAGATTGCCGGTAAGCAGCGCCAGGCTCGCCAGCCCTTTCACCACGTCCACCGCCTGACCGAACTGCGTCACGCCCATGCCCCACATAATGGTGGCCGACGGCGCGGCGGCGTAAGTGCGCATCGCCTGACGGATCTGCTGCGCCGACACGCCGGTCAGGTGCTCTACCTTTTCCGGCGCATAATCTTTTACCGTTTCCCGGTAGCCGTCCAGCCCGCTGGTAAAGCTGGCGACGTACTCTTTGTCGTAGAGCTGCTCTTCCAGCAGCACATAACCAAAGGCGTTAACCAGCGCCATATTACAGCCGTTTTTGATTTGCAGATGCTGATCGGCGATGCGCGCGGTTTCGATACGGCGCGGATCGCAGACGATAATTTTCGCGCCGTTCTGTTTCGCCTTGATCACCCGACGCGCCACAATGGGATGCGAATCCGCGCAGTTATAGCCAAATACCAGCAGGCAGCGGGAATTTTCAATGTCGCCGATGGAGTTACTCATCGCGCCGTTGCCAAGCGTTTCCTGCAATCCCGCCACCGATGGACCGTGACAGACGCGCGCGCAGCAGTCGACGTTATTGGTATTGAGCACGCCGCGGGCGAATTTCTGCATCACATAGTTGGTTTCGTTCCCCGTTCCGCGGGACGAACCGGTGGTCATGATGGCGCGCGGGCCGAACTGCGCGCGGATCTCGCCCAGGCGTTTTGCGGTATAGCGGATCGCCTCGTCCCAGCTGACCGGCGTGAGTTTGCCGCCTTTTTCGTAGCGGATCATCGGCTGCGTCAGGCGTGGCGTGAGGAGCTTAGTATCGTTCAGAAAATCCCAGCCATAATAGCCTTTCAGGCACAGCTGATTCTGGTTGGTCACCCCTTCGGCGGCTTCCGCGCGCACGATTTTATTGTTCTCAACGACCAGTTTAAGTTTGCAGCCTGCGCCGCAGTAGGGACATACGCTTGTGATTTTTTTCATCAGTAACAGACCTGTTAAAAGTTGAAATCGGGTTCGGGTTAAAACAGCATGCCGGTGGTATCCAGGGCGGAACGACGACGTTTATCGGCGCTCATTTTTTCCAGCATATTGCGGTCGACACAGACCAGCGCCCGGGTCGGGCAGACTTCCATGCACGCCGGACCGGCGTCACGGTGATGGCAGAGATCGCATTTGTTGGCTTCGGCTTTTTCGGCGCGCACGTTCAGGCCCGCGCCGCTGTTGCGCACGACCGGGCGCACCACCACTTCCATTGCGCCATACGGGCAGGCGACCACGCAGGTTTTGCAGCCGATGCAGCGTTCCTGCATCACATGCACAAAGCCTTTATCGCGGCTGATTGCGCCGTTCGGGCAGACGTTGGCACAAGGGGCGTCTTCACACTGACGGCACAGGGTGGCGGTGGAGATATTCACGCCTTTAATCACATGGATACGCGGCAGAAAGGTGGTGGGCGTCAGGGCGGCGCAGTCCTGATCTTCCTGATGCGAAACCACGCAGGCGACTTCGCAGGTGCGGCAGCCAATGCATTTATTGGCATCCGCCATGATGAAACGGTTCATCGGGTTCTCCGGCTGTAAAGGTTACCGCGGAGCTATTCATGAATCGTGCCAGATTTTAATGTATTGATATTTATGTATATTTTAGAAAAGACGAGGCAGAAAGGAAGTGTCATCGACACGAGTGACGATGACACCTGTCGACGTCAGGCGTGTGGCCCGTCAATGATGGAGTCGCGGGAATGTAATTCCCCGGCAAAGGTTTGCTGATATTTAAATTCACCGCCGTCGAGCATAAAGATTAACCGGTTAATGGTTTCTTTGATCATTTCCGTGACCGGAATACGCACGCTGGACAGCGACGGCACAATATAAGGGGCCAGCGCAATATCATCGAATCCCAGCACGGAAACCCGTTCGGGAACCGTTATTCCCGCCTCATGCAGCTGCTTAATTGCGCCAATCGCCATGTCGTCATTACTGGCCACCAGCGCGGTAAAGCTTTGCTGCCGTGAGAGCAGCGTTTTCACGCCCTCAGCGCCGCTGGCAGGCGTCCATTTTCCTTCGACAATCAGATCGTTGCGCAGCGCAACGCCATGCTGCGCCAGCGCATCTTTATAGCCCGCCAGACGTTCAATACCGGTCGGCGAATCCAGCGAGCCGGTAATAAAAGCAATATCCCGGTGGCCGCGGGCTAATAAAGTCGACACCGCTTTAAAGCTGGACTGTTTTTGATCCGACCAGACGCAGTGGCTGCTGTTTTTCCGCAGCCGACGATTAAGCACCATTACCGGCTGGGTGTGATTTTCAACAAGCGCATCCAGTTCATCGACGCTGAGAAAACGGGGATAAATAATGATCGCGTCACAGCGCATATCGAGTAAATACTGGATCGCCTGACGCTCTTCTTCAGCGCTGTGTTTACCGTCGGCGAGGATCAGCTGGCGGCCATGATCTTCCGTCATCCGCGCGGCATGGAACAGCAACTCGCTGAAATAGACGCCGTAATAGAGGGTGTTGGTCACCACAAGACCGAGCGTCTGCGTCTTTTTCGTCGCCAGATTGCGCGCCAGCAAATTAGGCCGGTAGCCGCTCTCCTCAATCGCCTGAAATACCCGGTCTTTGGTTTCCTGGCTCACATAGCCATTCCCTGACAGCACGCGGGATACCGTGGCTTTGGACACCCCTGCCCGCTTCGCGACCTCCAGCATCGTCGTCATGATCATTATCCCTTTAATGTCGATAAGCGGCAGTGTACTTCACAGTCACGCAGTTTGCAGCTTTGGTGCCGGGCGGCGACTACGTCTTGCCCGGCCTACAGCCAATCAAATATTTAGCGAACCTCATCACAAATCAATATAAAAATCATTGTTTGATTTACAAGAACTAATCATTCTTTTGTGGAACCGGTTTCCTATCTGCTGTGTCATTGTCTGACAATGAAAGCGTATCTTACTGATAAAACAGGATTACTTCCCGATGGCTAAGAATTATGCGGCGCTTGCCCACTCTGTGATTGCTGCGCTGGGCGGCGTTGACAATATCGCTGCCGTGACGCACTGCATGACGCGTCTGCGCTTTGTAGTAAAAGATGAATCGCTCATCGACGCTCCCGGCCTGAAAAGCATCAGCGGCGTAATGGGCGTGGTGCGTAACGATAACCAGTGCCAGGTGATCATCGGCAACACGGTCTCGCAGGCGTTCCGCGAAGTGGTGAGCCTGCTGCCGGGAGATATGCAGCCGGTGGAAACCGCATCAAAACAGAAACTGACCTTAAAGCGCATCGGCGCAGGTATTCTGGATGCGCTGATCGGCACCATGTCCCCGTTGATCCCGGCGATCATCGGCGGATCGATGGTCAAGCTGCTGGCGATGATTCTGGAGATGACCGGCGTGCTGGAAAAAGGCGCGCCAACGCTGACCATCCTGACGGTGATCGGCGACGGGGCCTTCTTCTTCCTGCCGCTGATGGTGGCGGCTTCGGCGGCGATCAAATTTAAAACCAACATGTCGCTGGCGATAGCCATTGCCGGTGTGCTGGTGCACCCGAGCTTTATCGAGCTGATGGCGAAAGCGGCTCAGGGCGAGCACGTCGAATTCGCCTTTATCCCGGTGACGGCGGTGAAGTACACCTACACGGTGATCCCGGCGCTGGTGATGACCTGGTGCCTGTCTTATATCGAACGCTGGGTCGATAAGATCACCCCGGCGGTGACGAAAAACTTCCTCAAGCCGATGCTGATCGTGCTGATTGCCGCCCCGCTCGCCATCGTGCTCATCGGCCCAATCGGTATCTGGATCGGCAGCGCCATCTCTGCGCTGGTGTACACCATTCACGATTATCTTGGCTGGCTGTCCGTCGCCATTATGGGCGCGCTGTGGCCGCTGCTGGTGATGACCGGGATGCACCGCGTGTTTACGCCGACTATTATTCAGACCATCGCCGAAACCGGTAAAGAAGGCATGGTGATGCCGTCAGAAATTGGCGCTAACCTCTCCCTTGGCGGCTCCTCACTGGCGGTGGCGTGGAAAACGAAAAACCCGGAACTGCGTCAGACGGCGCTGGCAGCCGCCGCCTCTGCCATTCTGGCGGGCATCTCGGAACCGGCGCTGTACGGCGTGGCGGTACGCCTGAAACGACCGCTTATCGCCAGCCTCATCAGCGGCTTTATCTGCGGCGCGGTGGCGGGCATTGCCGGACTCGCCAGCCATTCAATGGCAGCACCCGGACTGTTTACCAGCGTGCAGTTCTTCGATCCGGCCAATCCGATGAGCATCGTCTGGGTGTTCGGCGTGATGGCGCTGGCGGTGGTGCTGTCCTTTGTGCTCACGCTGATGCTGGGCTTTGAAGATATTCCGGTGGAAAAAGAAGCGGCGAAAGCGCGTGAGTTGCAGGCGGCGAAAGCGCCCGTCAGCACCGAAGCCAGAGCCTGATTTAAGGAGAAGTAAGCATGTCTGTATTTCCGGAAGGATTTTTATGGGGCGGCGCGCTGGCCGCCAACCAGTCTGAAGGGGCATATCGCGAAGGCGGCAAGGGCCTGACCACCGTCGATATGATCCCCCATGGCGCAAACCGCCTGCCGGTGAAGCTGGGCCAGGAAAAGCGCGTGGCGCTGCGTGATGATGAGTTCTACCCCAGCCATGAGGCGATTGATTTTTATCATCGCTACAAGGAAGACATCGCCCTGATGGCGGAGATGGGCTTCACGGTGTTCCGCACTTCCATTGCCTGGGCGCGCCTGTACCCGAATGGCGACGAACTGACGCCCAACCCGGAAGGCATCGCCTTCTATAAAGCGGTGTTTGAGGAGTGCAGAAAGTACAACATTGAACCGCTGGTAACGCTGTGCCATTTCGACGTGCCGATGCATCTGGTGGTGGAATATGGCTCCTGGCGCAACCGCAAGATGGTGGAGTTCTTCACCCGCTATGCGCGCACCTGTTTTGAAGAATTTGACGGGCTGGTGAAGTACTGGCTGACGTTCAATGAAATCAACATCATGCTGCACAGCCCGTTCTCCGGCGCGGGACTGGCGTTTGAAGAAGGTGAAAATCAGGACCAGGTGAAATACCAGGCCGCGCACCATGAGCTGATTGCCAGCGCGCTGGCGACTAAAATAGCCCATGAGGTGAACCCGCACAATCAGGTGGGCTGTATGCTGGCGGGCGGTAATTTTTACCCGTATTCCTGCAAGCCGGAAGATGTGTGGATGGCACTGGAGAAAGATCGCGAAAACCTGTTCTTTATCGACGTGCAGGCGCGCGGGGCCTATCCGTCCTATTCCGCCCGCGTGTTCCGCGAGAAAGGCGTACACATTGAAAAAGCGCCGGGCGACGATGAGATCCTGAAAAACACCGTCGATTTCGTGTCGTTCAGCTATTACGCCTCCCGCTGCGCGTCAGCGGATATGAACGCCGGAAACACCAGCGCGGCCAATATCGTGAAGTCACTGAAAAACCCGTACATTCAGGCCAGCGAATGGGGCTGGGGCATCGATCCGCTGGGCTTACGCATCACCATGAATATGATGTATGACCGGTACCAGAAGCCGCTGTTCCTGGTGGAAAATGGCCTCGGCGCGCGGGATGAAATCGATGCCAACGGCGAGATCAACGACGATTACCGCATAAGCTATCTGCGCGAGCATATCCGCGCGATGGGTGACGCCATCGAAGACGGCGTGCCGCTGATGGGTTATACCTCATGGGGCTGTATCGATCTGGTATCGGCATCCACCGGTGAAATGAGCAAGCGCTATGGTTTTGTGTATGTGGATCGCGATGACGCCGGCAACGGCACCCTCGCCCGCACGCGCAAGAAATCCTTCTGGTGGTATAAGAAAGTGATTGCCAGTAATGGCGCGGATTTGGAATAAATTGCATTGCCCGGTGGCGGCTTCGCCTGACCGGGCCTACAAAAATCCGCATTGTCGAAATTATGTAGGCCGGTGCAAGCGCAGCGCCGCCCGGCATTTCCCACCGGGCAGAGTTTCAATCACAGCGGTGAAAAACCGCCGTTCCCCTGCCATCCGGCAAGGCGCTGATACACCGTTTCCACCGCCGCCTTTACCGGCGGCGTCATCGGATAATAAAAGCCAACAATATCCGGCTGAATGCCGACAAAAATCACCTCGCCGACATCGTCTTTTAACTGATCGACCAGATAGTTGAGCGGCATATTGTGGGTGGTCATCATAAACATGTCGGCGATGTCATCGGGATCGATAATGCGGATCTCGCCGGGGTTCAGCCCCATGTCGGTGGCATCGACAATCATCAGCCTCGCGGGTTTAAGCTCGCGGATCGCCACGATGTCATTTTCCGGCGCGCTGCCGCCGTCAATCACCGTCCACCCTTCACAGCCCCGCTCCGCGCATATTTCCGCCAGCAGCGGACCTGCGCCGTCGTCGCCCATCATGGTGTTGCCGACGCAGAGTAAAACATCAGTCACGTAATCTCCTCACCATCAGGTAGATGGCATTCTCCTGATAAATATCGTGCAGCATACCGAGCAGCGTCCGGCTCCAGGCCTGCTGCTCCGGCGTCTGCTGCGCCCGGGCGCGATCAAAGGCGTTGGCCAGCATGCTGATGTGCGAATGGTCGATGACGATCTCGCCATACTTCGGTACGCCTTCCATTTTGCGCCGCGCCTCGCTGCCCTCCTCCAGCGTACCGATCCACGCCAGATACGCCTGCCACGGGCAGGTCAGCGCCGCTTCCAGGCAGTCGATCACCCCCAGGTGATGACCGATCGCCAGGCTGTAATAGACCACCTGCTGCGCGGCGGGCGGCGTGGCATCATTCTCGTCGACAAATTTGCGACTCAACTGACTGAAAACGACCTTCTCGCTCATCTGATGCGCGCCTCGTTCACCACGCTGTTAAGCCGCTGCACGATTTCATTCAGCCGCGGATCGTTTTCTGCTTCCAGCCAGCGCGCCACCTGCTGTTCGCCCTTGCCCAGCAGCCGCAGATAATCATCGGCAATCTGGCGGCCATAGCGATAACCGGCCAGCTGGCGGGCAGCGCGATCCACCCGCACGCGCAGCGGCTGCATCATGTCGTCATGCAACAGTTCAGCAGGCTGGTTGTCCTGCTCACCCGGCAGACGGGTGTGAATTTTTTGCTCCAGCAGGCCCAGCGCCATGGCAAAGCCATACAGGGTGGCGGCAGGCGTCGGCGGGCAGCCCGGAATATAAACGTCCACCGGCACAATTTTGTCGGTGCCGCCCCACACGCAGTAGAGATCGTGGAAGATGCCGCCGCTGTTGCCGCAGGCGCCGTAAGAGATGCAGATTTTCGGATCGGGCGCTGACTGCCAGGCGCGCAGCGCAGGGGAGCGCATAGCGCGGGTCACTGCACCGGTAAACAGCAGAATGTCGGCATGACGCGGTGACGGCACTACTTTGATGCCGAAGCGTTCGGCGTCGAACAGCGGCGAAAGCGTGGCGAAAATCTCGATTTCGCAGCCATTGCAACCGCCGCAGTCCACCCGGTAGACATAGGCGGAACGCTTGATGTTTTTCAGCAGCGAGGTTTTCATGCGCGCGATGGATTCATCCACCGTCATCGGCACCGGAATGCCGTTATCGTCACGCGGTCCAATTAGGTTTTGCATTAGCTGGCCTTCCTCATGTGGCGGGTCAGTTCGATCCGATCTGACGGCACCAGGCATTTCTGACGTTTGCAGTCCGGGCAGGTTTCGAAGCTCTCCCGGTGCTCGTGCGCACGGGTGTCGCCGTTGTGTTGCAGCAGGGCGATGGCGTAGTCGATCTCTTTTTGCACGGCAAAGGGCCGGGCGCAGACGCGGCATTCGCACAGCGCAAAGCGCGACTGTTGCAGGAAATCCTCTTTCTTCCATACCGCCAGTTCATAGGCCTGGGACAGGGTAATGGCCGCCGTCGGACAGACCTCTTCGCAGCGACCGCAAAAAATGCAGCGCCCGAGGTTAAACTGCCAGGCCTGCTCGCCACGGGCCAGATTGGTTTCTACGCTCAGGGCGTTTGACGGACAGGCGTTCACGCAGGCGGCGCAGCCGATGCACTGCTGCGGATTGTGCTCCGGCTTGCCGCGAAAATTTTTATCGACGGCAATCGGCTCCAGCGGGTACGACGAGGTCGGCGCGCCGGTTTTGATGACTTTTTTGATAAAGGTAAACATGGCGACTCCTTATTTCAGCGGCGAGTTTTTACGCTCGATGCTGTAGCGCTCAAGCTCTTTGTACGGCACCACTTTGCTTTTCTTCCTGCGCACATCCACCACCGTCATACGGTCGGTGCAGGAGTAGCAGGGGTCGAGGCTGCCGATGATCAGCGGCGCGTCGGATACCGTATTGCCGCGCAGCATATAGCGCAGGGTCGGCCAGTTCGCATAGGTCGCCGCCCGGCAACGCCAGCGGTAGAGTTTCTGGTTGTCGCCGGTCATGCTCCAGTGAATATCATCGCCGCGCGGCGCTTCGGCAAAACCGAGGGCAAAACGGTGCGGGATATAGGTAAAGCCCTCCACCAGCAGCGGGCCGCCGGGCAGGTTATCCAGACCAAAGTCGATCATATTGAGCGCGGTCAGCACTTCGTTGATGCGCACTTTCAGGCGGGAGATGACGTCGCAGCCCTGTTCACTGTGCACCGTCATCGGCAACAGCCCGTAGCCGACGAACGGGTGATCGGCGCGGGTATCGCGCGCATGGCCGCTGGCGCGCACCATCGGGCCGACATTGCTGAAGTCACGGGCAATTTGCGGATCCAGACGGCCAATGCCGACGGTACGCTGTTCGATATTCGGCGTGCTCATCAGCACATCCACCAGTTCCATTACGTCGCGGCGCATCTGCTGCGCCAGTTGACGGGTCTGGATCATGTCGTCTTTCAGCATGTCACGACGAATGCCGCCGATCAGGTTCATGCCGTAGGTTTTACGCGCGCCGGTGAGGATCTCCGCCATTTTCATGGAGGTTTCGCGCACGCGGAAAAACTGCATAAAGCCGGAGTCAAAGCCGACAAAGTGACAGGCCAGGCCGAGGTTCAGCAGATGGCTGTGCAGCCGCTCCACTTCCAGCAGAATGGCGCGGATCATCTGCGCACGCTCCGGCACCTTAATGCCCATCGCGTTTTCCACCGAGGTGGTGTAGGCGGTACTGTGGGCAAAGCCGCAGATGCCGCACACGCGATCCGACAGGAAAGTCACTTCGTTATAGCCCATGCGGGTTTCCGCCAGTTTTTCCATGCCCCGATGGACATAGAACAGGCGGTAATCGGCGTCGATAATGTTTTCGCCATCGACAAACAGGCGGAAATGGCCCGGTTCGTCGGAGGTGACGTGCAGTGGGCCAATCGGTACGACGTTATTTTTCTTACTGCCCAGTTCGTTAATAAACTCGTAGGTTTCGCTGTCGGTGGTCGGGGCCGGGCGTTGACGGTAATCCATACTGTCTTTACGCAGCGGATAGAGTTCGTCCGGCCAGTCATCCGGCAGCACCAGGCGACGCTCATCCGGCAGCCCAACCGGGCGCAGGCCGTACATGTCGCGCACTTCGCGCTCGCCCCAGACCGCCGCCGGTACGCGCGGCGTCACCGATGGAAACTCAAGGGTACTGGCGTCCACTTCCACCCGCACCGTGATCCAGCATTTGATGCCCTGCTCCATCGACAGCACGTAGTAGACGGCGTAATGGCCGCACAGCTGGCGTTCGTCGTTGCCGAACAGCACCGACAGCCAGCCGCCCTGCTGGTAATAGAGAAACTCCACCACTTCCGGCAGATAATTCACTTTCACCGTCAGGGTGAGCTGATCGCGGGTCTGCCAGGCTTCATCCAGCACCACGCCCGGAAAGGCCTGATGCAGGGCGGCGAGGTAGTGTTGACCGATTTTTTCTTCAGACATACATAAGTTCTCTTAAATCACGCCGCCAGCAAGGAGACGAAGGCTAAAAAGGCAAAGCCGAAACCGGCCCAGGTGACGCGCGAGGTGGCGCAAAAACGCAGCCGCGCCATGCTGTTTTCAAACAGGGCGATCGCCAGCACGCCGACAAGCAGTTTCACCACGGCAATCACCAGCGCCAGCAGCAGGCCGGTCACGCTGAAGTGCATCATCTGCCCCCAGGGGAAAAAGACGCCGACAAAGAGTTGCAGCACCACCAGCTGTTTGAGGCAGATGCCCCACTTCAGCACCGCAAAGCCGCTGCCGCTGTACTCGGTCAGCGGCCCTTCCTGTAACTCCTGCTCCGCTTCCGCGAGATCGAACGGCAGTTTGCCCATCTCAATAAAGGTGGCGAAGGCACAGGCGCAGAGCGCAAGGATCAGCGGCAGGCTGCGCCCGGCGGGCCAGTGGTAAATCGCGGCGGCGATATAAGAGATGTGCGTCGAACCCGCCACCAGCGCGGCGACCCACAGTCCCAGGATCAGGATCGGCTCTACCAGTACGCCGAGCATCGCCTCACGGCTGGCCCCCAGCCCGGTAAAGGGACTGCCGGTATCCAGCCCGGCGATGGCAAAGAAGAAGCGTGCAATGGCGAACAGGTAAATCAGGGTGATCAGATCGCCCAGCACCGGCAGCGGCGAGGCGACGGTGATCACCGGCAGCGCGGTGGCGATGGTCAGCATCACGCCGACCATCACGAACGGCATCAGGCGAAACACCCAGCCCGCCGCGTCCGGCGCAATGCTCTGCCGACCGAACAGCTTGATCAGGTCGCGGTATTCCTGGAGCACCCCCGGCCCGCGGCGATTATGCAGACGGGCGCGCGCCACGCGGGTTACGCCGGACAGCAGCGGCGCGAAGGCAAACAGCGCCAGCGCCTGAAGTAACGGAAACAGCAGATTCATGTTCAGGCTCCTCGGGAAATCACAACCACCACCAGCACCGCCAGCTCGATCAGCGCCAGGCGACGGAACAGTACCGCCGCCCCTTCATGCTGCCAGCCAGGAATGCGGGCGACCGGATCCAGCCAGTGACGCAGCTTCAGCACCGGGGCAAAAGCGGCTTTCACCGGATGGGCAAAACCGTGGGCGGTGATCACCATGGATGGCTCGTGATCGTAACCGCACACCCATGCCGCCCCGCGCTGGCGTCCCGGTAAACGGTCGCCTTTCAACAACAGCATGATGATCAGCGGCAACAGCGGACAGGCCACCAGCAGCAGCGCGATCATCGGCTGTGACACGCTGGTCTGCGCGGTGGCAAGCGGCAGCGGTACCGCCGTTGATAACAGCGGCAGCAGCCAGGGCACGCCCACGCCGCCCGCGATACAGCACAGCGCCAGCGCCACCACGGAGAAGGTCATCAGCAAGGGCGCAGGACGGGCGTTTGCCGCCTCCGGGGTGCGGGGCGTGCCGAGAAAGGTCACGCCATAGACTTTCGCCATACACATCACCGCCAGCGCGCCGGTGATCGCCAGCCCCACGGCTAACAGCGGGCCGAGCAGACGGCCGATAAACAGCTCGCTGCTGCTCAGGCGGAAGAAGGACTGGTAGATCACCCACTCCCCGGCAAAGCCGTTGAGCGGCGGCAGCGCCGCCATCGCCATCAGCCCCACCAGCATGGCGAGCGAGATCAGCGGCATGCGTTTGCCGATACCGCCCAGTTTTTCAATATCGCGATGTCCGGTCTGATACCAGACGCTGCCCGCGCCGAGAAACAGCGTGCTTTTAAACAGGCTGTGGTTGATGAGGTGATAGAGGCCGCCGGTCATGCCAAGGGCGATAAGCGCGGGCTGTTGCAGGGCGATGCCGGTCAGACCGGCCCCCAGACCGAGCAAAATAATGCCGATATTTTCCAGCGTGTGGTACGCCAGCAGACGCTGAATATTGTGCTCCATCAGCGCGTAAAGGCCGCCGACAAAAGCCGTCACCATCCCCAGCGCCAGCAGCACAATGCCCCACCACAGCGGTGGATTACCGCCCGCGAGCGATAATGTCAGGATGCCGAACAGACCGATTTTCATCACCACGGTGGAGAACAGCGCCGCGGCGGGCGCACTGGCATTCGCATGGGCCTGCGGCACCCAGCCGTGCAGCGGGATGATCCCCGCCAGCAGGCCAAATCCGGCCACGCCGGTGAGCCAGATCCCGGCGCTCAGCGGTAACTGTTGGGCGGCCATATTCATCTGCGTCAGATCCAGCGTGTGATAACGCTGCCAGATCAGCCCGCAGCTGACGACCAGCAGCAGCGTGCCCGCCCGGCCCAGCACAAACCACAGTTTTGCCGACTGGCCGCAGCCGGTAAGAAACACCGCGCACAGCGCCATGATCTCCGCCATGACCACCAGCACGCCAAAGTTATCTGCAACGACAGCGCACACCGCCGCCGCCATCAGGGCGTTCATCAGCAGACCGTTCGCCTGCACCCCGGCATGACGATGCCAGTCAAGGTTAAACAGGCTGACAAACAGCCCGCACAGGCCGAGGGTGATAAGCCAGATCGCAGACAGCGGCGTGATCAGCATCCCCATACCCGCCAGCGATACCGTGCCCTGCACCGCCACGCCGTCGAGCAGTACCAGCGCGCCGGCCCCCGCCGTCATGACGCTGGCGAGCGCGCCGCCCAGCCCTGCCATCACGCCGCTCAGCGGCTTATAAAATGAAAATGCCGCTGCCAGCAACGCCGCCGCGGAAAAAAACAGCAGCGCGCTGTTAATGAGTGAAAGCGCGTTCAATGTGTACCTCCTGGCGGCAGCATCAGCGCCGACAGATCGCCGAAATCCGCGTTAATGGTCAGCTCGCGCTTGCGTTTGCTGGCGCGGGCGATGTCATGGTTATCGACCAGATGCAGCGCCTGCGTCGGGCAGGTGCGCACGCAGGCGGGACCGGCGTCATCGAAGCTGCACAGATCGCATTTCACCGCCACGGCGCGGATACCTGGTACCCAGTCCAGCAGCGTGCTGACACGGGCTGGCGCAGGCGGCGCGGCGGGCGCTTTCGGCGTATTGGCGTTGGCCGGAATATGCAGCGGGCGGCTGCCGGACATTTCTATCGCGCCAAATGGACAGGCGATGGCGCACAGCTTACAGCTGACGCACAGGCTTTCATTGAGCTGCACCGCGCCATCGACGCGGTTAATGGCATTCACCGGGCAGACCCCGGCGCAGGGCGCGTCTTCGCAGTGATGACATAGCTGCGGCGCAGATTCTTTTTCGTTGCGCATCACTTTCAGGCGCGGCATAGACTGCAAACCGCGCTGGCGATGCGTCTCGGCACAGGCGGCTTCACAGGTGTGGCAGCCAATGCAGAGGGTGGAGTCAGCAATTACAAAACGATTCACCAGGCATTCCTCAGGTGGTCATTTTTGACGAAATCATGCCGATGTACTGTCTGTTTCGACACTCATCGACACCCGTGCGGTTACGCCTGCGCCCTTTGTAACGGGCGGTTCACCAGCTGATGCAGATCGATGGGCAGATCCTGTTCAATGGCGGCATACAGGCCGTGGTAAACGGTGGCGATTTTATCGAGATAGTGTTCGAGTACGGCTTCGCGGGAGCGGTTGCTGACGTGGCCGTCAACCCGGCCATCCAGCCCCAGTTGCGCCTGCGCAATCAACAGTTTGTCGTCGCTGTTTTTGCTGCCGACGTAATACTCGATGGTGTGGCTGTTAAAGCCGTCGGCGAGGGTGACGTAAACCGGAAAGTGCTCGAATAAGACAAAGCACAGATCCCGGTCCGGCGCGCAGCTCATGGCATGATGCAGCCGCGCTTTTGACAGGGTTATCCCCTGAACCAGTGAGTTGCAGTAATGACGCCATTCATCCTGGAGGCGTTGATGCCGTTCGGCAATGTAGTCCGCTTTTTCGCTAATTTCCCAGATGGTCATGTCAGGTTACCCAATTAGTTGCGATAACCGTTGTTAGCAGTTTTTATGCCAGTTTTTAATACATTGAATTTTAAAGATAAAAAACAAAACCATCGCGAAAATGACATGTCATTTCGTCAGCGTCGACATCGTCAGTGACATGTCAAAAAGAGCTGGCATCGTTATTGCATTCGTTAGGCCATCGACTAACGGGAGGCGCTATGCACGAAATTACCCTTTGCCAGCGCGCGCTGGAACTTATCGAACAGCAGGCAGCGGCGCACGGCGCGCGGCGCGTCACCGGCGTGTGGTTAAAAATTGGCGCATTTTCCTGCGTCGAAAGCAGCGCATTGAGCTTCTGCTTTGATCTGGTATGCCGTGGCACCCTGGCGGAAGGTTGTACACTGCATCTCGATGAGCAACAGGCCGAGTGCTGGTGCGGGCATTGTCAGCAGTACGTCACCTTACTGAGCCAGCGCGTGCGCCGTTGTCCGCTGTGTCACAGCGACGGCTTACAGATTGTCGCCGACGACGGTCTGCAAATTCAGCGTCTGGAAATTGAACAGGAGTGAAATATGTGTACCACCTGTGGTTGCGGTGAAGGCAATCTCTATATAGAAGGCGACGAGCACAATCCGCACTCGGCGTTTCGCGGGGCGCCCTTCGCGCCTGCCGCCCGGCCCGGGCTTACCATCACTGGCATGAAAACCGCCTTTAGTCCAACGCAAACCGACAGCGGCGATCTGCATTATGGTCATGGCGAGGCGGGCACCCATGCGCCCGGCATGAGCCAGCGCCGGATGCTGGAAGTGGAAATCGACGTGCTGGATAAAAACAATCAGCTTGCCGCCCGCAACCGCGCGCGCTTCGCCGCCCGCCAGCTGCTGGTGCTGAACCTGGTTTCCAGCCCCGGCTCCGGTAAGACCACTCTGCTCACCGATACCCTGCTGCGCCTGAAAGGCAAAACCGCCTGCGCGGTGATTGAAGGCGATCAGCAAACGGTAAACGACGCCGCGCGTATTCGCGCCACCGGCACCCCGGCCATTCAGGTGAATACCGGTAAAGGCTGCCATCTGGATGCACAGATGATCGCCGACGCCGCGCCGCGTTTACCGCTGGACGACGGCGGTATTTTGTTCATCGAAAACGTCGGCAACCTGGTGTGTCCGGCGAGCTTTGACCTGGGCGAGCGGCATAAAGTGGCGGTACTGTCCGTCACCGAAGGCGAAGACAAGCCGCTGAAATATCCGCATATGTTTGCCGCCGCCTCGCTGATGCTGCTCAATAAAATCGACCTGCTGCCCTATCTGAATTTTGACGTCGAACGCTGTTTAGAGGCGGCGCGGGCGGTGAATCCACAGATAGAAGTGATCCTGATCTCCGCCACCAGCGGCGAAGGCATGGACAGCTGGCTTGCCTGGCTGGAGGCGCAACAATGTGCATAGGCGTACCGGGGCAGATCAGCGCCATCGACGGTTTACAGGCGAAAGTGGACGTCTGCGGCATTCAGCGTGATGTGGATCTGACGCTGGTGGGCAGCACCGATGAAACAGGCCAGTCGCGCCTCGGCCAGTGGGTGCTGGTGCACGTCGGCTTTGCGATGAGCGTGATCAACGAAGCGGAAGCCCGCGACACCCTGAGAGCCCTGCAAAATATGTTTGAGGTAGAGCCGGACGTCGGCGGTCTGCTGTACGGTGACGCCCACAACAGCGGAGGCCGGTGATGCGTTTTGTTGATGAATACCGCGCCCCGGAACAGGTGATGCAGCTTATCGATCGCCTGCGGGATCGCGCCCGCCAGCTCTCTTACACCGCTTCCCGCCCGCTGCGCATTATGGAAGTGTGCGGCGGCCATACCCACGCGATTTTTAAATTCGGCCTCGATCAGCTGCTGCCGGACAATATCGAATTCATTCACGGGCCGGGCTGCCCGGTCTGCGTGTTGCCGATGGGACGCATCGACACCTGCGTGGAGATCGCCAGCCGTCCGGAGGTGATTTTCTGCACCTTCGGCGATGCCATCCGCGTGCCGGGAAAAAACGGTTCGCTGTTGCAGGCGAAAGCGCGCGGCGCGGATATCCGCATTGTCTATTCGCCGATGGACGCGCTGACGCTGGCGGCGGAAAACCCGCAGCGCAAAGTGGTGTTTTTCGGCCTCGGCTTTGAGACCACCATGCCCGCCACCGCCATTACGCTGCAACAGGCGAAGGCGCGCGGGCTCGATAATTTCTATTTTTTCTGCCAGCACATCACGCTGATCCCGACGCTGCGCAGCCTGCTGGAAGCGCCGGACAACGGCATCGACGCCTTTTTAGCGCCGGGGCACGTCAGCATGGTGATCGGTATCGACGCCTACGGCTTTATCGCCAGCGACTTTCAGCGCCCGTTAGTGGTGGCGGGTTTCGAACCTCTTGATCTACTGCAAGGCGTACTGATGCTGGTTGAGCAGAAAATAGCAGCCCGCAGTCTGGTTGAAAATCAGTACCGCCGCGTGGTGCCCGATGGCGGCAACGCGCTGGCCCGTCAGGCGATGGCCGAGGTGTTCTGCGTCGAAGGCAAAAGCGAGTGGCGCGGGCTTGGCATGATCGAACACTCCGGCGTGCAGCTGACACCGGCGTACCAGTCATTTGATGCGCAGGCGCATTTTCGCCCTGCCCCGCAGCAGGCGTATGACGATCCGCGCGCCCGCTGCGGCGACGTGCTGACCGGTAAATGCAAACCGCACCAGTGCCCGCTGTTCGGCAAAACCTGCGATCCGCAGTCGGCCTTTGGCGCGCTGATGGTCTCCTCAGAGGGAGCCTGCGCCGCCTGGTATCAGTATCGCAGTCAGGAGAGTGAAGCATGAGTACCGTACAACTGGCCCACGGCAGCGGCGGCCAGGCGATGCAGCAGTTGATCGGCAGCCTGTTTATGCAGGCCTTTGACAATCCCTGGCTGGCGGAGCAGGAAGATCAGGCGCGCCTTGATCTCGCCACGCTGAGCGCCGCGGGCGACCGGCTGGCCTTTTCCACCGACAGCTACGTTATCGATCCGCTGTTTTTCCCCGGCGGCGACATCGGCAAGCTCGCCATCTGCGGCACCGCTAACGATGTGGCGGTAAGCGGCGCGCTGCCGCGCTTTTTCTCCTGTGGGTTTATCCTTGAAGAAGGACTGCCCCTCGACACGCTGCGGGCAGTGGTCAACAGCATGGCGGCGACAGCGAAAGCGGCCGGTATCGCGATTGTCACCGGCGATACTAAAGTCGTGCAGCGCGGCGCGGCGGATAAGCTTTTTATTAACACTGCCGGGATCGGCGCTATCCCCGCCGGGATCCGCTGGGGGGCGCAACAGCTGCAACCCGGCGATCTGCTGCTGGTGAGCGGCACGCTGGGGGATCACGGCGCGACCATCCTCAATCTGCGGGAAAACCTCGGTCTGGATGGCGATCTGGTGAGCGACTGCGCCGTACTGACGCCGCTTGTCCAGTCTCTGCGCGATATTCCCGGCGTCAAAGCCCTGCGCGATGCCACCCGCGGCGGCGTCAACGCGGTGGCCCATGAGTTTGCCGCCAGCTGCGGCTACGGTATTGAACTGCGCGAGGCCGACCTGCCGATGAAACCGGCGGTGCGCGGCGTCTGTGAACTGCTGGGGCTGGAGGCGCTGAATTTTGCCAATGAAGGCAAACTGGTGATCGCCGTGGAACGCCATGCCGCCGATGCGGTACTGGAGCGACTGCGCGCCCATCCGCTCGGCCGCGACGCGGCGCTGATAGGCGAAGTGGTCGGGCGCAAGGGCGTGCGTCTCGCCGGATTATATGGCGTGAAGCGCATACTGGATCTGCCGCACGCTGAGCCGCTGCCGCGCATTTGCTGATATTTGCGCCGCCGCCACCTGTATTCATTAAAACTCTTTTTGCACCGGCTTTCGGTGCCTTTCTGGACTAGCGATATGTCGTATACACCGATGAGCGATCTCGGGCAGCAGGGCCTGTTTGATATTACGCGCACGTTATTACATCAGCCCGATCTGCCGTCGCTCTGTCAGAGCCTGACGCAGCTGGTGAAGGCGTCAGACCTGGCGGACAGCGCAGCGATCGTATTATGGAACGCCGACGATCATCATGCCCGCTATTACGCCACGCGGGCAGATGGCCGCGCGGTGAAATATGAAGATGACACGCTGCTGGCGCACGGCCCGGTGCGGCGCATTCTGTCACGCCCGGAGGCGCTGCACTGCAATTACGCGGAGTTCTGCGACACCTGGCCGCAGCTGGCGGCCAGCGGCCTGTACGATCCCTGGGGACACTACTCTCTGCTGCCTCTGGCGATTGACGGGCGGATCTTCGGCGGCTGCGAGTTTATTCGTCAGGCGGACAGGCCCTGGAGCGAGAAAGAGTACGCCCGTCTGCATACCCTCGCCCAGCTCACCGGCGTGGTGATGGAACATATTCAGCAGCACCCTGACGGCGCATCCGATCACGAACTGCTGTGCCGCGAGCGGGATAACTTCCGCATTCTGGTGGCCATTACCAATGCGGTATTGTCCCGGCTGGACATTGACGATCTGGTCAGCGAGGTGGCGAAAGAGATCCACCACTATTTCCACATCGACGCCATCAGCATCGTGCTGCGCAGCAGTCGTAAAGGCAAACTCAATATTTACTCCACCCATTATCCGAATGACCGCTCGCCGGTGCATGAGCAAAGTGAAGTGGACGAGGCGGGTACGCTCTCCGAGCGGGTATTTAACAGCAAGGATGTGCTGGTGCTGAAACTGCACGAGCGCGACAAACTGGCCCCTTATGAGCGTCGGCTGTTTGAAACCTGGGGCAATAAGATCCAGACGCTGTGCCTGCTGCCGCTGATGTCCGGCAGCACGCTGCTCGGCGTGCTTAAACTTGCGCAGTGCGATGGCGAAACCTTTACGCCGTCCACCCTGTCGCTGTTGCGGCAGATCGCTGAACGGGTGGCCATTGCCGTCGACAATGCGCAGGCCTATCAGGAAATTCACCGCCTGAAAGAACGGCTGGTGGATGAAAACCTGGCGCTCACCGAGCAGCTTAACAACGTGGACAGCGAGTTCGGGGAGATTATCGGCCGCAGCGAAGCCATGTACAGCGTGCTGCAACAGGTGGAAATGGTGGCGAAAAGCAACAGTACGGTGCTCATCCTTGGCGAAACCGGCACCGGGAAAGAACTGATTGCCCGCGCTATTCATAATCTCAGCGGACGCAACGCGCGCCGCATGGTGAAAATGAACTGCGCCGCCATGCCTGCCGGACTGCTGGAAAGCGATCTCTTTGGTCATGAGCGCGGAGCTTTTACCGGGGCCAGCGCCCAGCGCATCGGCCGCTTTGAACTGGCGGATAAAAGTTCGCTCTTCCTGGATGAAGTGGGTGATATGCCGCTCGAACTTCAGCCGAAGCTGCTGCGGGTATTGCAGGAGCAGGAGTTTGAACGCCTCGGCAGCAACAAACTGATCCAGACGGATGTGCGCCTGATCGCCGCCACCAATCGCGATCTGAAACAGATGGTGGCCGATCGCGAATTTCGCAGCGATCTCTACTATCGCCTGAACGTCTTTCCGATCCGCATTCCGCCGCTGCGTGAACGCCCGGAAGATATTCCCCTGCTGGTCAAAGCCTTCACCTTCAAAATCGCCCACCGGCTGGGGCGCAATATCGACAGCATCCCCGCCGAAACGCTGCGTATTTTAAGCAACCAGCCGTGGCCGGGTAATGTGCGCGAGCTGGAAAACGTTGTCGAGCGCGCCGTGCTGCTGACGCGGGGCAACGTTCTGCAATTGTCGATGGCGGAAATGAGCGTGCCGCAACGCTTCGATGCGGCGGTGGAAACGCCGCAGGAGGGCGAAGATGAATATCAGTTGATCGTCAGGATCCTGCGTGAAACCAACGGCGTGGTCGCCGGGCCAAAAGGCGCGGCGCAGCGGCTGGGGTTAAAACGCACGACGCTGCTCTCAAGGATGAAGCGGCTGGGGATTGATAAAGATACGCTGCACTAAACGGATGGCCCGGCGGAATAAAGGTCGGGCTATTTTTTGGGACGGTATTTTTCCGGCAGTTCCGGCACCGGGCGCTTATCATCGATCAGATGGCGCACCGTCAGCACCGGGTGCCGCCACAGCATCCGCGGCCCCGCCCAGCGCATGATCGCCTTCATCTCTTCACGCTTTACCGGCTGATAGCAGTGCACCGGGCACTGTTTGCACGCCGGCTTTTCCTCGCCAAACACGCATTTATCCAGCCGTTTTTCCGCATAGGCGTACAGCGCGTCGTAATGCTCCGCATCGGCAACGGCATCGGGTGACTGCCGCTGATAGAGCGTGATCATTTTACGGATGGTGAGTTTTTCGCGGGCAATGCGTTTGCCGGACATAGGAACGCGCTCCTGAATATAAACATGCTTTTATTTTACAACTTTACATTCCCTGCCACCAGATCGGTGATTTTTTGTCTGCCTGGCTATTAAATGCGAATAATTTTCGCTCAGACCTATAGCGTGTGCTATATAACATAGCAAAGGCTATATTCGCTGTATTATTAACCACGCCATCATGAGGGATACCATGCCGTACTCATCACGTCTGAGATTCGTGTTCGCCGCTGCCCTGGTTTCGCTGTTCGCCCTTTCGCCCGCGCAGGCAAAAGAGAAATTCAGGGTCATCACCACTTTCACCGTGATCGCAGATATGGCGCAAAACGTGGCGGGGGATGCGGCAGAGGTCAGTTCGATCACCAAACCGGGGGCGGAGATCCACGAATATCAGCCGACGCCCGGCGACATTAAACGCGCCCAGGGCGCGCAGTTGATCCTCGCCAATGGTCTGAACCTGGAGCTGTGGTTTGCGCGTTTTTATCAGCATCTGTCCGGCGTGCCGGAGGTGGTGGTATCTGATGGTGTAAAACCGATGGGCATCAGCGAAGGCCCCTATAACGGTAAACCTAATCCTCATGCATGGATGTCTGCCGAAAATGCGCTGATCTACGTGGATAACATTCGTGATGCGCTGGTGAAATACGATCCGGACAACGCACAAATCTACCAGCAAAACGCGACAGCCTATAAAGCGAAGATCCAGGCAACGCTGGCTCCGGTGCGCGCGCAGCTGGACTCACTGCCTGCGGACAAACGCTGGCTGGTGACCAGCGAGGGGGCGTTCTCCTATCTGGCGCGGGATTATGATCTCAAAGAGCTGTACCTGTGGCCGATCAATGCCGATCAGCAGGGCACACCGCAACAAGTGCGCAAAGTGATCGACGCGATCAAGAAAAATCATATTCCGGTGGTGTTCAGCGAAAGTACGGTATCGGATAAACCGGCGAAACAGGTGGCGCGGGAAACCGGCGCGCTCTACGGCGGCGTACTCTACGTTGACTCCCTCAGCGCCGCCGGCGGCCCGGTGCCGACCTTTCTCGATCTGCTGCGCGTAACCAGTGAAACCCTGGTGAAAGGCATTCAGCAGGGCGTGGAGGCGCAAAAATGAATACCTCAGCGCAAACCCAGTCGCCAGGCCTCCATATTCAGCACGTTACCGTCACCTATCGCAACGGCCATACCGCGCTGCGTGACGCCAGTTTTAGCGTGCCGCGGGGTTCCATTGCCGCGCTGGTGGGCATCAACGGCTCGGGTAAATCCACGCTGTTCAAGGCACTGATGGGCTTTGTGCGGCTGGCGGGCGGTGAGATTTCCATCCTTCAGCGGCCTGTTAAACAGGCGCTGCGTGAAAATCTGGTGTCTTACGTCCCGCAGGCCGAGGAGGTGGACTGGTCGTTTCCGGTACTGGTGGAAGATGTGGTGATGATGGGCCGTTACGGGCATATGGGAATGCTGCGCCGGGCGAAAGCGCCGGATCATCAGGCTGTGGACGCCGCCCTTGCCCGCGTGGGGATGCTGGAATTTCGTCACCGGCAGATCGGCGAGCTATCCGGCGGGCAGAAAAAGCGCGTGTTTCTTGCCCGCGCCATCGCCCAGGACGGGCAGGTCATTTTGCTGGATGAGCCATTCACCGGTGTCGATGTACAGACCGAAGCGAAGATCATCGAACTGCTGCGCGAACTGCGCGACGAGGGGCGCACTATGCTGGTATCGACGCACAATTTAGGCTCGGTCACAGAGTTCTGTGATTACACAGTGATGGTCAAAGGCACGGTGCTGGCGAGCGGGCCGACGGAAACCACCTTTACCGCAGAAAACCTTGAACAGGCGTTCAGCGGCGTGCTGCGTCACGTGGTGTTAAGCGGCAGTGAGGAGCACATCATCACCGATGACGAGCGCCCCTTTATTTCCCGCCGTCCGCCTGCAAAAGGAGAGCAGCCGTGAACTGGATCCTGGAGCCGTTCGGTTACGAATACATGCTTAACGCCATGTGGGTATCGGCGCTGGTGGGCGGCGTGTGCGCGTTTTTATCCTGCTATCTGATGCTTAAAGGCTGGTCGTTGATCGGCGACGCGCTGTCTCACTCCATTGTGCCGGGCGTAGCGGGCGCTTATATGCTCGGTCTGCCCTTCTCCCTCGGCGCGTTCTTATCCGGGGGGCTGGCGGCGGGCGCGATGCTGTTTCTTAATCAGCGCTCGCGCCTGAAAGAAGATGCCATTATCGGCCTGATTTTTTCATCCTTTTTCGGCATTGGCCTGTTTATGGTGTCGCTCAATCCCACGTCCGTAAATATTCAGACCATCGTGCTGGGCAATATTCTGGCCATCGCGCCGGAAGACGTCATTCAGCTCGCCATTATCGGCATCGTCTCGCTGGTCATTCTGTTTCTGAAATGGAAAGACCTGATGGTGACCTTTTTTGATGAGAACCATGCCCGCTCCATTGGCCTCAACCCGGCGCGTCTGAAGCTACTGTTCTTTACGCTGCTGTCGGTGTCCACCGTCGCCGCGCTGCAAACCGTCGGGGCCTTTCTGGTGATCTGTCTGGTGGTGACGCCGGGCGCGACCGCCTGGCTGCTCACTGACCGCTTCCCCCGCCTGCTGGCGATTGCGGTGGCGATTGGCAGTATCACCAGCTTTCTCGGTGCCTGGGTCAGCTATTACCTGGACGGCGCAACCGGCGGCATCATCGTGGTGGCGCAAACGCTGCTGTTCCTGCTGGCCTTTGTGTTTGCGCCTAAACATGGTCTGCTGGCGAACCGCCGCCGGGCGCGGCTGGCAAATCAGGAGGCGGCATAATGTTCGAACCCTTCCAGTTTGATTTTATGGTAAACGCGCTGGCGATTTCGGTGATTGTCGCCGTGCCCTGCGCCCTGCTGTCGGTATTTCTGGTGCTGAAAGGCTGGGCGCTGATGGGTGACGCCATGAGCCACGCCGTCTTTCCCGGCGTGGTGATCGCCTGGATCATCGGTATCCCCGTCGCCATAGGTGCCTTTATCGCCGGACTGTTCTGCGCCATCGCTACCGGCTATCTCGACGATAACAGCCGCATTAAGCGCGATACGCTGATGGGCATTGTCTTTTCCGGCATGTTTGGCGCAGGACTGATCCTCTATATCTCCATCCAGTCGGAAGTGCATCTCGACCATATTTTATTTGGCGATATGCTGGGCGTGGCAACAAGCGACATCCTGCAAAGCAGCCTGATAGCCGCCGGAGTGGCGCTGGTGATGCTGGTAAAATGGAAGGATTTTTTACTGCATGCCTTTGATGCGCAGCAGGCAAAAGCCTGCGGTCTGAACACCGCCCTGCTCCATTATGGCCTGCTGTGCATGATCGCCCTGACGATAGTCGCCACCTTAAAATCGGTAGGAATTATTCTGTCAATTTCGCTGCTCATCGCCCCCGGTGCGGTCGCGGTGCTGCTGACGCGCCGTTTCGCCCATGCCTTGTGGCTGGCGGTGATACTGGCCGTGGTGGTCTCTTTTGCCGGGGTCTATCTCTCTTTCTGGCTCGACAGCGCCCCCGCGCCAACCATTGTCGTGCTTTTCACTGCGGTATTTATCCTCGCCTTTCTGGTCGCAGGCTGGCGGGATCGCCGGGCGACAGCCATAAATTAAGCGCCCGCCTGGGGGCGTCAGACGCCCCCAGGTAGGGTAAAAACGTTATTAATGTCAATTTATTGTTTTAAAACGATAAAAAACCATCAACTTACTGTGACTAAACTTTACAAATCACGCCAGCAGGCAGCAAAATGGCTCCTGTCTTAAACTTAAATTGGTTGCGGCTTTTTTCAGCGACCAGCTGATGGTTCCGGGTGAGGATGGAGAATGTTTTCTTTTGTCGCAAGGCAGGCAATTTTTGATGAAAATCTCAATACTTTCGGGTATGAGCTGCTCTTCAGAGATAGCATGACTAACCAGTTTCCCAATGTCTCGCCTGAACAAGCGACTGCTCAGCTTATTGAAGAACAATTTCTCGGTGTACCAACCGACCGTCAGAGCGCTGCCAGCGCGGTATTTGTTAACTTTCCCTATGAACTGCTGATTAAAGGGCTGGCAGAAACCTTGCCCAAAGATCGGGTAGTTGTCGAAATTCTGGAAACCGCACAGCCGGATCCGCGTCTGCTGGAAACCGTTAAGCAACTGCATAAAAAAGGCTTTCGTATTGCGCTGGATGATTTTTCGCTCAGCGATAACTGGAATGCTTTTCTGCCCTATGTCCACATTATTAAATTTGATGTGCGCGAAAGTACCTTACAGGAAATTCAGGCTTATATTCTGCACCACCGTGCGTTGCTCAACGGGACGATTTTCCTCGCGGAGAAAGTGGAAACCATCGAAGAATTCGACACCTGCAAAAATATGGGCTTCACCCTGTTTCAGGGACATTTTTTTAGCAAGCCGGTAATCTTCAAAAGTAAAAAAATTATTCAGAATCAGATCATTGCGCTAAAGCTTATTCAGGAAGTTAACGCAGAATCCCCGGATCTCATGCAGATTGAGGAATTGCTCAAGCGTGATATCGCGCTCTCGTTCAAAATTATGCGTTATGCGCAGAATATTTTATACAATGCGCGCGGCATTCGCGGCAGCCGCAGCCAGTCAATTAAAGACATTGTGGTTTATCTTGGCGTCACCGAGCTGCGCCGTTTTGTGCTGGTCGCCTGTCTGACGTCGTTCAGCAGCGCCAAAACTAACGAAATTTATTATTTAAGCCTGATCCGCGCCCGTTTCTGCGAACTCGCCGCCAACCGGCTACTCGGCATCCACTCTTCAAACGATGCTTTTATGGTCGGCCTGTTTTCCCTGCTGGATGTCATTCTCGGTGTTCCTCAGGAAGAACTGATCGAACAGGTGGTGATCTCCGCCGACGTGCGCATTGCGTTACAGGAACGCAAAGGCATGCTTTTTCAGCTGGTGAATCTGGCGCAGCTGTATGAAAACCGCCAGTGGGAAGAAGCCAGCCTGGAAGCGAAAAAGGTCGGGCTGACGCGGGGTATTGTCGCCGAAATGATTAACGATGCCACCAAATGGGCAGATGAAATGCCCATCGGTAAGCCTCAAAAAAGCGGCATTGAGCGCACGCGCTGGCGTTAAGTCTGGCGCTTATCTGTGCTTTTTCTTGCGATGTTCGGAATACATCACCGTATCGCTGTCATTGAGCATTTCAATTATATCAGTGTATTTTTCCGCATCGCTTTGCAGCAGGCCATAGGCATAGTTGATGTGATATTTGTTATCCGCATTAAGATTTAACTCATCGATTTTGGTTTGCAGTTTAAACAGAAACGCATCGGCGTCGTGATCGTTTTTCTGCTGTAGCAATACCGCAAAGGCGCTACCATCCACCCGCCCACAAATATCATCTTTATGCAGACAACTGCCAAGACTGCGGGCAAACCCGCGCAGTACATTATCGCCCTCGGCATGCCCCCAGATGTCATTAATTGACTGTAAGTTGTCTACCACGAAATAAAGCAAGCTGAACGGCGTCTGTGTGCTGGTCATCTCTTTAAAACGTTTGTCGCCAAGGCGATAAAAACCACGACGATTAGGCAGATCGGTCAGCTTGTCAGTCATCGCCTGGCTGATGATCAAAAATTCATCTTCCACTACTGCCCCCAGGTCGAGCAGTAAATTAATTTCATCGGAACTGAAATCACGGGGTTTTGAGTCAATAATGCAGATGGTGCCGGCAATGGAACCGTCGGGCAAATGTACCGGGCACCCGGCATAAAAGCGCACAAAAGGCGCGCCTGTGACGTAAGGATTCTTCGCGAAGCGCTCATCCTTATGGGCATCTTTGACGATCAAAATCCCCTGCAACAAAATGGCATGGGCGCAGAAGGAAACATTACGCGAGGTCTGCCGTAAATTCTCATTAATCGGCGAGATCAGCCACTGCCTGTCGCGATCCAGCAGAGAGATCAGCGCAATAGGCACATTGAAGGTCGCCTTTGCCACACGGGTTAAGCGTGATAATCGCTCATCATCTTTTCTGTCCAGCAAATCCATCATATAGAGAGATTTAAGACGTTCAGTTTCATTGGCGGGCAGTGCGGGTATGTTCATCGGCGTCCCTCATAAATAGTCTTATTAATATAAGACATATATACAAATCCACTAACACTTTCGCATGAGGAAAATAAGGAAAAGCTTATTGCACAATATATTCTTACGTGAATGAAACGCGTTGCTGTTTTTGCATTGCATTTCTGGAATCCGCCTCGCAATTCCTCACCTTGCCTTCCGGTATTTTACTGTTAATTTATACAGCAATTTATGACGGTATGTTCAACAACCGATAAGTGGAAAAGGAGTGGTGTATGACCGGGAAGCCAGTAGTTTCAGAGGTAAAAATGTCTAAAGCGATGCGCCGTATCACGGTGGGGTATGTGCGCAGACGTCATGAAGAGCGCAAAACCAAAATCCCCAGGCGTTACAGCCTGCACCCGAGTTTGTCCTTACAGGGCGACTGGCTCGCCGAAGCGGGCTTTCCCACCGGGGCCGCGGTCTCGGTTGTGGTCGAATTCGGGCAGTTGATCATCCGCCCGTGCACGGAGTAGTGTAATGCCCCTTTATCCGGTATATCACCGGGTAAATTACCTGCAAGGGAGAGGAAATCAGCATGGGTATAGCCCGCTTTACGACCTGGATTGGGCAGGTTAACGCCACCGGGGACATCCCATGACGTCAGATAACCACGCGCCGCGAACCCGACGGGCCTTTTCTTATGCGCCGTTTCGCCATTTGTTTTTTGCCCGCTTGTTTACCGTATTAGGTAACGGCATCGCGCCTATTGCGCTGGCGTTCGCGGTGCTGGATATGGGCGGCAGCGCTACCGAGCTTGGGATCGTCGTGGCGGCGCGTTCGATTTTTAACGTCGCCTTTCTGCTGATTGGCGGCGTACTGGCAGATCGTTACTCCCGCAGTATGGTGCTGGTGTCATCATCCATCATCGCTGCGCTGTCGCAGGGCCTGGTGGCATGGTCAGTGCTGGATGGCGCGGCGACCTTTACCCTGCTGACGGTGCTGGGCGCCATCAACGGCGCAGCGGCGGGCATTGCGCTTCCGGCCTCTTCCGCGATGGTACCGCAAACGGTGCCCTCGCCGACGCTGCGCGAAGCCAACGCTTTTATTCAACTGGGAATTTACGGCGGCACCGTTATCGGCGCTTCGCTGGGCGGGATCCTGATCAGCGCCATTGGCCCTGGCTGGGGACTGGCGGTGGATGCGCTGGGCTTTGCCGCCGCCGCGCCGCTGTATCTGTTGACCCGCGCCGTCGCGCACGCGTCTGACGGCCCGGCGTCCCATATTTTGCAGGACCTGCGCGACGGCTGGAAAGAGTTCATCGCCCGTTCATGGGTTTGGGCGATTGTCGCGCAGTTCGCCATCGTCAACGCGGCGTTCAGCGGTATCGTAATGGTGCTGGGTCCGGTAGTCGCCGACGCCACCTTCGGCCGCGCAAACTGGGGATTTATTATTGCCGCGCAAAGCCTCGGCCTGATCTCAGGATCGCTTATCGCGCTTCGCTGGCGGCCCCGCCGGGATCTGTTTATCGGCGTCATACTGGTCAACCTCTGCGCCCTGCCGGTAGCCTTGCTCAGCCTGTTACCTTCGCCCGCGCTGTTGATGGCGGCCTTTTTTATGGCAGGCGCAGGATTCGGATTATTCGGCGTGTCCTGGGCGCAGTCGCTGCAAACGCATATCCCACCTGATAAGCTGGCCCGCGTGTACGCTTATGATGCGCTCGGCTCCTTTGTGGCTATCCCGGCAGGCGAACTGGCTGCGGGGCCACTGGCGGCACACTATGGCAGCAGTAATGTGCTGCTGGCGTCAGCCGTGGCCATTGTGACGGCGACCATCGCCGTCTGCTTCACTCCTTCCATTCGTCAGCTGGATAATACGCCGCCATTGACGTCTGTCGCCAGATAAGCAAAAGGGGAAAAACAGACGCCGCTAAGCGTTGGTTTTTCCCCTTCCGTTGCCAGAGTCTGCCGCTGACTGGTTATATCAGCGGACTGGCATTACTTTTTCGGATCGGCATCAGTTTTGTCGCCGGATTCCGGCGCTTCAGATGGATCGTCTTTTTGACCAGCCATAGGGTTCATCATATATTTCATCGTGCCCTCCTTTATTACATATGTTCAGGCTACTAAATACGCATCAATAACGAAGCGCAAATAAACTCAGGAATATTATTAATTCCAGTCTTTTATTTTCAAAAAAGACTCTTTAAGTCTGGACTCATATTAAACACTGTCAAGTGACACTTGCCCGAAAAATTTCAGCAAACGTTCAGGATTTGTCTTATGTACAAAAAACGAAGCTGAACTAATAAACGTAAAAATAAAATGTAAAATATATTATGCAGACTGAACTTCTTGATTCCGGTCAAAAACTAATACCTGCGCATGAGCCACTGATTTACAAAAAAATTTGCATTAAATTAGCGCAACCCGAAGCCTGTGCTACGCTTAACTATCAGAAAGTAAAACAATGAAAACATTGAAACATAATAATGATGATGTTTCGCTGTTTCCATTGTGTCCGGTAAACAAAAATGTGGGGGGGGAATTATCATTGTGATGATAGCAACTTTTCCGCCACATATATTGCCTACAACAATGTTCTATCAGGAGAAATTAATATGACTCATCTGGAAAATTATCATGACTGGTTACGTGATGCTCATGCGATGGAAAAACAAGCTGAGTCAATGTTGTCCAAAATGGCAGACCGCCTGGAGCATTACCCCGATCTGAAAGCCCGCATTGTGCAGCACATTGAAGAAACCCGTCAGCAACAAGTCCTGCTTGATCAGGTGATCGAACGCAATGGTGTTTCCACCTCAATCGTAAAAGATGCCATGAGCAAAATGGCGGCGCTGGGCCAGGCCGTTGGCGGCATGATGACGCCTGATGAAGTGGTAAAAGGCGCCATCAGCGGTTATGTGTTTGAGCACTTCGAAATTGCCTGTTACACCTCCCTGATCGCTGCGGCGAAAATGGCCGGTGATGAAGAAGGCGCACGCGTATTTGCACAAATTCTGGAGCAGGAAAAAGCGATGGCGGAATGGTGCATCACCCATATTCCAGACGTCACCGAGCAGTTCCTGATCCGTTCGGCGACACCGGACACCGAAGCTAAAAAGTAATCTTTCCACTGAGAACCGGCGCAGACCACGCCTTCGGGCGATGATGATAAAACAGAGGAAATTATGTTCAGACATGTGAAGCAATTACAGTACACCGTTCGTGTAGCGGAGCCTAATCCAGGCCTCGCTAACCTTTTACTTGAGCAGTTTGGCGGCCCGCAGGGCGAACTGGCTGCTGCCTGCCGCTACTTTACCCAGGGCCTGAGTGACGACGATCCGGGACGCAAAGATATGCTGCTGGATATCGCCACCGAAGAGCTGAGCCACCTCGAAATCATCGGTACGCTGGTCGGCATGCTGAACAAGGGTGCCAAAGGTGAACTAGCGGAAGGGACTGAAAAAGAAGCAGAGCTTTATCGCTCGCTGACCGGCCGCGGCAACGACAGCCATATCACCTCTCTGCTGTACGGCGGCGGTACGCCGCTGACGAACTCCGGGGGCGTGCCCTGGACCGCAGCTTATATCGATACCATCGGCGAACCGACCGCGGATCTGCGTTCTAACATCGCTGCTGAAGCACGTGCGAAAATCATCTATGAACGCCTTATTAACCTGACGGACGATCCGGGCGTGAAAGATGCGCTGGGCTTTTTGATGACGCGCGAAGTGGCGCACCAGATGTCTTTCGAAAAAGCCCTGTACTCTATTCGCAACAATTTCCCGCCGGGTAAATTGCCGCCAATTGAGCAGTATGCCAACACCTACTTCAATATGTCTGAAGGGGAAGAAGTTCGTGGCAGCTGGAACAGCGACGAGAACTTCAACTATGTTGCCGATCCGCAGCCAGCTGTTGACGGCGGCGACGGTAAAGCCTCTGTGACGCTGCCTCCGCAGCAGGAAAGTGATTTGCTGGCGATGATCAAGCGCACGCAGTCCGACCCAGCTATCAATCCGGTCACCGGCACTGACCTGGGATCCGTTGCAGAGCCGATTGAAAATACCGCAGCGAAAAAAGACGTTTAATTTTTTCAATGCATTCTGAGCGAGCCCGGATCTTATTCCGGGCTCGCGCAGTTAAGGAGTTTGTTATGACAATGCCTTCGGCGTCTATTGCCAATGAATTAGGTCGCTTACTGACGGAAAAAAAACTCTTTTTGACCACTGCTGAGTCCTGTACCGGCGGACAAATTGCCTCTGCATTGTGTGCGGCAAAAGACACCCCCTCTTTTTATGGCAGCGGTTTTGTCACTTTTACGGATGAAGCAAAAATCACCACTCTCGGCGTTAAGAAGAAAACCATTGAGATGCACACTGCCGTAAGTCAGCAGACAGTGATTGAGATGACGGCCGGTGCTATTGCTCATTCTGGCGCGGACGTGGCAATTGCGGTCAGCGGTTACGCCGGGCCTGATGGTGGCGAAGACGGCACGCCCGCGGGAACTATCTGGTTTGCATGGCAATTACCAGGGTCAGAAACCTATACCCAGTGTAAACAATTTGAAGGGGACAGTGAGGCAGTATTATTGCAGGCGGCGAATTACGCCATGGCCGGCACTATTCTGCTGCTGGAAGAATTAAAATCCTGATAGCACTTTTTATTTATCATTTCCTGAAAAACAAAATGGCAACCCCACACGTAAGTGCAGGATTGCCAGTACCGGTTCTTTAATTTTTAACGTCATCATTCACGTCAGCAAATGAAAGAACACCGGTTAGCGCATTGACGGATCAGGAAGAACGTCCGCCGCCATGGCTGTTTTTACCGCCTTTTTTACCCGCTTCTGAGGCTCTTTCAGGGTCATTCTTAAAGTTGCCGCCGCTTTGTTGGCCGCCTTTTTTCCCTGCTTCGGATGCGCGTTCGCGATCTTGTGAGAAATTACCGGAACCGCCACGTTGCTGAGTCATAATTAATACCTCATTGAGTTTTGGTAAATCAGGGGAAGTATTTCCCCGTCAGGCAATATTAACTATAGCGTCTGCCAGCGAAGATGCAAATATAAAAGCCATTATATTAATTGTGCCAGGAGTGCCTGGAATTATCTTAAAGCGAGACATGGAATATAACGAAGCGGCAGAGTAAGAATATATTTATTTATATTTAATAATCTTACAAAAAAAAGAGGCGGGCCATTATGCCCGCCTTCTGATTAAATACGATATATCGCAGAGCGCGACAGGATTAATGCCAGGTGGTAGCCGTTTCCTTACGCTCTTTCAGCACACGGGTGTTGTCTGCTTCAGTCGCATTGCCCATCGGTTTACCGTTGTACTCCATAGTGGCATGAGAGTAATAGTTGATGCGCGGGCAGGATTTGGCGCAGCCATAGGACATGATGGTACGGAACAGGAATTCCGGATCCTGCCAGCCGAAACCATAGCTGTAGGCATAAGCGTTGGCGCTGGATTTGTTATGCGCCGCCCCCAGCAAATGGCCAATTTCATGACCGAAGCTGTAACCGCCCACCGCGCAGGAAGCCTCCACCACCGCAAAGGCGGTTGACGCCCTGGCGTTTACATAGGCCTGGCCGCAGAAACCGTACTTCTTCGCCAGCAGAACCGCAATATTGGCATTGGTCAGGCCGCGCTGGTAGTGCACTTCTTCCAGCTTGTTGTCATTGGTGTTTTTCAGATCGCGCAGCATGTCGGATGAATTCGCAGGCTCTACATAGGACGGATCGATCATGGTCCCTGCCAGCACCAGTTTCAGATCGATACCGCTGTTTTCATAGCCTTCGTTCGTTTCTTCCACCGCCAGCTGCGCCACCGCGTCCAGATCGCCCAGGCTTTTCGCCGCCGCCGGTGTGGCAGCAACCAGCACGCTCACCGTGGACTTTTCAGGCTGCGGCACTGCGGGCACATAGCAGGTGCCCTGCGGCTCCCACACCGGGTTAACGCCCGGCACATCATCCGCCGCCACCTTATTACGGCTGCGATAGTTGATGCCCTGGTAGCTCACCAACAGATCCGCCTGCGGATAGCTGTTCTGCGCCGCCCATTCCGCCGCACAGACCTGCACGGGTACAGGTAATGGTAGTGGCGCCGGGGCTTCGCCAATCTGAATACATACGCCGTTTGGCTCCCATACTGGCGATACGCCCGGCATTTCGCCTTTGGTTTCCCAGCGGCTGCGGTAGTTACGCTCGTTGTAGCTCACCATCCAGCCTTTTTCCGGATAGGTAGTATCGGCCCCCCAGGATGACTGGCACGGCAGCGTATAACCCAGGCGGGATAAATCAGGCGCGTCGCTTTCTTCGTAGGTGACATCAGAAATCACCGTTTCCAGATGTTCTGTGTCGTAAGGTACGGCGGCTTCGTTGATTTTGATCACCGCATGCTGGCCGCTGCTCAGCGGCTGGATGCGGTACAGCTGTCCGTTGCGACGCACGGTGCCGGTGACCTTATCGCCTTTGCGTACCAGGATCACCGAATCAAAGTCAGCCGCCTTCAGTGACTTCATGGCGGTATTTTTCAGCATTTTGCGGTTATAGCGGCCGCGCCAGACCTGCATCCCACGATCGGTTTTGCTGAAGCTGGCTAACCAGACCTTTTCTTCCTTCGTCTGGCCCGGCAGCAGCACCGTCAGAAAAGGCGTGGAGTCGGCAATAATGTTGCTGTTAATGCCGATAACCTCAACCGAGGCCGTTGCAGGATCCGCGGCGATGGCGCGGGTTTCGCTGGAGGATTTCAGTAATTTGCTTTTGATAAAAAGGCTATTATCCGCGGCGCTGACCTGGCTGGCGCCCAATAACAGCGAGGTGCCTAATAAATATAATAGTGGGTGTCGTTTCATTGTCGTCTTCCTTTTAACGCTCATCTTCCTGATGGGCGTATTCCATGAAATAGTGTGACTGACCGGTAATATGTTTAAAAAACAATCGCCCCTGTCAGTTAGCGACACATCTTAAATAAACAGGTAATTGATATCTCTTGATGAAATCTGAAAAGGCGGGGAAATGCAGGCGGGTAATAGATTAATAACATTGACTATATTCACCGGGCAGATACCTGCCCGGTGTTAACACAGACTATAAACCTGAATGACGATATTCGTCGTTTTTCACTTTTTCCGCGGCAACTTTACCGGCAATAAAAGCATGATCGGAATTGTAATATTCCCATTCGCTGTAGCGTCCGGACAGAATGATGTCACGGGATAACAGCCATTTTCTGACCGTTTCAACATTTGCTTTACGCTGATGATCGTAAAGCACATACGCGCAGGGAATATCGACCTGGCTTG
Source organism: Enterobacter sp. SA187 (assembly GCF_001888805.2). NCBI lineage: Bacteria > Pseudomonadati > Pseudomonadota > Gammaproteobacteria > Enterobacterales > Enterobacteriaceae > Enterobacter > Enterobacter sp. SA187. The sequence goes on from NZ_CP019113.1 coordinate 127,798, forward strand.
CGGTCAGCACGGGATCGTCAGCGGTAAAGATCCCCACTTCAATACATTCCCGGATGCATCTGTCGATCAGCGCCTGTCCCTGCTCCGGCAGCGGCTTGTCCGGTGAATAGGTGATCTCGCAGGTCAGCCCGAAGCCATTTTCCGGATTACAGTGTGGGCTGGCGTTGCCCTGAACAAAAATACGGTGGAAGACGGTTCTGCCCGCAAAATAGATCCAGTGTTTATCGGTTAAATTCGCCCGGCCTATTCCCAGATTGACGCAGCGCACCGACACATGGCGCAGGCCATTTGCCGCCGCCCGTACCGATGACGGCACTTCATCGCCCATAATATGGATAAGCTGCGGCAGCGGCATGGTGCTGATCAGCTGTTCGTAACGATACTGTCTGCCGTCCGCCAGCACCGCCAGATGCTGCTGGGCAAAGATCTGCTTCACTTCCGCCCCGGTTTCCACCGTACCTTTAATATAGGGTAAAAATGCCGTCATCAGCGCCTGGAAGCCGCCTTTCAGCGGATAGCCGAAGAAAGCGTTCGGCCCCATCGGTTTGCCCTTTTCGGTCAGCGCGCCTTCAATGATCTGTGCCAGATCCGGCAGCGGTACGCGTCCGCCCAGCCAGGAGGTTTCCATCTCGGCGAGCGGCACCGCCCACAATTTTTTGTTGTACGGAATGGCGAAGTGCCTGGCGATGCCCGCGCCCCAGGTTTTATAGATGAAGCTTTCAAAATTGTCCGGCGGCATGGCGTCCTGCACGCTGTCATTGCTGCTCAGATCCGGGATGCTGCCATCCGCGCAGCAGTCCACCACCTGACCGGCGCTGCTGTCACAGGAGGCCTCTTTATCGCTACGGATCGACACGGTTTTCGCCGCGGATGCCACGCCATAACGCGCCTCTATCGCGCCGAGAATACACTCTTTGATGATATTGGGCGGCAGGCCGTAGAGCGCGCCCTGGAAAGGATAGCGGGTATAGACGCCCTCGGTGTAGACCCAGGCCTCTCGCGCCTGCCAGTGAAGGTTACTGCCAAGCAGCATGTCGTACAGCGCTTTCACGTAGCTGTCTTCGGAAAACATAATGTGTCCGGCGTAATCGAAGGTGAATCCTTTGTCCTCGATGGATCGGCACAGGCCGCCAACGGTGGCATTGCGCTCCAGCAGGGTCGCGCCTTCGCCATAATGAAAGGCGGCGCTCAGCCCTGTCGGTCCGGCTCCCAGAATCAGACAGCGGGTGGACACTGCCGGCGCATGGTGCGGCGGCGTCAGGCGTAATACCGAAGGGTCGTTGATCTCCGCCATGTCCGTTGCGGCGCTGAGCACATTTTCCGGCGGCGTGCTGTGCAGCAGATTATCCATCAGCGTATGCATTTTTTCGGCAGTGTGATCCCATGAAGTCGCCGCCACAATGCCCTGCATCGCCTGCTGCTGATTTTGGCGGGCCGCGTCACTCATCTGCAGCGCCGCTTCACAGGCGCGAACGTACTCTGCGGGCGTACGGGCAATCGCCACCACGTGGCCATATGGTTTTTCCACGTCGGTAATGGGCGTGCTGACCACCGGCAACTGCGCCGCCATATACTCCAGCACTTTGGTGGGGCTGATAAACTGCGTCGCGGCATTGAGCGCAAAAGGCATCAGACACACATCCCATCCCGCCAGGAACTGCGGCAGCGCCTGATAGGGCTGCATGCCGAGATAATGGATATTTTGTCGCTGCGGCAGCGAAGCCGGATCGATTTTCACCACCGGCCCGACCATTACCAGTTGCCAGTCGGGATGCGCGTCCGCCAGCGCGCTGATAATGTCCAGATCCATACGCTCATCAATCACGCCGCAAAATCCCAAACGTGGATGGGGAATATCGTCCTGTAAAGGATGATGGTTAGCGCGATCCAGCGCCTGTTCAAAATGCACCGCATCGACGCTGCTGGTGAAGCAGTGCACGTTGTGATGCCGCCCGGCTTTCGCTGCATACAGGCTTGGCCCGCCGGTGAAAACAATATCCGCCCGTGAGAGCAGCGCGGATTCACGTTGCAGCAGCTGACGCGGCGCTTTTTCGAAGGCGGCCAGCTCATCCATGCAGTCGTAAACCACCAGCGCGGGCGAGAAGACTTTCAGCAGCGGCAGCGCCATCGGGGTATAAAACCAGACGATGGGCGTTTCGTCGTCTTCGGTAATTTCCGCCAGCAACGACTGCATATACTCGATCTGCCCGTCATGAAAACCGGTAACCGGCGATGGCGTATGCGGCTTCACGACGGTCACATTAGGCGCGGGCTGGCTCAGGTAAAGCGCCGGTTCATCGGCGGAAAATACCGGCTCTTCGATAAAAAATATCGAATAGTGCTCAGCCAGACGGGTCATCAAATGCTGCGGGCGCTGAAATACAAAATCCCAGCGCAGATGGCTAAAAACATAGATTCTTTTCATAGGTTTTCTCTCTTTGCAGGCCCTGTGCGCCACGCTAAATAAACACTGGAAATGATCGAGCATCTGCCGGGCGCGGTTGAGCGCCTGCGCATAGACCGGATCGAGCTGACGTTCAAAAGGGTCATGTCCTTCGGGGTCGATATTCCATAAGCCGCTGCGATGCCAGACGGCGTGGTTTTCCCAGTCCGGCCGGTCAATGACGGGATAAAGACAGATCCCCATCATCTCCACGCCCGCGATCTGCGCCTGGGCGACTTCCCGGGCAATCTCCGTGATCCAGGCACCCCGCCCGCTGCCCACATGGCTGGTTTCAGCCAGCAGGAGGGGGCGCTCGTAACGCTGATAAAGTTCTGCCAGCAGGCTGTGCAGCCTTTTGCGCCGACTGTCGCCCAGATGCCACCAGAGACGGCGGTTGGTTTCGCTTTCCCACTGGTTGTCGTGGTAGTAATTCGCGCCAATCAGATCCAGATAACGCGGCGCGCCGCCCAGTTCCGGCTCCAGACGCCCGGCGAGCATATCCCAGGCCTGAAACTGCGCGTTGTGCCAGCCTGCCGCGTTCTGCTGCGATTCGGGGCTGTCGTCCGGCGATACCAGATGAATAATGGGATCGCAGTGTAAAAATCGCGCCCGGGGATCCGCCTGCCAGATGGCATCGCAGGCGGCAAGCGTGGCGCGAACAAGTTGACGTTTGCTGCGAATACCGGTCGGATCGCGCACGCTGAGAGAAGGCGCAAATAGTCCGACCGATATCCCCCAGCTGGTAAAAGACATTTCATTGATCGGCGAATAAACTGGCGCCTCGTCATAATACGGGCGCAGGAATGTAGCCAGCGCTCCGCACAGCTGAGCGAAGCGCGAAATAAAATCTTCGGAAAAGAATTCAATATTTTCCGGCCAGCCGTAATGACAAATGGTCCAGCAAATCTGAATGCCGTTGTCCTGCGCTGCTGCCATTTTTTCAGCAACGGAAGAAAAGTCGTAGCCATTTTCCTGTTCCACCAGCCGCCAGCCGACGCTTTCCCTGACGGTGGTAATTTGAAATGGCGCGAGCGCCTGATAATCCTGCCGATGCTTTTTATCATGGGCTGTGGCGTTATTCATTGAAAGCGCATCATTATTTCGGGTGATATGATCGGCACCCTCATACCCCGCCTGCCAGAACGATCTGAACACCTGCATAGCAACGTCTCCGCAATGATACTTTTCATGCGCACACGGGACGTGAATGAAAAATAAAATTGATAAATTATTCCGGGGAACCGCTCGGTTTCTTTAGCATTAAAGAGAGTTTTATTAAGAGATTGCGCTGCTTTATAAGAATAGAGCCTAATTAGCAAACGGGCAGAAAGATAAATGTTTAAGGGTACTTATAAGATTAATCCTGGCTGTAATTAATTTTAGTTCGTCTGCTAATCAACGAAATAATTTGCACAAGAAAGTGCTAATAAAAACTTCGTTAAAATAATAAATATCTATCATGGAAATTTTAATTGTGAGATTAATCAATTCATAACGGTGTTAAAACACGCGACCAATATTTATGGCGTTTTAATAATTATTAACCTTTACCCTGAAAAATTTCTGCATCCGGCACCCGGTGACCACTGGCGCGCGCTCCCCCATGCCCCGGGCTGGTCTTTTGTTAACAATCAGGCTATAAAGAACGCCATACGGACATTCAGACATCCATACGTTTAGAAGGTGATATGCAAAGGCAACAAGAAAATGGCGAGCTTAAGCGCACCATGAAACCCCGGCATTTGATCATGCTTTCCCTGGGCGGCGTCATTGGCACAGGGCTGTTTTTTAACACGGGCTACATCATTTCCACCACAGGCGCGGCAGGGACGCTGCTGGCTTACCTGATTGGCGCGCTGGTAGTCTGGCTGGTGATGCAGTGCCTCGGGGAGCTTTCCGTGGCGATGCCCGTGACAGGCGCTTTCCATGTTTATGCGGCGCGCTATATTGGCCCGGCAACCGGCTACACCGTGGCATGGTTATACTGGCTTACCTGGACAGTGGCGCTGGGATCGAGCTTCACCGCCGCCGGATTCTGTATGCAGTACTGGTTTCCACACGTCCCTGTCTGGATATGGAGCGCCCTGTTTTGCGTGCTGATTTTTTCCCTTAACGCGGTCTCAACGCGCTTTTTTGCCGAAGGGGAATTCTGGTTCTCCCTGATTAAAGTCGCGACTATTCTCGTCTTTATTATCCTGGGCTGCGGGGCGATCTTCGGTTTTATCCCGATGAAGGATGGATCCTCCGCGCCTGGGCTGGTTAATCTCACCCGCGAGGGCTGGTTCCCCCACGGCGGTCTGCCCATTCTGATGACCATGGTGGCGGTGAATTTCGCGTTTTCCGGCACGGAGCTTATAGGCATAGCGGCAGGGGAAACGGAAAATCCGCATCAGGCGATCCCGGTGGCGATCCGGGCCACTATCGCCCGGTTGATTGTGTTTTTTATCGGTACGGTCTTTGTTCTCGCAGCGCTGATCCCCATGGAAGTCGCGGGCGTTGAGAAAAGCCCCTTTGTGCTGGTCTTTGAAAAAATTGGCATTCCGTATGCGGCGGATATTTTCAACTTTGTCATCCTGACGGCGATTCTTTCTGCGGCGAATTCCGGTCTCTATGCATCGGGCCGCATGCTGTGGTCGCTGTCCAATGAAAAAACCTTGCCGGGCTGTTTTGCCCGCGTTAATAAAAACGGCGTGCCGCTGGTGGCGCTTTCCGCTTCTATGATCGGCGGCCTGCTGGCGCTGTTATCCAGCGTGATCGCCCCTGATACGGTATTTGTTGCGCTCAGCGCCATATCTGGCTTTGCCGTGGTAGCCGTCTGGCTCAGCATCTGCGCCTCTCATTTTGTATTTCGTCGCCGCCACATCCGGTCGGGTAAGCCGCTCGCCGGGTTGCAATACCGGGCGCCCTGGTATCCCCTGGTGCCGGTGCTCGGCTTCCTGCTGTGTCTGCTCGCCTGTATCGGCCTGGCGTTCGATCCCGATCAGCGCATTGCGCTCTGGTGCGGCATACCTTTCGTTGCCCTCTGCTATGCCAGCTATTTTCTGACTCATAAAACCACATCGAAGGAGACTGACTATGCCGCAGATTAATCCCCTTACCGCTCTGCTTGAAAGTCATCCCTTTGCCGTACTTGATGGCGCGCTGGCCACCGAACTGGAAGCGCGCGGATGCAACCTTGCGGATAATCTCTGGTCCGCAAAAGTGTTAATGGAAAATCCGCAGCTTATCCGGGACGTGCATCTGGACTATTTCCGCGCGGGCGCGCAAATCGCCATTACCGCCAGTTACCAGGCCACGCCTCTGGGCTTTTCGGCACGTGGACTGACGGAGGCACAATCGGCAGCGCTGATTGAACAGAGCGTTGCGCTGGCGAAAGAAGCGCGGGAAATCTATCTGCGTGAAAATCCAGCCGCGGGTCCGCTGCTGGTGGCGGGATCCGTCGGGCCATACGGCGCTTATCTGGCCGATGGCTCTGAATATCGCGGCGATTATGTACGCCCTGCGGAAGAATTTAAGGCCTTTCATCGCCCGCGCATTGAAGCCCTGCTCAATGCCGGGGCCGATCTGCTGGCCTGTGAAACCTTACCCTCTTTTGCCGAGATCACAGCGCTGGCTGACCTGCTGACAGAGTACCCGCAGGCACGGGCGTGGTTCTCCTTTACCTTAAGGGATGACCAGCATCTGAGCGATGGCACACCGCTCGCTCAGGTGGTGAATACGCTTGCCGCCTATCCACAAGTTATTGCGCTGGGGATTAACTGTATCGCGCTGAATAAAACCACCGCCGCGCTGAAGCACCTGCAAAGCCTGAGCGCGTTGCCACTGGTGGTTTATCCTAATTCCGGTGAAACCTATGACGCGGTAAGCAAGGCCTGGCATACGCATGGCGACAGCTGCGGATCCCTGGCGGGACATGTGTCACAGTGGTTAGAGGCCGGGGCGAAACTGATTGGCGGATGCTGCCGCACGACGCCAGAGGATATCGCCGCGCTGCGTGAACGCCGCTGATGCATCTTTAATGATACGCGCAGGCTCTGAAACCGACTGGCAGCATAGCGGCTTTTCATCCTGCGCGATGTCCCTTTAAACGAAAGCCTTCCCCTGTTGTTTTCCTGCCCTACAGACTCCGTTATCATGCTCGCTGTGCCTTATAAACCAGGGTATTGCAATGAGCCGATACCATGTAACCAATAGCGAAGGCCAGTTTGAGAAAGGCTCTGGCGAACAAATTTTGGCGAATAAGCTCGGGATTAGTGATGCTCATGACATTGATGACGCAGAACTGGTACTCCTCGAGCAACTCTATCACGCTGTCTTTGAACAGCATTTTCCGCTGGGGTTGATCACAGTTGAGATCCTAAAAAGCTGGCACCGACGCTGGTTAGGCAATATTTATGCGTGGGCGGGGCAAGAAAGGACGGTCAATATCAGTAAAGGCGGCTTTATGTTTGCTCCTTCAGCACAGCTGCCCAAACTGCTGAAGGATTTTGATGTGAAATACCTTGCCCGTTACACACCCTGTACTGGTATGAGCGAAGAGCAGCTGATTGAAGCTATCGCAATCACACATGTGGAACTCATACTCGTCCACCCTTTCAGAGAAGGAAATGGGCGATTATCACGACTTTTAGCCGATGTGATGGCGGTTCAGGGGGGCTATAAGCCGCTGGACTATCAACGCTGGGAGCAGAACAAAACCCGGTACATCTCAGCTATTCATGCGGGCATGGTGATGAATTACGAACCGATGAAATACTGGGTGAGCCAGGCGTTAAGAAAGGATTAGGCAAGACGAAGATGGGCGAATTTTTTACGCGCCGCTTCAAGCGAAGCTTCAACTTTGGCTGAAGGCTGACCGGTTTCAACCGCTGTTGAGGTCACAACAGCGCGCGCAATGTCAGCGCGTGAAGGGCTGGTATAGCCTTGCTGACCTTTTTGATTGTTTCGCATAGCGTCTCCTGTCAGTCACATGTAAGACTAATAGTATATCAAGTATTACCCATAACGTCATACCGCAGCCTGTCTGCATACCTTCTGGCGCACTTAAACGGGTAAAGCCTTCCCCTGTTGTTTTCCTGCCCTACAGACTCCGTTATCATGCTCGCTATGCCTTATAAACCGAACAGGTTGCGGTGAGACGTAAAAAAATAAAAAACTCACTCATTCATTAAAAGTTAAGAACATGGACATCATACGCCAATGAGTACATCAGAGAATTTCGACGCCCACACCCCAATGATGCAGCAGTACCTGAAGCTCAAGGCGCAGCATCCGGATATTTTGCTGTTTTACCGTATGGGCGACTTCTATGAGCTGTTTTATGACGATGCCAAACGCGCGTCACAGCTGATGGATATTTCGCTTACCAAACGCGGCGCATCGGCAGGCGAGCCAATCCCGATGGCGGGCATTCCTCATCACGCGGTGGAAAACTATTTATCGAAGCTGGTCAGCCTTGGCGAATCGGTGGCGATTTGCGAACAGATCGGCGATCCGGCCACCAGCAAGGGCCCGGTGGAGCGCAAAGTGGTGCGCATCGTCACGCCGGGCACCATCAGCGACGAAGCCCTGTTGCAGGAGCGTCAGGATAATCTGCTCGCCGCCATCTGGCAGGACAACAAAGGCTACGGTTACGCCACGCTGGACATCAGTTCCGGCCGTTTTCGCATCAGTGAACCGGCAGACCGGGAGACCATGGCGGCAGAGCTGCAGCGCACCAATCCGGCGGAGCTGCTCTACGCCGAAGACTTTGCGGAGACCTCGCTGATTGAAGGCCGCCGCGGTCTGCGCCGCCGTCCGCTATGGGAATTTGAAATCGACACCGCCCGCCAGCAGCTGAATTTACAGTTCGGCACCCGCGATCTGGTGGGTTTTGGCGTGGAAAACGCGCCGCGCGGCCTCTGTGCAGCGGGCTGCCTGTTGCAGTATGTCAAAGATACCCAGCGCACCTCGCTGCCGCATATCCGCTCCATCACCATGGATCGCCAGCAGGACAGCATCATTATGGATGCCGCCACGCGCCGCAATCTGGAGATCACCCAGAACCTGGCCGGTGGCTTTGAAAATACGCTGGCGTCGGTGCTGGACTGCACCGTCACGCCGATGGGCAGCCGTATGCTCAAGCGCTGGCTGCATATGCCGGTGCGTGATACCGCAGTGCTGACAGAACGTCAGCAGACCATTGGCGCGTTACAGGAGCTGACCGCTGAGTTGCAGCCAGTGCTGCGTCAGGTTGGCGATCTGGAGCGTATTCTGGCGCGTCTGGCGCTGCGCACTGCCCGCCCGCGCGATCTGGCGCGTATGCGTCACGCCTTCCAGCAGTTGCCGATCCTGCGCGAGCAGCTGGCGGACGTCGACTGCAAGCCGGTACAGCAGCTGCGTGAAAAAATGGGCGAGTTCAGCGAACTGCGTGAACTGCTGGAGCGGGCAATTATTGACGCGCCGCCGGTCCTGGTGCGCGATGGCGGCGTGATCGCGCCGGGCTATAACGCCGAACTGGATGAGTGGCGCGGACTGGCGGATGGCGCGACCGATTATCTGGATAAACTGGAAATTCGCGAGCGTGAAAAACTCGGGCTGGATACGCTGAAGGTGGGCTATAACGGCGTGCACGGCTACTTCATTCAGATCAGCCGCGGCCAGAGCCATCTTGCGCCCATTCATTACGTACGCCGTCAGACGTTAAAGAACGCCGAACGCTACATCATTCCAGAACTGAAGGAATATGAAGACAAGGTGCTGACCTCAAAAGGCAAAGCGCTGGCGCTGGAAAAACAGCTGTATGAAGAGCTGTTCGATCTGCTGATGCCGCATCTGGGGGATCTGCAACAGAGCGCCACCGCGCTGGCAGAACTCGACGTGCTGGTGAACCTTGCCGAGCGCGCTGACACGCTCAATTACAGCTGTCCGACCTTCAGCGATAAACCGGGGATCCGCATCGTCGAGGGACGTCATCCGGTGGTCGAGCAGGTGCTGAACGAGCCATTCATCGCCAACCCGCTGTCGCTGTCACCGCAGCGCCGGATGCTGATCATCACCGGCCCGAATATGGGCGGTAAAAGCACCTATATGCGCCAGACGGCGCTGATCGCCCTGCTGGCCTATATCGGCAGCTACGTCCCGGCGCAAAAAGTGGAGATTGGTCCCATCGACCGTATCTTTACCCGCGTGGGCGCGGCGGACGATCTGGCCTCCGGTCGGTCGACCTTTATGGTGGAGATGACTGAAACCGCCAATATTCTGCATAACGCCACCGAGAACAGCCTGGTGCTGATGGATGAGATCGGCCGCGGCACGTCGACCTATGACGGTCTTTCCCTCGCCTGGGCCTGTGCGGAAAATCTGGCGAACCGCATTAAAGCGCTGACCCTGTTTGCTACGCACTATTTCGAGCTGACACAGCTACCGGAAAAAATGGAAGGCGTGGCGAATGTGCATCTGGACGCGCTGGAGCACGGCGACACCATCGCCTTTATGCACAGCGTACAGGACGGCGCGGCCAGTAAGAGCTATGGTCTGGCGGTAGCGGCGCTGGCGGGCGTGCCGAAAGAGGTGATCAAGCGGGCGCGCCAGAAGCTGCGCGAACTGGAGAGCATTACCCCGAACGCGGCAGCAACCCAGGTGGACGGTACGCAGATGTCGCTGCTGATGCCTGCGGAAGAAACCAGCCCGGCGGTGGAAGCGCTGGAGGCGCTCGATCCGGATACGCTGACGCCGCGTCAGGCGCTGGAGTGGATCTATCGTCTGAAGAGTCTGGTCTGACGCCCTCCGCCCGGCGGCGCAGGCTTGCCGGGCCTACAACCTCCCCCTGTTGTGTCTGCACCTCTTCGTAGTATTCCGAGTTGCCGGGCAAGCCCTGGCTGAGCTTCTATACTTGTTACTTCATTCAGCAACAAAATGGAGTAAATACATGACCATTCATAAGAAAGGGCAGGCACACTGGGAAGGCGATATTAAGCGCGGTAAAGGTACCATCTCCACGGAAAGCGGCGCGCTGAAGCAGCAGCCTTACGGTTTTAATACTCGTTTTGAAGGCGCAGCCGGGACTAACCCGGAAGAGCTGATTGGCGCGGCCCACGCAGGCTGTTTCTCAATGGCGCTGTCGCTAATGCTGGGCGAAGCGGGCTTTACGCCGGAAAGCATCGACACCACGGCGGATGTGTCGCTGGATCAGGTGGATGGCGGCTTTAAAATCACCAAAATTGCGCTTAACAGCACGGTGAAACTGCCGGGGATCGAGAAAGATCAGTTTGATCCGATCATCCAGAAAGCGAAAGCCGGATGCCCGGTATCTCAGCTGTTCAACGCTGAAATCACACTGGATTATACGCTGAACTAAGGCGTGTGCTCCGCCCGCTTGCTCAGGAGCGGGCAAAGAAAAAGGCCAGTCATGTGACTGGCCTTTTTTGTACAGAATCGATTATTCGCGGAACAGTGCTTCGATGTTCAGCCCCTGCGCTTGCAGGATTTCACGCAGACGACGCAGACCTTCTACCTGAATCTGGCGGACACGTTCACGCGTCAGTCCAATTTCACGGCCAACATCTTCCAGCGTGGCGGCTTCATAACCCAGCAGACCGAAACGACGCGCCAGCACTTCACGCTGTTTGGCGTTCAGTTCGAACAGCCATTTGACGATGCTTTGTTTCATGTCATCGTCCTGCGTGGTGTCTTCCGGACCGTTTTCTTTTTCATCGGCCAGGATGTCCAGCAGCGCTTTTTCGGAATCGCCACCCAGCGGGGTGTCTACCGAGGTAATGCGCTCGTTGAGACGCAGCATACGGCTGACATCATCAACAGGTTTATCGAGCTGTTCTGCAATTTCTTCTGCACTCGGTTCGTGGTCCAGCTTATGGGACAACTCGCGAGCGGTACGCAGATAGACATTTAACTCTTTAACAATGTGGATTGGCAGTCGAATCGTACGGGTTTGATTCATGATCGCCCGTTCGATGGTCTGACGGATCCACCAGGTGGCATAAGTGGAGAAACGGAACCCACGTTCAGGGTCAAATTTCTCTACCGCGCGGATCAGGCCGAGGTTACCCTCTTCAATCAGATCCAGCAGCGCCAGTCCACGATTGCTGTAGCGACGGGCGATTTTCACCACCAGACGCAGGTTACTTTCAATCATCCGACGGCGGGAGGAAATATCCCCACGCAGTGCGCGTCGTGCGAAATAAACTTCTTCTTCAGCAGTTAACAGCGGAGAGTAACCAATTTCTCCAAGGTATAACTGAGTCGCGTCCAGCACACGTTGCGTGGCGCCCTGCGATAACAGTTCCTCTTCTGCCAGGTCGTTATCACTGGGTTCCTCTTCATTTAAGGCTTTCTCGTCGAAAACCTCAACTCCGTTCTCATCAAATTCCGCGTCTTCATTTAAATCATGAACTTTCAGCGTATTCTGACTCATAAGGTGGCTCCTACCCGTGATCCCTGGACAAAGCATTAACTTCACTGTTTGTTTTTTTACCCTGCAACGGCGATTAAGCGCGCTGCAGGGACGAAACAAGAGTGAGCCAATGACTCTGCCAAATTATCGCTGCGGCAAATAACGCAGCGGGTTGACGGATTTCCCCTTGTAACGAATTTCAAAATGTAAACGTGTTGAACTGGTTCCGGTGCTACCCATGGTAGCTATCTTCTGCCCCGCCCTGATTTCTTGTTGTTCCCGGACCAGCATTGTATCGTTATGGGCGTAGGCACTCAGGTAATCATCGTTATGTTTAATGATGATTAAATTACCGTAACCGCGCAGTGCGTTGCCGGCATATACCACGCGTCCGTCAGCGGTCGCGATAATAGCCTGCCCTTTACTGCCAGCGATATCAACCCCTTTATTACCACCCTCGGTGGCAGAGAAGTTGTCGATAACTTTGCCTTCAGTCGGCCAGCGCCAGGTCGATATAGGGGCGCTGGTAGATGCACTGCTGGCGGTCGGTTCGGTAGTGGTAGCAGATGGCACGGTTACAGGCGCTGTGACGGTAGTCGCAGGCTTGTTGTTTGGCAACATCTTGTTATCACTTTGTTCACCTGAGTCCTCAGAATACGTAATTGTCGGTTTCGGCGCAACCACCACGGTTGAATTTTGTGCAGGCGGAGTGACGATTCCCTGCGCAGAAGCATCAGCCTGAGTGATAGCATTTCCGCCCGTTATCGGCGTACCCGATGCATTACCAACCTGCAGAACCTGCCCGACATTCAGGCCATACGGGGCGGCAACGTTGTTTCGCTGGGCCAGATCCCTGAAATCGTTCCCGGTGATCCAGGCGATATAAAACAGCGTGTCACCTTTTTTGACCGTATAAGTGCTGCCGCCGGTATAGCTACCTTTCGGAATGTTCCCATACTTACGGTTGTACACAATACGACCGTTTTCGGTCTGAACCGGCTGTTCTGCCATTGGCTGGGTCTGGGATTGCGCAGGCATCGGCTGAATAGCAGGCGTCTGGACGGGTTGAATTTGCGGCGTTTGTTGCGCAGACGCGCCCATTTTGGGCGGCGGCGTAATTAACATTCCGGAACCTGAACTGGAAGCGCTGTTGCCGCCGACGGAGCTGACCGGCGCTGGCGCGTTATCCGAGCTTGAGCATCCTGCAAGCCAGAGCGAAACCAGTGATAATGCCGCGAGGCGACTTACGGTAAATTTTGGGCTTCCCGTGCTCATTTATCCTCCAGGAATGTGTTAACTGTCAGTGACTTAATGATGACCGTGGCGGTCATTAGCAAATGAGCTACACCCTACGCGGATATGCGCTGAAATCCCTCAGACAATTCCAGGAATCAGGCCAGTTCCCCTTTCACAAGTGGAACAAAGCGTACGGCTTCCACGGTATCGATGATAAATTCGCTTCCCCGTCGACGAACCCGTTTAAGTTGCTGGTGTTCGTCCCCCACAGGTAAAACGAGAATGCCGCCCTCATCCAGCTGCGACATCAGCGCCACAGGGATTTCCGGCGGTGCAGCCGTCACAATAATGGCGTCGAAGGGCGCACGTGCCTGCCACCCTTCCCAGCCATCGCCGTGACGGGTGGAAACATTATGTAGATCCAGCTGTTTAAGACGACGACGGGCCTGCCATTGCAGGCCTTTAATACGTTCGACGGAACAAACATGGTGCACCAGATGGGCGAGGATCGCCGTCTGATAGCCTGAACCTGTGCCAATTTCCAGCACCCTCGACTCCGGCGTCAGTTCCAGCAGCTCGGTCATGCGCGCCACCATATAAGGCTGCGAAATGGTCTGCCCCTGGCCGATAGGCAGGGCGACGTTTTCCCAGGCTTTGTGTTCAAACGCCTCATCAATGAATTTTTCACGCGGCACCTGCGCCAGCGCGTCAAGCACCGGCTCGCTACGGATCCCCTGCTGGCGTAACTGTTCCAGCAGCGCCTGTATGCGTTTTGTTACCATTGCGTATTCACCCCGGCGCGCTCCAGCCATCCGCTCACCACGTCCTGCGCGCTGTAGGCGGTGAGATCGACATGCAGCGGCGTGACCGACACATAGCCTTCATCGACAGCGGCAAAATCGGTGTCCGGCCCGGCGTCGTGTTTCTCCCCTGGCGGGCCGATCCAGTAGAGCATATTGCCGCGCGGATCTTCCTGCGGGATCACTTTATCCGCCGGATGACGGGTGCCGCAGCGCGTGACGCGAATGCCTTTGATTTCAGCAAGCGGCAGGTCCGGGACATTGATATTCAGAATACGTCCGGTGCGCAGCGGCTCCCGGTTTAATGCCCGCAGGATCGAACAGGTCACCGCCGCGGCCGTGTCGTAATGCTTATAACCATTAAGCGACACCGCCAGCGCCGGAAAGCCGAGATGTCGCCCTTCCATAGCCGCCGCGACGGTACCGGAGTAAATCACATCGTCGCCCAGGTTAGCCCCGGCGTTAATACCGGAGACGACAACATCCGGACGGGGGCGCATGAGGGCATTGACCCCCAGATAGACGCAGTCGGTAGGCGTACCCATCTGCACGGCGATGTCGCCATTTTCATGGGTGAAGGTGCGTAATGAAGATTCGAGGGTCAGCGAATTGGACGCGCCACTGCGGTTACGATCGGGCGCGACGACCTGTACGTCGGCAAATTCGCGCAAGGCCTTCGCCAGCGCCTGAATGCCTGGCGCATGGATCCCGTCATCGTTACTCAGCAATATTCGCATAATCACCCGATGTGTTGATAAGTTCCCTTACCACACTGGTGGCAAAACTACCTGCCGGTAGCCAGAAACGTAACTCGACGGTCACGTCATCCCACCAGTTCCAGCTTAACTGCTGCACGTTGAGCAGCATGGCGCGCCGCGCCGCCTCAACCTTTTCACGCAACAGCAAGGATTGTAATTCGGGGGCATCGGCAATCGCCGCCTGCTCAAACGCCAGCGCTTCACGCTGCGTTCCCCAGTCACCGCTCCCCGGCAGGGCAGCCGTAATCATCAGCTCGCGTTGATTCACGCGGGCCTGTAAATCTGCGCGTTCTTCAGGGGTGGCGACAAACCAGCTTCCGCGCCCGGCTAATTGTAGCGCATCGCCGTCAACAACTTGATTAAAGTCTGTTTTTTTCAGCCGCTCGCTGACAATCTGATTAAACAACGCGCTGCGGGCCGCCGACAACATAAAACTGCGTTTATTGCGATCGCGCACCGGCGCATTGCTTTGCGCCCAGCGCAGCGCGCCGTGCAGGTTGCTGCCGCCCAGACCAAAGCGCTGCGCGCCGAAATAGTTCGGCACGCCCTGCTGCGCGATAGTTTGCAGGCGCGTCTCCACCTCCGCGCGATCGCTGATGTCGCGCAGCACCAGCCTGAACTGGTTGCCGCGCAGCGCGCCTAAGCGCAGCTTACGCTTGTGGCGGGCATATTCCAGCACCCTGCATCCTTCCGGCTGGAAGGCGGAAATGTCCGGCATACCGTTGCCCGGCACGCGGGCGCACAGCCACTGTTCGGTGACCGCGTGCTTATCTTTTTGCCCGGCGAAGCTCACTTCGCGGGCGGGAATTTTCAGGAATTTCGCCAGATCGTCGGCCACCGCACGGGTATTACAGCCGGTTTTCTGAATGCGCACCAGAATGTGCTCGCCTTCACCGTCAGGTTCAAAACCTAAATCTTCCACCACCACAAAATCTTCCGGGCTGACTTTCAGCGCGCCGGAGGCCTGGGGTTTGCCATGCAGAAACGTCAGGTCGTCGAACGCAATCATTTTGCCGCCCTGACTAACAGCGCCACCGCTTCACAGGCGATACCTTCGCCACGGCCGGTAAAGCCAAGCTTTTCCGTGGTGGTGGCTTTAACGTTCACATCATCCATATGACAGCCAAGATCTTCGGCGATAAACACGCGCATCTGCGGGATATGCGGCAGCATTTTTGGCGCCTGGGCGATAATGGTCACGTCGACGTTGCCGAGCGTAAAGCCTTTCGCCTGAATACGACGCCAGGCTTCGCGCAGCAGCTCGCGGCTGTCGGCGCCTTTAAACGCCGGATCGGTATCCGGGAACAGCTTGCCAATGTCGCCAAGCGCCGCCGCGCCCAGCAGCGCATCCGTCAGCGCATGCAGCGCCACGTCGCCATCGGAGTGGGCCAGCAGACCTTTTTCGAAAGGAATGCGCACGCCGCCAATAATAATCGGGCCTTCGCCGCCAAAGGCGTGTACGTCAAAACCGTGTCCAATACGCATTATGCCATCTCCTTTCCGGTCATTCGGGTGAGGTAAAATTCTGCCAGCGCCAGATCTTCCGGTCGCGTGACTTTAATGTTATCCGCGCGGCCGCTGACCAGCACCGGGTGATAGCCGCAATGCTCCAGCGCCGAGGCTTCGTCGGTGATGGTCGCGCCGTCATTTAAGGCGCGTTGCAGGCAGTCATGGAGGAGTTCACGCGGGAAGAATTGCGGCGTCAGCGCATGCCAGAGATCGTTACGATCCACGGTATGCGCCACGGCGGCGATGCCAGGCTCGCCGCGCTTCATGGTGTCGCGCACCGGAGCGGCAAGAATACCGCCGACGCGGCTGGTGTCGCTGAGCGCCAGCAGGCG
This sequence comes from Enterobacter sp. SA187, assembly GCF_001888805.2. Taxonomy (NCBI): domain Bacteria; kingdom Pseudomonadati; phylum Pseudomonadota; class Gammaproteobacteria; order Enterobacterales; family Enterobacteriaceae; genus Enterobacter; species Enterobacter sp. SA187. Next base: position 144,267 of record NZ_CP019113.1, read on the forward strand.
GGCGAGATCGTCCTGATGCAGACAGGGGCGCGCGGCGTCGTGCACCAGCACCCACGGCGCATCCCCTGCGGCCTGAAGCCCCGCCAGCACGGAGTCTGCCCGCTCGGCCCCGCCGTCAACGACGGTGACCTGCGGATGATCCGCCAGCGGCAGCTGCGCAAAGCGCGCGTCGCCGGGGCTGATGGCGATGATCACCCTTGCCACGCGCGGATGCGCCAGCAGCGCCGCCACCGCGTGTTCGAGGATCGTTTTATTGCCAACTGAGAGATACTGCTTAGGACATTCCGTTTGCATGCGGCGGCCAAATCCGGCGGCCGGCACCACGGCACAAACGTCCGGAATTATTGCTGCCATGTCGTAAACCCGGGCTTCGCTTATCGATTATTTTGCAGTGACCCTGGCGTGCGTTTAGACGCATCCGGTACCAGACGGTAAAAGGTTTCGCCTGGTCTGGTCATACTGAGTTCGTTACGTGCGCGCTCTTCAATCGCTTCCTGGCCGCCATTGAGATCGTCAATTTCGGCGAAAAGTTGATCGTTGCGCGCTTTAAGTTTGGCGTTTGTTATCTGCTGCGCGGCCACATCGTCGTTGACACGGCTGAAGTCATGCAGGCCGTTTTTGCCGAACCACAGTGAATACTGTAGCCAGACCAGCAGTGCCAGCAACAGCAGCGTTAATTTACCCATCGTGCCCCCTGAAAATCGGCATCATCATCCCATAACTTGCGCGCAGACTCCACACTAAGCCGATACCGCGTCATCGCGGCCAAATGTAGCACTATTTACGGGCGGGCGCACAGGTGCGCATTTCTGACACATTGCCTTAACGAGCGTTACGCTTTGAAGTATGGAACGGCTTAGCCCATCAGCCACATAAATAACGCGCCGAACATGGTGACCACGATAATTACCGTCGCCACGCTGCTGTAAAGCAGTCTGCCGTCCAGCAATGAGTGCATGGCGATGCCCACCACCACGGCGACGGGCATCAGCGCCAGAAAGAAGGGCCAGGTATACAGAAAAAAGAACAGTGTATTCGGGCCATAGAGCAGAAAGGGTATGCCGAGCGCCAACAACCACGACACAAAGCCAACGATCGCCCCCGGAAATGACCAGGTGGTTTCCTCGCGGGCAGCGGTCTCAGACCGTGACAGATAAATGTTCTGGCTATTGCGCATATTGGATCCTGTGACCTGACTGTCCGTGATAGCAAAACCGGACATGTCTCAGGATCTGATAATATCGTTCTGTCTCAGCAGGTCTAATAATTGACCCACTAAATTTGTTACCAATTGTTCGCCATCGAGATGCACATCCGGCGTTTCAGGCGCTTCGTAGACCGAATCGATACCGGTAAAGTGACGCAGTTCCCCGGCACGGGCTTTTTTGTACAGCCCTTTGGGATCGCGCGCTTCGCAGATGGCCAGCGGCGTGTCGACGAACACCTCAATAAAGCGCCCTTCCCCGACGCGTTCGCGCACCATTTCACGCTCCGCACGGTGCGGAGAGATAAACGCCGTCAATACCACCAGCCCGGCATCCACCATCAGACGCGCCACTTCCCCGACGCGACGGATGTTCTCTTTGCGGTCATCATCACTGAAGCCCAGATCGCTGCACAGCCCGTGGCGCACGTTATCGCCATCAAGCAGATAGGTACTGACGCCAAGCCCGTGCAGCGCCTCTTCCAGCGCCCCGGCAACGGTGGATTTCCCCGAGCCAGACAGCCCGGTAAACCACAGCACAACCCCACGATGACCGTGGAGTTGTTCTCGTTGCCCGGCGGTCACCGGATGCGGATGCCAGACGACGTTTTCATCGTGCTGCGCCATTATTTGCCTCCCAGCAAATCACGCGCGCCCCAGTGCGGGAAGTGTTTACGCACCAGCGCGTTTAATTCCAGTTCAAAGGCGCTGAATTCCGACGGCGCATGGTTTGCCTGCTCGTTCGGCTCCCGCACCATACCTGCGCCCACGGTGACATTGCTCAGACGATCGATCAGGATCATGCCGCCGGTCACCGGGTTTTCCTGGTACTTATCCAGCACCAGCGGTTCGTCAAAGGTCAGATCCACCAGCCCGATGCCGTTCAGCGGCAGGTTTTCAGCCTGATTATGTTCGAGGGTGTTGATGTTCACCTGATACTGAATGCCATCGACGCGCGCACGGGTTTTCTTACCGGCGACTTTGATGTCGTAGCTCTGGCCCGGCGTCAGCGGCTGCTCCGCCATCCATACCACGTCTACCGACGCGCTCTGCACCGCTTTCAGCCCGTCCTGCGCATCCAGCAGTAAATCGCCGCGGCTGATGTCGATTTCGTCCTTCAGCACCAGCGTGACCGCTTCCCCTGCCCCGGCCTGTTGCAGATCGCCATCAAAGGTGACGATACGCGCCACCGTCGATTCAACGCCCGACGGCAGCACTTTAACGCGCTGACCAACGTTGACGCTGCCGGAGGCAATGGTGCCGGAGAAGCCGCGGAAATCGAGATTGGGGCGGTTCACATACTGCACCGGAAAACGCATCGGCTGCGTCTCCACCACGCGCTGGATCTCAACGGTTTCCAGCACCTCCAGCAGCGTCGGGCCGCTGTACCACGGCATATTACTGCTCTGACTCGCCACGTTATCGCCTTCCAGCGCCGACAGCGGCACAAAGCGGATGTCGAGGCTGCCCGGCAGCTGTTCGGCGAAGGTCAGATACTCTTCGCGGATCTGATTGAATTTCTCTTCGCTGAATTCCACCAGATCCATTTTATTCACCGCTACCACCAGATGACGGATCCCCAGCAGCGTGGAGATAAAGCTGTGGCGGCGGGTCTGATCCAGCACGCCTTTACGCGCATCCATCAGCAGGATCGCCAGGTCGCAGGTGGACGCGCCGGTCGCCATATTGCGGGTGTACTGCTCGTGACCCGGCGTATCGGCGATAATAAATTTACGCTTTTCGGTGGAGAAATAGCGGTAGGCCACGTCGATGGTGATGCCCTGCTCGCGCTCGGCCTGTAAACCATCCACCAGCAGCGCCAGATCCAGTTTTTCGCCCTGGGTGCCGTGACGCTTGCTGTCGTTATGCAGCGACGAGAGCTGATCTTCATAAATCTGGCGGGTATCGTGCAGCAGACGCCCAATCAGCGTACTTTTACCGTCATCGACACTGCCGCAGGTCAGAAAACGCAGCAGGCTTTTGTACTGCTGCGCATGCAGATAGGCTTCCACGCCACCTTCGCTGGCAATTTGTTGTGCAATAGTCGTATTCATGGCGGCTCCTTAGAAATAACCCTGGCGTTTCTTCAGCTCCATAGAGCCGGCCTGGTCGCGGTCAATGACGCGTCCCTGTCGTTCGCTGGTGGTGGACACCAGCATCTCTTCGATGATCTCCGGCAGCGTTTGCGCTTCGGATTCCACCGCGCCGGTCAGCGGCCAGCAGCCGAGGGTACGGAAACGCACCATGCGCTGCTCAATTTTTTCGCCCGGTTGCAGGTCGATGCGATCGTCATCGATCATCATCAGCATACCGTCACGCTCCAGCACCGGTCGCTCAGCGGCCAGGTACAGCGGTACGATTTCAATATTTTCGAGGAAGATGTACTGCCAGATATCCAGCTCGGTCCAGTTGGAGAGTGGGAATACGCGAATGCTTTCGCCTTTGTTGATCTGGCCGTTGTAGTTATGCCACAGCTCCGGGCGCTGGTTTTTCGGATCCCAGCGGTGGAAACGATCGCGGAACGAGTAAATACGCTCTTTGGCGCGTGATTTCTCTTCGTCACGGCGCGCGCCGCCGAAGGCCGCATCAAAACCGTATTTGTTCAGCGCCTGCTTCAGCCCTTCGGTTTTCATGATGTCGGTGTGCTTGCCGCTGCCGTGCACGAAGGGATTAATGCCCATCGCCACGCCTTCGGGGTTTTTATGCACCAGTAGCTCGCAGCCGTAAGCTTTGGCGGTGCGATCACGGAACTCATACATCTCGCGGAATTTCCAGCCAGTATCCACATGCAACAACGGGAACGGCAGCGTGCCCGGATAAAACGCTTTGCGCGCCAGATGCAGCATCACGCTGGAGTCTTTGCCGATGGAATACATCATCACCGGATTGCCAAATTCTGCCGCCACCTCGCGAATGATATGGATGCTTTCCGCCTCCAGTTGTCGCAGGTGAGTGAGTCGTTTTTGATCCATAACCGTTCCTTAAGCCAGATTTACCACGGAGTTATCAAAAGATCCCGTGCCTGTAGAGTGTTGAAACCAGGCGAGCGCATCGCGTAAGTGCACCACTTCGCCCACCACCAGCAGCGCTGGCATCGGGGCGTTAAGCGCCAGGTTCTCTAATTGTTCTAATGTGCCGGTTTTGACTGACTGATCGCGGCGCGTACCGCGCGAGATCACTGCCACCGGCGTCGCTTTATCGCGACCGTGCGAAATAAGTTGCTGGCTGATTTCCGCCGCCTTCATGGTGCCCATATACACCGCCAGCGTCTGACGGCTCTGCGCCAGCTGCGACCAGTCGAAAGGCGTGCTGTCGGCTTTGTAATGCCCGGTCACAAAGGTCACGCTCTGGGCAAAATCACGGTGCGTGAGCGGAATGCCTGCGTAAGCCGTTGCGCCGGAAGCGGCAGTGACGCCAGGCACCACCTGGAAAGGCACGCCCGCAGCGGCAGCAGCCTGAAGCTCTTCGCCGCCGCGCCCAAAAATAAAGGGATCGCCGCCTTTCAGCCGCACCACGGTTTTGCCCGCCCGCGCTTCATCAATCAGCATTTGATTGGTTTCATGCTGCGGCACCGCATGGCCGCCAGCCCGTTTGCCGACGCAGATTTTGTCGGCATCGCGCCGCGTCAGCTCCAGCACCTCATCGCTGACCAGATGGTCATAAAACACCACGTCAGCCTGCTGAATAACCTGCAGACCGCGCAGCGTCAGCAGCCCGGCATCGCCTGGCCCTGCGCCCACCAGGATAATTTCCCCGCCAGCACTGCCTGGCGATGCCAGCTCTTCCGCCAGCACCGCTTCGGCGGCCTGTTCGTTTCCGGCAGCCATCAGGCTGGCGAAGCGCCCGCGAAAGGCCGCTTCCCAGAAACGACGACGCGCGTCTGTGGTTTTACGAAAGGTTTTGATGCGCTCGCGCCACTGCCCGGCAACCTCCGCCATGCGGCCTAAATTTGCCGGAAGCAGCGCTTCGATTTTTTCCCGCAGCAGACGCGCCAGCACCGGGGCGTTACCGCCGGAGGAGATCGCCACCACCAGCGGGCTGCGGTCGACGATTGACGGGAAAATAAAGGAGCACAGCGGCTGGTCGTCCACCACGTTCACCAGCCGCTGGCGGGCGTCGGCGGCGTCATAGACGCGACGATTAAGCGCGCGGTCGCTGGTGGCGGCAATGACCAGAAACACAGCATCAAGCTGCGTTTCATCGAACTCGGTTGCCAGCCACACCAGCGCCTGTTCATCCACCAGACGCTGCACCTCTGCGCCCAGTTCACGGGCGACGACCTGCACCTTCGCCCCCGCGCGTAATAAGAACGCAATTTTACGGGCGGCGATTTCGCCACCGCCAATAACCAGCACGGGTCGGTTTTTTACCGCAGCAAAAATGGGCAGGTGATCCACAAGGTAACAGCTCGCTAACATTCAGGAATAAGGGGACTATAGGGGGCGGCTGTGAGCGAATGAAATTACGAATTGGAATGAGTAGTTCCGCAAAGGAATAACGGCGCGGGAAAGCAAATATCAAAAAGTGCTTAACGCCAGAAAATTCGTGCGTTTAGGCGCAATTCAAATTGTGTAAGGCCGATCACAGTTTCATACTAAGCCGGTCAAAAATTTCCGGCATGTTTAAGGACTCACTATGTTTTCCGCATTGCGCCACCGTACCGCTGCCCTGGCGTTCGGCGTATGCTTTACTCTTCCCGTTCAGGCGGCGTTGCTGCCTCCCGGTGACATGGCAAGCCACCAGGCACGTTATATTGCAACCTATTTCCCCGGCCGTATGACCGGCACGCCGGCAGAGATGCTTTCGGCGGATTATGTGCGACAGCAGTTTGCGCAAATGGGTTACCAGAGCGATATCCGCAAGTTCACCAGCCGCTTTATCTATACCTCGAAAACCAATCAGCGTAACTGGCACAACATTACCGGCAGCACGGTGATCGCCGCGCATGAGGGCAAGCAGCCTGAGCAGATTATTATCATGGCGCACCTCGACACCTACGCGCCGCGCAGCGATGCGGATATTGATAACAATCTCGGCGGCCTGACCTTACAGGGGCTGGACGATAACGCTGCCGGCGTTGGCGTGATGCTGGAGCTGGCCGACGCGCTGAAAGATGTTCCGACGCAGTACAGTATCCGTTTTGTCGCCACCAGCGGCGAGGAGGAAGGCCAGCTCGGCGCGGAAAACTTTCTGAAGCGCATGAGCGAGGCAGAGCGGAAAAATACCCTGCTGGTGATTAATCTCGATAATCTGATCGTCGGCGATAAGCTCTATTTCAACAGCGGCAAAAATACCCCCGCCTCGGTACGCAAGCTGACCCGCGACCGCGCGCTGGCCATTGCCCGCAGTCGCGGCATCGCCGCCGCCACCAATCCTGGCCTGAATCCGCAATACCCGAAAGGCACGTCGTGCTGCCACGATGTTGAGGTGTTTGATAAAGCAAAAATTCCGGTGCTGTCGGTGGAAGCGACAAACTGGTCGCTGGGCAATAAAGACGGTAACCAGCAGCGCGCCAAAACCCGTTCATTCCCGGACGGCACCAGTTGGCACGATGTGCGTCTGGATAACCAGCAGCACATCGACAGCGCCCTGCCAGGCCGCATCGAACGCCGCAGCCGCGACGTAATGCGCATCATGCTGCCGCTGGTGAAGGAACTGGCACGGGCGAAAACGTAAATTGCTTGATGGTTTTAAAAAGTGTGAATCGGGAATGCCTGATAAAGGCATTCTTACTCATAAGGGTAACATAAATTCAACTTCCAGAATCGGTGAGGGCTGGCAGCTAAGCAAATACATCATGCTCACTTTTAGCATGTCGCAGAGGATACATATACACGCATTCTCTGACGTTACTTAACTACTCTGCGGGAGACTTTTTAAGCCAAAGATAACGTAATGGATAACATTACGGTGCTGCTGGACTGGCGTAGAAGTATGACTTAAAGGGGAAAGTAGAAACGTTCCTCAGCAAACCAAAAAATATAGATAAACAATTCTGCGCCGTTAAGCGAGAGGGCAGATGTATTCGAGCCTAAAAGGGGCGAATACCTCCGTGATGAAAATCACAATAAAGCGCGGCAAAAACTTGCCCAATAACAATACAAAGTGTAATGTTTTTTTTGTTGGTGAATATGTATCCTCGGTATTAAATTGGAGGTATTTCATTTATTCAGGGAGCTTTGAAGCGAAAAAATAAGGAGATTTTATGGCATCCGTCCCAATTCCCGGTCCAGGTTCTATCGTTATCGCTAATAATATGCGCGAGGCTCGTCAAAAAGGGATGTCGCGCAACATGGCGACGGCGTCAACCTACTATTGGTTTTATGAGAAAGTTCGCCGTGGTGGGCCATGGGACTATAAACAGTTTGACCCATATTTTCAGGCATTCGGTAATTTCAATTTTGGCGCAGCTGGCACAGCTGCCGGAATTCCTGCGCGAATACTCCTTATGGGAGCGGGATGGGCCCAGAGTCGCGCAGGTACGTCTAAACCAGAGTGGGGGCAGTGGCACGAAAAGCCTCCTTATGGCGATGACCCAACCGATCAGCGCTATATTCAGGAAGGGATCGAATATGCCATTCAGAACGGCTATTAAATGGCTGCATAGAGTCGTGACACTGGTTCTTTTCGTACTGATCGTGGGGTTCTGGTGGCTCAATCATCAGCCGAACGTCAGGGTGAACGACGAGCTTAAGCGCGCTTATCAGTTGTCCGATCATCAATGGCTGTATATGACTGTTAGCCGCGATGGCGGGGCAACCGTTCCGACAGTTTACCGTTACTATCTGGCAGACCATCTCAGCGGCAGTGATGAAGAGGTTGTTCGCCAGCTTAGCATGGGAAGACCTGTCATTGAGGGTCGCGGTAGCGTCAGCGAGGCCAGGGTCGATCAAAATGGTGACATCGACATAACCTATTCAGGAGATGTTCTCTCGTTGAATGGCTCGTTCACGAATGTTCGTCTAAAAATCAAACAATAGTGTCACGTTGATTTTCCTCGAACCAACCCGCATTTCTTGGTCCATTTTGGGATTGTAATGCACTTCTGTAAATCATCACCTGTAAATTTCCAAAGAATATTTGGGCAGTGAATCTTGATGTAATACAGCTGATGCGAACCTGGTAAGATGAAGCTAGCAAGTATTGCTTTACAAAAAAGAATGAACAGATACCAACCATATAATCACAACGTCAGTATATAAGAAGTGACACCCGGCAGAATTGCACTGCCGGGCGGAGGGATATTTATTGATTAACCTTCATGCAATCCGCATTCACGCTTCAGCCCGAAGAAGCGGGTTTCTTCTTCAGCCATACCCGGTTCCCATTTACGGGTGGTGTGGGTATCCCCAACCGACAGGTAGCCCTGATCCCACAGCGGATGGTATTTCAGGCCATGCTTTTGCAGGTACTGGAAGACGGTGCGGTTATCCCAGTCGATAATCGGCAGCACTTTAAAAACGCCGCGCTGGATGGCCAGCACCGGCAGGCTGGCACGACTGCCGGACTGGTCACGGCGCAGGCCGGCAAACCATGTCTGCGCATTCAGCTCTTTCAGCGCACGGTTCATCGGCTCGACTTTGTTGATGTCGTTGTACTTTTCGATGCCTTCGACGCCCTGCTCCCACAGTTTACCGTAGCGTGCTTCCTGCCAGGCGGCGCTCTCTTTCGCGCGATACACTTGCAGGTTCAGTTTGAGTTTGTCCGTTAACTCGTCAATAAACTGGTAGGTTTCCGGGAACAGGTAGCCGGTATCGGTGAGGATGACCGGAATATCCGGGCGGATCTGATTCACCAGATGCAGGCTGACCGCCGCCTGAATACCAAAGCTCGACGACAGCACATATTCGCCCGGCAGATTTTCCAGCGCCCAGGCAACGCGCTCCTCTGCGCTGAGTTTTTCAAGCTGGCCGTTCGTTTCGGCGAGGGCCAGTACGCGTTCTACTTTTGGCAGATCGTTGAGCGCGTTTAGATCGAGTACGGACATAGATTCCTCACTTATGCCGGGTGGCGCTTATGCTTACCCGGCCTACAGAATGGCGGGTGTGCCGGGTGGCGCTTACGCTTACCCGGCCTACGGTTTAGCCCTGTAGGCCGGATAAGGCGTTCACGCCGCCATCCGGCGTGTTACGTTATTCCCAGAAATCCCGCGCCGGATCCAGCACCGGACGGATGATGCCAGCACGAACGGTGAAATCACCGAAGCCTTCGTTGGCATCGCGCTCTTTCGCCCAGCGCCCCACCAGTTCATCGATGGTGTCGAGAATTTCCGGTTCGGTGATGTTTTCACGGTACATCCGCGGGATGCGCGTGCCCATACGGTTGCCGCCCAGATGCAGGTTGTAGCGTCCCGGCGCTTTACCGACCAGCCCCAGCTCCGCCAGCAGCGCACGGCCACAGCCGTTCGGGCAACCGGTAACACGCAGCACGATATGCTCATGGCCGAGGCCGTGTTTTTCCATTACCGCTTCCACTTTATCGATAAAGGTCGGCAGGAAACGCTCGGCCTCCGCCATCGCCAGCGGGCAGGTCGGGAAGGCGACACAGGCCATGGAATTTTCGCGCTGCGGTTTCACGGCGTTCATCAGGCCATGATCGCGCGCCAGCTTTTCGATCTTCGCTTTGTCGCTTTCCGGTACGCCCGCCACGATCAGGTTCTGATTGGCGGTTAAACGGAAGTCGCCTTTGTGGATCTTCGCGATCTCCAGCAGACCGGTTTTCAGCGGACGATCCGGGTAATCCATGATACGGCCATTCTCGATAAACAGCGTCAGGTGCCACTTATCATCAATGCCTTTCACCCAGCCGATACGATCGCCGCGACCGGTAAATTCATACGGGCGGATCGGCGCGAATTTAATGCCCGCGCGACGTTCCACTTCCGCTTTGAAGACGTCCGGGCCGACGCGCTCCAGCGTGTATTTGGTTTTGGCATTTTTACGATCGGTACGGTTGCCCCAGTCGCGCTGCGTGGTGACCACGGCTTCGGCAACCGCCAGCGTATGCTCCAGCGGCAGGAAGCCGAATTCAGTCGCGGTACGGGCGTAGGTTTTCTTGTTGCCGTGCTCAATGGACAATCCGCCGCCTACCAGCAGGTTAAAGCCCACCAGCTTGCCGTTTTCGGCAATGGCGACAAAGTTCATGTCGTTGGCGTGCAGATCGATGTCGTTCTGCGGCGGGATCACCACCGTCGTTTTAAATTTACGCGGCAGGTAGGTCTGACCGAGAATGGGTTCTTCGTCGGTGGTCGCCACTTTCTCGGCATCATGCCAGATTTCCGCATAGGCGCGGGTGCGCGGCAGCAGGTGCTCAGAGAGCTTTTTCGCCCATTCGTAGGCTTCAGCGTGCAGCTGCGATTCCACCGGGTTAGAGGTGCAAAGCACGTTACGGTTCATGTCGTTCGCCGTTGCCAGCGCGTCCAGCCCCACTTCGTGCAGCATCTGGTGCGCCGGTTTGACGTTCTTTTTCAGGATGCCGTGATACTGAAACGTCTGACGGTTGGTCAGACGGATGCTGCCGTAGATGGTTTTTTCGGTGGCGAATTTATCCACCGACAGCCACTGCTGCGGCGTAATGATGCCGCCCGGCAGACGGCAGCGCAGCATCATCGCGTGGCGCGGCTCCAGCTTCTGCTCGGCGCGTTCGGCGCGAATGTCGCGATCGTCCTGCTGGTACATGCCGTGAAAACGGATCAGCAGGAAGTTGTCACCGGAAAAACCGCCGGTCAGACCGTTATGTAAATCTTCCGCAATAGTACCGCGCAGATAGTTGCTTTCCCGCTTCATGCGCTCGGCGTCAGTCAGTTTTCCTTCGACCACCAGCGGACCTGGATATTTTTCGCTCATTAGTAGACATCTCGCTGATAACGGCGCTCAACGCGCAGCTCACTTAAAAATTCATCCGCCGCTTCGGTATCCATGCCACCGAATTCGGCAATCACATCCAGCAAAGCCTGCTCAACGTCTTTCGCCATACGATTGGCGTCGCCGCAGACATAAATGTGGGCACCGTCATTGATCCAGCGCCACAGCTCTGCGCCCTGTTCGCGCAGTTTGTCTTGTACGTATATTTTTTCTTTCTGATCGCGGGACCAGGCCAGGTCGATGCGGTTCAGCACGCCGTCTTTAACGTAGCGCTGCCACTCCACCTGGTATAAAAAGTCTTCCGTAAAGTGCGGATTGCCAAAGAACAGCCAGTTTTTACCGGGGGCCTCATCGGCAGCACGTTGTTGCATAAAGGCGCGGAACGGCGCGATGCCGGTACCCGGCCCTATCATGATCACCGGCGTTTCCGGGTTTTCAGGCAGACGGAAGTTATCGTTATGTTCGATAAAGATCCGCACTTCGCCGTCTTCTTCCACGCGATCGGCGAGGAAGCTGGAGGCGCCACCAGCCCGCGCGCGGCCTTCAATGTCAAAACGCACCGCGCCCACGGTAATGTGCACTTCGCTTTCCACTTCCGCCTGGGACGAGGCGATGGAGTACAGGCGCGGCGTCAGCGGACGCAGCAGACCAATAAGCGCGTCGGCATCCAGTTGCGCCGGGGAGAAACGCACCATATCGACAATCGGCGTCGTTGCGGCGTAGTGCTGCAACTTCGCTTTATCGCCCACCAGAGGCAGTAATGTTTCGCTGCGGGTCAGGGTGGCGTAGTTTTCCACGATGTTGACGGTATTCACCGTCAGCTCAAAATGCCATTGCAACGCCTCGGACAGCGGCAGAGTTTTGCCATCAACATTCACCTGTTCGTCGCCGGTCAGCCACAGCAGTTCAACCAGTTCTTTGACCAGCGCCGGATCGTTCTGATACCACACGCCCAGGGCATCGCCCGGCAGATAGCGCAGGCCGGAGTCGCCCAGATCGATCTCCAGATGACGCACATCTTTTTCGGAATCGCGCCCGGTGATCTTCTGATTGACCGACAGCGTGGCGCAAAGCGGCGCTTCTTTAGTATAGGGGCTGGAAGTGACTTCGTTGACCACGCCGCTGGCGGTAGCCGCAGCCTGCGCCGGGCTTTCCTGCGGAACGCGGGATTTCAGAACGTCCAGGATGCGCCCGCGCCATTCGGCGGCAGCGGCCTGATATTCAACGTCAGTGTCAACGCGGTCGAGCAGGCGTTCAGCGCCCAGCTCCGCCAGCTTGCTGTCAAAATCTTTGCCGCTCTGGCAGAAGAATTCATAAGAGGAATCGCCCAGGCCAAATACGGCGAAGGCCGTACCGTTAAGTTTGGGCGCTTTTTTCGAGAACAGGAACTTGTGCAGCGCGACGGCTTCTTCCGGCGGCTCCCCTTCCCCTTGCGTGGAGGTCACGACAACCAGCAGTTTTTCCTGAGCGATTTGTTTGAATTTATAGTCGCCCGCGTTCACCAGGTTGACGTTAAGCTTCGCCGCCAGCAGATCATCGCGCAGGGCTTCCGCCACGCGGCGGGCGTTGCCGGTTTGCGAGGCGGAAATCAGCGTGATAGCTGGCGTTTCTTTCGCGGCAGGCGCGGCAGGCGTGGTTGTGCCCGCAACGGTTCCAGGCTGCTGATTAAGCACGCCCCAGAAATAGCCGGAAACCCAGGCAAGCTGAGTCGGAGTAAGTTCGGATGTCACCGCCGTTAGGCGCGACATTTGCTCCGCGTTAAGCGGCAGCAAAGCGGAAGGTGGGGCCTGAGTCGTCATGCGTCGTCCAGTTCCAGTAAAAGCCGTTTTTATAAGGGGGAAAAACAGAACAGAGAGTAAGGTTAACGGCGCGAATAATAACAACTAAAGAAGGGTTGGAAATAACAAATAACCAAAATGACTAACCTCTTTTAGCTATAGTTATTAACACTAAAACCGGTCAATTAAATCTTTGAATTTTAATAATAAAAAACCCATAACCCTGACAAATACTTTGGTTAAACACTTTTACCGGTTTTTGTTAATGCTAAAAAAGGTCATATCCGCTACCCTACGGCGGTTTTTGCCTTACAGAGAAATGATAATGATCACCACCTTGTTTAAAGATTTCACCTTCGAAGCCGCTCATCACCTGCCGCACGTGCCGGAAGGCCATAAATGTGGTCGCCTGCACGGTCACTCTTTTATGGTGCGCCTGGAAATTACCGGTGAAGTCGATCCGCATACCGGCTGGATCATGGATTTTTCCGAGCTAAAACGCGCGTTTAAGCCGACATATGACCGCCTGGATCACTATTATCTGAATGATATTCCGGGGCTTGAGAACCCGACCAGCGAAGTGCTGGCCGCGTGGATCTGGAACGAAATGAAGCCGCTGGTGCCGCAGCTGAGCGCGGTGATGGTGAAAGAAACCTGTACGGCGGGCTGTATTTATCGCGGGGAGTGATCTCCTGTCATATCACCCTCTCCCGTGGGAGAGGGCGTCTGGTCAGGCGATGTTCAGATATTTATGCGTCTGCATCGACAGCCGCCAGTTGCGGGCAATACAGGTTTCGATGCACAGACGCGTGGCGTCTTCTTTCTGACTGATGGGTTGCAGGGCGATAACGCGGGGTTTGTCATCGTCAAGACGCGCCAGCAGTTCATCCAGCGCTTCAATATCCCGCACACGGCCTACCGGATGTTTGATCTCGTCGGCGCGCTCCAGCGCCTGCGTCAGCACGTCATACCCGCCGCGCATATTTACCTTCGGCGATACCGTGACCCAGGTGCCCGTCGTGGTGCGAACTTCGTGCGTGCCGCTGGTTTCGATCTGGCAGCTAAAACCGTTCTTCTCAAACAGTGAGGTCAGCGGCAGCAGATCGTGTATGCAGGGCTCACCGCCGGTGATCACCACATGACGCGCGGTGTAACCCTGACGGCTGATAATAGCCAGCAAATCTTCGCTGCTCGCCGCGCCCCATTTATCGCTCTCTTTGGTTTTGGCGATAACGCTGTAGAGCGACACTTCCCGATCGGAGAGCTTGTCCCATGTGTGTTTGGTGTCGCACCAGGCACAGCCAACCGGGCATCCCTGCAAACGAATAAAAATGGCAGGAACGCCGGTAAAGTAACCCTCGCCTTGCAAGGTCTGGAACATTTCATTAATCGGGTACTGCATACTCATCTCTGTTCAGGATCTAAACCCTAAGTATCGCAGATCCCGGCCAGACGATCATGTGCCATTCGCGCCCTGCGCATTAATCGCGCGGGTAAAACGCGCGGTAATTTGCTGCGGCCGGGTGATGGCGCCGCCCACCACCACCGAATGCGCCCCCAGCGCAAGGCACTGCGCGGCAAGCTCAGGCGTGTCGACATTGCCTTCGGCGATCACCGGGATAGTGGCGATGGAAAGTACCTCTTTTAAAAATTGCAGATCGTTTTCCGGTAGCCGGCGTCCCGCCGTTTCAGCCGTATAGCCATAAAGGGTGGTGCCGAGGCAGTCAAAGCCCAGCTCACCGGCAATACGCGCATCATCCAGGGTGGCGATATCCGCCATCAGCAAGACCTGCGGATAACGGCGGCGGATCGCACTGACCAGCGCGGCCAGGGTGTCGCCGCCAGGCCGCTTACGCTGGGTGGCATCCAGCGCGATGATTTCCGGGGCGACCGTCATCAGCTCGTCGATTTCGCGCAGCGTGGCGGTGATAAACACGTCGCTGTCAGGGTAATCACGCTTGATAATGCCGATCACCGGCAGCGACACCTGCGCCTTGATGGCTTTGATATCCACCACGCTGTTGGCGCGAATACCTGCGGCACCGCCTTCCACTGCGGCCAGCGCCATGCGGGACATAATAAAATCGCTGTGCAGCGGTTCGTTTTCCAGCGCCTGGCAGGACACCACCAGCGCCTTTTTGATCTGTTCTAATGCATTCATAACGCTAACATCTCTTCCATTTCGTTTTTGATGATGGTGACGTGCGGCCCGTAAATCACCTGAACCCCGTTACCACGAACGATCACCCCGCGCGCGCCTGTCGCTTTCAGGGCGGCTTCATCCACTTTGCTGCCCGCTTTTACCGTTACGCGCAGGCGTGTGGCACAGCAGTCGACCTCGTCCAGATTCCCGCGCCCGCCCAGCGCCGCCACTATGGCTTCTGCCCGTTCGGTGCCGCTGACGGCAGCGATTTCCGCCTGCTCTTTTTCGCGGCCTGGCGTGAGGAAGTTAAAGCGCTTAATCAGGAAGCGAAAGGTGAAGTAGTACAGGAAGAACCACGGAATGCCGACCAGCGGCACATACAGCCAGTGGGTCTTCGCTTCGCCCTGCATAATGCCGAACAGCACAAAGTCGATAAAGCCGCCGGAAAATGTCTGCCCGATAGTGATATGCAGCATATGCGCCAGCATGAAAGCCAGCCCGTCGAACAACGCGTGCAGAACGTACAGCACAGGCGCGACAAACAGGAACGAAAACTCAATAGGTTCGGTAATGCCGGTTAAGAAGGACGTCAGCGCCGCCGAGAACAGCAGGCCAGCTACCCGCTTTTTGTTTTCGGGTTTCGCGGTGTGGTACATCGCAAGACATGCCCCCACCAGCCCGAACATCATGGTGATGAAGCGGCCGGACATAAAGCGTGAGGTGCCTTCGTAAAACTGCTGCGTCGCGGGATCGGCCAGCTGCGCGAAGAAAATGCGCTGCGTGCCTTCCACCAGTTGCCCGTTGACTATCTCGCTGCCGCCCAGCGCCGTCGTCCAGAAAGGCAGATAAAAGATGTGATGCAGCCCGAAGGGGCCAAGCATGCGCAAAATAAAGCCGTAGAGAAAAGTGCCTAGGTAGCCGGTGGCATCCACCAGCCCGCCAAGACCGAAAATCAGCTTTTGAAAATGCGGCCAGACCACCGTCATGATAGCGCCGACAAGGATCGCCGCCAGCGAGCTGATAATGGGTACAAAGCGCGAGCCGCCAAAAAAGCCCAGAAACTGCGGCAGCGCGATCTTATTAAAGCGGTGATGCAGCGCGCAGGTGACGAGGCCGATGACCACGCCGCCAAACACGCCGGTTTCCAGCGTCTGAATACCTAAGGTCATGCCCTGCCCGACCGCGCCGGGATTGCTGCTCGCCAGCGTACCGGTGAGCGTCAGCAGCGCATTAATGGTGGCATTCATCACCAGATACGCCAGCAGCGCGGCCAGTCCCGCCGTGCCCTTATCGGTTTTCGCCAGCCCCACCGCCACGCCCACCGCAAAAAGTACCGACAGGTTGGCAAAAACAATCGCCCCGGCGCTGCTCATGATGGTGAAAATCGCCTGTAGCCAGGCCACATCCAGGAAAGGCCAGGCCGTCAGCGTATTGGGATTCGACAGCGCGCCGCCAATCCCCAACAGCAGCCCCGCCGCCGGAAGTACGGCAATCGGCAGCATAAAAGATTTACCAAAACGCTGCGCTTTTTCAAACCAGCCCCCGGGGGAGGCACCACTGAACATTGTCATACTCTATCTCCGCTCGCTGCTTGTTGATGAAAATTTTTACCACAATAAATATTTAACGTGAAAATTATCACCAAAAAAGCGGAAGCGGATCATACTATTTTAAAATGACTGGCAACCTGTCCCCTCTTTCCGCCACACTATCGGGCATTAACGACGTAAAGGATCCCGGAATGTCTGAAAATGAAAATGTGCTGCTGCGCCTCCGCCAGGGAATGTCGGGTTACAGCCCCACGCAGCAGAAGCTGACGGAATACATACTGGCAGAACCTTCGCGGGTGCTTTATCAGACCATCACCGAGCTGGCGCGGGAGAGCGCCACCAGCGAAGCCAGCGTGACGCGCCTGTGTCGTGTGCTGGGCTGCAAAGGCTATACGGAATTCAAAATGGCGCTGGCGCTGGATGTGCAGCGCGCCGGGACGCCGCGTGAGCAGGGCGATGAGATTGATACGCTGGTGGAAGAGTCGGTCATGGCGCTGCGGGATACGTCGAGGCTGCTTGACCGCGAGGTGCTGGCCAGGGCGGCAATGACACTGCATCAGGCGCGCACAGTGCAGATTTACGGCGTGGCGGCCAGCGCCATCATTGGCGATTATCTGCACTACAAACTTTTACGCCTCGGCAAAACGGCGCAGCTGTTCAGCGATATGCATCGCGCGGCGATGAATGCCACCACGCTGGGAAGTGATGAGCTGGTGATCGCGATCTCCAGTTCCGGCTCCACGCGCGATCTGCTGCATGTGGTGAAACTGGCGCGTAAACGTGGTGCGACGGTGCTGGCGTTAAGCAATACGCCGCGCAGTCCGCTGGCGTCGATCAGCGATATGCTGCTGGTGGCGGCGAAACCTGAAGGGCCGCTCAGCGCCGGGGCGCTGAATGCCAAAGTGGGGGCCATGCTGCTGGTGGAACTGCTGATCACTGCTTTAATGTCTTATGACGCGCATTACAGCGATACCAGCCAGCAAACCGCCAGCGCGACCTTACCGCTGCTGCTGTAGAACGCTAATACATTGGGGAAGACTACAAATTCGATATGAGTCACTATTGGTTTTTGCAGAATTCCTCTCTTTTATATCAGCACGCATTCACTATAATTGAGGTAAAGAACATCTATTATAATGATTCTGTATAGAAGAAGGTTTCATAACCCCCTAAGACCGTGATAGATTTTCAACATCTTCCAGTAATTTTTATGAGACCGAACTACTACTTCAATCGTTATAAATAGAAGCCCAAATACAAAAATGAACACCCACAAAGCGCCAGGATCGAGTAACACTATCGAGATAATAAAAAAAAGCATAATCGTAGCAATAATGACATCTACGCTGAATATTCTTGCTTCCGTTAGCCGATACGTTTTTTGTAAGCTTAACCCTTTTGCATTGGCAGCGTTAATAATTTTTTGCGTTTTATATTCACTTAATCCTGTGTTCATTACCCTTTCGACTAAATCTCTATCATTCGGATCATATTTTTTTTCATGCATCTGTTTACCTCCCCAACGCCTCCCAGTTTGTACTCCCCACTCCCGCAATCTGATAAATAGAAAATCCACTGGCTGCATCACCCGCTAATTCATTGATTCCGCCGACAGCGCCCAATGTTCTCCAGTTATGGATATAATCCTCCCGAATATAGTGGAATAATTTCCATGAATCAGACTTTAATGTCAATGTCGATGCCGACCCGAGAGAAAGGGCAATATCTCCACTTGAAAAAGCGATGTCACCATCCCTTCCTTCACCACCGAAAAACTTAGCAGCCTGCCGATAAGCATAACGTACAGGCACTACTTTTGGATCCTCGTGATAAAGCAAGTAGTAGCCATTCTCCCAGACATTTTCACTTCCCTGGATCATTAAAGGAACACCAAAATATCTACATGCAGCTCCAATATTCGCCTTGCATATTCCGAATCCCCCGATTGCCTGCATCGAGCCACTAACAAAACCCACTCGCTTGAGCGTAATCGTTAAAAGCGAATGCCTGTCTTTTTCGCGCTCTGCGATAGCATATAACTTTATGCTTCCCATCTGTAATTGGCTTTGGTTTCGAATCAAACGTTCATACTGACTTCGTAACCGGTTCATTGCTTCAGAAAAAATTATTTTTCCTGAAAGATAGTCATTAATATATTCTTTCGAAAGAGAATTCTCTTCACACATAAATCTCGAACGTAATTTGATTCCATGTAAATATTTAAAACCAATGTCAAATACAAGCCTACTAACTTTCTCTTCTTCACGCTGCAAATTCATTAGTCCATAACTGCACATTAAAACCTCCTGTCATTTCCCAATCAACTTAACCTGAATTTTAATACTCCATACTAAATTCATAAAAAAAGGTGTAAAGAATAAGGATAAAAAAGCAATCACGCTGCAAAAAAGAAAGTTAACTAAAAAGGACTCCACTCCACCAGCTATCGAGCCAAAAATCACAGATAATAACAATACACCACTCCAGGCATAATATTTCCATACATAGAGAAAGAATGCCCTTCCTATGCTGATCTTTTTCCTTTTTGCCAATTTAATCAGAAAAGCAGCCTCTCTTTTTTTCACTCCAGATTTAATCATGAATATTTTTATTTCATCATCATCCATAATATAAAACTATCCTTATCAAATACTAATTCACTGCACCAATAACACTATATATTATTATTGCTAAACTACACTGCAAATAAAAATTTTAGCTTGATATAACTCACATTTATTGGTTCGTGCCCGGAACTTCGCAAAAAATAGGTAAAAAAATGCCAGTCCGTAGACTGGCATTTATCAATCAGATTAAAAGGCAGAATTACTGGCCTTTGATCTCTTTACGACCGTTGTACGGTGCTTTTTCGCCCAGCGCTTCTTCGATACGGATCAGCTGGTTGTATTTAGCAACGCGGTCAGAACGGCTCATGGAACCGGTTTTGATCTGGCCTGCAGCGGTACCTACTGCCAGGTCGGCAATGGTCGCATCTTCAGTTTCGCCAGAACGGTGAGAGATCACCGCGGTGTAGCCAGCGTCTTTCGCCATTTTGATCGCAGCCAGAGTTTCGGTCAGAGAACCGATCTGGTTGAATTTGATCAGGATGGAGTTAACGATGCCTTTTTCGATACCTTCTTTCAGGATCTTGGTGTTGGTTACGAACAGATCGTCACCAACCAGCTGGATTTTGTCGCCCAGCACTTTGGTCTGGTATGCGAAACCATCCCAGTCAGATTCGTCCAGACCATCTTCGATGGAAACGATCGGGTACTGTTTGGTCAGATCTTCCAGGAAGTGGGTGAATTCTTCAGAGGTGAAGGCTTTGTTGCCTTCGCCGGCCAGAACGTATTTACCGTCTTTGTAGAACTCGGACGCTGCGCAGTCCATCGCCAGAGTGATGTCGGTGCCCAGTTCGTAGCCTGCTGCTTTAACCGCTTCAGCGATAACAGCCAGTGCTTCAGCGTTGGAACCCAGGTTCGGCGCGTAGCCGCCTTCGTCGCCAACCGCAGTGTTCATACCTTTAGCTTTCAGAACTTTAGCCAGGTTGTGGAACACTTCAGAACCCATACGCACAGCTTCTTTCAGCGTTTTAGCGCCAACAGGCTGGATCATGAATTCCTGAATATCAACGTTGTTATCTGCGTGCTCGCCACCGTTGATGATGTTCATCATCGGAACCGGCATGGAGTATTTGCCCGGAGTGCCGTTCAGTTCAGCGATGTGCTCGTACAGCGCCTGACCTTTAGAAGCCGCAGCGGCTTTGGCGTTAGCCAGAGACACAGCCAGGATAGCGTTCGCACCGAAGTTAGATTTGTTTTCAGTACCGTCCAGATCGATCATGATCTTATCGATACCAGCCTGGTCTTTGGCGTCTTTGCCAAGCACTGCCTGAGCAATCGGGCCGTTAACCGCAGCAACCGCTTTGGTTACGCCTTTACCCAGGAAACGGGATTTGTCGCCATCGCGCAGTTCCAGAGCTTCACGGGAACCAGTAGAAGCACCTGACGGGGCAGCAGCCATACCGACGAAACCACCTTCAAGGTGTACTTCGGCTTCAACAGTCGGGTTACCACGGGAGTCGATGATTTCACGACCGATGACTTTAACGATTTTGGACATTAGGATTTCCTCAGTACAAGTTAAACTAAAACTCCAGACAAACAATGCACCCGGCAGGGTGCATTGTCGTTCTAACTCTTACTTCGCCTGACGCTTCTGGAAATCGCTTGCGGCCTTAACAAAGCCTGCAAACAGCGGATGTCCATCACGCGGCGTTGAAGTAAATTCCGGGTGGAACTGACAGGCGACAAACCACGGATGGTTTGGCACCTCGATGATCTCAACTAACTGATCATCGCCGGAACGGCCCGCGACACGCAGACCCGCAGCTTCAATTTGTTTCAACAGCATATTGTTGACTTCATAGCGGTGACGGTGACGTTCAACAATGGTAGACGCACCGTACAACTGACGAACGAGGCTGTCGTCATCCAACTGGCACTGCTGTGCGCCGAGACGCATCGTACCACCCAGGTCGCTCTTTTCAGTGCGGACTTCGACATTGCCATCTTCATCACGCCATTCGGTAATGAGCGCCACGACAGGGTACTTACAGTCTGGCACAAATTCCGTTGAGTTGGCGTTGTCCATTCCCGCTACGTTGCGCGCAAACTCAATCAGCGCAACCTGCATACCCAGGCAAATGCCCAGATAAGGAATATTATTTTCACGCGCAAAGCGTGCAGTGGCGATCTTACCTTCAACGCCGCGGTAGCCGAAACCACCCGGGATCAGGATCGCGTCCAGACCTTTTAAGATCTCAACGCCGCGCGTTTCCACATCCTGCGAATCGATCAGCTTGATGTTGACGGTTACGCGGTTCTTCAGACCACCGTGTTTCAGCGCTTCGATCACCGATTTATAGGCATCCGGCAGCTCAATGTATTTGCCGACCATGCCGATGGTGACTTCACCCGCCGGATTCGCTTCTTCGTAAATAACCTGTTCCCATTCAGACAGGTTAGCTTCCGGACAGTTCAGGCTGAATCGTTTACAAATATAATCGTCCAGTCCCTGAGATTTCAACAGGCCCGGAATTTTATAAATAGAATCGACGTCTTTCAGAGAAATAACGGCTTTTTCTGGAACGTTACAGAACAAAGCAATTTTTGCACGTTCGTTGGCAGGAACCGCGCGATCTGAGCGACAAATCAGAATATCCGGCTGGATACCGATAGAAAGCAGCTCTTTCACAGAATGCTGTGTCGGTTTGGTCTTCACCTCACCTGCCGCCGCCATGTATGGCACCAGCGTCAGGTGCATGTACATGGTGTGTTCACGGCCCACTTCCACGGCCATCTGGCGAATCGCTTCAAGGAACGGCAGGGATTCGATGTCGCCTACCGTGCCGCCGATTTCAACCAGCACCACGTCGTAGCCTTCGCCACCTTCGATGATGCGCTCTTTGATGGCGTTGGTGATGTGCGGAATAACCTGAACGGTCGCGCCCAGATAGTCGCCACGGCGCTCTTTACGCAGCACGTCGGAGTAGATACGACCGGTAGTGAAGTTGTTACGGCGGCTCATTTTGGTGCGAATGAAGCGCTCGTAGTGGCCCAGGTCTAAATCGGTTTCAGCGCCGTCTTCAGTAACGAACACTTCCCCGTGCTGAATTGGGCTCATGGTGCCCGGATCGACGTTGATGTACGGATCCAGTTTCATAATGCTTACGCTGAGGCCACGGGCTTCAAGAATGGCTGCGAGGGAGGCTGCGGCAATGCCTTTTCCCAGAGAGGATACGACCCCGCCGGTCACAAAAATATAGTTCGTTGTCATGCTGAACCTGAGAAGTTAGGTTTAAAAGACGATGGAATAACCAGGACGGGAAAGCAGTATACCGGAACCGGGCAGTTGCCACAAACTTTCATTCTTCCTCCTCTTCCACAGGTTCTGACAATAATAAGGAGTGAGAAAATAGCCCCTTTTGGCTAAATGTTTTTGACGCAAATCAAGCGCTTGTTATTTAAAAAATCACACAAATCGCGCTTGATCCGCAAAAGTCGTTAGAGATCAGATTCCTGCCGCTTTACCTGCTGCCAGACTTCTTCCATGGTTTCCAGATCAACACCGGTCATGCTCAGCCCGCGGGCAGCAACAATACGCTCCACTTCCCGGAAACGACGCTCAAATTTGAGGTTCGCTTTTTGCAGCGCCACTTCCGCTTTGACGCCCAGATGACGGGATAAATTCACGGTGGCGAACAGCAAATCGCCCATTTCTTCTTCCACCCGCGCCTGATCGACGACCGCCTGTTTCGCCTCGTCCATCACTTCATCGATCTCTTCGTAAACTTTTTCCACCACCGGGCCGAGGGTGGCCCAGTCAAAGCCGACCGAGGCGCAGCGCTTCTGAATTTTATGCGCGCGCATCAGCGCCGGGAAGCTGTGCGGGATGTCATCCAGCACCGAATGCTGCGCTTTTTCGGCGCGCTCTTCGTGCTTAATTTGCTCCCAGCGCGCTAATACCTCAGTACTGTTTTCTGCCGTGGCATCGCCAAAGATATGCGGGTGACGGCGTTCCAGCTTGTCGCTGATTGCCGCGCAAATGTCATTGAAGTCAAAACGCCCCCCTTCCTGCGCCATTTGCGCGTAAAACACCACCTGGAACAGCAGATCGCCCAGTTCGCCGCGCAGATCATCAAAATCTTCCCGGGAAATGGCGTCCAGCACTTCATAGGTTTCTTCGAGGGTGTAAGGGGCGATGGTGGCAAAGGTCTGCTCTTTATCCCACGGGCAGCCGTTTTCCGGGTCGCGCAGGCGTTGCATGATGCCCAGCAGGCGATCGATTTGCGTCATTGGAATGTCCTGAAAACACAGGCCCGACAGCAATTCGCCATCGGGCCGAAAAAGTAAAATTAACCGCCGTGCAGGCGACGCGCGTCTATCACATCCGGCACCTGATTCAGTTTACCGAGGACGCGGCCAAGCACCTGCAGATTATAGATTTCGATATTCATATCAATGGTGGCCAGCTGCTGTTTGGTGTCGCTACGGCTTGCCACGCCCAGCACGTTGACCTTCTCATTGGCGAGAATGGTGGTGATATCGCGTAGCAGACCGCTGCGATCGTTAGCGGTCACGCGCACCACCAGCGAATAGCCCGCCGAGTAGCTCTCGCCCCATACCGCGTCGACAATACGTTCAGGCGCGTGGGATTGCAGTTCGGTCAGCTGATCGCAGTCGGCGCGGTGAATAGAGATGCCGCGCCCCTGAGTGATAAAACCGGTGATCTCATCGCCGGGGATCGGTTGGCAGCAGCGGGCGATGTGGTGCATCAGATTACCAACGCCCTCCACCACCACGCGGCCTTTATCTTTGTTGGTGTTACGGTGCGGCGGCGCCCAGGTTTTCTGCTGCAACTGTTTAAGCGCAGCGGCGTCCTGTTCCTCGGCGCTCGGTTTATTAAACTGCGCCTGCAGGAAGTTAACCATCTGGTTAAGGCGAATGTCGCCGCCGCCAATCGCCGCCAGCAGCTCTTCCACTTCGTTGAAGTTGTAGCGCGGCAGCAGCTGTTTTTCCGCCTCTTTCAGGCTGATCCCCAGATGTTCAAGCTCGTCATCAAGGATCTGCCGCCCGGCGAGAATATTTTTATCGCGATCCTGTTTGCGGAACCAGTTATGGATCTTAGCCCGTCCGCGGCTGGTGGTGACATAGCCAAGGTTAGGATTCAGCCAGTCGCGGCTGGGGTTCGGCTGCTTCTGGGTGATGATTTCGATCTGATCGCCCATCTGAAGCTGATAGGTAAAGGGCACAATGCGTCCGCTGATTTTCGCCCCGATGCAGCGATGGCCGACGTCGCTGTGAATGTGGTAGGCGAAGTCGAGCGGCGTGGAGCCTGCCGGTAAGTCGACCACATCGCCTTTCGGCGTAAAGACGTAAACGCGATCGTCGAACACCTGACTGCGCAGTTCGTCGAGCATTTCGCCGGAGTCGGCCATCTCTTCCTGCCAGGCGATAAGCTTACGCAGCCAGGCAATGCGATCTTCGTGGCCGGACGCGCGCGCGCCTGTCGCGGCTGCCCCTTCTTTGTACTTCCAGTGCGCCGCCACGCCCAGTTCGGCATCTTCATGCATCTGACGGGTACGGATCTGGATCTCAACGGTTTTGCCCCCCGGCCCCAGCACCACGGTGTGAATGGACTGGTAACCGTTGGGTTTCGGGTTGGCGACGTAGTCGTCAAACTCGTCGGGCAGATGGCGATAATGAGTATGTACGATACCCAGCGCCGCATAGCAGTCCTGCAGGCGCTCGGCCACAATACGCACCGCGCGCACGTCAAACAGCTCGTCAAAGGCGAGCTGCTTTTTCTGCATTTTGCGCCAGATGCTGTAGATGTGCTTCGGACGGCCGTACACCTCGGCCTTCACGCCCTCGGTTTTCATTTCCGCGCGCAGATGACCCACAAATTCATCAATGTAATGTTCACGATCGATACGGCGCTCATGCAGCAGTTTAGCGATGCGCTTGTATTCATCCGGATGCAGATAGCGGAAGCAGTAATCTTCCAGCTCCCATTTCAGCTGACCGATACCTAAGCGGTTCGCCAGCGGCGCATAGATATTGGTGCACTCTTTCGCCGCCAGTACGCGTTCATCTTCCGGCAGATCTTTCACTTCCCGCAGATGCGCCACGCGCTCGGCCAGTTTGATCACCACGCAGCGGAAATCATCGACCATCGCCAGCAGCATCCGGCGAACGTTATCCACCTGTTCAGAAGAAACGGAGTCGTTGTGCGTGGCTTTCAGCTGACGGATAGCGGCCATATCGCGCACGCCGTGGATCAAATCGACAATGGCTTTACCGACGCTCTCGCGCAGTACGTCTTCGCTGACGACGTTGGCGTCCGCCAGCGGAAACAGCAGCGCCGCGCGCAGCGTTTCAATATCCATGCTTAACATGGAGAGGATTTCCACCATCTCGACGCCGCGCCACAACAGCAGATCGGCGTCAGGATGGCCCTGGGTTTTTTGCAGGCAGTACGCCCAGGTTTCGGCTAAGCGGTCACACGAGGGCTGACTGGAAATTCCCAGACTGGCGATCCATTTTTCAGAATCGAATTCTCCTGCCCGATTAAGATGTGCACTTCTTACCGCAACCATTGTCCTCTCCTTTCAGGGACGAAGCCTGTCGAATTCGACAAGCCGAAGTTAATTACCTGTGCTCACACTGCGTGCAAATAACACCATAGATTCCAGATGCCCAGTGTGCGGGAACATGTCCAGCATCGCCAGCCGCTGAATCTGGTACCCCGCATTTAATAATGCTTCACTGTCGCGGGCAAGCGTGGCCGGGTTACAGGAAACATAGACTACTTTTGACGGGGCAAGTTTTATTATGTGCTGCATGACGCCCGGCGCACCGGCGCGCGCCGGATCGAGCAGCACTTTGTCTATGCCGTGGCGCGCCCAGGGCTGCGTGGTGACATCTTCTTCCAGGTTTTCATGAAAAAATGTCACATTGTGCAACGCATTCTGTTCGGCGTTTTGCCGCCCTTTTTCCACCAGCGCCGCGACACCCTCCACGCCCACCACGCTTGCAGCGCGTTTCGCCAGCGGCAGGGTAAAATTGCCCATCCCGCAGAACAGATCCAGCACCCGATCGCCAGGGGAAATGTCCAGCCACGCCAGCGCTTTTGCCACCATCTGCTGATTCACTCCATCATTCACCTGAATGAAATCACGCGGGCTGAAGGTTAAGCGTAGCCCGTCCGAGGTGTACCAGGGCGCCTCGCCGGTTACGGGTTGCAGTATGTCGCTTTGCGGCGCAAGAAACAGCGCCACGTCCCCGGAATGCGAAAAGCGTTCCAGTTTTTCACGATCTTTGGCGCTTAATGGCGCGGTATGACGCAATACCAGCAGCGGGCCGTTATCGGCCAGCACCAGTTCGACGTGTCCAAGATGGTGCGGATTGTCCAGCGTCTGCAGACAGCTGCGCAATGATGGCAGCAGCGCCTCAAGACGGGGCACCAGAATCGGGCAACGCTTCACGTCGATGATGTCGTTTGAACCCGCTTTGCGAAAACCCATTTCCAGACGCTGGCTTTTTGCCGCCACGTTCAGGCTCAGGCGCGCGCGACGACGATAGCCCCAGGGCTGGTCGGCGATCACTTCGTCCACCTCGCGTTTCATCATGCGGGCCAGCGCGCTGCGCTTACTGCGCTGTTGCAGCGCCACGCTGGCGTGCTGCTGCTGACAGCCGCCGCAGACGCCAAAATGCGGGCACAGCGGCGTTTCCCGTTCCGGGCTGTCGTTAAGACGACGCTTAACCTGCCCGCGAGCATATTGACGTTTGTCTTCCGTCACCATGATTTCCGCCCGTTCGCCGGGCAGTAGTCCGGGGATAAACAGCGCTTTACCGTTGTGACGAGCCACGCCCTGACCGAAAGGATCGAGGTCGCTCACTTCAACAGTTATGATCTGACGCGTCGCCACGCGTCGTTTTGCAGAGTAGAATTGCGCCATTGCCGGGAATTTTCTCAATCAAACATAATTGCCCTAATTGTCCCATAACGGAACTCCATGACCAACTACAGCCTGCGCGCGCGCATGATGATTTTGATTCTGGCCCCCACCGTACTGATCGGTTTGTTGCTCAGCATCTTCTTTGTTGTCCACCGCTACAATGACTTACAGCGTCAGCTTGAAGACGCCGGCGCCAGCATTATTGAGCCGCTCGCCGTCTCCAGCGAATACGGCATGAATCTGCAAAACCGTGAGTCTATCGGGCAGCTCATCAGCGTGTTGCACCGTCGCCATTCGGACATCGTGCGGGCGATCTCCATTTACGATGAGCGTAACAATCTGTTTGTTACCTCAAATTTCCATCTCGACCCGGACGAGCTAAAACTGTCGAAAGGCACGCCTTTCCCGCGCCGCTTGAGCGTGGTGCGCAACGGCGATTTTATGATCCTGCGTACGCCGATTATCTCAGAAAGGTATTCACCTGACGAATCTTCCACGGCGGATGCCAAGCAGGCGAATAATATGTTGGGCTATGTGGCGCTGGAGCTGGATCTGCGTTCCGTGCGCCTGCAGCAGTACAAAGAGATTTTTGTCTCCTCGGTGATGATGCTGTTCTGTATCGGCATCGCCCTGATCTTTGGCTGGCGGCTGATGCGCGACGTCACCGGCCCGATCCGCAATATGGTCAATACCGTTGATCGCATCCGTCGCGGTCAGCTGGACAGCCGCGTGGAAGGCTTCATGCTCGGCGAGCTGGATATGCTGAAAAACGGCATTAATTCGATGGCGATGTCGCTGGCGGCCTATCACGAGGAGATGCAGCACAATATCGATCAGGCCACCTCCGATCTGCGGGAAACGCTGGAGCAGATGGAGATCCAGAACGTTGAGCTGGATCTGGCGAAAAAACGGGCGCAGGAAGCGGCGCGCATCAAGTCAGAGTTTCTGGCGAACATGTCTCATGAGCTGCGCACGCCTCTTAACGGCGTGATCGGCTTTACCCGCCTGACGCTGAAATCCGAGCTGACGCCCACCCAGAAAGATCATCTGCATACCATTGAGCGCTCGGCCAATAATCTGCTGACCATCATCAATGACGTGCTGGATTTCTCGAAGCTTGAAGCCGGTAAGCTGATCCTTGAAAGCATTCCCTTCCCGCTGCGCAACGCGCTGGACGAAGTGGTGACGCTGCTGGCTCATGCCGCGCATGATAAGGGCCTTGAGCTGACGCTGAACATCAAGAACGACGTGCCGGACAATGTCATTGGCGATCCTCTGCGCCTGCAACAGGTGATCACTAATCTGGTGGGTAACGCCATTAAGTTCACCGAAAACGGCAACATAGACATCCTGGTGGAAAAACGCTCCATCAGTAATAACAAAGTGCAGATCGAGGTGCAGATCCGCGATACCGGTATCGGTATTCCCGAGCGGGATCAGTCGCGGCTGTTCCAGGCGTTCCGTCAGGCGGATGCGAGTATTTCGCGGCGACACGGCGGTACCGGGCTGGGGCTGGTGATCACGCAAAAACTGGTTAATGAAATGGGCGGCGATATCTCTTTCCACAGCCAGCCGCAGCGTGGGTCCACCTTCTGGTTCCACATCAATCTCGATCTCAATCCAAACGTCATCGGCGAAGGGCCATCAACGCTGTGCCTTACGGGTAAACGGCTGGCCTACATTGAGCCGAACACGGCGGCGGCGCAGAGCACGCTGGATTTACTCAGCAGTACGCCGCTGGAGGTGATCTACAGCCCGACGCTGTCAGGGCTGCCGGAAGATCATTACGATATTCTGCTACTGGCGGTGCCGGTGACCCTGCAGGAGCCGCTGACCATGCAGCATACCCGGCTGGCGAAGGCGTCGCAGATGACCGATTACCTGCTGCTGGCGCTGCCCTGCCATGCGCAAATTAACGCCGAAGAGCTGAAACAAAATGGCGCGGCGGCCTGTCTGCTCAAGCCCCTAACGGCGGCGCGACTGCTGCCCGCGCTCAATGAATATTGTCGCCTGAACCGCCGTGCGCCGCCGCTGCTGGAGAACGCGGATAAGCTGGCGATGAGCGTCATGGCGGTAGATGATAATCCCGCCAACCTGAAGCTGATCGGCGCGCTGCTTGACGATCAGGTGCAGCAGGTGGAACTGTGCGAAAGCGGGCAACAGGCCGTTGACCGGGCGCGGCAGATGCAGTTCGATTTGATCCTGATGGATATTCAGATGCCGGAAATGGACGGCATTCGCGCCTGCGAGTTAATCCGCCAGTTGCCGCACCAGCAGCAGACGCCGGTAGTGGCGGTCACGGCCCATGCCCTCGCCGATCAGAAAGAGAAGCTGTTCAGCGCGGGCATGAACGGCTATCTGGCGAAACCGATCGAAGAAGATAAGTTACGCAGCCTGCTGCTGCGCTATCTGCCCGGCCCCGGCGTGAGCCAGTGGCTGACGCCGCCTGAGCCGCAGCCGCTTCCTGAGCCGGTGGCAGCCACGGTCAACCCGAACGCCACCCTCGACTGGCAGCTGGCGCTGCGTCAGGCCGCCGGAAAGAACGATCTGGCGCGGGAAATGTTACAGATGCTGCTCGATTTCCTGCCGGAGATCCGCAATAAGGTGGAGGAACAACTGGTGGGAGAAGCGCCGGAAGGACTGACGGAGGCCATTCATAAGCTGCATGGCAGCTGTGGCTACAGCGGCGTGCCACGGCTGAAAAATCTCTGCCATCTGATTGAGCACCAGTTACGCAGCGGAACGCCCGCCGCGGATCTGGAGCCGGAATTCCTCGAACTGCTGGATGAGATGGATAACGTGGGGCGGGAAGCGAGTAAGATCCTGGGATAATACTCCCTCTCACCCCGGCCCTCTCCCGCAGGGAGAGGGAGACGTTGTCAGGCTGACGGCGGTAATCCCCGCCCGGCCTTTAACACCGCCGCGACGTTGCGCGCGGTCATGCGTACGTTTTCCCCGGCATTTTTCAGCGCGTCGTCCAGTGAGCAAATGGTGTAGATGACGCTGAATACCGCGTCCAGTCCGTGCTCATGGACGATCCCCACGTCTGCCGTCAGGCTGCCGGCAATACCAATTACCGGTTTGTTATAACGCTTCGCGACCTTCGCCACACCAACCGGCACTTTGCCGTGCACGGTCTGGCTGTCGATGCGCCCTTCGCCGGTGATCACCAGATCGGCACCGGCAACGTGCTCCGCCAGATGCAGCGCGTCGGTGACGATCTCAATGCCGCGACGCAGCTCCGCGCCGCAAAATGCGTACAGCCCGGCCCCCATGCCGCCCGCCGCGCCCCCGCCTGCCAGCGTCAGCACATCCACATCCAGATCGCGCTGAATGATCGTCGCATAATGGTGCAGCGCGTGGTCCAGACGGGCAACGGTTTCGCCCGTCGCGCCTTTTTGCGGACCGAAAATCGCCGATGCCCCCTGGTCACCCGTAAGCGGATTGGTCACGTCACAGGCCACTTCTATGCGGCAGGTTTTCAGGCGCGCATCCAGTTCGCTGACGTCAATGCGCGCCAGCGTTTCCAGTTCGCCGCCGCCCTGCCCCAGCGACTTCCCCTGCGCATTTAACAGCTTCGCGCCCAGCGCCTGTACCATTCCGGCGCCGCCGTCATTGGTGGCACTGCCGCCAAGCCCGATAATAATATGTTTCACGCCCGCGTCGAGGGCGTGACGGATCAGCTCGCCCGTCCCCCAGGATGTTGTAATTAATGGGTCGCGTTTTGCCGCAGGCACCAGTTCCAGACCACTGGCGGCGGCCATTTCAATAAAGGCGCTCCGCTCATCGCCGGAAAGACCGTAAAAACCCGCTACCGGTTCGCCGAGCGGGCCGGTCACCTTAACCTGCACTTTTCTGCCGTGGGTGGCAGCCACCATCGCTTCGACCGTGCCTTCGCCGCCATCTGCCACCGGCAGTTTGACGTACTCCGCGTCCGGGAAAATCTCTTTAAAACCGCGTTCAATGGCGGTAGCGACATCGAGGGCACTCAGGCTTTCCTTGTATGAGTCCGGTGCGATCACTATTTTCATATGCTGTCCTTAGGTATGTTGACTGCCAGTATTATCTTTCCCGACACGGGAAAGCGCCGGTTCCCGCAAGAACCGGCGGGGTTGCACTAACGCACCATGCAGGGGCGTTTGTTATCAAAAGTCCAGTTGGGGATCAGGTACTGCATGCCCATGGCGTCGTCGCGCGCGCCCAGGCCATGCTTCTGATACAGTTCATTCGCCTTCATCACCTGATCCATATCCAGCTCAACGCCGAGGCCCGGCGTAGTCGGCACCTGCACCATGCCGCCTTTAATTTCGAATGGCTGTTTAGTGAGGCGCTGATTGCCTTCCTGCCAGATCCAGTGTGTATCAATGGCGGTGATGTTGCCTGGCGCTGCGGCCGCCACGTGAGTGAACATCGCCAGCGAGATATCGAAATGGTTGTTGGAGTGTGAACCCCAGGTCAGGCCGAATTCATGACACATCTGCGCCACCCGTACCGAGCCCTGCATGGTCCAGAAGTGCGGATCCGCCAGCGGAATGTCCACCGATTGCAGCGACAGCGTGTGCCCCATCTGCCGCCAGTCGGTGGCGATCATATTGGTGGCGGTCGGCAGGCCGGTGGCGCGGCGGAATTCCGCCATCACTTCACGCCCGGAGAAACCCTGCTCTGCGCCGCACGGATCTTCGGCATAGGCCAGCACGCCGCGCAGGGATTTACCGATAGCGATGGCTTCATCCAGCGACCAGGCGCCGTTCGGATCGAGGGTCACACGCGCCTGCGGGAAGCGTTTAGCCAGCGCGGTAACTGCCTCAGCTTCTTCAAAGCCCGCCAGCACGCCGCCCTTGAGTTTGAAGTCGTTAAAGCCGTATTTTTCATAGGCCGCTTCCGCCAGGCGCACCACCGCATCCGGGGTCATGGCTTCTTCGTGGCGCACGCGATACCAGTCGCATTTGTCGTCCGGCTGGCTCTGGTACGGCAGCGGCGTGCGTTTACGATCGCCGACAAAGAACAGATAGCCGAGCATTTCCACTTCGCTGCGCTGCTGCCCGTCGCCCAGCAGGGTGGCAACGTTAACGCCGAGGTGTTTGCCGAGCAGATCCAGCATCGCGGCTTCAATACCGGTCACCACGTGAATGGTGGTACGCAAATCGAAGGTTTGCAGGCCGCGGCCAGCGGCGTCGCGATCGGCGAATGCCTGACGCACGGCGGTGAGGATATTTTTGTATTCGCCGATGGTTTTACCCACCACCAGCGCGGCGGCGTCTTCCAGCGTGGTGCGGATTTTTTCGCCGCCGGGAATTTCGCCCACGCCGGTCTGTCCGGCGTTATCTTTGATGATCACGATGTTGCGGGTAAAGAACGGCGCATGGGCACCGCTCAGGTTCATTAACATGCTGTCGTAACCGGCAACCGGGATCACCTGCATGGAAGTAACAACGGGGGTAGTGGTGCTCATTCTGTCATCCTTTTACTCTAATCAATGGCGTCCAAAGACGGGGCGTTTGCGGTCAAACGTCCAGCCCGGGATGAGATACTGCATGGGGCCGGCGTCATTACGCGCGCCGCCCGGCAGGGTTTTGTAGAGCTCGTGGGCCTTCTCAATCTGGCTCCAGTCGATTTCCACGCCCAGCCCCGGCGCGTCAGGGACGGCGATTTTGCCCTGCTTAATTTCCAGCGGCTGTTTCGTCAGGCGGGCATCGCCTTCCTGCCAGATCCAGTGGGTGTCGATGGCCGTTGGCGTACCAGGTGCTGCCGCGCCGACATGGGTAAACATCGCCAGCGAAATATCGAAATGGTTGTTGGAATGACAACCCCAGGTCAGCCCCCAGTCATCGCACAACTGCGCCACGCGCACCGCCCCGGACAGCGTCCAGAAATGCGGGTCCGCCAGCGGAATGTCGACCGCATTGAGCATGACGGCGTGGCCCATTTCCCGCCAGTTGGTGGCGATCATATTGGTGGCGACCGGCAGCCCGGTTGCGCGGCGGAACTCCGCCATCACTTCGCGTCCGGAAAAGCCCTGCTCCGCCCCGCATGGATCTTCCGCATAGGTCAGCACATCGTTGAGTCCCTTACACAGGCGAATGGCCTCATCGAGCAGCCATGCGCCGTTGGGATCCACGGTAATACGCGCATCCGGAAAACCTTTCTTGAGCGCGCGTGCGGTTTCGATCTCCTGCTCGCCGGGCAGTACGCCGCCCTTGAGTTTGAAGTCTTTAAAGCCGTAGCGATCCTGCGCCGCCTGCGCCAGCGTCACCACCGCCTCGCTGGTCATGGCGTGCTGATGACGCAGGCGATACCAGTCGTGATTGCCCGGCGTCGCGTCAAGGTACGGCAGCGGCGTTTGCGTGCGGTCACCGACGTAAAACAGATAGCCAAGCACGGTCACCGCATCGCGCTGTTTGCCGGGACCGAGCAGTTCGCACACCGGCACGTTCAGCGCTTTGCCCAGCAGATCCAGCAGCGCCGCTTCCAGCGCGGCCACCGCGTTAACGCGCAGCTCAAACGTCCATGCGCCTTTGCCGAAGGTGTCAAAATCCGCGGCCTGGTTGCCTTTGTGGACCCGCTGTACGACTTTATTCAGACGGGCCACTTCCTGCCCCACTACCAGCGGAATGGCATCCACCAGCGTCTGGTAAATGGTTTCGCCGCCCGGTGCTTCACCGACGCCGGTGTTACCGGCGTTATCGGTCAGCACCACGATATTGCGGGTGAAGTAAGCGTTATGCGCGCCACCGATATTCATCAGCATGCTGTCGTGCCCGGCTACCGGGATCACCCGCATGCTGGCAATTAAGGGAGTTGCCTGTGTATTCATCATTCACGTCCCGCCACAGGTTTCAGTTCGACACGTTTAATGTCACCCACCAGCACCAGATAACTCAGTACCGCCACCAGCGCATGGATACCAACGTAAATCAGCGCGCCGTTAAAGGAGCCGGTGGTGCCGACGATATAGCCGATAGCGATCGGCGTGACGATGCCGGAGACATTGCCGAACATATTGAACAGTCCGCCGGAGAGGCCGCTGATCTCTTTCGGCGCGGTATCCGCCATCACTGCCCAGCCCAGCGCGCCAATGCCTTTGCCGAAGAACGCCATCGCCATAAAGCCGATGATCATCCACTCGGTTTCAACGTAGTTACAGAACACCATCACCATCGACAACATCATGCCGAGCACGATAGGCGTTTTACGGGCGATATTCAGCGAGCCGGTACGACGCATCAGCCAGTCGGAAATTACGCCGCCCAGCACGCCGCCTACAAAGCCGCAGATGGCCGGTACCGAGGCGACAAAGCCTGCTTTCAGGATCGACATGCCGCGCGCCTGCACCAGATAGACCGGGAACCAGGTGATAAAGAAGTAAGTCAGGGCGTTAATGCAGTACTGGCCGAGATAGATGCCGAGCATCATGCGGGAGCCGATCAGCTGTTTGATCTGCCCCCACTTTTGACTGAGCGGAACATGCGTTTTAGGGCCTTTCTGATCCATATTGATCAGCCCGCCGCCTGCGGCGATGTATTCCAGCTCTTTTTTGTTTACGCCCGGATGTTCGTTAGGTTCGTGGATCACTTTCAGCCAGATAAAGCTGATGATAATCCCCAGCCCGCCCATAAAGAAGAACACGTGCGACCAGCCCACCTCATGGGTTAACCAGCCCATGATCGGCGCGAAGATCACCGTCGCGAAGTATTGTGCGGAGTTAAAAATGGCGACGGCGGTACCCCTCTCCTGCGCCGGGAACCAGGCCGCGACGATACGGCTGTTGCCGGGGAAAGATGGCGCTTCAGCTAGTCCGACCAGGAAGCGCAGGGTAAAGAGCGCGACTATGATGCCGAACCCGCTGAAAATATCGACGAAACCCTGCAGGAGGGTGAAGGCGGACCAGATAAAAATGGACCAGAAATAGACGCGCTTGGAGCCGAAACGGTCAAGCAGCCAGCCGCCGGGGATTTGGCCAATCACATAGGCCCATGAAAATGCCGAGAAAACATAACCCATACCGATGGGATCAAGGCCAATGTCTTTGGCCATTTCCGAACCGGCGATAGACAGCGTGGCGCGGTCACCGTAGTTGAAGGATGTGACGATAAACAGCATCACCACTATCCAGTAGCGGGCGTTGGTGCGTTTTTCCGCACTGCTCGCCGCGTGGCTTAATGAACTCATGGTTGTACTCCCGAAGCGTAGATGTTCGTAGCATGTTTCCCGTCGGTGTAGCGGTAGGGTGCCCGGGATCATGCTGTTATTTTTTGCAGTTCATCTGTCAGGTCGCTTTCCCCTGAACGCTGCATTTGTATCTGGCTCAAAAAGTATAAAAAGCGGGCTACGAACACTCACTGTGCAACCCCACAACATTACGCAGGCGTGGGGTGAAGGTTTGATGCAAAAGCCCAGGGCTATGGGGAGTACTTCACGGAAATGAACAGAAAGGGGAGTAAGAATGTAAAAAGCCACCTTCAGGGTGGCTTTTATTTAGTTAAGCAAGGTAGCCCAGTGTTCAACCCACGGGTTAGAGACGGATTCCGGCTCCGGATCTTCGCTGGCGTCGATGAGTAATACCTCGCCCAGCCGCTGTGCATTCTGTTCCTGTAGCAGGGCATCAAAGGTTTTACCGGCGCCGCAAAAGTGCGTATAGGTGCTGTCGCCGAGGGCGATAACGCCATAGCGCAGTGCAGGCTGCACGCCGATCTGATCTTTCACCGCATGGAACAACGGGGCGATGCTGTCGGGAAAATCCCCCTGCCCGGTGGTGGAGGTGATCACCAGAATAATTTTATCCTGGTAGCGCTGCCAGTCGGCGAGCACTGCATCTTCGTAAACGGTGGCCTTATGTCCATGGCCGCTCAGGATCGCTTCTGCTTCTTCCGCCACCAGCAGCGCGTTGCCATAGGTGGTGCCGACAAATATGCCTACTTCTGCCATGCTATTCACTCCTTGTTCAGACTTGACTCTCTTCATCCTGACCGCTGCATGCGGCAAACTCAACCCTTTCATTTAAAGGGAGAAGCCCCCGCCAGCCAAAGTGCGACAGTGCCTGCATCCAGACCTCGTCCAGCCCGGCACGCAGCACCAGCGGTTCGCCGGTAAAAGGATGCGTCAGCGACAGTTCGCTGGCGTGCAGCATCAGGCGCTGACAGCCGAAGTGTTCGGCGGCGCTGCGGTTTTGCTTTAAATCGCCGTGCTTGCTGTCGCCTATAATCGGATGGCGCAGATGCGAAAGATGGCGGCGTAGCTGGTGCTTGCGGCCGGTTTTCGGCAGCAGCTCCACCAGTCCGTAACGGGTGGTGGGAAATTTCCCGGTGGCGACGGGCATCTCGGCAGTGGCCAGCCCACGATAGTGCGTCACCGCGGGCTGAGGGCCTTTATCTGCGCGGGCGAATTTGTCGGCGATTTTATCCAGCTCTTCGGTCAGCGGGTAATCCAGCTCGGCCTCGTCCATCAGCCAGCCGCGTACTATCGCATGATAGCGCTTCTGCATCTGATGCTGTTCAAACTGTTGCGATAACAGGCGGCCCGCCTCGCTGGACAGGCCCATCAACAGTACGCCGGAGGTCGGACGATCGAGGCGATGGGCGGTAAACACGTGCTGACCAATCTGGTCGCGCACGGTTTGCATCACCACCACTTTTTCATCGCGATCAAGCCAACTGCGGTGCACCAGCCAGCCGGAAGGTTTGTTCACCGCCACCAGCCATTCGTCCTGATAGATGATCTCCAGCATCAGGCGTTATCGCCAGCAAAGATGGCATCAAGCTGTTGAAGCTGTACCAGCACCACATCCCGGGCCGGATGGCTGGCATCAAGCGCGACTTCATAATAAGGCGCGATGGCGAAGGTCTGCGGCAACGGCTGTCCGCTGTCTAACAGGGCATGCATACGCGGGATCAGCACCCATTGCAGCCACTCGAACGGCTCCATGGTATCCAGACAAAAAGGCTCGGTACTTTCGAAAGCGCTGGCGACCGGGGAATGGGTTTGCCAGATGCCCTGCTCGTTTAACAGGGTTTCCAGGCTGAACAGTTGTTGGCGCACGTGCTGGTGGGGAGTCATATCAACCTCGACTGAAAATAAAACTGGCGCGCAGGATAGCACTAGTCGGGCCTGAACAAAAAAAGGGAGCACTGTAAAAACAGTGCTCCCGGTTCGTTTCGCAGCATTCCGGCTACTTTTGTTGCTCCCTGCTCATCCTTGACAACTTTTCCTGCGGTCTCCTGACCTGTTCATCCGTAAACAACTGCATCCTGCTCGTACCACCCCGATACGATCTGCGTTATCCGTAACGCCCGTCCCTGAACATCCTGGTCCGCCGGGCATCCTGACCGGCTCTCATTCTCCGTCCTGGAGGTGTACTTTAACGCGTCCTGCGTCATCCACTTTGCTTCATCCGGAAGCCTTTCCTTGCAGCACCGTCCTGGTGTTCCTGCTGCGAAGCTACACCATCCCGGCATCCACTTCGCAATGTGACCTCTTGTCAACGGGGATAAGGATCCGCTTTTTTGCCCTGTCCTACAAGAAGGTGCTTAAGAACATAATCAGAATAGCATTCGACACAGACGGGAGTTTATGAGGTTAACTTGTTGAATATAAGGGCTTAACGGGAGAGCATGACGGACTGAATGAGAAGAAAATCCTGGCGATCTCCTACAGCCTGTGTAAGAGATCTCTCACAAACTCAGTAGTAATCTGGATTACAGAACAGGCTCAAGCTGATTAAGAAATTCCGTAACAGACGGGGCCAGCACCGTACGTTTCGCCGTACCGATGGTTTCGAGAATCACCTGTCCGGTCAGGTTGCAGACGGCAATAACGTCCAGTTCGCTGTCGAGCGTGGCGATAAACAGCGTGGGCGAAATCTTAAGTCGCTTTTGCGTCACCAGATGGCCAATTAGATTTTCCTGCACGCGGCGGAAATCGTCCTCGCTCCAGGTTTGCAGCAGCGTCAGCGTCTGCGCGCCAAAGCGCGCGGGCATATCACCGGCAAACTGGGTGGCATAAAACGCGTGCAGCGCGGGTTGTACCACAATATCTAATGCCCGTTCAACCGCGTTTACATTGGGTTCCCCTTCAAAGGGTTGCGGCTGCCAGAATACGCTGTCCTGGGTGGTGGAGATAATGCAGGGCGAGGGCACGCCGTACAAATCTTCACTCTGCGGCCAGCTGTGGTGTGTCTCATGCCAGGCATCGCAATAGCGTGCGGTAAATGCTTTCAGGGCGAGCGCCGTTTCTGTGTGCACCGATTTCTCTCTTAACCAAAGCCAGGATAAACTTGGCGGATAGTTTACCTGCAAAATGGCGATGAAACATGTCTTCTTATGATAACCACCAGGCGCTGGCTGGCCTGACCCTCGGCAAATCCACCGCGTACCGCGATACCTACGACGCCAGCCTGTTGCAGGGCGTACCGCGCAGCCTGAACCGCGATCCGCTCGGCCTGCATGCCGACAACCTGCCCTTTCACGGCGGCGATATCTGGACGCTCTATGAGCTGTCATGGCTGAACAGTAATGGCCTGCCGCAGGTGGCGGTTGGACAGGTGGAACTTAACTATGCCAGCGTCAATCTGGTGGAATCAAAAAGCTTCAAGCTTTATCTCAACAGCTTCAACCAGACGCGTTTCGCCAGCTGGGACGAGGTGCAGGCCACCCTGCAGCGCGATCTCAGCGCCTGTGCGCAGGGCGACGTGAGCGTGGCGCTTTATCGCCTTAATGAACTGGAAGGTCAGCCGATCGCCGCGTTCAACGGTGTGTGCATCGACGATCAGGATATTGCGATCGATAACTACGACTTTAGCGCCGATTACCTGGAAAACGCCGCCAGCGGCCCGATTGTGGAAGAAACCCTGGTCAGCCATCTGCTGAAATCTAACTGCCTGATCACTCATCAGCCGGACTGGGGTTCGGTGCAGATCCAGTATCGCGGTCCGCAAATCGACCGTGAGAAGCTGCTGCGTTATCTGGTCTCCTTCCGCCATCACAATGAATTTCATGAACAGTGCGTGGAGCGCATTTTCAATGATGTGCAGCGTTTTTGTAAGCCAGAATCCCTGAGCGTATATGCGCGCTATACCCGTCGCGGCGGTCTGGACATTAATCCGTGGCGCACCAACGGCGATTTTGCGCCCTCAACCGGAAGACTGGTTCGCCAGTAAACAGACAATTTTCTGCATTTGCGCCGCACAATCGGCGCATGAGGTTGTTAAACGTCATAAGCCAGGGCTATTGTAATCACAGGGAGCGGCGATTTTCGCCCCGTAAGGAGCTCACTTGATTACACATATTAGCCCGCTAGGCTCAATGGATATGTTGTCGCAGCTGGAAGTCGATATGCTTAAACGCACGGCCAGCAGCGACCTGTACCAGCTGTTTCGCAACTGTTCACTGGCAGTTCTTAACTCAGGGAGTCTGACCGATAACAGCAAAGAGCTGCTGTCGCGTTTTGAAAGTTTCGACATTAACGTTTTGCGTCGTGAGCGCGGCGTCAAGCTTGAACTGATCAATCCCCCGGAAGACGCCTTTGTGGATGGCCGTATCATCCGCGCGCTTCAGGCCAACCTGTTTGCCGTACTGCGCGACATTCTGTTCGTTAACGGACAGATCCACAGCGCCGGTCGTTTCCAGCATTTAAATCTGGAAAGCTCGACCCACATTACCAACCTGGTGTTTTCCATCCTGCGTAACGCCCGTGCGCTGCACGTCGGCGAAGCGCCGAACATGGTGGTGTGCTGGGGCGGTCACTCGATCAACGAAACCGAATACCTGTACGCCCGACGCGTGGGCACCCAACTCGGCCTGCGTGAACTGAACATCTGCACCGGCTGCGGGCCGGGGGCGATGGAAGCGCCGATGAAAGGCGCGGCGGTCGGCCATGCGCAGCAGCGTTACAAAGAAGGCCGTTTTATCGGCATGACGGAGCCGTCGATTATCGCCGCAGAACCGCCGAACCCGCTGGTCAATGAGCTGGTGATCATGCCGGACATTGAAAAGCGTCTGGAAGCCTTCGTGCGTATCGCCCACGGCATTATCATCTTCCCTGGCGGCGTCGGTACGGCGGAAGAACTGCTCTATCTGCTGGGCATTCTGATGAATCCTGCCAACCAGGACCAG
The DNA here is from genome assembly GCF_001888805.2 of Enterobacter sp. SA187. NCBI lineage: Bacteria > Pseudomonadati > Pseudomonadota > Gammaproteobacteria > Enterobacterales > Enterobacteriaceae > Enterobacter > Enterobacter sp. SA187. The sequence goes on from NZ_CP019113.1 coordinate 184,433, forward strand.
GTGCTGCCGTTGATCCTCACCGGGCCAAAACAGAGCGCTGACTACTTCCGCGTGCTCGACGAATTTATTGTTAACACGCTGGGCGAAGGCGCGCGTCGTTATTACCGCGTGATTATTGATGACGCCCATGAAGTGGCGCGGCTGATGAAAAAAGCGATGCCGATGGTGAAAGAGAATCGTCGTGAGACCGGCGATGCCTACAGCTTTAACTGGTCAATTCGCATTGCGCCGGAACTCCAGGTGCCTTTCATCCCGTCCCATGAAAATATGGCGAACCTGAAGCTCTATCCAGATCAGCCGGTGGAAATTCTGGCCGCCGATCTGCGCCGCGCATTTTCAGGGATTGTCGCCGGGAACGTTAAAGAGGCGGGGATCCACGCGATTGAAAAATACGGGCCGTACAAAATCCACGGCGACAGCGACATGATGCGCCGCATGGACGACCTGCTGCAGGGCTTTGTCGCGCAGCACCGCATGAAGCTGCCGGGCTCGGCGTATATTCCCTGCTATGAAATTATGACCTGATAGCGGGTTCTCATGCCGGGTGACATTACGCTTACCCGGCCGTTGAACTGTTTTGCCGGGTGGCGCTGCGCTTACCCGGCCTACTCTCTGCCATCCGGTATCCGTTTCGTAGGCCCGGCAAGCCTGCGCCGCCGGGCAAAGCCATCCTGCCCGTTATAAGCCAGTCTTATTTCTGCTCCCTAAGCCAAACGGTTGCGTATGCTATTTCACCGCTAAAAATCCATTCTTACCTCAGGTATTCCTCAGAAAACGCTGTTTACATCATCTTTTGCAGCGATTTTGTCGTATTTTTCGTTTGATGCTTTGCGTGCATATATTGTCAGTGGTAGCCTGCGCCACCATTAATTTTGGCTTGGGATCGCTTTGCAGTGGGATGACCTGTCATTAACCCCAGAGAAAGCGGATTATTGCATTTGCGATCGGGATCACTGATACATTCATTACATAAATGTATCTTTCCGCCCGCCGATAGTTACGGCAAGAAATTATAAAAAAACCGTCGCTGAACAGATTTCATATTACCGTCAGGCCACTTTTCATTAGATTGCACTGAAAAACCTGATATTTAGCTTCCTCCAGGAGATACAGATGGAAACAACTCAAACCAGCACTGTTGCTGCCGTAGAAACGCGCAGCGCATGGCGTAAAACTGACACCATGTGGATGCTGGGCCTTTACGGCACCGCTATCGGCGCAGGTGTGCTCTTCCTGCCGATCAACGCCGGTGTCGGCGGTATGATCCCGTTGATCATCATGGCCATCATCGCCTTCCCGATGACCTTTTTTGCTCACCGTGGCCTGACCCGCTTTGTGCTGTCCGGAAAAAATCCGGGGGAAGATATTACTGAAGTGGTAGAAGAACACTTTGGTATCGGCGCAGGTAAACTCATCACCCTGCTCTATTTCTTCGCTATCTATCCGATCCTGCTGGTCTACAGCGTGGCGATCACCAACACGGTTGACAGCTTTATGACCCACCAGCTGGGTATGACGCCGCCGCCGCGTTTCATTCTTTCCCTGATCCTGATCGTCGGTATGATGACCATCGTGCGCTTCGGCGAGCAGATGATCGTGAAAGCGATGAGTATTCTGGTGTTCCCGTTTGTGGTTGCGCTGATGCTGCTGGCCCTGTACCTGATCCCGCAGTGGAGCGGTGCCGCGCTGGAAACGCTCTCCTTTGACGCAGCAGCCAGTACCGGTAAAGGCCTGTGGATGACCCTGTGGCTTGCTATTCCGGTAATGGTGTTCTCTTTCAACCACTCACCGATCATCTCCTCCTTCGCCGTGGCGAAACGTGAAGAGTACGGTGATGAAGCCGAGAAGAAATGCTCCCGCATCCTGGCGTTCGCGCACATCATGATGGTGCTGACGGTAATGTTCTTCGTGTTCAGCTGCGTGCTGAGCCTGACGCCGGCAGATTTGCAGGCTGCGAAAGATCAGAACATCTCTATTCTGTCTTATCTGGCTAACCACTTTAACGCGCCGATTATTGCGTGGATGGCACCGATTATCGCCATCATCGCCATCACTAAATCCTTCCTCGGCCACTATCTGGGTGCGCGTGAAGGCTTCAACGGTATGGTGATCAAATCCCTGCGCAGCCGTGGCAAAACCATCGAAATCAGCCGTCTGAATAAAATCACCGCGCTGTTTATGCTGGTGACCACCTGGATTGTGGCAACCCTGAACCCGAGCATCCTCGGTATGATCGAAACCCTGGGCGGTCCGATTATCGCGATGATCCTGTTCCTGATGCCGATGTATGCGATTCAGAAAGTGCCGGCGATGCGCAAATACAGCGGTCACATCAGCAACATCTTCGTTGTCTGCATGGGCCTGGTAGCTATCTCCGCTATCTTCTACTCCCTGTTCAGCTAATCCCCCGCGCCGCCTTTTCGGGCGGCGCCCTCTGACTCATAGCAACGGATAATGCATCATGATTAGCGTATTCGATATTTTCAAAATCGGCATTGGCCCTTCCAGCTCCCATACCGTGGGACCAATGAAAGCAGGTAAACAGTTTACGGACGACCTGATTGCGCGTGGCATTCTCAGTGACATCACTCGCGTCGTGGTGGATGTTTACGGCTCCCTCTCCCTCACCGGCAAAGGCCACCATACCGATATCGCCATTATTATGGGGCTGGCGGGCAACCTGCCGGACAGCGTCGACATCGACAGCATTCCGGGCTTCATTCAGGACGTGAATACCCATGGCCGCCTGCTGCTGGCGAACGGTCAGCATGAAGTGGAATTTCCGGTTGACCAGTGCATGAACTTCCATGCGGATAACCTTTCCCTGCACGAAAACGGCATGCGTATCAGCGCACTGGCGGGTGAAAGCGTGGTTTACAGCCAGACTTATTACTCCATCGGCGGCGGCTTTATCGTCGATGAGGCGCACTTCGGCCTGACCAGTAATGCAGAAATCACGGTGCCGTACCCCTATAAAAATGCCGCCGATTTACAGCGTCATTGCCAGGAAACCGGCTTATCCCTCTCCGGCCTGATGATGAAAAACGAGCTGGCGCTGCGCAGCAAAGCCGAGCTGGATCAGCATCTGGCAAACGTCTGGGAAGTGATGCGCGGCGGCATTGAGCGCGGCATTACCACCGAAGGCGTCCTGCCGGGCAAACTGCGCGTCCCGCGCCGGGCGGCGGCGTTACGCCGTATGCTGGTCAGCGGTGATAAAACTTCTACCGATCCGATGGCGGTGGTCGACTGGATCAACATGTTCGCGCTGGCGGTGAACGAAGAAAACGCCGCCGGTGGACGTGTGGTGACCGCGCCGACCAACGGCGCCTGTGGCATCGTGCCGGCGGTGCTGGCGTACTACGATAAATTTATTCGTGAAGTAAATGCTAACTCACTGGCCCGCTATCTGCTGGTCGCCAGCGCAATCGGCTCCCTGTACAAAATGAACGCCTCCATTTCCGGCGCGGAAGTGGGCTGTCAGGGTGAAGTGGGCGTGGCCTGCTCCATGGCAGCGGCAGGTCTGGCGGAATTGCTGGGCGGCAGCCCGACGCAGGTGTGCATCGCGGCCGAAATCGGCATGGAGCATAACCTGGGGCTAACCTGCGATCCGGTCGCCGGACAGGTACAGGTACCCTGCATTGAACGCAACGCCATTGCCTCGGTGAAAGCGGTGAACGCCGCGCGTATGGCCCTGCGCCGTACCAGCGAGCCGCGCGTGTGCCTCGATAAAGTCATTGAGACCATGTATGAGACGGGCAAAGACATGAACGCCAAATACCGCGAAACATCCCGTGGCGGTCTGGCGATGAAAGTCGTCGCCTGCGATTAATCACGTCAGTCGTTCCTTTATGAAGCCGGGTGCGCTTATGCCACCCGGCTTTTTTGCGAGGCGTCTTCCTGTTTTTCCCCCGCTTTCTGGCCTCCTCCTCACCGCCGGTGTTACCCTTAGCGCGTTAAATTTTTTCGGGAGCGTGCTGTGGCTGTTCATCTGTTAATTGTTGATGCGCTTAATCTTATTCGCCGGATCCATGCCGTGCAGGGATCGCCCTGCGTCCAGACCTGCCTGCACGCGCTCGACCAGTTGATCCTTCACAGCCAGCCGACTCATGCGGTGGCGGTCTTTGATGACGAGGCGCGCAACAGCGGCTGGCGACATCAGATCCTGCCGGATTACAAAGCAGGTCGCGCGCCGATGCCGGACAACCTGCACGCGGAAATGCCTGCCCTGCGTGCGGCCTTTGCCAGCCACGGCGTGCCATGCTGGGTGTCAGAAGGCAATGAGGCGGACGATCTGGCCGCCACCCTGGCGGTAAAAGTGGCGCAGGCCGGGCATCAGGCCACCATAGTGTCAACGGACAAAGGCTACTGCCAGCTGCTCTCTCCGACCATCCGCATCCGCGACTATTTTCAGAAGCGCTGGCTGGATGCGCCCTTTATCGCCGCTGAATTTGGCGTCACGCCTGAGCAACTGGCAGATTACTGGGGACTCGCGGGGATCAGCAGTTCAAAAATTCCGGGCGTGGCGGGTATCGGGCAGAAGAGCGCCACGCAGCTTATCACCACCTTTGGCACGCTGGAAAATCTCTATGCAGGGCTTGCGGAGGTACCGGAAAAGTGGCGCAAAAAACTGGTGGAACATCGCGAAATGGCGTTTATCTGCCGGGATGTGGCAAGGCTGAAAACGGATCTACAGGTGGAAGGGAATTTGCAGCAGCTGCGGCTGGCGAGATAATCCCCTCACCCTGACCCTCTCTCCAGGGAGAGGGATCCACACTTTACCTCAGGGTGAGGGTTGCAGTTTTAACGCTCGTCGCGACGTCCGCCCACCGCAGCCCACCAGCGGCGCACGTGTACGGTCACTTCTTCGCGATCGTGATACAGCTGACGGGCCTGAATAGTGGCATTGATGCCGTGCTCCGCCAGTTGCTCCTGAATGTACGCCAGATTGCCGGACACTTCTTCGTAGCGTTTTTTCATCGGCAGCTTGAGGTTGAAAATGGTTTCGCGGCACCAGCCGTTGACCAGCCACTGCACCATCAGAGCGGTGACTTTCGCGGGTTTCTCCACCATATCGCACACCATCCACGTAATGTTATTGCGCGTCGGGCGATAGCGGAAACCATCCTCACGCAGCCAGGTGACCTGCCCGGTATCCATCAGGCTCTGCGCCATCGGGCCGTTATCCACAGAGGCCACCCACATGTTGCGTTTCACCAGCTGATAGGTCCAGCCGCCCGGACAGGCGCCCAGATCCACCGCGTACATGCCGTTTGCCAGGCGCTCGTCCCACTCGTCTGCCGGAATGAAGATATGAAAGGCTTCTTCCAGTTTGAGGGTGGAACGGCTTGGCGCGTCCGACGGAAACTTCAGGCGCGGAATGCCCATGTAAAACGGCGAGTTGTTATTGGTATACGAATAACCGGCATAGCAGCAGCCGGGAGCGATAAAGAACACATGCACCACCGGACGTTTTGCGGTTTCGTAGCTGGTGAGGATTTTCGCCTCGCGCAGCGCCGCACGCAGCGGTACGGTGAACTTGCGGCAGAACTTCATCAGCTCTTTGCTTTCGTTGGTGTCCGCCACTTCAACGCGCAGCTCGCCGCCTTTTTCCACCACGCCCTGCAACATGCCGACAATCGGCGTGATGCGATCGTCAGGCGGCAGATCCTGTAACAGCTCACCGGCGACAAACATCTGACGGGCAAAAATCAGCGAGCTGAACGGCAGATCTTTTGCCACTTTATCCGCATCATCAGGCTGATAGCATTCGAAAACCACATAGCCTGAGTTTTCTTTCACGCGGGCAAAGCCAAACACCTCAAGGCGTCCGGCTTTATCGGTAATTTCTGCGGCGCACTCTTTCTCAAAACCCGGGCGACACAACAAGACAACTTTATTCATGAACAACGCCCTTACGTTTCAGACGAATAGCACCAATTAACATTAATACCCAGCCCGCGAGGAAGCAGACGCCGCCAACCGGGGTGACGAAGGCCCACAGGCGCAGATGGGAAAGCGCGAGGCAGTATAAGCTCCCGCTGAACAACACCGTACCCAGCGCCAGAAACACGCTGCTCCAGTAAAACCAGATGCTGATGCGACGCTGCATCGCCACGGCGAGGCAGAAAATCGCCAGCGTATGGAAAGCCTGGTATTCAAGACCGGTCTGGATCCAGCCCATCTCTACCGTGCCCAGAGATTTCCCCAGCACGTGCGCGCCGAAGGCGCCCAGCGCAACAAAAACAAAGCCACTAATGGCAGCAAAAATCAGCATAAACCGGCTGGTCATGTCAGTACCCTAAAAAGTCATGCGCGAAATCGCGCGCGTTGAATTATTGCTCGTAACGGAAGCGGAATTTTTCTTGCTCTGATGCCGCTTTTGCCAGGATCCACTGTCGAAAGGCGGCTATTTTACCCAGTTCTGCCTGACTGTCATGACAAACCAGATAAAACGCGTTTTTACTGACCAGTACATCATTAAACGGACAGACCAGTCGGCCTGCCTCAATTTCGGACTGCGCCATCACATTGTTGGCCAGCGCGATACCCTGTCCGTGGATTGCCGCCTGTAGCACCATAGCGCTATGGCTGAAAATCGGTCCCTGCTGCACATTCAAATTAAGACCTAACTGTCGCGTATAAGTTTGCCAGTCGCGGCGGGAAGCATCATGCAATAACGTATGTTTTGCCAGATCCGCAGGCGTTTTCAGGGGCTTATCGCCAGTGAGCAATAACGGCGAGCAGACCGGCAGCAGATATTCTGCGTATAATTTTTCGACACGCAAGCCCGGCCAGTTGCCGCGCCCATAAAAAATTGCCACATCGACATCATCCGCCAGCTTGTCCACTTCGCGGTCAACCGCCTGGATCCTGACGTCGATTCCCGGATAAGCTGAATTAAAGCTGGTGAGTCTCGGCACCAGCCACTGAATGGCAAAACTGGGCAATAAACTGACGGTCAGCGCCCCTTTAGCACTGCGCGATTGCAGTTTGCGGGTGGCGTCGGTGAGTTGGGAAAAAATCTCTTTAATATCCTGAAAATAACTCTGACCTTCTTCTGTTAATAACAGAGAACGGTTGCGACGGCGGAACAGCTTCAGCCCAAGGAAATCCTCAAGAGACTTGATTTGATGGCTTACTGCGGCCTGCGTCACAAAAAGCTCATCTGCGGCGCGGGTGAAGCTTAAATGGCGTGCGGCGGCATCAAAAACACGTAATGCATTAAGAGGTGGTAAGCGCTTGGACATGATTATAAGGTTCAGATGTTAATGGAATTTAACAAACAGGAAACAAGGTTTAACCCATTAGTTTTTTTTATCTGAGACATTATAATTTGTCCGTTGAGGAACTACCAGCAAATACCTATAGTGGCGGCACTTCCTGAGCCGGAACGAAGAGTCTTTTTTGGAATGCGTGTTCTGAAGGGCTTTTGGCTTGCGGTTGTGATGTTGTGTTTGCAATTGGTCTGCTATTCAGACCACGGTAGCAACGCTACCCTTTTCACTTCCTGTACATTTACCCTGTCTGTCCATAGTGATTAATGTAGCACCGCAAATTGCGGTGCTTTTTTTTACTCTGAAACGGGCTATTATTTTTCCAGAGCAACCATTTCTTTTACGTCAGTGCGATTGATCTGCTGTTTGTTACCGTTAGCGTCTTTATAAGAGATCATGCCGGTTTGATCGTCGGTTTTCGGCTTACCTTCAGACACAATGGAACGGCCATCGTTGGTGTGCATTACATAGTTCGGACCCGAACAGGCGCTCAGTGCAAAAGTCATCATACATGCGGTAATAATGGCGGCAGTCTTTTTCATGATTCTTCTCCTTTTAGCAATTAATGCTATCTGAATCTTGTTTATTAACAGGGTTCAACGTCCACCCAACACTATTTAGCATAACCTGCTTTCGAAAGTGCGCCAGGATAAACAGAAAAATCTGATGGAGCACAGGCGCTTGTATCAGTTTGCAAATTGCGCGACGATCATCGTCTGACTATGAGGAACGCCATGAACGCATTCAATCCTGCCCATTTTCGTGCCCAATTTCCTGCTCTTGCCGATGCGGGCGTCTATCTGGACAGCGCCGCCACTGCGCTAAAACCACAGGCCGTCATTGACGCCACGCAGCAGTTTTACAGCCTGAGCGCAGGAAACGTGCATCGCAGCCAGCATGCGCAGGCGCAAAAACTGACGGCGCGCTATGAAGCCGCGCGCGACCAGGTTGCCGCCCTGCTTAACGCGCCTGCCGGTAACAACATCGTCTGGACGCGGGGCACCACCGAGGCGATCAATATGGTCGCCCAGTGTTATGCGCGTCCGCGTTTACAGCCAGGCGATGAGATTATCGTCAGCGAGGCAGAGCATCATGCCAATCTGGTGCCCTGGCTGATGGTGGCGGAGCAAACCGGCGCGAGCGTGGTGAAGCTGCCTGTTGCGGCCGACGGTGTGCCGGACATTGAACAACTTCCCGCGCTGATCACCCCCCGCAGCCGCATTATGGCCATCGGGCAAATGTCCAACGTCACCGGCGGCTGCCCGGATCTGGCGCGCGCCATAACTCTCGCCCACGCTGCCGGCATGGTGGTGATGGTGGATGGCGCACAGGGCGCGGTGCACTTCCCGGCGGACGTGCAAAAGCTGGACATTGATTTTTATGCTTTTTCCGGCCACAAACTCTATGGCCCGACCGGCATCGGCGCGTTGTACGGCAAAAGCGAATTGCTGGAGGTGATGTCCCCCTGGCTGGGCGGCGGTAAGATGATCACCGAGGTCACCTTTGACGGCTTTAAAACCCAGCCGGTGCCCTGGCGCCTGGAGGCGGGCACGCCGAACGTGGCCGGGGTGATTGGGCTGAGCGCGGCGCTGGAATGGCTGGAAGAAATGGATATGGGGCAGGCCGAAAGCTACAGCCGCGGGCTGGCGACGCTGGCGGAAGACGCGCTGGCAAAACGCCCCGGCTTCCGCTCGTTCCGTTGCCAGGACTCCAGCCTGCTGGCCTTTGATTTTGCCGGGGTGCACCACAGCGATATGGTGACGCTGCTGGCAGAGTACGGCATCGCGCTGCGCGCAGGCCAGCACTGCGCCCAGCCGCTGCTGGCGGCGCTTGGCGTCAGCGGTACACTGCGCGCCTCTTTTGCGCCCTATAATACGAAAAACGATGTCGATGCGCTGGTTAACGCCATCGACCGCGCCCTTGAACTTCTGGTGGATTAATGACTAACCCTGCTTTCGCCGGACACCCGTTCGGCAGCGCCGTAACCGAAGACACACTGCGTCAGATCTTTAACCCGCTGACGCAGTGGGAAGATAAATACCGACAGCTGATCCTGCTCGGTAAACAGTTGCCTGCTCTGTCAGACGATCTTAAAGCCCAGGCGCGGGAAATTCCCGGCTGTGAAAATCGCGTCTGGCTGGGACATACCCTTTCAGGCGAGGGAAAACTGCATTTCTTCGGCGACAGCGAAGGCCGCATTGTGCGGGGACTGCTGGCGGTACTGCTGACGGCGGTGGAGGGAAAAACCGCGCCGACCCTGCTGGCGCAGGATCCGCTGGCGCTGTTTGATGAGCTGGGATTACGCGGACAGCTCAGCGCATCGCGCAGTCAGGGGCTGGCGGCGCTGGCCGCCGCCGTACAGGATGCCGCGCGTCAGGCCTGACGCGCCGCTTTCGCCATCATTTTTTTCAGCGCATGGGACACCGCCACAAAACCAAAAGTGGCGGTGACCATGGTCGCCGCGCCAAAGCCTGAGGCGCAGTCCATCCGTTTTGGCCCTTCTGCGGTGCTTTTCATCGCGCATACCGAGCCGTCCGCCTGCGGATACACCAGCGCTTCGGTGGAGAACACACAGTCCACGCCGAGCTTACCCTTGCTGTTTTTCACCACGCCGAAATCGCTTTTCAGCCTTTCGCGCAGCTTCGCCGCCAGCGGATCCTGAATGGTTTTCGCCAGATCGCTGACCTGGATCTGCGTCGGATCGATCTGCCCGCCCGCGCCGCCGGTGGTCACCAGCGGGATCTTATTACGACGGCAGTAAGCGATCAGCGCCGCTTTAGGCCGTACGCTGTCGATGGCGTCGATCACATAGCTGAATCCGGCGCTCATGTACTGCGCCACGTTGTTGGCGGTAACGAAATCGTCCACTACCGTCACCCGGCATTCCGGGTTGATCTGACGAATGCGCTCAGCCATCACTTCGGATTTCGCAAGGCCCACGCTGTCGCGCAGGGCGTGGATCTGCCGGTTGGTGTTGGTGACGCAGACATCATCCATATCAATCAGCGTGATAGCGCCGATGCCGGTGCGCGCCAGCGCTTCCGCCGCCCAGGATCCGACGCCGCCGATCCCCACCACGCAGATATGCGCATCCGCAAAAAGCTGCAACGCGTTTTCGCCATACAGACGCGCTGTGCCACCAAAACGCTGACGCCAGGCGTCGCTGATTACCGCAGACATAAAACCTCAGAAATGGAGTTGATGATCACCTTCCCCTTGCAGGAGAGGGGCAAAATAGTAGCACGATCACCCGCTAAACACGTTACCCGATCCTGCGCCCGGCGCGGTCTTCAGTACCCACACGCGGCCATAATGGTTATACCATCCCGCGCGATGACCGGCGTCTGCGCCAATCCCCTGATAAATATCGAAGTGCTGGCCTTTAATTGCGCCGCCCACGTCCAGCGCCACCATCAGACGCAGCTCGTACTGGCCGTTGAATTTGCCGTTGTTATCCAGCAAAGGCACTTCCGCCAGCAGCGTTGTCCCGGCCGGAATAATGCTGCGATCAGAGGCCACGGATGCGCGGCCAATCAGCGGCACGCCGCTCGCCCCTTTCACCGGCGCGTAAGATTGCGGTTTGAAGAAGACGAAGGACGGATTTTGCTCCAGCAGTTCGCGCACCTGCGCCTCGCTGTGCGTTTCGCCCCAGTGACGGATCGCCTGCATCGACATATCTTCCCGCTTCACTTCGCCGCGATCGATCAGCACTTTACCGATGCTGCGGTAGGCATGGCCGTTTTTGCCGCTGTAGCTGAAGAAGTTGAGCGGGCTGCCGTCGCCGAAATCAATATAGCCACTGCCCTGCACGTCCATAATAAAGTTGTCCATCAGCGAGTTGCTGTAGGCGAGGATATAGTTGTCGCTCAGTGCCCCGGCGTAGATCTCCGCCCGGGACGGCAGCCGTCCGCGTTTTGGCGGCATACGATAAATCGGGTACTGGAATTCGCCCTGACGGGTATGACGCGCCTGCACTACCGGCGTGTAGTAACCGGTGAACTGCACGTTGCCGTAGTTATCCGCGCCTTCCATCTGCCAGGCGTCCAGACCGTACTGGCGCAGGGTGCGCGTATCGCCACCCGCGCGCAGCCAGTCCTGCACGGCATTATAGATGGCGCTCTGGTTGCCATATAAACGCGGTGACGCGGTGCGCACCTGACTGACCTGTTCGGCATAATCGCCGCCGTTAATGGGCGCGCCTACGGCGTCTGGCTGATTAACCAGAGAGAAAGGCTGGGTGAATTTCCCGTCTTTATATTGTTGACCGCGATCGGTCGGTTTGGAGGAACAGGCTGCGAGGATCACCACCATCGCGCCAGTGAGTAGGTACTTCGCCCAACGTCCTTTCATTATGTCTCGTCTTCTTACTTAAGCCGAATGCGTGCTCTGAAGATAACAAACCCGTGTCGCTAATGAAATGTGCGAACGGCATCACAGCCCCGAGGAGTATAAAAAATAGCCTGGCTGCACTATTTTTATTCAGATGCTCAATGAAATTCGCCTTTTTTTGGAAAAAGGGTTGCGTCAAAGAGCGAGCGGAGTATAGTGCGCTTCCACGGACGCGGGGTGGAGCAGCCTGGTAGCTCGTCGGGCTCATAACCCGAAGGTCGTCGGTTCAAATCCGGCCCCCGCAACCAATTAAGTGCATTACAGTAAGACGTTTACTCGAATGAAAGAGTAAAAGACGGACGCGGGGTGGAGCAGCCTGGTAGCTCGTCGGGCTCATAACCCGAAGGTCGTCGGTTCAAATCCGGCCCCCGCAACCAATTATGCACAAAGAGAAAGTTTACTCGATGGAAGAGTAAAGACGGACGCGGGGTGGAGCAGCCTGGTAGCTCGTCGGGCTCATAACCCGAAGGTCGTCGGTTCAAATCCGGCCCCCGCAACCAACACATTAAACACCCTGACGGGTGTTTTTTTGTTTCTGCGTTCCGTAAAAAAACGACGCGTTATCCGCGCCGTGCCAGTGCCCCGCCCTCTGCAAAGTACGCTTTGATCCCTGCCAGAATCGACTCCGCCACTTCCTGCTGGAACTTCGCGGTCTTCAGCTTGCGCTCTTCTTCGATATTACTGATAAACGCCGTTTCGACGAGGATCGACGGAATATCCGGCGCTTTCAGTACAGCGAAGCCTGCCTGATCCACGCGGTTTTTGTGCAGTTTGTTGATACCGCCAAGACGCTTTAACACCTCTTTGCCAAACTTCAGGCTGTCGTTAATCGTCAGCGACTGCACCATGTCGAACAGCGTGTGATCGAGATAGCGGTCGCCGCTTTTACTGACGCCCCCCACCAGGTCAGCGGCGTTCTGCGTCTGGGCGAGAAATTTTGCCGCGGTACTGGTTGCGCCCTTGGTGGACAACGCAAATACAGATGAACCCCGCGCTGCCCGGCTGGTAAAGGCATCCGCATGGATAGAGACAAACAGATCTGCGCGCTGCTTCTGGGCTTTCGCCACCCGCACCTTCAACGGAATAAACACATCCTCGTTACGGGTCATATAGGCTTTCATATTGGCTTCACGATCGATGAGCGCTCGCAGCCGACGGGCGATTTGCAGCACCACGTCTTTTTCCCGGGTTTTATATTTGCCAATCGCGCCGGGATCTTCCCCACCGTGTCCCGGATCGAGCATGATCACAATCGGCCGATCGCGCCCCGCTTTCCCCGGCTTCGGTCCGCTCTGCGCAGGCGGCACCTGCCGATCTAACTCACCTTTATTGTAATCTTCCAGCAACGCCAGCAGCGGATCCTGTTCGTTCTGTCCGTTTACCGGATAGAGATCCATCACCAGACGCTCTTTAAACTCCGCGACCGGTGCCAGCGAGAACAGATGCGGCGTTACATTCTGTTTCAGTTCAAACACCATACGCACGGTTTTCGGGTCGAACTGCCCGACGCGCGCGGATTTGATAAAGGGATCGTCATCGCGGATCTGCATGCCCACGCCTTTGAGGACCGAGTTCAGGTTGACGCCTTCAATATCCACAACCAGACGTTCAGGATTACTCAGGGCGAACTGGCGATATTTTAATAACCGGTTCGATTCCACGGTCACGCGCGTGTAGGTGGATGCAGGCCAGACGCGCACGGCGATAACCTGGCTTACCGCAGCCAGTCCCACCTGGCTTACGCTGAGCAACCACATCGCGCCTGCCCCTTGCAGTAAACGGCGGCGGCTGATAATTGAATTGGATCCTGACATGCCTCTCCCGAGCAAAGTAAATCTAATAAGCTATCTATACGTCCAAATTGACCGAAAACTTTAACGAATGACGCATAAACTGTCATCAACAAAAGGGTAAACATAGCATTCGTAACTTAATTCTCGTGGCAATGAAAATGGAGCCGCGGCAAATTTAGGCTTGCGCCCGCCGCCATAAAAGAATAAAAATACACAAAATCCGAATAATCATGCAGTGAGGGTTGTGCCGTGGTGAAGGAGCGTAGAACCGAACTGGTCGAGGGATTCCGCCATTCAGTTCCCTATATTAATGCCCATCGGGGGAAAACCTTTGTCATCATGCTGGGCGGCGAAGCCATTGAGCATGAGAACTTTTCCAGTATCGTCAATGACATTGGCTTGCTGCACAGCCTCGGCATTCGCCTGGTGGTGGTGTATGGCGCACGCCCGCAAATTGACGCGAACCTTGCCGCGCATCATCACGAGCCGGTTTATCACAAACATACCCGCGTGACCGACGCCAAAACGCTGGAGCTGGTTAAACAGGCGGCAGGTCAGTTGCAGCTGGATATTACCGCCCGGCTGTCGATGAGCCTCAACAACACGCCGCTTCAGGGCGCGCATATCAACGTGGTGAGCGGCAACTTTATTATCTCTCAGCCGCTGGGCGTGGATGATGGCGTGGACTACTGCCACAGCGGCCGTATCCGTCGTATCGACGAGGAAGCCATTCACCGCCAGCTGGACAGCGGCGCCATTGTGCTGATGGGGCCGGTGGCGGTATCGGTAACGGGTGAAAGCTTCAACCTGACGTCAGAAGAGATCGCCACCCAGCTGGCGATTAAGCTGAAGGCGGAGAAAATGATCGGCTTCTGCTCCTCGCAGGGGGTGATCAACGACGATGGCAATATCGTCTCAGAGCTGTTCCCCAACGATGCCCAGGCGCGTGTTGAGGAGCTGGAGGCGCGTCAGGATTACCAGTCGGGCACGGTGCGCTTTCTGCGCGGGGCGGTCAAAGCCTGCCGCAGCGGTGTGCGTCGCAGTCACCTGATCAGCTATCAGGAAGATGGCGCGCTGTTGCAGGAGCTGTTCTCCCGCGACGGTATCGGCACGCAAATCGTAATGGAGAGCGCCGAGCAGATCCGTCGTGCGACCATCAACGACATCGGCGGTATTCTGGAGCTGATCCGCCCGCTGGAGCAGCAGGGTATTCTGGTTCGCCGCTCGCGTGAGCAACTGGAGATGGAGATCGACAAATTCACTATTATCCAGCGCGATAACCTGACCATCGCCTGCGCGGCGCTCTATCCGTTCCCGGAAGAAAAAATCGGTGAAATGGCCTGCGTGGCGGTGCACCCGGACTACCGCAGCTCGTCCCGCGGTGAGGTATTGCTGGAGCGTGTGGCTTTACAGGCGCGGCAGATGGGACTCAGCAAACTCTTCGTGTTAACCACGCGCAGCATTCACTGGTTCCAGGAGCGCGGCTTTACGCCGGTGGATATTGATTCCCTGCCGGAGAGCAAAAAAGAGATGTACAACTATCAGCGCCGTTCAAAAGTGCTGATGGCGGATCTCGGCTGATTTACGCCCCCGCAGCGGGCGGGGGTGCTTTCACAGTGAAAAGATGTCGCTTAATCCGCTGCGCCGCTCGGTGCGGGTGGCAATCGCCTGCGCCAGAATACGGTCATCGGCATACAGCGACAGCCTGCGCCGCGCACGGGTGATGGCGGTATACACCAGCTCGCGGGTCACCACCGGCACAATCTGCCCCGGCAAAATCAGCGCCGCATGGTCAAACTCCGACCCCTGGGATTTATGTACCGTCATCGCCCAGGCGGTATCGTGATCCGGTAAACGGCTCGGCTGCACAGACTTGATGGTGCCGTCCGGCAGCGGGAACCAGACGCGCGTCCCCTGCCCGCGATCCAGCGCCACGCCGATATCCCCGTTGTACAGCCCCAGCGCGCTGTCGTTGCGGGCAATCATCACCGGACGCCCTTCGTACCAGCGGGAGTGGGCATGACGCACCAGCCAGCGTTTCTGCGCCAGTCGTTGCTCAAGGCGCTCGTTTAAACCGCCGACGCCAAAGGGCCCGTCGCGCAGCGCGCACAGCAACTGAAACTCGCTGAACGCCGCCAGCACGTCTTCTGGCGGCGCGCCGTCGCGTACCAGTTGTAAATAACGCGCATAACCTGCCAGCGCGTCATCGATCATGGTCTGATAATCATCGCCGGTCTGTAAGGTGCTTTTGCCGATGTCGGTAAAGCCCTGGCTGAAGACGGCGCGCATGGCGGGCTTATCGCCCCGGTTTACCGCGGCCGCCAGCTGGCCGATACCGGAATCGCTGCCGAAGCGGTAACTGGTTTGCAGCAGGCAGAGGCTGTCACGCAGCGCCTCTGCGCCCTGTTGTTCGCCGCAGGGCACCTGCATGCCTGTGAGACGCGACAGCTCTTCAGCACGCTGCGGACTGTAACCGGCGTTCACCCAGGCGCAGATATCTCCCAGCACCGCACCGGCTTCCACCGACGCCAGCTGATCGCGATCGCCAAGGAAAATCACCCGTCCGTGCGGCGGCAGCGCGTCGATAAGCCGCGACATCATCGGCAGGTCGATCATGGAGGCTTCATCCACCACCAGCACGTCCAGATGCAGCGGGTTGCCCGCATGGTAGCGCAGGCGCTGACTGCCCGGCTGCGCCCCCAGCAAGCGGTGCAGCGTACTGGCCTCATCCGGCAGACGTTTCTTTTGCTCATCGCTTAACGGCAGCTGGCGCAGCGCCGCGCCGAGCGATTCGGTCAGTCGCGCGGCGGCTTTGCCGGTAGGCGCCGCCAGCCGGATACGGCATTTGTCGCCGTTGGCGGTCTGCACCAGCGCCGCCAGCAGCTTAGCGACGGTGGTGGTTTTACCCGTGCCAGGCCCGCCGGAGATCACCGAGATCCGTCTTGTCAGCGCCACAGCGGCGGCGATTTTCTGCCAGTTGATGCCGTCGGTTGCCGGAAAGAGATCGTCCAGCGAGCGTTTAATTTCATCTTCATTCACCGGCAGCGGCTGGTTGGCCTCGCAGAAAAAGCGCGCCACCGTCAGCTCATTGCACCACATCCGGTTGAGATACAACCGCTCACCGGTCAGCACCATGGGCGTCGGCTCATCTCCTGCGCTCACCGCAGGCGAAGCAAGCAGCATTGCGCGCCAGTCATCCGGTACGCCCGCTTCTTCCAGCAAGGGCAACAGCTGCGGATACAGGCGATTGAACTCGGCGACGGACAGGCGCGACAGCGGCAGGCAGACGTGCCCCTCCCCCGCATCGCGGCTTAACAACGCCGCCACCAGCATCACGGCGGGTTCATCGTCACGGGCGACGGTCAGCGCAAACTGCACATCCAGCGGACGCAGCGCTTTTTGCGCCACGGCCTCTAATAATAAATTCTGCATATTCATTCTCTGTTCTCCTGCATCTCACCGGCGAACAGCGCGTCCATCTGGCTAATCAGTTGCACATCCGGGCGGGTGGCAAAAATCCCCTGGCCTGGCGCGTCGCGATCCACGCCGCGCAGGAACAGATAAATCACGCCGCCGAAGTGCTGCTCGTAATCATATCCGGCGATGCGGTGTCGTAAATAACGGTGCAGCGCCAGGGTGTAGAGCTGGTATTGCAGATCATAACGGTGCGCCTGCATGGCCTGCGCCATCGCCGCCTGGGTATAGGCTTCGCTACTTTCCCCGAGCCAGTTCGATTTGTAATCGAGCAGGTAATAGCGCCCGTTATGACGGAAAACAAGGTCGATAAAGCCTTTCAGCATGCCGCGTACATCGCGGAAATCGAGCGGCGGGCAGTCGGCGGACAGCGGATCGTAACGGCGGATCAGCGCATCAAGCGCCGGTGCGGTCAGGGTAGCGCTGATCGGCAAATAAAACTCCATCTCCACCTGCTTTTCGCGGGCTGGCAGCTGGCTTAACGAAATGCCTGGCCCGCTGAGCGGCACCTGTAGGATCGCGTTGATCCACTCGCTCAGTACCGGCTGCCAGTGCTCGTCAAACCCGCCCAGCTCAAGCTTTTCCGCCACCCATTCAGGCGCGACCGGCTGAGTGAAATCGAGATCTTCAAACAGGCTGTGCAGGAAGGTACCGGGCGACGCGCCGCGCGGAAACTGGTGCGGCGTCAGCGCCGGGGTTTCCTGCGCATCGCGTTCGCCTGCGGCATCGAGATCGAAGCGCGGCAGCAGATCCTGCGCCATGCTGTGTCCACGCTGTTGCAGGCCGGAATAGCTGGTGACGCGCCAGTCATCGCGCACCAGGCGCTCAATGTCGCGCGCGCGCAGCAACGGCGGCACCTCGCTGTTGAACTGCCAGCGGCGGTTATCCGGCACGCCGGGAATGTGCAGCGCGATGTTGTCACTCTCCAGGCTTTGCAGGCAGGCCCGCAGCCCGGCGGCGTCGCGCGGCTCGCCCTGCTGGATCAGGCGTCCGCATGCGCTGTGATGAAAATCGCTGTCGCCGGCTTTCTCACCGCGTCGGCGAAACAGCGGCGCAATTCCCAGGCTGCAATGCCACACTGAACGCGTCAGCGCCACGTACAGCAGACGTAAATCTTCCGCCAGACGTTCAGCTTCGGCGAGCGCCACGCTCTCCTCGGCATCACTCAGGTCAAGCACCGCCTCAAAGGACGTGCGATCGTGATAGAAAGCCTGGTCCTGCGCGCGGTAGTTGGCGATAAAGGGCAGCCAGACCAGCGGATATTCCAGACCTTTGGATTTGTGAATGGTGACGATTTTCACCAGATGTTTGTCGCTTTCCAGCCGCAGTTGCTGGCTGGAGGCGTTACTGTCCGGCTCGGCGATATGCTGCGCCAGCCAGCGCACCAGCGCATGTTCGCTCTCGGCATGCGCGCCTGCTTCCTGTAGCAGTTCGCTGATGTGCAGAATATCCGTCAGCCGACGTTCGCCGCCGGAGGTCGCCAGCAGATTTTCCGCAATATTGCGGTGCTTCATCAGCGCGCGCAGCATCGGCATCACGCCGCGCTTTTGCCACAGCTGACGATAACCATCAAATTCCTCTACCACCTCATCCCACGCCTGCTCATCAAGATTAAGCGCTTCGATGTGCTGGGCGTTCAGACCCAGCATGGAGGTGGCCAGGGCGCTGCGCAGCGTGCTTTCCCGCTCCGGGGCCAGCACCGCCTGTAACAGCCAGAGCAGCTCCTGCGCTTCAGGGGTTTCAAATACGCTGTCGCGGTTGGAGAGATAAACGGACGGGATGGCCAGCAGCGTCAGCGCATCACGGATCAGCGCCGCTTCGTGGCGGCTGCGCACCAGCACGGTGATATCCGAGGCTTTCACCGCGCGGCTGACTTTGCCATCGTGCAGCACGGCGCTGCCCTGCTGTCCGGCAATCAGCCAGTCGCGGATTTGCGCGGCGCAGTGCTGCGCCATAAAGGTCTGATAATCCCCGACGCTGACGCCGTCGCCGTCCATCAGCCACAGGCTCATGGCAGGCTGCATCTGACCGTTAAACTCAAAGCGTAACGCGCTGTTTTTCGGCGCGGATTTCACCGGCAGGAAGGGGATCTCGCGAAACATAAAAGCGTTATCCATGCGGCTGAACAGCGTATTAACGCTGGCCACCATGCCCGGCGCCGAGCGCCAGTTGGTATCCAGCGTGTAGTGGGCGCTGACTTCGCTACGCGCTTTCATGTAGGTAAAAATGTCCGCGCCGCGGAACGCGTAGATCGCCTGTTTCGGATCGCCAATTAACAGCAGCGCGGTATCGGGCTGTTGTCGCCAGATACGGCGGAAAATACGATACTGCTGCGGATCGGTATCCTGGAATTCGTCGATCATCGCCACCGGAAAACGCTGGCGGATCGCCGCGGCCAGCGCGTCGCCGTTTTCACTTTGCAGGGCGCTGTCGAGACGGCTGAGCATGTCGTCAAAACCCAGCGCGCCGCGACGGCGTTTTTCCCGCGCCACGGCTTCGCGGATTTCTTTCATCGCCTTGACCAGCACCAGATCGCTTAACGTCAGCGGACGGGCCAGAAAGGTTTCAATTGCGACAAACAGCGGATGCTCCGGCACCACGCCATCCGTTTTGGTGCGTGACGCCAGGAAGGATTGCGAGAACTTTTCCAGCGCGTCGGGCAGCAGGTAGCTGCGCGTTTCTTCCTGCGCCCAGGCGGTGATCTTCTCGATCCACTTACCCTGGTTGCCACGGTTGAACTTACGCCGGTCGATGCCGGATGGCTCGATCACTGCGTCAATTTCATTGCAGGCCGTCAGCCACTGGGCTTTCATGTCGTTAATTTGCGTGATGATCTGCTGATGCCGCTCCGCCAGGGTTTCGTTTTCCGGCGGCGGCGATTTGATCACCGGCGCTTCACCCTGCAAATAGCGGTTGATGGATTTCAGCAGATCCAGCGGTCCCTGCCAGGAGGCGTGGATCACCTGGGCGATATCACGCGGCAGCGGATAACAGTGGCGACGCCAGAAGTCTGCGCACGCCTGCGCGCGCAGCAGGGATTCGTCTTCAATCAGCTGTTGCTCAAACAGCATGCCGGACTCAAAGGCGTTAAGGCTCAGCATACGCTGGCAGAAGCCGTGAATGGTAAACACGGCCGCCTCGTCCATTTGCCGTTCGGCAAGCAGCAGCCAGCTGGCGGCCTGTTGCCGGTCGGGGATTTCGTCCAGCAGGCTGGCATACAGCGGATTATCAGAAGAACCGCGCAGGCAGGCGATGCGCAGTTCATGGATATTGCTGCGGATACGTCCGCGCAGCTCTTCCGTCGCCGCCTCGGTGAAGGTCACCACCAGCAACTCTTCCACGCTCAGCAGGCGCGGGAATGCCGCCGGACCGCCAAGGCCCAACAGTAGCCGCAAATAGAGCGCGGCAATGGTGAAGGTTTTTCCCGTCCCCGCCGACGCTTCAATCAGGCGCTCGCCTGTCAGCGGCAAGCGCAGTGGATCAAGGGTCTGGGCGGGTTCGGTCATTCTTTCTCACTTAACAGGGGCATAGTTTGCTGCAACTTGCTGACGTTATCCCATACTTTCCAGCCGTCAGGACGCACATACTCAGCCTTGCCGTTCTGGCTGCCGGAAACCTGGGAGAGGATCGCCATACCGTGCGGTTCAACCACCGCCTGGTGGAAGAAATCCGCCAGCTTTTGCGGCGTCAGCAGTTTAATCTGGGCCACTACTTTATCACGTGAATCGAAGCGCATATTACCGCGATCGAAATCTTTGCTGATTTGCGAGGCTTCTTCACCTAACGTCTGAGGGGCCTGCTCCATTTGCGCGATCACCCCCTGCTGGATCTGGGCAAATTCTTCCGGCTTCATCGCCCGCAGTCGGGCTTCCGCCGTCGGGAAGAAGGCTTTATAACGCGCCCACAGATACGCTGGCTGGCGATCGCTGCTTTGTAACAGGAAGCCCATGCCCCACTGCCGTCCGACGCTGAACGGGAAAGCAAAAACCGCATAGCCGAGCTGCTCCTCGGTGCGCAGCTGATTATAAAACCACGGCTGAATGATTTGGCCGAGCATGGCGCTGTAGGCGGAGCTACTGAACTCATCGTAACCCGGCGGCACGAACACCGCAGCCAGCGCGGAATCAGTGCTGCTGCCCGCTTTTTCAAAGATGACCGACTGCTTTTTATCTACCAGCACATCCCGGTTACGACACCATTCATTACCCTGCGTCCCCAGTTGCGTCTGTACGTTGTGCGCTAAGGCTTTCGCCTCGCTTTCCGCCATGTTGCCGACCACCAGAAATTCCGGACGGGCGTTGGTTTTCAGCGCGTTACGGTAGGCCACCACGTCCTGCAGACTAATAGAGGGCAGCAGTTCGCGGCGCACTTCCCGCTGGAAATAGGGCACCTGAGAGAGCATTTGCGGAGGCAAAATAGCCTGATCGTAGGCTTTGCCTTTGTCGGCTGAATCCATCATCTGCGCATACCAGGATTTGGCCTGCGCCAGCTGTTCTTCGGTTGGCTCATAGCTGAAGTAGCCTTTCAGCAACGCCTCAAACAGCTGCGGCAGCCGCTGGGTATAACCATTGGCGTTAAGCATTAAGCCGTTATTGGCGTTAGTCGAAAAGCTGATGCCGCCCACTGCCGCCTGATTGCTGAGCTGATCCAGCGCGATACCTGCCAGATAATCGTTCAGGGCAAACAGCACCTGGTTTCTGGCGCTGTCCATCGCCTGTGGATTACGCAGCACCACGCTGACATCAGCTTTGGGTTCCTGCGGGAAATAGCGGCTCGGCATGTACACCACCCGTAGCGCTGGCTCATCCACGATAAGCTCCGGATGTTCAAAGGTTTTACCCGGTTTCAGCAGGGTGAAATCGTCCGGGATATAGGGGTTCAGCTCCGGCAATTTAAGCGGGATGGCGGCGGATTTTTGCTGCCAGTCGCTAAAGGTCTGCGCGCTGATTTTATCCACCTGATAAGGCGCATTCACAAAATAGGCGGTTTTGTTATGCGGCTCATCCGGGCTGATATACCAGACGCGGGCATTCTGCGGCGTCATCATGTCAAGGCGGTCTTTCAGCGCCCGGGGATCGTACTGGTCGGCAATATTCACCGCATCCAGGGTATGTTCCACCGGCACGCGGATCATGGTATCCGCCAGCCATTCGACATAGCTCATATCACGGGTGATGGACGGATAGCGGAAATCGAGATCCAGCACGTGCGCCAGTTCATCAAAATAACGTTTATCCACGCCCTGTTCGCGCAGCAATTTCAGATAGCTAAAAATTGCCGCCACCACTTCATCGCGATGGGCAAGGCCTTTGTCGGTCAGCGTGGCGGAAATCGCCAGCACGCCGCTGTTGCCATTGACCACCGGATCGGAGTCGGCGCGGATCCCTTCCACCAGCCCCTGCTGTTGAAGCCAGTCAGAGAGGGTTCCCGGGCTGCGGTTGCCGATGAGATAGGTCACCAGCTCATCGGTTTTACTGCGAAACTGCGGCGTGTTGTTGTCGATACGGAATTCCACGCGCAGCACTTTACGCGGGATGGCGGGCACATAGTGAATAATCAGGCCCTTTTGCGCATCCGTCACCACCGGCACCGTCACTTCCGGCGGGGTGATATTTTTGTTCGGTACGCGTCCATAGGTTTGCGCGGCGATTTTCGCCAGCTCAGGCAGCGGACGGTTGCTGTACACCACGGCCTTCATCAGGTTAGCGGAGTAGTATTTATCGCGGAAAGCCAGCAGAGCGTCATGCACCGGGCTGCCGGGTTTATCGCTCAGCGTCTCAAGATTGCCGCCCGAAAAACGCGCGCCGGGGTGGGCCGGGTTGATGGTTTCGGCGCTGACCTGCGCCATGCGCATACCGTCGCGGGCGCGGGCCATGGTCAGCTCGGCATTCACCGCATTGCGTTCACGTTCGGCATACTTTTTGTCTAACAGCGGCGCGGCGATGGCGTCCGCCAGGCGATCGACGGCTCCTTCCAGCGCGTTATTTTCCACTTCCAGATAATAAGCGGTGCGGTAAGGCGCGGTACTGGCGTTATGGCTGCCGCCGTGCGACTTCAAAAACTCGGCGAGGCTGTCCGGCTGCGGGTATTTTTTCGACCCCATCAGCGTCATATGTTCAAGATAGTGCGCAAGGCCTGGATGAGTATCGGGATCCTGTAAGGATCCCACCGGCACCACCAGCGCGGAGAGGGATTTGACTGCCTGCGGATCCGAGACCAGCAGCACGACCATGCCATTATCAAGGCGGATCGCCTGATACTGACGGGTATCTTTATCGCTTTTACGAATGGTTTCCTGAACGGGTTGCCAGCCGGTGTCTGCCTGACTTAACGGTGCCCAGAGGGCGGCAAAAATGATTAATGCTTTAAACCAGGTGCTGCTCGGCATTCACAAACCTCATCATTAACAAACGCTGTACTGGCCCCGCCAGCGACTCATTTTTATCAGGACTGACTGAAACGATAGAGCGGCAATAAATAGCGCTCCGCCTGGGCGGTGATGGCATCAAAGTGTTCCGGTTCAAGGGTGCGCCACAGACGCTGATACCACACATCGTCCCCTTCGCCGCTCACCACCATGTTGCCTTCGTAAGCCTGAAGAAACT
The DNA here is from genome assembly GCF_001888805.2 of Enterobacter sp. SA187. Taxonomy (NCBI): domain Bacteria; kingdom Pseudomonadati; phylum Pseudomonadota; class Gammaproteobacteria; order Enterobacterales; family Enterobacteriaceae; genus Enterobacter; species Enterobacter sp. SA187. The sequence continues at coordinate 207,968 of NZ_CP019113.1, forward strand.
TCGCGCGCGCTTTCGCCAGCGTCGCGTCGTCCTTTAACATGGCATCATTTTGCGCGTCGTAACAGGCTTTTATCCATGCCCCGCCGCTTTCTGGTAGTAAAAGTAAGGGCTGCGACATCCCCTCGCGATACCCGGCGATAAGCTGTTCAAGGTAGTGATGCGCCTGATCTGCTTCAAGCGGCGGGAAACGCCATTCGCCGTCTTTGCGCACGAACAGACGGCTTTCCCCGGTGCCGCCGCTCGCACAGTAGACAAGGTGTTCCAGCCAAAGTTGCAGTCCCTGGGATACGCTGAGCAGGGAGGGTCGCCAGCGCAGCAGCCCGTCGGCCTGCACCTGCTGTAGCCAGCCGGTGAGCTGCACACCGCCGCAGTGAAGGTCGATCTCCATGCTTTCACAAGGCAGGCGGCATTCGTTAATGCGATCCGCCAGCGCCTGCATCTCCTGCTGCTGCGTTTCCCAGACAATTTCGCCGAATGCCCCGTAGGGGAGTTCTCCTGCGGCACGATAGCGGCGGAACAGCTTTTCGGCGTCTTCCTGTTCCACCAGCGTATTCAATAGCGTCTGATTAAGCTGATAGCGGTTCAGACCGTCCAGAATAAAGGGTTCGGCGTCGGGGATGTCGCTGGCTTCCGGGCGGAAGTTCACCTGTAAGCGCATCTGGAAAAATGCCCGCACCGGGTGCGTCCAGAAGCGCTGTAACTGCTCAAACGCCAGCGTCTCTATAGGCTGCGCGGGCAGCGGCTGAATAAAGGTTTCGTGGGCAACGCCCTGCTGGCTGGCGGCGGGCAGCCACTCATGGGCGAAGCTCTGTACTTCATCGCTGACAAAGTTTTCCGCATCGAATGGCATACGGGTGTGCAGGTGATTCAGATGCTGGATCACCCTTGCTGCGCTGTCATCGCAGGTGAGCGATTCATCCCCCGGCAGATAGTGGCTCTGAGCGATGTAATCCACCAGTTCCTGCACCAGTACGGACGGAAAGCGTTCGCTGTTATCCTGAATCGAGCGTCCGATGTAGCTGATATAGAGTTTTTGCTGGGCGGAAATCAGCGCCTCAAGGAAGAGGTAACGGTCATCGTCACGGCGGCTGCGGTCGCCGCGCATTGGCTTCTGGCTCATCAGGTCAAATCCCAGCGGCGCCAGCGTGCGCGGGTATACGCCGTCGTTCATGCCCAGCAGGCAGACCACTTTAAAGGGAATAGAGCGCATTGGCATCAGGGTACAAATATTTACCGGCCCGGCCAGAAAACGCTGGCTGATACGCTCCTGGTTCAGGCGCTGCGTCAGTTCGTCCCGCAGCAGCGTCAGCGGTACCGACTCGTTATATGCAGCTCCTACGCCGTGGGCGATCATCGCCTGCCACTGCTGTTCAATCAGCGCCAGCGCCGCTTCGGTGTCGGCATCGGGCAGGAAAAAGTCATTAAGCATATCCCGGCATACCGGCAGCCACTCGACCAGCGGACGTGCCTGGGACAGGCCTTTGCGCCACAGATTGAGCTTCATCAGTAGCGAAGCCAGATGCCCCACCAGTTCGGCGATAAGCCCGCTGGATTCATCATAAGGCAGCACCGAGCGCCACTCCCCGTGGCGACTCTCCATCGCATAGCCCAGCAGCATACGCATCAGGCCAAACTGCCAGGTATGCTGACCGGTAGGCGGCAGTTCCAGCTCGCGCACGTTATCGTCATCCATGCCCCAGCGTACGCCGGATTCGTTGACCCACTGACGCAGATAACGCAGCCCTTCTTCATCAATATCGAAACGCGCGGCAAGTACAGGCACGTCAAGCAGTGCCAGCACGTCTTCTGACTGGAAACGGCTGTCCGGCAGCGACAGCAGGCTGAGAAACGCCTGTAACGCCGGATGCGCCTGCCCTGCCCGGCGGTCGGAAATGGCATAGGGTACAAAACGCGCCCCGGTGGCGCTGCCGAAGACCGCCTGAATAAAGGGGCTGTAGCTGTCGATATCCGACACCATCACGATGATGTCACGCGGCGTCAGTTCCGGATCGTCCTGCATCATGGCCAGCAGACGGTCGTGCAACACTTCCACTTCCCGCTGCGGACTGTGGCAGACGTGCACCGTGACGCTGCGATCGGCGGGATCGAGCAGGCGTTTCGCATCGCTGCGCGCATACTCCTCGGCGGTGACGCCAGCGACCACGCTGTTCTTCAGCTCCAGAATGTCCGACTGCAAATTATTGAGCAGCGTGCCAGGGGTGACGTCCACAAAGGCGTCCAGTTCGTCATAGCGATCCAGTCCCGCCAGCAGATAGATATAGTCGCGTCCCAGCTTACCCCAGGAGGCCAGCAGCGGGTTACCCACGTCCTGCTCGCCTTCATCATTAAACAGGCTTTCCACCTCCAGCCCTTCCTGGAACAGCGGCGTTTCCTGCGCTTCGCGATGATGTTTGCGGCGGCGGGTGATGAGTTTCGCCAGAAACGCCGGATCTTTAATATCGCCCCAGTAGTAACGGCACGGGTTGGTGAACAGCAGGTGCACATCTACGTGCTTACCCAGCGCCTGTAAGGCCTGTAAATAGACCGGCGGCAGCGCGGAGATGCCGCAGATAAAGACGCGGGACGGCAGCCCCGGCGGACATTCACTGGCGTTCTCCAGCGTCTGGATAAACCGCTGATAGAGATTGGCACGGTGCCAGTGCGGCTGTCCGAGCGCCGCGGTATGCTCAACCAGCATGCGCCACAGCGGCGCCTGCCAGATCTGCGCTTCGCCTAAGCCATCCACCCATTCGCCGGCTTCCCAGCGGGTCAGCCATTCCGGGCGGTACACCAGATACTGATCGTAGAGATCCGCAATGCGCGAGGCGAGCTGGAAGAGTTTGCGCTTGTCGTCATCGTCGTGCAGATAATTCCCGAGCATGGCGAAGGCCTCCTGCTCCAGCATGTCGGGCAGCAGGGCCATTAGCTTCCAGCTCATACTCTGCTTATTAAACGCGCTCTCTTTAGGGATGTCCGGCAGCACACGCACAAACATATCCCAGATAAAACTCGCGGGCAGCGGGAAGTCGATATTGGCGGCAATACCGAATTTTTGCGACAGCGTCATCTGGAGCCATTGCGCCATGCCGGTGCTTTGCACCAGCACCATTTCAGCTTCAAAGGGATCGTCGAGGCGTTCGCGCTCAACAATAAACTCCATCAGTGCTTCAAGCACATCCAGACGATTGGAGTGATAAACCCTTAACATACATGCTCCTGACTACTGACTGATTGGGCAATATAGCCGCGACATCTGACCCTGCCGACCCACGGGAGAGGTGATTGTTACGCTGATGCTGACACATCCCGCCGTGCTTGTCTGCATTCGCTTCACCTGCCAGCCTGCTGGCGGAGCAACAGGATACCACTGTATATGCTGCCAGGCATTACGCCATACCTCCCGGTAGAGGCTATCGTGCATAAAACCGCTCATTATTGCACGCTGCGTTCCCGCCAGCGCGGTGATGATCATCACCAGGAGTACCATCGCCAGCAGCACTTCAGGCAGGCTGAATCCCGCCTGATTTTTCAGGGAAGCTGACATAACGCCTCCCCGGTGAACGGGCAAAAATCACTCCAGCCATGACGGGAAAATATCACGAGATCGTTTTCCAGCGCGCCCAGACGCCACAGCGTATGGCTGCCGCTCGCGGCGATCAGCAGCAGCGTCTGGTCGTCAAAAATTCGCAGACAGGCGCGCCAGTCATGGTCGTGCGCCTGCCGACACTGCACCGCAGGCCGGGATTGCCATGGCTGTACCCTTCCCCACTCCATGGCGGACTGCGCATCCGCCATCGTGCGCAGCGCCCGGCTTTCGCTGACCACCCGCAGATGATGCGTGTGCTGGCGCTGGTTTAGTCCGTTCAGCATCACACTTCCCAGCAGCATGATGAGCAGTACCAGCCCCAGCGACGACATCCCATGCTGGCGCTTCACAGGTTGTAACCCGTTACGCTGTGGCGGGCGGTGATGCGCTCGTCCGGATGGCCGGTCACGCTGGCCGCAAGGGTAAGCGTGAGCTGGCTGTGAAAACCTTCAGGCCGCACGTGCGTCACGCTGAACTGCTCTACGGTGATCGTCTCAGGCTCGGTCATTTTATCCCAGCCCTTATCCTGACAGGATGTCGCCCCGCGCCGGGTTTCCAGCGCGCCGTCGTGCAGGCGAAATCCGGTCTGATCCGGCTCTTTTGCAGGCGCGCGATCCCACACGCCGTTGCTGTTGCCGTCCCACTGCACAATGATGCAGGACGCCTGCGGGTTTATCACCAGCGGTTGGCCGCTGCACAGGCCACGGCAATAACCGGCCCGCTGCACGTGTTTTGCCATGGTATATAGCCGCTGCCAGATTTCATCTTCCAGCGCCTGCTGGCGGGTCTGGGCGAGCATCGCCCTCTGTAAGGCCGGCAGAAAGCGGGCCGCGCCAAGCAGTAGCACGCTGCCGATTGTCATCGCGATCAACACCTCCGGCAGGGTAAAGCCGCGATGGGTCAGATGCATGGCGTGGCCGCCACAGGTTGACACATTCTTATTCGTCCTCCGTTTGAAACGATAATTCGCCATTCGCCCGCCGGATTGCGCAGCACGATATGCCCGGGCCAGGCGGTATTACGCAGACCAAAAAAACGCAGCGACGGCGTGATATCAGCCAGCGCCACACCCGCGGACAACGGCCGCAGCGCAAACGCATTATCAGCCGCGCAGCCTGCCCGCTCATTCACCGAACTTAACAGGCACCAGCCGTCCTCCGTTGTGCTGGCGCTGATAAGGTGGTCGCGGTTCTGCCAGTTGGCATCATCGCGCAGCAGCTCCAGGTAAACACGCACCTGCCAGGCGGTTTGCCACAGCTGCTGGTGCAGGCGGAAACTCTGCCAGCCGTACAGCCCTGCGCCGCTCAGAATGATGACCAGCGCCACGGCGACCAGGATTTCGATCAGGGTGAAGCCTTGTTGTTTTTTCATGGCGGCAGTGTGCCGAAGACGTGCAGAGAGAGCGAACGGGAAAGCGTGGTTTTGCGGGGCGTTACGAGAGGTTTAAATGCCGTTGCAGGCCTTTGCATTTTTTCCGGAAGACGCCCCGGAAAATGGAACGGCGGATAAAAAAAACCGGCGCGCTAAGGCACCGGTTATGTCACGCTTTGCGCATCAGATAGCGACAGGCGCTTTGATGGCGGGATGCGGATCGTAGCCTTCGATTTCAAAATCCTCGAAGCGGTAGTCAAACAGCGAAGCGGGCTTACGCTTGATAATCAGCTTAGGCAGCGCGCGCGGCTCACGGCTCAGCTGCAGGTGCGTCTGCTCCATATGGTTGCTGTACAGGTGCGTATCGCCGCCGGTCCAGACGAAGTCGCCCACTTCCAGATCGCACTGCTGCGCCACCATATGCACCAGCAGCGCATAGCTGGCGATGTTGAACGGCAGGCCGAGGAAGACATCGCAGGAGCGCTGATAAAGCTGGCAGGAGAGTTTGCCGTCAGCCACGTAGAACTGGAAAAACGCATGGCATGGCGCCAGCGCCATTTTGTCCAGCTCGCCCACGTTCCAGGCAGAAACGATAATACGGCGCGAATCCGGATCGTTTTTTAACTGCTCAAGCACGTTGGAGATCTGATCGATATGGCGGCCATCCGGCGTCGGCCAGGCGCGCCACTGTTTGCCGTATACCGGACCCAAATCGCCCTGCTCATCGGCCCATTCATCCCAGATGGAGACGTTGTTTTCATGAAGATAGGCAACGTTAGTATCACCCTGCAGGAACCACAACAGCTCATGGATAATCGATCGCAGATGACAACGTTTGGTGGTCACCAGCGGGAAGCCGTCGCGCAGGTTAAAGCGCATCTGATGGCCAAAAATAGACAGCGTGCCGGTACCGGTACGATCGTTTTTTTGGGTGCCCTCATCGAGCACCTTTTGCATCAGGTCTAAATACTGTTTCATGGTTCCTCAGGAAACGTGTAGCTGCGGGCGACGGCGGTACGCCCAGATCATCATCAGAACGCCGGCGACAATCATCGGGATAGAGAGAATTTGCCCCATGCTGATGTACTGCACCCATTCGCCGGTAAACTGCGCATCCGGCTGGCGGAAGAATTCAACAATGATGCGGAACGCGCCATAACCAATCAGGAACAATCCGGAGACGGCACCCATCGGGCGCGGTTTGCGAATAAACAGGTTGAGAATGATGAACAGTACAATGCCTTCCAGCACCAGTTCATAGAGCTGGGACGGATGTCGCGGCAGGACGCCGTAAGTATCAAAAATAGACTGCCATTCCGGGTGCGCCGGCAGCAGCGCCATATCTTCGCTGCGGGAGGCGGGGAACAGCATGGCGAACGGGAAGCCCGGATCGACACGGCCCCAGAGTTCACCGTTGATAAAGTTACCCAGACGGCCTGCGCCCAGCCCGAACGGGATCAGCGGCGCGATGAAATCCGCAACCTGGAAGAAATGACGTTTGGTGCGACGGGCAAAAATGACCATTACCAGAATAACGCCGATCAGACCGCCGTGGAACGACATGCCGCCGTCCCAGACGCGGAACAGGTACAGCGGATCGCTCATGAATACCGGGAAGTTATAGAACAGCACGTAGCCGATACGCCCGCCAAGGAACACGCCGAGGAATCCTGCGTAAAGCAGGTTTTCGACTTCGTTTTTCGTCCAGCCGCTGCCGGGACGATTAGCGCGGCGCGTCGCCAGCCACATCGCAAAGATGAAGCCGACCAGATACATCATGCCGTACCAGTGCAGGGCAAGCGGCCCTATGGAGAAAATCACCGGATCGATGTCCGGAAAACGCAGATAACCACTGTTCATCTGTCACCACAACTTGTTGTTATTCCGCCGAAAGTGGTCAGCGGCAAAGACGTGCGCCCGCGTCGACAGGCGCGCCAAAGTTGCGAATCATAGCATAAGGCGGACATGCTGATTGCGCTGAAGTTGTAAAAGATATGTATAACGTTCGCCGGATCCTGCACCTAGCGTCCGCCGCGAATTAACCCGCCCATGCTGCGCCGTTCCATAAAGGCCGCGACCTGATGGCGAACTTCGGCGGCCAGCTGGGCGTCAAGCGCCCGTCTGGCAAGCGTCTGCGCATCTTCGTGATCGATATGGCGCAGCAAATATTTAATACGCGCCACCGAGCGGCCGTTCATCGACAGATGACGGTAGCCAAGGCCGATGAGAATGGCGACGCACATCGGATCCCCTGCCATTTCACCGCACAGCCGCAGATCGATGTCGTGCCGTTCGGCTTCGTCGGCGATCATCGCCAGCGCGCGCAGCACGGCAGGATGCAGGCTGTCGTACATATTTGCCACGCGGGTATTGTTGCGATCCACCGCCAGAATGTACTGGGTCAAATCGTTGGTGCCGACGGAGATAAAATCGACCCGTTTAACCAGATGGGCGATCATAAAGACCATCGACGGCACTTCCAGCATCACGCCAATGCGCGGTTTGGGAATGGCGTAGCCGATCATCTCTTCCACTTCGCGCCCGGCGCGCTCAATCAGACGTCGCGCCTCGTCGATCTCATCGATGCTGGTGACCATCGGCAGCAGAATATTCAGGTTGCCGGTGGCGGCGTTGGCGCGCAGCATGGCGCGCACCTGGATCAAAAAGATCTCCGGCTGATCGAGCGTAATGCGGATCCCGCGCCAGCCGAGGCACGGATTCTCTTCGCTGATCGGCATGTAAGGCAGCTGTTTATCGGCGCCGACATCCAGCGTACGCAGCGTGACGGGCTTGTCGATAAACATCTGCATCATGCCCTGGTACTGCGCCACCTGCTCCTCTTCCGAGGGGAAACCGCTTTGCAGCATAAAGGGGATTTCGGTGCGGTAAAGACCGATGCCGTCAATGCGGCTGTCGAGATTTTCTTCGTGCGCCGGGCTTAAGCCCGCGTTGAGCATCACTTTCACCCGCTCGCCGCTTCTGAGCTGGGCGGGCAGATTAACGTCATCTTCAGCCAGACGGCTTAATTCATTTTCTTCGCTGATAAGCCGCTGATATTCCTGCATCAGGATCGGCTCTGGATCCACCAGCAGTTCACCGCGATAGCCATCGACGATCAGCGTGCGTTGATGCAGGATCGACGGCTGAATGTCTGCGCCCATCACGGTCGGGATGCCAAGGGCGCGAACCATGATCGCCGCATGGGAGTTCGCCGCGCCATCGCGCACCACCACGCCCACCAGTCGGTCGTGCGGCAGTTCGGCAAGCGTGGTGGCGGAGAGTTCATCAGCCACCAGCACAAAGCGCGCAGGCCAGGCATTCGGGCCCTGTAATGTATCGTCAAGGTGGAAGAGCAGACGCTGGCCGAGCATGCGCAAATCCCCGGCGCGCTCTTTCAGATAGCCATCGGTCAGCGCCGCAAACTGTTCGGCAAAGCGCTCAATAACCTTTTTTACCGCCCATTCGGCGACAAAGCCCCGGTCCACTTCCTCAAAGAGTTCCCGGCGCAGGCGGGCGTCAGAGAGCAGATGCGAATAGAGATCGAAGATCGCTGCCGTCTCTTTCTGCGCCCCGGCAGAGAAGCGCTTGCTGTAACGGCGAAATTCACTGGCCGCCTCTTCCAGCGCCCCGGTGAGCCTTTCGCGCTCCAGCGAGGTGTCGAGCGTCGAGGCTTCATACACCTGCTCCATCAGCGGCAGCGTGGCATCCATCCAGCCTTCGGCGATGGCTACGCCCGGCGAGGCAGGCAGCGCGCGGATGCGTGTCTGACGGTACTGACCAAAGAGCGCCGCCAGCTGTGACTGGGAAAGAATGGCGGCCATCTGCGTGGCCAGCGTGACCAGGAAGGACTCTTCGCTTTCGTCAAACTGGCGTAATTCACGCTGCTGCACCACCAGCACGCCCAGCAACTGGCGGCGCTGAATAATGGGCACGCCGAGAAAGGCGCGGAAGCGCTCTTCTTTGACTGCGGGAATGAATTTAAAGCTGGGGTGCTTTTGCGCATCGGCCAGGTTGATGGGCTCCGCAAGCCGACCGACCAGGCCGACAATGCCCTGATCGAAGGCAAGCGTGACAGTACGACCACGCGGCTTTTTCAAACCGCGCGTCGCCATCAGGTAATAGCAGCGTCTGTCGTGATCGGCGAGATAAACCGAGCAGACCTCGGTATCCATCGCCTGACAAATTTCAGTAACCAGTACGTCCAGCGCCTCGTTGAGGCGCGGAGCACTTGCCACTTTCTCGACGATTTCTCGCAGCCGGGTGAGCATGTTATGTATGGCTTAACCTCTTTTACGTCGCCAGGCTGGGGGACTTTGCGGCTTCGGCGTCGCTTCAGAAAGCGCCATCACTACGCTTGCAAACTCTTTCATCACCCGACGATAGACATCGCGTTTAAAGGAGACAACCTGACGAACGGGATACCAGTAACTCACCCAGCGCCAGCCATCAAACTCGGGGGTACTGCTGGTTTGCATATTAATATCAGCATCACTGCTGACTAATTGCAGAAGAAACCATTTTTGTTTCTGGCCGATACACACCGGCTTTGTGTCCCAACGCACCAAACGTTTCGGTAACTTGTAACGCAACCAGTTGCGAGTAGAAGCAAGGATACGCACATCTTTACGACTTAACCCAACCTCTTCGAACAGCTCCCGGTACATAGCCTGCTCCGGGGATTCTCCGGGGTTAATTCCCCCCTGAGGAAACTGCCATGAGTGCTGACCAAAGCGCCTGGCCCACATCACCTGGCCCTGTCGGTTACAAATTACGATCCCAACATTGGGGCGGTAGCCATCGTCATCAATCACCGGACTACCTCAAAAAAAATCTGAATTTGAACGATTGTTTCACACTAGTGGTAAACGGTAAACCACTCTGTTAACGGTGCATAACCTAATAACAATTGAATAACTCACAGTTATCTGCCGAGTTATAAACAGATTAGGGTTCCGGGCGGCCACTTTATTCACTTTTTCTGTGGATATAGTTGTGAAGAAGTATGGAATTAAAGGGGGAAAACCCGGAGTAGTCCTAAATCCGCATTAATGCCATGAAAAAATAAAGCGCTATGCGTCAGTAGCTTAATGCACTTATACCGGAACGAAAAGGCGGTTATGTGACGATCATCACAGGGATGATCGCCTCGCTGATGAAAGATCGCACAGCGTCGGTTTTATCCACAGTTTGTGCCACCAAGTTAAACACAATTTGTGCGAAAATTCGATTTTGCTCCCACGTCAAGGCTGTAAATGGAAACAGTAGTGAAGGTTTTTACCAGTTATCCCACTTTTCTGTGGATAACATGGTGTAAGATCCTGTTCATTGCCAGTGACCAGAATTGGAAAACCGGGCAGGCTGTTGCGCAACATAAGTGATTATTTCCAAAAAAAGTCGTTAAATCATAGTATTGAAGGTTGCTCACAGAAATAAACCTCACTGCTCACCCCGGTGCATAATTGTTGTTCATTTTTTAACCAAAGGTCTGAATCATGTTCCCACCTGTTCCCTTAACTACACCACCGGATACCGAAGCAAAGCTGTTGGCGCAGGCACAGCGTCTGGCGGGCTTCACGTTAGGAGAACTGGGTCAAATGGCCGGTCTGCCAGTGCCCCAGGATCTGAAACGTGATAAGGGCTGGACCGGGATCCTGCTGGAACGCTGGCTGGGCGCAAGCGCAGGCAGCAAGCCGGAACAGGATTTCGCGGCGCTCGGTGTGGAGCTTAAAACCATTCCTGTGGATAACGCCGGACGCCCGCTGGAAACCACCTTTGTGTGCGTTGCCCCTTTGACGGGTAATAGCGGGGTGGTGTGGGAAACCAGTCATGTGCGTCACAAGTTAAAGCGTGTGCTGTGGATCCCGGTGGAAGGATCGCGGGAGATCCCTCTCGCCGTGCGGCGTGTGGGAGCACCGCTGCTGTGGAGTCCGGATGAAGATGAGGAGCGCCAGTTGCGCCTGGACTGGGAGGAGCTAATGGATCTCATCGTACTGGGTCAGGTTGAAACAATTACTGCGCGTCACGGCGAAGTGTTACAACTGCGCCCGAAAGCGGCGAACAGTAAAGCGCTGACCGAGGCCGTGGGCACCGAGGGCCAACGTATCCTGACCCTGCCCCGCGGCTTTTATCTGAAAAAGAATTTTACCCGCGCATTGCTGGCGCGGCATTTTTTGTTGCAGGGTTATTAAATTTTGCCCTGACCGGGCTTGCGCTTATAATTAGCCCTTCTTTTTTTGGCAGGACTTTTACGATGTTATTTGCATGGATCACCGATCCCAATGCCTGGCTGGCGCTCGGAACACTGACGCTGCTGGAAATAGTGCTGGGTATCGATAATATTATTTTCCTTTCTCTGGTAGTGGCAAAACTTCCGCCCGCACAACGTAACCGCGCCCGCCGTCTCGGCCTTGCGGGAGCAATGATCATGCGTCTGGCGCTGTTGGCCTCAATCGCATGGGTGATACGCCTGACCACGCCGCTGTTTGAGGTGATGGGCCATGCGGTGTCGGCACGCGATCTGATTTTACTGCTTGGCGGCTTATTCCTGATCTGGAAAGCGAGCAAAGAGATCCACGAGTCCATTGAAGGGGAAGAGGAAGGACTGAAAACCAACGTCCACTCCTTTATGGGCGCGATTGTGCAGATCATGCTGCTGGACATCATCTTTAGTCTCGACTCGGTGATTACGGCGGTGGGACTGTCTGACCATCTGTTCATTATGATGGCGGCGGTGGTGATTGCCGTTGGCGTGATGATGTTCGCGGCGCGTCCGATTGGCGAATTCGTCGATCGTCACCCGTCGGTGAAAATGCTGGCGCTGGCCTTCCTGATCCTCGTCGGCTTTACGCTGATGCTGGAAAGTTTCGGCATCCACGTGCCGAAAGGCTACATCTATTTCGCAATGTTCTTCTCCATTGCCGTGGAAACCCTCAATCTGTTGCGCAACAAGAAGCGTCCGCTCTGATTTACCGCTCCCCCGCCCCCGGGGGAGTGTACATTTTTTCTTCCGCTTTCAGAATTTGCTGCTTTTTCATCACATTATTCTGCGTTATTACTAGACTACATTCAGTTAACCGTCACGCGAGGAATAAAACGATGAAAAAATGGGCAGTGGTGATCTCTGCAGTAGGCCTGGCTTTTGCGGTTTCAGGGTGCAGCAGTGATTACGTTATGGCGACCAAAGATGGCAAAATGATCCTGACAGATGGTAAACCACAAATTGATGATGACACCGGACTGGTTAGCTATCGCGATCAGCAGGGCAACGAGATGCAGATCAACCGCGACGACGTTTCACAGATTATCGAACGTTAATCCTGAAAGGGTCAGTACCCTGCTGACCTTTTGATTTTTCACTTTCCCTTTTCACTCCCCTCTGCCATGTTTATATTCCTTTGTCAGGAAGCGACTGACGTTGTTAACAAAAGGAAGCCGGCAAATGCACTATCACCGTATCCCTCACAGCTCCCTTGAGATAAGCACTCTGGGGCTGGGCACTATGACGTTTGGTGAACAAAATAGCGAAGCCGACGCCCATGCACAGCTCGATTATGCCGTAAGCCAGGGAATAAATTTTATTGATGTCGCGGAGATGTACCCTGTTCCGCCACGCCCGGAAACCCAGGGGCTTACCGAGACTTACGTCGGCAACTGGCTGACGAAACGCGGTAACCGCGAAAAACTCGTTATCGCCTCAAAAGTCAGCGGCCCGAGCCGCAACAGCGACAGCGGTATCCGCCCGGATCAGGCGCTGGATCGAAAAAATATCCGCCAGGCGCTGGATGCCAGCTTAAAACGCCTGCAAACCGACTATCTCGATCTCTATCAGGTTCACTGGCCGCAGCGTCCGACCAACTGCTTCGGCAAACTGGGCTATGAGTGGACGGATAGCGCGCCGGGTGTAACCATCCTTGAAACCCTTGAAGCGCTGACGGAATACCAGCGTGCCGGGAAAATTCGTTACATTGGCGTCTCCAACGAAACGGCGTTTGGCGTGATGCGTTATCTGCACCTGGCGGACAAGCACGATCTGCCGCGCATCGTCACCATTCAGAACCCGTATAGCCTGCTGAACCGCAGCTATGAAGTGGCGCTGGCGGAAGTCAGCCAGTTTGAAGGGGTGGAGCTGCTGGCCTATTCCTGCCTGGCCTTTGGTACGCTGACCGGGAAATACCTCAACGGCGCGAAACCGGCAGGCGCGCGTAATACCCTGTTCAGTCGCTTTACCCGCTACAGCGGCGAGCAGTCGCAAAAAGCAGTCGCCGCTTACGTGGATATTGCGAAGCGGCATAATCTGGATCCGGCGCAGATGGCGCTGGCCTTTGTGCGTCGCCAGCCGTTTGTCGCCAGCACCCTGCTGGGGGCGACCACGCTGGTACAGCTGAAGACCAATGTGGAGAGCTTCCATCTTGATCTCAGTGAGGACGTGTTAGCAGAGATTGAAGCAGTGCACCGGGTGTATACCTATCCGGCACCGTGATGTAAAAAGCCGGGCAGATGCCCGGCTTTTTTTTGCCGGGTGGCGCTTGCGCTTACCCGGCCTACGTATCCCAGACTTCTTTACCGACGACGCTGCCAGATCCACAGCGCGGCAATCGCCAGCGCAAAGAGCGCACCGAAGCCCACGCCAACGCCCACCACCGGCACGCCGACTTTTATCGCCAGCGAATACAGCCCCAGCATCAGCAGCATAGCGGTGTTCTCACCGAGATTCTGTACCGCAATGGCATTCCCCGCGCCCACCGAGCGTTTACCGCGCTCCTGCAATAGCGCGTTCAGCGGCACCACAAAGAATCCACCCAGCAGACCAATCAGAATTAACAGGCCATAGGCAGGCAGTAGCGCATGTTGCAGGGAGAAGAACAGCACGCCGACGCCAATTAAAATCCCGGCTGGCATACAGCGCGACACCGTTTCCAGGGTGACGAGTTTCGCCGCCACGCCTGCGCCCAACACGATCCCCACCGCCACCATCGCGTTCAGATAGGTCGGCGTGGCGTTATCGGTAATACCCAGCGCCTCCGGTACCCACAACACCAGCAGGAAGCGCAGCGTCACGCCTGCGCCCCAGAACAGACTGGTGCCCACCAGCGAGAAACGGGTTTCGCCGTTCTGCCATAAAGATCGGCAGGCGCTGAAAAAGCTGTTGGTCATCGGCACGAAACGCCAGGACTGGCCGGGACGGGCGACAGGCAATACCGGGATCAGCAAATTCGCCACCACCGCACCCGCGTACACCAGCGCACAGACGCCAAGCGCCGCCAGCACGTGCCAGTCTGCCAGCACCCCGCCCGCTACCGAGCCAAGCAAAATGGCGGCGATGGTGGAGGACTCCATCAGACCGTTCGCCTTTACCAGTTTATCGCCGGTGGTCAGCTCGCCGAGAATGCCGTACTTGGCTGGCGAGTAGGCCGCCGCGCCAATTCCCACCAGCGTATAGCCAATAAACGGGTTAACGCCGAGACAGATGCTTGCCGCGCCGAGCAGTTTCAGGCTGTTCGCCACCATCATCACGCGGCCTTTGGGGAAGCTGTCAGCAACCTGGCCGACAAAAGGCGCAAAGAGTATGTAAGCGCCTACAAACACCATTTGCAGGATCGGCTGGCTCCAGTCCGGGTAATACTGCTCTTTCAGCAGCGCCAGAGTGGCGAACAGCAGCGCGTTATCCCCGAAAGCAGACAGGAACTGCGCGGCGGTGACTGCCAGCATCCCCTTCGACCACAGGGAATTGTTAGTGTGTGACTCACGCATGATGATGTTCCGGGTCTTCAAGCAGACCTTTAAGGGTGACAAAATCAGGCTTGCCGCTGCCCAATACCGGAAGTTGCTTCAGATAGCGAATATCCCGCGGGACGGCCAGCTCAGGGATCCCCTGCGCGCGGGCATGCTGGAGCAGCTTGTCGCGCGTCAGCTCGCTGTCGGTGGTAAACATCACCAGCGCCTCGCCTTTGCTGGCGTCGCTTTTGATCACCGTGCCGTGCATTTTTTCCGGCGATACCGCCAGCGCCAGTTGCTCGACCATCTCCAGCGACACCATTTCGCCCGCAATCTTGGCAAAGCGTTTTGCGCGCCCCTGGATCTGCACAAAGCCGCTGTCATCAAAACGCACGATGTCACCGGTGTCGTACCAGCCCGGCTCGATCTCGCCGCGCTCATTTTCCGCCGTCGGCGCTTCCAGCACGCCGGGGTTTTCCACCCGCAGATAGCCGTTCATCACGTTCGGCCCTTTCAGTTGCAGGCGACCGCCGTCTTCAATGCCGGGTACCGCCAGCAGACGCGCGTCCATACCCGGCAGAATGCGCCCGACGGTGCCGGGGCGCGCCGCCATCGGCACGTTAATGGAGACCACCGGCGCGCACTCGGTCACGCCGTAGCCTTCCAGAATGCGCAGACCAAATTTGTCCTGCCAGATTTGCCGCGTGCTCTCCTGAAGTTTTTCCGCCCCCGCCACCACGTAACGCAGACGATAGAAATCATAAGGATTGGCGAAACGTGCGTAGTGGCCGAGGAAGGTGGAGGTGCCGAACAGCACGGTGCAGTTACGGTCATACACCAGTTCCGGCACGATGCGGTAATGCAGCGGGCTTGGGTAGAGGAACACTTCCGCACCGGTCAGCAGCGGCGTGAACAGGCCGACGGTTAAGCCAAAGGAGTGGAACAGCGGCAGCGCCGACATAAAGCGGTCGTTAGCCGTAAAATCCGCGATGGTGCGGATCTGCTCGACGTTCGCCAGCAGACTCTTATGGCTGTGCACCACGCCTTTCGGATTACCTTCCGAGCCGGAGGTAAACAGCACCAGCGCGGCGTCTTCCGGCTGCTGCGGCACCTGCGCCAGATGCGGCATCAGCACGTGGGCGAAGATCCACAGCTTATCGGCGAGGGTCACGTCGCCCTTCAGATCTTCGAGATACACCCAGCGCACCTGCGTCAGCTGCTCCGGCAGGTGCCAGAGCTTGCCTTTGTCCATAAAGGTGCGTGAGGTAAAAATGGTTTTGATTTGCGCGGCGGTGATGGCGCTGGTCAGCCCTTTCACGCCTGCGGTGTAGTTCATCATCGCCGGAACGCGCCCGCGGGCGACCGCGCCAAAGATCACCGCCGCGCTGATGGCCGCGTTCGGCAGCATCAGGCCGATCTTTTCGCCCTGCGCGGTGTATTTATCCAGAATACGCGCCACGAACAGGGTTTTCGTTAACAGCTTGCGATAGGAGTCCGGTTTGAAGTTGATGTCTTCAATACAGGGCTTGTTCGCGCCGTAACGGTATTGCGCCGCAAGCAGCGCTTCAAACAGAGTTTCACGCGGGCGCACGGCCATACGCGCTTCCATCATGATCTGGTGCAGCATTTCGCCGGCGATTTTACGACGGTCACGGGCGCGCGGCGCATCCGGCATCGGCAGCGAGGTAGGCGGCAGGATGCGGATATGAATGCGCGGGAACAGGCGCTGTTTGACCAGCCCTTTCAGGCGGCTGAAGAAGGTCAACTCCGCGCCTTCGATACGCACCGGCACCACGGTCGCGCCGGATTTGGCGGCTACAAAGCCCGCGCCGTCATAAATTTTCATCAGCGATCCGGACACCGAGATGCGCCCTTCCGGGAAAATCACCACCGGGCGGCCCTGGCCAATCATGCGCACCAGCTGCTTAACAGACATCGGTTTTGTGGGATCGAGCGGCACAAAATCAATCAGATTGCGCAGGGCGCGCATGTACCACTGCTGGCTGATGGAGGTGTAAACCGCAAACACCGGACGTACCGGTAAAAACAGCGCCAGCAAAACGCCGTCAAGAAAAGAGACGTGATTAGGGGTGATCAGTACGCGCTCACCGCGGAGCGCCTGGGTATCGCCGGTCAGTTCGACCCTGAACAACAGGCGGAATAAAAAACGGAAAAAGTCCAGTAACATGGCAACTTCCTGTGTCAGTTAATATGAAAGATGTCAGGGAATTGTGGCAGATTACACGAGAAGTGCAGAAGGGGCGAAGGTAAAATCCAGACGAAAAAAAACCTGCGCATCCGCGCAGGTTGGTGCAAAACGTGAGTACTCAAAACGTACTGAAATCTCACCAATCAATACCTCTGGGACTTTAACTGTAGCAACAGCCCCCCTGTCCCTACAGTAATCAATCGCAACAGCCCTTCGCAAAGTGTAACCAAAGGTTTGAATTCGCTTTTTTTGTCTTATTTGCTGTCAACCACCTCGTGTAACGTTTTCACCAGCCGCAGTAGGCTGTCGATCACGTTTACGGCGTCCCGTACCGCAATCGCCTTGAACAGACGGCGCTTTTCCGTAACACTTAACGCTGTGTAAACGCTTACCCAAAAAGAAGGTTCTGTATGGCGACGATAAAGGATGTAGCCCGGCTTGCAGGTGTTTCTGTTGCCACGGTGTCACGCGTGATCAACCACTCCCCGAAAGCCAGCGAATCGTCGCGCCTGGCGGTGCAGAGCGCCATGGAATCCCTTAATTACCACCCGAACGCCAATGCCCGCGCGCTGGCGCAGCAGTCGACGGAAACCGTCGGGCTGGTGGTGGGCGATGTCTCGGATCCCTTCTTTGGCTCAATGGTGAAAGCCGTGGAGCATGTGGCCTATAACACCGGCAATTTTCTGCTTATCGGCAACGGCTACCATAACGAACACAAAGAGCGGCAGGCGATTGAACAACTGATCCGCCATCGCTGCGCGGCGCTGGTGGTGCACGCCAAAATGATCCCCGATGCCGATCTCGCCGCCCTGATGGAACAGATGCCGGGCATGGTGCTGATCAACCGCATCGTGCCGGGCTTTGAAACGCGCTGCGTGGCGCTGGACGATCGTTACGGCGCCTGGCTGGCGACCCGCCATCTGATCCAGCAGGGACACACTAAAATCGGCTATCTGTGCTCTAATCACGCCATTTCGGATGCGGAAGATCGACTGCAGGGCTATTACGACGCGCTGCGGGAAAATGGCCTGCCGTGCAACGACCGGCTGGTGACCTGGGCTGCGCCTGACGAGAGCGGCGGCGAACAGGCGATGACCGAACTGCTGGGACGCGGCAAAAACTTTACCGCGGTGGCCTGTTATAACGACTCCATGGCGGCAGGGGCGATGGGGGTGTTAAACGATAACGGCATTGACGTGCCGGGTGAGATTTCGCTGATCGGCTTTGATGACATTCTGATCTCCCGCTACGTGCGTCCGCGCCTGACCACCGTACGCTATCCGATTGTCACCATGGCGACCCAGGCCGCTGAACTGGCGCTGGCGCTGGCGGAAAATCGTCCGCTGCCGGATATTACCCACGTCTTTAACCCGACGCTGGTACGACGCCACTCGGTCGGCACGTTGCAGGAAAGCTAAAGCGTATAGCGGTACAGGTGCACGGTTTTGTCCGGGTATTCAAGGCCGTCGCCAATGTACTGCCAGCCGTAGCGCTCGTAAAAATCCATGCAGGCAGACCACAGATACAGCTGCGGATAGCCCTGCCCGCGGGCGTACTCTATCACCTGTTGTTGCAGCGCCCCCGCCAGCCCCTGCCCGCGCGCGCTTTCATCCACATACAGCGCCGCCAGCCACGGCCACAGATCCTGACGGCTGATTAAATCGCAGCGCCAGAGTCCCACCGTACCCAGCAACTGCTCACCCTCCGTCGCCACGAAGGTCAGCGGCAGCTCGCCGGGACGCTGGCTGTGTTCGACGATGCTGGCAAAAAATTCCCGCGGCAGCCCGTCGCCAAAGGCGCGCCACTGCCAGTCGATCACCTGTCCGGTAAACTGCGGCACGTCGTAAAGCGGCTGGATCTTCACATTAATTTTCCCTGAAAAAGCGGTACGGATTCGAACAGATAGCCGTCGAAGTCCGGCGCATCTTCGTCCGATAGCTCCAGCAGGCTTTTTTTGACGTTTTCCAGATGTTGCCACATCGCCTGCCACGCCCCCATCACATCGCGACGGCGCAGCGCCGCCAGCAGGGTTTGGCGGTCGCCCAGCCATTTCAGACGATATGCCCGGCTGGCGATGTGCACATTAAACTGCTGCCACAATGGGCTGCTGTCCATGTGATGCCAGATGCTTTCCACCGTGCCCAGCAGCATCTGGTTTTGTGACGCCCCTGCCAGCACCAGGTGGAACATTTTGCTGTTATCCTGGGAATTGTCATTCATGGCGATGGCGCGCTGTTCCTGCTCCAGAATACGCCGCAGGTTGTCGATGTCGGCGCGGGTGGCCATTTTTGCGGCAAAGGCGGCAATGTTGCTCTCCAGCAGTTGCCGCGCCTGGAGGATTTCAAAGGGGCCGACGTCGCTGCTTAAAAAGCGTTCTTCTTCGTTTTCGTGCTCCTGGGGGATGCGCATCACGTACACCCCGGATCCCTGGCGGATATCCACCGTGCCCTGCAACTCCAGCATTAACAGCGCCTCGCGCACGATGGTGCGGCTGACGCCGTAGGTTTCGGCAATATTTCGCTCCGGCGGCAGACGGGAGCCTACCGGGTAGTGTCCCTGGATAATCTGCGCGCGCAGATCCTCACCTATCTCCTGGTACTGTTTTTTTTCCGTCACTACGACTGCTTTCTCCACCATATCACCTGCTATTTCCATTCATCGTCGAGAGTCAGCGTGAGCGTGCGCTCCTCGCTTAACCGACGGTACCATGAGGCAGATTTTTTGGCGCGCCGGTTACGGTTATTTTGCAGATCGATCTCAATTAAACCATAGCGATTTTTAAAGGCGTTCATCGGCGAGACGTTATCGGTGAACGCCCACAGCATATAACCCTGGCAGTTAGCGCCGTCTTCCCTGGCGCGCAGCGTCTGGTAAAGATGTTCGCTGATAAAGGCGATGCGATAATCATCTTCAATCACGCCATCGACATTGCGGAACTGCCCCTCGTTTTCAATGCCCATCCCGCTTTCGGCAACGAACCACGGAATATTGCCGTAGTCGTTTTTAATGCGCATCGCCATGTCGTAAATAATCTGCGGATAAATTTCCCAGCCGCGGGATTTATTCATCCGCCGCCCCGGTAATTCAAATGGCTCGTAATAGTATGCCGGATGGAAAGGCGTGTCCGGATGCCAGGCGCGGGACGGCGCTTTCACGCGGTGCGGGTAATAGAGATTAATCCCCAGTTCATCGACGGTATTATCGCGAATGATCGCCAGTTCTTCGTCGTTGTACTCCCACGCCACCTGATGCTGTTCCAGCAGGCTGAACAGCTCCGGGGGATAATGACCCTTCACTAACGGATCCAGAAACACGCGGTTGTAGAACAGATCGTACATGTCGGCCGCCCGCACATCGTGCGGCGCACGAGAGCGCGGGTAGGTCACTTCCGGATTAAGAATACAGCCGACGCTGCCCTGATAGCCCTTCTCACGAAACAGTTTCACCACTTTCGCCGTGGCGAGGTTTTTGTTGTGATTCCACTGCATCCAGGTGCCGGTGTTTTGTTCATAGGGCCAGCGCAGCGCGTCCAGATAGACGCGCGTCTGCACCACAATCGGCTCGTTAAAGGTGAACCAGCGCGTCACCTGGGTGTGATAGCGGGCAAAGACTTTTTCCGCATACAGCAGGAAAAACTCCACCACCTTTTTCGACGCCCAGCCGCCGTAGTTTTCCAGCAGATAACCGGGCAGCTCGTAATGCTCAAGGCAGATCATCGGCTCTATGCCGTGGCGATGCATCTCGGCAAAGAGTTCGTCATACCAGGCGGCGTACTCCTCATCCACCACGCCATTCTCGTAGTCGGTAAAAAAGCGTGACCAGTTGATCGAGGTGCGGTAGTGGGTCAGCCCCGCCGCTTTCATCAGCTGCACGTCTTCACGGAAGCGATGATGAAAATCGGTGGCGACAGCCGGGCCGTAGCCTTCATGCCAGACGTGGCGGTCGTTTTTGTACCAGAGATCCGGCCAGGAGTCCTGCCCGGCTTTTTTCCCGCTCCAGCCTTCGGTTTGCCAGGCGGAGGCCGCCGCCCCGAGGATAAATGACGGCGGGATAACGATGGTTTTCGTGCTCATACTGTCCTCAGGCGTTTTTCGCCAGTTCCGTTGCTTCCGCCTTCAGCTGCGCCTGTTCCGCGCGGCGCGAGGCGATCTTCACAAAGGGCAGATAGATAATTACCGCAGTAACGATGCAGATAAACTGGGTGATCACCGCGCCCATCGATCCGGCAGTGGAGAGCCAGGCGTTGATCAGTGGCGGCGTGGTCCAGGGCACCATTACCACCGCTTTTCCGGCGAAACCGGTGACGGTGGCGAAATAGCCAATGGATCCGGTGACCAGCGGCGTGATGATGAAGGGGATCGCGAGGATCGGGTTGAGCATGATCGGCATGCCGAAAATCACCGGTTCGTTGATGTTAAACAGGCCAGGGCCGATAGAGAGCTTGGCGATCTCGCGCATCTCTTTACGTTTGGTGGCGATCATCACGGCAATCAGCAGGCCGATGGTCAGCCCGGAACCGCCGATGCTCATGTACACATCCCAGAACGGCATGGTGATGATGTTCGGCACTTCTTTGCCCTGTTCGAAAGCGCTCATATTGACGGTGATCGCCCCCAGCAGCAGCGGCTCACGGATCGGTTTGATCATCTGGTTACCATGAATACCGATCACCCAGAACAGCTGCGCCACGAACATCAGCAGCAGGATCCCCGGCAGGCTCTGCACCACACGCTCCAGCGGCTGTTGCACCACCTGATAGATGGCGTCGTAGAGATACAAGCCGGTGATTTGATGGAAAACGAATCCGAAGGTGGCGATGGCGGTGGTGGTGATGATCGCCGGGATCAGCGCCGAAAACGACGCAGCGACGTTGGGCGGCACGGTGTCGGGCATTTTGATCTTCAGCCCCTTGCGCCCTTCCAGCCAGCAATAAATTTCCACCGACAGAATGGCGATAAACATGCCGAGGAACAGGCTGCGGGTATCGGAGAACTGACGCAGCAGCACGTCTTTCACCACATGCATTTCGCCGTCCACCAGCATTTCTACGGTCGTTGGCGTCACGCAGATAAAACAAATAACCGCCAGCAGGCCAGGGAATAAGGATTTAATGCCGTTAATGCGCCCTAATTCCAGACCAATTAAAAATACCGCGCCGATATTTAAGAAGTTGAGCGTGGCGTAATTAATGGCGCTGGTAATGGGTTTTAACGCCGCCAGAAATGACAGCGACTGAAAACTGGCGAGACCGTTTTTCGGATCCAGCACCATATTGGAAATCAGTACTGAAAACGCACCGACAATAATGACCGGCATCAGGGTAATAAAGGCGGATTTAATCGCCATAATATAGCGATAACTGTTAAAAGTTGTCGCGAAACTACCCAGAGAATCAATGAGCTTATCCTGTAAAGCCATACGATGGTACCTCAGTAAAAGGGCTTTTTTATTGTCCAGGGTTACAGCCGAATACCAACTGGCATACCAAAAGTAGACAGCGTAGGGGAAAAGTTCTGTGATAAAGCTCTCAGGATAGAAAGTGGTATTCCAGATAATGTGATCGCGCGTAGATTGGTATTCCACCCATCGCTTTTCCACAGGGAGAGGCCGTAACGTCATATAGCCTTTGTGATAAACTCCCGCTCAACTCAGGAAACAGGACGTCGTCATGGCAACAATGCTGGATGTTTCACTGCGCGCGGGCGTCTCAAAGGCGACGGTTTCACGCGTGCTGAACGGTACAGGTCAGGTTAAAGACAGCACCCGGCAGCAGGTGTTTAAAGCGATGGAAGAGCTGGGCTACCGGCCTAACTTTCTGGCCCAGTCGCTGGCCAACCGCACCAGTAACAGTATTGGCCTGGTGGTATCGACCTTTGACGGCTTCTATTTTGGACGCCTGTTACAGCAGGCCTCCCGCCAGACGGAAACCCACGGCAAGCAGCTGATTGTCACCGACGGGCACGATACCCCGGAGCGGGAAGAAGAAGCGGTGCAGATGCTGGCGGACCGCCGCTGCGACGCCATTGTGCTCTACACCCGCTTTATGCGCGAAAAAGCCATTATGGCGCTTATCGATCGCATCCCGATGCCGCTGATTGTGATCAACCGCGACGTCAGCCAGGCGCGGGATAAATGCGTATTCTTCGAGCAGCAGGACGCGGCTTTTAAGGCGGTGGAATATCTGATTTCTCAGGGACATCGCGATATCGCCTGCATTACCGTACCTATCCACACGCCCACCGGCAAAGCGCGGCTGATGGGCTACCGCAAAGCGCTGGAAAAGCACGGTATCCGCTGGGATGCGGCGAAAGTCAGGTATGGCGATGCGGGTATGACCAGCGGCTATGAGCAGTGTCAGGCACTGTTGCAGGAAGGCGTTGCCTTCAGCGCGCTCTTTGCCTGTAACGATGATATGGCGCTCGGCGCGTCCAAGGCGATCCACCAGGCCGGGCTGCGTATTCCGCAGGATATTTCGCTGTTTGGTTTTGATGATGCCCCCAGCGCCAGATGGCTGGAGCCGGGGCTGTCGACGGTTTGTCTGCCTATCGACATCATGATCACCACCGCCATTGATCAGGCGATGCGGCTGGCGGCGGATCGCCCCATTGAGACGATCCCGCCCTTTACCGGCACGCTGGTACTGCGCGATTCGGTCGCCCCCGGCCCGCATTTCAAAAGCTTAAAGTAATTCCAGCGCCAGCAGTTCGTCGATGGTCTGACGGCGGCGGATCAGGCGCGGCTCGCCGCCCTCGAACAGCACTTCCGGCAGCAGCGGACGGCTGTTGTAGTTAGAGGACATCGAGGCCCCGTACGCGCCGGTATCGTGCAGCACCAGATAATCCCCGGGCACCACCGCAGGCAGCGCGCGGGTTTCCACTTTGCCGCCCTCCTGCTGGGTGAACACGTCGCCGGATTCACACAGCGGCCCGGCCACCACGGTATCCATTAAGGGCGCGGTTGTTAAATCACGGCCATCTGCCGCAAGCGCCGTGATGTGGTGATAGCTGCCGTACATGGACGGGCGCATCAGATCGTTAAAACCGGCGTCGATCAGCACAAAGTGGCGGCTACCCATGCTTTTTACGCTGCGCACCTGCGCCACCAGCACGCCGGATTCCGCCACCAGGAAACGCCCCGGCTCGATTTCCAGCTTGACCGGATGCCCCAGATGCTCCGCAATCTGCTCCCGGGCGCGATTCCACAGGGCGTAATAGTGGTGGGTATCAATGGCCTCTTCCCCTTCGCGATAGGGGATCGACAGGCCGCCACCGGCGGAGATGGCTTCCAGATCCTGACCAAACTCGATCACCTGGCGTACCATCGCGCCGCACACCTGCTCCAGATGCCCATAGTCCACGCCGGAACCAATATGCATATGCAGGCCAACCAGCTTCAGCTGATAACGCTTAATCACCTCCAGCGCCTCAGGCAGATCGCTGTACCAGATACCGTGCTTGCTGTTTTCGCCGCCGGTATTGGTTTTCTGGCTGTGACCGTGGCCAAAGCCCGGATTCACCCGCAGCCAGACGCGATGCCCTGGCGAGACTTCCCCCAGTTGGCGCAGCATATCCACCGATCCGGCATTCACCGGAATTTGCAGCTCATGCACCCGCGTAAGCGTCGGGGCGTCGATCATATCAGCGGTGAAGACCACGTCATCGGGACTGGTCTGCGGCTCGTAACCCGCCACCAGCGCGCGCTCAATTTCACCCAGCGACACGGAATCCACTTTCACGCCCAGCTCGCGCATCAGGCGCAGAATGTGCACGTTGGAGCAGGCCTTCTGCGCAAAACGCACCACGTCGAACTGACTGAGCTGGGCGATTTTTTCGCGGATGATCTGCGCGTCGTACGCCCAGACCGGGCAGCCGTACAGGGCCGGCAGCGCCAGCAGGTTCGCGGCGTTAAGGGCGGTGTCGGTGTTGTTAAGTGAGCGTGGCATAGGTGGCTCCGGTTAATAATTTTTAGCTATTACGCCACAACGCGAACCGGATAAAAAATATCGTTTTATCGCGAGTCTATTCATTTATGATATGGGAATATGTTGTATGAGGAACCTGTCATGCCCGCCGTTAACCTGCGCCATATCGAAATTTTTCACGCGGTGATGACCACCGGCAACCTGACGGAGGCGGCGCGGCTGTTGCAGACGTCACAGCCCACCGTCAGCCGTGAGCTGGCGCGCTTTGAAAAGGTGATCGGCCTGACGCTGTTCGAGCGCACGCGGGGCCGCCTGCATCCCACGGTGCAGGGGCTGCGGTTGTTCGAAGAAGTACAACGCTCCTGGTACGGGCTGGACCGCATCGTCAGCGCCGCCGAAAGCCTGCGGGAATTCCGCCAGGGGGAGCTGTCGGTGGTCTGCCTGCCGGTGTTCTCCCAGTCGTTTCTGCCGCTGCTGCTGCAACCCTTTCTGGCGCGCTACCCGGAGGTCAGCCTCAACGTGGTACCGCAGGAGTCGCCGCTGCTGGAGGAGTGGCTGTCCGCGCAGCGTCACGATCTGGGGCTGACGGAGACATTGAGCACGCCCGCAGGCACCGGGCGCACGCCGCTGCTGACGCTTAACGAAGTGTGCGTACTGCCGCAGGATCATCCGCTGGCGCATAAAACCGTGCTGACGCCGGAGGATTTTCAGGGGGAAAACTACATCAGCCTGTCGCGTACCGACAGCTATCGCCAGTTGCTGGACGCGCTTTTCGCGGAGCATCAGGTGAAGCGGCGGATGGTAGTGGAAACGCACAGCGCGGCGTCGGTGTGCGCCATGGTACGGGCAGGCGCGGGGGTGTCGGTGGTAAATCCGCTGACCGCGCTGGATTATGCCGCCAGCGGCGTAGTGGTCAGGCGTTTCAGCATTGACGTGCCTTTTACCGTCAGCCTGATCCGCCCGCTGCACCGCCCCGCCTCGGCGCTGGTGGAAGCCTTTGCGCGGCATCTGCAATCTTCCATGCCGCGCATCACCGAACCGCTGGATGCGGTGCTGGCGCGGCCTTAAGAGAGCATAAACTCCACCGCATCGGCGGCATGCAGCGCGGCGGTGTCAAATACCGGGATCGGGCACTGGTCAGCCGGCACCAGCAGTTCGATTTCAGTACAGCCGAATATCACCCCCTGCGCCCCTTCCGCCGCCATGCGCGCGATTAGCCCAAGGAAATAGTCACGCGACGGCTCGCTGAAGGTGCCGAGGCAAAGTTCTTCAAAAATGATCTGATTGACCCGCCCGCGATCGTCCGCATCCGGCACCGTGGTTTGAATCCCAAAATTGTGCGCCAGTCGGCCACGGTAAAACTCCTGCTCCATGGTATAGCGCGTACCGAGCAGCGCCACGGATTTCAGCCCGGCGCGCTGAATTGCCCGGGCGGTGGCATCGGCGATATGTAAAAACGGCACCTGACAGCGGTCTTCAATCTGCCCCGCCACTTTATGCATGGTGTTGGTACAAAGCACGATACCCTGCGCGCCCGCGCGCTCAAGCCCCGCCGCCGCTTCCGCCAGCATCACGCCAGCCTTATGCCAGTCGCCGTTAGCCTGGCAGGCTTCGATCTCGTGAAAGTCCACGCTGTGCAACAGGAGGCTGGCGGAATGCAGCCCTCCCAGCCGTGCTTTTACCCCTTCATTAATTAAGCGGTAATACGGAATGGTGGATTCCCAGCTCATACCGCCGAGCAAGCCTATCGTTTTCATCTTTTTCCCCTTAAACGTTATCGTCAAAACAATATGTGATCGGCTTTCCACTTCACCGGCTCTGGCGTTTCTTTTTAGCTCTGGCTGATATAAATTTAATGAAACAATGTTTTACTTCATGCAATTTACTGACTACAGGACGATCCGATGTTTATTTTCCATAAAGACACTCAGCTTGACGATTTGGGCAACGGCGTCACCCGTCGTATCCTTGCGCACGACGGTAAAATGATGGCAGTAGAAGTCAATTTTGAAGAAGGCGCGGTCGGCCCGCTTCATAACCATCCTCATGAACAGCTGACCTATGTGCTCTCCGGCGAATTTGAATTTACCATCGGCGATGAAAAACATATCGTCAGCGCCGGGGATACACTTTACAAGAAACCGCACGTAATGCACGGCTGCGTCTGCCTGAAGCCCGGTACGCTGCTCGACACCTTCACGCCGGTACGGGAAGATTTCCTTAAAAGCTGATAGCCCGCCACTGTTTAAAGCGCCCTCTGCACGGAGGGCGTTTTTATTTATGCCGACGCGCTAAATACTTAGTCTGTAAATGATTTTAGCGGTGATCTATTTCTGGCTGCGCCTTGTTTTATTCATGTTCTGTATGTCATTCGCCCTGTCTATACATCAGATCTTTTTCGCAGAAATGACACACACCTCACCTTATTGAAACGTCGTTTCGACTCTGATCACATTTCCATGATTAATCGAATGACGCCGTAACAAATCACAATAAAATAAATTAAAACGATGTTTTACAAATCAAGAACGCGAGTTCAGAAGATTTTAAAACTCATTCACACCGCCCATGGAAAAGGGCAAAGATTTTGCACATTTACGCCTTCGCCTTACCGGTGCGGGCACCAGAAATCTCCGGTTCCGTTTTAAACCATTGATCGCCAGGTAGGTATGTATGAATGAAAACAGAGCACTGGGATTAGCCTGGATTTCACCTTATATCATAGGGTTGATTATCTTTACGGCCTTTCCCTTCGTTTCATCTTTTGTACTCAGCTTTACCGAGTACGATTTGATGAGCCCGCCGGTATTTAACGGCATAGAAAACTATCGCTATATGCTGACAGAAGATTCTCTCTTCTGGAAATCCATGGGCGTGACCTTTGCCTATGTATTTTTAACCATCCCCCTCAAGCTGGCCTTCGCGCTGGGTATTGCGTTTGTACTGAACTTTAAACTGCGCGGCATCGGTTTTTTCCGTACCGCTTATTATATTCCATCGATCCTCGGCAGCTCTGTGGCAATTGCCGTGCTGTGGCGCGCGCTCTTTGCCATTGATGGTCTGCTAAACAGCTTTATCGGCGTGTTTGGTCTGGATCCCATTAACTGGCTGGGCGAACCGTCGCTGGCGCTGATGTCCGTGACCCTGTTGCGCGTCTGGCAGTTTGGCTCGGCAATGGTGATTTTCCTCGCCGCACTGCAAAACGTTCCGCAATCACAGTATGAAGCGGCAATGATCGACGGCGCATCCAAATGGCAGATGTTCATGAAAGTGACGGTGCCGCTGATCACGCCGGTCATTTTCTTCAACTTCATTATGCAGACCACGCAGGCCTTCCAGGAATTTACCGGGCCATACGTGATCACCGGCGGCGGGCCGACCTACTCCACCTACCTGTTCTCGCTCTATATCTACGACACCGCCTTCAAGTACTTTGATATGGGCTATGGCGCAGCGCTGGCGTGGGTACTGTTCCTGGTCGTGGCACTCTTCGCCTCTGTCGCCTTTAAATCTTCAAAATACTGGGTGTTCTACTCCGCCGATAAGGGAGGCAAAAATGGCTGACGTACAACAAATTACGCCTGCAATGACAGACGCAGAGCGCGAAGTGGCGCAGACGCAGCGTAAAGAGAAGATCAGCGCCGCGATCCGCTACGTGATCCTGCTGTTTGTTGGCCTGTTGATGCTCTATCCGCTGGCGTGGATGTTCTCAGCGTCGTTCAAACCGAACCACGAGATCTTCACCACGCTCGGACTGTGGCCTGCCCACCCGACCAGCGACGGCTTTGTGAACGGCTGGAAAACCGGCACGGAATACACCTTCGGCCATTACATGTGGAACACGTTCAAATATGTGATCCCGAAAGTGCTGCTGACCATCATCTCGTCAACCATTGTGGCCTACGGTTTTGCGCGCTTTGAAATTCCATGGAAGAAGTTCTGGTTCGCGACGCTTATCGCCACCATGTTGCTGCCAAGCACCGTGCTGCTGATCCCGCAGTACCTGATGTTCCGTGAAATGGGCATGCTGAACAGCTATCTGCCGCTGTATCTGCCGACCGCGTTCGCCACGCAAGGGTTCTTCGTCTTCATGCTGATCCAGTTCCTGCGCGGCGTGCCGCGCGACATGGAAGAAGCGGCGCAGATCGATGGCTGTAACTCGGCGCAGGTACTGTGGTACGTGGTGGTGCCGATCCTGAAACCGGCGATTATCTCCGTGGCGCTGTTCCAGTTCATGTGGTCAATGAACGACTTTATCGGGCCGCTGATCTACGTCTACAGCGTGGACAAATATCCGATCGCCCTGGCGCTGAAAATGTCCATCGACGTCACTGAAGGCGCGCCGTGGAACGAAATTCTGGCAATGGCGAGTATCTCCATTCTGCCGTCCATCATTGTGTTCTTCCTGGCTCAGCGCTACTTCGTGCAGGGCGTTACCAGCAGCGGAATTAAAGGTTAAGAGGGAAATATCATGGCTGAAGTTATTTTCAACAAACTGGAAAAAGTGTACTCCAACGGCTTCAAAGCGGTACATGGTATCGACCTGAAAATCGCTGACGGGGAGTTTATGGTGATCGTCGGGCCATCCGGCTGCGCCAAGTCCACCACCCTGCGTATGCTGGCGGGCCTGGAAACCATCAGCGGCGGCGAAGTGCGTATTGGCGAGCGCGTGGTCAACAATCTCGCGCCGAAAGCGCGTGGTATCGCCATGGTGTTCCAGAACTATGCGCTCTATCCGCATATGACGGTGCGCGAGAACCTGGCCTTTGGCCTGAAGCTGAGCAAAATCCCGAAAGATCAGATTGATAAACAGGTGGATGAAGCGGCAAAAATCCTTGAGCTGGAGGAGCTGCTGGACAGACTGCCGCGTCAGCTTTCCGGCGGTCAGGCGCAGCGTGTGGCGGTAGGCCGCGCGATTGTGAAAAAGCCGGACGTTTTCCTGTTTGACGAACCGCTTTCCAACCTCGACGCCAAGCTGCGCGCCTCGATGCGCATCCGTATTTCGGATCTGCACAAACAGCTGAAACAGTCCGGCAAACCGGCCACCACGGTCTACGTGACGCACGATCAAACCGAAGCGATGACCATGGGCGACCGCATCTGCGTGATGAAGCTCGGTCACATCATGCAGGTGGATACGCCGGATAACCTCTACCACTTCCCGAAAAACATGTTCGTGGCGGGCTTTATCGGCGCGCCAGAGATGAACATCAAACCGGGAAAAATCGTCAGAAAAGGTGAAGATCTGCACATCACCGTTGGCGACGAAACGCTGCCCCTGAACGCGAAACAGCGCGAAAAAGTGGCCAATTATCAGGATCAGGACGTCTTCTTTGGCGTGCGCCCGGAATTTGTCTCCGTCTCCGACGAGCCTTTTGCCGAAGGTTACGGTTCAGGGGATCTGGTGCGCGTGGAAAACATGGGTCATGAATTCTTTGTTTACCTGCGCGTTGGTAACTATGAACTGACCGCCCGCATTCCTTCTGATGTAGCCAAACCGATGATAGCGAAAGGTTTACATCGTAAGGTGTACTTCAAGTTTGACATGGATAAGTGTCATATTTTTGACGCGAAAACCGAACAGAACATCTCTCTCTAAACTGGAGCATAAAAATGAAAAAAGTGCTTTTAAGCGCAGCGATCTCCGCCACTCTGGGACTCTGTGCCTTACCTTCTTACGCCGCGGACAATGTGGATCTGCGTATGTCCTGGTGGGGCGGCAATGGTCGCCACCAGGTCACCCTGAAAGCGATTGAAGAGTTTCACAAGCTGCACCCGAACATCAATGTGAAATCTGAGTACACCGGCTGGGATGGTCACCTCTCCCGCCTGACCACCCAGATCGCCGGCGGCACCGAGCCTGACGTGATGCAGACTAACTGGAACTGGCTGCCGATTTTTTCCAAAACCGGTGACGGCTTCTACGATCTGAACCAGGTGAAAGACGTTATTGACTTAAGCCAGTTCGATCCGAAAGAGCTGAAAAGCACCACCGTTAACGGCAAGCTGAATGGCATTCCGATCTCCGTCACGGCGCGCGTCTTCTATTTCAACGATGAGACCTGGAAAAAAGCGGGTGTCGCCTACCCGAAAACCTGGGACGAGCTGAAAGCCGCGGGCAAAACCTTTGAAAGCAAGCTGGGTAAACAGTATTACCCGGTGGTGCTTGAGCACCAGGATACGCTGGCGCTGCTGAACTCGTACATGATCCAGAAATACAACATTCCGGCGGTAGACGAGAAAACCAAAAAATTCGCCTACAGCAAAGAGCAGTGGGTGGAGTTCTTCCAGACCTATAAGAACCTGGTCGACAGCCACGTGATGCCGGACACCAAGTACTATGCGTCCTTCGGGAAGAGCAACATGTATGAGATGAAACCCTGGATCGAAGGGGAATGGGGCGGCACCTATATGTGGAACTCCACCATCACCAAATACTCCGACAACCTGAAGCCACCGGCGAAGCTGGAACTGGGCAGCTATCCGATGCTGGACGGCGCCACCGACGCAGGCCTGTTCTTTAAACCGGCGCAAATGCTCTCTATCGGTAAATCCACTAAGCATCCGAAAGAAGCAGCCGAGCTGATTAACTTCCTGCTGAACAGCAAAGAAGGCGCGGAAACCCTCGGTCTGGAGCGCGGTGTACCGCTGAGTAAAGCGGCGGTGGAAACCCTGACCGCCAGCGGCGCGATTAAAGAAGAAGATCCGGCGGTTGCGGGTCTGCGCCTGGCGCAGTCTCTGCCATCGAAACTGACGGTATCGCCATACTTTGACGATCCGCAGATCGTGGCACAGTTCGGGACCGCATTGCAGTATATCGACTACGGCCAGAAAAGCGTGGAAGAAACCGCCGCTGACTTCCAGCGTCAGGCAGAACGTATTCTGAAACGCGCGATGCGTTAATCGCTCTTACCGGGAAAGAAAAAGGGCAGCGTCTGACGCTGCCTTTTTTTATTACTTACGAGGAGGGAAAGTACACTGGCTGCGTTCTTCCATGCAATGCCAGGTAAAACTCCTGGGTTCGAGGGTAAATATGACGCCACTTCCAAAAGGTTGTTCCCATTTGGGGATCTTATGTGGATTTGTATACTCCAGGCTAAGAATCAATGTATCCAGATTAGAGAAATCGTAAGTACAGGGAGAAGTGCTTAACTGACCACAGGCTGCCGTTCTTTCGTCATTCTGGTAGAAATGGCTGTCCTGTGCGTTGTAATAGCCCCTTATTTCGCCTTCGCCGCCCTGCGTATATCCGGACACACCAAATGCTGAAAATTCGCCCCCTGCCGGACTACGATCGCCCCTCAGTAAATTCATTCTTCCCGGATTACCCGGCTCGCCTGTGGGGGTAAATTTCAGCGCCTCTATGGGCAGAATATAAAACGACTGATTGGCGCCCCCCGTATTGGTATTGTATTCAAAGCCAATAACTTCAATCACAAGGAATTCCAGCTTATACGAAGGGATATAAATATCTTTTGCGAAAGTGGTACTTGAGCCGCTTTTTGCACCGATACAAAACTCGCCCATGCGGTTACAGATTCCGCTATTAAATGACACCGCAAACGAGGTTAATGCAACATCCAAATCTTCACCCTGCGGGGGACTCACCACAGCGTCAGCCGAACAGGTGGCCGGGACCACGCCTGTGATTTCATAAGTTTTGAAACGATGATTGTAAAACCGGGTAGAACTATTGCCGGGCGTAGGAGGGCAGCCGTTATCAAAATCCCAATCCATGTTCACGCCTTCCCAGACCAGCCACTCGATATTTTCGTGGTTACCTTCATACTCATGCCTATTATGAGCGACATAATAAGTATCAGAAAAATTCTTGCCAGCCCGCGGTAAATTGGGCTGTAGCGATGAATAAACGCTCCTTCCCTGTAGCTGATTTTTATCCTTTGTTTTCCAGTAAACATTAACGCCCAGCACCTGATTACCGCCGGAATCATTAGGCATTCTTCCAACCATCTGGATTTTGAGCGTGATAAAATGGTCTTTAGGCTCGGGCGTACGCTTCTGAAAACTAAAACGACCAGCATTGGGTTCATCGGCCGCCATCGCGCTGCTACTTAATATGATGGCGGTAAGCAGGCCAACGACGATTCCTGTCTTTTTCATAAATAACTCCTTCATCAGGCCGCGGAAACAACCTGATATTTGCCATTGTGCTGTTGAACGACCCGATACGCGCCGAACACCTTACTGCCGGGCGTGACGGTGCGGGTTTTATGGTTAAAGCGGACGGTAACGCGCGTCCCGCCCTCCCCCTGCGAAATCATTACCACTCGCGGCGATGCCGGGACGGTTGCGGAAGGCATTTCGTGCCGCATGCGGCTTGCCAGCAGCATCGGGCTGCCGCTGAGCAGCGGCGCTGGATCAAGCGCGACGCCTTTATAGCCAATCTCCAGATGCAGATGCGGCCCGGTGGATAACCCGGTGTTACCGGAGGTGGCAATGGTTTCCCCGGCAGACAAGCGATCGCCTTTACGCACAGTCACCGTATTGAGATGTAAATAGCGGCTGTACCAGCCGTCATTGTGCCGCACGGTGAGATAGTTCCCGGCGCGGCGATCGTGCCCACGCTCCACCACCACGCCATCCGCCACCGACATCACCGGGCTGCCGATCGGCACCGGCAGATCCATCCCTTTATGTTCGATATAACGCCCCAGAATCGGGTGGCGGCGCAGGCCAAAAGCGGAGCTGACTGCCACCTTTTTCTCTATGGGGTGCACAAAGCGCACCTCATCGGTGATTATGCTACTGGAAGGCGCTGCCGTATCGGACTGCGGCAGCGCCTGCTGTAACAAAGGCGTGAAAGCAGTGGTGGCCTGCTGCTGATCGCAGCTGCCGATGGATAACGGCGCGATGCTGAGCCACAGGCTCCAGATCAAACAGGGCACTGGCTACCTCCCGATAATGACGAGCGTAAAGGCGGTAAGCGCAATCGCCGGGCCAAAAGGAATGTAGACAGGTCGTTTATCGCCGTCGCCACGGGTAACGAAATAGATCGCCGCATAACAGAGCAGGCCCAGCAGCGCCGAGTAGAGCAACAGCTCAGGCAGCCGCTGCCAGCCAAGCCAGGCGCCCGCCGCCGCGAAAAGCTTCACATCGCCGTTGCCAAGGCCCTCGTATTTGCAGAAGGCGCACCACAACTTCATCACGCACCACAGCAGCAGCCACGCCAGCACCACGCCATAGACGGCGTCTTTGGGGCGAATAAAGGAATAGCCCGCCACGCTGAGCAGCAGTCCGCCCCACAGCACGCTAAACACCAGCGCATCCGGCAGGAGCAGGTGTTTAAAATCAATCACCGCAGCGGTATAGAGCAGCAGAAACAGCAGCGCCCAGGCCAGCAGGATCACAGGCGAGAGTGGCGCGCCAAAGAAGGCCAGCGCCCCCCACACCAGCCCCATCGCCAGTTCGGAAAGCGGATAAATCGCCGGGATGGCAGCGGCGCAGCGTCGACATTTTCCGCGCAGCAGCAGCCAACTCAGGACGGGAATATTATCCCGGGGTTTAATATCGCTTTTACACGACGGGCAGTGGGACGGCGGCCACCAGAGATTAACCCCGGCGTCATCGCCATTCTCGTGGATGCCCATCATTAGCGGCAGACGGTAAATAATGACGTTCGCCAGACTGCCAAACAACAGCCCCAGCAGTAAAAAGAGCCCCGGCAGCCAGGGCAGCAACAGTTCCATGTCTTTTCGTTCCTTTTTCCTGCTTAAAACGAACCGCTGGCACCCATCGCAGCCAGTTTGTCACTCAGCGCAAAGAGCGCGGCAAAGACCCAAATTACGCAACCGCCCAGCACCAGCGTAGAAAGTGATTTCAGCAAGCCTGAAAGTTTCCCGATATAGACACGAATACTTTCGCGGGACTTATCTGACACCGCCATCAGCACTTCATTAAAAGAAGGCAGCGCGGCGTACAGGCTGATATTCAGCAAAGCTTCGGCGTTAAGCAGGCCAGAATTCAGCGCTTCGCCGTAGCTCATGCCCTTAGCCATTTTTTCCTGCATATCATTCAGGTGCCAGCGCAGCCAGCGGTTAGCGTTCAGACCGATAATACTTAACGCATCATGCAGCGGAATTTTAT
This sequence comes from Enterobacter sp. SA187, assembly GCF_001888805.2. NCBI lineage: Bacteria > Pseudomonadati > Pseudomonadota > Gammaproteobacteria > Enterobacterales > Enterobacteriaceae > Enterobacter > Enterobacter sp. SA187. Next base: position 242,873 of record NZ_CP019113.1, read on the forward strand.
TGCGCAGCATCAGCGCCAGGTTGTTAAGAAATATCGAGGCGGAAAGCTGCTTATAGGTCGAAAACGGAATAATACGATCGAGATATTTATTACGCAGCGGACCGGCTACTTTGGACATCGCGATATTAATGACGATCACGGTCGCGATAAATCCACACAGAATATAGATCCACAGACCATTACATAACGCCATACCAAAGGTGTACAGCGCCTGGGTGACGCCGGGCCATTTAGAAACCGGCACCACGCTTTCAAAGGCCGGGAAAACTTTGGCGGCGTAACCGGCAATCACAATCAGCGACAGCACCAGCATAATGAGCGGAAACGTCACCGCGCCGACGATTTTCTGTTTGAGCTCGCTGTTGTATTTAATGACGTTAACCAGCGTCTTAAAACCATCTGCCAGACTGCTGCTGCGTTCTGCTGCGTTAATCACGCTCAGTTCCGAATCCGGCACAAAACCTTCAAATACCATGGAAATCGAGGTGGTGTTCGCCATCTTTGTGGTGAGCGCTTCCAGTCGCTTTGCAAAGCCATTTCCAAGTAACTGCTTGCCCTCTGCGCGCAGTTTTTGTAACGCATCATAAAGCGGCAGCTCCGCTTCTATCATGTCGGCACAAAACTGGTAGAGGTAAATACGTTGCTTCTTACCGAATTTTTTCAACTATAACCTCCAGTTCTTCCTGAGCAACTCCGCCAAATTCCATTTGAAACCATGTGGCGCAGACCCGTCCGGTCAGCACCGCCGCCATGGTTTTTTCTTTAATCTCAAATCCTTCACTGAGGCTGGTGGTTTTAAAACGCTTGGCACGCCAGATGGTGTACACCTTGAGCCATTTTTGTTCGGCAATGGCTTCCAGTTCGTCGTACACCGGCAGCAGGTACTCCATCACCAGTTGCCGCCCGCTGATACCGGTATGCTTACAGGCCGGGCATCCCGCCGCATTCTTTTCAAACAGCGGGAATTCGCGTCCGGAAATAACGTCGGTACGCAGGGGCACCTTGCAGTGCGGGCACAGTAGCGGGATCAGTTTCTGGCATTGCAGCCCCGCGATAAAACCCGGCGTCGAGAGTTTATCGCTGGTGATCCCCAGCGCTGAAAGACGCTGCAACAGCGACACAATGTTCCCGGCGTGTACCGTGGTAAAACAGTAGTGACCGCTCTCTACCGCACCGGCCAGCGCGTTTGATGAAATACTGTCGCGGATCTCCCCCACCATCAGCACATCCGGATCGCGACGTAATGAAGATTTAATTGCCGAGTGAAAACCGCCAGACTCGCCGCTTAATACCGAACTCTGTTTCGCGCCGTAGATCTGGTATTCCACCGGATCTTCAACGGTGAGGAAACAACCGCGATTGTCATAACGGTGGATTTGCATCCATTCCATCAGGTTTTTCAGCGTCGTCGATTTACCGGAACCGGTTGTCCCGGCAATGATATAAGCGCCGTACGGATTGCTGAGAATGCGTTTAAGATCGACGATCTCTTCATCCGAGACGCCCAGCTTATCCAGACTGGCGACGCTGGCTTTATCCAGGCCCGACGGAATAATACGCAACACAGCGTGATAGCAGTCGCTGGTTTCACCAAATACCGGATAATGCGCATAACGGAAGCGGTAGCTTTTACCATCCAGCGAATAGAGAATATTCGCATTCTGGGCAATATTGCGGTTCCAGGTCGTGTCACGCGTACTGGCCTCAACGTTATAAAGCACGAAGACCAGTTCGTCGCAGCGTGACGCTTTCATCTGGATAAATGGACAGAGAACGCCGTTAATTCGCAGTTCAATATCCGCCACCATATCGTTACGCGTGATATGCAGATCGCTCGCCTTTAGTGCTACGGCTTTTTTCAGTAACTCTTCCAGCGCGCGCTGCGTATTACTGGACTCCTGCTCCAGCAGCTTGTTTTCTGTGGAGAGGAGCTGCTCAACAATCTGGTAATAATTGCGTTCCGTAACCTGGGCAATGCCCTTAATCTGCAAATTATGCGTCACCAGCAGGCGGTGAAATACCGCCTGCATTGGAGCAAGATTATCAATAAGTGGTGTCGATACCAGCAACCAGGCTTCATCCGCATGTTCAGCAACCAGCATATCGCCGTCATACTCTTTAAATTGCCACTCCTGAGAATGAATATTCTCCTCGGTAAACTGGATATAATCTATCACTGACTAATAACCTCAACCGTGACTTCATCGCCCTGACGATGATGAGCAATATATTCATAACCGCCGTAACTAAAGCGTTTATTCAGTGGCACCATTTTTACCCCGCCGCCTTCACCTGAAATTGCGACGCGTTTTTGCCCGGCAATTTCAGAGATCAGTAGCGCCCGTAAGGCAGGCGCAGCCGCACCGGCTTCGGCGGGTTCATCGTTAAAATCAGTTTCCGCTGCGGTAAGAGGCGTTGCAGGCACCGGAACAGAGGCGGCGTTGCCGCCGCGAAGTTTACGCAGTTCGCTACGCAGTTTTTCCAGCGCGAGCTGGTTATTCAGTTCCCGATACTGCGTTTCGAAGCTGAAATCCTTCTCCATCAACTGGACGACATGATTTTGCATCGGCGAAGCCGCGCTTTCGGCTGTTGCCGCAGCTTGCCCTTCTACAATCTGCTCAGCAGGTTTTACTTCCGCCGTCTCTGCCGCATAGATCGCAGGCGACAGCGTCAACATCAACCCCGCAATAATTAATTTCCCTTTTTGCATGCCAGTCCTCCGGTAACAAGCGTTGATTTTTCTTTGAACTCTATAGATTTAATAATGAATGCATCGGCAAATAGCTGTTTTTGTAACAATAGCGATACTTTCGTCATCGCCATTTCAGACGGTATGGTGATCGTCCAGTTAGCGAATAGCATGCCAAATGACATCACCGCATTTTTCAGCGCGGATTCATCATTTGCCACCGAAGACGCCGGAAAACCTTTCAGAGCGATTTCGTTATAGCTGCCGCCAAGGGAATTCCAGGTACTCAGGTAGCTTAAAACATCAGTACATACCGGCAGATCCACTGGCTTTTTATTTTTCCAGTCGTTTAACCACGGGTGATTATTCAGACCAGAAGGTATGCCCGTATAATCCAGACTGTTTTGCGAGAAGCTCGGTGAATAACTCTCTCCCCCCACCTGAATATCGGTCATAGTGAATATTCTTCCGGCGTTAAGTTGATAGCTAAGGGAACAATCCTTACTATTACAAAGCATCGCTTTAGGGCTAAAGCCCAGCATCGCCAGACGATCATTCACCATATGGAGTTGCGCTAACAGCTTATGGACATCTGTAATGCTGCCGCCGGTGAGCGAGTCCTGATAAAACTTCTCCACCGATTTTATTTTTTGCTGGCGTGCCGCTTTTTCTCTTTCAATCTGCGCCAGACGCTCCTGCTCAGGTTTCCAGACGAGGTAGTAATAGGCTCCGCCTCCCACGGCGACCAGCAGTAACAGCACGACAATAACCCAGACGAGAACAGACGTGCCCTTTCCTGACGACGAGACGTTGAGACTACGACTTTTCCAGAAATATAATTTATTGGACTCAGCCACCTGCTTATCCTCTTATAAATATTTTTAGCAGCACCATCACGGCCAAAAGTAAAACAATGCCGCCCAACGCCAGCGAGCCAATAATGACCTGACGCCTTTTTTTCATTTTCGCCTGATGTTCGTTGCAGCGTTCGATCACCGTTGAAATATGCTCTTCGGTGATTTTCCTGAGCGCGAGATCTTTATACTCAGGCGATTCAGCCAGTTGCTCTTTCAGGATCGTCCAGAACCGCCGTGACACGACAATATCGCTACCCGAGACGGGGGCACCCTGCGAAATAATCAGAAAGTAATAATTCCCCTGAGTTTCACAGTAAAAGATCCCATCCCCGTACAACGCACGCATCCACAGCGCAAACGGCTCATACAACGTAGAGAGTTTGTGACAAAATGCCGTCATTTCCTGACCGTTGTCATCGACCGTTTTCAGCTGTCGGTGCGTGCGGCGTAAATGCGCCACCCATTCCAGATAATAGGGTTCATGTGACGCCGGTTGATAATTCCAGACCAGATTGATCAGGACGTTATTCTCTGCCAAACGCTCAAGCATAAACGCCTCACCGGGTTTGTGTAGGAGCGCGATAATGATCGATACCGACAACCATCACTACCGTTTCGGTATGTTCATCGTTAGTGACCGACCCTTCCAGAATGGATATGCCGCGGCTGTCTGCATCCTCTCTGGCTTCGTATTTACTGACCAGTAATAAACTTCCCGGCGTAATGGTAGAAATATTAAAGGTTTCAGTGGTGCTGACAGCTGGTAACTGCACGTCATCGAAAACTTCAATGCCCTGCAGGTAACGCTTGGTAAAGGCGCTGGCCACCTCAATACGACCGTCCGTTAACACACGTGGTGTCAGAATAAAGCTGGTACCGGTGATGAGTTCGGATGTCTCAACCGTCATGTCCACATCGCCCGTTTCCGAGTCTTCTTCGCGAGTACGACTGGAAACATAATTTTGTGAATTGGTCATGTTGACCGGTACCGGAATATTGTTGCGCGTAATAAAAGAGCCGCTCTGCAATACCTTACTGCCGGTTAATTCATACAGCGCATCCAGCTGTGCGCTGATGTTCATATGCTGATTCGTCCAGCCTGCGGACATGCCGCCGGAAAGTTTCATCAGCATATCGGCACTTTCAATACCGAATGAGGACGTGCCGTCATTAAATTTGCCGTTAATGCCGCCGCCCAGCTCTTTCGCTTTACGCTTATCGAGGGTGAAAATTTTGTAGGTAACCACAAACTGACGCGTATTGTCGGCCTGGAATTTTTTCAGCGCCTCATTAAGGGCGTGATATTCAGACGGACGCGCCGTGATAGTCAGGATCGAAGCATCTTTAAAGATACTGTACATGCCGCTGCTGACGAATTTCTCCGCCATGTCTTCCACGTCGTCCCAGAAGCTGGACTCGAACTTGGTTTCCGCTTTGCCCTTCACGCCGCCGCTTGAGGTGGCCTCGTTGCCGGACAGATCGAGACTGGTTTCAAACTTATTCTCTTCGCCGTAGAAATCGAGCTTCAGCACATAGTTTTGGTAGTAAGAAACCACCAGCACGCCGTTGTTATCCAGCACCGGATTGACGTCATATAGCGCGGAAATATAGCGGGTAAACTCCTCAAAGGTGCCTTCAAAGTTGACGCTGCGGTATTCTGGCTCGCCCGCCTCTGCCTTTTCACCGGCTTTGGTATTAATGCGATAGCTGACGCCGGTCTGCGCCGAAACCGCCTCCAGAATGGTGGCTAAATCGGTCGCTTCATACGACTGAATTTTTACATGCTTGCGCAGCAGGGACTGTTTGCGGGAGTTAAATTCCACTTTTTTACCCAGATAGGGTTCATTATATTTCATGTAGCCGGTGGTTTTCATCTCATCCGGTGTAGTTGGATTACCCGTCTCTTTTAAAACATTATCTTTATTGTATTTCGTATCAAAAGACGTACAGCCCTGAATGGCCAGCGTCAGTGCCAGAAGCGAAACTTTAATATTCATAGCATCATTCCCTTGCGTTTATTACTGTTCATCAATGATCAGTACGTGGTTGGCCTGATAGTCTTTGATCACTAAGCCATAATTCTCAGAGGTAAAAACCTTTCCCAGCTTCACTAATACATCCTGTGTCGTCTTCCCGGAAAGGTTGATTGCTTTATAAATGACAAAATCTGTGGAACTGTTCCACAGCAGCTTATAGCCATTTTGCTGCGCCCATTTCGACAGTTGCTGGCTGAGCAATTCCTCTTCAACCAGCACCAGTTTTACTTCCGGCGCCGGTACGACAACGGGTTTGCTGACTGGCGCGGTAACGCCCACCGCTTCACTGCCGGAAAACGGGTTACGTGCTGTCGGCTGAGCAGGCTGTGGTGTTGTGACCAGCAGGCCCGCGTCGGCATTCTTTGATGCGGTTGCGGCACCCGCAAAGGCGATCTGCCCCCCTATTACGGCAGTTACCGCGGCCTTAATAATCCATGTTTTTTTCATTTTATTCTTCCAATGATTAATAGGTAATTCTTTCATGGTCAGGAAAATCGATTTCACTATCACTGTCGTTGTAGAACTTCAAATCTGTATCTTCTGCTACGACAGAGTGCAATAAAAATTTATGCGGTTCTTTGCTATCCCAGTTATATGCTGCATCAGAAGATATAATCCCACCCTGCGGGATAGTGCTGCACCACTGGGTAATAATGACCGACAATGACTGCGGGTTGATTTTATTGGTACCATTACCATCCGGATCGATAGTTGCTGCGGTCGCGCTGATTAACCAAAATGGTTTATGGTAAATATCCTTTCCGCTAAACCAAATATCAGAAATCCAGTCGTCAAAAAGACCTGTTGTTTCTTCTTTCAGAAGCGCCCTGTCAGCTTCAGTGGCATCGTCTTTATCTACTACGATATTTGCCTGAACCGCGACACCGGCTATCGCTCCTGCCGGATTGCCTTTTGCGTTCGTATTAGCTCGCACCGCGCCCTGCTGGGTATAGTCGGTATACCCACGCTCATCCATCTCTTTATTATCGTCTGCCGCTACTGATGAAATGGCGACCGACAAGCGTGGATAGAGTTTACGGGCCAGCAATGGGGCATTCGCTGATTTGCTTTCTGCGTTAGATGGCTTGCCATCCACTCGCGGGCAGGTTTGTAGTGGCAACCTGATCACACCGGGTTCTGATAATAGCGCCTTATAGTTCTTCTCGGCGTTGGTATCTATATACAGTTGATCAATATTCGTTTTCGGTCCGGCTCCTGGCGCATAATCATTTTTAAATGACTGGTAGAAGGTGACGGCTGGCGTGACCAGTTCATACTGGCCCCGGAAGGCATCCTTAAAATCTAAAGTGGTACTATCGTTGTCACTGGTATTTTTACTTCCACCAATGCCATCTTTCAGCTTATTAGCATCATCCTGGTTATAGGCGATATGCCATATCGCCGGGTGCCGCCGGGAAGTGTTTTCCATCACGATATTGGCATACAGCGTACCGGTAGTACCCTTGAGTGAACTCGGCGTTCCCGGCACTACTTCAGTATCATTTTTACTTGAAGTGGTGCGTAAATGCAGGATGCGATCGTCCGGATTCTCACCGTTTGGATTAACGCCGGTACTATTCATCGCTGCCAGGCACAGGGTGCTCTGTTTCTGTTCTTTATCCCAGCACATCGCCGGTTCATCGCTGTTTTTGCCCGCTGCATCACTGGTTTTGATCACCAGGCGATCGGAATCAATGGCGGAAATGCAGGGCCCGGCTTCACCTTTTACATCATTCCAGCACATTTTGGCGACAGGCACCGAGCCGTCAGCCGGAATATACTCGCTGCTTTTATCGAAGCTCAGGCGGATACCGTAGCGTTTATCGGTATCAAAGAGATCCATATTACTGGCAACATCACTGACCTCAATCACCTTCGAATTCTTCATAATCAGCTTAAAATCGCCGGAAGAAGTGATCTCTACGACTGCCGCCTGAATATAGCCCAGGCCCGCATTACGCAGCGCTTTTTCCAGCGGTTTAATAAAGCCGGTAAAATGCAGTCCCTCATCCTCGGCTTCTGCCTGATGCGTCAGGTAAAAATCGATGCGCTGAATACCGAGAGCGCCAGTGCTACCGCTGTTGTTAACAAAATCCACGCGCTCCAGCACCAGTTCGAAATCTTCTGCACCTGCACGCATTTCACATGGGAGCATGGTGTCTGCAAGCTTGAATTTTAATGCGCCTTTTGCGCCACTGGGACCGCGGCATTCACTGCCGAGGAAGAGGTAACGGGAACCATTAACCGTTGACACCTGGCTGACTTTTTCTGGATCCCTGGACCAGGCAGAATAAAAATTTTTTTCTTCAGTATCAGGCTGATCCTGTAGGGTCTTATTTTCTACCCGATTATTATAATTAGCCTTATCCGGGTTTTTATCATCGTACAGGGGATTGTCTTTCGTCGCAGGATTATTGCCGCTATCAAGAATATCCAGCTTGGTTTGCGCGGTGAACTTAAGCACGCCAGAAATATCGCGCACGATCATCTCAGCGATAACTTGCTGATGCGTTTGCTGTGCTTCTTTTCGTTTATAATTGGCGAGCATCATCAAGGCCACGCCAATAACGGCAAGCACAATTATCATTTCTAATAATGTGACGCCTGCATCCGCACGACCCGGTTTATTATTCTGCCTGTTCGTCATGTCATGCATCCATTCTGACAAAGATGCCCCCTGAGGATCAGAGGGCATGAAATATTAGTATTATTAATGCTTGGTTAATTAACGACTGCCGAGTACGATCGCGTTACCCGCACCGGCATCAGCATCACAGATACCTTTCGCAACAATTTCTTCAGGGTTCAGACGGTCCCCAGTAGTAGATTTCAATACGCCAGCAGTTGTAACAGGAACGCTCATATCTAATTCATCATTTTGACCACTATTTTCCCCTGCACGACCAGTAGTCGTGGCGACATAGTCCCACTGAGCACCAACTTGTGAGATAACATTGCGGCAATCTTCAGTTTCCAGGCCATTCAGGACTAAATAGAAACCCTTAAATTTTGCATCGCTTGTCCCCAGTTTAGCGTGACCAATTTCGAACGCATCATTGGAGAAACCATTAAATGCTTCGTCGGGACTGATCTTGCCCATTTTAACCAGAGATACGATGGCAGCCTTACTGCTTGATTTGGCAATATCAGCTTTGGTGATATCAATTACAGATACAAGCGCTGGATATTCCATGCTGTCTTTATACGCTTCGGTCATAGCGACACGAACTGAGTTGGTATCATCAATAACGTTTGAAATATCCTGAGACGTAAACGCACGCTGTGCCAGTACTACCACACCCGCCGCAATAATACCGATAATACCCAGTACAATGATGATTTCCAGTAAGGTCACACCCTTCTGTTTTTTGAGCTCCTGATACCGATTCGCTTTTTTCTTCCATGAATCAATTAACGTTCTCATTTCCTGGTCCTTATGTTTGAAAAAATCCTTGTTGAATTGACTGCCCCTCATGCAATAGAGGCGCGTCATTATAAGAATATTTATTTTTCGAATGCCACAGTGACATGATATCTGCAGCATGAAATAGGATAATGACACGATGGTCGGATGAGAGATAAAAATGTTGCACTTTAACAACATTATAAAAAATTAGGTTAAATACCCTTCAGAAAAGAAATATTAACCACTAAAAATCAACAAGTTAAACAAAGCAATCAGCAAATCAATATCTCATTTTTTCATTAATCATTAGCGTAATTCATATCAATTATATATTAAATGAGATGTCTCACAAAAATCATAATGCAGAAATAAAATATAAAGTTTTTTAATATTTTATTGGAAGTTACTTTATTTCAGGCATAAAAAAGCCCTGCTTCGGGCAGGGCGTAATCATTTAAGAATATGATTAATTAACGGGCCAGCCAGCCGCCGTCAACGGCCACGGTATATCCATTAATATAATCAGACGCGCTGGAGGCCAGGAACACCACCGGCCCCATCAGATCGCTCGGCAGCCCCCAACGACCCGCCGGGATACGCTCAAGAATTGCGGCGCTACGCTCTTCGTCGGCACGCAGTTGCTGGGTGTTGTTGGTCGCCATATAGCCCGGCGCAATCGCGTTAACGTTGATGTTGTGCTGCGCCCACTCGTTCGCCAGCAGACGGGTCACGCCCATCACCGCGCTTTTCGATGCGGTGTAAGACGGTACGCGGATGCCGCCCTGGAAAGAAAGCATGGAAGCGATGTTGATGATCTTGCCGCCTTTACCCTGCGCGATAAAGTGTTTCGCCGCGGCCTGAGACATAAAGAATACGCTCTTGATGTTCAGGTTCATGACGTCGTCCCAGTCTTTTTCGCTGAAGTTAATCGCATCTTCACGGCGAATAAGACCCGCGTTGTTCACCAGAATATCGATATGGCCGAATTCGGAGACCGCACGCTCCAGCAGTTCCGGAATACCGTCAATCTGACGCAGATCGGCGGTCAGGCTCAGAAAACGGCGGCCCAGCGCGGTTACGCGTTCGATGGTTTCTGTCGGCTCAACAATGTTGATGCCCACGATGTCGCAGCCCGCTTCCGCCAGGCCCAGCGCCATACCCTGACCCAGACCAGTGTCACAACCGGAGACAACGGCCACTTTACCTTGAAGAGAAAATGCATCCAGAATCATGTTTGTTCCTTAATCTTGCAGCGCCTGCACGAACAGGCAGAGTTAACTTATGCTGTCCGCGACTAGCGCAGATCCTTAACGGCGACGTGGTCCATATCATCAAAGACCTGGTTTTCGCCGACCATACCCCAGATAAAGGTATAAGCGCGCGTTCCCACGCCTGAGTGAATAGACCAGCTCGGAGAGATCACCGCTTGCTCGTTGTGCATCACAATGTGACGCGTTTCCTGCGGCTGCCCCATCATGTGGAACACGCAGGCGTCTTCGTCCATGTTGAAGTAGAAGTAGACTTCCATGCGGCGCTCATGGGTATGACACGGCATGGTGTTCCACAGGTTGCCCGGCTCAAGCTCGGTCAGGCCCATGCTGAGCTGGCAAGTTTCCAGCACATCAGGGACAAAATATTTATTGATGGTGCGACGGTTACTGGTCAGCGGATCGCCCAGCGTCACCGGCGATACTTCAGATGGCGTCACTTTTTTGGTCGGATAGGTGGTATGGGCCGGGGCGCAGTTGTAGTAAAACTTCGCCGGGTTCGCCGCATCGCGGCTGGCAAACACCACTTCTTTAGCGCCTTTACCGACGTACAACGCATCGCGATGGCCGATTTCATAAACCTGACCGTCAACAGTAATGCTGCCCGCGCCGCCGATGTTGATCACGCCCAGTTCACGGCGCTCAAGGAAGTAGCTCACGCCGAGCTGTTTGCCCACTTCGCCGCCCACAGACACGGTTTTGGTCGCTGGCATAATGCCGCCGACAATGATGCGGTCAATATGGCTGTACACCATGGTGTATTCATCCGCGACGAACACTTTCTCAACTAAAAACTCATCGCGCAGCCCCTGGGTATCCAGTGTTTTTGCATGCGCGCTGTGGATGCTTTGTCTGACTTCCACATTAACCTCCAAAGAAACTGACTGAGATGTCATGCAGCGAAGCATTAAAACAGTGTTCCGCTTGCAGTATGGGCACATAGTATCCCGCTTAAAACGCGTTTTCAATTCTAAATAAAACAACGTTTCACTTTTTCTGTAATTAAATAGTAAAAGTGTAAAGAGGATCACGATTGTACGCAGTTGACAACACGACGGGATTATCTCTGGCGTTTTTCTCTCGAATAAAAATCACTTAAAACAAACACTTAAAATACCTTTAAATTTACCCATTTTGAGTGAGTTTTATTGTTGAAAAACGAAGATCCCAGAGCTTCTGCACCGGGGCCAGACGTCGTTATGTAAAATAAATTAAGGAGATCCTCATAAAGTGCGCCACCTGTCACACACATTGAAACGTCGTTTTGATAAATTAACACCCAGCTTTTAAACTCATCAACTCTTTGGGACACCGCCCTACAACCGGACCAGGAAAAGGAGCGCATTATGGCGAAAGGCATGCGGGTAAAACTTCAGTATGAGGTCAGCCGTGACCCCGATACGGGTGCGGAGATCACCCGCTTAACCCCACCAGAAGTCACCTGCCATCGTAACTACTTCTATCAGAAGTGTTTTTTCAACGATGGCAGTCATCTGCTTTTCGCCGGTGAATTTGACGGGCACTGGAACTACTACTTGCTGAATATTGAAAAGGCCGAAGCCGTACAGCTGACGGAAGGCAGCGGCGACAATACGTTCGGCGGTTTCCTTTCCCCAGACGATCGTTCCCTTTATTACGTGAAGAACGATCGCACTCTGCGCGAAGTCAACCTTACCACCTTTGAAGAGCGCGAAGTCTACCGCGTGTCCGATGACTGGGTAGGTTACGGCACCTGGGTTGCCAACAGCGACTGCACCAAACTGGTGGGCATTGAGATCGCGAAAAGCGACTGGACGCCGCTTACCGACTGGCAGCTGTTTCACGACTTCTTCCATAAAGGTCCCCATTGCCGCCTGATGCGAATTGATTTGCAGAGCGGCGAAAGCTCAGTGATCCACGATGAGAAAATCTGGCTCGGCCACCCGATTTACCGTCCATTCGATGACAACACCGTGGCGTTCTGTCACGAAGGCCCGCACGATCTGATCGACGCCCGCATGTGGCTGGTTAATGAAGACGGCAGCAATGTGCGCAAAGTGAAAGATCACGCCGAAGGCGAAAGCTGCACCCATGAGTTCTGGGTGCCGGACGGTTCTGCGCTGGTGTACGTCTCTTATCTGAAAGGACAACAGGGCCGCACGATCTCCCGTTTTAATCCGGACACCGGTGTGAATGAAGACGTCATGCAGATGCCTGCCTGTTCACATCTGATGAGCAACTTCGACGGCACGCTGCTGGTCGGCGATGGTTCCGGCACGCCGGTTGATGTAAAAGACACCGGCGGCTACACCATCGATAACGATCCTTATCTTTATGTCTTTGATGTGGCGCAGCGCGCGTATTTCCGCGTGGCGCGTCACGATACCTCATGGGCCACCTTCGAAAATAGTCGTCAGGTGACTCACCCGCACCCGTCCTTTACGCCGGACGATAGTGCGATCCTGTTTAGCTCCGATAAAGACGGCAAACCAGCCCTTTATATTGCGAAGCTTCCTGAGCAGCGTGAAATGTTGCAAGCGTAATTGAGTTAGTGTTTCTGTAACTGGCCTTGCCCTCCTTCTGGAGGGCCTTTTTTTATTTATAATAGCCTTTAGATCCGCTGATTATTATTTTATTAGATTATCTGCCAGTGCCATAAATAACAAAAACGAGAAAACCCCGACTAACTGCGCCGGGGCATCTCATGAGGGTAAGTTTTATATCAGAAGGAGTATGCGACGCCTACACGATAACGGGTCTGACGCTCATCGGTATTTCTCACGCCAACGTTACCCAGCTCAACATACGGCGACCAGTTTTTATCCCATTTGTAAGCCAGCTTGGCGTTATATTCGTTGGAGTAGTTTTTACCATTTTCACGAACCACGTCTTCGGTGCTTTTGGCATAGACGTAGTTCAGCTCGGTACGCCAGTCGCCCATCGCCCAGCCCACCCAGGCGTCGAATTTATTTACTTTGTTATCAACCACATCTGAGTCAGGGTTACGGGTGTACTCATAGCGGTAACGACCCGCTACATAAAAGCCGCTGTCAAAGGTATATTGCGCATGCAGATACGGCTTATAAATGGAGAAGGTGTCTTTACTTTCAATATTAAAACCTGGCGTCAGCGCAAAATTATCTGTCGCCTTCCAGCGCCAGTTAATGGATTCTTCATGGCCATTACCTACAATTTCGGTTAATGGTTTATCTGCATCTTCACCGCCTGATTTCCATTTTGCTTCCACACCAAAACCGATGCCATTATCAAAACGGTGGGATACAGAAACACGGTCGGCGTTGCTGCCACTGTCAATATATTCGTGACGCAGGTCAACGGTTACGGCCTGGGCCGCAAATGATGCACCAATGAGAGACGCAAGGACCAGAGACTTTTTAACCATGAAAAAACCCTCAAAAATTTAAAATATCGTTCCGTTTTTATGAGACTGCATTTTATTTTTTTAAAAAGGATTTTTTAGTGATCCGGATCGTAATTATTTGCTTGCTGAAAAGCAGAGCGGGAAGACGTGATGAGCATCAATAATAATTTGTGATAATGGCATTAAATAAAGACTGCGATCACATAAATATATTATTAACTTAGTAACAACAAAGATTTCATAAAAAATGAAAAACCATATTTATCAGCATGATAGTGGATTAGCAGACATATAGTACCTGTTGTGACTTTATTTTTTAGTCATCATTAAATTTATAATTATTCATTACCCATGGCATCAGGGTTAATTTGCAGACAGAAATTTCAATTTCAAAAAATTTAAAACAGTAAGGATTAGCTTATTGATGTTTATCGGGAGGGGGAGTTGAGAGGAGGAGTCTGGCACGCCCGGCGGCGCAAGCTTGCCGGGCCTACACAGAGACCCAACACCACAAACGTAGGCCGGGCAAGCGTAGCGCCGCCCGGCAAAACAGCCATAAACCCAGGCCGGGCAAGCGCAGCGCCGCCCGGCACACAAGACAAAATCAGTCGCGCTCGATCGCCAGCGCCACGCCCTGCCCGCCGCCAATGCACAGCGTCGCCAGGCCCTTGTGCGCCCGCCGTTTCACCATTTCATGCACCAACGACACCAGAATACGGCAGCCGGACGCGCCAATCGGATGCCCCAGCGCAATGGCCCCGCCGTTAACGTTTACCCGCCGCTCGTCCCATTCCAGGATCTGCCCGACCGACAGCGCCTGCGCCGCAAAGGCTTCGTTGGCCTCGATCAGATCGACATCCTGTAGCTGCCATCCCGCGCGCTCAAGGCAGCGCCGTGTGGCATATACCGGCGCAATGCCCATCAGCGCCGGATCCACTCCGACGCTGGCAAAAGCCCGGATGCGCGCCATGATCGGCAGGTTAAGTTCCAGCGCCTTGCTTTCGCTCATCATCAGCACCGCCGCCGCGCCGTCGTTAATGGATGACGCATTGCCCGCCGTCACCGATCCGCTGCGATCAAAGACCGGGCTGAGCCCCGCCAGCCCTTCGGCGCTGGCGTCGGTGCGCGGCTGCTCGTCGCACTCCACCCGCAGCGTCTGCCCGCCGGGGCGATCCACCAGCACCGGCACGATTTCGTCGCGAAAGCGCCCCGCGTCTATCGCGGCGCGGGCTTTTTGCTGGGAGCGTAAGGCGTAATCATCCTGGCGCTCACGGCTGATGCCGTACTCCCGCGCCAGATTCTCCGCCGTCACGCCCATATGATAATCATTAAAGGCGTCCCACAGGCCGTCATGCACCAGGCTGTCGATCAGCTGGCTGTTGCCAAGCGGCGCACCGGTGCGGCTGTCCGTCAGCACGTGTGGCGCACGGCTCATGTTCTCCTGGCCGCCCGCGATGACGATATCCGCCTCGCCGCACTGGATCGCCTGTGTCGCCAGATGCAGCGCTTTCAGCCCGGATCCGCAGACATCATTAATGGTGATGGCCGACACCGAATTCGGTAGCCCGCCCTTGATCGCCGTCTGGCGGGCAGGGTTTTGCCCGGCACCGGCGGTTAATACCTGTCCGAGGATCACTTCATCTATATGTTGCGGGATCACGCCACTGCGTTCGATAAGCGCTTTGACCACCAGACTGCCGAGTTCCACCGCAGAATGACGAGATAAAGCGCCCTGAAAACAGCCGATAGGCGTGCGCACGGCCCCTACGATCACGACATCTTTCATCTCTACCTCTGCTTAGCTTGTCCCGGCAATAGTAGAGGATTGTTATTAACTATTTTCTTAATTGTTTAGGATTGGTGACTACTATCACAGAGGAATTTCATACGGCAGGATGAGGGAAACACGCGCCAGCGGCAGCTGACGCGTGAAGGGGCAGGGTTAGTTGTTAACCGGGATCACCGCGCCTTTGTATTTGGTGCGGATCCACTCCTGAATTTCTTTCGAGTGCAGCACTTTCACCAGCTCGACGATCTCTTTTTTCTTCTCATCGCCGCGATGCACAGTGATGATATTGGCGTACGGGTTGTTTTCGCCGCTTTCCACGGCAATCGGATCTTTCACCGGATCCAGGCCAGCATCGATGGCATAGTTGGCGTTAATTACCACTGCGTCGCCTTCGTCGTTGTTATACATCTGCGGCAGCAGAGAACCTTCGACGTTCGGCAGGAACTTCAGCTTTTTCGGGTTTTCCACGATGTCGCTGATGCGGGCGGTCACTTTGTCGATGCCCGGCTTCAGTTTGATCACACCCTCTTTCTCGAAGATAGAGAGAATACGACCCTCTTCCGCCACCGCGTCACGCATGATGACTTTGCCGCCTTCCGGCAGATCTTTCAGCGATTTGTATTTTTTGGAGTAGATACCAATTGGCTCAATGTGGATCGCGCCCGCATTGACGAAATCATAGGTTTTGTCATCCGCATGATCTTTCAGCACGCTGTTCAGATACGGGATGTGCTGGAAATAGTTGGCGTCGATGTCGCGGCTTGCCAGCGCGGTGTTCGGCAGGATGTAGTCCTGGAACGGACGGATTTCCAGATCGATACCCTCTTTGGCGAGGATCGGCTTCGCCTGCTCCAGAATTTCCGCGTGCGGCACGTTGGATGCGCCCACGGTCAGGGTATCGGCCCAGGAAGCAAAGCTCAGGGCGCTCAGGGTGGCTGCGGCAATCAGTGTCAGTGTCTTTTTCATGATGTTGGTTTCCAGTAATTGTTATGTTTAGCGTTTATCTAACAGAGAGGTCAACACGTCGCCGCAGAACTGAATGATGAAGACAATCACCAGAATGGTTACTGTCGCCACCAGCGTGACGTCGTTATGGTTACGCTGGAATCCTTCCAGATATGCAAGATTTCCTAAGCCACCGGCACCGATAACACCTGCCATGGCGCTATAGCTCACCAGCGCGATCAGCGTGACGGTAATACCGGACACCAGCGCAGGCGAGGATTCAGGGATTAATACCCGGAATACGAGGGTGCTGAGGCGCGCGCCCATTGAACGCGTCGCTTCAATCACCCCTTTATCCACTTCACGCAGTGCAATTTCCACCAGGCGGGCATAAAAAGGCGCCGCGCCGACAATCAGCGCCGGCAGTGCCGCATCCGCGCCGAGAATGGTGCCGACAATCGTCTTGGTGAAGGGGATCAGTAACACAATCAAAATGATGAACGGGATGGAACGGAACACGTTCACCACCACCGAAATCACGCTGTACAGCGGCTTATTCTGGAACAGGCCGCCTTTGGCGGTCAGGAACAGCGCCAGCCCCAGTAGCAGGCCGAGCGCAAAGGTCGCCACGCCGGACAGCGCCGTCATATATAAGGTTTCGAGCGTCGCCGCCCACAGCTGGTCCCATTTCAGGTGGGGCAGTAAATTCTCAATCATGCTTAATTACCTCGCCTTCAATATCACTCTGTTGCAGATCGGCAAGGATATTGTTCAGTTGTTCCTGATTTGCCACCACATGTACCCACAGCTGACCAAACAGGCCATGTGCGGTTTGCGTCATTTTGCCGTGCAGAATATTAAACGACAGGCCGTAGCGCAGCGTCAGTTCACTGACCACCGGTTGATAGGTTTTATTGCCGGTAAAGGTCAGTTTGATAATGCTGCCATCAAGACCGGAAGCCAGCGCCGGGTTAAAGGCCTCTTCCTCCGCATACTGGCTCACCTGGCGCACAAACTGACGGGTGATCGGCTGTTGCGGATGGGTAAACACCTGAAGCACATCGCCCTCTTCCACCACTTTGCCGTTTTCCATTACCGCCACGCGATCGCAGATCTTGCGCACCACGTGCATCTCATGGGTGATCAGCACAATGGTCAGCTTAAAGCGGCGGTTAATATCCAGCAGCAGATCGAGAATTTGATCGGTGGTCTGCGGATCGAGCGCCGAGGTGGCTTCGTCACACAGCAGCACGTCCGGGCTGTTGGCCAGCGCGCGGGCAATACCGACGCGCTGTTTCTGGCCGCCGCTGAGCTGCGACGGGTAGGCTTTTTCGCGTCCGGTCAGGCCCACCAGCTCAATCAGCTCCGCCACGCGGGCGGCGATTTTCGCTTTCGGCACACCGGCGATCTGCATCGAAAAGGCGATGTTCTCGCTGACGGTGCGCGACCACAGCAGGTTAAAGTGCTGAAAGACCATGCTGATCTTCAGACGCGCCTGGCGCAACGCTTCGCCCTCGGCGCTGGAAATATTCTGCCCGTTGATGGTGACATCCCCGGAGGTCGGTTTTTCCAGACCGTTAAGCAGACGGATCAGCGTGCTTTTTCCTGCGCCGCTGTAGCCGATAATGCCGTAAATTTGTCCCTGCTCCACCGTCAGGTTAACGCTATCCACGGCGGTGATAGGCACCTTTCCGTGGTCAAAAATCTTGGAAATATTCCGAAGGACGATCATGTATGTGTTCTATCCGTTTTGGCGGTTTAGCAGTATGGATGTCCAGACGATAATAATCTGTCGCAATTATAATTGAAATAACTTAATCATCATTGCTTATACCTGTTAGCTATAACCAGTATGGCAAAAGGGTTGGCTGTGTAATGGATATTTTCAGCATTGGTTAGCTAAAAAACGCATAAATCACGGACAATTTATGCGCCATTCGCCTGTTTTTACGGCAAAAGTGCCGTTTTATAGCAATCAACACGTCCGGATGTCTACAGGGATTTCCTTCCTGATGGCTGAACAGCAGGTGATATTCCTTTTCGATCTAAAATGCAGAGAAAGATTCTTTAATCCGCGAAAATCGCAGACCTATTATCCAGGCATCGTGTTAACTACGGATCGCACACCATGTCTGTTGCCCATTCTGTCACTGAATTAATCGGCCATACGCCGCTACTCCAGCTGCATAAGCTGCAGCGCGGGCCCTGTGAGCTGTACCTGAAGCTGGAAAACCAAAATCCCGGCGGGTCGATTAAAGATCGCGTGGCGCTGTCGATGATTGAAGCCGCCGAGCGGGAAGGCTTACTGAAGCCAGGCGGCACCATTATTGAAGCCACCGCCGGTAATACCGGGCTGGGGCTGGCGCTGATCGCCGCGCAAAAAGGCTACCGGGTACTGCTGGTGGTGCCGGATAAAATGAGCCGCGAGAAGATCTTCCACCTGCGGGCGCTGGGCGCAGAGGTGGTGCTCACCCGCTCGGACGTCACCAAAGGCCATCCGGCGTATTACCAGGATTACGCTCTGCGTCTGGCGCAGGATATGCCTGGCGCCTATTACATCGACCAGTTTAACAATCCGGCCAATCCGCTGGCCCACGCTGCCACCGCCAAAGAGATATATGATCAGCTCGACGGGCGCGTGGACGCCATTGTTGTCGGCGTCGGCTCTGGCGGCACCCTCGGCGGCCTGCAAGCCTGGTTTGCGCGCCACTCACCGCATACCGAATTTGTGCTGGCGGATCCCGAAGGTTCCATTCTTGCCGACCAGGTGGAAAGCGGGCGGCACGGCGAGGCGGGATCATGGCGGGTGGAAGGCATCGGCGAAGACTTTATTCCGCCGCTTGCGCTTATTGAGGGCGTGAAACAGGCGTACCGCGTCAGCGATGCCGACGCCTTTGCCACCGCGCGCCTGCTGCTACAGCGCGAAGGCGTGCTCGCCGGATCCTCCACCGGTACGCTGCTGGCGGCGGCGCTGCGTTACTGCGCAGCCCAGACCACGCCGAAACGCGTGGTGACCTTCGCCTGCGACAGCGGCAACAAATATCTCTCAAAAATGTTTAACGACGACTGGCTGCGCGAGCAGGGTCTGATCAGCAATGCCTGTAAGGAAGAAAAATGAAAACATTAAATACCCTCAGCGTGCACAGCGGCGCGTTTAACGATCAGCATGGCGCGGTGATGCCGCCGATTTACGCCACCTCCACCTTTGCGCAGCCTGCACCGGGTCAGCACACCGGCTACGAATACTCCCGTAGCGGCAACCCGACGCGTCACGCGCTGGAGAGTGCCATCGCCGAACTGGAAGGCGGTGCGCGCGGCTACGCCTTCGCCTCTGGGCTGGCGGCCATTTCCACGGTGCTGGAGCTGCTGGACAAAGACAGCCACATTGTCGCCATCGACGATGTTTACGGCGGCACCTACCGTTTAATCGAAAACGTGCGCCGCCGCAGCACGGGCTTACAGGTGAGCTGGGTGAAGCCGGATGATCTGGCGGGTCTGGAGGCGGCGATCCGCCCGGACACACGGATGATCTGGGTCGAGACGCCGACCAACCCGCTGCTGAAGCTGGCGGATCTGGAAGCCATCGCCGCCATCGCCAGACGCCACAACCTGATCAGCGTGGCGGATAACACCTTTGCCTCGCCGCTGATCCATCGTCCGCTGGCGCTGGGTTTTGACATCGTGGTGCACTCCGCCACCAAATACCTTAACGGTCATTCGGACGTGGTGGCCGGGCTGGCGGTGGTGGGCGATCGCCCTGAACTGGCTGAACAACTTGGCTATCTGCAAAACGCCGTCGGCGGCGTGCTCGATCCCTTCAGCAGTTTTCTCACCCTGCGCGGCATCCGCACTCTGGCGCTGCGTATTGAGCGGCACAGCAGCAACGCCCTGCGGCTGGCGCAATGGCTGGAACAGCAGCCGCAGGTTGAACAGGTCTTTTTCCCGTGGCTGGAATCACATCCGCAGTATCAGCTGGCCCGCCGCCAGATGGCGCTGCCGGGCGGTATGATCTCCATCGTGGTGAAAGGCGATGAACAGCGTGCCGCGCAAATCATCAGCCGTCTCACGCTCTTTACGCTGGCAGAAAGCCTCGGCGGCGTGGAAAGCCTGGTGAGCCAGCCGTTCTTTATGACCCACGCCTCTATCCCGCTGGCGCAACGTCTCGCTAATGGCATTACGCCGCAGTTAATCCGGTTATCGGTTGGGATCGAAGATGAGAAAGATCTGCTGGAAGATCTGAAACAGGCACTGGCAGAAGATTAAGCTGGTGCAGAACTGAGCTTAACATTTGATAAGCACATTCTTAAAATAGTTAACGTTTGCGTAAAAAATTTTTGAAGAAATTGCACGTGCCATATTGCGGATAATCTTAATGATGACTAATTTTATTCGGTTACTCATACCCTCTCGCCATATTGAGAGGAAAACGTTATGAATTTTGAGGATCTTTTATGCACACCGCGACATCAGAAGAACAGTTGAATGAATACTTCGGCCAGAGCGCGCAGACGTTTGAAGCCGAAAGACTGTTCATCCAGGAGCTTTCGGCAAGTCTGAAGCGTAACCAGATAGAGGTCACCAATAAGAACCTTATTCTGGCGGTGATCCGCTTACTTGAGACGGAAGAGGATGTTGTAAAACTGGATGTCTATCGCAGCGCGCTGGAAAAGATTGTTCAGCAAACGCCAGATGACCTGTAAGTTTTGATAAAAATCCACCCGGTCTACCGTGAAACACGCACGGCTGACCGGTGTGAATTCTGAGATTACGCGGATTGTTTTACCCGAACCTTAAGTAACTTACAGGCTCCTTCAAAAACGTGCTGGTGGTGTGGATCGGTCGTCATCATACGGCGTGCGCGCAGTACGAGGATGATATTTTCGGCGTCTATAGCATGACCGTTACTCATAAGATGAGTCGCAGCCTCGCCGATAGCCTCTTGAATATTTTCAAGAAAAATCTGTTCATCTTCTTTCAATTGCACTCTCAATGCGGGGTGGGATGTCTTCTTCTATGGCCGGAGCCATTATCAAAGTCACAGGAGCATCGATGAAGCATGCCAGAGCAAGTCTGATTAGAAGGGCGAACTCTGCTAACCCGAAGGTTAAGCAGAGGGACAGATTAGTGTTTAGTGGTATTAGTGTTTAGTGGTAGAAGTACTTTTCTGCGCCAGCGAACTGCGCAAACTCTGCTTTAGCGATCCCGGCGTGCTCACCGATTGAGTTTGCAGCGACCGGAACTGATGAACACCGTTAATGGCGGTCCGGAAAGCATCGCGCCTTTCCCGGTCGGTTTCATTTTGCAGATTTTCCTGTAACTGGCCGATAAGCGCATCAAAGGAAACGTTGTCATCATTTTCGAGAAGATGCAACACCGCTTCCCCCATGATGGTATCTACCAGTCTTTCCTTATCATTTTTGCTCATTGAGCCTCTCATTATTGTTACCGTTAGGCACGGTGTAACCCGGTGAGTATGGCTGCGTCAGCGGCGGAAAGAAAGGGCCTGGACATAGATATTCACAATGAATTTTAACTTTTATTTAGCACCAGACCAAGAAGTTCACTCAGCTGCGCTTCCAGCGCCGGATCGGTTGAAAGGTCAATCTGCGCGGCCAGTTTGACGCACAGGCTATGCCGGTTGATTTCCTGTCCGCCTCGCAGCAATTCCATCACCACCCTTCCCAGCGTCTCTTCCCCGGACGGGGGCGCAAGCGCAGGTAAAGACGTGCTGTTGCCAGAAGCATTTTTGTAAGTGTCTGTCACCACATCCTCACTCGTTTCAGCGGTTGTCGGTGGGCTTTGCCACATCTGCAACCAAAAACCAAACGATTTTCAATGCTTCAAGTATTTTGCACCTTGCGGCATGGCGCAAGCCAGCATTGCGAATTGCAGATTTTTCCAGGCTGGCTAAACGAAGCGGCAAATGCCTTTTAAGCAACTTTTTATGTGCAAAATTCCGAGAAAACTGGCATTTCACGCTGATGATCTATGCTTAATAGACCCAAAGCCACACAGAAGGAGCGAAACATGAGCAATAAAAACGGCGTCACCACCGCAGGTATCTCCAATCCGGCAGACAACTATCCGGTTCCCCCGTTTGAACGTCAGCATCAACCCTTCCCTGGCCTGGCCTGTAAAATGAATCCGCGTCCCGATCACGGCGAAACCTCCTATAAGGGCAGTGGTCGTCTGGAAGGCAGAAAAGCGCTGATCACCGGCGGCGATTCCGGTATTGGCCGCGCGGTGGCCATTGCCTATGCCCGTGAAGGCGCAGACGTCGCCATCAACTACCTGCCGGCGGAAGAAGAAGATGCCCGCGAGGTAATTGAACTTATTCGCGCCGCAGGCCGTAAAGCCGTGGCGATCCCGGGCGATATTCGCGACGAATCCTTCTGCCAGCAGCTGGTCAAACAGGCGGCGGAAGAGTTAGGCGGGCTGGATCTCCTGGTGAATAACGCCGGTCGTCAGCAGTTCCGCAACCATATCCGCGAACTGTCTACCGAAGACTTTGACGCCACCTTTAAAACTAACGTCTACGCGATGTTCTGGATCACCAAAGCGGCGCTGGATTATCTGCCACGCGGCGCGTCTATCATCAACACCTCGTCCGTACAGGCCTACCAGCCAAGCCCGACGCTGCTGGACTATGCCCAGACTAAAGCGTCCATTGCCGCCTTTACCAAATCCCTGGCGCAACAACTGGCGGAAGAAGGCATCCGCGTGAACGCGGTCGCGCCAGGGCCATACTGGACGGTGTTGCAGGCCTGCGGTGGTCAACCTCAGGAAAAACTGGAGCAGTTCGGTGCCTCAGCGCCGCTGGGTCGCCCCGGGCAGCCTGCCGAAATCGCCACTATTTATGTGACGCTGGCCTCCAATGAAAACAGCTACAGCTCAGGTCAGGTCTGGTGCTCCGATGGCGGTACCGGCACGCTGTAACGGCAAGATCTGACGTAGTTTCTGTTTAACACGCGATTACGATACCGGAGCAAACAATAATGAAAGCACTCACCTATCACGGCCCGCATAAAGTCAGTGTCGATACCATGCCCGATCCGAGTATCGAAGCGGCGGACGACATTATCCTGCGCGTTACCGCCACCGCGATCTGCGGTTCGGATCTTCACCTCTATCGCGGGAAGATCCCCGGCACCGATCATGGCGATATTTTCGGTCATGAATTTATGGGGGAAGTGGTCGAGACGGGGAAAGATGTACACGCCGTCGCGAAAGGCGATCGCGTAGTGATCCCCTTTGTGATCGCCTGCGGTGACTGCTTTTTCTGTCATATGCACCAGTATTCCGCGTGTGAAAACACCAACAGCGGCGGCGGCGCCACCTTAAACCGTAAATCCATTACGCCGCCCGCCGCGCTCTTTGGTTACAGCAAACTTTACGGCGGCGTTCCCGGCGGTCAGGCTGAGTACGTGCGCGTACCGAAAGCCAACGTCGGCCCGTTCAAAGTACCGGATACCCTGCCGGATGAGAAAGTGCTGTTCCTGTCAGATATTCTGCCCACCGCCTGGCAGGCGGTGAAAAACGCGGATATTAAGCAAGGCTCCAGCGTGGCGATCTTCGGCGCGGGTCCGGTCGGTTTACTGAGTGCCGCCTGTGCCCGTCTGATGGGCGCGGAGCTGATCTTTATGATCGACCATAACGACTACCGGCTGGAGTTTGCCAAACAGCGCTATGGCATTGTGCCGATCAACTTCGACGACAATGACGATCCGGCGGCGTACATCATTGAGCACACCGCAGGTCATCGTGGCGTGGATGCAGTGATCGACGCCGTAGGCTTTGAAGCCAAAGGCAGCCTGACCGAAACGGTACTGAGCAACCTGAAGCTGGAAGGCAGCAGCGGTAAAGTGCTGCGTCAGGGTATCGCGGCGGTACGTCGCGGTGGCGTGCTCAGCGTGCCAGGCGTCTATGCGGGCTTTATTCACGCCTTTATGTTCGGCGATGCGTTCGACAAAGGGCTGACCTTTAAAATGGGCCAGACCCATGTCCATGCGTACCTGCCGGATCTGCTGGCGCTGATTGAAAAAGGCCATCTGACGCCGGAAGAGATCGTCACCCACCATATGCCGCTGGAAGATGCGGCGCGTGGCTATGAGATCTTCGAGAAACGCCAGGAGGAGTGCCGCAAGGTGATCCTGGTGCCGGGGATGCATGCCGGGAATGCGACATTGTGATGTAACTGTTGTGCCGGGTGGCGCTGGCGCTTACCCGGCCTACAGGTATTGACCGTAGGCCCGGCAAGCAACGCGCCGCCGGGCACCACCCCACAACACTAAATCGCCACCAGATGCCGTACCCCCTGCGCTTCCATCTCATGCCCCTTCCCTGCCTGAATAATCGCCCCGCGCGACATCACCAGATAATTATCCGCCAGCTCAGCGGCGAAATCGTAAAACTGCTCCACCAGTAATATCGCCATATCGCCCCGGTTCGCCAGGCCACGGATCACCGCGCCGATCTCCTTGATTACCGACGGCTGGATCCCCTCGGTCGGCTCATCCAGGATCAACAGCTGTGGACGGCACGCCAGCGCCCGGCCGATCGCCAGCTGCTGTTGCTGACCGCCGGAAAGATCACCGCCCCGCCGCTGCTTCATCTCCCGCAGCACCGGGAACAGCGCATAAATCTCCTCCGGCACGCTTTTCGCGTCGCGGCCGGAAAAGCGCGACAGCCCCATCAGCAGGTTTTCCTCCACCGTCAGACGCGGAAAAATTTCCCGTCCCTGCGGCACATAGGCGATACCCTGCTGAACGCGCTGGTGCGGCTTCGCATTGTTAATCAGCTTGCCCTGCCAGTGGATAGTGCCGGATTTCGCCGGGATCAGCCCCATCAGGCATTTCAGCAGCGTGGTTTTACCCACGCCGTTGCGCCCCAGCAAACAGGTGATCTCGCCGGGCGGGGTGTCAAAGGATAAGCCGCGCAGAATATGACTGCCGCCGTAATACTGCTGTAACTCTTTAACCTGCAACATGATCAGCGCCCCAGATAAACGTCGATAACCTGCTCATTCGCCTGCACCTGCGCGAGCGAGCCTTCTGCCAGCACCTGCCCCTGATGCAGCACGGTCACGTGATCGGCTATGGTTTCCACAAAGCCCATATCGTGCTCCACCACCATCAGCGAATGCTTGCCCGCAAGCTTGCGGAACACCCCCGCGATATATTCGGTTTCCGCATCCGTAAGGCCGGCGGCGGGTTCATCGAGCAGCAGTAAATGCGGTTCCTGCACCAGCAGCATGCCGATCTCCAGAAACTGTTTTTGCCCGTGTGAGAGCAGTCCCGCCGGGCGCTGTTTCTGCCCGGTCAGACGCAGCAGTTCCAGCACTTCATCAATACGATCGCGCTGCTCGCCGTTCAGCTTCGCCCGCAGGCTATGCCACACTGATTTATCGGTTTTCTGCGCGATCTCCAGATTTTCCAGCACGCTCAGCGCTTCAAATACCGTCGGTTTCTGGAACTTACGGCCAATGCCTGCCCGGGCGATCTCCACCGGCGACAGTTCCAGCAGGCTGATGGTCTGATCGTAAAACACCTGTCCGCTCTGCGGTCGCGTCTTGCCGGTGATCACATCCATCAGCGTGGTTTTCCCTGCCCCGTTGGGGCCGATCACACAGCGCAGCTCGCCGACGCCAATGGACAGCGACAGATCCGTCAGTGCCCGAAAGCCGTCAAAGGTGACGTTAATTTTTTCCAGCTGCAACACCGGATCGGTGGTTTCCCGAAAGCGATCCTGCGGCAGCGGCTGGGTAAAGAGCGCATCAGTCATGCTTCCTCCGTTGAATAAGGCCGATGACGCCACGCGGCAAAAACAGCGTGACCAGAATAAACATCAGGCCGAGGAAAAAGAGCCAGAAGTCCGGGAAGGCCACGGTAAACCAGCTGCGCGCGCCGTTGACGATCCCCGCGCCGAGGATCGGGCCGATCAGCGATCCGCGCCCGCCCAGCGCCACCCAGATCGCCGCTTCGATGGAGTTGGTCGGCGACATTTCGCCGGGATTAATAATGCCCACCTGCGGTACATACAGCGCCCCCGCCAGCCCGCACAGCACCGCCGACAGCGTCCAGACGAACAGCTTAAAGCCGCGCGGATCGTAGCCGCAGAACATCAGGCGATTCTCCGCATCGCGCACCGCCGTCAGCACGCGGCCAAACTTGCTGCGGGTTAACAGCACGCCCACCAGCAGCGTGCCCGCCAGTAACAGCACGGTGGCGATAAACAGCCCGATGCGCGTGCCGGTGGCGGAGACCGGAAAGCCCAGCATGGTCGTGAAGCCGGTAAAACCATTATTGCCGCCAAAGCCGGTTTCGTTGCGGAAAAACAGCAGCATTCCGGCATAGGTCAGCGCCTGGGTCATAATTGAAAAGTAGACATCTTTAATGCGCGAGCGGAAGGCGAACCAGCCAAACACCAGCGCCAGCAGCCCCGGCACGAGGATCACCAGGCACAGCGCCCAGGCAAAATATTGTGTCCCCGCCCAGAACCAGGGCAGCTCCGTCCACGACAGAAACGACATAAAAGCAGGCAGCCCGTCGCCGGCGGCCTGGCGCATCAGGTACATGCCCATGGCGTAGCCGCCGAGGGCGAAAAACAGCCCGTGCCCGAGCGACAGCATCCCGGCGTAGCCCCACACCAGATCCAGCGCTACCGCGACCACCGCATAGCAGAGGATCTTGCCGATCAGCGTCAGCGTATAAGTGGAGATCGCCAGCGGGTGTGCGGCGGGCAGCAAAGCCAGAAACGGCAGCGCCAGCAGCGCCAGTAACAACAGCCCGGTAAAAAAGCCGGTCAGACGTGGCGCGCGTCGGGCCAGGGTCAGCGTTATCGGTTGGCTCATCAGTCAATTACCCGCCCTTTGAATGCAAATAACCCCTGCGGCCGTTTCTGGATAAACAGCACGATCAGGACCAGAATGGCGATTTTCGCCAGCACCGCGCCGGTCTGCGGCTCCAGCACTTTGTTGAGCACGCCCAGCCCCAGCGCCGCCACCACCGTGCCCGCCAGCTGGCCGACGCCGCCGGTGACCACCACGAGGAAGGAGTCGATGATGTAGCCCTGCCCCAGTTCCGGGCCAACGTTGCCCAGCTGCGATAAGGCCACGCCCCCCAGTCCGGCGATGCCGGAGCCGAGACCGAACGCCAGCATGTCCACCCGTCCGGTCGGCACGCCGCAGCAGTCCGCCATACGGCGGTTTTGCGTCACCGCCCGCACGTTCATGCCGAGACGGGTTTTGTTAAGCAGCAGCCAGGTAAGGGTCAGCACGCCCGCCACAAAGAGGATCACCGCCAGCCGGTTGTACGGCAGCACCAGATTCGGCAGTACCGCCCAGCCGCCGGAGAGCCAGGCCGGGTTGGCCACTTCGAGATTTTGCGTACCAAACAGCATGCGCACGCACTGGATCAGCATCAGGCTGATCCCCCAGGTGGCGAGCAGGGTTTCCAGCGGTCGGCCATAAAGATGGCGGATAATGGTACGCTCAAGGATCATGCCCACCGCGGCGGTGATCAGGAAGGCCACCGGCAGCGCCGCCAGCGGGTAGAACGCCAGCCACTCCGGGGCCACGCGCGAAAACAGATCCTGCACCAGCCAGGTGGAGTACGCGCCGATCATCAGCATCTCGCCGTGGGCCATATTGATCACCCCCAGCAGGCCATAGGTGATCGCCAGCCCCAAAGCTGCCAGCAGCAGGATCGATCCCAGCGAAATGCCGCTGAACGCCTGCCCCAGCCACTCGCCCCACTTCAGGCGCTGCTGCACCTGCGCCAGACTTTCCGCCGCGGCGGCACGCACCGCCGGATCCGGCTCCGCCTGCGGATCCGTCAGGCGCATCAGGCTGGCCTGCACCTGCGGATCGCTGGCTTCACCCAGCAGTTTCACCGCTTCCAGGCGTTTTTCCGCCCGGCTGTCCGCCAGCTGTAAATTCGCCACCGCAATCGCCAGCGCGGTATGTACCCGATCATCCTGTTCCGCGGCCAGGCGCGCGCTGAGCAGCGGCAGCTGATCGGCCTGAGCATTAGCCTGTAACGTCAGCGCCGCCTGAAGCCGCACGGCGTCATCGGGGCTGACCAGTTGATGCGAGGCCAGCGCGCTTTTGATCAGCCCGCGCAGGCGGTTATTAAGGAAGATTTTTTTGACGCTGCCCACCGGGGCGGCCTCGCCTTCCAGCGGGATAAATTTGTCACCCGCTGGCGTAAACAGCTGACCGCGCGTATCCGTCACCACTTCCGCCTCATTAAGCTTTTGCAGAAACGGCAGGCGTGAAGCTTCAGGCGCGGCGGCCCACTGCTGGAGCAACTGGATCTGCTGCGCGCGGCTGGCCTGACCGTACTCAGCGGCAGGCCCGGCGTATGCGTGGCTTGCCATCAGCAGACCGCTTAAAAGAAGAACGCCCAAAGCCGGGAGTATTTTCATCATGTCACTGTCTTTCCGGGTGAGTTCAGCCACAGCGTGGGGCCGCGTCTGCCGCCCCACGCCTCTGCCCTGCGGGAATTACTTACCGCCGGTTTTCACCGGGTGATCCGGCTTTTTGTCGTTACCGGCAATGAACGGGCTCCACGGCTGGGCGCGAACCGCCTGCTCCGTCTGCCACACCACGTTGAACTGACCGTTATCTTCGATTTCGCCAATCATCACCGGTTTGTGCAGGTGATGGTTGGTGGCGTCCATGGTCAGGGTGAAGCCGCTCGGCGCGGCGAATGACTGGTTGGCCATGGCCGCGCGCACTTTATCCACGTCGGTGGTGCCTGCTTTTTCCACTGCCTGCGCCCACATATGAATGCCGACATACGTGGCTTCCATCGGATCGTTGGTCACCACGGTATCGGCGTTCGGCAGCTTGTGCGCTTTGGCATACGCCCGGTAATCGGCGACAAATTTGCTGTTCACCGGATTGCTGACCGACTCAAAGTAGTTCCACGCCGCCAGATGCCCGACCAGCGGTTTGGCATCGATCCCGCGCAGCTCTTCTTCACCCACCGAGAAGGCCACCACCGGCACGTCCGTCGCCTTGATGCCCTGGTTCGCCAGCTCTTTATAGAACGGCACGTTGGAGTCGCCGTTGATGGTGGAGATCACCGCCGTTTTGCCACCGGCCGAGAATTTTTTGATGTTGGAGACAATGGTCTGGTAATCGCTGTAACCGAACGGCGTATAGACCTCTTCAATGTCCTGATCCTTCACGCCTTTGCTGTGCAGGAAGGCGCGCAGGATCTTGTTGGTGGTGCGCGGATAGACGTAATCGGTGCCGAGCAGGAAGAAGCGTTTCGCGCTGCCGCCGTCTTCGCTCATCATGTACTCCACCGCCGGGATCGCCTGCTGGTTTGGCGCGGCACCGGTGTAGAAGACGTTCGGCGACATCTCTTCGCCCTCATACTGCACCGGGTAGAACAGCAGCCCGTTCAGTTCCTCAAATACCGGCAGCACGGATTTACGCGATACCGAGGTCCAGCAGCCAAACACCACCGCCGCTTTATCCTGGCTCAGTAACTGACGGGCTTTTTCCGCGAACAGCGGCCAGTTGGAGGCCGGATCGACCACCACCGGCTCCAGCTGTTTACCCAGCACGCCGCCTTTGGCGTTGATCTCGGCGATGGTCATCAGCGCCATGTCTTTCAGCGGCGTTTCAGAGATCGCCATCGTCCCGGAGAGGGAGTGCATGATCCCCACTTTAATGGTCTCTGCTGCGTATGCCTGTAGAGAAAAGCCCATGCTCAAAAAGGTGGCGGACAGGGCAAATGCTTTCAGCAACGAACGTCTTTTCATGACTAAACCCCTAAATGGTATTGAGTGAGTGTTGTTGTTGACTACGGTGAAACGGGTTGCAAACTGGCCTGCTGGAGCATGTGTAGTGTGATTTTTCTGACCTCGGCTTTGCTTTGGGAAATGTGTCCGGTCAGCAGCTGTTGCGCCTCCCCGGTGTTCTGATCTTCGATGGCCTGCAAAATGCGGGCGTGCTCGTTGTAGGTCGCCTCAACGCGATCCTCGCGGGTGAAATCGAGGTGGCGAATAATGCGCATCTTCTCCGTCAGCTCGACGTGCACCCGCACCATTTCGCTGTTGCCGGTGCTCTGCACCAGCGTGGTATGAAACTGTTCGTCCATCAGCGACAGCGCCTTGCCCGGCGTCATACGCGGCGCGGCGATCCAGAAGGCGGTAAGCGGCGCAAGATGCTCTGAACAGAGACCCGGCGGCATGCCGCACAGGCGGCGCACCGCTTCCCGCTCCAGCACGATGCGAAAGTCATACAGCGCTTCGTAGTAGGTGAAATCAAAAGGCCGCACCTGCCAGCCGCTGCGGGAATACACCTGCACATAGCCTTCGTGCTCCAGCCAGAACAGCGCCTGACGCACCGGCGTGCGGCTGGCGGACATACGGGCGGAGATCTCGCTTTCGCTGAAATGCTCGCCGGGCATCAGGCGGAAATCGAAAATTTCGTTTTTCAGCGCCTGATAGATGCGTTCCGCCAGCCCCGCGCTGCGCGTTTTGTCATTTTTACCGCTCGCCGCCATTTGCATCGTGCTACTCCAGCCACAGCAGGCTGTCGCCGGGATTGACCGGACGGCCAGGCTTACAGCCAAGACGCTTCACGCGCCCCGCCTGCGGCGCGACAATCGCCAGCTCCATTTTCATCGCCTCGACGATGACCAGCGGCTGTCCGGCTGTCACCTCGTCGCCCGGCTGCACCAGCACTTTCCAGATATTGCCGCTCATGTCGGCCATCACCGGCTGCGCGTCCTCGTCGATCGCTTCTTCTGCCACCGGCGCGATCTCCTGGCTGCTGTCATCGTCCAGCTGCCAGCGCTCCACTTCCGTCTCAAAAGCGGCGGCCTGATGCTGACGGAAACGGCTGATGTCGTCGGCGTTATCGTCCAGGAATTGCAGGTGTGCCGGGAAATCGAACACCGTTTCTTCGATGCGCACGGTGGCGCGGCCTTCGCGGAAATCCTCCCGCAGCCGATCCAGCTCTTCTTCGCTGACCGGGTAGAAACGCACCTGGTCGAAGAAGCGCAGCAGCCAGGGTTCGCCCGCGCTGAACTGGTCGTTTTTCAGGAACTTGTTCCAGATCGGCAGCGTGCGCCCTACCAGCTGATAACCGCCGGGGGAATCCATCCCGTAGATGCACATATACATGCCGCCAATACCCACCGTGCCTTCGGCGGTAAAAGTACGCGCCGGGTTGTATTTGGAACTTAACAGCCGGTGACGGGGATCGACCGGCACCGCGCAGGGCGCGCCGAGGTACACATCGCCCAGGCCGAGGATCAGATAGCTGGCGTCAAAAATCGTCGCCTTCACCGCCTCGCGACTTTCAAGACCATTAATGCGCTGAATAAAATCAACGTTGTTCGGCAGCCAGGGGGCGCTGGCGCGCACCGTATCCTGATAGCGGCTGACGGCGTCAAGAGTGGCGCGATCTTCAAAGGCCATCGGCAGGTGCACGATGCGCGACGGCACTTTCATCTGGCTGACATCGCCGGTGCGCGATTCGGTTTCCAGCAACAGCGCCACCAGCGCCTGCTGGCTGATAAGCTTGCTGTCGTAACGCACCTGTAAGGAGCGCACGCCCGGCGACAGCTCTTTAATGCCGGGATGCGACAGCTCACGCAGTTGCGCCATGATCAGGTGCACGCGCAGACGCAGCGCCAGATCGAGCACGTTATCGCCGTACTCGATGAGAATGTAGTTATCCCCCACCTGGCGATAGACAATGGCCGGCGCACCGGCGGACGCCGGAAGCGACACCAGCGCCGCCGCGGAGACGCCGTTGCGCTCCGCCAGGGACGGCACCTCAAAGGTAGCCAGCGGGCTGGTTTGCAGCGAGTCGATAATGCGATCCATGGCGTTCTCCCGCGCCACCGCTTCCTCAATGCTCATCGGATAAAAGCGGATGCGGTCGCCGGGCTTCACCTGGCCCACTTTCCACAGTTCGGCTTTGGCGATGGTCACCGGGCAGACAAAACCGCCGAGGCTTGGCCCGTCACGGGTGAGGATCACCGGAAAATCGCCGGTAAAGTTAATTGCGCCAATGGCGTATTCACAGTCATGCACGTTAGAGGGATGCAGTCCGGCCTCGCCGCCGTTGGGCCGCGCCCAGCCGGGTTTAGGCCCGACCAGCCGTACGCCGAGGCGGTTGGAGTTGTAGTGCACCTGCCATTCGCTGGCAAAGAAGTCGTCAATGGACGCCTGGGTGAAGAAATCCGGCGCGCCGTGCGGGCCGTAAAGCACGCCGATGCGCCACTCATCGCCATACGTCGGGATCAGCACCGGTGACAGCCCCTGCGGCTCGCTCACCGGCACGGGCGTGGTGCAGGCGATCAGCGCCGGACGGGAAATGGGCAGCAGATCTGCCACGCTGAGGGTGCGCCCGGCGTGACCGCCAAACTGCCCGAGCGCGAAAGTGGATCGGCTGCCGAGATATTCCGGCACGTCGATACCGTTACGTACTGCCAGATAACCGCGACAACCGCTTTGCGCGCGGCCCAGCGCCAGCGTCTGCCCCGCCTGCACCGTTACCGGCTGCCACAGGGGAACGGTCTCGCCGTCCAGGGTAGCCTGGCAGTCCGCGCCGGTCAGGGCGATCACCGCCGCGGCGTGAAAACGCAGCACCGGGCCTTGCAGGGTAAACTCCAGCCCCGCCGCCGCGTCGTGGTTGCCGACAATGCGGTTCGCCAGCCGGAAAGCAAAATCATCCATCGGGCCGGACGGCGGCACGCCGATGTCCCAGTAGCCGAGGCGTCCCGGATAATCCTGCACGCTGCTCCAGGTGCCGGGTTGCAGCACTTCAATTACCGCGCTCTCCACCGTTACGCTGTCGAGCATCCGCGTCCAGACGTTGCCGTCCACGAAGGCGTCGCTGGCGGTGATCTGCCGCAGATAATCGAGGTTGGTGGCGATGCCGTGCAGACGCGTGGCGTTCAGCGCCTGCTGAAGTTTTGCCAGCGCCGCCTCGCGGGTTGGCGCATGGACGATCAGTTTGGCGATCATCGGATCGTAAAACGCTGACACCTCGCTGCCGGTGATGACGCCGGTATCAATGCGCACGTCCGACGGGAACACCACTTCGGTCAGCACGCCGGGGCTTGGCTGGAAGTTTTTCAGCGGGTTTTCGGCGTAAATACGCACTTCGATGGCCGCGCCCTGCGGTGCCTGCGCCAGCCGCGCCCAGTCGATGGACTCCCCGGCGGCGACCCGCAGCATGCACTCCACCAGGTCAAGCCCGGTGACGCACTCGGTCACCGGATGCTCCACCTGTAAGCGGGTGTTCACTTCGAGAAAATAGAAGGCGTCCTGTGCGCTGTCGTAGATAAACTCCACCGTCCCGGCGCTGCGGTAGTTCACCTGTTTCCCGAGTTGCACGGCGGCGTTCAGCAGCGCCTCGCGGGTGGCGGGCGGCAGATGCGGCGCGGGCGTCTCCTCCACCACTTTCTGATTGCGGCGTTGCAGGGAGCAGTCGCGCTCGCCGAGGGCCACCACGTTGCCCTGCCCGTCGCCAAAAATCTGTACTTCGATATGGCGCGCGCGATCGATGCAGCGTTCGAGGAATACCCCCGCATCGCTGAAGAACTGCTCTCCCAGACGGCGCACGCTTTCCCAGGCCTGTGCCAGCGCCTCGTCGTCGGCGCAGCGCGTCAGGCCGATGCCGCCGCCGCCCGCGGTGCTTTTCAGCATCACCGGATAGCCGATCAACTCCGCGGCGTTAAGCGCCTCCGGCAGGGAATTGAGCAGACCGGTGCCCGGCGTCATCGGCACGCCTGCGGCGGCGGCCAGCTCACGGGCGCGGTGCTTGAGGCCGAACTCGCCGATCTGTTCTGCGGTCGGGCCGATAAAGACGATCCCGGCGCTGTCGCAGGCGGCGGCGAACGCCAGGCTTTCGGAGAGAAAACCGTAGCCGGGCCAGATGGCCTGCGCCCCGCTCTCCTGCGCCGCGGCAATGATTTTGTCGATGCGCAGATAGCTGTCGCTGGCTTTTTCTCCGCCAAGTGGCAGTGCGACATCCGCCTGTTTAACGTGTTCGGCGTTTTTGTCGGCGTCGGAGTACACCGCCACGCTGGTGATGCCGAGGCGCTTCAGGGTGCGGATGGCGCGGCAGGCAATTTCGCCGCGGTTAGCGATAAGGACGGTATTAAACATGGCGGGTCTCCTGGCGGGCGATCCAGTTGCGCCAGCCTCCGAATGCGGTAATGTCCGTGGCATCAGGTAGCGCTGCCGGTTCACAGATAAAGCCTTTCACCAGACGGCCATCGCTCAGCTCCAGCGTGCCGATGCCGAGCGGCGGCGGGATCTCCGCAACGAATTCCCCGAAGCGGGCCAGCGGGATGTCCCACAGTTCCACCTCAATGGCCGCCCCCTCATCCGCGCGGGCAAGACCCGGTTTCTGCGGCTGGGTATTCGCCAGCGCATACAAGAGGTAGCAGGCGGCGGTTTGCGTGGTTTCCACAAAGACCGCCCGGCGGGTAGTCAGCTGGAAATTGAGCGGCATACCGCGCAGATGCGCACCGACTACCGCCACGCGCACATGCTGCGCCGACACCGGTAGCGGCGTGCAGGACGGCGTGAAATCCCGCCCCGTCGCCCCCAGCGGCAGCGCCAGTTGCTGTTGCCAGCGCACGCCGAAATCCGCCAGCGCGCGATCGTGCCAGGCCGGGGCGATCAGCGTGATCCCTGCAGGTAATCCGTCGGCGCGGAACGGCGCAGGCAGCGCCAGCGCGGAAAGATCCGCCAGATTGGTAAAGTTGGTGTAGGTGCCAAACTGCGAGTTAAAGCGCACCGGCTCCTGCTTCATCTCATCGATGGTGTGAATGGTCGGCGAGGTCGGCACCACCAGCGCATCCACCTCACGCAGGGCGGCGTTAATCTGCTGCGCCAGTTCCGCGCGCAGGTATTCCGCCTGAAACGCTTCCACGGCGCTGAATTTCAGGCCCCCGGAAATAATCCCGTGCACGGTGGGATCCATTTGCGCCGGGTGATCCAGCATTTCACCAACAGCGGCGGTACGCTCCGCCACCCATGGCCCCTGATACAGCTGTTCTGCGAGGCGGGTGAAGGCTGAAAAATCAATCGGCTTGAGGGTCGCGCCACTTGCGCGCAGCGCGGCCAACGCCTGTTCCCACGCGGCTTCCGCCTGCGCATCGTCAAAAAAGGTGAGGGTTGCCGGGATGGCAAACACCGGATTTTGTGAAATGGCGGCAGGCGCGCTGGCCGGATGCACGCGGGAGTAGGCATCCCCGGCGTCGTGGCCTGCGGCAAGGGTGGTGATATAAAAGGCGTCCTCCACCGTCAGGGCGAAGACCGACAGCGTGTCGTTCAGCCGACAGGCAGGCACCACGCCCTGCGCGGAGAGCCAGCCTTTGGTGGGCTTCAGCCCGACGATATTGTTAAAGGCCGCCGGGACGCGCCCGGATCCGGCGGTGTCGGTGCCCAGCGCGAACGGCACCAGACCGCGCGCAACAACGGAGGCCGAGCCGGAGCTGGAGCCGCCGCTGACGTAATCCGCGTTAAAAGTATTGCTCACCGCGCCATAGGGTGAGCGCGTGCCCACCAGCCCGGTGGCGAACTGGTCGAGATTGGTTTTGCCGATGACGATCGCCCCTGCCGCTTTGAGTTTTGCCACCGCGAAGGCATCGCGCTCAGCAGCATAAGCGAAGGCCGGACAGGCGGCGGTGGTCGGCCAGCCCGCGACGTCAATATTGTCTTTCACCGCGAAGGGAATACCGAATAACGGCAGCGCCTGCGGGTTCTGCTGGTACTGCGGCAATAAGGCGTCGAGCTGCTCGCGGATCTGCGCAGCGCTGGCAATGGCGATCCAGGCGTTATCTTCCGACGCCAGGGATCCGGCATACGCCTCAAGGAGTGAAAATATGTCATCGCTATGCTGGTGGATATGCTGTTGCCATGCCGACAACGTATTTCCTGTCATTGCTGTCATGTTCTGGATCCCTGTTGGTATACAAGATGAAATCCAGATAGCAACTGCCGTGCCAGAAAGTTAACTCAATGATTAATTTGATTTATTTATATATATCGGGAATATATTTAAGATGACGCTGCACTAAAGTCGACCATATTTGTACCAGCGCAGTGCAGCGGGTCAGAGGAATAATCAATAAAAGAAAAGGACATCAGATAATAATGTTATGGCTTTTTACTAAATATCGGGAATGCATTCATGAGAATCATTATAAATCTTTAAAGGAGGCTATTTTATGGGAAATCACTTGCCATTATAACCTGTGGGTTATAAAATTTTATAACCCGCAGGTTATAGGAGATAAGGGAATTGGTGTGGGAAATCATTACGCGAAAGCTGTTTGATAGGTGGTTTGAGGAACAGACCGAGGAAGTACAGGAAGAAATTTTAGCCCACTTCGTCATTCTCGAAGAGGATGGTCCACACTTAGGACGACCACAGGTAGACCAGATCAAGGGATCGCAATACCAGAACATGAAGGAACTTCGCGTACAGGTTGCGGGGCATCCATTCCGGGCATTCTTCGCATTTGATCCGCAGCGAAAAGCGATTGTGTTATGCGCGGCAGATAAGAAAGGTGAAACGGATAAAATCTTCTATAAACGTATGATTAAGATTGCCGATGCTGAGTTCAAATCGCATCTGAAATCACCGGAGGTTAAAGAAAATGGCGACGCTTAAAGAAATGATGGCTAAACGCTCTCCAGAAAGCCGTGATCGCATAAAGGCGCGTGCCGCTGAAATACGTCAGGAAATTACCTTAGCGAAACTGCGCGAAGAGCTAAACGTCTCGCAGACACAACTCGCCGCCGCGCTGGGCGTAAGCCAGCCTTCTGTCGTTAAGATGGAGAAGATCGATAATGACCCGAAACTTTCTACACTCAAGCGCTATGTTACGGCGCTGGGCGGAGAGTTAACGTTAGATGTTACCCTGCCAGACGGTAAGCGAATTGCGCTTAACCTGTAACTGAAATTTAAGAGCCCGCATTATGCGGGCTTTATATATTCAGACGCCGATGACTTCGCATTGCATACTCACATGCGTACTATCAGGCGCGGATATCGTCATACTCGCGGGTATTATCAAACTCATGTTTGGCAAACGGGCAGAGCGGGATAATTTTTCGCTCTTCCTGACGCATTTTTTCAACCACGCGCGCCACCAGCTGTTTGCCGACGCCCTGACCTTTCAGGCTCGGGTCGACATCGGTATGTTCGATAATGCTTAAATGCTCGCCGGTCGGGACGAAAACGATTTCCGCGATCTGCTCGCCGTCGGCATTATTCACATAAAATTTATTATGGCCTTCAAGGATTTCCATTATTCACTCTCTTTTTTCTGGCGGTACTGAAGTGCACCGCTCGGGCAGGTGTCGATAATGCGTGTGACCGTTGCCGCATCCACTTCATCCGGCATGATCCAGGGTTTGCGTTTCAGATCGAAAAGCGCCGCGCTGCCGCGTACGCACTTTCCGGCATGCTGACAGAGTGCGGTATTGAAATAGACATCTATTTGCTGACCGCTGTAGAGGCGGTAGCCCGCATCCAGGAGTGCTTTATCCATGACATTGGCTCGGTGTGTTGTTTTTATTGGGTCGAATTTAGCATACCGATATGAACGCGTGGTGACTACGGGGCGGGAAAAAGAAAGCGGCAGGTATTAATCAGCCTGCCGCAGGGCGATATTCCGGAGAATTACAGGTAAGTCATTACGATAGTGGAGCTGCCGTCAAACTCAATGGCGTCGGTCATCTCCACATCCGTGTTAGAGGCCACGGCCGCATTAATTCTCAGCGTCATTTCCAGAACCTTAAAGGCCATCGGGATAATTTCACCATCAGGTTTTGCCACGCTCAGTAAAGCGTTAACACCAGTCCCGTTGGTAAACGCATGAGTCTGGCTATACCCCCAGACGCCGCCAGCGGAGACAATAACGTTGGTGGCGTCACCATTCACCACAGGACTGCCGGCGATTGTCACGCTGTACGCGCCCACGGCATCGCCTTTGCTGTTTTTGCCGATGCCGAACTGGTAGGCGGCCTCATTATTGTCGTCATCATTATGGTAAGCATTTTTAATGACCATCAGCCGGTGACCCACGGTGTTATTGTCAACCATATGCAGGGATACTTTCGCCGCATGGTCGCAGGTGATGGTAAAAGTGAGGGTCTTAGGCGGCAGCTGGTTATCCTTTTGCGTCAGCTTTTCCGAAATCGTATTGCCAAAATTGACTTCACCCCCGTTCGACAGTGCCGGGAGGCAGGATGCTGGCGTCACAGTTCCCGTCACTTGCAGCGTATTATCATCAATGGCTGCGCCTGCGGAGGCTGTCAGCATCATGCCTGCCAGAGCAGTGGCTTTCAGTAGGGTTTTCATTGAGTTATTTTCCATATTAATCGATTCCTTTTATCTGGTGAGTTGCCGGAATTCCGCGCGCCTCACAGGTACTCAAAGCTGAGGGTGGCATTGCCATCAAGGTTTACTGCTTCAGAAATGTCTTTTAAAGCTGAATTCAGCGCCGGGATGACCTGCAGATCGAAGGTGAGCACTTTCGCTTCTTTCGGCACATTGTTGCCGCTGAGCCCAAAAGTCAGATATTGCGGGACGGCGTTGTTATTGACGAATTCCGTCGACGCCAATTTGGACCAGCTCTCTTTATCGCTACTGTGCAGCACCACGCCATCGGCGCTGTCGCCCGTGATATGGGTGATTTTTATACCGTACGAACCAATATTGATCCCCCCGGCGTTACCCAGCCCAAACGCCTGTTCCGCTTTCGTGCTTTCACCGCCGACCAGCGAAACGGTATCCGCACGGTTATCTTTAAAGGTCATCGCCACGCTGGCGGCGCTGGCGCAGGTTACTGTGGCGGTCAGGCTTTTTGCTTCCAGCGCCAGGCTGCCATTTTCTGGCAGTCTTCCGGCGGAGGTGTCCCCAAAGTCGATAACACCGTTGTTAGCCAGCGTCGGCACGCAGGCGGCAGGCGTAATGGTGCCTTTGACGATCAGATTGGTATTGACCGGCAAGGCCTGCGCGGTCATCGCGGTCATCATCAGGACGCCTAACGCGGTGGTTTTCAGAACGGACTTCATTTCCATGGTTTATTGCTCCATCTCTTGCTTGTTATGAATACACTGGCGGGCGACTGCCCTTTTCCATTACTGCGTGTTCAGTAGTTCGATGTGGATAAGTTCCTCCTGTAGCTGAGTGTCCGGGACCACAAACGCCGCCCCGGCAAGGTATGGCGTGATAGTCAGGGTGAGGTTGAGGTTGTGACCCTGTACGCTGCTATTGCCGGGGATGATTTCATCCGCCGCGCGCAGGCTGTGGCTGGCGGCCACGGCGTCGCCCTGGGGCGTGGTTCTGGTTAACAACATCGGGTTGCCATCCAGTACCGCCTCTCCGATAGTCACGTTCAGCCTGCCCTTGCTGCCAAAGCGAAAGCTGCCGTCAGCATGGCTGTCGCCGGTGAAGCGCAGCCGCATTAGCGCTTTTTCCGGGCAAGTGACGCTCAGGTTGCTACGGCGTTCACTAAGCTGTGCAACCTTTCCCTGCGGCGTGGTAATAAACGTCTGACGATCGCGGGTCAGATCGCCGTAGTCATGCTCCAGCGGCGAGAGCTGCATTACGCAGTTGTTGATGTCGCCCCGCGCCGTGCTGCTCAGCAGGAGCAGCGCGACGGCAGGCACGGTCAGTTTCGATCTCATAAAGCTTCTCCCGCCACGCAGGTTGCGCGGGCGTGTTCGTAAAATGCGTCCAGATCCGGCTCATCGCCGGGCGCAAAGATCAGACGACACTGGTGGCCCGCGTCATCGACCGGCGCGTAGAGCTCACCGCTGTTTTCCACATCGACGATAAAGACCACGCCGTCCTCTACCGCAGTGGTGACGTACTGCCCGGCGGCATTGAAAATCGCCGTGCCTTTGTTTACCGGTCTGCCGTCCGGCATGATCAGCGTCAGCATCACGCGGCGCACCGCCAGCACGCCAAACTGCAACTGGCTTACCGAGCCGTGCCCGGCGCTCACCGTCCTCATACCGTTACTGATGTCGACGTTTTTCGGCAGCGATTCAGTGTTCACCATGACGTTTGAGCGTTGATAAGCAGCGAGGGACGGCACCACGGCGTTGCCCCAGCGATCGGTCCATACCGTGCCCTGCGGCGTGCTGATTTCCACGCCTGACATGGGTATATCGAGGGTGGCGATGCCGAAGGTTTCCTGCACGGCGTAAGGCGAGAAGGTCAGCCCGCCCGCGTGGGCTACCATGCCGCCATCGAGCGTCGCCGAGCTGTTGCGGCTGTTATGCCCGCTCGTCCCGGCGTTAAGGCCAAGTTGGACGTAGCGCAGATTGGCGGTCAGGCCGCCGTTTATGCGGCGTTCGCCGTGGTTGTCTGTAGTTTCCGCCGACAGGTTGTAGCCGACCTGTGGCGTTATTTTGCCCGCCGTCTGCGCACCAAAGCGGGTACTGCTGCCGTCGTCATGGGCGGAGAGGTTGAGGCTCTGTGCGCCAAACGGAATGCTGACATTGAGGTATAAGGTGTCGCCGCCGCTCTGGTAAGCCGCGCTGGCATAACGCCCGGAGTCCCGGTCGATTTCATGCTGCCAGCTAAGATTTACCGAGGCCCGGCTGAAGGTTTTGCTCCAGGAAGCGGTCAGGCGCGTGGCGTCGCTGCTGGCGTCAAATCCAGACGAACGGGAATACCCCAGCGAAAAGCTGCCCGTCAGTTGATGCGACCAGCCCAGTGACAGGGCGTAGTCATGCCTGGTATGGAGCGCTTCCCCCTCGCTGAAAGTATCCTGCAAATCCCGGTAGCCCCGGCTGTTCTGCGTGCCGGACAGGCTCAGGTTCAGGCGAAACGGCGTCATGTAGCTGACCGAGGCCGTCAGCTGTTGCCCCTGATTGCTATTGAGCCGATCGCGGGCGCGAAGCAGGCGGGCATTCAGCAGCAGATCCTTTACCGGCGTCAGATCCCCCCTGCCGCCAGCGCCTGATATTTGTTGGCGGTCGTCAGCCCCGCAGACAGATTGAAGCGATCGGTGATCTGCCAGCCGTTTGAAAAGGTCGCCAGCCAGGGTTTATCGAACGGCGTCTCCACGTCCCGCAGCGTCCCGAGCGCCATCGACAGCCCTTGCGGTCTGCCAGGCAGTCGGCTGGAAAAGCTGGCGGCGGAGACAATAAAAGTATTCACCGCGCCGCTGGTTTCCGTCACCGAGACGTGCAGATCGGTATTGGCGCTGATCACCGGAACGTCCTTCAGGGTGAAGGGCCCTGCCGGAACCAGCGTCGAAAAAATCAGCGCGCCGGACTGCTTAATATCCACGCGCGCCTGCGGCATCTGCGCCAGCCCGCTCACCGTCACCCCGCTCCCCGTGTCGTTGTCCAGCGTCGTTGCCGGTACCAACTGAACGCCGTTAATGGCGCTGCCGGAAAATAGCGTGCTGCCGACGTTGATCTGCCCCAGCTGGGCGATTTTCTTGATGCCGGTAAAGGTATGCTGGGCGTAGGTGTAGAGCCGGTCACTGTTCATTTTTCCGTCGGACTGGCTGACCATCTGCTTGCTGCGCACCAGCCAGTCGTGGAAATTCAGCCCGCTTTCAAACGTGCCCTGGCGGTAGTCGTATCGCCCGCCGTCCGTCTGGCTGCTGCTGGTAAACAGGGAATAGTTAAGCAGCGCCGCCGTGCCGCCGGTGGCATAATTTTCCGCTGTCCCGGACAGCGGCAACAGCGCCTCCGGCGGCGTGACCATCTCAATGCGATCTTCCGTCGGCAACAGGGTAAACAGGGTGCCGGGAAAGGCACTGGCATAGTCATAACAGCGGTCGCCCTTGTCCGATGCAGGCGCTTTCAGGCGGAGAGCCTCCAGCAGCGCCCGATCCACGCAGGGATCGCCGTTATCGTTAAACAGCACGGCAATACTGCCGACGCGCCTGCCGTTAAGGGACACATCTACCGTCTTCCTGCCTGGCGCAAAGCGGGCACGGCGGGAGAAATAGCCCGCTACCGCCGGGTCGACACCGCGCTGACGCAGGATCTGCAGATCGAACTCCAGCGCGGCTTCGCTGCCGTTCGTCGGTGAAACGCCTTCAGACGCGGCGCACGCTGCCATTGCGCTGAACACCCCGCAGGCCAGCACAGTGCTCATCAGCAACAGTGGATCCTTTCTCATCTGCACGGGCTATTTCACAATGGCGATATAGCTGCCGACGTCAAAGCCATAGCGGGAAGCGGGGAAAAGCTTCACCTGTTTATCGGTGGTGGGTGATTTCAGCGAGATGGAGAGCGTTTCACCCGGCAGGATCCAGGTTTTTCCGAGGCTGCCCGTCACGCCAGACGGCTGCATCACCACTTGCGGCGAGAGACGTACCACATAAGCGCCGGGATTAGTGACTGTCAGGGTGCTTCCTGCGGCCGACCACTCCAGCTTTTCCCAGGGCGTGGTTAATACCGGCAGGCCTTTTGGGTGAATAATTACCGGCAGATTCTGGCGAATGGTGGTGGTGATCTGTTTTTTACCCGGCGCTTTTGCCTGCGGGATCCCCTCAAAAATTACCCGCTTGTACTGCTCCACTTTTAAAGGCGCGGTGGTATTCAGCACAAAGCGCACCCGCTGAGTCTGCCCGGCTTCCAGCCGCACAATCGGCTGGGTAACGACGAGAGTCGCGTCCTGCGCTGGCGTGCCGTCTGGCTCCTGAACGGTGGTATAAAGCAGCGCCGCTTTATTGTCGGTATTTTTTACGTTCATGCTCGCGCCGCCTTTTTCTTCATCAATTAACAGCGCTGTTGTTTCAGGAACCATACCGGTGGCATGAACGACGCAGGGGAATAACGGGAATAAGCCTGCCATCATAATAATGGCGTGTTGATATAAACGGTATTTATTCATAATCGACCTTTAAACGGGCACGCGTTGTCAATTCATTAACTTGATAAATATCTGAATAAATGATTTAAAAAAGCGCAGACAAATAACCACAGGAAATATTTAAACAAGATACAGGTTAGGTATTAACGAAATTGTTCCAGATAATATAAACTGAGTGTTCAGGGAATTATGTTACAGAAATGACCAGGCCGAAAGATTCGTCAGGGTAATAAGATTTTTACCGCCGGGTTAAGTATGCCTGCATA
This sequence comes from Enterobacter sp. SA187, assembly GCF_001888805.2. Lineage (NCBI taxonomy): Bacteria > Pseudomonadati > Pseudomonadota > Gammaproteobacteria > Enterobacterales > Enterobacteriaceae > Enterobacter > Enterobacter sp. SA187. The sequence goes on from NZ_CP019113.1 coordinate 286,332, forward strand.
TGGAATAAAAAAGAGCAATTTCTTATTTAACCCTTAATAAACAACAAATTAAAAATGTTAAAACCGCAACAACTTTCTTACATTGTTTAAAAATCTATCTTTTATGGCTCGTGAAAACCGGAATGTTTCACGCCAGGAGATGTTACTTAAATGATAGCTTTCATTGATGAAAGCTGACCACCAGCCTACCTCTGAAGGAACAGTAGATGTGCAAAAAATCGGTAATCGGCGTTAATTTTGATTTCAAACTGCTGGGAATATTCAATGAGATTTATAAACACAGCAGCGTAACGCGCGCGGCGGAGGCGCTTAATTGTTCCCCGGCCTTTATCAGTAAGTCTTTGCAGAAATTACGCGTCTATTTCTCCGATCCGCTGTTTGTGCGTAATGGGCAGAGTCTGACACCCACTACTATGGCGGAAACTATTCATTTGCAGATCGCGAAACAGTACAGCGGCCTGCTAAGTTCGCTGGAGGCGCTGGCGAACGCCACCACCAAAGATTTACTGGTTATCCACTGTAGCGCCTGGTTTGCGACGCGCGTTATTCCACGCATTGTGCAATGGGCCGAACTCAACGCCCCCGGCTGCCGGATCGTGCACCGGGATGTGATACGCGCCCAGGACACGCCGGACGTGCTGCTTTTGCAGCGCGATGTCGATCTGGTGTTTGATGTGGAGCCTGTCTTTCATTCAGCCATCGTCACCACGGCGATCCTCGACGAAAAGCTCAGTGTGATCTGCCGACGCGATCATCCCCGCCTCGGCAGCCAGATCAGCGCCGCCGAAGCCCGGCTGGAGAAATTCGCCGTGCTCAACACCAAACGGCTGGGATTGCAGTCAACGCTGGCCACCGTGGAAAGTCAGTTCGGCGAACGTCAGGTGCGCTACAGCAGTTTTTCAGTGCAGAGTATTCCCGCGGTGGTAGCCCATACCGATACGCTGGGCATTATTCCGGCCTGGCTGTATGAACAGAGTCGGCATCTGTATCCCCTACGAGAACTGGCGACAGATTTTGAGCTGAACGGGGTGCGTACCTACATGATGTACAACAAGGTGGCCATGCAGAACGAGATATTTTCCCGCCTGATTTTCTGGCTGGAGCGGGAGCCGATTTAACCTTCCACCTTTTTTATCAGCGTGGTGATATTGCGGTCTGCCTCGCGCGCGTAATCGAAAGTATCGACGCACAGCAGGATCAGCTTCAGTCCCCGGCCGCTTTCCATCAGCGGCGACATCTCCGCAAAGTCTGTCGCGCGCGCCGCCTCAATCAGCCCGTCAGGCATGGCGTCGCCGCTGTCGGTAAAGCGCAGGCAGACCTCTTCGTCCGTGGCGGTAAATTCGGCGCTAAAGGATCGGCTGTCGTCCTCGTGCAGGGCATAACGAATGATATTGGTGGCCGCCTCGCAGGCGGCTAAATCAAGGGCGAACTGCCACTCCTCCTGCACCGGCAGATCCGCCATATGGTTTGCCAGCCACCCGGCCAGCGGCGTAAGCGAGCGGAGCGACGCCGCAAAACGCTGTTTATCCGCCATGGTTCAGCTGCTCGACGGCCGCTGCGCGATCGGCGCAGATGCGGAAAATACGATCCATACGCGTGAGGGTAAACATATTGCGGATCCCGGCGTTCATGCTGCACAGCGCCATTTCTCCCCTGCCGTTCATCATTTTCATCAGCGACACCAGGGTGCCGAGGCCGCTACTGTCGATAAAATCAATTTTGCTGAAATCCATGATCAGCGCCTTACGATCTTCCCCCACTTCCCGCATGATCGCCTCTTTGAAGGCCGCGGCAACGGAGGCGTCGAGGCGGCGGATTGAAGGGGTGAGGATATTCATGTTCAGATGTCGTTCAGTATCAATGTGCATTACGCTTCTCCTTTTCGCTCGATCAGCAGCAGTGAAACATCATCGGCCATCGCGTTATCGCCATCGCCTTCACCGTTGCGCCAGCGGATCAAATGTTGACCAAACTGCGCCAGCAGTTCGTCCAGCGGCAAAGTTGTGTGGCTTTGCAGCCAGTGTTGTAAAGATTGCGGGCCGAACTGCGTGCCGGTCGGATCCTCGCATTCGGTAATACCATCGCTGAACAGGCACAGCCGCTCGCCCGCAGCCAGCGAGAAGTGCACGTCCTCCCAGCTGAGATCGGGCATTAAGCCTACAGGCGCGCCGCCGTTGCCCACGGCGCGCGCGTCGCCGTTCGGAGTGATGATAAAGGGCGTCGGGTGCCCGGCCTGGCACAGCCGTCCCTGGCCGCTGTCGAGATCGATGACGCCATAAATCATCGTGAAATAGCTCATGATCTCTGCCTCTTCGCTGCAAAAACGGCTATTGAGGATCTGCACCACATCGGCGGGGGATGCCACCTCGCCATTATCGGCAAATAAGAAGCGCTCCACTGCCCGGCCATGCAGAAACTGGCGCGCAACGGCAAGGGACATCATGGCCGCGCCGACGCCATGGCCCGAAACATCGACGCAGTAAAACGCCAGATGGTTATCCAGCGGAAAGACGTTGAAAATGTCCCCCGATACCCAGGCCGAGGGCAAAAACAGCCAGTCGGAAAAAAAATCCTGATAGCGCAACTGGTGGGACGGCAGTACCGAGTGCTGAATACGCGCCGCCGCTTCCAGATCCAGTTCAATCTGCCGCAGCGCTTCGCTAAGCCGCGTGTTGTGCGCCGCCAGCGTCGCCTCCAGCGTCAGAATACGCGCCCCGGCATGCAGCCGCGCCCGCAGCTCTGCCTGCTCGACGGGCTTACTGAGAAAATCATCCGCGCCCGCATCAAAGCCAAGGGTCACATCGCCGGTATTTTCCCGCGCGGTGAGCAGGATGACATAAATATAGTGACCAAACTGGCGGCTACGGATCTCCCGGCACAGCGTCAGGCCATCCATCTCCGGCATTTCCCAGTCGCTGATCACCATGCTCACCGGCTGGGTTTCCAGAATATGCAGCGCGGCGATGCCGTTTTCCGCCTCGCTCACCGCATAGCCCCACTGGGCCAGCATCCGCACCAGCAGACGACGGTAAACCGGTGAATCTTCAACAACCAGAACCTGTTGTGGCGACATGGTATCCCCTATAGCGGTAAGAACCAGGTAAGGCTGACCGTGCCTTCACGAAATTTCCCATTGCCGGTCTGATGACCCGGATAACGCGTGCCGGAATAGTTGGCGTACTGCACGGAAAAAGATCCCGGCGTATAGCCCGCATAGCCAAAACTGTAGCTGTAATCGCCGTTCCACGGCTGCTGCTGACTGCTGTCGGGATACCAGAACGCCGTGGCGCGCACGAAGAAATGCTGTTTGAAGGTATAACCGCAGCCGCCCAGCATGACGTTTTTGTTTTTGCGGATATCGTTGCTGCTTAAATCGTAATAGCGCGGCACCCAGCTGTAGCCCGCCTGACAGATAATGGAGTCGCCTTTATTGATCAACAGCGCGTTTTCCACGGGCTTTGGCAGCGAGAATTTATAGGCCAGCGTCACGGCGCCCTGCTCAAAATAGGTGTTACGGCGGCTGCCGGAGGTCCAGAAGTGATTGTCGCCATAGTTGCTGTAGACCAGGCTAACGGTATTGGCGTGCCAGTCGTCATAGCCAAAACTGTAGCGGAAATCCGCCGTGTAACGGCTGGTATCCGTCACCGGCAGACGGGAAGTGACGTTAGCGAACCAGAAGCTGTAGGGTGAATATTGCAGGCTGAGGTTCAGCGTCTGGTTATATTTCTTTTTCTGCTCCGCCGTGGATGAACTGTTAGGAATGGCGATCCTCTGCTCCTTCAGCCCTGAAGTGAAGCTCAGCGCCCCGGAAAATTTATCCTCATTACCGGAGAAAAGCCGTCCCCAGCGGCTGGTGAAAACCCCCACCTGCACCGGTTCGCCGGCTTCATCCCGTAAAGTCTCTTTTTTGTCTGCTTCCGCTGCGGCCGTTGCGGTGGCGGCCGATAGCAGCGCGCAGGCCAGCAAGAATTTCTCACGCATACTGCCTTTCCTTAGTTAGGGATCCAGCGAGCGGCGACGTTGTATTTCGCCATCAGCCATAACACGCCCAGCGCGGCCGCGTGAATGAGGGTGTTTTCGATCCATGCCTGCCGCCATAAATCGAAGGTCACAAACTGGCTCACCAGCAGCACCACATAGACATGCAAAATGAAGGTATAAAGCGAGCGTTGTCCCAGCGGGATCAGAAACCACCCCGCCACACGATAGATCGGCAGCCAGCACCAGCTGAGCAGCAGATAGACCGTCACCATCAGACAAATATCGTTCAGCACCCGCACCGGCCCGAGGCCGTTTTTCGCCGCCCAGGTATGATAAAAGGCGTTGAAATCGGCAGGGGAAATCACATGCATCAGCAGGGCGTGCGGCATAAAGGGGTTGGTATGGTTCTGGGCGACAAAAGCGAGGATAAGGGCGATCACCACCATGGCAACCACCACCACTTTGCCGGAGGGCGTGCGGGCAAAAGAGAGCAACTCTTCTTTGTACCAGCCGCTACACATGCCCAGCACAAAGATAAATTGCCAGGCCAGCAGCGGAAAGGCGAACTCAAATTCGGACGGCGTAACGCGCAGCGGCCAGCGCTGCCAGCAGCCGTACACCAGCAGTGAAAGGCTTAACAGCCAGTACACTTTCCCTTTACTCAGCATCCCCAGAAATAGTGGGCTTAACAGTAACAAAAAAATATACAGGCCGAGAATTTGCGTCTGATGCGGGCCTATCTGCAAATAGAGAATGATATTAAACCAGGTTTCTTTGATTTGCGGTGTGACCGGATAAAGGGACCAGGTGGTACCGGAAAAGCGATCGGTAAAATGGGTTACTTCAAAAACATTGATAAACGGCAAATACCCCAGCAATAAGAAGGAAACTATAATAATGATATTTACACGATATATTTTCCATGCCCGGAGATAAAGTCCCCACGATACAGTAAGCAATACTACTTTCTGGAGACGCGCGCGATTTAACATGCCAAGCATAAATCCTGAAAGAATAACGAATCCTTCAGCACCGGTAGTTAAGCCGAATCGTTCCCAGGTGAAAATATTAAAAACAGAGAGTAACTCGGTATGCGCCACCACCATCATTACCAGCGCAATGCCACGCATCAGGTCAATACGCAGATCGCGGTTGCCCGGGATCGCATAGCGCCATGACACTGATTTTTCAGTTTCTTTTTTTGGTAGCGCTGGCGCAATCTGGCTCATAGGTTTCCCTTACACTCATCCCAAAAAAATGTTTCAAATTATTTATTTAGCTTAAATAAATGGTTCTGGCAATTATTCATCGGCACTCATTTTTTATTTAGTGACAATGATAGTAAGTTAAGCCCGGCTAAATTATGGCAATTTATTCTGCTGGACACTTTTTTACGGGCTTCTACACTTAATTTACTTTTCGTTTTGTTTTGACTTTACTTTTCCGGGCAGGCCGGTGCCTGTAATGCATCAATAATTCATCATCACGGAAGCAGGATATCCACCGCTATGGATTTTTACTTTTCCCGTTTTGAAAATCGCAGGCCGCCTGAACCGCTTAAAACACCGCGCTGGGTGATGATGACCTGGCAGGTATTAGCGGTAGCGGCGCTTATTCTGGGCGGCAATTATATTTACTGGCGCTGGACTGCCTCTCTGAATACCGATGCGCTGTGGTACGCCGTGCCGCTGGTGCTGGCGGAAACCTTCGCCTGGATCGGCACAGTATTATTTACCATCAATATCTGGAAAGAAGAGGATCCGCCGCAGAACCCGCCGCCCGCGGAGATCAACGACTGTCTGCTGGCTGAAGACGCGGTGGAGCAGCGGCCAGTGAAAGTGGATCTGTTCATCGCCACCTATTCTGAGGACGTCGAGCTGGTCAGGCTGTCCATCCGCGATGCGATGAAAATGCAGTACCCCTTTCCGCTCGATTATCAGGTGCATGTGCTGGACGACGGACGGCGGCCGGAGATGAAAGCCGTTTGCGATGAGGAAGGCGTCAATTACATCACCCGTCAGACCAATATCGGTTATAAGGCCGGTAATCTGCGTAACGGCCTTGAGCAAACCGACGGCGATTTTATTGTTATCTGCGATGCGGACACGCGGGTCTTCCCGACACTGCTCAGCCATACGCTGGGCTATTTCCGCGATCCGGATGTCGCCTGGGTGCAGACGCCGCAGTGGTTTTACGACCTGCCGGAAGGGGAAAGCCTGGCGCGCTGGCTGGGGCGTAAAGCGGGCAAGCCTGGCTACGGCCTCGGCTGGCTGGCGCAAAAAATCGTCGGCCCGATCACCATTGGCCGCGATCCCTTTTTCAACGATCCCCGCATGTTTTATGACGTGATCCTGCGGCGGCGTAACTGGGCCAACGCGGCGTTCTGTTGCGGTGCGGCATCCATTCACCGTCGCGAAGCGGTGATGCAGGCGGCGTTACGCAGCTATGTATGGACGGTGGAAGAAGAGATTTCCCGCCACACCCGCGACATCCGCGATCCTGCCACGCGCGAAGCCTTGCAGGATGCCATGCGCCCGCACGTCGCCTTTGATACAGAGCTGACGCCCTATAAATTTCACGTCTCGGAAGATATTTACACCTCCATCCTGCTGCACGGCGATGCGGCGCGCAACTGGCGCTCCGTGATGCATCCGCGCATCGAATCCAAAATGCTCTCGCCGCAGGATATGCTGACGTGGATGATCCAGCGCTTTAAATACGCCGCCGGATCGCTGGATATTCTCTTCCATGACAACATCTTCAGCCGTCGCCGCTTTAAGCTGTCGCTGCCGCAAACGCTGATGTATGCCACCACCTTCTGGTCTTACATGGCCTGCGTGTGGAATACGGTATTTCTGATCTCGCCGATTATTTATCTGTTCACCGGCATTCCGCCGGTTTCCGCCTGGTCAACGCCCTTTTACCTGCACTTTTTACCTTTTTTCATTTTCTCGGAGCTGGCCTTTATGTTCGGCACCTGGGGGATTTCCGCCTGGGATGGCCGCGCCTCTTACCTCTCCTTCTTTTCCATGAACTTACGGGCGCTGGATACCGTGCTGCGCGGCGAGCAGATCAAATTCCACGTAACGCCGAAAGAGCGGCAGACCGGCCGTTTTCTCTATCTGGTGAAACCGCAGATCGCCATCGTGGTGTTAACCCTGGCGGGGCTGATCTGGGGCGGGATACAGGTGGCGCGCGGCCAGGTGGATGACCCTTCCGGCTACGTGATCAATATTTTCTGGGGCGCGGTGAATATCGCCGCCATGTTGCCCCTGATCCTCGCCGCCATATGGACACCTGCTGAAGAGGAAGCCAGCCAATGAGAACGCGTGACGCCCTGCTTTCCGCCCGCAGCTATCTCACCATCCTGCTGGGTTTTCTGCTCGGGTTTGCCATTGTGGTATGGGTGGAGCACCAGATGCCCTCGCGCGTTGAAAGCAGCGGCGGGCTGAGCCTCAGCAAGGATTTTCCGCCGCTGCCCGCCTCCCGCGAGCTGACCTTTGATGAGGCGATCTGGGCGCGGGTGGCCTGGCAGTATTACGTCAACAACACCCAGCCTAATGGCCTGGCGAACGCCCACGATCGCGAACCCTGGTTCAGCCTGTGGAGTACCGGCAGCTACCTGTTTGCCCTGAGCGCGGCAAAACAGCTTAACATTCTGACTGCCGCCGAGTTTGACGAGCGCGTTACTGCCGCCCTCTTTACCCTCGGTCAGTTGCCGCTGAATCCGCAGGGCGTGCCCGCCGCTTATTACCACGCCGACACGCTGAAAATGCTGGGAAAACCGGATACCTCCGCCATCGGCATGGGACGATTGCTGAACGCCCTGCAAACGCTGCTGTGGCGCTATCCCCAGCACGCTCCCGCCATTCGCGATCTCTTTAACCAGTGGAACACCGGGGCGATGGTGGTCACCAGCACCGCCACCCAGGCCGCCGCGCCGCTGCATCACTGGGCGCTGAACACAGACGAGCCGCGCAACAGCTACGGCTACCGGCTGTATGCCAGCCACACGCTGCGGCTGATCGACAGCGCCGCCGGGCTGGCGGTAACGAATCCGCCGGAAGGACAGCAGATGATCGACATCGATGGCGTGATGGTGCCGGACGAAGGGTTGCGCACCCCCTGGGGCAAACAGCCGTCGCTCATTAGCCTGCCCTATCTGTTAACCGGCCTCGAACTGGGCTTTGACGCGCAAAGCGCGGAAATCACCTGGCGCATTATGCAAATTCAGCAGCGCCGCAACAGCCTGCGGGTGCGTAAACCGCCCATCAGTACCGATTATGCCGAGCCTGCGCCGGACTACGTCAACGATCTGCCGGATCGCCAGCCGTTGCAAAACAGCGCCCTGCTCGATGCCACCCCGGAGCAGACTGCCATCACCTCCACCCGCTCCGCCTTTGCCTGGTATGCCCTGTTCCGCAACAGCTGGAGCGAGGCGTTACGCCAGCAGGTGCAGCCGTTACAGGTACCCGGCAAAGGCTGGCAGCGCGGCCTGAATCTGAATAACAGCGTGAATAAGGTGATTGACGCCGATACCAATGCGGTGGTCCTTGAAAGCCTGGCGTACATTGCCCACGGCCAGATGCTGTGCCTGGCCTGTTTTAACGACGCATCCCGATCCACTTCTTCAGCAGGAGCTACGCCATGAAGCTGAAATGCTTGTTCTTTTTCCCACTTTTGGCCGGATTGGTGGCGTTCTGGCTGGCGATCTCGGGCGCACGGGCGGCTACTGAATTGCCTGCTTCCGGCTACGATCCCCGCAGCGGCGAGCTGAGCGCGCGGGAAATGGCCATCGCGAAAAACGCCTGGCAATATTTCGTCTCCAACTATCAGCCCACCACCGGGCTGGTGAACGCGGTAAACAAATACCCGTCCACCACCATGTGGGACAGCGCGTCTTATATGGCGGCGATGACCGCAGCCCGCGAGCTGGGGATTATTGATAAGGCGGAATTCGATCGGCGCATGATCAAATTGCTTGCCACGCTGAATAAACTGGTGCTGTTCCGTGATGAACTCCCTAACAAGGCCTACAACACCATCAGCGGGCAGAAGGTGAACTACCAGAACAAACCCGGCGAGATCGGCTTTTCAGCGCTGGACATTGGCAGGATGCTGATCTGGTTGAGGGTCATCAAAGAGCGTTATCCGGAATATGGCAACAGCGTGGATAATATCGTGCTGGGCTGGGACTTCAGCCATGCCGTGGATCCCTGCGGCATGTTATACGGCGCTTATCTGGAAAACGGCCAGCCCAAATATGTTCAGGAAGGACGTCTGGGCTATGAGGAATATGGCGCGGCGGGCTTCCGTTTATGGGGATTCAGCACCTGCCAGTCAAGCCGACCGGAACCCTATGAGCTGGCAGAAATTTACTGCGTGCTGGTGCCGTACGATTCACGCGATCCCCGTCGTACCAGTCAACATAACTATGTGGTAACCGAATCCTACCTGCTTTACGGCCTGGAGTTTGGTTTCGATAACCCGACGGATCGCGATAACAGCCCGCGCGATTATTCCCTCGCGTGGATGAAAGACTTCGCCGACCGTGTCTATCAGGCGCAGGAGAACCGCTACGCCATTACCGGCATTTTAACCGCCCGTTCGGAGCACCAGCTCGATAAATCGCCGTACTTTGTCTACGACACCGTATTCAGCGATGGCTTTAACTGGAACACCATTACCGATAAAGGACAATATGTTCCTAATACCGCTGCGGTGTCGCTAAAAGCGGCCCTCGGCATGTGGGCGCTATGGGATTCGCCTTACACGGATCGGTTACTCACCACCATTGAAAACGCCAACGAAGAGGGCAAAGGCTATTACGAAGGGCTGTATGAAAACGGCGACGGCCCGATTAAAGAGTTCACCGCCAACAATAACGGCATCATGCTGGAGGCGCTGCTGTTCAAAAAAGAGGGCAAGCTGCTGCAATTTAACAGCGATAACCCGAAAGATCGCCAGTTCGCGCCCTCCCTGTGGGAGAAGAAACTTGTCGATCAGTTTGAGGAGAACAACACCAAACGGAATCGTCCGTTCCTGGAGAGTACCCCGGCGGTGAAAACCTGGTGCGAACAGACCGGCACCAGCCAGCGCACTAAACCTGCGTGCCAGGCCTGCCAGTGCTCCTCCTGTAAGGCGGATGAGCCCGTGAAACTTCCTCCGGTGACGGCGCAATGTTTAAAACCCTGAGCCGCTGGCTGGCGGGAATTTTGATTGTCCTGCTTATCGCCTTTGCGCTATTTAGTCGCGACGGGGCGGGATGGCGCTGGCTGACGAAAGGCGGCTGGCATAGCAGCGCGCGTATTGACCGTCTGACGCCGCAGGAGCAGGAGTGGGCGGGCATCGCCTGGCGCTATTTCGTCAATAACACCCAGCCGCAGACCGGGCTGGTCAACGGCAGCGATAAACAACCTCGCGTCACCCTGTGGCAGATGGGCGACACGCTGATCGCCCTGCTGGCTGCCCGCGAGCTGGATCTGATTAAGGAGGATGAGTTTGATGCCCGTCTGACGCGGCTGCTTGGCACCCTTAATCGCCTGATGCTCAGCGAGCAGCGTACGCCGGGCCGACTTTATTCCACCCAGAGCGCCACCCTTATCGACTTCAGCGGAAAACCGGTAAAAAGCGGCTGGTCCGCCAGAGATATGGCGCGCCTGATGCTGGCGCTGCGCCTCACCGCCGAGCGCGCGCCGCAGTATCGCGAGTATCTGGATAAAATTATCCTGCGCTGGAATTTCTGTCCGGTGATGGATAAAGAGGGCGAACTCTGGTCCTCGTCGCTGCAAAACGGCCAGCCGGTGGTGCGCGAAGAATTGCGGCTGGGCGAAAGCGAATATGCCGCCAGCGCGTTCCGCCTGTGGGGATTCCCGGTCGACAAGGCCTTTACCCCGCCGTCGCGCAACGTCATCATCTACCAGCGCAGCCTCGCCGTTGACGCCCGGGATCCCCGTACCACCTGGCAGCCGTCGCTCATTACTACCCTCCCCTATATGCTGCCGGGGCTGGAATTCGGCTGGGAACCGCCGGGCCTGCCGTCTGAATTCCAGAGTACCCTGCGCACGCGGGCCGAGCGGGTATGGCTCACCCAGAAATCACGCTGGGAAACAGACAAAGTGCTGACCGCCCGCGCCGATTTTTCACTCGGCCAGGCGCCCTGGCATGTCGAAGATACCGTGTGGGGTAACGGCTACGCCTGGAATACCCTGGGGGACGATGGCCGGGACTATCCGCGGCTGTCGCAGGTTTCGACCAAAGCGGTCTTTACCCTATGGACGCTGTGGGACACCGAATATACCGACGCGCTGATGGCGGTGACCCGTCATCTCAACGATCCGCAGAAGGGCTGGTTTGAAGGCCGCGTCGAGGCCACCGGCGACATCAACAAATCCCTTACGCTCTCCACCAATGCCATGGTGCTGGAAGCGCTGCTCTATAAACACAACGCCGGGCCGCTGTTTAAAAATGGCCTGATGGAGCAGGACAGCTACTTCTCACGCCGTCTGGCGGATGAATTTAACCCGCCCGGACTGTGCCTGCCGGGTGAACGTGCTGCGAGGGCCGCGCCATGAAGTTTTACCGCGATCTCTTTGAGGCGAGCCTCAACCGGGTGATCCCTGAAAACGATAAAAAGAGTTTTTTTCAGGCCTTTTACGACGCTTTCAAACACATGACGCCCGAGACGGAGCTGCACTTCTCCCGCCAGCCCGATGAGGAAGGGCCGCAGATGATGTACAAAACGTTTTTCGCCATGCTCGCCGTGGACGGCGTGCTGTTTGTACCGGATTTTCTCGAACGCCTCGCCCGCGAGCAAAGTCACGACGGCCTGCGTCTGCCGCCGCGCTTTTTTGCCCTCTGGCGCGAGGCGATGCTGAACACCGTTCACCTTCGGGATCCCGAGTGTGACGACGAGATCCTCACCGCCTGGGCGATGGCGATTGCGCCGGGGCTGGAGTATCTGCGCCGTCAGGCAGAGCTGCACTACCGGGCACAGGAGGTATGATGAACGCATCGTCCTGCTTCGATCTGAATGCGCTGCCGGTGGCGGTGATGATCTATGATTCTGCCGAACGACTGCAGGCCTGGAATGATAAGGTCACGCAGCTTTATCCGGTGATCGGCCCCTGGCTTACCGCCGGTGCCACGCTGGAAGAGCTTGCCGAAAAATTTATCGATGCGGTGTACAACATCGACCCCGCCAAACGCCAGAGCCTGCGTGAAACCATTATCCGCAACTGCCGCCAGAAATATCATTATGAAGTGCGCCAGTCCGGGCAGCGGCAGCTATATGTGCAGCATCAGCGCCTGCCGGATGGCGGCATCGTCAGCCTGCACAGCGACATTACCCAGCTCGATCAGGCCCGCCGTTCCCGCCACCAGCTGCATGAAGATTTTTTACTGACCGCCGAGTCGATCCAGATCGGCATCTGGGACTGGCAGGTGTCGCAGGATAGCCTGCAGGTCAACGATACCCTGCTGGCGATGGTCGGGCAGTCGCGGGTGCAGTGGCAGCATCCGGTGCGTTTTCTGCTGAATCTGGTGCATGAGGAGGATCGCGCCACCCTGCGCCAGGCGCTGGCCTCCTCGAAAAAAGATCATATGCCGGTCTTCGAGTGCGAGATCCGCGTGCGTCATCCCGACCAGGGATGGCGCTGGATGCTGCTGTCCGGCCAGGTGGTGACCATGACCATCGATCGTGAAGCGGAGCGGGTTATCGGCACGCTTCAGGATATTACCCGGCGTAAAGAAGCCGAGCTGCTCGCCATTGAAGCGGCGAAAGTCGCGCGCGAGGCGAACGAGGCGAAAAGCGCCTTTCTCGCCAATATGAGCCATGAGATCCGCACGCCGATGAACGGCATTTTAGGCATGACCCAGCTCTGCCTGGACACGCCGCTGACGGCGGATCAGCGGGAGTATCTTTCGCTGGTGATGAGCTCGGCCCAGTCGCTGTTGCATATCATCAACGACATTCTCGACTTCTCTAAAATCGAAGCGGGCAAGGTGGTGCTGGACGAAGCGCCGGTGGAAATTCGCCCGTTCGTCCAGTCGCTGATCCGCCCGCATATGCCCGCCGCCAGCGAAAAAAGCATCGAACTGCTGGTGGATATTGCCCCTACGGTGCCGGAAGTGCTGATGGCGGACGGTACCCGGCTGCGGCAGATCCTCACCAATTTACTGGGTAACGCGCTGAAATTTACCCCGCAGGGGGAAGTGCTGCTGGCCATCGAGCCTGCCGACAGCGCAGGTCACTGGCGCTTCCGGGTGCGCGACAGCGGCATCGGCATTCCGCCGGACAAGCAGAAAGCCATTTTTGAAGCCTTCAGCCAGGCCGACAGCTCAACCACCCGTCGCTATGGTGGCACCGGGCTGGGGCTGACCATCTCCGCCAGGCTGGTGAAGATCATGGGCGGTGAGCTGTCGGTCACCAGTGAACCCGGCGCGGGCAGCGAGTTTGCCTTCACCATTCCGCTCACCAGTCAGCAGGCCTCAACCGCCAGCCGCTCAACCCTGGCGCGCTTTAACGGCGAACGGGTACTGGTGGTGGATGATAACAGCACCAACCTGCGCCTGCTTGATACCATGCTTAGCCTGATGGGACTGCAACCCACCTGCGTCAATAACGCCGCCGACGCCCTGCGACTGGCGGCGGCGGGAACGCCCTGGCCGCTGATCCTGCTGGATGCGCAGATGCCGGATATGGACGGCGTCTCCCTGGCGCTGGAGCTGTCGGTGCTGCCGCAGACCAGCCACAGCCATATCATTATGCTCAGTTCAATGAGCCGCCATTTCGACGCCAAAATGCTCAAACGCATCGGCATTGCCCACTATCTGCATAAGCCGGTTGCGCAGCACGAACTACATCAGGTGATCGCCAGCGTGCTTGCGCCGGTGCCGCCTGCGGAGGAGACACCGCCGCCGCCCGCCCCACAGGCCGCGCCTGAAACCGCGCGCCAGGGGCTGCACGTATTGCTCGCGGAAGATAATCTCGTTAACCAGAAAGTTGCCCGGCGGCTGCTGGAGCGGCTCGGGCATGAGTGCGAGGTGGTGAATAACGGTCGTGAAGCGCTGGAACGCTGGCGCGCGGCCCGCTGGGATGTGCTGCTCATTGATTTACAGATGCCGGAGATGGACGGCGAAACCGCCATCCGCCTGCTTCGGGAAGAGCAGCAGACGCATCAGCCTGCCATCGCCATGACCGCTCACGCCATGCAGGGGGACAAAGAGCGCTGCCTGGCGATGGGCTTTGACGGCTATATTGCCAAACCCGTCACCCAGGACGCGCTGCAGGATGAGATCCTGCGTGTCTGCCGCCCCCCGGAACAGGGGCTGCCGGATGAGGCCCGCCTGCTGAAGCAGTGCGCCGACGATGCGGAGCTGGTGGACGAGTTATTAGGTCTGTTCCGCGAGGGACTGGATGAGGCGCTGGCGACGATCGTGCAGGCCATGAACAACCATGATCGTGACGGCCTGCGCCGCGCTGCCCATAAACTGCGCGGCGAAGCCATGGCGCTGGATTTCGGGCATCTCACGCAACTGCTGCAACGGCTGGAGAGCGATGCGCAGACGCTGGATGACGACGAACTGAAAACCCTGCGGGATGGCCTGTATGCCGAGGCCAGTCGCATTATGGCGTGGCTGCAACGCCGGGCGCAGGAGGTAAAAAATGGTGCGTAAGATCATGCTGTTGCTGGTCGCCCTCGTCCCGCTGGCCCGGGCGACCACGGTGCCTGTGACCTGGTCCCTCGCCGGACAGTGGCAGGTGCATGACGCCAATGACAGCGCTTTTGATGGCACCACCGCCTCCACCGCGGGCTGGCGGGCGCTAAAGGTTCCGGCTAACTGGTACAGCGCCGGGTACGATCATCAGGGGGCGCTGATGTACCGCCATGCCTTCACCCTGCCCGCGCAGCCTGCGGATACCATGGCCACGCTGGTGTTTGACGGCGTCGATTACTTTGCGGATGTGACGCTCAATGGTCAGGCGCTGACCCGTCATGAAGGCTATTTCCAGCGCTTCGCGGTGGATGTCACTAAATCACTGCGTCGTCATAATAAGCTGGCGGTAAAAGTGGATAGCCCGTTCGAAGATCCGAAGAAAATCTGGCCGCTGCATAAAGCCTTGATGAAGGGCGTGCTTAATCAGCACGATAGTCGGCCAGGCGGCGCCTGGTCGCCGGAGGGGCAGGATGCCAACTCAGGGGGTATCTGGGCACCGGTGAGACTGCATCTCAGCAGGGGCGCAACTATTGATGAAATCATCCTGCGCCCGGACTGGCGTCAGGGGCTGGACAATCCCGCGTTGCAGGCGACGATCCGCTACCGTGCCCTTGAAGGCGGCAGCGCCACACTGCGCCTGAACGCGGCTCCTGCTAATTTTAACGGCCAGCGCTTTCAGCAGGAATTTCCTGTCACCCTGGAGAAAACGGACGGCAGCGCCCGTACGCTGAAGGTAGATCTGCCGATGAAGGCCGCAAAGCTCTGGTGGCCGAAAGGATCCGGCAAACCGCATTTATATCGGGTACGCGCCTCGCTGACGGATAGCCAGGGGCTCATGGATACCACCGTCACGCGCACCGGCCTGCGCAAAGTGGAAGAACAGCCGGAGAATAAAGGCTGGCTTATCAATGGTAAACGGTTGTTTATCAAGGGAACTAACTATATTGGCTCGCCGTGGCTCAGCACCATGACGCGGGAAAAATACCGCCGGGATTTCCGGCTGGTGGAGGAGATGAACGCCAACGCCATCCGCGTTCACGGTCATGTGGCGGGCCGCGGGCTGTATGAGGTGGCGGACGAGATGGGGCTGATGATCTGGCAGGATGTGCCGCTGCAATGGGGCTACGATGACAGTGCCGCCTTCGCCGACAACGCGGTACGCCAGACCCGGGAAATGGTGGAGCAGTTCGGCAACTCGCCTGCCATTATCGTCTGGGGCGGCCATAACGAACCGCCGTGGAACTCGCCGTGGATGGAAAAACGCTTCCCCGACTGGCATAAGGATTTAAACCGCGCCCTGACGGACAAAGTGGCGGATGCGCTGGCGACCGATAACTCGCGCATCGTGCACCGCTTTTCTGCGGTGGAGGAGCATTACTGGGCCGGATGGTATTTCGGCACCATCCGCGATCTGCTTGGCCCGGCCAAAACCGCCATTATTACTGAATTCGGCGCGCAGGCGCTGCCGCGGCTGTCGACCCTGAAGACCATTATTCCGCCAGAAGTGCGCTGGCCGAAAACCACCGCCGCCGACGATCCTGGCTGGACGCGCTGGAAATACCACAACTTCCAGCCTTTCCAGACCTTTAAGTTCGCCAAAATCCCGCGCGGCGATAATTTGCAGCAGATGATCGCCAATACGCAGGCCTATCAGGCGGAACTGGTCGCCACGGCGGCAGAAAGCTATCGCCGACAGCGTTACCAGCCGGTAACCGCGCTGTTCCATTTTATGTTTGTCGAGACCTGGCCTTCCATCAACTGGGGCGTGGTGGACTATCTGCGCAAACCGAAAGCAGGCTATTACGCGCTGCAAAAAGCCTATCAGCCGCTGCTGCCGTCCATTGAACCTGTCACCGCCCGGTGGCAGCCCGGCCAGCCCGCCACCGTGCGGCTGTGGGCGATCAACGATACCTGGTCTGCCTGCGATCAGTGCCAGCTGAAATGGCAGGTGAAGCAGGATCGGCGCGTGCTGGATAAGGGTGAAACCACCCTGACTATTCCTGCTGATTCCGGACAAAAAGTGCAGGAGGTGACGGTAACGCCTGCGGATAAACAGGACGTGGAGATCAATTACTGGATCGAAGACAGGCACGGGAAAAAGGTCGGAGAGAATCAGTTGAGGGTGCAGCCTGGGGTGATGAAAGAATAAATCTGGAGCGGGCGAAGGGAATCGAACCCTCGTATAGAGCTTGGGAAGCTCTCGTTCTACCATTGAACTACGCCCGCTTTGAGGTGCGTAGGGCATTATAAACCTTACGCACCGTCTGGCAAGCCGCATGGCGGCTAACCGGCGATATATTAATCGCTTAGCATTTAGGCGGACTGCCCTGCGGCGGCAGATAACGCGCCGGATCGATTGCCGTGGCGCGATAACGCAGCTGGAAGTGCAATCGCACCGAGTCGGCGTCGGTGCTGCCCATAGTGGCAATCTTCTGACCGATCTTCACGCTCTGGCCGTTATTCACCAGCAGCGAATCATTATGGGCATAGGCCGTAATATAGTCTTCGCTGTGCTTGATCATAATCAGATTGCCGTAACCGCGCAGCTGGTTGCCGACGTACACCACTTTACCGGCACCGGCGGCGTACACCGGCTGTCCGCGCGTACCGGCAATATCCAGCCCCTTGTTACCGCCATCGGCGGAGGAGTACGGCAGGATAATTTTACCGTTCGTCGGCCAGCGCCAGCAGCGTTGACCCACCGGCGGCCAGGAGGCTAAGGGCACGGAAGCTGACGGTCTGGCGGACGCGGTTTTGCCGCCCTTACCCGAGCCGCCGGATTTGCCGCCGCTGTTAACCCGCAGACGCTGGCCGATTTCAATAGTGTAAGGCGGGGAAATCCCGTTCAGGCGCGCCAGCTCTTTGACGCTGGTGCCGGTCATGCGCGAAATTTTAGATAAGGTGTCGCCACGCTTAACGGTGTAAGTCTCGCCGTCGGCGGCGTTTTTCGATGAGCATGCCGCCAGCAACAGGCTGAACGCCAGGCAGATAAGAAGTCGACACGGATTTTTCATCAGGCGTCCTGCAATCAAAACACTTCCCCGGAACAAATGAGCATGACTGCATATCATAGCAGCCACAGCCGCGATGCAAAATGCATTAGCGTCTATTACCCAGTTCACTGAATAAATGTCGCTGGTCATGCCAGATTAAGCGCGCCAGAGCAAAACGTTTTATTGACCCTCACGTATAATAGAGCCGTTATTCTGGCTGGATTGAGAGTGGATAAAGATTATGTTGCAGGAACATGTGATTTTACTGGATGAGCAGGGCATGGCGGCCGGGACGCAGGAAAAATATGCCGCCCACCATGCCGATACGCCCCTGCATCTCGCCTTCTCCAGTTGGCTGTTCAATGCACGCGGCGAGTGCCTGCTTACCCGCCGCTCCCTGCACAAAAAAGCCTGGCCGGGCGTATGGACCAACTCCGTATGCGGGCATCCGCAAAGCGGGGAAGATTTTACCGCCGCGGTGATCCGTCGCTGTCAGTTTGAAGTCGGCGCGACCGTCGCCGCCATTGCGCCGGTGTATCCGGAATTCCGCTACTGCGAAACCGATCCTTCAGGCATTGTCGAAAATGAAATTTGCCCGGTGTTTGCCGCGCGCGTTACCACGCCGCTGGCGGTGAATGCCGATGAAGTGATGGATCATCAGTGGGTAACACTGGAAGCGCTGTTCTGCGCCGTGGATGCCACACCCTGGGCGTTCAGCCCGTGGATGGTGCAGCAGGTCGCCCGGCCCGAGGTGCGGGAACGGCTGCGCGTTTTCGCCGCCGCATAAAAAAAGCCCCGGCATCGCTGCCAGGGCTTGTTCGCGTTGCGCGTGATTATTTAACCGGACGCATAGCCGGGAAGAGGATCACGTCGCGGATGGTATGACGGTTGGTGAACAGCATCACCATACGGTCGATACCAATGCCCAGACCCGCAGTCGGCGGCAGACCGTGCTCCAGCGCGGTGACGTAGTCTTCGTCGAAGAACATGGCTTCGTCGTCGCCCGCCGCTTTCGCGTCAACCTGATCCTGGAAGCGTTTAGCCTGATCCTGCGCATCGTTCAGCTCGCTAAAGCCGTTACCGATTTCACGTCCGCCGATGAAGAACTCAAAGCGGTCGGTGATCTCCGGGTTTTCATCGTTACGACGCGCCAGCGGAGACACTTCTGCCGGGTATTCAGTAATGAAGGTCGGCTGGATCAGATGCGCTTCGGCGGTCTCTTCGAAGATCTCGGTCACGATGCGGCCCAGACCCCAGCTCTTCTCAACTTTGATGCCCAGGCTTTCGGCGATGGCTTTCGCGCTGTCGAAGTTATCCAGATCTGCCAGATCCGTTTCCGGACGGTATTTCTTGATCGCTTCGCGCATGGTCAGTTTTTCGAACGGTTTACCGAAGTCAAAGACCTGGTCGTCGTACGGCACTTTGGTGCTGCCCAGAATATCCTGCGCCAGGGTGCGGAACAGGGACTCGGTCAGCTCGATCAGATCTTTGTAATCCGCATACGCCATATAGAGTTCCATCATGGTGAACTCTGGATTGTGACGTACGGAGATGCCTTCGTTACGGAAGTTACGGTTGATTTCAAACACGCGATCGAAGCCGCCGACCACCAGACGCTTGAGGTACAGTTCCGGCGCGATACGCAGGTACATGTCCAGATCCAGCGCATTGTGATGGGTCACAAACGGACGCGCAGACGCGCCGCCAGGGATGACCTGCATCATCGGGGTTTCCACTTCCATAAAGTCGCGGCTTACCATGAACTGGCGAATACCGGCCATGATCTGCGAGCGAATTTTAAAGGTGTTGCGGGATTCTTCGTTAGCGATGAGATCCAGGTAGCGCTGACGATAGCGCGCTTCCTGGTCCTGCAGGCCGTGGAATTTGTCCGGCAGCGGGCGCAGGGCTTTGGTCAGCAGACGCAGCTCGGTGCAGTGAATGGACAGCTCGCCGGTTTTTGTCCTGAACAGCTTGCCGCGCGCGCCGAGGATGTCACCGAGATCCCACTTTTTGAACTGCTCGTTATAGACGCCTTCAGCCAGATCGTCACGGGAGACGTACAGCTGGATGCGACCGCCAACGTCCTGCAGGGTGACGAACGAGGCTTTACCCATTACGCGGCGGGTCATCATACGGCCAGCCACGGCGACTTCGATACCGAGCGATTCCAGCTCTTCGTTATCTTTGTCGTCGTAGGCGGCATGCAGCTGGTCAGAGGTATGATCGCGACGGAAATCGTTCGGGAACGCAACACCCTGCTCACGCAGTTGTGCCAGCTTTTCGCGGCGAGCTTTCAGTTCATTGTTCAGATCAACTACGGTTTCAGCGCCCTGTGCTTGTTGTTCAGACATGTTGGTTCCTCATAGCCCTGCTTTCAAACTTGCTTCAATAAATTGGTCCAGACTGCCATCCAGCACCGCCTGCGTGTTACGGGTTTCAACACCGGTACGCAGGTCTTTGATGCGGGAGTCGTCCAGCACATAAGAACGGATCTGGCTGCCCCAGCCGATGTCGGACTTGTTGTCTTCCATCGCCTGTTTCTCAGCGTTTTTCTTCTGCATTTCCAGTTCATAAAGCTTCGCTTTCATCTGCTTCATGGCCTGGTCTTTGTTCTTATGCTGAGAGCGGTCGTTCTGGCACTGCGTGACGGTATTGGTCGGGATGTGCGTAATACGCACCGCCGATTCCGTACGGTTAACGTGCTGACCGCCCGCACCGGAGGCACGGTAAACGTCGATACGCAGGTCCGCCGGGTTGATTTCAATATCAATATCGTCATCCACTTCCGGGTAAACGAACGCGGAGCTGAACGACGTATGGCGACGGCCGCCGGAGTCGAACGGGCTCTTACGCACCAGGCGGTGAACGCCGGTTTCGGTACGCAGCCAGCCGTAAGCGTAATCGCCGGAAATCTTGATGGTCACGGATTTAAGACCCGCCACTTCACCTTCGGATTCTTCGATAATTTCGGTTTTGAAGCCGCGGGCTTCGGCCCAGCGCAGATACATACGGGTCAGCATGCTCGCCCAGTCCTGGGCTTCTGTGCCGCCGGAACCGGCCTGGATATCCAGGTAGCAGTCGGCGCTGTCGTATTCACCGGAGAACATACGGCGGAATTCAAGCTGCGCCAGCTTCTCTTCCAGCCCGTCCAGCTCAGCCACGGCTTCGTTAAAGGTTTCTTCGTCGTCGGCTTCCACGGCCAGCTCAAGCAGGCCAGCGACGTCTTCCAGACCCTGGCGCATTTGATCCAGGGTTTCAACGATGGCTTCGAGGGAGGAACGCTCTTTACCCAGCGCCTGTGCGCGTTCAGGTTCGTTCCAGACGTCCGACTGTTCCAGCTCGGCGTTTACTTCTTCCAGACGCTCTTTCTTGGCATCGTAGTCAAAGATACCCCCTAAGAACGTCCGAGCGCTCCGTGAGGTCCTGAATGCGGTTTTTTACCGGATTGATTTCAAACATGGTCTGTTTTCTTTTATTGGACTTGTCAAAATGCGGTTATAAGGGCGGAATTCTACCGGAATTACGCCCTGTTTTATAGCGAATACTGGCGCTAAATTGGCCAGATGTCGTCGATAATCAGCTGAACGCTGCGATTGCCGCGAAACTCATTTACATCCAGTTTATAGGCGAGGCTCACTTCCCGCACGCCGTTATCCGGCCAGATGCTGGTGTCGACGTTAAAGGCGATGCCGTCCAGCAGCGGGCCGCCGCCGACCGGCTCCACCATCACTTTCAGATGGCGTTCGCCAACGATGCGCTGCTGCAGCAGGCGAAAACGTCCATCGAACAGCGGTTCCGGGAACATCTGTCCCCAGGGCCCGGCATCACGCAGCATTTCGGCGACGCCAAGCGTCATCTCCTGCGCGTCCAGCGGGCCGTCGGAAACGATTTCCCCCTGTAACAGCGCCGGATCCAGCCATTCGGTCACCAGCGCGCCAAAGCGCTGCTGGAACTCGTCGAAGCGCGCCACTTCCAGCGACAGCCCGGCCGCCATCGCGTGGCCGCCGAATTTGAGCATCATGCCCGGATAGAGCGTATCAAGCCGCTCCAGCGCATCGCGCATATGCAGCCCCTGGATAGAGCGACCCGAACCTTTCAGCAGGCCCTCACCCGCAGGGGCAAAGGCGATCACCGGGCGGTTAAAGCGCTCTTTCAGGCGGGAGGCGAGAATCCCCACCACGCCCTGATGCCATTCGGGGTGATACATTGCCAGCCCGCCGGGAAGGGCTTCGCTGCTGCGCTCCAGCTTTTCGCACAGCGCCAGCGCTTCCGCCTGCATCCCCTGTTCAATCTCTTTGCGCGTCTGGTTTAACGCATCCAGTTCGCTGGCCAGCACGCGGGCTTCGCCAACGTTATCGCACAGCAGCAATGCCACGCCGACCGACATGTCATCCAGTCGTCCGGCGGCGTTCAGGCGCGGACCGAGAGCAAAGCCCAGATCGCTGGCTGCAAGTTTTTGCGCGTCACGATTCGCGACTTCCAGCAGGGCTTTGATGCCAGGACGGCACCTGCCCGCGCGGATCCGGCTTAAGCCCTGCCAGGTAAGAATACGGTTGTTGGTATCCAGGGGCACCACGTCGGCTACCGTACCCAGCGCCACCAGATCCAGCAGCTCGGCCAGATTGGGGATCGCTATCCCCTGCGCCTCAAACCAGCCCTGATCGCGCAGATGGGTGCGCAGCGCCAGCATCAGGTAAAAGGCCACTCCGACGCCCGCCAGCGATTTCGACGGGAAGGCGCAGTCGCGCAGATTCGGGTTAACGATGGCTTCTGCATCTGGCAGCGTCTCGCCGGGCAGATGGTGATCGGTCACCAGCACTGGAATACCCAGTTCATGGGCGCGCTCCACGCCCGCATGGGACGAGATGCCGTTATCCACGGTGAGGATCAGCTGCGCGCCACGGGCATGGGCCTGGTCGACCACTTCCGGGCTTAAACCATAACCGTCATCAAAGCGGTTCGGCACCAGATAGGCGACGTTCGGACAGCCCATCGACCGCATCGCCAGTACGCTCAGCGCGGTGCTGGTAGCGCCATCGGCATCAAAATCGCCGACCACCATAATGCGCAGCCCCTGCTTAAACGCCTGATACAGATGCTCCGCTGCCTTCTCCACGCCGCTCAGTTGCTGCCAGGGCAGCATCCCTTTTACGCCGCGCTCCAGCTCCGCAGGCGATACCACGCCACGGCTGGCATACAGACGGCGTAACAGGGGCGGCAGGTTATCCGGCAGATTTGCCGCTGGATCCGGCTCGCGGCGGCGAAGTTGTCTCTGAAGTTTCACGAAAATTATTTACCGCCGGTCTGTTTTTTATGCTCGTCCAGGAAGGTTTTCATCTCCTGAGGGGCCTGATAGCCCGGCACGACATAGCCATTGCTCAGCACAATCGCCGGCGTGCCGCTCACGCCAAACTGCACGCCAAGGGCATACTGGTCGGCAATGTCGACATCACAGCTTGCGGCCTTCACACCTTTGCCCGCCATCGCATCGTCAAAGGCTTTGTTGCGATCTTTGGCGCACCAGATGGCCTTCATATTGTCTGCCGCTTCGCTCTGCATACCCTGACGCGGGAACGCCAGATAACGCACGGTAATGCCCAGCGCGTTGTAATCCGCCATCTGCTCGTGCAGCTTATGGCAGTAGCCGCAGGTGATGTCGGTGAATACGGTAATGACGTGTTTTTCGTTCGCCGCTTTATACACGATCATCTCTTTTTCCAGCGCGTTGAGATGCGTCATCAGCATGCTGTTGGTGGTGTTGATCGGCTGCGGACCGCTCACGTCATACAGCGGCCCCTGGATCATATGTTTGCCGTCTTCAGTGACGTACAGCACGCCGCTGTTAGTCAGCACGGTTTTCATACCGCTGATGGGTGATGGCTGAATTTCCGTGCTCTGCACGCCCAGCTTCGCCAGCGTCTGCTTAATGGCCGCATCGTCGGCCTGAACTGCGGTACTGAACGCCGCCAGCAGGGTGAACATCATCAAACTTTTTTTCATTTCACATCCTTAATAAATCAGCATCACGCGCGTGGGTGGTGCTGTTGATGGAGTTGCCGCAAACGTTCTGTCGCCACATGCGTATAAATTTGCGTGGTGGAGAGATCGCTGTGCCCAAGCAGCATCTGTACGACGCGCAAATCAGCGCCATGGTTTAACAGATGCGTGGCGAAGGCATGTCGCAACACGTGCGGCGAAAGCTTTTCACTGTCTATGCCCGCCTGGATGGCATAATGCTTAATACGATGCCAGAACGTCTGCCGGGTCATTTGTTGGGCGCGACTACTGGGAAACAGCACATCCACTGACGCGCCGTTTAAAAGCCAGGGCCGCCCGTGCTCCAGGTAGTTTTCCAGCCAGTAGACCGCTTCTTCCCCCAGCGGCACCAGCCGTTCTTTGTTACCTTTACCGATCACCCGCACTACGCCCTGACGCAAACTGATGTCGCTCATTGTCAGCCCGACCAGTTCCGACACGCGCAGGCCGGTAGCATACAACACTTCCAGCATGGCTTTGTCACGTAACTCCAGCGGCTGATCGGTAAGCGGCGCCTGCAACAGGCGCTCGACCTGCGCCTCGCTCAGATCTTTTGGCAGGCGCTGCGGCAGTTTTGGCGATGCCAGAACGGCGCTGGGATCGTCAGTACGTACCTTTTCGCGATAAAGATACTGGAAAAAACGCCGCATCGCGCTCAGTAAACGGGCGGAGCTGGTCGCTTTGTAGCCGCCGGTGACGCGCTCGGCCAGCAGCGCCTGTAAATCGTCATGCTGCACGCTGAGCACATCGCTGTTTCTGTGGTGCAGCCACTCGACAAGCATACGCAGATCGCGACGATAGGCGCTCAATGTGTTCTCAGCCACATTGCGTTCCAGCCACAGGGCATCGAGAAATTGTTCTATGCGTGCGAGATCCTGTTCCATCATTGCCCCTTATTTCAACGTCAGGGCATTATGCCTGATTGCGTATTGATTCTGGTACACTGTGCGCAAAGCCACATCAGGAATTGAGACGTTTACGCTATGAACATTGGTCTTTTTTATGGTTCCAGTACCTGCTATACCGAAATGGCAGCAGAGAAAATCCGCGACATTATCGGCCCGGAACTGGTGACGCTGCATAACCTTAAAGACGACGCGCCCACACTGATGGAGCAGTACGATGTGCTGATCCTCGGCATCCCGACATGGGATTTCGGCGAGCTGCAGGAAGACTGGGAAGCCATCTGGGATCAGCTGGATTCCCTTAACCTGGATGGCAAAATGATTGCCCTCTACGGCATGGGCGATCAGCTCGGTTACGGCGAATGGTTCCTTGACGCCCTCGGCATGCTGCACGACAAACTGTCCGCCAAAGCGGTGAAGTTTATCGGCTACTGGCCCACCGAAGGCTATGAGTTCACCAGCCCCAAACCCGTCATTGCGGACGGGCAGCTGTTTGTCGGCCTGGCGCTGGATGAAACCAATCAGTACGATTTAAGCGAAGAACGCCTGCAAACCTGGTGCGAGCAAATTCTTGGCGAAATGGCGGAAAACTTCGCCTGAGCCTCAGTGCTTTTCCTGCGCCGGTTGCTGGAGCATCATCCGGCGCAGCTCCCGCCACTCCTGCGCGTCCATACTGTCCGCCGCCAGCCACAAATGCTGCCGTTTGCCGTCCGTACTGCGCCGTAAGCGCAGCATCATGCCGCTGTTTAACAACCAGGGCGCGCCTGTAATATCCCATTCATTGCCCTGCCAGCGCAGGCGCGAATCCATCAGGAGTTTAATTTCACCATGGCTGGCGTTAATTCGGCGCTGGCTGCGCACGCAGTCAAACACCACCAGCGAAAGCAGTAATAACCACAACGGCGTATAACTTAACGGCCAGGGGATAAGCAACACCAGCGCCGCCACCAGACCGTGCAGTAATAAAGAGAGCCATTGCGAGCGCCATGAGACGCGTAAATCAGATTGCCACAGGACCACGTTCCCGATTCCGTGTCTGAATTAACTGGACCATCCGCTGCAATTCCGTATCTGCAGGTTCGCCGTGATTCATCAGCCAGTTGAATAAATCCGGATCGTCGCTCTCAAGCAGGCGGATAAACAGCCGCTTGTCGTCATCGCTTAGCGTATCGTACTCGTGTTCGAAGAAAGGCATGATGGAAATGTCGAGTTCACGCATACCTCTGCGGCACGCCCAGTGAATGCGGGCTTTGTTGGTAATATCCATGTTCTTTTCCTGCATAGCGACGTTAAAGATGGCTTCTAGTGTAACGCTTTTTCCGGCCAATCCTCACCGGAATGTTCGGCTTCAGAAGCAAGCTTCCAGAATAAACCTTTAAAAATGTAAGGATTACCATTTTTTGCGCGCAAACTCGCAAGCTGTGCGGTCCACGCGATTACCGCTTGCAATGAACCACGGCTCTTTTAACATTAAGCATTCATACAGCGTTAAGCTTACCAGGACATCATTATGGCTTTTACTCCGTTTCCTCCGCGTCTGCCCTGCGCCTCTGCGCGTTTGCCGCTGACGCTAATGACGCTCGATGACTGGGCGCTGGCCACGATCACCGGTGCCGACAGCGAAAAATATTTGCAGGGCCAGGTCACTAACGACGTGGCGCAACTCACTGAACATCAGCATCTGCTGGTTGCCCATTGCGATGCCAAAGGCAAAATGTGGAGCAACCTGCGCCTGTTCCGTCGTAACGATGGCTTTGCGTGGGTTGAACGTCGCAGCGTCCGCGAGGCGCAGCTGACCGAGCTGAAAAAATATGCCGTCTTCTCGAAGGTCACCATTGCCGCCGATGACGAACACGTGCTGCTTGGCGTGGCCGGATTCCAGGCCCGCGCGGCGCTGGCGAACCTGTTCTCCACCCTGCCCGATCAGCAAACGCAGGTGGTGCAGGATGGCGACACGCAAATTCTGTGGTTTGAGCAACCGGCGGAGCGCTTCCTGCTGGTAACCGATGTCGCCACCGCGGAGCGCATCACCGAAACCCTGCGCGGCGAAGCGCAGCTTAATAACAGTCAGCAGTGGCTGGCGCTGAACATTGAGGCCGGTCTGCCGGTGATCGATGCCGCCAACAGTGCGCAGTTCCTGCCGCAGGCTACCAATATTCAGGCGCTGGGCGGCATCAGCTTTAAAAAAGGCTGCTATACCGGCCAGGAGATGGTAGCGCGGGCGAAATTCCGCGGCGCGAATAAGCGCGCAATGTGGTATCTGGCGGGCAAAGCCAGCCGGGTACCGGAAGCCGGTGAAGATCTGGAAATGAAACTGGGTGAAAACTGGCGCAGAACCGGCACGGTGCTCGCCGCCGCTCAGCTGGAAGACGGGCGTTTGCTGGTGCAGGTAGTGATGAATAACGATATGGAGCCGGACAGCGTGTTCCGTGTGCGCGATGACAGCTTTACGCTGGCCATCGAGCCGCTGCCCTACTCGTTAGAAGAAGCCTGATCCAGGCTGGTTGGCCCGGCGGCGCGTTGCTTGCCGGGCATACATTGCCTTTCCGGCAGTAATTACACTGTGCCGATATACAAATAAATTGCCAGAAAGTGGCAGACGCTGCCGCCCAGTACAAAGCCGTGCCAGATAGCGTGGTTATACGGAATGCGCTGGCAGGCGTAAAAGATCACCCCCAGCGTATACACCAGGCCGCCCACGGCCAGCAGCGTTACGCTGCCAACGGCCAGCTTCATCACCATTTCATAAATCACCACCAGCGACAGCCAGCCCATCGCCAGATAGGTAATTAGCGACAGCACCTCAAAGCGGTGCGCAATGGTCAGCTTAAACAGGATCCCCAGCAGCGCCAGGCTCCAGATAACAATCATCAGCCCCCGCGCCAGCGGTGAATCCAGCCCGACCAGTAAAAATGGGGTATAGGTGCCGGCGATTAATAAATAGATGGCGCAGTGGTCAAATTTCTTTAACCAGACTTTAGCCCGCGGATGCGGAATGGCGTGGTACAGCGTGGAGGCCAGATACAGCACAATCATACTGCTGCCGTAAACGCTGAAGCTGGTGATGGCGGTGGCGCTGGCGTTGTTATCAACTGCCTGTACCAGCAGCAGTACCAGGCCGACGATCCCAAACACCAGCCCGATGCCGTGACTGATGCTGTTGGCTACTTCCTCAGCCACTGAATATCCCTTCGTGATAAGCGGTTTTTCAACCATTGGCGTACTCCAGGAAACAAAGGTTACTCATCGCCATTCTGACGCACGATGATGACAAACGCGCGACACTGACGATGACCTCACCAGAGTAACTGAGAATGATTCCAGTGCACACCTGTTCGCTAAAATATATTTCCAGCCGCTTCGCTTCCAGGCATTGCGGGCATTGTTAAGTTTACAGTTGTTCATTTTTCCCGGTGACTGCACCCGGCGTTATGCGATTCCTGTTTTGTCCGTTTTGTGGCAGCATAGAGCCGTTCAGTTGCCCGGAAAGGATCCTGCAAGCCCGTGACCCTGTTTACTCACTCCGCTGTCGCCAGCCTCAATAATCTTGAGATGATGGTTTATCACTACGTCATCAAGAATCGCGACAAGGTGATGTACATGACCATTCGCGAGCTGGCCGACGCTGCTGGCGTCTCCACCACCACCGTACTGCGCTTCTGCCGCAAGCTGAATTGCGAAGGCTATTCGGAATTTCGCGTGCGCTATAAATTATATTTAGAGCAGAACGAACCGCCGCAGGCTAATTTTGGCGCCGGGGAAATTATCAGCTTTTTTAAAAGCGTGAATAACGATGAATTTGATACGCTTCTGGATCAGGCGGTTGATATTATTTTCGCTTCCGAGCGTATTATTTTTGTCGGCGCAGGCACTTCTGGGTCGCTTGCTAAATATGGCGCACGATTCTTTTCCAATATCGGAAAATTCAGCAACCATATTGACGATCCTTATTTTCCGGTGACTAACGACATGGCGAAAAACGCGCTGGCTATCGTGCTGTCGGTGTCCGGTGAAACTGAAGAGATCCTGCGCTTCGCCAGCCAGTTCAGCCTGCATAACTGTAAAGTGATGACCATCACCAGCCATGAGCATTCGCGGCTGGCGAAACTGGCGGATTTCAATATCTCCTGGCATGCGCCGCAAATGCGTATCGCCGGGGTTTATGATGTCACCACGCAAATCCCGGTAATTTATATTCTCGAATCCTTAGGCCGTAAACTGGCGAAGAAATTAGCATAAAAAAACAGGCTGTTTTTTCCATGTAACAAGTCACCGTAGCGGTGATTTGTTATATCGTGACATTTCTCCGCCCTTTGTTAGACTCATTTTCAGAGTGAAACTGCCCGGTAACCTTTATTTACTGCACACAAGAGAAAATGATCGATGAAAAAGCTGACATTACCGAAAGACTTTTTATGGGGCGGCGCGGTTGCGGCGCATCAGGTTGAAGGCGGCTGGAACAAAGGCGGCAAAGGCCCGAGCATTTGTGACGTGCTGACCGGCGGCGCGCACGGCGTACCGCGCGAGATCACCAGCGAAGTGGTGCCGGGCAAATACTACCCGAACCACGAAGCGGTGGAGTTTTACAGCCACTATAAAGAAGACATCAAGCTGTTTGCCGAGATGGGCTTCAAATGCTTCCGCACCTCCATCGCCTGGACACGCATCTTCCCGAAAGGCGATGAGGCCGAGCCGAACGAAGAAGGCCTGCAGTTTTACGACGACATGTTTGATGAGCTGCTCAAATACAACATTGAGCCGGTGATCACCCTCTCCCACTTTGAAATGCCATTGCATCTGGTGCAGGAATACGGCGGCTGGACCAACCGTAAAGTGGTGGATTTCTTTGTGCGTTTCTCGGAAGTGGTATTCGAGCGCTATAAGAACAAAGTTAAATACTGGATGACCTTTAACGAGATCAACAACCAGCGTAACTGGCGCGCGCCGCTGTTCGGCTACTGCTGCTCCGGCGTGGTCTATACCGAGCATGATAATCCGGAAGAGACCATGTACCAGGTGCTGCATCACCAGTTCGTAGCCAGCGCCATGGCGGTGAAGATTGGTCATCGCATTAATCCGGAGATGAAAATCGGCTGTATGCTGGCGATGGTGCCGCTGTACCCGTTCTCCTGTAAGCCGGAAGATGTAATGTATGCCCAGGAATCCATGCGTGAGCGTTATGTCTTTACCGACGTGCAGCTGCGCGGCTACTACCCATCCTATGTCCTGAACGAGTGGGAACGCCGGGAATTCAACATCAAAATGGAAGCGGGCGATGAGCAGATCCTGCGTGAAGGCACCTGCGATTATCTGGGCTTCAGCTACTACATGACCAACGCCGTGAAAGAAGAAGGCGGCAGCGGCGATGCGATCTCCGGTTTCCAGGGCAGCGTGCCGAACCCGCACGTGAAGGCCTCCGACTGGGGCTGGCAGATTGACCCGGTTGGCCTGCGCTATGCGCTGTGCGAACTCTATGAGCGTTACCAGAAACCGCTGTTCATCGTGGAAAACGGCTTTGGCGCTTACGACAAAGTGGAAGAAGACGGCAGCATCAACGACGATTACCGCATCGACTATCTGCGGGCGCACGTGGAAGAGATGGTCAAAGCGGTGACTTATGACGGTGTGGATCTGATGGGCTATACCCCGTGGGGCTGCATCGACTGTGTGTCCTTCACTACCGGGCAGTACAGCAAGCGCTATGGCTTTATTTATGTGAATAAGCACGACGACGGCACCGGCGACATGTCCCGTTCCCGTAAGAAGAGCTTTAACTGGTACAAAGAAGTGATCGCCAGCAACGGCGAGAATCTCTGAGGTTGACAGTTGCCGGGTGGCGCTTGCGCTTACCCGGCCTACAAGGCTTCATTTTGCCGGGTGGCGCTGACGCTTACCCGGCCTACACGCGTTCAGGGCCTGTTTATTTCCCGCCCGCCAGCTCAAGAAAACTTCCCGTCACATAGGACGCCTTTTCACTCAATAGCCAGACTATCGCCTGCGCCACTTCTTCGGGCTGGCCGCCGCGCTGCATTGGTAATACCGTCTTCACCCGATCCACGCGCCCCGGCTCGCCGCCGTCGGCATGCATCTCCGTGTAGATAAAACCCGGCCGTACACAGTTCACGCGGATCCCCTGCGCCGCCACTTCCAGCGCCAGGCCGGTCGTCAGCGTATCTACTGCCCCTTTCGAGGCGGCATAATCCACATACTCACCCGCAGCGCCCAGGCGTGATGCGGCGGAAGAGACGTTGACAATAGCACCGCCTGCCCCGCCGTGCTTATGGGACATACGTTTTACCGCCTCGCGACAGCAAAGAAAATAGCCGGTGACGTTGGTCGCAAGGACGCGGTTGATGCGTTCGGCACTCAGGTTTTCGATAGTGCTCTGTTCAAACAAAATGCCCGCGTTATTCACCAGCGCGGTCAGAGGCGCGCCTTCCCGATCGATACTCTCAAACATCGCCAGCACCTGCGCTTCATCGCTGATGTCCGCCCGCAGCGCAAAGGCGTTGCCGCCTGCTGCGACGATCTCGTTAACCACGTCGGTGGCGGCCTGAATATTGTGGTGATAGTTCACCGCCACGGTATAACCCTCGCGCGCCAGTTGCAGCGCCGTTGCTTTGCCGATCCCGCGGCTGCCGCCGGTAACCAGTGCTATTGCCATTACGTTTTCCTCATAAAAAAAGCCGGGTGGCGCTGACGCTTACCCGGCCTACAGAACAGAACGGATCAATTACTCATAGTCGCTCATCGGCACGCAGGAGCAGAACAGATTGCGGTCGCCGTACACGTCGTCAAGACGCTTCACGGTCGGCCAGTATTTGTTGTTCAGCCCTGCCGGGAAGACCGCCTGCTCGCGGCTGTAACCGTGCTGCCACTCCGCCACCAGCTCGCGCTGGGTGTGCGGCGCGTTGACCAGCGGGTTATCTTCCAGCGTCCACTCACCGGCCTGCACGCGGTCGATTTCCCCACGGATCGCCAGCATCGCATCAATAAAGCGGTCCAGTTCGACTTTGCTTTCGGATTCTGTCGGCTCAACCATCAGCGTGCCCGCCACCGGGAAGGACATAGTCGGCGCATGGAAACCGTAGTCGATCAGGCGCTTGGCGATGTCCAGCTCGCTGATACCGGTCTCTTCTTTCAGCGGACGAATATCCAGAATACATTCGTGCGCCACACGACCGTCGCGACCGGTGTACAACACAGGATAGGCGTCTTTCAGACGGCTGGCGATGTAGTTGGCATTGAGGATCGCCACCTGGCTTGCCTTTTTCAGCCCTTCCGCGCCCATCATGCGGATATACATCCAGCTGATCGGCAGAATAGAGGCGCTGCCGAACGGGGCCGCGGATACCGCGCCCTGACGGGTCAGCATCCCTTCGATTTGCACCACGCTGTGTCCCGGTACAAAAGGTGCCAGATGCGCTTTCACGCCGATCGGCCCCATGCCAGGACCGCCGCCGCCGTGCGGAATGCAGAAGGTTTTATGCAGGTTAAGGTGCGACACATCCGCGCCGATAAAGCCCGGCGAGGTAATGCCCACCTGGGCGTTCATGTTCGCGCCATCCAGATACACCTGGCCGCCGAACTGGTGCACGATCTCGCAGACTTCGCGGATGGTCTCTTCATACACGCCGTGGGTGGACGGGTAGGTCACCATAATGCAGGAGAGATTGTCGCCCGCCTGCTCTGCTTTGGCGCGCAAATCGTTCAGATCGATGTTGCCGTTTTTATCACAGGCCACAACCACGACCTGCATCCCCGCCATCTGTGCCGACGCCGGGTTAGTACCGTGCGCGGAGCTCGGGATCAGGCAAATATCGCGATGCCCTTCGTTACGGCTTTCGTGATAGTGACGGATCGCCAGCAGACCGGCATATTCGCCCTGCGCGCCGGAGTTCGGCTGCATACACAAGGCATCGTAACCGGTGAGTTTGACCAGCCAGTCGGAGAGCTGGTTGATCATCTGGTGATAGCCTTCCGCCTGCTCCGGCGGGCAGAACGGGTGCAGTTCCGAGAATTCCGGCCAGGTGATGGGGATCATTTCGGCCGCGGCGTTCAGCTTCATGGTGCAGGAGCCGAGCGGGATCATCGCCTGGTTAAGGGCCAGATCTTTGCGCTCCAGACTGTGCATGTAGCGCATCATTTCGGTTTCGCTGTGATAGCGGTTAAACACCGGATGCGCGAGGATCGCGTCTTCGCGCAGCATAGCCGGCTGAATGGAACGGCTGTCGTGAGCGACGTTTTTATCCAGCGCGTCAATGTCGTGCTGCTCAACGCCGGTGAGCACGGCAAGCAACAGCTGCACGTCTTCGCGGGTGGTGGTTTCATCCAGCGTAATGCCGACCGCGTTAATGATGTCGCTGCGCAGGTTGATTTCACGGGCTTCAGCACGCGCCAGCACTTCGGCTTTATCCGCCACTTCCACGCACAGGGTGTCGAAGTAGTGGGCGTGGCGCAGTTTCAGGCCGTGCTGTTGCAGGCCCGCCGCCAGAATATCCGCCAGGCGGTGAATACGACTGGCAATACGCTTCAGGCCGACCGGACCGTGATACACGGCGTACAGGCTGGCAATGTTCGCCAGCAACACCTGCGAGGTACAGATGTTGGAGTTCGCTTTCTCGCGGCGGATATGCTGCTCGCGGGTCTGCATCGCCATGCGCAGCGCGGTGTTACCGGCGGCATCTTTGGACACGCCGATA
Organism: Enterobacter sp. SA187; assembly: GCF_001888805.2. Lineage (NCBI taxonomy): Bacteria > Pseudomonadati > Pseudomonadota > Gammaproteobacteria > Enterobacterales > Enterobacteriaceae > Enterobacter > Enterobacter sp. SA187. The sequence continues at coordinate 319,668 of NZ_CP019113.1, forward strand.
ATACGGCCTGGCATGGAACGTTTGAATTCATCTTTCGCAGCGAAGAAGGCCGCGTGCGGGCCGCCGTAGCCCATAGGCACGCCGAAACGCTGAGCAGAGCCGAAGACGATGTCCGCGCCCTGTTTGCCCGGCGCGGTTAACAGCACCAGCGCCATAAAGTCGGCGGCTACGCTGACAATCACTTTGCGCGCTTTCAGTTCGGCGATCAGCGCGCTGTAGTCATGCACTTCGCCGGTGGTGCCCACCTGCTGTAACAGCACGCCGAACACATCCTGATGATCGAGCACTTTGTCAGCATCATCGACGATCACGTCAAAACCAAAGGTTTCAGCACGGGTACGTACCACGTCCAGCGTCTGCGGGTGTACGTCTGCCGCCACGAAGAAACGGTTGGCGTTTTTCAGTTTGCTGACGCGCTTTGCCATTGCCATGGCTTCCGCGCCTGCGGTGGCTTCATCGAGCAGCGAGGCGGAGGCAATGTCCAGTCCGGTCAGATCCAGGGTCACCTGCTGGAAGTTAAGCAGCGCTTCCAGACGGCCCTGGGAAACTTCCGGCTGATACGGGGTATAAGCGGTATACCAGCCCGGATTTTCCAGCATGTTGCGCAGGATCACCGGCGGCAGCTGCACGGCGGTGTAACCCATGCCGATATAAGACTTAAAGCGTTTATTGCGGGCGGCGATGGCTTTTAACTCTGCCAGCGCGGCAAATTCGGTTGCGGCGTCACCCACCTGCGGCGGGGTATCCAGCTGAATATCTTTCGGCACAATCTGGCCGATCAGCGCGTTAAGGGACTCTGCGCCCACGGCGTTCAGCATTTCCTGCTGCTGCGTGGCATCCGGTCCGATGTGGCGTTCAATGAATGCGCCGCTATTTTCAAGCTGGCTTAGCGTCTGTGTCATGGGCGAGGGTTCCTGAAACGGTCTGGCTGATTTGCCCGGTGGCGCTGGCGCTCACCGGGCCTGCAAAGTAATGAAATATTTACTCGTCTTCTAACAGCGCTTCATACGCGCTGGCGTCCAGCAGAGCGGCAACTTCGCTTTCATCGCTGGCTTTGATTTTGAAGATCCAGCCGCCGCTGTACGGCTCGCTGTTGACCAGCTCCGGCGTGTCGCTCAGCGCGTCGTTGACGGCCAGGATCTCGCCGCTGACCGGCGCATAAATATCGGAAGCGGCTTTTACGGATTCGGCAACGGCACAGTCGTCGCCCGCGCTGACGGTCGCGCCCACTTCAGGCAGATCGACAAACACCATATCACCCAGCAGCTCCTGCGCGTGCTCGGTAATGCCAACGGTGTAGCTGCCGTCCGCTTCTTTGCGCAGCCATTCATGTTCTTTACTGTATTTCAGTTCAGCCGGTACATTGCTCATAAAGGTTTCTCCACAATAAAATGCGTTACGCGACAGGTTTACCCATGCGCACAAAAACAGGTTTGGTAACGGTAACCGGCATTTCGCGGTTACGGATCTGTACGATGGCGGTTTCGCCAATGCCTGCCGGTACGCGGGCCAGCGCAATGCTGTAGCCCAGCGTCGGTGAGAAGGTACCGCTGGTGATAACGCCTTCCTGCTGATTGCCGTCGTGGTCAGTGAAACGCACCGGCAGTTCGTTACGCAGCACGCCTTTTTCGGTCATCACCAGGCCGACCAGCTGTTCGGTGCCATTTTCACGCTGCGCTTCCAGCGCGTCGCGGCCAATAAAGTCGCGGTCAGCGGGTTCCCAGGCGATGGTCCAGCCCATATTGGCGGCCAGCGGAGAGACGCCTTCATCCATTTCCTGACCGTAAAGATTCATGCCCGCTTCCAGACGCAGCGTATCGCGCGCGCCCAGGCCGCAGGGTTTCACGCCCGCTTCCACCAGCGCATGCCAGAATTCGGCGGCCTTTTCATTCGGCATGGCGATTTCATAGCCCGCTTCGCCGGTGTAGCCAGTGGTGGCAATAAAGAGTCCGCCTGTTTCCACGCCAAAGAATGGCTTCATGCCGCTGACGGCTTCACGTTGTTCATCGCTGAACAGCGTGGCGGCTTTGGCTTTGGCGTTCGGGCCCTGCACGGCGATCAGCGATAGATCGTCGCGCACGCTGATGTCGATGGCGTAAGGCGCGGCGTGTTCGGTGATCCAGGCGAGATCTTTTTCGCGGGTGGCGGAGTTGACCACCAGGCGGAAGAAGTCTTCGCTGAAGAAGTAGACGATCAGGTCGTCAATCACGCCGCCGGAGGCGTTAAGCATGCCGCTGTAGAGCGCCTTGCCGGGGGTGGTGAGTCTGGCTACGTCGTTGGCCAGCAGGTAACGCAGGAAGTCGCGGGTACGGGTGCCTTTCAGATCGACGATGGTCATGTGGGACACATCGAACATGCCTGCATCGCGGCGTACCGCGTGATGCTCGTCAAGCTGGGAGCCGTAATGCAGCGGCATCATCCAGCCGTGGAAATCCACCATGCGCGCGCCACATAGCGTGTGTTGTTCAAACAAAGGAGTCTGCTGAGCCATCTTTTCCTCATTGAATAAGCGGGGCTGTTAAGGATTTCCCGGGTCATAAAAACCGCCACGACCCCCGGCGTCAGCCTCCTTTCAGGTTGCCGACGCAAACGTTACCTTTCGCCTGAACTTATCACTGAAAAGCGCCCTAAACCATAAGTAAAAATGCGCCATCACATTAGCTTATGACCTGAAAACCCGCAGAGCCGCACAGCGTAAAAAACTTAATAACGAGTAATTAACATTCTCTTTATAGGGAGAATTGAACTTCCCGACCCTGTAAAGTGACATTTTTCACCAAAAATCATGAGAATTTCCCGACGCTGAAAATTCATGACATGAGAAAAAGTAATCTGAAAAAGCGGGTGAAATTAGATTATTTCAAATGAGGTGACGCTGCCCTTCCCGGAACCGGGAAGGGAAAGTGTGACGCGGATCTTAGTTCAGGCGGAAGGCTAAAAAATGATTATTTCAGCCAGTCGGGAAGGTCGTTGAGACCCATCGCCTGACGGATAAGTTGCGGCTTCACGCCAGGGAGGGTGTCGGCCAGCTTGAGACCAATATCACGCAGCAATTTTTTCGCCGGGTTGTTACCGGCAAACAGCCCACGGAAGCCCTGCATCCCGGCGAGCATCACCGCCGCGCTGTGCTTGCGGCTGCGCTCGTAACGGCGCAGATAGAGATGCTGCCCGATGTCTTTGCCCTCGCGATGCAGACGACGCAGCTCGTTAACCAGCACTGCCGCATCCATAAAGCCCAGGTTGACGCCCTGCCCGGCCAGCGGATGAATGGTGTGCGCCGCGTCGCCAACCAGCGCCAGACGGTGGCCGGCAAACTGACGGGCGTAGCGTCCGGTAAGGGGATAAACCTGACGCTCGCTCTCCACCTGACACAGGCCAAGGGCATTGTCGAAGGCCACGCACAGCGCCTGATTGAAGTCTTCAGTGCTGGCCTGCTGCATTTTTTCCGCCTCACGCGGTGGCAACGACCAGACAATAGAGCACAGATGCGGATCCGCCAGCGGCAGGAATGCCAGAATGCCGTCGCCGTAAAACACCTGACGCGCGGTGGCGTTGTGCGGCTCGGTGGTACGGATGGTCGCCACCAGCGCGTGATGGCCGTAATCCCAGTAAGTGAGCGGAATATCGGCTTTGCTACGCAGCCAGGAGTTAGCGCCGTCAGCGCCCACCACCAGCCGCGCCGTCAGCATGCTGCCGTCCTGCATGGTAAGGAAGGCGTCGTTTTCGCCCCAGGCGACCTGTTGCAGCGTGGCCGGGGTAATCAACGTGATGTCGCTGCTCTGCTGCGCTTTTTGCCACAGCGCCTGATGTACCACGGCGTTTTCGACGATGTGTCCCAGATGGCTGTAGCCCATGCTTTCGTCGTCAAAGGCGATGCGGCCAAAGCTGTCTTTGTCCCACACTTCCATGCCGTGATAGCAGCTGACGCGGTGCGCCAGAATGTCAGACCAGACGCCCAGATGCGTCAGCAGTTTTTCACTGGCGGCGTTGATGGCGGATACGCGCAGTTCAGGCGGCGCATCCGGGGCCAGCGGCACCGGCGCATTCTGTTCCAGCACCGCCACGCGTAGCCCGCTGCCCTGTAATCCACAGGCCACAGCCAGCCCGACCATGCCCCCGCCAACAATTGCTACATCTACACTTTGCACAATTCACTCCAGCAGCCTGGCTTAGCAGGCGTAATTGTTGCAGCCAGTTTGAACACGGACAGCGCGGAAAAACCGGAGCGTACTTGCAGTACGTGAGGATTTTGAGCACTGCCCAGGTTCAAAATGGCAAATAAAATAGCCTGGTAAGACAGGCCTAGCGCGCGACCCAGCCCAGCGTCCTCTGCGCCAGCACATCACGTGCCGGGGTAAATAATTCCATTGCCATCAGACCGGCGTTGCGCCCGGCGACCAGCGGTGCCCAGCGGTTGGCGAACAGGTGCACCAGCCCGTCGGTGACGCCGATGGTCGCCTCTTTGTCGGCCTGGCGGCGTTTTTGATACTGGCACAGCACCGGATAGATGCCTACGTCCGTCTGACTCGCCCATGCGCTGGTCAGGGTTTCGGCCAGCGTCATCACGTCGCGCATGCCGAGGTTAAACCCCTGCCCGGCGATAGGATGCAGCGTCTGGGCGGCATTGCCCACCAGCACCACGCGATGGGAAATGGACGACGAGGCGGTGGTCAGCGACAGCGGATAGGCGCTGCGCGTTCCGGCGTGAAGGATACGCCCGAGCCGCCAGCCGAAGGCTTTTTGCAGCTCGTGACAGAATTTTTCGTCAGACCAGGCGAGCACCTCGTCACGCTTGTTTTCTGCGTGGCACCACACCAGCGAGTAGCGCCCCTGCGTCATCGGCAGCAGTGCCAGCGGGCCATGCTCGGTAAAGCGCTCGAAGGCGCGGCCAGCTTGTTTCGCAGACACCGTGACGTTGGCGATCACCGCCACCTGATGATAGGGCGTCTGCTGCCAGGTAATGCCGCTTTGCGATCCCAGCGACGAACGGGAGCCATCCGCGGCTACCAGCAGCGTGCCGTCGATCTGATCGCCATTTTCCAGCATCACGCTGACGCCGTTTTCCGTGCGGGAAAAGGTATTGACCCGTGCGGGACAATGCAGCGTCACGCCGGGGGCGTTTTTCAGCATGGCAAAAAGGCGCTGGCCGATATCATGCAGCTCGACCACCTGACCCAGCGCGTCCACGCGATAATCCTGGGCCTCTAAAGTGACAAAACCCGCATGGCCGCGATCGCTGACGTGTACGGTGGTAATAGGTGTAGCGCAGTCGGCAAGGCGTTGCCAGATACCGACCCGCGCCAGCTGCTGACAGGTGCCCTCCGCCAGCGCAATGGCGCGGGCATCAAACCCCGGATGGCGCGTGGCGTCCGGGGCGATGGCTTCCACCACATGCACCGGCAGCGTTCCCTTTGATAAGCGTGAAATGGCCAGCGCCAGGGTCGCGCCCGCCATGCCGCCGCCCACGATAATCACGCTCATGCGCGTTTCGCTGCCGCCATCAGCGCCTCGATGTCATCGGCTTTTTTAACCACGCTGGCGGTGAGGTTTTCGTTGCCGTCTTCAGTGATCAGAATATCGTCTTCAATACGCACGCCAATGCCGCGGTATTCTTCCGGCACGTCGGCGTCCGGGGCGATGTACAGACCCGGCTCGACGGTGATCACCATGCCCGGCTCCAGCACGCGGGAGCGATCCGCGCCGTAAACGCCGACGTCATGCACATCCAGCCCCAGCCAGTGGCTCAGGCCATGCATAAAGAACGGACGGTGCGCGTTGTCGGCAATCAGCTGGTCGATTTCGCCTTTCAGGATGCCGAGCTTCACCAGGCCGGTGATCATGATGCGCACCACGTCGGCAGTCACGTCCTGAATGGAGACGCCCGGCCGGAAGCGTTGCAGGGCCGTCTCTAAAGATTCCAGCACGATGTCATAGATGGCGCGCTGGGCGGGGGTGAATTTGCCGTTTACCGGGAAGGTACGGGTAATGTCGCCCGCGTAGCCCTGGTATTCGCATCCAGCGTCAATCAGCACCAGATCGCCGTCGCGCATTTCACTTTCGTTTTCGGTGTAGTGCAGGATGCAGGCGTTTTCACCGCTGCCGACGATGGTGTTGTAGGACGGGAAGCGCGCGCCGTGGCGGGAAAATTCGTGCAGAATTTCGCCTTCCAGCTGGTATTCGAACATCCCCGGACGGCAGACCTGCATGGCGCGGGTGTGCGCCAGGGCGGTGATCTCTCCGGCGCGACGCATCACCTCGATCTCTTCGGCGGATTTGAACAGGCGCATTTCGTGCACCATCGGACGCCAGTCGGTCATGGTGGCTGGCGCGGTGAGGTTCTGGCGCGCGCTTTTACGCAGTTTATCCAGCGCGGCAAAGACGATCTCATCGGCCCAGGCGTATTCGCCCTGCGCGTGATAGACCACGTCGAGGCCGTTCAGTAACTGATAGAGTTGCTCGTTGATTTCGCTGAACGCCAGCGCGCGATCGACGCCCAGTTTTTCCGGGGCGGCTTCCTGCCCGAGACGGCGGCCAAACCAGATCTCGGCGGTTTTATCGCGCAGGCGGTTAAACAGCACGCTGTGGTTATGGGTGTCATCGCTTTTAATCAGCACCAGCACGGCCTGCGGCTCGTTAAAGCCGGTGAAATACCAGAAGTCGCTGCTCTGCCGGTAGGGATATTCACTGTCGGCGCTGCGGGTCACTTCCGGCGCGGCGAAGATTAGAGCCGCGCTGGCAGGCGCCATCTGCGCCAGTAAGGCCTGACGGCGACGAAGAAATTCAAGCTGTGTCATGACACCTCCATATTCAACAAGACAGTTTAGTGTAGCGTGGGCTTACGCATTTCCGGTGCGGTTGGCTGTGGTCGGGTGAACGTATCGTGGCACAGCAGCGCGGCGATGCGCACATACTCGACGATCTCTTCCAGCGACATCTCCAGCTCTTCCTGATCTTCGTCTTCTTCGTAGCCCAGCTGCGCGATGTTGCGCAGATCGTCAATCGCCTCGCCGGTTTCGCCGGTCACTTTATCCAGCTTCGGCTGAGTGACGCCCAGACCAAGCAGGAAGTGGTTGACCCAGCCCGCCATGGCGTCGGCACGTTCGAAAACCGTGGTGTCGTCGCCATCCGGCAGAAACAGCTGGAACTGGAAACCATCGTCTTCCAGCGCGTCGCTGGTGGCGGCATGCAGCTTGCGCAAGGCTTCCGCCAGCTCATGCCCAAAGGCCAGGCCTTCGTTTGTCAGGTCGTGCAACAGCGGCTGCCAGGAGGCGTCTTTGTTGCCGCCGCAGAGCATCCCGCCGATCAGACCGTGCATTTCCGCCGCGGTTAAGCCAACGCCCTGTTGATTGAGTAACTGGTTAAGTTCATTGTAACCAGGCATTTCGTTCTGTATTGACATGCGCATTCGTCGTCGTTGGGAGGAATATTCATGGTATGCTACCACTTTGGACCCTGGTGATATACCCGTCAGGCCTTACCTCAGGCAATGTATTTGTGCCGTTAAAGGGCTTGAATCCTCTCATCAGGGTAGCTATAGTGACGCCCCTTCGCAGCCAGGGCTCGGCTGGGAAGGCAGAGCGCAGTCAAACAGCAGGAAGGTGGCATGTCTGCAGAACCCGTCGATATCCAAATTTTTGGCCGTTCACTGCGAGTGAATTGCCCACCTGAACAAAGGGATGCTTTGAATCAGGCTGCGGAAGATCTGAATCAGCGGTTGCAAGATCTGAAAGTACGCACTAGAGTCACAAATACTGAGCAGCTGGTTTTCATCGCCGCGTTGAACATCAGCTACGAACTTGCTCAGGAAAAGGCAAAAACCCGCGACTACGCCGCCAACATGGAGCAGCGTATTCGGATGTTACAGCAGACCATCGAACAGGCATTGCTTGATCAGGGTCGCATAACAGAAAGACCGGGGCCGAAGTTTGAATAACACTTCAGGGTCTACTATGGTAGAGTGACCATGAAGAAAAAATTTCTCTGAGATGTTCGCAAGCGGGCCAGTCCCCTGAGCCGATATTTCATACCACAAGAATGTGGCGCTCCACGGTTGGTGAGCATGCTCGGTTCGTCCGAGAAGCCTTAAAACTGTGACGACACATTCACCTTGAACCAAGGGTTCAAGGGTTACAGCCTGCGGCGGCATCTCGGAGATTCCCCTTCTTCTACCACTACCTGTACCAGCCGTTATCATGACGCAAACAACACTCCCGGTTTCACCCCGTCAGACCATTCGCCAGCAAATTCGTCTGCGCCGTCGCGCATTGACCACCGATCAACAATTACGCTTTGCCGAACAGGCCGCCTCCCGCATGATGGCGTTTCCGCCCGTGGTGATGGCCCGCACCGTCGCGCTGTTTTTGTCCTTTGATGGCGAGCTGGATACCCGTCCGCTTATCGAACAGCTGTGGCGCAGCGGCAAACAGGTCTATCTGCCCGTACTGCACCCTTTCAGCCCCGGCAATCTGCTGTTTTTGCATTACCATCCGCAAAGCGATCTGGTGATGAACCGGTTGAAAATTTATGAGCCGAGGCTGGATGTGCGCGACGTGCTGCCGCTCAGCAAGCTGGATGTGCTGATCACGCCGCTGGTGGCCTTTGACGCGCAGGGGCAGCGGCTGGGCATGGGAGGTGGCTTTTACGACCGCACGCTGCAAAACTGGCAACAGTACGCGCTGACGCCGGTGGGTTACGCCCATGATTGTCAGTTTGTGGAGAAACTGCCGGTGGAAGAGTGGGATGTGCCGCTGCCGGCGGTGGTGACGCCGTCGAAAGTCTGGATGTGGTAACCCCTCTCCCTGGGGAGAGGGTCAGTGTGAGGGAAAATCAGTACAGCAGTCGGGCGCGGATGGTGCCCGGAATGGCCTTCATGCTGTGCAGCGCTTTCTCTGCCACATCCTCTTCCGCTTCAATATCAATGACCACATAGCCCATTTGCGGCGAGGTTTGCAGATACTGCGCGGCGATGTTCACGCCCTGCTCGGCAAAAATCTGGTTGATCGCGGTCAGCACGCCAGGACGGTTTTCATGGATGTGCAGCAGGCGACGACCGCCGTGCAGCGGCAGGGATACTTCCGGGAAGTTCACCGCCGACAGCGTGGAGCCGTTATCGGAGTATTTCACCAGTTTGCCCGCCACTTCGAGGCCGATATTTTCCTGCGCTTCCTGGGTGGAACCGCCGATGTGCGGCGTCAACAGCACGTTATCGAATTCACACAGCGGAGAGTTGAACGGATCGCTGTTGGTGGCCGGTTCCGTCGGGAAGACGTCGATTGCCGCCCCCGCCAGATGTTTGCTGCGCAGCGCTTCGCATAATGCCGGAATATCCACCACCGTGCCGCGTGCGGCGTTGATCAGCAGCGAACCCGGTTTCATCAGCGCCAGCTGTTCCGCGCCCATCATATCTTTGGTGGAGGCGTTTTCCGGTACGTGCAGGCTTACCACGTCGCTCATGTTCAGCAGGTCGGAGAGATGCTGAACCTGGGTCGCGTTGCCGAGCGGCAGCTTGCTTTCAATGTCGTAGAAAAAGACGTGCATCCCCAGCGATTCCGCGAGGATCCCCAGCTGCGTGCCGATATGGCCGTAGCCGATAATCCCCAGCTTTTTGCCGCGCGCTTCATAGGAGCCGGTCGCCAGCTTGTTCCAGATACCGCGGTGCGCTTTGGCGTTCGCTTCCGGAATGCCGCGCATCAGCAGCAACAGCTCGCCGATCACCAGCTCCGCTACCGAGCGGGTATTTGAGAAGGGCGCGTTAAACACCGGAATGCCGCGTTTTGCCGCCGCGTTCAGATCCACCTGGTTGGTGCCGATACAGAAGCAGCCCACGGCGACAAGTTTTTCTGCCGCCGCGAAAATCTCTTCCGTCAGGTTGGTACGGGATCGCAGGCCGATGAAATGCGCATCACGGATGGAGGCTTTCAGCTGTTCGCTGTCCAGCGCCCCTTTGTGGAATTCGATGTTAGTGTAACCCGCGGCGCGGAGGCTATCGATTGCTTTTTGATGCACCCCTTCCACCAGCAGAAACTTAATTTTGTCTTTTTCCAGTGATACTTTTGCCATTTCCCCGACCCTGTTTGTCATAACTTATGTGTGTGTTCGCCTTAGCCAACATATCAAAAAAAACTATTGCAGCAATATGAACCTTTGCGGCGGCGCTCTGAAGAAAAGTCATACAGCGGAATTTGGCAGAGGAAAATGCTGGAAAAGAAAACGATTGCGGAAGGAAAATCAGAGCGGAATAAAAAACGTGATAGATGTCACCAAAATCTGTCACGCAAAATTTTTTTAACGGGAAGGCAGGCTCCCCGCCAGATCATTTTACGATGGTTTTCACGCCGTCGGCGGTGCCAATCAGCGCGACATCCGCGCCACGGTTGGCGAACAGCCCGACCGTCACCACACCCGGCAGGCCGTTGATGGCGTTTTCCAGCGCGATGGGATCGATGATCTCCAGGCCGTGCACGTCGAGGATCACGTTGCCGTTATCGGTCACCACGCCCTGACGGTATTCCGGACGTCCGCCCAGCTTGACCAGCTCACGCGCCACGGCGCTGCGCGCCATCGGGATCACCTCAACCGGCAGCGGGAATGCGCCGAGGATCGCCACTTCTTTGGAGGCATCGGCGATGCAGATAAATTTGTCGGCCACCGAGGCGATAATTTTCTCGCGGGTCAGGGCCGCGCCACCGCCTTTGATCATCTGCATCTGACCGTTGATCTCGTCAGCGCCGTCAACGTACACGCCCAGACGGTCCACTTCGTTGAGATCAAAAACGTGAATGCCGAGACTTTGCAGTTTGGCGGTGGAGGCATCGGAGCTGGATACCGCGCCTTCGATCTGGCCTTTCATGGTGCCAAGCGCGTCAATAAAATGCGCCGCCGTGGAGCCGGTGCCCACACCCACGATAGTGCCGGGTTCAACGTATTTGAGCGCCGCCCATCCAACTGCTTTTTTCAGTTCATCCTGCGTCATGATCATTGGCCTGTGGTGAGAAAATCCTGCCCGCATTATAAATGCATCCCGCCAGGACGACAAAATTATGTCATAGTGCGCCTAATCACAAACGGGGATAAGTTATAGCAATGAAACGTCCTGACTACAGAACATTACAGGCGCTTGACGCGGTCATCCGGGAGCGTGGCTTCGAGCGCGCCGCGCAAAAGCTGTGTATCACTCAGTCCGCCGTTTCTCAGCGCATTAAACAGCTTGAGAACATGTTTGGTCAGCCGCTGCTGGTGCGTACCGTGCCGCCGCGCCCGACCGAACAGGGGCAAAAACTGCTGGCGTTGCTGCGTCAGGTAGAACTGCTGGAAGAGGAGTGGCTCGGGGATGAGCAGATCGGTTCCACGCCGTTGCTGCTGTCGCTGGCGGTCAACGCCGACAGTCTGGCGACCTGGTTGCTACCGGCGCTGGCCCCGGTGCTGGCCGATTCGCCGATCCGCCTGAATTTACAGGTGGAAGATGAAACCCGCACCCAGGAGCGGCTGCGACGTGGCGAAGTGGTGGGCGCGGTCTCCATTCAACCGCAGGCATTGCCAAGCTGCCTGGTGGACCAACTGGGTGCGCTCGATTACCTGTTTGTCGGCTCGAAAGCCTTTGCTGAGCGCTATTTTCCGAACGGCGTAACCCGCCAGGCCTTGCTGAAAGCGCCTGCCGTGGCGTTCGACCATCTGGATGATATGCATCAGGCGTTTTTACAGCAGAATTTCGACCTGCCGCCGGGCAGCGTGCCCTGCCATATCGTGAACTCGTCAGAAGCCTTCGTGCAGCTGGCGCGTCAGGGCACCACCTGTTGCATGATCCCGCATTTGCAGATTGAAAGAGAGTTAGACAGCGGTGAGCTGATTGATCTCACGCCGGGCCTGTTCCAGCGCCGGATGCTCTACTGGCACCGCTTTGCGCCGGAAAGCCGCATGATGCGCAACGTCACCGATGCGCTGTTAGCGCACGGTCATCGGGTATTGCGTCAGGATTAAAGTATTGTGGCGCAACTGCCGGGTGGCGCTGGCGCTTACCCGGCCTACTGTCGTACTGTCGTAGGCCCGGCAAGCGCAGCGCCGCCGGGCACACCACCAACCTTACTGCGCTGCCGGAGCCGGCTGGCTGGCTGGCGTGGACTGTGCCGGTGCCGCGTTTGCGCCCGGTTGCAGTTCAAACACCACGTCGACCTGATCGTCAAACTGAATGGTCGGCTGCTCGTAGGTTTCCTGGGCTGATACCGGGGCGGCATCCGCTTTCATCATGCGGACCATCGGGGTCGGCTGATAGTTGGAAACGTGGTAGCGCACGCTGTACACCTGGCCGAGCTTGCTGTTAAAGCCTGCCGCCAGCTGTTCAGCCTGATGCTTCGCATCGTCAATGGCCGCTTTACGCGCTTTGTCTTTGTACTCTTCCGGCTGCGCCACGCCCAGGGTGACTGAACGTACTTCGTTCAGGCCCGCTTTCAGCGCGCCATCCAGCAGGGAGTTAAGTTTATCCAGCTCGTGCAGGGTCACTTCCACGCTGCGTACCGCGCGGTAGCCTTTCAGAATGCTTTTGCCGTCCTGATAGTCGTAATCCGGCTGAGTGCGCAGGTTGGCGGAGTTGATGTCTTTTTTGGCAACGCCGTTTTTCTCGAGGAAGCCTAAATACTGCGCCACGCGATCGTCTGCCTGTTTCTTGGCAGAGGCGGCATCCTTGGCCGCTACGTTGACCTCAATTGCCAGGGTGGCAATATCCGGAACCGCATCGACGCTCGCCGTGCCTGAAGTAACGATGTGCGGCCCGTTCGGCAATTCGCTTGCCTGTACCGACATCGCACCTAATCCAACCATTGCTGCCAGGGCTATAACGTTAAACTTCACTGTAGTTCCTCCATGTCATGACAATCGCCCAAAAATACAGGCTTCTGCCAGCAAGCTTAGCGTTTTCAGCACGCTTGTCCATAAGGTATGGTCTGATTACCACAGCGCCTGTAAGTGATGGACACCTTCGCGGGCCAGCTGAAAGGCAATGAACCACATCACACCACCCACCAGCGTATTAATAATGCGCTGGGCAGTGGCGGTACGCAGACGCGGGGCGAGCCAGGCCGCCAGCAGCGCCAGGCTGAAAAACCACAGGAAGGAGGCGCTGATGGTGCCGAGCGCAAACCAGCGTTTCGGCATTTCGGCCAGTTGCCCGCCCAGGCTGCCGAGCACCACGAAGGTATCGAGATAGACATGGGGATTAAGCCAGGTGACCGCCAGCATGGTGGCGATGATCCGCCCGCGGCCCTGTTTTGATACTTCCCCACTGGCAAGCTCTGGCTGGCTGCCGAGCGCCGTTTTCAGCGCGCCAAAGCCGTACCACAGCAAGAACGCCACGCCGCCCCAGGTGACGATGGCCAGCAGCCACGGCGACTGCATCAGCAATGCGCTGCCGCCAAAGATCCCGGCACAAATCAGCAGCAAATCGCTCACCGCGCACAGCGAGGCGACCAGCAAATGATGGTGGCGGCGAATGCCCTGATTCATGACAAACGCATTTTGCGGGCCGAGGGGTAAAATCATAGCCGCGCCGAGGGCAAGCCCCTGAATATAATAAGTTAACACCTGGAATTACTCACGCTAATAAGGAATGCGCCGACTATACCGGGCGGCAGTTATTAGCGGAAATGGATTATTTTAATCGGGGATAAGTGGAGTTAATAATACCCTGCCCGGCCAGGGTACCACCTGTAGGCCGGGCAGGACGAAGTCGCCGCCCGGCAACGTAGCCGGGCATTGATGCTCAGGTCAGGCTTCCGCTTCCGCCTGCTTTTCCGCTTTTTCGCGTTTCAGATGCACATCCATCTGCGGATACGGGAAGTTAATGCCGTTGGCATCGAAGGTTTTCTTGATGCGTTCCAGCACGTCCCAGTAAACGTTTTGCAGATCGCCGCTGTTGCTCCAGACGCGGATCACAAAGTTCACGCTTGAGGCGCCCAGCTCGTTCATGCGAACGGTCATCTCGCGATCTTTAAGAATGCGGTCGTCCGATTCGATGATCTCCGTCAGCAGTTTTCTCACCAGATCGATATCCGCGTCGTAATCCACGCCGATGATAAATTCGTTGCGGCGTACCGGCTCACGGGAAAAGTTGATGATATTCCCGGCGATGATTTTACCGTTCGGGATCACCACATAGCGGCCATCGGCAGAGCGCAGCGTGGTAGAGAAAATCTGCACATGCAGCACGGTACCGGCCACACCGCCCAAATCAACATATTCGCCGGAGCGGAACGGGCGGAAGGTTACCAGCAGCACGCCCGCGGCCAGGTTCGACAGCGACCCCTGTAATGCCAGACCAACGGCCAGACCGGCGGCGCCCAGCACGGCGATCACCGAGGCGGTTTGCACCCCGACACGCCCCAGCGCGGCAATCAGCGTAAAGGCGATAATGCCATAGCGCACCAGCGCCGATAAAAAGTCCGCCACGGTGGCGTCAATATGTCGCGCCAGCATCAGGCGATTGAGGCCGTTGGAAATGATACGCGCGATGATCATCCCGATGATGATAATGGCGATAGCCGCCACGATATTCACCGCATAACTCAGCAGTAATGCCTGGTTATGTACCAGCCATCCCCCTGCGCTATTGATGCTGCCAACCACGTTAAGATCGTCCATTTACGGTTCCTTTTTTTCTTGCCAAAACGGCGTAACACTCACGTTGCAGGCGTGAGACAGGTCAACAAAGGGTAACCATAAAAAAGATCATCTGCCAGATTTCAACGGATTAACGGAGAGGTTTCCCTCTCCGTCGTGGCATTTTTAGCCGATCAAAATAGTTTGTAGAGGATGTTGAGAATGGTCAGCAGGCCGATCAGGGTAACGAACAGGTTGTCGGCTTTGCCCTGATATTTCGCAAGCTGCGGGACTTTGCGCACGGCATACATCGGCAATAAACACAGCAGCGAAGCGATAATAGGCGCGCCCATGGCTTCGATCAGATCGAGAATATTCGGATTCGCATAGGCCACAATCCAGGTGGAACCCATGATAAACAGCATGCTGATGGTATTCAGCTTGCCGGTGGAGACGCGGGTTTTATCGCCTTTGTAAGCAAACTTGACTACCAGGCCGTTCAGCCCTTCCAGGGTGCCAAGGTAATGGCCAAAGAAGGATTTAAAAATAGCCACCAGCGCAATAATGGACGCGCCATACTCCAGCACGGTGGCAAAGGTGGATTTACTGCCGCTCATGGCGGCGAAGTGGTTTGCCAGATAAGAGAGCACCGGAATATTTTGCGCTTTGGCGTCCGCCATATCCTGCGGCGACAGGGTAAACAGGCAGCTGAAGGCGAAAAACATCACCACCGCCACCATCAGCACGCTGGCGCGGGAGATAATTTGTGCACATTTGCGTTCAGTAAAATCCCGGCCAAAATCCGCTTCATACTCCTCGCGTTTGGAGACCACGAAAGAGGAGACAATGGGCGAGAAGTTAAAGGAGAACACCATAATGGAGATACCGAGCCACACCGTCACCAGAATACCGTCATGACCGGCCAGCGAAATCTCGCTCAGGTTAACCTGGTCAAACACCGCGCTGTTCCAGTAGGGGATCAGCGACAGGGAGATCAGTACCAGGCTTGCGATAAACGGAAATACCAGCCAGCTCATCACCCTGACCATCAGATCCTTACCGAAGCAGATCACCACCGCCATTAACAGCAGCAGCGCCAGCGCCACCAGGCCACGGTTTAGCGGCATCAGCTGGAGCTGATTTTCCCAGAAGGTCATAAAGGTGTTGGTAATGGTAACGCCGTAAATCCACAGCAGCGGGCAGATGGCGAAGAAGTAGAGAAAGGTGATCACCACGCCGCCGGTCCTGCCGAAGTGCTCTTCCACCGTTTCGGTAATATTGCCCGATACCTTGCTGCCGGACAGGCACAGCCGGGCCAGCGCGCGGTGGCAGAAAAAGGCAATCGGGTACGCCAGCAGCAGCATACAGAGAATAGGGATCAAGCCGCCGAATCCGGCGCGGATCGGGAAGAATAATACCCCTGCGCCAATGGCCGTGCCGAATAATCCCAGCGTCCAGGTGGTGTCGGATTTACGCCATAGCGCTTTGTCCTGCTGGCTGAGAATGGTGCTGTCAGTTGTGCTCATAAAATATCCTTTTTATACCTTCAGAATTCACCGGCGCCGGTAATAGCGGAGACCCGCGAGAGATCGATATTCCCGCCGGAAATAAGGCTGACGGTTTTTCGGCCTTTGATAATATCGTCGAGCTTGCCGCTTAATAATGCGGCGGTGGCCAGCGCCCCTGCCCCTTCGGCGATAATCTTATTACGCTGGATCAGCGCTAACATGCTGTGCCGAATTTCTTCTTCGCTCACCAGAATCATATCTGAGACTAATGCATTGACGATCTCAAAGGTTAAATCGCCGGGACGTGAGACGTCGCAGCCGTCCGCCAGCGTACCTGTGGTGCGATGGCTGGTTATTTTCCCGGCGCGAAACGAGGCCGTCATACCGTGCACATTTTCCGCCTGCACGCCGATAATATTGATGGTTGGGTTAATTGATTTGATAGCCAGCGCGACCCCGGCAATTAAACCGCCGCCGCCGACCGGTAAAATGACGTTATCGACATCATAGAGATCTTCTAAAATCTCAAGGCCGATCGTCCCCTGCCCGGCGATGACCTTTTCGTCGTTGTAAGGCGGAATGAAAATACGTCCTTCCATTTCGACAATTTCACTGACTTTGGCGATGGTGTCGTTAAAATTCTCCCCATGCATCACCACCTGGGCGGAATAATCGCTGGTGGCGGCGACTTTCGATTTCGGCGCGCTGACGGGCATCACCACTTTGCCGTTGATACCAAGCATGGCGCAGGATAGGGAGACACCCTGCGCATGATTACCGGCGGAACAGGCTACCACCCCGCGCTGACGTTCCTCGTCGGTAAGCGAACTGAGTTTGTTGAACGCACCGCGTATTTTAAACGAGCCGGTACGCTGCATATTTTCAAATTTTAAATAGATTTCGCCGTGGCAGCATTCACTGAGGTAATTTGAGCGTGGCATCCCGGTTTTGTAGATATGTCCGGCGAGCCTTTCCTTAGCGTCTAAAATATCGTCAATAGTGACGGGCAGATCGTGTTGAATGTGCATCCTTTCCTCGCAATAACCAGAGATAAATTACAGCGCGCTGTAATTTACGTTTTACGGAGATATTCGCCTGAATACCCTCGCGACTCATTATGGTTATTGTGTTTGCAATAGCTTCATTATTATTTTCAACGCAACGACAACGATCATACTTATCCCACATGGCAGGTTATGTGCCTTGACTCACAATTAGCGGATGAATAAATGTGATGAATGTTTTAAAGCGGAATAATAACCCGCAAATAAAAATGGCTTCCCGGGGGAAGCCATTTGCCCAGCTTATTTCAGATTACAGAACGTCAACCGCGTTCAGTTCTTTGAAAGCCTGCTCCAGACGGGTGATCATGGACGTCTGTGCAGCGCGCAGCCATACGCGCGGATCGTAGTATTTCTTGTTCGGCTGGTCTTCGCCTTTCGGGTTGCCCAGCTGGCCCTGCAGATAGGCTTCGTTTTCTTTGTAGTAGTTCAGGATACCTTCCCATGTTGCCCACTGGGTATCGGTATCGATGTTCATTTTGATAACGCCGTAGCTTACGGAGTCTTTGATTTCCTGCGCAGTAGAACCGGAACCGCCGTGGAACACGAAGTTCAGAGCGTTGTGCGGCAGGTTGTGTTTCTTGCTGACGTATTCCTGAGAATCACGCAGGATGGTCGGAGTCAGTTTCACGTTACCCGGCTTGTAAACGCCGTGTACGTTACCGAAGGACGCCGCAATGGTGAAGCGCGGGCTGATAGCGTTCAGTTTGGTGTACGCGTAATCAACGTCTTCCGGCTGGGTGTACAGTGCAGAAGCGTCCATGTGGCTGTTGTCCACGCCGTCTTCTTCGCCACCGGTGCAACCCAGTTCGATTTCCAGGGTCATGCCGATTTTGGACATGCGCTCCAGGTATTTGGAACAGATTTCGATGTTCTCTTCCAGAGACTCTTCAGACAGGTCGATCATGTGGGAAGAGAACAGCGGTTTGCCGGTTGCCGCAAAGTGTTTTTCACCCGCGTCCAGCAGACCGTCGATCCACGGCAGCAGTTTCTTCGCGCAGTGGTCAGTGTGCAGGATCACCGGCACGCCGTAGTGCTCAGCCATCTGGTGTACGTGATGCGCGCCAGAGATAGCGCCCAGGATTGCCGCGCCCTGCGGAATATCAGTCTTCACGCCTTTACCAGCGATGAAGGCTGCGCCACCGTTAGAGAACTGAACGATTACCGGCGCTTTCACTTTCGCAGCGGTTTCCAGAACGGCGTTGATGGAGTCGGTACCAACGCAGTTAACTGCCGGCAGAGCGAAGTTGTTTTCTTTAGCTACCTGGAACACTTTCTGAACGTCATCACCAGTGATCACGCCAGGTTTTACGAAATCGAAAATTTTAGACATGTTACGTAGTCCTGTATCTTGGCCGTTAGAAAAAGGGAGCGCGTGCTTTAGTAAAGCGCGCTGAAAATCAGGCGGGTTTCCCCGCCTGATCAAACTTACTGCTTAGCGCGCTCTTCGAGCATAGCTACTGCAGGCAGCACTTTGCCTTCCACGAATTCGAGGAACGCACCGCCGCCAGTGGAGATGTAGGAAATTTTGTCAGCGATACCGAACATATCGATGGCTGCCAGGGTATCACCACCACCGGCGATGGAAAACGCTTCGCTGTCGGCGATAGCGTGCGCCACGATTTCGGTACCTTTACGGAAGTTCGGGAACTCGAACACACCTACCGGGCCGTTCCACAGAATAGTTTTGGCGTTTTTCAGGATTTCAGCCAGTTTCTGTGCGGAAACGTCGCCCATATCGAGGATCTGCTCTTCATCTTTGATGTCGCTGGCAGATTTCAGAGTCGCGGTCGCGGTTTCAGAGAACTCGGTCGCCACGCGAACATCCGTCGGAACCGGGATGTCACAGGTGGTCAGCAGACGTTTTGCTTCGTCAACCAGGTCTGGTTCGTACAGGGATTTACCTACGTTATTACCCTGAGCGGCGACGAAGGTGTTCGCAATACCGCCGCCAACGATCAGCTGGTCAGCGATTTTGGATAGGGAATCCAGAACGGTCAGTTTGGTGGAGACTTTAGAACCACCGACGATAGCTACCATCGGGCGAGCCGGTTCTTTCAGCGCTTTACCCAGCGCGTCCAGCTCTTCCGCCAGCAGCGGACCTGCGCACGCCACGTCCGCGAATTTCGCGATGCCGTGGGTGGAAGCCTGCGCACGGTGTGCGGTGCCGAAGGCGTCCATCACGAATACGTCGCACAGCGCGGCGTATTTTTTAGACAGGGTTTCGTCGTCTTTCTTTTCGCCTTTGTTAAAGCGAACGTTTTCCAGCACTACCAGCTCGCCTGCGGCAACTTCAACGCCGTCCAGGTAGTCTTTTACCAGGCGAACCGGGCTGGACAGTTTGTCTTTCAGGTAGTTAACTACCGGCAGCAGAGAGAATTCTTCGTTGTACTCGCCTTCGGTAGGACGGCCCAGGTGAGAAGTAACCATCACTTTCGCACCCTGTTTCAGCGCCAGCTCAATCGTCGGCAGAGAAGCACGGATACGCGCGTCGCTGGTGACTTTGCCATCTTTAACCGGTACGTTCAGATCCGCACGGATAAAAACACGTTTACCAGCCAGATCCAGATCGGTCATCTTAATTACAGACATGGTGAATCCTCTCGTTTTTTTTAAAGTTTGGCAGATGCAATGTGCATCTCACCTGAAACCAGTCGCTGCCATGGCTAACGTCGTGTCGAGCATTCGGTTAGCAAAGCCCCATTCATTATCACACCACACCAGCGTTTTGATGAGGTGCGCCCCACTGACCCGCGTCTGCGTACCATCCACAATGGCACTGTGCGGATCGTGGTTAAAATCTGCTGAGACCAACGGTAATTCCGTATAGTCAACTATACCATGAAATGCACCCTGTGCCGCTTTTTGCAGCAACAGGTTGACTTCTATGGCTTTTACCGGTTGCTTCACCGTGACGCTTAAGTCGATTGCGGTGACGTTTATCGTCGGCACACGCACGGAAATGGCTTCGAATTTATCTTCAAACTGCGGGAAGAAACGGGTGATGCCCGCCGCGAGTTTGGTATCGACCGGGATGATGGACTGGCTGGCGGCGCGCGTGCGGCGCAGATCCGCGTGCCAGGCGTCGATCACCGGCTGATCGTTCATCGCCGAATGGATTGTCGTTACCGTGCCGGAATCAATGCCGTAAGCGTCATCAAGAAGTTTGATCACCGGAATAATGCAGTTAGTGGTGCAGGAGGCGTTAGATACAATGCGGTCATCTTCACGCAAGGTATGCTGATTTACGCCAAAGACCACGGTGGCGTCGAGATCGTGGCTGCCGGGATGCGAAAACAGCACCTTTTTAGCGCCTGCCGCCAGATGCGCTTCGCCGTGCTGGCGATTGCCGTACACGCCGGTGCAGTCGAGCACCACATCCACGCCCAGCTCACGCCAGGGCAGCGCCTCAATGGTTTCCTGATGCAGCAGGCGGACGGCGTCATCGCCGATATACAGCAGTTCGCGTTCCTGACGGACATCCCATGCGAAACGCCCGTGGGTGGTGTCATATTTCAACAAATGCGCCATGCCCGCAGCATCCGCCAGTTCATTGATTGCCACCACGCTCACTTCCGCACGACGCCCGGATTCATATAAAGCACGAACCACGTTACGCCCGATGCGACCGAAGCCATTTATCGCCACGCGTACGGTCATAGATCTCCTGCAAGGCTGTCCCTGATTTGCTGTGGCTGACAGAATAATGCAGCGGCACAACAAGGGAAACCTTACCTGTCGCAAACTGCGACCTGTTAATATTTTGTCGAAAATTTAATCGACTGAAACGCTTCAGCTAGAATAAGCGAAACGCGGAATAAAAGGAATCGACGCCCGGCGATGAACGACAGTAATCTGATCTGCATCACACTTTTACCCCCTCACGTTGCGGCCATCCTTTCCCGTAACGGGCATTTCTAAAGAATAAAAGCGTCATAACGGCGGAATATTTTAATGATATACATCAGTACACAGAACCGCCGTCACTCTTAATATTCGGCCCACGTCCGAGTTTCGGAGTTTACTCATCCCATGAATCAGTCCATTGCCTCTGCGGCGCGGTTTTACGCGCTGCGCCTCGCTCCCGGTCAGGAGCTGTTAACGGAATTACGTCAGTTTATGGCCCTTCACGGGCTACAGGCCGCATGGATTGCCGGCGCTACCGGCAGCCTGACGGAGGTCGCCCTGCGCTATGCGGGCCGCGATGAAAGCACCCGGCTTACCGGCACCTACGAACTCATCTCGCTGTCCGGCACGCTGGAATTAACGGGGGAGCATCTGCACCTGAGCATTGCCGACGAACAGGGCGCGCTGCTGGGCGGTCACGTTATGTCCGGCTGCACGGTGCGCACCACCCTGGAACTGGTGATTGGCGAACTGACGGCGCTGTCGTTTTCGCGCCAGCCCTGCCCGCTCTCCGGCTATGACGAACTCGTTGTCCATTCCCGTTAACTGTCGCTTAAATCAAAGAGGTTGCTATGGCGCGTCGCCCACTCTCCAGCCAGACGCTGGTTCTGATCGTTATTTCCGTCGCCATCAATATGATCGGCGGGCAGCTTATCAGTATGCTCAGGCTGCCAATTTTTCTTGATTCTATCGGCACGCTGCTGAGCGCCGTCCTGCTGGGGCCGGTTGTCGGCATGCTGACCGGTTTACTCACTAACCTGCTGTGGGGATTGTTAACCGATCCTATTGCCGCCGCCTTTGCACCTGTGGCGATGGTGATAGGTCTGACGGCAGGCTGGCTGGCGCGGCTCGGCTGGTTCCGCACCCTGCCAAAGGTGGTGGTCAGCGGGATCCTGATCACCCTGGCGGTCACGATAGTGGCGGTGCCGATCCGCACCGCGCTGTTTGGCGGCGTCACCGGCAGCGGCGCGGATCTGGTTGTCGCCTGGGCGCGATCCATGGGGAACGATCTGATCGAATCCGTGGCGCTGACGGTGGTGGGCGCGAATCTGGTGGATAAGATCCTCACGGCGGCGATCGTCTGGATCCTGCTGCGTCAGTTGCCGCTGCGCACCACGCGCCGTTTCCCGACCATGTCGGCCGTACGCTGAATGCATCCTTTTACCTCCCTGACGCTGTGGAGTCTGGGGGCCTGGTCGGCGCTGCTGCTGCCCGCCGGGCCGCTGCTGACGGTGGTAAGCGGCGCGGCTTTCATCAGCCTGCTGCTGTTCCGCGCTACCCGTCCCCGCGCCCGCTATGTGGCCTGGCTGATGGCGTCGCTCGGCGTCGGCATGTGGCTGGTGCACGGCGGCTGGCTGGTGGCCTGGCTGAGCGGTGAGCCGCGCGATGCCAGCCACTGGGCGCAGGCGATCATCCTGTGGCAGCGCATTCTGACCATCGTCGCCACGTCGCAACTGTGGATGGCTTTCGTGCCGGTACGTCAGTTTATCCGCGCGCTTTTTGCCAGCCGGCTGCCGCCGGGCGTGGCGTATCTGTTCTCCGGGCCGCTGCTGATTGCCGAGCAGCTTAAACACCGGCTGGCGAGCATTCACGAAGCGCAGCGCGCACGAGGCGTCCCGCTGGACGGGCGCTGGTATCAGCGGCTGCGTGCCGTCCCGGCGCTGATCGTACCGCTGATCCAGGGCGCGCTTAACGATCTGCCGGTACGCGGCGCAGCGCTGGACATGCGCGCCTTTCGTCTGCACCGCACGCGCACGACTTTATGGGCGCCCCCCGACAGCCGCCGCCAGCGCGCGCTGCGTTATACCCTGCTCGCGCTGATGCTGGCAGAAACCGGAGCCTGGCTATGGTTACGCTAGAAAACCTCTGCTTTCAGCCCACGCACAGCGCCGCGCCGCCGCGTAGCCTGAATTTGCAGATCGCACAGCCGGGCATGGTGGCGATCCTCGGCGGTAATGGCAGCGGCAAAAGCACCCTCGCGCAGCTGCTTGCGGGATGGTATCCGGATTATCTGCCCGGCACCCTTAGCGGAACCGGGCGGATCCTGGGCCAGCCGCCGGGTGAACGGTCGCAGCCCGAACAGGCGCAGACCGTACAGCTGGTGCAGCAGTCCCCTGCCCTGCAACTCTCCGGCTGTACCTTCAGCGTGGAAGAAGAAGTTGCCTTCGGGCCGGAAAACCTGTGCCTGGCGGAAGGTGAGATCCTCGCCCGGCTTGAAGCCGCACTGACGCTCACCGATTGCCTGCCGCTGCGTCACCGGCACCCCGCCACGCTCTCCGGCGGCGAAGCCCAGCGGGTGGTGATCGCCTGTGCGCTGGCGATGCAGCCGCGCCTGCTGCTGCTCGACGAGGCCTTCAGCCGTCTGACGCCGCAGGCCACGCAACAGATGCTTAGCCGCCTGGCGGCATGGGCAGATGCCAGCGGGGCGCTGGTGATGCTCTTTGAACGTCACCGCCAGCCAGCGCAGGCGTTTTGCCGCCAGATGTGGCAGCTCGATGAAACAGGACTGACCGCTCTATGATCGCTTTGCATAACCTTACCTTCCGCTGGCCCGCGGCCGCGGAAAACTGTCTGCATCACCTCACGCTGAACATTGAGCGCGGCGAATGGGTGGCGTTAACCGGCGATAATGGCGCCGGAAAATCCACGCTGCTGCGCCTGATGGCGGGTCTGCTGACCCCGCAGCAGGGTGAAGTTTTACTGAAAGGGCAGCCGCTGTCAGCGCTGAACGCCCCGCAACGCGCCGCGCAGATCGGCGTGCTGTTTCAGGAGGCGGAAAACCAGATCCTGCACAGCACGGTGCTGAGTGAAGTGGCTTTTGGCCTGAAGCTGCAAAAATTGCCCACCACCGTTATTGAGCAGCGCGTCCGCGCGGCGCTTGAGCTGTGCGGCCTGGCGGACGTGGCGCAGGCGCATCCGCTGGATCTGCATGCTGCCCAACGGCGAATGGTGGCGGTCGCAAGCCTGGAGGCGATGGCCCCGCCGGTGCTGCTGCTGGATGAGCCGAGCCGGGATTTTGACGCATGCTGGTTAGCACGCTTTGAAGCGTGGCTGGCGGTCTGTCGCCAGCGGCAGACGACGTTGCTCGCCATCAGCCATGATGATGATTTTACCCGCCGCCACTTTCCCCGCGTTATTCGCCTGGCTGACGGGCAAATCAGCGTCGATGGTCTGCCCGCGCCATCCCTTTCCTGATAACGAAACCGCTAATAATGCCGTGAACCGCGGCATCTTTTGCTTACAAATATCCTCTGCATTGATAGCGTTACGCTGTTCACATCACAAAACCCGCCCCGTTAAATCGTTATATTCGCGCTCGTCAGCCTGATAATAAATAATTATTTTCAGGAGAAGAAAGAAAATAGCGGAATAGTAATTATCGCAGTCAATATCACACAAAACAAATAAACCGGAGTGCTTCAATACATTATTCAAATGAATAATTAAAGCCCGTAAAAAAGGATTTTTATGAAGCAAACAATGCAAATGATTGGCCAGGCGATGCTGGTGCCAATCTCCATCATTACCGTCGGCTCAATGTTTATGGGCTTTGGCAGCGCCTTCACCAGTAGCGGCACCATCGAAGCGCTGCATTTACAGAACATCATTACCAAAGGCTCGCTTTTATTTACGACCTTCAGCGTGATGAAGGCCACCGGCGACGTGGTATTTCGCAACCTGCCGCTGTTCTTCGCCATTGGCGTGGCCTTCGGTCTGGCGAAAAAAGAAAAAGGCTGGGCGGCGTTTTCCGGCGCGGTCTGTTTTATGGCGATGCATTTTATTATCGCCACGCTGCTGGAATTAAATGGTATTACGCCACAAACCACCAGCGTTGAATTTTTCCGGCAGCAACAGCATTTGAATGACATTGCCGCCGTACAGCGCGCCTCGATTTATACCAGCGAGCTGGGGATGTTCTCCTACCGCATGAGCGTATTCGGCGGTATGGCGGTGGGGCTGATCACCGCCGGGCTGCATAACCGCTTATATAACGTCAAACTGCCGCTGGTACTCTCTTTTTTTGCCGGTACGCGCACGGTACCTATCGTCACGCTGATGGCCGGATCGCTGCTCGGCGTGCTGCTTTATGTTATCTGGCCGCCGCTGGGCGGCATGCTGGCGCAGTTCAGCAGGCTTATCGGTAATTCCGGTCTGTTCGGCACCTTTATCTGGGCGGTGGCGGATAAATCCCTGCTGCCCGTCGGCCTGCATCATCTGATCACCACGCCGATCCGACTGACGGAACTGGGCGGCTCCATGACCGTCTGCAACCAGCTGGTAAGCGGCACCACCAATATCTATATGGCGCAGCTCGGTTGCGAGGGGACGCCGCAGCTGCTGGTGCGCGGCTTTCAGTCCGGCCGCGTGGTGGTGCATTTCGGCGCGCTGCCGGGGGCGGCGCTGGCCATCTACCAGTGCGCGAAATCGCCGCATAAAAAAGTCGTGGCGGGCTTACTGATCCCGGTGGTGGCCACCATGATCCTGTTTGGCGTCACCGAACCCATCGAATACACCTTTCTGTTTGTCGCTCCCTGGCTGTTTTATCTGGTGCATGTGCCGCTGACTGGCCTCGCCTTTGTGCTTACCGAAATGGCAAACGTGTCGATCTACGGCGGCAGCCTGAAAGACATCCTGCCGGTACTGCTCCAGCCCGCGAAACTCAATTTATGGGGCTATCTGTGGCTGGTACCGCTGTTTTTTGTTCTCTACTACGCGCTGTTTCGCTTTTTGATCCTGCGCTTCAACGTCATGACGCCGGGGCGCGAAGAGGATGAGGCAACTACCCGGCTTTACAGCAAACAGGATTTTAACGAGCAACAGGGAATGCGCTTCGCCCGGCACATCATCGAGGCTTTCGGCGGCAAAGAGAATATCGAGCAGTTCGACAACTGCATTTCACGCCTGCGGGTTCAGGTGAAAGACGGCTCCCGCGTCGCCCCTGAAGCGGTGTGGAAGAAAACGCTGCGGGCGAAAGGCTATGTGCAGGTCAGCGAACGGGCCTTCCAGATTATTTATGGCGCCGAGGTGGTGATGATCGCCGGTGACTGCAAGGAACTGTTAGACGAAGGAGAAACAGCATGAATACCGAGCCGGTGACACTGACCCGTATCCTGAAGGTTTCACCCCATGAGGAAAAAACCCTGCGCCGCCTGGAGTTCGATCCCGGTCTGAATACCGAGCGCATCGACATCAGCTACCGCTTCACGCCGGGTAACGTGGTGGATATGGGGCTGATGATCAATGACCGCATCAACGGCTGGAGCGGCGGCGCGCGTAAAACCATCACGCTGAGCGAAAATTTCGCCTCGCCCGGCTACCAGCGCACCAGCATCGTTAACGGCAAATGGCACGTGCTGCTCGGGCTGCATAAGATCCGCCGCCTCTGCGAAGTGGTGGTGGAGATCACCCTGTACCCGAAATTTCCGCGCTGGCTGAAAGGCGACACGCATGTGCATTCTGTGCACAGCGACGGCAGCTTAACGGTGAACGAACTGATTGCCCGCGCCCGCCAGATGGAGTTCGATTTCCTCTGTTTTTCCGATCACAACACCATTTCGCAGAACCATGAAATCGCGGGCATTAACGCCTCACTGTGCCTGATCCCCGGCATGGAGCTGACCAGCGAGCGCGGCCACGCCAACCTGCTGGGCGTCACCCGGCCGGTGGTGAACTTTCTGCCGCATTTTACCGAAGATGACATCGCCGGGCGCATTGCCGAAGCCCGCCGCAACGGGGCGCGCATCGGTATTAATCACCCTTTCTGCCACTACTGCCCGTGGCAGAACCGTTTTGCGGACCACGACTGGCTGGAGATCTGGAACGGGCCGTGGGACGGGCAGACCGGCAACGAAGACGCTTTTAACTACTGGCATCACCAGCTCTGCCAGGGCGAAAAAATCAGCGCCGTGGCGGGCAGCGATTTTCATAAAGAAAAAGGGCTGCGCTGGCCGTACATGTGGGTACGCGCCATCAGCCGCGAGCGCCAGGACATCCTCTCTGCGCTGGTCGCCGGGCGCAGCTATATGCAAAGCGATGACCAGACGCAGTTGCACCGCTTCTGTATTGGCGAGGCAGGCCCGGGCGACACCACCAGCGGCGGGATCCTGCACGTCAAACTCCGCACCCATAAAGACAACAGCGTGCTGCTCTACACCGACAACACCGTCATCGTGGTGCCCAATCGCTACGGCGATGTGAACCAGGAAATTGACGTGCAGGATGCGGCCTTCGCCCTGCTGCGCATCAACCGCGGCCCGGTGGCGCAATTGCTGACCAACCCTATTTATCGAGGATAATCCCGTGCAACGTGTACATATCATCTACAAAACGCATCTGGATATTGGCTTTACCGATCTGGCCCGCACCGTCGAAGATAAATACCTGCATGAGTTTATCCCGGCGGTGATCCAGCTGGCGCAGAAGGTGAACCGGCCGGGGACGAAAAACTTTATCTGGACCTGCGGGGCCTGGCTTATCACCCGCTTCTTACAGACGGCAGACGATCAGGGGCGACGAGCGCTGACTGACGCCATCCTGCGCGGCGACATCGTCTGGCATGGCCTGCCTTTTACTTCCCACAGCGAACTGCTCAGCGCCGGCACCCTGCAATCCGGGCTCGACTATGCGATGGATCTGGATCTGCGTTTCAATAAGCGCACTATCGCCGCCAAAATGACCGACGTGCCCGGCTATACCCAGGCGATCATTCCCTGGCTGGCCGAGGCCGGTATCGCTTATTTACACCTCGGCGTTAATGAAGCCTCCACCGCACCGGACGTGCCGCCGCTGTTCCGCTGGCGACTCGGGGAGGCGGAAATTATCGTCAACTATTCGCCGGGAGGCTATGGCAACGAATACTGGTGCGAGCCGCTCGACGAGTTACTGGTGTTCTGTCACGCCGCCGATAACTGCGCCCCGCCCGACGCCGCGCAGGTTTATGCCACTCTCGCCCGCTACCAGGCGCGTTATCCCGACGCCGAGGTCAGCGCCTCCACGCTGGATGCGTTTGCTGCCCGCGTGGAAACCATCAAACATCAATTACCGGTAATCGACAGTGAAATTGGCGACACCTGGAATCACGGACTGGCGACCGATCCGGGCAAGGTCAGCCGCTATCTGCGGCTGGTGCGATTGCTGGCAGAGGAGGTGTCCGCCGGGCGGATCTCTGCCGCCAGCGAGGCGTATCGTCAGGCGATGGCGCAGCTGATCATGGTGCCGGAGCACACCTGGGGGATGGATCTCAAGCTGCATCTGGCGGATTACAACCACTACCTGCCCGGCGAATTTGACGTGGCGCGGCAGGCGGATCGTGTGGAAAACGGCATCCCGGAGCCGTACCGCTTTATCGAAGAGTTTGCCGCGCGTCTGCCGCACCGCCGTGCGCCTGGCTATCACAACATCGCCGTCTCCTGGCAGGAGCAGCGCGATTACATTGATAACGCTCTCGCCTGTCTGCCGCCTGCAATAACAGAGAAATTTACCCCCCTCGCCCCCGTCGCCATGGAGGGCATTATCGTCAACCGACGTTCACGCACTTTCGGCGATTATCATCTTTATATCGCCGATGATGGCAGCCTCAGCACCCTGAGCGTCGGCGGTAAGGTGTTCTCTGCCACGCCACTGGGCAGAGTGATTTACCGGCAGGTAAGCGATGACGACTATCAGCGTTTTGCCAGACATTATCTGCAAAATCTGACCACCACCCGCGACTGGGCGATAGCCGACTTTACCAAACCGGGGCTGGAGCTGACCGCCGTGCCCGTGACTTCCCGCTGCGCCACGCTGCGGCTGCATGAGGTGCGCGTGGAGGAGACGCCGGACGAGTATCAGCTTTTTATCGAGGCGCGTTTTGTGCAAAACGAGGCGGGCATGGTGCTGCGGCTACCGGAAAAAGTGCGGCACAGCTGGCGTTTTGGTAAAGATCGCCCTGCCATTCGCTATCAGGTATCCATTATCGGTAAACAGGCGAACCGCCTGCCGGAGGAGATCTGGCTGCAATTCGGGCTTATCGATAAATCCCGCAGTCAGTGCCGCAAAATCGGCCAGACCATCGACTGGCAGCAGGTGGCGCGCAACGGCAACCGCAATCTGCACGGCGTCGAGCGCGTTTTCACCCCCGACTGGCAATTACAGCCGCTCGACGCGCCGCTGGTCGCCCTGCATGAGCCGCGCATTCTGTGGTTTGGCGAGCCGCATGACGAGCCGGAAGGCATTTTCGCCCACCTGTATAACAATATCTGGGGCACCAATTTCCCGATGTGGTACGGCGAGGATATTCATGCCGAATACCTGCTGGAAATGGCCAGCGACAAGGAAAGTCAATGAACGACAAGCGTATTATTCATGCGGTATCCCATACCCACTGGGACAGGGAGTGGTATTTCACCACCCTCGACACCCAGGTGTTCGCCCTGAAGGCCTTCACGGAGGCGATTGAAGCCTTAGAAACTCATCCGCAACTGGTGTACCACCTGGACGGACAAAGCTCCCTGCTGGCGGATTATTTACAGCTCAAACCGGAGATGACCGAACGGGCGACGGCGCAGGTGCGCCAGCGTCGGTTGCTGATCGGCCCCTGGTATACGCAGCCGGATCTGTTCAGCATCAGCACCGAATCCGTGTTCCGCAACCTGCGCATCGGCATTGAGCTTGCCCGCGCGGCAGGCGGCTGCATGGACGTGCTCTATTTACCGGATACCTTCGGCAGCCCGGCACAGTTGCCGCAGCTGACAGCGGCCTTCGGGCTGCGGCATATTTTGCTGCGCCGGGGCTACGATCCTGAGGTGATGGGCGCGACGGAAATGCGCTGGCAGGCGGCGAACGGCGACGCCATCACCACGGCGATCATGCCGTTTGGCTATTCGCTGGCGCACCCGGAGCGCGGCGGCCGCTGGCGTAATTTCTCGCTATCGCATGTTGAGACAGAAACCTTCCCGCTCATCGCCCGGCTTAAACAGCTCACTCCCTGCCGCCATCTGCTGTGTCCCATTGGCGGCGATCAGGTCAGCTGCGACGGGGATTTCGCGAGGCTTATCGCGGAGCTTAACGCCCACAGCGAGGATGAATTTATCGTCAGCAGCTATGAGGATTACTTCGCGGCGCTGAACGAGGAAGACCTCGCCGTATGGCAGGGGGAGTTCCGCCGTCCTCACCTGTCCAGAGTGCATAAAACCATTGGCTCCTCGCGCTACGACATTAAACGCGCGAACGACGATGCGGAAACGCAGCTGATCCATCAGACCGAACCGCTGCTGGCGCTGGCGCGTTTGAACGGGCTGGCCTGCAGCGAAGCGATGCTGGAAAAAGCCTGGCGCATGCTGCTGGAGTCCCACGCCCACGACAGCATGGGCGGCTGCAACAGCGATGAAACCAACCGCGACGTGCTGGCCCGCTGCGCCCACGCCCGGCAGATCGGCGAGGCGCTGTTCAGCCTGCACGCCCGTCTGCTGCTGGCAAACCTGGCTGCGGATCGGGACTACCGTTTTCTGCTGGTTAACGGCACGGGCGCGCCCACCCTCTGCGCACACAATCAGGTGCTGATCACGCCGACGCCTGGGTTCCGGCTGGTGGATGAACAGGGTCTGCCGGTGGAATTCATCCTGCTGGCGCAGGAAAAAATCCGCAAACCGCGGGCGGTGCTGCTGACGCCCGACGGCGAAGTGGAGACCTTTTCGGCGGACTATTACTACCGCAACCGGGTGGACATTCTCCATGCGCCTGTGCCGCCGCTGGGGATGGCGCTGTTTTTTGTGCAGCACAATGAACCTGCGGCGATGCCGTGGATGCAGTCCCTGCGCCAGACCTTTATCGAGAACGCCCACTACCGCATCAGCTGGCAGGATCAGAATCTGTGCCTGGTGGATAAGCGCCGCCCGTGCACGCTGACGCGGCTGATCCAGCTGAGCGATCTGGGTAACGACGGCGATCTGTATGACTTCTCGCCGCTGGCGGGGGACGTGGAGTTACGTTCCGGCTGGATGGAACTGGTTTCGGTGAAGCAGCATCCGGCGAAACAGGAGATGATCGTCGCCAGCCTGCTGTCGCTGCCGGAGTGCCTGAATGCGCAGCGCACCGGGCGCAGCGGGCATCTGAAGTCCGTGGCGGTGACGCTGACCGTGACGCTGGAAGAGGCGCTGATCCGTTTTCACCTGACGGTGGATAATCAGGTGCGTGAGCACCGGATGCAGCTGGTTTTCGACACCGGCACGCCCATCGCCGCGGTGCAGGCGGATATGCCCTTCGGCTGGATCACCCGGCAGAACCAGCCGGACAGTGCGCGGACAGATTTCACCGAGCGGCCGGTGGACATCGAGCCTTTTATGCATCAGCTGCGCGCCCACGACGATTTCCATTTTTTCGCCCGCGGCCTGAAAGAGTATGAATACGAGGAGCGCCTGCTGCGCGTAACGCTTTTTCGCGGGGCATCGCAGCTGGGCAAAGATGATTTGCTGTGGCGGCCGGGTCGTGCCTCGGGTCAGCGGCTGGCGACGCCGGAAGCGGAACTGCCGGGACTGCTGAGCTTTGATTTTGCGCTTTGTCTGACGCCGCTTGCCGCCGATGAGCGGGTGGCCTGCGCCCAGCGCTTCCGGGTTAACCCGACGCTCTGGCAATGGCAGGGTGACGAAAAATGCGTGCAGCGGCTGGATAATTTCGACGTCTTTTTACCGGCGCAGCCGGTGCGGGTGCGGCAGTCGCTGGCAGAGATCCCCGAAGGGCTGGCGGTCAGCGGCGTGGATGTGCTGTATGGCGGGATGCTGGTCAGGCTGTTTAACCCTGGTGAGCACTCGCTAACCGTGCCGGAAGGATGGCAGACGTGCAATGCGCTGGGTGAGCCGCTGGCCGTTCATCAGGTGCCCCCGTTCGGGCATGTGAATGTGCGGGTGGAATAATGGAGCCCTGTTGCCCGGCGGCGCGTCGCTTGCCGGGCCTACAAAACCTGAAGCAATGATGTTCGTGTAAATTGGGCCGTGTTGCCCGGCGGCGCGTTGCTTGCCGGACCTACAAAACCTGAAGCAATGATGTTCGTGTAAATTGGGCCGTGTTGCCCGGCGGCGCGTTGCTTGCCGGGCCTACGAAACCTGAAGCAATGATGTTCGTGTAGGCCGGGTAAGGCGCAGCCGCCACCCGGCAATGCCCCGTCAATGCCCCCTGACGACCTTCCCGAGAATATCCACATACACCGGCATCAGCGGGTGGCGGATCACCACCACCGTCGCCACCACCGCCACACCCAGCAGCAGCGGCGCTACCCACAGCAGACGGGCGCGCGGCAGAAAGCGCGTCAGCTTGTCGGGGCTGGCCTTCGCGCTGCGCCACAACCGCCAGCACATCCAGGCCGCCAGCCACAGCAGCACCGCGGCCAGCAACAGCAGCCATTTGAAGCCCCCGCTCTGCTCATCCGCGGGAATATCAATGGCTGCGCCTGCCAGAATGCCCGGCAAAAAGTAGAACGGCGGCCAGAACACGCAGCCGATAATGTTCGGCAGAATAAATTTCACCACCGGCAGATCCAGCATCCCCGCCACCATCGGCACCAGCGGCCGGGTCGGCCCGACAAAACGCCCGACGAGAATGGTAAACATGCTGTGCTGATGCAGCGCATGCTCGGTCTTATCCAGCAGCGCTTTGTTTTTCTTTAAAAAAGACCAGCGGTGCAGCGGTTTTTTAAAGCGCCAGCCGAGCCAGAAGGAGATCCAGTCGCCCAGCAGACAGCCGACGATGCCCGCCAGCCATGCATACCAGAAATTGACCTCGCCGCTGCCAATCAGCGCCCCAAGCCCCGCCATCATCACCGTGCCGGGTAAAATCAGCCCGACTAACGCCAGCGACTCAAAAAACGCCACCAGCGCAATGGCGATAAGGGAATACGCCGCCGACTGCGTAATAAAATGTTCCAGAAATGCCTGCATAACCTGCCCGATTAAATGATCTGATAAGTAGTTTACTGGTTAACTCAGACCACCGGACATCTCTTTTCGTTTCATTTACGTTTCATTCACATCCTGCGCGAAACTCGCTCGGACTGGCCCCGGTGCATTTTTTAAACACGCGGGAAAAATAGAGCTGATCTTCAAAGCCGACGTTGCGCCCGACGCTGGCGATAGGCATCCGCGTGGTGCTGAGCAACAGCTTGGCCTGGCTGATACGCTGATCCTCGCGCCAGCTCAGCACGCTGACGCCCAGCTGCTGGCGGAACAGGTGTGATAACCGCGACGGCGACAGGCAGACATGCTGGGCGACGCTGGCGATGTCAAAATGGCTGTCGCTAAGGTGATCGCTGATGTACTGGCAGGCATCGCGCACGCGGTTATCCAGCGGCGGATGCAGGGATTCATTAATGGCTTCCATACGGCGCAACAGCACCTGCTCCAGCAGATTGATCGCCAGCAGCTCGGCGTAGCGCCCGGCGCTCTGCCCGGCATGGATAATCTGGTCGAACAGCTCGCTGAAGGCCGCCTGATGCGCCTCGTCCGGACGGAAAATCCCGGTCTGACCGAAAATCGTCGGCCACGCCAGCCATTCATGCCAGTAGGCGCGCGGCCGGAAATAAACCCACTGGTGATACCACTCCCGCGCGTCAGGATGCCGCCCGTAATGGTGCACCTCGCCGGGCGGAAAGAGCAGGATGTCGCCGGGACGGCAGACAAACTCTTTGCCATTGTTATTGATGATGCCTTCGCCGCGCACCGTCAGGTTGAGGATATAGCCCTTCATGCCCAGCGGGCGGTCAACGAAAAAATCCAGGTAACCGTCTGCCTCAATGGGCGTTAATCCCGCCACCAGATGCGCATTGAAAGAGTAGCCAGGCAGCAGCGGATCGTTTTGCGGTTCAGCCATAATGGCAATACTCCGGATGTCATTAAAGGAAACCAATTGTCCATATTGTGATTTGTATCATCAAATCCCCCGGCGGTGCCTTCCGCAGGTAAAACAGCCTTCACCAACCCCGCCAGATAAAAGCACTTTGCCCGGTTTTGTTTCCACACACCGGCAAAAAAGGCTTAACAAAAGTGTCTATAAAGCCAGGCGGAATGTCCACATTGATTATTTGCACGGCGTCACACTTTGCCATGCCATAGCATTTTTATCCATAAGATTAGCGGATCCTGCCTGACCCTTTCCGGCGTCTGTCTCTAATGTTTCTCCATACGCTTATTCTTGATGGAGTAACACGATGGCAATTGCAATTGGCCTCGATTTTGGCAGCGATTCGGTTCGCGCCCTGGCCGTGGACAGCGTCAGCGGCGAGGAGATCGCCACCAGCGTCGAATGGTATCCCCGCTGGCAGGAAGGGCGTTATTGCGACGCTCCTCATAACCAGTTCCGCCACCACCCGCGCGACTACATCGAGTCGATGGAGGCGGCGCTGAAAAGCGTGCTGGCGGAACTGAGCGCAGAGCACCGCGCGCAGGTCAGCGGCATTGGCGTGGACAGCACCGGCTCCACTCCCGCGCCCATTGATGCCGAAGGCCGCGTGCTGGCCCTGCGCCCGGAGTTCGCCGATAACCCGAACGCCATGTTCGTGCTGTGGAAAGATCACACCGCCGTCGAAGAAGCCGAAGCCATCACCCGCCTGTGCCACACCGCCGGAAAAGTGGATTACTCCCGTTATATCGGCGGCATTTACTCCAGCGAATGGTTCTGGGCGAAGATCCTCCATGTGACCCGTGCCGACGCCGCGGTGGCGCAGGCCGCCGCCTCCTGGATCGAGCTGTGCGACTGGATCCCTGCCCTGCTCTCCGATACCACCCGCCCGCAGGCTATTCGCCGTGGTCGTTGCAGCGCCGGCCATAAATCCCTGTGGCATGAAAGCTGGGGCGGCTTACCCCCCGCCAGTTTCTTCGATGAGCTGGATCCGCTGATCAACAAACATCTCAGCTACCCGATGTTTACCGACACCTATACCGCCGATATTCCGGTGGGCACGCTCAGCGCCGAATGGGCGCAGCGCCTCGGCCTGCCGCAAAGCGTGGTGATTGCCGGCGGCGCCTTTGATTGCCATATGGGCGCAGTGGGCGCGGGCGCGCAGCCGAACACGCTGGTGAAAGTGATCGGCACCTCTACCTGCGACATCCTGATCGCCGATAAACCGAGCGTCGGCGATCGCGCCGTTAAAGGCATCTGCGGTCAGGTGGACGGCAGCGTGGTGCCGGACTTTATCGGGCTTGAAGCCGGGCAATCCGCCTTTGGCGATATCTACGCCTGGTTTGGCCGCATTCTCGGCTGGCCGCTGGAGCAGCTGGCGTTGCAACACCCGGAGCTGAAAACGCAGATCCGCGCCAGCCAGAAACAGCTGTTACCGGCGCTCACCCAGGCCTGGGCGGATAACCCGTCGCTGGATCATCTGCCGGTGATCCTCGACTGGTTTAACGGCCGCCGCACACCGGATGCTAATCAGCGTCTGAAAGGGGTGATCACCGATCTCAACCTCGCCACCGACGCCCCGCTGCTGTTCGGCGGACTGGTGGCCGCCACCGCCTTTGGCGCGCGCGCCATTATGGAGTGCTTCACCGAACAGGGGATCG
The DNA here is from genome assembly GCF_001888805.2 of Enterobacter sp. SA187. Lineage (NCBI taxonomy): Bacteria > Pseudomonadati > Pseudomonadota > Gammaproteobacteria > Enterobacterales > Enterobacteriaceae > Enterobacter > Enterobacter sp. SA187. The sequence continues at coordinate 355,254 of NZ_CP019113.1, forward strand.
CGGTAAATAACGTGATGGCGCTGGGCGGCATCGCCCGTAAAAACCGCGTCATCATGCAGGCCTGCTGCGACGTGCTGAACCGCCCGCTGCAGATTGTCGCCTCCGATCAGTGCTGCGCCCTGGGTGCGGCTATTTTTGCTGCCGTGGCAGCGGGCGATCACCCGGATATTCCCACCGCCCAGCAGTCGATGGCCAGCCGCATCGAAAACACCCTGCAACCGGACCCGCGCCAGGCGCAACGTTTTGAACAGCTCTATCGCCGCTATCAACAGTGGGCGGTAAGCGCCGAACAACACTATCTCCCTTCAGCTGCCCCCGCATCGCAGGCAGCGCTGACTCATTAAGGACACGATAAATGACCGTTTTCGATAACTATGAAGTGTGGTTTGTGATTGGCAGCCAGCATCTGTATGGCCCGGAAGCGCTGCGCCAGGTCACCACCCACGCGGAACAGGTAGTGAATGCCCTGAATAAAGAGGCGAAGCTGCCGTGCAAAATGGTGCTGAAACCGCTCGGCACCACCCCGGATGAGATCACCGCGATTTGCCGCGACGCCAACTATGACGACAAATGCGCGGGTCTGGTGGTGTGGCTGCACACCTTCTCCCCGGCCAAAATGTGGATCAACGGCCTGACCATCCTCAATAAACCGCTGTTGCAGTTCCATACCCAGTTCAATGCCAGCCTGCCGTGGGACAGCATTGATATGGACTTTATGAACCTCAACCAGACTGCGCACGGCGGCCGCGAGTTTGGCTTTATCGGCGCGCGCATGCGTCAACAGCACAGCGTGGTGACCGGCCACTGGCAGGATCAAAAAGCGCAGCAGCGCATCGGCGCGTGGATGCGTCATGCGGTGTCGAAACAGGACACCCGTCATCTGAAAGTGTGCCGTTTTGGCGACAACATGCGTGAAGTGGCGGTGACCGACGGGGATAAAGTCGCGGCGCAAATCAAATTCGGCTTCTCGGTGAATACCTGGGCGGTGGGCGATCTGGTGCAGGTGGTGAACAGCATCAGCGACGGCGATATTAACGCGCTGGTGGATGAATATGAAAGCAGCTACCGCCTGACCCCGGCGGCGCAGATCAACGGCGATAAACGGCAGAACGTTATCGACGCCGCGCGCATTGAGCTGGGCATGAAACGCTTCCTCGAACAGGGCGGATTCCACGCGTTCACCACCACCTTTGAAGATCTGCACGGCTTAAAACAGCTGCCGGGTCTGGCGGTGCAGCGTCTGATGCAGCAGGGCTACGGCTTTGCGGGTGAAGGCGACTGGAAGACCGCGGCGCTGCTGCGCATCATGAAGGTGATGGCGACCGGTCTGCCGGGCGGCACCTCCTTTATGGAGGACTACACCTATCACTTTGAGAACGGCAACGATCTGGTGCTTGGCTCGCACATGCTGGAAGTGTGTCCGACCATCGCGCTGGACGAAAAACCGATCCTCGACGTGCAGTATCTGGGCATCGGCGGCAAAGCCGATCCGGCCCGTCTGATCTTCTCCACCAAAACGGGTCCGGCGATCAACGCCAGCCTGATCGATCTGGGGGATCGTTTCCGTCTGCTGGTGAACTGCGTTGACTCGGTTGAAGCGCCGCATGCGCTGCCGAAGCTGCCGGTCGCCAACGCCCTGTGGAAAGCCCAGCCGGATCTGCCAACCGCTTCCGAAGCCTGGATCATCGCCGGCGGCGCGCACCACACCGTCTTCAGCCATGCGCTGGATCTGGAGGATATGCGCCAGTTCAGCGAACTGCACGGCATTGAACTGACAGTGATCGACAACGACACCCGCCTGCCCGCGTTCAAAGACGCGCTGCGCTGGAACGAGGTGTATTACGGTTCGAAACGTTAATGGTTAATGCCCGATGGCGCGTTGTTTATGTAGGCCGGATAAGCAACGCGCCATCCGGCGTGGAGAGATGAATGTTAGAAGATCTCAAACGTCAGGTGCTGGACGCCAACCTGGCGCTGCCAAAGCACAATCTGGTGACGCTCACCTGGGGTAACGTCAGCGCCGTGGATCGCGAACGCGGGGTATTGGTCATTAAACCATCCGGTGTCGATTACAGCGTGATGACCGCCGAAGACATGGTGGTGGTCAGCATTGAAACCGGTGAAGTGGTCGAGGGTAATAAAAAACCGTCGTCCGATACGCCCACCCATCGCCTGCTGTATCAGGCTTTTCCGTCCATTGGCGGCATTGTGCATACCCATTCGCGACACGCCACCATCTGGGCGCAGGCGGGACAATCCATCCCGGCGACGGGCACCACCCATGCCGACTATTTCTACGGCGCGATCCCCTGCACCCGCAAAATGACCGACGCGGAAATCAACGGCGAATACGAGTGGGAAACGGGTAACGTCATCGTCGAAACCTTCAGGACACAGGGTATCGATGCCGCACAGATGCCCGGCGTATTAGTGCATTCCCATGGCCCCTTTGCGTGGGGCAAAAACGCCGATGACGCGGTACATAACGCCATCGTGCTGGAAGAAGTGGCCTATATGGGCATTTTCAGCCGCCAGCTGACGCCGGATCTCCCCGCGATGCAACAAACCCTGCTGGATAAGCACTATCTGCGCAAGCATGGCGCGAAAGCCTACTACGGGCAGTAATACCTGTATAAAACACCAGCACCCACCTCCGAACCAGGCTATAATTATGCCTGGTTTATTTTTATGAGAGCACGGTGTGGCGCAGGCGCGAGAAGGCTTTTTACTGACCCGGCACTGGCGGGATACCCCCAAAGGGACCGAGGTGGAATTCTGGCTGGCCACGGATGACGGGCCGCTGCACGTGGTGCTGCCGCCGCAGGAATCGGTGGCGTTTATCCCCTCCGAACAGGTGCCGCAGGCGCAGCGCATTCTCGCCGGTGAATCCCAGTACCGCCTCACGCCGCTGGCGCTGAAAGATTTCCATCGCCAGCCGGTGCACGGCCTTTATTGCCGCGCCCATCGCCAGCTGATGCGCTACGACAAACTGCTGCGCGAAGGCGGCGTCACGGTGTTTGAAGCGGATATCCGCCCGCCGGAGCGTTTTCTGATGGAGCGCTTTATTACCGCGCCGGTGTGGGTCGACGGCGACGCGCACAACGGTTCGCTGATCAACGCGCGCTTAAAGCCGCATCCCGCTTATCGTCCGCCCCTGAAATGGGTGTCGCTGGATATTGAAACCACCCGTCATGGCGAGCTGTACTGCATCGGCCTGGAAGGCTGCGGCCAGCGCACGGTCTATATGCTTGGTCCGCAAAATGGCGACGCCAGCGGCGTGGATTTTCATCTGGAGTATGTCTCCAGCCGCCCGCTGCTGCTGGAAAAACTCAACGCCTGGTTTGCCGCTCACGATCCCGATGTGTTGATCGGCTGGAACGTGGTGCAGTTCGACCTGCGCGTGCTGCAAAAACATGCCGAGCGTTACGGTATTCCGCTGCGTCTTGGGCGCGGCAGCACCGATCTGGAGTGGCGCGAGCATGGCTTTAAAAACGGCGTGTTCTTCGCCCAGGCCAATGGCCGGTTGATCATCGACGGCATCGATGCGCTGAAATCAGCGTTCTGGAGCTTCCCGTCGTTTTCGCTGGAGGCGGTGTCGCAGGAACTATTAGGCGAAGGTAAAGCTATTGATAATCCCTGGGATCGCATGGATGAGATCGAACGCCGTTTTGCCGAAAACAAACCCGCTCTCGCCACTTATAACCTGAAAGACTGCGAGCTGGTGACGCGTATTTTCCATAAAACCGCCATCATGCCCTTCCTGCTGGAGCGCGCCACGGTCAACGGTCTGCCGGCAGATCGCCATGGCGGATCCGTCGCCGCCTTCAGCCACCTTTATATTCCGCGGATGCACCGCGCGGGCTACGTCGCGCCCAACCTCGGCGATGTGCCGCCGCAGGCCAGCCCCGGCGGCTACGTAATGGATTCGCGGCCAGGGCTGTATGATTCGGTGCTGGTGCTGGACTATAAAAGCCTTTATCCGGCCATTATCCGCACCTTCCTCATCGATCCGGTCGGGCTGGTGGAAGGCATGGCGCAGCCGGATCCGCAGCACAGCATACCGGGCTTTCTCGACGCCTGGTTTTCACGGGAAAAACACTGTCTGCCGGAGATCATCGGCCAGGTCTGGCAGGGGCGGGATGAGGCCAAACGCCTCAACAATAAACCGCTGTCCCAGGCGCTGAAGATCATCATGAACTCCTTTTACGGCGTGCTCGGCACCAGCGCCTGCCGCTTTTTCGATCCGCGGCTTGCCTCGTCCATCACCCTGCGCGGGCATGAGATCATGTTGCAGACCAAAGCGTTAATTGAAGCGCAGGGTTTTGATGTGATCTATGGCGATACGGATTCCACCTTTGTGTGGCTGAAAGGCGCGCACAGCGAAGAAGAGGCGGCAAAAACCGGTCAGGCGCTGGTGGCGCACGTTAACGCCTGGTGGCAGACACATCTGCAACAGTCCGGGCTGACCAGCGCGCTGGAGCTGGAGTTTGAAACCCATTTTTGCCGCTTCCTGATGCCGACCATTCGCGGGGCGGATACCGGCAGCAAGAAACGTTATGCCGGGCTGATCCAGGAAGGCGACAGCCAGCGCATGGTGTTTAAAGGGCTGGAAACGGTACGCACCGACTGGACGCCGCTGGCGCAGCAGTTCCAGCAGTCGCTGTATCTGCGCATTTTCCGCGGCGAGCCGTATCAGGATTATGTGCGGGAAACCATCGCGCAGCTGATGGCGGGCGAGCTGGATGATCGGCTGGTGTACCGTAAACGCCTGCGCCGCCCGCTGGCGGAGTATCAGCGCAACGTGCCGCCACACGTCCGCGCAGCACGGCTGGCGGATGAACATAACCAGAAAATGGGCCGCGCGTTGCAGTATCAGAATCGCGGCACCATTAAGTACGTCTGGACGACGAACGGCCCGGAGCCGGTGGCCTATCAGCAGTCGCCGCTGGACTACGATCACTATCTGACCAAACAGCTACAACCGGTGGCGGACGGCATTCTGCCTTTCCTCCACGATGATTTTGCTACACTTGTTACCGGCCAGCTTGGGTTATTTTGAATGATGACGAAAAGGTGACGAAAGCTGTGCCTTCCAGTACCATAGCGCCCTTCCCAATCCTGGCCCCAAATTTTGATGTGCCGTCGCTTTCAGACGGTGGTCAAACTATTGCCTGCAATTAGAGATATAGAGCCGAATACATATGCCTTTTACACTTGGTCAACGCTGGATCAGCGATACAGAAAGCGAACTGGGACTTGGAACTGTTGTCGCCATGGATGCGCGTACCGTCACTCTGCTTTTTTCCTCCACCGGAGAAAACCGCCTGTATGCCCGTAGCGACGCTCCCGTAACCCGCGTGATGTTCAATCCAGGTGACACAGTGACCAGCCACGAAGGCTGGCAGCTCAATATTGAAGAAGTAAAAGCAGAAAACGGCCTCCTCGCCTACATAGGTACACGCCAGGATACCGGCGAGGCGAACGTCATGCTGCGCGAAGTGCTGCTGGACAGCAAACTGGTGTTCAGCAAACCGCAGGACCGTCTGTTTGCCGGTCAAATCGACCGTATGGATCGCTTCTCGCTGCGCTACCGCGCGCGTAAGTACCAGAGCGAACAGTACCGGATGCCGTGGAGCGGCCTGCGCGGTCAGCGTACCAGCCTGATCCCGCACCAGCTGCATATCGCCCACGATGTTGGCCGCCGCCATGCGCCGCGCGTACTGCTGGCGGATGAAGTGGGCCTGGGGAAAACCATCGAAGCGGGCATGATCCTGCACCAGCAACTGCTCTCCGGCGCGGCCGAGCGCGTGCTGATCGTGGTGCCGGAAACCCTGCAACATCAGTGGCTGGTGGAAATGCTGCGGCGCTTCAACCTGCGTTTTGCCCTGTTTGACGACGAGCGCTACGCCGAAGCCCAGCACGACGCCGATAACCCGTTTGAAACCGAGCAGTTAGTGATTTGCTCGCTGGACTTCGTGCGCCGCAACAAGCAGCGTCTGGAGCACCTGTGCGACGGCGAATGGGATCTGATGGTCGTCGATGAGGCCCACCATCTGGTGTGGAGCGAAGATGCGCCAAGCCGCGAATACCTCGCGATTGAACAGCTGGCGGAACGTGTGCCGGGGGTGCTGCTGCTCACCGCGACGCCGGAACAGCTGGGACTGGAGAGCCACTTCGCGCGTCTGCGCCTGCTGGATCCGAACCGTTTCCACGACTTTGCGCAGTTTGTTGAAGAACAAAATAACTATCGCCCGGTGGCCGATGCGGTCGCCATGCTGCTGGCAGGAAAAACCCTTACCGACAGCGAGCTGAACACGCTGGGTGAACTGATTGGCGAGCAGGACATTGAACCGCTGCTGCAAACCGCCAACAGCAACCGTGACGGCGCTGAATCCGCCCGTCAGGAGCTGATCAACATGCTGATGGACAGACACGGCACCAGCCGCGTGCTGTTCCGTAACACCCGTAACGGCGTGAAAGGCTTCCCGAAACGCGAGCTGCATACTGTTAAGCTGCCGCTGCCGATGCAGTATCAGACGGCAATCAAAGTCTCCGGCATTATGGGCGCGCGGAAAAGCGCCGAAGAGCGCGCCCGCGACATGCTCTATCCGGAGCAGATTTATCAGGAATTTGAAGGCGATTCCGGCACCTGGTGGAACTTCGATCCGCGCGTCGAATGGCTGATGGGTTATCTGACCAGCCACCGCTCGCAGAAAGTGCTGGTGATTTGCGCCAAAGCCGCCACCGCGCTGCAACTTGAGCAGGTGCTGCGCGAGCGCGAAGGCATTCGTGCGGCAGTGTTCCACGAAGGCATGTCGATCATTGAACGCGACCGCGCAGCGGCATGGTTCGGCGAAGAGGACAGCGGCGCGCAGGTGCTGTTGTGCTCGGAAATCGGCTCCGAAGGCCGTAACTTCCAGTTCGCCAGTAACCTGGTGATGTTCGATCTGCCGTTCAACCCGGATCTGCTGGAGCAGCGTATTGGTCGTCTGGATCGTATCGGTCAGGCGCATGATATTCAGATCCACGTGCCTTTCCTGGAAAAAACCGCCCAGTCCGTGCTGGTGCGCTGGTTCCATGAGGGTCTGGACGCCTTTGAACACACCTGCCCGACCGGCCGCGCGATTTATGACAAGGTGTATACCGATCTTATCGGCTATCTGGCAGCGCCGGAAAACACCGACGGCTTTGACGATCTGATCAAATCCTGCCGCGAGCAGCACGACGCGCTGAAAGCCCAGCTTGAGCAGGGGCGCGATCGTCTGCTGGAGATCCACTCCAACGGCGGCGAAAAAGCGCAGGCTCTGGCGGAAAGCATTGAAGAGCAGGACGACGACACGGCGCTGATCAGCTTTGCCATGAACCTGTTCGATATTGTCGGCATTAATCAGGACGATCGCGGCGAAAACATGATCGTGCTGACGCCGTCCGACCATATGCTGGTGCCGGATTTCCCTGGCCTGCCGGAAGATGGCTGCACCATCACCTTTGAACGTGATGTGGCGCTGTCCCGTGAAGACGCGCAGTTTGTCACCTGGGAGCACCCGCTGATCCGCAACGGTCTGGATCTGATCCTCTCCGGCGATACCGGCAGCAGCACCATTTCGCTGCTGAAAAACAAAGCTCTGCCGGTGGGGACGCTGCTGCTGGAGCTGATCTACGTGGTGGAAGCTCAGGCACCGAAACAGCTTCAGCTTAACCGTTTCCTGCCTGCCACCCCGGTGCGCATGCTGCTGGATAAAAACGGCAACAACCTGGCGGCACAGGTGGAGTTTGAAACCTTTAACCGTCAGCTGAGCGCGGTGAACCGTCATACCGGCAGCAAGCTGGTGAACGCGGTGCAGCAGGACGTGCACGCCATTCTGCAACAGGGCGAAGCGCAGATCGAAAAAGCCGCGAAAGCGCTGATCGAAGCCGCGCGTACTGAAGCGGATGAGAAGCTCTCTGCTGAACTCTCCCGTCTGGAAGCGCTGAAAGCGGTCAACCCGAACATCCGTGATGATGAACTGGCGGCCATTGAAAGCAATCGCCAGCAGGTGATGGAGAGCCTGGCCGAAGCGGGCTGGCGTCTTGATGCCCTGCGTTTGATCGTCGTGACGCATCAGTAACCGGAGCCTGCAATGTTGATGGAACCCTACAATCCGCCGCAGGATCCGTGGCTGGTCATTCTGTATCAGGATGAGCACATTATGGTGGTCAACAAGCCGAGCGGCCTGTTGTCCGTGCCCGGACGTCTTGACGAGCATAAAGACAGCGTGATGACGCGTATTCAGCGCGATTATCCGCAGGCTGAATCCGTCCATCGTCTGGATATGGCTACCAGCGGCGTGATTGTGGTGGCGCTGAACAAAGCCGCTGAGCGCGAGCTTAAGCGGCAATTCCGCGAGCGTGAGCCGAAGAAGCAGTATGTGGCGCGCGTGTGGGGCCATCCGGCAAAAGAAGAGGGTCTGGTGGATTTACCGCTGATTTGCGACTGGCCGAATCGCCCGCTGCAAAAAGTGTGTTATGAAACCGGGAAACCGGCGCAGACGGAATATCGTGTGCTGGAGTATGCGGCGGACAACAGCGCGCGCGTAGAGTTAAAGCCGATCACCGGGCGTTCCCACCAGCTGCGTGTGCATATGCAGGCGCTGGGGCATCCGATCTTAGGCGATCGGTTTTACGCCACACCTGACGCGCTGGCGATGGCCCCGCGCCTGCAACTGCATGCGGAAATGCTGACCATCACCCATCCGGCTTTTGGCAACAGTATGACGTTTAAAGCGCCGGCAGATTTTTGAAACTCCCCTCACCCTGACCCTCTCCCCAGGGAGAGGGGACCAGCCGGCGGATGATTTCTCCCTCTCCCTCCGGGAGAGGGCTGGGGTGAGGGGAAAAACCTTACTTCAGCCCGCTGACCAGCGCTTTGCGGCTTTCTTCCAGCGACACCACGCGGCTGCACACGGCTTTGCCGAACTGTTCAAAATCAGCTTCCTGATTCTTCCATTCGTTCTGGATCGCGGTCTGTAATCCGCCGAGGCTGCCGAGCACGCCCTGCAACGGATTGCCGCCGCCTTTCAGCACGGCTTTCGCGCCCATCTCATTGATGCTGTCCTGCAGGATGCCGCCCATCGCCTGATTAACCAGCTGCTGGCCGTTAGCACGCACGTCATCAATGGCTTTGTAATGGAAGGTGATGCCGTCAGGACGACGCTCAAGAATGCGGTTCATCTGCTCTTTTAACTGCGCGTCGAGTTTGGTGAGGCGACCGCGCATATTGCTGCTTTCACCCACTTCTTTAGCGATGATGTTATCAAGCGCCACGCGGCCTTTTTCGACGCGGCTACGCGCACCGTCGTCGATCCACGGCAGCGCCGTGCGTAAATCCGCCTGATAATCTTTCGCCTGCTCGCGCTGGGCGGCGCTCAGGCTGTATTGCTTGCCGTTAAACATCACGTTGCCGTCCGGCGTCATCACCAGATTGCCGTTCTCGCCTTTCACCTGCACGGTTTGCGGGCTTACCACCACGTCATCACGCGGCGTGACGCTACATTTATATTCAGCCTGTGCGGTAAATGCGGTTACCGTCAGGGCAGCCGCCAGCAGCGTTTTGCGCAACATAAAAACTCCTTCAGAGACAAAATGGGCCGGCATGTGCCGGCCCTTTCGGTATGTACTTAGTCCCACCAGACGTCAAAAAGTTCGCTGATGCGGACATCGTCGAACTTACGATCTTCGAGCCATTTACGCACAATGGCCTGGTGCTCTTCAGTGCATTTGCCGATTTCCTGTTTGCAAATCAGCCCTTCCCACACCAGATAACCGCTGCCGTCAAACGCCAGTTTGTTCGGCTCGATCACTTCATTGATGAAGTCATCCACGGTCTGGTCAATCTGCTCTTCACTGGTGCCTTCCGGGAAACGCCATGCGACGGAAAAGCCTAATTCCTGAAACTCGTCGATATGCATTTTCTTACGCAGACGACGGCTACGGTTCGTTGCCATTATTTCACCCTCTCGAACATTAAGTCCCATACGCCGTGACCAAGACGATGGCCACGCTGTTCAAATTTGGTTACCGGACGCGATTCAGGACGCGGCACATAGTCATTGCTGGCGGACTGGTTTTTATAGCCGTCCAGCGATGACATCACTTCCAGCATGTGTTCTGCATAGGCTTCCCAGTCGGTTGCCATATGGAATACGCCGCCCAGCTTCAGTTTGCTTTTCACCAGTTCCGCAAACGGCGGCTGAACGATACGGCGTTTATTATGACGTGCTTTATGCCATGGGTCAGGGAAAAAGAGCTGTACCATGGTTAAAGAATTGTCAGGGATCATTTTGTGCAGCACTTCTACCGCGTCGTGGCACATCACGCGCAGGTTCTCGACACCCTCTTCATGGGCAGTGGCAAGACAAGCGCCCACACCCGGCGAATGCACTTCAATGCCGAGGAAATTCTGCTCCGGCTTCGCTTTCGCCATAGTGACCAGCGATGCCCCCATGCCGAACCCTATCTCCAGCGTAACCGGCGCGTCGCGGCCGAACAGCGCAGCGAAATCCAGCGGTTCTTCGGTGAACTCCACGCCCATCACCGGCCAGAAGTTTTCCAGCGCGTGCTCCTGACCTTTCGTCAGACGCCCCTGGCGGCGGACAAAGCTGCGAATACGGCGCAGCGGGCGACCGTTTTCATCAAATTCCGGTGAAATGACGTCGTTCTTCATAAATATGTCTGCTTGTGAGAGTGTTCGGGAAACGGGCATTATCCAAAGTTAGTTGCCGGATGCAAGCACCGGAAACTTCTGGTTTACACCTCTGTGCCGCTGTGCTGCAATCTGGCTCCTCCAAATCGTTACCCGGAATCCCTGCTTTGACCTTAAACGCGTCGCAATTTTCAGCCCAGGTGCTGGAGTGGTATGACAAATACGGGCGTAAAACTCTGCCCTGGCAACTCGAAAAAACGCCCTACAAAGTATGGCTCTCTGAGGTGATGTTGCAACAAACGCAGGTCACCACCGTGATCCCCTACTTTGAGCGCTTTATGGCGCGCTTCCCGACGGTGACGGATTTAGCCAATGCGCCCCTTGATGAGGTGCTGCACCTGTGGACCGGCCTTGGCTATTACGCCCGCGCGCGCAATCTGCATAAGGCAGCGCAGCAGGTGGCGACGCTGCATCACGGACAGTTCCCGGACACCTTTGAGGAAGTGGCGGCGCTGCCCGGCGTCGGGCGCTCTACCGCCGGGGCGATTTTATCCCTGTCGCTCAATAAACATTTCCCGATCCTCGACGGCAACGTGAAGCGCGTGCTGGCCCGCTGCTACGCGGTCGGCGGCTGGCCAGGTAAAAAAGAGGTGGAAAAACGCCTGTGGGACATCAGCGAACAGGTGACGCCCGCCGAGGGCGTGGCGCGCTTTAACCAGGCGATGATGGATTTAGGGGCGATGGTCTGCACCCGTTCAAAACCGAAGTGCTCGCTTTGTCCGCTCAATAATGGCTGCGAAGCGTATCAACATGAGAGCTGGGCGCTGTATCCGGGCAAAAAACCGAAGCAGACGCTGCCGGAGCGCACCGGCTATTTTCTGATGCTTCAGCACGGCGACGAGGTGTTTCTGGCCCAGCGTCCGCCGGTCGGCCTGTGGGGGGGATTATTCTGCTTTCCGCAGTTCGAAGATGAAGACAGTCTGCGTCACTGGCTGGCAGAACGTCAGATTAGCGCCGATACTCTCAGCCAGTTAACGGCGTTTCGCCATACTTTCAGCCATTTCCATCTGGATATTGTGCCAATGTGGCTTCCCGTGTCCTCATTCACCGCATGCATGGATGAAGGAGCGGGTCTCTGGTATAACTTAGCGCAACCGCAATCCGTCGGACTGGCGGCGCCCGTTGAGCGCCTGTTACAGCAATTACGTACCGGCGCCGCTGTATAGCGCTGAGATGAAAGAGGAATTTTTATGAGCAGAACCATTTTTTGTACCTTCCTGGGCCGTGAAGCGGAAGGTCAGGATTTCCAGCTTTATCCGGGCGACGTCGGTAAGCGCATCTATAACGAGATTTCCAAAGAAGCCTGGGCGCAGTGGCAGCAGAAGCAGACCATGCTCATCAACGAAAAGAAACTCAATATGATGAACCTGGAGCACCGTAAACTTCTGGAGCAGGAGATGATCAACTTCCTGTTCGAAGGTAAAGACGTGCACATCGAAGGCTATAAGCCGCAGGAATAAGAATAACATTGCCGGGGTAACCCGGCTTTTTCACTTATAACACCAACACAACACGCACCTGCGGAATGATGAAAAAATATTTAGCGTTTGCCCTGATCGCGCCGTTACTCATCTCGTGTTCCAGTTCCAACAATAAGGGCGATAGCTATAACGAAGCCTGGGTAAAGGACACCAACGGTTTTGACATTCTGATGGGGCAGTTCGCCCATAACATCGAAAATATCTGGGGATTTAACGAAGTCCTGATTGCCGGCCCCAAGGACTACGTTAAGTACACCGATCAGTACCAGACCCGCAGCCACATCAACTTTGATGACGGCTCGATCACCATCGAAACCATCGCCGGGACAGATCCTGCGGCGCACCTGCGCAAGGCGATCATCAAGACGCTGTTGATGGGTGACGATCCCGGCTCTATCGACCTCTATTCCGATGTCGATGACATTCCTATTTCCAAACAGCCGTTCCTCTACGGACAGGTAGTGGATAACAATGGCGAGGCCATTCGCTGGCAGTGGCGCGCGGCACGTTACGCGGATTATCTGCTGCAAACGCGCATGAAAAGCCGGCAGAACGGGCTGAAAGTGATCTACAGCGTGACCATTAATCTGGTGGCGAACCACCTGGATAAACGCGCCCATAAATACACCGGCATGGTGCGTCAGGCGTCACGCAAGTATGGCGTCGATGAATCGCTTATCCTGGCCATTATGCAGACCGAATCCTCCTTTAACCCGTACGCCGTCAGCCGCTCCGATGCGCTGGGGCTGATGCAGGTTGTCCAGCACAGCGCCGGGAAAGACGTGTTCCGCGCCCAGGGTCGCTCCGGGATGCCGGACCGCAACTTCCTGTTCGATCCGGCGAGTAATATTGATACCGGCACGGCTTATCTGGCGATGCTGAACAATGTTTATCTGTCCGGCATTACCAACCCGACCTCACGGCGTTATGCGGTGATCACCGCCTATAACGGCGGCGCGGGCAGCGTGCTGCGGGTGTTCTCCAGCGATAAGGTGCAGGCGGCGAACATTATTAACCGCATGACGCCGGGGGATGTGTACGAAGCACTCACCACGCGGCATCCGTCCGCTGAATCGCGCCGCTATCTCTATAAAGTGGATACCGCGCAGAAGAGCTATCGTCGCAGGTAAGGCATTCCGGTTTTATTTCTCTGTTAACACATAGCCAAACAGACGCTTGATACCATCGGCGTCTGTTTCGCTATACACGCCCTGTAGCTCTGGCGAGAAGCCCGGCAGCAGGTTCACGCCCTCTTCCAGCGCGAGGAAATAGCGCTGTACCGCACCGCCCCACACTTCCCCCGGTACCACGCATAAGACGCCCGGCGGATACGGCAGCGCGCCTTCCGCCGCGATGCGCCCTTCGGCTTCGCTGATGCGCACCAGCTCCACATTGCCGCGAATGAACTCGCTGTTCGCATCCTGCGGATTCATCGCCACCGGCGGGAAACTGTCGGCGCGGAACATCGCTTTTTGCAGATCTTTAACGTCAAAGCTGACGTACAAATCGTGCATCTCCTGACACAGCTCGCGCAGGGTGTAATCGCGGTAGCGCACCGGATATTTGTTGAAGATGGTCGGCAGCACGTCCGCCAGCGGCGTATCGTCTTCAATGTGCTGCTCGAACTGACCAAGCATCGCCACCAGCTGCGCCATTTTCTCCGCGCTCTCGGCAGGCGTCAGCAGGAAGAGGATCGAGTTCAGATCGCACTTCTCCGGCACGATGCCGTTCTCACGCAAGTAGTGCGCCAGAATGGTCGCCGGAATACCGAAATCGGTGTAGTCACCGGTCTGCGCATCGATCCCCGGCGTGGTGAGCAGCAGCTTGCAGGGATCGACAAAATATTGCTCGCGGGCGTAGCCTTCAAAACCGTGCCAGCTCGCCCCCGGCTCAAAGCTGAAGAAGCGACGTTCGCTGGCGATGGCGTGAGTCGGGTGATCCTGCCACGGTCGCCCCGCCACTTCCGGCGGCACAAAAGGTTTAATCATCTTACAGTTGGCGATGATCGCCTTGCGCGCTTCGATGCCCAGCTCAACGCACTCTGCCCACAGGCGGCGGCCGCTTTCACCTTCGTGGATCTTGGCATTGACGTCCAGCGCGGCGAACAGCGGATAAAACGGGCTGGTGGAAGCGTGCAGCATAAAGGCGTTGTTCAGCCGTTTATGCGGGCAGAAGCGCGCCTGGCCGCGAATGTGGTTATCTTTTTTGTGAATCTGCGAGGTCTGGGAGAAGCCCGCCTGCTGCTTGTGCACCGACTGGGTGACGAAGATCCCCGGATCGTTTTCATTCAGATCCAGCAGCAGCGGCGAGCAGTCGGCCATCATCGGAATAAACTGCTCGTAGCCCACCCACGCCGAGTCAAAAAGGATGTAATCGCACAGCGATCCGATCTTGTCGATCACCTGACGGGCGTTGTAGATGGTGCCGTCGTAGGTGCCAAGCTGGATCACCGCCAGGCGGAACGGGCGCGCATCGTCCGCTTTCTGCGGCGCGACGGCGCGGATCTGCTCGCGCAGGTAACGCTCGTCGAAACAGTGCTCGTCAATGCCGCCGATAAAGCCAAACGGGTTACGCGCCGCTTCCAGATAGACCGGGGTCGCCCCCGCCTGGATCAGCGCGCCATGGTGGTTGGATTTATGGTTGTTACGGTCAAAGAGCACCAGATCGCCGCGCGTCAGCAGCGCATTGGTGACAACTTTGTTCGCCGCCGACGTGCCGTTCAGCACAAAGTAGGTTTTATCCGCATGGAACACTTTGGCGGCAAATTTCTGCGCGTGTTTGGCGGAACCTTCATGGATCAGCAGATCGCCGAGCTTAACGTCGGCATTGCACATGTCAGCGCGAAAAACGTTCTCGCCGAAGAAGTCAAAAAACTGACGTCCGGCAGGGTGTTTTTTGAAGAACGCGCCGTGCTGATGTCCCGGACAGGCAAAAGTGCTGTTGTTCATCGCCACATACTGCGTCAGGGTATCGAAAAACGGCGGCAGCAGGTTTTCTTCGTAACGGCAGGCCGCGGATTCCAGCTCCAGCATCTCCTGCGCTTTACCGCCGATCACCGCCTCGACGCCCGCTGGCGCATCGGCAGGCGTGTCGCTGAACAGGAATACCGGCAGCTTAAAGCCTGTACGTTTTAAGAGCGCGAGAATGCCGCTGTAACTGTCAGCCACCGTAATGACGACTGCCGCCACGTCGGTAAAATCCGTGTTGTCCAGGCTGACCACCTCGCGATGGGTGGAAAGCTGGGAAACCAGCTCGCGGCTGGCGGCAATTTTCATGGTTTTCATAAGCACGTTTACCCGTTTCAGGGGAGTAAAAAGCCCCGGGCGAGATGGCGATCTCACCCAATGAAGGTATCTGACTGGAGCCAGCTCCAATCGCCAGACATCAGTAAAAACAGATCGCGTCTGCCTTTACGGTTGCCCTCGGATGAGCCTGCGTTGCCCTCACCGCATGGTGAGAAGAGTATGGATCATGGCAGAACGGGTACGCGATCGCATAATTATGCGACAGGTCTGGCGAGCAGAATGTGGTGTCATCCAGGCGGCCCCGTGATTAAGAGAGGAAATTTCGCGCAATAATGTCACTTTTGACCGGCAGGTGCAACACGCAAAAAATGCCTGGAACCTGAGTTTTTGCGGCATACTATGCAATAGTGCAAACAAATTGTTCAGGAGTAACAGCGTGTTAACTGGCCCCTTTATCAATGCCGCTGCCGTGCTAATCGGCGGCACCCTCGGCGCGGTGTTAAGCCACCGCTTACCCGAACGCGTGCGTGGTTCGATGCCCGCCATTTTCGGCCTGTGCTCGCTGGGTATCGGCATTCTTCTGGTAATGAAATGCGTCAACCTGCCGGTGATGGTGCTGGCAACCCTGGTGGGCACGCTGATTGGCGAGATCTGTTACGTCGAGCGCGGCATCAGCGGCGGGGTGAACCGCCTGCGTAAACTGGTGCAGCGCGGCAAAAAATCAACCGGCGTGCCGGAAGGTCATGACGCTTTTATCGAAAGTCTGGTCGCCATCATTATTCTGTTCTGCGCCAGCGGCACCGGGATTTTCGGCGCGATGCGCGAAGGCATGACCGGCGATCCGAGTATTTTGATCGCCAAAGCCTTTCTCGACTTCTTTACCGCGGTGATTTTTGCCACCTCGCTGGGCATTGCCGTGGCGGCCATTTCGGTGCCGATGCTGATTATTCAGCTTACCCTCGCCACCTGCGCGACCTTTATTCTGCCGCTCACCACACCGGCGATGATGGGCGATTTCACTGCCGTCGGCGGTATTCTGCTGCTGGCCACCGGCCTGCGTATCTGCGGTATCAAGATGTTTGCCGTCGCTAACATGCTGCCCGCGTTGATTATCGCCATGCCGATCTCCGCCGCCTGGAGCGCTTTTTTCGCCTGAACCGCGTGCAGTGACGCCAGATTGCTGATAGATTGTGCAGTCTGCAACGATTTAAATAAATTTCGTTGACGACACGAGGCGGATCAGGTTTAATGCGCCCCGTTGCCCGGATAGCTCAGTCGGTAGAGCAGGGGATTGAAAATCCCCGTGTCCTTGGTTCGATTCCGAGTCCGGGCACCACTATTTAAAGAACCCGCCCACAAGGCGGGTTTTTGCTTTTGGACGTTCTGCCCGCTGCGCTCCTACTCCCCCGCCTCCATCGGTACCTGTCACAGCCTCAGCAATTGCGGGTATAATGACAAAAATTATCCAATGAGTTCAGAAACGACGATGACCAAACTTACCTTACAAGAGCAGATGCTGAAAGCGGGCCTGGTGACCAGCAAAAAAATGGCCAAAGTGCAGCGCACGGCGAAGAAATCCCGCGTGCAGACGCGTGAAGCCCGTGCTGCGGTGGAAGAGAATAAAAAGGCACAGCTGGAGCGCGACAAGCTGCTGAGCGAACAGCAAAAACAAGCAGCGTTGTCCAAAGAGTACAAAGCGCAGGTGAAGCAGCTGATTGAGATGAACCGCATCAACATTGCCAGAGGCAATATTGATTTCAACTTTACCGACAATAACTTTATTAAAAAAATCGCCGTCGATAAGGTGACCCAGGCGCAGTTGATTAGCGGACGTCTTGCTATTGCGCGTCTGATGAAAGACAGCAGCGGCGAGAGTGAATACGCCATTATTCCGGCAAGCGTTGCCGATAAAATTGCGCAGCGGGATGCAGAAAGTATTGTCCTCAACAGTGCGTTGAGTCAGGAAGCGCAGGATGAAGACGATCCGTATGCAGATTTCAAAGTACCTGATGATTTGATGTGGTAAGCAAAACGTAGTACGCGCAGGCGTTGTGCATTACACTGCGCGCGGCAAGAACTGAGCAGATAAACGATTAAACAGGCGGTAATGGCGATGAACGGAACAATCACAACCTGGTTCAAAGACAAAGGTTTTGGATTTCTCAAAGATGAAAACGGGGATAACCGTTATTTTCATGTGATTAAGGTCGCCAACCCTGAACTCATCAAGAAAGATGCGGCGGTGACCTTTGAACCCACCACCAATAATAAAGGCCTGTCCGCCTACGCAGTGAAAGTGCTGCCGGAAAGCAAATACATCTTTATCGCCGGTGAGCGCATTAAGCTTACGGCCATCAAATCTTACGTGGTTTTCAGCGAAGAAGTCCCCGTCGAGGCGCGCATCGATAAAGAAAATACCGTGCTGTCCGTAGGGCTGCTGATGGGCAACATTCGCCCAAAAACCGATATCAAGCCGGGACAAATGCGGACGCTGAAAAAACTGGCGATCACCACCTTCCAGGGAGAGACGTTAATCTTTACGGAAGATGAGATCGACGTGGATGCGACGGTGAAAATGCTTAAGGTTTGATGTTACGTCAAGGACCTGCCCATAAAGATTAAAAAGGCACGCCAGCGTGCCTTTTCCTTTCTCTGCCCGCCATGCTAAAAACATTCATCACGCTTTTGATATAGTGAATAAACACACACAACATCAGGAGTTAACATGAGTCAGCAAGCTGCCCTTAACGCGCAACCGCTGGAGTGGGGCCACGGGCCACGCACCTTTGAAGTTTTTCTTGAGCCTACCTGTCCGTTCTCCGTCAAAGCCTTTAACAAGCTGGACGCGCTGTTACAGCATGTCGGCGAAGATAACGTCACCATTAAAATCCGTCTGCAATCCCAACCGTGGCATCTGTATTCCGGCGTGATCGTGCGCTATATCCTTGCGGCCTCGACGCTGCCGGACGGGCGCGACGCGGCGCATAAAGTCATGCAGGCGGTGGCCGATCACCGTGAAGAGTTTGAATTTACCGATCATTGCAGCGGTCCGAATATGGACGCCACGCCAAACGATATTCTGGCGCGCCTTAAAGCTTACAGCGGGGTGGATGCCTCGGTACCCTTTGGCCGGGCGGATCTGCAAACCGTCATTAAATGGCACTGCAAATATGCCCGTCAGAACGGCATTCACGTCTCACCGACCTTTATGGTCAACGGTCTGGTGCAGCCGGATCTGGGCAGCGGAGATGACGTCACCGTCTGGGCTGAACGCCTTTTTTCCTGAATAACAACGACCTGGCGTTAAGCGCACTAACCGTCCGTTTCTGCGCGTAGCGCCTGCTACACTGCTTCAACACATCAATGAAAAGGCAGGTTAACATGTCAGACAATCAGTATCAGCCACCGAAAACCTGGACGTGGGATAAATCCGCAGGCGGCGCCTTTGCCAGCATCAATCGCCCGGTATCCGGCGCCACGCATGAAAAAACCCTGCCAGTTGGCAAGCACCCACTTCAGCTCTACTCCCTCGGTACGCCTAACGGCCAGAAGGTGACAATTCTGCTGGAAGAGCTGCTGGAAAAAGGCGTGACCGCCGCGGAATACGATGCCTGGCTTATCCGTATTGGCGAAGGCGATCAGTTCTCCAGCGGCTTTGTTGAGGTAAACCCGAACTCTAAAATCCCGGCGCTGAGCGATCACTCCACTACTCCGCCGACCCGCGTGTTCGAATCCGGATCTATCCTGCTGTATCTGGCAGAAAAATACGGCCACTTCCTGCCGAAGGATCCGGCCGGGCGTACCGAAGCGCTGAACTGGCTGTTCTGGCTACAGGGCGCAGCCCCGTTCCTCGGCGGCGGATTCGGGCATTTTTATCACTATGCGCCGGTGAAAATCGAGTACGCCATCAACCGCTTTACCATGGAAGCCAAGCGTCAGCTCGACGTGCTGGATCAGCAGCTGGCGAAGCATAAGTTTGTGGCCGGTGACGAATACACCATCGCGGATATGGCGATCTGGCCGTGGTACGGCAACGTGGTGCTCGGCACCATCTATGACGCCGCCGAGTTCCTCGATGCCGGCAGCTACAAAAACGTACTACGTTGGGCGAAAGAGGTGGCGGTGCGCCCCGCCGTGAAGCGTGGCCGCATCGTCAACCGCACCAACGGGCCGCTGAACGAACAGCTGCACGAGCGTCACGACGCTAGCGACTTCGATACCAACACCGAAGACAAGCGCAGCAGCTAACCTGTGTAACCGGGCGAACTACGCCCGGTTTTTCTTTTCTCTGCCGCCCGCCGGTTTCTTTTTCTCGCCGCATATTTACAACAAAATAATAACTGGTAAGAATGATTTTTTTTCATTCATTGCGGACACCTATGTCTGAACGCGCCCTGACACAGCAGATCCAGAATCTGAAAAAGCATAATGCCCGTCTGGTGAGGCTGGCGCGTGACGCCCGCAGTAAACTCAGCGCTACCCTCGACGGCACCGGCCTGTGCCTGTGGCAGCTGGATGTGCCCAGCGGGAAACTGATCATCTTCAACCGCCGCTGGGGATCGATGCTCGGCTATCAGCCGAAAGAGCTCAGCGCGCAGTTTGAGGTATGGAAAGATCATCTGCATCCGGAGGATCGTCCCTGGGTACTGAAGGCGTTTTACGATCATCTTGAGGGCAAAGCCCCTTACTACGAAGCCCTGCACCGCATGCAGCATAAAAACGGCACCATCACCTGGGTGCTGGATCGCGGGCGCGTCAGCGAGCGGGATGCCAGCGGCAATCCGCTGAAGGTCACCGGCACACACATCGACATGACCAAAGAGAAGCAGTACGAAGAGCAACTGGCGCTGCTGGCCAATCACGATCCGCTCACCGGACTTGCCAACCGTCACGCGCTGATCAAACAGTTCGACGAGCGTAAACAGGCCGGGCCGCTGTGCGTGGCTTTTATCGATCTGGATAATTTTAAGCATGTTAACGATACCCTCGGGCATCGTAGCGGCGATGTATTGCTGATCCAGCTCAGCCAGCGTCTGCGCGACACCTGTCCGCCGGGCACCACTATCGGGCGGCTCGGCGGCGATGAGTTCGTGCTGTTGCTGCCCTTTGCGCTGGCGGATGCGACGATCCACCGCGCGGCGCAGGATCTGCTGCACGCCGTGCTGACGCCCTTTGATCTGGATAACGGCGTCGGATCGGTGGGCGCATCCATTGGCATTGATGAAGTGCAGCCGCAGGACAGCTTTGTGGAAGCCTTAACCCGCGCGGACGAGGCGATGTATCACATCAAGCACAGCGGCAAAAACGGCGTGGCGATGGGCGCAACGCTGATCTCCATCTCCCCGCGGCTGACAGCCTGAGGCCGGGCATGAAATCCACGCGACAACAAACCCTTCTGGCGCTCCTCGCCCGCCACGACACCCTGACCACCGCCAGCCTGGCGGCACAGCTCGGCATCAGCAAAGAGACGCTGCGCCGGGATCTCACGGCGTTACAGGCGCAGGGGAAAATTGTGCGTCATCACGGGCGCGCGCGGCTGATCCACACGCAAAATCACGATGGCGGCGAGCCCTTCGTCGCCCGGTTAAAAAGCCATTACGCGGATAAAGCGGATATTGCCCGCCATGCGCTGGCGTGGATCGAGGAAGGGATGTGCCTGGCGCTGGATGCCAGCTCCACCTGTTTTCATCTGGCACGACAGCTGCCGGACGTGCCGCTGACCGTATTTACCAACAGCCAGCCCGTTTGTCAGGAGATGGCGCGCCGCCAGCACGTCAGGCTGATTTGCACCGGCGGCGAACTGGATCGTAAATACCGCTGCTACATGAATCCGACGCTCGCGCCCTTACTGAAAGCGCTTGAGATCGACCTGTTTATCTTTTCCTGCGAGGGTGTTGATACCCACGGCGATATGTGGGATCCGACGGTACATAATGCCGGATTCAAAACGCAGTTGCTAAGCCGGGCGCAGCAGTCGTTATTGCTGATTGATAAAAGCAAATTTCAGCGCGCCAGCGATGTAAAAATTGGCAACCTGAGCGCGGTGACGCAGATGATCACCGACGTCCGCCGTTAACTGTCCAGCTGCTCTAACGCCGCCAGGGTTTCTCTCGCCTGCTGTTCATCAATGATGCTCATCGCAAAACCGACGTGCACCAGCACCCACTTCCCCAACAGCGCGGCGGGATCGCCTTCGCACACCAGCGCGATGTTAATCTGTCGTTGTACGCCGCAGATGTTTACCGTCGCCAGCTGGTGAAGATCCTCCCCAACCGCAACGATCTGCCCCGGCACGCCTATACACATCGGTTATTCCTTTTATTCGATTTCGATACTTTTCACCCGCAGCGCCTCGCCGCCTTCCACGCTAAGGCTCGCGCCATGACAGCACGGACAGACCGCGTCGTGACGCTGCACTTCCACGCGGGCGCTGCACGTCCAGCACCACGCCTGCGCCGGGCGATGGATGAGATGTAACGCGCAGCCCTGCGCCGCCGTCTGCGCGCAGACGCTGGCAAAGCTAAAGCGCAGCGCGTTTTCTTCCACGCAGGCCAGCGCGCCAATTTCCAGCCAGACGCCTGTTACGCGCCGGGCGCCGGCCTGCGCCGCCTGTTCCAGCACAATTTCCACCACGCTCTGGCACAGCGACAGCTCATGCACGGGCGCGCGCCTGCCAGCCAAACAGCGCCCGCCGGCGCGACAGATCCGGGGTGTTTACCGGCAGCGAGAGCAGCATACGGGCGCAGTCGTTCGTCAGATTTATGCCCTGCGCCGCCGTCAGCCCGCGCTGCACCGGCGACATCAGCGAACAGGCCAGATAGTGCCCGATGCTTTCCAGCTCGCCGACGGTAAAGGTGATGTTTCCCGCAGGCAGCGCGAGGGCGAGTTTTCCCCCTACCGGACGCGGCTGCCAGCGCTGATGCGGGCCGGGCAGCACCAGCGCGCTGAGCATCCACGGCGTGATGAGACAGCCGATCCACTGCTCTTCAAACAGGGTAAAGGGCGCGGCATATACCGGCATTGCCGGATGCAAAAACGCCAGATCGTGCAGCGTGCGTGCGCCGATCGCCGCAAAGGCCGTCTGCACCTGCTCCGCCGGATCACCGGAAAAGCCGCTCATGCCGCACGCTCCACCAGCGTCACCCCGCTGTCACGCAGTTCAGCGATCACCCGCGCCAGCGCAGGCTCCAGACTGGCGGCCACCACCGGCGTTAAGCCGACGTGCGGTTCCAGCGATGCGGGAATGACGCCGATAAGCGTCAGCTTGCGCGGAAACTCGCCGGTAAAACGCAGCGCCGATAACACGTCCGCCAGTCCCAGCTGATGGGGCGAAATTTTGTTGGTGAACAGCACCGGCACCTCGTCGTCGCGCAGCGTCAGAACGGTGCCGGGGGAGTATTTACGCGAGACAATGGCGTCGACAATAATCAGATGGCGGCGATTCGCCATCGCCTCCAGCAGCTCCATGCCCGCCGTGCCGCCATCAAGCACTTCCACGTGCTCCGGCAGATGGTAACGCGCCGCCAGCGTCCCGGCGATGCGCACGCCAATGGCTTCGTCGCTGAGCAAAATATTGCCCACGCCTAACACTAAAATGGTCATCACAGCACCTTTACCGATACCGGATCGCCGCCGTCCGTATCCACCAGATGCACGGCACAGGACATACACGGATCGAAAGAGTGAATGGTGCGCACCACTTCCAGCGGCTTATGCGGATCGGCAATGCGCGTGCCCACCAGCGCCTGTTCATAAGGCCCCGGCTGATCGTTGAAGTTGCGCGGCCCGGCGTTCCAGGTGGACGGCACCACCGCCTGATAGTTAGCGATTTTGCCGTCCTTGATCACCATCCAGTGAGATAACATGCCGCGCGGCGCTTCGAGAAAACCGACGCCGTAAAATTCCCCCGTTTCGGGGATGACTGGCTTCACCCAGGTGAGGTGATCGCCTTTACCGATACTGGCAATCAGCGCCTGGTACTGATGTTGCAGGATCAGCTGCAGTTCGCAGGCGTGAACCGTCCGGCCGATAATGCGTCCCAGCGTAGAATGCAGTTGTGCCACCTCAATGCGTTGACCGGTGAGCTGCTGGTAAATGTCGTTAATTTCCTGCAATTTCGTTTGGGTCTCCTGCCGCCCCGCCGCCAGCTTGCACAGCAGCGTCGCCAGCGGCCCGACTTCCACGGTTTTGCCGTAAAAGGTCGGGGATTTCACCCAGGAATATTTGCCGTCATCCGCCCAGCCGGTGTGAGCCGGATTTGTGGTGCCCTGCCAGGGAGCCTGGGGTTCGTCGTCCTGGTACCAGGCATGTTTCGCGCTCTCCTGAATGCCGTTGATCAGCCACTGGCTGCTGTGGGCGTTAATCGGGCGGAAGGTAGCGAGATCGCCATCGGTAATGGCCCCGCCGGGGAACAAAAAGCTGCCGTTCTGGCTGTCGGTTGGGTATTCCGGCGCGCAGAGATAGTTCACCGCCCCCTGCCCCTGCGCCAGCCATTCCGGGTAATACGCGGCGATCACCGCCGTGTCGACTTTATAGACCTGCTCGATAAAATCGCCGAGCTTGTCGATAAAGGATTTGATGTACATCAGCCGTTCAAGGTTAAGCACGCCAATGCCGTCGGGGTTGATGGGGTTCGCCACGCCGCCCACCGCCAGATTCTGGATATGGGGCGATTTGCCGCCCAGTAGCGCCACAATACGGTTCGCATCCCGCTGGCACTCCAGCGCCTGTAAATAGTGGGCGACGGCGATCAGGTTCACCTCCGGCGGCAGCTTCATGGCCGGATGTCCCCAGTAGCCGTTGGCGAAAATCCCCAGTTGTCCGCTGGCGACCAGCTCCTTCACTTTGTTTTGTACACGGGTAAATTCCGCCGCGCTGTTGAGCGGCCAGCGGGAGATCCCCGCCAGCAGCGCCGCCGCTTTGGCCGGATCGGCATTGAGCGCCGCGGTAATATCCACCCAGTCCAGTGCCGACAACTGATAAAAATGGACGATATGATCGTGGGTGGTGTGCGCTGCGAGAATGATATTGCGGATGTACTGCGCGTTCAGCGGTACGTTGATCTTGAGCGCGCTTTCGACGGCGCGCACCGACGCGAGCGCATGGGTGGTGGTGCAGACGCCGCAGATGCGCTGCATGATCATCCAGGCATCGCGCGGATCGCGATCCTTAACGATAGTTTCCATGCCGCGCCACATGGTGCCGGAGGCCCAGGCTTTCGACACCACGCCGTCGGCGATCTCGCAGTCAATGCGCAGATGGCCTTCAATACGGGTAACGGGATCAATAGTAATTCGTTGGCTCATGCTTTACTCGCTCCCTGAGGACAATGAACAGGCTGTTGTAGCGGAGGAATGATCGGCAGCAGGCGGACCAGTAAGATGTAGGCGCAGATCTCAATGGCCACAAAGCCGATGGAGATCAGCAGCTCTTCCCAGGTCGGAAAATAGCGCCAGCCGCCGCCGGGGTTAAAGGCCAGCAGCGAATAAGAGAGCCGCCAGCAGGCGCAGCCGAGCAGCTGGCTGAGCGCCGCCAGAAAAAGTACCCGGCTGTCGCGCCGCCAGCGGGTTACCCGCAGCACCAGCAGCGGAAACGCCAGCAGCGCGGTTTCAACCCAGAACAGTGCAGAGTAAACGTCTCCGGCAAAGACGTAGTGCAACTTGTCGCGCCAGAGCAGTTCGCCAAAACGCAGCAGCAGGAACAGCGCCAGCAGAAGGCTTAACAGCCCGGTCAGTTTGATAAACAGCGGCTTTTCATCCGCGCCCCTGCCGCGCAGCGCGCTCTGCACCAGCGATCCTTCGAAAATCACAATGGAGAAGCCCATGATAAAGGCGGTGAGCAGGGAAAACAGCGGCAGCATTTCATAGCTCTGCCACAACGGATGCACTTTGTGCCCGGCAACGATCATTAACGATCCCATCGACGACTGGTGCATGGTGGGCAGCAGCGCCCCCAGCGCGATAATAAAAAACATCACTTTGTTGATGCGCCTGAGCGACACTTTCCAGCCGAGGCGCTCCAGCACTGCGGGCGCGAATTCCAGCGCCATCACGCCGATGTAGATCGTCATACAGACGGCGGTTTCAAACAGCACCGAGTTGACGTTGAAATGCCCTGGCAGATAGAAATAGGGCAGGTTCCAGTAACGCCCGACGTCAATGGTGATCGACAGCCCGCCCAGGGAGTAACCGAACAGGCTGGCCAGCAGCGCCGGGCGCACCAGCGGGTGATATTCGCCGCGGTTAAAAACGTACACCGCCCACGCCAGCGCCCAGCCGCCGCAGGCGAAACCGGTGCCGATTAACAGATCGAAGGCGATCCAGATCCCCCAGGGGTAGCCGCCGTTAAGATCGGAAACCGATCCGAGACCGAACACCAGCCGTTTGCCGATAAGGATCAGGCACAGCACCACCAGCGGCGCGAAGATCAGGATCGCCTTATTGATGAGTTTTCCGCCCAGCGGCTGCGGATCATGATGCGTCATCATCGTCCTCCTTATGCTGATCGCCTTTACTGTGACGACGCACCAGCACGGTCAGGCCCGCCAGCATCGCCAGCGGCAGCAGCATGCCTTTGTAAACCGTATGCTGAATATTTTCGGCACGTGCGCCGGTAGAGAGCTCATCCAGCGGCGGCAGATCGAGGTTTTCCATCGGCACGGCGCTCAGCACCAGCACCTGGGTGCCGCCCGCCTCCCTTTCGCCATAGATATGCGGCACATAACGCGCCACCGGATGCAGATAAGTATCCCCCGTACTGAGCGTCTGGCGCGGATAGCGGTACTGGCTGCCGGGCGTCAGCGCCAGCCGCTTTTTCGCTTCCGCCAGCAGCGCGTCGCGGGTGCCGAAAATGACCGCTCCCGCCGGACAGGCCTCCACGCAGCCGGGCAGACCGCCGTTATCAAGCCGCGCCAGCCCCGGCTGATTACACAGCTCACACTTATGCAGCGCCCCGAACGGGTTAGCGTAATCATATTTCGGCACGTTAAACGGGCAGCCGACCATGCAGTAGCGGCAGCCGGTACAGACGCTGGCGTCGTAATGCACAATGCCGGTAAGAGGATCTTTTTTCAGCGCCGATACCGGGCAGACCGACACGCAGTTAGGATCAACACAATGCATGCACTGCTTTTTGATGTAGGCGTAACCATCTTTCACCTGGTCTTTGTGCCGCCCGCTGCCGCTGCGCCACACCTGAATGATGTTGTTGGTGTAGGGGGAAAGTTTGTCATTGTTCGACCAGGTGGCTTCCCCCTGCGGATTGCGGGCTGGAAAGTTAAGATCCTGGCAGCGGGTGACGCAGGCCTGGCAGCCGATGCAAAGCGTGGAGTCGTACAGCATCCCCAGCGCGCCGGGGATCGGCGGACGGTTGCTGGCGGCGGCGAAAGCGGAAGACGCGCTGCCTGACAGCAAGGCGCTCCCGGCAGAGAGTTTGAGGAAATCACGTCTGTCCACGATCACTCTCCCTGACGATCGGCGTCATCGTGCTTTTGCTGACGCCCCAGTTCGCGCACCGTCATCAGGCTGACGCCACCCACCACGCCAATGACGCCGCCGAGTAACCCCATCGCCGTGGCGGAAACCGCACCGCCCTCTTTTTGCGCCACCTCCGGTTTGTCGGCGCGCGGCGTCGGATTTTCCACGCTGGCGAGCTGGTGAATGCCTTTATAAAAGCCGATGCCTTCTTCGTTACAGCCGTAGCACGGATGACCAATCGCCACCGGCCACACGCCACCGACATCGCAGAATTGCAGCGTCGAACAGTTGCCCCAGGTTTCCGGGCCTTTGCAGCCTAAATGATATAAACACCAGCCGGCGCGATGGCCCTCGTCGCCAAAGGCGCGGGCGAAGCGTCCGGCGTCGAAGTGCGGTCGCCGTTCGCAGTGTTCATGGATCAATCGACCATAAGCAAAGGTCGGGCGGTTTTTGGCATCCAGCGCGGGCGGCTTGCCCCAGGTAATGATGTGCGCCACGGTGGCAAGAAAGTTATGCGGATTCGGCGGGCAGCCGGGAATATTGATCACCGTTTTGCCTGGCAGTGCCGCCTGCAATCCGACGGCGCCGGTTGGATTGACGCCTGCCGCCGCCACGCCGCCCCAGGCGGCACAGGAGCCAATGGCGATAATGGCCGCCGCATGTTCAGCGGCTTTACGGATATGGTCGACAATGGGCTCACCGGCGACCATGCAGTAAATGCCGTTGTCCTTCAGCGGCACCGAGCCATCCACCACCAGCACGTACTGCCCCTGATATTTTTCCAGCGCCTGATGTTTGTTGTCTTCGGCCTGATGCCCAAAGGCCGCGCTCAGCACTTCGTGATATTCGAGGGAAAGGGTTTCCAGCAGCAGATTTTCAATGGTGGGATGGGTGGCGCGCAGCAGCGATTCGGTACAGCCGGTACATTCCTGCGCGCCGATCCAGATAACCGGCAGGCGCTGCGGCTGGCTGAGCGCCCCGGCCATGCGGGCGGCCGCCTGGCTGCTAAGCCCCATGGTGGCGGCCAGGGCAGCGCATAACGTCATGAAATCCCGGCGCGTGATGCCGGGCGGAATAGCAGATGTTTTTGTAACCATAATTGCGCTTCCTTATGCAAAGGTGGCGCTATTTCAACCCCTTCCCGGGAAAATTGCTGCGATCGGCCCGACAATTAACCTTAAAAGTGACATGGTTATTTACAAAAAAAGCCACAACGTTACCGTCGTGGCCTGGTGATCAGAATACTAAAAGTTAAAACGCGACCCACTCGTCAGAGACGGGTGATTTTACTGGCGGGGTATGGCGTGACGACGATGTCGCCGCAGGCGCGGCGGCAAGCTTTTGCTCGTCTGCCGATAAACGGAACTGCTGAACCGCACGCTGCATCTCCTCCGTCTGACGCTCCAGCGCCACGGCGGCGGCCGAAACCTGCTCCACCAGCGCGGCGTTCTGCTGGGTGACGCTGTCCATCTGGGTGATGGCCACCCCGACCTGCGAAATGCCTTTGCTCTGCTCCGCGGACGCGCCGGCGATCTGCTTCATAATAGTGGTCACTTCAGTAACCGCACGCAGAATGCCTTCCATGGTGGTGCCGGTATCGTTCACCAGTTTTGCGCCTTTATCGACGCGGCTGACCGAGTCCGCAATCAGGGTTTCGATCTCTTTGGCCGCCCCTGCGCTGCGGCTGGCCAGATTACGCACTTCACCCGCCACCACCGCGAAACCACGGCCCTGTTCACCGGCACGCGCCGCTTCAACGGCGGCGTTCAGCGCCAGGATATTGGTCTGGAAGGCGATACTGTTGATCACCGTGGTGATCTCGGCGATTTTCTTCGAGCTGTCTGAAATGTCGCTCATGGTGGTGACCACTTCGCTGACCAGCGCGCCGCCTTTGCTGGCAGTGGTGGACGCCACTTCCGCCAGTTCGCTGGCCTGACGTGCGTTGTCTGCGTTCAGCTTCACGGTGGCGGTCAGTTGTTCCATGCTGGCCGCTGTCTCTTCCAGCGCTGCCGCCTGCTCTTCCGTACGGGATGAGAGATCGTTATTGCCGCTGGAAATTTCCGTTGCACCGCGCCAGATATTGTCGCTGCCGGAACGAATGGAGCTGACCGCATCGCGCAGGCTATCCTGCATTTCCTGCAACAGCGGCACCATCTGGCCCACACAGTTACGGCCCATCGCCTCTACCGGCTGGCTGAGATCGCCCCGGGCGATCAGGCTGAAGTGCTGGCGAATTTTCGCCAGCGGTTTAACCAGCATGGCAACCAGATAGCGATCGGAGAACAGCAGTAACAGAAGGCCAAATATCACGGCAGTGATGATCGCCGTGCGGGTAACACTGGTCTGATGATCCACCATGACGCGGGTATCATCCAGCATCTGGTTCGCCGCTTTGTTGAACGCTTCGGTGCTGGCACCAAAGGCGCGGCTGAGGGCAGGCGTCACATTGCTTGCCTGATTACGGTAAGCGTCAAGATTGCCTTGCTGCGCAAACTGAACCTGCGCCGTCACGCCCTGATCCAGCAGCGCCTGCCAGTTACCGATCACCTGTGCGGAAACAGTCGCATCAATCGGGCCGGGTGAGATCGCCTTCAGCGCATCCAGTTTGGTTTTCATATTGTCCAGCGCCTGCTGAACCGGACCAAAATCGGCGCTGCCGCCCGTCGCTTTTGCCTCCATTGCCCGTGACAATCGGGTGACGACGCGGAAATACTGATCGTTGCCCTGGCTGAGCAGCGTCATCTGCGTGACCAGCTGGCGATCCATATCATTACCTTCAGCCACTTTCGACAGCGATAACACGCTAAATAATCCGACACCTGACCACAGCAGGCAGAAAACGCCAAGAATGGCGAGCATCACAAAGCGAATTGTGAAGTTTTGGAGCATACACATAGTTAATTCCTTGCTTGAGGTGCATTCCCATCCAGAAGGTGGGACTTATTATGGTTATCGGCAAAATATGCGTAATATGTATGCCACGGCGGACCTTTTTTGATCAAAAAATAATCCACCAGGAATCCTTTAAAAAACAAGGCTCCAGGCATTTAAATAATATCGCCATTCACTTTTGCTCACACTTTTACATAAAGTTCAGCAGATAGTTACAGCGGAAACTATCTGTAAGCTACTTATCTTAAAGAGAAAATCCCCACTCCATTTATTTAGCCTGCTAACATTCTTATTGATGCGAAAAATAAGAATCCTCCCAAAACTAATAGATTCTCGGGTTGGTTTAAACAATGTTTATGGGGGAATAAATCCCTTATTTAAATAATACTATTTACTATCTGTAGTCGCAGCATCTCAATATAGACGGTAATTTAAAAAGGGTGCATTAATTTAAATTAAGTAATCTTAAATATGGCACGTATAGTTAATTACGTGTTTCGCCATATTATGCATATGTTACCCGTAATAAAGATGCGCTTTTTTTGAGGAGCCAAACCCGCAAGCGCTCACCGCGCCTGCCTTCCAGCCTGGTATCCGGGCCGCGTGACGCCTGAGGGCTTAAACCATAAGGCGCATTAATGAATAGTTAAGCAACGCTACATAATCATAAAGATTTGTGACCGCTGCGGCTTGTGGCGATCGGCGGTAACGCTAAAATAGAAACAGCGTTTCGAATATTTATAATCAAAAAAGGAGACATCATGCCCTGGTTAGCCAATCCTGCCCGTTACGAGCAGATGCAGTATCGCTACTGCGGGAAAAGCGGGTTACGCCTGCCTGCTCTGTCGCTGGGTTTGTGGCACAGTTTTGGTCACGTTCAGCCGCTGGATACCCAGCGCGCCCTGCTACGCACCGCCTTTGATGCGGGCATCACCCATTTCGATCTGGCCAACAACTATGGTCCGCCGCCGGGCAGCGCCGAGGAAAATTTTGGTCGTCTGCTGAGAGAGGATTTTGCGGCCTACCGCGATGAGCTGATCATCTCTACCAAAGCGGGCTATGACATGTGGCCAGGCCCGTATGGCTCCGGCGGCTCGCGCAAGTATCTGCTCGCCAGCCTCGATCAGAGCCTCAGCCGCATGGGGCTGGAGTATATCGATATTTTCTATTCCCACCGCGTTGATGAAAATACGCCGATGGAAGAGACAGCCTCGGCGCTGGCGCAGGCGGTGCAGAGCGGTAAAGCGCTGTATGTGGGTATCTCGTCCTACTCCTCTGAACGCACACAGACGATGGTCGATTTGCTGCGTGAATGGAAAATCCCGCTGCTCATCCACCAGCCCTCGTACAATTTGCTCAACCGCTGGGTGGATAAAAGCGGCCTGCTGGATACGCTGGAGCGCAACGGCGTGGGCTGTATCGCCTTTACGCCGCTGGCGCAGGGTCTGCTGACCGGAAAATACCTCAACGGCATTCCTGACGGCTCGCGTATGCAGCGGGAAGGGAAAAAGGTGCGCGGATTAACCGAGAAGATGCTGACCGACAGTAACCTGAACAGCCTGCGCCTGCTCAACGAGATGGCGCAACAGCGCGGACAATCGATGGCGCAGATGGCGTTAAGCTGGTTGCTGAAAGATGCGCGCGTTACCTCGGTGCTGATTGGCGCAAGCCGTCCGGAGCAAATTGAAGAAAACGTGCGGGCGCTGGACAATCTGACCTTCAGCGCGGAAGAGCTGGCGCAGATCGATAAACATGTGGCAGATGGCGAGCTGAATCTCTGGCAGGCGTCGTCGGACAAATAATCTCACCATGCCGGGGACACCCACCCGGCATGTTCAGCCATCAAATTTGCGCGGTGCGCACATCCCGCGGATCCACGTCCGGGCGGGCATACTCCGGCCACACCAGCGTGACCAGTTCCGGATAGGCGTCGAGACTGAATTCGTGAAAACACTGACTTAAGTTCAGTAATTCCAGATCGGAGTGCGGAACTTTCTCACCGTTAAGGCAGCGTTTTTTTATATTATCGTAATACTTATACACTGCTGAATTCAGATCGCTGCAACGACGTTGCGCTTCAAATAAGCCCGGCACGCTATTTATTTGCGATATGTTCATTCTTTTAATTGTCGCGTGCAGAAAATCAATATATTCATGATTGACACGCCAGTACCACACCGGCGTAATGGCATTCATTAACATTGAAAAGTGATCTTCTCCCTCCTCCTTTGACAACGGCGCGGCCTCGGGAAGTGGGTTGCTGTCTGCGGCTGGCGTGCCTTTATTCAGCTCGCGCATCATAAAAAGTACGCCCGCAGTAAGTAACAACAAAGCAATAACAGAATAAAAAATACTGTTCATGGGCTGGCTCCATTTTTTTTGATTTTAAAAGTCTGCCATGATATTGTCAACGAACCTCACGCCCGGACCCCTTCCCCACTCGTTTGAAATCAAAGGATATTAGAGATGCTGCCCGAGAACCTTGTCCCGGCTCGTTTTCACATTTCCGCGAAGGAAACTGAATCGGGGGAAGCAGAAAAAGACGTTAATTTCACTCAGGGAAAAAGAACGCTCTCTGATTTCGAAAGCGATATATTAACGAATGTCAGCCATACCAGGCAATCGAGAAATATGCTGCTGGAAGAACGCGACCGCCATATAAAAGATCGATTATACCGCGTAGTAAAAATTGAAACATTTACCCGTCTGCTTAACGATTTACAAGCCGAAGGGGACATTGATGCCCAAACCTTAAGTCAAATAATTGCCGAAAAAACCGAAGAGATAAATGCCGCCGGTAATGATGTCTGGCTTAACCTCATTACCCGCGAAAAAGATGCGCCTTTGTTTTATAAACTAGAGGATGAATAACGTGAAAGATGTTGAAGATAATAACGTTTATTTAGCTTTAGATAATCATAAAAGCGACGAATTTATCTTAAAGCAAAATCTCGATGCCCTGGTACAGAGTAAAAATGATCATATTACCCGTCTGGCGCGGGATCTGATCTCCATTCCTGCCGCGCTGGTGCGCTTAAAATGGCAGAACCGCCGCGAAATTTACGCGTTACAGATCAAAGAAGAGATTTACGGCGCCGCGATCAACGAAGTGGCGAAGCGCCACCCCGAACTGTACGAAAAAATCATGTCCCGCCTCGAAGCCAACTACCAGCATCTGCTGGCGCGTGAGACGGCTACGCTGCGTATTACCCGCAAGCTGGCTGATGGCGGCTATCTGACGTCAAACGTCACCAGCGTCGCGCTGACAGAGAAAACGCCGCCGGTTGCGGAATAACGCGCAAAAAAAAGCTGACCGGAGTCAGCGTTCTTTTGCCGGGTGGCGCTTCGCTTACCCGGCCTACACTCTGGGCGGCTTCGCCTCACCCGGCCTACACTTTGATTTGCCGGGTGGCGGCTTCGCCTTACCCGGCCTACCAGATCCAGTAGGCCCGGCAAGCGCAGCGCCGCCGGGCGTGATAAGGCGATTACTGCGCTTTCGCGACCTCTTCACCCACCAGACCTATCTTCAGATAACCCGCCTGATGCAGCGTATCCATCACTTTCATCATGGTTTCATAATCCACGGTTTTATCCGCGCGGAAGAAAACCGTGGTGTCTTTTTTACCCGCGGTCACGGCGTTCAGCGCGTTGATCATGGTTTCTTCCGTCACCTGATCGTTGCCGATAAACATCGATTTATCCGCTTTTACCGACAGATAGACCGGTTTTTCCGGACGCGGTTGCGGCTGGCTGGACGAGGCAGGCAGATTGACCTTCACGTCCACCGTCGCCAGCGGCGCGGCCACCATAAAGATAATCAGCAGTACCAGCATGACGTCGATAAAGGGCGTCACGTTGATTTCATGCATTTCGCCGTTATCGTCCAGATTTTCATTAAGACGCATTGCCATAGGACATTAACCTAAACGTAATTTCTGTGCAGCGTGCACCGGTTTAGCCGTCGGGCTGGCGGCAAGATCAAGATCGCGGCTTTGCAGTAACAGCACCTGCGCGGCGACATCGCCAAGCGAGGCTTTATAGCTGCCGATCATGCGGGCGAAAATGTTGTAGATCACCACCGCCGGAATGGCGGCAACCAGACCAATGGCCGTGGCTAACAGCGCTTCCGCGATACCAGGCGCGACAACCGCCAGGTTAGTGGTCTGCGTCTGGGCGATACCGATAAAGCTGTTCATGATGCCCCATACGGTACCGAACAGGCCGATAAAGGGCGAGATCGCGCCAATGGTCGCCAGATAGCCATTCCCACGGCCCATATGACGGCCCACAGCCGCCACGCGGCGCTCAAGGCGGAAACCGGTACGCTCTTTAATGCCTTCGTTATCTTCCGAACCGGCAGAGAGCTCAAGCTCGTTCTGCGCTTCGTTAATTAACAGCGTACTGAGGCTTTTAGACTTAAAGGAGGCGGCGATTTCACTCGCCTGATCCAGCGAACGGGCTTCGCCGAGCAGTTGCTGTTCGCGCTTAAGGCGGCGCTTTTGCGAGATCAGCTCAACGCTTTTGCTGAAGAAAATTGCCCAGGTGACTACTGACGCCAGGATCAGGCCAATCATCACGATTTTTACAACAATATCGGCATGATGATACATACCCCAGACGGAGAGATCCGTCTGCATCAAATTATTACCCACTGTGTATCTCCGGACATAAATCACAAATTCTGAGCATAATAATATCAAAACAGCGTCGAATTGATAGTAGTTCTCATTAGTATTTACATGATGCCCCTATTCCTGTGCATTTTCATTGCGCTTACTCAGTAAAACCTTTCATCGGGCCATTTTCAGAAAATATTGTGCTGAATGAATAACCCTCAGGATGCAGAATCGGGCATTCATGGTAGTCTGGACATCCAGACGTATAAAAACAGGTTTCGATTATGGCAGCGAAGCACATTGATACCGCGCTGGTGAATGCCGGGCGCAGCAAAAAATATACTCAGGGTGCGGTGAACAGCGTTATCCAGCGCGCCTCTTCTCTGGTGTTCGACACGGTGGAAGCAAAAAAGCAGGCCACGCGAGGGCGCGCCAGCGGCGAGCTGTTTTATGGCCGTCGCGGCACCCTGACGCATTTCTCCTTACAGGAAGCGATGTGCGAACTGGAAGGCGGCGCGGGCTGCGCGCTCTTCCCCTGCGGCGCGGCTGCCGTGGCGAATACCATTCTGGCGTTTGTTGAACAGGGCGATCATATTCTGGTGACCCACACCGCCTACGAACCTACGCAGGATTTCTGCACAAAAATCCTGGCGAAAATGGGCGTTACCACCGGGTGGTTCGACCCGCTGATCGGCGGCGACATTGCCGGACTCATCCAACCCAATACCCGCATCGTTTTCCTTGAATCCCCCGGCTCGATCACCATGGAAGTGCACGACGTGCCGGCGATTGTTGCTGCGGTGCGGCGCGTGGCCCCGGAGGCGATCATCATGATCGACAACACCTGGGCGGCGGGCATCCTGTTTAAAGCGCTGGATTTCGGCATTGATATTTCCATTCAGGCGGCCACCAAATACCTGATTGGCCACTCCGACGGCATGATCGGCACGGCGGTGGCGAATGCCCGCTGCTGGGAGCAACTGCGCGAGAACGCCTACCTGATGGGGCAAATGGTGGACGCTGACACCGCCTATATGACCAGCCGCGGCCTGCGCACCCTGAGCGTGCGTCTGCGCCAGCATCATGAAAGCAGCCTGCAACTCGCCGAATGGCTGGCGGCGCATCCGCAGGTGGCTTGCGTGAATCACCCTGCGCTGCCGGGCAGTAAAGGACATGAATTCTGGAAGCGCGATTTTACCGGCAGCAGCGGCCTGTTCTCATTTGTGCTGCGTAAAAGGCTGAATAATCAGGAGCTGGCGGCTTATCTCGATCACTTCACGCTGTTCAGCATGGCCTACTCCTGGGGCGGCTATGAATCGCTGATCCTGGCGAACCAGCCGGAGCATATTGCGGCGATCCGTCCGGGCGCCGAGGTCGACTTTACTGGCACACTTATCCGTCTGCATATAGGTTTAGAAAACGTTGATGATTTACGTGCTGATTTAGCAGCGGGATTTGAGCGCATCGTGTAAAGTTAGCAGCCTGACAAGAAATCTTTCCAGACCAGCAGAATCGTCTGCATTTCTTGCGTGGGGGATCAAGGTGTCCTTGACAGTTCAGGCGTACAATAGCGCTCTATATGCGGTTCCACAGGAAAGTCCATGGTAGTTATTCAAGATATTATCGCCGCGCTCTGGCATCATGATTTCGCGGCGTTAGCTGATCCACATGTTGTCGGTGTCGTTTACTTCGTGATGTTTGCGACGCTGTTTCTGGAAAACGGATTACTTCCGGCCTCTTTCCTGCCAGGCGACAGTCTGCTTCTCTTAACCGGAGCGCTGATCGCCCGCGGCGTGATGGACTTTATACCGGCGCTGGTGATCCTCACCACCGCCGCCAGTCTGGGCTGCTGGCTGAGCTATATTCAGGGCCGCTGGCTGGGCAATACGCGGGTGGTGAAAAGCTGGCTGGCGCAGTTGCCGGCTAAATACCACCAGCGGGCCACCTGCATGTTCGAGCGGCATGGCCTGCTGGCGCTGCTGGCCGGGCGTTTTCTGGCCTTCGTGCGTACGCTGCTGCCAACGATGGCGGGTATCTCCGGCCTCTCCAACCGCCGCTTTCAGTTCTTTAACTGGCTGAGCGCGCTGCTGTGGGTGGGCGCGGTGACTTCGCTGGGCTATGCGCTGAGCATGATCCCTTTCGTGAAGCGCCATGAAGATCAGGTGATGACCTTCCTGATGATCCTGCCCGTATTCCTGCTGGTCGCCGGGTTACTGGGCACAGTGATCGTGGTGATCAAAAAGAAATACTGCAACGCCTGACTTTTATCCCCTCACCTCGCGGTGAGGGGGTTGTTACGTCCCCTGCATCATCCTGATCCTGGCCGCATCCTCTCCCGGCGTCACGCCAAAATAGCGTTTAAACTCGCGGCTGAACTGCGAGGCGCTTTCATATCCCACCCGCATGGCCGCCGCGCTGGCTTTCATACCGTCGTGAATCATTAACATGCGCGCCCGGTGCAGACGGTAGCTTTTCAGATACTGCAACGGCGAGGTGCTGGTGACGGCTTTAAAATTGTGATGGAACGCCGAGACGCTCATGTTGGCTTCGGCCGCCAGCTGGTCAACGCTCAGGTTTTCCGTGTACTGGCTTTCGATGCGTTTTAATACGCGGCTGATCAGGCTGAAGTGCGTCTGACGGCTTACCAGCGCCAGCAGCGCGCCGCCGCGCGGGCCGGTCAGCACATGATAGAGAATTTCCCGCACGATTTGCCTGCCGAGGATACGCGCATCCAGCGGGCGCTCCATCACGTCAAGCAGGCGCTCCACCGCGCAGAGAATTTCATCGGACAGCGTGGCGGAGTTAATGCCGCTTGCCGCCAGCGCTGGCCGGAAATGCTCGTCCTCGCCGATATCCATCAGCAGTTCCTGAAGCTGAAGAATATCCACATTGACGCGGATCCCCGCCAGCGGCACTTCCGGGGTGGCGAAGGTTTCACACTCGAACGGCAGCGGCACGGTGAGCAGCAAATATTCATTGGCGTCATAGTGAAATACACGGTCGTTGATATAGCCCGTTTTATGCCCGGAAAAGAGGATCACTATGCCCGGCTGGTACATCACCGGCGTGCGCGTGCCCGGCTGTGTGCCGTACAGCAGGCGGATATCCGGCAACAGGTCGCTCAGCCTGTTCTCATGAATTTTCAGTCGCTTAACCTGTTCTGTCAGGTGCAGACATATTTCTTCGCGGTTCATTTCACGCCACTCCGGATGGGTTTTTTGACGAATACAGTGTGCGTATTTCTGTGCATATTCTCCAGCGGCATGGAGAAATGGGCAAGACATCGGCAGGAATGTGCATTGAGAGGAACAGCCCCGATGACCACAATGAGACGCATCAGGCCATCCATGGTCAGCGGTTTTTTAACCCACATAAGGGCACGAGCAATGAATAACTTTAATCTGCATACCCCCACCCGCATTCTGTTTGGTAAAAACGCCATTGCCGATCTGCGCGATCAAATCCCGGCAGGCGCACGCGTGCTGATCACTTACGGCGGCGGCAGCGTCAAAAAAACCGGCGTACTGGATCAGGTTTACAGCGCCCTCAATGGCCTCGACGTGCTGGAGTTTGGCGGCATCGAGCCGAACCCGTCTTATGAAACCCTGATGAAAGCCGTTGAGATTGCGCGTAAGGAAAACGTGACCTTCCTGCTGGCGGTCGGCGGCGGCTCGGTGCTGGACGGCACCAAATTTATCGCCGCGGCGGCCCACTACCCGGAAGGCATCGATCCGTGGCAGATCCTGCAAACCTCTGGCAGCGAAATCAAAAGCGCCATCCCGATGGGGTCCGTGCTGACGCTGCCCGCCACCGGTTCTGAGTCCAACAAAGGCGCGGTGATCTCCCGTAAAGCCACCGGTGATAAACAGGCGTTCCATTCGCCGTTCGTGCAGCCGGTCTTCGCGGTACTGGATCCGGTTTACACCTACACCCTGCCGCCGCGCCAGGTGGCGAACGGCGTGGTGGACGCCTTTGTGCACACCGTTGAGCAGTACGTCACTTACCCGGTGGATGCCAAAATTCAGGATCGTTTTGCAGAAGGCATTCTGCTGACCCTGATTGAAGACGGCCCGAAAGCGCTGACCGATCCGGAGAACTATAACGTACGCGCAAACGTGATGTGGGCAGCGACCCAGGCGCTGAACGGCCTGATTGGAGCGGGCGTGCCGCAGGACTGGGCGACGCATATGCTCGGCCACGAACTGACGGCGATGCACGGTCTGGATCACGCCCAGACGCTGGCGGTGGTGCTGCCTGCGCTGTGGAATGAGAAACGCGACGCCAAACGCGGCAAGCTGTTGCAGTACGCCGAGCGCGTGTGGAACATCACTGAAGGTTCTGACGACGAGCGTATCGATGCGGCTATCGCGGCCACCCGCGATTTCTTCGAGCAAATGGGCGTGCCGACGCGCCTGTCCGGCTACGGTCTGGACGGCAGCTCCATCCCTGCCCTGCTGGCGAAACTGGAAGAGCACGGTATGACGAATTTAGGCGAACATCAGGATATAACTCTGGATGTCAGCCGTCGTATCTACGAAGCGGCTCGCTAAAGGTTTTTTCTTCTGCGCCTTTCGTTTTTGGGCTTTTCGTCCAGACTTAAGGCACACCACTTCACCAGGCGTATGCCTGGTGGATTTCATAAAAGGAGGAATGCATGGCAAATCCAACCGTTATCAAGCTTCAGGACGGCAACATCATGCCGCAACTGGGTCTCGGCGTGTGGAAAGCGGGCAATGAGGAAGTGATCTCCGCCATTCATAAAGCGCTGGAAGTGGGTTATCGCTCCATTGATACCGCTGCCGCGTATAAGAACGAAGAAGGCGTCGGCAAGGCGCTTCAGAGCGCTGGCATCCCGCGTGAGGAGCTGTTCATCACCACGAAACTGTGGAATGACGATCAAAAACGCCCGCAGGAAGCATTGCAGGAAAGTCTGGATAAACTGCAGCTGGATCATGTTGATCTCTACCTGATGCACTGGCCGGTACCGGCTATCGATCACTATGTGGAAGCCTGGAAAGGGATGATCGCCCTGCAGGAACAAGGGCTGGTGAAAAGCATCGGCGTGTGTAACTTCCAGATCGCGCATTTACAGCGTCTGATTGATGAAACGGGCGTGACGCCGGTGATCAACCAGATCGAGCTGCATCCGCTGCTGCAACAGCGTCAGCTGCATGCCTGGAACGCCACCCATAAGATCCAGACTGAATCCTGGAGTCCGCTGGCGCAGGGCGGCGAAGGCGTGTTCGATCAGAAAGTGATCCGCTCGCTGGCAGACAAATACAGCAAGACTCCGGCGCAAATCGTCATCCGCTGGCATCTGGATCAGGGTCTGGTGGTGATCCCGAAATCCGTTACGCCTGCGCGCATTGCGGAAAACTTCGATGTGTGGGATTTCCGTCTGGATAAAGATGAACTGAGTGAAATCGCCAAACTGGATCAGGGCAAACGTCTTGGCCCGGACCCGGATCAGTTCGGCGGGTAATTCATTGCCGGATGGCGACGCACGCGTCTTATCCGGCCTACAGCCTGTAGGCCCGGTAAGCGGAGCGCCACCGGGCAACGGCCTGTAGGCCCGGTAAGCGAAGCGCCACCGGGCAACAGGCTTACCCCCCGGCAACCTTACTGCGTTTTCTGGCGCTGACCGGCGTCTGACGCTGATGCGCCACCGGCGTATGTTTGGTCAATGCCGGGCGAGTATGCCGGTTCTGGCGCTTCGCTTCGCGCATCTCTTCAATGGTCGGCGACGGCACCAGGCAGTCGCGGCGTCCGCCAATCAGATGTTTTTTCCCCATCTCTTCCAGCGCCTGACGGATCAGCGGCCAGTTTTTCGGGTCGTGATAGCGCAGCAGCGCTTTATGCAGACGACGCTGCTTATCCCCTTTCGGGATCACCACATCCTCACTCTTATAGCCAATTTTACCCAGCGGGTTTTTGCCGGTGTAATACATGGTGGTGGAGTTGGCGAGCGGCGACGGATAGAAGTTCTGTACCTGATCGAGGCGGAAGCGTCGCTGCTTCAGCCACAGCGCCAGGTTCACCATATCTTCATCGCGTGTGCCGGGGTGCGCGGAGATAAAGTACGGGATCAGATACTGCTCTTTGCCGGCCTGTTTCGAGTAGGTGTCGAACAACGCTTTAAAGCGGTCATAGCTCCCCATGCCCGGCTTCATCATCTTCGACAACGGCCCTTCTTCGGTATGCTCCGGGGCGATTTTCAGGTAACCGCCAACGTGATGGGTCGCCAGCTCTTTAATGTAGCGCGGATCTTCCACGGCGATGTCATAACGCACACCGGAGGCAATCAGGATCTTCTTGATACCTTTCAGATCGCGGGCGCGGCGATAGAGATTGATCGTCGGCTCATGATTGGTATCCATATGCTGGCAAATGTCAGGATAGACGCACGACAGACGGCGGCAGGTCTGCTCGGCGCGCGGTGACTTGCAGCGCAGCATATACATGTTGGCGGTCGGGCCGCCGAGATCGGAGATCACGCCGGTAAAGCCCGGCACCGTGTCGCGGATCGCCTCGATCTCGTTCACGATCGAATCTTCAGAGCGGCTCTGAATAATGCGCCCTTCGTGCTCGGTAATGGAGCAGAACGAGCAGCCGCCAAAGCAGCCGCGCATAATGTTGATGGAAAAGCGGATCATCTCATAGGCCGGGATACGGGCAGTGCCGTAGGCCGGATGCGGAATACGCTGGTACGGCAGCGCAAAGACGCTGTCCATCTCTTCCGTAGAGAGCGGAATGGCGGGCGGGTTGATCCAGATATAACGCTCACCGTGTTTTTGCATCAGCGCGCGGGCGCAGCCTGGGTTTGTTTCGTGGTGCAGAATGCGCGACGCATGGGCGTAGAGCACTTTATCGGCTTTTACCTTCTCGAAGGACGGCAGCAGCACGTAGGTTTTTTCCCAGGGTTTCGGGCGCGGCGGCTGCACAACGACAGCTTTTGCCTCGGCTTTTTTGGGTTCAACAGGTTGGTTATCGGCGCATGGCAGATCTTCACCATAGGGATGCGGGATCGGATCGATTTTGCCTGGCCGGTCAATGATGCGGGAATCCACGCCGCTCCAGCCCGGCAGCGCCTCTTTCACCATGATCGCCGTGTTACGCACGTCGCGGATATTGCCAACCGGCTCGCCCTGCGCCAGACGATGCGCCACTTCCACCAGCGGGCGCTCGCCGTTGCCGAAGATCAGCATGTCGGCTTTCGAATCCACCAGCACTGAGCGGCGCACGGTATCAGACCAGTAATCATAGTGCGCGGTACGGCGCAGGCTGGCTTCGATACCCCCCAGGATCACCGGCACGTCTTTCCAGGCTTCTTTACAGCGCTGGGTATAAACGAGCGTCGCGCGGTCGGGGCGTTTACCCGCCACGTTATCCGGCGTATAGGCGTCGTCGTGGCGCAGTTTACGGTCGGCGGTATAGCGGTTAATCATTGAGTCCATGTTGCCCGCGGTGACGCCGAAGAACAGATTCGGCTTGCCCAGACGCATGAAATCCTCTTTGCTGCTCCAGTCCGGCTGGGCGATGATCGCCACGCGGAAGCCCTGCGCTTCCAGCATACGTCCACAGATCGCCATGCCGAAGCTTGGATGATCGACATAGGCATCCCCGGTAACCAGAATGATGTCGCAGCTGTCCCAGCCAAGCTGGTCCATCTCCTCCCGTGACATTGGCAAAAAAGGTGCGGGGCCAAAGCAGGCCGCCCAGTATTGCGGCCACGAAAAGAGGTCGCGATCCGGCTGGATCAGGGAAATAGCGCTCATAATGCTTCCGGGGAAAAGTTATCAAATTCGAAGGGCGGGGATTATACGCTGTAATACCGCAGAGAATGAAGGCTTATTGTTTAAAAATCACCCTTGTTTAACCCCTCACCCCGGCCCTCTCCCCAGGGGAGAGGGAGAATACCGGGCCGTTCGTTAGGGTGAGGGGAAAAAAATCAGGGGGCGGGATTCACCAGCAACTGCCCGATAGATCCGCGATCCGCCATCTCCAGCGTCTGGCTGTAATACTGGAACGGGAAATGCGGCCAGGACGGCTGCCCGAAGTACACCAGCAGCTCTACCTGACCATCCACCCACACGGTATCTTTCATGCCGCGATCTTCCGGGAAGGGAATGGCGCCGTTGACGTTGCGGATCTGGAAGCTGACACCTTCAATATGGAACGCCTGCGGCGTGTCGGCGCGCACCGTCCAGCGCTCCCAGGTGCCCTGCTGGGCGGTAATATCCAGCCGCTGAATGTCCCACAGCTGGCCGTTGATACCCGGATCGTCGCCGAGGCTGATATCACGGCTGCGCACCGGCGTGCCGGTCAGCAGTTCGCTCGGCAGCAGACGCATCGGCAGGCTGTCGGTCACCAGCGGCAACAGCCCGGTCGGACGCAGCGTCAGCACCAGGGTGGAGATCAGTATGCTCGATGGCTCGAAGAAGCCGCGAATACGATCGACAATGCTCGCCGCTTCTCCGCAGGTTATCGACACTTCATCGCCATTGGTCATATCCACGAGGATCTCCCGGCGCTCGCCCGGCGCCAGCGACAGCTGCTTCACCGACACCGGCGCAGGCAGAAAGCCCTGGTCGCCGGAAATAACGTGCAGCGGGCGACCGTCGCTCAGCTGTAACTGATAACGGCGCGCGTTAGACGCGTTCAGCAGACGCAGACGCACCCAGCCGCGGGAAACCTCGACATACGGCCCCTGCACGCCGTTCGCCAGCAGGGTATCGCCCACAAAGCCGCCGCTGCCCGGCTCGCTGTATTCCGGCGTGCCAA
The DNA here is from genome assembly GCF_001888805.2 of Enterobacter sp. SA187. Lineage (NCBI taxonomy): Bacteria > Pseudomonadati > Pseudomonadota > Gammaproteobacteria > Enterobacterales > Enterobacteriaceae > Enterobacter > Enterobacter sp. SA187. The sequence continues at coordinate 398,484 of NZ_CP019113.1, forward strand.
AGTTATCCAGCCGCTTGTCCTGAATAATCACCGGGATGTCGTCCACCCCATAATGATTCGGGATCGGCAGGGATTTGCTGATCTCATCCTCCACCAGCCACATTCCCGCCAGGCCGTTATAGACCTGTTCGGCGGTGCGGTTGGGGGTGTTGGCGTGATACCACAGCGTGGCGGCATTCTGGCGCACCGGCAGCACCGGCGCCCAGTCGGCGTTAGGTGACATCATGCGCGCCGGGCCGCCCATCAGCGGGCCGGGCACCTGTAAGCCGCTTACCGTCATGGCGACGTTTTCCGTCATGCGGTTGCTGTAGATCAGCTTCACGTCGTCACCGCTCCAGACGCGGATCGTCGGCCCCAGATAGCGGCCGTTAATCCCCCACACCTGGGCGCGGGTGCCCTGGGTAAAGGACCAGTGCGTGCGCTGAAGCGTCAGAAACAGCGGCTGGCCGCGGCGTGATTCCAGCAAGGGGGGAATGGGCAACGGCAGTTGCTGCCCGGCAGCGTTTGCCCTCAGCGGCACCGCTCCGGCACAAAGCGCAACCCCGGATGCCTGAATAAACTGACGCCGACTGAGTGACATATCTGCTCCATGTAAAACTGACTTTTAATACGAGGGAAAATTAACGCTTATCGGCGGCATTGCGCACGGCAACTTCCTGGTCAAGCGCGGCGATTTTATTTTCCATTAATGCCCGGCAGTGTACTGCCAGCTCACGAACCTGATCTTTACCAAACTTGGTGGTATCCACCGGTTGCATCATCTCGACGATCACATGACCGTTATTCCAGCGGTTGAGGCTGATGTTATTCGAGGTGGTGGAGACGCATACCGGGATCACCGGCACACCGGCGGCAATAGCCGCATGGAATGCACCGGTCTTAAACGGCAGCAGACCACGGCCACGGCTGCGGGTGCCTTCCGGGAACATCCAGATTGAAATATTACGCTTCTGAATGTTCTTCACGACCTGGGCGATAGTACCGTGCGCTTTGGCGCGGTTATTGCGGTCGATCAACAGGTTGCCGGTCAGCCAGTAAAGCAGGCCGAAGAAAGGGATCCAGATAAGGCTTTTTTTACCCACGGTCACGGTCGGCGGCTGCACGATGCAGGACGCGGTGACCATATCGTAATTATTTTGATGGTTACAGATATAGATAGCGTTGCCAAACTCAGCGGCATTCGGCGGCAGGCGGGTTTCCACCTTCAGGCCAAGCACAGGCGCCAGGCGGCCAAACATATGACCAAAAGTGGCGACGTGCTTCGGATTACGTGGGCTGAACAGACAGTAAATACAACCAAAAATACACAGCAAAATGCTGTAAACAACAATAATAATAGAGCGAATAATAAACAGCATAGCTACCTCTTATGCCCGGGGCATCCGGCCATTCGGGAAATTTTAACTGACGTCCCCCGTAAGAAAAGGGGGACGGTGATACCGTGATTACTCTTCGCTGTCGCCGGGGCTTGCGCGATGCGGGGAGTCAATCTCCACGCGGTCGATGCGTTGCAGGCCGCGCATCAGCGTGCCGCGACGTCCGCGCTCGCCATGCACCTTCTGCAACTCTTCCGGGCGCAGTTTGATTTTGCGCTTGCCAACGTGGATGGTCAGCGTACTTTGCGGCGGCAGCAGATAGAGGTGCGCGAGGCTGTCTTCGCCTTTAGCGGCCTCGGCCGACGGAATGCTGATGATCTTATTACCTTTGCCTTTTGACAACTGCGGCAGATCGCTGACCGGGAACATCAGCATGCGTCCGGCGGCGGTGATTGCCAGCAGCATATCGCTGTCGTCGGTAATTTCCAGCGGCGGCATGACGCGGGCATTTTCCGGCAGCGTGATCAGCGCTTTACCGGCGCGGTTACGGGCGATGAGATCGTTAAAGGTGCAGACGAAGCCGTAGCCTGCGTCCGACGCCATCAGCAGTTTCTGCTCTTCGCCTGCCATCACCATATGTTCCACAGACGCGCCCGGCGGCAGCGTCAGCTTACCGGTCAGCGGCTCGCCCTGCCCGCGCGCGGAAGGTAGCGTGATCGGATCGATGGCGTAGCTGCGTCCGGTGGTATCAATAAACACCACCGGCTGGTTGCTCTTGCCTTTCACCGAGGCTTTCCAGCCATCGCCCGCTTTGTAGCTCAGGCCCTGCGCGTCAATGTCGTGCCCTTTGGCGCTGCGCACCCAGCCAGACTGCGACAGCACAATGGTCACCGGCTCAGACGGCAGCATGTCGTGCTCGCTCATCGCTTTCGCTTCTTCGCGTTCATGCAGCGGCGAGCGGCGATCGTCGCCAAAAGCTTCGGCATCCGCCTGCAGTTCTTTCTTCAGCAGGTTACTCATTTTGCGCTCGGAGGCGAGAATGCCCTGCAGCTGGTCGCGCTCTTTCTCAAGCTCGGCCTGTTCGCCGCGGATTTTCACTTCTTCGAGCTTCGCGAGGTGGCGTAATTTCAGCTCCAGGATCGCCTCGGCCTGGGTTTCGCTGATACCAAACTTCGACATCAGCGCTGGCTTCGGTTCGTCCTCAGTACGGATGATCTCAATCACTTCATCAATGTTGAGGAACGCCACCAGCAAACCTTCGAGGATATGCAGGCGCTTGAGCACTTTCTCCAGACGGTGATTCAGACGACGACGCACGGTGTCGCGGCGGAAGACCAGCCACTCGGAGAGGATCTCCAACAGGTTTTTCACCGACGGACGGCCATCCAGCCCGATCATGTTCAGGTTGATGCGGTAACTTTTTTCCAGATCGGTGGTGGCGAACAGGTGGTTCATCACCTGATCCATATCCACGCGGTTCGAACGCGGCACAACCACCAGACGCGTCGGGTTTTCGTGATCGGATTCATCGCGCAGGTCGTCGACCATCGGCAGCTTTTTATTGCGCATCTGGGCGGCGATCTGCTCCAGCACGCGCGCGCCGGAGACCTGGTGCGGCAGCGCGGTGATCACCACGGCGCCGTCTTCTTTGGTCCAGACCGCGCGCATACGTACCGAGCCGCGCCCGTTCTGGTAGATTTTGCGGATTTCCGCCCGCGAGGTGATGATTTCCGCTTCGGTCGGATAATCCGGCCCCTGCACAATATCCAGCAGCTCATCCAGCGTGGTTTTCGGCTGTTCGATAAGCGCGATCGCCGCTTTCGCCACTTCACGCAGGTTATGAGGCGGGATGTCCGTCGCCATGCCGACCGCGATGCCGGTGGTGCCGTTCAGCAGAATATTCGGCAGACGAGCAGGCAGCATTTTCGGCTCCTGCAGGGTGCCGTCGAAGTTCGGCTGCCATTCCACCGTGCCCTGCCCCAGCTCGCCCAGCAGCAGCTCGGCGTATTTAGAGAGACGGGATTCGGTATAACGCATGGCGGCGAAGGATTTCGGATCGTCCGGCGCGCCCCAGTTGCCCTGACCGTCTACCAGCGGATAGCGGTAAGAGAACGGCTGCGCCATCAGCACCATGGCTTCGTAGCAGGCGCTGTCGCCGTGCGGGTGATATTTACCCAGCACGTCACCTACGGTACGGGCCGATTTTTTGAACTTGGCGCTGTTGTTAAGACCGAGCTCTGACATCGCATACACGATGCGGCGCTGAACAGGTTTCAGGCCATCACCAATAAACGGCAGCGCCCGATCCATGATGACGTACATGGAATAGTTTAAGTAGGCGTTTTCCGTGAATTCATGCAGCGCAAGGCGCTCTGCCATATCGCTCATTAATCGATGTTCCTCAACGTGTGCGCCCGCCTTTCCGGCGGCGATAATGCCGCAGATACTACCTTATATAAGGCAATGAGTCATTGTGCTGCGCGATAACTTTAGCGCACCGGGCGGTTTTTGTCGGGGGAGATCGAAAGGCGATGATGAGGGATGAAAAGCAGGCCGGTTTCCCGGCCCGATGCCAGTTACTTACTGGTTTTGGTGATTTTCTTCACCTCGATTTCAGCGGAGTTCCAGTCTTTATCGACTTTCCCCTGAATTTCAACGGTATCCTGCGGGGTGACGGTCTGGCCATTCCAGCGTTTATCATCAATTTCCACATCGATGGTGCCTGATTCATCACGGAACAAATAGTTGTCGCCGCCGGTACGCTGTTCAATTTTACCCGTCAGCGTAACCCAGGCGTCATCGGACAGGGATTTCGCTTTTTCGGCCGTGGTTTTGGTGCCCGACGGGCCAGTAAAGCCGCCGCCGTTTTGCGTTTGGGTTGCGGTATCAGAGGCCTGAAAACCGCCCTGGGTGGCGGCAAGCGCCGGAGCAGAGGCCAGGGCCAGCACGGTAAAAAGCATAGCGATGTTTTTCATGATGATTCTCCCTTGAGGATGGCTAACAGTAAATAACTATAACAGGCCTGCAAACCCAGGCCTGGCTGAAAAATTAACTGTTGTTACTTTGTGGCTGCGTCCGGGTTGAAGCATTCGGCTGTGGTTTCGGCGCCGTGGTGTTATCGCCCCAGTGACCATGACCGTCATGGCCGATATTCCCGGTGGCGGTATTTCCCTGCCCCGTATGGCGCGCTTCACCCGTTTCATGCTCCGTCAGGCCGGTGTGCATCGCCAGTGCGGGAGCAGAAGCAAACATCAGGACAGTTAACAGTGCTGCGGTCTTTTTCATCACGTCTTCTCCTTGTAGATGGGTAACCTTAAGCATCAGTTAACACCGCAGATCTTAGCGGGTTCTTAACAGCCAACATTTTTTCTGCTTTTTCTGTCGATAATGCCGGAAGGGTTAACTTACCGGCGATTTTCCCTGTACAAGCCCGCAGCCAGCGGGTATTAACTGCCAGCAGGAACCATGGAGGAGACGGTATGCGCATATTGCTGATTGAGGATGACAGGCTGATCGGGGACGGGCTGAAAGCGGGTCTGAGCAAACTGGGGATGACGCCCGACTGGTTTACCGATGGCAGGCAGGGTATGCAGGCGCTGGATCAGGCGCCCTACGACGCCGTGGTGCTCGATCTCAGCCTGCCGGGCATGGACGGACTCGACATCCTTAAAGCGTGGCGACGCGCCGGACATCAGCATCCGGTGCTGATCCTTACCGCCCGGGATGCGCTGGAGCAGCGGGTGGAAGGGTTGCGGCTGGGGGCAGACGACTATCTCTGCAAACCCTTTGCGCTCATTGAAGTTGCCGCCCGTCTTGAAGCCTTAACCCGCCGGCATCATGGCGGCGTGGAGGCCACGTTATCCCACGGCGAGGTGACGCTCGATCCGCTTAAGCTCACCGCCACGCTGGCGGGCGAACCGCTGGTGTTGCAGCCGAAAGAGTTCGCCCTGCTGGCGCTGTTTATGCGCAATCCGGGGCGCGTTCTGCCCCGCTCGCTTATCGAAGAAAAACTTTATAACTGGGACGATGACGTCTCCCGCGGTGCGCTGGATGTGCATATTCACCATCTGCGCCGCAAGCTGGGCAGCCGTTTTATCCGCACCGTGCATGGCATTGGCTATTCACTGGGAGACGCATGATTAAGACCCTGACCCACAGCCTGCGCTTAAGGCTTACCACCGGATTTATGGTGCTGGCGATCGTTGCCTGGGGCTGCGCCTGCCTGGCAGCATGGCATGAAACGCGGCATTCGCTGGATAAGCTGTTTGATACCCAGCAAATGCTGCTGGCAAAACGCCTGAGCGTGCTTGATCCCGCCGATATGCGCCCGGCGCAGACGCTGCCGGAAAGTAAAAAGCTGGTGCGCCATCATCACGGCAGACTCGATGACGATGTGCTGGCGTTTGCTATTTTCTCCCGCGACGGCAAGCGACTGCTGAACGACGGCGATAACGGTACCGAACTGGATTACGACTACCGGCAGGACGGTTTTCAGGATACGCGTGTGGATGGCGACGACTGGCGCGTGCTGTGGCTGACCACCGAAGACGGCGAACGACGCATCGCCGTCGGGCAGGAAAAAGAGTACCGCGAGGATCTGGCGCTGGAAATCGTCATGTCGCAGCTGACGCCCTGGCTGGTGGCGCTACCGGTGATGCTGCTGTTTCTGGTGTGGCTGGTCAGCCGCGAGCTGTCGCCGCTGCGGCGCATCGCCCGGTTGCTGCATCAGCGTAAGCCGGACGCCACAACCCCGCTGCCGGTGGACGGCACGCCGCAGGAAGTGCGCCCGATGGTGGATGAGCTGAACCAGCTGTTCACACGTATTCATGAATTTATGTCCCGTGAACGCCGCTTTACCTCTGACGCCGCCCACGAATTACGCAGTCCGCTGGCGGCGCTGAAGGTGCAGACCGACGTGGCGCAGCTTTCACAGGACGATCCGGCGTCGCTGGATCATGCGCTGACCAATCTGCGTCAGGGGATCGACCGCGCGTCACGGCTGGTGGAGCAATTGCTTACCCTCTCGCGCCTTGACTCGCTGAACGGGCTGGAGGAGCCGGAGCCGATCCCGATGGCGGATCTGCTGCAAAGCGCCATTATGGAAGCGTGGTCTGGCGCGCAGCGGGCGGGCATCGATCTGCGGCTGGAGACGCGCGCCGACAACGTCACCTTTTGCGGGCATCAATTGTTGCTGCAACTGCTGGTGCGCAATCTGCTGGAGAATGCCATCCGCTACTGTCCACCGGGATCCCGGGTGGATGTGGTGCTGAAGGCGCGCGGTTTTTGCGTACGGGATAACGGCCCCGGCGTCAGCGCGCAGGCGCTGGCGCGTATCGGCGAGCGTTTTTATCGCCCGCCAGGTCAGGAAGAAACCGGCAGCGGGCTGGGGTTGTCCATTGTTCGGCGCATCGCGGCGCTACATCAGATGACAGTGCACTTCCGGCAGATGACGCCAACTGGTTTCGCCGTCGACATCAGCTGGTAAAGATTATTGCGCCAGCAGCAAAAGACTTTGCACATTTTGCTCATTTTACCGTCCCGTCGTTGCGGGTAAGATTGTCGTCAAACGCAATTATTCGAGGATAAATAATGAGCAACATTCTGATTGTTAACGGCGCGAAAGAGTTCGCCCACTCCAAAGGCCAGCTGAATGACACCCTGACCGAGGTCGCGCAGGGTTTTCTGCGTGACGCCGGACATGATGTCCGCGTCGTGCGTGCCGACAGCGATTACGACATCAAAGCCGAAGTGCAGAACTTCCTGTGGGCCGACACCATCATCTGGCAGATGCCAGGCTGGTGGATGGGCGCGCCCTGGACGGTGAAAAAATATATGGACGATGTGTTCACTGAAGGCCACGGTTCCCTGTACGCCAGCGATGGCCGTACCCGCTCTGACGGCGCGAAGAAATACGGTTCCGGCGGTCTGTTGCAGGGTAAAACTTATATGCTGTCGCTGACCTGGAACGCGCCGCTGGAAGCTTTCACCGATAAAGAGCAGTTCTTCCATGGCGTTGGCGTTGACGGCGTTTACCTGCCGTTCCACAAAGCGAATCAGTTCCTGGGCCTCGATCCGCTGCCGACCTTTATCACCAACGACGTGATCAAAATGCCGGACGTGCCGCGCTATATTGCAGAATATCGCAAGCATCTTGCGGAAATTTTTGCTTAACTGTGAGATGGAATTTAGAAGGAGTTAAACCATGTTAACAGTGATTGCTGAGATTCGTACCCGCCCGGGCCAACACCATCGCCAGGCGGTGCTCGACGAATTCGCGAAGATTATCCCGACCGTACTGAAAGAAGAAGGCTGCCACGGCTATGCGCCGATGGTGGATCACGCTGCCGGCGTGAGCTTCCAGAGCACCAACCCGGATTCCATTATGATGGTGGAACTGTGGGAAACCGTCGCACACCTTGAAGCGCATCTGCAAACTCCGCACATGAAGGCGTGGAGCGAGGCGGTGAAAGGCGACGTGCTGGAAACCCATATTCGTATTCTTGAGCAGGGCGTGTAATGCCCCATTACCCTCTCCCGTCGGGAGAGGGTATAAGACAAATCACCAGTACAGCTTCCAGCTTTGCGTCACGCGCATCAACGCTTCCACGTAGAAATAATCTCCCCAGCTGCTGCACTCATCAACGCCTTTATTGCTGGCAAGATGATAGACGGAGTGTTTCAGCAGACCGTTGCACGCCTCGTCGTTGCCCGCCAGATAATGCTTCGTCAGCGAGGACATGATCCCTTCCGCCCACTGCTGATAGCGTGCGCGATCCGGATCGGTCACCGGCAGGTGCTTCACCAGTTCCAGCAATCCGCACACGGCAATGGCCGCAGACGACGAATCCCGCAGCGCATCGGTGCCAAGCAGCGCCAGATCCCAGTGGCAGACATAATCTTCCGGCAGACGGTTGAGGAAATAGTTCGCCAGCCGTTTGGAAAGCGCGATCATCTCGCGATCGCCGGTATAGATATAGCTGAGCAGGAAACCGTAAATTCCCCACGCCTGACCGCGCGACCAGCACGAATCATCGGCATAGCCCTGCTGGGTGTTGCCGTAGCGCGGCGCGCCGGTTTCCACATCCATATAGTAGGTGTGGTAGGTGGAGGCATCCGGGCGGATCAGGTAAGTCGCCGACTGCTGAACGTGCGCTTTCGCGGCGTCGGCAAAGCGCGGATCGCCGGTCTGCTCCGTCGCCCAGTAGAGCAGCGGCAGGTTCATGGTGCAGTCGATGATCATGCGCCCGGCCTGTGCCGGATCTTTCAGATCGCCCCACGCCTGAATAATTTTCGCCCGGACGTGAAAACGCTCCAGCAGCGCCTCCGCCGCCAGCAGCGAGAAACCGCGCGCATCGCGGTTACCCGTCAGCCGCCATGCCGCCACGCAGGAGAGCGTGTAAAGAAAGCCGAGATCGTGGGTATTGGTATCTTGGCGACCGGCAATACGCGCGCCGAACGAGCGGACGTGCTTTTCCGCCAGCTCACGGAAAACCGCGTCGCCGCTCATTTCCCATGCCAGCCACAGCTGCCCGGTCCAGAAACTGGTGGTCCATTCAACGTTTTCCGTCAGCGGATAGCGCCCGTCCACCGCCGCTTCTGCGGGAAATTTATCACCGAACTCGGTTAAATGACGGCGGATCAGCGTCAGAACATGGTTACGGGCGGAATCCATCTCGTCGCTAAACGCCTGGCGATCCAGCGCCTCCGGGAATGCACGTAACGGTTCTTCAACGATATTATTTAACATATTTCGGTTCCTTTTGACTGACTACCGCGGGATAACATCATCCCGCTTCAGGGATTAGCGTGAGGCGTTATTTCCGGCCACGTCCAGCGGCGCGTTCGGGCGCATTTTGCTCTGGCAGGCGGACAGCGTGAAAGCAGACACAAGGGTAAAGAACAGGGCAATGGAACCCATGATGATATAGGTCTGCTCGAAGCCGATACGGTCGTACATCAGCCCGGCCGGAGACGACACCACCACATTTCCGACATACAGCATCGCCTGATAACCCAGCAGATACATAGTGGCGTTAACGCGTTTATCGAAATGCTCGGCGATATATTTAAATACCGACACCAGCAGCAGACAGATTTCCAGACCATACAGCGGTTTGAGTACGGAAATAAGCAGATGGGAATCGCAAACGCCGGAAATAATCAGCCGCGCGCCTACCAGTAATCCGACGATTAATAATCCTTTCTTCGCACCAACGTAATTCACAAACAGCGGGATCACCATATACATGATGAATTCCATGCCGGACTGAACGGTACCGAGATAACCGAAGATGGCGTTGCCCTGATGCACATCATCAAAGAAGGTGACGAAATAGCGGGAGAACTGCTGCTCGGCGATAAACATCATCCAGGCCACGCCCGCCACGTACAGGCAGAAGGCCCAGAATTTGCGGCTTTTCAGCAGTGCATAGACGTCAGCCGGGGCGATTTTTTCTTTGGTCAGCACTTCACTGGCGTGTGCCGTGCGGGTATCCACTTTCAGGCTGAACAGCACCACCAGCATCACGATGGAAGCCACGCTGCCGAGCATAAAGTTATACGCGGGCGAGAGGTTAAACAGCAGGCCGGAGAAGGATGACGCCACCGCCCAGCCCAGCGATCCCCACATGCGGATCTGGCCGAACTCCATACCGTTCAGGCGGCTGTAGCGATCGGTATAGGACTCGCAGGCCGCCACGCCGGCATACCAGGCAAAGCTTAAATAGATTGCCCCGACAATAATGCCCAGCATGGTATTGGACATTAACAGCGGCTGATAAACATAAATAAAGAACGGCGCCATTAATGCCGACATCGCCACGACAAAATAGAGCAAATATTTACTCATGCCGATTTTATCGAGAATGTAGCCGTAAATCGGTTTTAAGATCACCGAAAATATGCCGTTTACCGCGAACACAGTACCAATAACGGTGCCGCTTAAATTCGCTTTTTGTCCAAGCCAGATGGCCAGCAGACCAATACTGGCCGACCAGGTAAAGAAATAAAGAAAGATAAAACTACTGATCTTGTAATATTCAGACCGGTTGGTGGTTAATATTTTAGCCATACTATCCTCGACGAAAGCATGCAGATACAGAGGTTGAGTGTTATTCCGGGCTGACGCCCGGTATTTATACTTTGATGGTAATTGGGTTTCCCGATAGCGGATGACGCACCACAAGGGCGCTGGCATCACGCTGTACGTCCGGAACGGCGCGGGTAAATGCCTCCTGATGCGCGCCTGCGCGAACCGCGCAACACAGCCAGTATTCACCCGGTGCCAGCTCGCCCGTCAGCACCGGTATAGCGGCACATTCGGCGAACATCACGCTGCTGTTCGGCGGCGTAATAATGCAGTCCGCCTGGCGTGACGCCCCGGCGGGTAAAGACAGGATGGCGCTGGTGCCATTACGGGCCTGTAACAAGCAGCCGTCAGCCAGCAGTTGTGGATCCGCCTTCATCACCGCGAAGCCCCCTTCGGTACTGTTTAAATGGCGGGCGGTGTTGATGTGGTGAATGCGCACATGCCAGTCGCCGCAGGGGATAAGCCAGCTGGCGATCTGCACGTTATGCCAGGGTGACCAGCGCGAAAAAATATGATCGTCTCGCACCACCACCTCGTCGCACTCGCGGCGGCCACGCCAGTAGTTATCCCCTTCCGAGAGCAGCAGCATGGAGTCGCAGGCGGCGTGCTTAATGCCGTAGCGCCCGCGCTCAATGGTGAAACCAAAGCGGCTGGAGTAGGCGAATTTGGTGTATTTGGCTTCGGTATTCACATAATTGTTCAGCTCCAGTTGCCCGGAGGTGAGCATGTACACATGCTGTGAATTCTCGCTGTGCACGAGGATCTGCTGCGCATGGGGAATGACACGTTTATTGTCCAGCGCGGGCAGCGGCTGCTCTTCCGCCAGCCAGAACGGATGCTCCGCGGGCAGCGCCAGGATGAGGAAGACTTTCAGCGCCCAGTACGGCGATCCCGGTGAGTTATAGTCTTCGCAGAAAGCGAGGTTGGGATACGCGAAACCGAGGGTCAGAATGCCGTCGCGGTCAAAAATCGGCTGTTTCAGCCACCAGCGCAGATGGCGCAGAATAATGCCTTTTACCACGCCCGGCGAGAACACCTCCAGCCCGGCAAACGCCACGCCGCTCCAGAATGCCACCATTGCGAAACGGTAGGTCAGGCTGCGACCAAAGGGCACCGACTCGCCTCCGGTCGCCGACATATAAATAAAATCTTGCGCAAACTGCGCGGCACGATCGCGCAGGATCTGCGCGCGGGCGGGATCGTCTTCGCCGTTGAGCGTGGCGTAGATCAGGCCGTAAAAGTGGAACGCCATCGAGATGTAATAATCTTTCGGGCGGCCCGGGCCGTCAGAGTACCAGCCGTCGCCCAGATAATAGGCTTCCATCAGCTCAAAGCGGTGCTCAATGGCGGCGCGATCCCAGGGCAGGCCGGCGCGTTTGAATCCCAGCTGCACCATGATGGCGAAATAGTTCCAGTTGCTGTCCGGCATTTGCGCGTCAGTGATCTGGTTCAGCCAGCGATGCAGGTTTTCCCGCTCGCGGGCGGTGAAGCTTTCCAGCAGTTTATCCTGCAATAACGAAAGCCCCAGCCCGTAGGCCGCCATCTCCACCAGCCGCTGATCGTAAGGCCCGGTATCGCCCCAGTATCCGGCGCTCTGCGGATCGGTGCCCTGTTTAATCGCCGTGAGATATTTATCGCTGTACGGCACGGGTTCGCCCCCCGCCATCAGCGGAAACACGCCCCACAGCGCGCGTGACAATCCCTCCATCATGGCAATATCAGCGCCGTAATGGGCGCAGGTATCCCCTAATGGAAAGCCTGAGCTTCCTGCGGGAAACTGCCGATCCAGCGCGCCGAGCATGGTCATTAATGCATCAACCACCTCCGCGCGGGAAGACAATGTATTTGAGGTTTCTGTAGTCGCCGTCAGCATGGTTCTGCCTCTCACAATCAAGTGGCACAAGCATAGTGAATGGGCGACAGCCAGAAATGTTACCTTTGTCACACCCGCAGAACTCTTTTGAACTGGGTGTTGAGAAAATTTAAAAAAAGGGTTTATAAATGCTTTTTGACCGGTAAAAGTTGAGAATTATTGCACCATGTCCGAAAGGTGGCCGTCGGATCGTCTGGAGTTAATTACCCTTAACGATGCCATAGTGTCGTTCAGCCGCTTGTTTGCCAATACGGTGCGTTACCATCACTGGCATCAATGTCTGGAAGTGCTGTACGTCGAGGAGGGCTACGGCATCGCCATCGTCGATAACCGGCAGTACACCATGCGACCGGGGCGGCTGTTTATTTTCCCGCCCTTCACGCTGCATAAGGTGATGGTCGACGAGCAGGCGCAGGACTGTTATCGCCGCACTATCATTCATGTCGATCAGCATGCAGTGCTCAAGATCCTGCGGGATTTCCCGCAAAACCAGCAGCGCCTGCAAAAGCTGTCGACGCGCGGCGGCCCGGCGCTGGTGGTGGATGCTTCTGCCCAGCATGCCCATATTGATAATCTGTTCAGTCTGTATGCCCGCCTTGCCGCCACCGCCCCGCTGAATGCTGAGCAGGTCGCCTGCCTGCTGCTGACGTTGTTCACTATGCTGCCGGACGATAACGCCGCGCCGTCGGATAACCGCCAGAGTCTGGCGACGCAGGTGATGTTCTGGCTGGAGGAGAACTACCGGCAGAAATTCAGCCTCGACACCCTGGCGCAGGAGCTGGGGAAATCGCGCAGCTATCTCTCCCGCCGCTTTCATGTGGAGACGGGGGAGCATCTGCATCAATACCTGAACACCATCCGCCTGCGCAAAGCCTGTGAAGCGCTTTTGCACAGCCCGCTGAGCGTCAGCGAGGTGGCGGCGGTGGTCGGTTTTTCCGATGTCACTTACTTTATCAGCGCCTTCCGGAAGGGTATCGGTGAAACCCCGTTGCAGTACCGGAAAAATCATTCGCCTTCAGGTAAATCCGCAGAGAAAGCGTCCGGCAAATAAGCTTTTTCTTATCGTTTATTCCTTCCCGGTATATTTTACTTTTATATACATTCTGAATAGCTGAAAGACGGAACTCCTCACAGAGGACGATGGTCTGAATAAGCGCTGATACGTTTTCTTATTTCTTTTTGATAGCAGGATCCGGACTTTTCTGTTTCGAAGGATGCCTATGAACAAGGTGCCAAAAAAAATTCATCAAATATACACAAAAGGTTGGTATGCATTACCGGAGAGCATCGTTACTTCTATTGAAAAATTAAAGAAGAATAATCCGCACTGGACCTATCACTTTTATGACACCAGCATGATTAAGGATTTTATTCGCCAGCACTATGGCGAAGAGATGCTGAATACCTGGCTTATGATCAACCCTGAATACGGCGCGGCACGGGCGGATTTTTTTCGTTATCTGATGCTGTACGTGGAAGGCGGTGTCTATCTGGATATCAAAAGCGCCTGCTCGCGACCGCTGGATGAGGTTATCCCTGACGACTGTCAGCTATTGCTGTGCAGCTGGCAAAGCACGGCCTGCGGGCGGCGGAAACAGACAGGTCGTCACGCGGAGCTCTCTTTTCTGGAAAACGGTGAGTATCAGCAGTGGAACATCACGGTCTGCGCGCGTTCGCCGTGGATCAAAGGGGTGATCGATGAAGTGGTGTCACGCATAAGGTCTTACAAACCCTGGGTGTATGGCATCGGGCGAATGGGCGTGCTGCGTACCACCGGCCCTGTTCCCTTTTCAATCGCCATCGCCAGAATAAACGCCTGCGCGGGGTTTTATCATATCGAGAATTATCAGGAGTGCGGATTTGTTTATACCAGCGTCGATAAAACGGCGTTAAAACAAATAAAGAAGAGTCAGTATGCGCGACTGAAAACGCCGGTGGTGAAGTTAAGTTCGCAGGACCATAAAAAATATGTGCTGTGGCTGTGGTTCGTTTTTCCTTTCCTGCGCTTAAAGAAGAATATTATTAACGAGACCCGCAATCTGATGATAAAGCTCAGGCTGGCGAAAGCATAAAAAAAAGCGGGGCGATAATTCGCCCCGCTGTTATTTGCTGATTAGCCGTCAAGTTCGGCGAGATCGCCTTTTTCCTGCAACCAGTTACGGCGATCTTCGGAACGCTTTTTCGCCAGCAGCATATCCATCATCGCCGTCGTGCGCTGATCGTCTTCATCGCTGATGGTCAGCTGCACCAGACGGCGCGTGTTGGGATCAAGCGTGGTTTCGCGCAGCTGCATCGGGTTCATTTCGCCGAGGCCTTTAAAGCGCTGGACGTTCGGTTTTCCCTTCTTGCGCTTCAGCTGTTCCAGCACACCGGCTTTTTCCTCTTCGGTCAGCGCGTAGTACACCTCTTTACCGAGATCGATACGGTAGAGCGGCGGCAGCGCCACATAGACGTGTCCGTGCTTCACCAGCGTGCGGAAGTGCTTCACGAAAAGCGCGCACAGCAGCGTAGCGATGTGCAGGCCATCGGAATCCGCATCCGCGAGGATACAGATCTTGCCGTAGCGCAGCTGGGTTAAATCTTCGCTGTCCGGATCGATACCGATGGCCACCGAAATGTCGTGCACTTCCTGGGACGCCAGCACTTCATCGGAGGAGACTTCCCAGGTGTTAAGGATTTTACCCTTAAGCGGCATGATCGCCTGATATTCACGATCGCGCGCCTGTTTCGCCGAGCCGCCCGCCGAGTCCCCTTCCACGAGGAAGAGTTCGGTACGGTTCAGATCTTGCGCGGTACAGTCCGCCAGCTTGCCGGGCAGTGCGGGGCCGCTGGTCAGCTTTTTACGCACCACTTTCTTGGCGGCGCGCATACGGCGCTGGGCGCTGGAAATCGCCATTTCCGCCAGCATTTCGGCTGACTGGACGTTCTGGTTCAGCCAGAGCGTAAAGGCATCTTTTACCACGCCGGACACGAAGGCCGCGCACTGACGTGAAGAGAGGCGCTCTTTGGTCTGCCCGGCGAACTGCGGATCCTGCATCTTGACCGACAGGACGTAAGCGCAGCGATCCCAGATATCTTCCGCCGACAGCTTCACGCCGCGCGGCAGAATATTGCGGTATTCGCAGAATTCACGCATCGCGTCCAGCAGCCCCTGACGCAGACCGTTAACGTGCGTACCGCCTTGCATGGTAGGGATCAGGTTGACGTAGCTTTCCGTCAGCAGCTCACCGCCTTCCGGCAGCCACAGCAGCGCCCAGTCCACCGCTTCTACGTCACCGGCAAAGCTGCCGACAAAGGGTTTTTCCGGTAGCGTGGGCAGGCCGTTTACCGCCTCGCCCAGATAGTCGTTCAGCCCGTCGGCATAACACCAGCGCTGTTCGCTGCCGTTCACTTCATCTTTAAAGGTGATTTCCACGCCAGGGCAGAGCACTGCCTTGGCTTTCAGCACGTGCGTCAGACGGGAGACAGAGAAACGCGGGCTGTCGAAGAAGCTTTCATCCGGCCAGAAATGGACGCTGGTACCGGTGTTGCGTTTCGCGCAGGTGCCGATCACGTCCAGCTCTTTAACCTTCTCGCCGTTTTCAAAAGCGATGTTGTAGATTTTGCCATCGCGACGCACGTTCACTTCCACGCGTCGGGACAGGGCGTTAACGACGGAGATCCCCACGCCGTGCAGGCCGCCGGAGAACTGATAGTTTTTGTTGGAGAATTTACCGCCCGCGTGCAGACGGCAGAGGATCAACTCCACCGCCGGAACGCCCTCTTCCGGGTGAATATCCACCGGCATGCCGCGGCCATCATCGATAACTTCCAGCGACTGATCGGCATGCAGAATGACATCCACGCGCTTCGCGTGACCTGCCAGCGCCTCATCCACGCTGTTATCAATAACTTCCTGGCCCAGATGGTTTGGGCGGGTGGTGTCGGTATACATCCCCGGACGGCGGCGAACCGGCTCAAGCCCGGTCAGTACCTCAATGGCATCAGCGTTATAGGATTGCGTCATGGTTTGTTCGTAGATAGTGATCGCATCGTTTCCCGACAGACTTAATGCAGTCCGAGGAAATCGATAATCTGTGTGAAATGATCGTCAAAGCCCACAAAGGCATGGTTTCCGCCTTCGATAACTGTCTGGCGGCATGACGCGTAATACGCGACGGCCTGGCGGTAATCCAGAACTTCATCGCCCGTTTGCTGTAGCAGCCAGAGTAAATCCGACGCTTCCAGCGGGTCAATCTGCATGACTTTTAGATCGTAAATATGGCGAGACTCTAGCACATATTGCTGACCGGTGTAGGGGTTCTCGTTCTGCCCCAGAAAATCCCGCAGTAATTCAAAGGGCCGCACCGCCGGGTTCACCACGACGGCAGGCAGCATAAAACATTGTGACAGCCAGGTGGCGTAATAGCCGCCTAAAGACGAGCCGACGATACCGAGCGGCTCGCCGCCGTGTCTGAGCACCAGCGATTCCAGCAGTTCAGCGGCCTCGCCAGGATAGGGCGGCAGTTGCGGCACCACCATATTGATGTGCGGATGATGCCCGGCAAGCCACTGTTGCATCTGGGTGGCCTTCGCCGAACGCGGCGAACTGTTAAAGCCATGCAAATAAAGAAGCGTAGACATCAGTAACCTTCTGAAGCGGTATCCGGACGAAACTGCGTGCTTTGCAGGCGGCACACTTCCGTATGCAGCGTGCCGTCGGCGCGCAGTTCCAGCCAGCGCCAGCCGGGAGCGGCGGTATCCAGCGTAAAATTAGAACAGTGCGGTTTGAACTGCACGCAGGTTGACGGCGTGGCAAGCAGACGGCGACCGTTCCAGTCCAGATCCTGCTCCTGATGAATATGGCCGCATAACAGATATTTCACCTTTGGGAAGCGCACCAGCACGTTGTCCAGCTCCTGCGCATTGCGCAGACTGTGCTGATCCAGCCAGCCGCAGCCCGCCGGCAGCGGATGATGGTGCAGCAACAGCAGCGTATGGCGATCCGGCGCATCCGCCAGCTTACGCTCCAGCCAGTCGAGCTGAAACTCGCTCAGTTCACCGTGCGGCACGCCGAACACCTGGCTGTCGAGCAGCAGAATTTGCCAGTGTTCGCCGGCAAAAACGCGTTTTGATGGCGAAATACCGGCATCCTGAAGCGTGCTGTACATGGCGGGCTGGAAATCATGGTTTCCCGGCAGCCATACGCAGGGCGCATCAAAGCTTGCGATGCCGTCAGCAAAATGCTGATAGGCCGCAGCCGTGTGATCCTGTGACAGATCGCCCGTCGCGACAATAAGATCGCAGTCGCGCTGTTGCGCGCGGATGGCGTCCAGCACCGCCCGATAGCTCTCCCAGGTGTTCACGCCTAACAGCGTTTCATGCTTCTCAGCAAACAGGTGAGTATCGGTTATTTGTAAGATCCTGATGTTGGCCTCACCAGCCAGCCCCAGATTTAACAGGCTTTCCAAATGGTGTCCTTAGGTTTCACGACGCTAACAAACCGGAATCGCCATTGCTCCATGTGCTAAACAGTATCGCAGCCAGTCGGCTAAAAACTGATTAATTTGATGCTTTTCGTCGCGTTGGTGCAACTTTTTGTTTGGGTAATCATAACGTGCCTTGAAGCGAAAAATCTGCTGGCTTGAACACACTTCAGCGACCATCGCATCATGATACAGACGTACCGTCAGCGACGGCAGGCTCCAGTAGCTTATCGCCGGAACCGTCTGTTCGATTTCCACCAGCGTAGTGTAGCGGGTGGACTCGGTAATGGTTAACCGGTATTGCGCATTTGCCACCTGATAGCTCACTGTTTCGCCGGGTGCGTCGGTACGGGGCAACAGGCGTCGCAACTGCGCGAAGTTGGTTTCGCACAGGCGCATCATCTCAGGGAAGTCAGGTGTGTAACGCTTCATTTTATCCACTCTTTTCTCAATGCTTCATAATGCAGCTGCAGCCATTGCAGGGCGATGACAGACGCTGCGTTGTCGATTTTCCCCTCTTCTACCCACTGGTAAGCCTGTTCCCGGCTCACCACATGAACACGAATATCTTCGTTTTCGTCCACCAGACCATGTATACCTTTGGCCTCTGTGGCATCCACTTCACCAACCAACAGCGATAACCGCTCGCTGGTGCCCCCCGGACTTGCCAGGTAGCTCATAAATTTCTTCACGCGGCCAACCTCAAGGCCCGCCTCTTCTACCGCTTCACGGCGCGCGACGTCCTCAACGGTTTCACCCTCTTCGATAATGCCCGCCACCAGTTCCAGCAGCCAGGGCGTCTCGCTGGTGTCATAAGCGGCGATACGGATTTGCTCGATCAGTACGATTTCATCGCGCACAGGGTCATAGGGTAGCAACACTGCCGCGTGACCGCGCTCAAAAATTTCACGCCGTACTTCGTTGCTCATTTCCCCGTTGAAAAGGCGATGACGAAAGCGGTACAAATCGAGCGAAAAAAAACCACTGTACAGTTTTTCCCGTGCAATAATTTCTACATCATTTTTGGTGAAAGTCGTGGCAACCGGCTTGTCTTTATTCATGATTCATCCCGCCCCTAAATAATGATGAAATTGTGGATTTCAAGGCACCAGCACTGCCGTTTACTGTACCTTGTGGTAGATTGGTGCAAATTAACGCCAGATGGCACGTAACGCCAACCTTTTGTCATGCTAGTCTCTGCTAGAATCGGCAATTATTTTTACTCTTTGATCAGCGCTATATCATGCTTCACAACAAGGAATGCAAATGAAGAAATTGCTCCCCATCCTAATCGGCCTGAGCCTTGCAGGTTTCAGCGCCATGAGCCAGGCAGAAAACCTGTTGCAGGTTTATAAGCAGGCGCGTTTAAGCAACCCGGAACTGCGCAGGTCTGCAGCAGACCGTGATGCCGCATTCGAGAAAATCAACGAAGCACGCAGCCCGTTACTGCCACAGCTGGGTTTGGGTGCGGATTACACCTACAGCAATGGCTTCCGCGACAGCAATGGTGTGAACTCCAATGCCACCAGCGCCTCTTTGCAACTTACACAAACCCTGTTTGACATGTCAAAGTGGCGCGCGCTGACGCTGCAGGAAAAAGCCGCTGGTATCCAGGATGTGACCTTCCAGACTGACCAGCAGACGTTGATTCTCAATACCGCCACCGCTTACTTCAACGTGTTGAGCGCCATTGATTCGCTCTCTTACACCGAAGCACAGAAACAGGCGATCTATCGCCAGCTCGATCAGACAACGCAGCGTTTTAACGTTGGCCTGGTTGCCATTACCGACGTGCAGAACGCCCGTTCACAGTACGACACCGTGCTGGCGAATGAAGTCACCGCGCGCAACAATCTGGATAACGCCGTTGAGCAGCTGCGCCAGGTCACCGGTAACTACTATCCGGAACTGGCTTCCCTGAACGTCGATAACTTCAAAACTGACAAGCCGCAGCCGGTCAATGCCCTGCTGAAAGAAGCAGAAAACCGCAACCTGTCGCTGTTGCAGGCGCGTCTGAATCAGGACCTGGCGCGTGAGCAGATCCGCCAGGCGCAGGACGGCCATTTGCCGACCCTGGATCTCACCGCCTCTACCGGCGTGTCTGATACCTCGTACAGCGGTTCTAAAACCAACAATGCGCAGTTTGATGACAGCAACGTTGGTCAGAACAAAGTCGGCCTGAACTTCTCTCTGCCGATTTTCCAGGGCGGAATGGTTAACTCACAGGTGAAGCAGGCGCAGTACAACTTCGTTGGCGCCAGCGAGCAGCTCGAAACCGCGCACCGCAGCGTGGTACAGAACGTTCGTTCCTCCTTTAACAACGTTAACGCGTCCATCAGCAGCATCAAGGCTTATGAGCAGGCCGTGGTTTCTGCGCAAAGTTCTCTGGATGCGAGCGAAGCGGGTTACTCCGTGGGTACGCGTACCATCGTCGATGTGCTGGACGCCACCACGGCGCTGTATAACGCCAAGCAGCAGCTTTCCAGCGCGCGTTATAACTATCTGATCAACCAGCTGAATATTAAATCCGCCCTCGGTACGCTGAACGAGCAGGATCTGCTGGCGCTGAACAGCACGCTGGGTAAACCGACCTCAACCACGCCTGAAGCCGTGGCGCCGGAAAATCCACAGCAGGATGCGCGCGTGCAGAACATCGCCGCCGACGCACAGTCCGCGACCACCGCTGACGCCCCTGTGGCAACCAATAGTTCACGTAGCGGCGCTAATCCGTTTAGCCGTTAATCTGTTCAATGGGGGCGTCAGCCCCCATTTCAACGTAAGACAACGTAAAGATCCCTCTTCACCACCCGTTCCGGCCCGATCGCGCTTCATTTTCGACCACTCATCCTCTATCCTGAGCATTATTCACCTTGCTGTAACTCTGGGTTCTGGAAGACATCTATGAAACGGACAAAAACGATTAATCATGCGACGTTCCGCAAAAGCTGGAGCGCACGCCACCTGACGCCGGTCGCCTTTGCCGTCACTGCCGTGTTTATGCTGGCAGGCTGCGAGCAAAGCGACGAAACGGTATCCATGTATCAAAATGCGGACGACTGCACCAGCGCCAACCCGGGCAAAAGTGCGGAATGTACCACTGCCTTTAATAACGCGAAAAAAGAAGCCGAACGTACCGCGCCGAAATACGCCACGCGTGAAGACTGTGTGGCTGAATTTGGCGAAGGCCAGTGCCAGCAGGCCCCTGCTCAGGCAGGTATGGCCCCGGAAAACCAGGCGCAAACCCAGCAAAGCGGCAGCTTCTGGATGCCGCTGATGGCGGGTTATATGATGGGTCGTCTGATGGGCGGCGGCGCAGGCTTCGCGCAGCAGCCGCTGTTTACCTCACGCAACCCGGCCAGCCCGGCTTATGGCCAGTACACCGATGCCTCCGGTAAAGGCTACGGCGCCGCACAGCCAGGCCGTACCGCTACCGTGCCGAAAACCGCGCTGGCCCCTAAACCGGCCACCACAACCACCGTGACCCGCGGCGGGTTCGGCGAATCAGTCGCTAAACAATCCACCATGCAGCGCAGCGCTGCCGGTACCTCTTCACGCTCAATGGGCGGCTGATAGGCATGGAAAGAATCAGTATTGTTGAGCGCCCGGACTGGCGCGAAAAGGCCACCGAGTACGGCTTTAACTTCCACACCATGTACGGCGAGCCGTACTGGTGTGAGGACGCCTACTACAAGCTCACCCTCGCACAGGTTGAGAAGCTGGAAGACGTCACGGCGGAACTGCACCAGATGTGCCTGAAGGTGGTGGAAAAGGTGATTGCCAGCGATGCGCTGATGACCAAATTCCGCATTCCTAAACACACCTGGGGCTTTGTGCGCCAGTCCTGGCAGACGCAGCAACCCTCGCTTTACTCCCGCCTCGATCTGGCGTGGGACGGCGTGGGCGATCCTAAACTGCTGGAGAACAACGCCGATACGCCGACCTCGCTGTATGAAGCGGCATTTTTCCAGTGGCTGTGGATGGAAGATCAGCTGAATGCCGGCAATCTGCCCGCTGGCAGCGATCAGTTCAACAGCCTGCAGGAAAAGCTGATCGAGCGCTTCGGCGAGCTGCGCGACCAGTATGGTTTTAACCTGCTGCACATGGCCTGCTGCCGGGATACCGTGGAAGATCGCGGCACCGTGCAATATCTGCAGGACTGCGCCGCCGAAGCCGGTATCGCCACCGAATTCCTCTATATGGAAGACATTGGCCTCGGTGAAAAGGGCCAGTTCAGCGATTTGCAGGATCAGGTGATCAGCAATCTGTTCAAGCTTTATCCCTGGGAATACATGCTGCGCGAAATGTTCTCCACCAAGCTGGAAGACGCTGGCGTCCGCTGGCTGGAGCCGGCGTGGAAAAGTATTATTTCCAATAAAGCGCTGTTACCGATGCTGTGGGAGATGTTCCCGGATCATCCAAATCTGCTGCCCGCCTGGTTTGCCGAAGATGAGCATCCGACGCCTGAAAAGTACGTGGTGAAGCCAATTTTCTCCCGCGAAGGCGCAAACGTGTCGATCATTGAAAACGGTCAAACCATTGAGCAGGCGGAAGGCCCGTACGGCGAAGAAGGCATGATTGTGCAGGAGTTCTGCCCGCTGCCGAAATTCGGCGACAGCTATGTGCTGATTGGCAGCTGGCTTATCAACGATCAACCTGCGGGGATCGGCATTCGCGAAGATCGGGCGTTGATCACTCAGGATCTGTCGCGCTTCTATCCGCATATTTTTGTGGAATAATCAAAACCCGGTGGCGTTCTGCTTACCGGGTTTTTTGTTTACCCTATCTGTACCGACAGCATACTGATCGAGCCCATTTCCAGACCTTCCACCGGAATAGTGACCGGCTCCTGGCCGTCCCACGCGCCCAGCACGTAGAGCAGCGGCAGGAAGTGATCCGGCGTCGGGTTCGACAGCGAACCGCCTTCATGATCAAGATAATTCACCAGCGGATGCTGCTCCGTCGGCCCTTTCCAGGTCAGATTATCCTTCACATAATCGTTAAATGAGACGGCCCACGGGTAAGGCGTGTTTTCGCCGTGCCAGCGCGCCGTGCGCAGGTTATGCACCACGTTGCCGCTGGCCACCAGCATGATGCCCTGATCGCGCAGCGTGGCGAGCTTGCGCCCCAGTTCGTAATGCCAGGCCGCCGGTTTGGTGCTGTCGAGGCTGAGCTGCACCATCGGGATATCCGCCTGCGGGTACATCTTGATCAGCACGCCCCAGGATCCATGGTCAAAACCCCAGGCTTCCTGATCCAGCGTCACCGGGATCGGCGCTAACAGATCCACCAGTTGCTGCGCCAGCGCAGGTGAGCCGGGGGCCGGATAATGGGTGTCATACAGCGCCTGCGGAAAACCGCCAAAATCATGAATGGTCTTTGGCTCCGCCATAGCCGTCACGCCGGTGCCGCGGGTAAACCAGTGTGCAGAGATCACCACGATGGCTTTCGGACGCGGCAGCGTCTCGCCAAGATGCTGCCAGGTACGGGTGTAAATGTTATCTTCAAGAACATTCATTGGACTGCCGTGACCTAAAAATAGTGCTGGCATACGCGGTGCTGACATGGTCATATCCTTACAAAGGCGGAAAATAATATGCCTTTACCTTACGCTGTTTCCGAAGCGGATAAACGCAGATAACCATGATGAAGATCATCAGGAATTTTGAATGTAAGAAATGCGTAAAGGACGAATGACCCGCTCGCGTTGGCGGTAAATCCTCATTAACATAAATGAGAATTATTATCACAAGGAGTTGTTAATGTCAGTTCCCTTGATCCTGACCTTACTGGCTGGCGCGGCCACCTTTATTGGCGCCATTCTCGGCGTAATGGGCCAGAAGCCCTCCAATCGCGTGCTGGCTTTTTCACTGGGGTTTGCCGCGGGCATCATGCTGTTAATTTCTTTGATGGAGATGCTGCCTGCGGCCTTAGCTACGCCGGATATGCCACCCGTTTCTCGGCTATGGCATGTTTATCGTCGGCCTGCTCGGCTACTTTGCCCTCGATCGCCTGCTGCCTCATGCCCATCCACAGGATCTGCTGCCCGCCACAGAAGGCGAGCCATTGCCGCGTAACCTCAGGCGCACGGCGATCCTGCTGACCCTTGGCATCAGCCTGCACAACTTTCCGGAAGGGATCGCCACCTATGTGACGGCGAGTAACAATCTTGAACTCGGCTTTGGCATCGCCCTTGCCGTAGCGCTGCACAATATTCCTGAAGGGCTGGCGGTGGCCGGGCCGGTTTATGCCGCCACCGGCTCTAAGCGTACCGCCATTTTCTGGGCGGGTATCTCGGGACTGGCGGAGATCCTCGGCGGCGTGCTGGCGTGGCTGATCCTCGGCAGCCTGCTTTCACCGCTATTAATGGCGGCGATCATGGCGGCGGTGGCGGGTATTATGGTCGCTCTGTCGGTGGATGAACTGATGCCGCTGGCAAAAGAGATCGACCCCAACAACAACCCCAGCTACGGCGTGCTGTGCGGCATGTCGGTGATGGGCCTGAGCCTGGTGCTGCTACAGTTTCTGGGCGTGGGCTAAGCGTCTTTCTCTGCGGCTGCCGGAGGCTGTCCGGCAGCTTTCCCCTCTTTTCCTTTTTTACTCTGGCTGAGCTTTTGCAGCCCTGCCAGCAGGGCGTCTCTGTCCTGCCGGTAGGCGGCGCAGTAGCGTTTTATATGACAGACGTAGCCCAGGATTGCCACGCCGATGATCACCAGCCAGTACCATGCGATAAACATTTTTACTCTCCTGATAATCTGCTTTCGCGCGGAGGCTTTCGACGCGCATATTTTCTCATAGTGACAGACTTTTACGCTTATAAACTGATACCGATCATATAAACACCTGCTAACAGCAATAAACATCTTTATATATTCTTAAAAATAAAAGCTATGGAAGCGGCTCACATAATTTTATCAGGATGATTTACCCGCGCACGCACAGGCTTATTATCACTGTGCAGTTCATACATATTATTACTCACCACAGATTCGGTATCGCTATTAATCATGAAAGTATAACTCCGCTCAATAAACGGCAAAATCATATTTATTATGAATGATTAAAGTCGTCAAAAAAGGAATTTTATTATGCTCAAACCCTACCAGAAGCTGTTAATCGCTGGCATGGCATTATCCTTTAGCCTGACAACCGCCAGTTCCCTCGCCGCCGGATTTCAGCCTGCGCCACCGGCAGGAAAATTAGGTTCAGTCATTGTCGACCCCTACGGTAATGCCCCGCTCACCGCGTTAATTTCCCTCGACAGCCATAACATTTCCGATGTGAAAGTTACGGTGCATGGCAAAGGGGAAAAAGGCGTGCCCATCAGCTATGCCGTGGGTGCCGCGTCACTCAGGAATTACGATGGCATTCCGGTTTTTGGTTTATATCAAAAATACAATAATAAGGTCACGGTGGAGTACAAAGAAAACGGTAAACCCGTAAAAGAGGATTACGTTATTACGACATCCGCTATCGTGAACCATTATGTCGATAACCGTTCCTTCAGCGATCTGCAACAAACCAAAGTGATTAAAGTCGCTCCCGGTTTTGAAGATCGCCTTTATATGGTGAATACCCACACCTTTACGCCGCAGGGTTCCGATCTGCACTGGCATGGCGAAAAAGATAAAAATGCGGAGATCCTTGATGCCGGTCCCGCAGGCGGCGCGCTGCCGTTCGATATTGCCCCCTTCACTTTTGTAGTGGACACCCAGGGGGAATACCGCTGGTGGCTGGAGCAGGACGCGCTCTATGACGGCAAAGATGTCGATATTAATAAACGCGGCTATCTGATGGGGATCCGCGAAACGCCGCGCGGCACCTTTACGGCGGTGCAGGGTCAGCACTGGTATGAATTCGATATGCTCGGCCAGGTGCTGGAAGATCATAAATTACCGCGCGGCTTCCTGGACGCCACCCACGAGTCGCTGGAAACGCCTAAAGGCACCGTGTTACTGCGCGTGGGCAAACGCAACTACAAGCGCGATGACGGGCTGCATGTTCACACCATTCGCGATCACATCATCGAAGTGGACAAGTCCGGACGCGTCCTTGACGTCTGGGATCTGAATAAAATCCTCGATCCCCTGCGCGACAGTCTGCTGGGCGCGCTGGACGCCGGGGCGGTATGCGTTAACGTCGATCTGAAACATGCCGGGCAGCAGGCGAAGCTGGAGCCTGATACGCCCTATGGCGATGCGTTAGGCGTGGGGCCGGGCCGCAACTGGGCGCACGTGAACTCCATTGCCTACGATGCCAAAGATGACTCGATTATTCTCTCCTCCCGTCATCAGGGCGTGGTGAAAATCGGCCGGGACAAGCAGGTGAAATGGATCCTCGCGCCGTCAAAAGGCTGGAACGAAAAGCTTGCGCCTAAATTGCTGAAACCCGTGGGGAAAGATGGCAAACCGCTCACCTGCGATGAAAACGGCAAGTGCCAGAACACCGATTTTGATTTCGCTTATACCCAGCATACCGCCTGGTTGTCCAGCAAAGGCACCCTGACGGTCTTTGATAATGGCGATGGCCGTGGTCTGGAGCAACCCGCTCTGCCCACCATGAAATACTCGCGCTTTGTGGAATACAAAATTGACGAGAAAAACATGACGGTGCAGCAAGTGTGGGAATACGGCAAAGATCGGGGATATGATTTTTACAGCCCCATCACCTCGGTCATTGAATATCAGAAAGACCGTGACACTATGTTCGGCTTCAGTGGTTCCATTCACCTGTTTGACGTCGGTCAGCCCACTATCGGTAAGCTGAATGAAATCGACTATAAGACCAAAGAAGTTAAAGTCGAAATTGATGTGTTATCTGACAAACCTAACCAGACTCATTATCGCGCGCTGATGATGCATCCGCAGAATATGTTTAAGTGATGCGCTGCATTTTATCTGTTAATTAAGGAATGATTATGCTGACTAAATATCTTAAGGCTCTGCTGCGTAGCGCAGTGGTGTTATCCGCGCTCATGATGCCCTTTATGGCATCGGCGTTTACGGAAGGCACGGATTATCAGGTGCTGGAAAAACCGATCCCCAATGCCGATAAAACCTTAATTAAGGTTTTCAGCTACGACTGCCCGTTTTGTTATAAATATGACAAAGCCGTCACCGGCCCGGTTTCTGCAAAAGTCGCCGATGTGGCAGCATTTACCCCCTTCCACCTGGAAACCAAAGGGAAATACGGCAAACAGGCCAGCGAATTATTTGCCATTTTGATCCTGAAAGACCAGGCGGCGGGTACGTCGCTGTTAGATGAGAAGTCGCTGTTTAAAAAGGCGAAATTTGCTTATTACCAGGCTTACCACGATAAGAAAGAGCGGTGGGATGGCGGTGCGGATGATTTCCTGAAGACGGGACTGGAAGCGGTGGGCATGACCCGCGCGGAATTCGACGAAACCGTTAAAACACCGGAGGTCCAGGCGCTCTACGAACGCTGGAAAGCCAGCTATGACGTGGCCAAAATCCAGGGCGTTCCGGCTTACGTGGTGAACGGTAAATACCTTATCTACACCAAAAATATAAAATCCATCGACTCCATGGCTGAACTCATCAAAGAGCTGGCGGCTAAACAGGGATAGTGCCTATGAATTTCCTTAAGGGATTATGGCGCTCGCTAAAAACCTCGCCGGTGGACACCTTAGTCCGCTGGCAGGAGACGCGCTTTTTATGGCTGTTAATGGTGGCTGCCATGGGTGGGCTGATCGTTCTGGCGCATTCGTTTTTCCAGATCTATCTCTACATGGCTCCCTGCGAGCAGTGCGTTTATATCCGTTTCGCCATGTTCGTGATGGTATTCGGGGGGATAGTCGCGGCCATTAACCCTAAAAACCTTGTGCTGAAGTTAACGGGCTGCGTGGCGGCGTTTTACGGCAGCATCATAGGGATGAAATATGCCATCAAGCTGAACGGCATTCATTACGCGGTGCATAACCCGGATCCGGACGCGCTTTTTGGCGTTCAGGGATGCTCAACGGAACCCACCTTTCCGTTTAATTTGCCGCTGGCGTCCTGGGCGCCGGAGTGGTTTAAACCCACCGGCGACTGCGGTTATGATGCGCCCGTAGTACCGGATGGCGTGACCCTGAGCAGCGTGCAGAAATGGTTTATCGATCTGTATCAGCAGTCGGAAGGCTGGTATCTGATCCCGCCATGGCATTTCATGAACATGGCGCAGGCCTGCCTGCTGGCATTTGGCACCTGCTTTATCCTGCTAGTAATTATGAGTGTTGCCTGGGGAATAAAGCTTAGCCGGGGAAAATAGCGGAGCGTTAAAATGCAAAAATCCGAAGCCAGGAAACTGACTTCGGATTTTTTATTCGGCTTTTTAACGCTTAGCTGGCTTTACGCTCATGCTCACGACGGTAGGCCACCAGATCTTCAATGGTGACAACCGCCATGTTGTGCTGCTGCGCAAAGGCAATGCACTCCGGCGCGCGGGCCATGGTGCCATCATCATTGGTCAGTTCACAGAGCACGCCTGCGGGTTTAAACCCGGCCAGCGACACCAGATCGATGGTCGCTTCGGTGTGACCACCACGGGTCAGCACGCCGCCCGGCTGCGCGCGCAGCGGGAATACGTGGCCCGGACGGTTAAGATCGGACGGCTTCGCGCCATCGGCGATAGCAGCGCGAATAGTGGTGATGCGGTCAGCGGCAGAAACGCCGGTGGTCACGCCATGCGCGGCTTCGATGGTCACGGTAAAACCGGTGCCGTAAGCGCTGGTGTTGTTTTCGACCATCATCGGCAGGTCGAGCTGTTTACGGTGCTCGTCGGTCAGGCACAGGCATACGATGCCGCTGCCGTGACGGATAGTCAGCGCCATTTGTTCAACGGTCATGGTTTCGGCGGCGAAAATCATATCGCCTTCGTTTTCACGGTCTTCGTCGTCAAGCACCATTACCCCACGGCCTTCGCGCAGTGCGGTTAACGCGAGTTCAACGCGTTCAGAAGGAGTGCCAAAAGAAGAAAGCAGCGTCTGATTCATGGTAAAAAAACCTCATTAACATTATGGTTACCAGAATCAGGGCAGTCTTAGGAGTACCGCACAGCGGCAAAAAAATAACGTGAACGGGCCTCGCCCGTCTGGATCGTTACTCTCTCCCATCCGGACTCTAACCGTCGGCCCCGGAATTACACCGGATCTGCTGACCTTCAGATTTGCATCTGAAGCGCTCGCGGGCTTTCGGCGTAGCTGCCGATTTACCGCCGGTGGGGAATTTCGCCCCGCCCTGAGAATAAGCGCAATAACTATAACGCTATTGATTATTGGCGGCAATGCCCGTGTGGTAAACAAATCTGGTTTAACACTGCGCTTAACACGCTACAATGTATGCTATTACCCACACGAACAGGGAACGACTATGATTGACCCGAAGAAAATTGAACAGATTGCCCGTCAGGTTCACGAGTCCATGCCGAAAGGCATTCGCGAGTTTGGCGAAGACGTCGAGAAAAAAATCCGTCAGACGCTGCAATCGCAACTGACGCGTCTCGATCTGGTCAGCCGTGAAGAATTCGATGTGCAGACTCAGGTTCTGCTGCGCACCCGCGAGAAGCTGGCGCTGCTGGAGCAACGCATCAGCGATCTGGAAAATCGCCACACCACAGAAGAAGTGAAGCCGGCTCCGGCCATTCCGCCGGTTGACGTGGTAGATGTCGACACGGACGTGCAGAAATAAAAGACACTGCCCGGCCAGCGTCGCGCTGCCGGGCAATTCGTCTTACTGGCTGTCTTTCTGGATCTTTTTGATGATGTTGGTGGTTGAACACCCATCTTCAAAATTGAGCACCATCACTTCACCGCCATTCGCCCATACTTCTTCGCTACCGGCGATCTGTTCTGGCTTGTAATCCCCGCCTTTTACCAGCAGGTCCGGCAGAATACCGGCAATCAGGCGCTGCGGCGTATCTTCTTCAAAGGACACTACCCAGTCCACGGCTTCCAGCGCGCCCAGCACGATCATGCGCTGTTCGAGCGGGTTGACCGGCCGCGTTTCCCCTTTCAGACGTTTCGTGGACGCATCGCTGTTTACCGCCACAATCAGGCGATCCCCCAGCTTACGGGCATTCGCCAGATAAGAGACATGGCCCGCGTGCAGAATGTCGAACACGCCGTTGGTCATCACCACTTTTTCGCCACGCTTGCGGGCGGCCGCCACGGCCTGTTTCAGTTCTTCTTCGTTCATCACGCCGAAGCCGGTTTCTGAACGACCGCGCACGGCGTTTTCCAGCTCGATAGGGGATACCGTAGAGGTACCCAGTTTACCGACCACGACACCGGCCGCCGCGTTAGCGAAATAGCAGGCCTCTTCCAGCGTGTTGCCTGCCGCCAGCGTCGCGGCCAGCACGCCGATCACCGTATCACCGGCACCGGTGACGTCATACACTTCCTGCGCCTGAGTCGGCATATGCAGCGGTGCTTTGCCCGGTTGCAGCAGCGTCATGCCCTGCTCGGAGCGGGTCACCAGCAGCGCGGAGAAGTCAAAATCGGCGATGATTTTCATGCCGCGCTCAACGATCTCTTCTTCGCTTTTGCACTTGCCCGCCACCGCTTCAAATTCGGAGAGGTTCGGCGTTAACAGCGTAGCGCCGCGATAGCGCTCAAAATCGGTGCCTTTCGGATCGATAAGTACCGGTACGCCCGCATCGCGCGCGAGGGTGATCATCTGCTGCACCGTCGTCAGCGCGCCTTTGGCGTAATCAGAGAGCACCAGCGCGCCAATGTTGCCAAGCGCCTGGCTGATACGCTCATGCAGCGGCTCAGGATCAACGCCTTCGAACCCTTCTTCAAAGTCGAGGCGGATCAGTTGCTGGTTGCGCGACAGTACACGCAGTTTGGTGATCGTCGGATGCGTGGGTACAGAAACAAAATCGCATTTGACGTTAACGTCAGCCAGCGTTTTGCTGAGCGCGCGCGCCGCATCGTCGATGCCGGTCAGGCCCACCAGGCGCGAGTTCGCCCCCAGGGACGCGATGTTCATCGCCACGTTCGCCGCGCCGCCTGGACGTTCTTCGATGGTATCCACTTTCACGACGGGCACCGGCGCTTCCGGTGAAATACGGCTGGTTGGGCCGTACCAGTAGCGATCCAACATGACGTCACCGACCACCATGACACCTGCACGTTCAAACTCTGGCAGCGTTACTTTCATTCCAGACTCCAGGCAATTTCAAAAATTTTGCGCGCGATAATACCACACTGGCGGTTAAGCGCACGGTTCCACCAGCCACTTCTGCCAGCTGGCGCTGACCTGCTGACGGGCTTCCATAAAGCATGACCACGCCACATGGCCAGGTTGTTCCTGCAACGCCAGATGATGCAGCTCATCGCGCAGCGTGGTGTAGGCCTGCGTCAGCGCCTGCGCCTCGTCGTCATCCATGATGTTGTTCTGCGCCAGCAGTTCAAGGATGCGCACATTATCGGACCAGCGCGTCAGCTTTGGCTTGTCGCACGCGTGGCGCAGCACCAGATACTGGGTGATAAACTCAATATCGGTAATGCCGCCCTCATCGGTTTTCAGATCAAAACGATCCTTATGTTTATTCCCCAGATGCGCGCGCATTTTCTCGCGCATCTCGCGCACCTCTTTTTGCAGGGTTTCGCCTTCCCGCGGCGTCATCAACACCTCGCGGCGAATGGTGTCGAATGCCGTTTTCAGCAGCGGATCGCCGTACACCACGCGGGCGCGCACCAGCGCCTGATGCTCCCACGTCCAGGCTTCGTGCTGCTGATAATCCGCAAAAGCCTCTGCGGTTGTGACCAGCATCCCCGCCGCGCCGGACGGACGCAGCCGGGCGTCCACTTCATAGAGAATGCCCGACGAGGTACGGGTGCTGAACAGGTGCATAATGCGCTGGGCCAGCCGCAGGTAGAACTGGCGGCCATCGATTTCCCGCTCGCCGTCGGTCATCACCTCTGCCGGGCAGTCATGCAAAAACACCAGGTCGAGATCGGAACTGTAGCCCAGCTCCCAGCCGCCGAGTTTGCCGTAGCCGACCACCGCAAACCCGCGCCCTTCCCGATCCTGAAGATGAGTCGGTTGCCCGTAACGCGCCACCATCTGCGTCCACGCCTGCTGAACGACGGCGTCAATAATCGCCTCCGCCAGCCAGGTTAAGTGATCGCTCACTTTCATCACCGGCAGCGTACCGGCGATGTCACCGGCGGCCACGCGCAGCATTTGCGCCTGCTTAAACTGGCGTAACGCTTCCAGCTGTTGCTCTTCATCCTCTTCCGGCACGCGCAGCAGATACTGGCGTAGCTCGTCGCGATAGGCGTCCATCGCCGTCGGCTGGTACAGCGTGCGGGTATCCAGCAGCTCATCCAGCAGCAGCGGATAACGCGCCAGTTTGCTCGCCACCATCGGCGAGGCGGCGCACAGGGAGATCAGGTGTTTGAGCGCGCCGGGAAATTCGCTCAGCAGTTCCAGATAGGTCGTGCGCGTGACGATGCCGGTCAGCAGCGGCGTCAGACGTGACAACGGCACCGGCGCGTCATCCCGCGAGCAGACCTCGCACAGCAGGTGCGGCATCAGGTGATCGAGCACCTGGCGACCGCGCGGGCCGATGGTGCGTTTATCAATTTCTTTACGGAAGTCGGCGATCAGCGCCACCACGCGGCGGCGATCGTCGTCAGACAGATGCGCCAGCCCTGGCGTGGTGTCTTCTTCATGCAGCGCGTCCTGCCACAGCTCGCGCCATTGCTCAGACAGCTGTTCATCAGGAGACGCGGATTCATCGTCGCCGATCAGTTCGTTAAACACCCGGCGCACCGCCGCCATGTGCGTCGCCAGGCTTTGCATCAGCCCGTCCCAGTCCGGCGCGTTCATCCCCCACGCCAGCCGCGCACGGTTGAGATCGTCCCCCGGCAGGGTCTGAGTCTGCTCATCGTTGATGCTTTGCAGCAGGTTTTCCAGACGACGCAGATAAAGATAGGCCGCACGCAGGGAGTTCGCATCGCCGGGCGGCAACAGATTCAGCTGGTCGATGGCCGTCAGCGTCGGCAGCAGCGCGCGGCATTGCAGCGACGGCTCGCGCCCGCCGCGGATCAGCTGGAACACCTGCACGATAAATTCGATTTCGCGGATACCGCCCGCGCCCAGCTTGATGTTGTCCTTCAGGCCACGGCGGCGCACTTCGCGGGCGATCATGCCCTTCATGTTACGCAGCGACTGGATGACGCTGAAGTCGATATAACGACGGAAGATAAAAGGCCGCAGCATGGCGCGCAGTTCGTTGCTATAGGTGCCGTCGTTGTCGCCCATAATGCGGGCTTTCACCATCGCATAGCGCTCCCAGTCGCGCCCCTGCTCCTGGTAGTAATCCTCCAGCGCGGCAAAGCTCAGCACCAGCGGTCCGCTGTCGCCAAAGGGGCGCAGACGCATATCCACGCGATAGACAAAGCCGTCCTGCGTCGGCTGGTCGAGCACTTTGATCAACCGCTGTCCCAGCCGGGTGAAGAACTGCGCGTTATCCAGTTCGCGACGCCCGCCGCGGGTCACGCCGTTTTCCGGCCAGGCAAAAATCAGATCGATATCCGAGGAGAAGTTCAGCTCGCCGCCGCCGAGTTTGCCCATGCCAAGGATCAGCATCGGCTGGGGTTGCCCCTCCTGGCTGCACGGCGTGCCCCATTCACGGCAGCAGGCGTCATACAGCCAGTCGCGGGCGGCGACGATGAGCGTCTCCGCCAGCACGCTCAGCTGTTGCAGGATGTCCTCATCCGAAATCTGTGACAGCGCCTGCGCCCAGGCGATGCGCACCATGATGCGGCGGCGAAACAGACGCAGCTCGCGCATCAGGCTGGCTTCATCCTGCACCTGTGAAAGCGTCGTCTGCAACAAACCAGCATACTCCCGCCACTCATCCGCTCTGACGGGCTCATGTTCAAGCGCCGTCAGCCAGTCAGGATGGGCGATAAGGCTGTCGCACACAAAATCGCTGAAAGTGAGCACCGACTTCGCCTGCGGGCTAAGGGAGGCGTCGGGCAGACGTTCAACTACCGTCTGCCAGTGTTGCTGTAAGGATGAGGAAAGCGGCATCATCGCGGTGATCCTTTGCCTGGGTTAGCGTTTTCCGCTGTGCAGCCAGTACGGTTCCTGCATGTTGGCTTCGTTGCGGAAATGTTCAATTTCAATATGCTGGCCGGTTTTGATGGCGTGCAGCAGCCCCTGCCAGTTCTCAATCCACGCCTTAGCCTGCACCTCATTATAAAAGCCGGACATCAGCAGCACACTGTCGATGTCACGAGACAGGCGCGGCAGCTGGTCGCGATAACGATCGCCCAGCGGATGCGCAAAGGTGGTTCTCAGCTCGGCGGCGTGGCGGGAAAGATGGGTATCCGCAAAACGCTTGAACGAGTCGCCGATTTTCGCCTCGCCTTTCGCATCCAGGAAAGGACGCCAGCCGCGCGTCAGCAGCCACTCGGTGAGCGCCAGTTTCGCCTTCGCCGTTTCGGTGCTGTACACCGCGGTTTCGGCGGATACGGCAGAAGTGATGGTGGCTTCAGTCCGGGTCAGCAGATCACGTAAGTGAGCGCTCGCTTTTCGCGGCACTATGCCGCCGAACAGCGTCAGTGCGTGACGAACCAGCGCGATCGCCTTCATCACTTCCTCTTTCGCTGCGCCCTCGCCGCGCACCCACAGCTCTTCATGGTACTGCCACTGCGCCAGCGCCATTTCGAGGGCGGCTTCAAGCCCCTGCTCAATGGTGGCTTTTGGCACCACCGGCAGAATACCGGTAGGTTTGATCCTGCGCGGGGCATTGCCTGCGGCCAGATGATACCCGCGCGCTGCCTTGCTCAGGCTGCCCTGACGCAGACCGGACTGCGTCACCAGCTGGTGCGCCAGCTTCAGCACGTCGTCACGCTCGCCGCTCAGCAGTTCGAGCTCCAGCTCGCAGATCGGCTCCTGAAACTCGCCGGCTTTGACTTCGCCACGATCAAGGGCGATCTCAATGCGGCTGTCGCCGACATTCACCAGCCACTTTTCCCGCTCGAAATCGGTGCTGAACAACGGGCTGACGCGGGCGGCTAAATCCTCCGGCAAGCCGCCTTCCGGCCAGACTTCCGCCGGGAAGCGCGCCAGATCAAGCTCCGGTCCATCAATGTCGATGTTATATTCCGGGCGCTGATGCAGCCCGCCCACCACACGACCGGCGATTTTCATCGTCATTTCATAGCGATCGCCGACGCCGCGAATTCGCAGCCCCATGTCATGCCCACGCAGCCAGTTATCCGGCGTTTCGTAGTAAACATTGAGCAGTTTTGTCGGCGCAACGTGCTCAGTGGTCAGCGTGTGCAGGTGGCTGCGCAGCGTTTCTACGTTCTGTGGATTAACGATAAATTTTAATTCGATTTCTTGAGCCATGGTCTTGTACTTATGGTTATGTCACAACAGTGAAAATTTCGGCGAACTTACCCGTTTGATGTTTGTCAGTAGATAGTATTTTGCGCCAAATTGCCATTCTGTGAGACATTGGCGGCCTGAAAAATTCGCAGAAGTGGCAGGTTTGACCTGGATGATTCTTATTGATGCCGAATACTTTGCCTCGTCAGACTGATGCCACTACTATCGTTCCACTTTTTTATGACACTAACGACTGCCTGATGCCAAAATTACGCCTGATAGGACTGACCTTATTCGCACTTAGCGTTACTACTGTGGCTCACGCCGAAGAAAAGCGTTACGTTTCTGATGAACTGAACACCTGGGTACGCAGCGGCCCGGGTGATAATTACCGCCTGCTGGGTACCCTGAACGCCGGTGAAGAAGTTGTCCTGTTACAGACCGACAACAATACCAATTATGCGCAGGTGCGTGACAGCAGTGGCCGCACCGCGTGGATCCCGCAAAAAGAACTGAACAGCACCCCCAGCCTGCGCACCCGCGTACCGGATCTGGAAAACCAGGTCAAAACCCTGACCGATAAACTGACCAACATCGACAACACCTGGAATCAGCGCACGGCTGAAATGCAGCAGAAAGTGGCGCAGAGCGACGGCGTGATCAACGGCCTGAAGCAGGAAAACCAGAAGCTTAAAAACGAACTGATTGTGGCGCAGAAGAAAGTGGATGCCGCCAATCTTCAGATCGATGACAAACAGCGTTCGATCATCATGCAGTGGTTTATGTATGGCGGCGGCGTGCTGGGCGCGGGCCTGCTGCTCGGTCTGGTGTTACCGCACATGATCCCAAGCCGGAAACGCAAAGACCGCTGGATGAGCTGACGCCGATTCGCCATCTTCCCCGGAGTTACGTATCATTAACGGGAATGTAACCATGGGGAAGCGGTGTGAAGAGTTATCTGGTCGGTGGTGCGGTTCGGGATGCGTTGTTAAAGCTACCGGTTAAAGATAAAGACTGGGTGGTGGTCGGTGCCACCCCGCAGGAGATGCTTGACGCGGGCTATCAGCAGGTAGGCCGTGATTTTCCGGTGTTCCTGCATCCCAAATCTCACGAAGAGTACGCGCTGGCGCGCACCGAGCGAAAATCCGGTTTTGGTTATACTGGCTTTAGCTGCTATGCCGCGCCAGACGTCACGCTGGAGCAGGATCTGCTGCGCCGCGATCTGACGATTAACGCGATGGCGCAGGATGATGACGGCACGATCATTGATCCCTATAACGGCCTTCGCGATCTCAAAATGCGCGTGCTGCGCCACGTTTCCCCGGCTTTTAATGAAGATCCCCTGCGCGTGCTGCGCGTGGCGCGCTTTGCGGCCCGCTACGCCCATTTGAGTTTCCGTATTGCCGATGAAACCATGGCGTTAATGCGCGAGATGACCGCCGCAGGTGAGCTGGAACACCTGACGCCAGAACGTGTATGGAAGGAAACGGAAAACGCCCTCAGCAGCCGTAATCCGCAGGTCTATTTTATGGCGCTGCGCGAGTGCGGTGCGCTGAAGGTCCTGTTTCCGGAACTCGATATCCTGTTTGGCGTGCCCGCCCCCGCAAAATGGCACCCGGAAATCGACACCGGCATTCATGTGCTGATGACCTTATCCATGGCGGCGATGCTCAGCCCGGACCTGGATGTACGTTTCGCCACGCTGTGTCACGACCTTGGCAAAGGGTTAACGCCGAAACACCTCTGGCCGCGCCATCACGGCCACGGTCCGGCAGGTGTGAAGCTGGTGGAAAATCTCTGCGCGCGCTTAAAAGTACCCAACGAGCTGCGCGATCTGGCGAAGCTCGTGGCGGAATATCACGATCTGATCCACACCCTGCCCATCCTTAAACCGCAGACCATCGTCAAGCTGTTTGACACCATTGACGCCTGGCGCAAGCCGCAGCGCGTGGAGCAGATCGCGCTCACCAGCGAAGCCGATGTGCGCGGCAGAACCACCTTTGAAGCCACGGATTATTACCAGGGCCGTCTGCTGCGTGACGCCTGGAAAGCGGCGCAACAGGTGACAAACAGAGAAGTGATTGACGCAGGCTTTAGCGGCCCGGCCATTCGTGAAGAGCTGACCCGTCGGCGAATTGCGGCGGTAGAGGCGTGGAAAAAAGCGTCCGGCGATATGCTGCCGGACGCGTCTTAAATCCTGCTTAACGGCCCTTTTCCGGACAGAAAAGGGCCGGTTATCAGTTCGTTTTAGTTACGCCAATGGAAGAAACGTTGTCATTCATATTCACAGAACTCATATTTGCTATATTCTGACCGCCCTTCACTTCAATATATCGGCCTCTGTAACCGGTATCGCTATACAGACGTACCGAGTAGCCTTCCGCCACTTTAATGGACGACATCATATCGTTAAAGCTCACATCGCCGGTCAGTGCAGGCATGTCATCTTCAACCGTCAGACTCAGGCCGCTAAAATCAGCGTCTTTAAACGCCAGCGCTTTGACCACTTTTACCGAAGAGGTTTTATCGTTTAACCACGACGGCATTTCCTCTACCGTTTCCGGGATCATGGTTTTAGTGCCCGTATACTCACAGTTACTGAAGATGGTAATCCCTAATGAACCTGGCCCAACGTTGATTGAAGACGTCATATCATTTGCTGAATGATTTGCAGAGTCGTAAACCTTCGTCAGACAAGGAATGTCCTCTTTTACGTCCAGCTTCGCGCCTTTGAACTTCATATCCCTGAACAGCGTTGCTTTTACGCCGTTGCCCGGTACCGGTTGGGTATTGTCCAGAATATCATCGACAATATGGCCTAACTCATGTTCCGGCGTATCACCGCTCAGATCCCAGATGATCGCGCCGCCGAAATTCTGCTGCTGAATATAATTTACTTTATCCTGCACTGACTGCGGATCGTCATAGGTCAGGAATTCACCGTTCCATTTGCTGTAAAGATAGGGAACATGGGATTCCGCATCCCAGTAACGCGCATATTCGCCGCTCGCCAGTTTTTCTTTCAGCACATACCATGGATTCGTGCCGGTAAACTGACCTGCGTCATCCCATGCGCCTTTCACGGTTGCGGTGCCGCTTACCAGGAAGCCCGGCAAACCTTTCACCACTTCGGTCGGCGCAACATTCCCCCAGCCACGCCCATAATAAGGGATGCCCATCATCAGTTTTGCTTTCGGCACTTTCCAGGTATTGGCGTATTCCATCATCGCCGAGGAAGAATTGAGTTTTGGATCGGCATCTTTACTGTTGGCAAACAGCGGCGCGTTGTGGCCGGTGATCGGATCAAAGGCACCATGCATGTCATAGGCCATCACGTTGACGCTATCCAGTAACGGCGCGGTGACTTCCGGGTTAATGTATTTGATATTTTTGTGGTTGGTCGTTGCCGCAGTGGACAGCTGATAGTATTTGTCATCCTGCAAACCTGCTGCATCCAGCTTGCTGCGCAATTTCTGGATGAGTTTGGTGAACTGGTTTTTTTCAGCGTCGCTATCCGGGTACTCCCAGTCAACATCTATACCATCGAAACGCCAGGTGCGCATATAGGACACCATGCTGTCAGCCAGCGTTTCAATACCGGCATCGGTGGCAGTTGCCGCTTCAAATACTCCTTCAGCGGAGTTAGTCCAGCCGCCAATAGAGATCATATGGGTGACACCGGCCATTTCTGTACGCTGATCGAGATTGCGCATCAAATCCGGCCCCCGTTCTGTGTCATGGGTGACAACCCGGCCATCTTTAATCACCGCAAAGCCATAGTTCACGTGGGTCAGCCCGGCGTAGTCAATTTTATCCGGAGTAAAGTTTTTGTGCGCATCGTAGATGCCCCATTCCGGGAAATAACCAATGACTTTGCGCTGTGCCGCGACTTTTGCTTTTTCTGTTGCCTGCAGATCTTTCGCTTTCTGACCGGTATAAGGTGTGAAATAGAATTCCGCGTAGATATTAAAATCGACCTTATCACCCTTTTTCCAGACCGGATCGGTTGACGGGCTAATGCCTTTATCCACCCACCACTGCGCTGTCCAGTAATAGTCAAGGAATCGCACAGTTTCGCCGCCACGATAGGTTCTGTTTGGATCATAAGGGTGCGAAATAATGGCCAGTTCTTGTTTCTGCGCCACCAGTCCTACCACCGTACCGGGGAAATTATTCTGCTTGCTGTCGGTATAGGCCTGCCAGGAATAGCCATTATCTTTTGAGATCATCATCCAGGCATCCAGCCCGGAAAAACTGTTGGTGTCGTCATTTCCTGTTACGTTTGCAGCATAAGCCAGCGTTGGCAGCCCAGCGACAGACAATATTATCGCCGCAGTTAATTTATTTAATTGCATAGGTACACCTTTCCTTTATCCCTAAAGTTAAAAGTATTAGCTCTGCTTAACTATAAGCACGGCTGGTTTAAACCTAATAGTTAAGGCTGTAAAGTTAATTGCTTTTTTAGCAAAACTAAGGGAAGGGGAAAGCATTATTCAGACAAATAAAAAACCCCGCCAGTGGCGGGGCTTATTAGCGTCTGAAATTACATAAAGACGAGATATACCGCGCCTGCAACGATAAAACGATAAATGGCAAAGGGAATAAACGAAATACGTTTAATAATTTGCAGGAATGTTTTTATCGCCACCAGCGCGACAATAAAGGCCGTGATAAAGCCAACGGCGAACATCGGGAAATCCGCCATCGACAGGAAATGATAGCTTTTATAGAGATCCAGCACGGTGGCGCCCATCATCATCGGCACCGCCAGCAGGAAAGAAAACTCAGAAGCTGCGTAACGGCTGACGCCCATCAGCATACCGCCGGAAATCGTCGCCCCGGAACGGGAAAAGCCCGGCCACAGCGCCAGACACTGGAAGCAGCCGATGATAAACGCCTGCCGGTAGGTCATATCGTCCAGACCCGCCGCGCGCGGTACTTTCGGCTTCAGGCATTCGGCGGCAATCAGCAGCACGCCGCCGACAACCAGCGCATACATCACGTTAATCGGGTTGAATAACGATTTGATGGTATCGTGGAAAATCAGCCCCAGCACCACGGCTGGCACCATACCCAGCAGAATATGGATTAACGTTAAGCGCCCTTTGCCCTCTCCCTCGTGCGGCGGATGCCCAAAGTGAATACCAATAAGACCAAACAGACGTCGCCAGAACATCACCACCACGGCGAGGATAGATCCTAACTGGATCACCACCTCAAAGGTTTTCGCGGTTTCGCCTTCAAATCCAAGCAGATGCCCGACGATGATCATGTGACCGGTACTGGATACCGGCAGAAATTCAGTCAGTCCTTCGACAACACCCAAAATCGCTGCAATCAGCAGGGAGTGCATATCGCTCATCAATTAAACCCCTAAAAAGTAAACAAAACGGTCGGCTCGCCAGCGAAGCCGCGTCAGGCCCTGACATCAGACCGGTATACTGGCATTTGGTTTAATAATTATGAAGTTAATTGTTTTGTTTCGGATTAAGCCCACGTTCGATGATCACGCCGACGTTTGCCGCCCGCGCTACCGCGCCCGGTTTGCTGACTTTAATGCGTACCCAGGGTGACGCAAAGCGGCTCAGTAACAGCTCTGCCACTTCCTCGGCCACCCGCTCCACCAGCGCAAAACGCT
The DNA here is from genome assembly GCF_001888805.2 of Enterobacter sp. SA187. Taxonomy (NCBI): domain Bacteria; kingdom Pseudomonadati; phylum Pseudomonadota; class Gammaproteobacteria; order Enterobacterales; family Enterobacteriaceae; genus Enterobacter; species Enterobacter sp. SA187. Next base: position 439,212 of record NZ_CP019113.1, read on the forward strand.
GGCCTTCCACGTGGCCAATCACCGTGTCGGCGATATCGGCGTAGCTCAGACAGTCGTTTACGTCATCGCTTTTCGCGGCAGCCTGGTTATCCCACGCCATTTCGATATCGAACATCAGTTTCTGCTCGATTGTTTGTTCCCAGTCGTAAACACCAATGGTGGTGATTACCGAAAGTTGCTCTATAAATACAATGTCCATCACGCCCCGCCTGGTTTTTAGCTAACCTGGATACCACTTTCAAAAAATTATGCGTATTATCCACAGATGCAGAGAATAAAACGACATTTTCAAAACGGAACAGCGTTATGAGTGCAATCGCGCCTGGAATGATCCTCCTCGCGTACCTTTGCGGCTCAATCTCCAGCGCCATTCTGGTCTGCCGCATCGCGGGTCTGCCTGACCCTCGCGAGAGCGGATCCGGGAATCCCGGAGCGACCAACGTCCTGCGAATTGGCGGCAAGGGAGCAGCCGTAACGGTACTGATCTTCGATGTCCTCAAAGGCATGCTGCCTGTCTGGGGCGCGTATGCATTGGGCATCACGCCGTTCTGGCTGGGGCTTATCGCGATTGCCGCCTGTCTGGGCCATATCTGGCCGGTCTTCTTTCATTTCCAGGGCGGTAAAGGCGTCGCCACCGCGTTCGGGGCGATCGCGCCTATTGGCTGGGATTTGACGGGCGTCATGGCGGGTACCTGGCTGCTGACGGTGTTACTTAGCGGCTATTCGTCGCTGGGAGCCATTATCAGCGCGCTGATTGCGCCCTTTTACGTCTGGTGGTTTAAACCGCAGTTTACCTTCCCGGTGGCCATGCTCTCCTGTCTGATCCTGTTGCGGCACCATGACAACATCCAGCGTCTGTGGCGCAGGCAGGAGACAAAAATCTGGACGAAGTTCAGGAAAAAGCGCGAAAGGGATAATACCGAAGAGTAGTTTTTATGCCGGATGAGCTTCATCCGGCATGCATCATCACGCCGCAGGCAGCTCTGCCAGCGGCCAGCGCGGACGAACCGTAACGCCCAGATCCGCCGTCGTTCCTGCTTTCAGCCTGACCATACCCGCATAAGCGATCATCGCGCCGTTATCGGTGCAAAACTCCGGACGCGCATAGAACACCTCGCCGCGGCGCTTTTGCATCATATTGGCCAGCTTTGCGCGCAGCGTGCGGTTCGCGCTTACGCCCCCCGCCATCACCAGACGGCTGAAGCCGGTCTGATCCAGCGCGCGTTTGCATTTGATCATCAACGTATCCACCACCGCGTCTTCAAACGCACGGGCGATGTCTGCGCGGGTTTGATCGTCGTTACCGTTGTTGCGAATGGTGTTGGCCGCGAAGGTCTTCAGGCCCGAGAAGCTGAAATCCAGCCCCGGACGATCGGTCATCGGGCGCGGAAAGGTAAAGCGTCCCTCCGTGCCTGCCGCCGCCATTTTTGACAGCATAGGTCCGCCGGGATAATCCAGCCCCAGCAGCTTCGCGGTTTTGTCGAAGGCTTCCCCGGCGGCATCATCGATCGACTCGCCGAGCAGTTCATAATGCCCGATGCCCGTCACGCTGATGAGCTGGGTATGTCCGCCGGAAACCAGCAGCGCCACAAAAGGGAACTCCGGCGGATTGTCTTCCAGCATCGGCGCTAACAGGTGGCCTTCCATATGATGCACGGCAATGGCCGGCACATCCCAGGCAAAGGCCAGCGAACGGCCAACGGTCGCGCCGACCAGTAACGCCCCTACCAGACCCGGCCCTGCGGTATAGGCTACTGCATCTATCTCCTGCGCGCTGAGGTTCGCTTCTTTCATTGCCGCCTGGATCAGGGGCACGGTTTTGCGCACATGGTCGCGGGATGCCAGTTCCGGCACCACGCCGCCGTAGTCAGCGTGTAATTTCACCTGACTATACAATTGGTTGGCTAAAAGCCCTTTTTCATCGTCATAAATGGCGATGCCGGTTTCATCGCAGGATGTTTCAATACCCAGTACACGCATGGTGGTTTCTACCTCTTTTCAATACCGCGCAGTGTAGGGCGAATGCCCATGCTTGTAAAACTTTGCTCACCCCGTCTTGCCAGTTCGTGTATACTCGTCCCCCTTACAAAAGTCCCTTGCAAAGAAGGGTAGCGGTGCTTTACAAAGCAGCAGCATTTGCAGTAAAATTCCGCACCATTTTGAAATAAGCTGGCGTTGATGCCAGCGGCAAACCGATTTAATCAAAGGTGAGAGGCACATGCCGGTAATTAAAGTACGTGAAAACGAGCCGTTCGACGTAGCTCTGCGTCGCTTCAAGCGTTCCTGTGAGAAAGCAGGTGTTCTGGCGGAAGTTCGTCGTCGTGAGTTCTATGAAAAACCGACTACCGAACGTAAACGCGCTAAAGCTTCCGCAGTGAAACGTCACGCGAAGAAACTGGCTCGCGAAAACGCACGCCGTACTCGTCTGTACTAATGTATTGAGGGCTTAAGCTCTCAATTTTACAGACTGAGTTGTAGTTGTAAGGCCGTGCTTCCGAAAGGAATGCGCGGCTTATTTTCGTTTATGATCTGACATACCTGAACGCCTGGCGCTGAGGGTAATGGGGCACATGGCTGGACGAATCCCACGAGTATTTATCAATGACCTGCTGGCGCGCACCGACATCGTCGATCTGATCGATGCACGGGTCACGCTTAAAAAGCAGGGCAAGAATTATCACGCGTGTTGTCCGTTCCATAACGAAAAAACCCCCTCTTTCACCGTAAACGGTGAGAAACAGTTTTATCACTGCTTTGGCTGTGGCGCGCACGGTAATGCTATCGACTTTTTAATGAACTACGACAAGCTCGAGTTCGTGGAAAGCGTAGAAGAACTGGCGGCCATGCACAATCTCGACGTGCCTTTTGAAGCAGGCAGCGGGCTGACCCAGATAGAGCGCCATCAGCGGCAAAGCCTCTATCAGTTAATGGACGGCCTGAACACGTTTTATCAACAATCCCTGTTGCAGCCTGTCGCCGAGCGTGCCCGCCAGTATCTGGCCACGCGCGGATTAAGCAACGATGTCATCACACGATTCGCCATTGGTTTTGCCCCTCCCGGCTGGGACAACGTGTTAAAGCGTTTTGGCGGCAACCAGGATAATCGTCAGTCGTTGACCGATGCCGGCATGCTGGTCACCAACGATAAGGGACGCAGTTACGACCGTTTTCGCGACCGCGTGATGTTCCCGATCCGCGATAAGCGCGGGCGGGTGATCGGTTTTGGCGGTCGTGTGCTTGGCGACGACACGCCCAAATATCTGAACTCCCCGGAAACCGATATTTTCCATAAAGGCCGCCAGCTGTACGGCCTGTATGAAGCCCAGCAGGATAATGCGGAACCGCCCCGCTTGCTGGTTGTCGAAGGCTATATGGATGTGGTTGCCCTGGCGCAGTACGGCATTAATTATGCGGTCGCCTCGCTGGGTACCTCCACAACCGCTGAACATATTCAGCTGCTGTTTCGCGTCACCAACAGCGTGATTTGCTGTTACGACGGCGACCGGGCAGGCAGAGAAGCCGCCTGGCGCGCGCTGGAAACCGCGCTGCCGTTTATGACCGACGGCCGTCAGTTACGCTTTATGTTTCTGCCGGATGGCGAAGATCCCGATACGCTGGTGCGTAAAGAGGGTAAAGAGGCGTTCGAAGCGCGGATGGAGCAGGCTCAGCCGCTCTCCACGTTTTTGTTTAACAGCCTGATGCCGCAGGTCGATTTGAGCACGCCCGATGGACGCGCGCAGCTCAGTACGCTGGCGCTGCCGCTGATTACTCAGGTACCGGGTGAAACACTTCGTATCTATTTACGGCAAGAATTAGGTAACAAACTGGGCATTCTTGACGATAACCAACTTGAACGTTTAATGCCCAAACAATCCGAAAATGGCGCGGTCCGACCTGTGCCTCAGCTAAAACGCACAACCATGCGTATACTGATAGGATTGCTGGTTCAGAATCCCGAGCTGGCACCGCTTGTGCCGCCGCTGGAAGGTCTGAATCAGGAAAAATTGCCCGGACTTGGCTTATTTGCCGAACTGGTCAACACTTGTTTGTCACAGCCTGGCCTGACCACCGGCCAGCTGTTAGAGCAGTATCGCGGCACAAATGAAGCCGCCACCCTTGAAAAGCTGTCCATGTGGGACGATATAGCTGATAAGGACATTGCAGAAAAAACGTTCACCGACTCGCTGAACCACATGTTCGACTCGGTACTTGAGCTTCGGCTCTCAGAATTGATCGCCCGCTCGCGGACCCACGGGTTAACGCCAGCGGAGCGCGAAGAGGTGCGCGTCATTACAGAAGCGCGCGCCCGCAAATGAATTTAACGGCTTAAGTGCCGAGTATCGTTCGGGAAGACCCCGACAGCCGCATTGAAGGGCAGCGGCAAAAATATAAGTAAGCCCTCATTAGCTTATGTTGGCGGCTTAGTTTCGCCGACCGACACCAACCCTCATGAATTAAGTGTGGATACCGTCTTATGGAGCAAAACCCGCAGTCACAGCTGAAACTTCTTGTCCAACGTGGTAAGGAGCAAGGCTATCTGACCTATGCCGAGGTCAATGACCATCTGCCGGAAGATATCGTCGACTCCGATCAGATCGAAGACATCATCCAAATGATCAATGACATGGGCATCCAGGTGATGGAAGAAGCACCGGACGCCGATGATCTGCTGCTTGCTGAAAACTCGAACAACACCGATGAAGATGCGGAAGAGGCTGCCGCACAGGTGCTGTCCAGCGTTGAGTCTGAAATCGGACGTACCACCGACCCGGTGCGCATGTACATGCGTGAAATGGGTACCGTTGAGCTGTTAACCCGCGAAGGCGAAATCGACATCGCCAAACGCATTGAAGACGGCATCAACCAGGTTCAGTGTTCCGTTGCCGAATACCCGGAAGCGATCACCTATCTGCTGGAGCAGTACGATCGCGTGGAAGCGGAAGAAGCGCGTCTGTCTGACCTGATCACCGGCTTTGTTGATCCGAACGCAGAAGAAGATCTGGCCCCTACCGCGACGCATGTCGGTTCTGAATTGTCCACCGAAGAGATGGCGGACGACGATGAAGACGAAGATGAAGAAGAAGACGACAGCGACGACGATAACAGCATCGATCCAGAACTGGCGCGTGAGAAGTTCGCCGAGCTGCGTACGCAGTATATGGTCACCCGCGACACCATCAAAGCCAAAGGCCGCACGCACGCCAGCGCTCAGGAAGAGATCCTGAAGCTGTCTGAAGTATTCAAGCAGTTCCGCCTGGTGCCGAAACAGTTCGACTACCTGGTTAACAGCATGCGCGTCATGATGGATCGCGTGCGTACCCAGGAACGCCTGATCATGAAGCTGTGCGTTGAACAGTGCAAAATGCCGAAGAAAAACTTCATCACCCTTTTCACCGGCAATGAAACCAGCGAAACCTGGCTCAACGCGGCTATCGCGATGAACAAGCCGTGGTCTGAAAAACTGCATGAAGTTGCAGAAGACGTGCAGCGCGGCCTGCAAAAACTGCAGCAGATTGAAGAAGAGACCGGCCTGACCATCGAGCAGGTAAAAGACATCAACCGTCGTATGTCCATCGGCGAAGCGAAAGCGCGTCGTGCGAAGAAAGAGATGGTGGAAGCGAACTTACGTCTGGTTATTTCTATCGCCAAGAAATACACCAACCGCGGTCTGCAGTTCCTCGATCTGATTCAGGAAGGCAACATCGGCCTGATGAAAGCGGTTGATAAGTTCGAATACCGTCGCGGTTACAAGTTCTCCACCTACGCAACCTGGTGGATCCGTCAGGCGATCACCCGTTCCATCGCGGATCAGGCGCGCACCATCCGTATTCCGGTGCATATGATTGAGACTATCAACAAGCTCAACCGTATCTCCCGCCAGATGCTGCAGGAAATGGGCCGCGAGCCGACGCCGGAAGAGCTGGCCGAGCGCATGCTGATGCCGGAAGACAAAATCCGTAAAGTGCTGAAAATCGCCAAAGAGCCGATCTCCATGGAAACGCCAATCGGCGACGATGAAGATTCGCATCTGGGTGATTTCATCGAGGATACCACCCTCGAGCTGCCGCTGGATTCTGCCACCACCGAGAGCCTGCGTGCCGCCACCCATGACGTACTGGCTGGCCTGACCGCCCGTGAAGCGAAAGTTCTGCGTATGCGTTTCGGTATCGATATGAACACCGACCACACGCTGGAAGAAGTGGGTAAACAGTTCGACGTTACCCGTGAGCGTATCCGTCAGATCGAAGCGAAGGCGCTGCGTAAACTGCGCCATCCGAGCCGTTCTGAAGTGCTGCGCAGCTTCCTGGACGATTAATCGCCCGCAAGCCGTTTGTGAAAAGCCCTCTCCGGAGGGTTTTTTATGGGCGCTATAAACCGCGCACGATCAGCGCTTCATCTAATTCCCGGTACGCTTCCACCAGCTTATCCAGCGTCGCCCGGTTGAGGCCGCTTGGATTCGGCAACACCCATACCTCGGTCGCGCCAATAGTGATCTTCTGCTTACCCCAGTTCACACCGCGCTGGCTGAACGCCTGCTCATAGGCTTTTTTGCCCAGCACCGCCAGCGCATGAGGCTGATAGTCTTCTATCTTCTTGATCAGCTCACGGCCGCCGGTACGCAACTCATGCAGGTCTACTTCGCTGGCCTGCACCGTAGGCCGCTCCACCAGCATGGTGATGCCGCAGCGGGTATCCAGCAGCCGCATCTCCTTCTCCGGCTTCAGCAGCTCGTCGGTAAAGCCCGCCTGATGGATCACCTTCCAGAAGCGGTTGCCCGGATGCGCAAAATGAAAGCCCGTATGCGCCGACGATTTACCAGGGTTAATGCCGCAGAACACCACCCGCAGGCCAGGCGCGAGAATATCGTTGATCATCTAAAGCTCCAGTTATGGGATCATCCATAAAGTATAAAGGATTGATTATAGGTTGTTTATAAAAACGGCAGGCACACGCTTATGGCTGGATTGAAGCGGGAAGTTACATTATAATCCCCCGCCACGGCCCCTTAGCTCAGTGGTTAGAGCAGGCGACTCATAATCGCTTGGTCGCTGGTTCAAGTCCAGCAGGGGCCACCAGATTTTATAAGTAAATACATATATTTAGGCCACTTTCGCGAGTGGCCTTTTTGTTTCCTCGTTTTCGAGTGGCGATAGAATGGCGGTGGATTTTTTACCGCCACTTTGCTGAGGGCATAAAAAAACCCGCACGCGGCGGGCATTTAGCGGAAATTTATCAGAGCCATAATGGTCGTTGACCACCGACAGTCGGGTGCGGCGGTGCCGGGTCAATGGCTCCCGGAGTAACAATAAAGCGCTCTATCGTTTCCATTGTCATAAATGTGCAACTACAGTTGATGTTCTGGCACTGGTGGTAGCGCTCTTTCGTGTTTTCGGTTAGATAGCGGCTTGTTCGCGCATGTGCGGCATGATGGCACTTCGGACAATGAAACATAATCCACCTCTTATTCTCAATTCGTGAAGCAATGATAACCATCGATTCACTTTTTGTGAATTAATTTTATTCGTTATCCGATTCCGCGCTGTACTCCACATCAGAGAGTTTAACCTCAAGCTCTAAGCCCGTCGTGAAGCCGCTATTACTCAGATTATGGGTCACTTTACTGATTAACCAAGATTGCTCGTCTATGACGCGCTTAAAGCCCGATACGCGCACCGGTGTCTCAGGGAATAAATCAGCCCTGCCAAGCGCGAGCGTAATTGAAAACTCTGCAACGCCTCGCTGCAGCTTATCCCACTTAGCCTGAGCGGCTCGCATCGCCTGCGCCTTGGAAGCGTAGACCGTCGTCAGCGCCAGCACGTTATCGGCCTCACCGGCCATGTACTCACCCTCGCGCGCTTCCGGCTCTTTTTTGGCCTTTGGCTTTTTGCTGACCAGCTTTGCTTTTGGATGCTCCAGTGCGCGCAGGTGTTTTTCTTTTGGCTTACGTTTCAGCGCCACTTTTTGTTTTTGCGGCTTAGGGTCTTTGGTATGCAACCATTTTGCGGTTACGCCGGTATAAGCTCCACGGTCGGCAATAGCAAACTGATGACGGTCGCCATCGCTGCGAGTAAGCGTCATTTGTGGGATGGGTTTGCCGCTGGCCGTCATCGCACTACCGGCTTTCAGAAACAGCAACTTCCCCGCTTTCACTGACACCGTCGCCCCATTGCGGTCAGCCAGCCGGGTCAGAAATACGGCGTCGGACTCCTGCGACTGGTCGATATGCGGTACCGGTATTTTTTTCAGTGAATCCGCTACGCTGGCCGTCAGTTTATTGCGCTTTGCGATGGTGCTGACCAGCTCGCCGAGGGTGGTATCGTGCCATGATTCTTCACGCCGTGAATTGAGCGTTCCGCGAAAGTCTGCGCTACGTGCGCGAATGGTCAGGGTGTCGGGCGCGCCCCGGTGTTCAATCTCATCGACCGTGAAATCGCCCTTATTCAGAAGCGCCGAGCCCTGCCAGCCAAGCCACAGCGTCAGCACCGCCCCGCGCAGGGGCAGCTCGACTTTTCCGTCGGTGTCGTCGAGCTCAATGTCGAGCTGGTCAGCTTCAAAGCCCCGGTTGTCGGTCATGGTGAGAGAAATCAGCCGGTCACTAAAATTGCTGGTTATGTCCTTACTGTTCATTGTCAGCATAAAGGCCGGCGCAAGGCTGGCACCGGCGTCGATGGTCATGCCCGTTATCATAGTGTCAGCCCTCCGAGCATACCCTGCATTTTATCGGTCAGATTACCGACAGAGCCGAGAAGCTCCCCGGCCTGTTTATTCAGATCGCCAAACATCGCTGTCAGTGACTCATCAACCCGTTTTAGCGAAAGCGTAAAATCAATCTTCCTGGCCGCGCCATCACTGAAAAACTCAGTGTGCGTGGTCGATACCTTGTCGACGATAAACATTCCGAGGATTGTGCCGGTTCCCTCAATGAGAGGCCACGCTCTGCCCTCGTCGGCCATCAGCTCAACGGCCTGCAGGGAAATGCGGCCGCCAGTAATGGCAGGGTAAAGCGTACCGGCAAGCTGGAGTGAAGTTTCCCCTTCGCCGAGATACTGATATGCAGGCGGCTTGCCGACCCGGTCATTAGACGCCCAGCGATAATCTTTTGAGCGCTGCATCGACTGATAAGGCAGGGTGCGGCGCTCAAACACAAACATTCCAAGAGCAAGCATCATCGTTTAAATCCCTCTCAGTAGTCGTGACTCATACTGGCACGCTGGCGCGCACGTTTATCACGCTCAATCTGTTCAAGCGTGTCACGTAGCTGTCGGTCAAGCTGATGCCCCGGTGCAACGCCACCCGGCAGAGTGATGTTGTATTCGCTTTTGCTCTGGTCGATGTAAGAGCGCCCCGCCGGTGCGGTAACTGGCTGGTAAGCCTGATAGCCGCCATATGTGCTGGTTGCCGGGATGTAGGAATTACCCTGCGTGGCGGCGTTGGTTTTTGCGGCGGTCTGGTCGAGATTGTCCGACTCTTTGTTGATGATGCCGAGCTTTTCGAGAAGCCAGTCGACACCGCTTCGCAGCTTGTTAAAGACGTTAAGCGGTGCCATCAACGCTGAGTCCAGTGCCTGACCAAAAATGACGCCGACATTTTTACAGCTATCGAGCGTCTCCTGCGTGGCCTTGACCGGTGCAATCAGGTCCTTAAACCACTGCCAGACACCGCGCAGCTTCTCACCGAGCCCGTCAAAGATTGGTGTCAGTGGAGCGAACATTTGCCCGACCGGTGCAAAGGCACTCATGATGCCCTCAATCACCCCTGAGAAAAATGCGCTGATGGGCTCCCAATATTTGCGAATGAGTAGTGCCCCGGCCACAATCGCCGCCCCGACGGCCACAATCGGCCAGGTAATCGCGCCGAGTGCGGTCACAATGGCACTCCCGGCGACAGTAAAGACCGTACCCATCACGCCAGCGGCGGCGATAATGGCGTTGATTCCCATGACAACAGGCCAGGCAACGAGGCCAATGCCGCCGATGATGCCAATCAGAGCCAGTGCACCACCGGCAATGATGCCGATAGTTGTCGCGAGCCCCTTATTTTTCTGGATCCAGCCGTCGAGCTTTAAAACGTATTGTGTGGCGGTTTGAGTGAGCTTACGCAGTGACCCTTCTTGCTGGTCAAAAAGGTCGGTACCGACTGCCTCATAAGCAGACTGGAACTCTTTAAAGTCGCCGCCGAGGTTATCCTGCATAACCTTAACCAGTTCCTCGGTTTTACCGTCCGAGGCTTTAAACGCTGCGGTGAGCCGGTCAAGTTTGCCGCTTGAGGCTGCTTCCATCAGTACCGCCGCCGCCGAGCTGGCCTCCTCGCCGAAAATGGTTTTCATATACTCGCCGCGCTGGCTTGTCCCGAGGTTGTTTTTCTCAAAGCTGCGCTGCATTTCTTTCAGGATGGAGAATATCGGGCGCGTGTTCCCCTTGCTGTCGGACGTTTTGACGCCGAGCTCCTTGATGGCCTCAAACGCTTGTCCGGTGGGAGCCTGCAGGCGGCTGAGAATGGCGCGGCTACCCGTGCCCGCCATTGAACCGGTGATTTTGGCGTCGTGCAGCGCACCGACCATTGCGGCGGTTTGCTCGATGCTCACCCCGGCATTTTTTGCTACCGGCGCGGCATAGGTCAGCGCGTCGCTCAGGCCGTCAAAATCTGCGGCGGTTTTGTTCATGGTCATCGAGAGAACGTCGCCAATGTGCGCAATATTGTCGTTTGAAAGCTGAAATGCTGATTTCATCCCGGTCAGCAGCGCAGCGTTTTCCTCCATCGTGCGCCGGTTTGACAGCGCCATATTCAGCGTGACCGGCGTCGCTGCCTGAATGGCAGCAGCGTCACCGCCGCTTTTCGCAATGATGATTTGCGCGCTCGCTGCGTCATCAGCAGACGCGGCAGTATTGTCGCCGAGCTGGCGCGCCTGTTTGCGTAGCGCCTGCATTTCTGGTGATTGCTTATCGACCCCGAGCACGGCCTGCAGCTCGGAATTTTTCTGCGCAAAGTCATAACCCGGCGTAAGTAACTTCACACCCGCCATCGTTCCCGCTGTCGCGATACCGACCCCGGCAGCACCTGCAGCGGCCATGTTACCGGCAAGCTCCTTGCCTGATTTATATCGCTCTTTCACCCGGCCTAACTTAGCTTGCTGCGCACTGACGCGCGCCAGTGCTTCACGCTGGCGGTTAAGCTGCGCTGTCGTTTCGCTGATGGAGGTTTTGAGCCGACGCTCATCGGCAGACAGGGTGCGGGTATTAATACCGGCCTGCATCAGCTCCGAGCGCTGACGCTGTACCGACGTTCTCAGGCTGTTGTATTTCGTCTGCAGCTCAGAGGCGGCACGCTTTGCCGCGTCGAGTGCCTGCGCCTGCGCGCGGGTCGGACTGGTGGTGTTTTTAAGCTGCACGGCCAGCTCACCGGCCTCGCGTTTAGCTTTATCAAGCGCCTGACCGGTTACGGCCAGTTGCGCACTTGCCTTACGAAAGCCGTCGATTTTCGACGCCTGGCCGTTCAGGTCACGCAGCCCTTTTTGTGTGTTTCGAATATCGCCCGACAGGGTTTTACTCGCGGTCTGGATGGATTTAAGCGGTCGTGTCGCCTGGTCGACCGCTTTCAGCAATACCTCAAGCCTCAGGTTATTACTCATTGTGGTTTCCGCTACGCTGCAGCGCCTTTTCGCGCCATGTGATGAGCTCGGTCAGGCTCAGGGAATATAGCTCTGATGGCGGCCAGTGGAATATCACTGCAATATCCGCCATCAGGTCATCGGTCGACAGGTTGGGCGGAAAATCTATTCCACCGAAGCCGGTGACAAAAAACCAATCACCTTAGCGGCCAGCGACAGCATATCGGGCAGGTTCATCGCGGTCAGCTCCTGCGTGGTGAGCGCGGGATAGGTCATGCGGGGCAGCACTTTAATCAGCGCGTCGACTTCGGACTGCGCCACAGCCGCCAGACTGACGCCGCGCAGGGTACCGGCGTTCGGCTCAATCAGGGTGACTTTATCAATCGTCTGACCGGCACGCTGGATCGGCTTGTCGAGGGTCACGACGTTCTGGTTTTCGGTAACAACTTCATTGCCAGTCGTATCAACAAATTCAGCGGTTTTACGTGGTGCTTTTGCCATGATGTTTTTCTCTGCTCTGAATGGGATTAATAACCGGCCAGCAGTGCTGACCGGTCAGGGAATTACAGCCCGATTGCGCGGCGGTGCTGCTCCAGGCGGTCGACGCCGTTCACCTTCTCAACCATGTTGACGGTGTCGATTTCGATGATGTCGCTGCCATCAATCGTGAGGCGGTAGTAGGTGCACACGGTCGACAGTTTGGTCGAGGTGTTTTCACCCTGCTTATTCTCTCCGCCATCGATTTCCTTATGACGGCCACGCATGACCACCTCGACCGCCACGATTTCGCCGGTGTCGTCGCGCTGGTAAGAGCCAGAAAAACGCAGCGGCACGGCATCAGCACCCGGCGCGGCATACTGCGCCCACAGCGCCACATCAGGCAGACCGCCAACAGACCATTCGACGGTTAACGCATCGTCGTCGAGGCCGAGGTCAATCGCGGCCGCGCCATTCATGCCACCGCCGCGATAGTTTTCGAGCTTGCGGGTCAGTTTTGGCAGCGTCACGGATTCAACAACACCCATGTAGCTCAGGCCGTCATTGAACATGTTCAGATATTTGAGTTTGCGGGGTAGTGCCATGTTGTTTCAGGCTCCTTAGCTGTTGACCGATTCGGCCAGATTCACCAGATATTTATCGGTGATGCGCTGGCGCAGGGTCAGGCTTTCCAGTGGTGGCACCGGCGTATAGTCGTAGTCGATATACAGTTTCCCGGCCTTGAGGGTGTCCTTGTCGTTTGATTCCTCGTCAAACCAGCATTCACCGTCCACGATGTAGCCATTTGATTTCAGCTCGCGGAATTTGGCGTTAATGCCGTCGACAATGTCGCGGATGAGCGATGCGGTGATGGGCTTATCGACCGCCCACATGTGCGCCTCAGCCATTGCGTCGGCCAGTACCTGCGCGGTGCGGGTGTAGTTTTCAAACAGGAAAAGCGGATCATCAGAACAGGTGCGGTTACCCCAGAAGCGGAAACCATCCTTACGCACCAGCGTCGTCACCCCGGCCTCGTTGAGCAGGTCAGCATCGGTGCCGGATGCCTGCAAATCCCAGAACACTGAGGCACTGATACCGGTGACACCCTGCACGCCGACGTTCGACAGGGTTTTATGCCAGCCGACAGTCTGGTCGATGTAAGCACGCAGACCGAGTGCGCGCGCAGTGGCGTAGGCCGTTGCGGTGGCGTTCGCGGTGGTGTCCCACGAAAGGAAGTCAGGCCAGATAACCATCAGCTCGCGCTGGCTGAAATTGTCGCGGTATTTGATGGCGTCAGAAATGGTCTTGCAGCCCCATGCGCTGACGTAGCCAAAGGCTCGCAGGCTGATACAGACCGATGCAAGTGCGGTCGCGACGTCCTGCGTATCGAGACCCGGCACGCCGAGAATGCGCGGCTTAACGCCGGTGACCGCTTCGGCAGTCAACAGCGCCTTGATACCGGTATATTTACCGTTCTCATCCGTGCCGCCGATGATGTTGGAAATTGTCTGCGCTTCCGCATCTTCTCCGGTACCTTCGGCAACGCGCACGACAACGGTGACAGGTTTTGACTGGTCGGCGATGGCCTGGAGGGATGCGGCCAGCGTGCCTTTTTTACCGGCTTTCGCAATGGCGCTCTGCACATTGGCAATCAGCACCGGCTCATTGAGGGGGAATGTTGCTGCATCCGCATCGCTGGCCGTACAGACCATGCCGACGACTGCGGTCGCAACAGTGGAAATGACGCGGGTGCCGTCGTTAATCTCAAGCACCTGTACGCCGTGGTGAAAATCACTCATCCGGTTAACTCCGTGGTTAGTGGGCGAGTGTTATTGTCCTGGCTGGTCTGGTGAGGGGCTATTTGTCGGCGATGGATAGCGAATGGCACATAAACAAATCAAAAAAGACGGGCATCAGCCCGCCTGTATAGCCTGATTATTCTTCGCCGGGCAGTTCCGGCCATGCCACCACTGACGGGTATTTTTCTTGTAGTGGTATGTCGCGCAATGCCTGCCGGTAAGCAGCCCATGCTTTTTTATCCGTTGGCGCATCCGGCATCATCGACCAGTCACTTTCGCGGAGCAGCGCATCACGACGCGCCCGGATTTTTTCAGCATCAATTGCAGCCAGGCTGGTTTTATTTACCGTTATCATCAATTTCTCCTTCTGCGGCAATATATGTCCCGCCTGTTCCGGCCGGTGCACCCATTTTTTTGATGTTGAGCTCCCACGCCTCAAGCGCGGCACCCGGTAAATCCTCAGCGTTGACAATCCAGAAGCTGACCCCCTGAGGCACATCCTTACGACCAATATCAAGGACGGACAATCCGCACGCCGCCGGAAAAAGCACCCCGGCAGCCCCCTGATTTTCGAAAATAATTGCCTGCATCATCAGCCCCCTAAAACACACACGTCGATTACTGCATCAGCATACGTGTCGGTATTGTTATCCATCGCGACAACGTTAAACCCTGTTGTCAGCCTGTCTGTTGCACCAAATACACGGACAATCTGGTCAACCGGTGCGCCGGGCAGTACGGCGCTACCAATAACCGCATAATCTGATGTCACGGATGCGCGCGTGAAATTGAAAGCAAAGCGTCCGGTAGCGTCTTTCCGGACGCTTGAAATATTATGCGCACGATAAATCAGCCCTGATGCGCCGTTGAACTTACACCAGGCAAAGGGCATCTGAGCATCCACACCGCGAGGCACCTCAAGATTTGTCCTGGCGGTTTCAGGGTTAGGCAGATCAGCCAGATTTTGTGACTGGCGAAGCGCGCCTATATATACGGCAACCTGCGCCGCCGTTTTTCCGGACAGATTTGTTAAGGTATCGTCCTTATTTTGTTTATTCCCGAGTATGGTTTTTATTGAATTTGCAAAATTAGCATCGTTATCAATGGCATTTGCCACTTTTTCCAGCGTATTCAGCGACTCGGTGACATTACCGGTAATAAGCGAAGGCAGGCCAAGATATAACAGAATTTGAGCAGGTGTTTTCCCGGCTAAATCACTTAATGTCTTATCGTAATTCTGTTTGTTCTTGATGATTTCCGACAGTGAGTTCGAAAAATTCGCATCATTGCCAATCGCAGCCGCGAGCTTTGCGAGCGTATCAAGTGCCGCCGGTGCGTTGCTTACCAGTTCACTGATGGCGGTGCTGACAAATTGAGTTGTTGCCAGTTGCCTGTCATTCGAATTTTTTGCCGGTGTCGGGGCTGTAGGTTTACCCGTAAATTCCGGGCTTTGAATCGGTGCATACTGTGAATGAGGATTGCTGTCCTGCTTATGCAGTCGCATGATTTCGTTGGCGTAACTCGAAACCTCAATAGCTTTATCGTCAACATATTTTCGCGTCGCCAGCACGACCGACGGGTCGATTTTTAAAGTAATGGCCGACGTGCCCGACACAATCAAAATCATGCGAATGGTCTGCGTGCGGCCGCTTCCCTCCTGGAGCTGCGGCTTATAGGTTTCCGGGCAGTTTGCCACGGCAATCAGAATCCCCTCATCATCGTAAAGGCCAATCTCGCGGATCCAGAAACCGCCCTCATTCTCCGGAATAATCTGTTCCGCGATAATCTGGCTGTTATTGTCCGGGTCAACGGTCAGCAGGTTCAGCGGCCTGATGCGCCTCTGGTTAATGAGCTTCGTCTGCGCCGGGTCAGGGGTCGGCAGCGTACCATTCGCATCACCGACGGCCATCTGCGTCAGGTTGAGCTTAGTACCGAGTGCCGCCGCGTTCGCCAGCCGCGCCGCGCCCTGATTGGTCAGAATGGCAAAATATTTTGCGGTCATGCGTTCACTCTCAGGTTATCAATCAAATGAATGGCCGAGGCCGGGTAATATTCACCACCGACGACAATTTCCTCGGGGGTGTAGGGGTAAACGGTCAGCGCGTCGCCGTCGTAGCATCCCGCGCCGACATACAGCTCGCCGGTCGAGCTCAGGCTGATAGCCAGCCCGGTCAGATGGCGACTTGCCGGTTTCGCGTCATCAATCAGGCGCTCAAGCTCCTGATACATTTCGTCAGTGATGCCGCTGTCGAGCACGCCGACAACAAGACGGAATGTGCCTGGCGCCTCGTTGAGCTGCCACCACTCGCGCACCTCAATCAGAAAGCCGAGCGGCTCAACCACCCGACGCAGTGCACTGATGGTTCCTTTGTGCTGATGGACATAAAACGAGGACGCACAGACGCTGCGCTTTGTCGCTTCCGGCCACTTTTCATCCCACCTGTCGACCGACAGCGCCCACGCCAGATACGGCAGCAGGTTTACCGGGCAGGTGCGCCAGTTCCACAGGGTGCGAAGCGGTACCGGCACACGCTTAATCTCTGCGAGCGCGGCGGCAGCGGCAACCTCAAGGGGTGATGAGCCTGCGGGTAACAGCCGGTCACTCATCCGATCCCCCGATAGCAATCTGGTACTCGGTGCAGTTTGACGCCTGCGATTTACTCAGCACGATGTCGGCCTGCGGTGATGCCAGTTCGACCCGTTGCACACCTTCAACATGCAGCGCTGCGTAAATAGCTGACAGGCGGATATCACGCCCGAGGCGGTGCTGCGCGCTGATATAACTCTGCAGTTTCTGCTCGGATGCCTGTCTGATGGGTTCAGATTCGGGGCCTGGGTAAACGTAGAGCGTCGCATCAATCTGGTAGGGCACAATCTCCGCTGACTGGACGGTCACGCGGTCAGCTACCGGGCGAACATCTTCGGCATTCAGCGCCTTATCAACTATTGTCAGTAACTCTTCGCTGGCGGTGCCGTCGCCCTCGCGGGATAACACGGTAATCGTCACGCAGGCTGGCGACGGGCTTGTGACCGAGACGTCAGCGACACGCCCGTCAGCGCTGCGCCCGTGATATTCATATGCCCCGACCGGACCCGCCACGCTCAGCCCCTCAAACGCCTGTTGCGCGCGCAGACGCAGGTCGGTATCTGATTCCATGACGGCAGGTGTCGGCGGGATGGTGGAGTCATCCGCCGGGGTGATGGTCAGGCGTTCGGTATTGTTGTTTCCGGCCACGACGTCAAGGTCGGTGCCGGTGGAATAGGCGAGCGTCACAGCCTTCGCCGCTTCGTTCACCCGTTGCCGCCAGATAACCTCCCGGTAGGCGTTCTCCTGCAACAGCTTAACAATCGGCTCTGACTCAAGGGTCAGTGTTCGGGCGATGGCTTCCTGCTGGTCTTCCGGATAAAGCGAAATCAGCGTCGTGATACGTTCCGCAAGGATGGTTTCATAATCCAGTTCCTCTACCACATCGGGAACAGGTAACTGACTCAGGTCAACAGTTGCCATAGTGATTTAACTCAGTGAAACGGTGGTTGAAACTGACGCACCGGTATCGGTACGCATCCCGGTAATATCGACATACATCTCGCCAGCGCCGCCGGTCTCAAAGCTGATGGATGTAAGTCTGATGCGTGGCTCCCACTTCTGGATCGCGGAATAGCACGCCACCATGATTTGCAGCCTGAGCGCAGGGTTTTGCGGCATATCAATCAGCGCAGACAGGAGCGAGCCATATTCACGCCGCATCACCCGCGAGCCGACCGGCGTCAGCAGTATGTCGCGCATGCTCTGGCTGATGTGCTCAGTGTCGCTGATGCCGATGCCGGTATTTCGGTTCATGCCCTGATAACGTGCCGTCATTGGATCCCCTTAGTCCAGTTCCCGCCGCTCTGGACATTACCGTGGTCATGGTCATCAACCTGCACGCCGTTAGAGGTGAGTTTCCCGCCGGTATGTTCAATGTTGCCGCGCATGGTCCCGCCCTTCTGCACCTCAAGCGTCGCCGTCGTCAGCTTGTTGGTGCAAATCACTTCCGGCGCGTCGAGGGTGATACTGGTCGAGGCTTTCACCAGTATCAGCGGCACGGTTGCGGTGATGGATTCCGATGCGGTCACATCGGCGGTTTTAATGCCGCTTACCGTCAGCGCGCCATCCCTGGGCTCATACTCAATGACCGCGCCATCAGGGAAAACCACATGCCACGCATCCGCCGAGGCAGACGGGGCGGGGTTATCGTCCGAGAAAATACCCGGCAGCACGAAAGCGGTATCAAGCTCGCCACCGATAGCCAGCAGCAGCACCTGCTCACCGACCGAGGGAGCCCACCATGTGCGCGAACGACCGGCGCGGGTGGTCAGCCAGTTCAGCCAGGTCGTTTGGATCCCGCCGCTTTGTACGCGGCACAGCCCCTGCACGGTATCGACCTCAGTCACCACACCTGAACGGATGAGGTTGCGAATCGCACGCGCGAGATCTTGGATATTATTTAAAGTATTCATAGTGTGTGAAGAATGCCGCTCATATCCATAAACGGCAAAGAGTCAGAATAGTATCGACTATCACACAACACGGGTGTTAATTATGAAAATGCTGTTTATGTAACTACAACCTCATCGGTGCAAACACCATTTCTGCATTTTTTTTGACAGCTTGATAAACTGAGGGCGTGGCTTTATATTCTTTGAGTAATGCTATGACTTGTTCCTTCTCAGATGCAGAGGTTTTAATGCCAAAAGTCACATCACTTACTGAGGAGATGTCAAATTTCAACCATTCCGAGTCAGGATTCCTTTTTTGCCTAATGAATCTAAACTCATTTTCATATTCCCATATTGTTTTTTTAACATAGAAAAATGGGCTTAACTTGTTTATGACATATTTTGCAAGGAGGAGTGACTTATTCGGATGATTTAAGAATGCATTACCTTCACTAAAGGCGGCATCAATTCCATCTTTATGATTGATTATGTATTTAAACACTTCAGCAAGGTGAACTTTCATCTGTTCATCTAGAGTATTGTTTTTATTTGGGTAGCTCACCGGACGAGCTTCCGATGTGAATTTTTCGGCCGAGGTATCAAAGCCGACAACTGTTCCAGAGTGGTTGACCGCATAATGCGACCACATCAGAATGTTATCTTTTTCTTTAGCTAAGCATAATACTCTGTAGTTTTCTATGTATTCATCCCAACTTTTGCGAACATCCTCAATATTAGAAAGTATCATTTCGTGAAAGCCTGAAAATACATTTTCTCTTTTAATATGTGCTAGTAGTTTTTTCTTGTCCTCCCCCATACTTCTAGGAAAGCTCTTAATAAATATTTTTTCCATATTAATCGAACCCAAGTAACTAGGGAAATTACAATCAAAGGGATCGTTAAATTCCTTAGGGGTTGGAAATCTCAACGATTGATTTTCTAGAATTAACTTTAAAGACCCCGGCCTTACATATTTATATAAAGTATTAGGCTGATTCATAGATATTACCCTTTTCCTAAAATGGAAATCATTGCGTCCTGAATTAATATATTATCCTCTTGTGTAAAACCGAGCAACGGGCGTTCCTCGTACTGCACATCCCGGCTGTTGCGGTTTGGCCGGTCTTTGAGGCCGTACTGATGTACCCGCGCCATGCGCTGCACCTTGCCGGTAAACTCAACCACCGCCGCATTGTCGCTGCCTTTGGCTTTCATAAAGCGACTGGTGCGCAGTTTCGCGAACATTTCGCGCTTAATCCGGCCTTTTTTACTCCGCACCGGCTGGCGCTTTCTCGCGGCATACGGGGTGCCGTCGGGTACCTGTTGACGCTTAATGCGCTGTTGTTGGCTGGCGCGCAGCTTTTTCGCAATCTCAGCCGCCATTTGTCGCCGCGCCGCCGGTGACAAACTGGCAATCAGACCTGCAAGGCGTTCCTGCAGGACGGTTAAGTCACTCATCCCACTTACTCACCAGTTCGCCATTAACGTACAACTCCACCGGGCGCGTCACCGGCTCAGGCAGTGGCGGCTCCGGGGCATAGCTGACATGCAGCGCGCCATCGACCTCTTTGACGAGCGTGCGCTCGGTGAGCCTCAGGCTGATACTGATATCGAGTGAATCGTCGTTATTGACATCAATCATCCAGGTGAATCCTTTTTCCCGACCGTCGTCGGTGGTCATAATGTCCGGCTGATGTTCGCGCAGCCATGCCTGCACCGGCACGAATATCAAATCAAGATCGCCGGTGAAGTCAGTAACCACCACGTTAAGCACGTACACCTTTTCAAACGACAGCGAGTTCGCCAGTCGGGAATCGGTATGCCCGTTGTCAGCAAAAAGGCGCAGCATCTCGGGGTTATTTCGGAGCTGCGGCACGGCGTTAATCAGTGCTGTGCGCAGGCTTTTGTGCTTCTGCATCGAGTTCATCCTGACAGTGTTTGACGGTTTTGACCTGCAGCGCGCAGGCGGTCAGCGCGCCCTCAAGGCGGCGGATATCCGCGCTCAGGTCACCATTAGTTTTCGGATCACTTTCCGGCATCGGGCAAAGGCTCACCCTCGGGCATCCACTGACCACAATCACCGGCGCTGGCGCAGGCGGGGCGGAAGTGCACCCGACGCACAACATCAGGCAAAGGAGCGTTATACCAGCGGCGAAAGGCTTCATTTTCATTGAGTAACCTCGTTATCGTCTGCTCACGGCGGCTGGCCTCTGCGCTTGCCTTTGCGAGCTGTTCACGCAGTGCCACCTGCGCGGATTCATTACGTCGGGCGAGCGTACCCGCGACATTGAGCTGATTTTTCAGCATGCCAATCGTCGTCTTTTGTGCGCTCGCGACCCGGTTTGCCGTCTCAAAGGAGCGGGATAAATTGCCGTTCTCATGACGCAACCACAGCAGGCCGAGTACGGCCAGTACCAGCAGCATGACTACAACTTTCATTTCACCCCCGGCAGACAGTAAGCGCGCTCACGCTGACGGCGATTTTCGAGGCCGGTATTACGCTGCCCGTTGACGTACACCCAGCGGGTAAGCTGGTCGCATGCCTGCCACCACTGATGACGCTTGATGTAAGAGACCAGCGTCGAGCGACAGGCCGCGCCTGTGCCGACGTTAAAAGAGAAACTGACCAGCGCGTCGTAAACCTGTTTCGGCATGGTGACCGGCACGCAGACCGCGAGACGGCGCTCGGTGTTCAGTACATCGGCGACCAGATTTGCCGCCGCTTCGCGCTCGGTGATATCGCGTTTCGGTACCACCCCGGCAGTGTGGCCGATGCCTGATGTCCACACGCCCGCGCTGCACTGGTAAGGTGTCAGGCGACACCCTTCGAGGTCGGCAATCAGTGCCAGACCATCAGGCGAGGTATTCAGCAGACGAAAATCAGGCATCAGTGCCGCCAGCGCCAGCACTGCGGCCACACTGCAACGTTTAACGATTGAGCTCACGGGTCACCCCTTTGTCGATTCCCATTTCGGTCAGATAGCGAAAGGTTTTGCGCCGGTACCAGAAATTCACCGCCGCCGTAAAAATGGCGCACAGACTACCCACATACAGCGCCAGCTTTTCGGGCGACATTGCCCCGAAATACGCCACCCCCACGGCCAGCCAGTAGGCGATAAACGTGGTGATTTTTTCCATACTCAGTCCCATAGGTTCAGGGTCTCCGCCGTGGGTGATGTTTCAACGTCGGGTAGGTCAATCGCCGTGCCATGCGGCAGAATGACGCCCAGCTCAGACAGGCCGGGATTAGCCTGCAGCACCTTCTCGACCACTCCCTCAGTGCGCCCGTAATAGCGGGCGCAAAGTGCGTCGAGGGTGTCGCCCTGCATCGCATAGACTTTCATCAGAGCTGACCCACGATGCAGCGCGGCTTATCCTGCAGGCGTGCGACCGACCAGCGCATATCCCGCCACAGGTCATCAATGGTGGTTTCGACGCTGTCGGCTTTTTTATCGCCCTTGCCGGTGGCCTCAACCCCGCGATAACGCTCATACAGCGTGGCGGTCGCCATCGCCGTCACGGCGCTCAGGTAGTGGAAAATTCGCACATTCTCGCCGTCGATTTCCTCGGCGCCAGGCACGTCGGCCAGTTCTTTAAAGCCTGCGGCAATCTGGTGCAGCCGGTAGTCGTAAAGCTCCGCATTGGTTTCCGCCATGCCGATCTTGATGGCGTTACGCAGACGCGCATCGGAAACCGTCTGCTCAAGGCGCATCAGCTCACGCACGCGCTTCGGATCCACATCAGGAAAAAAGAACGTGTTTTTAATCACTGCGTCGCCCGTCTCCGGTGCGGGAATCACCACGCCCGGTACGCCCTGCGGTTCGTCGGGCTGATTCAGTATTACTGTCGTCATGACAACCTCATTAGGTTGGGCGGTGGACGCCGGTCGCCGTCAGGGTTAATACCCGCTTTGACCGGCGTGCCGCCCGGCTCGGGGAGCGTTCAGTTAACCGGCGGTTTTTACCGCCTTTGGTGGGCGTCCGCGCTTCGCTGCCGGTTTGGTGGCAGTTTTGCGCGTGCGCGGTTTAGTCGTTTTACGGGGTAGCGCTTCCGCTTTCGGCTTTAATGCCCGTTCCAGCCGCTCAATTTCTTTGCGCACACCGGCGTTACGGTCGAGCTGCATCGCGCGCTGAAACTGCGCCAGCGCGTCGGCGTTCTGACCTGCATCACGAAGGGTCAGGCCGGTCACCTTGTGCAGACGGGCGCGCACCATATCGGGAACGTCAGCACCGTCAGTCAGGCTGAGGGTGGTCAGCAGTAATGCGAGGTCGACAGGCTCACCGGTATCGCGCAGGCGCTGCGCGGCAAGTGCCACCTCCTCAACCAGCATGTAAGGCGTGGTGCGGCGATGGTCAGAGGTGAGGCCGTATTTCAGCGCGTAGGGGGCGATTTCCAGCGCGCCAGCAATGTCACCGGCATCGAGACGCCACAGCATGACGGTCATGACAATGTCATCCTGCGCACCACGGCCATCAGCCAGCACACCGGCGACCCACGGCGCATAGAACGGCAGCAGCTCGCGCTTTTTCTCGGCTTTGCGCTCGTTTGAACGGATGTTTTTTAACATGCGGCGGTCTTCGGCCAGCTTTACCAGCATCTGCTCGTAGGCGGATGCGTGGCGCAGCGGGGCTTGTTCCCGCTGCGCGGCTTGAGAGGCCGAGACCCGCATCATGTGACGCTGTGCGGGGCTCGTCATGGGCTTACTCTCCGCCTTCCGGTGCTTCGGCGGCTTGCGCCTCAGCTTCCGGCGCAGTGAAATCGCCCAGGGTGATGTTTTCCAGCAGACACCCGGCGGCATACGCTTCGATCACATAGTCGATGTTCATCGACTCGTAATTTTCCACGCGATCGCGTTTAGGGTTTTCGATGATTGAACGGCGATGGCTCTCATCCATGAAATAGATTGAGAGATTTTCCAGCGTGGTCACAAGAACCGCATTCGCCGGGAAGTACGGCACACGCACGGCAGGCAGGTTGCCGATGCGTTTCTGGCTGATGATGGTATCCGCCGCGAGCGACTCGCTGTTTTCCTGTTGCTTGTTAACCAGCGGAAAATATTTATCGGCCAGCAGCTTACGGCCAACGATGGCAACCAGTTTAGTTGAGTCCTGATAAACCTCATCAATCAGGGTGCCTGTCGCATCCATTACCAGCGCGTCGAGGTTCTCATAATCGCCGTTTTTACCGACGCGAATCACATCGGAAACGACCTTGCCGTCAGCGTCGGTGATTTTACTCATCACACGCGCCGGGGCTTCGTTACGGTACTTCTGCAGCCAGCCGACCGCTACATCCTGCAGCAATGGGTTAGTTTTCCGATTCGAGGTCGGCGCTCGATGAGTACCGTTAAAACCGGCCATGATGAAATCAAGCGCCTGACGCTGGATAATCGCGTCACGGATGCGGCGCTGAAAGTCCTGAAAACGCGCCCACAAGTCGAGCGTTTTGTAGCGCAGGTGGAAGTCAAAGTTGACCTGATTGCACTCGTACAAATTGGACTCAAGCGCGACAAAGTCAGCAGTTTCACGCTCATCGTCGCCTGAGGTGTCGGTCGTGCTGGCAATAGTGCCATCTACACCCACACCGATTTTTTCACCCTTCAGCTCATCAACCGGAAAAATGTTAATCATCTGCAGAAATGCGGACGACGCCTGCACGGTGTTCATCAGCGTTTGCGTGACAGACGGCTCGACGGTGAATTTTTTGCTGACGTCATCAACGCTGATGCCGTTCAGTTTGGCGAGCTGGGTCAGATAAGCATTGAACTTAAAACGGGTTTCCTGACGCATAGTATTTCCTGTTTGAATTAATCGGTTAGTCACAGCATCGGGCGGGGTTACCGCCCGGTTTTGGTCTGCGTTTTATCAGCAGTCGGTCAGCAGCTCGTCGCCACCACCGCCGCTGGCTTTCGTGCGTCGCGGCTGGCTGAAACTTTCGGTTTTATCAAGGGTGGTTTTCAGGGTTGAAAATGCCTGGCTGGTTTCTTCAATCTTGCCGGTCAGTTCCTGCCTGAAGGTGGCAAACGCGGTTTCCATAGCGGAAAGGCGCTCATCCTGTTTGGTGAGGTTTGTCTGCACATGCTCACTGACGGTGGTCACCGCTTCATGCACATCATTCAGGCGTGCATCGTCGCTGACCTGCTTACGGCTGAAAATGGCTTTCACCTTATCGGCCAAGCTGTTGAACACCGTGTCGGGAACGGCTTCAAATTCCAGTTCGGCCAGCGTGGCAGCGGAAAAGACGTTTTCAGGATTGGCCTTGAAGCGCTGCAGCGGGTTGTGCTTCGCGTTACGGCAGAATTCGAGGTATTCAGTGCCGAGGCTCGCCGGGTCATCGGTAACCGCAAGGCCGACGAGGTAGCATTTGCCGGTATTGGCAAAATTCGGCTGAATTTCCATAGAGGTGTAGACCTTCTGCGCGGCTTTATTCATCGCAATCAGGTCATCGGTCGGGGTGATTTTGGCGAATAACGCCCATTTGCCGTTAAGCGCAGAATCGTCGTCAATCTTCTCGGCTTTCAGTTCGGTCACATCGCCATAACGCTTGAATAAGCCATCAGGCAGGATGCCGCGAAGATGTTCGAGGTTGATACGGCAACCATAGACACGCGGGTCGTAGGTTTCGGCCATTTCCTGAATATCACTGGCGCTGATAATGCGCCCGTCGCAGGTATCACCCTCGACGCCGATGCGAAAGAAATTTGAGACTTTTTTTGCCATTGTCAGGAATCCTGAGGTTGTGGTTACTGGTCACCGCCAGTTTCCAGACTCAGACCACACCAGACCACCAATGGCGACTGGATAACCGCCTGCACAACAGCACCTTAGCGAATCACTGACGACCATTAAGTAGCCTTGCCCTGAATCCACAACGGCGAGGCATCAATGACCATTTCCACCGATACAACCTTGTTGCATGACCCGCGACGGCAGGCATCACTGCTTTACTGGCAGGGTTTTTCCGTACCACAGATTGCCGAAATGCTGCAGGTCAAGCGCCCGACCGTGCAGAGCTGGAAGCAGCGCGACGGCTGGGACGGCATTGCACCGATTTCCCGCGTCGAAAGCAGCCTTGAGGCACGCCTGATTCAGCTCATCGCCAAGCCGCAAAAGTCAGGCGGCGACTTCAAAGAGATTGACCTGCTCGGTCGCCAGATTGAACGACTGGCGCGCGTTAATCGCTACAGCCAGACCGGCAACGAGGCCGACCTAAACCCCAACGTCGCCAACCGCAACAAGGGTGAGCGCAAAAAACCGAAAAAGAATTTTTTCAGTGACGAGGCTATCGAGAGACTGGAAGAATTATTCTTCGACCAGTCTTTCGAATACCAGTTGCAGTGGTACCGCGCGGGGCTGGAGCACCGTATTCGCGACATTCTCAAATCTCGCCAGATTGGCGCGACGTTCTATTTCTCCCGCGAGGCGTTGCTGCGCGCGCTCAAGACCGGCCATAACCAAATCTTTCTGTCGGCCAGTAAAACGCAGGCTTACGTGTTCCGGGAATACATCATTCAGTTTGCGCGACTGGTTGACGTCGACCTTTCCGGAGACCCGATTGTCATCGGCAATAACGGCGCAAAGCTGATTTTTCTCGGTACCAATTCGAACACCGCGCAGAGCCATAACGGCGACCTGTATGTCGATGAAATATTCTGGATCCCGAATTTTCAGAAGCTGCGCAAAGTCGCGTCGGGCATGGCCTCGCAGAAGCACCTGCGCTCAACCTACTTTTCAACACCCTCCACACTGGCGCACGGTGCTTACCCCTTCTGGTCTGGCGAGTTGTTCAATAAGGGGCGCAGCCGTATCGCCGACCGCATCGAAATCGACATCAGCCACAGTGCGCTCGCCGGTGGCCAGCTCTGCGACGATGGCCAGTGGCGGCAGATTGTCACCATTGAGGATGCGCTTGCCGGTGGCTGCACCCTGTTTGACCTCGACCAGCTCAAACGCGAAAACAGTGATGAGGACTTTAAGAACCTGTTTATGTGCGAGTTTGTCGACGATAAAGCGTCGGTATTCCCGTTCGAGGAGCTGCAGCGCTGCATGGTTGATGTGATGGAGCAATGGGATGATTTTGCCCCCTTCGCCGACCATCCGTTTGGCATGCGCCCGGTCTGGATTGGCTACGACCCGTCGCACACCGGCGACAGCGCCGGATGCGTCGTGCTCGCGCCGCCGGTGGTCTCGGGTGGCAAGTTCCGCATGCTGGAGCGCCACCAGTGGAAGGGCATGGATTTTGCCGCTCAGGCAGAAGGGATCCGCAAGCTGACAGAAAAATATAACGTCGAATACATCGGCATTGACGCGACCGGCCTCGGCCTCGGCGTGTTCCAGTTGGTGCGCTCATTCTACCCGGCGGCACGAGGCATCCGTTACACGCCTGAGATGAAAACCGCGATGGTGCTCAAGGCAAAAGACACTATTCGCCGTGGCTGTCTGGAGTACGACGCCGGGGCTACCGACGTAACACAGTCTTTCATGTCGATTCGCAAAACCATGACCAGCAGTGGGCGCAGCGCCACTTATGAGGCCAGCCGCACCGAGGAAGCCAGTCACGCCGATATCGCATGGGCGACCATGCACGCCCTGTTAAACGAACCGCTTTCCGCCGGTAGCGGCATGCAGCCTAAATCTATTCTGGAGTTCAACTGATGGGTAAGCAAAAATCCCGCAAAGCCGCCGCACAGAAAGCCCGCGCACCACAGCAACTGACCGCCAGCGCCCCGCAAAAAATGGAGGCATTCACCTTCGGTGAGCCTGTGCCGGTGCTCGATAAACGCGATATTCTGGATTATGTCGAGTGCATCAGTAACGGCAAATGGTACGAGCCGCCGGTCAGTTTTTCCGGCCTGGCGAAAAGCCTGCGCTCTGCCGTGCATCACAGCTCACCGATTTACGTTAAGCGCAACGTGCTCGCGAGCACCTACATTCCGCACCCGTTATTATCCCGTCAGGATTTCAGCCGCTTTGCGCTCGACTATCTGGTCTTTGGCAACGCCTTTCTTGAGAAGCGCCACAGCGTCACCGGCCAGCTAATCAAGCTACTGGCCTCACCGGCCAAGTACACCCGACGTGGGGTCGATGATTCGATTTTCTGGTTTGTGGAAAACTTCACGCTGCCGCATGAGTTCGCGCCTGATACTGTGTTTCATCTGCTGGAGCCTGACATTAATCAGGAAATTTACGGTCTGCCGGAATATCTCAGCGCGCTTAATTCCGCCTGGCTGAATGAAGCCGCAACGCTGTTCCGCCGCAAGTATTACCAGAACGGTGCGCATGCGGGGTACATCATGTACGTAACCGACCCGGCGCAGAGCGCGACCGACGTTGAATCGCTGCGCGAGGCGATGCGCAACTCGAAGGGGCTCGGCAACTTTAAGAACCTGTTTTTCTACGCCCCCGGCGGAAAACCGGACGGCATCAAAATCGTTCCACTGAGCGAGGTCGCCACAAAGGATGATTTTTTCAACATCAAGAAGGCCAGTGCCGCCGACCTGATGGACGCGCACCGCGTACCGTTCCAGCTCATGGGCGGCAAGCCCGAGAATATCGGCTCAACCGGCGACGTTGAGAAGGTGGCAAAGGTATTCGTTCGTAACGAGCTGTCGCCCCTGCAGGACAGGTTCAGGGAGGTAAACGAGTGGCTCGGCATGGAGGTCATCAGGTTCAAAGAGTACACTCTAGACAACCCGGAATAATTTTTCTCAAGCCGCCATGATGGCGGCTTCAATATAATTAGCCTTTAGTTTTTTTAGGATCGGCCTTGCGAGGATAAGTCCGCTCCTCTTGAATTTTCCCGTCTTCTGTATGAATTTTCACTGAGCCAGTCTTATCAGACATGTAATCCTGCATTTCCTGCATGATTTCAGCCTTAGTAGATGCCGTCTTGCTAGGCCGCTCGTTTCCTTCCTTTTGAAACTTCCACTTATCGCCATCTTTTGTAATGTGATAGTTATCCATTAAAGCCTCCAGCTGTTGGTGGGGAACATGACATGCCGATGAGGATATTAACGGAAGCGCAACCGTAGAATTGTGCTACTGATCTCACCCTCTCGCATCGCTCCACAGACAAGCCATAGCCCCACGTTCGCACAGAACCACCCACGAACCAGAAACGATCTCGTTAAGCCCATCATGACGCACTCAGACAGTATTTTTTAATATACGCACCACCGCTGGCGCGCAATGCTTTCCCCGCCACGCCTGCCCGCTTGATGGGTCGGTTTTAATGCAATTGCCCCTTAGCAATAAAGTCATATGCCATCTGCTATGAGACCCATTAGGGTGGCATTAAGCAACTAATGCAAAATGATGCAACTAAATGCAATTCATCATTCACAAATATGCTGATAAACCGAATACATAAATTTTCACGCACCTACAGCATTCATGGCTTGTGCCCGGGCTTCGAGCTGCGTAGCTAACGTATGAAAAAGCCTAAAGCTCTGTATATGCCCCTCATCTTCATAAGCTCTGTTGATAAGCTGTTGAAGATACGAGGGTTCCATTAGTGCAGCAGGGTTTTTCTTAGTATATGTGGCATTCCTTAACGCCAACATACTTTTTAGATAGCTCTCATGGTACTTCGCAATAGACCCTTCATAGAAAGATGGTTTCTGCATTTCCTCAGGATCATTCGATTGAACATCATAATGATTAAGGAAGCCCAAGAATGTTGGATTGAGTTTATTGGGTGAAATTATAACTTTATTACCTAAGCCCCAAGTTTCTATGCAAGGGTTTTGCACAATAACATGAACGTTACAATGAGAGATATCCATGCCAGAAGTAGCTATTTTTTCCATCACCAACTTCACTCTAGACTCAACATCTTCGCCTTCAGAATCTAATGCAACCCAAAAATCGGTTATCTTTTTATTTTCAGTAAGATCCTTTAGAGCATTAACCAAGGTCACATCTAGCATCCGAGGGTAACCCTCACCACTGATAAAATAATAGTTATTATTATCAATGGCCGACAAATAATCCACCTTAGTTACAGACGGAGACAAGACGTCCATCCATGCTGGATATAGACGTCTTTCAGTTTGTTTGCCTTCGGCTAAAATATATAAATTCATCTATCAGCACCATCAAAATAAACACTTAAATTAATTAACTTAGTGAATGCTTCGTGATTAGATTCTTGTAAATTAAAATGATCCGCCGAGTAGTTATCCACTACACCAGCTTTTCTTGATACGATCTTCCAATTACCCAAAGGGATGTTGTTGATTATATAAGGGTGATGGCTAGTCAGAATAAATTGCACATCATTACCATGATGAATTAAAACATCAGTAATATCATTAATACAATTAACACCAAAACCATTCTCAAACTCGTCAATTAAGAATACGGTTCCAGTAGGGCTTAAATGCAGATAAGCTAATTGAACTAATGTTTTAAGCATACCAGTGGACATTGAGTTATGAGAAATCCATTCTTCAATACCACGCTCTTTTACTTTGAGAGCATAGACTGAGTGCACAAAGAACGGAAAACTGCTGGTGTCAACCTTAACAACTTTAACATCTTCAATATATGGAAAAATCTCAACAAATGAATTTTTTATTTGTTGAAAGTATTCAGGTTGCTTTTCCTGACACAAATAAAGTTTCGCGCTTAATGAAAACGACTTCTCCCTGATTTCAGTAATCGTCAAATCTTCACTCTCAGACATGTCTTTATTTTTTCTAGGGAAGACACGTTGCAATTCATCTGCATCTACTTCAACAACTCGAGAAAAAGAATTATGTATGGCTGAAATATCATCTTCTTCGCGAAGGTGATGAACTATACTAACTGTTGAAGCTAGCTTAACTGTTTTACTGTCTTTATAAACTATATCATCGCCATTTCTAGATACTACAACCACCCCGTTAATTTTTACTTCTTCGGCTCGAATCTTTGGTTCAATTTTATCATCATCATCAAAATTAAACATGCCATAAGTAAATTCATCATAATCAGTTAATGCTTCAAATTCACCTGACCAATAATAGTCGTTTCCTTCAGCATTGAATTCAACAATCCATTCAAAACCACTAACTGAATCGCCGTTCGCAATAGACTTTATTTTATTAATTGATCGAAGTATCTGGGTTTTACCTACACCGGATGCGCCAACCATTAAAGTCAACGAGTCGAATTCAATTCTATTTATTCTCAACTTGCTGTGAGAATTGTATGTTTCCAGTGATTTTATTCTCATATTTTTTTCATACGCTCCTTCGATGTATACGCGCGATTATGCCACAGGAGAGGAAGAAACACAACAATCACATTAAATCAAATATATTAGCTTTTAATTAGATTACATTTAGCTAAAAAAGAAAAGATTGAAATATAAATAAACAATCGCTTGTCCTCTGCAAATAAATCGAATGAGTTATTCACTCGACTCATTTTAAAATAAATATTAATCTTTTTCTATTATTGCTTAATTCTTACAAGATCACCGCTAACTCTCATCTTCCCATACCTCCTGAAGAATACTATCAACTGCTGCGCGGTCAGAATCTGTATCGAAACCCATCAGCTCAATACCGGTTATGGATCCCTTTTTTACCGTAACACGTGTTGACGGAAAAACAGATTGTATCCGCATGGATTACTCACGCTGAAAAGCATCTAAAATCAGCTGGCCGATTTGTTGGTCTTTATCTAAAGTGATATTAACTTTCACTTTGCCCTCCCTTGCAAAAGGCTTATCAACAGGCGGCTCTGCGAAAACTACAGAGAAATTATTATTTTTCATCAAGTTCCCTCTTGCTATCTCCGCAATTAAATTCAATGCAATTTCACGATCTCTTTCCTGACAACTACCATCAGCCGTCAGACGCGCAATCATTTCGACACGTTCGATCATGACGTGTTCTATCAACTCTCTATCCACACAACCTCCACAACGAGATACTGTATAAACATACAGTACCACGGATCGACAAATGTTGTGAAGAAAAAATCGCATAGGAATATACTGTATGTACATGATATGGATGAACATTGCCGCTTACTCTTTCGTTGCCATTTCCGCTAAAGCCGCTACACGATCGAGAACTTTCCTAGCTTTAGCCTGATGGGATGGTGCTGCGGAAAAAATCTCTCCTTTACCCGTTCCGCGTAGCCATTTGCCATCAAGACAACTTTTACCACCGGCCATCAGGTGCAGGGCTTCGCCCCGACTGATATTAATGCCGGTTGTCAGATGTATCTCATCGATAGTTTTCTTTATAGCTGCGTTCTGCTCATCCGTGCCGTGGAAGAATCTTCGCCGTATTGCTGGCCTTTGCTTCCTTAGTCGGTTCGTCAGCTCTCGTCTTTCACGCCGACTCAGCGGTTTTGTTAAATCCAGTAACGGTGGATCGCTTTCGCTTGCCGTACAGTTATTGACAGAACTCCGAGAGGGCGCAGGAGCGCCCTTAACGTCAACGGCCAAATCAACGGCACGCTTCGGCACAATTTTCCACTGCGTTAGCCGGGTTAAAATCGGGGTGCCAGCGCCGACAATAGAGTCGTAGACACCACGGATGCAGACGGTTTCCTCGCCATACTGATTAAACTCGGCGCGCGGTTCATACAGTGTGCGCACCTGCAAATCAGCACGACGGACAAACGGCCCACCCTGCGCATTAACGTAACCAGCCCAGTCACCAGCGTCGGCGGCATCATGGACGGCAGCAAACTCAACGCTCAGACCATGTGCGGTCTCGGTGTCAGCGAGGCGGCGCAATTCACGATAGACCGTCACTGGCGCACCGCCGATAAACTGAAACTGACGAATGTGCCAGCGTGCCGCCCATGCCGAAACGGCAGGGGCTGTCTCTTTCAGCAGCTCGCCGCTTTCGTCATCGGTTTCACCATCAAGAGCATAGCCGTCGATGTTTTTGGAAATGTATTTAGCAACATAGCCGGTAGCACTCCCCTTTTCCGGGTCAATGGCCTCGGCATGAAAGCGCGCTTTTTTAGCTTTATCGCTTCTCAGTTCGTAGAGGTCTTCCTCCCACGCATAATCACGGATGATGAGGCGCACGCGCTCGACGTCTTCCGGCAACATGAACATAAGCATGTGCCAATGCGGCGTTCCGTCGTGATGAGGCTCGGCAACACGTATGCCGAAGATGCGGATTTCTTCCCGGTGTAGCTTGGCGCGAATGCGCGCCCAAAGGCCGGTTAGATAACTTTGCGTATCCGATGGGCTGGCTCCGTTCCATTTGCTGTTACGGTATCCCGCTTTAGTCGTGGCGTGATATTTAGACGGAGCAGTCAGGGTGTAAAACTCCCCAACGTATCCGAGGTCATTGCAGATATTTTCAAACCCACGGATGCGGGTCATCAGCTCGCAGCGACGTACCGCAGGGTTGGCGACCGAGCCATCATATTTTTCAATCAGGCTGATGCGGTTGCCGTCTTCGTCTTCGAGATCCAGCCCCTTGAGAAATTCTCGCGTGCGGCGCTTCTGCTCGCGCCAGTCGGTCACGCAGTTTTTACTCGCATATGCGTGTCGTTTTTTGCTGACATTGCCGACTGCGATCTGCAGATGTTCGCGCCATGCAGCCGCAATGCGTCGCAAGCGGCCACGCCACCAAACCTCATTAAACATGCGGGTGATAGCAGGGGCGATTTCATCCTCACCGACATATTTCTTTGTCACCCGCTCCCAATGCGGCGGGGTAACATTGAATTGCAGGGAAATGAAACCGGCTCGCATGTACCAGGTGTACAGCGTTTTGAGCTCGCTAAATCCGGTGTCATCAATGTCGGCCAGTTCAGCACGAATGAAATTTGCGATATCAGCGGCCAAAAGGTCGATATCGGCGCGCGACATATCAGGGAGGCGGTTATATCTGGCAACCATATTGACCATGCGTGACGCCAGATACTGCATAAGCTCGGTATCAAAATGACCGCCAAAAACAGCGACTGATACGTTGCTTTTGATACCTGCACACTCGTATTTTTTTGCGACCAGCTCGAGACGTGGCAATGCCTTTTTGCAGAAGCTGATTAAAAAGGCATTGGCTCGTTGACTGCCATGATTTTGCTCCAGCACAGCAGCGGTGCGATAAACGTCAAAACGCACGCACTCGGGCTGGAGAGAAAGCACCTTTCTCGCATGCAGCAAAGCCGCGAACATACGGTCGCGGCGATACTGTTGCTCATAGGTAATATATGGGCTGGCTATTGCCGACCGTGGAGTGTTCCACGGGTAGGCATAAGAAATGGAGCTCATTCGCACAGGCCGTAGCGCGAGGAGCAAGTAGCCGTATCAAGACTGGCTTTAACGAGGTCATAAACCTTTCCGCCGCGGCCAGTTTTAGCCCATTCAACAACATCGCCAACGCTAGGTGAATTAAGCCCCCCGCGCGGGCCATAGAATCCCGACCAATCGATGTTCTGGACTTCTGGTGTAATACCTAACATCTGAACATTGAGGCCAAGAGGTAAATCAAACTGCTTCATCCAGCGCTGGCTAACTTCTCCAACACTCATCCAGTGTACCCAGCGGCTGGTCAGGCGAACTTTTAGTTCCCATTGCTTGTGCTTCTCGATGTGTTCTGGCCAGCGCGCCGCTGTCTCGGCAATTTCTTCTTTATTGCTAAGAACACAGTTCATGCAGCCAACACGCGAAGCTCCCTGCATGTATAGTGGGTTTGGCTTAATACCAAAATATTTATGCAGCGCAAAAACATCGGCTGCTGTCCACTGATGGATAGGTAGAAAGTTATATAAAAATTCTGGGTCTCGTCGGTCGGGAGCGAAACGCTCATAACCAGCTCGCTTTGATGACTCATCGGCTCGCACACCAGACCATTGAACAACAACATCACCATCGTCCAGCATTGGCAGCATTGCTTTTTCATAAGCGATTTGAATTTTCAGTTCATCAGTGCAGAAACGGTCGCGCAGCATTGGAAACTTGCCGTGAAGCAATGCGCAGTCCAAGAAGCTGTTTCCTGATGGATGTAAAACTGAAAGTGCCGCGTCGAGAGGTGTTTCAAATTCAATTCCCCACCGTTCAGCGGTACGTAACCACGCCTGACCGAATTTAGTGTCCGCGCGAGCAAGGGACGGCATCACAATTCCACGATACACTCCCATACGGATTGCCTGACGCTTTCGCCAGTTTTTCTCCATATATGCACGGCGTTTAGCAAAGTCAGCCTCTGTGTAAACCCGCTTAACTACCTGCACTGGGTTGCAGCCAATTTGCTGATGGACGTTGCGAGCAAATTCAACAGTCAACTCATGCTCGTTATCAGTGTCCGCCATTACAGCTTGTACACGGTTTCCGAACAGTGCATTAGCGACAGCAAGAGTCGCAGTGCTGTCTTTACCGGCAGAATAATTCACGACTATTTTATGGTCATCGGGTATACGGAATAAATTCAAATAGCGGTGGTATGCTATTTCGATTTCCCTGACCTTCTCCGAAATATCAGAAACAGAAATTACAGTAGCTGACTGGCTCATTTTTCCCCCTTAAATTCCGCAGAGCAGATAGCGCCAACTCTCTCTATTTCCGCAGCCATTTCACTAATAGAATTAATCGTTGCATTTTGAATATGGTGATGAACCAGACCGGAAATAAGTTGGTTAATCTTTGGGTAATAGCCGATAGTATCAAGCCATTCCTCGCCAGCTTTTTTACCTGACTTAACGACTTTCTTTTCATTCAGGATGAATTGATATTGGTCGCTGGTAATAATCCATTTATCACCTATTTCGATTCGAATGCTCATTTACACGCCCCTATAGTGTTTTGATTTGAGTTCGGCGATTTGCTGGCAGGTCACGCAAAAGGCCACACCCGGAATCGCAATGCGGCGAGCTTCCGGGATTGGTGCGTCACATTCCTCGCAAAGAAAACGGGAAGGTGCAGCGATACGGCTGCGCGCGTTGCTGATATGGCGTTCTCGGTCTTCCTGCTCGCGCAGTTGTGCTAAATCCATTGCGTCGGCCATTAGTGCAGCTCCTGTGATTCGTTCTCAAAGCGTGTGGCTTCACGGCGCAGCAGTTCAGCGGCTTCGGTGCCGCTCATACCCTCTTTGGTGATATGGATAGCCAGCGCCTCAAGGCGGATGGAAACAGCGAGCGCGCGGTCTTTGCGCTCTTCTTTTTTGGCATCGGTCAGCAATACGGCCAGCGCATCACTATCAGTGTTAAAACTACGGGTTTCGGTATTACTCATAATTGACTCTCCTGATTTCGGGCAATAAGAAGCCCGGCGGGTTTACGCCATTAAATTTCTGTTTGTATTAATTCGGCATGGTTAGCCGTTTTGGAAATAAGCTCACTACTGCACGAAAATGATTCATCGCTGTAATAAGCGCTTTTTTCTCGTCAGTAGTCAGCTCACTTAATTCGAGCTCATGACGAGCCGCCGGTATTTTTGCCAGAAAGAAAATAGCGGCCAGCGCCCGATTATTTTCTTCAAATTGTGGATCGCGTTTATCGCGCATATCATCGACAAAACGCTCGACCTCTTTCCAGCTATCGCCCCAATATCTCGCGCGCAATTCAGCTACATGATTGAGACCGGCCAGACGTTCACCCGCTTTCAGCGGAACAGTCGCGGAAACAGCTTCGATAGCCATGATTCCCCCTGCTTTTGAGTGGAGAGGCCAGCCAGTAAATCAGCCTGTGAGCGGCTCGGGTGCCAGCGCTTGCCGTCCTTACCTGCGATCCAGCCGTGACCGTAGTGCATGCCGTGACTTTGCTTTACTAGCAGCGACGCGAATGACGGTTCACTTTTCAGCATAAGCACCTCAAATCAGACCGAATGACGCGCCAATACCGCTCATGGTATCGACCACGCTTGTCATAGCGGGATTAGTCTGCAGACGCGCATGCAGCGCCAGTGCCGACAATGACAACATGCGAATGCCAGCATTAACGCTTTCAATCATGTTGTGCTTACGGGCAGAGGTCAGACGTTCATCAGATACCGCGCCGCTCGCCAGTTCGCCGAGCTCACGCATTGCGCGCATGACATAGGCCTGCAATTTGTCTTTAGCCAGTTCATTAACCGGCACACATGGCAGGCAATGAATCTGAGCCAGAAAGCCATCAACGAGAGTTGAGTCTTCGGTCAGGTCAGTCAGTAGCCACAATTCAGGCGGCGTGAACTGGTGCGGCTGTTCCGGGTTTAGCTTGTTACGTAACGTTTGAACGTTCATACCCGCACGCTCGGCCAGCTTCGCCATGTTGTGACGCTGCGCAAAAGCCCGGCACGCTTCGTCATAGTGGGGATGTTTGGAAACCTGAAAATCAAACATGTTGCATCCTTAAAATTCACATAAAGTGAATTAAGCGCCGATGACGAGTTGAAAACGGGAATGACCCAACGCTTTACGCAACTGCTCTTCTTTCCAGCGTGCGTAATAAATGCGAATCGGGCCACCTGCTTTCTTGCAGCCTTTACGGATGGTGCGGGGTTCGATTGGTACACAAGGGTTGTCGCCGGTTGTCCAGCGGTAAGCGGTACGTTCAGATACACCCTCAAGCTCTGCGAATTGCTGCAGAGTAACGATAGGTGCAGGCACTTTGATGATTGCGATTTCAGAAGCCATATTGCATGATTCCCTATTAGCCAAAGTTTGCAATTGATTTGACTCTGTTTGCCAACACTTGCCATCAATTGCGTGGGTTTAGCCAAAATATATCTCCCAATTGAGAGATAGTAAATAGGTTTTATCGAAATGAGAATAGATTCTTTAGGATGGAGCAACGTAGATGTACTTGACCGCATCTGCGAGGCGTATGGATTTTCACAGAAAATTCAATTAGCTAACCACTTCGATATCGCATCCAGTTCATTGTCAAATAGGTACACCCGAGGCGCTATCTCCTATGACTTTGCGGCTCACTGCGCCCTTGAAACAGGTGCTAATCTTCGGTGGTTACTTACCGGAGAAGGGGAAGCGTTTGTAAATAACAGAGAATCTAGCGACGCTAAAAGGATTGAGGGGTTCACATTAAGTGAAGAAATCCTCAAATCCGATAAGCAACTGAGCATTGATGCCCAATTTTTCACAAAACCACTCACAGATGGGATGGCTATCCGTTCCGAGGGGAAAATTTATTTTGTGGACAAGCAAGCGTCATTGTCTGACGGCCTATGGCTAGTCGACATTGAGGGAGCAATAAGCATTCGAGAGTTAACAAAACTACCGGGCAGAAAACTACATGTTGCAGGCGGGAAGGTTCCTTTCGAATGCGGCATTGATGATATTAAAGCGTTGGGGCGTGTGGTGGGTGTATACAGCGAGGTTAACTGATGACCGTCCGTAAAAATCCGGCTGGCGGTTGGATTTGTGAACTCTACCCAAACGGCGCAAAAGGCAAACGTATCAGAAAGAAATTCGCTACTAAGGGCGAGGCTCTGGCGTTTGAGCAATACACCGTTCAAAACCCGTGGCAGGAAGAAAAGGAAGACAGGCGCACGTTAAAAGAGCTGGTTGATTCATGGTATAGCGCTCATGGCATTACCCTGAAAGACGGCTTGAAACGCCAGTTAGCCATGCACCATGCTTTTGAGTGTATGGGCGAACCACCCGCACGCGATTTCGATGCGCAGATGTTTTCCCGCTACCGAGAAAAACGGTTAAAAGGTGAGTATGCTCGTTCAAACAGAGTGAAAGAGGTATCGCCTCGCACACTTAATCTTGAGCTGGCCTACTTCCGGGCGGTGTTCAATGAGCTAAACCGTCTCGGAGAATGGAAGGGTGAAAACCCACTGAAAAATATGCGCCCATTCCGCACAGAAGAAATGGAAATGGCCTGGCTAACTCACGACCAGATTGCGCAACTGCTCGGTGAGTGTAAACGGCATGACCACCCTGATTTAGAAACCGTGGTAAGAATCTGTCTCGCCACTGGCGCACGGTGGTCTGAGGCTGAGAGTCTGAGAAAAAGCCAACTCGCGAAATACAAAATCACATACACCAACACTAAAGGCAGAAAAAACCGCACCGTCCCAATCAGCAAAGAGCTCTATGAGTCTCTACCTGATGATAAAAAAGGCCGGTTGTTTAGTGATTGTTATGGCGCGTTCCGGTCTGCTCTGGAAAGAACAGGCATCGAACTACCGGCAGGACAACTTACCCATGTTTTGCGCCATACCTTCGCCAGCCACTTTATGATGAATGGTGGTAATATTTTGGTCTTGCAGCGCGTACTCGGTCATACCGACATAAAAATGACAATGCGATATGCGCACTTTGCCCCCGACCATCTCGAAGATGCAGTAAAACTAAATCCTTTAAGCTCTTTGAATCAGGGACTTTAGATGAAAGATAAAAATTGCTCTTTATGTCATTCCTTAACGGAAATAAAAAGCCACCTGCATGAATTAGCTATTTTGACGGAATGCTTCTACGGAGATCATAGATCAAACTTTCTTGCAATGAATCAGTGGTTAACTCTATCTTCAACTCTTGATAATGTAGAAATAAATCCTTATTTGCATGATAGAAGTTCATTATCAATAATGTGCCGTCCGCATTACGAAGCATTAGAGTCTGACAGGAAATACTTTAGTGCCTATACCACAGAGTTAACTAGACTTTTCTTCGTTTGCAATGCTTTAGAAGAAGTCTATAGGTTTGTATCAACCTTCTTTACTAATGAGCTAAATACATCCTTCAAGAACCCTGTCAGAGACAACAGTATGAAATCTCTGATTTTATTTGATAAAATTGAGGAAAAGCATTTACCAAAACATTTCGAACATTACAATCAAAACTTATGCACTTTATTCGAACGATACACCTCGCTTTATAACAAAAAAGTGAATAATAAATTAAGTTACCCTAAAGAACACCGTTGCTATGCCCTCAATATTATTCGAAATATAAGAAATGACATCGCACATGGGGTAATCCCTATAAATCTTAACCCAGAGTATGGTTTTACAGGTGATAACTGGAAAACATTATATTTTTTGATTCAACGAGCAACAAGAACCATCCTTCTGTATATTCAGGCTTTTTTATCAAAGTACGGAAATGATTTTGATATGGAAGAATATTATGAAAGAGTTGGCTATATATATTGGCTTGAATCCAAGGATATCAGAAACGAGTGTACAGAGTCAGTAGAAGTATCAGAACCTGCTGATTTGTCAGCTTTGCTCTCTGAGCTGCATCTTAAATCTGGTTTCGGATACTACCGATTCATCGACTCAAGTTACTAATCAAATGGCGATAAAATGGCGATAAAGATGGCGGAAGAAGGCAGTTACTGG
Organism: Enterobacter sp. SA187; assembly: GCF_001888805.2. Classification (NCBI taxonomy): domain Bacteria; kingdom Pseudomonadati; phylum Pseudomonadota; class Gammaproteobacteria; order Enterobacterales; family Enterobacteriaceae; genus Enterobacter; species Enterobacter sp. SA187. The sequence continues at coordinate 478,827 of NZ_CP019113.1, forward strand.
CAAACAACGGCAATCTATGTCAATGATAAATAACGCAAAACATTGATTTTCGGTTGTTCCGGCAGGAACTCATAATCGCTTGGTCGCTGGTTCAAGTCCAGCAGGGGCCACCAGGTTAAACAAGGAGTTAGATGAAAATCATCTGACTCCTTTTTGTTTTCAGACGATAAAGTTTTACCGTTCATATAAGTAACACCCCTACCCCCCTGATTTTAAACGGCTATCCCCCCAAACACCCACCAATCCCCCAAAAAGTATCAGACTATAACTCCTGATTTGTGTCCCCCCTCACTTGTGGGTTTTTTGGTCACTACCCAGAATACCTTCCACCGCGCGTCGCGCATTCTGGCGTTTATTCACTGAGGGAAAAGCAATGAAAAAGATCTTCTTATGCTGTGCTGCCGGTATGTCTACCAGCATGTTAGTGGAAAAAATGAAACAGTCCGCCAGCAGTCGTAACGTAGAAGTGGAAATTACCGCGGTTCCCGTTTCGGACTTTGAACAGATCGTCACGGAAGCCGACGTGATTTTGCTGGGGCCGCAGGTGAAGTTCCAGTTGCAGAGTTTACGGGCTGCCGCCGCCACGCACGGCGTGCCGGTGGATGCTATCGATATGATGCAATATGGATCGATGCAGGGGGATAAAGTCCTCGATCACGCCCTGTCACTGGTAAAATAAGGATCGCCCATGAAATACCGCTTTCCTGATAAATTCTGGTGGGGCACGGCGACCAGCGCCACCCAGTCCGAAGGGCGCTTACCCGGCGACCGCAAAGGCGACAATATCTGGGATTATGCCTCGCATTACTATAACGAGCGTTTTTATAACGGCGTCACCGCCGACGATACCTCCGGGTTTTATCAGCACTGGCGGGACGATATTCAGCGCGCGAAAGATATTGGCCTCAACTCCTTTCGCACCTCTATTTCCTGGTCACGATTAATACCTGACGGGGATGGCGACATTAATCCCCTCGCGGTTGAGTTCTATAACCAGGTTATTAATGAACTCATTGACCAGGGCATTGAGCCCTTTATTAATCTTTATCACTTCGATATGCCAATGGCATTGCAGGAAAAAGGCGGTTTTGAAAATCGTGATGTAGTGGAGGCCTTCGCCCGTTACGCCGACATCTGCTATCAGCTGTTTGGCGATCGGGTGCGCTACTGGTTTACTTTTAATGAGCCCCTTATTCCGGCAGAAGCGGGTTATCTTCATCCCCGCCATTATCCTTACGTCAGCGATTTTCGTCGCGCAGCCCAGGTGCTGCACCATATCGTTATTGCCCACTGCAAAGCGGTGGCGGCCTGGCGTAAAAGAAATCTGCCGGGAAAAATTGGCATTATTATGGATGTCATTCCGGTGTATCCCCGCAGCGACAGCCCGGACGATCGGCAGGCGGCGGTGATGGCGGATCTGTTTTATACCCGCAGTATTAACGAGCCGATATTACTGGGCCGCTATCCGCCGGAATTGCTCGCCATCCTCAACGAACACAATCAGCTCCCCGTGGCTTTACCGGGCGATAGCGAATTAATTGCGGCGACGCGTATCGATCTGCTGGGAATTAATTATTATCGCCCGCGTCGGGTAAAAGCCCGCGAAACGCCCCTTGCCGAAGCGCAGGATTTTGTCCCTGAACGCTTCTTTGAGGAATACATCATGCCAGGCCGCCGGATGAATACTTCCCGCGGCATCGAAATCTATCCTCCCGCGCTGTATGACATCGCAATGCTGATAAAGGATCGCTACGGCAATATTCCGTGGTTCGTCTCGGAAAATGGAATCGGCATCATGGACGAAGAGCAGTTTATGGTGAATGGCGAAGTGCAGGACGATTACCGCATTGCCTTTCTTGAGGAACATCTTACCTGGCTGCATAAGGCCATTGCCGACGGAAGCCAGTGTCTCGGCTATCACATGTGGACCTTTATCGACTGCTGGTCCTGGCAGAATGCCTATAAAAACCGCTACGGCTTTTATCGTCTGGATTTAGCCAGCGGGCAGCGCTCGCTGAAAAAGTCAGGCCGCTGGTTCCGCACGGTAATTGAAAATAATGGCTTTGAGGAGAGTGACCATGTCGGCTTTTGATACTCTGGCAGAAAAGTTATTACCGCTGGCGAACGCCATTGGTAATCAGCGGCATATGCAGGCGATCCGCAACGGGCTTATTTCCATTCTGCCGCTGACCATTGTCGGCTCATTCTTTGTGATTTTGCTGAATATCCCCATCAAGGGCTATATGGATTTTGTCGCGCCCTGGCGCGATATGCTGGATGTTCCGTTTCGTTTTACCGTCGGGCTGATGTCGCTCTATGCCGCCTTTACCATCGGCTCTTTCCTGGGAAAAAGTTATAAGCTCAACGATATTACCAGCGGTCTGCTGGCGATGCTGGCGACCATCCTGATGATCGTGCCGGTCAATATTAAACAGGGGGTCACCGTCGCCGGGGATGCGGTTACCGGACGGTATATTCCATTAAGTTCGCTCAGCTCTCAGGGGCTGTTCGGGGCGATTATCTCATCGCTGATCGCCATTGAGATTTACCGTTTTATTAAAGTGCGCAATATCGAAATCAAAATGCCCGCCGGGGTGCCGCCGGTGGTGGCGAGTTCATTCTCTGCACTATTCCCGACGCTTGCCGTGGTGCTGGTATTCTGGATCCCACGGCACTTTTTTAATATCGATATTAACGCCATCATCAGCTATCTCATTATGCCGCTGAAAGGCTTTATGACCGGCACGAATCTGTTTGGCGGCATCGTCACGCAGTTTATGATCGACCTGTTCTGGGTGCTGGGTATTCATGGTCATGCGGTGATGGGGCCGCTGATCCGCCCGCTGTGGGATCAGGCCATTGTGCAGAATATGGAGCTGTTCCAGTCCGGCGTCAGTGCTTATGACCTGCCGAATATTTTCACCGAGCAGTTCTTCCAGTGGTATGCGCAGATGGGCGGCACCGGTTCGACGCTGGCGCTGGTGGTGTTATTTATCCGCTCGCGGGTAATTTACCTGAAACAGCTGGGAAAAATTTCCTTCATTCCCGGCTTGTTTAATATCAATGAACCGATGATTTTTGGCGCGCCCATTGTGATGAACCCTCTGCTGGCCATTCCCTTTATCCTGGCGCCGATGGCAAACACGCTGGTGGTCTATCTCTGCACCATCAGCGGCCTGATCCCGCGCATGATGGTTAAACCGCCCTTTACCGTTCCGGCCCCGCTCGGGGCGCTGATCACCACGAACTGGAATTTAATCGCCTGCGGACTGGTGTTTGTCTGCTTCTTTATCTCCCTTGCCATCTACTACCCGTTCTTTAAGGTGTACGAGAAAAAGATGCTGGAAACCGAGCGCCATCAACAGGCGGAAGAAAAAGCCAGAGAAGCGGCGCAGGCCAGCAGCTAAGCGCATTTCCCCTCTCCCGGACGGGAGAGGGAACGCCTGTCAGAATTCGGTATCCAGTTCTTCCAGCACGTTGTACTCATCGTCCACCAGCAGCAGCGTTTTCCATTTATCGAACGTCAGGCACGGGTGCGAGGTACTGAACAGCAGAATATCCCCCACCTGCACCTCTGCGCCGGGCCGGAGTGTCAGCATGGCGTGCTGATCCATTATGCCGGTGGTTTCGATCAATGCTGAAGGATCAGCCAGCGCTTTACCCTGCCGGTAATGGGCGATCGGCTGCGGCAGTCCGGCGTCAAAGGCGCTGTCGCGCTTGCCGAAGTTGACGATAGCCCGCCCTGCTTCCGGTACCGACTGCACCATGGCCGCCAGCTCCATCGCACAGGTCAGATCGCCGCCCAGATCGCAGGCAACGCAGTCGCGCGCCATCAGCGCATGCTGCGCCTTGTGATAAATTCCACCATCATGGGTGATATAGCAGCCGGGCCGAATGGCGATGCGGCAGTCCGCCGGTTTTTTTGCCGCCAGCCAGACGTTACAGACCACGTCGTACCACACCGAGCCCGCGCCGGTGAGCAGGAATTCACCGTCGACATAGCGCTCCAGCTGGCAGGCCAGCGCCGCCGCCTCGCGCAGGAAAGCTTCCACCTGCGGCTGTGGATTATCGCCGTGCACCACGCCTTCATACAGCTCCAGCCCGCGCAAGCGCAGCCCCGGCAGATCCGCCACCGTAGCGGCCAACGCCAGCGCTTCATCCGCGGTACGGCAGCCGCAGCGGCCCCCCGGCACGCCCAGCTCAATCAGTACGTCCAGCGTCTGCTGCTGCGCGCTGAAAAACGCGGAAAGCACCTGCGCATTGGCCGCGCTGTCCACACAACACAGATAGTCCACATCCGGATAGGTGTTCTTCAACTGTGAGATCAGCGTCATGTTCGCCTTCCCCACCAGTTGATTCACCATCAGCACGCGCCTGATGCCGCTCGCCATGGCGATGCTGGCCTGCCACGCACTGCCGACGCCAATCGCCCAGGCGCCCGCCTGTTGTTGCCGCTGAAAGATCCACGGCGTCATGGTGGTTTTACCGTGAGGCGCAAGAGAAACGCCGCGCGCGTCGGCGTAATCCTGCATCCACTGAATATTGTTCTCCAGGGCGGTTTTTTTGATCAGCGCTGCGGGCAGGCAGACATCCTCATTCAGGACGTTGGCCGGGGTAAACATCAGGGCGGCTTTATGGGGTACGAGGTGTTCATTCTGGTATTTCATAACAACGCTCCTCAGGGGAATCAGTATCTTTCAGATCGGGTATCTTTTATAACTTACTGTAATTTAAACAAGTATTAATTTAAAACCACCGATAGTGAATAAAAGTATCATAAATTCATATGCGTTTTGTGTCATTTTCCACTGTTTTTATCCCTTGTAAATGGTTAACTTCAGCGCAGACCAAAAGGGGGGTGAGGATCACATGAAGTTCGACTATCTGTTCAGGAATGTCACGGTTATCGATGGATCAGGCGGCGCAGAGTACCGGGCGGATGTGGCGATCAAAGGCGATCGCATCGCAGAGATTGCGCCGGCTATCGAAGGCCACGCCGTGCGGGAAATCGACGGCAGCGAGCGCGTACTGGCGCCGGGATTTATCGATGTCCACACCCATGACGACATCAATGTTATCCGCATGCCTGCTTATTTACCGAAAATCAGCCAGGGCGTGACCACGGTGATCGTCGGCAACTGCGGGATCAGCGCCGCCTGCGCGACCATGCACGGCGAAGTACCCGATCCAATGAACCTGCTCGGCGAGGCGCAGCAGTTTGTCTTCCCGACGGTGGACGCCTACGCGCAGGCGATTGCGCAGGCGCGCCCGGCGATTAACGTCGGCACGCTGATCGGCCACACCGCCCTGCGCAACAATCATATGGACGATCTGTTCCGCGCGGCCACGGCGGAGGAAATCGCCGGTATGCGCGCGCAGCTCAAAGAGGCGCTGTCGCAGGGCGCGCTGGGCCTCAGCACCGGGCTGGCCTACGCCAGCGCCTTCCAGTCCACCACTGAAGAAGTGATGGCGCTGGCGGAGGAGCTGGCGGCGGAAAACGGCATCTATACCACTCATCTGCGTTCGGAATTTGAACCCATTCTGGAGGCGCTGGACGAGGCGTTTCGTATCGGTCGCCACGGCAGGGTGCCGGTGGTGGTGTCGCACCATAAATGCGCCGGGGCAAAAAACTGGGGGCGCACTGTGGAGACGCTGAAGCTGTTCGACACCGTGCGCCAGCAGCAGGAGGTTGCCTGTGACTGCTACCCCTACTCCGCCTCCTCGTCCACGCTGGACATGAAGCAGATCACCGACGAGTTCGACATCATCATCACCTGGTCTGAACCGCATCCGGAGGTGGCCGGGCAGTCGCTTAAGCAGATCGCCGAAAGCTGGTCGATGTCGCTGCATGACGCGGGCAAATTACTGATGCCTGCCGGGGCCATTTACTACAACATGGACGAGCAGGATGTGCGCCGCGTGCTGCGCTATCCGGTGACCATGATAGGCTCTGACGGTCTGCCGAACGATCCGATGCCGCATCCGCGTTTATGGGGCGCCTTCCCCCGCGTGCTCGGCCATTACAGCCGCGACGAAAAGCTGTTCCCGCTCACCGTGGCGGTGCACAAGATGACCGGCCTGTCGGCGGCCCGTTTCCGGCTGCCCGAACGTGGGCTGGTCAAACGCGGCTATTATGCGGATCTGGTATTGTTCGATCCGGCCACCGTGCGGGATGTGGCCAGTTTCAGCGATCCCAAACAGCCCGCCGCCGGTATTGAAGCGGTGATGGTGAATGGGGTAATGAGTTATGGTCAGGACCAGCAGGTCACTGGCCGCGCAGGGCGTTTTCTGCGCCGGGAAAAACCAAATAAGGAGCAAAAATGAGTATTAGACGTTATGGCGTCGGTGGCAGCACCGGCACGGGCGGGCAGCATTTGCCGTTTGCCAAAGCGGTGGAAGCGGCGGGCTGGCTGTATGTTTCCGGCCAGACGCCGATGAAAGACGGCGAAGTGGTGGAAGGCGGCATCATTGAGCAGTCCCGTCTGGCGATCCAGAACTGCGTGGACATCATGACCGAAGCCGGTTACACCCTGGCCGACGTGGTGCATGTGAAGGTTTTCCTGACGGATGCCCGCTACTTCCAGTCATTTAACAAAGTGTTCCGCGAATTCTTCGGCGAACACCCGCCCGCCCGCGTGTGCTGCGTGGCGGATCTGGTGGTGGATTGCAAAGTCGAAGTGGATGTGACCTGCTACCGGGCTGACCGGGGCTAAAGGTTCTGCTCCGTTGCAGGTCTTTTTTAGATTAATCCGGAGCAGATCCCTTCATAAACGTCAGCCCCGGCTGGAGCCGGGACTGACTGCGCTATCAAGGCATCTCAAAGGTCATCGTAGCCGATGCTTCATAGCCTCCTGCACCTGTTGGATTGACCCCTGTCCGGGCAGGGGTGGGATAAGAATAAAATGTCACCGTAGCCATATCGTTGTTAATTGTCGCCCTCAGGGGGGAGACACCATCCAGTTTCACCAGAGACTGGCCTGCGGCATCCTGAGTAATTTTAACGCCCAGGTCGTTAATGATGGTCCCCACCCCCTTCGCCAGCAAAATGCCCTTCGATGCGAGGTCAGCGTCAAAACTGTACCCTGCCCCCATCATTGTCGCCTGCACAATACCCGCCCCATCAGGAAAAGAATTATTGATATTGCCAGAACACTTCATTGACACCTTTGTTTCTTTAGGCGCATACCCTTCGGGTAAAGCACCTTGTGCTTTGCCCGCCAGCTTAGCTTCGGTAATATCCGCTAACACAACGTTCTTAGTGGTTTCAGTCACTTTACAGGTGTTTCTGAATATTAATGAACCATTCAGATAAAATCTGGATACGACGGCTTTTTTGGAATTCATTGTACAATTATTGGCCGCTATAAAAGCAGCGCTTTCGTCTCCACCAGTAGCAACCATACATACGCGACTAAAACTGACAGAACCTACGAAAATATTGTCAAAATTAATGGGATATAACGGGGTTTTGGGCATGTAAAAATACATTTTCACATCGCGGTTCGCGAATTGCGAACTTAATTCGTAATACAAATCTCGTACACAAATAAGAGTGACACTGAAGTTTCCCTGCGCGTTATTACATCCACTAAGATAACTATTCTGGAAAATGGTGTTAAAAAAGAAAGAGCCCCGATGTTGTCTAGATTGATTCTCTACGTCCTTCAGATCGACATAAGAATAAGCGTTCTTTACAGGCAAGAAGACTTTCTGTTCAAGCCGTACGTAAACAGGAAATCTCTCGCTGTCAGCCATTCTTAATTTATAATAAGTTTTACCATCAACAGTCCTGGTTTGAGTGGTATCAACATTGTTACTGTCATAGGACGCAGTCAAAAGTGGGGAACTGCTTGCCCAGCGCCAGGTTCCATTACCGCGGTCACCCCATAAAGAGCGTTGATTATATTCAATTCCCGTGGTAGGAGGAGGAAGTTGTTTCTCCTGCATAACTTTCACCCCCCCGCCCATATTCGGGATGGAAGCGCTATCGACATTGAACGTTGCCGCTATTGATAAATCGGATTGACCAGCAAAAGAGGCATCCATTATATATGTCGTCTGCAAAGCAGCCAGACAATGCCCGGTAAACAGATAAAGTAAAACAGGTAAAAACCATTTGAGTTTCATTTTCATCCTAGCCATTAGAATAAATATGATGTGCTTTTTTAGGCCGTTATTGTCATAAATTTGACTAGTCATAAAATGCACTCACTAACAATGTTGCAGAGATCTGCCCAGCGGTGACATCGGCCCCGGATTGTATATATTTAATGTAAAAATCACGCGGAATATCCAGCGGAGCGCTACTATTAACCGGATAGTTTAACACTCTGCTTTCTCCCGAAACCGTTAATACATTTTGATTATCACGCTGGTCATAGACCGCAAACCCAATGCCTTTGGCCCCACCCGGAAGTTGATTACTAAACGCTCCGGGGGCAACACGGCCCTGACCATCGAGGGTACTAAAGGAAAGTCGTATATCACTGACAACGGCAGGTGACAGATTGCAATTATTAATGATGAGCTGAAAATTTTGCTTATAGGCTGAGGTCATTCCGGGCTGCGTAAATTTATCGATCCCCACGGCCTCCATTATTAGCGTATCCCTGGGAAACGTTACTGTGCAGGAAGTGTTAATTAGCTCCCCACTAAACTGCAGCCCCATATTGGCTGCATCAACCTTATCATCCGCCATGGCTGAATGAGGAAAACCGCACATGCTCATTCCACAAATCAACAAGTATAATAATGATGCATTTTTTGTCATGGGTTCCTCCATCAACTTATAACGCTGTCCATGCTATCAATACGCGGAGCTTTAAACAGGCTCCGCGTATCTTAATTACAGATAGTCGATATTTATTGCGCCATCCGTTTTCAGCGTGGTGCCAGCATACCCAGAAATGGCCGCTGACGTCAGCTTAGCACTATCAATTGCCACTAATCCTGCATAGGTTGTCCATACATAACCGTTGGTGGCATCGCCCGTCGTGTTACCAGAGAAAGCCATACTCACGGTCGAGCCGTTGGTTGGCAGGGTATTCGTTTCCGAGGTGTCTTGATTAGTTTTAAAGAAGGCCACGCCTAACCCGGTCGCAGCTGGTGTCGCCGCAGAAGTGAACATTTTAAGCGACTTATTCTTATAATTTGTACCGTCAGTGTTATTTTTAGCGGAGGACAGACCCACAACAAACTTTGTTGATGCACCACATGCGGTAAATTTTACTTTAACTGGTTTATAGACTGTATTGGGTACCAGATAACCCCCATGGCTTGCCGAAGCCAGGACGTCACTACTCTTTACGTTACCAAAGTCGATATTAAAGCTGGTCGCATTAGTATCAAATTTCGCTGTGCAGGTTGGTAAAGTTAACGTTCCGGTAAAATTAAGTGTCAGGCTAGCGTCATTAAGAGCATGGGCGGCAAAAGGTGCCAAAAAAATTAAAGGTACCAGTACTTTTTTCATCATAATCATCCTTAATTATAAAAAGTCCATGTTAAGCGTTGCTGTTGAGTCCAGTGTTCCAGAACCAATTGTCATAATATCAGCCACTGCAGGGATCAGCGTGGCTTTAATATACAGGTTACCCGTTTTACCTTGTCCAAATGGCTCGAAATTGCCACCCAATCTGATTGATGGTGCCCCAACATAGAGCGGAACATAGTTACCACCCTCGGTTTTAACTTCCGTTTTATATGCTACCTTCACCGCCACATTAGCTGGGCGGAGGTAGTCATGTGTGGTATCGCCATTGATTTTAACTTTATTTGATGACGACAGGGAAATGTTCATTCCCGACGTTCCCACACAATCTGAGATGACAATTTTCTTTTCAACTGATTTATTTTGCGCTTCAATCTCTGCTGGTGTGACGGTATTAAAGGCAAAAGGAACGCTCGTGGCGGACTGATTATCCACTTTAAACGTACAGGTACCTTTTTCAATATATGCCTGAGCAGTTACATCCAGCGTACTCGTTGCGGCCATCGCCTGATGTCCGAACCCCATAACTCCAGCCATAACAGTAAGCACCCTTACTGTCTGTTTATTGTTTAAAAACATATAGCTCTCCTTTTCTATAATAACTAATCACAATTAATATTATCGACTGATAACGTATCTGTTCGTAACTTAATATCGTCCCTGGTAGGTAACTGGTAATTAAAAGAACACTGTTCACTCATATCTTCACCCCATTTGACAGTTAAACGCCCTTTTTCAGCAATGCCACGGGTGAATATTCGACTATTTTGTCCAGCGATACCTAACTGATTATTCGAATCATCGACCACCTCTGCCCCCAGCGGAATATTTTTGCCATTTTTCAACTTCAGGTGGAAAAATACCGAGCGACGATCGTCCGTGGCAAAGGGGACATAAATAACTGCTCCGGCACGCGGCACCACCCGGGTGGACGTCTCTTTTAATTCCGTATCCTGTTCCATTTTCGAGGGATCGATACTCACATCATTAAAACGATAGGGCGACAGGTTAGAGACATAGGCATAGCCGGCACTATTAATTCGCGACGCGTTATCCCCCATTGCACGCGCGCCCTTCGCACCTTTCGCCTCGATTAATGCAACAGGCGTGTCACCATTGATGGTGCGCCCGAGGGTTATTCCTCCCTTGTGGAGTAAAACGCCACCGCTGCCGCTCACCGACATCTGGCGGCTGTTCTCTGTATCGGCAGAAAGACTGGCCCCCCAGCTACCATAACGGGTATCCCACGAAGCATTCGCCCCGATATTCTCAATCTTATTCCCGTCATAGCCGTTCTGACGATAATTCGCATTGACGCCGTAGTTCAGACCCGCGTCCTGGTTATAACCTGAAGTCGAAGCCGATAAATTGCGGTCTCCCTTACTGCTACGGGTATAACTGGTGTTCAGATAATCAAACAGCGGCGATTTATCCTCGGCGCGATCGCCGAGCGGTACAGATAACGACAGATAGAGCTGATCGTCCTTCTCGTTATCGCCGGTGTAATAGCGGTTAACGGAAACGCTATAGCTGACCCGGCCCAGGGAGTTGCTGTATCCCAGTTGATAGCTTTTCTCTTTACGCCCTGAACGCCAGTACTCCGATAACATTGCTGAAGAATAAAACGAGCCCCATCCCGCTTCGAGGGTCTGGCTAACGTTAATCTGCACCTGTGATTTAAGCCGATCGTCCATGTCCTGCCAGTCGGTATTCGACAGATAATCTGCCGCCTCACCCAGCGTGAAGAAATCTTTTGTCGAATAACGATAAGCCGCGATATTAAAACTGGTATTCGTCGGAGTAATATAGCTGTTGTATTTAATCCCCAGACTCTGCCCTTTCCGGCTGCCGTCTTCTGCTGACAAATGCGACTGAGTCAAATCTAAAGAAACTGCGCCAACCGGCGTATTCAGCGCCACCCCGCCAATAACGGAGTAGTAGTCCGACATATATTCAGCACCAGTATACAATGACAGATAGTTATTCAGACCGTATTGCCAGGTACCCTGGCCGACCACCGGTTTATCGCTACTGCTCGCGCCGTCATATTCCCCCACCGCCAGCGTGTACAGGCTGACGCCCGGGTAAAGCAATTGCCCACCGCCGTTGTATGGGATAATTAGCTGACGCGTCCGGCCATCCGCTTCCTGGATCGTGACGTCAAGCTGTTCGCTGGAGCTGATCGGATTATAGTTATCGATCGAAAACGCCCCGGGCGGCACGGTAGTTTCTAATATTTTAGTGCCTGCCTGACTGACGATAATTTTCGCATTCGACTCCGCGACCCCACGAATAACCGGGCGGAAGCTGTTCAGAGAGTCGGGCAACATGCGCGTGTCGCTGCTCAGCGTCACGCCGCGTAATGGAAACGCATCAAAAAATGTGCTGCTGCTGTATATCTCACCTACCCGCAACTGAGATTTAAGCGGTGCAACATCATGCTCCGCGTACAGGTTTGAACTGTCAAACGTGGTGCCACTCTCTTTTGCGTAGTTCGCATCGCCACGGACACGGACACGCCACCCCAGTAAATTCAGACCGCCATCCAGGCCCATCCAACCGCTGTCGGACTCAACGCCGCTATAGCTCGAGCGATAATAACTGGTGTTATAGCTGACAAAGGCCGCGTTGATGCCATCGTCCCAGAGCGTATCCGGCACTTCATCAGGGCGGGTTGCCCGTTCCATCGCTTGTGGAATAGTCAGAATAAAACGCTGATCGTTAATATCCATTTTCCAGCTGGCTTGTGGTATCAGCGTCTTCAGCGAAACGCAGTTTTCTTCTTCCATGCCAGAGACATTAATTGCGCCAATATCAATGCCAAGCTTAGCCAGTTCTTTCAGGCGAAAGCAGGGCAGCGCTCTTAACGGATCTTGCGGGTTATCATCAAATTGAATTTCAAATTTCCCCATTTCCCGCTCGTTAAGTACAACCGAAACATTATACTTCCCGGCAGTGACAGGGTTTCCTTTGGAAAAACGGCTTACATCAATTGGGGAATTTGATAAAAAGATGTTATTGAATTCCACCTCTTCATCTTCAGTTCCCGCTATTTCACTTTCTTTACTTTCACCCTCTTGCTGCGCATTCGAATTTTCTACTGATGATGCAGGTGAGAGACTATTTTGCTCAACTGTTTCCGTTTCCGCAGCGAAAACTCCTCCGGCAACATTCATTAAAATGAATGCGCCAGCAATACGTGATAAACGAAAACGTTCGCTAACTAACATATCCATAGAAAAAACCTGAACAATCCATTGTAATTGAAATATTATTTGATAACAGCAGTACCCTCTACATCATTACCATAATCAGAAATATAGCTATAGGCCAGGCTGGCTCCCGCAGAAGGTTTAAATGCTTTGTTATCAAACTCGAATTTTTCCGTTGCAAAAGGCGCAACCATTCCTGACTTCGCCATATTATTACCGACTTTCATCATGTTGAACGTCACATAATAAGGGGAGTTGTTTTTTGCAATTAACGCACCATTTTCAGCACGCCATTCAACTTTCGCCGCCGCGTCTTGTGGTTTGACGGTTAACGCCTCTGGACGATAGAACATCTTAATACGGGTACGGAATGCCAGCTGTAATTTGTTGCTCGCTTGTGCCTCGCCTTTTGCTTTTGGCGGAACTTCCAGCACGTTTAAATAGTAGATGCTTTCACGATCTTTGGGAAAATTGGCGGCCATTTTGGAAATACGTAACGTCTGCCCTTTTTTCGCATCAATGCGTGAGACCGGCGGTGTGATCATAAAAGGCAGATCAATATTTTCCGGCGATTCGGTCGCACGGCCATCATCCAGCCATGACTGCACCAGTAGCGGACGCGTGCCCTCGTTAGTCAGGCGAACGTTAACTTCTTTGGCCGCTTCTTTATAGACCACTCGAGTGGTATTAATGACAACATCTGCCCATGCTGATGCGCTCACGGCCAGCATCGCTGCCACAATTGTAGCTAAATATTTAACTGACATTTAATTTATTGCTCTCTGAAAAAACAAGGCGGCAATAAGACTTACCGCCTTAGATTTAGTAAATAATTACAAATAAACGACGCTGAAAGTGGCTACCGTTTCGATATCACCGGCGGTGACATCTTCTGCTTTAGCAGCCGTCTGAACGTAGCGAGTTTCGAAACTGTAGGTCTGCGCACCTGAATTGGTGTCTTTATAATCTGCAGTATCATCCAGGCCGTTCAAATCCATCATCAGATCGCTGCCATTAATTTTAGTGAAACCGATCTGGATGCCTTTCGCGGCAACATCCATGGTATTCACAGAATTCAGCAGGCTATTTGTATAGGTGCTGGTGCCCGCATCCGCATAGCCAGTAGAATCAAAACTGACCGCAACTTTAGTTTTCCCCTGAGGCAGGACGCAGCTTTCCAGAGTAATATTTACGGTACGCATATCACGAGATGCTTTATAAGTCGTGCCTTTAGCGGACTTAACATCTTTATTCAGATCGACGGCAGCAACCGGATCGATATTCAACAATGTAGAAGACGGCGCGCCGTTGATTGCTACTGTGCAAGTTTTATTAATGACTTCACCGGTAATACGAATTTGGCCATCAGCAGCCATCGCATTTACTGTCCCCAAACCACCAGCAACCAGCACAGCAATCTGAGCCATCTTAATAACTGAATGTCGCATAATTCATAACTCCATTATATGTTAGTTCACATACACTTCCGTGCATTATGTCGGGTATACAAAAGCACAACGCTTCACTGCACTGATAAAATGAGATGCTTATTGTGCCTGGAGGGGATTATTAGATGAAGCTATCGTTATTGCAATATTAGAAATGATGATTGCTCGATAGGACGAGTGATATTATTTATATGATATAGTTTATTTTAGTTCAAATCAACACAAGCAATGGCCGCAAAAATGCTGGAAAAACAACATATTAAAACAAAAGATTAGAAAAATTGATGAAATTAAAAGTTCTCTACAAAAAGAGCCAGCCGCGTGTTTTTAGGAATATATTTAGGTAATCATTACTTCCGTTAATATATTCATAAAACAAATACCATCGCTGTATTTATTATCCTGACAGTTAATATTCATTTGCATTAGTTATTAATTGCATTATTTATTTTGACGTGCTGCCACAACCCGTTTTATACAGGAAAGTAATAGTCCAAAGACGATCAGGCCTTTCAGGAAGACTGCTGCACCGCATCAATGTCCCACCATTACTTGGTGGAATATTACACAATCGGCTGGTGGGTTAATCCCCCAGCGGTTGCCGATCCGCGCCGCCGCGATGGCTGTCCAGCGCCAGCTTAATTCTGCGCAAGCGGTCTTTCGCCTGGCTTTTGTTAGCCATCGCTAATTCTGTCGCCAGCACGTCGATCATCGCCAGCATGGCGTAGCGCGATGTGCTCGGCTTAAAGATGTAGTCGTTTTCACGCACAATCAGCGGCAGCACCAGGTCCGCCAGCTGCGCCAGCGGCGTCGCTTCCGGCGTGATGGCGATTACCTTCGCGCCATACTGTCTGGCGATGCCCGCGCTTTCCACCACCTCCGGCGTAAAGCCGCCCAGCGACAGCGCGATCACCACGTCACCAGGCGACACCGAGGCCGCCATCATGCGCACCAGCAGCCCGTCATTCTGACTCACCACCGGCAGGCCAAGGCGAAACAGACGGAACTGGAGTTCCTGCGCGCAGATGGTGGAGCCGCCCCCCATACCGAACGCCAGGATCTGCCGCGCCCCGCTCAGCCAGCCCACCGCTTTATTCAGCGAGGCCGCATCCAGCGCGCGACGGTTCATCTCCAGCACGTTAATGATGGTGCCGTAAATTCCCTGCACGCCTTCCAGATCCGGCACGTCGATAATAAAACGCTGGCCGACCGCCAGCGACTGCGCCAGTTTCACCTTCAGTTCACGCACATCTTTGCAGCCAATAGCGCGGGCGAAACGGGTGATCGACGCCTGGCTGGTACTGGTCAGACGCGCCATCTCCGCGATCGGCAGCGTGGCGGCAGACTGTACGTCATCCAGAATAAACTGCGCGATACGCTTTTCAGTGGTGGTGAGTTCCACGAAGCGGTCGGTGATACAAGAGATGATGTCGATGGAATAACCCATAGCGTGTTCCTGAATATGAGCCATCGGGACAGACGCCGCCATCCGTTCTGGTACTTGCACATAAAATGATGGGTACTTTGTATCATAGCCGCACGACGGCGCACTATTTTTTAGCGCGCCCCAGGTCGCAAGTCTGCTTTCTTTAACCAAAACTGGCACTTTCTGCCGCCTTTGCCAGGATTAAAAGGTCTTTTGAACTGGAGAGAAACCATGGGTTTATTTGATTTTGTGAAAGATGCAGGCGAAAAGTTATGGGATTCACTGAAAGGCAACGACAGCGATCACGGCACTAAGCTTGAAGAGCATCTCAAAAAAACAGGTGTTCCCGGGGCCGATAAAGTCAGCGTCAAGGTGGAAAACGGCAAGGCCGTGGTCACCGGTGATGGCCTGACCCAGGAGCAGAAAGAAAAAATCCAGGTCGCCGTAGGTAACGTGGCGGGGATTGGCAGCGTGGAGAATAACGTCTCAGTGACCGACTCCGCCGCCGAAGCCACCTACTACACCGTGAAATCCGGCGACACCCTGAGCGCCATTTCCAAACAGGTGTATGGCGATCCTAACAAGTACAACCAAATCTTCGAAGCGAACAAACCGATGCTGAGCCATCCGGACAAAATTTATCCGGGCCAGGTGCTCATTATTCCGAAGCAATAAGGGTTGTCAGCAAAACCCACTGCGGTGGGTTTTGTTTTCTGCAGGAAAACTCCCCGCCAGGCCTGTCACCCGCCGCAAACCCGCCTAATGCCCCTCGCACCATTTATCAGACCTGTGTATGATTTCCGGTAGCTCTGCTGATAACTAACCTTAACTCAAATACTTAAGCGCTAAAGCGAAAGGCATCATGAGCACACCCATCAAACGACTTGAAATCATCAAAAATGCCATAGAACTGGAAGATGACGACATCATTGTCAGTCAGCTCGCACGGCTGAAAAATGAAGCGTTCAATGATGAGCTGCTGGCGATTGTCGCGGCGCTTGAGGAAAAGAATTACACCGCCGCCATGACGGCGATCACCGCCTGGTTGCAAAGCCAGCGCGCGGTGACCCAGTGGCGGGATCCGCAGGTGGCGGCCAGCAAGCTGGAACTCAAAGCGCTGGAGGAGCGGCTGCGCGATCTGATCGACCGCCGCAATGCCCGCGTTCAGCAGTTAGATGAATTTAATGACCTTTATCTGAACCGTCTCGGGCCGCTGATGACGCAGATCCTTCAGCTGCGTAAAAATCTGGCGGAACTGAACCTGCGCCGCCAGCTGGCGGAGCGGCAGCGTCGGGAAGAGGACTACCGCCGCTGCCAGCAGTATATGGCGCAGGCGCTGGACGTGCTGGCGATGCTCACAAAACGCTGGCGCGAGCTGCCCGCCGATTCGGTGCAATCTGTCGAGGCGCGCAAACAGCTCCAGCAGCAAAGCGATCTGATCGCCAATCTGCTGGCGGAAGCGCAGGAGCTGGAAACCGGCTTAACGCGGGAAGAAGAGCCCGCGCGTCAGGCCTGTGACGAGGCAAACGACGAGTACGAAAAATACCGCGAGCAGCAGCACGACGCCGAGATCCGTTTCCGAAAAGGCCGCCAGCTGTCAGAAGAAGATCAAAGCGAACTGAAACGGCTGTGGCGTCAGGCCAGTAAACTCTGTCACCCGGATCTGGTGGCAGATGAACTGAAAGATGAAGCCAACGCCATGATGGTGCAGCTTAATCAGGCGAAACACCGCGGCGACGTCAAAGCCATTCGCTCGCTGGTGGCGCGTCTGCATCAGGGCTTTGAGCCGATGATGGCCAGCGACCGGCTGAACGATCTGGAACGTATCCGCAAAAAGATGGCGCAGGTACGTGAACAAATCGACACCCTGGTCGCCGAGCTGGCGGAGCTGGAAAAAGAGGAGTCCTGGCTGCTGGTGTCATCACTCAGCAATATGGACGCTTATTTTACCCAGCAGGAAAAAGCGCTCAGCGAAGTCCGCGCCGCGCTGGAGCGCCAGGTGAGCGAAGCGCAGCTCGACGCGGTCGCCTGATTATTTGGCGTGCCAGTAGGCTGCCGCCCGCATCAGTTGCGGATCAACCCCGCCGCCTTCGAACGGCTGGCTGACGTTTTTCACCACCTTCCCTTCCCCGGTGATCCACAGGTAATAGTCCTGCGCCGGGACGCGCACCTGCGCCAGCCGTTGCGCCAGTACGTCCTCGTTATGACCGATAATCCATTCGATATTGAAGCCGTCCAGATGCGCCAGATAATCCTTATACGCCTCATCGCCAATAGTCACGATGGCGGTGACTTCCGGACGCGCCGGGGTTTTGCTGATGGCTTCCAGACGGCGGCGCAGCGCGGGCATCCCGGACTCATCGCAGACGTAAAGCTGCCAGGCGTAATCCTCCGGCACCACCAGCGAACCGCGCGGGCCGCCGATGGTCAGGGTGTCGCCTTCCCGCGCCTCCAGCGCCCAGCTGCTGGCCACGCCGCCGTCATGGATAAAGAAATCCAGCGCCAGTTCGTGACGTTCTGCGTCATACAGCGGCGTATAGTCACGGGCCGCCGGGCGTGGGCCGTCCGGCCAGACGATACCGTCTTCGGTGACCGTGGGCGGCACCACTTTTTGCCCCGGCTGCGGGAAAAAGACTTTGGTGTGATCGTCAAACCCCTGCGAACTGAAGCCCGCCAGTTCGTCGCCGCCCAGCACAATGCGCTGAAAACCTGCGCTGATACGTTCAACTCGTAATACTGTCAGTTCACGAAAGCGCAGTTCATTGCGCACGCGCTGCGGGTAACGCTGATGTGATGTGGTCATTATTTAGCCTTCGTCACGTTAAAAACGATATATCTGATTTGGTTTTTAAATGATAATGATTGCTAATTAGCAGGAACGCAAGCAAAATTAGATATATCTAATTCAGAGGGATTATGCGATGAGGCATCCACAGGATCACGGTCATCACGAGCACGGCAGCCGCCGTCCGCGCTTTTTCGGGCATGGCGATCTGCGGCTGGTCATTCTGGATCTGCTGTCCCGCAACGCCAGCCACGGTTACGAGCTGATCAAGGCCATTGAACAGCTTACCCTCGGGCATTACACGCCAAGCCCCGGGGTGATCTATCCGACGCTGGATTTTTTACAGGAACAGGCGCTTATCGCGATCGGGGAAGACGGCGGACGGAAAAAGATTGCTATCACCGCAGCCGGAACGCAGTGGCTGGCGGAAAACGCTGAACAGCTCGGTCAGATCCAGGCGCGGATCAAAGCCCGCAGCGTCGGCTATCTGCTGCGTCAGGATCCGCAGATGAAACGCGCGCTGGATAACTTTAAAGCCGTGCTGGATCGGAAAGTGAATCAGGAAAACGTCAGCGCCGCACAGCGGGAACAGATCATCGCGGTGATCGACCGTGCGGCGCTGGAGATTTCACAGCTGGATTAAGCCGTCGCCTCCCGGCGCACGCGGAACACGCTGACCAGACCTTTCAGGTGCGACGCCTGATCGCTGAGCGACGCGGCGGCGGCCACAGACTCTTCCACCAGGCTGGCGTTCTGCTGGGTGGTGGAGTCAATCAGGCCAATGGCGCTGTTGATCTGCGAAATGCCTTCCGTCTGTTCACGGCTGGCGTGGCCAATCTGGCGCAGAATGGTGTCCATCTCTTCCACATTGCTGACCATACCGTTAATCAGCCCACCCGCTTTTTCCACCAGCGCCATGCCGTCGCGGGCCTGGGCGGTGGAGCTTTCGATCAGATGGCGGATCTCACTGGCGGAAGACGCCGTTTTGCCCGCCAGCTGGCGTACTTCCCCTGCCACTACGGCAAAGCCACGTCCGTGCTCACCGGCGCGCGCCGCTTCCACCGCCGCATTGAGCGCCAGAATATTGGTCTGGAAGGCGATGGAATCGATCAGGTTGATGATGTCGGACATGCGGTCAGAAGTGTCGTTGATGACGCGCATTTTCTCGGTCACCTGCTTCATCATCTGGCCGTTGTTTTTCACCACCGTCGCCGCTTCGGCAGAGAGCTGCGTCGCTTCGGTGGTGTGTTCGCTGGTGTTTTTCACCGTGGCAGTGATCTGCTCCATAGAGGCGGCGGTCTGTTCAACGGAACTGGCCTGCTCTTCGGTGCGGGCAGCCAGATCCTGGTTACCGGCCACAATCTGCGCGGCGGCGCTGGAGATGTTCTCCGAGCCGTTCTGCACTTCCTGCACAATCTCATACAGGCGTGTTTTCATCGCCACCAGCGCGCTGAGCAGCACGCCGGTTTCATCCCGGTGTTTTACGTCAATATGCTGAGTCAGATCGCCGCCAGCAATGGCTTCGGCAAACTGCACCGCCTGTACCAGCGGACGGGTGATGGCGCGTACAATAAACAGCCCCATCAGGCTGCCAGCGCCAATACTGATCAACGCCAGCAGGATCAGCAGGGTGCGGTTGGATTTAAAATCATGCTCCACCAGCTTTCCGGCGCTGCGCATATTGTTGTCCTGAACGGCAATCAACTCCTGCACTTTGGCTTTGTAGGCACGCTGTACCGGCAGAGTGTTGTTCATCATCTCTTCCACCGCCGCGTGAGTATCTTTATTTTTCACCGCCTCGAGAATACGGAAACGCGAATCCAGATACTGCTGGCGTATCTGGCGCAGTTCACTCAGGATGCGCTGCGACTCGCGATCGCGCAGGGCGCTGCTGAGGTCGTCGAGCAACACGGTAATGTTGCCGCTAATGGCGGTCAGATGCTTCTGCGATTCGGCGCTCCACTTCCCGTCCGTATCCAGCACCATCAGCTGCTGGGTGCTGACAAACTCCTGAAAATTCTCAATCAACTGATTGGCCTTCACGGTCGTGGGATAGTCACGATTAACAATGTCCTGCATCCCATTGTTGGCACGATTCAGACTGAACAGCGACAGACCGGAACTCACCACCATCAACACAATAAAAATTCCGAACGCCAGAAATAATTTTGTGCCGATCTTAACATCATGTAAGAACATATTTTTTCCCTGGTTGTAAATGGCTACGCACAGGAAACGTTATCGGTAACGGCTTCGCTAACTTTATGAGTTTGATCGGTTTTTTATTTATCACCGCACGAAAAGAATATTCTCCGACAGGTTGCTGTTATTCGAAAAATAGCCTAATGAAGATCCGTAAATAAGATATATTTCGATCAAAAAGCATTCGGCTTTTAATATAAAATTAACAATATTTAAATATATAATTTACATGAGGCTAACAGGAGGGAAGACCATCAGGGGATAAAAAACCGCTTCTCTGCGGGCAGAAAAGCGGTGAGGGGAATGACTTAATGAAGGACGGTGACGGCCTCTTCCAGACGGCTGGCGCGCTGTTTGACCATCGCTGATACCTGGGCGCTCACTTCCACCAGCCCGGCATTTTTCTGCGTGATGGTATCCAGCTCCGCCACGGCGCGCGTCAGATCCGACAGCCCGGCCGCCTGCTCAGAGGTGGAGTGGCTGATCTGCGCAATCAGCTGCGTGACGTTCTGCACCTGTTCGACAATGTTATCCATGGTGGCGCCTGCGGCGTGTACCTGCTGCGAGCCGGACTGCACCTTACTGGCGCTGGCATCAATCAGCTTGCGAATATCGTTGGCGGCGCTGGCGCTGCGGCTGGCAAGGTGACGCACCTCCCCGGCCACCACGGCAAAACCTTTGCCCTGCTCCCCTGCGCGCGCTGCCTCCACGGCGGCGTTCAGCGCCAGGATATTGGTCTGGAAGGCGATGTCGTTAATCAGCGAGGTGATAGAGCCGATACGCTGGGTGCTGTCGGCGATCTCATCCATGGTTTTCACCACCGTGTCCATTGCCCGCCCGCCGTGGCTGGCGGCGTTACTGGCTTCGATGGAGAGCTTATCCGCCGCCGCTGCGGTGGCGGAGTTATTCTGCACCGAGGCGGCCATCTGCCCCATGGTGGTCACCGTCTGCTGTACGTTTACTACCGTCTGGCGCGTACGTTCATTAAGATCGTCATTACCTTTCGCCAGGGTTTCGCTGCCGTCGCGCACTTCTGTCGCCTGGTGCGCCACGTCGTTAATCAGCCAGCGGCACATCAGGCCAAGCTGGCCAACGGATCGCAGGATCAGCCCCAGCTCGTCGCTGCGGTTAAGGTGCTGCACGCTGTTGCGCTCGCCGGTTGCCACCTTCAGCGCCTGCTGCGCAACCTTTTCCACCGGACGCACAATCTGCGCCTCAAAAATGCCGCAGCCGATGAGCAAGATCAGCGCGGCCGCCAGCTGCACCGCCCAGCCGGCATGCAGCAAGGCCATGGCCGCCGCCAGCACCAGCCACAGCCCGGCCATCACGCTGCGCACCCGCCAGCGCAGCGGCATCGCGGGCAGACGCCCCAGCCAGCCTTTGCGTACCACCAGACCGGTATCCACACGCTTGTTGCAGCGCCCTTCGTTCAGCGCCTTGTACAGCGGCGTGACGGCGGCGATCTCCTCCGGCGTGGCGCGGGAGCGGATCGACATATAGCCGGTGACTTTGCCGTTGCGCACCATCGGCACGGCGTTGGCGCGCACCCAGTAGTGATCGCCGTTTTTGCGGCGGTTTTTCACGATGCCGCTCCAGGGCTCGCCGCGTTTCAGGGTGGCCCACATATCCGCAAACGCGGCTTTTGGCATATCCGGGTGACGAACAAGATTATGTGGCTGGCCGATCAGCTCATCTAACTCATAGCCGCTGACCTGCACAAAGGTGTCATTCGCATGAGTGATGTAACTGTTAAGATCGGTGGTGGACATCAGGGTGGTGTCATCATCGAGTAAATACTCGTGCTGACTGACCCAGGGTTGAGCAGGCATGAAAGCGTCCTTTGCAGAGTTATCTGGCTGTTAATTTTTCTGGCAAATGTTATTTCGGCGCTAATGAGTTTATCTTTAGTTGTTAAATTTGATTTAGATCGCAAATCGCACTAAAACCCTGTTAATTTCATGCCATGCAGGTCATTGATTTTCTAATATTTTCATCAAGAAACTACTTCTACTCCCTTTTTGCCTGTGCCCTATAAAGAGGCAAAATCTGCACTATATCTGCGCAATATCGGCGAAAGTACAGCCAAAGACCGCTTTTTACCGCCGCAGGAAAAGAGTTTAATCGCCCCGCCGGACGATTAAATTTTGCGCGATCGCGGTTCCACCTGGTGTTTATCCCGATTTTCAGCGCACCTGCTGAAGTGGCGTAATCCCTGCAATAATTATTTTGTGTATCGCGTGATACGCCACTCCCAGGAGCTCATTTTGAACAGGTTACCTTCCAGCGCATCGGCTCTTGCCTGTAGCGCACATGCCCTTAACATTATTGAGAAGGCCACGCTTTCTCATGACGAAATGAAAGATCTGAATCGCGAGGTGATTGAATATTTTAAAGAGCACGTCAATCCGGGGTTTTTAGAGTATCGAAAATCTGTCACCGCAGGCGGGGATTACGGAGCCGTAGAGTGGCAAGCGGGAAGTCTGAATACGCTTGTCGACACCCAGGGACAGGAGTTTTTAGATTGCCTGGGTGGCTTTGGTATTTTTAACGTGGGGCACCGTAATCCAGTCGTTGTTTCCGCCGTACAGCATCAGCTCGCCAAACAACCCCTTCACAGCCAGGAATTACTTGATCCACTGCGGGCGATGCTCGCCAAAACCCTCGCCGCGCTGGCGCCGGGAAAACTGAAATACAGCTTCTTCTGTAACAGCGGCACCGAATCCGTTGAGGCGGCGCTGAAACTGGCGAAAGCGTATCAGTCCCCGCGCGGTAAATTTACCTTTGTCGCCACCAGCGGCGCGTTCCACGGTAAATCGCTGGGCGCGCTGTCGGCCACGGCGAAATCCGCCTTCCGCAAACCCTTTATGCCGCTGCTGCCGGGCTTCCGCCACGTGCCGTTCGGCGACATCGAGGCCATGCGCACGCTGCTGTCGGAATGCCACAAAACCGGCGATGACGTGGCGGCGGTGATCCTTGAACCCATCCAGGGCGAAGGGGGTGTGATCCTGCCGCCGGTCGGCTATCTGCCTGCGGTGCGTAAGCTGTGCGATGAGTTCGGCGCGCTGCTGATCTTCGACGAAGTGCAGACCGGTATGGGACGCACGGGCAAAATGTTTGCCTGCGAGCACGAAAATGTCCATCCGGATATTCTCTGTCTCGCCAAAGCGCTGGGCGGCGGCGTGATGCCGATTGGCGCCACCATCGCCACCGAAGAAGTCTTCTCCGTGCTGTTTGATAATCCCTTCCTGCACACCACCACCTTCGGCGGCAACCCGCTGGCCTGTGCCGCGGCGCTGGCGACCATTAACGTGCTGCTGGAAGAGAACTTACCGGCGCAGGCAGAGCAGAAAGGCGACATGCTGCTGGACGGCTTCCGTCTGCTGGCGCGTGAATACCCGGATCTGGTGCAGGACGTGCGCGGCAAAGGCATGCTGATGGCCATTGAGTTTGTGGATAACGAGACGGGCTATAACTTTGCCAGCGAGATGTTCCGCCAGCATGTACTGGTGGCCGGGACGCTGAACAATTCGAAAACCATTCGTATTGAACCACCGCTGACGCTACAGATTGATCAGTGCGAGCAGGTGCTGAAAGCCGCCGGTGCGGCGCTGGCTGCGCTGCGGGTAGGCGTGGCGGAGGCGTGAGATTTGCCCCCTCACCCGGCTATACCAGCGGGGTGAGGGAAACATTCACACCCCCAGATGCTGCCACAGCGCATCCAGCGGCAGCGTCGCCAGCGCAATACACTCATCGGCTGCGCCGTACCAGATGTGCAGCGTCTCATCTCTGATCAACGCCCCGCAGGTAAAGACCACGTTGCCGAAAAATCCTTCCCGCTCATAGGGGGCCACCGGCTCCAGCAGCGGCACCGGGGATTTGGCGAGGATCTTCAGCGGATCGTCCGTATCCAGCAGTAACGCCCCCAGGCAGTAGCGCTGGTTTTCATCCACGCCGTGATAAATTTCCAGCCAGCCGCGATCGGTTTTCAGCAGCGGCGCGCCGCCGCCGGATTTGCGCGCGTCCCACGCATCGCCGGAACGCCCGAGCAGATGCCGGTGGTTGCCCCAGTGCAGCATATCCGGCGATTCGCAGATCCAGATCTCCGGCAGGCCAAAATGACAGGGCGCCGGGCGGGTCAGCGCCATGTACTTGCCGCCCACCTTTTCCGGAAAGAAACAGACGTCGCGGTTGTCCGGGCAGAAAATCAGCCCTTTTTTCTCCACCGTCACAAAATCGCGGGTGATTGCCAGCGCCGTGGTGATGCCGAGCGGTGAAATCGCCGAATAGTTGATATACCAGACGTCGTCGATGCGGGTGATGCGCGCATCTTCGCAGCCAAACTGTTCGCACTGGCTGTCGGCGAGGATAAACGGCTGAGGGCCGACGCTAAAATTCACGCCGTCGCGGCTGCGCGCCAGCCGTAAATGGGACATGGAGGTGAGCCAGATCTGCGACGGATCGCTTTTTTGTACGATCAGCCGTGGATCGCTGAAGTCGTAGCGCGGATCCGCGCGATCGAACGCCCGCGTCGCCGCCACCCACGCCCCGCCCTGCTGCTCAAGCAGCGGCACGACGATCTTGTTTGCATCGTTACATTTCACGCTCTCCGCCACGCGCACCAGCAGCAACACTTCGCCGTGATACTCCGTCACCCCGGCGTTAAATACGCACTCGACTTTCATCTCCGGTGAAGACGGCACCACGTCAGCCGGCGTGATAAGCGGATTTTTACTGTGCCTTTCCATAACCTCTCCTTTTGATCACAAACTGATTTTTCCCAAGCCAGGGGGCGTTATCGCCGTAGAGCACCTCGCCTGCCACCGCGTGCCACGGATTACGCACCGGCGCGCCAAAATTAATCGCCACCCACACCTGCTCGTCCGCCGTGATGCGGGAAAACCAGATGCAGGCATCCGTTAACGCCAGGCGGGTATACGCACCGTGGCGCAGTACCGGGATGTGGTTACGCAGGGCTATCAGCTCGCGATAATCCTTCCACAGCGCGTCTTTTTCGCCCCAGGGCAGCGGCGCACGGGAGGCGTCGCGGGTGTGCGTCAGTGCGATTGCCAGCGCCTCGTCTGCGGTTTTGCCCGCCGCCAGCGCGGTCTGGTAATGCGTTCTGCCCTGCACGTCGCTGATGTCTGCAAGGCATTGCGGCCGATAATCGGTCAGGCCGAACTCTTCTCCCTGGTAGATAAAGGGCACGCCGCGGGCGGTGAGTTGCAGCGCCAGCACGGCGCGGGCGCGGTCAGTATCGCGTTCGTTTTCCCCAAAGCGGCTGATCATGCGCGACATATCGTGGCTGGAAAAAAACAGCGTCGGCAGGCCCGGCTGCTGCTCATTCATGGCGGTTAAGGCGGCGAAAATCGCCGCCGCGCTGAAGGTTTTCTGGCTGCCGAGATTGAAGTTAAACACCACGTCCAGCAGATCCGCGGCCTGATAGCGGCGCAGCACCGCCAGATCCTCGCTGCCGATTTCGCCGATCAGAAACAGATCGCCTCTGGCGCGGGCATACGCCATCAGGCGGCGCAGCACGGCCATGAGTCCCGGCTGGTTCACATCGTGCCGGTGTTCCTGTTCGCCTGCGCTTTCCAGGTTATCCGCGCCGATGCCGTCGGTAGTGAGAAAGTTGATCACATCGAAGCGAAAACCATCCACGCCAGCTGCCAGCCAGAAATCCATCACCCGGTAGATCTCCTGCTCCACCTGCGGATTCTGCCAGTTGAGATCCACCTGCTGCGGGGCGAATTTATGGTAATAAAACTGCCCGGTATCCGGCTCCGGCATCCAGGCGCTGCCGGAAAAAAACGACTGCCAGTTGTTGGGCTGGTCGGTAAAAATAAAATAATCCCGGTAACGGCTGGCGGGATTATTCCAGGCATCGACAAACCACGGGTGCTGTGAGGAGACATGGTTGAGCACCAGATCGATCACCACGCGCATCCCCCGCCCATGACAGGCCGCCACAACGTTCCTGAAATCCTCAAACTGCCCGAAGCGCGGATCCACCGCGCAGTAGTCGCTGATGTCATAGCCGTTATCCACCAGCGGCGACGGGTAGAACGGCGTGATCCAGATCCCGCCGATCCCTAACTCATGCAGATAGTCGATCTTCTGCGCAAGGCCGATAAAATCCCCCCGCCCGTCGCCGTTGCCGTCGCAAAACGCGGGCAGATAAATTTGATAAAACACGCACTCCTGCCACCAGCGCACCGGTTCCATCCGGCCCTCCTTATTTGAGTGACAATGACATCCCCTGCAGGAAATATTTGCGGAACATAATAAACAGCAGCATCACCGGCAGCATCTGCACCACGGATCCCGCCAGTACCGGGCCGAGGTGAATGCCCCAGGATTTGCTGAAGGTGGCAAGCAGCACCGAGAACGGCATTTTGTCGGCATCGCGCATCACGATCAGCGGCCAGAGAAAGTTGTCCCAGGCAGTGGAAAAGGTGAACAGCGCCACAATGGCGAGGATCGATTTGTTCAGCGGCATCATCACGTGGCGCAGAATGCTCCACAGGCTGGCGCGATCGAGTTTGGCCGCATGGATATAGTCGTTCGGCGTGCCTTTAAAGCTCTGGGAGACCATAAAGATCCCCCAGGCGCTCATGGCGTAGGGCAGGATCATCGCGCTGTAGCTGTTAATCAGCCCCAGCTCGCGCATCAAAATAAACTGCGGAATGATGAACATAAACGCCGGAAACACCATCTGCACGATAAGCAGATTTTTGAAGGCGTTTTTGCCGCGAAAATCCGTCTTCGCCACCGCATAGCCCACCAGCATGGCGGTGACAGTGACGCAAAAGGTGATGGTCAGCGACACGAACAGCGAGTTAAACAGCGTGCGCATAAAGGGCTTATCGGCGCGGTTGCTGTTATCAAACAGAAACTGGTAGTTCGCCAGCGAAACGTCACCGGCAAACAGGCTGGTGGTGTAGATCTGCGCCGTTGGTTTCAGGGAGGCCATCACCATCCAGATAAAGGGATACAGCCAGGTGAGCGCGAGGATCAACATGGCGGCGTGGAGAAGCAGGCTCGCGGGGGTAAGTTTTTTCATCAGACGATCTCAATGTGCTTTTCAAAGAGTTTGCGGAACAGCCAGATCAGCAGAAAACTGCACGCGGCGACGATAATCGACATGGTCGCCGCCCAGCTCGGTTTCATCTTCTGAAACGCCACTTCGTACATCACCACCATCGGGCTGGTGGTGCTGTTGAGCGGGCCGCCGCCGGTGATGAGATACGGCTCGGTAAAGATGCTGAACGCCACGGTGATCGCCAGCACCATCACCATAACGATTTGCGGGTTCATCATTGGCAATGTGATGGCGTACGCCTGGCGCAGGCGGCCGGTTTTATCCAGCCGCGCGGCGCTGTAAATGTCCTGCGGGATCGCAAGCATGCCGGAGTAAAGGATCAGCCCGTAATAGCCGACGAATTTCCAGGTGACGATCAGCGCAATGGAGAGCATCGCGCAGTCCGGGTTGGTAAACCAGGGGACGGAAATGCCGAACAGATCGCGTAAAAAGGCGTTCACCGGGCCGAACTCGCTGAACAGTTTTGAAAACACAATGGAGTAGGCCACGCCGGAGGAAATGTTCGCCAGCAGGAAACTCAGCGCGATAAACCCCCGGCCAAAGGTGATGCGCTTTAACCCGGCGGCGAACAGCAGCGCGCTGAGAAACACAATCGGGATGTACCACAGCAGAAAGCGCAGTACATTGAGCATCGAGGTCCAGAACAGCTCATCCTGCATCACGCTGAACAGATTGCTCAGCCCCGTGAAAACCGGCGTACCGGTGAACTGCCACTGCGTCACGCTTAACAGCGCCAGCCAGGCCAGCGGATAAAACCAGAACAGCAGCGAATACCCGAGCCATGCGGAGGCCAGCCAGCCTCCGGTACGTGCGTCATGTCCAGCCATCGCCGCCTCTTAAGGTTTGAGAATGCCGTTAATTTCCTGAGCGGAATCACTGAGCGCCGCCGACGGATCGTCGTTGCGGAAAATGACCCGCTCGATCATCTGCGTCATGCTGCGCTGAATGTCGCTGGTTTTGGTGGTCGCCGCCGCGGGCAGCGCGACATTCACATAAGAGGCGATCTGTTTTTCCAGCGGGTTATTCGCGAAGTAGCCGACAAACAGCGGATTAGTGAGCAGATCGGCGCGGGCGGGCGGCATACCGACCATTTCCAGCCACAGCAGATCGTGCTCTGCCTTGCCAAACACCCACTGCAAAAACGCCCAGGCCTCGGCCTTGTGTTTGCTGGTGCTGAACATCGCCACGCCTTTGCTGTCGCCAAAGGTATAGGGTTTTTCGCTGCCGTTTTGCGTCAGCATGGGGCCAATCTGGATCTGCTTTAAGATCTCGGGAAACTGTTTGCGGTAGCGGGCGATGTCCCAGGGGCCGCGCGCCGACACCAGCACCTGACCGCTCGCCAGCGGATCTTCCGCTGAGGTAAAGTCGTAGCTGCTCCAGCCGCTGTTGAACACCTTGCCCATAAAGCTCAGTACCGCCTGACCGTCGGCGTTATTAAACTGCGCCTGATTCTCCGCGATATAGGGCTTGCCGCCGTTTTGCGCGTACAGCAGCGGAATAAAATCGTACCAGCGCTCCCACCAGTTTTTTCCGGCGGTGAGCTGCATCACGTAGCCGTTGTTATCCGCATGGCGGGCCTCAGCCAGCCGGTACAGCTCGTCATAACGTCGTGGCACCTGGTCGAAACCATACTGTTTTAACAGATCGGCGCGCCACCACCAGACCGTGGGATTGATATAAATCGGCAGCACGTTTTGCTGGCCGTTAATTTCCCAGGCGGGCATCACGTCATCCATCTGGCGCTGCTTAATAAGATCGGCAAAGCCCGGCATTTTAGAGAGATCTTCCAGCTGATTAATTTCATTAAGCTGTGAGGCGAAGCCAATAAATATATTACTGGTGATATCCGGTTCAGTGCCGGAGGCAATCGCGTTCATAATGGCTTCTTCGGAACTGCTGGCAACGGGAATAGGGGTAAATTCCACCGGCGTATGAGTGGGATCGCTATTCCACTCGGTGACCATTTTCTTCCAGAAGGCTTCTTCGTTCTCGACTGGCGTCACCCATAATTTAATCGGCGTTTTCGCCGCGGTGTCGGCGGGCTGCTCATCAGGGCCGCAGCCAGTAAGACAAACACTTAATAAGAGTGATGCGGTCCATGTGGCAAGTGTTGTACTTTTCATCCTGATCTCCATGTTATTCCTGACGCGTGTTAAATAAAACATCGCACGCGGCAAACGGCCTGTAAGTTAACAAGAGTGATTTATGTTTAACGATAATTCAGTCACATTTCGGTTTTTATTTATCGCTAAACTTTGCGGCGAAAAGTAAATGCAAAAATATAATCAAGACAAATACATCTGATTATTTTTAACAAGCTCAACGGCGATTAATATCTTATACAGATAGGCCATTAAAAAGGATTTCACATGACCGCCCTCACCCTGAGAAATATTCACAAGCAGTACAACAAAAACACCATTATTGAAAACCTGTCGCTGGATATTGCCTCCGGCGAATTCATCGTGCTGGTCGGCCCGTCCGGCTGTGGTAAATCGACGCTGCTGCGTATTATTGCCGGGCTGGAAACGCCCGATGGCGGAACGATAGCGATGGGCGATGAGGACGTCACCCACCAGCCTGCGGGCAGACGCAGCCTGTCGATGGTATTTCAGTCCTACGCGCTTTACCCGCACATGACCGTGCGGCAGAACCTCAGCTTTGGGCTGAAAAACATGAACACGCCGCCCGCAGAAATTACGCAACGCATCGCCGGAGCTGCGAAAATGCTCAAGCTTGAAGCATTGCTGGATCGCCTGCCGCAACATCTCTCCGGCGGCCAGCGCCAGCGCGTGGCGATTGGGCGCTCTATTGTTCAGCAGCCGGAGGTTTTTCTGTTCGACGAGCCGCTGTCGAATCTGGATGCGGCGCTGCGCGTGGAGATGCGCCAGGAGATCCAGGAGCTGCACAACAGGCTTGGCAACACCATGATTTACGTCACCCACGATCAGGTGGAGGCCATGACGCTGGCGGACAGAATTGTGGTGCTCAACAAGGGCAATATTGAACAGACGGGGACGCCGCTGGAACTCTACAACACCCCGGCGAACCTGTTTGTCGCGGAGTTTATCGGCACGCCAAAAATTAACGTTTTGCAGGCCGAATGGCGCGATGGCGGCCTGAGTATCAGCGACGAGCTGCATTTTCCGCTGTCACGCCAGCCTGATGGCGTGCTTGAGGGTGATGCGCTTTTCGTCGCCATCCGCCCGGAACATATCCGCCCCGAGAGCAGCGGCGAACTCACCTTCAGCGCCACCACCCGGCTGTGTGAATTACAGGGGGATGCCACGCTGGTATGGTTTACGCTGGCCGGGCAGGCGTGCTGCCTGAAGTCATTCCAGCAGCTGAACTACCCGCCGCGTCATCCGCTGACCATGAGCACGGATGCGCGGCATTTACATCTGTTTGACAGCGCCGGGAACAGGGTCGCCTTACTCCGGTAACAACCCGATAAAACTGCGCTTTTTACGCGGCTCCGACATCATGTCGTCCAGCTTCTCCACGCACGCCAGATAGTGCGGCGTTTGCTTGTGCGCCAGCACCGCCGCCTCATCCTGGTACGCCTCATAGATATAAAAACGCGTATTCACTTCGGGGTCCTGCAACACGTCGAAGCGTAAGTTGCCCGGTTCCTGGATCGCCCCTTCGTGATTGGCGCGAAACACCGCCAGAAACTCATCGACCCGCTCCGGTTTGATATTGATCTCCACCAGCGTCACGTTCATCGCGCCTCTCCCTGTTT
Source organism: Enterobacter sp. SA187 (assembly GCF_001888805.2). Lineage (NCBI taxonomy): Bacteria > Pseudomonadati > Pseudomonadota > Gammaproteobacteria > Enterobacterales > Enterobacteriaceae > Enterobacter > Enterobacter sp. SA187. The sequence goes on from NZ_CP019113.1 coordinate 510,228, forward strand.
TTCTTCCTGCCAGAATTCGAACGCCTCGTGGGCGCTCATATTGTCATGCACCACTTTTTTCACCGCTTTCAGCATGGCGAGGGGCGCGCTGGACTGGAAAATATTACGTCCCATATCGACGCCGGACGCGCCCTGATCGATAGCGCGGAAACACATCTCCAGCGCCTCGCGCTCCGGCAGTTTTTTACCGCCCGCGATGACGATGGGCACCGGACAACTGGCGGTCACTTTTTCGAAGCCCTCCTCAACATAATAGGTCTTCACGAACTGCGCCCCCATCTCGGCGGCAATACGACTGGCGAGGGAAAAATAGCGGGCATCGCGGGCCATCTCTTTGCCGACGCCGGTCACCGCCAGCGTCGGAATACCGTAGCGGTTACCGGCATCCACCAGCTTGATGATGTTATTGATGGACTGATGTTCATGTTCGCTGCCGATATACACCTGCGCTGCCACCGCGCAGGCGTTGAGGCGCAGCGCGTCTTCCATCGCCACCGCCACGCATTCATTCGAGAGCTCCGAAAGTATGGAATTGCCGCCGGAGGCGCGCAGCACCACCGGTTTGTTGGTGGCGGGCGGCACCACGCTTCTGAGCACGCCGCGGGTACACATCAGCACATCGGTTTCGCCGAACAGCGGCGCAATCGACAGATCGATACGCTCAAGCCCGGTGGTCGGCCCCTGAAAATAGCCGTGGTCAAACGCCAGCATCACGGTGCGGTTACTTGCCGGGTTAAAAATACGCGCCAGCCGCGACTGCATCCCCCAGTCCAGCGCGCCGCAGCCCTTCAGGGCGAACAGCGTATTCTGTTGTGGCGTTTCAAGGCCAAAGTTTTTACCTTCTCTGATGTCGTCTAAATCTGCCATGCTCTCCCCCGTCAGAAATCGTATTTGCCGATGTTATCTTTGGTGAACACCACGCGCTCCGGCAGCAGCACAATGCCGTTGCCCTTCGCTTCATACTGGTAGCCCTGTACGCTGTTCGGCTCCACTTTGAGGGGGCCAAGCCCCTTCACTTCCACCGTGTCGCCGACGTTCAGATCGCCTTTCTTCAGTAACTGGCTGGCGACGTTGACGGAGATTTTCCCCTGCTGCACCACGTCCCACAGGCCGAAGGCTTTCACCGTGCCGCGCTCCACATACGGGCGCATAACGTTCGGCGTGCTGAAGCCGGTGATCGCCACGTTGGTACGCTTGAGGTTTTCCGCCGCCTGCGCCGCTGCCGGTAAGGCGTTGGCGTCCGGGGCGATGATCGCATCCAGATCCGGATACGCTTTTAAGATCCCCTCGGCGGTTTGCAGGGATTTGGTGGCGTCGTTATAACCAAACTGGGTGGTGACGATTTTCCACTGCGGATGATCTTTGGCGATCTTCGCTTTCGCCGCATTCACCCACTGGTTTTGATCGGTCACCGTCGGGCTGGAGTAGAAAAACGCCACCTTCGCATCAGGCTTCGTCACCTGTTTTTCGGTCATCTCCACCAGCAGGCCGCCCAGCTGTTCCGGCGTGCCCTGGTTGATATAGATGCTGCGGCATTCCGGTTTGGTGTCGGAATCCCAGGTGAGCACTTTCACGCCGCGCTGCATCGCCCGCTTCAGCGCCGGGCAGAGACCGTCCGGCGACACCGCCGACACGATAATGGCGTTATAGCCCTGGTTGACGAAGTTATTCACCAGCTGCACCTGGCCGGAAACGCTCGGCTCGGTGGGGCCGTCGTAGGTAACGTCGACGCCAAGATCTTTCCCCGCCTCTTTCGCGCCGTTGCCGCCGCTGGTGAAGAAGCCGACGCCCACCAGTTTGGGAATAAAGGCGATGCGGTCGGCGGCCTGCGCCGTTGCCACACAGGTTGCCAGCGCCAGCGCGCTAAGCTGCACTATCTGTTTTGCTTTCATCTTATGCTCCGATTGTTTTTCGCGAGAGAAGCCGACGCCAGGCCGTGCGCACCCATTCCCGGTGCAGGCTCAGCGAACGCCCCATCACCACCACAACCAACAGCGCACCTGACAACGCGCTCGACACCTGGTTGGGGATGCCGACCATCTGTAACCCTTGTTGCAGATACCCCACCAGCAACGCTGCCAGCGCGGTACCCAGAATGGACCCCGATCCGCCGTAGATATTCGCGCCGCCCAGCACCGCCGCCGTCAGCGCCGGCATCAGCAAATCGCGCCCCAGATCCGAGCGCGCCGATCCGAAGTAAGAGACCAGCACCAGCGCGGCAATCGCCGACGCCACCCCCACCAGCCCGTACAGCACGTAGGGCATACCGTTCACCGGTAGCGCCGCATAACGTGCTGCCCGTGGGTTCTGACCAATCAAAAACAAATGCCGCCCGAAACGCCCGCGATGGGCGAGCAGCCAGAAGGCAAAGGTCAGCACGCCGAACAGCACCAGCGGCACCGGCAGCCCGAACAGCGTCAGGCTGGCGAAGGCGGTAAAGCTGTCCGGGAAACCGCCGATGCCCTCGTAACCTGTCGCTCCCGCCATGCCGGAGAGCAGCAGCGCCCCGCCGCCGTAGAGATAGAGCGTGCCGAGGGTGATCACCAGCGGGCTGATACCGGTATAGTGAATTAGCGCAGCGTTCAGCAGGCCGCACAGCAGACCCAGCGCCAGCGTCAGTACGATGGCGAGGCCCATCGGCCAGCCCGCCTGCATCATCACCCCTAACGCGATGGCGCACAGGCCAATGGTGGAGCCGAGGGAAATGTCGATACCGCCGCTGATGATCACCAGCGTCAGCGGCAGCGCCACGATACCGATGCAGATAAAGTCGCTGGTGCTGAACAGCAGCATGTTGATGTCCAGCATGCGCGGGTTAATCGCGCCGAACAGCGCGATCTCCAGCACCAGCAGACCGAGCAGCGACCACTCCCAGTTGAGCTTCATTTACGCCACCTCTTTATTTTTGCGATGCGGAAAGCGGGCGACGTGCTTACTCCCCTTGTGGCCCGGCTGAAAACGGCTGTATTTGAGCTGGCGCTGATGACGGGCCAGCGCCTGGCGCAGACGCCCGTCCAGCACCAGCACGCCCAGCAGCACCAGCCCCGCGATAAAGTCGTTCCACCAGGCCGGAAGCTTAAACAGCACCAGCACGGTATCGATTTGCGTGAGGAAGAACGCGCCCAGAAACGCGCCGATCAGCGTGCCGGTGCCGCCGAGCAGCGAGATGCCGCCGAGCACACAGGCGGCGATGGCTTTCATTTCCAGCCCGCTGCCGGTCTGGTTAGGCACAAAACCGATCTGCGCGGCAAAGACGATCCCGGCGCAGGCCGCCAGCACGCCGTTTAAGGTGAAGGCCAGCATACGGGTGCGGTTGACCGCCACGCCCAGTTGCCGTGCAGCCGCGAGGTTATCCCCTACCGCATAAAAATCCCGCCCGGAGGCCGTGCGCGCCAGCCACCAGGCCCCCGCGCCCAGTACGGCTAATACCAGCAGACCGAGGGGCGACACGCCCGCCGCCACCGGCACCGACAGTGATTTCAGGCTGGTGGGCAGCCCTTCGATCCACTTACCGCCGGTCCACAGCAGCATCGCGCCACGGTATAACCCGAGGGTGCCGAGCGTGGCGACGATGGCCGGAATGCGCAACCCGACCACCAGCAGGCCGTTGAACGCCCCCGCCAGCGCACCGATGCTCAGGGCAAACAGCATGGCGAGCGGCAGGCCGTAGCCATTATTGAGCGCCACCCCGACGGCAATGGCGCTTAAGCCCACCGTCGAGCCAACCGAGACGTCAATATTGCGCGTCAGCATCACCAGCGTCGCCCCCAGCGCCAGCAGGATCAGGATCTGACTGCTGGCAAAAATCATCCCCAGCGTTTGCAGGCTGAGGTAGGCCGGATCGAGGGCCACCAGCACGGCAAAGAGGGCAAGGATCGCCAGAAAAGCGCTCAGCTCGCGGTTTTTAAGTAAGGTCTTCATGCCTGTCCTCCGAAGGCCAGCGCCATCATGCGATCGACATTGATCGCCTGCTGCGCCAGTTCACCGCTGCGCATCCCCTGATGCATCACCACCACCCGATCGGCCAGACCGGGGAATTCATCGAGATCGCTTGAGATCATCAGCACCGCGACGTTCTGCGCCGCCACGCTTTTCAGCAGCTGATAAATATCCGCCCGCGCGGAAACGTCGACGCCGCGCGTCGGCTCATCGACAATCAGCAGCAGCGGATTGGCCTCCAGACAGCGGGCAAGCAGCACTTTTTGCTGATTACCGCCAGAGAGAGTACGCACCGTCTGATCGGCGTTGTTAAGTTTGATGCCCAGCGCCCGGTGATAACGCTCCACCACCGCCGCTTCGCGGCTTTTTTGCTGCCAGACGGAGGGTTCGTTGAGCGTTACTGTGTTCCAGCGCACCGGCGCATCGAGGAACAGCCCGGACACCTGGCGGTCTTCCGGCAGATAGACCAGTCCGCGCGCCAGCCGGGAGGCCGTATCCCGGCTGGTGATCTCCTGATTTTCCAGCCATACGCGCCCGCCGCGTACCGGGCGCAGACCGTAGAGGGTTTCGGCAAATTCGGTGCGCCCGGATCCTACCAGCCCGGCCAGGCCGACGATCTCCCCGGCGTACACCTCAAGATCCAGATCGATAAAGCCTTCGCCGGTCAGGTCTTCCACGCGCAGCACCGGAAAATCCTGCGGCTGGGTGCGGCGATTGCCCGGCAATGCGAGCCACAGCTTTTGCGAGTCGCTTAAATGATGGGCGCGGCTGGCTGGGGTCATCGCGCCTATCAACGCCTGATCGTCAAATTCACTGAGCGCGCCGCTGAGCACCACCGCGCCGTCGCGCATCACCGAGACGCTGTCGGCCAGGGCGCGGATCTCCGGCAGTTTGTGGGAGATAAACACGATGCCGACGCCGAGCCTTTGCAGGGCGCGGATCTGCCGGAACAGCCGATCCGTTTCCCCCGGCGTCAGCGAGGCGGTGGGTTCATCAAGGATCAGAATGCGCGCGTTACGCATCAGCCCGCGCAGAATCTCCACCATCTGCTGATCCGCCACTTCCAGCGTGCTGGCGGCGGCCTGCAAATTCAGCTGGCAGTTGAGCTGCTGTAATTTTTCATTCAGCACGTCATCGGTATTCCCGCTGCGCGGCAGGCGGAACAGAATGTTTTCCCGCACCGTCAGATTGGGAAACAGCATCGGCTCCTGCGGCACCAGATAGATGCCCAGCTGATGCGCCTGGCCGGGCGTCAGGCGGCGGTAGGCACTGCCGTTGATGTGCAGCGTGCCGCTGTCGGCGGTTTCCACCCCGGCGATGATCTTCATCAGCGTGGATTTCCCCGCCCCGTTGCCGCCCATCAGCGCATGCACCTGACCGGCAAGCAGCGTAAAATCAATGCCTTTCAGAACGGGCACGCCGGAGAACTGTTTGCGGACGTCACGGGCTTCAATGAGAGGGATCATTCTGGCTCCGGTTATGAACATATGATTTTAAAAATTCACAATGTTCAAAAAGCGTAGACGGTGAGCTATATTAATACCCGTGCCCGGATCACACTTTTTTGCATTCGGATCGTTGCTTTGTTTTGCGCAGGGACAAAAGATCGCTTTTGCCATCGCGCTCACATTTTATTCAGCGGCGCATGAGAACATTTGATCTAAAATTTTATAAGAGTTCATCATATGAGCGAAAAACGCATTACGGATGAGAGCCGCTTTGCCGGGCTGACGTTATCGGAGGAAGAGCTGGTGGCGCGGGTGGCCTGGTGCTACTACCACGATGGCTTAACGCAAAATGATATTGGCGAACGGCTGGGGCTGCCCCGGCTGAAGATCTCCCGCCTGCTGGAAAAGGGGCGGCAGTCCGGCGTGATCCGCGTGCAGATCAATTCCCGTTATGAGGGCTGTCTGGCGCTGGAAACCGAACTGCAACAGCGGTTTGGGCTGAAGATCACCCGCGTGCTGCCCGCGCTGAATACCCCCGCCATGAGCGTGCGGCTGGGGATTGGCGCGGCGCAGTCGCTGATGGGCGTGCTGTCGCCGGGGCAGCTGCTGGCGGTGGGCTTTGGCGAAACCACCATGAGCTGTATCCAGCATCTGAGCGGTTTTATCAGCTCACAGCAGATCCGCCTGGTGACGCTGTCCGGCGGCGTCGGGCCGTATATGACCGGCATCGGCCAGCTGGACGCGGCCTGTAGCATCAGCATGATCCCGGCCCCCCTGCGGGTGTCGTCGGCGGATGTGGCGGAGATCTTAAAACGCGAATCCAGCGTGCGGGATGTGATCCTCGCCGCCACTGCCGCGGACGTCGCCGTGGTGGGCATTGGATCGGTCAACCAGAAACGCGACGCCACCATTATGCGCTCCGGCTATATCAGCGAAGGCGAACAGCTGATGTATGCCCGCAAAGGCGCGGTGGGGGATATTCTGGGGTATTTCTTGCAGGCAGACGGCGAGCGGGTGGAAAACCTCGACATCCACCGGGAACTGCTCGGCGTCACCCTCGATGAACTGGCGCAATTACCGACCATTGTCGGCGCGGCCGGTGGCATCGAAAAAGCAGAGGCGATTTATGCCGCACTCAAAGGTCGCCGTATCAATGGCCTGGTGACGGAAGAGACGACAGCACGCGCGATCCTGGCACTGGCGGAGTAATTCCGGCCTGCCGCGCGCCAACAGCGAGGCAAGCTCATGAGTTATCTTTTAGCCTTAGATGCCGGGACCGGCAGCATTCGCGCGGTAATTTTTGATTTACAGGGGCGGCAGATCGCCGCAGGCCAGGCCGAGTGGAAACACCTGAGCGTGGAGAACGTGCCCGGCTCGATGGAGTTCGATCTCACCACCAACTGGCAGCTGGCCTGCCAGTGCATTCACCAGGCGCTGACGCGGGCGCAGCTGACCGGCGCTAATATTCAGTCCGTCGCCTGCTGCTCCATGCGCGAAGGTATCGTGCTTTATGACCGCAACGGCGAGGCGATCTGGGCCTGCGCCAACGTTGATGCCCGTGCCAGCCGCGAAGTGGCGGAATTAAAAGAGATCCATGACGATCGCTTTGAAGCGGAAGTGTACGAGGTTTCCGGGCAGACGCTGGCGCTGAGCGCCATGCCGCGTCTGTTGTGGCTGGCGCATCACCGGCCGGATATTTATCGTCAGGCGGCGACCATCACTATGATCAGCGACTGGCTGGCGGCAAAACTCTCCGGCGAACTGGCGGTGGATCCTTCCAACGCCGGGACCACCGGCATGCTGGATCTTTTCTCACGCGACTGGCGTCCGGCGCTGCTGGATATGGCCGGGCTGCGCGCCGATATCCTCTCCCCCGTAAAAGAGACCGGCACCGTGCTGGGCGCGGTGACGCATTCTGCCGCCATGCAGTGCGGCCTGCGCGAGGGCACGCCGGTGGTGATGGGCGGCGGCGATGTGCAGCTGGGCTGTCTGGGACTGGGCGTGGTGCGCGCCGGGCAGACGGCGGTGCTCGGCGGCACCTTCTGGCAGCAGGTGGTCAATCTGCCGCAGGTACGCACCGATCCCGATATGAATATCCGCGTTAATCCGCACGTCATCCCCGGCATGGTTCAGGCGGAGTCGATCAGCTTTTTCACCGGCCTGACCATGCGCTGGTTCCGGGACGCGTTTTGCGCCGAGGAGAAGCTGATCGCTGAACGCATGGGGATGGACGCCTATGCGCTGATGGAAGAGATGGCGGGCCGCGTCCCTGCAGGCTCCCACGGCGTAATGCCGATTTTCTCGGACGCCATGCATTTTAAGCACTGGTATCACGCCGCGCCGTCGTTTATTAACCTCTCCATCGATCCGGAAAAATGCAATAAAGCCACGCTGTTTCGCGCGCTGGAGGAGAACGCAGCTATTGTTTCCGCCTGCAACCTGGCGCAGATCTCCCGCTTCTCCGGTGTCACCTTTGATGGGCTGGTATTTGCGGGCGGCGGCGCGAAAGGCGCACTGTGGAGCCAGATTTTAAGCGACGTGACCGGCCTGCCGGTGCGTGTGCCGGACGTGAAAGAAGCCACCGCGCTCGGCTGCGCCATCGCCGCGGGTACCGGCGCCGGACTGTTCGACGATATGGCCGCCACCGGCGAGCGGCTGGTGAGCTGGAGCCGGGAATTTACGCCCAACCCGGCACACCGGGAGCTGTATGACGGCATGATGCAGAAATGGCAGGCGGTGTATGCGGATCAGCTTGGGCTGGTGGACAGCGGGCTGACCACCTCGATGTGGCAGGCGCCGGGACTGGTGCGCGCAACGGCGCCTTAAATCATGCCGGATGGCGCTGCGCTTATTCGGCCTGGGGTTTCTGCGGTTTCGTAGCCCCGGTAAGCGTAGCCCCGGTAAGCGCAGCGCCACCGGGGAAGTTCTTTGAGTTCTATCACAATCATTCGATCCCGCTTTTACCTTTGCCCCCGCGCTGGCTAAATTAGTAACTCATCCGACCACATAACAATAATTTTACACTGGAAGAGATTATGAGCCGCTATCCGTCGCTTTTCGCCCCGCTCGATCTGGGTTTCACCACGCTGAAAAACCGCGTGCTGATGGGCTCCATGCACACCGGCCTTGAGGAGCGCCCTGACGGTGCCGAACGACTGGCCGCTTTTTATGCCGAACGCGCCCGGCACGGCGTGGCGCTGATCGTCACCGGCGGCGTGGCTCCGGCGTTCTCCGGCGTTACCATGGAAGGCGGCGCGGTGCTCTGTGATGCCAGCCAGGTGCCCCATCATCAGATCATCACCGGGGCGGTGCACCGCGAGGGCGGCAAAATCGCCCTGCAAATTCTGCACACCGGGCGCTACAGCTATCAGCCGCACCCGGTCGCGCCTTCCGCCATTCAGGCACCGATCAACCGTTTTAAACCCCACGCCCTGACGCACGAGGAGATCCTCGCGCTTATCGACGACTTTGCCCGTTGCGCTGCGCTGGCGCGTGAAGCGGGCTATGACGGCGTGGAAGTGATGGGATCGGAAGGCTATCTGATTAACGAATTCCTCGCCGCCCGCACCAACCAGCGCGACGATGAATGGGGCGGTGACTATCCGCGACGGATGCGTTTTGCCGTCGAAGTGGTGCGCGCGGTGCGGGAGCGGGTCGGCAGCGACTTCATTATTATCTATCGCCTGTCGATGCTCGATCTGGTGGAAGGCGGCGGCACTTTTGAGGAGGCCGTGCAGCTGGCGCAGGCCATTGAAGCGGCGGGGGCCAGCATTATCAATACCGGCATCGGCTGGCACGAGGCGCGCATTCCGACCATCGCCACGCCGGTGCCGCGCGGGGCCTTTACCTGGGCGACCCGTAAGCTGAAGGGCAAAGTGTCACTGCCCTTAATCACCACTAACCGCATTAACGATCCGCAGGTGGCGGAGGAGATTCTGGCGCGCGGCGACGCGGATATGGTATCGATGGCGCGGCCTTTCCTCGCCGATGCGGCGATCCTTTCCAAGGCGCAGGCCGGACGTGCGGACGAAATTAACACCTGTATCGGCTGTAATCAGGCCTGTCTGGATCAGATCTTCGCCGGGAAAGTGACCTCATGCCTGGTCAACCCCCGTGCCTGTCATGAAACCAAAATGCCGATCGTACCGGCGGTGAAGATCAAAAAGCTGGCGGTGATTGGCGCAGGCCCCGCCGGGTTGTCTTTTGCGGTTAACGCGGCGGCGCGCGGCCACAGCGTGACCTTGTTCGACGCCCAGGCAGAACCGGGCGGACAGTTTAACGTCGCCAAACAGATCCCCGGTAAAGAAGAGTTTTACGAGACGCTGCGCTACTACCGCACCATGATCGCGGTGACCGGCGTCGATCTGCGGCTGAACCAGCGGGTCACGCCTGACATGCTGGGAGACTTTGACGAGGTGATCCTCGCCTGCGGGATCGAGCCGCGCACCCCGCCGATCGAGGGGATCAAGCATCCGAAGGTGCTGAACTATCTGGACGTGCTGCGCGATAAAAAACCGGTGGGCGAGCGGGTGGCGATCATCGGCAGCGGCGGCATCGGTTTTGACACCGCGATGTATTTAAGCCAGCCGGGTGAGTCCACCAGCCAGAATATCGCGGAGTTTTGCGCCGAATGGGGAATTGATACCACTCTGGATCAGCCCGGAGGCCTGCGGCCGGAAGGCGCGCAGTTACCGAAAAGTCCGCGGCAGATCGTGATGCTGCAACGTAAAGTCAGCAAACCGGGGGAAGGCCTTGGCAAAACCACCGGCTGGATCCACCGTGCGACCCTGCTGGCGCGCGGTGTGAAAATGATCCCGGCGGTGAGCTACGAAAAAATCGACGATGCCGGTCTGCATGTGCTGATCAACGGCGATCCACAACTCTTCGCGGTGGATCATGTGGTGATTTGCGCAGGACAGGAGCCGCGCCGGGAACTGGCGGAGCCACTGCGCGAAGCGGGAAAAATCGTGCATCTCATCGGCGGCTGCGATGTGGCGCTGGAGCTGGACGCCCGTCGCGCGATTGCGCAGGGTACCCGGCTGGCGCTGGAGATATAAGTATGCCTTTGCCGGGCGGCGCTGCGCTTGCACCGGCCTACATGAGCCGCGTAGGCCCGGTAAGCGCAGCGCCACCGGGCGGGAAATTTACCGTCTGCGTCCGGTTTTAACCGCTTTCAGCACCACGAATTTCTGATTGGTGGCAATGGTTTCGCAGTTGCCGAAAATCTTCTTCAGCTTGTGGAAATAATCCAGGTGGCGGTTCGCCACGATGCGCAGCTCGCCGTTGATTTTCAGGCAGCGGCGGGCGTGGTGGAACATCTCCCAGGCGATATTATCCGTCAGCGCATGTTTTTGATGGAACGGCGGGTTACAGAGCACGGCGTCAAAACGGAACGGCTCGACGCCTGACAGCGCGTTGTTGATCATAAACTCGCAGCGATCCAGCGCCTCTGGCAGGTTGGTTTCGACGTTAAGACGGCTGGAGGCCACCGCCATCGGCGACTCATCCACGAATACCACGCTGGCCTGCGGATTCTTATCCAGCAGCGTCAGACCAATCACGCCGTTACCGCAGCCGAGATCGACAATCTCCCCTTCCAGGTTATCCGGCAGATGCTGCATAAAGAAGCGCGCGCCGATGTCCAGCCCGGTACGAGAAAAGACGTTGGCATGGTTGTGAATAGTCCAGTCGGTGCCGTCCAGTTTCCAGCTCAGGGTCTGCGGCGCATCGTTAAGCGCCGGGGCGCTGAAAGTGCAGTTAACCAGACGCGCTTTTTTCCAGGCCAGGGTAGTGGTGGTCGGCCCCAGCACTTTTTCAAACAGCTCAAGGGTCGAGTTGTGAATATCACGCGCTTTGGTCCCGGCGATGATGCGCGTTTGCGGCGTCACTACCGTGCGCAGGGTGCGAAGTTGCTGCTCCAGCAGGGCCAGGGTTTTCGGGATCTTAATCAGCACGACGCCCGGCGCGGCCGGGTATGGCGCGGTGCTGTCGAGGAAGGTGACATCCCCTTCGTTGAGATCGTTATGGCGCAGATTTTCACGGGTCGCCAGTTCGCTCAGGTAGGAGTCGCCAATGCTGTAAGGCTTGTGCTCCACCAGCGCGCAGGCCAGCGCACCAAAAGTATCGTTGAAAATCAGGACCGGGCCACTGATTTCAGTTTCGTCCAGTTGTTGCAGCAGGTATTCGTCTGCCGCTTCCCACGCCTGCAGTGGGTTGACGTCGTCCGTCTCCGGAAAACGTTTTAAGTTAAGTGAACGGAAACCGTTGTCTGAATGGCTCATCGGCCCTCCTGGATGGTAAAATTCGGTGTGATCCCCTGAATGGGGGCGTGAGTATACCCTTTTTTGACTGCTATCGTGGGGCAATGATGAGCAAACTTCTCTATCTCCAGGGCTATCCGGAAAATCTGCTGGCCCAGGTTACGACGCTCATCGAGCAGAACCGGCTCGGCGAGGTGCTGCAAAAGCGTTATCCCGATACGCACAACGTCACCACCGACAAGGCTCTCTATCAATATACCCAGGATCTGAAAAGTCAGTTTCTGCGCAATGCGCCGCCAATCAACAAAGTGGCCTACGACAATAAAATTCATGTGCTGAATAACGCCCTTGGTCTGCATACCGCCATTTCCCGCGTGCAGGGGGGCAAGCTGAAGGCAAAAGCGGAAATCCGCGTGGCGACGGTGTTTCGCAACGCGCCGGAAGCCTTTTTGCGCATGATAGTGGTGCATGAACTGGCGCACCTGAAAGAGAAGGATCACAGCAAGGCTTTTTATCAGCTGTGCTGTCATATGGAGCCGCACTATCATCAACTGGAGTTTGATACTCGTCTGTGGCTGACGCATCAGGCGCTGGCATGATCGTCGCCTGACTTCTGCGGCGCAGCGCACTGGTTTTGTCACACTGACGTGCTACATTGGCGAATGGTCCCCTTTTACGGAGCACAACGCCGTTTATGATACGTTTCGCAGTCATTGGGACGAACTGGATCACCCGCCAGTTCGTCGATGCCGCCCATGAGACCGGCAAATATACCCTTACCGCCGTTTACTCCCGCAGCCTTGAACAGGCGCAGCATTTCGCCAGCGATTATCCGGTCGAACATCTGTTTACCTCCCTTGAGGCGCTGGCGCAGAGCCATGATATTGATGCGGTGTATATTGCCAGCCCGAACTCCCTGCACTTTTCGCAAAGCGAACTGTTCCTGCGCCATAAAAAGCATGTGATCTGCGAAAAACCGCTGGCCTCCAATCTGCGTGAAGTGGAAGCCGCCATTGCCTGCGCGCGGGAAAATGGCGTGGTGCTGTTCGAAGCGTTTAAAACCGCCTCGCTGCCGAATTTCCTGCTGCTGCAACAGTCACTGCCGAAAGTGGGAAAGGTGCGCAAAGCCTTTATTAATTACTGCCAGTACTCTTCCCGCTATCAGCGCTATCTGGACGGCGAAAATCCGAACACCTTTAATCCGGCGTTTTCCAACGGCTCGATTATGGATATCGGCTTTTACTGCCTGGCCTCGGCGGTGGCGTTATGGGGCGAACCGCACAGCGTACAGGCCACGGCCAGTCTGCTGGACAGCGGCGTGGACGCGCACGGCGTGGTGGTGCTTAACTACGGCGATTTCAGCGTCACCCTGCAACATTCCAAAGTGAGTGAATCGGTGCTGGCGAGCGAGATCCAGGGCGAAGAAGGCTCGCTGGTGATAGAAAAAATCTCCGAATGCCAGAAAGTATCTTTTGTGCCGCGCGGCGGCAAGCCACAGGATCTCTCCCAACCGCAGCATATCAATACCATGCTGTATGAGGCAGAGCGCTTTGCCGATCTGGTGGAAAACAACGAAGTGAACCATCCGGGCATCGCCATCAGCCGTATTACCGCGAACTTGCTGACGGAGATCCGCCGCCAGACCGGCGTGATTTTCCCGGCTGACAGCGAAGCGGCTGCCGATCCGGTGGCGTAAAGCTATGTAAAACAGTTGTTACGACCCATTGACGGAATGCGATCTCTGTCATATTTTGTTACCAGCAAAGGGGAGTAACTTCATTGCCGGTTGGTCGTCATTACGATGCGCAAGCATCCGGTCGCCGGGCATCCTTAAGGATGTAAGTGAGACCTTGCCGAAAGGCGAGGACCCGTGCATCTAAAATAAACGGCTATCGTCTTTCGACGTCAGCCGTTTTTTTTATGTAAGGAATTTCCTATGAATACTGTCGGCACACCGCTGCTCTGGGGCGGATTCGCAGTTGTCGTCGTGATCATGCTCGCCATCGACCTTCTGCTTCAGGGGCGTCGCGGCGCTCATACGATGTCCATGAAGCAGGCGGCCGTCTGGTCACTGGTATGGGTATCACTCTCTTTGCTGTTTAACGCCGCCTTCTGGTGGTACCTCGCCAGCACCGAAGGCCGTGCCGTGGCCGATCCGCAGGCGCTCGCCTTCCTCACCGGTTACCTGATTGAGAAAGCGCTGGCCGTGGATAACGTCTTCGTCTGGCTGATGCTGTTCAGCTACTTCGCCGTGCCGCCTGCATTGCAACGTCGTGTATTGATCTACGGCGTGCTGGGGGCGATTGTGCTGCGTACCATCATGATTTTCGCCGGTAGCTGGTTGATCTCCCAGTTCGAATGGCTGCTGTACGTCTTCGGCGCGTTCCTGCTGTTCACCGGGGTGAAAATGGCGCTGGCGAAAGAAGACGAAGCGGGTATTGGCGATAAACCGCTGGTGCGCTGGCTGCGTGGTCATCTGCGCATGACGGACAAGATCGAAAGCGAGCACTTCTTTGTGCGTAAAAACGGTCTGCTGTACGCCACGCCGCTGCTGCTGGTGCTGATCCTGGTTGAGTTAAGCGACGTGATCTTCGCGGTCGACAGTATTCCAGCTATTTTCGCGGTGACCACCGATCCCTTTATCGTGCTGACCTCTAACCTGTTCGCGATCCTCGGTCTGCGCGCCATGTACTTCCTGCTGGCGGGCGTGGCGGAACGCTTCGCGCTGCTGAAGTACGGCCTGTCGGTGATCCTGGTGTTTATCGGTATCAAGATGCTGATCGTCGACTTCTACCATATCCCGATTGCCATCTCCCTTGGCGTGGTGGGCGGTATTCTGGCGATAACCCTGCTGCTTAACGCCTGGGTGAATCACCAGAACGACAAGAAAAAGCTCCAGGGCTGACAAACAGAACCTTCTCCGGCAACGGAGAAGGTTTAATTGTTGACCATGTCACAAATATGTTATCAGACAGTTAAAAAACACGACACTTGCCACCAATCCAGCCTCTTGTTCTTTCCCGCCGCCTGCGAATGCGTATACTCCTCTTTGCAAACATTTGTTACATCCCGACATGAACATCCCTTAAGAGGATGTCCGGGATGGCACTACAACACCATCTAAGGAATTCCTCATGAGTACGCAACACTTCACAGGTGTGCTGCACCGTCTGGTGCACGGCAGTCTGGTAAAACAAATCCTCATCGGCTTAGTGCTGGGCATTCTGCTCGCCTGGGTATCAAAACCAGCCGCGCTTGCTGCCGGTCTGCTGGGCACGCTGTTCGTCGGCGCGCTGAAAGCGGTGGCGCCGGTGCTGGTACTGATGCTGGTGATGGCATCCATCGCCAATCACCGCCACGGTCAGAAAACCAATATCCGTCCTATTCTGGTGCTCTATCTGGTGGGCACCTTTTCCGCTGCCTTAACCGCCGTGGTATTCAGCTTCCTGTTCCCATCCACCCTGCAACTGGTGACCGGCGCGACGGACATCACGCCGCCCGCCGGCATTACGGAAGTGCTGCGTGGCCTGCTGATGAGCATGGTGTCTAACCCGGTACATGCGTTGCTGGAAGCCAACTATATCGGCATTCTGGTGTGGGCCATTGGTCTGGGCTTTGCGCTGCGTCACGGCAGCGACTCCACCAAAAGCCTGATTAACGATGTGTCGGACGCGGTGACCTTTATGGTGAAGCTGGTGATCCGCTTTGCGCCTATCGGTATTTTCGGTCTGGTGTCGGCGACGCTGGCGGAAACCGGTTTTGCCACCCTCTACGGCTACGCGCAGCTGCTGCTGGTGCTGATTGGCTGTATGTTCCTGGTGGCGCTGGTGATCAACCCGCTGCTGGTGTTCTGGAAAATTCGCCGCAATCCTTTTCCGCTGGTGCTGCTGTGCCTGCGTGAAAGCGGCGTGACGGCATTCTTTACCCGCAGCTCGGCGGCGAACATTCCGGTCAACATGGCGCTGGCGGAAAAACTGAATCTGGACCGCGATACCTACTCGGTTTCCATTCCGCTGGGGGCGACGGTCAATATGGCGGGCGCGGCGATCACCATTACCGTGCTGACCATGGCGGCGGTGCATACGCTGGGTATTCCGGTTGATTTGCCGACGGCGCTGCTGCTGAGCGTGGTGGCCTCGCTGTGTGCCTGTGGGGCATCGGGCGTGGCGGGTGGTTCGCTGCTGTTGATCCCGCTGGCGTGTAATATGTTCGGCATTCCGAACGATATTGCCATGCAGGTGGTGGCGGTGGGCTTTATCATCGGCGTGTTGCAGGATTCCTGCGAAACCGCGCTTAACTCTTCCACCGACGTGCTGTTCACCGCGGCAGCATGCCAGGCGGAAGATGAACGTCTGGCGAAAAACGCGCTGCGCAGTTAAGAATTATTGCCCGGCGGCGCCAGCTTGCCGGGCCTGGGTTGATTTGCAGGTTCTGTAGGCCGGGCAAGACGCAGTCGCCGCCCGGCAAGGCATTTACAGTACCTGTATGCCGGGTAAGCGCAGCGCCACCCGACAAACCCGACAACAGGTTTACAGCGTTACGCCGCTTTTAAAGATCGCCAGCTCGCGGAAATCATTACGTTCGTTGCAGGTCTTTTTGCCGCTGGCGATATCCGCAATCACATCCACGAATTCGTTCAGCAGCTCCGGCATCATTTTGCCGTGGATCAGCTGACCCGCGTCAAAATCGATCCAGTGCTTTTTCTTCGCCGCCAGCTCGCTGTTAGTGGCGATTTTCACCGTCGGTACAAAACCGCCGTACGGCGTACCGCGACCGGTGGAGAACAGCACCATATGGCAACCGGCACCGGCCAGCGCGCTGGTGGCGACGGCATCGTTACCCGGCGCGGAAAGCAGGTTCAGACCGTGCTTTTGCAGACGCTCGCCGTAACGCAGCACGTCCACCACCTGGCTGGCCCCCGCTTTCTGGGTACAGCCGAGGGATTTCTCTTCCAGCGTAGTGATGCCACCGGCTTTGTTGCCCGGCGATGGGTTCTCGTAAATCGGCTGGTTGTGGGCGATAAAATACTGTTTGAAATCGTTCACCATGGTGACGGTTTTTTCAAAGGTGGTTTCATCGACACAATGGCTCATCAGGATCTGTTCCGCACCAAACATCTCCGGCACTTCGGTCAGCACGGTGGTGCCGCCGTTACCGATGACGTAGTCGGAGAAACGACCGAGCATGGGGTTAGCGGTGATGCCGGACAGGCCATCGGATCCGCCGCACTCCAGCCCAAACTTCAGCTCGCTCAGTTTGCCCGGCTCGCGTTGGTCGTGACGCATCGCTTCATATAACTGATGCAGATGTTCAAGGCCCGCTTCCACTTCGTCGTCCTGATGCTGACAGACCATAAAGTGGACGCGCTCCGGATCAAAGTCGCCCAGGGTTTCGCGGAAGGCGTCGACCTGGTTGTTTTCACAGCCGAGGCCAATCACCAGCACCGCGCCCGCATTCGGGTGGCGCACCATGTTTTGCAGCATGGTGCGGGTGTTGATGTGGTCATCCCCCAGCTGCGAGCAGCCGTAGGTGTGACTGAACAGGAACACGCCGTCGGTGCCTTCGGCATCGTTGGTTTCTTTCAGAAAGCGCGTCTGGATCTGACGGGCGATACCGTTCACGCAGCCGACGGTCGGCAGGATCCACAGTTCATTGCGGATGCCGACTTCGCCGTTGGCCCGGCGGTAGATCTCAACGTCGCGATCCGCACCCTGCGCGGCTTCAGCCTGAGGTTCAGGTTGATAGCTATACTCGTCCAGATCGCTCAGGTTGGTGCGGGCATTATGAGAGTGAATATATTCACCCTCAGCAATGTCTGCCGTGGCGTGACCAATAGGCAAACCGTATTTCACCACGTTTTCGCCCTGATGGATGGTGCGCAGGGCGAACTTATGCCCGCGTCCTACTGCCTGACGCAGCCGCACCGTCTGGTTATCTACGGTAACTTCTGCGCCTTCCGCCAGGTCAGCCAGTGCGACTGCGACGTTGTCCAGCGAATGGATCTTGATGTATTGCATATCAACCTCAAACGGCCTTAGTTCAGTTCAATCGCGAAGTAGTCACGCGCATTGTTAAAGCAGATATTTCTCACCATCTCGCCCAGCAACTGAATGTCGGCAGGGGCTTCGCCCGCTTCGACCCAGCGGCCAATCATCTGGCACAGAATGCGACGGAAATATTCATGACGGGTATAGGACAGGAAGCTGCGGCTGTCGGTCAGCATACCGACAAAGCGGCTTAACAGGCCCAACTGCGCCAGCTGTGTCATCTGACGTTCCATGCCGTCTTTCTGATCGTTAAACCACCAGCCGGAGCCGAACTGCATTTTGCCCGGCATGCCTTCCCCCTGGAAGTTACCGATCATGGTGCCCAGCACTTCGTTATCGCGCGGGTTCAGACAGTAAAGGATGGTTTTCGGCAACAGGTTTTCTTCGTTCTGTTTGCTGAGCAGCTTCGACAGCTCTTCCGCCATCGGACGGTCGTTGATGGAGTCAAAGCCCACATCCGGCCCCAGCAGTTTGAACTGGCGCAGGTTGTTATTACGCAGCGCGCCAATATGGTACTGCTGCACCCATTCACGGCGTGCATATTCCGCGCCGAGGAACACCAGCACGGCGGTTTTGAACTGCGCCACTTCATGCTCGCTCAGGGTTTCGCCTGCCAGACGACGCGCAAGGATGCTGTCCAGCTCGGCCTCGTTCGCTTCCGCAAACAGCACCACGTCCAGGGCGTGGTCGGAGACTTTACAACCGTGCGCCGCAAAGTGATCCAGACGTTTGGTCAGGGCAGTTTGCAGATCGCTGAAACGGCGGATCTCGGTGTCGGAGACTTCACCCAGTTTCGCCATGTAATCGTTAAAGGTCGCCTGTTCAATATTGAAGGCTTTATCCGGACGCCAGCTCGGCAGCACTTTAATGCTGAAGGAAGTGTCTTTCGCGACGGTGGCGTGATGCTCCAGCGAGTCAATCGGATCGTCGGTGGTGCCGACCATTTTCACATTCATCTGCTGCATGATACCGCGGGCAGAGAAGGACTCCTGCGCCAGCAGTTCGTTACCCTGATGCCAGATCTCGTCAGCGGTGGACGGCGACAGCAGTTTGCCGCTGATACCGAACGGGCGACGCAGTTCAAGGTGAGTCCAATGGTACAGCGGGTTGCCGATGGTATGCGGAACCGTGGCCGCCCAGGCATCAAACTTTTCGCGGTCAGAGGCATCGCCGGTACACAGGCGCTCCGGCACGCCGTTGGTACGCATGGCGCGCCATTTGTAGTGGTCGCCTTTCAGCCAGATGTCATACAGGTTTTTAAAGCGGTAGTTTTCTGCGATCTGCTGCGGCGGTAAATGGCAGTGGTAATCGAAAATCGGCTCATCTTTTGCGTAATCGTGATACAGACGGCGGGCAAATTCGGTATCTAACAGGAAATCTTCGGTCATAAACGGAGTCATTATCGTCTTCCTCTAAAAAGAGCGTAGATGTATGCCTTAATGCTGACAAAGTTATCACACCAATTTCTACAGACCGAAGATATTTTCGTGAGTTAGATCAATAAATCCTGACAAATAAACTACCCCGATTGGGGTAAACACCCCCGCAGGCCGCGCCAGCTCTGGCTTCGCTGACCGAAAATAAAGACCACACAAAGAAACGCACTTTTGTGATGTCACTCACCTTTTAAAGTTGTATGACAAGTTATCTTTCTGCCGTCGCAAAACATAGACCGACGGAATGTATTACAGGTGAGTTACTCACCCGGATTAACGGTACGGATACCGAATTTCGCACGAATGACAATGGCAAGGTTTGGACCGTACCGGGAATCAGTCCCGATTTCGCTCCCCCCGTTACATAACATCCCCCGACCTGGTCGGGAGGTGAACCGCCAGAGGCGGAAATAACATAACGATGAGGTTTACATGCGTAAAATTAAAGGGTTACGTTGGTACATGATAGCGCTGGTGACGCTCGGTACCGTGCTGGGTTACTTGACGCGTAATACCATCGCTGCGGCGGCACCAACGCTGATGGAAGAACTGCATATTTCCACGCAACAATATTCCTACATTATTGCGGCCTACTCCGCGGCTTACACCATCATGCAGCCGGTGGCGGGTTATGTGCTGGATATTCTCGGCACCAAAGTTGGCTACGCGGTCTTCGCCGTGACCTGGGCCATCTTCTGCGGCGCAACAGCGCTGGCGGGAAGCTGGGGTGGACTGGCGCTGGCGCGTGGTGCGGTAGGTGCTGCTGAAGCCGCGATGATCCCGGCGGGTCTGAAAGCCGCCTCCGAGTGGTTCCCGGCCAAAGAGCGTTCTATCGCCGTCGGCTACTTCAACGTCGGTTCCTCTATTGGCGCGATGATTGCCCCGCCGCTGGTGGTCTGGGCCATCGTGATGCACAGCTGGCAGCTGGCGTTCATTATCTCCGGCGTACTGAGCTTCGCCTGGGCTATGGCATGGCTGATTTTCTACAAACATCCGCGCGATCAGAAAAAACTGACCGAAGAAGAACGTAGCTACATCATTGGCGGTCAGGAAGCGCAGCACCAGACCAACAACGGCAAAAAAATGTCCGTATGGCAGATTCTGGGCACCCGTCAGTTCTGGGGCATCGCCCTGCCGCGTTTCCTCGCAGAACCGGCCTGGGGTACCTTTAACGCCTGGATCCCGCTGTTCATGTTCAAAGTCTACGGCTTTAACCTGAAAGAAATCGCGATGTTTGCCTGGATGCCGATGCTGTTTGCTGACCTGGGTTGTATCGTCGGGGGTTACCTGCCGCCGCTGTTCCAGCGCTGGTTTGGCGTGAACCTGATCGTGTCCCGTAAAATGGTGGTGACCATGGGTGCGGTACTGATGATTGGCCCTGGCATGATCGGCCTGTTCACCAGCCCGTATGTGGCAATCGGCCTGCTGTGCATCGGTGGTTTTGCTCACCAGTCCCTGTCCGGCGCGCTGATCACCCTCTCTTCTGACGTGTTCGGTCGTAACGAAGTGGCAACCGCAAACGGTCTGACCGGCATGGCGGCCTGGACGGCAAGCACCATGTTTGCGCTGGTAGTAGGTGCGCTGGCGGATACCATCGGCTTCAGCCCACTGTTCGCGGTACTGGCAGTGTTCGACATCATGGGCGCTGTGGTGATCTGGACGGTGCTGAAAAGTAAATCGGCCGCGGAGCTGGAAGCGGAAAAAGCCGCCTATGGCGGACCTGCGACACAAAGTTAAAACGCGCTGTTAAACCATTTGCATACGAGCCGCCCCGTTGTCCGGGGCGGCTTTTTACTTTTCTGCGGTGGTGAGAATGGCGTAAAAGTGGTATAACAAATCTAATCTGTCTTATCCTGCCTGGAGTGTATATGGAAATCACTGACACGCGTCGTTTGTATCAGCAGCTCGCTGCTGAGCTGAAAAGCCGTATTGAAAACGGCGTGTATCTCGTTGGTGATAAACTGCCTGCCGAGCGCTTCATTGCGGATGAAAAAAACGTCAGCCGTACCGTGGTGCGTGAGGCCATCATCATGCTGGAAGTGGAAGGCTACGTTGAAGTGCGTAAAGGCTCCGGGATCCACGTGATGTCGAACCAGCCTAAATACCAGCAGGTGCCGGACGAAACGCTTGAGTTCGCCAACTACGGCCCGTTTGAACTGCTACAGGCCCGCCAGCTGATTGAAAGCAATATTGCCGAATTCGCCGCCACCCAGGTGACGAAACAGGACATCATGAAGCTGATGGAAATCCAGGATCGGGCGCGCCAGGAGAAATGCTTCCGCGATTCCGAATGGGATTTGCAGTTCCACGTGCAGGTAGCCCTTGCCACGCAGAATACGGCGCTGGCGGCAATTGTCGAAAAGATGTGGACGCAGCGTATTCATAACCCGTACTGGAAAAAGCTGCACGATCATATCGATTTACGCACCGTGGATAACTGGTGCGACGATCATGACCAGATCCTTAAAGCCCTGATCCGTAAAGACCCGCATGCCGCCAAGCTGGCGATGTGGCAGCATCTGGAAAACACTAAACAGATGCTGTTTAACGAAACCAGCGATGATTTCGAATTCAACGCTGACCGCTATCTTTTTGCAGATAATCCTGTGGTTCACCTTGATGCTGCCGCGAACGCGGTAAAATAAATTTTTATCCTCCACAGCAGGCGCTCCTGCGCTTGCTGCGCTCCCCGCAGTAACAAAAGGTATAGAGTGTCAGCCTTTGTAAATACTCTGGTCTCCCCCCTACGCCACAAGCAAAATCAATTCTTACATTTCATAAATTTTGAGACGCAGAACTCCGGCATTTGTTACAATTAGATGCAATTTGCCCGCACGTATAGGTGCACAGGATCCGATCTGGCGTGACGTTAACCGATGTACCAGGAATAACGAATGGAACTATTTACTCAGCTACTTAATGCATTGTGGAGTCAGGATTTCGAGACGCTGGCGAATCCTTCCATGATCGGCATGCTTTATTTCGTCCTGTTTATGATTTTGTTCCTGGAAAATGGCCTGCTGCCCGCCGCCTTTCTGCCCGGCGACAGCCTGTTAGTGCTGGTGGGCGTACTGATCGCCAAAGGCGCGATGAGCTATCCGCTCACCATAGCGCTGCTGACTACCGCCGCCAGCCTCGGCTGCTGGCTGAGCTACATCCAGGGCCGCTGGCTGGGTAACACCCGCATTGTGCAGAACTGGCTGTCGCATCTGCCCGCGCATTATCACCAGCGCGCGCACCATATGTTCCACAAACACGGCCTGTCTGCGCTGCTGTTAGGGCGATTTATTGCATTTGTTCGCACACTGTTACCAACTATTGCCGGGATCTCTGGTCTGAACAATGCGCGCTTCCAGTTTTTCAACTGGATGAGCGGTCTGCTCTGGGTGGTGATCCTGACGACCCTGGGCTATCTTCTTGGTAAGACGCCGGTTTTCCTCAAGTATGAGGATGCGCTGATGTCCTGCCTGATGTTGCTGCCGGTCGTACTGCTGGTGTTTGGACTCATCGGTACGCTGGTGGTGTTATGGAAGAAAAAATATGGAAAGCAGGAATAACCGGATGCTTATTCAACGCACGTCGATGAAGCGCGTTGCTTTAATGGTGGCAGCAGTCATGCTGTTCACGATCTTTTTCTTTGCCTGGGCGACGCTACAACAGCGTGAGTCAACGCTGGCTATTCGCCCGGCCAGCCAGAGCGTCAGCGTGCCTGACGGCTTTTCTATCTGGCATCATCTGGATGCTAACGGCATTCGCTTTAACAGCATTACCCCGCAGAATGACACGCTGTTAATTAAGTTTGATTCCAGCGCGCAGAGCGCTGCCGCCAAAGTGGTGCTCGATCGCACCCTGCCCCATGGCTATATCATCGCGCAACAGGATGACGATGATAAAGCCGCGGTATGGCTTTCCCGACTGCGCGATACGCCACATCGGCTGGGTTGAAAACTTCAATTATTCCGAAACTTCGCCCGCATTTTGGTTTTCTCCCCGTTCGTTACTATGCTTAGTACACGGGCACCCATCTTACTCTTTTAATCAACTGGATTTCGGCGCCTCATGTTGAGGCCCGTAGCAACAATGGAAGGTTTCAAGAATGAAATACCGCACCGCACTGGCGTTAGCCCTTTTTTCACTGAGTGCCGCTTCACAGGCTGCTTCCCTTTGTCAGGAAAAGGAGCAGGATATTCAAAAAGAAATCCGTTACGCCGAGAAGCACAATAATCAGAGCCGTATCGACGGCCTGAATAAAGCACTTAGCGAAGTCAGAGCCAATTGCACGGACAGCAAATTGCGCGCCGATCATCAGGAGAAGATCGCCGATCAGAAAGAAGAGATTGCCGAACGCGAGCAGGATCTTCAGGAAGCGAAGCAAAAAGGCGATGCGGATAAGGTGTTCAAAAGAGAACATAAGCTGAAAGAGGCTCAGGAAGAACTGAAAGCGCTTGAGGCTCGGGATTATTAAAGGAAGTTAACACTCACTCACTGGAGAGAACTATGTCAAAAGATACCAATACGGAACATCTGCGCGCTGAGTTGAAATCCCTGACGGACACCCTGGAAGAAGTGCTGAATAGCTCCGGGTCAAAATCGAAAGAAGAGCTGAGTAAACTGCGTAGCAAGGCTGAACGTGCGCTGCATGAAAGCCGTTACCGTCTGGGCGAGACCAGTGACATTATCGCTAAACAGACACGCGAAGCGGCCGGTAAGGCTGAAGATTATGTACGTGAGAATCCATGGACTGGCGTTGGCATCGGTGCTGCGATTGGCGTAGTGCTGGGCGTCCTGATTTCGCGTCGTTGATTATGGATAGTTCACGTCACACAAACGGGCCCGGTAAAAGCGTTCTGGGCATCGGGCAGCGCATTGTGACCATCATCGTTGAGATGGTGGAAACGCGTCTGCGGCTGGCAGTGGTTGAGCTGGAAGAAGAGAAAGCGAATCTCTTCCAGCTGCTCCTGATGGTAGGTCTGACCATGCTGTTCGCCGCTTTCGGACTGATGAGTCTGATGGTGCTGATCATCTGGGCCATTGACCCGCAATACCGTCTGAACGTCATGATTGGCACGACGGCGGTACTGCTGATTGGCGCATTGATTGGTGCTATATGGACCCTGCGTAAAGCGCGCCGGTCTACTCTGCTGCGTCATACCCGTCAGGAGCTGTCCAACGATCGTTCGTTGCTGGAGGATGATTGAGATGAGCAGTCAGATTGATCGCCAAAGGCGTAAGGCCGTGCTGCTGAGCCAGATCCAGCAGCAACGCCTGGATCTCGCCGCCAGCCGTCGCGACTGGGAAGAGAGAACCGTATCTTACGATCGCGGATGGAATACGCTGTTAAGCCTGCGCTCATGGGCGTTGGTGGGCAGTAGCCTGCTGGCTATTCGCACCATCCGCAATCCTAATATGCTGGTACGCTGGGGGAAGCGCGGTTTTGCTGCGTGGAGCGCCTGGCGCCTGGTGCAAACGACGTTACGTCAGCAACACCTGCGTTAACCTGTCCCCTGCCCGGCGGATCGCCGTCGGGTATATTTCTCCCGCCTGTTATTACTCAGAATATTTGATAAAGATTGACAGTTTTCCTTGCTAACAATCTCTTAACGCTACGCCTATTATCCTCTCCATCGACGGCAAACGTGCGCCAGACGCCGTAACTGCCTGAACAATCACACTTGCATACCGCATGAGATTTCTGGAGAGTAAAATGAAAAAATTACAAGATGTTGGTTTCCTGGTAGCGCGTATTCTGATGCCAATCCTGTTTATCTATGCGGGCTGGGGAAAAATCAACGGGTATGCAGGTACACAACAGTACATGGAAGCGATGGGCGTGCCGGGCTTTTTCCTGCCGCTGACCATTCTGCTTGAGTTCGGCGGCGGTCTGGCGATCCTGTTTGGTTTCCTGACCCGTACCACCGCGCTGTTCACCGCAGGCTTTACCCTGCTGACCGCTTTCATTTTCCACAATAACTTTGCGGAAGGGGTGAATGCGCTGATGTTCATGAAAAATCTGTCCATCGCTGGCGGCTTCCTGCTGCTGGGCATCACCGGGCCGGGTGCATTTAGCATCGACCGTGTACTGAATAAAAAATGGTAAGGCTTCTATACTAAACTGCTGACGTAGTATGCAGGCCAGCGCAAGCGTAGCGCCGCCGGGCATTGTCAACCTTTGCCAGGTGGCGCTTCGCTAACCTGGCCTGTGATTTTTTGCGCATCTGCCCAACCTGAAGGAGAACGTGATGGGACAACTGATTGACGGCGTCTGGCACGACACCTGGTACGACACCAAATCGACGGGCGGCAGTTTTAAGCGTTCGGTTTCCGCTTTTCGTAACTGGCTGACCGCCGATGGCGCGCCAGGCCCGAGCGGTGAAGGTGGATTTGCCGCTGAAAAAGGCCGCTATCATCTCTACGTTTCCCTCGCCTGCCCGTGGGCGCATCGCACGCTGATCATGCGTAAATTAAAAGGCCTGGAGCCGTTTATTGATGTCTCGGTGGTTAATCCGCTGATGCTGGAAAACGGCTGGACCTTTGACGACAATTTCCCGGCGGCGACCGGCGACACCCTCTATCAGCACGACTTCCTCTACCAGCTCTATCTGCATGCCGATCCGCACTACAGCGGTCGCGTCACCGTGCCGGTGCTGTGGGATAAAAAGAACCAGACCATCGTCAGTAATGAATCGGCGGAAATCATCCGCATGTTCAATACCGCGTTCGATGCGCAGGGCGCCCGCGCGGGGGATTACTACCCGGCGGAGTTGCAGTCGCAGATTGATGAGCTGAACGGCTGGATCTATGACACTGTGAACAACGGCGTCTACAAAGCGGGCTTCGCCACCAGCCAGGCCGCTTACGACGAGGCGGTCACCGCGCTGTTTGATTCGCTGTCGCGCCTGGAGCAGATCCTCGGCCAGCACCGCTATCTCACCGGCGATCGTCTGACTGAAGCCGATATCCGTCTGTGGACCACATTGATCCGCTTCGATCCGGTCTACGTCACGCATTTCAAATGCGATAAGCACCGCATCAGCGATTACCTGAATCTGCATGGCTTCCTGCGTGATATCTGGCAGATGCCGGGTATTGCAGAAACGGTGGATTTTGCGCACATCCGCACCCACTACTATTGCAGCCACAAGACCATTAACCCGACCGGTATTATTTCCATC
Source organism: Enterobacter sp. SA187 (assembly GCF_001888805.2). NCBI lineage: Bacteria > Pseudomonadati > Pseudomonadota > Gammaproteobacteria > Enterobacterales > Enterobacteriaceae > Enterobacter > Enterobacter sp. SA187. The sequence goes on from NZ_CP019113.1 coordinate 536,530, forward strand.
GGCCCGTGGCAGGATCTTGATGAGCCGCACGGTCGCGATAGCCGTTTCGGCAGCCGCGACAGCGAATGACCTGACCCGCGCGGCGGCGGCGTTTACAGACGCCGCAGCCGCGCCACCAGTTCCCCCGCCCCGTCGATCACGGTTTGCGCCGACGGCCTACACAAGCACTCCAGCGATACCGCCCCCTGATAGCCCGCCAGCCTGAGCGCGGTGTAGACCTCCTCCAGCGGTAAATGTCCGTACCCCGGAAATCCCCGGTTCGAATCCGCCAGATGCACATGGCGCAGCCGCGGGCCGAGCGTGGCGATGGCCTGCGCATAATCCGCATCTTCAATACTGGCGTGGAACAGATCCCAGAGCACGCCGACGTTTTCCGGCGCATCGCTGAACGCCAGGTAATCCATCATCTCCTGCGCGCTGTGCAACTGACAGACTTCATAGCGGTTGAGCGCCTCCAGGATCAGCACCACGCCGTTGCGCCGCGCGTACTCGACGCAGGGAAACAGCGCCGCCGCCAGCTCGCTCATATACTGCCCTTTATCCAGCGGCAGATCCGTGGCGCGCAACGATCCAATGGTGACGTGGCTGCCAAGCTGCGCGGCGGCGTCAATATGTTCAAATAGTCGCGCCTGCGTGCGGCGCACTACGCTTTTATCCGCCGACAGCAGCGTCAGCCCGTCACGTTTACGCGCCTGGCCGGTGGCGATGGTGGTACAACCAAGACCCGCACGACCTAACGCCTCGCAGATCGCCGCCACCTCCACACCCTCGTAATCATTGATGCACAGCTCGGCGGCATCAAAGCCGCTGGCCGACAGCCAGGCCAGCCCGTGACCAAATTGCGCGGCCGGAAAGGGCGAAAAAGCCGTGTCGTACTGACAGGCCAGGGTGGCGCTGAAGGCGATCATTTTTTGACGGCCCGCTGTAAAATGCGCCCGGCTTTTTTGGCAAACTGCGACGCCGCCTGTTCAACCGTCAGGTTGCCCTGGTCAATGTTCTGAATGGTGTCATGCCAGAGCGCCACCAGCTGCGGGTTATCAAAGTAAGGCGAAGTCGGGATCTTATGCGGCAGCGCCAGCGACGACTTGATCCCCGTAACGGTAATATTGTCATCCTTTAACACGCCGCTCGATGACAGTTGCGCCACGGCCTTTTTGCTCAGCGGCGTACCGCGCTCCAGCCCCATCGCCGCCACGCCTGCCGGATCGTTCATCAGGAAGTCGATCAGCTTCGCCGCCTGCTGCGGATGTTTACTGGTTTTCGCCACGCTGAACATCATGGTCGGTTTCAGGAACAGCCCCGCGTCCTTAGCGCCTGGCAGCATAAAGAACGGCCCCAGCTCCAGCTTGTTATAAGGCGCGGCGAGGTTGTTCTCGTACATCACCGCATTGGTGTTCCACATATAGATCCCGCCCCATTGCCCCTGGATCCAGGGCTTCATTTCCCAGGTGTTGGATTTACCGTATGACGACAGCACGCGGGTCGACGGGAAGACGTGGCTGTCCACCAGATCTTTATAGACCTGGAAAAACTCCACCCACTGCTGCGGGGTGTAATTAAATTTCCCGGCTTTTTCGTCGATGGCGGCGATATTATGTTTTTGTACCATCCATGACTGCACCAGGGTGATCGACTCCATATAGTCGAGCACCAGCGGATATTTATTTTCGTCCTTCGCTTTAAAGGCTTTCCCGGCGGCTTTTAATTCATCCCAGCTTTGCGGATAGGCGACGCCCATTTCCTGCCACAGTTTCTGGTTGTAATAAAAACTGCGCGCGGTCATCGCCACCGGAATACCGTTCAGCTTGTTATTCACCATGACGCTTTGCAGCGACTGCGGATCATACTGGCTGAGATCGATGCTCTCTTTCAGTTTCAGCAGGTCATAAAAACCGTCGCCGTCTTTGGAAAACAGCGGCAACCAGTTCCAGTTGGTCTGAATGACATCCGGTTCATTTCCCCCCGCCATCTGCACCGTCAGACGCGAGAGATACCCCTCCCAGCCTGCATATTCCGCTTTCACCTGAATATCCGGGTTTTGCTTTTCAAACAGCTCAATGGCTTTCAGCGTCGCCTGATGACGGCTGTTGCCGCCCCACCAGGAGATACGAATTTCCGCAGGCTGGGCCACCGCCGCACAGGCGCAGACCAGCAACAACGATGCCGTGACGGGCAAGAATTTCTTTAACATAGCGCGCTCTCTCAGGAATGAATGCTGCGTAATACGTGGTCTGGAATATCCGCCAGATACAGCGCCGGCAGGCCGTCTTTATCGGAGCTGAACAACACCTGTTTTTCATCCGGCGTGAACGACGGATGCGGATGCGTCACCTGCCGATCGCCGTCCAGCACGCGCCATGACGAGCTGTGGCGCGCCACTTTGTGCGTCTGCTTGCGGGCAATATCGAACAGGTAAAGATAGGGATCGGTGGCATCGCCATAGCCCGCGTTATCGGCAATATCAATGGGTTTACCGGAGCCGTCGCCCACCACCAGCGTGCCGCTGTCGTTGCTCATCACGTGCGAGCACGGCGGCATGGCGATCAGCTTCTCATCTTCACCGTTGTCGCCATTTACCCGGCACAGCCAGCGCACCGGGCTGTCCTTGACGTAGGTGACGTACATCAGCGCCGAGCCGTCCGGCACCCAGAATTCATGGGTATAGCTCTCCCCCGGCGCAGGCTCTTTGGCTTTGCGGATGTGGCTGCCGTCTTCGTTCATCAGCCACATGCGGGCATCCACCTGATCCAGCGGCCCTTCGTGGCAGAAAGCCACCGTGTTGTCGTCGAAAGGACGGTAAATGGGGTGCCCGAGCCACTGATTTTCTTCCAGCAGGGTTTCCCGCTCGCCATTTTCCAGCGAGATGCGGATCACCCGGCAGCGCGGCTGCTCGGCATAAAACTCCTGGAAGACGGTCCAGTCGCTGATGGGTCGCCAGCTGTCGCGATGAATCTCCACGCCCACCAGTTTGTTGCAGTCGGAATTCGCCACCCAGGTGCCGTAACCCACCCAGTCGTCCGGTACGCGATACACCACGCTTTCTTCCTGCGTCGCCAGCGTCACGCGCATCAGATTGCGCTCGCCCTTCACGTAATAAAGATATTGCTCATCCGGTGAAAGAAAACCGCCAAAGGTATTATCCCCCGGCCCTTCGGTAAGCTGTTTTGCTTCGCCGCTGGCGATATCGAGTAAATAATAATTGCGCGTGCCGCTGAACTCGCCGGCGAAAATTAACTGGCGTCCCTCATCCAGGAAACACTTTTGATAGAAGTAGTTACGATGACAAATAATATCCGGCGGCGTCAGGCGAATAACCCGTGCGCCGGTATCCTCATCGGTATATTCATAATAATGAAGCTGAACCCTATCCCCTTTCGCCATCATTTTTCTCCGTTCGTGATAAATAACTGTCGATCGTCCGGGCGCTTGCCCGTATGGTGAGTGAACCGCTTCCCCAGGAAACAGGTCATAATGTCCGCTGCACCCTTGTTATTGCTGGAAGTCAACACGCCGAAAATATGGGACTGGCACTATTTCCAGCACATTGCCGCCATCCTGAAGGCGCACCATTTCAATGGCCTTATCATTCATCAGCAGTCGCTGATCGCCGATCTTGCCGCGCCCTCGCCCGGCTGCCGCCCCGGCGACATTCGCCATTTGATCCATCGCCGCGACCATGCGCTTTTGTATCTGCAAAAGGTCAGCCGCTACTGCGATGAGCACCATCTGCAACTCTGGTTACAGGGGGAAGCCACCCCCGACTGCAGCGAACAGAAAGCGAAATTCCCGGAGTTCTTTCTCACGGAATCGCGCGGCGATGACGCCAGCTTTACCGACTGGCTGTTCGGCCATGCCATTCCGGAACTGCTCCGGCTGCTACCGTCGGTACGCGGATTACGGCTCTCCCTTTCCACCCCCGACATGAGCAACGAAGCGTGGAAAGGCGTATTAAACCTGCTGTACCAGTCAGTGCGCCGTCAGGGTCGCCAGCTGGTGCTGCGCGATTACCGGGACAAAAGCTGGCCGCGGCATATGTTAAAAACCGCGCTGGAGGCGCTGCCCGGCGATGTGCGCGCCTCGGTCAAAGCCACCGAGCTGGATTACCGTCCCGGCTTTGCCAACAACCCCAACCTGACCACCCTGACGGGCTTCACCAAATGGCTGGAGTTTGATATGTGGGGCATCGAATACGGCTGGACGCTGCTGCCCTGCTATTTACTGGAGGAGTTCCACCAGCGTTTGCAGTGGTTCAGCGGTCAGGAGGGCGCGATGCCCGAAGCCGTTACCCTGCGCCTTAACTGGGAGTGGATCCCCGATCTGGAGCTGACCGACTCCCTTAATGAAATCAATCTCTACGGCCTTGCCCGGCAGGTGCGCGAGCCGGACAGCACGCCCGCAGCCCTTCTGCGCGCCTGGCTGCAAACCCATGCGGTAGCGCCCCTGCCGCTGCATCTTGAGACGCTGTTCAGCAACCTGCTGAGCGCCAGCTACGAATGGAGCTGCAAAACCCCGACGCTGCTTGGCCGCGTGCTGCAATCTCACAGCCAGCCGCCCGCCACCTTCCAGCAGGCATTGCACCTGCTGCATCTGGATACCCGCAGCGCAAACTGGGCGCAGGCGTTTCAGCCGCTGATGCCCGCCGACGATCCCGAACTGGGTCAGCAACAGTTTCAGCTTATTGAACTGGAACGGCAGCAGACGCTGTTCCTCGCCGGTCATATGCAGACCCTCGCCCAGCAGTTGCAGAGCGATAACCATCTCAGCCCGGCATTCACTCGCCGCCTCACCGACACCACCACCCGCGCCCTGTGGTATACCCGCGCTTACAGCGCCGTGACGCGGGCCATCGTGCTGCGGATCTGGATACGCAAATATGGCGCGCAGTCCGGTATGGCCCGGCAGTTCACCGACGCGCTACAGGCGTTGCGCAGCATCAGTCGTGAGCTGGACGTCTGGTTTACCGGCGAAGGTGAGAAGCATCCTTACATCTTCCGGAACCTGCTCAGTCCGGCGCGGCTTAATGACCTGGCCCGCAGTCTTGAACAGGAAGCGCCGGATGACGTCAGCATGGCGGCGCGCGCGCTGGCTGTAAATCAGCGCGGCAGTGAATGAATTCGTGAAAACCGACTCCGGCGATTAAAAAGCGAGCAGCCTCACAGAACGGGATCATTTCAGGTGAGGAGGATCACAACAGACGCAACGCGTTTTGTGATCCTCCCCGGAATGCCAGCGTAAAAATGATCGCTTCGATTAATTCAGACGCATGATATTTACCGACGAAATATTGATAGCTATTATTAATATGATTGCTGATAAAACAGTGAATTAACCACAGATTGAGGCGCTAACATGGACTGGTATTTAAAAGTTCTCAGGAACTACATTGGGTTTCGCGGGCGTGCGCGCCGCAAAGAGTACTGGATGTTTATTCTGGTCAACATCGTGCTGACCGCGGTGCTGGGGATTGTGGATAATATCCTGGGGTTTCAGCGGGGCAGCGGCGAAGGCGTGCTGACCACAATTTATGGTGTGCTGATTTTTCTGCCGTGGTGGGCGGTGCAGTTCCGTCGTCTGCATGATACTGACCGCTCGGCGTGGTGGTTGTTATTGCTGCTGATCCCGGTGATCGGCTGGCTGGTGATCATCGCCTTTAACTGCCAGAGCGGTACGCCAGGCGAAAACCGTTTTGGACCGGATCCAAAACAGGTCCCCTGATCCTGCTGGCTCCTCCGGGCGGAGGAGTCGCTTATTTATTGATAAACAGCTTCGGGATCTCGCGCAGGCACCAGGCTTTCGCTTCTCCCATACTGTCGCGCCGCCAGGCCATGATAATGTCCACTTCGGCGGAATATTCCGGGCTGACCACCCGCAGACGCCCCTCAGCGATGTCTTTCTCCACCAGCGGATAGGGCATGGTCGCCACGCCCAGCCCCGCCAGCAGCGCCTGGCGCTTATCTTCAATAGAACTTACCGTCAGACGCGGCTGTTTATCCAGCAGCTGTACGGTGAGCACCGGGCGTTCCCGCGCCGTATCCGCCACCGCCACGCCGCGATATTTCACGCGCGTCACTTCCGAGAGCGGTTCAGGTTCATCGTGAATGGGATGATCCGGTGCCGCCACGTACACATTCATGATCTTATACAGCTTGCGCGAGTTAATTTCCGACGAGGAACGAAAATGCATATCCGGCCCGATGACGATGTCCGCCCGGCCCTGCTCCAGACGCTCCCATGCCCCGGCAAGCACTTCGGTGATCACCGACAGCTGGGTATTGGCTTTCGTCGCCAGCTTTTCCACCAGCGGGAAGAACGACGGTGTCGGCACCAGCGCTTCGGTCACCAGCGTCAGATGGGTTTCCCAGCCGCGCGCCAGCGCTTCCGCATCGGTGGTCAGCTTATCTGCCGCTTCCAGCAACACACGCCCGCGCTCCAGCAGCATACGGCCCACGTTGGTGAATTTTGTACGGTGGCCGGAGCGGTCGAACAGCACCACATCCAGTTCTTCTTCCAGCTTTTGCATGGTGTAGCTGAGCGCCGAAGGAACACGGCCCAGTTCATCTGCCGCCGCCGCGAAACTGCCGCGTCGATCGATCGCATCCATTACCCGTAATGCTTCGAGGGTTAACGCTCTTTCTTTAGCCATGTCGTTTTCATTCAGGAAATTTGAACATACCGGGCAGAATATCTGGCTAACAATGCAGCGTCCATACCTTTACCATTGTTTAAGTGTAAAGAGAGGGCAGACATTATGATCACGACAAGAACAGCCAAACAGTGCGGAAAGGCCGACTTCGGATGGTTGCAGGCCCGCTACACCTTCTCCTTTGGCCATTATTTTGACCCGAACCTGCTGGGCTATGCCTCGTTGCGGGTGCTGAACCAGGAAGTGCTGGCGCCGGGGGCATCATTCCAGCCGCGTACCTATCCAAAAGTGGATATTTTAAATCTCATTCTGGAAGGCGAAGCCGAGTACCGCGACAGTGAAGGTCATCATGTCCAGGCGAAGGCAGGCGATGCGCTGCTGATCGCCACGCAGCCGGGCATCAGCTACAGCGAACACAACCTGAGCAAAGATAAATCCCTGACGCGTATGCAGCTGTGGCTGGACGCCAGCCCCGAGCGGGAAAATTCGCTGGTGCAGAAAATTTCGCTGGCAGATCATGCGCAGCAACTGCTGGCCTCGCCTGACGGCAGCCAGGGCAGCCTGCAACTGCGTCAGCAGGCGTGGGTTCATCATATCGAACTGGAAAAAGGCGAAGAGCTGAGTTTCCATCTCCACGGCCCGCGCGCCTATTTGCAGTCGATCCATGGCAGCGTGCACGCCGTGACGCACCAGACCGGGCAACAGGCCCTGACCTGCGGCGACGGGGCCTTTATCCGTGATGAGCCGAATATTACCCTCGTCGCCGATACGCCGCTGCGTGCATTGCTGATTGATTTACCGATGTAGGTTGTTTTTACCCTGCCCGGCGGCGCAGGCTTGCCGGGCCTACAGGGGCACAACACCGCCATGCCGGGTAAGCGTCAGTTTGTAGGCCGGGTAAGCGAAGCGCCACCCGGCAAAATCAAAACGCATACAGCAGAAAGCAAAAACCCCGCCGGAGCGGGGTTCTGTAAGAAGTTGAAGCTGACCGGTAAGCCGGGTTCTGTCGTGGACAGTCATTCATCTAGGCCAGCAATCGCTCACTGGCTCAAGCAGCCTACCCGGGTTCAGTACGGGCCGTACCTTGTGAACCCCTATTTGGCCTTGCTCCGGGTGGAGTTTACCGTGCCACGGACTGTTACCAGCCGCGCGGTGCGCTCTTACCGCACCCTTTCACCCTTACCTGATCCCGCTTGCGCGGGCCATCGGCGGTTTGCTCTCTGTTGCACTGGTCGTGGGTTTCCCCCCCAGGCGTTACCTGGCACCCTGCCCTATGGAGCCCGGACTTTCCTCCCCTCCGCCCGTCTCCCCCCGAGGGGGGACGACGACGAAGCGGCGACTGTCTGGTCAGCTTCGGCGCGAAGTATAGAGGGTTTGCGCCGCGATGTCACCCTTCGCTCAACATCCCGACCTGCAAGGTCGCGGCAATATTGCGCGAAGCGCGATAAATATTGTCAGACGCGCCGCGAAACGCCTCTTCCAGCGTGCAGACCGTGGTTAATACGCTGAACACGGCATCAATGCCGTGATCGTGCACCACGCCCACATCGGTGGACAGACTCCCGGCGATACCGATCACCGGCTTATGGTATTTATTGGCCACCGAGGCAATGCCCGCCGGTACTTTGCCATGAATGGTCTGGCTGTCGATGCGGCCTTCGCCGGTCACCACCAGCGTACAATCGTGAATATGTTCTTCGAGGTTCAGCGCGTCGGTCACAATTTCAATGCCGCTGCGCAACTCGGCATTGAGAAACGCCATCAGCGCCGCCCCCATACCGCCCGCCGCGCCTGCGCCCGGTACGTTTTTCACATCCACATGCAGGGATTTTTTAATGACGTCCGCATAGTGAGCGAGGTTTTTGTCCAGCTCAATAATGCACGCCTCGCTCGCTCCTTTTTGCGGGCCGAAGATACGCGACGCGCCCTGGTCGCCGAGCAGCGGGTTAGTGACGTCACAGGCCACACGGAGGGTGCACCGGGCAAGGCGTGGATCCAGCCCCGTAATATCGATCGAATTCAGGCTCATCAGGCTGCCGCCGCCGTTGCCGATCTCCGTACCATTGGCATCGCACAGCTTCGCGCCCAGCGCCTGTACCATGCCTGCGCCGCCGTCGTTGGTGGCGCTGCCGCCGATACCGATAATGATATGGTGCGCGCCCTGTTCCAGCGCGTGCAGAATAAGCTCGCCGGTACCGCGCGAGGTGGTGATCAGCGGATTGCGTAACGCGGACGGCACCAGCGCCAGGCCGCTGGCCGCCGCCATTTCGATAAAGGCGGTCTGCCCGTCGCCGGAGATGCCCCAGCGTGCGTCAACCACCTCCCCCAGCGGGCCGGTGACCGGGGCGACGAACGCCGTGCCCCCGGTGGCGGCAATCATGGCTTCTACCGTGCCTTCGCCGCCGTCAGCGACCGGGACACAGACATACTCGGCCGCGGGAAAAATTTCCCGAAAGCCTTTTTCTATTGCCTGCGCCACTTCTGAAGCGGACAGGCTTTCTTTATATGAATCAGGAGCGATGACGATTTTCATATCTGTAGCCTGTTACCGCATGTCGCAGGAGGGATTAGCTTTTCGGCTTACTTATCAGGCCCGGCAGCGTGACGCCACCGGGCGCGGGGATCAGCGGGAGACTTCCACTTTCGCCAGTTTTTCGTAATAGCAGGCAAGCGCACTGTGATCGTCGTTGCCATGACCATCGGCACGCAGGGCCTGCATCATTTCCATGACCGCCGCGGTGAGCGGCAACTGCGCGCCCACGCCGTGAGAGGTATCCAGCGCGTTAGACAGGTCTTTGATGTGCAGATCAATACGGAAGCCCGGCTTAAAGTTGCGATCCATCACCATCGGCGCTTTCGCCTCCAGTACGGTGCTGCCCGCCAGACCGCCGCGGATCGCCTGGAAGACCAGATCCGGGTTAACGCCCGCTTTGGTCGCCAGCGTCAGGGCTTCCGACATGGCCGCGATGTTCAGCGCCACTATCACCTGGTTGGCCAGTTTGGTAACGTTGCCTGCGCCAATATCGCCGGTATGCACCACGGATCCCGCCATGGTTTTCATCAGGTCGTAATACTTATCAAAAATAGCTTTATCGCCGCCCACCATCACCGACAGCGTACCGTCGATAGCTTTCGGCTCGCCGCCGCTGACCGGCGCATCGAGCATATCAATACCTTTGGCTTTCAGGGCTTCGCTGATTTCGCGGCTCGCCAGCGGTGCGATAGAACTCATGTCGATCAGCACGGTGCCCGGTTTCGCGCCTTCGATAATGCCGCCGTCCCCCAGCGCCACTTCTTTTACGTGCGGGGAGTTCGGCAGCATGGTGATGATCACCTCACACTGTTCGGCCACTTCTTTTGCCGTTGCGGCGGTTTCGGCACCGGCGGCAACCATTTCCGACACGGCATCATGATTGCGATCTACCACCACCACTGAGTAACCGGCTTTCATGAGGTTCTTGCTCATCGGTTTACCCATGATACCCAGGCCAATGAAACCCACTTTCATCGTCATAATTATGTCTCTCTTGTCGTCGTGGTTATTTTTTAAAGGCGTCGGCTAATTTTTGCGTGGCGGCGCGGAATACGCCTAAATCGCTGCCGACGGCAACTACGGTCGCGCCCCATTCCAGATAACGACGGGCATCAACCTCTACCGGGGCCAGAATGCCTGCCGGTTTGCCGTGCGCTTTGGCGCGGGCAAAAATGTGTTGAATGACACGCTGCACGTCCGGGTGCGCGGCGTTGCCGAGATAGCCCAGACTTGCCGCCAGGTCGCTTGGTCCAACGAATACCGCGTCCACGCCGTCAGTGGTGAGAATGCCGTCAAGGTTATCCACGCCGGCCTGGCTTTCGATCTGCACCATGATTGAGATGTTTTTGTTCGACTGCGCGAAGTAATCCGGTACGGTGCCGAACATATTGGCGCGATGGGATACCGATACGCCGCGAATGCCTTCCGGCGGATAACGGGTGGCGGCTACCGCCAGCGCGGCTTCGGCTTCGGTTTCCACGAACGGGATCAGGAAGTTATAAAATCCGATGTCCAGCAGGCGCTTGATCACCACCGGATCGTTGGTCGGTACGCGAACCACAGAGGCGCTGCTGCTGCTTTTGAGCGCCATCAGCTGCGGCACGAAAGAAAGTACGTCGTTAGGGGCGTGTTCACCGTCCAGCAGGATCCAGTCAAAACCGGCAAGGCCCAGCACTTCTGTGGTAAACGGGTTTGCCAGCGCCGACCAGCAGCCAATCTGCACCTGATTCGCCGCCAGCGCAGCTTTAAATGTGTTCGGGAAAACAGTGTTATTCATTGTATATACCTTGAATTAACCGATACTTAAATTATGCGTTTCTGTCGCCAGCAAAATCCCGCTCTTAATTATTTTCTGATTAAATGCAATTCCTGATGGCATTATTTAAAACACCAGAATACAAAGAAAACGAGAATAAGTATAAATAACGTACGCCGGTTGCGCATTGTTGCAATGCTCAATTTACTCATCATAAAGAACAAAGTTATTGAGCATCTGCACAAGGTGCTGGGCGCTGATGCACATATTTTATCTTGTCTGCGCGGTGGGGCTTGCGAGGGTAACGATGAGTGATGGCGATCACATTATTCAACTGTGACACCTGCCATGCTTTATTCCGTTACCGCTCCCTTTAAATATTAATAACCAGAAAGCGACGCTTAAATTACTCATTTTTGCCCCATAAATTGACTGGAGAATACTGGACAATGGCCGATATCGAAATCCGACAATATTCGCCGGCAGCCTTTTATATTAAGGTTCATGACACTGATAACGTCGCAATTATTGTCAATGACAATGGCCTGAAAGCCGGCACCCGCTTCCCTGACGGGCTTGAACTCACAGAGCACATTCCGCAGGGGCATAAAGTGGCGCTGACCGATATTCCGGCTCATGGCGAAATCATCCGTTACGGCGAGGTTATCGGTTATGCGGTGCGTGATGTCGCGCGTGGCAGCTGGATTGACGAATCGACCGTTGAACTGCCGGAAGCCCCGCCGCTCAATACCCTGCCACTGGCGACCCGCGTACCTGAACCTTTGCCGCCGCTGGAAGGTTACACCTTCGAAGGCTATCGCAACGCGGACGGCAGCGTCGGCACCAAAAACCTGCTCGGCATCACCACCAGCGTGCACTGCGTGGCGGGCGTGGTGGATTACGTGGTGAAAATCATTGAACGCGATTTACTGCCGAAATACCCGAACGTCGATGGCGTGGTCGGCCTGAATCACCTTTACGGCTGCGGCGTGGCGATCAACGCCCCGGCAGCGGTGGTGCCTATCCGCACCATCCACAATATTTCCCTCAACCCGAACTTTGGCGGCGAAGTCATGGTGGTCGGCCTCGGCTGTGAAAAACTGCAACCGGAACGCCTGCTGGAAGGCACCAGCGATGTGCTGGCTATTCCGGCTGACGGGGCCAGCATCGTGCGTTTGCAGGATGAGCAGCATGTCGGCTTTAAATCCATGGTGGATGACATTCTCGCCGTGGCGGAACGCCATCTCGCAAAACTTAACCTGCGCCAGCGCGAAACCTGCCCGGCTTCCGATCTGGTGGTCGGCACCCAGTGCGGCGGCAGCGATGCCTTTTCCGGCGTCACGGCGAATCCGGCGGTGGGCTACGCCTCGGATCTGCTGGTGCGCTGCGGCGCGACCGTGATGTTTTCTGAAGTCACCGAAGTGCGCGACGCCATCCATCTGCTCACCCCGCGCGCCATCAATGAAGAAGTGGGTAAACGCCTGCTCGAAGAGATGGCCTGGTATGATAACTATCTGGATATGGGCAAAACTGACCGCAGCGCCAACCCGTCCCCCGGCAACAAAAAAGGCGGGCTGGCGAACGTGGTGGAAAAGGCCCTCGGCTCTATCGCCAAATCCGGCCAGAGCGCCATTTCAGAAGTGCTGTCGCCTGGCCAGCGCCCGACGAAACGCGGCCTGATTTACGCGGCCACCCCCGCCAGCGATTTTGTCTGCGGCACCCAGCAGGTCGCCTCCGGCATTACCGTGCAGGTGTTCACCACCGGGCGCGGTACGCCTTACGGTCTGATGGCCGTACCGGTGATCAAAATGGCGACCCGCACCGAGCTGGCGACTCGCTGGTATGACTTAATGGACATCAACGCGGGCACTATCGCCACCGGGGAAGAAACCATCGAGGAAGTAGGCTGGCGGCTGTTCCACTTTATTCTGGATGTCGCCAGCGGGCGTAAGAAAACCTTCTCCGATCAGTGGGGCCTGCATAACCAGCTGGCGGTGTTCAACCCCGCTCCGGTCACCTGATGCTATAGCCATAACGGCGTAGTACCCGACCTCATCTTCATCCGGAGATGAGGTTTTTTTTGTCCTCACTTCTTTGTTTCGAAAATCCATCCCTTCGATCAGGATCACAAAAATTACTTTCAAATACCTTTATTTTATTTCGAATGAAATCATTCGAAAGGTAACGGAGAAAGTATGTATCTTATCTCGACCAGAACCATGCTCACCAAAGCGCAGCAGGAAGGCTATGCCGTGCCGGCCTTCAATATCCATAACCTTGAGACTTTACAGGTGGTGGCAGAAACCGCCGCTGAACTGCGCGCGCCGCTGATTGTCGCCGGTACGCCGGGCACCTTCAGCTATGCGGGCACCGGCAACCTGATCGCCATTGCCGCGGATCTGGCACGCGCGCTTGATCATCCTCTCGCCATGCATCTCGATCACCATGAAACCCTTGCCGATATTGAAGCCAGAGTCGTGGCTGGCATTCGCTCGGTGATGATCGACGGCTCTCATCTGCCCTTTAGTGAAAACGTGGCGCTGACGCAGCGCGTTACGCAGTTCTGCCATCGCTATGACGCCAGCGTGGAAGCGGAGCTGGGGCGGCTTGGCGGCCAGGAAGACGATCTGCATGTCGACAGCCGGGATGCGCGTTTCACCAGCCCGGAGCAGGCAAAAACCTTTGTTGAACTCACCGGCGTGGACTCCCTTGCGGTGGCCATCGGCACCGCGCATGGCCTGTATGACCATGAGCCGGAACTCGATTTTGACCGTCTTGCCGCCATCCGCCAGTGCGTGGATGTGCCGCTGGTGCTGCATGGCGCATCCGGTTTGCCTGATGCCGACATTCGCCGCGCCATCGCGCTTGGCGTCTGCAAAGTCAACGTGGCGACTGAGTTAAAAATGGCGTTTTCCGCCGCCCTGAAAGACTACCTGCAGGCCCATCCGCAGGCCAGCGATCCCCGCCACTATCTGCAACCTGCGAAAGCCGCCATGAAAGAGGTGGTGCGCAAAGTGATAGGCGTGTGCGGCTGCGAAGGCAAACTTTGAGAGCAGGCTTCAGAAACGGAACATTACTTTTGCCTCAGCCACAGAAGATAACGAAACTAAACAAAACCAAACGGACCCTACAAAATGAAAGAAATTATCTCGCGCCATAAAGCGGGCGAACGACTGGGCATTTGCTCGGTCTGCTCCGCCCACCCGCTGGTGATCGAAGCGGCACTGCGCTTTGATTTGTATACGCAGGAAAAGGTACCGATTGAGGCCACCTCAAATCAGGTCAATCAATATGGCGGCTATACCGGAATGACGCCCGCGGATTTTCGCGACTTTGTGTTTAACATCGCCGCCGGAGTGGGCTTTCCCCGCGAGCGCATTATTCTGGGCGGCGACCACCTTGGCCCCAACTGCTGGCAGAACGAAAACGCGGCTGACGCGATGGAGAAATCCGTCGAGCTTATCCGGGCCTACGTCGCGGCAGGCTTCAGCAAGATCCATCTTGATGCTTCCATGTCCTGCGCAGACGATCCTGTTGCGCTCGATCCCGCCGTCGTCGCCAGCCGCGCCGCCCGTCTGTGCGCTGCCGCCGAAGCCACGGCCACACCGGAACAAAAACGCCAGCTCACCTACGTGATTGGCACGGAAGTACCGGTGCCCGGCGGCGAAGCCAGCAGCATTGGCAGCGTCCACGTCACCCGCGCAAGGGATGCCGCCGCCACCCTGGAAACCCATCAGGCGGCCTTCCGCGCCGCAGGCCTGGAGGACGCCATGCAGCGCGTCATCGCCCTGGTGGTGCAGCCGGGCGTCGAATTCGACCATACGCAAATCATCCATTATCAGCCGCAGGCGGCGCGTGAGTTATCCGACTGGATCGCCGCCACGCCGCTGGTCTATGAGGCGCACTCCACGGATTACCAGACCCGCGAAGCTTACCGGGCGCTGGTGGAAGATCACTTTGCCATTCTGAAAGTTGGCCCGGCGCTGACCTTTGCCCTGCGCGAAGCGATATTTGCGCTGGCGCAGATGGAAAACGCGCTGGTTCCGCCGGAGCGCCGCAGCCATGTGCTGGAGGTGATCGACGAGGTAATGCTCGACGAGCCTGGCTACTGGAAAAAGTACTACCGCCCGACATGGAGCCAGTCGATGGTGGATATCCATTTCAGCCTTTCCGATCGCATTCGCTACTACTGGCCGCATCCGCGCATTCGCCAGAGCGTCGAAAAACTGATCGCAGGTCTTGGTGAAATCACGTTGCCGCTGGGCCTGATCAGCCAGTACATGCCGGTGCAGTTTGAACGGCTTTCCCGCAACGAACTGAACGCCACACCGCACGCGCTGATCCTCGACCGCATCCAGGATGTGCTGCGCGCTTACCGCTATGGCTGTTCACCTGACATCGTCTGAATCTGCAAGAGGATCTATGAGCCAACTCTTTGTCCGAACCGGCATCGACTTTCCCTCCTGCCAGCATGCGTTGCAGCATATTGGCGAAACGATGCTGGCCCATGGTGTGGTGCACGACACCTACCCGCAGGCATTGCTGGAGCGGGAAGCCGCCTTCCCGACGGGAATTGCGCTGGAACAGCATGCCGTCGCTATCCCTCACTGCGAGGCGCTACATGCCAAATCGCCCGCCATTTACCTGATCCGCCCGGACAGCCCGGTGCTGTTCCGGCGCGCCGATGACGACGATGAGATTGCCGTTTCGCTGATCATCGCGCTGATCGTTGAAAACCCCGACGCCCAGCTAAAACTGCTGCGCCGGTTATTCAGCGAGCTACAAAACCCGGCCACCCTGGAGGCGCTGCTTCATGCGCCGGATGCTGAACTGGCGTCGCTATTCAGGCAAAGGCTGCTTGAGCAAGAACCCTGTCTCTGACCTTATTAATATACTGATAATAAAAGGAATACCCTATGAAACGTAAAGTAATCGTCGCCTGTGGCGGCGCTGTGGCGACCTCCACTATGGCAGCAGAAGAGATCAAAGAGCTGTGCGAGGCCAATAACATCCCGCTCGAACTGGTGCAGTGCCGGGTAACGGAAATCGAAACTTACATGGACGGGGCGCACCTGATCTGCACCACCGCCCGCGTCGACAGAACCTTCGGCAGCATCCCTGTCGTTCACGGTATGCCTTTCGTTTCCGGCGTCGGCATCGAGCCGTTGCAGCAAAAAATCCTGACCATTCTGCGAGGGTAAGCTTATGTTTAGCGAAATCATGCGTTATATCCTCGATCTTGGGCCGACGGTGATGCTGCCGCTGGTGATCATCCTCTTTTCGAAATTGCTGGGGATGAAGCTCGGGGATTGCTTTAAGTCCGGCCTACATATCGGCATCGGCTTTGTCGGTATCGGGCTGGTGATCGGCCTGATGCTTGATTCCATCGGCCCGGCGGCAAAGGCCATGGCGGAGCAGTTCCAGATCAACCTGCATGTGGTGGATATTGGCTGGCCGGGATCGTCACCCATGACCTGGGCCTCGCAGATCGCGCTGATCGCCATTCCTGTCGCCATTGGCGTCAATATTCTGATGCTGGTGACGCGGATGACCCGCGTGGTGAACGTCGATATCTGGAACATCTGGCACATGACCTTTACCGGCGCCATGCTGCATCTGGCGACCGGCTCCTACTGGATCGGCATGCTGGGCGTGGTGGCGCATGCGGCCTTTGTTTACAAGCTGGGCGACTGGTTTGCGAAAGATACCCGCGACTTCTTTGGCCTGGAGGGTATTGCGATACCCCACGGTTCATCGGCCTATCTCGGTCCGGTGGCGGTTCTGGTCGACACGCTTATCGAAAAAATCCCCGGTCTTAACCGTATCCATTTCAGCGCCGATGATGTGCAAAAGCGCTTCGGACCCTTTGGCGAACCGGTGACCGTTGGCTTTGTGATGGGCTTAGTGATTGGGCTGCTGGCGGGCTACGACGCGAAAAACGTGCTGCAACTGGCGGTAAAAACCGCGGCGGTGATGCTGCTGATGCCCCGCGTCATCAAGCCTATCATGGATGGTCTGACGCCTATCGCGAAGCACGCCCGTAAGCGTTTACAGGCGAAATTTGGCGGTCAGGAATTCCTGATTGGTCTGGATCCCGCGCTGCTGCTTGGTCATACCTCGGTGGTCTCCGCCAGCCTGATTTTTATTCCGCTGACCATTCTGATTGCCGTGCTGGTTCCCGGTAACCAGGTCCTGCCGTTCGGCGATCTGGCCACCATTGGCTTCTTTGTGGCTATGGCAGTGGCGGTTCATCAGGGCAACCTGTTCCGTACGCTGATCTCCGGCGTCATCATTATGGGCATTACGCTGTGGATCACCACGCAAACTATCGGTCTGCATACGCAACTGGCGGCGAACGCAGGCGCGCTGAAGGCGGGCGGTATGGTGGCCTCCATGGACCAGGGCGGTTCGCCGGTCACCTGGCTGCTGATCCAGCTGTTTACCTGGCAGAACATAGTCGGCTTTGCCGTGATTGGCGTGATCTATCTGGCCGGGGTGTTTCTCACCTGGCGTCGCGCGCGCCAGTTCGTGATGGCGGAGAAAGCCGCGGCGGCGCAACAGGCGCAAACTGTTTCCTAATCTCCGGGGGCTGAGGCCCCCATAACATTTTCGGAGAAGTGTATGAAATCAGTGGTCATCCATGCTGAGGGACAGGTGCGCGTTGAAGAACGTCCACAGCCTCAGATTAATGCGGAAGACGAGGTGCTGGTGAAGGTCATCAGCTCGGGTCTGTGCGGCTCAGACATTCCGCGTATTTTCGCGCACGGTGCGCATTATTACCCCATCACCCTTGGGCATGAGTTTAGCGGCTATGTGGTCTCCTGCGGCGCAGCCGTCACGGATTTGCACCCAGGCGACGCGGTGGCCTGCGTACCTTTGCTGCCCTGCTTTCAGTGTCCGCAGTGCGAGCGGGAATACTTTTCGCTCTGTAAACACTATCAGTTCGTGGGCTCGCGCAGCGATGGCGGCCACGCGGAATATGTGGTGGTGAAGCGCGCAAACCTTTTCGCCCTGCCCGCTGACATGCCGATTGAGGACGGCGCTTTTATTGAGCCCATTACCGTTGGGTTGCATGCGTTCCATCTGCTGGGCGGCTGCGCCGGGAAAAATGTCATCATTGTGGGAGCTGGCACTATCGGCTTACTTGCCATGCAGTGCGCCAGAGAGCTGGGCGCGCGAAGCATAACCGCCATTGATATTAATCCGCAAAAACTGGCGCTGGCAAAATCACTTGGGGCGACGCAAACCTTTAACAGCCGGGAGATGAGCGCGGCGCAGATCCAGGCGGCGCTGGCCGATTGTCAGTTTGATCAGCTGCTGCTGGAAACCGCCGGTACGCCGCAAACCGTCGCTCTGTCGATTGACATCGCAGGATCGCGCGCGCAGCTGGCGCTGGTAGGCACGCTGCATCAGGATCTCACGCTCCCCTCGTCAGTTTTTGGCCAGATCCTGCGTAAGGAGCTGACGATAACCGGCAGCTGGATGAACTATTCCGGACCCTGGCCTGGCGAGGAGTGGCAAATCGCCGCGCGTCTGCTGACGGAAAAACGCCTCAGTCTGACGCCGCTTATCGCCCACCGTGGCGATGCGGCGCATTTTGCGCAGGCGGTAGAAGCGCTTCAGGGCGCGCCGATGCAGGGCAAAATTCTGCTGCAGTTCAGTTAGACTTTCGGGCCAGCAACCTGAGCTGGCTCACATTTCCTTTCGAAAAATGGCATTCAACTTTCATAACCCTTCGATTACACTAAGGTCAGTTAATAATCAGGCAGATAAAGATGAACTCATTTGAACGAAGGAACGCAATCGTTGATCTGATTAATGCGCAGGGCAGCGTGCTGGTATTAGATCTGGCGTCAGCCTTTGGTATTTCAGAAGTGACAATCCGCGCAGATTTGCGTTTGCTGGAAAAAAAGGGGCTGGCGACCCGCTTCCATGGCGGTGCAGCAAGACCCGGCAGCAATCTGACGGAACCCGATAATCAGGAAGTGGTGCTGGAGGATCGCTACCAGCTTGCCAGCGATCCGAAAAAGCGTATTGCCCAGGCCGCCGTCGCCATGATCCAGGAAGGAATGACCCTTATTCTGGACAGCGGCAGCACCACCATGCTTATTGCCGAAGCGTTGACAAAACACGCCAATATTACGGTGATCACCAACAGTCTGCCCGCTGCGTTTATGCTGGCGGATAACAAGGATATTACGCTGGTGGTGTGCGGCGGCACCGTGCGCCATAAAACCCACTCCATGCATGGCACCATCGCGGAGCGTTCATTACAGGGCATCAGCGCTGATTTGATGTTCGTCGGGGCCGATGGCATCGACACGCAGAATGGCATCACCACCTTTAACGAAGGCTACTCCATCAGCGGCGTGATGGCTGCCGCCGCGCATAAGGTGGTCGCCGTCCTTGATGCCACCAAATTCAATCGCCGCGGTTTTAATCAGGTGCTGCCGATTGAACAGATCGACTGCATTATCACCGATGAAAGTATTAAAGCCGAAGAAATCAAAGCGTTTCGGCAGAAAAATATGGAGATGATTATCGTCTGATAGTAAGTGCGCCGACACCTTTAAAGCAGTCTGGCATTAGCAACCTTCAAAATCTTAGGGGCGTTAGCCCCTTTTCCTACCGGATAAAACACCACCTTTTGTAAGTTTTTTGATGAATTCGTAAATCTAAACTAAGTTAATTTTAGACGCGAATTTTCTTGATGGCCTTAAGGCAAATCATACCGCATAGCGCGGTGAATTAGCGCATCACTAAACGATTGCGCGTTTGCCATTCGCGACTTTCTTAAATTAAAAAAACAAGGGGTGTTATGACCTGGAAAATTATTGATTCTCTGGCGAGCCCGGATACCGGGACCTACTTCTCGATAGCCCAGACGTCAAAAAATCTTAAGCTCATCCTGTGGTGTAAAGGGGATTATTTTTTGCGGCAGGGGAACGCCTTTTCGACCGGGGAACTGGGCCTGTTCGTCGATGGAAAATTGCGGAACATCTCGGTTATTCACGCGTCGCCCTACAACGCGAAACTGTGGCAAAACCTGTTAAAAAAGACCGATTGTCCGGGCAATACACGGGATTTTGTCACCCCCTGTCCGAAAGATAAAAAGTGCCGCTTCGCGCTCTGTCCCTTCGGGCTTAAGCCGTACCAGCCTAAAAGCAGCGAGCCGCCCTGTACGCCGACGGCCCTGCGGTTTTCGCCTCCACAGCCCTGAAAATGCAGGGAAGTGGTTAACGGCTTGCAGAATTACTCTCCCTGCTGCTCCAGGGCATATTTGTACAGCGCGTTTTTCTTCACGCCATGAATTTCAGCCGCCAGCGCTGCGGCTTTTTTCAGCGGCAGTTCCGCCTGTAACAATGCCAGGGTACGCAGGGCATCCGCCGGCAGATCTTCTTCCTGCGCTTTATGCCCTTCGACGATGAGCACCATTTCACCTTTGCGGCGGTTTTCGTCCTCTTTCACCCAGGCCAGCAGCTCGCCGACAGGCGCGCCCTGGATCGACTCCCAGGTTTTGGTCAGTTCACGCGCCAGCACCACATAGCGCGATTCACCCAGCACGGCGCAAATATCTTCCAGGCTATCCAGCAGACGATGCGTGGACTCGTAGAAAATCAACGTGCGGGGCTCCGCTTCCAGCGCTTTCAGCGTGTCGCGGCGGCCTTTGGATTTGGCGGGCAGGAATCCTTCGTAGCAGAAACGATCCGACGGCAGCCCGGCGGCGCTTAACGCGGCGATGGCGGCGCACGGCCCCGGCAGCGGCACCACGCGGATCCCGGCTTCGCGGCAGGTGCGCACCAGATGGTAGCCGGGATCGTTAATCAGCGGCGTGCCCGCATCGGAAACCAGCGCGATGTTCTGGCCTTCTTTGAGCTTTGCCACCAGGGTTTCCGCTTTTTGCT
This sequence comes from Enterobacter sp. SA187, assembly GCF_001888805.2. Lineage (NCBI taxonomy): Bacteria > Pseudomonadati > Pseudomonadota > Gammaproteobacteria > Enterobacterales > Enterobacteriaceae > Enterobacter > Enterobacter sp. SA187. The sequence continues at coordinate 557,367 of NZ_CP019113.1, forward strand.
GCTCATTATGATCGTGCAGGGCGAAGAGCCGCGCGCTGATGGCGAAATGTTGCAGCAGTAATCCCGTGTGACGCGTGTCTTCAGCCGCAATTAAATCAACGCTTTGCAACACGGTGAGAGCACGTTGTGTAATATCAGCCAAATTCCCGATAGGAGTGGGTACAATATAAAGCTGACCTTGAGAATTCTCAGCTGATTCGCGTTGTTTCATTGTTTCGTCCGTAGTGCCGATTTAATATTGAGCATTGCCTGAAAAATATCACTGGATACAGAATGGTACCGTCAACATTTCTTCGTTCAAAAGCCACGCGTTGTCTGCCTGTGGTGCTGGCCGCCCTGCTTTTTGCAGGCTGCGGAACGCAATCACCGGATCAGAGCAGTGCGCACATGCAGGGCGCAGAGCAGGCTGATTCGGGTTATTACCTGAACCAGATGCAGCAAAGCTCCGATGATAGCAAGACCAACTGGCAATTACTCGCCATTCGTGCACTGCTGAAAGAAGGTAAAACGCAGCAGGCGAGCGAGCTGTTCGCCCGGTTGCCGCAGGAACTCAGTGACGCGCAGCGTCGCGAGCAGGCGTTGCTGGCGGCGGAAATGAAAGTCGCGCAGAAAGATTTCCAGGGCGCGCAGGCGCTCCTCGGCAAAATGGATCCGGCAGAACTCGACAAAAATCAGCAAAGCCGATTCTGGCAGGCGGGCATTACCGCCCAGCAGGGTCGCCCTTCCCTGACGCTGTTGCGGGCGCTGATTGCGCAGGAGCCGCTGCTGGCGGCGAAAGAAAAGCAGGCCAACATAGACGCCACCTGGCAGGCACTGTCGCAGATGACGCCGGAACAGGCGCAGGCGCTGGTGATCAATGCCGATGAAAACGTGCTGCAGGGCTGGCTGGATCTGCAACGCGTCTGGTTTGATAACCGTAACGATCCCAACATGCTGAAAGCGGGCATCAGCGACTGGCAGGTGCGTTATCCGCAAAACCCTGGCGCGAAAATGCTGCCGTCGCAGCTGGTGAACGTGCAGAACTTTACCCCGGCCTCCACCAGCAAAATTGCCCTGCTGCTGCCGTTGAACGGTCAGGCGGCGGTATTTGGCCGTACCATCCAGCAGGGTTTTGAAGCGGCGAAGAACGGCGTCGCTGCCGTATCAGGTCCGGCTACGCCTGCCCAGGTTGCGCAGGCCGCCACCACTGAAGAAAGCAGCGCGCCCGCGGACGTCGTCAGCCCGTCGGCGGCGCAGGTTGGCGATATCAGCGGTGAAGATCAGCCGCAGCCGGAAGCACAACCGACAGAGGCTGCTACGCCAGCGCCGTCCGCTGATGCGCCAGTGGCAGCCACTGAAACAGCAGCCGCTCCGCCTTCAGCGGTCAGCACGCCCGCTAACCCTGGCGCGCAGCTAAAAGTGTATGACACCACCACGCAGCCGCTGGATCAGATCCTCACCCAGGTTCAGCAGGATGGCGCCAGCATTGTGGTGGGGCCGCTGCTGAAATCTAACGTCGAAGAGCTGATGAAGAGCAATACGGCGCTTAACGTGCTGGCCCTTAACCAGCCGGAAACCGTCGAGAGCCGGGCGAATATCTGTTACTTCGCCCTGTCGCCGGAAGATGAAGCCCGCGATGCGGCGCACCACATCTGGGATCAGGGCCACCGCGCGCCGTTAATGCTGGTGCCGCGCAGTACGCTTGGCGATCGCGTCACCAACGCTTTTGCCGATGAGTGGCAAAAACTCGGCGGCGGTACGGTGCTGCAACAGAAATTTGGTTCCACAGCAGAACTGAAGATGGGCATTAACAGCAATTCCGGTATCGCGCTCACCGGCAGCCCGGTGACCGCCAGCCTGCCTGCGCAGCAGAGCGTCACTATCGGCGGCCTGACCATTCCGGCGCCGCCCAGCGATGCGCAAATCAGCGGCGGCGGTAATGTTGATGCAGCCTATATTCTGGCAACGCCGGATGAAATTGCGCTTATCAAACCGATGATCGCCATGCGCAACGGCAGCCAGAGCCATGCCACGCTGTACGCCAGTTCCCGCAGTGCGAAAGGCATTGCCGGTCCGGATTTCCGTCTTGAGATGGAAGGCCTGCAATACAGCGAGATCCCGATGCTGGCGGGCAGCAATCCGGCGCTGATGCAGCAGGCGCTCAGCAGCGTGAACAACGATTATTCACTGGCGCGTCTGTATGCCATGGGCGTGGATGCCTGGGCGCTGGCTAATCATTTCTCGCAAATGCGCCAGGTGCCGGGCTTTGAGATTAACGGCAACACCGGCGACCTTTCCGCCACTCAGGATTGTGTGATTAACAGGAAGTTATCATGGCTGAAATACCAACAGGGGCAGATCGTCCCGGCCGGTTAACGCGTAAACAGACCGGCGAGGCGTGGGAAGTACGCGCGCGTCGCTGGCTGGAAGGCAAAGGACTGCGTTTTATCGCCGCCAACGTGCATGCGCGTGGCGGCGAAATTGATCTGATAATGAAACACGGGCCGACGACGGTCTTCATTGAAGTTCGCTACCGCAAAACGGCGACATTCGGCGGCGCTGCGGCCAGCGTTACCCGGCAAAAACAGTTGCGATTGCTGCAAACCGCGCGTTTGTGGCTTGCCCGGCACAATGGGAGTTTTGACACTGTGGATTGCCGGTTCGATGTGGTAGCCTTCACCGGAAATGATGTTGAGTGGATACAAGACGCCTTTAACGACCACTCATAATTGCTGAAATAATAGGGATTATCGTGCTCGAAAGAATTAAAGTCTGCTTTACGGAAAGCATTCAAACCCAGATTGCGGCGGCGGAAGCGTTGCCGGATGCGATTTCCCGTGCTGCCATGACGCTGGTTCAGTCCCTGCTCAACGGCAACAAAATCCTCTGTTGTGGTAATGGCACCTCTGCCGCCAATGCACAGCATTTTGCTGCCAGCATGATCAATCGTTACGAAACAGACCGCCCCAGTTTACCCGCCATTGCACTTAATACCGATAACGTGGTCTTAACTGCGATCGCCAACGATCGCCGGCATGAAGAAATTTATGCCAAACAGGTGCGGGCGCTGGGCCATGCGGGGGATGTGCTGCTGGCTATCTCCACCCGCGGCAACAGCCGCGACATTGTGAAAGCGGTGGAAGCGGCAGTGACACGCGATATGACCATTGTCGCGCTGACAGGCTACGACGGCGGGGAACTGGCCGGGCTTCTGGGGCCTCAGGATGTTGAAATTCGTATACCGTCGCATCGAAGTGCACGTATTCATGAAATGCATATGTTGACGGTGAACTGCCTGTGCGATCTGATCGATAACACGCTTTTTCCACACCAGGATGATTAAGGAGTACACATGAAGGCATTTTCGCCCCTCGCAGTCCTTATTTCCGCATTATTGCTTCAGGGATGTGTAGCTGCTGCGGTCGTAGGAACGGCAGCGGTGGGCACGAAAGCGGCAACGGATCCGCGTACCGTGGGTACGCAAGTGGATGACGGCACGCTGGAGGTACGCGTAAACAGCGCGCTGTCGAAAGACGAACAGATTAAGAAAAACACCCGCATTAACGTGACCGCTTATCAGGGCAAAGTCCTGCTGGTGGGACAGTCTCCGGACAGTTCGCTCTCCGCACGCGCCAAACAGATCGCGATGGGCGTGGAAGGCACCACCGAAGTATATAACGAGATCCGTCAGGGTCAGCCGATTGGGCTGGGCACGGCATCATCGGATACCTGGATCACCACCAAAGTTCGTTCGCAGCTGTTAGGCAGCGATCAGGTGAAATCTTCGAACGTGAAGGTGACCACCGAGAACGGCGAAGTGTTCCTGTTAGGGCTGGTGACCGAACGTGAAGCGCAGGCTGCGGCGGATATCGCCAGCCGGGTGAGCGGCGTGAAGCACGTGACAACGGCCTTCACCTTTATTAAATAATCCACTCATGTTAACCCTCTCCCGTCGGGAGAGGGTGTCAAATCTCACACCAGCGCGAGCGCGCCGACAATCATCCCGCACAATGCCACCAGCGCACCGGTAAGCCACAGAGCTTTCGCCGGGAACGACTTACGCAGCATAATCAGCGACGGCAGACTGACCGCCGGCAAGGTGATGAGCAGCGCCAGCGCAGGCGCGGTGCCCATGCCAGCCAGCATCATGGTCTGCACAATGGGGATCTCGGCAGCCGTTGGGATAACGAACAGACAGCCGACGATCGCCATGGCGACGATCCACAGTATTGAGTTATCGATCGCGCCATCCGCATGAGGAAACAGCCAGACGCGCGCCGCTCCCAACACCAGCACGGCAAGGATATACACCGGAATGGTGCTCCAGAACAGCGACCAGAGCGCTTTACCCCAGCGGGTCATAAAACCGCCCTGCGCCTGCGGGACCGCCACTTCCACCGGTTCAACCGGCTGCGCGCGATCTTTCACCAGATGCTGCACCACGGCCGCCACCCCGATCACCGTGACCAGCCCGGCCACCAGACGGATCAACGCAAAGTGCCAGCCGAGCACAAAGCCCATAAATACCAGGGTCGCGGGATTAAGTAACGGGTTTCCCATCCAGAATGCCAGCGCCCCGCCCATGGAAACCTGCTGACGACGCATACCCGCCGTCACTGGCGCAGCACAGCAGGAGCACATCATTCCCGGCAGGGAAAACAGCGTGCCGAGGAGCGTGCCGCGAAAGCGCGGCTGTCCGAGGGTGCGCAGCAGCCAGTCACGCGGGATCAGCACCTGAATCAGGGAACCGAGCAGTACGCCAAGCACGGCGGCTTTCCAGACGGCAAGGAAATAGACCATGGCGTAATCCAGCGCCGCCTGTAACGGGCTGCTGGCCGCCTGGCCGAGAATAGATTTACCGATGCTGTGCGTTTCGGCGGCAGTGAAGGCTTTACTGTAGTACGGCTGCCATTTCACATACCAGAGTCCGATAATAACGACGAGAAAAAAGAGTGCGGGTTTCCACCATTGGACAGGGGCAACCGCCTGAGATGAAGACTGACCAGTCATAGCATTTTCCAGGAGTAATGTTTTATTAAGCCGGAAAATACTACGCCTGCGAACCGCTTTTGGAAACGATTAATCCCGTGCGCGTTGGGCGATTTCCCGTAACTGCGCGGAATCCAGTACCGTTACGCCTTCCTGCGCCGGAGAAAGCGCGGTGATCAGCATGGCTTTTGCCACATCACGCGCCTCAATGGATTTCCAGTTTCCTGGCAGCAGACGGAATAATGGCGCCATCAGCGACTCATTGAAGCGTTTTTTATTGCGGTCGCCGAGCAGCATCGACGGGCGGGCCAGGGTCAGCCGGGGCCAGTGCTGCGCCTTCAGCGCTTCTTCCATCTCGCCCTTAACGCGATTATAGAAAAAGGGGGAATGAGGATTCGCGCCCGTGGCGCTGACCACCAGCATATGTTTCGCCCCCAGGCGCTGGCCGGTAATGGCCGTGTCCACCACCAGCGTATAATCAGCATGAATGAAGGCTTCTTTGCTGCCCGCCTCGCGGCGCGTGGTGCCCAGGCAGCAAAACACAATATCCAGCGGATCTTTTACCTGCGCCAGCGCATCGCTGAGCTGCGGATCGTGCGGATTAAACACGTCGTAAGCGTCCGCTAACGGGCGGCGCGTGGGCGCGGCGATGGCGGTGATTTCCGGTGTCTGCCTGAGCATACGCAGCAGGTGTCCCCCTACCAGGCCGGTCGCGCCGGTGATCATTACCTGAGTCATCTCATCTCCTTTGCAGATTAGTCCGCCTTGCAATGTCGCGTCACTGAACCAGACTTAACAGTACTCTTCGTCATTATTAACGATTTATGGCGAAATCACCTGTCTGAACCCAAAACAGCGGAGGAAATATGGGCAAGAAGATTGCAGTCTTGATAACCGACGAGTTTGAAGATTCAGAATTTACGTCACCTGCCGAAGCGTTTCGTAAAGCCGGCCATGAGGTGATCACCATTGAGATGGAAGCCGGGAAAACGGTCAAAGGTAAGAAAGGGGAAGCCAGCATCACTATCGATAAAGCTATCGATGAAGTGAAACCTGACGAGTTCGATGCGCTGTTACTGCCGGGCGGTCACTCGCCGGACACCCTGCGCGGCGACGATCGCTTTGTTACCTTTACCCGTGAATTTGTGGATTCCGGTAAACCCGTGTTTGCCATCTGTCACGGCCCGCAACTGCTGATCAGCGCCGAAGTGGTACGCGGACGTAAGCTCACCACGGTGAAACCTATTGTTATCGATCTGAAAAACGCCGGTGCGGATTTCTATGACCAGGAAGTGGTCATAGATAATAACCAGATCGTCACCAGCCGTACCCCGGACGATCTGCCCGCCTTTAACCGCGAAGCCCTGCGCTTACTCGGCAGCTGAGTCGCGCAACCAGTGAAGTTTTTTCCCGAAGCCCAGGGTGTTATCGGTAAATTTGATCTCGTCCGGGAGGATCTCCCAGACGGGGGCCGATAACGCTCTGGCCACCGGAAAGCGGCGATTATACTGCGCGCGCGGTACGTCGCTTTCTTCCTCGCTCAGTCGGCGGATCTTCCCTTTGAACTGCACGCCGCGGATCAGCGCGACGGTTTTCGGCTGCCCGTTTATGGTGCCCGCCACCGGCGCGTTTTGCCCGGTCATCTGCGCATGGCGGGTGTGATCTTCACTCAGCACGTAGAACGCCACTTTTACGGGATCGTAGAGATAGAAGGCGTTTGCGCACCACAGTTCCCCGTCGCGGGTGACACACCAGCTCAGCACATGTTGTCTGGCCAGCCAGCGATTAATGGCGGCGAGTGATTCCATCTGACTTCTTCCTCATGCTATGGTGCGCTCACCTTAACATAGTGAACGCTGTAATGACGCCCTGGTCTGTTTATCTTATTCGCACCGCTGATGATTCGCTCTATACCGGCATTACCACGGACGTATCCCGCCGCTTCAGCCAGCATCAGTCGGGCAAAGGCGCAAAGGCGCTGCGGGGTAAAGGCGAGCTGCGGCTGGCCTTTACGGCGCAGGTTGGTGAACGCTCGCTTGCATTGCGGATCGAATACCGGATCAAACAACTGACGAAGCGCCAGAAAGAGCGCCTCGTCAGCGGGGATGGTTCATTTGAAGCGCTGTTAGCCAGCCTGCAAATGCCTGCGCTTAAAAGCGATTGAAATGATCGTGATACTCCACCAGCCCGGTTACGCCGTTGAAGGCGTCATCCGCCAGCCGATGGACGTGGAAGGCGGTTTCCGTACCCGGCCAGCGGCAATGCAGATCGTAATGCGCCGCCCGCTCAAAACCGAGGCGGTCATAGAATGCCGCATCTCCTAAGGCTACCACGGCGGCATAGCCAAATTCATTGAGTGAATCCAGCCCTTCATACACCAGTTGCCGCGCGAGACCCTGCCCACGGTAATCTTCGTTAATGGCCAGCGGCGCAAGCCCTACCCACTGCAAATCCTCACCCTGCACAGAGACCGGGCTGAAGGCGACATAACCCACCACCTGCCCTTCGTCATCTGTCGCCACCAGACCCAGCGTGATCAAACCATCTTCACGCAGATCATGTACCAGACCCGCTTCGCCATCGCCCGGATAAGCGCGACGAAGTAATGCGTCAATGCCTGGCGCATCAATGGGGATTTCAACTCTAATCAGCATGGTTCACCTACAGAAAGAGGTTTAGTTTCAGGGGGCGTTTTCAGGCCCGCTTCAACAAATTCCGCCAGTTGCATGAGCAGAACGCGTAACGGCTTCGGCATCTGCTCAGGTTCAATGGCGTCCATCAGGTTTTTGACGTACAGACCCAGTTCAGTATCACCTTCAATCACCAGACGGCGCTGGAAGAACAGCGTATCCGGATCCTGCTTGCGGGCCGCGATCATCAGCAGATCGCTGGCATCCGCGCTGAAGCTGACGTCGGCATTGGCAGACTGGCGCACGATTAACTGACCGTTCTCAACGGAGGTGAACCACTGAAGGCCAATGTCACGCACCTCGATACTTAACCAGCGTCCTTCGAGAAACTCAAGTTCTCCATCCGCCAGCGCCTGCTGAAACTGCCAGCGCAGGACCTGTTCCAGTACCTGGCGTTTAAGGGCGAAAGGCGCGAGCTTCACAGGCACACTCAGTAAAGACGGACCCGCGAGAACGAGACGTGAGCGCAGTTTATCCAACACAAGCATTACTCCCTGAAATGATTAGTGCGCTTATTCTGCCACATCATACAAACGACATAGCGGCGCAAATCAACAATTACGACGAAGAAATACAGCATTATTGGTGTCATCAATACGCGATTAACTGCCTCAAATCAAAAATTGTCGCCGAAGGGTTAACTAAAATCCCAGTTCGTTAACAATTTTTGCACCTCTCAGGTGCGTCCGGGTCAGGCTGGCCCGTTGAACCGCAGGATATATTATGGAGTTGCTCTGCCCGGCCGGAAATCTTCCGGCGCTAAAGGCGGCCATCGAGAACGGAGCCGACGCCGTCTATATCGGCCTGAAAGATGATACTAACGCCCGCCATTTTGCCGGACTTAACTTTACGGAGAAAAAGCTCCAGGAAGCAGTGAGCTATGTCCACCAGCACGGCAAAAAATTGCACATCGCCATTAACACTTTCGCCCACCCTGACGGCTATCAGCGCTGGCAGCGGGCGGTGGACATGGCGGCGCAGCTCGGCGCGGATGCGCTGATCCTCGCCGATCTGGCGATGCTCGAATACGCCGCGGAACGTTATCCCCATATTGAACGCCATGTCTCGGTACAGGCCTCGGCCACCAATGACGAAGCCATTCGTTTTTATCACCGCCATTTTGACGTGGCGCGCGTGGTGCTGCCGCGCGTGCTGTCGATCCATCAGGTGAAACAGCTCTCCCGCACCACGCCGGTTCCGCTGGAGGTGTTCGCCTTCGGCAGCCTGTGCATTATGGCGGAAGGACGCTGCTATTTATCCTCTTACCTGACCGGCGAATCGCCCAATACCGTGGGCGCCTGTTCACCGGCGCGCTTTGTGCGCTGGCAACAGACGCCGCAGGGGCTGGAATCACGCCTGAACGATGTGCTGATCGACCGCTATCAGGAAGGGGAAAACGCCGGTTATCCGACGCTGTGCAAGGGGCGCTATCTGGTGGATGGCGAGCGCTATCACGCGCTGGAAGAGCCGACCAGTCTGAACACGCTGGAGCTGTTGCCGGAGCTGCTGGCGGCCAATATCGCCTCGGTGAAAATTGAAGGTCGTCAGCGCAGCCCGGCGTACGTCAGCCAGGTGGCTAAGGTCTGGCGTCAGGCTATCGATAAATGCATGGCCGCACCGGACGCCTACGCGCCGCAGGCGGCATGGATGGATACGCTGGGGGCGATGTCGGAAGGCACGCAAACGACGCTGGGCGCCTATCACCGTAAATGGCAGTGAGAAACCAATGAAATATGCATTAGGACCGGTGCTCTACTACTGGTCAAAAGAGACGCTGGAAAATTTCTATCAGCAGGCCGCTGAAAGCGAAGCCGATATTATTTATCTTGGCGAGGCGGTATGCAGCAAGCGCCGCGCCACCAAATCAGGTGACTGGCTGGATATGGCGAAAGCGCTGGCGCAAAGCGGCAAGCAGGTGGTGCTGTCGACGCTGGCGCTGGTGCAGGCCTCATCTGAACTTAATGAACTGAAGCGCTATGTGGAGAACGGCGAGTTTATGCTGGAGGCCAGCGATCTCGGCGTGGTGAATATGTGCGCCGAGCGAAAACTGCCGTTCGTCGCCGGTCATGCGCTGAACTGCTATAACGCCGTGACGCTGCGCCTGTTGCACAAACAGGGCATGGTGCGCTGGTGTATGCCGGTGGAGCTGTCCCGCGACTGGCTGGTTAATCTGCTGAACCAGTGCGATGAGCTGGGGATCCGCAATCAGTTTGAAGTGGAAGTGCTGAGCTATGGTCATCTGCCGCTGGCCTATTCAGCGCGCTGCTTTACCGCCCGCTCGGAAGACCGGCCCAAAGATGAGTGCGAAACCTGCTGCATCAAATACCCGACGGGGCGCAATGTGCTGTCGCAGGAAAACCAGCAGGTGTTCGTGTTAAACGGTATTCAGACGATGAGCGGCTATGTCTATAACCTCGGCAACGAACAGACTTCGATGAACGGGCTGGTGGACATTGTGCGCCTGTCGCCGATGGGCGCTGAAACGCTGGATATGCTGGCGGCCTTTCGCGCCAACGCTAACGGTGGCGCCCCGCTGCCGCTGGCGGCACACAGTGACTGCAATGGTTACTGGAAGCGGGTAGCTGGTCTGGAACTGGTGTAGCCTGCCGCGCAATTACACAGATAGCTCACTTTGTTAACAGCTTTAGCTACGCTTTAATGCAGTATTAAAGAATTAGCCTGTAACAAAGTGAGCGCATTATGACCGATACATCCCCGCTTTTTTCGGTGCTCGATCTCGCACCGATCCCGCAGGGCGCTTCTGCGAAAGACGCCTTCGAACACTCTCTGGATCTGGCCCGTCTCGCTGAAAAACGTGGCTATCATCGCTTCTGGCTGGCTGAACATCATAATATGACCGGCATCGCCAGCGCGGCGACGTCCGTGCTGATTGGTTATCTGGCGGCAAATACTAACACTCTGCACCTCGGCTCCGGCGGCGTGATGCTGCCGAACCACTCGCCGCTGGTGATCGCCGAGCAGTTCGGTACGCTCAATACGCTCTATCCGGGCCGAATCGATCTGGGTCTGGGGCGTGCGCCGGGCAGCGATCAGCGCACCATGATGGCGCTGCGCCGTCATATGAGCGGCGATGTCGATAACTTCCTGCGCGATGTGGCAGAGCTGGTGGACTGGTTTGACGCCCGCGATCCGAATCCGCATGTGCGCCCGGTGCCCGGCTACGGCGAGAAAATTCCCGTCTGGCTGCTCGGCTCCAGTCTCTACAGCGCCCACCTCGCCGCCCAGCTTGGCCTGCCCTTTGCGTTCGCGTCGCACTTTGCGCCGGATATGCTGTTCCAGGCGCTGCACCTGTACCGCAGCAACTTTAAGCCGTCGGCGCGCCTTGAGAAGCCGTATGCGATGGTGTGCATCAATATCGTGGCCGCCGACAGTAACCGCGATGCAGAATTCCTGTTCACCTCCATGCAGCAGGCGTTTGTGAAGCTGCGCCGGGGCGAGACCTCGCAGCTGCCGCCGCCGATTGATAACATCGATCACTTCTGGTCGCCGTCAGAAAAATACGGTGTGCAGCAGGCGCTGAGCATGTCGCTGGTGGGGGATAAAGCGAAAGTCCGCCACGGGCTGGAGTCGATCCTGCGAGAAACCCAGGCGGATGAGATGATGGTGAACGGCCAGATTTTCGATCATCAGGCGCGGCTGCATTCTTTTGACCTGGCGATGCAGGTGAAAGAAGAGCTGTTGGGATAGTTCTGGCCTGCCCGGTGGCGCTACGCTTACCGGGCCTACATTTCCAGGTTTTGCCCGGTGGCGCTACGCTTACCGGGCCTACAACATTAATTTTGTAGGCCGGATAAGGCGCAGCCGCCATCCGGCAAGAGATTGACTACTGATACACCGGCAACAGATTAAAACTCGACAACAGATGCACCACCGCGTTGCCGACGCCGAAAATCAGGATCAGGGCAATCATCGGTTTGCCTCCCCAGACGCGAAACCGCGGGCTGCCAAAGCGTTTGCGGGATTTGCGCGCCAGCAGCGCCGGAACAATTGCCGCCCAGATCGTTGCTGCCAGTCCGGCATAGCCAATCGCATACAGAAAACCGTTCGGCCACAGTAAACCGCCCACCACCGGCGGCAGGAAGGTCAGCGCCGCGGTTTTAAGCCGCCCTGCCGCGCTGTCGTCAAACCCAAACAGATCCGCGAGATAATCAAACAGCCCCAGCGTTACGCCCAGGAACGAGCTGGCAACGGCAAAGTTAGAAAACACCAGCAGCAGCAAATCCAGGCTGCGGCTATTCAGCACGCCGCTTAACGCCTGCACCAGCACATCGATATTTCCGCCCTGCGCGGCAATGGCGATAAAGGCCGGGCGCGGAATATTGCCCATCGTCCCCAGCAACCAGACCGCGTACAGCCCCAGCGCCAGTAACGAGCCCAGCACGATACAACGGGTGATGGTGCGCGGATCTTTGCCGTAAAACTTCATCAGGCTGGGGACGTTACCGTGGTAGCCAAAAGAGGCGAGGCAAAACGGCAGCGTCATCAGCAGATAAGGCGTATAGGAGGCGTTGCTTTCGGCCACATTAAACAGCGTGGCGGGCTGGACGTGCCCCAGCAGGCTGCCGAAGGTCAGAAAGAAGGTGATGACTTTGGCGCCCAGCACAATGGCGGTCATACGGCTGACCGCGCGGGTCGACAGCCAGACAATAAACGCCACCAGCAGCGCAAAACCAAATCCCGCCAGCCGTGCCGGAACGTTTAGCGACATTTCGCTAAAAGTATGATGCAGGATCGAGCCGCTCGCGGAAATGTAGGCGTAGGTCAGGATATAGAGCACAAAGGCGATGGAAATGCCGTTGATGGCGTTCCAGCGCCTGCCGAGCAGATCGCGGGTAATGGTGTCGAAGCTGGATCCAATACGATAGTTGAGGTTCGCTTCAAGGATCATCAGCCCGGAATGCAGCATACAGAACCAGGTGAAGATCAGCGCCGCCAGTGACCAGAAGAACCACGCGCCGGACATCACCACCGGCAGGGAAAACATGCCTGCGCCAATGATTGTACCCGCAATAATCACAACGCCAGCCAGCAGCGAAGGAGTGGTGTGTGTGGTCGTTAACGTCGCCATCCGTTTTATCTCCGGTGTTATAACAGCTTCGGTCAGTGAAGCATCGCGCCAGCATTGTACCAGTACATGAGTACAAAGCAGATAAAAAAAGCCCCGATTGTTAAGATCGGGGCTGGAACTTTTACTTTACAGTAAAGCGTAATGCGTTACGCGATTATGCATCACCGAAGCGACGACGACCGGATGCGGCACCGTCTTCGCGACGCGGACCACGGCTGCCTTCACGACGTTCGCCGCTGAAACGGCCAGCGCCTGGCGCTGCGCCTTCACGACGTGGGCCACGGCCACCTTCGCGACGCTCACCGCCACCGAAGCGACGTTCGCCGGCAGGACGATCGCCACCGCGACGTTCGTGCGGCTGTGCATCACCCAGCAGTTGCATATTCATCGGCTTGTTCAGGATACGCGTACGGGTAAAGTGTTGCAGGACTTCGCCCGGCATACCTTTCGGCAGCTCGATGGTGGAGTGAGTACCGAACAGCTTGATATTACCGATGTAACGGCTGCTGATGTCGCCTTCGTTAGCGATCGCGCCAACGATGTGACGAACTTCAACACCATCATCACGGCCCACTTCAATGCGATACAGTTCCATTTCGCCTGCGTCACGACGTTCACGACGCGGACGATCTTCACCGCCACGCTCAGGACGCGGACCACGGTCATTACGGTCGCCACGGCGTTCGAAACGCTCGTCACGCTCACGGAATTCACGCTTCGGACGCATAGGCGCATCTGGAGGCAGGATCAGCGGACGCTCGCCCTGTGCCATTTTCAGCAGTGCGGCAGCCAGGGTTTCGATATCCAGCTCTTCGTCAGCGGAAGGCTGGATTTTCGCCAGCAGACCACGGTAGAGATCCAGATCGCTGCTTTCCAGCTGCTGCTGAACTTTAGCGGCGAATTTTTCCAGACGGCGTTTGCCCAGCAGTTCTGCGTTCGGCAGTTCAACTTCCGGAATGGTCAGCTTCATGGTGCGTTCGATGTTACGCAGCAGACGACGCTCGCGGTTCTCAACGAACAGCAGTGCGCGACCTGCACGACCTGCACGACCGGTACGGCCGATACGGTGCACGTAAGACTCGGAGTCCATCGGGATGTCGTAGTTAACAACCAGGCTGATACGCTCAACGTCCAGGCCACGGGCCGCAACGTCGGTCGCAATCAGGATGTCCAGACGACCATCTTTCAGACGCTCCAGGGTCTGCTCACGCAGCGCCTGGTTCATGTCACCGTTCAGCGCGGCGCTGTTATAACCGCTGCGCTCCAGCGCTTCAGCCACTTCCAGGGTCGCATTTTTGGTACGCACGAAGATGATCGCCGCGTCAAAGTCTTCTGCTTCCAGGAAACGCACCAGCGCTTCGTTTTTACGCATACCGTATACAGACCAGTAGCTCTGGCTGATGTCCGGGCGAGTGGTTACGCTGGACTGAATGCGCACTTCCTGCGGCTCTTTCATAAAGCGGCGGGTAATGCGACGGATCGCTTCCGGCATGGTGGCGGAGAACAGCGCGGTCTGATGTTCAGCCGGGATCTCAGCCATGATGGTTTCAACGTCTTCGATGAAGCCCATACGCAGCATTTCATCCGCTTCGTCCAGTACCAGACCTTTCAGGTTGGACAGGTTCAGCGTACCGCGTTTTAAGTGATCGAGCAGGCGACCCGGGGTACCCACAACAATTTGTGGGCCCTGACGCAGGGCGCGCAGCTGCACGTCATAACGCTGGCCGCCGTAAAGGGCAACCACGTTTACGCCGTGCATATGTTTAGAGAAGTCCGTCATGGCTTCAGCAACCTGAACCGCCAGTTCGCGGGTCGGGGCCAGCACCAGAATCTGTGGCGCTTTCAGCTCAGGATCGAGGTTGTGCAGCAGCGGTAAAGAGAACGCTGCGGTTTTGCCGCTACCGGTCTGGGCCATACCCAGAACATCGCGGCCACCCAGCAGATGTGGGATACACTCTGCCTGGATTGGAGATGGCTTTTCGTAACCCAGATCGTTCAGGGCCTGAAGGATGGAGGCATTCAGCCCAAGATCAGAAAAAGTGGTTTCGATGGTATCAGTCATGTAGTACATGTGCCTCATTGATGGCGGCCAGTCTACGTAACTCATCGTGAAATTGATCTGCAATTTTCATTGAAAAGTGTGAACCGGCTCAAATTTAGTTGATTAACGAACAAAAACGCCCTCACCCGTCAGGATGATGACTTTACTAAAAAAGTTGGTGGGCTGATCGTTGTTCGTCAGCTATTGCTGGTCCGATTCTGCCAGGTCATCTTGCTCCTGGCCCAAGAGCGATAATTCCAACAATGCATAACGATGCTCAACGTAGTTGTGTACGTTGTTAGCGACCGCTAACTTGAACAGTGCCGTAGCGCTGTCCTTTTCCCCCAGACTTAGGTAGAACTTACCTAAATAGAAGTTGGTTTCACTGAGATGCTCAGCGAGCGAGGTGTTATCCGTTGCGTCCGCCTTCAGGCGATCCATTAACGTTGCTTCGTTAATGTCACCGAGGTAGAACTCGACAATGTTCCATCCCCATTGCTCTCTATCCGATTTCTCGAAGCGCTGTCTTAGTGCTTCTTTGGCCTGCTTTTCGTCAAGCTTACGCTCGGCGATGTAAAGCCACAGGCTACGGAAAGGATCATTGGGATCGTCTTGATAAAACGCCAGCAGATCATCTTGCGCTAACTTGTCACGACCGCCGTAATACAGAGCGATACCGCGATTCAAGTGCGCGTAGTTGTAAGTTGGATCAAGCTCAAGTACAGAATCAAACGCTTCATAAGCGGCGTCAAAATTGCCCGCTTGCGTTAAGTAAATGCCTAAGTAATTGAATACTTCAGGCATATCGGGTCGGATGGCCAGTGCTTGTGAAAAATCATTTCGCGCCAGTGCCCTCAGACCGAGACTATCATACAACACTCCGCGCTCATATAAAAGCTGTGCGCGTTCATCATCGGTTAAAGCCCGACTGGCAAGAATTTGTTCCATGCGCGCCAGAATCACTTCTTGCTGCAAAGTCGGTTGCAATGGCACCGCCAGGACTTCGCTCTTACGCCAGGCAGAGTTGCTGCATCCTGCCAGCGTTAAAGCTGTCGCAACGAAACACCAGCGCAAAAAAGGCTTCATTTCCCACTCCCGAAGACAACAATTAGATGGACATCCTGTCCCCCGGCTGCAAACACAGCATCCTGCCCGGAATGAAAACTCTCCGTCAACGACGGAGAGCTAAACAGCAACCTTACTCGCCTTGTTCTGCTGCCGGCGCTTGTGCCGCTTCAGCAGGCTGAGATTGTTCAGTCGCTTCTTTAATGCTCAGACGGACGCGGCCCTGGCGATCGACTTCCAGAACTTTAACCGGGACTTCCTGACCCATCTGCAGATAGTCGGTCACTTTCTCTACACGCTTGTCAGCGATCTGAGAAATGTGCACCAGACCTTCTTTACCGCCGCCGATGGCAACGAACGCGCCAAAGTCAACGATACGGGTCACTTTACCATTGTAGACGCGACCCACTTCGATTTCTGCGGTGATCTCTTCGATACGACGGATAGCGTATTTCGCTTTCTCGCCGTCGGTCGCTGCGATTTTCACGGTGCCGTCATCTTCGATTTCGATGGTGGTGCCGGTTTCTTCGGTCAGCGCACGGATCACAGAGCCACCTTTACCGATGACGTCTTTGATCTTGTCCGGATTGATCTTGATGGTGTGAATACGCGGCGCGAACTGTGAAATATCGCCACGCGGCGCGTTGATTGCCTGTTCCATCACGCCCAGAATGTGCAGACGCGCACCTTTAGCCTGGTTCAGCGCAACCTGCATGATCTCTTTGGTGATACCTTCAATTTTGATATCCATCTGCAGCGCAGAGATACCGTCGCGGGAACCCGCTACTTTGAAGTCCATATCGCCCAGGTGGTCTTCGTCGCCGAGGATGTCAGACAGCACAACGAAGTTGTCGCCTTCTTTCACCAGACCCATTGCGATACCCGCAACGGCGGCTTTGATCGGCACACCCGCATCCATCAGCGCCAGAGAAGCACCGCATACGGACGCCATGGAAGAAGAACCGTTGGATTCGGTGATTTCAGAAACCACACGTACGGTGTACGGGAATTTCTCAGCGTCAGGCATTACTGCCAGCACGCCACGCTTCGCCAGACGACCGTGACCGATTTCACGACGCTTCGGTGAACCTACCATGCCCGTCTCGCCAACGGAGTACGGAGGGAAGTTATAGTGGAACAGGAAGCTGTCAGTGCGCTCGCCCATCAGTTCGTCGATGTTCTGCGCGTCACGGGTGGTGCCCAGGGTCGCAGTAACCAGCGCCTGAGTTTCGCCACGGGTGAAGAGTGCGGAACCGTGGGTACGCGGCAGCACGCCGGTACGCACGTCCAGACCACGGATCATGTCTTTTTCACGGCCATCAATACGCGGCTCGCCTGCCAGTACGCGGCTACGAACAACGTTTTTCTCGATAGCGTGCAGGATGTCGCCCAGTTCGTTGGCGTCCAGGGTTTCATCTTCAGCCAGCAGCGCAGCCACAGTTTCAGCTTTGATAGCATCAACCTGCGTGTAACGCTCCTGTTTGTCGGTGATGCGGTAAGCATCGCTCAGACGGGATTCAGCCAGCGCAGCAACACGTGCATTCAGGGCTTCGTTAGCCGCTTCTGGCTGCCAGTCCCAACGCGGTTTACCGGCTTCTTTCACCAGGTCGTTGATGTTCTGGATCACGATCTGCTGCTGTTCGTGGCCAAATACCACGGCGCCCAGCATCTGGTCTTCGCTCAGCAGTTCAGCTTCGGATTCAACCATCAGCACTGCACCTTCGGTACCGGCAACCACCAGATCCAGTTTGCTTGCTTTCAGCTCTTCCTGGGTCGGGTTCAGTACGTACTGGTCATTGATGTAACCTACACGCGCCGCGCCGATTGGGCCGTTGAACGGGATACCGGACAGAGACAGCGCAGCGGATGCGCCGATCATTGCCACGATGTCCGGGTTAACCTGCGGGTTAACGGAAACTACGGTGGCGATAACCTGTACTTCGTTAACGAAGCCTTCCGGGAACAGCGGACGAACCGGGCGGTCAATCAGACGCGCGATCAGCGTTTCGCCTTCGCTTGGACGGCCTTCACGACGGAAGAAGCCACCCGGGATTTTACCAGCAGCATAAGTACGCTCCTGATAGTTAACCGTCAGCGGGAAGAAGTCCTGGCCCGGCTTCGCTTTTTTCTGACCCACAACGGTAACGAATACCGCGGTGTCGTCCATGCTTACCATAACAGCTGCAGTTGCCTGACGCGCCATCATGCCGGTCTCCAGCGTTACGGTATGTTGACCGTACTGGAATTTACGAATGATCGGATTAAGCAAAATTTTATCCTTTCTTAATGAATGACAGCACACCATTGGGTGTGCTGACGTTAATACCCGATCTTCTGTGCATCCTCGCGACTAATGACAACCCTAACCCAAACCGGGTAAAGCCTCTCATTAGCCGCGCGAACCTCTGCAACGAAGATCATTCATAGCAACAATACAATAGTTTAGGTCGAATTGCTGCCGTCTGGTTGAAAAAAGGGGCCGTTAAGGCCCCTTTCTGTGAAACTCGCCAGACTTAGCGACGCAGACCCAGACGCTCGATCAGCGCGGTGTAGCGTGCAACATCTTTACGTTTCAGGTAGTCGAGCAGTTTACGACGCTGAGAAACCATGCGCAGCAGACCACGACGGCTGTGGTGATCTTTTTTGTGCTCTGCAAAGTGACCCTGCAGGTGGTTGATCTGAGCAGTCAGCAGGGCAACCTGAACTTCGGTAGAACCGCTGTCGTTCTCGCCACGACCAAACTCGGAAACGATTTTTGCTTTAGCTTCAACGCTTAGAGACATTTTAAACTCCAAAATTAAAAGAATGAAAGGGTGCCGATCTCTAATTCAGCAACCCCAGGTTTAACGCCGGAAGATGTTAAACATCTAACCTGACGTTAAGCGGCAATATTCTACTCGCAGTACCCTGTTATCGCAAGGTAACTGCAATGGATTACGCCGGGTACTCAACCACCAGGCGGCGTGGCGCCACGCGGCCCTGATCGTCGATTTCTGCCATGCCGATAAATACCGACTCTGGCCCTTCCGTCACGCGCACCAGGCCTTCTGTCGGCGCTTGTGCCGCGCGAACGGGCTGGCCGTTCCTGAAATAGGCGGCGCTGACGGCAGGAATATTCACGACCGGGAAGTCCGCTGCCGGACTGTCCATTGGCATCAGCAGAGGATCAAGCAACTGAGCGGCAGGAATATCCTGCTCACCGGCCTGCTCAACCAGCGACTGCAATTGCTCAAGCGTCACCATGCGATCAACCGGGTACTTGCTCACCGCCAGACGGCGCAGGAAAATCACATGTGCGCCGCAGCCGAGCTTTTCACCGAGATCGTCCACAATGGTGCGGATATAGGTGCCTTTCGAGCAGTGTACTTCCAGCTCCAGCTCATCCCCTTCGTGGCGGATAAACAGCAGCTCGTAAACGGTAATCGGACGAGCCTCACGGGGCACATCAATACCCTGGCGCGCGTACTCGTAAAGCTTCTTCCCCTGATACTTCAGAGCCGAATACATGGACGGGATTTGCTGGATATCACCGCGGAAGGTTTCCAGGGCGGCAGCAAGCTGCTCTGCGCTGAAGGTGATCGGGCGTTCTTCAACAATCTGTCCATCGGCATCGGAGGTATCCGTGCGCTGCCCCAGACGAGCAATCACGCGGTAACGCTTATCCGAATCCAGCAGATACTGGGAAAACTTTGTCGCCTCTCCCAGGCAAATCGGCAGCATGCCGGTCGCCAGCGGATCCAGCGCGCCAGTATGCCCGGCGCGATTCGCGTTATAGAGACGTTTTACTTTTTGCAGCACGTCGTTGCTGGACATCCCTTGCGGCTTATCCAGCAACAGTACGCCGTGCACATCGCGACCGCGACGACGAGGACGACTCATCAGTCCTCCTTGGTGTCGTCCGGGTTCACACGACGTTCATCGTCATGACGCACCACGTTGGTCACCAGATTAGACATACGCATACCTTCCACCAACGAGTTGTCGTAGAAGAAGGTCAGTTCCGGCACGATACGCAGACGCATGGCTTTACCCAGCAGCGAACGGATAAACCCGGAGGCGTCCTGCAATGCTTTGATGCCGCCTTTAATGGCTTCTTCGTCTTTGTCGTTCAGAAAGGTCACAAACACTTTCGCATAGGCCAGGTCGCGGGACATTTCCACACCGGAAACGGTGGTCATCATGCCCAGACGTGGATCTTTAATTTCGCGTTGCAGGATAAGCGCGATCTCTTTTTGCATCTCCTGCGCGACACGCTGAGGGCGGCCAAATTCTTTCGCCATAATAAGTCCTCCAGATAAAGACAAAAAAGGGGCTAAAAGCCCCTTTTGAAATAGTTGCCAGGTGGTGCTCTCAGGCCTGAAGGCGCTACGCTTATCAGACCTGCAACCCAGCCACCGGGCATTACGAAGATTAAGCGATGGTACGCTTGATCTCGATGATTTCGAACACTTCGATCATATCGCCAACGCGAACGTCGTTGTAGTTCTTCACGCCGATACCACATTCCATGCCGTTACGAACTTCGTTAACGTCATCTTTGAAGCGGCGCAGGGACTCCAGCTCGCCTTCGTAGATAACCACGTTGTCACGCAGAACGCGGATCGGGTTGTGACGTTTGATGGTGCCTTCGGTAACCATACAGCCCGCGATCGCACCGAATTTCGGTGATTTGAACACGTCACGCACTTCAGCCAGACCGATGATCTGCTGTTTCAGTTCCGGAGACAGCATGCCGCTCATCGCTGCTTTCACTTCGTCGATCAGGTGGTAGATGACGGAGTAGTAACGCAGATCCAGGCTTTCCGCTTCGATCACTTTACGCGCAGAGGCGTCAGCACGAACGTTGAAGCCAACCAGAATAGCATTGGATGCCGCAGCCAGGGTCGCGTCGGTTTCGGTGATACCACCTACGCCGGAACCAATGATCCTTACTTTTACTTCGTCGGTAGACAGTTTCAGTAAGGAATCGGAAATCGCTTCTACAGAACCCTGTACGTCAGCTTTCAGAACAACGTTCACTTCGTGAACTTCGCCTTCAGTCATGTTAGCGAACATGTTCTCAAGTTTGGATTTCTGCTGACGCGCCAGTTTGACTTCACGGAATTTGCCCTGACGATACAGTGCAACTTCACGCGCTTTCTTCTCGTCACGTACAACGGTCACTTCATCGCCGGCTGCCGGCACACCGGACAGACCCAGGATTTCAACCGGAATAGACGGACCGGCTTCCATAACTTCCTGACCCAGTTCGTTACGCATTGCACGAACACGGCCATATTCGAAGCCACAAAGCACGATGTCGCCTTTGTTCAGCGTACCTTCACGTACCAGAACCGTTGCTACCGGACCACGACCTTTATCCAGGAAGGATTCGATAACCGCGCCGCTCGCCATACCTTTGCGAACCGCTTTCAGTTCCAGAACTTCAGCCTGCAGCAGGATAGCGTTCAGCAGGTCATCAATACCGGTACCGGCTTTCGCGGATACAGGGATGAACTGAGACTCGCCGCCCCACTCTTCCGGCATAACGCCGTACTGGGACAGTTCGTTTTTAACGCGATCCAGGTCAGCTTCCGGCTTATCAATTTTGTTCACCGCAACCACTACCGGCACCTGCGCCGCTTTCGCGTGCTGGATTGCTTCGATAGTCTGCGGCATCACGCCATCGTCCGCTGCCACAACCAGCACAACGATATCCGTTGCCTGCGCACCACGAGCACGCATGGAGGTAAAGGCGGCGTGACCCGGGGTATCCAGGAAGGTGATCATACCGTTGTCAGTTTCAACGTGGTACGCACCGATGTGCTGAGTAATGCCGCCCGCTTCGCCAGAGGCCACTTTCGTTGAACGAATGTAGTCCAGCAGCGAGGTTTTACCGTGGTCAACGTGACCCATGATGGTCACAACAGGTGCGCGAGCTTCTGCCGCAGCGCCAGTGTCACGGTCGCTCATTACCGCCTCTTCCAGCTCGTTTTCACGACGCAGGATAACTTTGTGGCCCATTTCTTCCGCAACCAGCTGCGCAGTTTCCTGATCGATAACCTGGTTGATGGTGGCCATTGCGCCCAGTTTCATCATCGCTTTGATGACCTGAGAGCCTTTCACTGCCATTTTGTTAGCCAGTTCGCCCACGGTGATGGTTTCACCGATGATAACGTCACGGTTAACCGCCTGAGCCGGTTTCTGGAAGCCCTGCTGTAAAGAAGAACCTTTACGCTTGCCGCCTTTACCGCCACGAACAGCAGCGCGCGCTTCTTCGCGATCGGCTTTCGATTCGGAATGCTTGTTGCCTTTTTTCGGGCGAGGTGCTTTAGCAGTACGCGTACGGCTGCGGCCGCCTTCTACTTCGCGGTCGCTGTCGTCTTCTGCCTGACGCGCATGTTGAGAAGTGGTTACATGATAGTCACTGGACTCTTCAACCGGTTCAGCAGCCACATTAACACCATTTTTCTCGTTTTCTTCGGCCATACGACGCGCATCTTCTGCCACGCGGCGTGCTTCTTCTTCCAGTTTACGACGTGCCTCTTCTTCAGCTTTGCGCTTGAGTTCTTGCGCTTCGGCTTCACGACGGGCTTTTTCAGCCTGGGCAGTCCTGGTCATTTCGTCAGATTGTTGATTGCTCACTTTGCTCGTTTCCGCAGCTTCGCGTTTCACCGGGTTAGCGGATTCGCGTTTCGCTTTTTCTTCGGCTTCACGTTTCGCTTTCTCTTGTGCGTCACGCTTGGCTTTTTCCTCGGCTTCACGCTTAGCAGCTTCCTGCGCTTCACGACTGGCCTTCTCTTCCGCTTCGCGCTTCGCCTCTTCTTCCGCGGCGAGACGTTCAGCCTCTTGCGGATCGCGTTTTACAAAGGTGCGTTTTTTGCGGACTTCGATCTGCACCGATTTGCTTTTACCGCCGGTGCCAGGGATGTTCAGTGTGCTGCGCGTTTTGCGCTGCAACGTCAGCTTGTCAGGCGCTGAACCATGTTCACGGTTCAGGTGCGCTAACAATGTCTGTTTTTCTTGTGCTGTCACTGAGTCGTCAGATGACTTCGGGATCCCTGCATCAGCAAATTGCTGTACCAGGCGGTCCACGGAGGTCTGAATCTCAGCGGCCAGCGCTTTTACGGTTACATCTGTCATGCTGTTCCTTCCTGCTACAGTTTATTACGCTTCGTCACCGAACCAGCAAATATTACGTGCGGCCATAATCAGCTCGCCCGCTTTCTCGTCGGTCAGACCTTCAATATCACTCAGGTCATCGATGCCCTGGTCGGCGAGGTCTTCCAGCGTACAAACACCACGAGCAGCCAGTTTAAACGCCATTTCGCGATCCAACCCTTCAAGGCTCAGCAGGTCATCAGCCGGTTTATTATTACCGAGGCTTTCTTCCTGTGCCAGCGCCAGGGTGGTCAGTGCGTTCTTAGCGCGATCGCGCAAGGCTTCGACGGTCGCTTCATCAAGACCGTCAATTTCCAGCAGCTCTTTCATTGGCACATAGGCCAGTTCTTCCAGCGTCGAGAAACCTTCTTCTACCAGTACAGTGGCAAAATCTTCGTCAATGTCGAGATACTTAGTAAAGGTGTCGATCGCTGCATGGGCTTCCGCCTGATGCTTAGACTGAAGATCATCAACGGTCATGACGTTGAGTTCCCAGCCGCTCAGTTGAGAAGCAAGGCGCACGTTCTGACCATTACGGCCAATCGCCTGCGCCAGGTTACCCGCTTCTACCGCGATATCCATGGTGTGCTTATCTTCGTCCACCACGATGGAGGCGACATCCGCCGGCGCCATCGCGTTGATAACGAACTGCGCCGGATTATCATCCCACAGCACGATATCGATACGCTCACCGCCCAGTTCGGTAGACACCGCCTGGACACGGGCACCGCGCATACCTACGCAGGCACCTACCGGATCGATACGCTTGTCGTTGGTTTTCACAGCGATTTTCGCACGAGAACCTGGATCGCGAGCAGCGGCTTTGATTTCAATAACTTCTTCGCCAATTTCTGGCACTTCAATGCGGAACAGTTCAATCAGCATTTCCGGTTTGGAACGCGTCACGAACAGCTGCGCACCACGCGCTTCCGGACGCACGGCATAAAGCACGCCACGAATACGGTCGCCTGGACGGAAGTTTTCACGCGGCAGCATATCTTCACGCAGGATCACAGCTTCAGCATTGCTGCCCAGATCCAGAGAGATGTTGTCACGGTTCACTTTTTTCACCACGCCGGTGATGATCTCACCTTCGTGCTCGCGGAACTGATCCACAACCATCGCGCGTTCAGCTTCACGTACTTTCTGTACGATAACCTGTTTCGCTGTTTGTGTAGTAATGCGGTCAAAGGTGACAGATTCAATCTGGTCTTCAACGTAATCACCCACATTCAGGCTTTCATCTTCGTAACGTGCAGCTTCCAGCGTGATTTCACGGGTCGGCTGCGTCACTTCTTCAACGATAACCCAGCGACGGAAGGTGTCGAAGTCGCCGCTTTTGCGATCGATTTCTACGCGAACGTCGATCTCTTGCTCGTATTTTTTCTTGGTTGCTGTCGCCAGAGCACTTTCCAGCGCTTCAAAAATTTTCTCACGCGGCAACGATTTTTCGTTGGAAACTGCTTCAACAACAGCCAAAATTTCTTTGTTCATTGGGGGCCTTTCACCTCAATCCAGACTGTTAAAAGTGGGGGACCAGGTTCGCTTTCTGGATATTGCTTAAAGCGAACACTTCATCTTTACCGTCGACCGTAACGGTGATCATTTCACCGTCAACACCCTTAATTACACCCTGCCACTTGCGACGGTTTTGTACCGCCATACGCAGTACCAGCGTTGCTTCTTCGCCGATATAACGCGCGTAGTGCTCGGCGGTGAATAAAGGACGATCGAGACCCGGTGAGGAGACTTCCAGGTTGTAAGCGACGGTAATAGGATCTTCAACGTCCATTACTGCGCTCACCTGGTGGCTGACATCAGCACAATCATCAACATTGATGCCATTATCACTATCAATATAGATGCGCAGCGTAGATGTGCGACCGCGTACAAATTCGATGCCGACCAGTTCATAGCCCAGAGCCTCAACCGGTGCAGTGATCATCTCTGTTAATTTTTGCTCTAATGTGGACAAACCCACCCCCAAGACATAAAAAAAGGGCGCTAAGCCCAGTTATTCTGTAGTCAGATAACAAAAAACCCCGATAAATCGGGGCTTTAGATAACTGAACCCTATAGCCGCAACTGCGGCCTGGAGAACCTTCCAGAAGTATTTTTTTCAAATCCAAAAAGAGGAAGGCTCAAACGTCTTCACAGTATATTTGAAAAAGAACACTAAGGGAAAGTGGTTGCGGGGGCCGGATTTGAACCGACGACCTTCGGGTTATGAGCCCGACGAGCTACCAGGCTGCTCCACCCCGCGCCTGAAACGTGGCAAATACTACGCCGATCATGCATTAAATGCAAGTTAAGACAGGTGTAAACACCGGGAACTACTGATAAGACGAGTATTATAATCAATTGATTTTGTTCATTGCAAGGAAAACTACGCGCGCGTGCCGGAAACCGCAGAATGAACGCCAGGCAGAGGGGTTTACCTGCCGCCACGCACAGATTTGCATAGCGTGGAATACGCAATGAAGCAGGTATTGACGCGAAAGACACATCGTTAAACGCCCGCCCGGCGGCTACGCCAGCGATTTTTTAACTATTCTGTCACTCTTCGCTTTCGATCGTCGCCAAAAGATGTTTAAATGAAAACTCACTAATTTTGCATAAAAATGCATTAATGATGAGAAGCTAAGCGGTATCATCTTCCGGTGACAACACATCATGGCGTGGCTGTTAAGTCTCTCACCATCAGTATATTAAGCAGGGATTTATTTTATGACGACGATTCTCAAGCATCTTCCGGTTGGACAACGTATTGGTATTGCATTCTCCGGTGGTCTCGACACCAGCGCGGCCCTGCTGTGGATGCGCCAGAAAGGTGCCGTTCCTTACGCCTATACAGCAAACTTGGGTCAACCGGACGAGGATGACTATGACGCGATTCCACGCCGTGCAAAAGAGTATGGTGCCGAGAATGCCCGCCTGATCGACTGCCGTAAGCAGCTGGTCGCCGAAGGCATTGCCGCTATCCAGTGTGGCGCGTTTCATAACACCACCGGTGGGTTGACCTACTTCAACACCACGCCGCTGGGCCGTGCTGTGACCGGAACCATGCTGGTCGCCGCCATGAAAGAAGACGGTGTGAATATCTGGGGCGACGGCAGTACCTATAAAGGCAACGATATCGAACGTTTCTACCGCTACGGTCTGCTGACTAACGCTGAGCTGAAAATCTATAAACCGTGGCTGGATACCGACTTTATTGATGAGCTGGGCGGCCGTCAGGAAATGTCCGAATTCATGATCGCCTGCGGATTCGATTACAAAATGTCCGTGGAAAAAGCCTACTCCACCGATTCCAATATGCTGGGCGCAACGCACGAAGCGAAGGATCTGGAATTCCTGAACTCCAGCGTGAAAATCGTTAACCCGATCATGGGCGTAAAATTCTGGGATGAGAACGTTAAGATCCCGGCGGAAGAAGTCACCATCCGTTTTGAACAGGGCCACCCTGTTGCGCTCAACGGCCAGACCTTCAGCGATGATGTGGAACTGATGCTGGAAGCGAACCGTATCGGCGGCCGTCACGGTCTGGGGATGAGCGATCAGATTGAAAACCGTATCATTGAAGCGAAAAGCCGTGGCATTTACGAAGCCCCGGGCATGGCCTTGCTGCACATTGCCTATGAGCGTTTGCTGACCGGTATTCATAACGAAGATACCATTGAGCAGTATCACGCCCATGGCCGTCAGCTGGGTCGTCTGCTGTATCAGGGCCGCTGGTTTGACTCTCAGGCGCTGATGCTGCGTGACGCGCTGCAACGCTGGGTGGCAAGCGCTATTACCGGCGAAGTGACGCTTGAACTGCGTCGCGGCAATGACTACTCGATCCTGAATACTGTGTCTGACAACCTGACCTATAAAGCAGAGCGTCTGACCATGGAAAAAGGGGATTCCGTATTCTCACCTGACGACCGTATCGGGCAGCTGACCATGCGTAATCTGGATATCGCCGATACCCGCGAGAAGCTGTTTGGTTATGCGCAGTCTGGCCTGCTTACCGCCTCCGCCAGTACGGGCCTGCCGCAGATGGACAGCCTGGAACACAGCGAGAAGAAATAACCTTTTCAGTGAGAACAAAGGGCGCGATAAGCGCCCTTTTTTTGTTTGTCGGTGTCTGCCAGGTAAATTACAGACGAAAAAAAAGACATCTTTCGATGTCTTTCTTTCGGAATATTGGTACTGAGGATGGGACTCGAACCCACAAGCCCGTTAGGGCACTACCACCTCAAGGTAGCGTGTCTACCAATTCCACCACCTCAGCACTGATACTGCTATTACTGCGGGATATCGCTGGTCGGCTTAGCCGGAGCAGCTGGCTGAGTTTGCTCAGATTTCGCTGGCGCGCTCAGATTTTCCCACTCGCTTCCTTTACTGGTTTTGTTGCTGTTAATGTTACCCAACACCAGGCTGATGATGAAGAACAGGGTACCCAGTACAGCTGTCATGCGGGTCATGAAGTTACCAGAACCACTTGAACCGAACAGCGTAGCAGATGAGCCTGCGCCAAAGGAGGCTCCCATATCAGCGCCTTTACCTTGTTGCAGCATAATCAGACCGACAAGGCCAATCGCCACAATAAGGAAAACTACCAAAAGAGCTTCGTACATAATCAACCTGTTCCTTGCGGGGCTGCCGCGTAACATTAGCTTCTGACCATAAAAGCGGGACGTTATTTCGTTTCCCACTGAAGCGGGTGTGAATACTAACCAAAGCGCATGACCTGCGCAAGGGCAATTTCAACGCATTGTATCAAGTGCGGAAAAAAACAGCAAAAACGCGAAGCCTGTGCGATTTAAAGGCGGCAAGTGCCGCCTTTTTTAGGCACTTAACACGGTAATTATACCGCTTTCACTGCGTCCGCAATGCGGTTAGCGAATGCCGTAACCTGCGCTTCGTCTTCGCCTTCCACCATCACACGGATCAACGGCTCGGTACCGGATTTACGCAGCAACACGCGGCCGCGATTGCCCAGCGCCGCTTCCACTTCTGCGGTGACCGCTTTCACGGTTTCATCTTCCAGCGGATCGCCGTTGCCAGCCGTAAAGCGTACGTTAATGAGGATTTGCGGGAACAGCTTCATACCGCTGCACAGGTCGTGCAGGGTCATATGGTTACGCACCATCGCCGCCACAACCTGAAGGCCAGCCACGATACCGTCGCCGGTAGTGGTTTTGTCCAGCAGCAGAATATGGCCGGAGTTTTCCGCACCAATGCGCCAGCCTTTCTCCTGAAGTTTTTCCAGCACGTAGCGGTCGCCCACTTTTGCGCGCGCAAACGGAATGCCGAGCTGTTTCAGCGCCAGCTCCAGCCCCATATTGCTCATCAGCGTGCCGACTGCGCCACCGCGCAGCTGACCCTGACGAAGACCTTCACGGGCGATGATATAGAGGATCTGATCGCCATCAACCTTGTTACCTTCATGATCCACCATGATCACGCGGTCACCGTCACCGTCGAAGGCGATACCGATATCGGCTTTTTCGGCCACCACGCGGGCCTGCAACGTACGAACGTCCGTTGCCCCTACTTCCTCGTTGATGTTCACGCCGTTCGGCTCACAGCCAATGGTGATGACGTGAGCGCCCAGCTCGCGGAAGACGTTTGGCGCGATGTGGTAGGTTGCGCCGTGCGCGCAGTCAACCACAATTTTCAAACCCTTAAGGCTGAGTTCGTTCGGGAAGGTGCCTTTGCAGAATTCAATGTAACGCCCGGCGGCATCGACGATACGGCTGGCTTTACCCAGCAGCGCCGAATCCACGCAGGTGATCTCTTTTTCCAGTTCGGCTTCAATCGCCTCTTCCACGTCATCCGGCAGTTTGGTGCCGTCGATGGAGAAGAATTTAATACCGTTATCGTAGAACGGGTTATGGGAGGCGGAAATCACAATTCCCGCTTCCGCGCGGAAGGTCCGCGTCAGGTACGCGACAGCAGGCGTCGGCATTGGTCCGGTAAAAGAGGCGGAAATGCCCGCCGCTGATAGCCCGGCTTCCAGCGCAGATTCCAGCATGTAGCCGGAAATGCGCGTATCTTTACCGATAATGATTTTACGCGAGCCATGGCGCGCCAGGACTTTACCGGCGGCCCAGCCGAGTTTAAGAACGAAATCCGGCGTAATTGGCGCATCGCCTACACGACCACGAATACCATCTGTTCCAAAATATTTACGTTCACTCATAGCGTTTCTTTCCCTTCGCTGACAGTGTGGCTTCGACCACTCGCATAGCCTCTACCGTTTCTTTTACGTCATGGACACGAATAATATGCGCGCCCTGCATTGCCGCGATCACCGCGCACGCCAGGCTGCCGCTGAGGCGTTCAGAAGGCCCTACATTCAGTAGCTGGCCAATCATCGATTTGCGCGACATTCCCACCAGCAACGGTAGATCAAACTGATGGAATTCAGATAAGCGGGCGAGCAGCGCATAGTTGTGGGACAGATTCTTACCGAAACCGAATCCCGGGTCGAGCAACAATTTCTCTTTTGCGATGCCCGCCTGTTCGCAACGTGCAATATTGTCGATAAAAAAGCGCGTTACGTCAGTAATAACATCATCGTATTTTGGCGCATCCTGCATGGTTTTGGGGTCGCCCTGCATATGCATCAGACAGACCGGCAGCCCGGTTTCCGCCGCCGCCTCCAGCGCCCCCGGCTCCGTCAGGGAACGGATGTCATTGATAAGATGCGCGCCGACGCGGGCGATTTCGCGGATCACTTCCGGCTTTGAGGTATCAACCGAGATCCACACTTCAAAACGCTGCGCCAGCGCTTCAACCACCGGCACCACGCGGGACAACTCTTCATCTACGCTGACATCCAGCGCCCCCGGACGCGTCGATTCGCCGCCGACGTCGATAATGGTCGCCCCCGCATTGATCATCAGGTTAGCGTGCTTTACTGCCTCGATCAGCGTGTTATGCGCGCCACCGTCAGAAAAGGAATCCGGGGTAACGTTCAGAATGCCCATAACATGTGGATGCGACAGGTCGAGCACTGACCCCTGAGCAAAGCGTTTCATAAATCATCCCTTGTATAACGAGGTGAACAGAATAATAAAAAACCCCGGAGCAAGCTCCAGGGTTTGAAGTAATACAGACACAGCATCAGTGCGAAAAACTTATTTGTCGCCCAGCTGCTCTGACATGGTATTGCCCGGATTCGGCGTACGCGGTTCATCGACCGGACGCGGCGCACGCGGGGTGCCGTTGTTGTCAGAGTTGTTGGACGCGCCTGGATCTTCCCAACCCGCTGGCGGACGCACATCGCGGCGAGCCATCAGGTCATCGATCTGCGGTGCGTCGATGGTCTCATATTTCATGAGCGCATCTTTCATCGCATGCAGAATATCCATATTCGCATTCAGGATCTCACGGGCGCGATTGTAGTTACGCTCAATCAGCGCTTTGACTTCCTGGTCGATGATACGTGCCGTTTCATCAGACATATGCTTCGCTTTTGCGACAGAACGGCCAAGGAACACTTCGCCTTCTTCTTCTGCGTACAGCAGCGGACCGAGTTTATCGGAGAAGCCCCACTGGGTGACCATGTTACGCGCCAGGTTAGTCGCGACTTTAATGTCGTTCGACGCACCGGTGGAAACATGCTCCGCACCGTAGATGATTTCTTCTGCCAGACGACCGCCGTACAGCGTCGAAATCTGGCTTTCCAGCTTCTGACGGCTGGCGCTGATCGCGTCACCTTCAGGCAGGAAGAAGGTCACGCCCAGCGCACGGCCGCGCGGGATGATCGTCACTTTATGCACCGGATCGTGTTCCGGCACCAGACGTCCGATGATCGCATGGCCTGCTTCGTGATACGCCGTGGATTCTTTTTGCGCTTCCGTCATCACCATAGAGCGACGTTCCGCACCCATCATGATTTTGTCTTTCGCTTTCTCGAATTCCACCATCGACACGACGCGTTTGTTACCACGGGCAGCAAACAGTGCCGCTTCGTTCACCAGGTTCGCCAGATCCGCGCCCGAGAAGCCAGGCGTGCCGCGGGCAATGATTGCCGCGTCAATATCCGGTGACAGCGGTACGCGACGCATATGCACTTTCAGGATCTGCTCACGACCACGTACATCCGGCAGACCGACCACAACCTGACGGTCGAAACGGCCTGGACGCAGCAGCGCCGGGTCAAGCACGTCCGGACGGTTAGTCGCGGCGATAACGATAATGCCTTCGTTACCTTCGAAGCCATCCATCTCAACCAGCATCTGGTTCAGGGTCTGCTCACGTTCGTCGTGACCACCACCCAGACCTGCGCCACGCTGACGGCCTACGGCGTCGATTTCATCGATAAAGATGATGCACGGTGCAGCTTTTTTGGCCTGTTCGAACATGTCACGCACACGAGAGGCACCGACACCAACGAACATTTCCACGAAGTCCGAACCGGAAATCGTAAAGAACGGCACTTTCGCTTCACCGGCGATAGCTTTCGCCAGCAGCGTTTTACCGGTACCCGGCGGCCCCACCATCAGCACGCCTTTTGGAATTTTACCGCCCAGTTTCTGGAAACGGCTCGGTTCACGCAGGTACTCAACCAGTTCCGCCACTTCTTCTTTCGCTTCATCGCAACCTGCGACATCAGCAAACGTGGTTTTAATCTGATCTTCAGTGAGCATACGCGCCTTGCTCTTGCCGAACGACATGGCGCCTTTGCCACCGCCGCCCTGCATCTGACGCATAAAGAATATCCAGACCCCAATCAGCAACAGCATCGGGAACCAGGAAATAAAGATAGAAGCCAGCAGGCTCGGTTCTTCCGGCGGCTCGCCAACCACTTTGACGTTTTTCGTCAGCAGGTTATCAAGCAGTTTCGGGTCGTTTACCGGGATGTAAGTCGTGTAACGGTTACTATCTTTCTTGGTAACGTTGATCTCACGTCCGTTGATACGCGCTTCGCGAACCTGGTCCTGATTGACCTCTTGCAGGAAGGTAGAGTAATCCACCTTACGGCCATTAGACTCGCTGGGCCCAAAGCTCTGGAATACTGACATCAGCACGACGGCAATGACCAGCCAGAGTATTAGGTTTTTCGCCATGTCACTCAAGGGATTAACCTCATATTACAACTGTGTTAAAAACAGCGTCAGGATACGCCATATCCAGCCTCATTCAAACGGTTGTCTGAAATCAACGGGTTATGATTTTCGCCCGGTCGCTACAATGTACACTTCACGTGAACGCGCACGAGAAGAGTCCGGCTTACGAACTTTAACCTTCGTAAACAGGGAGCGAATTTCCCTTAGATACTCATCGAAGCCTTCGCCCTGAAACACCTTCACTACAAAACTGCCGCCAGGTGCCAATACGTCCCGACACATCTGCAATGCCAGCTCCACCAAATACATGGCGCGGGGAATATCCACCGCGGGTGTTCCGCTCATGTTCGGTGCCATATCTGACATTACGACCTGGACTTTACTGTCGCCTACCCTATCAAGTAACGCTTTCACGACTAATTCATCACGAAAATCGCCCTGAAGGAAGTCCACACCAACGATAGGATCCATAGGTAAAAGATCACATGCGATGATACGGCCTTTGCCACCAATCTGTGTTACCACATACTGTGACCAGCCGCCAGGTGCTGCGCCAAGGTCAACAACTGTCATCCCCGGCTTAAAAAGTTTGTCACTTTGCTGTATTTCATCAAGTTTAAACCAGGCACGGGAACGTAACCCTTTTTTCTGTGCCGCTTGAACATATTTATCGCTAAAGTGTTCCTGAAGCCAGCGACTGGAGCTGGCAGAACGCTTTTTACCTGTCATTTAACATTCCATCTGGGTTCATCGTGAGCCGATGGTGTAAATTTCCACACGGCAATTTGGCGATATAAGGGAGATGGCGGTAGAATGAACCGTTTTCAATCCCAACGTAAGCAAAAATATACGATGAATCTGAGTACTAAACAAAAACAGCACCTGAAAGGTCTGGCACATCCGCTCAAGCCAGTAGTACAGCTTGGCAACAATGGTCTGACCGAAGGGGTACTGGCCGAGATTGAACATGCGTTACAACACCATGAGCTTATCAAGGTTAAAATCGCGACTGAAGACCGCGAAACCAAGACGTTGATCGTGGAAGCCATTGTTCGTGAAACCGGCGCCTGTAATGTACAGGTCATCGGTAAAACGCTGGTTCTGTATCGCCCAACAGCAGACCGTAAAATCGCGCTGCCACGTTAAGAATATCCTGAGTTAAACACAAAATCTGTGTAAAACGAGGGGTTTTCTAAAAGCAGACGAGCAAAATGCCACGCTCTGAGTGTTGTTAAAAGGCCGCTTCGCGGCCTTTTTCTTTTCTTTACAATGCGTCAACATATTACACATTGTAACCTAATCAAAGATATTCCACTTTGATGATTTCGAATTCAACTTCGCCGCCCGGCGTCTTGATGACCACGACATCGTCCTGCTCTTTACCCACCAGGCCACGGGCGATAGGCGAATTCACAGAAATCAGATTCTGCTTAAAATCAGCCTCGTCATCGCCCACGATGCGGTAGGTCTGCTCTTCGTCGTTGTCGAGGTTCAGCACGGTTACCGTACAGCCAAAAATCACACGCCCGTTGTTCGGGATTTTAGCAATGTCGATCACCTGCGCGTTGGACAGCTTCGCTTCGATATCAGCGATACGGCCTTCGCAGAAGCCCTGCTGTTCACGGGCGGCATGGTACTCGGCGTTTTCTTTCAGATCGCCATGTTCACGGGCATCGGCGATGGCCGCGATAATTTCAGGACGGCGTACGGACTTGAGAAAATCCAGCTCTTCGCGCAGTTTTTCGGCACCGCGTAAGGTCATCGGAATAGCTTGCATTTGTTATACCTCTTGAACATTCCTGTAGGGAGCGGTGTCCCGCCCCGGCAGCTAAGCCCGCCCGTTTTTCATCGGGTTCCCGGACCAGAAGCAAAAGAAAACTGACCCGGAGTCACAGCCCCAGGTCAGAAGCAATTTTTCAATTTGATACGCATTTTACCGCGAAGTTCACTATGGGTCATCGTTTACTTTCAAGGGCGATGCACCGTAGTATGACGGCCTGTTTCCAGGTTGTTAGCGCGAGATTATGCGATTTTCCAGATTTGTCATCGGATTGACCACCAGTATAGCGATGAATGTTCAGGCGGCGAATGTCGACGAGTACATCAATCAGTTGCCTGCCGGCGCGAACCTCGCCCTGATGGTGCAGAAGATTGGCGCTCAGGCACCGGATATTGATTATCACAGCCAGCAAATGGCCCTTCCCGCCAGTACGCAGAAAGTGATCACCGCCCTTGCCGCTCTGCTGCAACTTGGCCCTGATTACCGCTTCACGACCACGCTTGAAAGCAAAGCCCCGATTGAAAACGGCGTCTTACAAGGCGATCTGACGGCGCGCTTTGGGGGCGATCCGACGTTAAAACGTCAGGATATTCGCAATATGGTGGCGGTTCTGAAAAAAGCAGGCGTGCGTGAAATCGCGGGCAACGTGCTTATCGATACCTCCATTTTCGCCAGTCATGACAAAGCGCCCGGCTGGCCATGGAATGACATGACGCAATGCTTCAGTGCCCCGCCAGCGGCCGCCATTGTCGACCGTAACTGTTTCTCGGTTTCCCTCTACAGCGCTCAGAAAGCCAATGATCTGGCATTTATCCGCGTCGCCTCCTATTACCCCGTGAACATGTTCAGCCAGGTGCGTACGCTGGCCCGTGGCAGCGCTGAGGGCCAGTACTGCGAGCTGGATGTGGTTCCGGGTGACTTAAACCGTTTCACGCTGACAGGCTGTATGACGCAGCGTGCTGACCCCCTGCCGCTGGCGTTCGCCATTCAGGACGGCGCAAGCTATGCCGGCGCCATTATCAAAGATGAACTGAAACAGGCGGGGATCACCTATAGCGGCACCCTGCTGCGTCAGACGCTGGTCAATGAACCGGGCACGGTGATCGCCAGCAAGCAGTCGGCTCCCCTGCACGATCTGCTGAAGATCATGCTGAAAAAATCCGACAATATGATCGCCGACACGGTGTTCCGCACTATCGGCCATGCGCGCTTTGGCGTGCCCGGCACCTGGCGCGCCGGCGCTGACGCGGTACGGCAGATCCTCCGCCAGCAGGCGGGCGTCGATTTGGGGAACAGCATTGTGGTGGATGGCTCTGGCCTGTCGCGTCACAACCTGATATCTCCGGCCACCATGATGCAGGTGCTGCAATATATTGCTCAGCATGATACCGAACTTAACTTTATCTCGATGCTGCCGCTGGCGGGCTACGACGGCTCGTTGCAGTACCGCGCGGGTCTGCATGCCGCAGGCGTGGATGGTAAAGTATCGGCGAAGACCGGCTCTCTGCAGGGCGTCTACAATCTGGCGGGCTTTATTACCACCGCCAGCGGTCAGCGGATGGCGTTCGTGCAGTATCTGTCCGGCTATGCCGTTGAGCCTGCCGATCAGCGTAACCGCCGCATTCCGCTGGTGCGGTTTGAAAGCCGTCTGTACAAAGATATTTACCAGAACAACTAAACAAAAAGCCCGGTCGCGTTATGCGTACCGGGCTTTTGGCTGGCAGAGCGTTAGTCTGGATTAACGCTTGTAGATGAACTCAACGCCTTCGTCGTCTTCTTCATCCCAGTCGTCATCCCAGTCTTCGTCGTCTTCTTCAGCTTCCGCTTCTTCCAGCTGCTGGCGATGATAATCATCCCACATGAATTCGACTTTCTCTGGCTGCTTCTCTTCTTCAGCGTGAACGATTGGGTTCTCGATGATGAAGGTCATCACATCCCAGCACAGGTCTTTAACGCCCTGCTGGGTGGCGGCGGAAATCAGGTAATACTTATCTTCCCAGCCCAGAGCTTCGGCGATAGCTTTCGCTTTTTCTTCGGCCTGCGCTTTGTCCATCATGTCGATCTTGTTAAAGACCAGCCAGCGCGGCTTACTGGCCAGATTTTCACTGTATTTTTCCAGCTCGCCAGTGATGATGCGCGCGTTTTCCGCCGGATCGGAACCATCGATCGGATCGATGTCGATGAGGTGAAGCAGTACGCGGCAACGCTCAAGGTGTTTCAGGAAGCGAATACCCAGACCGGCGCCTTCCGCCGCCCCTTCGATAAGGCCAGGGATGTCTGCCACCACAAAGCTCTTCTCGTTATCCATACGCACCACGCCAAGGCTTGGCACCAGGGTGGTAAACGGATAATCCGCGACTTTCGGCTTCGCCGCAGAGACAGCGCGGATAAAGGTGGATTTACCGGCGTTCGGCATCCCCAGCATCCCCACGTCAGCCAGCAGCATCAGCTCCAGCTGAATGTCACGCTTTTCGCCAGGCGTACCCATGGTCTTCTGACGCGGCGTACGGTTGACGGACGATTTGAAACGGGTGTTACCCAGCCCGTGCCAGCCGCCTTTAGCCACCATCAGACGCTGACCGTGTTTGGTCATGTCGCCCATGGTTTCGCCGGTGCCCTGATCGATAACACGCGTACCGATCGGCACCTTAACGCAGGTGTCTTTACCGCGCTTACCGGTACAGTCACGGCTTTGACCATTCTGACCACGCTCAGCGCGGAAAGATTTTTCAAAGCGGTAATCGATAAGGGTATTCAGGTTTTCGTCCGCTTCCAGCCAGACATCGCCACCGTCACCACCGTCGCCGCCGTCAGGGCCGCCACGGGGAATATATTTTTCACGGCGGAAGCTTACACAACCGTTACCGCCATCACCTGCCACGACCAGGATCGTCGCTTCATCAACAAACTTCATTTTACTCTCCGTTACTCATTCGCCTGAGCGGGGTAAAGTGACAACCACTTCACGCTTGCGCAGACGTCCCCACAGGCGATGGCCTATGGCGGAATACATCGCGCCCGCAACCACGACAAACGCACCGAGATAACCTAAAAGGTTTAACATCGGTCTGGCGAAGACATCGGGCCAGGCCTGTGATAATAAATCTGAAAACAACAGTGTAAACAGCGGCGTCAACGTGATTAACGCGCTCACCTGCGCCGCCTGCCAGCGCGCCATGGCTTCCGCCAGCGCGCCATAACCGACCAGCGTATTCAGCCCGCAAAACACCAGGCACGCCAGTTGCCATTGGCTGAGTTCGGCGATCATGGCCGGTTTCGCCAGCGGCAACAAGGCTATTGTACATAAAGTGTACAGCAAAAAGAGGATCTGCTGTGAGGCCAGACGACGCAATAATACTTTTTGCGCGACGCCATAGCTTACCCAGACCGTTGCCGCTCCCACGCCGAAGATCACACCCCAGGTGTAATCGGTCAGGCGGGTGAAGATCTCCACCAGGCTGGTGTTGAAAAACATCACCAGTCCGCAAAGCAGCATTATCGCCCCTATGATCTGTGTGCCGCGCATCTTCTCTTTAAGAATGAACACGCTGGCGACCATCATGCCCACCGGTGAGAGCTGTCCAATCACCTGTGATGCCGTTGGGGTCAAATATTGTAGAGAAGAGCTGAAGAGAATGAAATTCCCGAATAAGCCCCCGGTAGCAATGGCAAGCAGCACCAACCAGCGGGGCTGCCGAAAAATGCGCATCGGCGGCAGTTTGCCTTTAACGGCCAGAATCAGGCCAAGACCAATAGCTGCCATTAAAAAGCGATAGAACACGATAGTTGGTGGTTCCATCACTTCCAGCACCTGCTTCATTGCGATTGGCAATGCACCCCAGCACATGGCTGTCGTCAGCGCCAAAAGAATTCCAATGCCTGCCTGCTGCTTCATTGCCCGTTTTCCCTACAAGAGATTTTTCCGGACGTCGAATGTAAAAAGCCCCGCAACGTGTTGCGGGGCTTTCATCCGTTACCGGGACGCGAAAAACTTATTCAGCAACGATGCTGATGAACTTACGGTTTTTCGGGCCTTTAACTTCGAACTTAACTTTACCGTCAGTCAAAGCGAACAGAGTGTGGTCACGGCCACAACCAACGTTGCTGCCAGCGTGGAATTTAGTACCACGTTGACGAACGATGATGCTACCTGCCAGTACTGCTTCTCCGCCAAAGCGTTTTACGCCCAGACGTTTAGCTTCTGAATCGCGACCGTTACGAGTTGAGCCGCCAGCCTTTTTGTGTGCCATTTAAATCTGCTCCCCTAGTCTTAAGCGCTGATGCCAGTGATTTTAACATCAGTGAACCACTGACGATGGCCTTGCTGCTTACGGTAGTGTTTACGACGACGAAACTTAACAATCTTAATTTTCTCGCCACGACCGTGAGCAACGATTTCAGCTTTGATAACGCCGCCATCAACGAAAGGAACGCCGATTTTGACTTCTTCACCGTTTGCGATCATCAGAACTTCAGCGAACTCGATAGTTTCGCCAGTTGCGATGTCCAGCTTTTCCAGGCGAATGGTCTGAC
The DNA here is from genome assembly GCF_001888805.2 of Enterobacter sp. SA187. NCBI lineage: Bacteria > Pseudomonadati > Pseudomonadota > Gammaproteobacteria > Enterobacterales > Enterobacteriaceae > Enterobacter > Enterobacter sp. SA187. Next base: position 595,738 of record NZ_CP019113.1, read on the forward strand.
CTTCGCTTACTCGGTGTTGTTTACCACCACTTTGGAAAACCGCGTACATAAAAAACTCCGCTTCCGCGCACCTTTTGTGTGATTCAGAGTGCGCTATAAATATTCACAATAGGGCGCGAATATTACGCAAAACGCGAAGCTTTGACAAGAGTGATCATCAATCCGCGAAGAAAAAAAACACAACGTGTATGGTAACGTTTATCTGGCGGGTTTTTTCAGTACAATCGACGATACTATTCTAACCCGTAACCCTTCGTTATCCCATTTTGATATGTGGTAAACAGGACTTTAAGCCCGGCATTAGCGATGAATTTAGAAAAAATCAATGAGTTAACCGCGCAAGATATGGCGGGTGTGAATGCGACTATCCTTCAACAGCTCAACTCCGATGTCCAGTTGATTAACCAGTTGGGTTACTACATCGTCAGCGGCGGCGGTAAACGCATCCGTCCGATGATCGCGGTGCTTGCCGCACGGGCTATTGGCTATGACGGAAATGCGCACATCACCCTCGCAGCATTAATCGAATTTATCCACACTGCCACGCTGCTGCATGATGACGTGGTAGACGAGTCAGATATGCGCCGCGGCAAAGCCACGGCTAACGCGGCTTTTGGCAATGCTGCCAGCGTGCTGGTGGGCGATTTTATCTATACGCGCTCCTTCCAGATGATGACCAGCTTAGGCTCGCTGAAGGTGCTGGAGGTAATGTCGGAAGCGGTAAACGTCATTGCCGAAGGCGAAGTGCTGCAACTGATGAACGTTAACGATCCGAACATCACCGAAGAAAACTACATGCGGGTGATTTACAGCAAAACCGCGCGCCTGTTTGAAGCGGCCGCGCAGTGCTCCGGCATTCTCGCGGACTGCAGCGCCGCGCAGGAAAAAGGGCTTCAGGATTACGGCCGCTATCTGGGCACCGCGTTCCAGCTCATTGACGATCTGCTTGATTACAGCGCCGACGGGGAAACCTTAGGCAAAAACGTCGGCGACGATCTCAACGAAGGTAAACCGACCCTGCCGCTGTTGCACGCAATGCGTAACGGTACGCCGCAACAGGCGCAGATGATCCGCGAGGCCATCGAACAGGGCAACGGACGGCATCTTTTAGAGCCGGTTCTGGAAGCCATGGCCGATTGCGGTTCGCTGGAATGGACGCGTCGTCGCGCCGAAGAAGAAGCCGACAAGGCCATTCATGCCTTGCAGGTACTGCCTGATACGCCGTGGCGCGATGCGCTTATTGGCCTCGCCCACATCGCCGTTCAGCGCGATCGTTAATCCTGCCGATATCTTTCCGCGTCATGCGCGGAAAGATTCTAATAAGTTCTTATAAGTTTTCACTACCTTCCCGATAAGCGCTTATATCCTGCTATTTCGACCTTAATAAATTCTGAATTGCACTTTCGTTTACATGAACTTTTTAGAACAACACGTCGCAAGGAGTATAGTGAATTGCTGCGGCGCATCAGGATAAGCCGCACATAATTCAACCGCAGGGAGGAGTGATGGAAAATAAATTTATCGACTGGCATCCTGCCGATATCATCGCCGGATTGCGTAAGAAAGGGACGTCGCTGGCCGCGGAGTCGCGCCGGAACGGGCTAAGTTCATCGACGCTGGCAAATGCGCTGACGCGCTCATGGCCGAAAGGGGAATGGATCATTGCGAAGGCGCTGGACACGGATCCCTGGATTATCTGGCCGTCGCGTTACCACGATCCGGTCACCCATGAGTTTATCGATCGCACCAGCATGATGCGCCAGCAGAAGCATAAATAGCGGCTGTACGCCATCTACAATGCAACAACCCCCTGCGTACAGGGGGTTGCATTACCGCTTAGCTTATTCGCCTTTTATGCGCTCAATGTTCGCACCGAGCGCACGCAGTTTGTCTTCAATACGCTCGTAACCACGGTCGATATGATAAATACGGTCGACGATGGTGGTGCCCTCTGCGATACAACCCGCCAGTACCAGGCTTGCGGACGCACGCAAATCGGTCGCCATCACCTGCGCGCCCGACAGGGTTTCCACACCATGGCAGATCGCGGTGTTGCTTTCGATCTCGGCGTGCGCGCCCATACGGATCAGCTCAGGAATGTGCATGAAACGGTTTTCGAAGATCGTTTCGATGATCACGCCCGTCCCTTCCGCCACCAGGTTCAGCAGCGTGAACTGCGCCTGCATGTCAGTCGGGAAAGCCGGGTGCGGCGCGGTACGCACGTTAACCGCTTTCGGACGTTTGCCGTGCATGTCGAGGCTGATCCAGTCTTCGCCCACTTCGATATCGGCACCCGCTTCACGCAGTTTCGCCAGTACCGCATCCAGCGTATCCGGCTGCGCTTTATGACAAACAATTTTGCCGCCGGAAATGGCTGCCGCCACCAGGAAAGTACCGGTTTCGATACGGTCAGGCAGCACGCTGTAGACGCCGCCGCCAAGACGTTCAACGCCTTCGATGGTGATCTTGTCGGTACCCATGCCGGTGATCTTCGCGCCCAGCGTATTGAGGAAGTTCGCCGTATCGACGATCTCCGGCTCACGGGCCGCGTTTTCGATAATGGTGGTGCCTTCTGCCAGGGTAGCGGCGGACATGATGGTGACGGTCGCACCAACGCTGACCTTGTCCATCACGATATGCGCACCCTTCAGGCGGCCATCCACAGACGCTTTAACGTAACCTTCTTCCAGTTTGATCTGCGCGCCCAGCTGCTCAAGGCCGCTGATGTGCAGGTCAACCGGGCGCGCGCCAATCGCACAGCCGCCCGGCAGGGAAACCTGACCCTGACCAAAACGCGCCACCAGCGGGCCAAGCGCCCAGATAGAAGCGCGCATGGTTTTCACCAGATCGTAAGGCGCGCAGAAGATATTGACGTCACGGGCATCGATCCACACGGAGCCGTTGCGATCCACTTTCATGCCCAGCTGGCTGAGCAGCTTCATGGTGGTATCAATATCTTTCAGTTTCGGAACGTTACGGATTTCAACAGGCTCTTCGGCCAGCAAAGCGGCGAAAAGAATTGGCAGGGCCGCGTTTTTCGCGCCGGAAATTGTCACTTCGCCCTGAAGCCGCGTTGGCCCCTGTACACGAAACTTATCCATTCATCTGTTCTCTGTTAAGAATTCACAAATGCTGACGGTGCGTAACCGGCAGCTCAAAAACCGTTAAGTTTACGATCGCGCGCCCATTCAGCCGGGGTATACGCTTTGATCGAGACGGCATGGATGCGGTTGTCCGCAATGTATTCCATCAGCGGGCCATAAACAGCTTGCTGCTTCTTGACCCGGCTCATGCCGTCAAAAATTTCACCCACAGCAATAACCTGAAAGTGACTGCCATCGCCGGTGACGTGGGCTTCCTGGAGTGAGAGTGCATTGATCAGCACGCTCTGAATTTCATGATTTTCCATGGGATCTACTATTGTCCGAGAATGAAAACAGTCCAACATCTTAGAGGAAAGTGGCGCTGTCTTAAATAAGCAAAAAGCCTCGCTAAAAAATCTCGCGAGGCTACGGGTAGTAACGTACTGAAAATATTAGTGAGGCAGGGCGTCGGCAGGCAAATTATAAAGTTGCGCTAATGTCAGGACGTTATCGCTGACGCCTTCCAGTTTCACCGCCCTGCCCTGTTTTTTGACCAGGGCGATGAAGTGCACCAGCAGGGCGACGCCAGCGGTATCCACCCGCGTAAGCGCGGTGAGATCGATGACGCTCACGCCCTGCAGCGCCTCAGCTCGCGCATCCCAGAGCGGGTTAAGCACGTCCTGATCAAGCTCGCCCTGTAATGCAAGGCGCTCGCCGTCACGTGTCCAGCTGAGATGCTGCGCCATTATTTGTTCTCTTGCAGGGTGATCTTCTGACGAGAGATCGACTGCAACTGCGCGGTCAGGCCATCAATACCTTTAGTACGCAGCAGATCGCTCCACTCGTTCTGTTTGGTGGTGATCATGCTGACGCCTTCGGCGATCATGTCATATGCCTGCCAGTTACCGGATTGGCTGTTTTTACGCCACTGGAAATCCAGACGCACCGGCGGACGACCGTTGGGATCGATGATGGTGACGCGGATCGGCACGATAGTCGCATCGCCCAGCGGTTTTTCCGGGGCAATCTGATAGCTCTGACCGTGGTACATCGCCAGCGCCTGGCCATAGGCCTGCTTCAGATATTCACGGAACGCAGCAAAGTAGGCGTCACGTTGCGCTGGGGTAGCCTCTTTGTAGTAGCGACCCAGCACCAGCGCGCCGGCATATTTTACCTGCACATAGGGCAGCAGCTCCTGATCGACGATCTGACGCAGGTAATCCGGATTGGAACGGATTTGCGACTGTTCGTTTTTGAGGCGATCAAAGGTCTTTTTCGCCGCTTCCTGCATCATATTGTAAGGATTGCTCTGATCCGCCGCAGTGGCGGCAGTCAGCGGGGCAATCACCAGCATTGCTACCATTAAAAGTCGTTTAAACATGCGTTAATTCTCCTCAATGAATCGTCGGGCCAGCAGGTGCCGTTGCATCAGTATTAGCGGCATCCGGCGTTGGCGCATCCTCTGATGGCTTATTATCGTTTCCTTTGCTGTTGTAAAGGAATTGTCCGATCAGATCCTCAAGCACCATGGCCGATTTGGTGTCCTGGATCGTACTGCCTTCTTTAAGCATAGAAGACCCCAGCTCCGGGTCGTCAAAGCCGACGTTTAATGCCAGATATTGCTCGCCCAGCAAGCCAGAGGTGCGGATCGCCAGCGAGCTGGTGTCCGGGATCTGGTTGTAGCGCTCTTCAATATCCAGCGACACGCGGGGCAGATAGGTTTTCTGGTCAAGGGTAATATCCGCGACCCGTCCAACGACAACGCCGCCGATACGCACCGGGGAGTTCATTTTTAAGCCGCCGATGTTATCGAAAGTGGCATAAATACGGTACGTCGGTTCACTGCGCAAAGAGGTCACATCCGCCGCTTTCAGACAAACAAACAGCGCCGCCAGCATGGCGATCAGCAAAAACACGCCAACCCAAATTTCACTTTTTTTCGTTTGCATCACTCAATTCCCAAACATCAGTGCGGTGAGCACAAAATCGAGGCCAAGAACGGTCAACGATGAGTGCACAACGGTACGTGTAGTAGCCCGGCTAATCCCTGCTGAGGTCGGAATTGCATCATAACCATTGAATAATGCAATCCAGGTTACCGAAATGGCGAACACCACACTCTTAATCAGACAGTTAACCAGATCCAGACGCAGGTCGACGGCGTTTTGCATTGCTGACCAGAAGAAGCCGGCATCAATGCCTTTCCAGTTCACGCCCACCAGCGAACCGCCCCAGATGCCGACGGCGACGAAAATAATCGTCAGCAACGGCAGCGAGATCACCCCCGCCCAGAAGCGCGGTGAAATCACCCGCCGCAGCGGATCGACGGCCATCATTTCCATACTAGAAAGCTGTTCGGTGGCGCGCATCAGCCCGATTTCAGCGGTCAGCGCAGAACCGGCCCTGCCAGCGAACAGCAGCGCGGCGACGACCGGCCCGAGTTCACGCAGCAGCGAAAGGGACACCAGCATACCGAGACTGGTTTCCGCGCTATACGTGGTCAGCACCAGGTAGCCCTGCAACCCCAGCACCATGCCGATAAAAAAACCGGACACGATGATGATCAGCATCGACAGCACGCCCACGTTATAAAGCTGGCGAACCAGCAGCGGCGCATGCTTGCGAAACTCGGGTTTACCGACCAGCGCATTGAATAACATCAACCCGGCGCGCCCGAACGTGGCGAGCATACTGATGCCGCGCTGTCCGAGGGAAGCCAGTGAATTTAACAGCATGAGTGGATTAACTCCCTGTTCCTAATAAATCGTGAAGATAATCGCCAGCAGGAAAACGGAAAGGTACCGGCCCATCCGCAATGCCATCCAGGAACTGACGCACCCGGGGATCGGCATTCTCCTGCAATCCTTGCGCGCTGCCATGGGCAACGATTTTTTTGTCCGCCACAATATAGGCGTAATCCGCGATGCTCAGCACTTCCGGTACGTCATGGGAGACGACGATACAGGTGACGCCCAGCGTACTGTTCAGTTCTGAAATCAGCTTTACCAGCACGCCCATGGTGATGGGATCCTGGCCGACAAAAGGCTCATCAAACATGATCAGATCGGGTTCCAGCGCGATGGCCCGCGCCAGCGCCGCGCGACGCGCCATGCCGCCCGACAGTTCAGACGGCATCAGTTTAGCCGCGCCGCGAAGCCCGACGGCTTCCAGCTTCATCATCACCGTGCTTTTCAGCAAGGGCGCAGGCAAAGGCGTATGTTCACGCAACGGATAGGCGACGTTATCAAAAACGGTCATATCGGTGAACAGCGCCCCGGACTGAAACAGCATGCTCATTCTTTTGCGCACGGTGTACAGCCTGGTGCGGGACATCTCCGGCACGTTTTCGCCATCAAATAAGATCTCACCGGCATCCGGCGGGATCTGACCGCCAATGAGGCGAAGCAGCGTTGTCTTACCGATCCCTGACGGACCCATGATCGCGGTGATCTTTCCGCGCGGGACCGTCAGCGAAATATTGTCGAAGATGGTCCGGCTGCCCCGTGAGAAGCTGACGCCTCGGACATCGACTAAATTCGCCACAGTCTGGCTCATTTACTGATCCTTTTAGCCTTGTTAGGGGTAAGCATTTCGCGTTGTCGCACCCTGAACCCAACATTTTTACAGAATATTACTCGCTGTGGTTAGCGAAAGCTGGCATTTGTTTTACTTTTAAGCCGCATAAAGTCAAAATTAGGAAATCATTGGTTTTACGATCCCAATCCTGCCAGACGATCGTGGTAGCGGGCCGATGATTATACCTGAAGAAAGGACTTTAGATGCTTTTAGCCACGGCGCTGTTAATAATTGGTTTACTTTTGGTGGTCTACAGTGCCGATCGTCTGGTGTTTGCCGCATCTATCCTTTGCCGCAGTCTGGGGATCCCGCCGCTTGTCATCGGCCTTACGGTAGTCAGTATCGGCACCTCGCTGCCTGAAATCATCGTTTCCGCCGCCGCTTCTATGCACGGGCAGATCGATCTGGCGATCGGCACGGCGATCGGATCCAACATCGTCAACATTCTGTTGATCTTAGGCCTTGCCGCCCTGCTCCATCCTTTTACCGTACATTCTGATATTCTGCGTCGCGAATTGCCGCTAATGTTAATCATGAGCCTGCTGGCAGGCAGCGTGCTCTATGACGGCAGCCTGACCCGTCTGGACGGGATCTTCCTGCTATTACTGGCGGTTGCATGGCTGCTGTTTATTGTGAAAATAGGCCGCCTCGCCGAACGTCAGGGCAATGACAGCCTGACCCGCGAGCAGATCGCCGAGTTGCCCCGCGAAGGCAGCCTGTCGGTGGCCTTTTTGTGGTTAGGCGTGGCGCTGATCATCATGCCGATGGCCACCCGCATGGTGATCGATAACGCCACCGTGCTGGCGAACTTCTTTGCCATGAGCGAGCTGACCATCGGGCTGACCGTCATCGCCATTGGCACCAGCTTACCGGAACTGGCGACGGCGATTGCGGGCGCCCGCAAAGGCGAAGATGACATCGCCATCGGGAACATTATTGGTTCCAATATTTTCAATTTAGCTATCGTGCTGGGCCTGCCGGCGCTTATTGCCCCCGGCGCGTTTAACCCGCTCGCGTTCAGCCGTGATTATGGGGTAATGCTGGTGGTCAGCGTGATTTTCGCCCTGTTGTGCTGGCGTCCACGGCGTCAGACGGGTAAAGGCGCGGGCGCGCTGTTGATCGGCGGCTTTATCCTTTGGATGGCGATGCTCTACTGGCTGTCGCCTTTTTTTACCGGTTAATGGGAACTGAATATGTCGCAAATAGATTTGCCGCCGGGCTTTGACTTTCAGCAGGCAGGTAAGGATGTCCTGGATATTGAACGTGAAGGCCTGGCACATCTCGATCAGTACATTAATCAGGACTTCAGCGAAGCCTGCGAAAAAATGTTCTACTGCGCCGGTAAAATCGTGGTGATGGGCATGGGCAAATCGGGTCATATCGCCCGCAAAATGGCGGCGACTTTCGCCAGCACCGGCACCCCGTCGTTCTTCGTGCATCCCGGCGAAGCGGCGCACGGCGATCTGGGGATGGTCGCGCCGCAGGATATTGTCATCGCCCTGTCGAATTCCGGCGAATCCAACGAGATCCTGGCGCTAATCCCGGTATTAAAGCGTTTGCAGGTGCCGCTGATCTGCATGACCAGCCGCCCGGAAAGCAGTATGGCGCGGGCGGCAGACATTCATTTATGCGTTAAAGTACCGCGCGAAGCCTGCCCGCTGGGGCTGGCACCGACCTCCAGCACCACCGCGGCGCTGGTGATGGGCGATGCGCTGGCGGTGGCGCTGTTAAAGGCCCGCGGCTTTACGGCGGAAGATTTCGCGCTTTCCCATCCGGGCGGCGCCCTTGGCCGTAAACTGCTGCTGCGGGTGAATGACATCATGCACACCGGCGATGAGATCCCCCACGTCAGCAAAGACGCCACGCTGCGCGATGCGCTGCTGGAGATCACACGCAAAAATCTGGGCATGACGGTCATCTGCGACGATTTGATGAAAATCGAAGGTATTTTCACCGACGGCGACTTACGCCGCGTATTCGATATGGGCGCGGATGTCCGCAATCTCGGCATTGCTGACGTCATGACTCCCGGCGGTATTCGCGTACGTTCCGGGGTGCTGGCGGTCGACGCGCTCAACCTGATGCAGTCCCGCCACATCACCGTGGTTATGGTTGCCGATGGCGACCAGTTGCTGGGTGTGGTACATATGCATGATCTACTGCGCGCAGGCGTAGTGTAATAAGGATAAAAAGAATGAGTAACGCTGGTGCTTCACTTGCAACCTGCTACGGTCCCGTCAGCGCGCAAGTGATGGCAAAGGCGGAGAAAATCCGCCTGCTGATCCTCGACGTGGATGGTGTCATGTCGGATGGACTGATTTTTATGGGCAACAACGGCGAAGAGTTAAAGGCGTTTAACGTCCGTGATGGTTATGGCATTCGTTGCGCCCTCACCTCCGGTATTGAGGTGGCGATAATTACGGGCCGTAAGGCTAAACTGTTAGAAGATCGCTGCGTTACGCTCGGCATTACGCATCTGTATCAGGGGCAGTCCGATAAACGCATTGCGTTTAAACAGCTGCTTTCCGATCTGGCGGTATCAGCCGATGAAGTGGCCTATATTGGCGACGATCTCATTGACTGGCCGGTGATGGCGGACGTGGGTCTGAGCGTGGCGGTCGCTGATGCGCACCCGATGCTGATCCCGCGTGCCGATTACGTGACCTACATTAATGGCGGCCGCGGAGCCGTCCGGGAAGTCTGCGATCTGCTGTTACTGGCGCAGGGCAAACTTGAAGCAGCCACAGGGCAATCAATATGAGTAAAACCAGACGTTGGGTTATCATTCTGCTGTCGCTGGTAATACTGGTGCTGATTGGCATTAATCTGGCAGACAGAGACGACACAGAGCAGGTGGTGGCAAACACCAATGAGCCGACCTACCGCAGCGAGCACACGGACACGGTGGTTTACAGCCCGGAAGGGGCGCTGAATTACCGCCTGATCGCGCAGCATGTTGAATATTTTTCCGACCAGGCGCTGTCGTGGTTCACGCAGCCGGTGTTGACGACTTTCGACAAAGACAAAATTCCTACATGGTCAATTAAGGCAGATAAGGCCAAACTGACCGATGACCGGATGCTTTATCTTTATGGACACGTTGAGGTCAACGCCCTGACCGCTGATGCTCAACTGCGTAAAATCACCACGGATAACGCCCAGATTAACCTGATCACTCAGGATGTGACGTCAAACGATCTGGTTACGTTGTACGGTACGACATTTAATTCCAGCGGCCTGAAAATGCGCGGCAACTTACGCAGCAAAAACGCCGAGCTGATTGAAAAGGTTAGAACCTCATATGAAATTCAAAACAAACAAACTCAGCCTTAACCTTATGCTTGCCAGTACGCTTCTGGCCGCCAGCATTCCCGCGTTTGCGCTGACCGGTGATACCGATCAGCCCATTCACATTGAATCCGATCAGCAATCGTTAGACATGCAGGGCAACGTCGTGACCTTCACCGGCAACGTTGTCGTCACCCAGGGCACCATCAAAATCAATGCCGATAAAGTGGTGGTGACGCGTCCCGGCGGCGAAGAAGGTAAAGAAGTGATTGACGGCTTCGGCAAGCCAGCCACTTTCTACCAGATGCAGGATAGCGGCAAGCCGGTAAAAGGCCATGCCTCTCAGTTGCACTATGAACTGCAAAATGACTTCGTGGTGCTGACCGGCGATGCCTTCCTTGAGCAGCTCGACAGCAACATCAAAGGCGACAAAATTACCTATCTGGTGAAAGAGCAGAAAATGCAGGCTTACAGCGAGAAAGGTAAGCGCGTCACCACCGTTCTGGTGCCGTCGCAACTGCAGGACAAAAGCGCAACCCCGGCTCCGGCACAAAAAAAGAGTAACTGATCCGTTATGGCAACTTTAACTGCAAAAAATCTCGCTAAAGCTTACAAAGGCCGCCGCGTGGTGGAAGACGTCAGCCTCACCGTTAAATCCGGTGAAATTGTCGGTCTGTTAGGCCCTAACGGGGCGGGTAAAACCACCACCTTTTACATGGTGGTAGGCATCGTGCCGCGCGATGCGGGCAACATTATCATTGATGATGAAGACATCAGTCTGCTGCCGCTGCACGCCCGCGCTCGTCGCGGCATCGGCTATCTGCCGCAGGAAGCGTCGATTTTCCGTCGTCTGAGCGTGTTCGATAACCTGATGGCGGTGCTGCAAATCCGTGACGATCTGACCTCGCAACAGCGTGAAGATCGCGCCAATGAGCTGATGGAAGAGTTCCACATTGAACACCTGCGCGATAACCTCGGCCAGGCGTTGTCAGGCGGTGAACGCCGCCGTGTGGAAATCGCCCGCGCGCTGGCCGCGGATCCGAAATTTATTCTGCTGGATGAACCTTTTGCGGGCGTGGATCCAATTTCGGTTATCGACATCAAACGTATTATCGAGCACCTGCGCGACAGCGGCCTCGGTGTGCTGATTACCGACCATAACGTCCGCGAAACCCTGGCCGTGTGTGAGCGGGCTTATATCGTCAGCCAGGGGCACCTGATTGCCCATGGTACGCCGCAGCAAATCCTTGAAGACGAACAGGTTAAGCGCGTATATCTTGGGGAAGGCTTCAGACTCTGATAGGGTAGAGAAAATAAAGGGTTTAAGCGGAGAAGACTGCTCTGAATATGAAGCAAGGTTTGCAATTACGGCTCAGCCAACAACTGGCCATGACGCCACAATTGCAGCAGGCCATCCGTCTGTTGCAATTGTCTACGCTGGAACTTCAGCAAGAGCTTCAGCTGGCGCTGGAAAGCAACCCGTTGCTGGAGCAAACCGATCTTCACGATGAGATAGACGCCCAACCGACACAGGACACCGAAAACCTGGACGCCGTCGACGCCCTTGAACAGAAAGAGATGCCCGACGAGCTGCCGCTGGATGCCAGCTGGGACGAGATCTACACCGCCGGTACGCCTTCGGGTAACGGTGTCGATTATCAGGATGATGAACTGCCGGTTTATCAGGGTGAAACCACCCAGTCCCTGCAGGATTACCTGATGTGGCAGGTGGAACTGACCCCCTTCTCGGATACCGATCGCGCCATTGCCACCTCCATCGTCGACGCCGTTGATGACACCGGTTATCTCACCGTCTCGCTGGACGATATTCTTGAAAGCATGGGCGATGAGGAGATCGGGCTGGATGAGGTCGAGGCGGTGCTCAAGCGCGTACAGCGTTTTGATCCGATCGGCGTTGCCGCCCGCGATCTGCGTGACTGCCTGCTGATCCAGCTGTCGCAATTTAGCAAAGACACGCCCTGGCGCGACGAAGCGCAGTTGATCATCAGCGATCATCTTGATCTGCTGGCGAACCATGATTTCCGATCTCTGATGCGCGTAACGCGGCTGAAAGAAGATGTGCTAAAAGAAGCCGTCAATCTGATCCAGTCGCTCGATCCGCGACCCGGCCAGTCGATCCAGACGGGCGAACCCGAATATGTTATCCCTGACGTGCTGGTACGTAAGCATCAGGGGCGCTGGACTGTCGAGCTTAATTCCGACAGCATTCCCCGCCTGCAAATCAATCAGCACTATGCCGCCATGTGCGGCGGATCGCGTAATGACGCGGACAGCCAGTTTATCCGCAGTAATTTGCAGGATGCCAAATGGCTGATCAAAAGTCTGGAAAGCCGTAACGACACGCTGCTGCGCGTCAGCCGCTGTATCGTTGAGCAGCAGCAGGCCTTTTTTGATAAAGGCGAAGAATATATGAAACCGATGGTGCTGGCCGACATTGCCCAGGCCGTCGAGATGCACGAATCGACCATTTCACGTGTGACTACCCAGAAGTACCTGCACAGCCCACGGGGCATTTTTGAGCTCAAATATTTCTTCTCCAGCCATGTGAATACCGACAGCGGCGGCGAAGCATCGTCCACCGCCATTCGCGCGCTGGTGAAGAAACTGATAGCCGCAGAAAACCCTGCGAAACCACTGAGTGACAGTAAGCTAACTACCCTGCTGTCCGACCAGGGTATCATGGTAGCGCGCCGCACTGTTGCGAAGTATCGAGAGTCTTTATCCATTCCGCCGTCTAACCAGCGTAAACAGCTGGTCTGACTCAACCGATAAGGAAGACACTATGCAGCTCAATATCACAGGACATAACGTCGAGATTACTGAGCCCTTGCGCGAATTTTTACAGACAAAATTTGCCAAGCTGGAGCAATTTTTTGACAGGATCAATCAGGTCTACATTGTTCTGAAGGTGGAAAAGGTGACGCATATCGCCGACGCCACCCTGCATGTCAACGGCGGAGAGATCCACGCCAGTGCGGAAGGGCAGGATATGTATGCCGCCATTGATGGTTTAATTGATAAACTTTCACGGCAGCTCACTAAACATAAAGATAAACTGAAACAACACTAATTGTCCGGGCAGTTAACGGGTGCAGGACGGCCTGTTGTGAGACACAACGGGCCCTTTGTACCGTTAGCGCTTAGGTGAAATTATGATGAACAACGATTCAGCTCTTCAATTGAGCAATGTCCTTAACCAGGAATGTACCCGCAGCGGCGTTCACTGCCAGAGCAAAAAACGTGCGCTGGAAATCATCAGTGAACTGGCCGCCAAACAGCTAAGCTTACCGCCGCAGGTGGTATTCGAGGCGATTTTGACGCGTGAGAAAATGGGCAGCACCGGTATCGGCAACGGTATCGCGATCCCCCACGGTAAGCTGGAGGAAGATACGCTGCGCGCTGTGGGCGTCTTTGTGCAGCTGGAAACGCCGATCGCCTTTGATGCTATCGACAACCAGCCGGTGGATTTGCTGTTTGCGCTGCTGGTGCCGGCCGACCAGACCAAAACGCATCTGCATACGCTCTCTTTAGTCGCCCGCCGCCTGGCGGATAAAACCATTTGTCGCCGTCTGCGCAGCGCGCAAAGCGATGAAGAACTTTATCAAATCATCACGGAAACAGAAGGCTCCCGGGATGATGCTTAACCAGGAAATGGCCTTCGTCTTTGTTGTCCGGAGGAGAAAGGGTACATGGTACTGATGATCGTCAGTGGTCGTTCGGGATCGGGGAAATCTGTCGCCCTGCGAGCGCTGGAAGACATGGGCTTCTACTGCGTCGATAACCTGCCCGTCGTGCTGCTGCCAGAACTGGCGCGCTCGCTTGCTGACCGTCAGATTTCGGCGGCGGTGAGCATTGATGTGCGTAATATGCCGGAATCGCCGGAGATCTTCGAACAGGCGATGAACAACCTGCCCGATGCGTTTTCTCCGCAACTGCTGTTTCTTGATGCCGACCGCAATACGCTGATCCGTCGTTACAGCGATACCCGTCGTCTGCATCCGCTGTCCAGTAAAAACCTGTCGCTGGAAAGCGCCATCGACGAAGAGAGCGATCTGCTGGAGCCGCTGCGCTCCCGCGCCGATCTGATCGTCGATACCTCGGAAATGTCGGTGCACGAACTGGCCGAAATGCTGCGTACGCGTCTGCTGGGCAAACGCGAGCGTGAGCTGACGATGGTCTTTGAGTCCTTTGGCTTCAAGCACGGCATTCCTATTGATGCTGACTACGTGTTTGATGTGCGCTTTCTGCCGAACCCGCACTGGGATCCCAAACTGCGTCCGATGACCGGCCTGGATAAGCCCGTGGCGGCGTTTCTCGATCGCCATACTGAAGTGCATAACTTTATCTATCAGACGCGCAGCTATCTGGAACTGTGGTTGCCGATGCTGGAAACCAATAACCGCAGCTACCTAACGGTTGCCATTGGTTGTACCGGCGGCAAGCACCGTTCGGTGTATATCGCTGAACAGCTGGCGGATTACTTCCGTTCGCGCGGCAAAAATGTGCAATCCCGCCATCGTACGCTGGAAAAACGCAAATCATGACCGTAAAGCAAACCGTTGAAATCACTAACAAGCTGGGCATGCACGCCCGCCCGGCGATGAAACTGTTTGAACTGATGCAGGGCTTCGACGCAGAAGTTCTGCTGCGCAATGAAGAAGGGACAGAAGCAGAAGCGAACAGCGTGATCGCGCTGCTGATGCTGGATTCGGCGAAAGGCCGTCAGATTGAGATCGAAGCCACCGGCCCGCAGGAAGAAGAGGCGCTGGCGGCGGTGATCGCGCTGTTTAATGCCGGGTTTGACGAAGACTGATAAGTCCCCCCGCCTTGCCGGAGAGGGGGAAGATTACTGATACAGTCCCTGGTCGCGCATAAAGCCTTCACCGCCCAGCTGACGCATCTGACGCATGATCCACGCCTGTCGACTGTGCACGTAACCTGAGGGCGCATCAGCCTTAAAGCGCAGCGGATTGGGCAGCACAGCCGCCAGCAGCGCGGCTTCCGACATCGTCAGACGGCTAGCTGGCTTATGAAAATAACGTTGTGCCGCCGCTTCAACGCCAAACACTCCGTCGCCAAACTCCGCAATATTCAGGTAAACCGTCAGGATGCGGCGTTTACTCCATACCGTTTCCATGCCCAGGGTTAAGCCCGCTTCCAGCCCTTTACGCAGCCAGCTCCGCCCGTCCCACAGAAACAGATTCTTTGCCGTCTGTTGGGAAAGGGTCGACGCGCCGCGAATGCGGTTCTCGTTACGTTCGTTGTGGGAGATGGCTTTTTCGATGGCGGCCACGTCAAAACCCCAGTGTTCAGGGAATTTCTGATCTTCCGCGGCGATCACCGCCAGCCCCATCCACGGCGAAATATCGTCCATGCCGACCCAGTCAGAATGGGCAACGTAGCCGAAATTTCCGCTCAGCCAGGCCGAAAGCTGGCGCTCCGCCATTACCGCGGAAAACGGCACCGGCATGAAGGAAAACAGCGCGATGCCGCCGCCCCAGAACAGGATCAGCACCAGCAGGATCCTCCATAGCCAGGATTTTAACGTCGCCATCAGCGGAGCGCGTCGCCGTTTCATTCCGCGAGAACCAGCACGCGGGCAACCAGCTTATCGATGCCGGTTGCCGCTTCCGCGATATTCTGCGCCAGCATATAAGCCGGGGTAGTCACCACTTTATTGTCTTCATCCACAACAATATCATCCACCGGACAGGGAACATGTTCCGCGCCCATCTCTTCCAGCAACTCAGCTGTGTCAATGTCCGTGCCGATAGTCAGACGCAGCGGGAAGTCGAAAATCTTTGGCAGCATTGCCGGCGCGATACAGATAAAGCCCAGCGGTTTGCCCGCCGCATGTATCGCCAGCGCCAGACGTTTCAGATCGGGGTCGACGGTGCATTCCGCCCCCTGGCTGGCAAAATTACTCAGGTTTTTCGCCGCGCCAAAACCGCCAGGTACGATCAGCGCATCCAGCGTATCAGCGGACGCCAGGGCTAACGGCTGAATGGCGCCGCGGGCAATACGCGCCGCTTCGATCAGCACATTGCGGCTGTCCGCCATAGATTCACCAGTCAAATGATTCACCACATCGCTTTGACTTTTATCCGGCGCAAAACAAACGGCTTCGGCACCGTTTCGGGCGATCGCCAGCAGAGAAAGTACGGCTTCGTGGATCTCTGATCCGTCGTTAACTCCGCATCCGCTAAGGACAATACCTACTTTTTTCATGCTGCTCATCCTTTCTGGCAATAGGCTGAATTTTATTAATTATTGTGATAACAACGCTGTGCTTCACACATTTAACTGATTCACGTAACAAATGATTCAAGTTTTGGTATCTTAAGTGCCAACTTTTCTCATGTCTCGCCGTGCCCGTTCAACTACAAAATCACAATCCCGGCGCAGCCACGGTTCCCTGGTGTTGGCGCAGTATTCGCGCACCCCGGTTTATCCGGGGTTATTTTTTACTGGCATTCGCCACCCAGGCTTTCAGTAACGCCACGTCATGCGGCCATTCCTGTTTCATCTCGTCGATCCATTCGCCCACGTTATTCCACCAGGCGGGCAGATCCGGCGACTGAATTTGTTGCCCCAGCTGTTGTAAACGGCGCAGGCCAATCGATCCTGCCGCGCCTTTAATTTTATGCCCTTCTTCGGTGATGCCTTTCTGATCGCGGGCGGTGAAATTGGACTCCAGCACGCTGATATAGCCCGGCATCATTTTTTCAAATACCGCCACGCCATCGGTGATCAGCTTCGGCCCCACCAGCTCCAGATACTGTTCCAGCATCGGCAGATCCAGCAGCGCTTGTGATTTACTGTCATCCACAGGGGTCACATCACTCTCCTCGTCGTCACAGGTATCCCAGAATTTTTTGATCATGGCCGTTAATGCCGGTACGGCCAGCGGTTTGCTGAGGACATCATCCATACCGGCGTTCAGGTATTCTTGTTTGTCTTTCAGCACGTTGGCGGTTAGCGCCACCAGCGGCGGCAGATCTTCAGCCGCATAGCGGCTGGTGAGCTGGCGGGAAATATCCAGCCCGGTCATATCCGGCAGCTGAATATCCAGCAGCAGCAAGTCGTATTCGCCGGGGGTAAACATCTCCAGCGCCGCCTTGCCGGTCATCGCCACATCCACGCTGCAACCCAGTTTTTCCAGCACCGAACGGGCGACAATCACGTTCAGCTCAATGTCTTCCACCAGCAGGACGTGAAGGGCCGGCAGCGGCATTTCATCTTCTTCGAACGCATCGTCTACTTCTTCCGCAACAGCAGGGGCGCGCACCGACAGCGAGAAGACCGAACCTTTGCCCGCCACGCTGGACACCGTGATATCGCCGCCCATGCTCTTCGCCAGACGGCGCGATACCGCCAGACCAATGCCCGTCCCCGTCGCGGGTTTACCGCCGTGGCTGTCTTTCACCTGATAATACATGGCGAAGATCTTATCCTGTTCGGTCTGCGGAATACCGATACCGGAATCTTCCACCTCAAAGCGCAGCATCTCCTGCGGAGCGTCATAGCGCACCCGCACCACCACCTGCCCGTGCAGGGTGAATTTGACGGCGTTACTGATGAGGTTCCACAGGATCTGCCGCAGACGCGTGCCGTCGGTAACAACCTTATGCGGCAACGGCAACGCAGGCTCCATTACGAAGCGCAGCCCTTTCTGCTGCGCCTGTAGCCCGGAGAGGTTTTCCAGATCGGCAAGGAAGCTGGTGAAGTCCACCGGCTGGTTATCCAGCTGGACTTTATGCCGCTCCATTTTATCCATGTCGATAATATCGTTGAAAATATTCCCGAGGGTCACCGCCGAAACATGGATGGTTTTCAGGTATTTTTCCTGTTCGGCGGTCAGCTCCGTATCCAGCAGGATACGGCTCAGACCGACGATACCGTTAAGCGGCGTACGCAGTTCATGGCTGATGGTAGAGATAAAGGTAGTCTTGTCGCGGCTGGCGCGCTCCAGCGCGTCCTGATAGCGCTTACGTTCGGTTATGTCACGCCCGAAGCCCATCAGCCCGTGGCGTTTACCCACGCGGTCGTAATAGGGTACTTTACGGATCTCAAAACAGGCTTTACGTCCGTCCGGGTAATCCAGCCACTGTTCATACGTGAGCGACACGTTATGGCGGAAAACTTTCTCGTCGGTTTCCAGCACTTTCTCGGCAGCTTCCGGGGAATAGACGTCCTGCGGCTTCAGATTCACCAGCTGTTTTTCGCTTTTGCCGGTCAGCAGCTCCATCGCCCGGTTACAGCCGGAAAACTCTTTATCTTCATTGCGATAGAAAACCAGATCCGGGGAAGCATCGAGGAACGAGCGCAGGAAAGAAGACTGTTGCTCCAGCTGGATCTGCGTCTGTTCGCGCTCCTGCATTTCGATTTTTAGCTGCTCGAAAGTGGCCTGGCGCTCCGCTTCCGCTTTCACACGGTCGCTGATCTCCTGATTCAGCTGGGAGATGTTATCCCGCAGCTGTACGTTGAGCTTGAGATCGCGGTCGCGCATCTCTTCAAGCTTATCCACCAGCCGCGAGAGCCGCTGCCGCGATTCTTCCAGTTGTTCAACCACCACCGACAGAAAGTAGACCGCCCAGGGGGTAATGAGCAGACCAAAGAAGATAGAGCGTATAACATCAATGCTTTCAACGCGGCCATGCAACACCATGGTGACCGCCATCTGCACGACAATCGCCAGTACCACCAGCGCCAGCGCCAGCAGTATGGAAAAGCGCACCAGGCCGAGCTTCATCATCAGATCGACATAGTATTGCGCCAGTACTCGGATTTGCTTCATAGGGGATCCCTTCGCGACAACCTGGCACAATAATACTCAATTCTGAGCAAGGCGTTGACGCTTGTGTGAAAAAGTGCGAATTATTCCCCGCTCAGGAAGGAAACGTTCAGACGCATGGCTGCACCCAGCCGCGGCCCAGCGCCGATCCCTGCGCCCCGTGGCTGTTAAGGTAGCGGTCCAGTTCCACCATACCGGTCCAGCGATTTTCGCACCACAGCGGGGCGAGCAGCGTCGGGCGACGCGCGCTGGCGGAAATACGGTGGTAAATCACCTCAGGAGACGTATGGCGGATCATCTCCCCGGCGGTGACGGTGTAGTCTTCCAGCGCAATGCCGTGCAGACGCCCCGCTTCCCAGGCCTTCGCCATGGTGCTGCCGGTGACAATATGCAGCGGGTGCAGTTTGATCCCGTCCACGCCCGTCTCCACCACCCGGTGCAGCGTGTCCAGACACGCGGCCTGCCCTTCTCCCGGCAGACCGACAATCAAATGGCTGCACACTTTCAGACCCCGTTCGCGTGCCCGGCGGGTGGTGTGCTGGTAGCAGGCAAAATCGTGGCCGCGGTTAATGCGGTGCAGGGTTTTATCCTGAGCCGTTTGCAGCCCAAGCTCCAGCCACACTTCATAGCCCGCGTCATGGTATTCGCTGAGCAGATCCAGCACCGCATCCGGCACGCAGTCCGGGCGGGTGCCGACGCATAAACCGACGATGCTGGCCTGGCTTACCGCCTGCTGATACATGGCGCGCAGCACCTGCACTTCCGCCCAGGTACTGGTGTAGGCCTGAAAATAGGCGAGATATCGTCTGGCGCGGTTGACCAGCGTGGCCTGATAAGCCAGCTGCTCCGCAATGGAGTGGTTCTGCTGGGTTTCGTCAGCGAAAGAAGCCACGTAACAGAAAGTGCAGCCGCCCCGTCCGATAGTGCCATCACGATTGGGACAACTGAAACCGCCATGCAGCGTCAGTTTATGGACCTTCTGCCCGTAACGACGGGCGAGATCGCCACCAAACATATTGACTAATTTCTGTAACTGCATAAATTGATAGACCGGCCTGATGAAAGGGCCAAGCCTGCCATTTTTAGTCTTTGTCGGCGATGACCTGGATCAATCGCCATAGAGGACGCACATCTATTGCATAAACACGCACAATTACCGAGATTTCATTCACTGCTTCGCTGATTACTTTTACTTATGTCGGCGGGATATTTTTCAAAAAGAATTCCTTCGGCGCAAAACAGTGGCATTAAGCGGGTTAGGAAGAAAAGCCAGTGTAATATTCTGTTTGCAAAACAGAACGCAGGACAGCGCGGTAATAACAGCGCTTTCTTATAGTGAGAGGGATCACACTCCATTAACGGCCGCCAGGCCTGACATAGTGGCAAAAAGAGCATTAAAAAACATTAAAAACAACTAGTTAACCAACCTTTAGCACATTTTTGTATAAATAAGATTGCCATTTGACCTGTGTGCCGATTCCCGATAACTTGAGGATCCGCTGGAAGCTTTCTGGGTGAGCAGTCTGCTCATCATATTTATGCACAAAATCATTCGGGCTGCATCAAGGCGGCAACTGAGTGAATCACAGGAGCATAGTCCACTATGTGACTGGGATGAACGAAGGCAGCCAACGATGAGGCGGTCCGAAGGATGAAGTGATATGCAGTAATTGAGATTCCCTCTTAAAGCAAGTCCTCAACACTTGTGTACCGATGCGAAAAGGAAAAAAAAGAGGGCGACACCCGAGGCCTTAAAGCCCCGTCGCCATGCTCTTTCTGCGCCTGTGCGCGTCGGTTAAGACGGACTCCCGTAGAGCCTGGGGAGGTTCACTGATATGTTGTACGATAAATCCCTTGAGAGGGATAACTGTGGTTTCGGCCTGATCGCCCACATAGAAGGCGAACCTAGCCACAAGGTAGTGCGTACCGCTATTCACGCACTGGCCCGAATGCAGCACCGTGGCGCGATCCTTGCCGATGGTAAAACCGGCGATGGCTGCGGTTTACTGTTGCAAAAACCCGACCGTTTCTTCCGCATCGTTGCCGAAGAGCGCGGCTGGCGGCTGGCCAAAAACTACGCCGTTGGCATGCTGTTCCTGAATCAGGATCCTGAAAAAGCTGCCGCCTCGCGCCGTATTGTAGAAGAAGAGCTGCAACAGGAAACCCTGTCGATTGTTGGCTGGCGCGACGTGCCCACCAATGAAGGGGTGCTCGGTGAAATCGCCCTCTCCTCGCTGCCACGTATTGAGCAGATCTTTGTCAACGCCCCTGCGGGCTGGCGTCCACGCGATATGGAGCGCCGCCTGTTTATCGCGCGCCGCCGCATTGAAAAGCGTCTGGTGGAAGATAAAGATTTCTACGTTTGTAGCCTGTCGAACCTGGTCAACATTTATAAAGGTCTGTGTATGCCGGCGGATCTGCCGCGCTTTTACCTGGACCTGGCGGACCTGCGCCTGGAATCAGCCATTTGCCTGTTCCACCAGCGCTTCTCCACCAACACCGTGCCGCGCTGGCCGCTGGCGCAGCCGTTCCGCTATCTGGCGCACAACGGTGAAATCAATACCATCACCGGTAACCGTCAGTGGGCGCGCGCGCGTACTTATAAGTTCCAGACGCCGCTGATCCCGGATCTGCACGATGCCGCGCCTTTCGTCAACGAAACCGGCTCTGATTCCAGCTCCATGGATAACATGCTGGAGCTGCTGCTTGCCGGTGGTATGGACATCGTGCGCGCCATGCGTCTGCTCGTGCCGCCAGCCTGGCAGAACAACCCGGACATGGATCCGGAGCTGCGCGCGTTCTTCGACTTTAACTCCATGCATATGGAGCCGTGGGATGGCCCGGCGGGCATTGTGATGTCCGACGGTCGTTTCGCCGCCTGTAACCTCGACCGTAACGGTCTGCGCCCGGCGCGCTACGTTATCACCAAAGATAAGCTGATCACCTGCGCCTCTGAAGTGGGCATCTGGGATTATCAGCCGGACGAGGTGGTGGAAAAAGGCCGCGTGGGGCCGGGCGAGCTGATGGTGATCGACACCCGCGGCGGCCGTATTCTGCACTCTGCGGAAACCGATGACGATCTGAAAAGCCGTCACCCCTACAAAGAGTGGATGGAGAAAAACGTCCGCCGTCTGGTGCCCTTTGAAGATCTGCCTGACGAAGAAGTCGGCAGCCGCGAAATGGGCGACGATCTGCTGGGCAGCTACCAGAAACAGTTTAACTACAGCGCGGAAGAGCTGGATTCCATCATCCGCGTGCTGGGTGAAAACGGCCAGGAAGCGGTCGGTTCAATGGGTGACGATACCCCCTTTGCCGTACTCTCCAGCCAGCCGCGCATCATTTACGATTACTTCCGCCAGCAGTTTGCGCAGGTGACCAACCCGCCAATCGATCCGCTGCGTGAAGCGCACGTGATGTCGCTGGCCACCAGCATTGGCCGCGAGATGAATGTCTTCTGTGAAGCAGAAGGCCAGGCGCACCGCCTGAGTTTCAAATCGCCGATCCTGCTGTACTCCGATTTCAAACAGCTCACCACCATGACGGAGCATCACTATCGCGCCGACACACTGGACATCACCTTTGACGTGAATGAAAGCACGCTTGAAGAGGTCGTCAAAGCGCTGTGTGATAAAGCCGAAGCCATGGTGCGCGACGGCACGGTGCTGCTGGTGCTCTCGGATCGCAACATCGCCAAAGATCGTCTGCCGGTACCGGCGCCGATGGCAGTGGGCGCGATCCAGACTCGCCTGGTGGAAAAAAATCTGCGCTGCGACGCCAACATCATTGTTGAAACCGCAAGCGCGCGCGACCCGCACCACTTCGCCGTACTGCTGGGCTTTGGCGCCACCGCTATCTATCCGTATCTCGCCTATGAAACCCTGGCGAAACTGATCGATACCCGCGCCATTGAGAAAAGCTACCGTACCGTGATGCTGAACTACCGTAACGGCATCAACAAAGGTCTGTACAAGATCATGTCCAAAATGGGCATCTCGACCATCGCCTCTTACCGCTGCTCGAAGCTGTTCGAAGCGGTCGGTCTGCATGACGATGTGGCGAACCTCTGCTTCCAGGGCGTGATCAGTCGTATCGGCGGCGCAAGCTTCAGCGACTTCCAGCAGGATCTGCTGAACCTGTCGAAGCGTGCCTGGCTGGCGCGTAAACCGCTGGATGCGGGCGGCCTGCTGAAATATGTGCACGGCGGTGAATACCACGCCTATAACCCGGACGTGGTGCGCACGCTGCAACAGGCGGTGCAAACCGGCGAGTACAGCGACTATCAGCAGTATGCGAAACTGGTTAACGAACGCCCGGCGGCGACGCTGCGCGATCTGCTGGCTATCAATCCGCCTGCCGACGCCGTCAGCATTGACGACGTGGAACCGGCGCAGGAACTGTTCAAACGCTTCGATACGGCAGCCATGTCCATCGGCGCGTTAAGCCCGGAAGCGCACGAGGCGCTGGCGGAAGCGATGAACAGCATCGGCGGCAATTCCAACTCCGGCGAAGGCGGTGAAGATCCGGCGCGCTACGGCACCAATAAAGTGTCGCGCATCAAACAGGTGGCTTCGGGACGCTTTGGCGTTACCCCGGCCTACCTGGTGAATGCGGATGTGATCCAGATTAAAGTGGCCCAGGGCGCGAAGCCTGGCGAAGGCGGTCAGTTACCGGGTGATAAAGTCACGCCGTACATCGCCAAACTGCGCTACTCCGTGCCTGGCGTAACGCTGATTTCGCCGCCGCCGCACCACGATATTTACTCCATTGAGGATCTGGCGCAGCTGATTTTTGACTTAAAACAGGTCAACCCGAAAGCGATGATTTCCGTGAAGCTGGTGTCTGAGCCGGGCGTGGGCACTATCGCCACCGGCGTGGCTAAAGCCTATGCGGATCTGATCACCATCGCCGGCTACGATGGCGGCACCGGCGCAAGCCCGCTCTCCTCCGTGAAATATGCGGGCTGTCCGTGGGAGCTGGGGCTGGTGGAAACCCAGCAGGCGCTGGTTGCCAACGGCTTACGCCATAAGATCCGCCTGCAGGTGGACGGCGGCCTGAAAACCGGCGTCGATATTATTAAAGCTGCCATTCTCGGCGCGGAAAGCTTCGGCTTTGGCACCGGCCCGATGGTCGCGCTCGGCTGTAAATACCTGCGTATTTGCCACCTGAACAACTGCGCTACCGGCGTGGCAACCCAGGATGACAAACTGCGTAAAAACCATTACCACGGTCTGCCGTTCAAAGTGACCAACTACTTTGAATTTATCGCCCGTGAAACCCGCGAGCTGATGGCGCAACTGGGCGTGAAACGTCTGGTGGATCTGATTGGCCGCACCGATCTGCTGATCGCGCTGGAAGGTTATACCGCTAAGCAGCAAAAGCTGGATCTGAGCAAACTGCTGGAAACCGCCGAGCCGCATCCTGGTAAAGCGCTGTACTGCACCGAGCACAACCCGCCGTTTGATAACGGCGTGCTGAACGCCCAGTTGCTGTCACAGGCAAAACCTTATGTGGATGAAGGCCAGAGCAAAACCTTCTGGTTCGATATTCGCAACACCGACCGCTCCGTTGGCGCGTCGCTGTCCGGTTATATCGCCCAGAAGCATGGCGATCAGGGACTGGCAGCCGATCCGATCAAAGCGCACTTCAGCGGTACCGCAGGCCAGAGCTTTGGCGTGTGGAACGCCGGCGGCGTGGAGCTGTATCTGACCGGCGATGCTAACGATTACGTGGGCAAAGGCATGGCGGGCGGTCTGCTGGCGGTACGTCCGCCGGTGGGTTCAGCTTTCCTCAGCCATAAGGCGAGCATTATCGGTAACACCTGTCTGTATGGCGCAACCGGCGGTCGCCTGTATGCCGCAGGCCGCGCGGGTGAACGTTTTGCTGTGCGTAACTCCGGTGCCATCACCGTGGTGGAAGGCATTGGCGATAACGGTTGTGAATATATGACCGGCGGTATTGTCTGCATTCTGGGTAAAACGGGCGTTAACTTCGGTGCCGGTATGACGGGCGGCTTCGCTTACGTACTGGATGAAGACGGCGAATTCCGTAAGCGTGTAAACCCGGAGCTGGTGGAAGTGCTGAGCGTCGATGATCTTGCCATCCATGAAGAGCATCTGCGCGGTTTGATCACCGAGCACGTGCAGCACACGGGCTCCTCACGCGGCGAAGAGATCCTGGCGAACTGGCCAGCATTCTCCACCAGATTCGCGCTGGTTAAACCGAAGTCCAGCGATGTTAAAGCACTGTTGGGTCACCGTAGTCGTTCCGCAGCTGAGCTGCGGGTGCAGGCGCAGTAAGGGGAAGCAATGAGTCAGAATGTCTATCAGTTTATTGACTTACAGCGCGTTGATCCGCCGAAAAAAGCGCTGAAGATCCGTAAAATAGAGTTTGTTGAAATTTACGAGCCGTTTTCAGAAGGCCAGGCCAAAGCACAGGCAGATCGCTGCCTGTCCTGCGGCAATCCCTACTGCGAGTGGAAATGCCCGGTTCATAACTACATTCCTAACTGGCTGAAGCTGGCCAACGAAGGGCGAATTTTTGAAGCGGCAGAATTGTCGCATCAGACTAACACCCTGCCGGAAGTGTGCGGTCGCGTGTGTCCACAGGATCGCCTGTGTGAAGGCTCCTGTACGCTTAACGACGAGTTTGGCGCGGTCACCATCGGCAACATTGAGCGCTATATCAATGATAAAGCGTTTGAAATGGGCTGGCGTCCGGACATGACCGGTGTACGTCAGACCGATAAGCGCGTGGCGATTATCGGCGCAGGCCCGGCAGGTCTGGCATGTGCCGACGTGCTGACCCGCAACGGCGTGAAAGCGGTGGTCTTTGACCGTCACCCGGAAATCGGCGGCCTGCTGACCTTCGGTATTCCGGCCTTCAAGCTGGAAAAAGAAGTCATGACCCGTCGCCGTGAAATTTTCACCGGCATGGGTATTGAATTCAAACTGAACGTGGAAGTGGGCCGCGACGTACAGCTTGAGGATTTGCTGAAAGATTATGATGCCGTGTTCCTGGGCGTCGGCACCTATCAGTCGATGCGCGGTGGGCTGGAGAATGAAGATGCGTCCGGCGTGTACGACGCGCTGCCGTTCCTTATCGCCAACACTAAACAGCTGATGGGCTTTGGTGAAACTACGGACGCGCCGTTCGTCAGCATGGAAGGTCGCCGCGTAGTGGTGCTGGGCGGCGGTGATACCGCCATGGACTGCGTACGTACGTCCATCCGCCAGGGCGCCACGCACGTTACCTGTGCTTATCGCCGTGATGAAGAGAACATGCCGGGTTCCCGTCGCGAAGTGAAAAACGCGCGTGAAGAAGGCGTGGAGTTCCAGTTCAACGTGCAGCCGCTGGGCATTGAAGTGAATGCCAACGGCAAAGTGAGCGGCGTGAAAATGGCGCGCACGGAGATGGGCGCGCCTGATGCCCATGGTCGCCGTCGTGCAGAGATCGTACCGGGCTCTGAACACGTGTTACCGGCCGATGCCGTAGTAATGGCGTTTGGTTTCCGTCCGCACAGCATGGAATGGCTGGCGAAACACAGCGTCGAGCTGGATTCGCAGGGCCGCATCATTGCGCCGGAAGGTAATGAAAATGCCTTCCAGACCAGCAATCCGAAAATCTTTGCCGGTGGCGACATCGTGCGTGGTTCGGATCTGGTGGTCACCGCCATCGCCGAAGGGCGTAAAGCGGCAGAAGGCATTATGAACTGGCTGGAAGTATAAGCTATAACCGTGGCGGTGTGTTAATACACTGCCACGGATATTCATTTCTGCGATCAATATATTTAGTTAATAATTGCCCCACCCCTCCTGTTAATAATTCCTGTTAGTACTTCCCTTTTAACCGCGATCCTTCCTTTTACGTCAATAATTACAATAGTTCACATTCACATATCTAATAAAACACTCTTAAAATTACGGTTATTTGTAACTATCGGCATAGCGACACAGTCGCAACCGTTTACTTAATGAAAGCTTAAGAATAGTATGCCCCGCTTATTTCATTTCTTACAACGGAAGTAATTATGTCGTATACACCGCATCAATTAAATTTGATTACCAAAACAATATTAAAATTAATGCCCACTATTGCTTTTTGTTCGTCTTCTGTGGCGTTTGCTGCAACAATCACCGCACCTGGGGTATTAGATGACACTGACACTTCTTATAATATCGAAAGTGAAACTTCTATTGATATTAATTTATCAACTAAGCCAACTTTAAATATTAATGATGGCTTTATTACTTCTGTTATCAATGAAGGCACTATCGAAAATAGCGCGGGCACCGCCATTGATATTAATAAAATGAAAGGTGAACTCACCAATAAAGGAATAATTGACGGCAATACTTACGCAATTAATATAATTAATGGCTCAAGCATCAACGTTAATAATTATGAAAAGGGAAAAATAAGCGGAACTGAAAATGCAATAGTTGCCAGCGATAATTTTGCCGCCGATAATAAAGGAATTATTAGCTCCACTAATGGAAGTGCAATTGAAATAACTAGCGGTTCAGCAACCATCATAAATAGCGCAGTAATCTCCAGTGAAAATGATGCGGGGATAGCGCTAAAAGGAAATGGTAGTTCTTCTATAAGTAATGCTGGAACAATTCATGGAAATCAGTACGCAATAAAGTTTGAATCTTCCGAACAAAATAGTCTTGTATTACAAAGTGGCTCTAACCTTGAAGGTGATGTTCTTAGTACAAAATCATTAAAGAATAAACTTATATTAGAAGGTTCTGGGACAGAAAATAGCAATTTTATTGGTTTTCATGAGGATGACGGATTCGCTTCACTCAATATGAGGGGCGAGGCGTGGACCTTGAGTGGTAACATTGATTTGCTTGGTAACGGATCTCAGAAAATTAATGACAAAGTCCTGCAGGTCACTACTGGCACCTTAACGCTGACCGGAACCATGAACAATGCTGGCGGCACCACTATTAATCAGGGTGCTACCTTACAACTAGGGGATGCTACGCACACTGCGGCCTTTACCTCTGATGCAGTTACCAATAACGGCAACCTGATAATTAACCAGAGCGGCGACTCCACCTTTAGCAGTGATATCAGCGGCCAGGGTAAACTTATTAAATCCGATGCCAGCACCCTGACGCTTGACGGTGTATTCAGTTACACCGGCGGCACTGAACTCAATGGCGGTACCACGCTGGTCGCCAAAGACAGCGCGCTGGGCACGGCCGCTGCGCCTGCCAGCGTCACCATCAACAATAGCGCCACCCTGGCCAGTGCCGGTACGGTAACGGGCGACGTGAATATTATGGCGGGCGGCACGCTGGCGGCCTGGAATGTGGCGACGACAGGTAATACCGCTTCCGCTACTGCGGATTCCATAAAGGGTAACGTCAGCAACAGCGGTTCGCTGATTATTGGCAGCGCAAACACCCAGCCAGGCCAGCGTTTTACCATCAATGGTGATTATGTTGGTAATGCCGGCAGCCAGCTAATAATGAATACCACCCTGGCGGATGACAACGCCGCGACGGACATGCTGACCATCACCGGTAATACCAGCGGTGAATCGAAAGTGGCGCTGACCAATATCGGCGGCCAGGGCGCGCAGACAATCAACGGCATTGAAATTATTGAGGTTGGGCAGACTTCCGATGCCGTATTCACTCTCTCATCCCGTGCCGTAGCGGGTGCCTGGGAATACGATCTTAAAAAGCGCGATGGAGACTGGTATCTGGTTTCGGAAAAAGAACCCGATCCAAATGACAACGGCGATGGTGACAACGGCGAAGGCGGCGATAACGGTAACGGCGGCGATAACGGCAACGGCGGCGATAACGGCGACGGCGGCGACAATGGCGACGGCGGCGATAACGGTAACGGCGGCGATAACGGCAACGGCGGCGACAACGGTAACGGCGGCGATAATGGCAACGGCGGCGATAACGGCAACGGTGGCGATAACGGCAACGGTGGTGATAACGGCAACGGCGATGAAGATAAATCCCCTGAAGTCATTCGTCCGGAAACCAGCGCTTATCTTGCTAACCAGAGCGCTGCACAGCAAATGTTCCTGCACAAGCTGGACGATCGCGAGCAGGTGCTGGCGCGTAATGAAGGCGAACAAAATGGCTGGATGTACGTCAAAGGCCGTTATAACGAAGGTACCGCAGCGGATGCGAAAGGCGGTTATGACACCACCACCACCGTCTTCCAGGTCGGCAGCGATCTCTATACCCGCACCTATGATGAAGGCGAACTGCATGCCGGCTTTATGCTTGGCGCAGGTCTGAGCGTCACGCATGCGGATGCCACTAATAACCGCAACTCCGCGAAGGGAAAAGTCAGCGGTTATAACGTCGGGCTGTATGCCACCTGGCAGCAGGATCCACAGTTACGTACCGGCAGCTATGTGGACAGCTGGGTGCAGGCTAACTGGTATGACGGCTACGTTCGTGGCGATGGCCTCGACTCTGAAGATTACAAGAGCAACGGCTATGCCGCCTCGCTGGAAATGGGCCACGCCTGGCTGGTTAGCGGTGAAGAAGATCGCAGCTGGAAGATCGAGCCTCAGGGCCAGATCATCTACAGCTATCTCGATCAGGACGATCATACCGAGGTTAACGGTACGCGCATTACGCAAAGCGACAAGGACAGCATTCTGACCCGTCTGGGCGTACGCGTCAGCAACCTCAATCAGAAAGCGCCGGGAGACTGGCAGCCGTGGACATCGGTTAACTGGCTTAACGGCGACGGCGCGACCGATTTGCAGTTTAACGGCGAAACGCTGAGTAACGATGTGCCGGAAGATCGCGCCCTGGTCGAGGTCGGGATCACCGGTAAGCTCAATGAAGCAATGACGCTCTCCGTACGCGCCACGGGCGAATGGGGCGAAAACAGCTACGACGCTTACGGCGGCCATATTCTCTGGAACTATCGCTGGTAATAAATGCGGGGGCGATATTTTTCGCCCCCGCATTTCAGCCAGTGGCTTCCTCGCAGGGAACTTTAATCACCGCTTTTTTTACCTCGCTCTCCCGCCCCATGGTGCAGCCAGGCTTATGCGGTTCACCGGGCATAAATACGGCAAACATCCCGGCGCGCAGGGTCAGCCTCTGCTGATTATCAATGTGCTGGCACAGCTGATAATCGTCTGCATCATGCCACTCTTCGCACTCGCGCGCACTGCCCGCAGCGCCGTAAAAAATCTGCTCTTCCCCGGTAAGCACCACCTGCACATCCACATACTGCCGGTGGAGTTCCGCCTTTTTTGTGTCCGGCAACTGCGTGCTGTAATGCATCACGTTCATAAAGCACGCCGCACCGGCGAGTTCGTGCCGTCCGGGGGATAGCTGCTCCGGCGCTAATGCCAGCGCCTGGCGCAGCGCATCCAGCAATCCGGCGGGTAAACCGGCCGCTTCCGGCTGGTGAATATCTCCGTAAATCATGCTTTTCTCCCGTTAGCCCACCAGGCCGCGCCGAGCAGTCCGGCGTCGTGCTGATAATGCGCAGTCAGTAATTCGGTATGGTACATCGCCGGTTCGCGTAACAGCGCCGTCCGCACACGGGCAAGATAGCCGGGTGCCAGACCAATGCTGCCGCCGAGCACCACGCACTGACAGTCGGTGGCGGCCTTCACATCGGCGATCAGGCGTGCCAGCGCGGTTGCCGATCTGTTCACCAGCGTACTGGCTCCCGCATGCCCCTGCTCGCTCAGGGCAAACAGGGTTTTCGCGTCACAGCCAGCCAGTTCGCCCTCTGCCGCCGCCGCGATGCCGCGTCCGGAGGCGATGGCCTCCACGCAGCCGGTACGTCCACAGCCACAGCGCGGCCCGAGCGGATCGGCGAGCGTATGGCCGAAATGGCCCGCCAGCCCGCCCTGTCCGGTGACCAGCCTGCCATCACGCACCAGGCCGCCGCCGACGCCTGTCGAGATGGTCAGAAACACCATGTCACGCACACGAGCTGCCAGCGGCTGATATTCTGCCCATGCTGCCGCCTGTGCATCATTTAGCGCCACTCCCGGCAAGCCGGTGATGCTCGCGACGCAGGCCACCAGCGGAAAATGCGCCAGTCCGCCAAGGTTTTCCGGGTTAATGGCCGTCAGTACGCCATCCTGAATGATACCGGTGGAGGCAATGGCGAAGCGCTGCGCACGCGGGTAGAGCGGCGTCAGCAGATCGCGCAGGGCGGCCTCCAGCGCATCAGGCGTGCGGCTGGCGGGTGTCGGCAGGGTGGCGCGGCAGGATAATCGCCCGTGTGCGTCCACCAGCGCAGCGGCAAGTTTGGTGCCGCCGATGTCGATAGCCAGAGTGATCATTTCGCCGCCCGCTTTGTTTTCAGTAAGTCGCTTTTGTCCGCGTTATGCGTCACTGCGCCGCTAAAGGGTTTGCCATCGATGGCGTCATGGGTGCGCAGCGCTTCCGGCCGCAACCAGCGCTGTACGCGGGACGGCATATCAAGACCAATCAGCAGGATCACCACAAAGGTCAGGCTGAAAGAGAGCGATCCCAGCGCGGTGCCCAGCTCCATTTTCTGTGCGAAGAGTGCGCCGATAATCGGCGCCAGCGCGCCGCCCAGCGCCCCCACGTTATAAGTGAAGCCCAGCCCCGCCGCCCGTTGATCGGTATCGAAATAGCCGCCGATCAGCTTAGGTAAGATCCCGGAGATCCCCTGCCCCAGCATCTGCTGGAAGAAGAGTAAAAAGCCCAGCACCCAGACATTGGCGCCGCCAATAGCGAATACCGGGATGATCAATAACTGCGAGGCCAGCAGGCTGTAAACATAGGCTTTGCGCGTGCCCAGCCAGTCGCCGAGAAAGCCCCCCACGCAGCAGCCCACCGCCGCGCCAAAGCCACTGAAGAACAGCACCCGCGCCACGGTGGAGGGATCGTAAGCCAGTTCGGTTTTCAGGTACGTCGGCAGCAGCGCCTGAATGGGCCATGAATAGAGGAAGGCAAACAGCACCACCACCATCAGCATCACGCCCGTCGGCCACCGTTTGCCGCTGCTTTGCACCATAAAGCTGATAAAGATCGCCGCGCACAGCAGACCAAAGGCAATCACCAGCGCGGCGTTTTTCATTTGCGCGGCAAAGCAGTACCAGAGCGCGCTGGCGGCGGCTATTGTCATCAGGATATTCAGAATGCGCAGTTTGCCGCGGTAGAGAATGTCAACCATAGTACGCACCGGCGCTTTACCGGCATGTTTTTGCTGCCAGTCTTCCGCTTCCGGAATATTTTTACGCAGCCAGAGCGCGAAAACGATCGGCACGATGCCGATAAAGAACAGCGCCCGCCAGCCCCATACCGGCACCACCAGGCTGTAAACCTGAGCGGCGATCACCGCGCCCACGGAAAAACCGGAGATCAAAAAGCCGCTGGCTTTATTGCGCAGTTGCTTCGGCCAGCTTTCAATCACGTAGGTGGCGCTGGAGCCGTATTCACCCGCCATCCCCATGCCGATCACCAGACGGGCGATAAACATGGTGGTGTAGCCCGGCGCGAAACCGCAGGCCAGGGTACCGACAGAAAACAAAATGATGCTGGTGACCATGGCGAGGCGGCGACCGTAGCGGTCCCCCATCGCCCCCAGCATCAGCCCGCCGAACCAGCGGGAAATAAAGGCGGCGGAAATCAGGCTGGCTGCCTGAACGGTGGTCAGGCCGAATTCGCCCTGGATCTCGGTTAATACCAGCGCGATTAATACAAAATCAAAACCATCCAGCAGATAGCCAAGCCAGGCGGCGCTGAACGCCCGCCACTGGCTGCGATTAAGATGGCGATACCACGGGATGCTCTGGGCAGGCATTGTCATAACATTCTCCCGACGCTCGGTCTGTTTTTCATGGCCGGGCCGACCTGTTGCCGCCCGGCATCAGGTTAGCACTTCTCAGCAAGCAGCCGATCCGCCAGCGCTTTCAGTTCTGGCAGGTATTGTTCATCAACCGGGCCGAAGGGTTTACGGCACAGCGGCACCGTCAGCACGTCCATGTAGTGCAGGATAGTTTTCAGGCCGCGGAAAACCCCCACTTTGATCAGCAGATCGATCGCTTTATTACACTCGGTCTGCAAACGTTGCGCGGTGGCGATATCCCCTTCCGCCAGCGCGCGCACAATCCCCATATAGCGCCAGCCCATAATGTTATAGGTGCTGCCAATACCGCCATTCGCGCCCGCCAGCAGACCGGAAGCGAAGATCTCGTCATAGCCGTTATAAAGCACCAGATCCGGGTGCGCGCGGTGGATCTGCTCCATCTGAAAAAGATCGCCCGAGGTTTGTTTCAGCGCGCCGACGCCCGGCAGCGTGACCAGGGTACTGATTTGATCGAGCGACAGCTTCACGCCGCTCAGCGCCGGGATGTTGTAAACCACCATCGGCAGACCGTCGGCAGCATCAATGGCCGCCCGGTAATGGTCACAGTGCTCGGCAAAGCTGAAAGGATAATAGAAGGGCGTAACGGCGGAGACGGCGTCAAACCCGTAACGGCTGGCAGCTGTCGCCAGCTGTTGCGTTTCCCGCGTGCTGACGGTGCCGACATGGGCAATCAGCGTGATTTTGCCTTTCGCTTCTTCGGCCACGATCTCCAGCACTTCTTCACGTTCTTTAATGCTCTGGACAAAGGCTTCGCCGGTGGATCCGCCGACGTACAGCCCATCAATGCCCTGACTGATATTGAAACGCACCAGACGGCGCAGGCTTTCGGTATCCAGATTTTCGCTGGCGTCGAAGGGGGTTAACAGGGCGGGCATAACGCCTTTTAACTGAACAGACATGAACTTCTCCTGATGGGTTATCATTGCCTGACTATATACCTTTATACCTATTATACCAGCACACAAAATCGACATTTTG
Source organism: Enterobacter sp. SA187 (assembly GCF_001888805.2). Lineage (NCBI taxonomy): Bacteria > Pseudomonadati > Pseudomonadota > Gammaproteobacteria > Enterobacterales > Enterobacteriaceae > Enterobacter > Enterobacter sp. SA187. Next base: position 629,338 of record NZ_CP019113.1, read on the forward strand.
TCCCCAAATGCAGGGAATGGGATCTGCCTCACTAAACGATCGTTTGAGGATCGTTAAGGCAATGCGGGATCAGGCGCGGGATTTTTTCTTTTTGTCGAAGGCGTGCCAGGTGGCGAAAACGCTGTTCAGATGGGTATGCAGGGCGCGATCGGCAGCATCCGGATCGCGCTGGCGGATGGCGTTGACGATCTCAATATGCTGCTGATAACTGACGTTATTGTGCTGATGCAGCTCTTTTTCCGGTACGGCCGGACGCGCGGCGATCAGCCAGTCAAGCAGGGAGAGATGAATGGCGTTGAAAATAGGGTTGCCGGGAATTTGCGCCAGCACGCGGTGAAACTCGACGTCGGAGCGGATAAAAAGCGCGTTGTCGTCCAGCGTCTGGCTGTTCCATTCCAGCGCTTTACTGAGCTGTTCAATCTGCGCGTCGGTGGCGTGCTCGGCGGCGTAACGCACCAGGCTTGATTCAAAGAACAAACGCAGCTGTTCAAAATGGGCGATACCGCCGGGGCGCGAGAGAAAGTCTTTCGCCATGCCGGAGAGTTCGCTGACGATGGTATCGGCTGAGGGGCGTGATACGCGCGCCCGTTCGCCATTGCTGATCTGCACCAGGCCTTTGCGTTTCAGCGCGGCCAGCGCCTCGCGTACCGACGGGCGGCCAACGTTGAACAGCGCCATCAGTTCACGTTCAGACGGCAGCTGTTCACCCTCAGCCACTTCACGGCGGCGGATCATCTGCTCCAGCTCTTCTTCCACCATCTCTGAGAGCTTTTTACGCGCCAGCGGACGACGACGCAGCGTGCGCGCGACCTTTTCAGCAGGGTTGTCGGAGTCAGGATCAAATGCGTTCATAGCGCCCGGATAAGTAGTGTGTGACAGCAAGCTCATCATAACACAGGAATATCAGGCTGGCGCACCTGGTGCGGGATGGCGTTACCAAAGGCAAAAAAAACAGGCCCGTCGGGGCCTGTCAGTTTATTTCACAACGCGTAATGCCGGACGGCCACCGCGCGGCGGCGGATCGTCATCAGGATCGTTGTCATCACTGTTATCGGGCTTGTCGCCGTCGATAACGGACATGACAGTTTCACCCTCAGGCGTGGTAGTCTCGTCATCGTCATTGAGAGAAATGGCGTCGCCGTCATACGCCGCTTCCGGCTCAAACATGGTGCCTGCGCCGTTTTCACGGGCATAAATTGCCAGTACGGCAGCCAGCGGGACGTACACCTGGCGCGGCACCCCGCCGAAACGCGCGTTAAAACGCACTTCGTCGTTAGCCAGCTCCAGATTACCGACAGCACGCGGCGCGATATTCAACACAATCTGCCCGTCACGAGCATATTCCATTGGCACACGCACGCCTTCCAGGGTCACATCTACCACCAGATGCGGCGTGAGCTGGTTATCCAGCAACCATTCATAGAATGCGCGCAGCAGATACGGACGGCGTGGAGACAGTTGTGACATTTCCATGCTTATTAACCCCGGCCAAGGCGCATTTCGCGTTCGGCTTCTGTCAGTGAAGCGAGGAAGGAATCGCGTTCAAAGACGCGCGTCATGTAGCCTTTCAGCTCTTTAGCCCCTGCGCCGCTGAGTTCGATCCCCAGCTGCGGCAGACGCCATAACAGCGGCGCCAGATAGCAATCGACCAGGCTGAATTCATCGCTCAGGAAGTAAGGCTTCTGTCCAAATACCGGCGCGATAGCCAGCAGCTCTTCACGCAGTTGTTTACGGGCGGTATCCGCCTGAGCACCGGTGCTGTTCACGACAACGTTCATCAGCGAGTACCAGTCTTTTTCGATACGCTGCATGTACAGGCGGCTTTCACCACGCGCAACCGGGTATACCGGCATCAGCGGCGGATGCGGAAAACGCTCATCCAGATATTCCATAATGATGCGAGATTCCCACAGGGTCAGCTCGCGATCTACAAGTGTCGGTACGCTTTGATTCGGGTTGAGGTCAATCAGATCCTGAGGCGGATGATCCTTCTCCACATGCTCAATTTCAAAACTAACACCTTTCTCGGCCAGCACGATGCGGACTTGGTGGCTATAGATGTCAGTAGGACCAGAAAACAGCGTCATTACCGAACGTTTGTTGGCAGCGACAGCCATGAAAACCTCCAGGTATATTCAGAATATTACTGCTGCAAACCACAACGTGGCTCGCCAGATGTAAGTAATCTATCCACCCGGGTACATTTCATTGTTCAATATTTAAACAAAAAATGAACTATCCCCGGCATTTGGGCACAAAATTGGATGATAGTTTACCAGATTTTGCGGGCTTTGTGGTGAGGGTATTGCGCAATTGCTCAAAAAGAGGCAGGAATCAAGCTATTACAGTGGATAACTAAATTTTCAGGCATAAAAAAACCCGCCGGAGCGGGTTTTTTCGCCAACTGTATTCTGCCTGAGCAGAAACAGATTAACGTTTGGAGAACTGAGGACGACGACGTGCTTTACGCAGACCGACTTTCTTACGTTCAACCTGACGAGCATCACGAGTAACGAAGCCAGCTTTACGCAGTTCGCCACGCAGGGACTCATCGTACTCCATCAGAGCGCGGGTGATACCGTGACGGATCGCACCAGCCTGACCAGAGATACCACCACCTTTAACAGTGATGTACAGATCCAGTTTCTCAACCATGTCGACCAGTTCCAGCGGCTGACGAACTACCATGCGGGCAGTTTCACGACCGAAGTACTGTTCCAGAGAACGTTGGTTGATAACGATTTTGCCACTGCCCGGTTTGATGAAAACGCGAGCTGCGGAACTTTTGCGGCGACCAGTGCCGTAGTATTGATTTTCAGCCATTGCCATAATCCCGATTAGATGTCCAGAACTTGCGGTTGCTGTGCCGCGTGGTTGTGCTCGTTACCCGCGTAAACTTTCAGTTTACGGTACATAGCACGACCCAGCGGGCCTTTTGGCAGCATGCCTTTAACCGCGATTTCAATCACACGCTCAGGACGGCGGGCAATCATCTCTTCAAAGGTCGCTTCTTTGATACCACCGATGTGGCCGGTGTGATGGTAGTACATTTTGTCAGTACGCTTGTTACCGGTTACGGCAACTTTTTCTGCGTTCAGAACGATAATGTAATCACCAGTATCTACGTGCGGAGTGTATTCCGCTTTATGCTTACCGCGCAGGCGACGAGCCAGTTCGGTAGCCAGACGGCCCAGAGTTTTACCGGTCGCGTCAACAACATACCAGTCGCGTTTTACGGTTTCTGGTTTAGCTGTAAAAGTTTTCATTAAAAGCTTACCCAATAAATAGTTACACGTTGGTGAACACCCAAACGTTTAGTCAGTTGAGGTTCACACGACATTGTCCAGCAAACCTACCCCTTCGAATAGCCTATGCCGGCACACAAAAGTTTTGGGAAAAAAACTTTCTCGTAACGTGGGGTCGCAAGATTATAGGGAAGTCGGGTACAAAGATCGACCCCTTTTTGTGATTGCGACGATACTTTTCCCCGCGCCGTGCCTGGGGAGGCGATTATGCCAGATGCTCGCGCTTCAGATACTCCTCGCTTTGCATCTCCTGTAAGCGGGACAAGCAGCGCTGGAATTCAAATTTTACCCGCTCACCCTGATAAATCTCATGCAACGGGGCTTGCGCGCTGACCACCAGCTTCACGTGCCGCTCGTAGAATTCATCCACCAGCGCGATAAAGCGCCGCGCTTCGTTCTCCATCAGCGGCGTCATCACCGGCACGTCGTAGAGCATCACCGTGTGATACAGACGCGATAGCGCAATATAGTCGTGCTGACTGCGCGCCTCGACGCACAGCGTAGTGAAGGAAACTGCCAGCGTCTGATTTTCCGCCCCCAGGGTTTGCAGCGGGCGATGATTGATCTCAAGCGCTGGCCGCTGCTCGCGCGGCGCGCCTGCCAGCGCCAGCCACAGCGTTTCCATCTGCTGCGCCGTCTCGTCATTTAAGGGTGACAGCCACAGATGCGCCTGCGTCAGGGTGCGCAGACGGTAATCGACGCCCGCGTCCACGTTCATCACGTCACAGTTTGCCTTGATAGCCTCAATCGCCGGCAGGAAGCGCGCGCGTTGCAGGCCGTTGCGGTAAAGCTCATCCGGTGGAATGTTAGAGGTCGCCACCAGCGTGATGCCGCGCGAGAACAGCGCTTTCATCAGGCCGCCAAGCAGCATGGCGTCGGTTATGTCCGACACAAAAAACTCGTCAAAGCAGAGCACGTCGGTTTCGGCTTTAAAGCGATCGGCGATGATTTCCAGCGGATCGCTCTCTCCCTGTAACGCCGTCAGCTCTTCATGAACGCGCAGCATAAAGCGGTGAAAGTGCAGACGCTGTTTACGTGTGCCAGGCAAAGTCTGAAAAAACAGATCCATCAGCCAGGTTTTGCCGCGCCCGACGCCGCCCCACATATATAAGCCGCGTACGGGAGGGGTTGTCGATTCTTCTTTCTTACCGAGCAGTTTGCCGAAGGCCGCCATCAGGCCGCCGCGTGGCGCAGGCGTAGTGTGGGTTTGCGTGAGTTGCTGCCAGATAGCGTCCAGCCGGTTAACCGCCGCGCGCTGCACCTCGTCTGGCTGATGCGTACCCGCATCCAGGGCTTGCTGGTATCGCGATGTGGGGGTAATACTTTGCATGATGTTATTGTTATTCCTTGAGTATCGGTATGCCGTAATTCACGGTTGACGAAAAAAAGGCCGTTCCACACTACGCGATGCAGCCTCAGGATTCCACTTATACGGAATTAGCGGTTATAGTGGCATAATCAGGCACAGGCGAGGAGCCTCCCTGCCAACACCCTACGGAATCACAAGACAACGGGAGATGTTCATGACCTGGGAATATGCGCTAATTGGTTTAGTCGTCGGCATCGTAATTGGTGCTGTAGCCATGCGTTTCGGTAATCGCAAGTTACGCAACCAGCAGGCCCTGCAATACGAGCTGGAAAAAAATAAGGCCGAGCTGGAAGAGTACCGTGAGGAGTTAGTCGGACATTTCGCCCACAGCGCCGAGCTGCTCGATAACATGGCCCATGATTATCGCCAGCTGTACCAGCACATGGCGAAAAGCTCCAGCCAGTTGCTGCCGGAAATGTCCGCCGAGATGAATCCGTTCCGCAATCGCCTTGCTGAATCGGAAGCGGGTAACGATCAGGCTCCGGTACAGATGCCGCGCGACTACTCAGAAGGTGCGTCAGGCCTGCTGCGCGGCGCGAAGAAACGCGATTAAACGACTGTTAAGCCAGAATTTTTACGGGCGCGCAGGTTGCGCCCGCCTCTTCTTTCCCATCACAGCTATTATTTAGTCATTGTCCTCATTGTTACCCGTGCAAAATTTCAATAACATCCCTCTGTTTTGGGGCGTTTTTCCTTACACTTCAGGTTACGAGAGCCAGCATCAATGAAGAAAAAAAACCAGCTATTGAGTGCGTTAGCGTTAGGTGTTGGATTAGCGCTTGCCGCGCCGTTACAGACGATGGCGGCCTTGCCGTCACAGGTTCCGGGTCAGGCCGCGATCCCAAGCCTCGCGCCGATGCTGGAAAAAGTGTTGCCTGCGGTAGTCAGCGTGCAGGTGGAAGGCACCGCGGTGCAGCAAAATCCCAAAGTGCCGGAAGAACTGAAGAAATTCTTTGGTGAGGACGCGCCGGATCAGCAAGCCCAGCCGTTTGAAGGCCTCGGCTCCGGGGTGATTATCGATGCCGCCAAAGGTTATGTGCTGACCAATAATCATGTCATCAACCAGGCGCAGAAAATTAATGTGCAGCTGAATGATGGCCGTGAATTTGAAGCCAAACTGATTGGCGGCGATGACCAGAGCGACATTGCCCTGCTGCAACTGCAAAATGCCACCAATCTGACGCAAATCGCCGTCGCTGATTCCGACAGCCTGCGGGTGGGCGATTTCGCCGTCGCCGTGGGTAACCCTTTTGGCCTCGGCCAGACCGCCACTTCAGGCATTGTTTCAGCGCTCGGGCGTAGCGGGCTGAATCTTGAAGGGCTGGAAAACTTCATTCAGACCGACGCCTCCATCAACCGCGGCAACTCCGGCGGCGCGCTGTTAAACCTGAACGGCGAGCTGATCGGCATTAACACCGCCATTCTTGCCCCCAGCGGCGGTAGCGTCGGGATCGGTTTCGCCATTCCCAGCAACATGGCGCAAACGCTGGCCAAACAGCTGATCCAGTTCGGTGAAATCAAGCGCGGACTGCTGGGCATTAAAGGCATGGAAATGAGCGCGGATATTGCCAAAGCCTTTAACCTCAACGTGCAGCGAGGCGCGTTCGTCAGCGAAGTGCTGCCCAATTCCGGCTCGGCCAAAGCGGGGATCAAATCCGGCGATGTGATTGTCAGCCTCAACGGAAAACCGCTGAACAGCTTTGCGGAGCTGCGCTCCCGCATCGCCACCACCGAGCCGGGCTCGAAAGTGAAGCTGGGCCTGTTGCGCGACGGTAAACCGCAGGACGTGGAAGTTACGCTGGATAAAAGCACCTCATCTTCAGCGAGCGCGGAAATGATCGCCCCGGCGTTGCAGGGCGCGACCTTAAACGACGGCCAGCTGAAAGACGGTACCAAAGGGATCACCATCTCTGAAGTGGAAAAGAGCAGTCCTGCCGCCCAGGCCGGCCTGCATAAAGATGATGTGATTATTGGCGTCAACCGGGACCGCGTGCAGACGATAGCGGAAATGCGCAAGGTGCTGGAAGCGAAACCGAATATCATCGCCCTGCACGTGGTACGCGGTAACGATACGCTTTATTTATTATTACGTTAGTTATTTGTGGTTCCGGACATCATCCCCACGTGTGATGTCCGGATAACTCATGCTATGCTGCCCATTCTCTCTCTGGTGACGCCTGCATCATGTTTGTAAAGCTCATACGCTCCGTTGCAATCGGTTTGATTGTTGGTGGCCTTCTTCTGGCTGCTATGCCCTCTCTACGTCAGTTTAGTCCGTTGTCGACGCCCAAATTTGACAGCGCTGACGACACGCCGGTGAGCTACAACCAGGCGGTACGTCGCGCCGCGCCTGCCGTGGTTAACGTCTATAACCGCAGCGTGAATGCCTCCGCCAATAACCAGCTGGAGATCCGCACCCTGGGGTCAGGGGTGATCATGGACGAGCGCGGCTACATCATTACCAACAAGCATGTGATCAATGACGCCGACCAGATTATCGTCGCCTTACAGGATGGCCGGGTGTTTGAAGCCCTGCTGGTTGGATCCGATGCCTTAACCGATCTGGCGGTGCTGAAAGTCAACGCCACCGGCGGCCTGCCGGTGATCCCCATCAACCGTAAACGCATGCCGCATATCGGCGATGTGGTGATGGCGATCGGCAACCCGTACAACCTCGGGCAGACCATTACTCAGGGGATCGTCAGCGCCACCGGTCGTATTGGCCTGAACCCGTCAGGACGGCAGAACTTCCTGCAAACTGACGCCTCCATTAACCACGGCAACTCCGGCGGCGCGCTGGTTAACTCGCTGGGTGAATTAATGGGCATCAACACCCTCTCCTTTGACAAGAGCAACGACGGCGAAACGCCGGAAGGTATCGGCTTTGCTATCCCCTTCCAGCTGGCGACCAAAATTATGGATAAGCTGATCCGCGACGGTCGGGTGATCCGCGGCTACATCGGCATCAGCGGCAGAGAGATCGCCCCGCTGCATACCCAGGGTGGCGGCATCGATCAGATCCAGGGGATTGTGGTGAACGAAGTGGCGCCGGACGGTCCGGCGGCGCGCGCAGGGATCCAGGTGAACGACGTGATTATCTCGGTGAACAATAAACCGGCGGTATCGGCGCTGGAAACTATGGATCAGGTGGCGGAGATCCGCCCGGGTTCAGAAATTCCGGTTGAGGTGATGCGCGAAGATAAGAAGCTGTCCCTTAAGGTCACTATCCAGGAATACCCCGCCACTACATAGCAGACGTAAAAAAGCCGGAACAATATTCCGGCTTTTTAGCATGCAGAGACTGCCCAGACCGTTACTGGTTAACGAACTCTTCGCCCAGCTGAATGTCTTTTTTCAGCGTTTCCAGCATGCCTTCCATCGCGCTTTGTTCAAAGGCGCTCAGTGTGCCGATGGACTGACGCTCTTCCACGCCATTTTTGCCCAGCAGCAGCGGCTGCGAGAAGAAGCGGGCGTGTTCGCCATCGCCTTCAACATATGCGCATTCCACCACGCCTTTTTCACCTGACAGCGCACGCACCAGCGATAAACCAAAGCGCGCAGCGGCCTGACCCATCGACAGCGTAGCGGAACCGCCACCGGCCTTCGCTTCCACCACTTCAGTACCCGCGTTCTGGATACGTTTGGTCAGATCGGCCACTTCCTGATCGGTAAAGCTCACGCCCGGGATCTGCGACAGCAGCGGCAGAATGGTCACGCCAGAGTGTCCGCCGATAACCGGCACTTCCACCTCACCCGGTTGCTTGCCTTTCAGCTCAGCAACAAAGGTGTTGGAACGGATGATGTCCAGCGTGGTGACGCCAAACAGTTTGTTCTTGTCGTAAACACCGGCTTTTTTCAGCACTTCTGCCGCGATAGCGACGGTGGTGTTTACCGGGTTGGTGATGATACCCACACAGGCGCCCGGACAGGTTTTCGCCACCTGGCTGACCAGATTCTTCACGATACCGGCGTTAACGTTGAACAGATCGGAGCGATCCATCCCTGGCTTACGGGCAACGCCTGCGGAGATCAGCACCACGTCCGCGCCTTCCAGCGCAGGGGTGGCGTCTTCGCCGGAGAAACCTTTAATTTTTACAGCGGTAGGGATATGACTCAAATCAACTGCCACGCCTGGCGTAACCGGCGCGATGTCGTACAGAGAGAGTTCCGAGCCTGAAGGCAGTTGGGTCTTGAGAAGAAGGGCAAGCGCCTGGCCGATACCACCTGCCGCGCCGAGGACTGCAACTTTCATCCTAAACTCCTTATTATGGTAAGGTAAATATGTTGAAACCGTTGCTGGCGACCTTTAAAACTTCGGTAAATGTTAACAATATCCATGACAAAAGAATGCGGCCTCGCACGCTTTTAGCATCATTCACTTCCTGTTGCCCTTTGGGGGAAACTGCATGGCTTTATAGCGTCAGCAACCGAGCCGTGGCGGTACAATACACCCACTAAAGCCCTCAAAACAACATCAATTTGATAACATTTAATTTACTTTTAACCAAATCAGAGACACGTGACGCAGGCATGTTTATCGATAACGTTTTTTGATAAAATCCCGCCCTTTCATTACATTATTTCAGCCTTTAATCAGGCTGAGAATTTGCATAAAAATTCATTTATATGCATAATAATGGTGTTTCTCTCGCCATTCCACGGGTGACTTATGCGAAGTTCGGCCAAACAAGAAGAATTAATTAAAGCGTTTAAAGCGCTGCTTAAAGAAGAAAAATTCAGCTCCCAGGGTGAAATCGTGCTCGCATTGCAGGAGCAGGGTTTCGATAACATCAACCAGTCTAAAGTCTCGCGCATGCTGACCAAATTTGGTGCGGTACGCACCCGCAACGCGAAGATGGAGATGGTGTACTGCCTGCCTGCCGAGCTGGGCGTTCCGACGACTTCCAGCCCGCTGAAGAACCTGGTGCTGGATATTGATTACAACGCGGCAGTAGTGGTTATTCACACCAGTCCGGGCGCGGCGCAGCTGATTGCCCGTCTGCTGGACTCCTTAGGCAAGTCGGAAGGTATTCTCGGCACCATCGCCGGTGATGATACGATTTTCACCACGCCGGCCAGCGGCTTTACTGTCAAAGAGCTGTATGAAGCGATCCTTGTGCTATTTGAGCAGGAGCTGTAAAAACCACCTCATCAACGGGTAGCTATTGGGGGATACCACTGCGGTTTTCCCCTTTTCCGCTATTTATCACCCACATTTCTTTAACAGAAAGTGCGATTTTCTGTCCCATTACATTCACCCAGTGAATAAAACCGCACAAAAAATCAAAATCATCTATCACTCTGATTTTTATATTGATCCTTTCCGCGCGTGACAAAAATTCGCCATTTTTAATGCTTTTCAGGAATAAAAAGAGTTAATTTTGTAACCAAAACCACACTGAAACCATTAGCATGGTATTAATTATTCGCGTGATTAGTGTATACTTGATTCTGTGATGAAGGTCACAAAGAAAGGCCTTCAGTAAAAGAATTCGACGAGGTAAACAACATGAAAATCAAAACCACTGTAGCCGCCCTGAGCATCCTTTCCGTCCTGTCCTTCGGCGCATCTGCCGCGAACGTTATCGGCAGCGATCAGGCACAGGCCCGCCAGTCAATCGGTACCGTTTCCGTCGGTGGCGTTAACTCCTCTCCGATGGATATGCGTGCCGCACTGGATAAAAAAGCTCAGCAAGAAGGTGCGTCTTCTTACCGCATTATCGAAGCACGTACCGGTGACAGCTGGCACGCCACTGCTGAACTCTATAAATAATTCCCTCCGTAGTGCTATATGATTGCCCCTGCCCTGCAGGGGCTTTTTTGTTTCAGGCCCGCACGTTGAAGCGCAGCGCCCCTTCCAGTTCTTCTTCTGCTTCATCAAATAGCAGGATCAGCGCGCCATAGCGCCGACGCTCTTTATCCGCCAGATGCAGAAACTCGATCTCCAGCGGTACGGGTAAAGCGCCCCCTGTCACCACATCCCAGAGAGAATCCAGATCGTGCACCTTTGCCCGCTCAATATTAAAGGCGCGCGCAAATTCACGGTAAAAATCCGTCTGGTCCTCAATCTCATCAAAATCAAAAGTGTAGATAGTATTCATTGCCAGCCATCCCGCGCGCACGGGCGGCGAGAGCCGCCGCTGATGTTTATAATCCCCCCAGATGCAGGGTTTTCACTTCCATAAATTCTTCCAGCCCCAGCACCGAGCCTTCGCGACCCAGCCCTGACTCTTTTACGCCGCCGAAGGGGGCCAGCTCGGTCGAAACCGCACACTCGTTGACGCCAATCATGCCGCTTTCAATGGCCTGCGAGACACGGAATACCCGCGCCAGATTTTGCGTATAGAAATAGGCCGCAAGGCCGAACGGCGTATCGTTGGCGCGGCGGATCACCTCTTCTTCCGAGGTAAAGCGGAAGCAGGCGGCCAGCGGCCCGAACGTTTCCTCGGCGGCCAGCTTCATGCCATCGCTACAGTCGCCCAGTACCGTCGGCTCCCAGAAATTGCCGCCCAGCGCATGCGCTTTACCGCCTGCCAGCACTTTCGCGCCTTTCGCCACGGCATCCTCGACGTGTTCGCGTACCTTATCTACTGCGGAAGGTTCAATCAGCGGGCCGACCACCACGCCCTCTTCCACGCCATTACCCACTTTCAGAGCGCTGACGGCGCTCGCCAGCTTGCTGACAAAGGTGTCATACACTGACTCATGGATATAAAAACGGTTAACGCTGACGCACACCTGCCCGGCGTTACGGAATTTATTGGCAATCGCCCCCTGCACTGCCGCGTCAATATCAGCATCTTCGAAGACGATATAGGGCGCGTTGCCGCCCAGCTCCATCGACACCTTTTTCATGGTGTCCGCCGCGTTGCGCATCAGCGTTTTGCCAACCGCCGTCGATCCGGTAAAGGAGATTTTGCGCACCTCCGGACTGGCCATAATGGCGTCGCTGATTTCCGCCGTGGTGCCTGCCACGGCGTTCAGTACGCCATCCGGCACCCCGGCTTTTTTCGCCAGCTGGATCAGGGCAAAGGCGCTGAGCGGCGTATTATTTGCAGGTTTGATCAAAGCAGTGCAGCCTGCCGCCAGCGCCGGGCCGAGCTTACGGGTCAGCATCGCCATCGGGAAGTTCCATGGCGTGATCGCCGCCACTACGCCCACCGGTTCGCGGGTGGCAAAGATGCGTGAGCCCGCTTTGGCAGGCGGGATGATTTCGCCGTTGGCGCGCTTGGCCTGCTCAGCAAACCATTGAATAAAGCTGGCGGCATAGTCCACTTCGCCTTCCGCTTCTTTCAGTGGTTTGCCCTGTTCGGCGGTCATCAGCTGTCCCAGCCAGCTTTTATTCTCGATAATCAGTTCATACCAGCGATAGAGGATCGCAGAGCGTTCTTTAGCGGTTTTCGCGCGCCAGGCGGGAAAGGCACGGCTGGCGGCGGCAATGGCCTCTTCCGTCTCTTTCTTACCGGCTTTCGCGACTTTCGCTATGACCTCGCCCGTTGCCGGGTTGGTGACCTCAAAGGTCGTTTCCAGTTTTTTCCATACTCCATCAACAAAATAACCTGTCTGGAATAGCGCATGATCCTGAAGTGCCTGCGTTGTCATATATCCTCCTGAGCCTCGGTTTTCGGGCAATGAAGTTAAGTATAGCCATAAAAAAACCGACGCTTCTGGCGTCGGTTTGTGGGCTTAACTGTCAGTCAGCGCATGCTGATATTTGTGGAGCATATCCACCAGCCGCTTCACAGGATGAGTGACCTGATCCGGCGCGGAGCAGCTGTGCAGCTTCTCCTGATACACATCAAGCTCACCCAGCAGCTGCGTAAAGTAGCGCCGCCGTTTGTGGTCGCTGGTGGCCGACATCACCTGATCCGCCGTGCGTCGTAACTGGCGATGCCAGGCCGACAGCTCGGCGTTCACCGGTACCGGAGCGTCACGCAGGCGCTGGTGGGCGATGATCAGCGTCAGCGCCAGACGGAATTTGGCGACATCATCCGGAAATTTGCTCAGCAGTAAAAACAACTGCTGATATAGCGCCGGCAGATGGTTTTCTTTACGTCGGGCGGTATTGGTGGTCAGGGACGATACCGCCGCGGACATAAACTGATTGAGCAGCATCCGTCCGGTACGTGCGCGGGAGTTATCCCGCACCAGCACAATCACCGTGAACGCCAGGATACAGCCGACAATCTGCCCCAGCGCGCTGTCAAGAAAGCGGCTGAATTCAAAGGTCATCGGGTTATCCAGCACAATAATATTGATGGTGCTCGCCAGCGCGCCAAGGGATCCCAGCCGCCGTTTCTGCACTTCAATGCCGATAAAGAAGGCCAGCACCGCAAGGCTGATGCACAGCAACAGCATGCTTTGCTGCGTGGAGGGGATCACCACCAAGAAGTAGAACGCCCCCAGGGGTAAGGCCGCCAGCGTACCGTACACAAAATCAATCGCCACCATGCGCGGGTTAGGCAGGCGCATCGCCAGCGAGGTCACCACCGCGATCATCACCATCGCGCCGTTACCCGAGGTCCAGCCCGTCCACAGCCAGAACAGCGTGCCGAGAATACAGGAGAGCGTGGTGCGCCAGAAGTTCACCATCGCATGATGGCGCTCGGCGGACCCGGCTTTAACCACAGTTTCGCCTTCCAGCACCTCTTCTTCCGTGGCGCTGATTTTGGTGTTGCCGATCACCCCGCGCCTGAGCAGCAGATAGCGCGTTGCCGCCCCGACCCAGCTGTAAATCGTCACCGGCGTGTCGCGTTCGCCGGTCCAGATAATCACCCGGCGTATGCGCTTGAGCTGTTTATGTACGTCCTGCGCGGTTTCTACCGGCTCCGCAAAGAGTTCGCGGAAGGTGTCGGTCACCGCTTCCGGTCGGGTGTTCTGAATAAGCCAGGTTTCACAGGCCTGAGTGATCAGCGTCAGCGACAGGGTGTTAATCACTTTCAGCCGCCGGTTCGCCCGCGCCCAGCGGGAGGATTCCATATTCAGGTTGCTGCGCATCCCTTCCAGCGCCGTGGTACGGCGCACCAGCGCGCCCCAGGCTTTATCCATCTCTTCGCCGCTGCCATGCGCGATGCATAACTGCATCAGCTGGTATTGCGCCACCAGCAGGCTGTCGAGTTCGCGGTCGATCTCCTGTTTGATGGAGCGGGGTGAAAACAGCAAATCGGCGACGATGGCACAAACGATCCCCAGTACGATCTCACTGCATCGCTCCACCGCAAACTGCGGCGTGAGTAATGGCTCGTACTGAATGGTGATGACGATGATCAGCGCCGTATAACCCGCCAGTCCCCAGGCGTAGGAGTTTTCGACACGCACCAGCGAGGAGACCCAGGTACAAAATCCGGCCCAGATACAGCAAACCACCAGCATCAGCAGCGGCGCGCGGATCATCAGAATAATGATGGTCAGCGCCGCCACGCAGCCGATAAAGGTGCCGATAATACGCAGCATGCCGCGGTAACGGATCGCCCCGGAGTAAGGTTCTCCCCCCGCCGCAAACGCCGGGCCTGCGGCAACGATCGCCGCCGTCAGCACTGCCCAGCGTGGGGTTTCAAGCTGGAAGTGAAAGCCGACGAACAGCGCCAGCACAATGGCGCACGCCAGTTTCAGGGCGAAGCGAATGTGCTGTGTGGCGATGGAAAAAATGCCCATCATGCTTAACCAAACTCACGCAGACGATGAGCCAGTTTACGGAAGAAGGAGTCCTGGCTTTCGTCCCGGTCTTTTTCACCGGTGATCACCACCGTGGCCGTGGTCCCGGCGGGCCAGACATTCTCTTTCTGATTGTCCAGGCGAATACGCACCGGCACGCGTTGCGCCAGGCGGACCCATTCAAGATTGGAGTCAATGGTCGCCATGCCTTTGGCGTCACGGCTGCTGCTGGCGTTGGTGACCCCGGCGGCGACGCTGTCTACCGTGCCTTTAAGCACCCGGTTACTGCCCAGCGGCGTAATTTCGGCGCGATAGCCGGTTCGCACACCTTCCAGCTTGGTCTCTTCCATATAGGCGAGTACATAAAATGAATTTTGTTTGACCAGCGCCACCGCCGTCGAACCGCGGGTTATAAATTCCCCGGTATAGACGTTCAGGTTGGTCACCCAGCCTGCGGCCGGGGCGCGGATAACGGTACGTTCGAGATCGAGTTTTGCCAGATCCAGCGTCGCCTGCGCTTTCGCCTGCTGGTGGATCACCGTCTGCAAGACGTTGTTGGACTGCTCGATCTCCTCGCGGGACATCGCCTGGATGCCTAATTTATTACGACGTCCGGCTTCGCGGCGTTTTTCACTTGCCAGCGCGCGGTAGTACGCCACGTCAGCCTCGGCTTCTTCGACGGCTTTTTGATAGCGCGGCCGGTCGATGGTGAACAGCACCTGGTCTTTCTGCACCAGCTGGTTATCGTGAACCTTCACATCGGTGATCAGCCCCGCGACATCCGGCGCGATGGCGACCACATCGGCACTAAAACGCGCGTCACGCGTCCATGGCGATTCGGTGTAATAGACCCATGCGCGAAAGATGGCGATGAATGCCAGAATAACCATCACCACGGTGATGGCGGTACGGGTAAAATTTCTTGTTAGTGTTTTCACATCTACCTCAGTCGAACAGGCGCGTCAGTAAATAAAATAAGCAGCAATATAGCGCTGTATTAAACAATGCCGGGTGCCAGACAAAGTCATAGATACCTGTCGGGAGCAGCAGACGGCGCACCAGCCAGAACAGCGCCAGTGATATAAGTAACTCAAAGAATATCGGTGGGAACGACAGACCGAACACCACGACCACGGGAAACAGACTCATGTTGACCTTGATTAACGCATGCAGGAGACAATTATTATTCACGTCACCGCAGGGATTAGGGCCAGAAAGGCCAGGCGAGAGTGACGTATCTATTATTCAGCTAACTATATATTAGCGTAACTGTTATGCTGTCATCTATATAGTGTGATCTAAATCACTTTTAAGCCAGAGTGAACAATGGAACGATTAAAACGCATGTCGGTGTTTGCCCGCGTCGTCGAACTGGGTTCGTTCACCGCTGCCGCGCGACAGCTGCATATGAGCGTCTCCTCTATCAGCCAGACCGTCTCGAAGCTGGAAGATGAGTTGCAAGTGAAGTTGCTTAACCGCAGCACCCGCAGCCTGGCGCTGACCGAAGCCGGTAAAATTTATTATCAGGGCTGCCGACGGATGCTGCATGAAGTACAGGACGTGCATGAACAGCTCTACGCTTTTAATAACACGCCCATCGGTACGCTGCGCATCGGCTGTTCTTCAACCATGGCGCAAAATGTCCTCGCCGGGATGACTGCCCGGATGCTGAAGGATTACCCCGGCCTGACGGTGAATCTGGTGACGGGGATCCCCGCCCCCGATCTTATTGCCGACGGGCTGGACGTGGTGATCCGCGTGGGGGCATTGCAGGATTCGAGCCTTTTTTCCCGCCGTCTGGGGGCGATGCCGATGGTGGTGTGCGCCGCGAAAAGCTATCTGGCGCAGTACGGCATTCCTGAAAAACCCGCCGATCTGAGCAATCACTCCTGGCTGGAGTACAGCGTGCGCCCGGATAACGAATTCGAGCTGATCGCCCCTGAAGGGCTATCCACGCGCCTGATCCCGCAGGGCCGTTTTGTCACTAACGATCCGATGACGCTAACCCGCTGGCTGACCGCCGGGGCCGGAGTGGCCTATGTGCCGCTGATGTGGGTGATCGATGAGATCAACCGCGGCACGCTGGAGATCTTATTTCCGCGCTACCAGTCAGATCCACGCCCGGTTTACGCCCTTTATACCGAAAAGGACAAGCTGCCGCTCAAGGTGCAGGTGTGTATTAACTATCTGACGGATTATTTTGTTGAGGTGGCGAACCTGTTTCAGGCGATGCGCGGACGGGCGAAAGAGAAATGATGTAGGCCCGGCAAGCGCAGCGCCGCCGGGCAATTTCACGCAATAAATTACGCCGTACCGCCTACGGTCAGGTTATCCACTTTCAGCGTCGGCTGACCCACACCGACCGGCAGGCTCTGCCCTTCTTTACCGCATACGCCCACGCCGCTGTCGAGTTGCAGATCGTTACCGACCATCGACACCTGCTGCATGGCTTCGATACCGGAGCCGATCAGCGTGGCGCCTTTCACCGGCGTCGTCACTTTACCGTTTTCAATCAGATAAGCTTCGGACGTTGAGAAAACGAATTTACCGGAGGTGATATCCACCTGACCGCCGCCAAAGTTTGGCGCGTAGATGCCGTATTCGACGGATTCAATAATCTCCTGCGGCGTGGATTGCCCCGCCAGCATGTAGGTATTGGTCATGCGCGGCATCGGTAAATGGGCATAGGATTCGCGGCGGCCGTTACCGGTTGGCGCGACGCCCATCAGACGGGCGTTCAGCTTGTCCTGCATATAGCCTTTCAGCACGCCTTTCTCGATCAGCACGTTGTACTGGCCTGGCGTACCTTCATCATCAATTGCTACCGAGCCGCGACGATCGTGCATCGTGCCGTCATCAACGATGGTACAGAGTTCGGAGGCCACCAGCTGGCCCATCTGTCCGCTGAACACGGAGGTGCCGCGACGGTTGAAGTCCCCTTCCAGACCGTGACCGACCGCTTCGTGCAGCAGCACGCCCGGCCAGCCCGCGCCCAGCACCACCGGCAGCGTACCGGCAGGGGCCGCCACGGCGGAGAGATTAACCAGCGCCATACGCACAGCTTCTTTCGCCCACGCATCCGCACGGACTTCACCGCCCGCATCGGCGAGGAACCATTCATAGCCGAAACGACCGCCGCCGCCGCTTGAGCCACGCTCGCGCTTGCCCTGATCTTCCACCTGCACGCTGACCGACAGACGAACCAGCGGACGGACATCCGCCGCCAGCGTGCCGTCAGTCGCGGCCACCAGGATCAGTTCATAAACACCGGTGAGGCTGGCATTCACTTCCTGTACGCGCTTATCTGCGGCACGGGCCACCGCATTCACGCGGCGCAGAATGTCTAGCTTCTCTTCGCGGGTCATGCTTTGCAGCGGATCGACGCTGGTATAGAGCGCGCCATACTCCACCGCGCCCAGGGTTTTCACTTTACCGTCGCCGCTGTCGCGCACGATAGTGCGTGCCGCCTGCGCGCTCTGTTCCAGCGCCAGCAGGCTGATCTGATCGGCGTAAGCAAAGCCCGTTTTTTCACCGCTTACCGCCCGCACGCCGACGCCCTGGTCGATGTGATACGAGCCGTCTTTAATGATGTTGTCTTCTAAAACCCAGGACTCGTGATAGCTCGACTGGAAATAGAGATCGCCGTAATCAAGACGGCGCTCGGCCAGCTGGCCAAGAATGGAAAACAGATCCTGATGATTCAGGCCATTCGCCGTTAGCAATTGTTCACTAACCAGATTCAAACTCGTCATGTTGCTACTCTTTGGTTGCCGCCAGGTTAGCGGTAGAAATCATATCTATTGAGAGTGAGGCAATTACTCGCCCCCGTCAAATCATTGCTTCGCCGGGCTACGCGGCTGGCGCAGCACTTCATTAATTTGTGGTTTATCCATGGTGCCGGTGATCTGGTAGCGCAGGATGGAGACTTTATTCCACAAGGGCCCCAGCACTTTACTGGCGGCGAATACCGCTGCGCCGACGATGGGGTTAACCGCAAAAGCGGCCGCCACGCCGACGGTAGCGGAGATTTCCGGCGCCACCACGGCTTCCACGTCGAGTTTACGGCGAACCAGGTCTACCGATCCTTTCATGGCGATATCCGCTTCCAGGCCATCCACCAGGGTGTCATCGGTATGCAGCACGCCATCTTTGATCCAGGCGGTGCTGCGGATGGAGTCAAAGTAGAATCCTTCGCTGAAGGTGTCGCTGAAATCAAACCGCAGCTTGCGCAGCAGCGCGTCGAAACTTACCAGGCGCAGCAGCTGCCCGGCGCGTCCGGTGCTGACATCCGCGATCTCGCCGTTACCCAGCCGGGTGCGCAGAATACCATTGAGGGAGGCCTCTTCCGGCTGCCAGGGCGTATTACGCCAGTGCAAATCGTAATCGACGTCAAAAGGCGCTTCCCGCAGTGGCGTGGTAACACCAAAGAAATTGGTCGCCGCGTCGATCTTATCCCCCTTCAGTCTGCCCTTAATCGACGTGCGTTCGGCACCGGCGCGGTTGACCCATTCGCCGTTCGCCGTCAGACGGGCAAAGCCGCTGTCCAGCAGACCATTCTTCAGGGTTAAGGTGTCGCCATTGATCGTGAAATCGCCGTCGAGCCGCCCGTATTTTTGTCCCCAGAACCAGCACTCCGCGCAGCGTAATTGCAGATCAGGCCAGCCGCTGAAATCGATCTGCCGTTTGGTAAGCAGCGTCGTCGGCGACAGCGGATCGCGCTCGGCCGCCGCCGGGTTGTAATAGAGATAGCGGATCGCCGCCTGCCAGGGAGCGTTATCCAGCATCGTGACAGTAGCATTGATTTCACGTCCCTGGGCTTCGACTTTAGCACCGCCCGCTACCGGCTGCTTCACGATGCTCAGGTTGTTCCATTGCTGCCCGCCGAGCGTCAGCGCCGGGGTACGCAGGGTAATGCTTTCCGGGAAGGCCGTCGCGCTACTGACGTTATTCGCCACGCCCTGCTGGAGCAACGCCATCCACTGCGCGCCATCCAGCGGCGGCAGATTCAGCTCCACGCCTGCGGTTTCCGGCAGCGGCGGCAGCGTCCGGCTTTCCGACGTCCAGATAGCGCGGTCCAGGGTCAGCTTTTTACCCAGCAGCCAGCGGCTGTTGAAATGGCTGTCGCTGCCCGCTTTGCCCGTCAGATCGAAACGCCGCAGGTCGCCTTCCACTTTCACCGTTAACGGCAACGGCTGACCGGCGGCTTTTTCCAGCGGCGAAGGCAGACGGCTGGCGATATTTTTTAAGTCGCCTTTGATATCCACGTTGTAGCGCGCACCGGCATGATAAGGCAGCTCGATGCCCACTTTGCCATTCCAGGCGGCGCTACCGCTGACGGCATCGCGCAGCTGTTTCGGCAGCGCCTCTATGCCCGCAGGCTGCCAGTTACCGTTCAGATCTACCGCCACCTGATAGGCCTTTTCGCCCTCGGTGGTGGAGAAATTCACGTTAAGCGGCTGATTAAACCAGCGGGCGGTCAGCGGCTCGCTTTTCAGATTGCCGTTCTCAAAGCTGAACTGGCCGCTTAAATTATGCAGCGTGCTGTTCAGCGGCTTAATAAACAGGCTGTTATTATTCAGGCGCACGTCGCCTTTGGCGGTCGTCATTTCGCCATCCAGCGGAATATCGAGGTGTAAGCGAGCGCTTACATCGCCATCAAGCTGAAGCTCTTCCAGCGTGGCGCCCAGCGAATCTTTCAGCGGCGTGTCGTTGAAATAGGGCCCCACTGCTTTGCCTGGCCCGCTGATATCAGCATCGATCAGCAGTTTTTCTTTCAGGTAATCCGGGATCACCGCCGTCAGATTATGACCTTTCACACCGCCAAGGTTGACCTCATCGGTCCTCATCCACAGGCCGTCATTAAGGAAGTCCAGTTCCATATCGAGATTTTTAAGCGCCGGCCAGCCAGGCTGGAACGCGAAGGTGGCGTTACGCAGCGGCACCAGCACTTCGAACTGGCCTTCGTTATGTTTATAGGGGAACAGATGCGGATTACCGCCGTACACCAGGGTGGCGTTATCCACCTGGCCGCCCTGGATTGCGCCGCTCAGGTAATCCACCAGCGCTTTACCCATCAGGTTTTCCGGGAAGTACCGCCAGGCCTGTCCGGCATCATCGGTGCTGATCCCGGCGAGAATGCCAAGCCAGGGTTCATCTCCGGCAGGTTGCAGATAACGAAAATCGCCGCGCGCATGAACGCCCGTGCCTTTGACATCAATCTGCCGACCATCGAGCTGGAAACCTTTGTCATTTTTCAGCCAGTTAAGTGTGGCGACGCCCTTTTCGATTTCCAGCGGCGCGCGGAATACCGTTTTGTAGGGCATTTTCGCATCGGTGACGCTGCCGGTCAGCCTGCCGTCGTCCACGCTGCCGGAGAGCGTACCGGTAAAGTGCTCGACGCCCGGCAGCATTTTCCATTGCTGCCAGGCAAGATTGTTCCAGTTCGCCTGAAAGCGGGTTTTTTCAGTCGCCTGAAGGGGAATATCCAGCGCCAGCTTTTCGATTTGCCCGGTCGGCTGCATGGCGCGCCAGATTTCGCCCAGCGCAGGCGAGAGTTTTTCGGCAATGGGCAGCAGGCCGTCCAGCCCGTTCAGTTCCAGATGGCTGGCGCGCACGCGCAGTTCGTCGCTGCGTACGCCCTTCGCCCCGCCCACTTCCTGCGCCGGAACCCAGGCCAGCGACAGCGCGCCTTTCGGCCACGGCTTGTCATCCATGGTGATACGGGTTTCGGGAATATCGAACTGCCAGCCCTGCTGCTGGCGGGTGACGTGCGCCGTCAGATTATCAACTGACAAACGGTGCGGCTGGCTATCGCCTTTCCAGCTGGCGCCGCCTTTTTTCAGCCAGACATCGCCCCCCGACACTTCGCCTTTGCTCAGCGTCAGCCAGCCCTCAAGGCTAAAGCGCGCGGTTTGCAGGGCGACGTTATCCTGCATCCATTTGCCAAGCCAGGGTTTGACGTCAATATCATCGGCCTGTAGCCATACGCGGCCATGGTTGAGCAGCCCTTCGTCGTCACGCAGATCCATACGCACTTTCATCACGCCGTGTTGTCCGGTAAGGCTGGAGAGGCTGACTTCGCCTTCGGCACGGTGACGGGCTTTGCCGTTAAGCCACGTCAGCTGTGGCACCGCCAGCTCGGCCCGCTGTCCGGATGGCGTCAGGAAACTGATATGGCTGTCGCGCAGATCGAAATGGTCGAACTGGCGGAGGAACAGATCGCTCAGACGGCTGGTTTCCATGCCCTCGCTGTCATTGCTCTGTTGCAGGGGCGTATTGGTATGAACCTGAAGCTGATAAAAGGTGAGATCGCGGAACTGCCAGCGCAGGTGCAGCAGGCTTTGCCAGACGTCGAGCGCCAGGGTGACGCGCTCAATGGACACCTCGCCGCCGTCTTTAAAACCGGCGTGGATGCCGCGTACGTCCAGCGTCGGGCCGAAGTTTTGCCAGCTGGCGGTAACCTGTTTTGCGTCTACCGGCACGCCGGAGGAGGATTCGATTTTCGCGAGGATGGCCGGACGCCAGCTGTCCAGATGCGGCAGCATCAGGCGCAGGCCGCTCACCAGCAGCGCAATGATGACAACCAATGTCGCCACAGTCAGCAGCAATATCCCCGGCAGTCGCCTCACGCATCTCTCCTTGTCAGCCCGCGCAACAGGCCTTGATCGTGTCGCAGCATGCTACGAATTACATCATCACTACGTCGAACTGCTCTTGATTGTAGAGCGGTTCAATCTGCACTTTGACCTGTTTGCCGACAAAAATTTCGACTTCCGCCAGTGCGTGGGACTCTTCGCTTTTCAGCGCCTCGGCCACCGCCGGAGAAGCATAGACCAGGAAACGATCGGAATCGTAGGCATGATGCACACGGACAATTTCGCGCATGATTTCATAGCAGACGGTTTCGACGGTTTTCACCGTCCCGCGACCATGGCAGGTCGGGCATTCGTTGCACAGCACATGCTCGACGCTTTCGCGGGTGCGTTTGCGGGTCATCTCGACCAGGCCGAGCTGTGAGAAACCGTTGATGCTGGTTTTTACGCGATCCTTGCTGAGCGCCTGCTCCAGCGAATGCAGCACGCGACGGCGGTGATCTTCATTATTCATGTCGATGAAATCGATAATAATAATGCCGCCGAGGTTGCGCAGCCGCAGCTGACGGGCGATAGCCTGGGTGGCTTCGGTGTTGGTGTTAAAAATGGTGTCGTCAAGATTACGGTGGCCGACAAAGGCCCCGGTATTGATATCGACGGTGGTCATCGCTTCCGTTTGATCGATGATCAGATAGCCGCCGGACTTCAGTTCAACCTTGCGCTCCAGCGCGCGCTGAATTTCGTTTTCGACGTCAAAGAGATCGAAAATCGGCTGGCGTCCGCTGTAATGCTCAAGCTTGCTGGTCATCTCCGGAATATATTCGGCGGTGAATTCCAGCAACGCTTCGAAGGTCAGGCGGGAGTCGACGCGGATACGATCGAGGTGCGCGTCGGCGAAATCGCGCAGCACGCGCTGGGCCAGCGCCAGTTCGCCATACATCTGGTAACGCGTCTGCGGGCGCTTTTTGCGCTCCATGACTTTCGTCCATACGCGTTTAAGGTAGGCGGCATCGGAGGCCAGGTCTTCTTCGCATACGCCTTCTGCGGCGGTACGGATGATAAAACCGCCCTGCTCATCGCAATATTCCGCCACTACGCGCTTTAAACGCTCGCGCTCGGTTTCGCTTTCAATACGCTGGGATACCCCAACGTGGGACGCGCCCGGCATAAACACCAGGTAACGGGATGGCAGGGTGATGTCGGTTGTCAGACGCGCGCCTTTGGTGCCGAGGGGATCTTTCACCACCTGCACCATCAGATCCTGCCCCTGACGCACCAGCTCTGAAATGTCGCGCACGGTGAAGTTTTTCTGCTCTTCCCCGGCCACGCATTCGGTATGCGGCATGATATCGGAGGCGTGTAGAAACGCCGCCTTATCGAGACCAATATCTACAAAAGCCGCCTGCATACCGGGCAGCACACGGCTCACACGACCTTTGTAGATATTGCCGACTATTCCGCGCCGCGCTTCACGCTCAATGTGGATTTCCTGCAAAATGCCGCCATCAATGTACGCCACGCGTGTTTCTGAAGGCGTTACGTTTACCAACAATTCAGCCGTCATCTTTATTCCTTCCCTCGCGCAGTGCGTTAAAATTGCTCAGCAACTCATAGGTTTC
Organism: Enterobacter sp. SA187; assembly: GCF_001888805.2. Classification (NCBI taxonomy): domain Bacteria; kingdom Pseudomonadati; phylum Pseudomonadota; class Gammaproteobacteria; order Enterobacterales; family Enterobacteriaceae; genus Enterobacter; species Enterobacter sp. SA187. Next base: position 652,877 of record NZ_CP019113.1, read on the forward strand.
TACCAGCGGTAAGCCGACCACAGCGTGGTAACTGCCGTTAATCCGTCGCACAAAGCAGCCGCCCAGTCCCTGGATCCCGTAGCCGCCCGCTTTATCCATCGGTTCGCCGCTGGCGATGTACGCCATGATCTCATCATCAGAGAGTACTCTGAATGTCACATCTGTGACTACCAGACAGTCAAGAATGTGCTGACGATCGGCCAGCGCTACGGCAGTCATCACCTGGTGCGTTTGCCCTGAAAGCTGATGCAACATCTTAGCAGCATGAGAGGTATCCTGCGGTTTTTCCAGCACTTCGCCATTTAAAATGACAATGGTGTCAGCGCCGAGCACTGGCAAATCCCGCGCTGCCTGCGCCACGCCAGCCTGGGCTTTTTCCCGTGCCAGACGCGTCACATATTGCTGCGCGCTTTCCTGCGCCTGACGGCACTCTTCGGTGCCGGGCAGAATACGTTCAAATGAGACGCCCAGTTGCGTGAGCAATTCCTGACGGCGGGGAGAGCCGGAAGCAAGATAGAGATCTGTCATAACACCCTTTTATTGCACCGCAAACTGCTGGCGTATTTTGCGCATCAGCAGGAAAAGCCATGGCCAGAGAACACCGTTAACCGCGCTGCTCCAGAACACTTCCGGCCTGAAGGAGACGTTGATCACCAGGAATTCCGCCCAGAACACAATAACCTCGGTGGCAAGCGAAAGCAGCATCACCACCAGCGCCTGCTGCCAGAGCGCGAGGTTACGGAAAAGCTGGAATTTGAGCGCCACGAGGTAAGCGATAATGCTCAGTGACAGGGCCCGCACGCCAAGCGTCGAACCGCTGATGAGATCCAGTATGGCACCCACGGCTAAACCTGTACCGACATTCACACGGTGCGGTAAAGCGAGGATCCAGTAGAGCAGGATTAGCAGTACCCAGTTAGGCCGGTAGACAATGATGTCATCCGGCCAGGGCATAATCTGCAATAAAAGCGCAATGAGAAACGAGAGCCAGATCACCCAGCGTCCCTGGCTACGATAACTGCCCACTATTGTCCTCCCGGCGCTGTACCGGCAGACTGCGGCAACCCGGTTGCCGGTGCAGGCACGGGCGCAGGCGGCCCCATCGAATCAGGGGCAGGCAATACCTGGGGCATCATCTGCATCAGACGTTCGTTCGCGACGCGGTGCACGTCTTCCGGCGTCATCGGGTTTGCCCCGTTACGATCCGCGCCCCACAGCAGCAGCAAATAGCGTAAACGCTGTAAACCCGCCGTCGGACGCGCCTGGATCACGGTGTAAGCACGTTGCGTATCCAGCTTAACGGAGGAGACGACGCCCACCGGATAACCTTCCGGGAAACGTCCGCCCAGACCGGATGTCACCAGCACGTCGCCGACACGAATGTCAGTGTTGGCGGGCAGGTGTTCCAGTTGCAGGTCGTCGGTACAACCGTTACCAGCCGCGATGACGCGAATATCGTTACGTAAGACCTGGATAGGCAGCGCATGGGTGGCATCGCAGATCAACAGCACGCGGCTGGTAAGTTTTGCCACCGCCACCACCTGGCCGACCACGCCTTTATCGCTGATCACCGGCTGGCCTTCGTAGACGCCGTTCACGCTGCCTTTATCGATAACCACCTGATCGCTGTAAGGGTCGTTCACCGTCGAGATGACCTGAGTCACCATTTTTTGTTCATCCTGGCGCAGGGGTGAGCCCAGCAGCTCGCGCAGACGCGCGTTCTCCTGTTTGTACTGCCCCAGCATCAGCAGTTCGCTGTTTTTCAGCAGCAGTTCCTGGCGCAGCGCCCGGTTTTCAAGTTCGAGCTGGTCACGTGATGCCAGCGTTTGCGATACGCTGTCGAGCAGGGCACGGGGACCGTTAGAGACAAAGTAGAAAGGACTGACGGCGGTATCCATGTACGTTCGGATCTGACTGAACGCACCCAGGCGGCTGTCGGCGATAATGACACCAAGCGCAACCAGCACCGCCAGAATAAGGCGAATCTGTAGCGACGGGCCACGGCTAAAAATTGGCTTCATAGGCTATGCGTATTCTCAGGCCGGCCAGAACCGAAGCGGCAATAGCGCCGCCCCGGATCTGACACCGACTATTCTTCGCTGAACAAATCGCCGCCGTGCATGTCGATCATTTCCAGCGCCTTGCCGCCGCCACGCGCGACGCAGGTCAGTGGATCTTCTGCAACTACGACAGGAATACCTGTCTCTTCCATTAACAGGCGGTCAAGGTTACGCAGCAACGCGCCACCACCGGTCAATACCATACCGCGCTCGGAGATGTCAGAAGCCAGTTCCGGCGGACACTGTTCCAGCGCAACCATGACCGCGCTGACGATACCCGTCAGCGGTTCCTGCAGCGCTTCGAGGATTTCGTTAGAGTTCAGGGTAAAGCCGCGCGGCACGCCTTCCGCCAGGTTACGACCGCGCACTTCGATTTCGCGCACTTCGTCACCCGGGTAAGCAGAACCGATTTCATGTTTGATACGCTCGGCCGTTGCTTCACCAATCAGCGAGCCGTAGTTACGACGCACATAATTAATGATGGCTTCATCGAAGCGGTCGCCGCCGATACGCACAGAAGAGGAGTAGACCACGCCGTTCAGGGAGATAACGGCCACCTCTGTGGTACCGCCACCAATATCCACCACCATGGAACCCGTCGCTTCTGAAACCGGCAGGCCTGCACCAATTGCGGCAGCCATCGGCTCTTCAATCAGAAAGACTTCACGGGCGCCTGCGCCTTGCGCGGATTCGCGGATAGCACGACGCTCAACCTGGGTTGCGCCAACCGGCACACACACCAGCACGCGCGGGCTTGGACGCATAAAGCTGTTGCTGTGCACCTGTTTGATAAAGTGCTGCAGCATTTTTTCCGTCACGAAGAAGTCAGCGATAACGCCGTCTTTCATCGGGCGAATAGCCGCAATGTTTCCTGGCGTACGGCCAAGCATCTGTTTAGCTTCATGACCTACCGCAGCGACGCTTTTCGGGGAACCAGCACGATCCTGACGAATAGCCACAACAGAAGGCTCATTCAATACGATGCCTTGTCCTTTTACATAAATAAGGGTATTCGCGGTACCCAGGTCAATGGACAAGTCATTGGAAAACATGCCACGAAATTTTTTCAACATACTGAGGGATAATCCTGAAAGCTGGGGCGGAAGAATAAAATCCGCTTACTTTACCAACCACACGCAGCAGCGACAAGGCGCAAAAATCGACGGCTACGGTGAAAATTAGTGCAGTTTGTGTCCTTGAGTTACAAATCGACCTGACTCCTTCAGGACAGATAGAGACCGCAGCGTTCCTCGCTATCACTTTGCAACCAGTCTAAGGTCATTCACTGGCTTTTTTACTGCACGAACTGGCGGGCAGACATGCACACCCCCACAAGATACAGCGCGCGTTATTCTACGTGAAATAACGTTAAACGGCAGGTCAAACAGAGTATCTTTGTGAATATTTTTTTACTTCGGTGTCAAGCGGCATCGAGGCTGCAAAAAAATCCCCCTGTCCGCCTGCCACTCCGCGTTCAATCAGGGTCTGCCATTCCCCTTTAGTACGGATGCCGGTGGCGAAAACGCGCGTTTGCGTTCCTTTGCAGGCCTCCACCAGACTCTGTACCAACAACTGGTTTTCGGTGCGCTTCTCAATGTTACGCACCAGGCTCGGATGGAGCTTCAGCAGTTCCACATCCAGCGCCTTGATCCAGCTGGTGCTGACCAGCGTCAAACCCGCCTGAGCGACCACTATTCGCGCGCCTAATGCGGTCATTAATCGCACGACAGGTTGTAAACGGCTGATGTGTTGACAAACATCTGCCTCTGCAAGTTCAATAATAATCCGTTTACGTTGTGATTTTTCACATTGCATCAGGGTATCGCGCAACCAGCGCTGGAACTGGGGGCGGATCAGCGCCTCCACCGTGATGGGCATCGCCAGGCTCTCTTCCGGCCAGAAACGCAGGAAAGGGATCAACCGGGTGATCTGCTGACGGTCATACTCCTCCGCCAGTCCGAACTGCAACACCATCGGCATATATTCCGCCGGAATGACCTCCTGATCGCCATCAAAAATGCGGCACATCAGCTCCCGGTGATGCACGCGCCCGTCGCGGGTTACCGCGGGTTTCTGGTAAAAGCGCGGGCCGCCGCGGCTGAGCATCTGTTCGATCAGCGTTCGCCAGCGGACATTGCCGCGCCCTTTTTCCGGCAGCGTATCATCCCACACCGCCCAGCTGTTGCCGCCCTGCAATACGGCGTTACGCGTGGCCGCTTCAGCGTGTTCCATCACCTGTTCGGTGGATTGCCCGCCGCGCCAGGCGCAAATGCCAATGTGGATCATGTCATCCCGGTCGAGCATTTTTGACGGCGGCAGCGCGTCCACCGATTTCAGCAACTGGGCGGCGATACTTTCTGACTCTTTCAGCGTGCGGTGCGAGAGTAATACGGCAAAGTCATTGCGCTGATAGCGGGCCAGCAGCGCGCCGGGATAGCGCAGCATAAAGGTGGAAAGCAAATTAATGAGCACAAACAGGTTGTCTTCGGTGGCGGCTGCGCCCCATTTATCGCGCAGTGAATCAAAATCCGGCAGGCGGATCAGCATGACCACGCCGTGCGTCCCGACGTTTTCCTGATCGTCCAGCAGCGTTGCCAGCTGGTTATCAAAGAACAACCGGTTGCTGAGCCCGGTTTTGGTGTCCTGGGCAACGTACGCGCGGATCAGGGTATCCATATGGCTGCGCTGATCCGCCGCCGTCTGGATCTCCGTCAGCAGCACATCCAGCGCGCTGCTGGTGCGCGACGGCCATTCATGCACGTTTCCGCGCACCTGCGGCCCGCGCTCCCCGTTGAGGATTTTTACTGAGCGGTTTTCCAGCAGCTCCTGTCCGGCGAGCTGGCGGCGTAGCCAGCGCACCGCCAGAAAAATAATGATCACCATAAAACCGATGGCGAGGGTTAAGGGCGCGGTCGCCAGCAGGGAATGAAAATAGTTCACCATCGGATCCTGGTAAGTCATTGAAATGGTCGTACCTGGATTTTTCAGCGAATGGATGGTGATTTCACGGTATTGCGTGGTGCTGCCCTGCGGACGATAGACATCTTTGGCGGTCTGATTGACCAGCGTATGATCGCCCTGCCGGATAACGATGCGCGCAATATCCACCGGCACCATGATTTCATTAAGTTGGGCGCTGAGAACATTTACCGGCGTTGAGACGAGACGGCTATCAATAATGGCGGCCACCGACTGCACCCGGTTGCTGAGTTTGTTCTGAATGGCAGAGTAAAAGCTGAAGGAACAACCTAGCAGGGTGACAAATATTGCCAGCCCGGTAAGCAGAGTGACAAAGGCTGAAAATTTCGTCGTTAATCGCATCCCTGAGTTAACTCCGTTGGTTGAAGGGCGCTTTGTGCCGTCATGACATAGTGTAGAGTAAGCGCTAACTTGCAGCAGGAAACGGGATACTATCAAACAAAAGTGAGCAGGCAAATTTTGGTAACACACTCGCGCTGGCGCAACTCATCCGTCATGCTTATATAAAGCAGACGGAGGATGAGATGAAACCACGAAAACTAACAGAAGCAGATGTCACGGCAGAATCGGTATTTATGCTGCAACGGCGTCAGGTATTAAAAACGCTGGGCATCAGCGCTACCGCCCTTTCTCTTTCCTCTGCGGCGCAGGCCGATCTGCTCAGCTGGTTTAAGGGCAATGACCGGCCAAAAGCCCCCGCCGGGAAACCGCTGAACTTTAATAAACCTGATGAATGGCAGAGTAAACTTTCTCTGACGCCTGAAGAAAAAGTCACGGGTTACAACAATTTTTACGAATTTGGTCTCGATAAGGCCGATCCGGCGGCTAACGCCGGCAGCATGAAAACCGATCCCTGGACGCTCACCATCAGCGGCGAAGTGGCAAAGCCGCTGACCCTCGATCACGATGCGCTGACCACGCGCTTCCCCCTTGAGGAGCGAATTTACCGCATGCGCTGCGTGGAGGCCTGGTCGATGGTGGTGCCGTGGATCGGCTTCCCGCTGCATAAGCTACTCGCGCTGGTGGAGCCCACCAGCAACGCAAAATACGTGGCGTTTGAAACTTTATATTCCCCGGACGAGATGCCCGGCCAGAAAGATCGCTTTATCGGCGGCGGCCTGAAATATCCCTATGTTGAAGGGCTGCGTATTGATGAAGCCATGCATCCGCTGACCCTGTTAACCGTCGGCGTGTACGGTAAAGCGCTGCCGCCGCAAAACGGTGCGCCGGTACGTCTGACCGTGCCATGGAAATATGGCTTTAAAGGCATTAAATCCATTGTCAGCATCAAACTGACCCGTGAGCGTCCTCCCACTACCTGGAATCTTTCGGCACCCAATGAATATGGCTTTTTTGCCAATGTGAACCCGCATGTCGATCATCCGCGCTGGTCGCAGGCCACTGAACGCTTTATTGGTTCCGGCGGCGTGCTGGACGTGAATCGTCAGCCGACGCTGCTGTTTAATGGCTATGCCGATGAAGTCGCGTCGCTCTATAAGGGCATGGATTTGCGGGAGAATTTTTAAATGCGTCTGACGGCGAAACAGGTGACGGGGCTGAAATGTGTACTGCATCTTGCCGGACTGTTGCCGCTGCTCTGGCTGTTCTGGGCGGCGAGCCAGGGCTGGTTCAGCGCCGATCCGGCGAAAGATATTCAGCATTTTACCGGCAGGATGGCGTTAAAGTTTCTGCTCGGCTCGCTGCTGGTAACGCCGCTGGCGCGTTACGCCAGACAACCGTTGCTGATCCGCACCCGCCGCCTGCTGGGGCTTTGGTGTTTTACCTGGGCCAGTCTGCATCTGGTGAGTTACGTCATGCTGGAGCTGGGGATTAATAATCTTGGTCTGCTGGGCCAGGAGCTGATATCCCGTCCTTATCTGACGCTCGGCGGTATCAGCTGGCTGATCCTGCTGGCGATGGCGCTGACCTCCACACAGGCCATGATGCGAAAATTGGGCAGAAACTGGCAACGTCTGCACAATTTCGTTTATCTTGTGGCGATCCTCGCGCCCATTCATTATCTGTGGTCGGTGAAGGTATTATCCCCGCAGCCGGTACTCTATGCGGTAGCCGCGCTGGTGCTTTTGGCGTGGCGTTACAAGAAGTTCCGTCAATGGTGGCAATAGTGCACGGTTCTGTGCACTTTCCCGCAGTTCTTCTGTCATCCGCTGTCATTTCCTGGATAGCGGTTGATAATCTTCCCTGATAAGACCAGTATTTAGCTGCCAAATGCTACGAAATCGTTATAATGTGCGACTTTGGTTTTGCCGACAGGGTTTTTAGGACTCTGAAAAGGTGACAACCGGGCAATGAAGGTATATTTTGTTTTTTACCGAAGTATTGCAGGAGATAGCAGCACAATGGTGGACAAGTTGCACATTTTGCTCTTAAACGGCCCTAATCTGAATATGCTGGGAACGCGCGAGCCGGAGAAGTACGGTACCCTGACGCTTAACGAAATTGTTACTTCTTTAAGCCAGGAAGCCGAAGCGCTCAACGTGTCTCTTTCGCATTTACAGTCCAACGCGGAGTATGCACTCATCGACCGCATTCATCAGGCTAAAGACAATGTCGACTATATCCTGATCAATCCGGCCGCGTTTACGCACACCAGCGTTGCCCTGCGTGATGCCCTGCTCGCCGTGAGTATCCCGTTTATCGAGATCCACCTGAGCAACGTGCATGCGCGTGAGCCGTTCCGCCATCACTCCTATCTCTCCGATATCGCTGCTGGCGTCATCTGCGGATTTGGCGCTGACGGTTATTCATACGCTTTACAGACGGCGGTAAAACGCCTGTCACAATCACACTAAACAAGAGTACGGAACCCACTCATGGATATTCGTAAGATTAAAAAACTGATCGAGCTGGTTGAAGAATCAGGCATCTCCGAACTGGAAATTTCTGAAGGCGAAGAGTCTGTTCGTATCAGCCGTGCTGCGCCAAACGTGGGTTATCCCATGATGCAGCAGGCTTATGCCGCACCGATGATGCAACAGCCAGCCCTGGCTAACGCTGTTGCACCTGCCGCCACCCCAACAATGGAAGCGCCGGCAGCAGCAGAAATCAGTGGCCACATCGTACGTTCCCCGATGGTCGGGACGTTCTACCGCACCCCAAGCCCGGACGCAAAAGCGTTCATCGAAGTGGGCCAGAAAGTGAATGCGGGCGACACCCTGTGCATCGTTGAAGCCATGAAAATGATGAACCAGATCGAAGCTGACAAATCCGGCGTGGTGAAAGCCATTCTGGTAGAAAGCGGCCAACCGGTAGAATTTGACGAGCCTCTGGTCGTCATCGAATAACGAGGCGAACATGCTGGATAAAATTGTCATTGCCAACCGCGGCGAGATTGCTCTGCGTATTCTGCGTGCCTGTAAAGAACTGGGCATCAAGACTGTCGCCGTGCACTCAACAGCGGATCGCGATTTAAAACACGTATTACTGGCGGACGAAACGGTCTGTATCGGTCCGGCACCGTCCGTAAAAAGCTACCTGAATATTCCGGCGATCATCAGCGCGGCTGAAATCACCGGCGCGGCAGCGATTCACCCGGGTTATGGCTTCCTTTCAGAGAATGCCAACTTTGCTGAGCAGGTTGAGCGCTCTGGCTTTATCTTTATCGGCCCGAAAGCTGACACTATTCGTCTGATGGGCGACAAAGTGTCGGCGATCACCGCGATGAAGAAAGCAGGCGTGCCGACCGTACCAGGCTCTGACGGCCCGCTCGGCGACGATATGGATGCTAACCGTGCCCATGCTAAACGCATTGGCTACCCGGTGATCATCAAGGCGTCCGGCGGCGGCGGCGGTCGCGGTATGCGCGTGGTACGCGGTGATGCCGAACTGGCGCAATCCATCTCCATGACCAAAGCTGAAGCGAAAGCGGCATTCAGCAACGACATGGTGTACATGGAAAAATACCTGGAAAACCCTCGCCACATCGAAATTCAGGTGCTGGCAGATGGTCAGGGTAACGCCATTTATCTGGCCGAGCGTGACTGCTCCATGCAGCGTCGCCACCAGAAAGTCGTTGAAGAAGCGCCAGCGCCGGGCATTACCCCGGAACTGCGTAAATTCATCGGCGAACGCTGCTCCAAAGCCTGTATTGACATTGGCTACCGTGGCGCGGGTACTTTCGAGTTCCTGTTCGAAAACGGCGAGTTCTACTTCATTGAGATGAACACCCGTATTCAGGTTGAACATCCGGTAACAGAGATGATCACCGGTGTGGATCTGATCAAAGAGCAGCTGCGCATTGCCGCAGGTCAGCCGCTGTCCATCAAACAGGAAGACGTCAGGGTTCAGGGTCATGCGGTCGAGTGCCGTATTAACGCCGAAGATCCGAACACCTTCCTGCCAAGCCCGGGCAAAATCACCCGTTTCCATGCGCCAGGCGGTTTTGGCGTGCGCTGGGAATCGCATATTTACGCCGGTTATACCGTACCGCCGTATTATGACTCCATGATCGGTAAGCTGATCTGCTTCGGTGAAACCCGCGACGTGGCCATTGCCCGCATGAAAAATGCGTTGCAGGAGCTAATCATCGACGGCATTAAAACCAACGTTGATCTGCAAACCCGCATCATGAATGACGAGAACTTCCAGCACGGTGGCACCAACATCCACTATCTGGAGAAGAAGCTCGGTCTTCATGAGAAGTAATTAAGCGCTCGCAGCAAAAGGCCGGATTTCCGGCCTTTTTTTTATTCTCTTTTTCGCTCTTGCGGTACAATCCCCGCCTTTCTGATCCCCGAGGGACGATAATGGATACACGTTTCGTTCAGGCGCACAAAGAGGCCCGCTGGGCGCTCTGGCTTACGCTGCTTTATCTCGCCGCCTGGTTAGTGACCGCTTACTTACCGGGAGATATGACCGGGTTCACCGGACTGCCACACTGGTTTGAAATGTCCTGTCTGCTGCTGCCGCTGGTATTTATCCTGCTGTGCTGGGCGATGGTGAAATTTATCTACCGGGATATTTCCCTGGAGGACGACGATGCAGCTTGAAGTCATTCTGCCACTGGTCGCCTATTTGCTGGTGGTTTTTGGCCTGTCGGTCTATGCCATGCGCAAGCGCGCCGCCGGCTCATTCCTTAACGAGTATTTTCTCGGCAGCCGCTCCATGGGCGGGATCGTGCTGGCAATGACGCTGACCGCCACCTACATTAGCGCCAGTTCATTTATTGGCGGGCCGGGGGCGGCTTACAAATATGGTCTCGGCTGGGTGCTGCTGGCGATGATCCAGTTGCCTGCCGTCTGGCTGTCGCTGGGTATTCTGGGCAAAAAATTCGCGATCCTCGCGCGTCGTTATAACGCCGTGACGCTCAACGATATGCTGTTTGGCCGCTATCAGAGCCGCCTGCTGGTATGGCTGGCCAGTATCAGCCTGCTGGTCGCCTTTGTGGGCGCGATGGCGGTGCAGTTTATCGGCGGCGCGCGTCTGCTGGAAACGGCGGCCGGTATTCCTTACGAAACCGGGCTGCTGATTTTTGGCGTCAGCATTGCGCTCTATACCGCCTACGGCGGTTTCCGCGCCAGCGTGCTCAACGATACCCTCCAGGGCATGGTGATGCTGATTGGCACTATCGTGCTACTGGTCGGCGTGGTGCATGCCGCTGGCGGACTGGGTAACGCCGTCGATACGCTGCAACGCCTCGATCCGAAACTGGTGTCCCCTCATGGCGCTGAGGATATTCTCACCCCTACCTTTATGACCTCGTTTTGGGTGCTGGTATGCTTTGGGGTGATCGGCCTGCCGCATACGGCGGTGCGCTGCATTTCCTATAAAGACAGCAAAGCGGTGCATCGCGGTATGATCATCGGCACCATTGTGGTGGCGATCCTGATGCTGGGCATGCATCTGGCGGGCGCACTGGGCCGGGCGGTGATCCCCGATCTGATCGTGCCGGACCTGGTGATCCCAACGCTGATGATGAAAGTGTTGCCGCCCTTTGCGGCGGGGATCTTCCTTGCGGCACCAATGGCGGCGATCATGTCGACGATCAACGCACAGTTGCTGCAAAGTTCCGCTACGATCATTAAAGATCTCTACCTGAATCTCTATCCGGCGCAGATCAATAATGAAAAGCGGCTGAAGAAAATGTCCTCGGCGATCACGCTGATCCTTGGCGTCTTGCTGTTGCTGGCGGCCTGGCGTCCACCAGAGATGATCATCTGGCTTAACCTGCTGGCCTTTGGCGGGCTGGAAGCCGTATTCCTGTGGCCGCTGGTGCTGGGCCTCTACTGGGAGCGGGCCAATGCGGCCGGGGCGCTTAGCGCGATGATTGTGGGCGGTGTGCTCTATGCCGTGCTGGCGACGTTTAAAATACAATATCTGGGCTTCCACCCGATTGTTCCGTCGCTGTTACTGAGTTTGCTGGCGTTTCTGATCGGGAACCTGTTTGGTCGCCCGGTTGCGGAAGGTCACGTTATTACATCTGATAAATAAAGAGTTTTGCCATGCCGTGGATCCAACTGAAACTGAATACAACCGGGGCGAATGCCGAAGCGCTGAGCGATGCGCTGCTCGAAGCTGGCGCCGTCTCTATCACCTTCCAGGACACGCACGATACGCCGGTGTTTGAGCCGCTGCCGGGCGAAACCCGCCTGTGGGGTGACACGGACGTCATCGGCCTGTTTGATGCCGAAACGGACATGAACGAGGTGGTATCACTGCTTGCGTTGCATCCGCTGCTGGGCGCGGGTTTTGCGCACAAAATTGAACAGCTGGAAGATAAAGACTGGGAACGCGAGTGGATGGAAAACTTCCACCCGATGCGTTTCGGTGAGCGCCTGTGGATCTGCCCGAGCTGGCGCGATGTCCCGGACGTGAACGCCGTCAATGTGATGCTGGATCCGGGCCTGGCTTTTGGTACCGGCACTCACCCTACGACCTCGCTGTGTCTGCAATGGCTGGATGGCCTGGATCTGACCGGTAAAACGGTGATCGATTTTGGTTGCGGCTCCGGCATCCTCGCCATTGCGGCGCTGAAACTGGGCGCGGCGAAAGCCATTGGTATCGACATCGATCCGCAGGCCATTCAGGCCAGCCGTGATAACGCCGAACGTAATGGCGTGGCCGATCGTCTGGAGCTGTACCTGCCGCAGGACCAGCCAGCGACCATGAAAGCCGATGTGGTGGTGGCGAATATCCTCGCCGGCCCGCTGCGTGAACTGGCGCCGCTGATCAGCGTACTGCCTGTTGAAGGCGGTCTGCTGGGCCTTTCCGGTATTCTGGCCAGCCAGGCGGAAAGCGTTTGTGATGCCTATGCCGATCTGTTCTCGCTTGATCCCGTCGTGGAAAAAGAAGAGTGGTGCCGCATTACCGGTCGTAAAAAATAAGTCCCTGCCGCAACGCAGTTTTCTGCTGCGTTGCGCTTTTCTCCTGCCTGCCCCATTTTTTGTCGTTTATTCAGCCGCCAATAAGCTTATAATTTTCCTTTCAATTCATTGAAAATTAATATCTTTTTTGGGATTAACTATTCATAGGATGAATATTATGAGCACCGGATTACGCGGCGTGACTTTATTAGCGCTGGGTCTGCTGTCGACCTGCGCCACCGCAAACGAATGGAGTTATGAAGGAGAAAGCGCCCCGGCGTACTGGGGAGAACTGAATCCGGACTATTTTATGTGCAGCAAAGGGATGAACCAGTCGCCTGTCGATATTACAGCGGTCATGAAAACCCGTCTTATGCCGCTAAAACCACGTTATCCGCAAAGCCCGATAAGCCTCAGCCATGAAGGCTTTACGGTGATGGCCAACTTTGCCGACGGTAACAAAAACAGCGTGAAAATAGACGGCGAGCTGTTCCTGCTCCGGCAACTGCATTTCCATGCGCCGTCGGAAAATACGGTTGGTGGTAAGCATTACCCGCTGGAGATGCATCTGGTGCACCAGAACGCGCAAGGTGAGACGGCGGTCGTGGCCGTCATGTTTACCACCGGGAAGCCAAACAATGAACTCCAGAAGCTGTGGTATGAAATGCCGCGCGAGGCGGACGAGAGCGTGGCGCTTACTCAGGATGTCGACATCAAAAAACTGCTGCCTGCACGCACAACGTACTATCGCTATAGCGGATCGCTCACCACGCCGCCCTGTACGGAAGGCGTGCGCTGGCTGGTTATGAAAGAGCCGCTTTCGCTTTCAGAGGAACAACTGAAGACGCTGACCCGCGTTTTACCTCATGAAAATAATCGTCCCGTACAGCCGGGACACGGTCGGGTGATCATCGAATAACGACACACTATTGCGTGAACCCGTACCGCGTAACGATGCTTTTATGAGCAGAAAAAAACGAGAGGTAGATCGCATTACTGGAGTTGAAGTGTCTATAAAAACAGCAAGTTACCAGATAACCCGCCGTTTTTTAGCGGCAAAATTCACTGTATTTAAGGAATTTTAGTTACGTCATGAATTATTACTATTAACATAACTCAATGATTCGCATGATAATTTATTGATAAATCCAATATGAATAGCGGATTCAATGATCTGCAACAGTGGATTGTTCAAAGTTTGGCCTTTCATCTCGTGCAAAAAATGCGTAATATACGCCGCCTTGCAGTCACAGTATGGTCATTTCTTAACTCATGCGAATCGGACACCACCAGCTCAGAAATCGCCTGATCGCAGCGCCAATGGCTGGCATCACTGACAGGCCATTCAGGACGTTGTGCTACGAGATGGGAGCGGGACTTACCGTATCCGAGATGATGTCATCTAACCCTCAGGTCTGGGAAAGTGATAAATCACGCTTACGTATGGTGCACATTGATGAGCCGGGTATTCGTACAGTGCAGATCGCTGGTAGCGTACCTGAAGAAATGGCGGAAGCCGCACGTATCAACGTGGAAAGCGGTGCCCAGATTATTGATATTAATATGGGTTGCCCGGCTAAAAAGGTGAATCGCAAGCTGGCAGGTTCAGCCCTTTTGCAGCATCCAGATCTGGTGAAGTCTATCCTGACTGCGGTGGTAGCGGCTGTGGACGTTCCTGTTACGCTCAAGATTCGCACGGGTTGGGCGCCAGAACACCGTAACTGCGTAGAAATTGCCCAACTGGCTGAAGATTGTGGTATCCAGGCTCTGACCATTCATGGACGCACTCGCGCCTGTTTGTTCAACGGAGACGCGGAATACAGCAGTATTCGGGCAGTTAAGCAGAAAGTTTCCATTCCGATTATCGCGAATGGCGACATTACTGACCCGCTTAAAGCCAGAGCTGTGCTCGACTATACAGGGGCTGATGCTCTGATGATAGGTCGCGCGGCTCAGGGAAGACCCTGGATCTTTCGGGAAATCCAGCACTATCTGGACACTGGGGAGCTGCTTCCTCCCCTGCCTCTGGCAGAGGTGAAGCGCTTGCTTTGTGCGCATATTCGGGAACTGCACGACTTTTACGGTCAGGCAAAGGGTTATCGAATTGCGCGGAAACACGTATCCTGGTATCTCCAGGAGCACGCTCCAGATGACCAGTTTCGGCGCACATTCAACGCCATTGAAGACGCCAGCGAACAGCTGGAGGCGTTGGAGGCATACTTCGAAAATTTTGCGTAAACAGAAATAAAGAGCTGACAGAACTATGTTCGAACAACGCGTAAATTCTGACGTACTGACCGTTTCTACCGTTAACTCTCAGGACCAGGTAACTCAAAAACCTCTGCGTGACTCGGTAAAACAGGCACTGAAGAACTATTTTGCTCAACTGAATGGTCAGGATGTGAGTGATCTGTATGAGCTGGTATTGGCTGAAGTTGAACAGCCATTGTTGGACATGGTGATGCAATACACCCGCGGTAACCAAACGCGCGCTGCTCTGATGATGGGCATCAACCGTGGCACTCTGCGTAAGAAATTGAAAAAATACGGCATGAACTGATACTAATCAGTTGATTGCTTGTTTAAAAAGGCGCTTACCGGCATGGGGAAGCGCCTTTTTTATTGCCTGAAACAGCGGTAAAAAACCCTGCTTGTCATTCTTTCATTAGCCGGGATTTCGTGTATATTTCCAGCACCAAATCGGCGAAAGAGTGAACAAACAATATGTTGCGTAAATATGGCTGGCTGATTGTATTTGCCGTCACCGTTTTCCTGTTTGACGGGCTGTTAATGTTCTGGGTTGAGCTGGTCACCACTGAAGTGGATAAATGCCGCAACATGAACTCCGTTAATCCGTTAAAGCTGGTGAACTGTTCCGAGCTGGAGTAATTGATCGTCGGCGATTTTAAGCGAAACTGTCGTTATCCCCTCTTAATATCATGGATTTAAATCCCTTTGCGCCCTTTGCAGACAATGATAATGTCTCGCCCTTTCCGCCTGTTCTGTAGACAAAATACGACGCCTTAGCGTAAACGAGTTGATGACATCATGCTGGTAAGCCAATACGACCATGTCCTGGTTGTAATTTCTTTTGTCGTGGCCATTCTCGCCGCGTATACCGCACTTAATATGGCAGGACGCGTGACCAGCAGCCAGGGCAAAACCGCATGGGTGTGGCTTATCGGCGGGAGTTTCTCCATGGGGATCGGCATCTGGGCGATGCACTTCATCGGCATGCTGTCGATGGAACTCACCATGCACATGAACTACGCCCCCGGCATGACCGCCCTGTCAATGCTGATCGCCTTTAGTGCCTCCCTGTTTGCGCTGTGGCTGGTAAGCAAACCCAACCTGCATCAGCGTCGTTTACTCCCGGGTTCGCTGGTGATGGGCGCGGGCATCTCCGCCATGCACTATACCGGTATGGCGGCGTTACAGGTTTCACCGGCGATCGTCTGGGATATGCGCTGGGTTGTCCTGTCGCTGGTGATTGCGTTTGTCGCCTCCTGGGCTGCCCTGTGGCTGACTTTCCGTTTGCGCCATGAAGCGGCACAGGTTGCGCAAATGCGCGCGGGCGCTGCCATTCTGATGGGGCTGGCCATTGCCGGGATGCACTATACCGGCATGCGGGCGGCGATTTTCCCGCATCAGCACCCGATGATGCATGATGGCGTTAACGGCAACTGGCTGGCGGTTCTTGTCAGCGTTGTCGCACTTTCCATTCTGGGGATCACGCTGCTGGTCTCGATGCTGGATGCACGACTACAGGCGCGCACTTCTCTGCTTGCCTTATCGCTTGCAGAGGCCAACCGCGAGCTTGCGCAACTGGCGCTCCATGATACGTTGACCCGTTTACCTAACCGCGTATTGCTGGAAGACCGTCTGGATCAGGCGATCCGCAAGGCGAGACGTGAAGGGAGCTTTTTTGCCCTGATGTTTATGGATCTGGACGGCTTTAAAGCGGTGAACGATGCCTATGGTCACGACGTGGGGGATCGGTTGCTGATCGCCGTTACCGAACGCCTGAAGCATCCGCTTAAAGGCCAGTACACCCTGGCGCGTATTGGCGGCGATGAATTTGTATTGCTGGCTGAAGTCAGCGCGCCGGACGAAGCCGCGTCGCTTGCCAGTGAACTGGTACGGGCGGTTGATCGTCCTTTTACTCTTGATCCCTATGAAATGGTGGTCACACTCAGTGTCGGTATCGCTCTTTTTCCTCACGATGGTGAAAATGAGCGCGAGTTGATGTTCAATGCCGATGCGGCGATGTATCACACTAAACGCATGGGGCGTAACGGGTATCATTTTTTCCAGCCGTCAATGAATACGCTGGCGCAGGCGCAGTTACAACTGGTCAATGATTTGTGGCAGGCGCTGGAGCGTAACGAGCTACGTCTGGTTTATCAGCCTAAATTCCATGCCCCCACCGGACCGGTGGTCGGCTTTGAAGCGCTTCTGCGCTGGCAGCATAGTAAGCGCGGTCTGTTAACCCCTGACGTATTTCTTCCACTGGCCGAAAAGACCGGGCTGATCATTCCTATCGGCAATTGGGTGATCGATGAGGCCTGCCGGCAGCTGCGGGAATGGCATCTCTTGGGGAATACCTCATGGTCGATGGCGGTCAATTTATCCACCCTGCAATTCGAGCAACCCGGACTGGTGGAACACGTGATGGACTGCCTGCAACGCTATCAGGTGGCGCCGGAGGATCTGATCCTTGAAGTCACCGAAACCACGGCGATGAGCAATCCGGAAGAGAGCGTGCGTATTCTGACGGAGCTTACGCATGCCGGAGTCAAAGCGTCCATTGATGATTTTGGTACCGGCTACTCCAGCCTGTTGTATCTGAAACGTCTGCCCGCCTGCGAACTCAAAATTGATCGTGCTTTTGTGAAGGAGCTTAACGGTGACGGCGATGATGCGACCATCGTTTCAGCCATTGTAGCGCTGGCGAAAACGCTGGATCTGAAAATTGTCGCAGAAGGTGTGGAAACCGAGGCGCAGCAGACCTTCCTGACAGAACTGGGCTGCAACACTCTGCAGGGTTTTCTGCTCGGCAGGCCGGTTTCCGCTCAGGAAGCCGCACAGTTGGGTCGTACTGGCGAATAAAAAAGCCCCGGCCTGTGAACCAGGCCAGGGCCGCTTAGCCGTTATCTGGCTTTTTTCGTGAAAAACTGCCGTACGACCACAAAGAATACCGGCACAAAGAAGATCGCCAGCAGCGTGGCGGTCAGCATCCCCCCCAGCACCCCGGTACCCACGGCGTTTTGCGCACCGCTGCCTGCGCCGGAGCTGATCACCAGCGGCATGACGCCCAGAATGAATGCCAGCGAGGTCATCAGGATCGGACGAAGACGCATACGCACCGCGTCCAGCGTCGCTTCAATCACGCCCTTGCCTTCTTTATCCATCAGATCTTTGGCAAACTCCACGATCAGAATGGCGTTTTTCGCCGACAGGCCAATAGTGGTTAACAGGCCGACCTGGAAATAGACATCGTTATTCATGCCGCGCATCATCGCCGCCAGCAAGGCGCCAATCACGCCAAGCGGCACCACCAGCATGACGGAAAACGGGATTGACCAGCTCTCATAGAGTGCCGCCAGGCACAGGAAGACAACGATCAGCGAAATAGCGTATAACGCGGGCGCCTGGTTGCCGGACAAACGTTCCTGATATGACATACCCGTCCAGTCGTAACCTATCCCGGCGGGCAGCCGGGAGGCCATTTGTTCCATCAACAGCATGGCGTCACCTGAACTCTTGCCGGGGGCGGCCTCGCCCAGGATCTCCATAGATGGCAGACCGTTAAAGCGTTCGAGCCGCGGCGAGCCGTAAACCCAACTTGAGGTGGTAAATGAGGAGAAGGGCGTCATTTCTCCGTTGCTGCTGCGCACGTAGAGATTATTAATATCCCCCGGCAGCATACGGAATTTCGCATCGGCCTGAACGTAGACTTTTTTCACGCGTCCATGATCGATGAAGTCATTAACGTAGGATCCCCCCAACGCAATTGAGATCGTCTGATTAACATCAGAAAGATCGATACCTAAGGCCTGGGCTTTTTCAATGTCCACTTCAAGTTTGAACTGCGGGGTATCTTCAAGTCCGTTAGGTCGTACGCGCACCAGTTTATCAGGATGCTGCTGTACCATTTCCATCAGCTGGTTACGTGCTTTTGTCAGCGCATCATGCCCAAGGTTGGCCTGATCGATAAGCTCGAAGTCAAACCCTGTCGCCGTGCCAAGTTCAACAATCGGCGGCAGGTTAAAGGGAAACACCTGGCCATCCTGAATACGGCTGAAGGCTTTAGTGGCGCGTGCCACAATGCCCTCTACGGCGTTTTCTTTACCTGGACGCTCTTCCCATGGTTTAAGACTGATAAAGGCAATTCCCGAGTTCTGCCCCTGACCGCTGAAACTAAAACCGTTCACCGTCAGCACCGAATTCACGTTCGCTTTTTCATCGTTCAGGTAGTAATCGGTCACCTGATCGAGCACCTTCTGCGTACGTGCCTGGGTTGCCCCGGCTGGCAGTTGCACCATGGTCATAAAGACGCCCTGATCTTCGTCCGGCAGAAAGGACGTCGGTAAGCGTAAAAACAGCACCGCCATGCCCACCACAATCAGGAAATACACCAGCAGGTAACGCCCGGTACTTCTGATAATGCCGCCAACGCTGTCGGTGTAATGGCTGGTGCAACGTTCAAACAAACGGTTGAACCAGCCGAAAAAGCCTTTTTTATCACCATGGGCATGGGGATCGACGGGCTTAAGCAGCGTGGCGCATAACGCCGGCGTGAGAATCAGCGCAACCAGTACCGACAGGGCCATTGCTGACACGATAGTGATCGAGAACTGACGATAAATTTCACCCGTTGAACCGCCAAAAAATGCCATTGGAATGAAAACCGCCGACAGCACCATGGCGATGCCCACCAGCGCGCCCTGGATCTGTTCCATTGATTTCTGGGTGGCTTCTCTCGGCGGCAGGTGATCTTCTACCATCACACGCTCAACGTTCTCCACGACGACAATGGCATCGTCGACCAGCAGGCCGATCGCCAGCACCATCCCGAACATGGTGAGCGTGTTAATCGAATAGCCAAAAGCAGAGAGGACGGCAAAGGTGCCCAGCAACACAACCGGCACGGCGATGGTCGGGATCAGCGTGGCGCGGATATTTTGCAGGAACAGGTACATCACCAGGAAAACCAGGATGATGGCTTCGAACAGGGTTTTGATCACTCCGTGAATGGAAATCTGCACGAAGGGCGTAGTGTCATACGGATAAACAACCTGCATACCCTGCGGAAAATAAGGAGCAAGCTCCTGTAATTTGTTCTTGATAGCGCTTGCGGTATCAAGGGCGTTTGCCCCTGTCGCCAGTTTAATACCTATCGCCGCCGCATCCTGACCGTTGATTTTCGTAACGGTGTTATAGTTTTCCCCGCCCAGTTCAATGCGGGCCACATCTCTCAGGCGAACCTGCGAACCGTCCGCATTGACGCGCAGCGTCACGTTACCAAATTGCTCCGGATCTTTCAGGCGCGTTTGCGCAATGATGGAGGCGTTGAGCTGTTGATTAGGAACAGAAGGCGTTCCACCCAACTGCCCGGCGGCAATCTGATCGTTTTGCACTTTGAGCTGGTTAACAACATCCACCGGCGTCATACGATATTTATTGAGCATGTCGACATTCAGCCAGATACGCATCGCATACTGCGCACCGAAAAGCTGTACGTCGCCAACGCCATTGGTACGGCTAATGGCATCTTTAACGTTAGAGGCGACATAGTCAGAAATATCGTCCTGGTTCAGGCTTTTGTTTTCAGAGGTAAAGCCCACCACCATCAGGAAACTGCTACTGGCTTTCTCAACGCTGATCCCCTGCTGCTGCACTTCCTGCGGCAAAAGTGGCATCGCCAGTTGTAGCTTGTTCTGCACCTGAACCTGAGCAATATCCGCTTCAGTCCCTGATTTAAAGGTCAGGGTGATGGTTACGCCACCTGCGGAATCGCTGGTTGAGGACATGTACATCAGGTTATCGATGCCATTCATGTTCTGTTCAATAACCTGTGTGACGGTATCCTGCACCGTTTGCGCATCGGCCCCCGGGTAGGAGGCGCTGATTGCGATCGCAGGCGGTGCAATGGTTGGATACTGCGCCACAGGTAATTGCATGATTGCCAGTACACCCGCAATCATCAGTATGATCGACAGCACCCAGGCAAAAATCGGACGATCAATAAAAAACTTCGACATCTTTTACGACTCTCACTGCGTAAGCGCGATTACTGCAACGCGTTTTTTACTCACCTGATGAAGCAGGCACGATAGTCACTTGGGTGCCAGGACGGGCACGCTGCAAGCCGCTGACAATCACCTTGTCACCCTCTTTCAGCCCCTCCGAAATGAGCCATTTATCGCCAATAGCCTGAGTCGCAACTACGTTGCGCTGCTCAGCCTGATTTTTTTCATTTACCAGCATCACGGTGGCATCGCCGCGAGCATTACGGGTTACGCTCTGCTGCGGCACCAGAATAGCTTCTGGCTGAACACCTTCATCAAGGCGTGCGCGCACAAACATTCCCGGAAGGAGGCTGTGATCAGGATTGGGGAAAACCGCGCGGATAGTGATCGAGCCGGTGCTCTGGTCGACGGTAATATCTGAGAATTCCAGCGTACCCTTTAACGGATAGACCTGACCGTTCTCTGTGAGCAGTTCAACCTCAGCTTTGCCATCCTGTCTGCGCAGGTTGCCCTGTTCCACCGCCTGTTTCAGACGCATAAAATCGCTGCTGGATTGCGTGACATCAACATAGATTGGATCGATTTGCTGCACCGTGGCCAGCGCCGTCGCCTGACCGTTGGTTACCAGCGCGCCTTCGGTGACGGCAGATTTACCGATACGGCCGCTGATGGGGGAACTGACACGGGTATAGGCCAGATTGATACGCGCCGTCTCTACTGCGGCTTTTGCGGCCTGGACGCTGGCGTCTGCCTGCCGGGCGCTGGCAACGGCGGTGTCATATTCCTGACGGCTGACGTATTGCGTCCCTACCAGAGGCGCATAACGTTTGACCGTTAAGTGCGCCATACTTGCAGCGGCTTCGGCTTTCGCTAATTCGCCCTGCGCGCTTGCTAAGGCCGCCTGATAGGTTGCCGGATCGATCTGATACAGCGAGTCCCCGGCGGTAATATCGTTGCCTTCAACAAAATTACGTTTGAGAATAATTCCGCTCACCTGCGGACGCACCTCTGCAATACGAAATGCTTCGGTTCGTCCCGGTAATTCTGTCGTCACCGCCAGAGGGGCTGCTTTAACCTGCCAGACGCTGACCTCGGGATCCGGCATTTTAGCTGGCGCGTTTTCATTATCATTACAACCGCAAAGTAAGCCGATTGACATAATAATGACTGATGAAAGGCGAATACATTCACCAAATTTATTCATTGCAGTTCCTCAAAACACAATGCGCGGCATAAGCCGCAAAGCAGGTAGAAAAATAAAACCAGCGGGTCGGGTATCCTACAAATAATTCACTATTTATGTAAATGACGTCGAATCCTAAGCCACAAATAATGGCACTTAAAACTAAAGCCATGAGGTAAATATCGCCTTTGCGACGCGATAACACCTTTTAAATATAAACGCCTTGTATAAGAATATTTATATAAATAATTTCAGTGAATATATTTAGTGGTTACTGGTAAAGCGTCGGCGAATAACCACGAAAAATACCGGCACAAAAAATATTGCCAGCAGGGTTGCGGATACCATACCGCCCATTACGCCAGTCCCAACCGCGTTTTGTGCGCCGCTGCCTGCGCCTGTACTGAGCACCAGCGGCATTACGCCAAGGATAAAAGCCAGTGACGTCATGAGTATCGGGCGCAAACGCATTTTTACCGCCTCCAGCGTGGCGTCGATTAAGCTCTTGTGCTCTTTATCCATCAAATCCCTGGCAAACTCGACGATCAAAATGGCATTCTTTGCCGACAATCCAATGGTGGTCAGCAGGCCAACCTGGAAATAGACGTCGTTACTCAGGCCACGGCAACTGGCCGCCAGCAAGGCGCCCACCACGCCGAGCGGTACAACCAGCATGACGGAAAATGGAATCGACCAGCTTTCATAAAGTGCCGCCAGACACAGGAATACCACCATCAGTGAGATGGCATATAACGCGGGGGCCTGATTGCCGGATAAGCGCTCCTGATACGACATCCCCGTCCAGTCGAAGCCAATCCCGGAGGGCAGCGTTGCGGCGAACGCCTCCATCATCTTCATGGCCTCACCGCTGCTTTTACCTGGCGCGGCCTCACCCAGAATTTCCATCGCTGGCAAACCGTTGTAGCGCTCCAGACGTGGCGATCCCTGGATCCAGTTGGCGCTGGTGAAACTTGAAAAGGGCACCATTTCGCCGTTACGGCTACGTACAAACCAGCGGTTAATATCATCCGGCATCATGCGATAAGGCGCGTCAGCCTGTGCGTAAACTTTTTTCACACGGCCGTTATCGACGAAATCATTCACGTAAGTGCTACCCAGTGCGGTTGCAATGGTCTTGTTGATATCCGTTAGCGAGACACCGAGCGCCTGTGCTTTTTCCTGATCGACATTCAGTTTGAATTGCGGCATATCTTCCAGACCATTAGGCCGTGTACGCACCAGCATATCCGGACGCTGAGCGACTTTTTTCAGCAGTTCATTACGCGCTTTGGTCAACTCCACATGCCCCAGCCCCGCCTGATCGATCAGTTCAAAGTCGAACCCGGTAGCAGTGCCCAGCTCGGTAATGGCGGGAAGGTTAAACGCAAATACCATCCCGTCTTTGATACTGCGAAACGCATGCGTGGCACGCGCAACTATCGCCTCAACACGGTTTTCCTCGCCTTCACGCTGTGCCCAGTCTGTTAAACGGATAAAAGCCAGGCCGTTGTTTTGCCCTTTACCGTTAAGCCCAAAGCCCGTCACCGTAAACACAGAATCCACGTTATTTTTCTCATTCGTCAGATAGTAACGTGTGACTTCCTGCATGATTTTTTCCGTGCGATCCTGGGCGGCGCCAGCGGGCAGCGTGACCATCGTCAGGAAAACCCCTTGATCCTCTTCGGGTAAAAAAGAGGTGGGCAAACGCAGGAATAAACAGGCCATGCCCACGACAATCACCAGGTAAAGCACCATGTAGCGGCCGGTACGGCTTAGCAGTTTCTGTACGCTGCCGGTGTAGTGCTGGGTGCTTTGTTCAAACAGCCGGTTGAACCAGCCAAACATCCGGTTAGTCGTGCCGTGGGTAGTGGGTTTTAGCAGGGTGGCGCACAGTGCGGGCGTTAAAATGAGCGCCACCAGCACGGACAGAGCCATGGCAGAAACGATGGTGATGGAGAATTGCCGGTAGATCACCCCGGTTGAGCCGCCAAAAAACGCCATCGGGACGAATACCGCCGACAACACCATGGCGATGCCCACCAGCGCGCCCTGTATCTGCGCCATCGATTTCTGCGTCGCCTCTTTGGGGGGCAATCCTTCATCGACCATCACGCGCTCTACGTTTTCCACCACCACGATAGCGTCGTCCACCAGCAGGCCGATGGCTAACACCATGCCAAACATGGTCAGCGTGTTAATCGAATAGCCGAACGCCGCCAGTATGGCAAAGGTCCCCAGTAACACCACGGGCACCGCAATAGTAGGAATGAGCGTGGCCCGCAGATTCTGCAAAAACAGATACATGACAAGAAACACCAGCACGATGGCTTCAAACAGCGTTTTGAAGACTTCCCGGATGGAGATCTTAATAAAGGGGGTGGTGTCGTAGCTGTAAACCAGTTTCAGGCCGTGAGGAAAGTAGGGTTGCAGGTGGGCCATCTGCTGTTTCACCGCATCGGCGGCGTCCAGCGCGTTAGCGCCCGTTGCGAGTTTGATGCCCAGACCCGCTGACGGTTTACCGTTATACCGGGCGATAACGTTGTAGTTCTCGCCGCCCAGCTCGATGCGTGCGACGTCTTTGAGCTGTACCCGTGCGCCGTTGGAGAGGACTTTTAACGTAATACGGCCAAACTGCTCCGGCGTACGCAGACGCGTCTGGGCAATGATCGAGGCGTTAATCTGCTGATTGGCCACGGATGGCGTGCCGCCCAGCTGGCCTGCGGCAATCTGGCTATTCTGGGCTTTGATCTGATCGACCACATCGACAGTAGTCAACTGATATTCATTCAGTTTGTTCGGATCAAGCCAGATGCGCATTGCATATTGCGCGCCGAATAGCTGCACGTCGCCCACCCCTTCAGTACGGCTAACGGGATCCTTAATATTTGACGAGATAAAATCGGCAATATCATCCTGCGTCATGCTGCCGTCTTCTGAGATAAAACCCATTACCATCAAAAAGGTGCTGCTTGATTTCTTAACGTTTATCCCCTGTTGCTGCACTTCCTGGGGCAATAATGGCATAGCAAGTTGCAGTTTGTTCTGGACCTGAACCTGGGCGATATCGGCATCGGTGCCGGATTTAAAGGTTAAGGTGACGGACACGCTGCCGGCAGAATCGCTGGTGGACGACATATACATCAGGTTATCCAGGCCATTCATATTTTGTTCTATCACCTGGGTAACGGTATCCTGGACCGTTTGCGCATCAGCGCCGGGATAAGTGGCATTAATAGCGATAGCAGGCGGTGCGATCGTAGGATATTGTGCAACCGGAAGGTTGATGACCGCCAGCGCACCAGCCAGCATTAAAATAATCGCCAGCACCCAGGCGAATATAGGCCTATCAATAAAGAACTTAGCCATGGTAGCGGTTCACCTTATATCTGTTCGCATTCACCGACCCGCGTCAGCACTAAAATAAAAACATCCCTCTTTATATTTATGCGATGAATATAAAGAGGACGGCAATAAAAATAGCCTCGACATGTTGAATGAATAGTAGAAAAATGCAAGGATACAAATTCAATTTTTTGCGGAAATTTCATTTAGCAAATGTAACCCATCATTCAGCATAGTTATTATTCATGGCAAAAAGAACGAAAGAGGATGCCTTAAAAACACGGCAATTATTAATTGACACCGCCATTTTAACCTTTTCTCAACAAGGATTCTCTGGCACATCGCTGGATGATATAGCCCATGCAGCGCAAGTAACACGCGGCGCTATTTACTGGCACTTTGAAAATAAATCACAATTATTTAACGCTATCTGGCAAGAACAATTACCTGTGAGGGATAAAATAGCCGATAAAATGAAGTTACATTCGGACGCATCTGCCGAAATAATATTACGACAATCACTAATAGAAGGTTTACGGCTGATTGCTCAGGATCCGCTGGAACAGGCGCTGGTGGAAATTCTTTACCATAAATGCGAGTTTACAAAAGAGCTGACATCAGAAACAGAGATACGCGAGCGTCTGTTGTTTAATCATGAACATGTTTTGCAGATGTTGAATAAATGCTTAAAAGAAAACCCAGGGTTTCTGAACTGTAATATAGACCTGGCGATGATTATTATTCAGGCCTACCTGAGCGGTATCATCAAAAACTGGCTCATGACGGACAAAAGCTTTGATCTCGACAGACTGGCTCCGTCGCTGGTGGACGGACTGCTGGCATCGCTTCGCCTTACGCCCTCTGCGCCGGTAAACCATCACTCATGTACATCATTGTCCCTGCGCACATCCTCTATTTCTCCATAATCTCACCATTCTGGCGGCTTTATCTCCACGCTTTTTACATTCGACATGCTTTGTAAAACTCCAGCCGCAGGAAGGCGTGCTAACCAGTGGTAGAATGAACGCATTCACACAAAAGAGGTAATTGTGATCATGAAAAAATTAATTGCCATTGCACTGTTGTCTTCCGTACTGGCCGGGTGTGCTCACGATTCCCCTTGTGTCCCCGTCTATGACGATCAGGGCCGCCTGGTGCACACTAATACCTGCATGAAAGGCACCACGCAGGATAACTGGGAAACGGCAGGCGCTATCGCAGGCGGCGCTGCGGCCATTGCTGGCGTGACCCTGGGTATCGTCGCTCTCACCAAATAATCTTCTCGCAGGCGTGCCGGTGTACGCCTGCTTTTGCTCCCGTCCGGTGCAATCCATCAACATTGTTAAAATTATCTCTTACTTTGGGTCATTATTTTCTTCCCCCTTTCCTGTATAAATGATTCATCCCACCAATGGTTCGTCTGCTATGAATTTATTTTGCTCTGATTTGTGGCACAGGTTTTAATTTCGCACCAATCCAGTGCGCTGATTTTATTTTTCCCTGTCTACACTCTCCTTATTACGGGCGTTCTGCATTAATTCTTTTCGCACGTAAAACCTGGCACTACCTTTGCTTTACAAAGTATGGCCAAAGCCACAGACAGGTTTCAGGCGTTTCCCGGACGCCTTCATATAACGATAATTTCGCCACACAGGATGCATTATGAAAAAGATGATGATCGCCAGCCTGGCCGCTGCCGGTGCGCTGTTTGCTGTTGCTAATCAGGCCCATGCTGGTGCCACTCTGGATGCAGTAAAGAAAAAAGGTTTTGTGCAGTGCGGTATTAGTGACGGGTTGCCGGGTTTCTCTTATGCAGACGCCAACGGTAAATTTAGCGGTATTGATGTGGATGTGTGCCGTGGCGTTGCGGCTGCCGTTTTCGGCGATGATACAAAAGTAAAATATACCCCGCTGACGGCAAAAGAGCGCTTCACTGCGTTGCAGTCGGGTGAAGTGGATGTACTCTCCCGTAATACGACCTGGACCTCCTCCCGTGATGCAGGCATGGGAATGTCCTTTACCGGCGTCACCTACTATGACGGTATCGGCTTCCTGACCCACAACAAAGCGGGCCTTAAAAGCGCCAAAGAGCTGGATGGTGCCACCGTCTGTATTCAGGCAGGTACAGACACCGAGCTGAACGTGGCGGATTATTTCAAATCCAACAAAATGAACTATACGCCGGTGACCTTTGACCGTTCTGATGAATCCGCCAAGGCGCTGGAATCAGGTCGTTGCGATACGCTGGCCTCCGACCAGTCTCAGCTCTATGCGCTGCGCATTAAGCTGAGCACGCCGGGCGAGTGGATTGTTCTGCCGGAAGTGATTTCTAAAGAGCCGCTGGGCCCGGTGGTTCGCCGCGGTGATGATGAGTGGTTCTCCATTGTGCGCTGGACGCTGTTCGCCATGCTGAATGCGGAAGAGATGGGTGTTACCTCTAAAAACGTCGATGAGAAAGCGGCGAATCCGGCCACGCCTGATATGGCGCATCTGCTGGGCAAAGAGGGTGATTACGGCAAGGATCTGAAGCTTGATAACAAATGGGCTTATAACATCATCAAGAAAGTCGGTAACTATGCGGAAGTGTTCGAACGTAATGTGGGTTCTGAAAGCCCACTGAAAATCAAACGTGGTCAGAACAACCTCTGGAATAACGGCGGTATTCAGTACGCTCCGCCAGTACGTTAAGACCTGACATTTTGTATTTTGCAGTAACGGACACCGCCTTTGCGGTGTCCGGTCCAGAGTCATGGCTACCGAGGTTTTCTTATGTCCCATCGCCGCCCAACCGTTAAAGGATCGTTTTCCTTCTCCAACCCTGCGGTTCGCGCCTGGCTGTTTCAGATTATCGCCGTGCTGGCTGTCGTCGGCGTGGCTATTTACCTGATACACAATACCGTTACCAATCTGAGCAACCGTGGCATCACGTCAGGTTTTGCCTTCCTCGATCGCAGCGCCGGTTTCGGCATTGTTCAGCATCTTATCGATTATGAGCAGGGCGATACTTATGGCCGGGTGTTCCTGGTCGGTTTGCTTAATACGCTGCTGGTATCGGCGCTATGCATTGTTTTTGCCTCATTTCTGGGCTTCTTTCTGGGGCTTGCACGACTGTCGGAAAACTGGCTGCTGCGTAAACTGTCGACTATTTACATCGAGACGTTCCGCAATATTCCGCCGTTATTACAGATCTTCTTCTGGTACTTTGCGGTACTGCGTAATCTTCCGGGGCCACGCCAGGCGGTAAGCGCGTTCGACCTGGCGTTTTTGAGCAATCGTGGTCTCTATATTCCCGCGCCGCAAACAGGTGAAGGGCTGCTGGCTTTTATCGCGGCAGTCGCGCTGGCAGTTGTCCTGTCGGTTGGCCTGTTCCGCTTTAATAAAACGCATCAGATCAAAACCGGGCAACTACGCCGCACATGGCCGGTTGCACTTGGTCTTTTCATCGCATTGCCACTGCTGGCGCACATGATTTTCGGGGCGGCCCTGCACTGGGATGTGCCGGAACTGCGCGGTTTTAACTTCCGTGGCGGAATGGCGCTGATCCCGGAACTGGCAGCATTGACGCTGGCCCTGTCAGTCTATACCTCCGCCTTTATTGCCGAGATTATCCGCGCGGGTATTCAGTCAGTACCGCACGGGCAGCACGAAGCGGCGCGTTCGCTTGGCCTGCCGCATCCGGTAACGCTACGCCAGGTGATCATCCCGCAGGCGCTGCGTGTGATCATCCCGCCATTAACCAGCCAGTATCTTAATATCGTCAAAAACTCATCTCTGGCGGCGGCGATTGGTTATCCGGACATGGTGTCGCTTTTCGCGGGAACCGTCCTGAACCAGACAGGCCAGGCAATTGAAACTATCGCCATCACTATGTCGGTATACCTGATTATCAGTCTCGGTATTTCGTTGCTGATGAATATCTATAACCGCCGCATTGCGCTGATTGAACGCTAAGGATCCGTGATGACAAAAGCTATTGTGTCTCACTCGCCGCGTCCGGTCAGTACCGGGACGGGGCATTATTTACTTTGGGTACGTAAGAACCTTTTCTCCAGCTGGTCAAACACACTGCTGACGCTGTTCTGCCTGTGGCTGATGTGGGAGCTGATCCCGCCATTGCTTAACTGGGTGTTATTCCAGGCAAACTGGGTGGGAACGACCCGCGCGGATTGTACGAAGGAAGGCGCCTGCTGGGTATTTATCCATCAGCGGTTTGGGCAGTTTATGTATGGCCTTTACCCCCATGAGCAGCGCTGGCGGATCAATGTTGCCTTAATCTTTGGTCTGCTCTCTATCGCGCCGATGTTTTTGAAAACACTGCCCAGGCGTGGCCGTTATATCGCCTGCTGGGCAGTTATCTATCCGGTCGTGGTGTGGTGGTTGTTGTATGGAGGATTTTTAGGGCTTGAGCGGGTGGAAACCCGTCAATGGGGCGGATTAACGCTGACGCTAATCATCGCCGCGGTCGGTATCGCCGGTGCTTTGCCGTTGGGCATCTTACTGGCCTTGGGGCGGCGTTCAAAAATGCCAGTGGTGCGGATCCTGTCGGTGATATTTATCGAGTTCTGGCGTGGCGTGCCGCTGATTACCGTGCTGTTTATGTCGTCAGTAATGCTGCCGCTGTTTATGTCTGAAGGAACAAGCATAGATAAGCTCATCCGTGCGCTGGTTGGCGTGGTGCTTTTTCAGTCGGCTTATGTGGCGGAAGTGGTACGCGGCGGGCTTCAGGCATTGCCGAAGGGTCAGTATGAAGCGGCGGAATCGCTGGCCCTTGGTTACTGGAAAACACAGGGGCTGGTCATATTGCCCCAGGCGCTGAAACTGGTGATCCCGGGTCTGGTTAATACCATTATCGCGCTATTTAAAGATACCAGTCTGGTGATCATCATCGGGCTTTTTGATCTGTTCAGCAGCGTGCAGCAGGCCACGGTCGATCCGGCATGGCTTGGCATGTCGACCGAGGGCTATGTCTTTGCCGCGCTGGTTTACTGGATTTTCTGTTTTAGCATGTCACGCTACAGCCAGCATCTGGAGAAGCGTTTCAACACCGGGCGTACAGCGCACTGAGGAAAACCATGAGTAATATGATTATGCAGTCTGACGATGCGATGATTACGCTCGACACTGTGAATAAATGGTACGGGCAGTTTCACGTGCTGAAAAATATCAACCTTGAGGTCAAACAGGGTGAACGTATTGTCCTCTGCGGGCCGTCGGGTTCAGGGAAATCCACCACGATCCGCTGTATCAACCATCTGGAAGAGCATCAGCAAGGCCGGATTGTGGTGGATGGGATTGAGCTTAACGAGGACATCCGTAATATCGAAAAGGTGCGTCAGGAAGTGGGCATGGTGTTCCAGCATTTCAACCTGTTCCCGCATCTGACGGTTTTACAGAACTGCACGCTGGCACCGATCTGGGTGCGTAAAATGCCGAAGAAGGAAGCGGAAGCACTGGCGATGCATTATCTTGAACGCGTGCGTATTGCTGAACATGCCCATAAATTTCCGGGGCAGATTTCCGGCGGGCAGCAACAGCGCGTAGCCATTGCTCGTTCGCTGTGTATGAAACCGAAAATCATGCTGTTCGACGAACCGACTTCTGCGCTCGACCCGGAGATGGTGAAAGAGGTGCTGGATACGATGATTGGCCTTGCCGAGTCGGGTATGACCATGCTCTGCGTGACCCATGAGATGGGCTTTGCCCGTACCGTAGCGGATCGCGTGATCTTTATGGATCGTGGTGAAATCGTTGAACAGGCACCGCCAGAAACCTTCTTTGCCAACCCCAAATCAGAACGTACAAGAGCATTTTTGTCGCAGGTTATTCATTAATCTGGCTTCTATAACCGCAAAGCCCAGCCGCCGCGCCAGGCTTTGCGGTTATTTCCAGAAAAGATCCATAGCAAAAAGCCCAGTCTTTCGACTGGGCTTTTTGCTTTATTTGATGCCTGGCAATTCCCTACTCTCGCATGGGGAGACCCCACACTACCATCGGCGCTACGGCGTTTCACTTCTGAGTTCGGCATGGGGTCAGGTGGGACCGCCGCGCTAGTGTCGCCAGGCAAATTCTTTTCTAAGTGCCGAACTATTAACCGCTTTAAAAGTGGTGCTGATACCCAGAGTCGAACTGGGGACCTCACCCTTACCAAGGGTGCGCTCTACCAACTGAGCCATATCAGCACGCTTAATTTGATGCCTGGCAGTTCCCTACTCTCGCATGGGGAGACCCCACACTACCATCGGCGCTACGGCGTTTCACTTCTGAGTTCGGCATGGGGTCAGGTGGGACCGCCGCGCTAGTGCCGCCAGGCAAATTCTTTGTGCTCTGTACGCAATATTTTATCGCATCAGCGGCGTTGGCTGTCCTCGTAAAGTCAGTCACATACTTCAGTATGCTCCTTCCTTTCCTTCGGCCTGCCGCCTTGCTGCTGCGCAAACTATTGCGCACTTTACTTTATCTGGTCTAAGCTGAAAATCTCTCAAATCCGCCAAAACATCTTCGGCGTTGTAAGGTTAAGCCTCACGGTTCATTAGTACCGGTTAGCTCAACGCATCGCTGCGCTTACACACCCGGCCTATCAACGTCGTCGTCTTCAACGTTCCTTCAGGACCCTTAAAGGGTCAGGGAGAACTCATCTCGGGGCAAGTTTCGTGCTTAGATGCTTTCAGCACTTATCTCTTCCGCATTTAGCTACCGGGCAATGCCATTGGCATGACAACCCGAACACCAGTGATGCGTCCACTCCGGTCCTCTCGTACTAGGAGCAGCCCCCCTCAATTCTCCAGCGCCCACGGCAGATAGGGACCGAACTGTCTCACGACGTTCTAAACCCAGCTCGCGTACCACTTTAAATGGCGAACAGCCATACCCTTGGGACCTACTTCAGCCCCAGGATGTGATGAGCCGACATCGAGGTGCCAAACACCGCCGTCGATATGAACTCTTGGGCGGTATCAGCCTGTTATCCCCGGAGTACCTTTTATCCGTTGAGCGATGGCCCTTCCATTCAGAACCACCGGATCACTATGACCTGCTTTCGCACCTGCTCGCGCCGTCACGCTCGCAGTCAAGCTAGCTTATGCCATTGCACTAACCTCCTGATGTCCGACCAGGATTAGCTAACCTTCGTGCTCCTCCGTTACGCTTTAGGAGGAGACCGCCCCAGTCAAACTACCCACCAGACACTGTCCGCAACCCGGGTAACGGGTCCACGTTAGAACACCAGCCATTAAAGGGTGGTATTTCAAGGATGGCTCCACGCAGACTGGCGTCCACGCTTCAAAGCCTCCCACCTATCCTACACATCAAGGACCAGTGTTCAGTGTCAAGCTATAGTAAAGGTTCACGGGGTCTTTCCGTCTTGCCGCGGGTACACTGCATCTTCACAGCGATTTCAATTTCACTGAGTCTCGGGTGGAGACAGCCTGGCCATCATTACGCCATTCGTGCAGGTCGGAACTTACCCGACAAGGAATTTCGCTACCTTAGGACCGTTATAGTTACGGCCGCCGTTTACCGGGGCTTCGATCAAGAGCTTCGCGTTGCCGCTAACCCCATCAATTAACCTTCCGGCACCGGGCAGGCGTCACACCGTATACGTCCACTTTCGTGTTTGCACAGTGCTGTGTTTTTAATAAACAGTTGCAGCCAGCTGGTATCTTCGACTGGTTTCAGCTCCGCGAGCAAGTCGCTTCACCTACGCACCAGCGTGCCTTCTCCCGAAGTTACGGCACCATTTTGCCTAGTTCCTTCACCCGAGTTCTCTCAAGCGCCTTGGTATTCTCTACCTGACCACCTGTGTCGGTTTGGGGTACGATTCTGTGTTACCTGATGCTTAGAGGCTTTTCCTGGAAGCAGGGCATTTGTCACTTCAGCACCGTAGTGCCTCGTCATCACGCCTCAGTGTTAATAAGCAACCGGATTTACCTAATTGCTCCACCTACACGCTTAAACCGGGACAACCGTCGCCCGGCCAACATAGCCTTCTCCGTCCCCCCTTCGCAGTAACACCGAGTACAGGAATATTAACCTGTTTCCCATCGACTACGCCTTTCGGCCTCGCCTTAGGGGTCGACTCACCCTGCCCCGATTAACGTTGGACAGGAACCCTTGGTCTTCCGGCGAGCGGGTTTTTCACCCGCTTTATCGTTACTTATGTCAGCATTCGCACTTCTGATACCTCCAGCAGACCTCACAGTCCACCTTCAACGGCTTACAGAACGCTCCCCTACCCAACAACACATAGTGTCGCTGCCGCAGCTTCGGTGCATGGTTTAGCCCCGTTACATCTTCCGCGCAGGCCGACTCGACCAGTGAGCTATTACGCTTTCTTTAAATGATGGCTGCTTCTAAGCCAACATCCTGGCTGTCTGTGCCTTCCCACATCGTTTCCCACTTAACCATGACTTTGGGACCTTAGCTGGCGGTCTGGGTTGTTTCCCTCTTCACGACGGACGTTAGCACCCGCCGTGTGTCTCCCGTGATAACATTCTTCGGTATTCGCAGTTTGCATCGGGTTGGTAAGTCGGGATGACCCCCTAGCCGAAACAGTGCTCTACCCCCGAAGATGAATTCACGAGGCGCTACCTAAATAGCTTTCGGGGAGAACCAGCTATCTCCCGGTTTGATTGGCCTTTCACCCCCAGCCACAAGTCATCCGCTAATTTTTCAACATTAGTCGGTTCGGTCCTCCAGTTAGTGTTACCCAACCTTCAACCTGCCCATGGCTAGATCACCGGGTTTCGGGTCTATACCCTGCAACTTAACGCCCAGTTAAGACTCGGTTTCCCTTCGGCTCCCCTATACGGTTAACCTTGCTACAGAATATAAGTCGCTGACCCATTATACAAAAGGTACGCAGTCACCCCATAAAGAGGCTCCCACTGCTTGTACGTACACGGTTTCAGGTTCTGTTTCACTCCCCTCGCCGGGGTTCTTTTCGCCTTTCCCTCACGGTACTGGTTCACTATCGGTCAGTCAGGAGTATTTAGCCTTGGAGGATGGTCCCCCCATATTCAGACAGGATACCACGTGTCCCGCCCTACTCTTCGAACTCACAACATGTGCATTTTTGTGTACGGGAGTATCACCCTGTACCCTGCGACTTTCCAGACGCTTCCACTAACACACATGCTGATTCAGGTTCTGGGCTCCTCCCCGTTCGCTCGCCGCTACTGGGGGAATCTCGGTTGATTTCTTTTCCTCGGGGTACTTAGATGTTTCAGTTCCCCCGGTTCGCCTCATGCCACTATGTATTCATGACATGATAGTGCAACGGATTGCACTGGGTTTCCCCATTCGGGTATCGCCGGTTATAACGGTTCATATCACCTTACCGGCGCTTATCGCAGATTAGCACGCCCTTCATCGCCTCTGACTGCCAGGGCATCCACCGTGTACGCTTAGTCGCTTAACCTCACAACCCGAAGATGTTTCACTTCTGATTGCAAAAATTTGAGAGACTCGAACACGCCATTTTTCTTTTCTTGTTACGGAGAAAAGAAACAGCGTGTCGTTTCAATTTTCAGCTTGATCCAGATTTTTAAAGAGCAAAACTTCGCAGCGCACCTTTTCAGGTACACTCTGAAGTTTTCTTGTTTTCAGCAGTAAAGGATGGTGGAGCTATGCGGGATCGAACCGCAGACCTCCTGCGTGCAAGGCAGGCGCTCTCCCAGCTGAGCTATAACCCCATCGTATGCAAATCTCGTTACCGGTATTCTTTCTGAGACAGGGCGTTTTGCAACGCAGTATCAGGAGGAATTTGGTAGGCCTGAGTGGACTTGAACCACCGACCTCACCCTTATCAGGGGTGCGCTCTAACCACCTGAGCTACAAGCCTGCAGAGATTTCTTACTGCTTTATTTTCTATCAGACAATCTGTGTGAGCACTGCAAGGCAGGTTCTTTCAGGTAAGGAGGTGATCCAACCGCAGGTTCCCCTACGGTTACCTTGTTACGACTTCACCCCAGTCATGAATCACAAAGTGGTAAGCGCCCTCCCGAAGGTTAAGCTACCTACTTCTTTTGCAACCCACTCCCATGGTGTGACGGGCGGTGTGTACAAGGCCCGGGAACGTATTCACCGTGGCATTCTGATCCACGATTACTAGCGATTCCGACTTCACGGAGTCGAGTTGCAGACTCCGATCCGGACTACGACATACTTTATGAGGTCCGCTTGCTCTCGCGAGGTCGCTTCTCTTTGTATATGCCATTGTAGCACGTGTGTAGCCCTACTCGTAAGGGCCATGATGACTTGACGTCATCCCCACCTTCCTCCAGTTTATCACTGGCAGTCTCCTTTGAGTTCCCGGCCGGACCGCTGGCAACAAAGGATAAGGGTTGCGCTCGTTGCGGGACTTAACCCAACATTTCACAACACGAGCTGACGACAGCCATGCAGCACCTGTCTCAGAGTTCCCGAAGGCACCAAAGCATCTCTGCTAAGTTCTCTGGATGTCAAGAGTAGGTAAGGTTCTTCGCGTTGCATCGAATTAAACCACATGCTCCACCGCTTGTGCGGGCCCCCGTCAATTCATTTGAGTTTTAACCTTGCGGCCGTACTCCCCAGGCGGTCGACTTAACGCGTTAGCTCCGGAAGCCACGCCTCAAGGGCACAACCTCCAAGTCGACATCGTTTACAGCGTGGACTACCAGGGTATCTAATCCTGTTTGCTCCCCACGCTTTCGCACCTGAGCGTCAGTCTTTGTCCAGGGGGCCGCCTTCGCCACCGGTATTCCTCCAGATCTCTACGCATTTCACCGCTACACCTGGAATTCTACCCCCCTCTACAAGACTCAAGCCTGCCAGTTTCGGATGCAGTTCCCAGGTTGAGCCCGGGGATTTCACATCCGACTTGACAGACCGCCTGCGTGCGCTTTACGCCCAGTAATTCCGATTAACGCTTGCACCCTCCGTATTACCGCGGCTGCTGGCACGGAGTTAGCCGGTGCTTCTTCTGCGGGTAACGTCAATTGCTGTGGTTATTAACCACAACACCTTCCTCCCCGCTGAAAGTACTTTACAACCCGAAGGCCTTCTTCATACACGCGGCATGGCTGCATCAGGCTTGCGCCCATTGTGCAATATTCCCCACTGCTGCCTCCCGTAGGAGTCTGGACCGTGTCTCAGTTCCAGTGTGGCTGGTCATCCTCTCAGACCAGCTAGGGATCGTCGCCTAGGTGAGCCGTTACCCCACCTACTAGCTAATCCCATCTGGGCACATCTGATGGCAAGAGGCCCGAAGGTCCCCCTCTTTGGTCTTGCGACGTTATGCGGTATTAGCTACCGTTTCCAGTAGTTATCCCCCTCCATCAGGCAGTTTCCCAGACATTACTCACCCGTCCGCCGCTCGTCACCCGAGAGCAAGCTCTCTGTGCTACCGCTCGACTTGCATGTGTTAGGCCTGCCGCCAGCGTTCAATCTGAGCCATGATCAAACTCTTCAATTTAAGTTTGATGCTCGTGAATTAAACTTCGTAATGAATTACGTATGTTCACTCCAGAGACTTGGTATTCATTTAGCGTCCGAAGACGTTTAAGAATCCATGTCCTTGAGTGCCCACACAGATTGTCTGATAAATTGTTAAAGAGCAGTTGCGACGCGCTTTAGCGCTGTGTCGCGAGGTGGCGTATATTACGCTTTCCTCCCTCAGAGTCAAGCGTTTATTTTCGCTTTTCTCTGGCGGCCTTCCCGGAGGAGGCCTCCTGACCCGCTGGCCTGTAAGCCGTTGTTCCGTGTCAGTGGAGGCGCATTATAGGGATCCCATTTTTTTGCACAAGCCTTTTTTGGATCTTTTTTTCTGAGTGCTGATTTTTCACTCTTATCGCTGTGATCCTGTTCGATCTGCGCAAATTTTGAGGTGTAAAAGGCTTGCGCCGTGCGAATAATGGACCCAAAGTCATCATTATCCTTCGCAAGTACTGAGGTATATATGTCTGCTGTCTTACGTCCTTATAAGGATCTTTTCCCAAAAGTGGGACAACGCGTGATGATCGATGCCACCAGCGTCGTCATTGGCGACGTCCGCATGGCTGATGATGTGGGGATTTGGCCGCTTGTCGCGATCCGTGGTGACGTGAACCATGTCGAGATAGGCGCACGCACTAATATTCAGGACGGCAGCGTGCTGCATGTCACGCACAAGTCTGCTTATAACCCGGCGGGTAATCCGCTGACTATTGGCGAAGACGTCACCGTCGGGCATAAAGTGATGTTACATGGGTGCACCATTGGCAATCGCGTTCTGGTCGGCATGGGATCGATTCTGTTGGATGGCGTTGTTGTGGAAGATGATGTGATGATTGGGGCAGGTAGCCTGGTGCCGCAAAACAAACGGCTCGAAACGGGTTATCTCTATCTGGGCAGTCCGGTTAAACAGATCCGCCCCTTAACTGAGGCGGAAATCGAAGGACTGCAATATTCAGCTAATAACTACGTCAAATGGAAAGACGACTATCTGGCTCAGGGTAACCAGATCCAGCCCTGATCGTCTTCTTGCTGATCGTGGATCAGCTGTTCAGCTTCTTCTTCAATATCCCAGCGGTTAGCCTGAAAATTATGCAACCACTGTTCCGGCGTATCGCCTTTAAAACGATACGCCAGCGAGCTGCCCTTTATTGCGCAGGTAAGCTGCATACCATTTACCAGCACGGGAAAGCATACCGCCTGCAATTCTGCATGCCACTCTTCGCGATCCGGAAACTGGATGGCCTGATTCATTGCGCTATTTCCTGCTTCAGCTGATTAATCACCGCTTCAGTTTCCGGTAACACCCCGTGCCATAACAGAACAGCATGAGCAGCCTGCGCCACCAGCATACCCACTCCATCTGCGCACTGTTTTGCGCCATGATGCTCACACCAGTTCAAAAACGGCGTATTTCCTTTCTGATAGAACATGTCATAACAGTACAGATGCGGATGAACCAGCGATTCCGGGATCGCGGGGATCTCGCCGCTAATGCCACTGGATGTCGCATTAATGATCAGATCAAATTCATGATCCCGTAGTTGATCCATTGCCACCGCCTTGACGCTGCCGGTATGCATGAAGACGTTTGCCAGCGCCTCAGCCCGCGCAAAAGTACGGTTAGTGATGGTTACCTGGCAATCCAGAGACAGTAAAGGGAGAAGAACCCCACGGGCAGCGCCGCCTGCGCCTGTCAGCAAAATACGGAAACCAGGCTTAATGAAGCCCAGCCGCTCAAGATCGCTCAGCAAGCCCGTACCATCGGTGTTATCCCCCAGCAAACGGCCATCCTCCAGCCGCTTGAGGGTATTCACTGCCCCTGCCAGCGCTGCGCGCTCTGTCAGTTCATCGGCCCGGGCAAACGCCTCTTCTTTAAAGGGGACCGTGATGTTAGCCCCCTTCCCCCCCGCCGCAAAAAACGCATTCAGGGTATTCACAAAATCATCTGCTGGCGCCAGCACACGACCATAAGGGTGATCAATTTGCAGCTGCTGCGCAAATTGTTGATGAATAAACGGAGACTTACTGTGGGCGATCGGGTTACCGAATACCGCATAGCTTTCCATATATTACCCCTGTCGGAAGCGCTCGCCGGTCAGCGCGTCACGTATTTCTGAAGGGTTCTGACGCCCGCCAGTTTCGCCCTCCACCACCGGAAAATGATCACCGAACTGGGCGCGTACTTCTTCTGTTGTACGGCACGGCGGTAAGCCCGTCAGATTAGCGCTGGTCGAAACCAGCGGTTTGCCGTAGGCCTCGCATAAGGCCACCACCAGCGGATGATTGGTAACGCGTACAGCCAGCGTATCAAAACGGCCGGTTAACCAGCGCGGCGTCGTGGGTCGCGCCGGGAATACGAATGTCACCGGACCTGGCCAGCTGGCAAAGACGGCCTCACGCTGCGATTCATTCAGGGCGCTGTCGTCGATGTAGGGTTTAAGCTGTTCGAAATTCGCCGCGATAAGGATCAACCCTTTTTCCACCGGGCGTTGTTTTAACTCAAGCAGACGCTGGACTGCGATCTCACTATCAGGATCGCAGCCGACACCAAAAACAGCCTCTGTAGGATAAGCGATGACTTCTTTATTATTCAGTACCGCCACCGCGTCAGCGATGCGATCTGATTGCAGGTTATTCTTCACTGTTTAATTCCGCCGGAACCGGCTTTCCACATTGTTTACTGGCGCAAAAGCGTTTAACGCCCTGCGCGGTTTTCTTTTCGATGAGTAACGGATACTGGCAGACAGGACACTCGCCAGCTATCGGTTTAAAATTGATAACGAACTGACAGTCAGGATAACCATCGCAGGAGTAGAAAGTTTTGCCGTAACGGGAACGACGCTGAACCAGATGCCCCGTCTGACACTGCGGGCAGGTAATGGCAGTATCATCAGGTTTATCGATCAGTTCGGTATGTTCGCAAGTGGGATACTGACTACAGCCGATAAACATGCCGTAGCGCCCCTGACGCAGCACCAGCTCAGCGCCACATACAGGACAAAGCTGCCCCTCCAGAACTTTAACGATATGACCGTCAGCCTGGTTTTTTAGCGGACGAACAAAATCGCATTCCGGATACAGGGAACACCCAAGGAAAGGTCCGTGCTTCCCGGAACGAATAACAAGCTGAGCCCCGCATTGTGGACAGGGCTCCTGATTAGGCACCGAGAACAGTGCTGATTTGGCCATAACAACTCTTGCTGCTG
Organism: Enterobacter sp. SA187; assembly: GCF_001888805.2. Classification (NCBI taxonomy): domain Bacteria; kingdom Pseudomonadati; phylum Pseudomonadota; class Gammaproteobacteria; order Enterobacterales; family Enterobacteriaceae; genus Enterobacter; species Enterobacter sp. SA187. The sequence continues at coordinate 692,690 of NZ_CP019113.1, forward strand.
CAACGATGATTTAGTGCAGCATACCTTCATTCACTTCAAAGAGTAATTCTTCCATCTGCTGATAGGCGTTTTCACATCCGGGGATATTAAACAGTACCATCAGAATGACCCATTTTAGATCTTCCAGATCGAACTCTGCGGTATCCAGCGCCAGCACGCGTTCAATGACCATTTCCCGCGTTTCGAGGTTTAGCACCTGAATCTGCTCCAGGAATAACAAGAATCCCCGGCAACTGGCATCCAGCCTCTCACACTCTTCTGCAGTATAAATACGAACAGAGAGTGGGTCTGAAGCGAGCTGCATCGGTTCGGCGAGGCCTTCCTGATAATCAGCCAGCTTTTCCAGCCACAATAACGCGTTGTAGATGTCCTCACGATCAAAACCAGCGTCTGTCAGATCTGACTCCAGTTTATCCTGATCCACGCGCAATTCAGCTTCGTTGTGGATGTAAGTCTCAAACAAATACATTAGTACGTCGAACATGGCTTGCCCTCCTTAATCGGACATAGCCGCCGGGTACAACTGCGATCCATCCTGCTAACTCCAGTTCGAGTAGCTGAGCCACAATCACTGGCACAGGTTGGCCGGCACGTTCAGCGACGACGTCAACAGGTGTTACCTCATCTCCTACGTTAGCCAGGAGCTCAGGAAATGGCAATGCCGCGTTATCCGGTTCTGAAGAATTAATTAGCTTATCGCTGTGATCTGGCACCCAATGTAGCCCATATTGCAAACTTTCCAGAATCTCCTCAGGCGATGTCACCAGCATTGCCCCCTGCCTGATAAGACTATGCGGTCCTTCACAGCCAGGGTTGCCCAATGGGCCTGGCAGAGCAAAAACCTCACGTCCCTGATCCAGCGCGCAACGTGCCGTGACCAGCGAACCGCTTTTCAGCGCCGCTTCCACCACCAGCACGCCGCGGCTTAGTCCACTAATAATGCGGTTTCGTCGCGGGAAGTTCCCCGGCCAGGGCACCGCAGATAAAGGGAACTCTGAAACCAGCGCGCCGCCAGCATTAAGGATGCCGTCGGCAAGCGCGCGATGCCGCTTTGGATAAACGCTGTGTAAACCGTTTCCCAGTACCGCCACCGTTTTACCTTTGCCGTTAAGCGCTGCGCGATGGGCAATGCTGTCGATTCCCAGAGCCAGACCACTGGTAATGGTCACGCCATAACGCACAAGCTGTTCACAGAACTGACGGCCCCATCGCTCGCCATACCATGAGTGGGCCCGACTACCGACGACACCCAGTTGCTGCGACTTCAGTACGCCGATATCCCCTTCGACAAAGAGCGCGCCGGGATAATCGCTGATGGCTCTTAGCTGCGGCGGGTAAGCGGCATCAGTGGCCAGCAACAGATGGTGGTCGGGAGCCGTAAGCCACGCCAGGCTGCGTTCAATTTCACCCGCAGCCAGCGCCTGAAATTTTGCGATCTGCTGTGGGGTCAGTCCAGCGTGGCTTAATGTCGAGGTCGTGATATCCGGGTTCTGCAATAAAGATTGCGCGACGTTAAGCATCTTGTCGCCATACAGATCCCCTACGTAAATCAGGCGCAACCAAATCTCTGTCAGAGTCATCCTTTCCCCTTGCCACAGGCAGCCTCAGCAATCTTTGCGATTGGTCACTGATGCTGTCAATCAGAGGGGGATTTGTCTAGAATAGGAGGAATAATCTTTTCTACTCCTGAACACAACTCTGGAAATTTATGGCAGTTTTGCACGTGTTACATATCCCGGACGAGCGTCTTCGCAAAGTCGCTGAACCGGTAAAAGAAGTGAATGCAGACATTCAGCGTATCGTTGATGATATGTTCGATACCATGTATGCCGAAGAGGGTATTGGCCTCGCCGCAACGCAGGTTGATATTCATCAGCGCATTATCGTTATTGACGTCTCCGAGAATCGCGATGGTCGCCTGGTGTTGATCAATCCGGAACTGCTGGAAAAAAGTGGCGAAACCGGTATTGAGGAAGGCTGCCTGTCGATCCCGGAGCAACGCGCTCTGGTGCCGCGTGCAGAGAAAGTAAAAATTCGCGCGCTCGACAGAGACGGTAAGCCGTTTGAGCTGGAAGCGGATGGCCTGCTGGCGATCTGTATTCAGCATGAAATGGATCACCTGGTCGGTAAGCTGTTTATCGATTACCTGTCGCCGCTGAAGCAAAAACGTATACGTCAGAAAGTTGAGAAACTCGACCGCCTGAACGCACGGGCTTAAGGATAAGAATCAACGTGTCAGATTCACTACGTATTATTTTTGCGGGTACACCTGACTTTGCAGCGCGTCATCTTGACGCGCTGTTGTCATCCGGACATAACGTCGTTGGCGTATTTACCCAACCGGATCGCCCGGCCGGACGCGGCAAAAAGCTGATGCCGAGCCCGGTAAAAGTGCTGGCGGAAGAGAACGGTTTACCAGTGTTTCAGCCAGCGTCTTTACGTCCGCAGGAAAATCAGCACCTGGTCGCCGACTTACACGCAGATGTGATGGTTGTAGTGGCCTATGGTCTGATTCTGCCCAAAGCTGTGCTGGATATGCCCCGTCTGGGCTGCATTAACGTTCACGGTTCATTGCTTCCCCGCTGGCGCGGAGCGGCGCCTATTCAGCGCGCGCTTTGGGCAGGCGATGCGGAAACCGGCGTCACGATCATGCAAATGGACGTCGGCCTGGATACGGGCGATATGCTGCATAAGCTTGTCTGCCCAATCACGGCCGAAGATACCAGCGCGACGCTGTACGATAAGCTTGCAGAGTTAGGGCCTGCCGGCCTGATTGAAACCCTTGCACAGCTGGCGGGTGGCACAGCCCAACCGCAGGTACAGGATGAAGCGCAGGTAACCTATGCGGAGAAACTCAGCAAAGAGGAAGCTCGCATGGACTGGTCCCTGCCTGCCGTGCAACTTGAGCGCTGTATCCGCGCATTCAATCCATGGCCGATGAGCTGGCTTGAAATCGACGGCCAGCCGCTGAAAATCTGGAAAGCGTCAGTTATCCATTCTGAGACTACCGCCGGGCCGGGCACAATTGTGGACGCCACTAAACAGGGCATCCAGGTCGCTACGGGCGACGGTATTCTGAATATAGAATCGCTGCAACCGGCCGGTAAAAAAGCAATGAGCGCGCAAGACCTGCTCAACTCCCGCCGGGAATGGTTTGTTCCCGGACATCGTCTTGCCTGACGAGCATCACGTCTCAAGCCCGGGGTTACCGGGCATTTTTATTTTGTGGCTATGAAAAAAAATATTAATTTACGCAGCATGGCAGCCCAGGCTATCGAACAGGTCGTTGAAAAAGGCCAGTCCCTCAGCAATGTCCTGCCACTGTTACAGCAAAAAGTATCCGATAAAGATAAAGCCCTGCTTCAGGAGCTGTGTTTTGGCGTTCTGCGTACCCTGTCGCAGATGGAGTGGCTGATCAATAAATTGATGTCACGCCCGATGACCGGAAAGCAACGCACCATTCATTATCTGATCATGGTAGGGTTTTACCAGCTCCTGCATACCCGGATCCCGCCGCATGCCGCGCTTGCGGAAACCGTTGAAGGGGCCGTGGCGATAAAAAGACCACAGCTAAAAGGCCTGATTAACGGCGTGCTGCGTCAGTTCCAGCGTCAGCAGGAAACGTTGCTGGCCGAATTCGCTTCCAGCGAGAGCCGCTTTCTCCATCCGGAGTGGTTGCTGACCCGCCTGCGTAAAGCGTATCCGCGGCAGTGGGAAGCCATTGTCGAAGCAAATAACCAGCGTCCACCGATGTGGCTGCGCGTGAATCGCAATCACCACTCACGCGATGCCTGGCTGGCCTTACTGGAAGAAACAGGGCAGCAAGGTTTTACGCATCCAGACTATCCGGATGCGGTGCGTCTTGAGTCCCCTGCCCCTGTTCATACTCTGCCAGGCTTCGAAGAAGGCTGGGTGACCGTACAGGATGCGTCGGCCCAGGGATGCATGACTTTTCTTGAGCCTGAAAACGGTGAGCACATTCTCGATCTGTGCGCGGCGCCTGGCGGCAAAACGACGCATATTCTTGAAGTGGCGCCTGATGCTCAGGTGCTGGCGGTTGATGTCGATGAAAAACGCCTGTCGCGCGTTTACGACAACCTGAAACGTCTGGGCATGAAAGCGCAGGTGAAACAGGGCGACGGGCGTTTCCCGGCCCAGTGGTGCGGTGAGCAGCAGTTTGATCGTATCCTGCTGGATGCGCCGTGCTCGGCGACAGGGGTTATCCGCCGTCATCCTGATATTAAGTGGCTGCGTCGCGATCGTGATATTGCCGAACTCGCTCAGTTACAGTCGGAGATCCTGGATGCCATCTGGCCGCACCTTAAGCCTGGCGGCACGCTGGTCTACGCGACTTGTTCCGTATTGCCGGAAGAGAACAGTCAGCAAATCGCCGCGTTCCTGGCACGTACGCCTGATGCAAAACTCAGCGTTACCGGCACGCCGGACAATCCTGGCAAGCAGAATCTGCCGGGTCTGGAAGACGGCGATGGCTTCTATTACGCTAAGCTAATCAAACAGTGACTGAAATGACGGGCCGCAACTGATGAAGATTATCATTCTGGGTGCCGGACAGGTTGGCGGCACGCTGGCAGAAAACCTGGTCGGTGAGAACAACGATATTACTATTGTTGATATTAACGGTGACAGGCTGCATAACCTGCAGGACAAGTTTGATCTGCGCGTGGTACAGGGTCATGGCTCACATCCGCGTGTTCTGCGAGAAGCAGGGGCCGATGATGCCGATATGCTCGTCGCTGTGACCAGCTCTGATGAAACCAACATGGTTGCCTGCCAGGTCGCTTATTCCCTCTTCAATACGCCTAACCGCATCGCGCGTATTCGTTCACCTGATTATATCCGCGATGCAGATAAGCTCTTTCACACCGAGGCGGTTCCTATCGATCACCTGATTGCTCCTGAGCAACTGGTCATCGACAGCATTCACCGTCTGATCGAATATCCGGGTGCGTTGCAGGTCGTGAATTTTGCCGAAGGCAAGGTCAGCCTGGCGGTGGTGAAAGCTTATTATGGCGGGCCGCTGGTCGGCAATGCGTTGTCCACCATGCGCGAACACATGCCGCATATCGATACGCGTGTCGCGGCAATTTTTCGTCATGACCGTCCTATCAGGCCGCAGGGATCAACCATCGTTGAAGCAGGTGATGAGGTCTTCTTTATCGCCGCTTCGCAGCATATACGCGCGGTAATGAGTGAGCTTCAGCGTCTTGAAAAGCCTTACAAACGCATCATGCTGGTTGGTGGTGGCAATGTGGGGGCGGGTCTCGCGCGTCAGCTGGAAAAAGACTACAGCGTGAAACTGATCGAGCGCGATCAAAAGCGCGCCGCTGAGCTGGCGGAAAAGCTGCAAAACACCATCGTCTTCTATGGTGATGCGTCGGATCAGGAGTTGCTGGCGGAAGAGCATATCGATCAGGTGGATCTCTTTATTGCCGTCACCAACGATGATGAAGCAAATATCATGTCTGCCATGCTGGCAAAACGCATGGGGGCGAAAAAAGTGATGGTATTGATCCAGCGCCGCGCCTATGTGGATCTGGTACAGGGTAGTGTGATCGACATTGCGATCTCACCGCAGGAAGCCACTATCTCTGCCCTGCTCAGTCACGTCCGTAAAGCCGATATTGTCGGCGTCTCCTCACTACGTCGCGGCGTGGCTGAAGCCATTGAAGCCGTGGCGCACGGTGACGAAAGTACATCTCGCGTGGTGGGCAGAGTGATCGATGATATTAAACTTCCTCCCGGTACCATTATTGGCGCGGTCGTGCGCGGCAATGATGTCATGATCGCTAATGACAATTTACGCATTGAGCAGGGCGATCACGTTATTATGTTCCTGACAGATAAGAAGTTTATTTCTGACGTTGAAAGACTATTCCAGCCCAGTCCCTTCTTCCTGTAATCTTTTAAAGGCGCTAAAAATAGCGCCTTTTTTATTTAATCCCTTCATTTACAAAGGATTAGTAATTTAACTCAATTGTCCTGCTTACATGGAAAATAAAGTGAGCTTTGTTAGACTTAGGTGGGTCTGCGGTGATAAGGAGAATAAAATGAGCATGTTAAAAGAGTTTCGCGCGTTTGCGATGCGCGGGAATGTAATCGACCTGGCAGTGGGTGTCATCATTGGTGCGGCATTCGGTAAAATTGTCTCTTCTCTGGTGGCTGACATCATCATGCCACCCCTGGGCCTGTTGATTGGCGGGATTGATTTTAAACAGTTTGCATTTACGCTACGTGAAGCGCAGGGCGATATTCCTGCGGTAGTGATGCATTACGGCGTGTTTATTCAGAATATTTTTGATTTTCTGATCGTGGCGTTCGCTATTTTCCTGGCGATCAAACTGATCAATAGACTTCATCGGAAGAAAGAGGAAGAGCCAAAAGCACCGCCTGCGCCTTCCAAAGAAGAAGTACTGTTAACGGAAATCCGTGATTTACTGAAAGAGCAAAACAGCCGTCCCGGTCTTTAACAGACGACGGAAACAAGAAGGCCAGTGGCAAAAAAGTGCTTCACTCTCTTGCCACTGGCCTCCTGACCACTCCGTTTTGCATGTTTCGCTTTTCGCAGATAACTGCCTTTGCCTTTCTTGTTTTTCTCAATACGCTGACGAAACAGCGGATCATGGAGTAATGCTTCCAGGGCGTTATCGTTAATCTGCCCTTTCTGGTGCTGATAGCGACTCATATTTTCTCCGGAATGTTATATAAAACGTGGCGAGTGTAGATCTGACTTTGCTAAAGATCAACTGCCTCAGTTTTACTGCCACTTCCCTGCTCCAGGGCTTCAAGGATCGAACAATAGATGCTGCTATGGGCAGTACCGCAGCAGGCATCGTTTAGTCGCTGCAAAGAGCGCCGCATAGTTTGTAACTCTTCTATCCGCTCTTCAACTTCGCTTAGCCTGGCTTGTACGATACTTTTTGATTCCTGGCAGGTGTGGTGCTCAGGATCAACGCGTATCGACAAAAGCTCCCGAATCGACTCCAGGGTGAATCCCAGTTGCCGGGCATGACGTATAAACTTCAGACGCTGAAGATCGTTATCGGTATAAAGGCGAAAACCGCCCTGGGTGCGCACTTCGTGATCCATCATTTGCTGCTTTTCATAATAACGGATGGTATCAGGGGTCACCTCAGCCAGTCTGGCCAGTTCTCCAATGCGATACATAAGAGCTCCTCATGCAGTTATGGCAAATTTTAAGCATACCCGCACAGGGTAACGAATAAAATCATAAAGGCATTTGTGAAGGCATTAAAGGGAGGGGTGATTAAGGGGGCGGGACGGAAATAAAAAAACCCGCCGAAGCGGGTTTTTCTATATTACTGCAGATTACTCTGCAGCAGCTTCTGCTTTCGATTCAGAGCGATCAACCAGCTCGATGTATGCCATCGGCGCGTTGTCGCCTGCACGGAAGCCACACTTCATAATGCGAGTGTAACCACCGGCGCGGCTCGCAAAACGCGGGCCCAGCTCGTTAAACAGTTTTGCCACGATCTCGTTATCACGAGTACGGGCGAATGCCAGACGACGATTAGCTACGCTATCAGTCTTGGCAAGAGTAATCAGCGGCTCAACTACGCGACGCAGCTCTTTCGCTTTAGGCAGGGTCGTCTTGATGATCTCATGACGAACCAGTGAACCTGCCATGTTGCGGAACATAGCCTGGCGATGGCTGCTGTTGCGGTTCAGTTGACGACCACTCTTACGATGGCGCATGACCTTATCCTTCTCAGTAAAACCTTAACCTGTGATCCGGTTACTCGTCAGCGATGCTTGCCGGTGGCCAGTTTTCCAGGCGCATGCCCAGAGACAAACCACGGGAAGCCAGCACGTCTTTAATCTCAGTAAGAGATTTTTTACCAAGGTTAGGCGTTTTAAGCAGCTCAACCTCGGTACGCTGTACCAGATCACCGATATAGTGGATAGCTTCTGCTTTGAGGCAGTTAGCAGAGCGGACAGTCAATTCCAGATCGTCAACAGGGCGCAGCAGGATCGGATCGAATTCTGGTTTCTCTTCTTTCACTTCCGGCTGACGTACATCACGTAAGTCAACGAAAGCTTCCAGTTGTTCTGCCAGGATGGTTGCCGCACGACGAATCGCCTCTTCAGGATCGATTGTGCCGTTGGTTTCCATTTCGATGACCAGCTTGTCCAGGTCGGTACGCTGTTCTACACGCGCTGCTTCAACATTGTAGGCAATACGCTCTACAGGGCTGTAACATGCGTCGACCAGCAGACGGCCGATTGGGCGCTCATCTTCTTCCGAATGAATTCGGGCAGAAGCCGGCACATAACCACGACCGCGCTGAACTTTGATACGCATGCTAATAGACGCGTTCTCATCGGTCAGGTGGCAGATCACGTGCTGCGGCTTGACGATTTCGACATCACCATCATGGGTAATGTCGGCTGCAGTCACAGGGCCAATGCCAGATTTATTCAGGGTAAGAATAACTTCATCTTTACCTTGAACTCTCACCGCCAGCCCTTTCAGGTTGAGCAGGATTTCCAGGATATCCTCCTGAACACCCTCTTTGGTGCTGTACTCATGAAGTACACCATCAATCTCAACTTCGGTCACCGCGCAACCCGGCATCGATGAGAGCAGAATACGGCGCAGTGCGTTACCCAGAGTATGGCCAAAGCCACGCTCTAAAGGCTCAAGGGTCACCTTGGCGTGCGTCGAACTCACTTGCTCGATATCTACCAGGCGCGGTTTTAGAAACTCTGTCACAGAACCCTGCATTGTGTCCTCTCTTTGGTACTAAGCTTTACTTGGAGTAAAGCTCGACGATCAGGTGTTCGTTAATGTCCGCAGACAGATCAGAACGCTCAGGCTTACGCTTAAACGTACCTTCCATCTTGCCACCATCAACTTCCAGCCAGGTTGGCTTTTCACGCTGCTCAGCCAGCTCCAGAGCGGCTTTCACGCGAGATTGCTTTTTCGCTTTCTCACGGATACTAACCACATCATTCGGGCTAACCTGATAAGAAGCGATGTTAACAACACGACCGTTTACCATGATAGCCTTGTGGCTAACCAGCTGACGTGCTTCAGCACGAGTGGCGCCGAAGCCCATACGGTATACAACGTTGTCCAGACGACCTTCCAGCAGAGCCAACAGGTTTTCACCGGTGTTGCCTTTCAGACGTGCTGCTTCTTTATAGTAGTTACGGAACTGACGCTCAAGCACACCGTAGATACGGCGAACTTTTTGCTTTTCACGCAACTGTACACCATAGTCAGACAGACGCGGTTTACGCGCACCGTGCTGGCCAGGAGCTTGTTCAATCTTACACTTGGTATCAATCGCGCGAACGCCAGACTTCAGGAACAGGTCTGTGCCCTCGCGACGGCTCAGCTTGAGCTTAGGACCCAAATATCTTGCCATTTTCTTTCTCCAACATTCCTAAAAACGAGCGTTATACGCGACGTTTTTTCGGCGGACGACAACCGTTGTGAGGGATCGGAGTCACATCAGTAATATTAGTGATGCGGAAACCAGCGGCGTTCAGAGCACGAATGGTAGATTCGCGACCCGGACCCGGTCCCTTGACCATAACTTCCAGATTCTTGATACCGTATTCTTTCACGGCGTCAGCGCAACGCTCAGCTGCAACCTGAGCTGCAAACGGAGTGGATTTGCGAGAACCACGGAAACCGGAACCACCGGCTGTTGCCCAACCCAAAGCGTTACCCTGACGATCAGTAATAGTAACGATTGTGTTGTTGAAAGAAGCATGGACATGAGCCACGCCGTCAGAGACTTGTTTTCTTACACGCTTACGTGCACGAACTGGTGCCTTTGCCATTATTCAATCACCCCGATTATTTCTTGATCGGTTTGCGCGGACCCTTACGGGTACGTGCGTTGGTCTTAGTACGCTGACCGCGCACAGGCAGACCACGACGATGACGCAAACCGCGGTAGCAACCAAGATCCATCAGGCGCTTGATGCTCATGCTAACTTCACGGCGCAGATCACCTTCAACGACAAATTTGGCAACTTCGTCACGCAGCGTGTCGATTTGTTCTTCAGACAGCTCACTGATCTTAACATCTTCAGCGATACCCGCAGAAGCCAGAATGGCTTTAGAACGGGTCTTGCCGACACCGTAGATCGAGGTTAACGCGATCACAGCGTGTTTTTGATCAGGAATGTTAATGCCTGCTATACGGGCCACTATGCACTCCTACTATTTAATATGTACGCACCATGCTGAAAAGCCCGTTTTCAGGATACTCAAATGGATACGCACAGACATACAAAAGATTGGCTGGCTAATCTAGCCAGCTCAACCCAACTTTGCAAGAAAAATATGCGAATTAATCAGCCTTGGCGCTGTTTATGCTTCGGCTCGGCACTGCAAATCACGCGGATGACGCCATCACGCTTAACGATTTTGCAGTTACGGCATAATTTCTTGACGGAAGCACGAACTTTCATTTTTACTCTCCGTAACTTCTCGAGCGACCTTTAGCGGCCATAGCCTTTAAGGTTCGCCTTCTTCAATGCAGACTCGTACTGACTGGACATCATCAGAGTTTGCACTTGAGCCATAAAGTCCATAATCACAACAACAACGATAAGCAGTGAGGTCCCACCAAAGTAGAACGGTACTTTCATTGCGTCACGCATGAACTCCGGGATCAGGCAGATAAAAGTAATATAGAGCGCGCCGACCAGGGTCAGACGTGTCATTACTTTATCGATATACTTCGCCGTTTGCTCTCCCGGACGAATTCCTGGTACAAATGCACCGGACTTCTTCAGGTTATCTGCTGTTTCTCGCGGGTTGAAAACCAACGCCGTATAGAAGAAACAGAAGAAGATGATTGCAGACGCATAGAGTAACACATAAAGCGGTTGCCCTGGCTGCAAATACAGCGAAATTGTTGTCAGCCAGTTCCAACCGGTACCGCCCCCGAACCATGACGCGATGGTCGCCGGGAACAGAATAATGCTGGAAGCGAAGATTGCCGGGATAACCCCTGCCATATTCACTTTCAACGGTAAATGTGTGCTCTGTGCAGCATAGACACGACGACCCTGCTGACGTTTCGCGTAGTTTACCACAATGCGGCGTTGACCACGTTCAACGAAAACAACAAAGAACGTCACTGCAAATACTAATACTGCAACCAACAGCAACAGGAGGAAGTGCAGGTCGCCTTGACGCGCTTGCTCGATCGTATGGGCAATGGCTGGCGGGAGTCCCGCAACGATACCAGCGAAGATAATGATTGAGATACCGTTACCGATACCGCGTTCAGTGATCTGTTCGCCGAGCCACATCAGGAACATGGTTCCTGTGACCAGACTTACAACAGCAGCGAAATAGAATGCAAAGCCTGGATTGATTACCAGACCTTGCATACCAGGCATATTCGGCAGACCGGTAGCAATACCGATCGACTGGAATATCGCCAACACCAGAGTACCGTAGCGGGTGTACTGGCTGATCTTACGACGACCAGACTCCCCTTCTTTCTTCATTTCTGCGAGGGTCGGGTGAACGACCGTCAACAGCTGGATAATAATCGACGCCGAAATATACGGCATGATACCCAGAGCAAAGATTGAAGCACGGCTGAGTGCACCACCAGAGAACATGTTAAACATTTCAATGATGGTGCCTCGCTGTTGTTCAAGCAGTTTGGCAAGTACAGTGGCATCAATACCAGGGATCGGAATGAAAGAGCCAATGCGGAACACAATCAGCGCGCCGATTACAAACAGCAGTCTGCGTTTCAGCTCGCCTAAGCCACCTTTGGCACTTTGAAAATCTAATCCCGGTTGTTTAGCCATCTGCTACTTATTCCTCGATTTTACCGCCAGCAGCTTCGATAGCAGCACGAGCGCCCTTAGAAACACGCAGGCCACGAACAGTTACCGGAGTTGAAACTTCACCAGCCAGGATCACTTTCGCGAACTCGATCTGGATACCGATAATGTTTGCTGCTTTCAGCGTATTCAGGTCTACAACGCCGCCTTCTACTTTAGCCAGATCGGACAGACGAACTTCTGCCGTGATCATCGCTTTACGAGAAGTGAAGCCGAACTTCGGCAGACGACGGTACAGAGGCATCTGACCACCCTCGAAACCACGACGTACGCCACCACCAGAACGAGAGTTCTGACCTTTGTGACCACGACCGCCGGTTTTACCGAGGCCAGAACCGATACCACGACCAAGGCGTTTACCCGCCTTCTTAGAGCCTTCGGCCGGAGACAGAGTATTTAAACGCATCTCTTACTCCTCAACTTTAACCATGAAGGAAACCGCGTTGACCATACCACGAACAGCGGGAGTATCCTCGCGCTCAACGGTATGACCAATACGACGCAGACCCAGGCCAAGCAGCGTTGCCTTGTGTTTCGGCAGACGACCGATTGCACTGCGGGTTTGAGTGATTTTAATAGTCTTTGCCATGGTCAATTACCCCAGAATTTCTTCAACGGATTTACCACGCTTGGCAGCGACCATTTCTGGAGAATTCATATTTTCCAGGCCATCAATAGTTGCACGAACCACGTTGATCGGGTTGGTGGAACCATATGCTTTAGCCAGAACGTTATGAACTCCAGCGACTTCCAGAACGGCGCGCATTGCACCACCGGCAATAATACCGGTACCTTCTGAAGCCGGCTGCATGAATACACGAGAACCCGTGTGAACACCTTTAACCGGGTGCTGCAGGGTGCCGTGGTTCAGCGCGACGTTAATCATATTGCGACGGGCTTTTTCCATCGCTTTCTGGATCGCTGCTGGAACTTCACGCGCTTTACCGTAACCAAAACCAACGCGACCGTTACCATCGCCAACAACAGTCAGAGCTGTGAAGGAGAAAATACGACCACCTTTAACGGTTTTAGATACGCGGTTAACCGCGATCAGCTTTTCCTGCAGTTCGCCAGCCTGTTTTTCGATGTGAGCCATCTTACACCTCTACCTTAGAACTGAAGGCCAGCTTCACGGGCAGCATCTGCCAGTGCCTGGACACGACCATGATATTGGAACCCGGAACGGTCAAAGGAAACATCTTTGATGCCTTTTTCCAGAGCGCGTTCGGCAACAGCTTTACCCACAGCTGCAGCAGCGTCTTTGTTACCGGTGTACTTCAATTGTTCAGCGATAGCTTTTTCTACAGTAGAAGCAGCTACCAGAACTTCAGAACCGTTCGGTGCAATTACCTGTGCGTAAATATGACGCGGGGTACGATGTACCACCAGGCGAGTTGCACCCAGCTCCTGGAGCTTGCGGCGTGCGCGGGTCGCACGACGGATACGAGCAGATTTCTTATCCATAGTGTTACCTTACTTCTTCTTAGCCTCTTTGGTACGCACGACTTCGTCGGCGTAACGAACACCCTTGCCTTTATAAGGCTCAGGACGACGGTAGGCGCGCAGATCCGCTGCAACCTGACCGATCAGCTGTTTATCAGCGCCTTTCAGCACGATTTCAGTCTGAGTCGGACATTCTGCGGTGATCCCCGCTGGCAGCTGATGGTCTACAGGATGCGAGAAACCCAGAGACAGGTTTACTGCATTGCCTTTAACCGCTGCGCGATAACCTACACCAACCAGCTGCAGCTTCTTAGTGAAGCCTTCGGTAACACCGATAACCATTGAGTTCAGCAGGGCACGCGCGGTACCAGCCTGAGCCCATCCATCCACGAAACCAGCACGCGGACCGAAGGTCAGAGCATTATCTGCATGATTCACTTCAACAGCATCGTTGAGAGTACGAGTCAGCTCGCCGTTTTTACCTTTGATCGTAATAACCTGACCGTTGATTTTTACATCAACGCCGGCAGGAACAACGACCGGTGCTTTAGCAACACGAGACATTTTTTCCTCCGATTAGGCTACGTAGCAGATAATTTCGCCACCAAGACCAGCCTGGCGCGCTGCACGATCAGTCATAACACCTTTAGAGGTAGAAACAACTGCGATACCCATGCCGGCCATAACCTTCGGCAGCTCATCTTTTTTCTTATAGATGCGCAGACCTGGGCGGCTGACACGCTGAATGCTTTCTACAACAGCTTTACCCTGGAAATACTTAAGAGTCAGTTCCAGTTCCGGCTTGGTGTCGCCTTCAACTTTAAATTCTTCAATAAAACCTTCTTCCTTCAGCACGTTGGCGATTGCCACTTTCAGCTTGGAGGAAGGCATGGTGACCGCAACTTTGTTCGCGGCCTGACCGTTACGGATACGGGTCAGCATATCCGCGATCGGATCTTGCATGCTCATCTGTCTTTACTCCCGTGATTCAATTGGTGACAATTACCAGCTAGCCTTTTTCAGACCCGGAATTTCACCGCGCATAGCGGCTTCACGGACCTTAATACGGCTCAACCCGAACTTCCGCAGGAAAGCGTGCGGACGACCAGTTTGACGGCAGCGGTTACGCTGACGAGACGGGCTGGAATCACGCGGCAGAGTCTGCAGCTTCAGAACTGCATTCCAACGATCTTCGTCGGTTGCGTTCACATCAGAGATGATAGCTTTCAGTTCAGCGCGTTTAGCGAAGAATTTATCAGCTAAAGCTACGCGTTTTACTTCGCGTGCTTTCATTGATTGCTTAGCCATTCAGTAACCCTACCTTACTTGCGGAACGGGAAGTCAAAGGCAGCCAGCAGAGCACGGCCTTCTTCATCAGATTTCGCAGTAGTGGTAATGGTAATATCCAAACCACGGACGCGATCGACTTTGTCGTAATCGATTTCTGGGAAGATGATCTGCTCACGGACACCCATGCTGTAGTTACCACGACCGTCGAAAGACTTAGCGGACAAGCCACGGAAGTCACGGATACGCGGTACAGCAATAGTGATCAGGCGCTCAAAGAACTCCCACATGCGTTCGCCACGCAGAGTTACTTTACAGCCGATCGGATAGCCCTGACGGATTTTGAAGCCTGCAACAGATTTGCGTGCTTTGGTGATAAACGGTTTTTGACCGGAGATTGCTGCCAGGTCAGCTGCTGCGTTATCCAGCAGTTTCTTGTCAGCGATCGCTTCACCAACACCCATGTTCAGGGTGATCTTCTCGACCCGAGGGACTTGCATGACAGAATTGTAGCTAAACTCAGTCATGAGTTTTTTAACTACTTCGTCTTTGTAGTAATCATGCAGTTTCGCCATCGTACTACTCCAAATTACTTGATAGTTTCGCTGTTAGACTTGAAGAAACGGACTTTTTTGCCGTCTTCGAATCTAAAGCCTACACGGTCAGCCTTGCCGGTTGCCGCATTGAAGATAGCAAGGTTAGAGATCTGAATAGCTGCTTCTTTCTCTACGATGCCGCCTGGTTGGTTCAGAGCCGGAACCGGCTTCTGGTGTTTCTTAACCAGGTTGATACCTTCAACGATGACCTTGCCGGAAGACAGGACATTTTTTACTTTACCGCGCTTACCTTTATCTTTACCGGTTAACACGATAACTTCGTCATCACGACGGATTTTAGCTGCCATGATTCGCTCCTTAGAGTACTTCTGGTGCCAGAGAGATAATTTTCATGAACTTTTCAGTACGAAGTTCACGAGTTACCGGCCCAAAAATACGCGTACCGATAGGCTGCTCACTGTTATTGTTTAAAATAACGCATGCATTACCATCGAAGCGAATGACAGAACCGTCCGGGCGACGAACACCCTTCCTGGTGCGCACCACTACCGCCTTCAGCACATCACCTTTTTTGACCTTACCACGCGGAATTGCTTCTTTGATGGTGATCTTGATGATGTCGCCTACGCCTGCGTAGCGACGGTGCGAGCCACCCAGAACCTTGATACACATTACGCGACGTGCACCGGAGTTGTCGGCGACGGTCAGCATAGTCTGTTCTTGGATCATTTCAGTGCTCCGCTAATGTCAACTACTACTTTGGGACCCAAATCTCGGGTCGTTAAAAAGCCCCATATCGGGGGCGCGGCATTATAACACCGCTTCTTAGATATGGGTAGAAAAAATAAACGGCCCATTTCTGGACCGTTTATCGTTGAGAACGCGTACTGTATTACAGAATCGCTTTCTCTACAACGCGAACCAGCGTCCAGGACTTAGTCTTGGACAGCGGACGGCATTCGCGGATTTCAACCACGTCACCAGTACCGCATTCGTTGTTCTCGTCATGTACGTGCAGTTTGGTCGTACGCTTGATGAATTTACCGTAGATCGGGTGTTTCACAAAACGTTCGATAGCAACAACGATGGATTTCTCCATTTTATCGCTAACAACGCGACCTTGCAGAGTACGGATTTTATCGGTCATTACGCACCCGCCTTCTCAGTCAGTAAAGTCTTAACGCGTGCGACATCACGACGCACTTGCTTCAACAGGTGAGACTGTTGCAGCTGGCCACTGGCTGCCTGCATACGCAGGTTGAACTGCTCACGCAGCAGGTTCAGCAGCTCGGTGTTCAGCTCTTCAACACTCTTCTCACGCAGCTCTTTTGCTTTCATTACATCACCGTCTTAGTTACAAAGGTGGTTTTAATCGGCAGTTTCGCTGCTGCCAGCTTGAATGCTTCACGGGCCAGCTCTTCAGACACACCGTCCATTTCGTACAGGACTTTACCTGGCTGAATCAAGGCAACCCAATACTCCACGTTACCTTTACCTTTACCCATACGCACTTCGAGCGGCTTTTCGGTGATCGGTTTGTCCGGGAATACACGGATCCAGATCTTACCTTGACGCTTAACTGCACGGGTCATAGCACGACGTGCTGCTTCGATCTGACGTGCAGTCAGACGACCACGGCCAACAGCTTTCAGACCGAAAGTGCCGAAGCTAACATCCGTACCCTGCGCCAGACCACGGTTGCGGCCTTTGTGCACTTTACGGAATTTTGTACGCTTTGGTTGTAACATCAGCGACGCTCCTTATTTCCGGCCTTTACGCTGCTGCTTTTTAGGTTGAGCAGCCGGTTTTTCCGGTTGTTCAACAGCAGCCATACCACCCAGGATCTCACCTTTGAAGATCCACACTTTAACGCCGATTACACCATAAGTGGTGTGCGCTTCAGAGGTGTTGTAGTCGATGTCAGCACGCAGAGTGTGCAGCGGAACGCGACCTTCACGGTACCATTCGGTACGTGCGATTTCCGCGCCGCCCAGACGGCCGCTAACTTCAACTTTGATACCTTTAGCGCCCAGACGCATTGCGTTCTGTACAGCACGCTTCATAGCACGACGGAACATAACGCGACGTTCCAGCTGTGAAGTGATGCTGTCAGCAACCAATTTAGCGTCCAGTTCCGGTTTACGGACTTCGGCGATATTGATCTGTGCAGGAACGCCAGCGATATCCGCTACGACCTTACGCAGTTTTTCGACGTCTTCGCCTTTCTTACCGATAACGATACCCGGGCGAGCAGTGTGAATAGTCACACGGATGCTCTTAGCCGGACGCTCGATAACGATACGAGATACGGACGCCTTCGCCAGTTCCTTAGTAAGGTACTGACGAACTTTAAAATCGCTGTCCAGGTTGTCAGCGAATTCTTTGGTGTTCGCAAACCAGGTAGAGTTCCATGGTTTTACAATACCCAGGCGAATACCATTAGGATGTACTTTCTGACCCATTGCTAGTCTCCAGAGTCTCAGCGATCGGACACAACCACAGTAATGTGGCTGGTGCGCTTCAGGATGCGATCTGCACGACCTTTCGCACGCGGCATAATGCGCTTCATGCTTGGGCCTTCGTCTACGAAAATTTTCGCAACTTTCAGATCGTCAATGTCAGCGC
Organism: Enterobacter sp. SA187; assembly: GCF_001888805.2. Lineage (NCBI taxonomy): Bacteria > Pseudomonadati > Pseudomonadota > Gammaproteobacteria > Enterobacterales > Enterobacteriaceae > Enterobacter > Enterobacter sp. SA187. The sequence goes on from NZ_CP019113.1 coordinate 710,467, forward strand.
CATCGTTGTGTTCAGCGTTAGCAATGGCAGATTCCAGAACCTTCTTGACCAGTACAGCCGCTTTCTTGTTGGTGTAGGTCAAAATGTCCAGGGCCTGCGACACTTTCTTACCGCGGATCAGGTCTGCCACCAGGCGAACCTTTTGAGCAGAAGAACGAGCGTGGCGATGTTGAGCTAAAGTTTCCATCTCTTCCTCCTACTTATTTCTTCTTGGCTTTTTTATCAGCCGCGTGACCGCGATAAGTACGTGTCGGTGCAAATTCACCCAGTTTGTGACCGACCATTTCGTCGGAAACAAATACCGGAACGTGCTGACGACCATTATGGACAGCGATGGTCAAACCGATCATGTTTGGAAAGATCGTTGAACGACGGGACCAAGTGCGCAGGGGCTTCTTGTCACCGCTTTCCACCGCTTTCTCTACCTTCTTCAGCAAGTGCAGGTCAATAAAAGGACCTTTCTTGAGAGAACGTGGCATGGCTTATCCTCTAATATTATTTGCTACGGCGACGTACGATAAATTTATCAGTACGCTTGTTGCTGCGGGTCTTCTTACCTTTGGTCTGAACGCCCCACGGAGTTACCGGGTGCTTACCAAAGTTACGACCTTCACCACCACCATGTGGGTGATCTACCGGGTTCATCGCCGTACCGCGAACGGTAGGACGAACACCACGCCAGCGTGCAGCACCTGCTTTACCCAGAACGCGCAGCATATGCTCAGCATTGCCAACTTCGCCCAGAGTTGCGCGGCAGTCAGCTTCAACTTTGCGCATTTCGCCAGAACGCAGACGCAGGGTGACATAAGCACCATCACGAGCAACGATCTGAACATAGGTACCAGCAGAACGCGCCAGCTGACCGCCTTTACCTGGTTTCATTTCTACGTTATGAACGGTAGAACCAACCGGGATATTGCGCATCGGCAGGGTGTTACCCGCTTTGATAGCAGCATCAACGCCAGACTGAATCTGGTCGCCAGCTTTCAGGCCTTTAGGGGCCAGGATGTAACGGCGTTCGCCGTCTTTGTACAGAACCAGCGCGATGTTCGCGGAGCGGTTCGGATCGTACTCAAGACGTTCAACAACAGCCGGGATACCGTCTTTGTTGCGTTTGAAGTCAACAATACGATAAGCCTGCTTATGGCCGCCACCGATGTGACGAGTGGTGATGCGACCATTGTTGTTACGACCACCGGATTTGCTGTTTTTTTCAACCAGCGGAGCAAAAGGTTTGCCCTTATGCAGCTCAGGGTTAACCACTTTAACAACGTGGCGACGACCCGGAGATGTCGGTTTACACTTAACAACTGCCATTGTATTACTCCTCCGACTTACTCAGCGCCGCCAACGAAGTCCAGGTTCTGGCCTTCTTTCAGGGTGACGTAAGCTTTTTTCCAGTCGCTACGACGACCGATACGCTGTCCGTGACGTTTAACTTTCCCTTTAACTACCAGGGTGTTAACGACTTCGACTTCGACTTCAAACAGTTTCTGCACAGCAGCTTTGATTTCTGCTTTGGTCGCGTCTTTACCAACTTTGAGAACGATGGTATTGGTTTTTTCCATCGCAGTAGACGCTTTTTCAGAAACGTGCGGCGCACGAAGCACCTTCAGCAGACGTTCTTCACGAATCATGCCAGCATCTCCTCAACTTGCTTAACAGCATCAGCAGTCATTACGACTTTGTCGAAGGCGATCAGGCTAACCGGGTCGATACCTGCTGCGTCACGTACGTCAACCTTGTGCAGGTTACGTGCGGCCAGGAACAGGTTCTCGTCCAGCTCACCGGTGATGATCAGCACATCTTCCAGAGCCATGTCTTTCAGTTTCTGAGCCAGCAGCTTAGTTTTAGGCGCTTCTACAGAGAACTGCTCGACAACGATCAGACGATCCTGACGTACCAGTTCGGACAGAATGCTTTTCAGCGCGCCGCGGTACATCTTTTTGTTAACTTTTTGACTGTGGTCCTGCGGACGCGCAGCGAAGGTTACGCCACCGGAACGCCAGATCGGGCTCTTAACAGAACCAGAACGCGCACGGCCAGTACCTTTCTGACGCCACGGTTTTTTACCAGAACCGGTTACTTCAGCACGGGTCTTCTGAGCACGAGTACCCTGACGAGCCCCAGCTGCGTAAGCAACTACAACCTGGTGTACCAGCGCTTCGTTGAAATCACGACCGAAGGTAGTTTCGGAAACAGTCAGCGCGCTCTGCGCGTCTTTCAATACTAATTCCATTGCTATCTCCTCACGCCTTCACAGCTGGTTTAACGATCAGGTCGCTACCGGTTGCACCCGGGACAGCACCTTTAACCAGCAGCAGGTTGCGCTCAGCGTCAACGCGTACTACGTCCAGGCTCTGAACAGTTACACGTTCGTTACCCAGCTGACCTGCCATTTTCTTGCCTTTGAACACTTTGCCCGGAGTCTGGTTCTGACCGATAGAACCCGGAACGCGGTGAGACAAGGAGTTACCGTGGGTAGCGTCCTGGGTACGGAAGTTCCAGCGCTTAACGGTACCAGCAAAACCTTTACCTTTAGAGGTACCGGTTACGTCAACTTTTTTAACTTCAGCAAACAGCTCAACGCTAATGTCCTGGCCTACAGAGAATTCTTCACCGTCAGCAAGACGGAATTCCCACAGACCACGGCCAGCTTCTACGCCAGCTTTAGCGAAGTGACCCGCTTCAGGCTTGGTGACGCGGTTAGCTTTTTTAGCACCGGTGGTTACCTGAACAGCACGGTAGCCGTCGTTAGCCAGGTCTTTAACCTGAGTCACGCGGTTTGCTTCTACTTCGATTACGGTTACTGGGATAGAGACGCCATCTTCAGTGAAGATGCGGGTCATACCCACTTTTTTACCGACTAAACCAATCATTGTATCAACCTCTCAATCGCTCGATGACCTGATTAACCCAGGCTGATCTGCACGTCTACACCGGCAGCCAGGTCCAGACGCATCAGAGCATCAACGGTTTTCTCGGTTGGCTCAACGATGTCAACCAGACGCTTGTGAGTGCGAATTTCGTACTGATCGCGCGCATCTTTGTTAACGTGCGGAGAGATCAGAACGGTAAAGCGCTCTTTGCGGGTCGGCAGCGGGATCGGACCACGGACCTGCGCACCAGTGCGCTTGGCAGTCTCGACGATTTCCGCGGTTGATTGATCGATCAGACGATGATCAAACGCTTTAAGACGGATACGGATTCTTTGGTTCTGCATGAGACCAGAGCTCCAATTATTTTATAGACAAATAGCTACTCCTCATACCCATTACGATTGATGGGAGAGTGTAACCGTTCTTACAGAGTTCCCCGATTGGGAACATTGTTTGGTAGCCAAAAGCGCTGCCAGGGTTCATATTGAACCAGCCGTCAATTACGACAAGCCGGCGTATTATACTTATACATGGCCCGGATGCAAGGTCTTACGCTTCAAAATTGCACGATATTCGCGGCCCCGTCACTGTTCTTCACCCTGCACCTCTTTCAGCGCTTGCCGGACGCGCAGCCGCAATGCGTCATGGTCGCTTGCGGTGTCCTCGCGCTCGTCGTCCAAAGCCGCATCCTCATCGCTGGACAGCAGTTCATCGGCCATTATCCCCTCTTCTTCTGCTTCATCGGTTTCAATCTCAATGCGGGCAGGCAACGGTTTCTTTTTAAACACATAATGCACATCGGAAAGCCAGTAGTTACGGGCTGGTTCATATGCAGCGCGGTCTGAGATCTCAGGTAAGAACCGCTGCCCGATGACGTGCCCGTAATAGCCGCACGCCAGCATCAGGATGATCCATAGTGCCCAGCCCCCTGCCCGCAGACCATGGCGCCTGCGCTCGTCTGGTGTTGCTTTCAGCGTGACGGCGCCTTTGTCCCCATTTTGCGCCTGGTAAGCCCTGAAGATCCGCATCATTTCGCGCTTTCCTTTATTGCTACTGTATCTGACGTACTTTCATTAATAAGCTGCGGCGCCTCGCCCAGCGCTTGCTGTAAACGGATCAGCGTGCGTTTTCCCGGTTTGCCATCCTGCCTGAGATTTTCCCGTTGCTGGAAGAGCTTCACTTTCTCGGTGAGCGCTGGCGTCCATTCACCTTGCTTGTCGACCGGCACGTTGAGCGCCCGGCTGAGTAACGCATCCAGCCAGACGATACTTTCCGGCGAGCTTTTATCGGAAACCGTGATTTTTCCGTCCGGCGTCTGCTTTTCCATCAGCACATAGTTTCCGTCCCAGTGCGCTGTAAACCAGTCGCGCCGCACTGTCCACGTCTTACCGGCAATCAGCAGATCAAGTTCAGTGTCCGACATGCGCATCACCACCGCATGTAATCCTTTATTTATGCGTAACTGCGCCATCCACGGCAGCTCACGCCCGGCCAGATCGTTCAGGCTCGCTTTGCCACTTTCGCAGGCAAGTTCTGCGCGTCCGGCCTGATCGCACCAGGCCTCTTCAGGGAGGACGTCATAGCCCCAGGTGCTGAACAGCTGTTGCATGGCGTCGCGCATGTGGGTTCCGCTATCGGTGATATCAACGACCGGCTCTTTTTCTTCTGTGGGGATCATCATCCAGCCCGGAACAGGAAGCGCCGGTTTTAGCGTATCGACACTCAGCCAGCCAACGGTGAATGCCAGCCCGGCGTATAGCGCCAGCAGGCTGCCACAGCGTGCCGCGCTGCGTTGCGGCGCCAGCAGATTCAGTAATTGCCCTTCCTGTCGCGCTGTCAGCGTGGTCATCTGGCCTGCAAGCGCCAGCTGATATGCCGATCTGGCTATACGGCTGAGCAGTGCAAGGTTGCCTCGCGCCGCGTTTGCTGCCCGATCGGTAAACGCCCGGCGCAGACTTACCACTTCCCCCTCATTCATCTGGTGAAGCATAAATGCATGGGTTTCGTCACTGTCGGGCAGAGGCATGCCGATCGGAAAATCGATTTGTGATTTGATTTTCCGGTGACGCATTAACGCCTTGCTGCCTGCCAACAGCAGGCTGACGCCTGCCTGCCGGGACGCTGCCAGCTGACGGAAATCATGTATCAGCACCGGCAGGTGACGGCTCAGCACATCCGCATTATCAATAATGAACAGTACAGGTTGGTCGGCCTCCGGCACCGCTGACATCGCGTGCTGCCAGAACTGCGTTATCGCAACAGGCTCTGCATTAACGGGCGCGGCGGGCATCATCCGGCAACGGTACGCTTCGCCACCAGCCCGCCAGACGCAGGCGTGTCCGGGGTAACCCGCCGCGAGTTGGTGCGCCAGCGTCGATTTTCCACATCCGGGCGCACCATACAACAGGCCCACACTGCCAGACCGCAGCTCCTGAACAATAAAGGTTTTAATTAATTCATATCCTGAAAAAGGATATAACGTCGATAGACGTTCTGTACTGCTCATTTATAAAAGGTCATCCATCAGAGCCGTTAATATTATCACCACAGAATATAAGAAGAATCGTACAGTTATTTCACTACAATCATCATTAAATATGATGAGGTTGAATACGATATTTAAAGACTATACCATATTCAGCTTCTTCAGGATAAGTACGCAGACTCATGGATACAAGAATTCAGCAACTGGCTGGCGCTATTAAACAACAAAGACAGACCGTATTATGCGGACTGCTGGTTTGCTTATCCGCGATACTTATTATTTATTCCGTGTATGATTACGCGCAATTGTCCCGTAAATTTACTCCGCAAGATGAGCCCGCAGGCGTTTCGCGGCGCATGGCCGCATTCAGCCTGCCAATGAACATGCCGCAGAATACCGAGGCCTTGCCGAAAAATAGTGATAACCCCAGACAACACCAAAGCACGCCGCTCAATCTCATTGTTAATGGTGTCATCGCCAGCACCTTAAGAAATCGCTCCCAGGCCATTATTACGGTGAATAACAAAACAGAAATATATAATTTTGGTGATTATATAGAAGATCTTCCCGGCGTCTTTATTTCCTCGATCGACAGCAACAGCGTAACCATTAATAATAACGGTGAGCCACAAAATTTTATTTTGAATGATTCACCCGAATTATCATTATCGACATCGTTATCGTCAGCGGCTTCGGAAACTGGCACGGTTTATCTCGGCGATCTCCTGATTACCAATCTGGTTTATCAGCAGGACGCTTTACAGGGCATCAGGTTGAATATGCGTACCGACGCCGCCGGATCCCTTACGGCGGGACTCAAGCCCGGGGATCTGGCGATTAAGATGAACAGCTACAGCCTGACGCGCAAAGATTCCGCAGAAGCGGCCATTCAGGCGCTGGCCTCATTACGCACCGCGCAATTCACCGTGCTGCGCGATGGACAGGAAGAACTGGTCAACGTGTCAACGGACGCGGATGACAATAATAAGGATAACTAAATTGCTCAAGGGAATGACACGAACTGCCGCATGGATGCTGGCCTTACAACTTTGTTGCAGTGCCCCTTCATCGGTGGCGGCGCAGTACTCTGCAAACTTCAAAAATGCCGACATCAGGGATTTTATCTCTTCAGTCAGTAAGCAAATCGGCAAAACCATTCTGGTCGATCCCTCCGTCCAGGGAAGTATCTCGGTCCGCAGCTTTGATAACTTCAATGAGGCGGAGTATTACCAGTTCTTCCTCAGCGTACTGGATATCTACGGTTATACCGTGGTTACGCTGGATAACGGCTTGCTGAAGGTGGTGCGTTCCGCTGCGCTTAAAACCGCGCCCGGCGTACTGCAGGAGTCCTCGCAGCCAGCAGTGGGCGATGAGTTTATCACCCGCGTGGTATCGTTAAAAAACGTGCCTGCGCGCGATCTTGCTCCGCTATTACGCCAGATGATGGAGGGCGGCGGCATCGGTAACGTGGTGCATTACGATCCCTCGAACGTGCTGCTGGTGACCGGCAAAGCCACTATGGTTAACCGCATTCTTGAAGTGGTGAAGCGGGTGGATGTGATTGGCACACAGGAGCGGGAACTGGTGAAGCTGCGTTACGCCTCGGCGGTCGATCTCTCGGAAGTGATCAACAACCTGCTACGCGAAGAATCAAAAGAAAACCCGACGCAGATCCTGTTGCCGAAAGTCGTCGCCGACAAACGTACCAACGCCCTGCTCATCAGCGGGCCAGACAACGTGCGCCAGCGTCTGAAATCCCTGGTCTACAAGCTGGATATTGAGCAGACCAACCTCGGCAACACTCGCGTTTTCTATCTGCAGTATGCAAAAGCCAGCAAAATTGTCGAGGTGCTGACCGGCGTCTCGGCAAAGCTGTCTGAAGACAAACAGTCCTCGCCGCAGAGCGTGTCATCGGGCCCCAGCGATGTCTCCATTACTGCCGATGAACAGACCAACTCAATCGTTATTACCGCCGATCAAAGCACCCTCCAGGAGCTGGAAAAGGTGATCGCGCGGCTGGACATTCGCCGCGCGCAGGTGCTGGTTGAGGCGATCATCGTTGAAGTACAGGATGGCAAAGGGCTGAACCTGGGCGTGCAGTGGGCGAATAACAATGTTGGCGGTCAACAATTTACCCAGACCGGGCTGCCAATTTTTGATGCTTCCCAGGGCGCGCGCCAGTTTAAAGAAAGCGGTTCCATGAGCAGCGATAACGCTATCTCCAGCGCGCTGAGCAGTTTTAACGGGCTGGCGACGGGCTTTTTCGAGGGCGACTGGAGCGTGCTGCTCACCGCGCTGGCGTCTGATAACAAGAACGATATTCTCGCCACTCCCAGTATCGTCACCCTCGATAACAAAGAAGCGTCCTTTAACGTAGGCCAGGATGTCCCTGTTCTTTCCGGCTCGCAAACCACCTCCGGCGATAACGTCTTTAACACCGTTGAGCGTAAAACTGTCGGTACTAAACTGAAAGTGACACCGCAGGTCAACGAAGGCGACGCCGTCCTGATGGAGATCGAGCAGGAGGTGTCCAGCGTTGACAGCTCATCCGGTAACGCCAGCTCCCTCGGCCCCACGTTCAATACCCGCACCATACAAAACGCCGTGCTGGTGAAAAGCGGTGAAACCGTGGTGCTGGGTGGGCTGCTGGATGAGTCCGCCAAAGAGCAGGTCTCCAAGGTGCCGCTGCTGGGGGACATTCCGCTTATAGGCCAGCTGTTCCGCTATACCTCCACCGACAGCGCCAAACGCAATCTGATGGTCTTTATCCGCCCGACCATTATTCGCGATGATGAGGTGTACCGTTCGCTGTCGAAAGACAAATACACCCGCTACCGCGATATGCAAAAGCAGCGTATCGATAAGTCCACCAGCGCGTTGATCAAAGTCGATGATGACGAGCGCCCGATGCTGAAAGAGATGGATGAGGATCTGGCGCCCGCGCCCGGCCCGTCAGCACGCAATCCTTTCAGGGAATAGGGGGTTCGCAACATGGCTGATTTATGGAAACGCATCCCGCCAGGACAACCGCTGCCGGTGAGCTATGCGCAGGTGCAAAAACAGGGCGTGGCAGTGGCCGGCGATCAACTGGTCTGCCGTACCGATACGCCGCTGGAAATCTTACTGGAAGCCCGCTACGCCCTGCCCGACCGTGTCCGATTCACGCGTCTGGAGCCTGCACAGTTTGAGGACTATCTGGAGCCGCTGTTCCGCAACGGCACCGGGGACTCGCGGCAGATTGCCGAAGATCTCGATCAGGATGTCGATCTGGCGACGCTGAGCGAAGAGCTGCCGGATAATGCGGACTTGCTTAGCGATGAAAATGACGCGCCGGTGATCCGCCTGATCAACGCCATTCTTCACGAGGCGGTAAAAGAAGGCGCGTCGGATATTCATATCGAAACCTTCGAGAAATCGCTGGTGGTGCGCTTTCGCGTTGACGGCATCCTGAAGCCGGTGTTGCAGCCGGGCAAAAAACTCGCGCCGCTGCTGATTTCACGTATTAAAGTGATGGCGCGTCTGGATATTGCGGAAAAACGCCTGCCGCAGGACGGCCGCATCTCCCTGCGCCTCGGGCGTAAAAATATCGATGTGCGTGTCTCGACGCTGCCCTCGCAGTACGGCGAGCGCGCCGTGCTGCGCCTGCTGGATAAAAACAATTTACGGCTGTCGCTGGACACGATGGGGCTGACCGCCGGCGATGCGCAGCGCCTGCATTTTCTGGTGCGGCAGCCGCACGGCATCATCCTGGTGACCGGCCCGACCGGTTCGGGTAAAAGCACCACGCTGTACGCGGTGCTTTCTGAGCTGAACTCCCCCCAGCGCAATATCCTGACCGTGGAAGATCCTATTGAATACGAGCTGGAAGGCATCGGCCAGACGCAGGTGAACAGCCGCGTGGACATGTCTTTTGCCCGCGGCTTACGCGCCATTCTGCGTCAGGATCCGGACGTGGTGATGGTGGGTGAGATCCGCGATATGGAAACCGCGCAGATTGCGGTGCAGGCCTCCCTGACCGGCCACCTGGTCTTATCGACGCTGCACACTAACAGCGCCTGCGGGGCGATCACGCGCCTGCGCGATATGGGCGTGGAGCCGTTTCTGCTGTCGTCCTCCCTCTCCGGCGTGATTGCCCAGCGTCTGGTGCGCCGGTTGTGCCCTTCCTGTCGCACGCAAACCGCCCTGCCCGGGGAGCTAAAAGCCCTGTTGCGTACCCTCGCCCCGGATGCCACCCATTGCTGGCAGGCGGTGGGCTGTAGCGACTGTCGGGGTTCAGGTTACCAGGGGCGACTGGCGATCCACGAGATCATGGTAGTGGATAAGCATATGCGCAGCATTATTCATCGTGATGCCGACGAACATGCGCTGGAGCAGTGCCTGCGCCAGCAAAGCCGCAGCCTGCGGGAAAACGGTCTGCTGCGCGCCCTTGCCGGTGAAACGACCATTGAAGAAGTCATGCGCGTCACCTCAGCGCAGGAAGAACTGCAATGAAATTTCAGTGGCAGGCAATGGATGCCAGCGGCGTGACCCGCCATGGAACTTTAAGCGCGGCCAGCAGTAAAGAGGCCCGTGACACGCTGCGCGCTCAGGGGCTTTACCCGTTGACGCTGCGGGAAAAAAAGTCGGTGTCATGGTTTACCCCCCCGACAAAAACCGCGCGGCTGCGGCTGAGCGGCAACGAACTGGCGCTTTTTACCCGCCAGCTGGCCACCCTCGCCAGCGCCTCCCTGCCGCTGGAGGAAGCGCTGGCCGTTATTGGCCGTCAGAACCAGAACAGCAAGCTCAACCATATCCTGACCGATCTGCGCGAGCATATTCTCGCCGGGCACACGCTTTCCGATGCGCTGGCCGCCTGGCCGCGTATTTTCGACACCATTTACCGCACGCTGGTCAAAGCCGGCGAAAAAAGCGGCCAGCTCGGCACGGTGCTGGAAAAACTCGCGGACTATAACGAGCTGCGGCAAAAAATGCGCAGTAAGCTCATCCAGGCGCTGGTGTATCCCACCATGCTGACCAGCGTCGCGGTGATCGTGGTGACCATTTTGCTGACCACGGTGGTACCTAAAGTCGTGGAGCAGTTTCTGCATATGAAACAGCAGTTACCGCTGTCCACGCGCGCACTCCTTACGATCAGCGATGCGCTTCGCGATTTTGGCCCCTTTTTGCTGGCGGCGCTGGTGGTCGCGCTGCTGTTATTCCGCCACTGGCTTACCAGACCCGGCAAACGTCATCAGTTCGACCGCTGGCTGCTGGCTTTCCGGCTCAGCCGGGGGCTACTGCGCGCCGTGCACTGCGCCCGTTATCTGTACACCTTAAGCATTTTGCATACCAGCGGCGTGCCGCTGCTGGAAGGTATGAGTCTGTCGGCAGAGGGCATTAACAATCGTGAGATCCAGGCCCGACTGCGCGACGCCGCCGACCGTGTGCGTCAGGGATCGGGTTTTCACCTGGCGCTGGATAAATGCGATCTCTTTCCGCCGATGATGCTCTATATGATCGCCTCCGGCGAGAAGAGTGGCCAGCTCAGCGAGCTGATGGCCCGCGCCGCCGAACAGCAGGAAACCTTATTGCAAAACCGCATCGCGCTGGCGCTGGCACTGTTTGAGCCAGGGCTGATTATCACCATGGCGATGATTGTACTGTTCATTATCGTCTCGGTGTTGCAACCAATCTTACAACTCAATTCATTAGTGACTTAAGGAAAAGCAATATGAACACAGAGTCTCAGAAACGGCAGCAGGGGTTTACCCTGCTCGAACTGATGGTAGTTATCGTTATTCTTGGCGTGCTGGCAAGCCTGGTGGTGCCTAACTTAATGGGTAATAAAGAGCGCGCCGATAAGCAGAAAGCCATCAGCGACATTGTGGCGCTGGAAAACGCGCTGGATATGTACAAGCTCGACAACCATCGCTACCCGGTAACGGCTCAGGGGCTGAAAGCGCTGGTTGAAAAGCCCACCAGCTCGCCGATCCCGGAAAATTACAACACCTCCGGCTATATCAAACGCCTGCCGCAGGATCCCTGGGGAAATGATTATCTGCTGGTCAGCCCTGGCGAGCACGGGGATTACGACATTATCTCTGCGGGCGTTGACGGTGAAGCGGGCACCCAGGATGACATTAATAACTGGGAAATGGATAAAGCGAAGCCCTGACCATGAAGGCGGTAAAAGGATTTACCCTGCTGGAAATATTACTGGTGCTGACGCTGCTGGCGTTAAGCGCCACGCTGGTGATGATGGTGAGCGACGACGATCGCAAAAAAGCCATCACCGCCGGTGAGCAACTGGCGGCGCTGATGGAATACACCGCTGACTGGTCAACCATGGAAGACCGCAGCGCGGGTATTGAGATCCGTGAACGGGGCTGGCGCATTGTGACGCCAGTACGTAACCGCTGGCAGCCCCCTGAAAACTATTTCCGGCTGGCGACCGAAGGCGACTGGCACGACAGCTGGCGGGTCACGCTCTCGCCCGCCTCTCTGGCCAGACAGGCCGCCGGGACGCCGCAAATCCTTATCCGTCCGGACGGCGAAATCACGCCCTTTACGCTGCAAATCCAGGATCGGCAAAGCCAGGCAGTACTCTTTACTCTGACCAGCACCGGCGGCCTGCCGTTGCAATTCAGCAGTGGAGCAACACCATGAGCCGCCAGCAGTCCGGCATGACCCTGCTGGAAGTGCTGTTGGCGCTGGTGATCTTCGCCTCCGTCTCGCTGACGCTGATCAACAGCCTGAGCGGGCAAATCGCCGCCACCTCCAAGATGGAAGAGCAGGTGTTCGCCAGTTGGGTTGCCGATAATGTGCTGAAAAAGCAGCAGCTATCCGCCACACCGCTGGCCGCAACCGCGCAGGGTAAAAGCCAGATGGGCCAACGAAGCTGGACATGGACGCTAACGGCGTCGGCATCGGACGTGCCGGGTATGCAGCTATTAACGGCGGAAGTTTCTATTGATAACGGGCAGAAAATGCGGCTCCGCCGCTATGTGCCCGCAGAGAAAGGAGCCGCCGATGCCCCGACACGCTAAAGCACAGACCGGCTTCACGCTGCTGGAAGTGCTGCTGGCGATTGCGCTCTTTGCGGTGCTCAGCCTGCTCACCGGCCAGTTACTGAGGGCAACGGTAAACAGCAATGAGGTGACGAAACAGCATCAGCAACGTTTTGCGACCCTGGTTCGCGCGGTCAATCTGCTGGATAAAGATGTCTGGCAGATCGTGCCGCTGATGCCGCCGGAGGGCGAAAAAAGCCGTCTGATGCTCACCACCGCCAGCAACAATGACATGCCGGACATCTGCTGCGCGCCGGATCTGCAGCGCGTAGAGTGGTCGCTTAAAAATCACTCCCTTTACCGCGCCATCTGGCGCTATCCGGAGGATGAGCAGCCGTCCATCACGCAGCCCATGTTGACGGACGTGAACGCCTTTACCCTGCGTTATTACCTTAAGGATGCCGTGGTGACCACGCTTCCGCCCGGGGAATACCCGAGGGCGATTGAAGCCGAAATCAATATCAACGGGTCAGGCACGATCACGCGCCTGCTTCTGCTGCCGGAAAACCGCCGCAACGGAGGCACGCCATGAGATCGCAAAAAGGCGTGGCGCTGCTGGTGGTGTTGATGATCCTGGCAATCATGGCCGCGCTGGCCAGTGAAATGACGCTGCGCTATCAGATCAATATCAAGCGCACCGGTTATACGCGGCAACAGTTGCAGCAGAACTGGCTGCTAGGACTGGCTGAGCATCAGGCGATGCTGACGCTTGCGCAGGATCTGCGCGATAACGCCAAACTGCTGACGCGCGATCAGCTGTGGGCGCAGCCACAGCGGCTGTCGCTTGCCAGCGGCGAGACCATCAACTGGCAACTGACTGACCGCCAGGCCTGCTTTAACATCAATGCGCTGGTGAATGCGCCCACTGACATCATGGCGGACGTGCCCGCCAGCGTACAGGTCTTTACCGCCCTGCTCGCCAATCTTGGCGTGACCGGCGCACCAGCCGAAGCGCTTATCGACGCCATTGCTGATTATATCGACAGCGATGAAACGCCGCGCCGTGCCGGTGCGGAAAACGACTATTACCGCACCAGTGGCGATCCCCATACCATCGGCGGACGCCGCCTGTATTCGGTAAGCGAACTCCGTCAGATCAAAGGTATGACGCCTGCGCTGTACCAGCAGCTCATCCCTTTTACGTGTGCGCTGCCGAACGATGAGCTGAAGATCAACATCAGCACTCTGACGCGTAAAGATGCGCCTCTGCTGGCGGCGATGCTGAATAACGCCGTGCAGGTCAGCGACATTCGCGCCCTGTTTGATAAACAGAAGCGTCAGGGCTGGACGAGCATTGCCGCGCTGAAAGCATCCATCGAAAAATCCTTTCCGGGACGCAAGGAAGAACTGGAGGCGTTTAAAAATATCGCTGCCACCACCAGCCAGTATTTCCGGCTGGAAACCATCGTGGATCAGGGGGAGAGCCGCAGCGGCACGATCAGCGATCTGGAATTTGATACGAAAAAGTCGCAACTCTTTATCACCGCCCGCCGACGCGCGGCGGTCGGGCATTAAAAGGATTTACCTCGTGCAGAAAATTATCTTACGCCCTTTACCAGGAAAACTGGTGTGGTGCATTGCCGGTGAAACACCCGCGCCGACGCTTCACGAACTGGAGGACTATCTTCAGCCGGGCGCGCTGGCGCATCTGCCGCCCGCCGATACCGTCTGCCTGTTGCTGTCGCCGGAATACCTCTGTTTTCGCCGCGCCGAACTTCCTGCTGCAAATTACAAAATTACGCCGCAAACCCTGAGCTGGCTGGTGGAAGACAGCGTAACCGGCAACGCCGACGATCTGCTGTGGACGGTACTCTGCCGGGAAGAGAATACGCTGCATCTGGCGGGGATCGCCCGGCGCGCCCTCGCGGAGATGCTGGCGGCGTTCTCGGTGGCGGGCGTGACGCTCACCCATATGGTGCCGGATGGTTTCTGGCTGCCTCATGTGGCGAACGGCTGGAGTCTGAGTCAGGAGGCGTCGCGGTGGATGATCCGTTACGACGCCTGGAAAACGGGCGTGCTGGACGAGGCGCTGCTAGGTCATTTGCTCAGCTCCTGCCCGGAGATGCCTGTCGTGAGCGCCAGCCCATTTCCGGTGGAGCACACCGCGGTTGAATATATTCAGGAGCCCGGACACTGGTACGACGCTGACACCCTGCCTGCGGTTAACCTCATTCAGGGCGCGTTTCGCCCGGCCCGGCCTGTGAGACAGGCGCCACGCGCGCTGAAATATGGCGCAGCGGTAATGACAGGCCTGGCAATGGCGCTCTTTTTCGGTCTGAAAGGGCTGACGCTCTGGCAGTTGCATCAGCAAAAACAGGCGCTGGTATCCGAAGGACGGACGCTGTGGAGCCGCTATTTTCCCGGCGAGGATCGCAGTAATAACTTCAAATTTTTCTTCGCCTCCTCCGTTAAAAACCGTCATCCGGACGTGCTGACGTTGCTGACGCAGCTTCAGGAAAAGTTACAGCCCTGGCCGGGGCTGACGCTAAGCCATGTCAGTTACGATCTCGATACTCACCGTTTTGAGGCGATCCTCAACGCGAACGATGCCGGACAGCTCAGCGGATTTATGGCCCAGGCCGCCGGTGAATATACCGTTCTGCAACAACCGGACGGTGTGAAGATCAGCTTAAAGGAGCGCAAATGAATTCTTTCTGGCAATCAAGAAGCGCTGGCGAAAAACGCAGCCTGATGCTGCTCGCGCTGTTCAGCCTGCTGCTGGCGTTCTGGTACGGCGTACTACAGCCGCTGAACAAAGCCATCCTGCAACAACAGCAGGAATACGCCCGGCTGAAAAGCGAGATCCAGTGGGTGAGCGAGGCCGCACAGCGCAGCGGACTGGTGGGCAGCCAGCTGCTGACCGGTGACGTCCCGACGCTGATACAGCACAGCGCGGCGCAGGCGGGTCTGAACGTGGTGGTGACGCCAGCCACGCCCGGTCGTTTTACCGTCGCGCTTTCCGCTGCCAGCAGCAGCGCATTTTTCAGCTGGCTGGATGAGATGCAAAACCGGGGTTTGCAGGTATCTCGATTAGCGTTCAGCGCAGGCAGCGCGCCGGACAGCATCACCATTGCAACACTCGAATTCGCTCAGGCAGGCACGCATGATTAACGAAACGTACGTCGCAATGCTGGCGCTGGTAGGGTTACTTACCGGCAGCGTTATGAATGTGGTGGTTTACCGTCTGCCGCTGATGATGGAGAACGACTGCCCGGCAAACTGGCATATCGCCTGGCCGCCCTCGCACTGCCCGCATTGTCAGCACCGCATAAGGTACGTGGATAACATTCCGCTGCTCGGCTGGCTGTTGCTGCATGGCCGCTGCCGGGACTGCCGGCAGCCCATCTCCGCTCGCTATCCTCTGACCGAACTGACCTGCGGCGTCGCTTTCGCGCTGATTGCCGCGCTGTTCCCGGACCATGCCGATGCCTTTGCCGTGATGCTGCTGTTCTGGTTTGTACTGGCGCTGGCGCAAATCGATGCCCGCACGTACTTGCTGCCGGACCGGCTGACGCAGCCGTTGATCTGGCTCGGTATGCTTTATCATGCGCTGTATCAGCAGAACACCTTAACGGATGGGCTGTTCGGCGCGGTGGCAGGCTACCTTTCGCTGTGGCTGGTGTGGTGGATATACCGGCTGATAACCGGTAAAGAAGGGCTGGGACTTGGGGATGCGAAATTGCTGGGGGCGCTGGGAGCCTGGAGTGGCTGGCAGGCGTTACCGACGGTGCTGCTGGGCGCGTCACTGATGGGGATTGTCTGCTGGATGGCGCTGCGCCTGACGCGGGGTACGCAGGTTCCACAAATCGCCTTCGGTCCCTGGCTGGGGCTGGCGGGATGGGTTATTTTCAGCGCACAGTTGTTGGGGTGGGAAATATACTGAAGCAGAGCGGCGAACTGTCGCCGCTCTGTGGATAATGCTTACTCTTCGCGGATCTGGGCCTGCAGGTAATTCTGAATGCCCATTTTCTGGATGAGATCCAGTTCCGTTTCCAGCCAGTCGATATGCCCTTCTTCATCGGCCAGAATTTCAATCATCATGTCACGGCTGACATAGTCATGAACGCTGTCCGCCCAGGCAATGGCTTCGCGCAGATCCTTCGCCCCATCTAATTCAAGCGCAAGATCGGAACGCAGCATCTCTTCAACATCTTCACCAATGTTGAGTTTGCCCAGGTCCTGGAGATTGGGGATCCCTTCAAGGAACAAAATACGCTCAATATATTTATCGGCGTGTTTCATTTCATCAATGGATTCATGGTATTCGACGTCATTAAGACGTTTGAGGCCCCAGTTTTTAAACATGCGTGCATGTAAGAAATACTGGTTGATTGCGACAAGCTCGTTTCCCAATAATTTATTGAGATAATTTATTATCTTAACATCACCTTTCATTTTATCGTTCCTCCGCTTCCACTACCTACAAGCGTAGTAGAACGTCGAAAAATTGCGCTATGCAAACGGCTGAGCCTGCGGTTAAGCAGGCTCTGGTTGTTAAGACTTATACTCTTATTTTTGCAGCATCTGAGGTGTGACCGTCATGCTTGTCAGCACCTTCAGGCGGGCAGAATCGGGTTGAGAGCCATCTGCAAGCGCAAAGACATATTCATCGCCCGCTTTTGGATTCTCACTGGTAGCGCTTAAGTATCGATTATTGCGCAAGTCCCCTAGCATGGCCGCCGAGGTCCCCGTATTGACTTGATCCATTTTGTAAAACGATCCTACGAAAGTCGATCCCGTCACCTTACCAGTTTGATCTTTATGATCGATATACATGTTGAGATATTGCCGACTATGGACGAGGCTTATGTCAGCGATCACACTATATTCCAGTTTGCCGTTGATATTTTTAATGTAGGTATCAACGATATCGCTGCTCTCCGCTGTATTCAGTTGTTCCTGAGTCACCTCCAGAGAGGCGTAAACATTGCTCGGGTCATTATCATCAACGAGTTTTGCCACTACTCCTGGCTCAGTGAATACCCCTGTATTCAGGCAGAAAACAACCGTATCGCTATCGGGTTTATTCTCACTCTCACAGTAATTCTTACTCCCTTTCACGTTAATGATAGCGACATAGTTACTGTGATCGGTCGGGGTCGGCATCGTGAATCGCAGTTTTTTATTTTCATAAAAATCGCGGCTCATTGTCCATTTGAACCCTGCATCTGCACTGTTTGGAATAACCCGGCCCAACTGAAAATGAGTAATGTTCGGAGCGACGTCCTCCTTAATGACATCGGCGACAATGTTGCCCAGCTCGTGCGTTTCAGTATCGCCGCTCAGATCCCAGACGATAGCGCCACCAAATTGCTGCTGCTTAATGTAATTAACTTTCTCGCGCACCGACTGAGGATCGTCATAGGTAAAAAACTCTTTGGTTTTGCTGCTATACAGATAAGGCACCATCGCTTCCGGATCCCAGTAACGCGTATAATCGCCGCTGGCTAACATCTCTTTCAGGCGATACCAGGGGTTAGTACCCGTAAACTGACCATCATCATCCCACGCGCCATGAACAGTCGCGGTACCCGGTGCAAACAGACCCGGCAGGCCTTTCACTATTTCGGTCGGCTCCACGTTGCCCCAGCCGCGTCCATACCAGGGGATACCCATCATCAGTTTATTCTTTGGCACTTGCCAGGTAGTGGCATATTCCGTCATTGCAGACGCGGTATTGAATTTCTGATCTTCATCTTTGCTGTTGGCATGAAGCGGCGCGTTATGACCGGTGATCGGATCGAATGAGCCGTGGAAGTCATAGGCCATAACGTTGACAGAATCGAGCAGCGCCGTGTTTTCCGCCAGATTGATATACTGCATCTTACTGTGGCTGGCGGTAACAGCTGCGGAAAGCTGATAATATTTATCATCTTTAATGCCCTGATCGTCGAGTTTGCTGCGCAACGACTTAATCAGTTTAGTAAACTGGCTTTTATCCGCTTCGGTATCCGGATATTCCCAGTCAACATCCACCCCGTCAAAGCCCCAGGTCAGCATATAATTGACAATGCTATTAGCCAGCTTCTCGACACCAGCATCCGTGGCGGTCGCGGTTTCAAATTCTCCTTCCAGCGAGTTATTCCAGCCCCCGACAGAAATAATATTGGTGACGCCTGCGGCTTCGGTACGCTTATCCAGATCTCTCATCAGACCGGGACCTTGCTCAGTATCATGGGTGATGACTTCACCATTTTTCACAATACCAAAGCCGTAATTCAGGTGGGTGATCTTACTGTAATCAATTTTGTCCGGCGTAAAATTACGGTGCGCGTCATAGACACCCCATTCCGGGAAATAGCCGTAAATTTTACGTTGTCCGGCAACTTTCGCTTTCTGTTCGTTTTGGAAATCAATCGCCGCCTGACCGGTATAAGGCGTAAAGTCGAATATACCCAGCGTTTGGATATTTATCTCAGTACCTCTCTCCCAGACGCTGTCAACACCCGGATATTCACCAGGATTTACCCACCACTTACTGGTCCAGTAGTGGTTGTCATAGCGAACAACTGTTCCGGTCGTCGGGTAAGACTGGCTCGGATCGTATATTGGCGTCTCAATGACCTTATCGTCTTTTACCGCGACGGTAACGGTCACATTGCCCGGAAAGTTATCTTGATTTTCATTCTGGTAAGCAATCCAGGTGGCGCCGTTGTCTTTCGAAAGCATCTGACTGGCATCCAGGCCTGTGATGGTATTAGTCTGATCGTTAGCGATTAATGTTGCAGCCGATGCTGCAAATGGGAAACCCACTGTTGCAAGCAACAGTGCGCCCATAATTTTATTAAGGTGCATAATAAGTTCCTTTAATATTGTTGTCCGTTCTGTCGATTCATTGAAAACAGTGATAGTGATATACAGAGTCAGACGCAATGAAGTAGTGCCAGCAGTTACACTTTTCACTATCAGCAACGTTATAGCACTCCCGAAGCAACGGGCCTACAAAATAGGCCTGCAATACCAGCAAATAGGAAATTAGCCCGGAATTTATTCTTAAAAACAATAAAAAGCATTATTCAGCAAGAAATGACATATAATTTATTTTTCGGATGAAATATTAACGAAATGGGAAATTATATAAATTAAGCAACAAAAAGAATTTTTAATTTACTAAATGTAATGTCCAAATAAGTTATTTCTTATTAGAACGGTAATACGATTGCAGGGGATAAGAGAAAGGCTAAACAGAGGGACATAGCACGACGCTGTCTGCAGACGGTAATTTGCAACAGGCAGCTTCGCAGTAGTGACAGGAACTCAGGCGATTTCTTTAAACTCAGGTTGCTTCATCAGCTCATCTTCCATGATTTCACGCGCCGCACGTACGCACTTCCCGCACTGATTGCCAACCGGTATGAACTTCCTCAATTGCTGAAATGACTGAGGACTAAACTGGCGTACCGCCTGACGGATCTTTTTATCGCTCACGCCATTACACAGACAAATGTACATATGCACTCCCGTTCAAAATCTACCCAGATTGTAAATGAGAATGGTTATGATTTCAATGCCAGAAAAGAGGGTGGTATGGAACAGGGCACAACGTAAAAAAGCCGCCTGCAAGCAGGCGGCATAACATTTTATACAAGCTGTTATTTCAGCATATCGGCAGTAACGACAATTTTTGCAATGGTCGCCGGATTCGGGGAGGTACGCTCAACCACCACAGTTTCGCCTACGGAGATATCCCGCTCATCTGATTTCACAACCATAGTGTCGCCCTTATCACTGACGGAACTGTAAAAACAGGAACCATTGTCGCAACTGAAAATGTAATTCCCTTTTTTCTTGTCATCATCGATAACTTTCGCAATATAAGATGAGCCGTCGGCACTCTTCAGCTTATCTTTTGCAAACTCGACAAGAACGTAGGGAATATTATTTTCCTGGATAACTTTCAAGGATTTAACGTCGCCGTCGTTAACAACCGGATTATTTCCTTGCAGCATATCTTCGGTAACGATCAGCTCGCCGATGACGGCTGGGTTAGGCTGAGTACGTTTAACAGTGATTTTGGCCCCGGGGTGCAGGATATAAGCCGCATTACCTGTGCGTAAAGACACCTCTTTACCGTAGTTGTAGCGATATGAGTAGTAAGCTGTTGCCCCTTCCGTGGAGAAGAGATACTGCCCGTCAACTTCCACACGGTAGGCATTACCAGGAGACAACTTAGACGCATCGAGGTTGATAACGACACGCTGTTGATTATCAAACAGGGTGACAAACAACCCTTTCAGATCCGGATCACGCGCAGGCGTCGTGATGATCTCTTTCACAATGTTGCCCAGTTCATGCTCCGGCGTATCGCCGCTCAGATCCCAGACAATAGCGCCGCCGTAGCCTTCCTGATTGATGTAATCAACTTTTTCCCGGATTGACTGCGGATCGTCGTAAGTCAAAAACTCTTTAGTTGCACTATTGTACAAATAAGGCACTCGCGATTCAGGATCCCAATAACGGGTATACTGACCGTTATTCACCAGACCTTTCAGGTAATACCATGGGTTGGTACCAGTGTACTGTCCGTTGTCATCCCACTGGCCATGTATAGTAGCCGTGCCCGGCGCAAACAACCCTGGCAACCCCTTCACAATTTCGGTGGGTTCCACGTTGCCCCAACCACGTCCATACCAGGCCAGTCCCATCATCAGTTTAGATTTAGGCACTTTCCAGGTGGTGCTGTAGGCGGTCATTGCCGATGCTGAGTTGAATTCCAGATCGGCATCCTTGCTGTTGGCGAACAACGGTGAGTTGTGGCCAGTGATCGGATCAAATGCGCTATGGAAGTCATAAGACATGACGTTAACCGAATCAAGCAGCGGTACCGTCTCAGCCGGATTGATATACTGGATCTTATTGTGGTTTGCCGTTACCGCGGCAGAAAGCTGATAGTAGCGATCTTCTTTTACACCCTCGGCGTCCAGTTTAGTGCGCAGGGACTTAATCAGCCTGGTGAACTGGGTTTTCTCGGCGTCGGTATCCGGGTACTCCCAGTCGATATCAACGCCATCAAATCCCCAGGTCATCATGTAAGAGACAATGCTGTTAGCCAGCTTTTCGATACCTGCATCAGTGGCGGTTGCAGCTTCAAACTGGCCCTCTTCGGAGTTGTTCCAACCACCCACGGAGAGAATATTGGTTACGCCCGCCAGCTCCGTGCGCTGATCCAGCTCGCGCATCAAACCAGGCCCTTTTTCGGTGTCATGTGTCACTACAACGCCCTGCTTAACCACCGCAAAGCCATAATTCAGGTGCGTAATGCCAGTATAATCAATTTTATCCGGGGTAAAGTTCTTATGCGCGTCATACACGCCCCACTCCGGGAAGTAACCATAGACTTTTCGTTGTGCAGCCACTTTCCCTTTTTGCTCATTCTGAAAATCCACGGCTGCCTGGCCGGTATAAGGCGTGAAGGTAAAGGTCGCCAGAGTATTGATTTTCACTTCCTTACCCTGCAGCCATACGCTATTGCTGCCGGGCATTTCACCTGGATTTACCCACCACTGGCTGGTCCAGTAATAACCATTGTAACGAACCACCGTGCCTGCTGTAGGGTAAGACTGGGATGGATCATAGGTCTGAGAATTAATTACCTTGTCGTCTTTTACGGCCACCATGACCACGACATTACCCGGGAAGTTATTCTGATTCTCGGTGCTGTACGCCAGCCAGGTATTTCCATTGTCCTTAGATAACATCTGGCTGGCGTCAAGTCCGCTAATGGTATTCGTTTGATCGTTCGCGGTTAGTGTACCCGCAGATGCGGCGAAGGGGGTACATGCCAGCGCCATTAATAGCGCCAGGGTATGCTTTTTAAAATGCATGGTAAAATCCCTCTTTAATATATTCATGAAACTCATACTTAATACTTTTTGGTGAAAGTAGTAATAAAAAATTCAGGACCTCATACTCTCACTTTTATTGTTTCAGTGTTTACTCAAGGGATCAATTAACCTTTCCTTTAAAATTAAGATATTAATAATAAATATTAAGGTTTTCCTTAATTTGATATTTGCGATATTTATCATTTTCGCCTAAGCGTTAACGCACACAATAAAAGCATCAGCTGGAAGAATAGTTTATTTATTACAAAAGAAAATAATATACAAAAATTTGATTATTTATATTAAGCGCCGTTGTTAAACGCGCCGTAAAGGGATGAGAGGGATTAAAACAGCCAATAAACAGGAAAAAAAAATGCCAGCCACATAAGTGGCTGGCATTCATGTCACATTAACCCCGAAAGGTTAAGTTCAGCGGCAATTAGCCCAGAACTTTAGCAACAACGCCCGCGCCAACGGTACGGCCGCCTTCACGGATTGCGAAACGCAGACCGTCGTCCATCGCGATCGGGTGGATCAGGGTAACAACCATTTTGATGTTGTCGCCCGGCATTACCATCTCAACGCCTTCCGGCAGTTCGATGGTGCCAGTCACGTCAGTTGTACGGAAGTAGAACTGCGGACGGTAGCCTTTGAAGAACGGAGTATGACGGCCGCCTTCATCTTTGGACAGAATGTAAACTTCAGATTCGAATTTGGTGTGCGGCTTGATGGAACCCGGCTTAGCCAGTACCTGACCACGTTCGATTTCTTCACGTTTGATACCACGCAGCAGAACACCTACGTTCTCACCAGCACGGCCTTCGTCCAGCAGTTTGCGGAACATTTCAACGCCAGTACAGGTTGATTTCGCAGTATCTTTGATACCAACGATTTCAACTTCTTCGCCCACTTTAACGATACCGCGCTCTACACGACCGGTTACTACAGTACCACGGCCGGAGATGGAGAATACGTCTTCGATAGGCAGCAGGAACGGCTTGTCAATCGCACGCTCTGGTTCCGGGATGTAAGAATCCAGGTAGCCAGCCAGTTCGATGATTTTCTCTTCCCACTGTGCTTCGCCTTCCAGCGCTTTCAGTGCAGAACCACGTACGATCGGGGTGTCGTCGCCCGGGAAATCGTACTGAGACAGCAGTTCACGAACTTCCATCTCTACCAGTTCCAGCAGCTCTTCGTCATCAACCATGTCGCATTTGTTCAGGAACACGATGATGAACGGAACGCCTACCTGGCGACCCAGCAGGATGTGCTCACGGGTCTGCGGCATCGGGCCGTCAGTCGCAGCAACAACCAGGATTGCGCCATCCATCTGAGCAGCACCGGTGATCATGTTTTTAACATAGTCGGCGTGGCCCGGGCAGTCTACGTGTGCGTAGTGGCGAGTCGGGGTGTCGTATTCAACGTGGGAAGTGTTGATGGTGATACCACGAGCTTTTTCTTCCGGCGCGTTATCGATCTGGTCGAATGCACGAGCAGAACCACCGTAGGTTTTAGCCAGAACGGTAGTGATTGCAGCGGTCAGAGTAGTTTTACCGTGGTCAACGTGGCCGATGGTGCCCACGTTAACGTGCGGTTTTGTACGTTCAAATTTTTCTTTAGACACGGCTATATTCCTTACTATAGTGCTCCCCCCTCAAGGAGGGAGCACGGGATCAATGTTTTAAAACCTGGGCTTATTTGCCGCGGGCTTCAATTACGGCCTGAGCAACGTTGTTCGGGGCATCATCATACTTCAGGAATTCCATCGTGTATGATGCACGACCTTTGGTCAGAGAACGCAGCTGAGTCGCATATCCGAACATTTCAGACAGCGGAACTTCAGCGTGGATCTTAACGCCAGTCACGTCAGATTCCTGACCGCGCAGCATACCACGACGACGGCTCAAGTCACCGATGACGTCACCAGTGTTCTCTTCCGGCGTTTCTACTTCAACCTTCATGATTGGCTCAAGCAGAACAGGTTTTGCTTTCTTAAAGCCATCTTTAAAGGCGATAGACGCAGCCAGTTTAAACGCCAGTTCAGAGGAGTCAACGTCATGGTAAGAACCGAAGTGCAGACGCACGCCCAGATCTACTACCGGATAACCAGCCAGCGGACCAGACTTCAGCTGCTCCTGGATACCTTTATCAACGGCCGGGATATATTCGCCAGGAATCACACCACCTTTAATGTCGTTGATGAACTCATAACCTTTCGGATTTGAGCCCGGCTCCAGCGGGTACATGTCGATCACAACGTGACCGTACTGACCACGACCACCAGACTGCTTAGCGTGTTTACCTTCAATGTCGGTAACTTTCGCGCGAATCGCTTCGCGGTAAGCAACCTGAGGTTTACCCACGTTAGCTTCAACGTTGAACTCACGCTTCATACGGTCAACGATGATGTCCAGGTGAAGTTCACCCATACCAGCGATGATAGTCTGGTTAGATTCTTCGTCAGTCCATACGCGGAAAGACGGGTCTTCTTTAGCCAGACGGCCCAGAGCCAGACCCATTTTTTCCTGGTCAGCTTTGGTTTTCGGTTCTACGGCGATGGAGATTACCGGCTCCGGGAATTCCATACGTTCCAGAATGATCGGATGCTCCGGATCACACAGGGTATCACCAGTAGTCACGTCTTTCAGACCGATTGCCGCAGCAATGTCGCCCGCGCGAACTTCTTTGATCTCTTCACGTTTGTTAGCGTGCATCTGAACGATACGGCCAAAACGCTCACGAGCAGCTTTAACGGAGTTCACTACGGTATCACCGGAGTTAACCACGCCAGAGTACACGCGGAAGAAGGTCAGGTTACCCACGAACGGGTCGGTAGCAATTTTGAACGCCAGAGCAGCGAACGGCTCGTCATCACTTGCGTGACGCTCAGCCGGCGTGTCTTTACCGTCGTCCAGCATACCGTTAATTGCCGGTACGTCTGTCGGTGCTGGCAGGTAATCAATTACCGCATCCAGCATCGCCTGAACACCTTTGTTCTTAAATGCAGAACCACAGGTTACCAGGATGATTTCGTTGTTCAGAACGCGCTGACGCAGAGCAGATTTGATTTCTTCCTCGGTCAGCTCTTCGCCGCCCAGGTATTTTTCCATCAGCTCTTCAGAAGCTTCAGCAGCAGATTCGATCAGATTCTGGTGCCATTCTTCAGCCAGGTCAGCCATGTCCGCAGGGATGTCTTCGTATTCGAAGGTCACGCCCTGGTCGGCATCGTTCCAGTTGATGGCTTTCATTTTCACCAGGTCGATAACGCCGGTGAAGCCTTCTTCAGCACCAATCGCCAGCTGCAGCGGAACCGGGTTCGCGCCCAGACGGGATTTGATCTGACCAACAACTTTCAGGAAGTTAGCGCCCATGCGGTCCATTTTGTTAACGAACGCAATACGCGGAACTTTATATTTGTTTGCCTGACGCCATACGGTTTCAGACTGCGGCTGAACACCACCAACTGCGCAGTAAACCATTACAGCACCGTCAAGAACACGCATGGAACGTTCTACTTCGATGGTGAAGTCAACGTGGCCCGGGGTGTCGATGATGTTTACGCGATGCGGTTCATACTGCTTCGCCATACCAGACCAGAATGCGGTAGTCGCAGCGGAGGTAATGGTGATACCACGCTCCTGCTCCTGTTCCATCCAGTCCATAGTTGCTGCGCCGTCATGAACTTCACCGATTTTATGGTTTACACCGGTGTAGAACAGAATACGTTCGGTAGTAGTGGTTTTACCGGCGTCGATGTGCGCACTGATACCGATGTTACGGTAGCGTGCAATGGGTGTTGTACGAGCCATTTGATTCCTCTATTGCCTTTGGCGTTCAATTTAAGTAGCCCAAAGCGGGCAGCTTTTATGAAGCGCCCGCCTGGTGACTAATACTCCGAAGGGATTACCAACGGTAGTGTGCGAACGCCTTGTTGGCTTCTGCCATACGGTGAACGTCTTCACGTTTCTTAACTGCAGTACCTTTGTTCTCTGCAGCATCAGAAAGTTCGTTCGCCAGGCGGAGAGCCATGGATTTATCACCGCGTTTACGAGCAGCTTCAACGATCCAACGCATTGCCAGAGCATTGCGACGAACCGGACGTACTTCAACTGGAACCTGATAAGTTGAACCACCAACGCGACGGGACTTAACTTCTACAGTCGGACGCACGTTTTCGAGAGCAACTTCGAACGCTTCCAGGTGGCCTTTACCGCTACGTTGAGCCAGGGTCTCAAGAGCAGTGTAGACGATGGATTCTGCAGTAGATTTTTTACCATCTACCATCAGGATATTTACAAATTTAGCCAGCAGTTCTGATCCGAACTTAGGATCCGGCAGAATTTTACGCTGACCAATGACGCGACGACGTGGCATGGAAATACTCCGTTGTTAATTCAGGATTGTCCAAAACTCAAAGAGTTTAGTTTGACATTAATATAAAACGTTTGGCCTTACTTAACGGAGAACCATTAAGCCTTAGGACGTTTCACGCCATACTTGGAGCGTGATTGCTTACGGTCTTTAACGCCGGAGCAGTCGAGCGCACCACGAACGGTGTGGTAACGAACACCCGGGAGGTCTTTTACACGACCGCCACGGATCAGGATCACGGAGTGCTCCTGCAGGTTGTGACCTTCACCACCGATGTAGGAAGTCACTTCAAAACCGTTTGTCAGACGAACACGGCAAACTTTACGCAGTGCGGAGTTCGGTTTTTTCGGGGTAGTAGTGTACACACGAGTACATACACCACGTTTTTGCGGGCATGCTTCCAGCGCAGGCACGTTGCTTTTTGCAACTTTGCGAGCGCGTGGTTTGCGTACCAGCTGGTTAACTGTTGCCATTAAATAGCTCCTGGTTTTAGCTTTTGCTTCGTAAACACGTAATAAATCGACCTCATACAATATGAGGACGCAGAATTTTAGAGCTGTGCTGAAAAGGTGTCAAGAAATATACAGCGATCCACACTACCAGGACATCTGAACGGCATGTTTTACCGTCAGGCTGACGAATTCAGTATAGCTAACCCTGGCAATATTGTTCGAAATTTGACCAGAAAGGCCGCGCGCGACGACGTCTTCGTTGAGCGCATGAACCGATATGGGGGCGGCCAGCAGTAAATCAAGGTAATGCCCGCCTTCAATGCCAGCAACTACCCCGTCGGACAAAAGTAAGAGATCGTCCCCGGCCTGCATGGTACGCAGTAGCATGGTCATATCACACTGCCAGGGAGAGTGGTGCAAGGTATGCAGCATAAGGGCCTCAGAACGTCATAACCACATCAAAATCATTGAGCCGGGCACGCAGCGTATCCGGTTCAAGCGCCTGTGCGTCCAGGATCAGCGGCGTGGAGGCGGATAAGCCCCGCTCCCGTAGCGAGGCCGCGCACAGCCAGCACTGTTCGATGTCATATAATGGCAGCACCTTGAAGGTGGCGATGTAGTCACGCGCCAGGATCGCAGCGGGCTGCTGTTCTTTCAGCAACTGGAATACGCCATCGCCGATAAAAAAGACGCCGATCTCTTCAGTCAGCGCCGACATCGCCAGCAGCGCATCCAGCCCTTCCCGTCCTGCCGCTGAGCCGTGCGGCGCAGTCTTAAACACAAAAGCGACAGATTTCATCAGAATTGCACCATTCGATCGCAGGTCAGCGCGGCTTCTGCCAGCGAGCCCAGGCCGCTCAGCACAAAGCCCGGCTGTAAATTCGCGCCGGACAGTCCCAGACGGCGGGCTTCGGTTTCGTCCGTCACGCCACGACGCAGCGCGGCCGCCACGCAGATATGCAGCGCCACCTGATGCTCCGTCTGCAACTGTTGCCAGGCACGCACCAGATCGAATTCATCGCTGGCCGGGGCAGTAAGCTGATTGGCGTTATAAACGCCTTCACGATAGAAAAACACGCTGACCAGTTCATGACCGGCAGCCAGCACCGCCCGGGCAAACTGCCACGCGCTGCTGGCCTGCTGCGTGCCATAGGCAGGGCCTGTGACGAGAATGGCGAAACGCATTACTTCTCTTGCCCCAGGAAATCGCCGCTTTTGAACTGGCGAATATAGAGATAAACCGTGTGCTTGGAGATGTTCAGACGGTCTGCCACCTGATTAATGGCGTCCTTGATATCGAAAATGCCTTTTTCGTAAAGATTCAAAACGATCTGACGATTTTTTGCGTTATTAGAGACGTTGCGATCGGCGTTAACTTCTTCGATGGTGAACTCCAGCGTTTGCGTGACCAGATCTTCCACCGAGGAGGCGAAGTTAACGGACGAACTGACGTCCGGCGTTTCCGGCGGCACAAAGGTGCTCATAATCTGTGAGAACGGCACATCGAGATTCATGTTGATACACAGCAAACCGATAACCCGCTGGTTACGGTTGCGGATGGCGATAGTTTCAGACTTCATCAGTACGCCGCTTTTGGCGCGCGTAAAATAGCATTTGGAGACGCTGCTATCCGCACCGGTCATGTCATGCAGCATACGCAGGGCAAGATCGGTGATCGGCGATCCGATTTTGCGGCCGGTGTGTTCACCGTTAGCAATGCGAATGGCGGAGCATTTAAGATCCTGCAACGAGTGCAATACAATTTCACAGTGGGAGCCAATGAGCATCGCTAACCCGTCCACTACCGCTTCGTAGGATTTGAGGATATCGAAGTCAGTCTGATCGAAGGGACGTTGATCCAGCAAATCAAGCTCACTGGTTTCGTTGGTTAATAGCGACCTGGACATGAAAAAAAACACTCCTTTTCAGGAGCCTGTCGTTAACTTTTCAGGGCAGGCTCATCATTTACACGGACAACTAAGTTAATACAGCGCGGGCAATGCTTGCCAGCGTTAATTAACTCCGCGGCGCTGTAGGACACAGACGCGTCAGGTAGAGTATATATCGGCCCTGCAATAAAAAACCGCCGCCCATTCAGGCGGCGGCTTTCAGCGTGCTTACTTCTTATCCGCGTCAGCTGCTTTTTCAGCCGGTGCGGCTTCCGCCTGCGCTTCCGCTTTCGGTGCTGGTTTGATGTCTAACAGCTCAACATCAAAGACCAAGGTGGAGTTAGCCGGGATACCCGGAACGCCGTTTTTACCGTAAGCCAGCGCCGGTGGGATAACCAGCTTGATTTTGCCGCCTTTCTTGATGTTTTTCAGGCCTTCAGTCCAGCCTGGGATCACGCCGTCCAGACGGAATGACAGCGGCTCGCCACGGGTGTAGGAGTTGTCGAACTCTTTACCGTCGATCAGCGTACCTTTGTAGTTCACGACTACGGTGTCGCTGTCTTTCGGCGCATCGCCGGTGCCTTCTTTCTCTACTTTGTAAAGCAGGCCGGTAGAGGAGGTTTTCACGCCTTTCTCTTTAGCAAAGGTGTCGCGGTAAGCTTTACCTTTGTTTTCGTTATCTGCTGCGTCTTTGTCCATCTTCGCCTGAGCAGAAGATTTCACACGCGTTTCGAAAGCCTGTAAGGTCTGTTCAATTTCCTGATCGGACAATTTGCTCTTATCAGCAAAGGCGTCCTGAACACCCGCGATCAGCTGATCTTTATCCAGCTTGATACCCAGTTTTTCCTGTTCTTTCAGGGAGTTTTCCATGTAACGACCCAGCGATGCGCCAAGCGCATAAGCCGATTTCTGGTCATCATTTTTGAATGCAGACTTGCTGTCTGCCGCAGGTGCGGCTTTCGCAGCGGTATCCGCAGCGAAGGTCAGCGGAGCATTCAATGCGACAGCCATCGTCGTTGCCAGCAGCGTTACTTTTAACAGTGATTTCATCCATTTCTCCAGGGCCGGGGGGATCCCCCTTGTTAACTTATTAAGAAGCGTACTATAAAACGTTGCGGAGAAAATCAACATATGGACTTCCCCGATAATCGCTTCTTTTGAGACTATTTTTGTTTAAATTAGTTTCTTCAGGACGTCCGGTTGCTGCGCGAGGGCGTAAACTTCAGTAGAATCCGCCCGCCGCCTGGCCCGATAACAACGACGACAAAAGAGGTGAATGATGCAGGAAATGACGCTGGAAGCGCGACTGGCAGAACTGGAAAGTCGTCTGGCTTTTCAGGAAATAACCATTGAAGAACTCAACCTCACGGTCACCGCCCATGAACTGGAGATGGCGAAAATGCGCGAGCATCTGCGTTTGATGGCAGACAAACTCAAAGCCAGCCAGCCATCGCACATCGCGTCCCAGTCAGAAGAGACGCCGCCGCCCCACTATTAAGGCGTAAAAAAAGCGGGAAGATCCCGCTTTTTTGATCGTACAGCGCCGGAGCGCTAACGCATTAGTGGCAACCGCAGCCGCCGTGACCGCCGCAACCACCTTTACCGTGGTCGTGGTCATGACCGTGATCGTGGCCATGGCCGCCGCAGCAACCGTCACCGTGTTCATGGTCGTGATGATGATCGTGGGCACCGTGAACGTGGCCGTGAGCCAGTTCTTCTGCCGTTGCTTCACGAATGGCAACCACTTCAACGTTGAACTTCAGGTTCTGACCGGCCAGCATATGGTTACCGTCAACCACAACGTGATCGTCTTCCACTTCAGTGATTTCAACCGGTACCGGACCCTGGTCAGTTTCAGCCAGGAAACGCATGCCAACCTGCAGCTCGTCAACGCCCATGAAGACATCTTTCGGTACGCGCTGTACCAGATTGTCGTCGTACTGACCGTAAGCTTCGTTTGCGGTAACAGCTACATCAAATTTGTCGCCAGGTTCGTGACCTTCCAGCGCGGTTTCCAGACCAGAGATCAGGGAACCGTGACCGTGCAGGTAGTCCAGCGGCGCACTCACCGGAGACTCATCAACCAATACACCGTCTTCTGTACGTACCTGATAGGCCAGGCTGACCACCAGGTCTTTTGCTACTTTCATGATATCTCCTGAGCGTGGGAAAATTGCTGGCGCAGATTGTAACGGAATTCTGCCCCTGTGTACCCTTAAGCATAAAAAAAGCTGGGGTATATCGCTAGTCCGGATGAAAAATGCCGATCACTTGCTCTTCTTTGCGAACATGCTCGCGGGCTTCTTTATCCGCTTCGCGCATCTGATGACCGCACTTAACACACTCAACGACATCAACATTATTTTCCCGCCACATGGCCAGCGTATCCTGCGCCTGGCAGGCCGGGCATTTCGCACCGGCGATAAAGCGTTTACGTATTGTCATAATTTTGCCTCACTCGAATTCATCCCAGCCGTCAAACTGCCGCCGCTCCTGCTGCATCTCGCGCTGGAAAATCTCTTCCAGCTCGCGGCGCGCTTCCCGGACGCGGGAGATTTGGGCCGTATCAGTATGCACCGGCATCAGTTCGCGCAACATGCGCATATCCAGACGGCGGAAGTGCAGCTGCGCGCGCTGGGCCTGATGGGGATGCACGCCCAGCGTAATCAGCGCCTTGCGTCCCAGCTCCAGCGCACTGGAGAAGGTTTCGCGGGAGAACTGCGTCACGCCCGCCTGTAACAGTTCATGCGCTTCCACACGGCCACGCGCACGGGCGAGGATCGCCAGATGCGGGAAGTGCTGCTGGCAGATTTCCACCAGCTTCATGGTGTCTTCCGGCTCATTACAGGTGATGACGATAGACTTCGCCGCCTCCGCGCCCGCCGAGCGCAGCAGCTCCACCTGAGTGGCATCGCCGTAATAGACTTTGTAGCCGTATTTTCGCATCAGGTTGACTGCGCTGATATCCCGCTCCAGCACCGTGATGCGCATTTTGTTCGCCATCAGCAGACGCCCGATCACCTGACCGAAACGCCCAAAGCCGACAACAATCACCTGCGGCTTATCATCCTCTACCCACGGCGCTTCGTCCTCATCTTCCGGGCCGTTAAAGTGCCGTGACAGCTGTTTATCGACGATTTTCATCACCAGCGGCGTGGTCATCATCGACAGCGTCACCGTCACCAGTAGCAGGGCCATCTGATCATTGTGGAACAATCTTTGGGATGACGCCGCCGAAAAGAGCACAAAAGCAAACTCCCCGCCCTGGCTGAGCACCCCGGCAAACTGCATCCGCTCGGAACGCCGCAGTCCGTACAGGCGCGCCAGGCCGTACAGCACCAGCCCTTTCACCACCACCAGCACAATGACGCTGACCAGCACCCACAGCAGATGGGTATAAAGAATGCCTAAATTGAGCGACATGCCGACGGAGATAAAAAACAGCCCCAGCAGCAGCCCCTTAAAGGGATCGATAGCCATTTCCAGCTCATGACGGTACTCGCTTTCCGCCAGCAGCACCCCGGCGATAAAAGTGCCCAGCGCCATCGACAGCCCGAGAGCGTCCATAAATAGCGCCGAACCCAGCACCAGCAACAGCGTGGCGGCGGTAAACACCTCCCGCACGCCGGAACCGGCAATATAACGAAACACCGGACGCAGCAGATAACGACCGCCCACCAGCATCCCGCCGAAGGCCAGCACTTTCATGCCGATTTTCATCCAGTCCAGATGTTCATCGGCGTTACCCGCCAGCAGCGGCGCCAGCGCCAGCGCCGGGATCACAGCCAGATCCTGGAACAGCAACACCGAGAATCCGAGCTGGCCGCCTTCGTTGCGGTTCATGCCTTTATCGCGCATCAACTGCAACGCCATGGCCGTTGAGGACATCGCCAGCCCCAGGCCGCCGATCACCGCCGCCTGCCACGAAAACTCCGTCAACATCAGCAGCCCGGCGAGGATCGCCGCGCTCAGCAACACCTGCGCCGCCCCGATACCGAAAATCGATTGCCGCAGTTGCCACAGTTTGGACGGGTTCAGCTCCAGGCCGATGATAAACATCAGGAACACCACGCCAAGCTCGGAGAAATGCAGAATTTCATCCACATCGCTGATAAACCCGAGGCCCCACGGCCCGATGGCAATCCCCGCCAGCAGATAACCCAGCACCGCGCCGATGCCCAGTCTCGCCGCCAGCGGTACCGCCGCCACGGCGGCAAACAGGAACAGCACGCCTGCCAGTAACAGATCGGAACCTTCCATCACAGGCCTCCTGTGGCGACAGGCGCCGCCAGCCAGTCACCGTAAGCTCTGGCATGGCTCGCCAGCTCCTCCGGCGGTTGCCGACGCGCATGATAGATAATCATCGGCGTAAGCCAGTGCATTTTGCACATGGCCGCCGTCAGTTCGAAGGGGCGCAGAATATCGCTCATCGGATAGCGGTTAAGGGCGTCATAGCGGTAAGCACTCTCCGGCTCACCGGTCGTAATGACGCTACGCCAGTACTTTCCCGCCAGTTGATTTCCCCCCGGCCCGCTGGCAAAGCCGCGGCTCAGTACGCGATCCAGCCACTCTTTCAGCAGCGCCGGACAGCTATAGGTATAGAGGGGATGCTGAAACACGATCACATCATGCTCGCGCAGCAGCGCCTGCTCATGGGGAATATCAATAAAGAAATCAGGGTAATGCGCATAGAGATCATGCACGGTGACATTACTGAGTTGCGTTGCCGGTTTAAGTAAGAGCCGGTTGGCGACCGAATCTCCGGATTCCGGATGGGCATATAACAGCAATACTTTCGCTGTTGGTGGCATCATTCCCCTCCCGGGCGTCGTGCACGTCATTCTAATGATTTTGTGTCCAGGCTTCGTTTTGGGCTACCATGGCGCCCCGGTGCGGCACATTGCCCACTACCCTAAAATATCATAATGACAAATTAATATAGTCGGAACATAACGGCGCTCTATGATTGTTTTCTCCTCGTTACAAATTCGTCGCGGCGTACGCGTCCTGCTGGACAATGCCACTGCCACCATCAATCCCGGCCAGAAGGTCGGACTGGTGGGAAAAAACGGCTGCGGGAAATCCACGCTGCTGGCGCTGTTAAAAAATGAACTCAGCGCCGACGGCGGCAGCTTCACCTATCCGGCAAACTGGCAGCTGGCGTGGGTTAATCAGGAAACCCCGGCGCTGAGCGAACCCGCGCTGGATTACGTGATTGACGGCGACCGCCAGTACCGGCAGTTTGAAGCTGAGCTCAACGCCGCTAACGAACGTAACGATGGGCACGCGATTGCCACGGTGCACGGCAAGCTCGACGCCATCGACGCCTGGACCATCCGCTCCCGCGCGTCCAGCCTGCTGCACGGCCTCGGTTTTTCAAATGAACAGCTTGAGCGCCCGGTGAGCGACTTCTCCGGCGGCTGGCGTATGCGTCTAAACCTGGCGCAGGCGCTGATTTGCCGTTCCGATTTACTGCTGCTCGATGAACCCACCAACCACCTTGATCTCGACGCGGTGATCTGGCTGGAGAAATGGCTGAAAAGCTATCAGGGCACGCTGATTTTGATTTCTCACGACCGTGATTTCCTCGATCCGGTGGTGGACAAAATTATCCATATCGAACAGCAAAACATGTTCGAATACACCGGCAACTACAGCGCCTTCGAGCGCCAGCGCGCGACGCGCCTTGCCCAGCAACAGGCCACTTACGAAAGCCAGCAGGCGCGGGTGGCGCATCTGCAAAGCTTTATCGATCGTTTCAAAGCCAAAGCCAGCAAAGCCAAACAGGCGCAAAGCCGCGTGAAAATGCTGGAGCGCATGGAGCTTATCGCCCCGGCGCACGTGGATAACCCGTTCCACTTCAGCTTCCGCGCCCCTGAAAGCCTGCCGAATCCGTTGCTGAAAATGGAAAAGGTCAGCGCCGGTTATGGCGATCGCACCATTCTTGATTCCATCAAGCTCAACCTGGTTCCCGGTTCGCGCATCGGTCTGCTGGGGCGTAACGGCGCGGGTAAATCGACGCTGATCAAATTACTGGCGGGCGAGCTAAACCCGGTAAGCGGTGAGATTGGTCTGGCGAAAGGTATCAAGCTGGGTTACTTCGCCCAGCATCAGCTGGAATTTTTACGCGCGGATGAATCCCCAATCCAGCACCTGGCGCGCATTGCGCCGCAGGAGCTGGAGCAGAAGCTGCGCGATTACCTCGGCGGCTTCGGTTTCCAGGGCGATAAAGTCAGTGAAGTGACCGGCCGCTTCTCCGGCGGCGAAAAAGCCCGTCTGGTGCTGGCGCTCATCGTCTGGCAGCGCCCTAACCTGCTGCTGCTCGATGAACCGACCAACCACCTGGATCTGGATATGCGCCAGGCGCTCACCGAAGCGCTGATCGAATTCGAAGGCGCGCTGGTGGTGGTGTCGCACGATCGTCACCTGTTACGCTCCACCACCGATGAGTTTTATCTGGTGCACGGCGGTAAAGTCGAGGCCTTCGACGGCGATCTGGAAGACTATCAGCAGTGGCTGAGCGACATCCAGAAACTGGAAAACCAGCCTGCCGAAGGCGCGAAAGAGAACGCCAACAGCGCCCAGTCGCGTAAAGATCAGAAGCGCCGCGAAGCGGAACTGCGCACCCAGACGCAGCCGCTGCGCAAAGAGATCGCCCGTCTGGAAAAAGAGATGGAGAAGTTCCAGGCACAGCAGGCCGCGGCGGAAGAAAAACTGAGCGACAGCGGGCTGTACGACCAGAGCCGCAAAGCCGAACTCACCGCCTGTTTACAGGCGCAGGCCAGCGCGAAAGCCGGGCTTGAAGAGTGTGAAATGGCATGGCTGGACGCCCAGGAACAGCTGGAGGCTATGCTGCAAAGCGACTGACCATGAGCCACGACATCCTCAGTGAGATCACGTTTCGCAAGCTCGCCATTTTCATGACCTTTATGGAAAAGGGGAACATTGCCCGCACCGCAGAAGCGCTGGCGTTAAGCGGCGTGAGCGTACATCGCGCGCTGCATACGCTGGAAGAAAACGTGCGCTGCCCACTGTTCGTGCATAAAGGTCGCA
Organism: Enterobacter sp. SA187; assembly: GCF_001888805.2. Taxonomy (NCBI): domain Bacteria; kingdom Pseudomonadati; phylum Pseudomonadota; class Gammaproteobacteria; order Enterobacterales; family Enterobacteriaceae; genus Enterobacter; species Enterobacter sp. SA187. The sequence continues at coordinate 746,466 of NZ_CP019113.1, forward strand.
CCCTGATGCCGCTGCCCGCGGCCTGGACGCTGCTGGAGTATTGTCAGGAAGTCACGCAACTGATGACGCGTGGTCTGGAAGAGGCGCGCAAAGAAGCAGGCGTCGGCCAGGGGCGGCTGCGTGTCGGCACGCTCTACTCGCTGACGCTGGAAACCGTGCCGCGTCTGATCATGGGCATGAAGCTGCGCCGGCCGGAGCTGGAGATGGCGCTGACCATGGGTTCTAACGAAACCCTGCTGCACATGCTGGACGCCGGGGAGCTGGACGCGATTATCATTTCGCTGTCAGAGGCGCAAATCGATCGCAACAGCCTCGAAGTGTTGCCGCTGTTTCACGATGATATTTTCCTCGCCGCGCCCGCGTCGGCCACGCTCAACATGTCAGCACCTGCCGATTTACGCGATTACCGCCAGCAAAAATTTGTCTCGCTGGCGGAAGGTTTCGCCACCTACGCAGGCTTTCAGGAAGCCTTTCACATTGCCGGTTTTGAGCCGGAGATCGTTACGCGCGTAAACGACATTTTCTCGATGCTGAGTCTGGTGCAGGCAGGCGTTGGTTTTACCCTGATGCCGGGCCGCATGAAGAAAGTGTATGAAAACTCGGTGCAGCTGTTAAAGCTCGCCGAGCCGTACCAGATGCAGCAGTTGATCGCCATCGTCTTTCCTCGCAACCGCGAGCACGATCCGAATCTGCTGGCGCTCGCCGCCGAAGGCCGCATGTACGCCCGCAGTTTGCAGGAACCGGGTGGCTGAGTTGAACCTGTCGGGTGGCGCTTCGCTTATCTGACCTGCATAATTTTATGACGGACCCTTTTGCCGGGTGGCGGCTGCGCCTGACCCGGCCTACGCGATCTGCAAGCTATGTCGTTGTAGGCCCGGCAAGCCTGCGCCGCCGGGCAATGCGTTATCGCTGCTCCCGCAGACGTTTCGCCAGGTGCAGCGCCACATCAACGCCGCTGCGCTCCAGCGAAATGGACTCCCCTTCCCAGGCCGCCTGCCGCGTTAAACAGGTGAGAATACCGCCCGGTGGCATCTCGATGGCCAGCCGCGCTTCACGCTCATTGGCGGAAATCACCGCCTCCTGCCAGCGTACGGTACGCGCCATGTTCATCGCCAGATCGTCGGCGATTTTCTCCGGCTGCCACAGCACGCGTCCGGTACTGCCGCTCAGGTAAGCGCACGCCGGACGGGACAAACTCACCCCGGCAAAGGCCTGTGCCAGTTTTTCCGCCGGACGGGTCAGCAGTTCACAGTGCGACGGCACGCTGACAGCCAGACGCTTCGCCTTGCTGGCCCCTTTCGCCAGCGCTTTTTCCGCCACCTGCGCCATCTCTTCATCACGACCGGCGATCACAATCTGCGTTTCCGCATTCAGGTTGGCGATCCAGGTCTGGCTGCCTTCGCTTATTGCTTCGACCTGCGGCAGCGTCAGACCCATGATGGCTGTCAGTCCGTAACCGTGCGGGTACGCCTGCTCCATCAAATCGCCGCGCAGGGCCACCAGCCGCAGCGCATCGTCAAAAGCCAGCGCACCGGCCACCACCGCCGCCGGGTACGCGCCGATCGACAGGCCGCTGACGATATCTGGCTCCACGCCCTGCCGTTGCAGTTCCCGCGCCCAGGCGACACCGGCGATCAACAGCGACAGCTGCACCGCGCGGGTATGCTCCAGCGCTTCAGGCATATCCAGGGTATCGACTTCCGCGCCCAGCACTTCACGCGCTTCTGCAAGCGCCGTACCGGGCAGCTGTTGCAACATGCCGGGATGCTGCGTTCCCTGGCCGGGAAAGGTAAACAGAATTTTCATTAGTCCTCCCTGCGCCAGAGATCGCTAACCAGACGCGGTCCCTGACGGGTTTTGAGCAGTGCCTGACCGTCACGCAGCCACTCATTGAGCGCGAATCCGCCGGATGGCGTCTCCACCTGCGTATCGGCGCGGCACAGGGCGGTGTCCAGCCGTTGCTGCCACTGTATCAGCGCATCGTGCGACAGCGGCTGCGGGGCGCGGATCAGCAGATCCAGATCGCTTGCGGCATGGATCACCGGGATGCCGGTCGCCAGCGCATAGCCGACGCTGCCGGTGATCCCCCAGACCCACGGCCACCCATGCTGCGCCAGCTGAAACGCCACCTGAACGGGTGGCGCGGAGATAAAGGGCGAGCTGACCAGCGCCCGGGCGTCGGTCAGCTGTTCGGGGGTGACAACGCGCACAACCTGCTGCGCATCCACCCAGCCTGGCGCACGCTGGTCGCGGCGCAGACCGCGCACCCCCACCGGGATGCGCCCCTGCTCATCAACATCACGCCGCACCACTACCGGCAACCCCGCATGCCAGACCGTATCCACCCAGGATTCCGTCACCCCCTGCAGGGCGCTGCGGTCAGCCAGCCAGAGAAGATCGTGCGGTCGCAATGATGATGAAGTCATGTTTTACATTCCTGATGTCAGCGAGATAAACAGCGGCAGAGACAGAATACACAGCACAGAGCTTAACAACAGCACGGCTTCGGCATCCGGCGACTGTACGCCAAAGCGGTTACCGAAGACCACGCCGAAGAAACCGGCCGAAAGCGCGATCATCAGGATAGCGGTAATGGCAACCGGGCCGGACAGGCCTAACGCCAGCACGATCCCCCAGGCAATGGCTGGCTGGATCAGCAGTTTAGCGATGGTCGAGGTAATAACCATGGTGTTGATTTGCAGTTTACGCGCCGAGAGGATCACGCCGGTCAGGAACAGCGCCGCCGCAGTGGCGGACAGGCCCAGCGGTTTAATGGCCGCCAGCACCAGATCCGGCATATGAATACCGATGGCGGATAAAATCACCCCTAACAGCGGGCCCATGACGATAGGTTTTTTAATCGACCGCCACATCAGCACCGGCAGCATCGCCAGGGTTGAACCGCTGTTACCGCCTTCCGCACGCGCTTTTTCACGTTCAAGGATCAGCAGGCAGAACGGCGTCATCAGCACGGAACCGCAGGCAATGGATACCGCCACGGAGAGTGAGGTAGACGAGGTTTCACCCAGCACGCTGCCCAGGATCGGCAGGCCCAGCGCCGCATAGTTCGGCAGGGCAACGGTCAGGGTCAGCACAGCAGCATCCTGCGGCGATTTTTTAAAGACGCTGGTGGCGAGGAAATAGATGATGGCGTAGGTGATCCACATCGCCAGCGTCAGCACCACGATCAGCGGCGACTGGGCGACAATACCGTCCCACGGCGTCTGCACCGTGGCGCTGAACAGCGCGGCGGGCAGGGCAAAATCCATCACGAAAATATTAAGCAGGGAAACATTTTTGTTATCCACCATTCCGGCCTTACCGGCCCAGAATCCCAGTAGCATAATCACAAAAATCGGTGCGAGAGCATGAACAATTACGTAAGTCATAAATCACCTATAGATAAACAAGGAAATAGCACTGACGCGATGTTTGTTATTTTTCAGATGCACGCTTCCTCATGGGCACAGCGTATGTGCCCACGGGGCGGTCATTCCGGCAGGTCTTTTTTACTTCTTACCAGCTTGCGCGCATGCGCTCCCGCACGAGTGACGAGCTGCGACGGTTGTCGGCACCAAGACGGTTTTTAAGCGTGGTGTCCTGACGTGCGTCGTGAATGGCCTGTTGCAGGGTGGTATTCACCTCCGCCAGATCGGCATCGGAAGGCGCTTCCGGATTGCTGATGTTCAGCAGATGATCCAGCAGCCCCAGCGTGGCGTAATTACTGATGTCATACGCCATTGGCGGAATGGTCGCCGCCAGTTTTTCCAGCGCGTCAACGGTACGCAGCGTGATACGCGCGGCAGACTCTTTACCCATCGCGTGGATCAGCACGCCGTTGTCGTTGAAGGCAATCAGACGGTTCGCCTGGTAGCCGTGCGCCAGAAACGCACCGGACATGGCTTTACCAACGATAAGGCCAATCACCGGGTGACCTGCCAGACGGGCATTGGCATAAGCCCCTGCCGCACCGGCCAGCGCCTGATGAATGCCAAAACCTTCTTCCCGGCGGCCATAGGCCTGACTCGGTACGTCAATCACCGCCACGATCGGGCGTTTAACGCTTTTACCGGCGTCGGCGGCGATGGTTTCGCTAACCACTTTCGCCAGCGTCCAGCCTTCCAGCAGACCGACTTCACCGTTTGCCGCGCGGGGATAGTGGTTATGCGTATCCGGGACCACGGCGATAAAGCGTGCCGCTTCACCGTTAATTTCACCGTCAGCCACCTGGACCGACGGGCATAACCCGCTCAAACGTGGTGCGTTGGGCGCCAGTTTTTCAAGCCATAATGCGCCACGGCTTACTGTCGTATTCATGCTTTTTCCTCCCCGGCAAAGAGCGCTTTGATCTGTTCGGCATCCGCCTGTTTGCGGGTGTCGAACTGGGTGAGACGATCCAGATACCACTGGTAGTTATCGGTGCGGTGTTTTTCCGGTACGCCTTTGGCGATAAAGTCGTTCATCGCGCCTTTCACCGCATTCACCCCGTCGCCAACCAGCGCATCCACCAGCCCGCTCTGATAGCGGACTTCCCCGCCGGTCATGCTCCAGATAAACGGACGGTCGCGGGAGTCATACTCTTCAATCCCCGCTTCCTGCTCAATGACCTGCGGACCGTTAAGACCGAGGCGCGCCTCGCGGGTGACGATTAAATAGCTGCACAGCGCGGCAGCAATGGACATCCCGCCAAAGCAGCCCACGGTACCGGCCACAATGCCGATAACCGGCGTATAACGGCGCAGATCGACAATGGCGGCATGAATATCGGCAATCGCCGCCAGCCCCAGATTGGCTTCCTGTAAACGCACGCCGCCGGTTTCGAGGCACAGTACCGCCTGGGTCGGGATGCCGTTGCGGTTATCTTCCGCCGCCAGCTCCAGCGCCGCTGCCATTTTCGCGCCGGACACTTCCCCCATGCTGCCGCCCTGGAAGGTGCCTTCGATGGCGATCACCACCGCAGGCTGGCCATTAATGGTGCCTTTCGCCACCACCATGCCGTCATCGGCCTGCGGCACGATGCCCTGCGGCCCAAGCCACGGGGAAATAATGCCTTCAAAGGGATCCAGCAATTCACGGTAGCTGCCGTCGTCCAGCAGCGTGCGGGCGCGTTCACGCGCTTTTAATTCGATAAAACTGCGGTCATCACGCATGGCTCACCCCCTCAAAAACCTGTTCGATACGAATGCGCGCCACGCCAGGCGTCGCACCAAAATCGTGGATCACCAGCTTGCCGGACGGCAGGCTGCCCGCCAGGGTGAGACGGTTAAACAGCGCTTCCCAGCGTCCGCGGCTGTTGTCCACGGAAGTGGTGATATCAACGGTGAGCGTCTGCTCCTGGTCGGCGGTGAAAAGCACCTCCATATCCCCGGAGCCAACGACGCCTGCCAGCGCTTTACCGCTCAAGGTGCGGCTGGCAGGCAAAGAGATCGTAATGTGTTCCATAACATCCTCTTAATCAGATAAATAAGGCAAGGTCGCGATACGGTCGAGCAGCAGCGTGGCGGCGAGTAAATCAGCCGCACCGCCCGGCGAGGCGTTAAGCGCCAGCATCTGCGCGTCAAGTCGCGCCAGCGCGCGCTGGCCCGCAGGCTGCGCCGTTCCGCCGGCTGACAGCACGGCTTTTGCGCCGTCACGCATGGTTTCCAGCCCGGTCATCCCGGCGCGGTTCAGCACGCAGGTATCGCTGAGCGAGGTCATGATCGCCATCAGCGCATCAAGCCGCGCCTGGGTTTCAGTGCCGCCGCGTTTACGGCTGGCTTGCAACTGCGGCAATGCCAGTTGGACGATGTGCGGAAAACCCTGCTGCGCTTCTTCACGTGCGCCGGGTACCCGATAACGATGGGTGGCGCGCAGGCCCTTGCTGAAGACTTTCGGGGCGGCGGCGTCCGGCAGTTGCGCCAGCTGTGCGGCGACATTTGCAATGTCCTCCGCAGTGCCCGCGCCGCCCAGCATCGCTGCCGCGCTGACCAGCAGGCCCAGCGCCCAGATCGCGCCACGGTGCGTATTCACGCCGCCGGTGGCAGCCATCATCTGCTGTTCGCCTTCGCGACCCAGTCGCCCGATAGTTTGTCGTAGCGCAATGTCTGCCGGACGTTGCCAGCTTTGTTGCGCCAGGGCATGAAACGTAGGGGTCAGGCTACGCGCGGAACGCTCCATCAGCGCCAGCGTCAGGTCGTGGTGCGCCCCATTCCCCCGACTGTCCACCAGACCGGGCTTCGGGCTTAACCGTGCTTCGTCAATCAGACACTGGGTGGCGGTTCGCGCCAGCCATTCGGCACCTCCGCAAGCTTCAATCTGTGGCAGATGTTTCATTACCAGCTCCGGAATTTTGCAGGCGGGTTATAAAGACCGTCAGACCATTCCACCAGATCCGCCACGCTACCGGCGGCCAGCAACGAACGGGTGGCGTCGGTGCGGCGAATGCCAATATCTTCCGGATAAACCACTTTGCCGCTGCGGCGCAGGTCGGCGACGCGTTTCGCGTCCACGCCAAGACCGATATCGGTGATCCCGGCAACGGCGGCGACCATCGCGCGACGCTCTTCCATGCTTTCGGCACGGTAGAGGTAAGCGATACCTTCTTCCGTCAGTACGTGCGTCACGTCATCGCCATAAATCATGACCGGGGCGAGTGGCATGCCGGAAGCTTTCGCCACGTCGATGGCATCGAGTTTTTCCACGAAGGTCGGTTTTGACCCTGCCTGGAAGGTTTCCACCATCTGCACCACCAGTTTTTTACCGCGCTGCATTGGGTCGGGTTCAGTGATCATGTTGAGCCACGCCGGGGTGGCATGACGCCGACCGTGCGGATCGTGCCCCATGTTTGGCGCGCCGCCGAAGCCGGACAGACGACCGCGGGTTACGGTCGAGGAGTTGGCGAAACCATCAACCTGTAAGGTCGAACCGATAAACATATCCACCGCGTACTGCCCTGCCAGCTGGCAGAACGCGCGGTTGGAGCGCATGGAGCCGTCGGCGCCGGTAAAGAAAATGTCCGGACGGGCGCGGATATACTCTTCCATCCCCAGTTCACCACCGAAGCAGTGCACACTCTCCACCCAACCGCTTTCGATCGCCGGGATCAGCGTCGGGTGCGGGTTCAGCGTCCAGTGTTTACAGATTTTGCCTTTCAGCCCCAGCTGTTCGCCGTAGGTGGGCAGCAGCAGTTCGATGGCAGCGGTATTAAAGCCGATACCGTGGTTCAGCGACTGCACCTGGTGTTCGGCGTAAATGCCTTTGATCGCCATCATCGCCATCAGGATGTGTTCCTGTTTGATGAGGCGCGGATCGCGGGTAAATAGCGGTTCGATAAAGAACGGTTTGTCCGCTACCACCACGTAGTCGATCCAGGAGCCGGGGATGTCGACACGCGGTAAATCGCATTCGTCATCCACCAGTTCGTTAACCTGGGCGATGACGATGCCGTCACGGAACGCTGCGGCTTCGACCAGCGCAGGAGTGTCTTCAGTGCTCGGCCCGGTGTAAAGGTTACCTTTGCGGTCAGCTTTGTAGCCGGCGATCAGCGCGACGTTCGGCGACAGATCGACATAAAGACGGGAATAGAGTTCGATGTAAGTGTGGATCGCGCCGATTTCCAGTTGACCGTCTTCCAGCAGCTGCGAAATGCGCAGGCTTTGCGTACCGGAGAACGAGAAGTCGAGCTTACGGGCGATGCCCTTTTCAAAAATATCGAGGTGTTCGCTGCGGCCAACGCTTGGCATGATCATGTGCAGATCGTGCACTTTTTGCGGGCTGACTTGCGCAAGGGAGCGGGAAAGAAAATCCGCCTGTTTTTGGTTATTGCCTTCCAGCACCACTTTGTCGCCGGGTGCGATAAGTTTTTCCAGCATGGCGACCAGGTCGTCGGTCGGCAGCACTTTGCCTTCTACCGGGACAGAAGCCAGACGACGCTGTTTCTCGGTACGTCGTGTGTTCCATACCCGTGCAGGCGTTTGCCCAGATAACATTATTAACCTCCTGATTCAGCACATCATTTTGATTTGCTTAACACTGCACTAAGTGTGCGCTCTGGTGAGAAAGTCATCAATTAAGCCCTGTGCTTAATCATTAGCCTGAGAGTAATAATCAAAGTGACAATCTGTGATGGAGATCAGGAAAAGCAACGCAAAAAGTATCTATGGCAGGCAACGCATCAGGGCCGGAAACGCAATTTCATCCGCAGCAGCGGGGTTTAACAGGTATAGTAGTCGGCAGACTTTTAAGAACACATCGCACGATTATGGCTCAAATAACGCCCTTAGAGATCCCGGATACTGCCGCTGACAGCCTTGCATTTCGCCCACTGGCCGGCGCAGCCAATCCCCACCTGCAAACCATGCTGCCGCGCCTCATTCGCCGTCGGCTCCAGTTCACGCCCCAGTGGCAGCGCCTTGAGCTGCCGGATGGCGATTTTGTCGATCTCGCCTGGAGCGAAGATCCGCATGTGGCCAAACATAAGCCCAGGCTGGTGGTGTTTCACGGTCTGGAAGGCAGCCTGCACAGCCCGTACGCCCACGGTTTGATCAACGCCGCCCGCGCGCGCGGCTGGCTCGGCGTGGTGATGCACTTTCGCGGCTGTAGTGGCGAACCCAATCGTCTGAAGCGCATTTACCACTCCGGGGAAACGGAAGACGGCACCTGGTTTTTACACTGGTTACAGCGTGAGTTTGGCGCAGCGCCCACGGCAGCGGTGGGTTTTTCCCTCGGCGGTAATATGCTCGGCTGTCTGCTGGGCAAAAATGAACCCGATCTGCCGCTCAATGCTGCGGTGATCGTATCGGCTCCGCTGGTGCTGGAAGCCTGTAGCTATCATATGGATAAAGGCTTTTCGCGCTTTTATCAGCACTATTTGCTGAACCTGTTAAAGGGCAACGCGATGCGCAAGCTGAAGGCGTATCCGGATTCACTGCCGGTTGATCTTACCCGCCTGCGTCGTATGCGCCGCATCCGGGATTTTGACGATCTGATCACCGCCCGTATCCACGGCTTTACCGACGCCATCGACTATTATCGTCAGTGCAGCGCCATGCCGGTGTTGCCGAAGATTCGCAAGCCGACGCTTATCATTCATGCCAAAGACGATCCGTTTATGGATCATAATGTTATTCCGGCGGCGGGTTATTTACCGCCCAACGTGGAGTATCAGTTGACGGAACACGGCGGGCACGTGGGCTTTGTGGGCGGGACGCTGCGCCGCCCGGAAATGTGGCTGGAAAAGCGCATTCCCGACTGGCTGACAACATATCTGGAGGCGTAAATGATTATCCCCTGGCAGGATCTGGCAACAGAGACGCTCGACAGCCTGATCGAGAGCTTTGTCTTGCGTGAAGGCACCGATTATGGTGAACATGAGCGTTCACTTGAACAAAAGGTCGCCGACGTTAAGCGCCAGCTGCAAACCGGAGAAGCGGTGCTGGTGTGGTCTGAACTGCATGAAACGGTGAACATCATGCCGAAGAAGCAGTTTCGCGAATAAAACCAGTTTTAGGGAGCGTTGCTATGTCTGCCAAACATCCGGTGATTGCCGTAACGGGTTCCAGCGGAGCCGGAACCACCACCACCAGCCTCGCGTTTCGTAAGATTTTCGCGCAACTGGATCTGCGCGCCGCAGAAGTGGAAGGCGACAGCTTTCACCGTTACACGCGCCCGGAAATGGACATGGCGATCCGTAAAGCGCGCGATGCCGGACGGCATATCAGCTATTTCGGCCCGGAAGCAAATGACTTCGGGCTGCTGGAGCAGACGTTTATCGAGTACGGGCTGACCGGCACCGGCCAGTCACGTAAATATCTCCATACCTACGATGAGGCAGTGCCGTGGAATCAGGTGCCGGGCACCTTCACACCGTGGCAACCGTTGCCTGAACCTACCGACGTGCTGTTTTATGAAGGGCTGCACGGCGGCGTGGTGACGCCACAGCAGGACGTGTCGCGCCATGTGGATCTGCTGGTCGGCGTGGTGCCGATCATTAACCTGGAGTGGATCCAGAAGCTGGTGCGCGATACCAGCGAGCGCGGGCATTCACGGGAAACGGTGATGGATTCGGTGGTGCGGTCGATGGAAGACTACATCAACTTTATTACGCCGCAGTTTTCCCGCACGCACATTAACTTCCAGCGCGTGCCGACCGTGGATACTTCCAACCCCTTCGCCGCGAAAGCGATCCCGTCGCTGGACGAAAGCTTTGTGGTGATCCATTTCCGTAATCTGGAAGGCATCGATTTTCCCTGGCTGCTGGCGATGTTGCAGGGCTCATTCATTTCCCACATCAATACATTAGTGGTGCCGGGCGGAAAAATGGGGCTGGCGATGGAGCTGATCATGCTGCCGCTGGTGCAGCGGCTGATGGAAGGCAAGAAAATCGAGTGATTTTTTGTGCCGGATGGCGGCGTGAACGCCTTATCCGGCCTACAGATTAAGCTTTTGTAGGCCGGATAAGCGTAGCGCCATCCGGCAGGGTTAGCGCAGCGCCACCTGACGTGCACCAAAAATCACCCCTCAATCACCTCAAACGAATGGGTGATAGTGGCGGCTTTTTCCAGCATCAGCGCCACCGAACAATACTTCTCTGCCGACAGATCCACCGCGCGGGCTACCGCCGCTTCTTTCAGCGCTTTGCCGGTGACGATAAAGTGCAGATTGATGTGCGTGAACAGACGCGGCGCCTCTTCACGGCGCTCGGAGGTCAGTTTGACTTCGCAATCCGTCACATCGTGACGCCCTTTTTGCAGAATGGATACCACGTCAATGGCGCTGCATCCCCCGGCGGCCATCAACACCATCTCCATCGGGCTTGGCGCTTTATCGCCTGAGTTGCCGTCCATCAGGATCTGGTGGCCTGAAGCAGACTCGCCCAGGAACGTTAAACCTTCTACCCATTTGACTCTTGCTTGCATTTTATTCGCTCCGGCGCGGTAAATTTCCCTTCAGATTACGCGCACATAACAATTCTCGCAACGGAAGGCGACCTGCATCATGCTGAAGCGAGACACCAGGAGACACACAGCAAAAGCTATGCTAAAACATTCTGGCTGCTACAGTGATACATTGACGTTGCACATGTATGCAGACGACATCAAACATTAAAGGCTGGATTTTCGAACGGCCACTTCCCGGGAACAGGGAAGCATATGATTGCAACCCCAGAGGCAGAGTGTTCATCCTGGCTCTGGAGCCAGCTTATAACAGAGGATAACCGCGCATGGTGCTTGGCAAACCGCAAACAGACCCGACTCTCGAATGGTTCTTGTCTCATTGCCATATTCATAAGTACCCGTCGAAGAGCACGCTGATTCACCAGGGTGAAAAAGCGGAAACGTTGTATTACATCGTTAAAGGCTCAGTGGCAGTGCTCATCAAGGATGAAGAAGGTAAAGAGATGATCCTCTCTTACCTCAACCAGGGAGATTTTATCGGTGAACTGGGCCTGTTTGAAGAAGGTCAGGAGCGCAGTGCCTGGGTACGTGCTAAAACCGCTTGTGAAGTGGCAGAAATCTCGTACAAAAAATTCCGTCAGCTTATCCAGGTGAACCCGGATATTCTGATGCGCCTGTCTTCCCAGATGGCGCGCCGCCTGCAGGTGACGTCCGAGAAAGTGGGTAACCTCGCCTTCCTCGACGTGACTGGCCGCATCGCGCAGACGCTGCTGAACCTGGCCAAACAGCCGGACGCCATGACCCACCCGGACGGTATGCAAATTAAAATTACCCGTCAGGAGATCGGTCAGATCGTTGGCTGCTCCCGTGAAACCGTCGGTCGCATTCTGAAGATGCTGGAAGATCAAAACCTGATCTCTGCGCACGGTAAAACCATCGTGGTTTACGGAACCCGCTAAGCCCCTCAAACGGCGTATTGCATCTGCGAGACGCCGTTTTTGTTTGCATTCTCATGTGGCGCAGGCTGATCTATCACCCGGAAATTAACTACGCCCTGCGACAAACGCTGGTGTTGTGTCTCCCTGTGGCCATCGGCCTCGCCTTCGGGCACCTGCAACAGGGGCTGCTGTTCTCTCTCGTTCCTGCCTGCTGCAACATTGCCGGGCTCGATACCCCCCATAAACGCTTTTTCAAACGCCTGATCGTGGGCGGCTCGCTGTTTGCGGGCTGTAGCCTGGCGGTGCAGCTATTGCTGGCGGAGAACATCGCCCTGCCGCTGATCCTCGGCGGGCTGGCGCTGCTGCTTGGCGTCACGGCAGAGATCAGCGCCCTGCACGCGCGCCTGCTGCCGGCGTCGCTTATCGCCGCCATCTTTACCTTAAGCCTTGCCGGAAATATGCCGGTATGGGAGCCGCTGCTGATTTATGCCTCCGGCACGCTGTGGTACGGGCTGTTTAACTGGCTGTGGTTCTGGATGTGGCGCGAACAGCCGCTGCGCGAATCCTTAAGCCTGCTCTACCGCCAGCTGGCGGAGTACTGCGAAGCTAAATACAGTCTGCTGACCCAGCATGCGGATCCGGAAAAAGCCCTGCCGCCGCTGCTGGCGCGTCAGCAGAAAGCCGTGGATCTGATCAGCCAGTGTTACCAGCAAATGCACATGCTCGCCGCTAATCAGCATAACGATTACAAGCGCCTGCTGCGGGCGTTTCAGGTGGCGCTGGACCTGCAGGAGCATATTTCCGTCAGCCTGCATCAGCCCCAGGAAGTGCAAAAACTGGTGGAGCAGAGTCACGCCGAAGCGGTGATCCGCTGGAACGCGCAGGTGGTCGCCGCCCGGCTGCGGGTGCTGGCGGACGACATTCTCTATCACCGTTTTCCTGTGCGCTTTAATATGGATAAGCAGGTCGGCGCGCTGGAAAAAATCGCCCGTCAGCATCCGGATAACCCGGTCGGCCAGTTCTGCGCCTGGCACTTCAGCCGTATCGCCAGAGTACTGCGCACCCAGCGCCCGCTGTATGTGCGCGATCTGATGGAGGATAAACAGCGCCGCCAGCCGCTGATCCCGGCGCTCAAAAGCTATCTGTCGTTTAAATCCCCGGCGCTGCGCAATGCGGCGCGCATTGCCGTGATGCTCGCCATCGCCAGCCTGATGGGGATCGCGCTGCATCTGCCCAAGCCCTACTGGATCCTGATGACGGTACTGCTGGTGACGCAAAACGGCTACGGCGCAACGCGGGTGCGTATTCAGCACCGGGCGGCGGGGACTATGGCGGGGCTGATTATTGCCGGTATCACGCTGCACTTTCACGTGCCGGAAGGCTATACGCTGCTCGGTATGCTGGTGGTGACGCTGATTAGCTATCTGATCATCCGCAAGAATTATGGCTGGGCGACGGTGGGCTTCACCATCACCGCGGTGTATTCGTTACAGCTGCTGACGCTGAGCGGCGACCAGTTTATCGTCGCCAGGCTTATCGATACGCTGATTGGCTGTCTGATCGCCTTTGGCGGCATGGTCTGGCTGTGGCCGCAGTGGCAGAGCGGGCTGTTGCGGCAGAACGCCCACGACGCGCTGGAGGCGGACCAGGAGGCCATCCGCCTGATCCTCAGCGACGATCCGCAGCCCACGCCGCTGGCGTACCAGCGCATGCGCGTCAATCAGGCACACAATACGCTGTTTAACTCGCTCAATCAGGCAATGCAGGAGCCGGGCTTTAACACTCATTACCTGGAAGATATGAAACTCTGGGTGACGCACAGCCAGTTTATCGTCGAGCACATTAACGCGATGACCACCCTGGCGCGCGAGCACACCATGCTGACGCCGGATCTGGCGCAACGTTATCTGGAATCCTGTGAAATTGCGCTTCAGCGTTGCCAGCAGCGCCTGGAATATGACGGGCCGGCAGGGTCGGGGGATGCCAATATTCTGGAAGCGCCGGAGACCTTAACCCAGGGCCCGATGAGCACGCTGGAACAGCATCTGCAACGTGTTATCGGGCATCTGAACACCATGCACACCATTTCGTCGGTGGCATGGCGTCAGCGCCCGCATCACGGCATCTGGCTGATGCGGACAGGAAAGCGGAAGCATTAGAAATTTGCCGGGTGGCGCTTTCGCTTACCCGGCCTACGAGCCTAAGTCTGCAAGCACAGCGCCGCCGGGCAACAGGGTTAACCGTGGACGATTTTCGCGACGGCCTGCGCAAAACGTGCCATGCCCTCGTCGATGTCGCTCTCTTCCACCACCAGCGACGGCGCAAAACGCATCACGTCCGGCCCGGCGTTCAGCACCATCACCCCTTCGCTGGCGGCCGCATACAGGAAATCACGGGCGCGACCACGGTATTGCGGCTTCAGTTCTGCGCCAATCAGCAGACCCATACCGCGAATATCGCTGAACAGGTCATACTGCTCATCGATCTGTTGAAGATGTTTAACAAAGCGCTGGCGTTTTTCGTTCACCCCCTGCAACACTTCCGGCGTATTGATAATATCGAAGGCCGCGCCCGCTACCGCGCAGGCCAGCGGGTTGCCGCCGTAGGTGGATCCATGGGAGCCAACATGAAACGCGCTGGCGATCTCCTGGGTGGTCAGCATGGCGCTGACCGGGAAGCCGCCGCCCAGCGCTTTGGCGCTGGTGAGAATATCCGGCGTCACGCCGTAGTGCATATAGGCAAAGAGTTCACCGCTGCGGCCCATGCCGCACTGCACTTCATCAAATACCAGCAGCGCCTGATGTTCATCGCACAGCTCGCGCAGCCCTTGCAGAAATTCCGGAGTCGCCGCCGTAACGCCGCCCTCGCCCTGGATCGGCTCCACGACGACCGCGCAGGTGTGATCGTCCATCACCGCTTTGACCGCGTGCAGATCGTTAAAGGGCACATGGATGATGTCCGCCGGTTTCGGCCCGAAGCCATCGGAATATTTCGGCTGTCCGCCCACCGACACGGTAAACAGCGACCGTCCATGGAAAGCATTGTGGAAGGCGATGATTTTCGTTTTATAGGGGCTGTGACGGGTGGAGGCGTAGTAGCGCGCCAGTTTGAAGGCCGTTTCATTAGCTTCGGTGCCGGAGTTCATAAAGAGCACGCGCTCGGCAAAGGTGGCCTCAATCATTTTACGGCCCAGGCGCAGGGCCGGTTCGTTGGTAAAGACGTTGCTGGTGTGCCACAGGGTTTCCCCCTGGGTTTTTAACGCCTCAACCAGCGCCGGATGGCAATGACCGAGCGCCGTAACGGCAATACCGCCCGCAAAATCAACGTACTCTTTACCCTGCTGATCCCACACGCGGCTGCCCTTCCCTTTTACCGGAATGAATTCAGCAGGTGCATAAATCGGCAGAATTACTTCGTCAAATGTTGCGCGCGTAATTGCGTTTTGTTCAGTTGCCATGTCACGCCCATCCGTTTTGTGCTGTATTAATTATGAAAATATAAGCACAAAATATGCATAAAAAATCACAACAAGGCAACAAAAAATCATCGCGACAGGAAATTAGCCAGCAGTTCATGCCCCTGTTCGCTGAGGATGCTTTCCGGATGAAACTGCACGCCTTCCAGATCCCACTCCCGGTGGCGGATGCCCATTATTTCCTGCGTATCGCTCCAGGCGGTGACGTCAAAGCAGTCGGGCAGCGAGGCGGGTTCGATCACCAGCGAATGATAGCGGGTAACGGTTAACGGATTATTCAGCCCCTGAAACACGCCCTTCCCCGTATGGGTGACCGGCGAGGTTTTGCCGTGCATCACTTTTTGCGCCCGCACAATGCGCGCGCCAAACACCTGCGCAATCGCCTGATGTCCCAGACACACGCCCAGCACCGGCAGCTTGCCGGCGTAATGGCGGATCACCTCCAGCGACACGCCAGATTCGTCCGGCGTACAGGGACCGGGGGAGATCACGATTTTGTCCGGTGACAGGCTGTCGATATCGGCAAGGCTAATAACGTCATTGCGCCTGACTTCCACCTGCGCGCCCAGCTCGCAAAAGTACTGGTAGAGGTTCCAGGTAAAAGAGTCGTAGTTGTCGATAAGCAGGATCATGGTGCGGGATCTTTCAGTCAAAAAATGCGATGGGGGTAGTGTACCTGTTTTATTGCCCGGCGGCGCAGGCTTGCCGGGCCTGCAAAAAATACCGATCCGCCGGGCGTTGGCTTACTCTGCCTCTTTCGCTTCACTGACCACCTTGCTAAAGATTTTGGTCAGTGCAGAGAGATCGCCCATTGCGCCGCTCTGATTCGCCTGGCTCCAGGCATCCGGCTTGATGCCGCGCCAGTCCAGCATGTAACCGGCGTGGATCGCCAACTGCTCGAAGAAAATACGCTGGGCAATACCGTTGCCGATGCGGAACGGGTGCAGCACGTTGATTTCGCAATAATAGTGCGCAAGGCGTTCGGTGAAAGCGTCTTTCTCAAGACCCTGCAACCAGTTTTCCACTTCCAGCTCCTGCATCAGGGCGTTGCCCTCTTTTTCGATGTAATCGAAATGGCAGAAACGCGTGTCGCCCTGATAGATGTCCACTTCGCGAATATCGCCCGCCCAGTCAAAAATATCCTGATACAGATGGCGGTGAATGGCGCACAGGTGCGGCAGGCCGGGGGTATCCGTGCCTAACGGCAGGGTGGCGGCGCGCAGCGCGGTAAACTGATACGCCGCTTCTTCCAGACGCTGTGTCTGACGAATGCCGAGCTTATTGCGCATCACATTGAGGCCGGGGTAAAGATAGGGATCGCGCCCGTCGCCAAACTTATCGCTCATGGTTCCCCCTTAACGCTTCAATGCGCACGTTCGCTTCGTCGGCGCTCAGTTTGATCTCTTCACACTCGACGCCTTCAAGCCGTCTGCTGGCCTGGAAATTGACGTTACGCTGCTGTTCCCAGAGACGGGATTTTTGCCGGTCGGTGAGTTTTTTAGCCATGACGCCTCCCTGTTGTTGTCGCCCATGAGCCACAAGTATAAGCGGCAATCCGGCGTTGCGCAGGGGAGCGAAGAGGAGCACGGGCCGCAAAACCCGTGCAAAATGTTACGGCAGGACTTTCGCGGAAAGGATCACAACAGGTTTGGTTGGCACATTCTGGTAAGGGCCGACATCGTGCGTCTGCACCTGAGAAATCTTGTCCGCCACATCCATACCTTTCACAACTTTACCGAATACCGCATAGCCGAAATCGCGCTGACCGTGATCGAGGAAGGCGTTATCCGCTACGTTTAAGAAAAACTGGCTGGTCGCGCTGTCTTTATCCGCGGTGCGCGCCATTGAGATAGTGCCGCGGGTATTACGCAGGCCGTTATCCGCTTCGTTTTTGATCGGCGGATTGGGCTGTTTCTGCTGCATCTGCTCGTTGAAACCGCCGCCCTGCACCATAAAGCCCGGGATCACGCGGTGGAAGGTGGTGTTGTTATAAAAACCACTGTTCACATAGTCGAGGAAGTTTTGCACGGACACCGGGGCTTTCTGGCTGTTCAGCTCCAGTTCGATGTTACCGGCAGACGTGGTCAACAGAACATGGGGATCACCTTTTGCTGCCAGCGCAGCGGGGGAAATTGCAGAAAGAGCAAATACAGCTGCGACAGCCGCCAGAGTCATTTTAACCATGAGAATTCCTAAACATAGAGCGGTAAAAGAGCGAGTGGATAGATTCTAAAGAGGCGATAGCTCACAGGCCAGCCTTTTACCTAATTTTACGAAATTGAAACAGTTGTAACCTCACAAATTTATGATAAATAGCGGCCTAAAGTGTGAGCGATCTCATAATAAATACTGCAATAAGTTTCATATTCATTATTAAAGATTTAAATGTATCACTTTATTGCATAAAATCTGCCCGTTCACAGCGCTGTCAACGCGCTTTACACTTATATGCACAGGCCAGACATGACTAACAGCAACCGTATCAAGCTCACATGGATCAGCTTCTTCTCCTACGCCCTTACCGGCGCGTTGGTGATCGTCACCGGAATGGTGATGGGAAATATCGCAGAATACTTTAATCTGCCGGTATCCAGTATGAGTAACACCTTCACCTTCCTGAACGCCGGGATCTTAATCTCTATCTTCCTGAACGCCTGGCTGATGGAAATCGTGCCGCTGAAAACGCAGCTGCGCTTTGGTTTTGTGCTGATGATTCTGGCCGTTGCCGGACTGATGCTGACCCACAGCCTGGCGCTGTTCTCCGCCGCCATGTTCGTGCTCGGTCTGGTCAGCGGCATCACCATGTCGATTGGTACTTTCCTGGTCACGCAGATGTATGAAGGCCGCCAGCGTGGTTCGCGCCTGCTGTTCACCGACTCCTTCTTCAGCATGGCCGGGATGATTTTCCCGATGGTCGCCGCTTACCTGCTGGCGCGCAGCATCGAATGGTACTGGGTTTACGCCTGTATCGGCCTGGTGTACGTCGCTATCTTTATTCTGACCATTGGTTGTGAATTCCCGGCGCTGGGCAAACATGCGGCACCGGGCGACAAGCCGGTAGTGAAAGAAAAATGGGGCATCGGCGTGCTGTTCCTGTCCATCGCGGCCATGTGCTACATCCTGGGTCAGCTGGGCTTTATCGCCTGGGTTCCGGAATACGTGAAAGGCATGGGCATGGACGTCAGCGCTCAGGGCAAACTGGTGAGTGATTTCTGGATGTCGTACATGGTCGGCATGTGGGCGTTCAGCTTCATCCTGCGCTTCTTCGATCTGCAGCGCATTCTGACCATTCTGGCAGGCCTGGCGGCGGTACTGATGTACCTGTTCATCACCAGCGCTACCGACCATATGGCGTGGTTTATCATGGCACTGGGCTTCTTCTCCAGCGCGATCTACACCACCATCATCACGCTCGGCTCGCAACAGACGAAAGTGGCGTCGCCGAAGCTGGTTAACTTTATTCTGACCTGCGGCACCATCGGCACCATGCTGACCTTCATCGTCACCGGCCCGATTGTTGCCAGTAGCGGCCCGCAGGCGGCACTGTTCACCGCCAACGGGCTGTACGCGGTAGTCTTCGTGATGTGCTTTGCGCTGGGCTTCGTTACCCGTCATCGCCAGCATGGCGCAACGGCAACTGCACACTAATCTCTGCGCCCCTTTCCTGCCGGGAAGGGGCATTTTTTGCTGTACTTCCCCGCATAAAAACACTACTCCATCCCTGTAAATGACCTCCTGATCTTAAGGAGTAGGTCGTTTTCTTAAAAACCCTGTTTTTTGCTCAGATTTTCCTCAACTCTGAAAAGCCTGACATTTCCTCAACTTAGAAAAATCCCCTGAAATCAGTCATCTACTCATTAAGGAGTAGTTAAAGGTGTAATTGATTTGCATCAATAAACGCCATTGCTGAATCGTTAAGGTAGGCAGTAATAGAAAAGAAATCGAGGCAAAAATGAGCAAAGTCAAACTCGCTATAATCGGTAACGGCATGGTCGGCCACCGCTTTGTTGAGGATCTTCTCGATAAAGCGGATGCCAGCCAGTTCGACATTACCATTTTTTGTGAAGAACCCCGTAAAGCCTACGATCGCGTTCACCTGTCTTCCTACTTCTCTCACCATACCGCTGAAGAGCTGTCGCTGGTGCGGGAAGGATTTTACGAGAAGCACGGCGTTAAGGTGCTGGTCGGCGAGCGCGCTATCACCATTAACCGCCAGGAAAAAGTGATCCACTCCAGCGCAGGCCGCACGGTCTATTACGATAAACTGATCATGGCGACCGGCTCCTACCCGTGGATCCCGCCCATCAAAGGTTCTGACACGCAGGACTGTTTTGTTTACCGCACCATTGAAGATCTGAACGCCATCGAAGCCTGCGCCCGTCGCAGCCGTCGCGGCGCGGTGGTCGGCGGCGGTCTGCTCGGTCTGGAAGCCGCAGGCGCGCTGAAAAACCTCGGCGTTGAAACGCATGTTATCGAGTTCGCGCCAATGCTGATGGCGGAACAGCTTGATCAGATGGGCGGCGAACAGCTGCGCCGTAAAATTGAAAGCATGGGCGTGCGCGTGCACACCAGCAAAAACACCCAGGAGATCGTGCAGGAAGGCGTTGAAGGCCGCAAAACCATGCGCTTCGCCGACGGCAGCGATCTGGAAATCGACTTTATCGTCTTCTCCACCGGTATTCGCCCGCGCGACAAACTGGCTACCCAGTGCGGCCTGGCAGTCGCGGCACGCGGCGGTATCGTGATTAACGACACCTGCCAGACTTCCGACCCGGACATCTACGCCATCGGCGAATGCGCCAGCTGGAATAACCGCGTATACGGTCTGGTCGCGCCGGGCTACAAAATGGCGCAGGTTGCCGTTGACCATATCCTCGGCAACACCAACGCCTTTGAAGGCGCCGACCTCAGCGCCAAGCTGAAACTGCTCGGCGTGGACGTAGGCGGTATCGGCGATGCGCATGGCCGTACGCCGGGCGCGCGCAGCTACGTGTACCTCGACGAAAGCAAAGAAGTCTATAAACGCCTGATCGTCAGCCCGGACAATAAAACCCTGCTCGGCGCGGTGCTGGTGGGCGACACCAGCGACTTCGGCAACCTGCAACAACTGGTGCTGAACGCCATTGAACTGCCGGAAAACCCGGACGCGCTGATCCTGCCCGCCCACGCAGGCAGCGGCAAACCGTCAATCGGCGTGGATAAACTGCCGGACAGCGCGCAAATCTGCTCCTGCTTCGACGTCACCAAAGGCATGCTGATTTCCGCCATCAACAAAGGCTGCCATACCGTGGCGGCGCTGAAAGCGGAAACCAAAGCCGGTACCGGCTGCGGCGGTTGTATCCCGCTGGTCACCCAGGTGCTGAACGCTGAGCTGGCGAAACAGGGTATTGAAGTTAACCATAACCTGTGCGAACACTTTGCGTTTTCCCGTCAGGAGCTGTACCACCTGATCCGCGTGGAAGGCATCAAAACCTTCGACGAACTGCTGCACAAATACGGTAAAGGCTACGGCTGTGAAGTCTGTAAACCGACCGTCGGCTCGCTGCTGGCCTCCTGCTGGAATGAGTACGTATTGAAACCGCAGCACACGCCTTTGCAGGATACCAACGACAACTTCCTGGCGAATATCCAGAAAGACGGCACCTACTCGGTGATCCCGCGCTCTGCTGGCGGCGAAATCACCCCGGAAGGGCTGATGGAAGTCGGCCGTATCGCCCGCGAATTTAACCTGTACACCAAAATCACCGGCTCTCAGCGTATCGGCCTGTTCGGGGCGCAGAAAGATGACCTGCCGGAAATCTGGCGTCAGCTTATCGAGGCGGGCTTCGAAACCGGTCATGCCTATGCCAAAGCGCTGCGTATGGCGAAAACCTGCGTCGGCTCCACCTGGTGCCGTTACGGCGTGGGCGACAGCGTGGGCTTCGGCGTCGAGCTGGAAAACCGCTACAAAGGCATCCGCACCCCGCACAAAATGAAGTTTGGCGTGTCCGGCTGTACCCGTGAATGTGCGGAAGCGCAGGGTAAAGACGTGGGCATCATCGCCACCGATAAAGGCTGGAACCTGTACGTCTGCGGTAACGGCGGTATGAAACCACGCCACGCCGACCTGCTGGCGGCGGATCTTGATCGCGATACGCTGGTGAAATACCTCGACCGCTTCATGATGTTCTACATCCGCACCGCCGACAAGCTGACCCGTACCGCGCCATGGCTGGAAAATATGGAAGGCGGCATTGATTACCTGAAGAGCGTGATCATTGACGACAAGCTGGGCCTGAACGCGCAGCTGGAAGCCGAAATGACCCGTCTGCGCGAGGCGGTGGTCTGCGAGTGGACCGAAACCGTCAACGATCCGCAGGCGCAGGTGCGCTTCAAACACTTCATTAACAGCCCGCAGCGCGATCCGAACGTGCAGATCGTCCCGGAACGTCAACAGCATCGCCCGGCCACGCCTTATGAGCGTATCCCGGTGACCATGGTGGAGGAAACCGTATGAGCCAGTGGAACACTATCTGCAACATCGCTGACATCATTCCGCAGACCGGCGTTTGCGCGCTGGTGAACGATCAGCAGGTGGCGATTTTTCGCCCGCGTCAGGACGAGGAAGTTTTTGCCATCAGCAATATCGACCCGTTTTTTGAAGCGAGCGTGCTGTCGCGCGGCCTGATTGCCGAGCACAACGGCGAGCTGTGGGTCGCCAGCCCGCTGAAAAAACAGCGTTTCCGTCTGCGGGACGGGCTGTGCATGGAGGATGAAAGCCACTCGGTCGCGCATTTTGACGCGCGGGTGAAGGATGGCGAAGTGCAGGTACGCTGTTAAGCATTCAGGGAGGCGCAACGCCTCCCCTTTTTTAAATTTTTATTTTCTTTTTAATTTTTCACACAACATCATTTTTGCGGCATCCCAAAGGATGACGTGTTAAAGGATAATCAACATGTTTACCGACACTATCAATAAATGTGCCGCGAACGCGGCGCGAATTGCCCGGCTCTCGGCGCAAAATCCGCTCGGCTTCTGGATCAGCTCCGCTATGGCGGGCGCTTACGTGGGGCTGGGTATTATCCTCATCTTTACCCTCGGTAATCTGCTTGACCCCAGCGTTCGTCCGCTGGTGATGGGCGCGACCTTCGGGATTGCGTTAACGCTGGTGATTATTGCCGGTTCTGAATTATTCACCGGTCACACCATGTTTCTGACCTTCGGCGTCAAAGCAGGCACCATCAGCCACGGTCAGATGTGGACTATTCTGCCGCAAACCTGGCTCGGCAACCTGATTGGCTCGGTGTTCGTCGCGCTGCTCTATAACTGGGGCGGCGGCAGCCTGTTACCGCTGGATACCAGTCTGGTTCATACCGCGGCGCTGGCGAAAACCACCGCGCCCGCAGGCGTACTGTTCTTTAAAGGCGCACTGTGTAACTGGCTGGTTTGTCTGGCGATCTGGATGGCGGTACGCACAGAAGGCGCGGCAAAATTCCTCGCTATCTGGTGGTGCCTGCTGGCGTTTATCGCCTCCGGTTACGAGCACTCCGTTGCCAATATGACGCTGTTCGCCCTTTCCTGGTTTGGGCATCACAGCGAAGCCTATACCCTCTCCGGAATTGGTCATAACCTCTTGTGGGTAACCCTGGGCAATACTTTATCTGGTGCCGTATTTATGGGACTGGGTTATTGGTATGCTACTCCTCGTGCTGAACGCCCGGTACCGGCGAAAGCGACGCTCACGGAAACCCTGGGCCAATAAAAATAATGAGGTAATGTCGTGCACCATCTTCCCATCTTTTGTCAATTACGCGGTCGTGACTGCCTGCTGGTCGGCGGTGGCGATGTCGCAGAACGTAAAGCCCGACTGTTGATGGAAGCCGGTGCGCGGCTCACCGTTAATGCGCTGGCCTTTTCGCCGCAGTTTACCGTCTGGGCAAACGAAGGCATGTTAACGCTGGCGCAGGGCGATTTTAATGAAGCGCTGCTCGACACCACCTGGCTGGTGATTGCCGCCACCGACGATAACGACGTCAATCAGCGCGTCAGCGATGCCGCCGAAGCGCGGCGTATTTTCTGCAACGTGGTGGATGCGCCGAAAGAAGCCAGTTTTATCATGCCGTCCATTATTGACCGTTCGCCGCTGATGGTGGCGGTCTCCTCGGGCGGCACCTCCCCCGTGCTGGCCCGTCTGCTGCGTGAAAAACTCGAAGCCGTGCTGCCGCAGCATCTCGGGCAGCTTGCGGGCTACGCGGGTAAACTGCGCGATCGCGTGAAAACCCACTTTGATAACGTGGGCGAGCGCCGCCGTTTCTGGGAAAAATTCTTTGTCAACGATCGCCTCGCCCAGTCGCTCGCCAACGACGATACTCAGGCCATCAGCGACGTCACCGAACAGCTGCTGAACGAGCCGCTGGATAAACGCGGCGAAGTGGTGCTGGTGGGCGCAGGGCCGGGCGATGCCGGGCTGCTGACCTTAAAAGGCCTGCAGCAGATCCAGCAGGCGGATGTAGTGGTGTACGACCGCCTGGTCTCCGACGACATTATGAATCTGGTGCGCCGCGACGCCGACCGCATTTTCGTCGGTAAACGCGCCGGTTACCACTGCGTGCCGCAGGAAGAGATTAACCAAATCCTGCTGCGCGCCGCGCAGTCCGGTAAACGCGTCGTGCGTCTGAAAGGCGGCGATCCCTTTATCTTCGGACGTGGCGGCGAAGAGCTGGAAACCCTGTGTCATGCGGGCATTCCCTTCTCGGTAGTTCCGGGGATCACGGCGGCATCCGGATGTTCAGCCTATTCTGGCATTCCGCTGACCCACCGTGATTATGCCCAGAGCGTGCGGTTGATCACCGGCCATCTGAAAACCGGCGGGGAACTGGACTGGGCCAACCTTGCCGCCGAAAAACAGACGCTGGTGTTTTACATGGGGCTGAATCAGGCCGCGACTATCCAGGCGCAGCTGATCGCCCACGGCATGGAAAGCGATATGCCGGTGGCGCTGGTGGAAAACGGTACTTCGGTTAAGCAGCGAGTGGTTAGCGGTTCGCTCAATGAACTGGGGGAACTGGCAACCCAGGTAGCAAGCCCGGCGCTGATTATTGTCGGTCGCGTGGTCGCCCTGCGCGATAAGCTTAACTGGTTCTCAAATCATTGATATCTTCAGATAAAGCCAGCGCCGTCTGGCTTTATTCATTTTTCTGTCCACGTTACCAGTCCGGCTCCGGACTAAGAGATCCCCTTAAAATTCAATATAATCATGCAGTTAAAATTGACCGTGGAAATATTGCGCTCTGCAATTATCCACGTCAATTATGAAAAACATGCTGATGACTATGAATAACAAGGAAGATCGAATGAAGAAGATTATTAAAATCACTGCGCTGATTGCAGCTGTTACTACCCTCTCCGCCTGTACAGGTCACGTGCAGAACAAAGCCAACAATTGCAGCTACGACTACCTGCTGCATCCGGCCATTTCTGTTTCTAAAATCATCGGCGGCTGCGGCCCGGCGGCAGCACAGTAAGGGTCTGAATCACTCTTGCACCGATACAAAAAAACCGGGAATTTCCCGGTTTTTTTCTGAACGAATGCGTTACGGCTTCGCGACAAAACCAATGGCTTCGTACACTTTTTTCAGCGTCACGGCGGCATGGGCGCTGGCTTTCTCCGCCCCTTCGCGCATGATTTTTTGCAGGAAGGCTTCGTCATTGCGGTAGCGGTGATAGCGTTCCTGTAGCTCAGTCAGCATAGCGGATACCGCGTCCGCCACTTCGCCCTTCAGGTGGCCATACATTTTGCCTTCGAAATGCTGCTCCAGTTCCGGGATGCTCTTACCGGTCACGGCAGAGAGAATGTCCAGCAGGTTAGAAACGCCCGCTTTGTTCTGCACGTCATAGCGCACGACTGCCGGTTCGTCGGAGTCGGTTACCGCACGTTTGATTTTCTTCACGACCGACTTCGGATCTTCCAGCAGGCCGATAACGTTGTTGCGGTTATCATCGGACTTGGACATTTTTTTCGTCGGCTCAAGCAGGGACATCACGCGCGCGCCGGATTTCGGAATAAAAGGTTCCGGCACTTTAAAGACGTCGCCGTAGATGGCGTTGAAGCGCTGCGCAATATCGCGGCTCAGCTCAAGGTGCTGCTTCTGATCTTCACCCACCGGCACCTGGTTGGTCTGATAGAGCAGAATATCGGCGGCCATCAGCACCGGGTAATCAAACAGACCGGCGTTGATGTTTTCGGAATAGCGCGCTGATTTATCTTTGAACTGGGTCATGCGGCTCAGCTCGCCAAAATAGGTGTAGCAGTTCAGCGCCCAGCCCAGCTGCGCGTGCTCCGGCACGTGGGACTGTACGAAGATGGTGCTTTTTTCCGGATCGATGCCGCACGCCAGATAGAGCGCCAGAGTATCGAGCGTAGCTTTACGCAGCTTTTCAGGATCCTGGCGGGCGGTGATGGCATGCAGGTCAACGATGCAGTAAATGCAGTGGTAATCATCCTGCATACCTACCCACTGACGCAGCGCACCCATATAGTTACCGATGGTCAGTTCACCTGAAGGCTGTGCGCCACTAAATACGATGGGCTTAGTCATGATTTTCTTCCTGATCCTCGCTGTGCGGGAGCCCGAGCACGGGCAGTAAATCGTTAAAGCGGTCGAACACGTGATCCGGCTCGCTAAGCGTAATGGCTTCACCGTAGTTGTAGCCGTAAGTCAGGCCAACAGAGCAACAGCCTGCGGCACGTGCCGCCAGAATATCATTGCGGGAATCGCCGACAAAGAGCAACGCCTGCGGTTCGATGCCCAGCTTTTCCGCCACCAGCAGAAGCGGCTCCGGGTGCGGTTTTTTGTTTTTCACGTCATCGCCGCCGATGACCACGCTGAAGAAACGGGCAATATTAAGCGCCTCCAGCAGCGGCGCGACAAATGGCGTCGGTTTGTTAGTGACCAGCGCCAGCGGCAGGCCCTGCGCCTGTAGGGCGGCCAGCGTCTGTTCAACGCCAGGGAACAGGAAACTGCCCTCTTCCACCACGTCGGCATAATAACGATCGAACAGTTTACGCAGCATGCGCACCTGCTCTTCTTCCGGAATATCGGCCTGGTCAACGGCAGGTTTACCCATTGATGAGCGTAAAGCCGCGCGCTCCTGACGGGCCCAGTTCAGCGCCCGCTGCATCAGCACATCAGCGCCGTTGCCAATCCAGGTGATCACACGCTCTTCCCCCGCCTGCGGCAGTTCCAGCGCGTAGAGCGCCATGTCCACCGCATGGGTTAAGCCCGGCGCGCTGTCAACCAGCGTGCCGTCGAGATCGAATGCCACGCCACGAATATCCTGCATCTTATTCATGACCGACCTTTGCGAGTTCACTGCGCATTTCATCAATCACCTGCTTATAGTCTGGCTTGTCAAAAATGGCTGAGCCTGCCACAAACATGTCAGCACCGGCAGCGGCGATATCGCGGATATTGCTCGCCTTCACGCCGCCGTCCACTTCCAGACGAATATCCCGGCCGGAAGCGTCAATGCGGCGACGCACTTCGCGCAGCTTATCCAGCGTGTGCGGAATAAATGACTGACCGCCAAAGCCGGGGTTGACGGACATCAGCAGGATCACGTCCAGCTTGTCCATCACATAATCGAGGTAGTTCAGGGAGGTGGCCGGATTCAACACCAGCCCGGCTTTACAGCCGTGTTCTTTGATCAGTTGCAGCGTGCGGTCCACGTGCTCGGACGCTTCAGGATGAAAGGTGATTATGCTGGCGCCCGCCGCGGCAAAATCCGGCACCAGTCTGTCGACCGGTTTTACCATCAGATGCACGTCAATCGGGGCGGTAATGCCGTAATTGCGCAGGGATTTCAGCACCATCGGACCCATGGTCAGGTTCGGCACATAATGGTTATCCATCACGTCAAAATGCACCACATCACCACCGGCAGCCAGCGCTTTCGCGGTATCTTCACCCAGGCGGGCAAAATCAGCCGACAGAATCGAAGGGGCTATTAAATACTGTTTCATCCGCATCTCCTTAGAGGTTTTAGCGGCGGGCGAAACGGCTCATGGGCGATACAGAGCCAGCAGTTCGTCCACCTTTTTACGTGTGCCGCCATTACTGCTTATGCTGCGCCGCACTTTTAACAAATGCATCTCCGCCTGACTGTACCATTCACGGGTTAACGACGTATCGTGATTAGAGATCAGCACCGTGATCTGCTCTTTCTTCAGATTTTCCGCCAACTGCGCCAGATGCGCCTGCTGTTCCAGGCTGAAGCTGTTAGTGTGATAAGCGGTAAAATTCGCGGTGGAGGTCAGCGGCGCGTAAGGCGGATCGCAGTACACCACCGAATCTTTGGTGGCGCGCGCCATGCTGTCGGCATAGGTTTCACAGTAGAAAAACGCGTTCTGCGCTTTCTCGGCGAAATGGTACAGCTCTGCTTCCGGGAAGTAGGGCTTCTTGTAGCGACCAAAAGGCACATTGAACTCGCCGCGTAAATTGTAGCGGCACAGACCATTGTAGCCATGACGATTCAGATACAGGAACAGGACTGCGCGACGAAGCGTATCGTGGCACTGGTTAAACTCAGCGCGCAGCTGGTAATACACCTCAGCCTGATTGGTTTGCGGAACAAAGAGTTCACGCGCGCTCTGCACATACTCATCGGTACGGGTCTTCACGATGTCGTAGAGGTTAATCAGATCGCTGTTAATGTCGGCAAGGATATAACGAGAAAAGTCGGTATTAAGAAATACCGACCCGGCACCTACAAACGGCTCAATCAGGCACTCGCCTTCCGGCAAGTGCTTTTTGATATCGTCGAGCAGGGGGTACTTGCCCCCTGCCCATTTCAGAAAAGCGCGATTCTTTTTCATGCTGACTGACTAATTACACCTTCTCCGGCTGTGGAGAAAGCTCCGACAGCAACCTGCGCTTTAATCATTATTTGAGATCGGCCTGCACCTGGTGCACTGGCTTCGCCCATGGGTTTTTCGCCTGCACATCGGCTGGCAGCGTTGCCACGGCGCGTTTGGCTTCTTCTTTAGAGGCATACACACCGCTCACCAGCACATACCACGGCTGACCGTTGCGGGAGGTCTGATAAACCACGTAGTTTTTCAGATTCTCTTTTTTCGCCCAGGCGTTCAGGTTGTTGGAGTTGGAAGAACTGCTCAACTGCAACGTGTAGTGTCCTGACGGCGCGGATTTTAACGCGCCCACATTACCCGTGGTACCACCCGCGGTGGCGGCTGGCGCTGCGGATTTCGCTGGCGTGGTCGCTGCCGGGGCCGTGGTGGTGGCTGTCGCCGCAGGCGCGGCAGGTTTAGCCGGTACGCTGGCGGTCGCTTTCGGTGCCGTGTTGGTTGCCGGCGTTTTCGCCGGTGCGGCAATCACCGTTTCCGTACGCTTCGGCTGAACCGGCACGGCTTTTGGCGCGGTCTGCGTAGCCTGCGGTTTACTCTGCGGTTTGCTTTGCGATTTCGGCTCGATCACCGCCTGCTTGCGCTCGGTGGTGCGCGGGGTCGTCTGACGTTCCGCCGTGTCGGTGGTCTGACGCGGTGCGGCAGCGCCGTTACGCAGCGGAGCCACGGTCGCCGGTTCCGTCGGCAGCGTGGAGTTAACCGCCACGTTATTGAGCTGATCCTGATTTTGCGGCTGGGTCAGCGCATTGTTCAGGTCGCCCTGCACTTCCACACGCTGCTGGCCTTCCGGCGTAGCGGCAGTTTGCGCCTGCGTCGGGGTCGAAGAAATCGGCGGCAGGGAAACGTCCTGCTGGTTGCCAGCCGTCTGCTCCGCAGAGGTGGCGCCTGGCGCAGGCTGCGTGGCGTTAGCCTGGTCGGCGGCATTGTTGGTAGTACTGCTGCCAGCCAGATCGATATTTTTCTCAGTGGACGCCGTTTGCTCGCCATTGTTTTTGCTCACCGGCGATTTCAGCGCGGAGCCGATACCGACGATTAGCAGCAACAGCACCAGGATCCCCAGGCCAATCATCATGTACTGACGAGAAGCGGGTTTCGCGGCGGCGGCTTTTTTACGATTGCGCGGACGGCGCACTTCGCGCGGCTCATCCACAGACGCGTCTTCTTCCGGATACTCCTCGTACTCCTCGTCTTCACGGGGTTTACGGGATCGCGAAGGCCGACGGTCGTCTGCTTCCAGATCGACATCATCAAAATTGATTTGCGGTTCACTGTCACGATCAGAAGATTGACGGGAACGACCAGTACGACGATCGCTGGGATCGGGTTTCAGCTCGTCTTCTGGTTTGTATTCATCCATTTAACACCCCACTCATAGGCTTATGCTTACCACGTGCATATCGCCCGAAGTTAAAACGCCACGGCTGGCGCGGCCAGACCTTTCTAATTGTTACGCTTGCTGGCAATCCGCAATGGCGTCAAGTACAACATCATGCGGAACGCCGCCGCGAACTTCACTTTTACCTATGGCAAGCGGGAGCACTAAACGCATCTCGCCCGCCAGCACTTTCTTGTCACGCATCATATGAGGCAGATAAGCCTCGCGGGACATCTCTTGCGGGCCGTTGACCGGAAGGCCGGCACGCTTGAGCAGCGTAATAATACGTTGTGTATCCTGCTGGTCGAACTGCCCGAGGCGTTCAGCCACGCGCGCCGCCATCACCATACCCGCAGCAACCGCCTCACCATGCAGCCAGTTACCGTAGCCCATTTCAGCTTCGATAGCATGACCAAAGGTGTGCCCCAGGTTCAGTAAAGCACGTAAGCCGGTTTCGCGCTCGTCAGCCGCCACAACTTCGGCTTTTAACTCGCAGCAGCGGCGAATACAGTACGCCATTGCCGGCCCGTCCAGACGCAGCAATGCATCCAGATTGTCTTCCAGCCAGATAAAGAATTCGCGGTCGAGAATGATGCCATATTTAATGACTTCAGCCAGACCAGAGGAGAGTTCACGCGCAGGCAAAGTAGATAAGCAGTCGAGATCCACCACCACCGAAGCGGGCTGGTAGAACGCGCCAATCATGTTTTTGCCAAGAGGATGGTTTACCGCCGTTTTGCCGCCAACGGAGGAGTCGACCTGCGAAAGCAGCGTGGTCGGCACCTGAATGAAGCGGACGCCGCGCTGATAGCTGGCTGCCGCAAACCCGGTGAGATCGCCCACCACACCGCCGCCCAGGGCGACCAGCGTCGTGTCGCGGCCATGAGGTTTTTGCAACAAGGCGGTGAAGACCGTGTCGAGCACTGCCAGGCTTTTATATTGCTCGCCGTCAGGCAGAACAACGCTATCTACCTTGACGCCCGCCTGTTCAAGAACACGGCGGATCTTATCGAGATACAGCGGAGCCAGTGTCTCGTTAGTGACCAGCATTACCTGATCACCGGACTTCAGAGGCAAGAAGGAAGCTGGATCGTTAAACAAGCCAGCCGCGATGGTGATAGGGTAACTACGTTCCCCGAGAGTGACGTTTATCCTCTCCATGACGCGACATCCACCTTAGTTGCTAAAACCCGAGGGGTTACGTTTAGCCAGAAATCAGTTGCTTTCCAGCATATTAATAATCTGGTTTGCGACCACTTTAGCGCTCTGGTCGTCGGTGCGAATGGTGACGTCGGCAATCTCTTCGTACAGCGGATTGCGTTCGTTCGCCAGCGCTTCCAGTACTTCACGCGGTGGTGTATCCACTTGTAACAGTGGGCGTTTTTTGTCACGTTGAGTACGAGCTAATTGCTTTTCGATAGTGGTTTCCAGATAAACCACTACGCCACGGGCGGAGAGACGATTACGGGTTTCGCGTGATTTCACAGAGCCGCCGCCAGTTGCCAGCACAATACCCTGTTTTTCAGTCAGCTCATTGATGACTTTTTCTTCGCGATCGCGGAAACCATCTTCACCTTCTACATCGAAGACCCAGCCCACATCAGCTCCGGTTCGTTTCTCAATCTCTTGATCAGAATCGTAAAATTCCATATTGAGTTGTTGAGCTAACTGACGCCCAATAGTGCTTTTGCCGGCACCCATAGGCCCAACCAGAAAGATATTGCGTTTCTCTGCCATTTTTTCGGTACTACTAAGACTATTCGTTAATGATAAACCCGCTTCGCAGACACACAACGCCGCAGGACATGAACTGAAACCTCATATGGTGAGTTCGAGAATCAGACTGAAAATTATCTCAATACTCCGGCTTGTTTGGCAACTGAATAAATCACCAATCCTTCACAGAGGTCAATTGAGGTGTGTCAGGACTATCTGACGCTCAAATCGGTACTCCTTGTAAGCTAATTCATCTCCCACGTCAAACACCTGAGTTCAGTTCAGTGCAAAAACCATCAACTTTCTTGCATATCATACGCACCATTGTTGCCACCCGCAGGCAACGTTTCCGCGGCATGGCGGCCACCTGTCGCTAACGCAGCGGCACCAGCCGGGGGGTGATAAACACCACCAGTTCCCGCCTTTCATTATCTTTTCCGTCATGACGAAACAGCTGTCCCAGCCAGGGGACGCTGGCAAGTAAAGGGACCTTATCGCGGGCGGTTTTCTTTTTATGCTGAAAAATGCCGCCCAGCGCCAGCGTGTCGCCGCTTTTGACTTCGACCTGCGTTTCGATTTCCTGTTTATCGATAGCCAGGGTTTCGCCATCCGCCTGCTGCAGGACCTGTCCGGGCATGTTCTGGCTGATATGCAGCTTCAGACGCACTCGCCCATCCGGCAGCACCGTGGGGGTGACTTCCATGCCGAGTACCGCTTCTTTAAATTCAACCGAGGTGGCGCCGCTGTCGCCGCTGGACACCTGGTAGGGGATCTCGCTGCCCTGTTTGATGCTGGCGGGTTGCAAATGGGACGCCAGCAGACGCGGGCTGGCGATGATATCGAGCTTCTGCTCCTGCTCCAGCGCCGACAGCTCAATGCCCAGCATCCGCCCGTCGATGCGCCCGATATTAAAACCGACCCGCGTGGTGGCGTTGGCCACCGACAGATCGCCGCTTAAGGCCGTCATATGACCGACTTTTGCCACCGCATCGGCGGGCGCTTCGGCCAGATCCCATTTCACGCCCAGTTCGCGCAGGCTTTTTTCATTAATAGTCACGATGTGCGCTTCAAGCTCTACCTGCGCCACCGGCAGATCCATTTGCTCAACCCAGCGGGTAAAGGTACGGAGCGTGTCGGCATTATCACGCACAAGAAGGCGATTGGTACGTTTGTCTACCGTCACCGTGCCTCTGGCGCTGAGCAGCTTCTCACCCGCAGCGGCCAGCTCGCCCGCATCGGCATAGCGCAGTACGATGCTCTGGTCCTGCAGCGGCAGGTTCAGCCGCTGCTTTTCCCGCCCGGCATCCAGACTGGCCTGTTTTTGCTGCTGCCAGGCCTGTGAATGCACATGCAGAATAGTGCCCTGCCGCTGCATGGTCAGACCCGTGCTGGCGATAACTGTTTCCAGCGCCTGTTTCCAGGGCACATTAATAAGATGCAGCGAGAGCGTACCGCTGACATCGGGCGAGACCACCAGGTTATGCTTCTCCTGCTGCGCCAGGCTTTGCAGCACCTGCACTACCGGCACGTCGTCCACCATCAGCGTGACCGGCTTCGGCGCTTCCGCCCTTGCGGTCAGGATGCTGCACATCATGATTATTCCTGTCCATTGTTTCATGCTGATCTCCCTGTCGTGTCCAGCGCCACTGCTGCGGCTCGCAGTCTGCCGCGGTAAAAATTTGCATCTCGAGGTCTGTGATCTCTCCCACCTGCCATCCGGTCGGTAAGCGATCGCCCGTGCTCACCCGCAGCCATTTGCCGCTGCCATCGCGCAGGATGCCCATGGCGCGCCCCCGCATCGCGACATAGCCCTGATAGCGCCATTGGGTCAGCTGCGCCGTCTGACAAAGGTCCGGCGGCGGCAAAAATGGATCCCGCATCCCGGTAAGCGAGATCAAAGCGGTCGCCGCCAGCATCCAGCGTTTAAGGATCATTGGCCGCCTCCAGTTGCAGAGTGAAGCGTAACTGCCCGCCTTCCGGCTCCAGCGTAAAACCCCGGACCACCATGTCGTACTCCGCCAGGCGTGCAAAAGTCGCAACCGCCTGCGCCCACTGCGCCGCCAGTTCCAGCTCACCGCCATGCAGGGCGGGCTGCCAGCGCGTCAGGGTGGCGTGCGGGGGCGCAAAATCAAGGGGCGAAAAAGCCCGCGCAGGCTCGCTTTCCGTCAGCCCCTCCGGCGGGCGCAGCGCGTACGTTTTCAGATAATGCTGGCGTAACGTCAGTTGCCGGGCGGCGCGATCGCTCTTCAGTTGCGCCAGCCTGTTTTCCGGCGGGCGAATGGCTATCCACCACAGGCAGACGGCAAGGCCACACGTCAGCATCAGCCACAGCGCCACCCGGCCCCGCCCGGTTAAGCCGTACCAGAAATCAAGGCACCGCTGCATGGGCTGCGTCCTCAATTAATTGGTGCTGAAACTGCCAGCGGCCCTGCGCATCGCGGGTGGTCGCCCCGGCAGTACCGGGATGAAAGCCGGGGATCTGGCCGAGCGCATCGTCGAGCCGGGATAAGGCCGCAAGCGAGGCGGCGACGCCTGCCAGTGCAAGTTTTCCCTGCTGATAGCGCAACTGCGTCAGCCAGGCCTTATCCGGCATCTGTTCTGCCAGCTGCGTCAGGCTGCGTTGCCATTCCCGCGTTGCTGCACGCTGCTGTAAGCGTTTCGCCTGCTGCTGCCAGCGCTGCTGCGCCTGTGTCCGCTCTGCGTGGCGTTGGCTCAGCGCCGCAAACAGCGTGGCGTCGGCGTCCTCTATAAGAAAGTTAATCCGCTGCTCCGCC
This sequence comes from Enterobacter sp. SA187, assembly GCF_001888805.2. Taxonomy (NCBI): domain Bacteria; kingdom Pseudomonadati; phylum Pseudomonadota; class Gammaproteobacteria; order Enterobacterales; family Enterobacteriaceae; genus Enterobacter; species Enterobacter sp. SA187. The sequence goes on from NZ_CP019113.1 coordinate 780,519, forward strand.
TGGATACCCTGTCGTCCGGCCAGCGTCACCAGCAGCAGGATCAGCACGGTAGCGGTATAGACCGCGCACCAGAAGCGATTGCGTCGCCGCTGACGCTGTAAACGCCAGGGCAGAAGATTGACCATGTACATGCTCAGCGCGCCTCACCCAGCGCCAGGCCAATGGCGATCGCCCAGGCGTCGCCGTTTACCGGTAAAGGCGGCTGGCGATGGGCCACAGCGCACCAGGCATCAAAGCCCGCCGCCGCTTCGCACACCTGCCCCAGCGCTGGCTCCAGGCCCAGCTTAAGCGCCAGCGCTTGCGGCGAATCAATGCCCTGCGCCGGATATCGTCCCCAGCGCTCCCGCGTGGCCCACAGCCACTGGCCGGGATCGCGCCAAATCAGCCAGCGGGCAGGCGGCGCGAGCAGCGGGATCAGCCGTTGCAGGGCGCAGGCATCAGGCGTGATGGCGGCAACGTGCAGACGCAGCGACCGCGCCAGTTCAAGCACGTCGGCAATCTCTTTTTGTTGCGCCGCCGTCACGCGGTAGGCGTCCTGCAGCGTGTCTTCACTGTAGTCGAAGCGTAAATCTTCCCCCGCCATGTCCAGTTCCCGCGCGAGGCTTCCCGTCATCCACGACAGCCGTTCGCGTTCGCCAAGGCGCATCGCCGGACGGGGAAAGGTCTTTTGCAGGGTACGTCCCGCCGGAAAAGCGAGCCGGATATGGTGGCGGCGCGGCAGCGTTTTGCTCCAGGGCAACAGCGTCTGTGAAAGCACATCGAACTGCCGGATTTGCCCGTCGACGACGACATCGTCGGCCAGCGGCACCTGCCACCAGCGGCGTAGCGCCCACTGCGTCTTTTCGCGGATCAGCGCAACGCCATACACGCCACTCTGTTGAATATGCAGTCCTATTTGCCAGTGCCCGAATGCCATCATCAGCGATCTCCTTATCGGTCGCCAAAGTGACGACCCTATCAATGCATCAGGCTTGCCTTTATACTACCGCGCGGTTGTTTATAAACTGCCCAGATAAAACTAAATGGGAAATCTCCGGTGAAGTTCGTAAAGTATTTATTGATCCTTGCAGTCTGTTGCATTCTGCTGGGAGCAGGCTCGATCTATGGCTTATACAAATATGTTGAGCCGCAACTCCCTGATGTCGCCACGCTCAGAGATGTGCGTTTGCAAATCCCGATGCAGGTTTACAGCGCTGACGGCGAGCTTATCGCTCAGTACGGTGAAAAACGGCGCATCCCGCTGACCTTAAACCAGATCCCGCCGGTGATGGTGAAAGCGTTTATTGCGACAGAAGACAGCCGTTTTTATGAGCATCATGGTGTCGATCCCGTGGGGATTTTCCGTGCGGCAAGCGTGGCGCTTTTCTCCGGTCATGCCTCGCAGGGCGCGAGCACCATCACGCAGCAGCTGGCGCGAAACTTCTACTTGAGCCCCGAACGCACCCTGATGCGTAAAATAAAGGAAGTGTTTCTCGCCATCCGCATCGAACAGCTGATGAATAAAGACGAGATCCTCGAACTTTATCTCAACAAAATTTACCTCGGTTACCGCGCCTACGGCGTGGGCTCTGCCGCGCAGGTTTATTTCGGTAAGTCAGTCGATCAGCTGACGCTGAGCGAAATCGCCGTGATCGCCGGTCTGCCCAAAGCGCCGTCGACCTTCAACCCGCTCTACTCGCTGGAACGTGCGACCAGCCGTCGAAATGTGGTGCTGTCGCGTATGCTCAGCGAAGGGTATATCTCGCAGACGGAGTACGATCAGGCGCGCGGCGAGGCGATTGACGCCAATTATCACGCGCCGGAAATCGCCTTCTCAGCGCCTTATCTGTCAGAGATGGTGCGCCAGGAGATGGTGTCCCGCTATGGCGAGAAAGCCTATGAAGATGGCTACCGCGTTTACACTACAATCACGCGTCAGATGCAGCAGGCCGCTCAGCAGGCGGTACGTAACAACGTGCTGGATTACGACATGCGCCACGGCTATCGCGGCCCGTCGAACGTGTTATGGAAGCTGGGTGAAAGCGCATGGGATACCCAGAAAATCACCCGCACGTTAAAAGCGCTGCCGACCTACGGGCCGCTGTTGCCTGCCGTGGTCACGGGCACCAGCCTGCAGGAAGCGACGGCAATGCTGGCAGATGGCACCTCAGTGTCGCTGCGTATGGAAGGCATGCGCTGGGCGCGTCCTTACCGTTCGGATACCGCGCAGGGCGCTACGCCGCGCAAAGTCACCGATGTGGTGCAGGCCGGACAGCAAATCTGGGTGCGTCAGGTTGAGGATGCCTGGTGGCTGGCGCAGGTGCCGGACGTCAACTCGGCGTTGGTGTCCATCAACCCGCAAAACGGCGCGGTGATAGCGCTGGTCGGCGGCTTCGATTTCAATCAGAGCAAATTTAACCGCGCCACCCAGGCGCTGCGTCAGGTGGGCTCAAACATCAAGCCATTCCTCTACACGGCGGCGATGGACAAAGGGCTGACGCTGGCGAGTATTCTCAACGACGTGCCGATTTCCCGCTGGGATGCGGGCGCAGGCTCTGACTGGCAGCCGAAGAACTCCCCTGCGGAATACGCCGGGCCGATCCGTTTGCGTCAGGGCCTGGGCCAGTCGAAAAACGTGGTGATGGTGCGTGCGATGCGCGCCATGGGCGTGGATTACGCGGCAGAGTATTTGCAGCGCTTCGGCTTCCCGGCGCAGAACATCGTGCATACCGAATCGCTGGCACTGGGATCGGCGTCCTTTACGCCGCTTCAGGTGGCGCGCGGTTATGCGGTGATGGCGAACGGCGGCTTCCTGGTGGATCCGTATTTCATCAGCAAGATCGAAAACGATCAGGGCGGCGTACTCTTTGAAGCCCGTCCGAAGATCGCCTGTGCGGATTGCGATATTCCGGTTATTTACGGCGAAACGCAGAAATCCGGCGTGCTGGAGAACAAAGACGTGGAAGACGTCGCCCGCTCGCAGGAGCAGCAGAACGCCGTCGTACCGATGCCGCAGCTGGGACAGGCTAATCAGGCGCTGGTGGCGCAAACCGGGGCGCAGGAGTACGCGCCGCACGTCATCAATACTCCGCTGGCGTTCTTAATCAAAAGCGCGCTGAACAGCAATATCTTTGGCGAACCGGGCTGGCAGGGCACCGGCTGGCGTGCGGGCCGCGATCTGAAACGTAATGATATCGGCGGCAAAACCGGTACCACCAACAGCTCGAAAGATGCGTGGTTCTCCGGCTACGGCCCTGGCGCGGTCACCTCGGTATGGATCGGCTTTGACGACCATCGCCGGGATCTGGGGCGCACCACCGCCTCGGGGGCGATTAAAGATCAGATCTCAGGCTATGAAGGCGGTGCGAAGAGCGCCCAGCCTGCCTGGGATGCCTTTATGAAACACGCGCTGGAAGGCGTACCGGAAGAACCGCTGACGCCGCCGCCGGGCATTGTAACCGTCAATATCGACCGCAGCACCGGTCAGTTGGCCAACGGCGGCAACAGTCGTCAGGAGTATTTCATCGAAGGTACGCAGCCGACACAGCAGGCGGTACATGAGGTGGGAACGACGATTATTGATAACGGCGAGACGCACGAACTGTTCTGATCCTAAAGCCCTCTCCCGCCGGGAGAGGGCCATAAAACTACAGCCTGCCCTGCCCTTTCAGCCATTCCCGCACCAGGAAAAGCGCGCTGACATTGCGTGCTTCATTGAAATCGGGATCTTCAAGCAGATCCATCAGATGGGCCAGCGGCCAGCGCACCTGCGGCAGCGGTTCAGGCTCATCCCCTTGCAGCGACTCCGGATAGAGATCTTCTGCCACCACGATATTCATTTTGCTGGAGAAATAGGACGGGGCCATGCTCAGTTTCTTCAGAAACGTCAGGTTATGCGCGCCAAAACCCACTTCCTCTTTTAACTCGCGGTTCGCGGCTTCATACACGCTTTCGCCCGGATCGATAAGCCCTTTCGAAAAGCCCAGTTCATAGGCTTCGATCCCCACGGCATATTCACGGATCAAAATCAGATGGTCATCGACGATGGGCACAATCATTACGGCTTCGCGCGTTGACGGGCGCATGCGCTCATAAACACGACGCTCGCCGTTGCTGAATTCCAGATCCACGCTTTCAACGTTAAATAACCGTGATTTAGCGACGGTTTCGACGTTAAGAATGGTGGGTTTTTGCAATGATTTACTCATTATGATGGGGTCTTTACAGTGAAAACTCTGTTTATTGTGCGGTATAGCGAGCAGTTTGGGCAACGGCATTCGCGCTCAATTTACATATTTGTAACGTCAACTAGTACATTCATCATTTCATTAAAAAAGTCAAGAGCTTGAATTGAGATTAGGAATTTGCTGATATTGCATGCAGCGCGTGTTTTGTTACTATCCTGCGCGCTGGTATGCGCTTAAAAGAATTCAGTTTTATACTTGCCCGAAACCAGCCATGTGATGACGTTTTTTTTGGAAAGGGTGCTACTGACCACACCTCTGTAAAAAAAGTAAGATGGGGAAAGTATGAGCACCATTTTGATTTTTTTCGCTGCCTGCCTTGCCTGCGCACTTCTTGCATGGTGGTTTTTCAGGCGACGGACGAAGCGCCTCTACCGGCTACCAAATCTTCAGGTTTTTGCTGATGCCGCCACGCGTAAATTAACCGCCGATGAGCGCAGCGCGGTTGAAAGTTACCTCGATTCGCTATCCCGTATCCTGGATGTCCCCGGCCCGACCGGTGCGACCACGCCGCCGGTGGCGATGGCGTTAAATACGCAAAGCAACACGGTTTTTTCCGTGACGCACGCGATCACCCGATACGGCATCAACACTGACGATCTCAATAAATGGCGCTACTACCTTGATGCGGTAGAAGTTCATTTGCCGCCGTTCTGGGAACAGTACATCACCGATGAAAACGCGGTGGAACTGATCCACACCGACACCCTCCCGCTGGTCATTTCCCTCAACGGCCATACCCTGAGCGAATACATCCAGGAGACGCGCGGCTACTCGCTGGAAGTGCAAACCTCCACTCAGGCTTCCATTCGTGGCGAAGAGAGCGAGCAGATAGAACTGCTGAATATTCGCCAGCAAACGCGGGAAGAGTATGCCCTGAGCCGCCCGGACGGGCTGCGGGAAGCCCTGCTGATCAGCGCCTCTTTCCTGTTATTTTTCTTCTGCCTGGTCACGCCTAACGTTTTTGTGCCGTGGATGGCAGGCGGGGCAATCATGCTGCTGGCCGCAGGCCTGTGGGGATTATTCGCGCCGCCGGCAAAAAATACGTTACGTGAGATCCACTGCCTGCGCGGCACGCCAAAGCGCTGGGGGCTGTTTGGTGAGAACGATCAGGAGCAGATCAATAATATTTCCCTCGGCATTATCGATCTGATTTATCCGCCGCACTGGCAGCCCTATATCGCGCAGGACTTAGGCCAGCAGACGGACATTGATATTTATCTCGACCGCCATGTAGTGCGCCAGGGGCGCTTTTTATCCCTGCATGACGAAGCCACGCATTTCCCGGTTCAGCACTGGCTGCGCAGCGCCATTATCGCGGCAGGCGCGCTGATCGTGCTGGTGATGCTGCTGGTCTGGGTGCCGCTGGATATGCCCATCAAATTTACCGTGTCATGGATGAAAGGCGCGCAGACCATTGAAGCGACCAGCGTGAACGAGCTGGAAAAGGCGGCGGTGCGCGTGGGAGATACCCTGAGCCTGCGCGGCACCGGTATGTGCAGCATCCATGCGTCAGGCAACTGGAACGCCCAGCAAAAGTCGCCGTTTACACCGTTCGACTGCTCGCAGATTATCTGGAACGATGCGCCGCCCCTGCCGCTGCCGGAATCCGATACCGTTAATAAAGCCAGCGCGCTGATTCAGGCGGTTAACCGCCAGCTGCATCCCCAGACAGAAGAAGATTCCCGCGTCAGCGCCGCGCTGCGTTCGGCCATAGAAAAATCCGGCATGGTGTTGCTGGATGATTTTGCCGATATCGTGCTGAAAACCCAGGATCTGTGCGCCGCCGAAGATGAGTGTCTGCGTCTTAAAAACGCGCTGGTTAACCTCGGCAATACCAAAGACTGGGAGGCGCTGACCCGTCGCGCCAGCACCGGTAAACTCAGCGGCGTGAACGTGCTGCTGCGCCCGGTCAGCGCCGAATCGCTGGATAATCTGGTGGACACCTCCACCGCGCCCTTTATTACCCGTGAAACCGCTCGTGCAGCGCAGGCGCTGAACAGCCCGGCGCCTGGCGGCTTTGTGATTGCCAGCGATGAAGGCAGCGAGCTGGTGGATCAGCCGTGGCCGCCTGTCGCGCTGTATGACTATCCGGCGCAGGATCAGTGGGGAGAGTTTCAGCGGCTGGCGCAAATGCTGATGCAGACGCCGTTCAGCGCCGAAGGGATCATCACCAATATTTATACCGACGCCAACGGCACCCGCCACATCAGCCTGCACCGTATGCCCGACAGCGCCGGACTGTGGCGTTATGCCGCGACCACCCTGCTGCTGGCGGCGCTGATCCTTTGCAGCCTGTATAACGGCATTCAGGCCCTGCGCCGCTATCAGCGCCATCGCACCCGCCTGGCCGACATTCAGCAGTACTATGACAGCTGCTTCAACCCGACGCTGATCTCCGCCCCGGACAACATTATCTGATAATATTCGGCGCGGGCTTTGGTTGCAGCCCGCGCCGAATTTTCCTTCTGTCCGGAGTGTTCTATGCATATTGATATTGACTGGCAAAACGTGGATACCGTTTTGCTGGACATGGACGGCACCCTGCTCGATCTGGCGTTTGATAACTATTTCTGGCAAAAACTGGTGCCGGAAACCTATGCCGCACAGCGGGGCATCACGCCGCAGGAAGCGCAGGCGTATATCGGCCAGCAATATCATGCCGTGCAGCATACGCTAAACTGGTACTGTCTGGATTACTGGAGTGAACGCCTCGGGCTGGATATTTGCGCCATGACCACCGCGCAGGGCGCGCGGGCGGTATTGCGTGAAGACACCGTGCCGTTTCTGGATGCGCTGAAAGCCTGTGGTAAACGCCGTATTTTACTGACCAATGCGCACCCGCATAACCTGGCGGTGAAGCTTGAGCATACGGGCCTGGGTTCACACCTTGATTTATTACTTTCCACCCACACATTTAGCTATCCGAAAGAGGATCAGCGATTATGGCAAGCCGTACAGCAGGAGACCGGGCTTGATCCGGAACGCACCCTGTTTGTGGATGACAGCGAACCCATCCTTGATGCGGCGGCACAATTCGGTATTCGCTACTGCCTCGGCATTACGAATCCGGATTCCGGGATCGCTGAAAAGCAATATCAGCGCCATCCGGGGCTGAATGACTACCGCCGTTTGATCCCCGCGCTCGGCGTGAAGGAGACGCGATGAAAGAGAAACCCGCACAGCAGGTCCGCCTTGATAAATGGCTCTGGGCGGCACGCTTTTACAAAACCCGCGCGCTGGCACGTGAGATGATCGAAGGCGGCAAAGTGCACTACAACGGACAGCGCACCAAACCGAGTAAGATTGTTGAGCTGAATGCCATGCTGACGCTGCGTCAGGGAAATGACGAACGCACGGTAGTGGTGAGCGCCATTACCGAACAACGCCGTCCGGCGAGTGAGGCGGTGGCGTTGTATGAAGAAACGGCGGAAAGCGTTGAAAAACGCGAGAAAATGGCCGAGGCCCGTAAACTTAACGCGCTCACCATGCCGCACCCCGATCGCCGTCCGGATAAGAAAGAACGCCGCGACCTGATAAAATTTAAATTCGGTGAAAAAGAGTAATCTTCACCCTAAGACGAGATGACTATGGCCCAACACGACCAATTGCACCGCTACCTGTTTGAAAACTATGCCGTTCGCGGCGAACTGGTGACGGTATCCGGGAGCCTGCAACATATCCTTGAAAATCATGATTACCCGCAGCCGGTGAAAATGATCCTCGGTGAGTTGCTGGTCGCGACAAGTTTACTGACTGCCACCCTGAAATTCGCCGGTGATATCACCGTGCAGTTGCAGGGCGATGGCCCGATGAGCCTCGCCGTGATCAATGGCAACAACCGCCAGGAAATGCGCGGCGTCGCGCGCGTGCAGGGCGACGTGCCTGACAATGCCGATCTGAAAACCCTTATCGGCAACGGTTATCTGGTGATCACCATTGCGCCGGAAGAAGGCGAACGCTATCAGGGCGTTGTCGGTCTGGAAGGCGATACGCTGGCCGAATGCCTGGAAGATTACTTCATGCGTTCTGAGCAGCTGCCGACGCGTCTGTTCATTCGCACCGGCGTGGTCGACGGTAAAGCGGCGGCGGGCGGTATGCTGTTGCAGGTCCTGCCGGCGCAGGATACCCAGGCCAATGACTTCGAACATCTGGCGACGCTGACCGATACCATCAAGCTGGAAGAGCTGACCACGCTGCCCGCCAACGACGTGCTGTGGCGTCTGTACCACGAAGAGGAAGTGACCCTCTACGATCCGCAGGACGTGGTGTTTAAGTGCACCTGCTCCCGCGAGCGTTGCGCCGGGGCGCTGCGTACCCTGCCGGATGAAGAAATCGACAGCATCCTGGCGGAAGAAGGCGAAATCGACATGCACTGCGATTACTGCGGTAATCACTATCTGTTCAATTCGATGGATATTGCGGAAATCCGCAATAACGCCTCCCCTGCGGATCCGCAGGTGCATTAATCCTGACTCGCGCGTCGCCGCCCGGCGGCGCGCCTTAAATCTTCATGAAACAGTTACGTAATTTCCTTTCATGAATGCGATTACACTCACAAAGCCGCCGACTAATCCTCTAAAAAAGCCCGATTGCGTAACGTTTCCTCCCTGACTCAAAGCAAAACATCCATAATTCGTCTCGCCAGGTGACGGGTGTAACCCTATATAGTGAGATTTTCCTGATACGTAAATCTATGAGCCCCGTCGCGGTTAAAACCCCTATAACAACCCTACAATCTCAGGTAGTACATTTAGCTAAGGAGTAGTGACATGCGCGTTAACGATTTAACCCCGCAGGATCTCGAGGCTTATGGTATCCACGACGTTAAGAATATTGTCCACAACCCTGATTACGACACGCTGTATCAGGAAGAGCTCAATCCAGATCTGGAAGGATACGAGCGCGGTGTGCTGACAAATTCTGGTGCTATCGCCGTCGACACCGGTATTTTCACCGGCCGTTCGCCGAAGGATAAATACATTGTTCGCGATGACACCACCCGCGATACCGTGTGGTGGTCCGATAAAGGCAAAGGCAAGAACGACAATAAACCGCTCTCCCCGGAAACCTGGCAGCATCTGAAAGGCCTGGTTACCCGTCAACTCTCCGGCAAGCGGCTGTTTATTGTTGATGCCTTTTGCGGCGCGAACGCTGACACCCGTCTGTCGGTGCGCTTTATTACCGAAGTCGCCTGGCAGGCCCATTTCGTCAAAAACATGTTTATCCGCCCGACGGAAGAAGAGCTGGCGGGCTTTACGCCGGACTTTATCGTCATGAACGGCGCGAAGTGCACTAACCCACAGTGGAAAGAGCAGGGTCTGAACTCCGAGAATTTCGTGGCCTTTAATCTGACCGAACGCATTCAGCTGATCGGCGGCACCTGGTACGGCGGCGAAATGAAAAAAGGGATGTTCTCGATCATGAACTACCTGCTGCCGCTGAAGGGTATCGCTTCCATGCACTGTTCGGCAAACGTCGGTGAAAAAGGCGATGTGGCGGTGTTCTTTGGTCTGTCCGGCACCGGTAAAACCACCCTCTCCACCGATCCGAAACGCCGTCTGATCGGCGATGACGAACACGGCTGGGATGATGACGGCGTGTTTAACTTCGAAGGCGGCTGCTACGCCAAGACGATCAAGCTGTCCGAAGAGGCCGAGCCGGATATTTTTCACGCCATTCGCCGCGATGCGCTGCTGGAAAACGTCACCGTGCGCGCAGACGGCTCTGTCGATTATGACGATGGTTCCAAAACCGAGAACACCCGCGTCTCTTACCCGATCTATCACATTGATAATATCGTCAAGCCGGTGTCCAAAGCCGGACATGCCACCAAGGTGATCTTCCTCACCGCCGATGCTTTCGGCGTGCTGCCGCCGGTGTCGCGGCTGTCGGCTAACCAGACGCAGTACCATTTCCTGTCGGGTTTCACCGCCAAGCTGGCGGGCACCGAGCGCGGCGTCACCGAGCCGACCCCGACCTTCTCCGCCTGCTTTGGCGCGGCTTTCCTGTCGCTGCACCCGACGCAGTACGCCGAAGTGCTGGTGAAACGCATGCAGGCGGCGGGCGCGCAGGCTTATCTGGTGAATACCGGCTGGAACGGCACCGGCAAGCGCATCTCCATTAAAGATACGCGCGCCATTATTGACGCCATTCTGAATGGTTCGCTGGATCAGGCGGAAACCTTTACGCTGCCGATGTTTAATCTGGCGATCCCGACGACGTTGCCGGGCGTGGACACCGCGATCCTCGATCCGCGCAATACTTATGCGTCACCGGAACAGTGGCAGGAGAAAGCCGAAGCGCTGGCGAAACTGTTTATCAGTAATTTCGAGAAGTATACCGATACCCCGGCGGGTGCGGCGCTGGTGAGTGCCGGGCCGAAGCTGTAATCCTGCCTGTTAGCTGCCCGGCGGCGCGTTGCCTGCCGGGCCTACCGTTTCATCGCGCTTAACTCTCTTTCACCTGACTTGCGACACGCGTCACCGGAACCGGCAGCCAGGCGCGTATGCATAACCCGCCCCGCTCGCTCGTGCCCAGCTCCAGCAGACCGTTATGGTTATCGACAATACGCTGCACAATCGCCAGGCCTAAGCCTGTACCGCTGGTGCTGCGCGCGCTGTCGCCCCGCACAAAAGGCTGGAACAGGTGCTTACGCTGCTCCGGTTTGATCCCCGGACCGTCGTCCTCCACCTGGAACCAGGCGCGATGCGGCTCGGTACCGCTGCTGACTTTGATCCAGCCGTTGCCATAGCGGGCGGCGTTAACCACCATATTCGCCACGGCACGCTTAATGGAGAGCGGATGCATACGCACCAGGATCTCATCCGGGTGCATCGCCGTTTCGATTTCACGCTCATAGCCGCTTTCAGCCGCCACCACTTCGCCCAGTACCGAATTGAGATCGGCGATCTCCATCGGCATTTCCTGGCCGGTACGCAGGTAATCAATAAACTGCTCGATAATGGCGTTGCACTCTTCGATGTCTTTATTGATGGATTCCGCGAGATAGCCGTCTTCTTCGGCCATCATTTCCGTGGCGAGGCGAATGCGGGTCAGCGGCGTACGCAGATCGTGGCTGACGCCCGCCATTAACAGCGTACGGTCATCGGCCAGCTGTTTTACGCCCGCCGCCATCTGGTTGAAGGCGCGGGTCACGGAGCGCACCTCAGACGCGCCATATTCGCGCAGCGGCTGCGGAATTTGCCCTTTCCCCACTTTAAGCGCGGCATGTTCCAGATCCACCAGCGGCCGGTTCTGGATACGGATAAACAGCCATGCGCCGCCTATCGCCATCAGCATAATAGCCAGCGTATAGCGGAACAGCGGGGAGAAATCGCCCTGATGAATTTCCGTGAGCGGTACGCGCACCCAGATATTGGGCGACAGCCAGGTTTTGAGCCACACGACGGGCGAGCTTTTGTTGACCTCGACGCGCACTTCCGTCGGGCCGCCCAGCTGCTGCGCCATCTGATGGCTTAAGAATTCGTAGTGTTGCGCCCAACGCAGGCCCGCGTCTTCAGCGGCCTCGTTGGAGTAGAGCGAAATGCCCAGTTCGCGGTAGATCTCCCGGCGAAACGCAGGGGGAACCACCAGTTGCGTGCCGTCCTCCAGTTGCAGTTTATCGGTCATCAGCATACGGACTTCGTAAGCGAGGACCTTATTAAACTGCTGGAGGCTCGGCAGGATCGCGAAGTTCAGCACCACCAGATAGGTCGTCACCAGGCTGACGAACAGCAGGGTGACGATCAGTAACAGCGTGCGGGCAAACGAGCTTCGCGGCGAGAAGCGCATTCGCCTCATGCTTTAGCGCCGTCCGGCACAAAGACGTAGCCCAGACCCCAGACGGTCTGAATATAGCGCGGGTGCGCCGGATCCTCTTCCACCATGCGGCGCAGGCGGGAGATCTGTACGTCGATGGAACGCTCCATCGCGGAGTATTCGCGGCCACGGGCCAGGTTCATCAGCTTATCGCGGGACAGCGGCTCGCGCGGATGACTGACCAGCGCTTTCAGCACGGCAAATTCACCGCTGGTCAGCGGCATCGGCTCATCTTCGCGGAACATTTCGCGGGTGCCGAGGTTAAGCTTAAACTTACCAAAGGCGATAACCGCTTCTTCCTGAGAGGGCGCGCCCGGCAGCTCATTCGCCTGACGACGCAGCACGGCGCGGATACGGGCCAGCAGCTCGCGCGGGTTGAAGGGTTTCGGAATGTAGTCGTCAGCGCCAATTTCGAGGCCCACGATACGGTCAACTTCTTCACCTTTCGCCGTGACCATAATGATCGGCATCGGGTTGCTCTGGCTACGCAGACGGCGGCAGATGGACAAACCATCTTCACCAGGTAACATTAAGTCGAGCACCATCAGGTGGAAGGATTCACGGGTTAACAGGCGATCCATCTGTTCTGCGTTGGCGACGCTGCGAACCTGGAAGCCTTGCTCGGTGAGATAACGTTCAAGCAGCGCACGCAGGCGCATATCGTCATCGACGACCAGAATCTTATAATTCTCTTGCATTGTTTGTACTCCCAAAGGTTCGGACAATCTTGAAAGCGTATTCTAAAAAAGTGTGCGCCCACCACCAGTTAATTCTGGTATGAATTCTAGTCGAAATTGTTACAAAGCATATTTAACAGCAAGTTATCTGTACATTTGCTCACAGAATAAGGCATGGAAAATGAAAACGCCCCTGATTACCCGTGAGGGTTACGACAAACTCAAGCAGGAAATGGATTATCTCTGGCGTCAGGAGCGCCCCGAAGTCACCAAAAAAGTGACCTGGGCGGCAAGTCTGGGCGACCGCAGTGAAAACGCCGACTACCAGTATAATAAGAAACGGCTGCGCGAGATCGACCGCCGGGTGCGCTATCTCACTAAATGCCTCGAAAATCTGCGTATCGTAGATTACTCCCCGCAGCAGGAAGGCAAAGTCTTTTTTGGCGCCTGGGTGGAAATTGAGAACGACGAGGGCGATACCCGCCGTTTCCGCATTGTCGGCTACGATGAAATTTTTGGTCAAAAGGATTACATCTCCATCGACTCGCCGATGGCGCGCGCGCTGCTGAAGAAAGAGGTTGGCGACGTCGCCGTGGTGCAGACGCCGGGCGGTGAAGCCACCTGGTATGTGAATGAGATCACCTATGTAAAATAGCCCGCCAGAATAATCCCTAAGCCGCCCGTTACGGCTGGCATTTTGCTGCCTCAATCCGTATAACTATCGGCTGTTTTTGCTCAGAAGATGATATTGAAATGATGAATAATTCGCTCTGCCGCATTATTGCGGGTGAACTTCAGGCGAGAGCTGAACAGGTAGAATCTGCCGTTCGCCTGCTTGATGAAGGGAACACCGTGCCGTTCATTGCACGTTATCGTAAAGAAGTCACCGGCGGTCTGGACGACACGCAATTACGTCAGCTCGAAACCCGTCTTGGCTACCTGCGCGAACTGGAAGAGAGACGCCAGGCGATCCTCAAATCCATCGGCGAACAGGGCAAGCTGACCGACGAGCTGGCCGGGGCCATCAACAGTACGCTGAGCAAAACCGAACTCGAAGATCTCTATCTGCCCTATAAGCCTAAGCGACGTACGCGCGGGCAAATCGCCATTGAAGCGGGACTCGAACCGCTCGCCGATCTGCTGTGGAAGGATCCGTCCCATCACCCGGAAACTGAAGCCGCGAAATTCGTCGATGCGGATAAAGGCGTGGCTGACACCAAAGCCGCGCTGGATGGCGCGCGTTATATTCTGATGGAGCGCTTTGCGGAAGACGCGGCGCTGCTGGCGAAAGTGCGTGACTACCTGTGGAAGAACGCGCACCTGGTGGCGACGGTGATTAGCGGCAAAGAGGAAGAAGGCGCGAAATTCCGCGACTATTTCGATCATCACGAACCTATTAGCAGCGTGCCGTCACACCGAGCGCTGGCGATGTTCCGTGGCCGCAATGAAGGCATTCTGCAACTGGCGCTGAACGCCGATCCGCAGTTTGATGAGCCGCCCAAAGAGAGCCATTGCGAACAGATTATCATCGACCATCTCGGCCTGCGCCTGAACAACGCCCCTGCCGACAGCTGGCGGCGTGGCGTGGTGAGCTGGACGTGGCGCATCAAGGTGCTGATGCACCTCGAAACGGAATTAATGGGCACCGTGCGTGAGCGCGCCGAAGACGAAGCCATTAACGTGTTCGCCCGTAACCTGCACGATCTGCTGATGGCGGCCCCTGCGGGTCTGCGCGCCACCATGGGTCTCGATCCCGGCCTGCGCACCGGCGTGAAAGTGGCGGTGGTTGACGGCACCGGCAAGCTGGTGGCGACCGACACCATCTATCCGCACACCGGCCAGGCTGCGAAAGCGGCGGTAGTGGTCGCCACGCTGTGCGAAAAACATAACGTTGAGCTGGTGGCCATCGGTAACGGTACCGCTTCCCGCGAAACCGAGCGCTTCTTCCTCGACGTGCAAAAGCAGTTCCCGAAAGTCACGGCGCAAAAAGTGATCGTCAGCGAAGCGGGCGCATCCGTCTATTCCGCCTCAGAACTGGCGGCGCTGGAGTTCCCGGATCTGGATGTCTCCATCCGTGGCGCGGTGTCTATCGCCCGTCGTTTACAGGATCCGCTGGCGGAGCTGGTGAAAATCGATCCGAAATCCATCGGCGTCGGCCAGTACCAGCACGACGTCAGCCAGTCACAGCTGGCGCGTAAGCTCGATGCGGTGGTGGAAGACTGCGTAAACGCCGTGGGCGTCGATCTGAATACCGCCTCCGTACCGCTGTTAACCCGCGTGGCGGGTTTAACCCGCATGATGGCGCAGAATATTGTCGCCTGGCGCGATGAGAACGGGCAGTTCCAGAACCGCCAGCAGTTGCTGAAGGTGAGCCGTTTGGGGCCGAAAGCCTTCGAGCAGTGCGCGGGCTTCCTGCGTATTAACCACGGCGATAACCCGCTGGATGCGTCAACGGTGCACCCGGAAGCCTATCCGGTGGTGGAGCGCATTCTGGCCGCCACAGAGCAGTCATTGCGCGATCTGATGGGTAACGGCAACGAGCTGCGTCAGCTGAAAGCCTCGGACTTCACCGATGAGCGTTTCGGCGTGCCGACGGTGACCGACATCATCAAAGAGCTGGAAAAACCAGGCCGCGATCCGCGTCCGGAATTCAAAACCGCGACCTTCGCCGAGGGCGTGGAAACCATGAACGACCTGCTGCCAGGCATGATCCTTGAAGGCGCGGTGACCAACGTCACCAACTTTGGCGCATTCGTGGACATCGGCGTGCATCAGGACGGCCTGGTGCATATCTCCTCGCTGTCCAACAAGTTTGTCGACGATCCGCACAGCGTGGTGAAAGCCGGTGATATCGTCAAAGTGAAGGTGATGGAAGTCGATCTGCCGCGAAAACGTATCGCCCTGACCATGCGTCTTGACGAACAGCCAGGCGAAACCAGTTCCCGTCGCGGCAGTGGCCCGCAGCGCGAACAGGCCAGCCGCCCGGCAGCGCGCGGGGCGGCAAAACCACGCGGTCGTGATGCTCAGCCATCCGGCAACAGCGCGATGATGGATGCGCTGGCGGCGGCCATGGGTAAAAAACGTTAATCTTTTTTTCGCCCTCTCCTGCGGGAGAGGGAATTAACTTTAAATAATTAATAAAACTTAACAGATCACTATTTTTCACATTATTAACACAATGCGTTAATTCTGGTTCCATTTAACTAAAATCATTTCCGCGCTTATTTTTGAGCTAAATCAAAAGTCCCGCATATTAATCGTCAATATAACATTCACACACATTTTATCCGTTGATGATAAAAACCATTCTCATTACCATTCTTTCAGTTGATTATTTTGTCACCGACGCCGGGGTCGCTTATTCCGCTTTTCCTGAATGTTGACGACGCCCGGCACACTACCCTGATTTGCAAAATTAAGTAGGTCCTTATGGCATTCTCACCTGACAGCGCGTGGAAAATTACCGGTTTCGCCCCTGAAATCAGCGCGGCTTACCGTCAGAAACTGCTTTCGCTTGGCATGCTGCCGGGCTCGTCATTTAACGTGGTGCGCGTCGCGCCCTTCGGTGACCCTGTACATATTGAAACCCGTCGGGTCAGCCTGGTATTACGAAAAAAAGATCTGGCGTTATTAGAAGTGGAAGCGGTATCCCGTTAATAAGCGACTGACTCACAGAGCGCAGCAATACTATGAAAAAATTAACCCTCGGTTTAATTGGCAATCCTAATTCCGGCAAGACAACTTTATTTAATCAGCTTACCGGCGCGCGTCAGCGTGTCGGTAACTGGGCGGGCGTCACGGTGGAGCGTAAAGAAGGGCTGTTCTCCACCACTGACCACGCGGTAACCCTGGTGGATCTGCCTGGCACCTATTCTCTGACCACCATTTCATCGCAAACCTCCCTCGATGAACAGATCGCCTGCCACTACATTCTGAGCGGCGAGGCGGACATGCTGATCAACGTGGTGGATGCGTCAAATCTGGAGCGTAATCTCTACCTGACGCTACAGCTGCTGGAGCTGGGCATTCCCTGCATCGTGGCGCTTAACATGCTCGACATTGCCGAGAAACAGCAGATCCGCATCGACATCGATGCCCTGTCCGCCCGCCTGGGTTGCCCGGTGGTGCCGCTGGTATCAACGCGCGGGCGCGGCATCGACGCCCTTAAGCTGGCGATTGACCGCCACCAGCAGAATCAGGCTATCAGCCTGGTGCATTATGCGCGTCCCCTGCTGCGGGAAGCCGCCATGCTGGCGGAAACCATGGATACACAGATGCCGGAACAACAGCGTCGCTGGCTGGCGTTGCAGATGCTGGAAGGCGATATCTACAGCCGCGGCTACGCGGGCGATGCGGCGCAGCATCTGCCGCAGGCGCTGGCGCGTCTGAAAGAGGAGATGGACGATCCTGCCCTGCACATCGCCGACGCCCGTTACCAGACCATCGCGGCCATTTGCGATGCGGTGAGCAACACGTTAACGGCGGAGCCGGGGCGCTTTACCGCCGCCATGGATAAGATCGTCCTCAACCGTCTGCTCGGGCTGCCGATCTTCCTGCTGGTGATGTACGTGATGTTTGTGCTGGCCATTAACATCGGCGGCGCGCTGGCGCCGATCTTTGACGCCGGTTCCGTGGCCATTTTCATTCACGGTATTCAGTGGATTGGTTACACGCTGCATTTCCCGGACTGGCTGACCATTTTCCTTGCCCAGGGGCTGGGCGGCGGTATCAACACCGTGCTGCCGCTGGTGCCGCAGATCGGCATGATGTACCTGTTTCTGTCATTCCTTGAAGACTCCGGCTACATGGCGCGCGCGGCCTTTGTGATGGATCGCCTGATGCAGTCGCTGGGGCTACCGGGCAAATCCTTTGTGCCGCTGATTGTCGGCTTTGGCTGTAATGTGCCGTCGGTAATGGGCGCCCGCACGCTGGATGCGCCGCGTGAGCGCCTGATGACCATCATGATGGCACCCTTTATGTCCTGCGGCGCGCGGCTGGCGATCTTCGCGGTGTTCGCCTCAGCCTTCTTCGGGCAGCAGGGTGCGCTGGCGGTGTTCTCGCTCTATGTGCTGGGGATCGTGATGGCTATTCTCACCGGCCTGATGCTCAAGCACACCATTATGCGCGGCGAAGCCTCGCCTTTTGTGATGGAGCTACCGGTGTATCACGTCCCGCATCTGAAAAGCCTGCTGCTGCAAACCTGGCAGCGTCTGAAAGGCTTTGTGCTGCGCGCGGGTAAGGTGATTGTGGTGGTCAGTATTTTCCTCAGCGCCCTGAACAGCTTCACCCTCGGCGGCCAGGCGGCTACCAGTATTAACGATTCGGCGCTCGCCTCAGTCAGCCGCGTGTTCACGCCGCTGCTGGAACCTATCGGCGTGCAGGGCGATCACTGGCAGGCCACCGTCGGCCTGTTTACCGGCGCGATGGCAAAAGAAGTGGTGGTCGGGACATTAAACACCCTCTACACCGCCGAAAACATTCAGGACGCGCCCTTTGATGCCGCGCAGTTCAGCCTGACGGACGAACTGCTGGGCGCCGCGCAAGAAACCTGGCAAAGCCTGGTGGAAACCTTAAGCCTGAGCACGCTGGCTAATCCGATCGAAGCCAGCAAAGGCGACGGCGAAATGGCCACCGGCACCATGGGCGTGATGAGCGAGAAGTTTGGCAGCCCTGCCGCCGCCTACAGCTATCTGATCTTCGTGCTGCTCTACATCCCCTGTATTTCGGTGATGGGGGCCATCGCTCGCGAAGCGAGCCGCGGCTGGATGGGCTTCTCGATCCTCTGGGGGCTGAATATCGCTTATTCGCTCTCAACGGTGTTTTATCAGACGACCACCTTTAGCCAGCACCCGCACTATAGCCTGGTCTGCATCCTCGCGGTGATCCTGTTTAACGTGCTGGTGATTGGCGGCCTGCGTCGCGCCAGAAGCCGGGTGAACGTCGATCTGCTGGCGACGCGTAAACAGCTTGCCCGCTGCTGCGAAGCCAGCACCGGCAGCGACTGTCACTAAGGAGACACGCCATGGCCTCACTGTTTGAGATCCGCGATATGCTGGCCCTGCACGGCAAAATGGAGGCCAGCGCCCTGAGCGCTGCGCTGCATACACCGCTGTCGATGGTGGAAGCGATGCTGAGCCGGATGGAGGCGCTGGGAAAAGTCCGGCGCGTTCAGGAAGAGTCCGGCGGCTGTCTGAGCGGGCAGTGCCGTCAGTGTCCGGAAGGAAAAGCCTGTCTGCGGGAGTGGTGGATGCCTGGCTGACAGACAGGCGGATCGGGGATCCGCCTGCTGCTGTTATTTATACACGTCTGCGGTAGCGTGGATGTCTTTGCCCGTTTTATCACCGCTGGTCACAACATAATATTTCCCGCCCAGCTCATCGGCTTTCTTCACGATTTCCGCTTTCGCATCCATCGGCGCAGTGGTGTCAGAGGTGGTCACTGTGCCAATTTTGGTCAGGTTCATCTCTTTGACTTTATCTTTCTGCAACTCTTCTGCTGCAAGCACGCCAAATGACAGCGATCCAATAACCAGAGACGCGACAATACCGGTAGCAAGTTTCATAGGCTTAACTCCTTTAAGGTTGTGGTTCTTAGGTCATTACGCTTTTCACCAACAAAGCCGCAGTGACATCCTTAAGTATTAACGCCAGTTGACTATTTCGCCACACGCCGGAGAGGGATCACGCCAGCGAGGCCTTAAAATCGAGCAGCGCCTGACAAAAGTCTTCCGGGTGAGAAATAAAGGGCGCATGGGCGGCTTTCGGGAAGATCACCGACTGGCTGGCGGGCCACGCCTCGTCCAGCCTCGCCACGATTTTGCGTGGCACCAGGCCATCAAGCCGACCGTACAGGCGCAGGAAAGGCTGCTTCAGCGAAGCCAGCGGCGCGCGCAGATCGGCGGTTTTGAGGATCTCCAGCCCGCCGTTAAGCACGGTTTCGCCTGGCATCGGCAGCGCCAGCACGGCGCTTTTCAGTTTGCGGGCATCTGCACGGGCCGTTTCGGTGCCCAGGGTTTGCAGCGCCAGGAAACGTTCCACGGTGCGTTGAAAATCCTCGCTCAGCTGACGCTGAAAGCCGGACAGCACCTCAGGCTTGATACCCGGCCAGTCATCTTCGGCGCAGAAGCAAGGGGAAGACGCGACCGTTACCAGCGCCTGAACACGCTGCGGGGCGCTGAGCGCCGCCTGGCTTGCCACCAGCCCGCCCAGACTCCAGCCCAGCCAGATGGCGCTGTCCGGCGCGCGAGCCAGCACCGCCTCTGTCATCTGCTGAAGAGTCAGCGCGCCAAAGCCGCTGCTGCGACCGTATCCCGGCAGATCCACCAGATGCAGCGTAAAATGCGGCACGAGTTCCGCCGTTATGCAATCCCATACCTGCGCATTCAGTCCCCATCCGTGCAGCAGCACAAGATGACACTTTCCTTCGCCTTTGGTTTCCCACCACAGGTCATTCATCAGTTAGGCTTCTCTTTCATCAACAGGGAGGGGATCTATGCTATCAGTGCCTGGCTTATGCTGGCTATGCCGAATGCCGCTGGCGCTCGCGTCCTGGGGCATCTGTTCGGTGTGCTGCCGTGCGCTGTTTATCACGCAGACCGTCTGCCCGCAGTGCGGTTTACCAGCGGCGCTTTCCGGCCTGCCGTGCGGGCGTTGCCTGCAAAAACCGCCGCCCTGGCAGCAACTGGTGATGGTAAACGACTATGTGCCGCCGCTCAGTTCGTTGATCCACCGGCTGAAGTTCTCCCGCCAGCCGGAAGTGGCCCGGGCGCTGGCGCGTCTGTTGCTGTTGGCCGTTGCCCGCGCCCATCGTGAGCGGGGATCGCCCTGGCCCGACAGACTGATCAGCGTGCCCCTTCACCGCCGCCGCCGGTGGCGCAGAGGATTTAACCAGAGCGATCTGCTCTGCCGCCCGCTCGCCCGCTGGCTGACCTGCGCCTGGGACAGCACGGCGCTGATACGCGTTCGCGCCACGCCCGTTCAGCATCAGCTCAGCGCCAGACGGCGGAAACATAATCTGCGTCATGCCTTTCGCCTTGAATTACCGGTGCGCGGACTCCATATCGCTATCGTGGATGATGTCGTCACTACCGGCAGCACCGTCGCAGAGATTGCTCAGCTGCTTTTACGGGGCGGCGCGGCGACTGTTCAGGTATGGTGCCTGTGTCGAACCTTGTAGAGCCTCGATGATGGGCGTATTATAACCAGGTAAAATAGTCAACTATTAGGCCATTGCTATGATCCATATTTCCGACGCTGCACAAGCGCACTTTGCCAAACTGCTGGCAAATCAGGAAGAAGGAACACAAATCCGCGTATTTGTGATCAATCCGGGTACCCCAAACGCTGAATGTGGCGTCTCTTACTGCCCGCCGGACGCAGTGGAAGCTTCTGACACCGCCCTGAAATTTGACCTGCTGACGGCGTATGTCGATGAGTTGAGCGCGCCGTATCTGGATGATGCGGAGATCGATTTCGTTACCGATCAGCTGGGTTCACAGCTGACGCTGAAAGCCCCGAACGCCAAAATGCGTAAAGTGTCTGATGATGCGCCGCTGATGGAGCGCGTCGATTACATGATCCAGTCGCAGGTTAACCCG
Source organism: Enterobacter sp. SA187 (assembly GCF_001888805.2). Lineage (NCBI taxonomy): Bacteria > Pseudomonadati > Pseudomonadota > Gammaproteobacteria > Enterobacterales > Enterobacteriaceae > Enterobacter > Enterobacter sp. SA187. The sequence continues at coordinate 801,836 of NZ_CP019113.1, forward strand.
CAGCTGGCCGGTCACGGTGGCCGCGTTACGCTGATGGAAATTACTGAAGAAGGCTATGCCATTCTGCAGTTCGGCGGCGGTTGTAACGGCTGTTCGATGGTCGATGTGACTCTGAAAGAAGGGATCGAGAAGCAGCTGCTGAACGAGTTCCCGGAACTGAAAGGCGTGCGCGATCTGACCGAACACCAGCGCGGCGAACACTCCTACTACTGATGCACTCCCCCGCCCGGTGGCGCTTCGCTTACCGGGCCTACGTGTTAATACGTTCCCCGCCCGGTGGCGCTCCGCTTACCGGGCCTACAGGCTTCATAAGCGCAGCGCCACCCGGCAACCCGCCACCAAAAATTTAACATCCTTTTCCCCAGAATTTGACCCACCTCGCAATTCTCACATTTAAACCGCCAGGGTCATTCTCATTCCTTATATGTTACCCGTATCATTCGCGCCAGTACTGCATTAACCCCAAACGGCCAGCTAAACTTTTGTTCAAATCTAAAAGCAAGCCGGGGCAGTGCGATGCGTTCTCTGTTCCCCCTGCGGGATAATTGGTAACGCCAGTAAGGTGTTTAACGTTACCCATAACAAATTAAAGGCCAGGTAAATCATGCCATTAGTCATCGTTGCTATCGGTGTTGTCTTGTTACTGTTGTTAATGATCCGTTTTAAACTGAACGGATTTATTGCCCTGATCCTGGTGGCGCTCGCCGTCGGACTGATGCAGGGCATGCCAGTAGACAAAGTGATCGCCTCCATTAAAGCGGGTGTCGGCGGTACGCTCGGCAGCCTTGCGCTGATCATGGGCTTCGGCGCTATGCTCGGCAAACTGCTCGCAGACTGCGGTGGGGCGCAGCGCATTGCCACCACGCTTATCGACAAATTTGGTCAGAAATACATTCAGTGGGCAGTGGTATTAACCGGTTTTACCGTCGGTTTCGCCCTGTTCTATGAAGTGGGCTTCGTGCTGTTGCTGCCGCTGGTGTTCACCATCGCCGCAAAAGCGCGCGTGCCGCTGCTTTACGTCGGCGTGCCGATGGCGGCAGCGCTTTCCGTAACGCACGGCTTCCTGCCGCCGCACCCGGGCCCGACCGCTATCGCCACTATCTTCCACGCCGATATGGGTAAAACCCTGCTCTACGGTACGCTGCTGGCGATCCCGACGGTGATCCTGGCAGGCCCGGTGTATGCCCGTTTCCTGAAAAATATTGATAAACCGATCCCGGAAGGCCTGTACAACGCGAAAACCTTCAGCGAAGCCGAAATGCCGAGCTTTGGCGTCAGCGTCTGGACCTCTCTGGTACCGGTGATCCTGATGGCGGGCCGTGCGATTGCAGAAATGGTGCTGCCGAAAGGCCATGCGCTGCTGCCTTACGCTGAATTCTTCGGCGACCCGGTTATGGCCACGCTGATTGCCGTGCTGATCGCCATCTTCACCTTCGGCCTGAACCGTGGCCGTTCAATGGATGACGTGACCGATACCATCACTTCTTCCATTAAAATCATCGCCATGATGCTGCTGATCATCGGCGGCGGCGGCGCGTTCAAACAGGTGCTGGTCGACAGCGGCGTGGATAAATACATTGCCGCGATGATGCACTCCACTAACTTATCGCCGATCTTTATGGCCTGGTCGATTGCCGCAGTACTGCGTATTGCGCTGGGTTCTGCAACGGTTGCGGCGATCACGGCTGGCGGCATCGCTGCACCGCTGATCGCCACCACCGGCGTCAGCCCTGAGCTGATGGTTATCGCCGTGGGTTCCGGTAGCGTGATTTTCTCCCACGTGAACGATCCGGGTTTCTGGCTGTTCAAGGAGTACTTCAACCTGACTATCGGTGAAACCATGAAGTCATGGTCGGCGCTGGAGACCATTATTTCGGTCTGTGGTCTGGTGGGTTGTCTGCTGCTGGCTACGGTGATTTAACGGCTGTCTATTGCCCCTCTCCGGACGGAGAGGGGCAATGTAATACTTACTTCTTCCCTGCCGTTTTACGCCTTCTGTCCAGATCCTTAATCAGCCTGTTCACGCCGTCATCGGCAAACATCTTCTCAAGAGTGGTATTCAGCTTGCGCCGCCAGTTTTTGTACTGAGAACTGGTACCCGGAATATTTACCGGCGCGGCCATACCCAGCCAGTCTTCCGGCTGCAAGCCGAGCAGCGCGCTGTTGGAATCGGCGATATAACGCTGCATTCCGCGGTTCAGCGTACTGGTCATCGCCATACGTGAGGCCTTGTGCCCGGCACGTTTCGGCAGACAACCCTGCTTGTGCAGCGCCTCCAGCAGACCCTGTTTCGCCCGCTCGCGATCCTGGTACAGACCGCGCAGCACCTCTTCGTCCGGATACAGTCCCAGGGTTTTGCCCAGGGTTAAATCACCGGCTTCCCAGTAGCCGCGCAGCGTTGGCAGATCGTGAGTGGTCGCCACGGCCATCGACTGTTCCGGCCATTTTTGCGGTGGCAGGAAGACGTTTTCGCTGTTCTCGAAATAGAGCACCTTGTAGGAGTAGATGCCGCCGTCGCGCAGCTTGCTGACAATCTCCACCGGCACCGTCCCCAAGTCTTCGCCAATCACCATGCACTGGTGGCGCTTGCTTTCCAGGGCGAGGATCGACAGCAAATCATCCACCGGATACTGCACGTACGCCCCCTGATCGGCGGTTTCGCCGTACGGGATCCACCACAGGCGCAGCATCGACATCACATGATCGATACGCAGCGCGCCGCAGCTTTTCATGTTCGCACGCAAGAGCTGGATAAAAGGCTCGTAGCCGCGCGCCGTCATGACGTGCGGATCCATCGGCGGCAGTCCCCAGTTCTGGCCGAGCGGACCAAGAATGTCAGGCGGTGCGCCGACGGACGCTTTCAGGCAGTAAAGTTCACGATCGCACCAGGTTTCCGCGCCGCCTTCCGCCACGCCCACTGCCAGATCGCGGTACAGGCCAATCGGCATGGCGAAGCCCTGGCTGGTTTCCCAGCACTGCGCAAACTGCTCGCAGGCCAGCCACTGTAGCCACAGGTAAAACTGTACTTCGTCGGCGTACTCTTCGCAGAACTGCTTCACTTCCGGACTGTCGGTACGCTGATAGCCTTCCGGCCATGCCGGCCAGCCCCAGCGCATCTCATCTTCTTTCACCTGCTGCGCGTGCAGCGCGTCAAACGCCGCCTGCCAGTACAGGCTCTCGCCTTCCTGCGTAACAAAGTCGTTGAACGCCACTTTCTGCGCATCGCTGTCTTTACGGGCGGCAAAGCCTTTCCATGCCAGACGCAGCGCGGCAATTTTCAACGCGGTAACGGTCGCGTAATCCACGTATTCGGCGTCGCGCGCAGCGCGCAGCGCATCCTGCGTGGAGGCCAGTTTCCACCATTTCTGCGCTTCTTTGCTGCGCTGGAAATCCTCCACGGCGTTCACGTCGATATAGACGATATTCAGCCAGCGGCGGGATGACGGGCTGTACGGACTGGCGCTTTCCGGGTTAGCCGGGTAGAGCGCGTGGATCGGGTTCAGACCGATAAAAGAGCCGCCCCGCTTCGCCACATCCACCAGCATGGCCTTCAGATCGCCAAAATCGCCGATCCCCCAGTTTTTTTCCGAACGCAGGGTGTAGAGTTGCACGCAGGCGCCCCACAGTTTTTTCCCTTCGTGTAACGCCTGCGGTTCATAGCAGCGCTTCGGCGCGACTATCACCCGACACTGCCATTGCTGTTTCGCCTTACCGATCTCAAGCGTGTGATAGCCCTCCGGCAGCTTTGCCGGCAGATTGAGCGCTTTACCGCCGGTGGCCTGGCCGGTGTACTCCCGGCCCTCTTCGGTGATCAGCCGCCAGCTGAATTCCCCGCTGCCTTCAACAGGCAGCGGCATTTTTTTGCCGTGGGTAAAGATCTTCACCGGCGGCACAGGCGGAACCGCCCCCTTTTTCGGGGCGGCCGGGCGATGCATGGCGTCCAGCAAACGTTGTTTAGTTTCCGCACCAATAGACTGCGGTTTACCGTGAGCATTGATGTAATGAGGGCTGATCCCCGCCGCCAGCGCGGCGGCATCAAGTCGTTTGCTTTCCATGGCTTTCCTTAACGTTTGGCCTGCCAGATACGGGTCTGATAATCACGGATGGAGCGATCCGAACTGAACATGCCGCAGCGGGCAGTATTCAGAATAGCGGCTCGCGTCCAGGCGTCCTGATCGCGGTACAGGACGTCCACTTGTTTTTGCGCGTCGACATAGGCGATGAAGTCGGCCATCACCAGATACGGGTCGCCGCCCTGCTTGCCCATGCTGTGCAGCATCTGATCGAAGGCGTGTTTATCGCCATCGCTGTAGACGCCGTTTTCCAGCTCTTTGAGCACCGCATCCAGCACTTTGTCTTTTTTGCGCCACTTCAGCGGATCGTAGCCTTTGGCCTTCAGCGCCTTCACCTGTTCAACAGTATGGCCGAAGATAAAGATGTTATCGTCGCCAACCTGCTCGGCAATTTCGACATTTGCGCCATCAAGCGTACCGACAGTGAGCGCGCCGTTGAGCGCCAGCTTCATATTGCCGGTGCCGGAGGCCTCTTTGCCCGCGGTGGAAATCTGCTCGGAAACATCCGCCGCCGGGATGAGCATTTCCGCTGCCGACACGCAGTAATCCGGCAGGAATACCACTTTCAGTTTGTCGCCGACACGGGGATCGTTGTTGACCGCTTCCGCCACTTTGTTGATGGCGAAGATGATGTTTTTCGCCAGGTAGTAGCCCGGCGCGGCTTTCGCGCCAAACAGGAAGACGCGCGGCACGCGGTCGGCGGTCGGGTTTTCGCGGATCTCTTTGTACAGCGCCAGAATATGCAGCAGATTGAGGTGCTGACGTTTGTACTCGTGCAGACGTTTGATCTGAATATCAAAAATGGCCTCCGGATTGATCTCAATGCCGGTGCGCGCTTTCACATAGCTTGCCAGACGCACTTTGTTGGCCCGTTTGATATCGCGGTACTGCGCGCGGAACGCCGCGTCGTCGGCATATTTTTCCAGGCCCTGAAGCTGGTCGAGATCGTTGGCCCATTCGGTTTTCAGCGTCGTGTCGAGCAGCGCGGCCAGCGCCGGGTTGCACTGTTTGATCCAGCGGCGCGGTGTGATGCCGTTGGTCACATTGTGGAATTTATTCGGCCACAGCTGGTGATATTCCGGGAACAGATCTTTGACAACCAGATCCGAGTGCAGCGCCGCCACGCCGTTGACGGCAAAGCCGCTCACCACGCACAGATTCGCCATGCGCACCTGTTTGTTATGCACCACCGCCAGCTTCGCCCAGACGTCTTTGTCCCCCGGCCAGGTTTGCTCCACCTGCGATTTAAAGCGGTTATTGATGGTGTTGATGATCTGCATATGGCGCGGCAGCAGCGCTTTCACCAGCTTCTCATCCCAGCACTCCAGCGCTTCCGGCATCAGGGTATGGTTGGTGTAGGCGAAGGTTTTGCCGGCGATCGCCCAGGCGTCGTCCCAGCTGAGCTGGTGTTCGTCGATCAACACGCGCAGCAGCTCCGGAATGGCGATGGTCGGGTGCGTGTCGTTAAGCTGGATCACTTCGAAGTCCGGCAACTGCGCAATGGTACGCCCGGCGAGGTGATGACGGCGCAGAATATCCGCCACCGAACAGGCGCACTGGAAATACTGCTGCATCAGGCGCAGCTTTTTGCCCGCCAGATGGTTGTCGTTCGGGTAGAGCACTTTGGTCAGTTTTTCGGCGTCGATGCCCTGCTGTTCGGCACGCAGGAAATCGCCGTTGTTAAAACGGGTGAGATCGAACGGATGGGCATGTTTTGCCAGCCACAGGCGCAGCGGCTGCGCGACGCTGTTGCGGTAGCCGAGCACCGGCAGATCCCAGGCTTCGCCGATAAGATTGAAGGCTGGCGTCCAGTGGCCGTCTTTGCTGATTTTGCCGCCGATGCCCACATGCACATCCAGCGCGGCATTGTGACGGAACCACGGATAGCTGCCGCGATGCCAGTCGTCCGGCGCTTCCTGCTGCTGCCCGTCAGCAAAAGACTGGCGGAACAGGCCGTACTGGTAGTTCAGGCCATAACCAGTCGCCGCCTGGCCCACCGTCGCCATGGAGTCAAGGAAGCAGGCAGCGAGACGCCCCAGCCCACCGTTGCCCAGCGCCGGATCGATCTCTTCTTCCAGCAAATCCGTCAGGTTGACGTTATGGGTTTGAAGCACATCGCTCACCTCCTGATACCAGCCGAGGTTGAGCAGGTTGTTGCCGGTCAGGCGGCCAATCAGAAATTCCATTGAGATGTAGTTCACGTGGCGCTGGTTTTTGGCCGGGGCTTCTGCCTGTACCGGCAGTAATTCCGCCAGCGCGCCGCTGACCGCGTGCCACCACTGCTGCCGGGTCATCTGGTCTGCGGCATTAAGACCAAAACGCTGCCACTGACGCGTCAGGGCCGCTTCGAATTGTGCTGTGTTAAATGTGGGCTGTGACATAGGGAACTCGGATCCTGTAAGTAAAAAACAACATTAGTGCTAGTGTGCCTGGCTCCCGTTTCGGCTACCTCATCCTGCCAGGGATTAGAAAGGGAGGAGTAGCGGGGAGGAGCGAAAAGTGTGATCGCGGCCACTTAGCATCCTTGTATGCGGGCATTCTGCCGTGGTCATTCGCCGATAACCCGGAACATGCTCAAAAAATTGAAATGTCGTTTCATGGGAATTATCTGCTGCGGGTAAATACAATGCGAAAAATTTATTATTTTGCTGAAAATTTAAACCGCGTCACGGCTATTTCTGGCAGACATAAGCTGACATCGATTTTCATAATATTTAAATTCGCTGCGAGTCAAAAAAGCGCATTTTTTCGTTTGCGCGCTTTATCGCCGATTCAGTGTTCATGCGCCATGGCTGGCTGTCGGAGGTAATATTCATAAAGGTTATGGAATTGTGACACAGTGCAAATTAAGCGCGGTCAAATTCGGACATAACTTGCAATACATGTCATTCTGGCCGAACGTATTCTTTATTAATTACGAAGCGCAAAAAAAATCGCCTTTCCCGTTACCTCACAGTGAAGTGATGACTATGTTGATTCCGTCTAAATTAAGTCGCCCGGTTCGCCTTGACCACACAGTGGTGCGCGACCGATTGCTGGCTAAACTTGCGGGCGCCAACAATTTTCGCCTGGCGCTGGTGACAAGTCCTGCCGGTTATGGAAAAACGACCCTGATTTCGCAGTGGGCCGCAGGGAAAAGCGATCTCGGATGGTTTTCTCTTGATGAGGGGGACAATCAGCAGGAGCGCTTTGCCAGCTATTTGATGGCGGCGGTGCAGCAGGCCACCCACGGCCACTGCGTCACCAGCGAAGCCATTGCCCAGAAAGGCCAGTACGCCAGCCTGTCGTCGCTGTTTGCCCAGCTGTTTATCGAGCTGGCGGACTGGGATCGCCCACTCTATCTGGTGATTGATGATTACCACCTGGTCACTAATCCGGTGATCCACGACGCCATGCGCTTTTTCCTGCGCCATCAGCCGGAATGCCTGACACTGGTGGTGCTGTCGCGTAATCTGCCGCAACTGGGTATCGCCAACCTGCGCGTACGCGATCAACTGCTGGAAATCGGCAGTCAGCATCTGGCCTTTACCCATCAGGAAGCCAAGCAGTTTTTTGATTGTCGCCTGGAATCCCCCATTGAACCGGCAGAGAGCAGCCGCCTGTGCGACGATGTGGCCGGCTGGGCCACCGCGCTACAGCTCATCGCCCTCTCCGCCCGCCAGAATAACCATGCCGCGCACCAGTCCGCGCGCCGCCTCGCGGGGATCAATGCCAGCCATCTTTCCGATTATCTGGTGGATGAAGTGCTGGATAATATCGATCTCAGTACCCGTCATTTGTTGCTGAAAAGTTCCCTGCTGCGCTCGATGAACGACGCGCTGATTGTGCGTGTTACGGGCGAAGAAAACGGGCAGATGCGCCTGGAAGAGATCGAACGTCAGGGCCTTTTTCTGCAACGGATGGATGATTCCGGTGAATGGTTCAGCTATCACCCGCTGTTCGGTAACTTCCTGCGTCAGCGCTGTCAGTGGGAGCTGGCGACCGAGCTGCCGGAGATCCACCGCGCGGCGGCGGAAAGCTGGATGGCGCAGGGCTTCCCCAGCGAAGCCATTCATCACGCGCTGGCCGCGGGCGATGGCAACATGCTGCGCGACATCCTGCTGCATCACGCCTGGGGGCTGTTTAACCACAGCGAACTGGCGCTGCTGGAAGAATCCCTGAAAGCGCTGCCCTGGGAAAGCCTGCTGGAGAATCCGCGCCTGGTGCTGCTTCAGGCGTGGCTGATGCAAAGCCAGTACCGCTACAGCGAAGTGAACACCCTGCTGGCCCGCGCCGAGCAGGAGATGGACATGGAAATGGATCGCTCCCTGCACGGTGATTTCAACGCCCTGCGCGCGCAGGTGGCGATTAACGCCGGCGATCCCGCCGAAGCCGAGCGCCTGTCGACCGTGGCGCTGGAAGAGCTGCCGCTGGCGAATTACTACAGCCGTATCGTCGCCACCTCGGTACACGGTGAAGTGCTGCATTGCAAAGGACAGCTGACCAACTCGCTGGCGGTGATGCAGCAGACCGAGCAGATGGCGCGTCGCCACGACGTCTGGCATTACGCGCTGTGGAGCCTCATCCAGCAGAGCGAAATTCTGTTCGCCCAGGGCTTTTTACAGGCCGCCTGGGAAACGCAGGAAAAAGCCTTTGCGCTGATCCGCGAGCAGCATCTTGAGCAGTTGCCGCTGCACGAGTTTTTACTGCGCATCCGCGCGCAACTGCTGTGGGCGTGGGCGCGTCTGGATGAATCGGAAGCCGCCGCCCGCGAAGGGCTGAACGTACTCGCCGCCTACCAGCCGCAGCAGCAGATGCAGTGTCTGGCGCTGCTGGTGCAGAACTCTCTGGCGCGCGGCGATCTGGACAACGCCCGCAGCCATCTTAACCGTCTGGAAAACCTGCTCGGTAACGGCCAGTATCACAGCGACTGGGTATCCAACGCCGATAAAGTACGGGTGATTTACTGGCAGATGATTGGCGACAAAAATGCCGCAGCCCAGTGGCTGCGCCAGACGCCGAAGCCGGAATTCGCCGATAACCATTTCCTGCAAAGCCAGTGGCGCAACATCGCCCGCGCGCAGATCCTGCTCGGTGATTTCGATCCGGCGGAGATGGTGCTGGAAGAGTTAAACGAAAACGCGCGCAGTCTGCGGCTGATGAGCGATCTGAATCGCAACCTGCTGCTGCTGAACCAGCTTTACTGGCAGGCGGGACGTAAAAGCGATGCGCAGCGGGTGCTGATGGAAGCGCTGACGCTGGCTAACCGCACCGGCTTTATCAGCCACTTTGTGATTGAAGGGGAAGCGATGGCGCAGCAACTGCGCCAGCTGATCCAGCTTAACGCCCTGCCGGAACTGGAAGGGCATCGCGCCCAACGCATACTTCGCGACATTAACCAGCATCATCGCCACAAGTTCGCGCATTTCGATGAAGGCTTTGTGGAGCGCCTGCTCAATCACCCGGAAGTGCCGGAGCTGATCCGTACCAGTCCGCTGACCCAGCGGGAATGGCAGGTTTTAGGGCTGATCTATTCCGGCTACAGCAATGAACAGATTGCTGGTGAGCTGGCGGTGGCGGCCACCACCATCAAAACGCACATTCGTAATCTGTATCAGAAGCTCGGCGTGGCGCACCGTCAGGATGCGGTGCAGCACGCGCAGCAGCTATTGAAGATGATGGGATACGGGGTATAAGCCCCGTTTCGCTAGCACAGCTCAAGCTGAATATTATGATCCTTGATGACCTGCAGGACACCGGCGGGCGGCATCACGTCGGTGTACACGGCATTCACCATGCTGATGCTACCCATATTCACCATCGCGTTACGACCAAACTTGGAATGATCGACCACCAGCATGACGTGGCGAGAGTTTTCAATGATCGCCCGCTTGGTGCGCACTTCGTGGTAATCAAACTCCAGCAGCGAACCGTCGGTATCAATACCGCTGATCCCCAGGATGCCGAAATCGAGACGGAACTGGGAGATAAAATCCAGCGTGGCTTCGCCAATAATCCCGCCGTCCCGGCTGCGCAACTCGCCCCCGGCCAGAATAATGCGGAAGTCTTCTTTCGTTTTTAGCGTGTTGGCCACGTTCAGGTTATTGGTTACCACCCGCAGATTGCTGTGCTCCAGTAACGCATGCGCCACCGCTTCCGGCGTCGTGCCAATATCAATAAATAATGTTGCGCCGTTGGGGATCTGGCTTGCCACTTTGCGGGCAATACGCTCTTTTTCGGCGGTTTGCGTGGCTTTACGATCGTGCCACGGGGTATTCACCGAGCTGGACGGCAACGCCGCGCCGCCGTGATGGCGCAGGATCATATTCTGATCGGCAAGGTCATTCAGATCGCGACGGATCGTCTGCGGGCTCACGGAGAATTGCTCCACCAGCTCCTCGGTACTGACGTACCCCTGCTTTTTCACCAGTTCGATAATGGCATCGTGGCGTTGTGTCTGCTTCATGAAATATCCTGGAAAATTTATGTTCGTTTTCGCACATTTTGCGTATCGACAAACGCCATGGCGAGACCGACAACCAGACCGGTGACATGGGCGCCATTGGCGATGGACATGCCGAACAGATCAAACCAACCGGCAATTAACCACACTAAGGCGAAGGCTATCAAGCCGCGCGGCAAATTAATTCCGCTTTGCGGATCGCGCTCGCCCCGCAGCCAGACGTAGCCCATCAGCGCATAGACCACGCCGGACAGACCGCCAAACCACGGGCCGCTGAATTTATGTTGTATGAAACCGCTCAGCAGGGCGCTGATGATGGTGATGACAATCAGCTTGCCGCTGCCGAGTCGCTTTTCCACCGCGCCGCCGAGATACCACCACCACAGCAGGTTAAACAGAATGTGCAGCACGGAAAAATGCATCACCGCGTGGCTGAAATAACGCCAGACGTCAAAGCGCAGGGAGGGATCGTAAGGCCAGGCAAGCCAGGCCATAACCGGCTCATCGCCCACGACGTTCATGATGATAAATACCAGAACACAGATCGCCGCCAGCGCCAGGGTAAAGGGCCCGGCCCGCTGGCGCAGCGTGGCCAGAAATGGGTAGCGCTGATAATGCAGGCCGCTGTTGGTCTGGCCTGACGTCCAGCTTGCCGCCAGGTAACGAGGATCGCCGGGGTTTTCTAAAAAGCGCGCCAGTTCCGCGTGAACGCGTTCAGCCTGGCTTTCATCCGCCAGCCAGACGTCGGTGGTAGCGTGATGCTGGATCGTCAGGGTGATGCCCTGCGTTTGCATGTAATCAACAAACGCCTGGGCGATACGCGGGTTGGTAAAAGAGGTGATCATCAACATCGCTGGCTGCACTTATTCCACATAAAAGAGGACAGTATAAAGGTTTAAAGCGATCCGTGCGCCACCTCGCCAGGAAAATGGCGGTGCCAGGCGTCAAACCCGCCATCGACGCTGTAGACCTGATCAAAGCCCTGTTGCAGCAGATACTGGGCCGCGCCCTTGCTGCTGTTGCCGTGATAGCACATCACCATCACCGGCGTGTCGTAGTCGTGTTCCTGCATAAAGGCGCTGAGCGTATCGTTCGTCAGATGGAACGCGCCAGGCGTGTGACCCATGGCGAAACTTTGCGGATCGCGAATATCCACCAGCACCGCCTGCTTTTGCTGCAGCTTCTGATGGGTTTCTTCCACATTAATACATTCAAATTGATCCATGGTGCTCTCTTTCGTTGTGCAAATTCTGGCGGGTACGCTGGCCCCACATCTTAGCGACAAGTTTACGTCTTCACGGCAGGTAAACGCCATTATGTTATGCATATCACTCTAAATTGTTTTTTTGATGTTACCAATGCGCCATTCCTTTGCTATCATGAGCGATAACGAACATTTTTGAGCTTTTACGAAAGTGCATGAGGCGAACATGGAAACCAAAGATCTGATTGTGATAGGCGGGGGCATCAATGGTGCCGGTATCGCGGCAGACGCCGCAGGGCGGGGTTTATCTGTGCTCATGCTGGAAGCGCAGGATCTTGCCTGCGCCACCTCGTCAGCGAGTTCTAAATTGATCCACGGCGGCCTGCGCTACCTTGAACACTACGAGTTCCGCCTGGTGAGCGAAGCCCTGGCAGAACGTGAAGTGCTGCTGAAAATGGCGCCGCACATTGCCTTCCCGATGCGTTTTCGTCTGCCACACCGCCCGCATCTGCGTCCGGCGTGGATGATCCGCATTGGTCTGTTTATGTACGATCATCTGGGTAAACGTACCAGCCTGCCCGCATCTGCCGGTTTGCGTTTTGGCGCAGAATCCGTAATGAAACCCGAAATCGTGCGCGGTTTCGAATATTCTGACTGCTGGGTGGACGATGCGCGTCTGGTACTGGCGAATGCGCAAATGGTCGTGCGCAAAGGCGGCGAAGTGATGACCCGCACCCGCGCCACCTCCGCAAAACGCGTTAATGGCCTGTGGGTGGTGGAAGCGGAAGACGTTGATACCGGTGAGAAATACACCTGGCAGGCGCGCGGTCTGGTGAACGCCACCGGCCCGTGGGTGAAACAGTTCTTCGACGAAGGGATGGAGCTGCCGTCACCGTACGGTATCCGCCTGATCAAAGGCAGCCACATTGTCGTGCCGCGCGTGCATACCCAGAAACAGGCTTACATCCTGCAAAACGAAGATAAACGCATTGTGTTTGTCATTCCGTGGATGGATGAGTTTTCCATCATTGGCACCACCGATGTGGAATACCAGGGCGATCCGAAAAAGGTTGAGATCGACGAAAGCGAAATCAACTACCTGCTGAAGGTCTATAACGCGCACTTTAAAAAGCAGCTGGCGCGCGACGATATCGTCTGGACTTACTCTGGTGTACGTCCGCTGTGCGATGACGAATCCGATTCGCCGCAGGCGATCACCCGCGATTACACGCTGGATATTCACGACGAAAACGGCAAAGCGCCGTTGCTGTCGGTATTCGGCGGCAAGCTGACGACCTACCGTAAGCTGGCAGAACACGCGATGGAAAAACTGTCGACTTACTATAAAGACATTGGCCCGGCGTGGACGAAAGACTGCGTGCTGCCGGGCGGCGATCTGCAGGGCGATCGCGATGACTACGCGGCTAAACTGCGTCGTCGCTATCCGTTTATCAGCGAGCAGATGGCGCGTCACTATGCGCGCACTTACGGCAGCAACAGCGAACTGATCCTCGGCGGCGCGAGTTCATTGGCCGATCTGGGCGAAGATTTCGGGCATGAGTTTTACGAAGCGGAACTGCGTTACCTGGTCGAGCACGAATGGGTGCGTCGCCTGGACGATGCCATCTGGCGTCGTACCAAGCAGGGGATGTGGCTCAATGCTGAGCAGCAGTCGCGCATTGCGCAGTGGCTGACGCGCCACGGCAAACGCGAACTGTCGTTAGCATCATAATAAAAAACGGGGCCTTCAGGCCCCGTTTATCGTACTGATTTACAGCCGTACCGGATCGATATGCCAGATCTTGTCGGCGTACTCCTGGATGGTGCGGTCCGAGGAGAAATAGCCCATCGCCGCGATATTATGCATCGCTTTAATGGTCCACTCTTCCGGATGACGATACAGCTCGTCCACACGCTCCTGACAATCCACATAGCTGCGGAAATCCGCCAGCACCTGATAGTGATCGCCGAAGTTAATCAGTGAATCCACCAGATCGCGGTAACGGCCCGGCTCTTCCGGGCTGAATACGCCGGTGGCGATCTGCGTCAGCACGTCGCGCAGCTCTTCATCCTGCTCGTAGTAATCACGCGGTTTGTAACCCTGACGGCGCAGCTCTTCCACTTCATCCGCCGTGTTACCGAAGATAAAGATATTCTCTTCGCCAACGTGTTCCCGCATCTCAACGTTCGCGCCATCCAGCGTGCCGATGGTCAGCGCGCCGTTCAGGGCGAATTTCATGTTACTGGTGCCGGATGCCTCCGTCCCGGCCAGCGAAATCTGCTCAGAGAGATCGGCGGCCGGAATGATCATCTGCGCCAAACTGACGCTGTAGTTGGGGATGAACACCACTTTCAGTTTGTCGCCGATCTGCGGATCGTTATTCACCACTTTGGCAACATCATTGATGAGATGAATAATGTGCTTCGCCATGTAATAGGCTGACGCCGCTTTACCGGCGAAGATGTTAACGCGCGGCACCCAGTTCGCCTCAGGATCGGCCTTGATGCGGTTGTAGCGCGCAATCACATGCAGCACGTTCATCAACTGACGTTTGTATTCATGGATACGCTTGATCTGCACGTCGAACAGGGCTTTTGGATTGACCACCACGTTCAGCTGCTGGGCAATCATGATCGCCAGACGCTTTTTGTTCTCCAGCTTCGCCTGACGCACTGCCTGGTTGACCGCCGGGAAATCAATGTGCTGCTCAAGCTCCTGCAACTGACTCAAATCGGTACGCCAGGTGCGGCCAATATTTTCGTCCAGCACTTCAGACAGCGGCGGGTTCGCCAGCGCCAGCCAGCGTCGCGGCGTGACGCCGTTTGTGACGTTGGTGAAGCGGGTCGGGAAGATCTTCGCGAAATCAGCAAACAGCGACTGCACCATCAGGTTGGAGTGCAGTTCGGACACGCCATTCACTTTATGGCTTGCCACCACCGCCAGCCACGCCATGCGGACACGGCGACCGTTGGATTCGTCGATGATGGACACGCGGCTCAGCAGGCCGGTGTCATTCGGATACTGATCCTGCACGGTCTTCAGGAAGTAGTCGTTGATTTCAAAGATGATTTGCAGATGACGCGGCAGGATCTTGCCGAGCATATCCACCGGCCAGGTTTCCAGCGCTTCGCTCATCAGCGTGTGGTTGGTGTAGGAGAACACCTGGCAGGTCACTTCGAAAGCATCATCCCAGGAAAACTTATGCTCATCCATCAGCAGACGCATCAGCTCAGGAATACCGAGCACCGGATGCGTATCGTTGAGGTGAATGGCGATTTTGTCCGCCAGATTGGCGTAGGTTTTGTGCAGCATGTAGTGACGATTGAGGATGTCCTGCACCGTCGCCGACACCAGGAAATACTCCTGCCGTAAGCGCAGTTCGCGCCCGGAATAGGTGGAGTCGTCCGGATAGAGCACGCGGGAGACGTTTTCCGAGTGGTTTTTATCTTCCACCGCGGCAAAATAGTCACCCTGGTTGAATTTACCGAGGTTAATCGCGCTACTCGCCTGGGCGTTCCACAGACGCAGCGTGTTGGTCGCGTCGGTGTCGTAGCCAGGGATGATCTGATCGTAAGCCACCGCCAGAATTTCTTCCGTTTCCAGCCAGCGGGATTTTTTCCCTTCCAGCTGAACACGTCCACCAAAACGCACTTTATAGCGCGTGTTGTGGCGCTTGAATTCCCACGGGTTACCGTATTCCAGCCAGTAGTCCGGCGACTCTTTCTGGCGTCCGTCGACGATGTTCTGTTTGAACATGCCGTAGTCGTAGCGGATACCGTAGCCACGCCCCGGCAGGGCGAGGGTCGCCAGCGAATCCAGGAAGCAGGCCGCCAGGCGTCCCAGACCGCCGTTACCTAAACCGGGGTCGTTTTCTTCGTCGATCAGCTCTTCCAGATCCAGCCCCATCTCTTCAAGGGCGTTTTTTACGTCGTCGTAAATACCTAATGACAACATGGCGTTGGAGAGCGTGCGGCCAATCAGAAACTCCATCGACAGGTAGTAAACCTGCCGGGTTTCCTGGGACAGCTGCGCACGGTTGGAGCGCAGCCAGCGTTCCACCAGACGATCACGCACGGCGAACAGCGTGGCGTTCAGCCATTCGTGTTTATTGGCGATCACCGGATCCTTGCCGATGGTGAACATCAGCTTATAGGCGATCGAGTGCTTGAGCGCCTCGACGCTCAGCGTGGGTGATGCATACGTAAAAGGTGCATTCATATGAGCGATTCCTGGAAATTATTTCACCCGGTTGTACAGATCCCGGTAGGACTGCGCCGCTACCTGCCAGCTGAAATCCATACCCATTGCCTGACGCTGCACGAAGCGCCACAGCGACGGACGAGACCACAACACGAAAGCACGCCTTATCGCACGTAACAGCGACCAGGCATTACTGTCTTCAAAGACAAATCCGCTGGCGATGCCGTCCGCCAGGTTTTCCAGTGAGCTGTCTGAAACGGTATCCGCCAGACCGCCGGTACGACGTACCAGTGGCAGAGTGCCGTATTTCAGGCCGTAGAGCTGAGTCAGCCCGCACGGCTCAAATCGGCTTGGCACCAGAATCACATCGGCTCCCCCCATGATGCGATGCGAGAAGGCTTCGTGATAGCCGATCTGCACCCCAACCTGGCCCGGATGTTCCGCCGCCGCCGCAAGGAAGCCTTCCTGCAATACTGGATCGCCTGCCCCCAGTAATGCCAGTTGCCCGCCCTGCTCCAGCAGGCCCGGCAACGCTTCCAGCACCAGATCCAGCCCTTTCTGGCTGGTGAGGCGACTGACCACCGCAAACAGCGGCACTTTGTCATTCACCTTCAGACCCATCGCCACCTGCAGCTGGCGTTTGTTTTCGGCTTTCTCCTCCAGCGAATCGCGATCATATCGCGCCGCGAGAAGCAGATCGTTATCCGGGCTCCAGATTTTCTCATCTACCCCGTTCAGAATGCCGGAAAGACGCCCTTCCAGATGCCGCTGACGCAGCAGGCCTTCCATACCGCAGCCAAACTGCGGCTCGGTGATCTCGCGCGCGTAGGTCGGGCTGACCGCCGTAATATGATCGGCGTAGTACAGACCAGCCTTCAGGAACGAGATCTGACCGTTGAATTCGACACCATGAACATTAAAGAATGATGATGGTAATTCGATCTCATCCATATGATGTGCATAAAACATGCCCTGATAGGCCAGGTTGTGCACAGTAAACACCGATTTCGCCGGACGGCCGCGCGCCGCGAGGTACGCCGGTGCCAGACCTGCATGCCAGTCATGGGCATGCACGATGTCAGGATGCCAGAACGGATCGAGACCACAGGCCATTTCACTGCCTACCCAACCCAGCAGCGCAAAGCGCAACACGTTGTCGGTGTAAGCAAAAAGATTGGTATCGTGATACGGGCTCCCTGGGCGGTCATAAAGGTGCGGCGCATCAATCAGGTAAATCCCCACGCCGTTATAATGACCAAAAAGTAAAGTGAATGGACCGGCAAAAGTGTCGCGTCGACTCACCACTCGTGCATCGGTAATGCCCCGTCGAATATCTGGAAAAGCAGGCAAAAGGACGCGTGTATCTACTCCACCGGCGATTTGCGCCGCGGGTAACGCGCCAAGGACATCTGCCAGACCGCCCGTCTTAAGCAGCGGGAACATTTCAGAACATACATGTAAAACCTGCATTCTCGCTCCTGTTAATTACCGCCGCCTGTTTGCGGGTTCGGTAAAACAGCGCGCGGACCCCTTCCGCGCAAGGTTATTCTTGATGCTGTTAGCCTTTGAGTTTATTCAACATTTCCCGCGTGACTAACACAATGCCTTCTTCTGAACGGTAAAACCGGCGCGCGTCTTCTTCCGCGTTTTCGCCGATTACCATGCCTTCCGGTATCTGACAGGCGCGATCGATGATGCACCGGCGCAGGCGACAGGAACGCCCTACCCATACGTCTGGTAACAGAACGGATGAGTCGATATTACAAAATGAGTTCACCCGCACGCGGGGGAAAAGAACCGATTGCACCACAACGGAGCCAGAGATGATGCAGCCGCCCGATACCAGGGAGTTCAGCGTCATACCGTGGCTGCCGGAACGGTCCTGCACAAATTTCGCTGGCGGCAGCGGCTCCATATGGGTACGGATTGGCCAGTTCTGATCGTACATATCCAGTTCTGGCGTAACCGAGGCCAGATCCAGGTTCGCTTTCCAGTAGGCTTCCAGCGTCCCGACATCGCGCCAGTACGGCTCGGCATTCGGATCGGACTGCACGCTGGATAACGGGAACGGGTGCGCGTACGCCATGCCCGCTTTCGTCAGCTTCGGAATGATGTCTTTACCAAAGTCGTGACTGGAGGTGTCGTCCGCATCATCTTCTTCCAGCAGCTCAAACAGATAGTCAGCATCAAAAATATAGATGCCCATACTGGCGAGCGCCCGTGTCGGATCGTTTGGCATCGCGGGCGGGTTTTCCGGCTTCTCGACGAAAGCGACCACTTTTTCATTTTCATCGACCGCCATCACCCCAAAGGCGGTGGCTTCGGCAATCGGCACCGGCAGACAGGCCACGGTGCAACGCGCACCTTTCTCCACATGATCAATGAGCATGCGCGAGTAGTCCTGCTTGTAGATGTGGTCGCCCGCGAGGATCACGATGTATTCCGCGTTATAGCGACGAATGATGTCGAGGTTCTGCGTCACCGCGTCCGCTGTGCCGCGATACCAGTTTTCACCGTGTACGCGCTGCTGGGCAGGCAGGAGATCGACGAACTCGTTCATCTCTTCGCTAAAGAACGACCAGCCGCGCTGGATGTGCTGCACCAGCGTATGCGACTGATACTGAGTGATAACGCCAATCCGGCGGATGCCGGAGTTAATGCAGTTGGACAACGCGAAGTCGATAATGCGGAACTTGCCACCAAAGTGCACCGCAGGCTTCGCCCGGGTAGTGGTTAAGTCCTTCAGACGCGTACCACGCCCCCCTGCAAGAATCAGGGCAACCGATTTTAATGGGAGCTGGCGCGCTAACATTAGCGGATCGTTTTTATCTAATCTAACCATGATGAACTCCTTTTTTAAGACCGTTTGAAAACGCAAATTCCGTGCGCGGGCCCATGCCAGACAGCCATTACAACCGGATTATCCTCACCGGCAAATGGGGGAACAGCACGCCATTCCCCATCGGGTAAAACGATTTGCGCTACGTCGTCCGTGTTGTTGAGCGTGATTAAATAACGCTCCGACAGCAGGATCTGCATTCGACCCGTGCCTTGCGCCCACTCCTCAGGACGTAATGGCTGAGCGTCTTTGTTCAGCCATTGCACGTTGCCGTCACCCTCTTCCCACCAGGCGTTCAGGGTTAACGCCGGGATCTGCTGACGCAAGGCAATGAGCGCCGCAGTGAAAGTGATCAGCCCGTCATTTGCCTGACGCCAGTCCAGCCACGTCAGCGCGTTATCCTGGCAATACGCATTGTTATTGCCATGCTGGCTGTGCCCCTGTTCATCACCGGCCAGCAGCATAGGCGTTCCCTGAGACAGGAGCAGCGTGGTCAGCAGGGCATGGACACTATCCCGACGCCGTTCAGTCACATGTAGAGAGCCGCCTAATCCTTCTATACCATGGTTATTACTATGGTTATTGTTAGTCCCGTCGCGGTTTTCCTCGCCGTTCGCCTCGTTGTGTTTCTGATTGAAACAAACGCAGTCATGCAGGGTAAAACCGTCATGCGCGGTGATCAGGTTGACCGACGCGCCAGGCGCGCGACCCCGTTGTTTAAACACATCGCTGGATCCGGCAAACCGGCGGGCAAACTCTCCGAGGGAGAGATCTTTTGCCAGCCAGAAACGGCGCGCGGCATCGCGGAAATGATCGTTCCACTCCGCAAACAACGGCGGAAAATTCCCCACCTGATACCCCCCCGCCCCTACGTCCCAGGGCTCTGCAATCAGCTTCACCGCGCTGAGCAGCGGATCGGCTGCAATGGCCTCGAACAGCGGCGCATGGGGCGTGTAGCCCGGCGTGCGCCCCATGACCGGGGCCAGATCAAAGCGAAAACCGTCAATATGGAAGGTTTCCACCCAGTAGCGCAGACACTGAACGGCGTACTCCACGGTGGCTGGCAAGTTTAAATTTAGCGTGTTGCCGCAACCCGTCCAGTTTTCGTAATCACCATCTCCCCTTACCCAATAATAGCTACGGTTATCGATTCCGCGCAGGGAGAAGGTCGGACCATCAAGATCAATTTCAGCGCTGTGGTTAAGCACCACGTCAAGGATGACTTCAATGCCAGCCTGATGCAGCGCTTTTACCGTCTCGCAAAACTCCTGCCGCGCACGTTCCGGATCAACGGCATAGCGCGGATCGAGCGCAAACATCGCCAGCGGGTTGTAGCCCCAGTAATTGCTCAGGCCGAGCTGTTGCAGGCGCGGCTCGCTGGCAAACTGCGCGATGGGTAACAGTTCGAGCGCCGTAATGCCGAGGCGTTTGAAGTAAGCGATCATGGCCGGATGGCGGAGCGCTTTGTAGGTACCGCGCTCGGCTTGCGGAATATCCGGATGCAGATACGTCAGCCCTTTTACATGCGCTTCGTAAATCACGCTGTTGCCCCAGGGCGTGCGCGGCGGCGCGTCGTCTTCCCAGTCAAAAACGTCTTTAACCACCACGCTTTTCAGCGCGATGGCGGCGTTGTCATGGGGATCGGGTCGCTCGTAACCACCGTGGAACAGCGCATCGTCCAACAGTTCTCCGTCAACGCGACGGGCGCAGGGGTCGATCAGCACTTTTGCCGGATTAAAGCGATGTCCGTGCTCCGGCGCCCAGGGGCCGTGAACACGGTAGCCATAGCGCAGGCCGGCGCGCGCGCCCGCCAGAAAACCGTGCCAGACATCGCCGCTGCGGGCGGGCAGGTCATAACGTTGCTCATTCCCTTCCTGGTCAAACACGCACAGCTCCACGCGCTCCGCATGGGCGGAAAACAGCGTGAAGTTGACGCCGCCGTCGACGACATGCGCGCCGAGCGGCTCAGGCTTCCCTGCCGTGAGTATGGTCATTCTCCCTCCCGCACCAGCCAGATAGTGGAGAGTGGAGGTAAGGTCAGGCACAGTGAATGCTCACGGCCATGGCTGCCAATCTGCTCGCTCTGTACCGCGCCGCCGTTCCCGGCATTGCTGCCGTGGTAGTGCATCGAGTCAGTATTGAGGATTTCGCGCCATTTGCCGGGCTGATTGATGCCGAAACGGTAACCCGGACGCGGCACCGGCGTGAAGTTGCTGGCGACGATAATTTCGTTGCCCGCTTTATCGCGGCGTACAAAAACAAATACCGAGCGCTCTCTGTCATCCACCACCAGCCATTCGAAGCCGTAGCCATCAAAATCCAGCTCATGCAGCGCTTTATGATGACGATAGGTGTGGTTGAGATCGCGAACCAGACGCTGCACGCCGTGGTGCCAGTTGTCGCCGCCTTCCAGCAGATGCCAGTCGAGGCTACTGTCGTGGTTCCACTCACGCCCCTGCGCAAATTCATTGCCCATAAACAGCAGCTTTTTGCCGGGGAAAGCCCACATCCAGCCATAGTAGGCACGCAGATTGGCGAACTTCTGCCACGCATCTCCCGGCATACGATCCAGAATGGATTTTTTACCGTGCACCACTTCATCGTGCGACAGCGGTAGCACGAAGTTTTCGGTGTAGTTGTACAGCATGCCGAAGGTGAGATTATGGTGGTGATGCTGACGGTAGATGGGATCCAGCTTGAAGTAATCCAGCGTGTCGTGCATCCAGCCCAGATTCCACTTGTACCAGAACCCCAGCCCGCCGTTATCCGACGGTCGTGAGACGCCAGGGAAGTCGGTGGACTCTTCCGCCATGCTGACCGCGCCAGGCACCAGTTCGCCCAGTACGCGGTTAGTTTTACGCAGGAACTCGATAGCTTCGAGATTTTCGCGGCCGCCGTATTCGTTAGGGATCCACTCCCCTTCTTTACGGCTGTAGTCACGATAAATCATTGATGCCACGGCATCCACGCGCAGGGCGTCAATGCCGAAGCGCTCAACCCAGTACAGGGCGTTGCCGATCAGGTAGTTGCTGACTTCGCGGCGACCATAGTTATAAATCAGCGTGTTCCAGTCCTGATGATAGCCTTCGCGCGGATCGCTGTGCTCATACAGGTCGGTACCGTCAAATTCGGCCAGTCCAAAATCATCTTCCGGGAAATGGCCCGGCACCCAGTCGAGGATCACGCTTAAGCCTGCGGCGTGCGCGGCATTGATGAAATAGCGGAAGTCATCGCGGGTACCGAAACGGCGGGTCGGCGCGTACAAGCCGGTCGGCTGATAGCCCCAGCTACCGTCGAAAGGATGCTCGTTGATCGGCAGCAGTTCCAGATGGGTGAAGCCCATCCATTTGGCGTACGGCACCAGCTGATCCGCCAGATCGCGGTAGCTGAGCCAGAAATTGTTGTCCGTGTGGCGACGCCAGGAACCCAGATGCACTTCATAAATGGAGATAGGCGCATCGAAGTCATTAGCGCGTTTACGCTCTTCGCTCTGCTCCACTTTTTCCGGCAGGCCGCAGATCACCGAGGCGGTTTCCGGGCGCATTTGCGCTTCGAAGGCATAAGGGTCGGCTTTGATGCGCAGATTGCCGTTGGCGTCGAGCAGTTCGTATTTATACAGCTGACCGTTGTGTGCGCCGGGGATAAACAGTTCCCAGATGCCGGATTCTTTACGCAGACGCATCGGGTGGCGACGGCCATCCCAGTAGTTGAACTGGCCGACAACCGAGACGCGGCGGGCATTCGGCGCCCAGACGGAGAATTTCGTCCCGGTCACGCCATCCATGGTATCGGCGTGCGCGCCGAGGGTTTCGTACGGACGCAGGTGGGTGCCTTCCGACAGCAGCCAGACATCCAGATCCTGGATCAGCGGGCCGAAGCGATACGGGTCATCAATCAGGTTTTCCTGACCGTGCCAGACGACGGCAAGCTGATAGCGGAAAGGATTTTTGCGACGCTGAATAACGCCGGCGAAAAAGCCGCGCGAATCGAGGCATTCAAGCCTGGCGAGCTTGCGCCCGGTCTTGGTTTCTATCACCCAAACTTCGGTGGCGTCAGGGAGCAATGCGCGGACTTCCAGCCCGGCATCGGTGTAATGCATGCCGAGTACGGAAAAGGGATCCGCAAAGTGGCCTGCAATTAGCGCGTTAATCACGTCTCTATCGACAAGACTGGACATGGTTTCTTCATCCTTTTATATGTGTGCCATAGCGTTCAGCCGTGAACTGACCACGGATGGCGGCACTTTTTTGGCCTGAATGGCGTACCGGCAGCTTTCACTTCCGCCGGGACTACGCCCAACTTAAAGCATAGCCAACACTACGTTTATCTCCCGACTTATTTGAAACATTCGCGTTTCCTCCATGTAATACGCAAAAAAAAGGAGGTGACACCGCACCTCCGCTCTGAATATAAGTCTTACGCCAGCTGGCGCAGCATGCGCCGTAACGGCTCTGCGGCGCCCCACAACAGCTGATCGCCGACGGTAAAGGCAGAGAGATATTCCGGCCCCATGTTGAGCTTACGCAGACGACCGACTGGCGTGGTCAGCGTACCGGTAACCGCTGCCGGGGTCAGTTCACGCATAGTGATGTCGCGGTCGTTAGGCACCACTTTCGCCCACTCATTATGCGCCGCCAGCATCTCTTCAACTGTGGGAATGGACACATCTTTCTTCAGTTTAATGGTGAAAGCCTGGCTGTGGCAGCGCAGCGCGCCGACGCGCACGCACAGACCGTCGACCGGAATCACGGACGAGGTACGCAGAATTTTGTTGGTCTCCGCCTGGCCTTTCCACTCTTCGCGGCTCTGGCCGTTATCGAGCTGTTTGTCGATCCACGGGATCAGACTGCCCGCCAGCGGCACGCCGAAGTTGTCCACCGCCAGCTCGCCGCTGCGGCTGAGCGCCGTCACTTTGCGTTCGATATCAAGAATGGCCGACGCCGGGTTAGCCAGCTCGTCAGAGACGTGGTGATGCAGCTGGCCCATTTGCGTTAACAGTTCACGCATATGGCGCGCGCCGCCGCCGGAAGCCGCCTGGTAAGTTGCCACCGACACCCACTCCACCAGATCCTGGGCGAACAGGCCGCCGAGGGACATCAGCATCAGGCTGACAGTGCAGTTACCGCCGACGAAGGTTTTTACGCCCTCGTTCAGGCCGCGGGTAATCACGTCCTGGTTGACCGGATCCAGAATGATGATGGCATCGTCTTTCATACGCAGCGACGAGGCGGCATCGATCCAGTAACCCTGCCAGCCGCTTTCACGAAGCTTTGGATAGATTTCGTTGGTATAATCGCCGCCCTGGCAGGTGACAATGATGTCGAGTGCCTTCAACGCCTCCAGATCATACGCATCCTGGAGCGTGCCAGCCGGTGTGCTACCGAATGTCGGCGCGGCCTGACCCAGCTGGGACGTTGAAAAGAAAACCGGGCGAATGGCGTCGAAATCGCGCTCTTCTACCATGCGTTGCATGAGTACGGAGCCGACCATTCCGCGCCAGCCGATAAAACCAACATTTTTCATAGCGTATTTTTCCTGCGAAGGTGTGTGCTGTGTGTGCGAACCAGTTTCCGACTGGCGTCCCTTCACCTTACAAAATGCAGCTAAAGTCGCAAGTGAAATTAATCAATGATAGCGACGTCGTCAGAAATAGAGCTTATAGGCAAAAAATCTGGGGCGAGTATTAGGGAAAGTATTAAATGAACGAAATCATCTCCGCCGCGGTGCTGTTGATCCTGATTATGGATCCACTCGGCAACCTGCCTATTTTTATGTCGGTGCTCAAGCACACGGAGCCGAAGCGCCGCCGGGCCATTATGATCCGCGAGCTGCTGATCGCCCTGCTTTTGATGCTGATTTTTCTGTTTGCCGGCGAGAAGATCCTGTCATTCCTGAATCTGCGCGCTGAAACCGTGTCGATTTCGGGCGGCATCATTCTGTTTTTAATCGCCATTAAGATGATTTTTCCCAGCCCGACCGGCGGCAGCCACGGGCTGCCTGCGGGCGAAGAGCCGTTTATCGTGCCGCTCGCCATCCCGCTGGTGGCAGGCCCGACGCTGCTCGCCACGCTGATGCTGTTATCGCATCAGTATCCGAATCAGATGGGGCATCTGGTCATCGCCCTGCTGCTGGCCTGGGGCGGCACCGTGGCGATTCTGTTGCAGTCGTCATTATTCCTGCGTCTGCTGGGGGATAAAGGCGTGAACGCGCTGGAGCGCCTGATGGGGCTAATCCTGGTGATGCTCGCCACCCAGATGTTCCTGGACGGCATCCGCGCGTGGATGAAAAGCTAATAAAAAAGCCGGGCAGGCTTGTGCCCTTCCCGGCGTCTTACGATGTTACCTGTTTCACTTCCCGGCGTTACTGCTTAATCACCGCAATGGTGCTGGCGACCACGCCGTCCAGCGGCTGATCGATATCCACCACCAGCACGTCCTGCTCGTCGCTGCCCGGCTCTTCAAGGGCATCAAACTGCGTCACCAGCATCTGGGTTTTAAAGAAGTGGCCTTTACGCGCCTTCAGGCGGGTTTCGATCACGTCAAATTCGCCCTTCAGGTAAATAAAAGAAAGATTCGGGTTACCGTCACGCAGCAGATCGCGATAGCGCTTTTTCAGCGCCGAGCAGACGATCAGCGACACTTTATTAGTGCGCTGCATGGCAAAAGCGGCGTCGTTAAGCGCCTGTAGCCACGGCTTGCGGTCGTCGTCATTCAGCGGATCGCCGGCAGCCATTTTCATGATGTTGCTGCGCGGATGCAGGAAATCGCCATCGAGGAAGGCGGCCTGGATCTGGTGCGCCACTTCGCTGGCGACGGCGGATTTACCGCTGCCCGATACGCCCATCAGGACATAGACATGGTGATCAAGATTTGTCGTACTCAAGGCGTTGCTCCCACTCGTGCTGAGGTCAATTGTTACGGGTAACAGTTATCGGTAACATTTTCATGCCGGGGATGCGGAGAAGCAATATCCATTCGCGCCAGAAGTGAATAAATGTGAGCCACTTCAAATTTGTCAGACTAAATGGAACCGCCCGGCGACAGGGTAAAACCCAAATCTAACATTTTCGGCGTCACGGTTTCGCCACGAATACGCGCCAGCAGGCGCTCAGCCCCGATGCGGCCCATACGTTCGCGCGGCGTCAGGACGCTGGCCAGACGCGGCTCCATTACCTGCCCGATGTCGTGGCCGTGAAAACCCGCAATCGCCATGTCGCCGGGAATGGTTAACCCCAGACGCTGACATTCAAAGGCGGCGCCGACGGCCAGATCGTCATTGGTACAAAAAATGCCGTCGAGCTGCGGATATTCACGACGCGCCTGGCGCATCAGTTCAATCCCGGCGGTGTAAGATGAGGATTGCTCCACCATCACGCTGTAAGGCGTCAGACCGGCTTCACGCATGGCCTGTTCATACCCCCGCTGTTTGATGATAGTACGTTCATCCAGACGTGCACCCAGATAGGCGACGTGGCGATGCCCGCGGCTGATGATTTCCGCCGTCATCTGGCGCGCCGCTTCCAGGTTATCAAAACCGACGGCAATATCCAGGCACGGAGATTTGCTGTCCATCAGCTCCACCACCGGGATGCCCGCCACTTCGATCATTTTCAGCGTACGCGGCGTGTGGCTGCGCTCGGTGAGGATCAGCCCGTCGATATTCCAGGAAAACATCGATTCCAGCCGCTCTTCTTCCAGCTCCGGTTTATAGCCGTAGTGCGCCAGCATGGTCTGATAGCCGTTCGCATCGGTGACGCTTTCAATACCGCGCAGCACTTCGGCAAAAACCTGGTTGGTCAAAGAAGGCAGCAGCACGCCAATGGCGCGGCTGGTGGCATTGGAGAGAATATCCGGGGCGCGATTGGGAATGTAACCCAGTTCATCAAGCGCAGCAGCGATTTTGCCGCGTAACGCGACGGAGACTTGCTCCGGGTTACGCAGGAACCGGCTGACGGTCATTTTGGTCACGCCAACGCGATCTGCAACGTCCTGAAGTACGGGTCTTTTCTTTTTCATCGTGCCTGTGTGATAAACGGGAAAACATTGCTCCAGTTTATCACGGACAGCAGACAACCTCCCCGCAGATACGGGGAGGTTGTGTTATTTATTTAAGCGGGATCAAACAGGCGGCAGGTCAAACAGCAGAATTTCGCTGTCGCTGTCGGCATGGATGGAGAGCGCCTGCTCATCCCAGATTGCCAGACCATCCGCCGTGGTGGCTTTGGTGCCGTTGATGGACACTTCACCTTTCACCACCTGGATCCAGATGCGGCGTTCTGCAGCCACCTGGTAAACCGACTGCTCATCTTTCAGCAGCGCCCAGCGGGACAGTTCCATATCCTGATTCACCTTCAGGGAACCGTCACGGGCATCCGGCGACAGCACCAGCTGGCGGCCCTGGGCGGCGTCAAAGCGGCGCTGTTCGTAGCGCGGCGTGATGCCGGTTTTTTCCGGAATGATCCAGATTTGATACAGGTGCAGCTTGTCGGTGGCGCTCGGGTTGTATTCCGAGTGACGCACGCCGGTACCGGCGCTCATGATCTGGAATTCACCAGCCGGAACCTGCTCTTTATTCCCCATGCTGTCCTGGTGCTCAACCGCCCCTTCCAGCACGTAGGTCAAAATTTCCATGTCTTTGTGCGGGTGCGTTCCGAAGCCCTGGCCTGCGTCGATCACGTCATCGTTAATGACGCGCAGCGCAGAGAATCCCATAAAGTTCGGATCGTAATAATCGGCGAAAGAGAAAGTGTGCCAGGAGTCCAGCCAGCCATGATTTGCATGACCACGTTCGTTTGCTTTGCGTAAGAAAATCATTTTTTTCACCCCGTCTGTTTTCGATGGAGTAAGTGTGGACGTAATCGATTCGGGATGATAGTGGGTGAAAATTGACTCCTCTGTTCAAAAAAAGTGAACAAGTGCAGAGGAGCCAAATCCGCTTATTTAGCGAGGGTTACGGTGGATGGCGAGGCCTGCTCAAAGCCGCGCTCCAGGATCTCGAGGTTGGTCATTACTTCAGATTCCTTGACGTAATTCGGCTGCCCCTCAGTGATGGTGGCGTAGAGCGCATCATAGACCCGGCCATAGTCGCCGGTTTCCGCAGGCCACTCTTCACGCACGGTTTCACCAGCGTCATTAACGTACTCCAGCGTGGCGATGCTATCGTCGGCGGCAAAGCCCGCCTCGCCCGGCATGATATTGGCCTTCAGACTGGTTTCCTGCTGATCGATACCGTATTTAACAAACGAGCCTTTGGTGCCGTGGACGATAAATTTCGGGTAGTCGATCTTCACATAGTGGCTGGTTTTGACGATGGCTTTCAGGTCGCCGTAAAACAGCTGCGCTTCGTAGGTATCATCCGGGTTGGCTTTGTTACGCAGGCTGCGGATGTCATAGGAGACATGATCCGGGCGGCCAAACAGCGAGATGATCTGATCCATGGTGTGCACGCCAAGCCCGTAAAACATGCCATCCTGCGGCAGGCCGGGTTTGGTTTCCGCCACCGGACGGAAGTAATCGAAATGGCTTTCGATTTCGACAATATCCCCCAGTTTGCCGCTCTCGATGGCTTTTTTCGCCGTCAGGAAGCAGGAATCAAAGCGACGATTCTGGTACGGCGTAACGGTCAGACCTTTGCTTCTCGCCAGTTCAAATAAGGTTTTTGCTTCGGCCAGCGTCGGCGTGAATGGCTTCTCTACCAGTACGTTTTTACCGGCTTCCAGCGCGCGTTTCGCGTACTCAAAATGGCTGTCGGCATGGGTGCAGACCACCACCAGTTTTACCTGCGGATCCCCTAATACCTCGTCCAGATCGCTGGTGAAATGGATATGCTGATACTGCGGCTGCTGCTCTTCCGGTTTCGCATGACGGCGGAAAATATGCGCCACATGCCAGGTGTCTTTGCGGTTGAGAACGTACGGAAGGTGATAGCGGGTGGTGCTTTTGCCAAATCCAATAAATGCGCAATGCAGGGTCATGGTATCGTCCTTTTTAAGGTTACTTTCATAACCATAGCGCAAATGCCGGGGTGACAACATGGCAAAAAAAAAGCCAGCACGCGGCTGGCTAAGATAATACTGGAAGCAATGTGAGCAATGTCGTGCTTTCAGGTTTACCGTAGCGGTCCCCCTGAACGCATGGCAATAATAATCATTATCATTCGCACTTGTCTACCCCTTTTTGCAAAAAATGGCAGACAAAGGCGGTGTCATGGTCCAGCAACCAGGGGCGCAAATAAGCAACTGTACTGCACATCGGTAAGATGTCCGCGGACAGGTTGATGCCCAGTGTTTCGATAAGATAATGCCTGCGCCGTTGCATCCGCTGCCATAGCTGTGGGTACTGAAACTCAATTTCCCGTTGCAACTGTTTGTCTGCCAGCAGTACGGTGCTTTCCGCAGAAACGCCGCCAAGATTGGGGATGGAAGGAATGATGTCAATTTGCAGGATCATTCCGCTCTGCAATGTTTGCTGAGAGCCTTCGTAAATGGGAGAAGACATCCACTCTTCTTCAGCGGTCAGGTGCCCCGGACAAAGCGACCAGTGATATTTTTCCCGTGGTAATATCGCGTCGATACGATCAAACAGTTCCCCGCCGCGCATACCTACGGTGATCGCTTCCAGCCAGTGAACATAGGCCGCAAAATAGGGTCGGGCGATCGCGTCCAGATAATTTTCCGCCCCGGTTGATAAGAGATTAGAACCGTTTACGGCATATCCGGCGCGACTGGAAGCGCCGCCGCGATAGCCTACGGTCAATGAAATCGTATCGCCATATTTCACCGTGTTCTCGCCAGGAAACAGGTTACCTTTTATAAAGCGCGGCCCGCTGGCAGCGATGGTGACAATGTTTGTATGCTGACCTGAACGCACCAGACGATCGCCTAATTCCTGCTCGGTAACGCCAGGAGCCAGCGCGTTCATCGCATCCAGAATACAATCGGAGGCTAACGCCGCACCATATTCATAGTGCGCGATTTCGTTAGCATTGTTTACCGTTCTGACACCGTTTTCGCCGATAAATAAATCGATTTCATTGGTCAAACAGGCTTCATTGCCGACGATGTTGCGAATGGTATCGACGATAAAAGAAGGCAAATCATAAATCTTTTTATCGATCGCTGAACCATCGGTAAACATCTTCCAGCCAACTAAACCGGTGCGCGCATTCTCACGAATACCGGCTTCAATAAGTAATTCTTTAATCGATTTATCGTTTCTGTTGGGTTGATTAGGCAGTGAAAAATGAGATAAATGCACTGCCCTGGCCTTGACGCGCGCCTTACTGACTTTGTTGAGATTTTCATTGCCGAGCACCAGGGTTATTTCACCATCGACGTTAATAACCATCAGCGCCTCTTCAAAGCGGGTAAAAAAACCGGTGAGGTACTCGAAATTCCCGCAATGTTCCACGTCACCATAGATCACCAACTGCTCAAGGCCACGTTGCTTCATCATGGTCAGTATTTTGTTTTTTCTGTGCTGGATGGTTTCATCCGTGAGTGCCACAGGCGTGCCTGCGCAATCTTTCTCGGGTGGCCGGATTTTTTTAAGCCTTATGTCATATTTTTTCATCTTAACCTCTTTTACCAATCACCGTGCAAAGCAATATGTCAAATATCATCGATCGGAAACATGGGGCGCATAATTCTTTTGAAAGGGATGGCGCGTGTATTCTGAGGCGTCGCGCCGGGGGTAAGGGACATCACACATAATTTCCCTTTTTCTTTAAGCTCGGGAAAAATATAGCCTTGCTTAACGACAATGATGTCATATTCATCCCAGTCAAGCCCTGCGCCAGTAAACTGATGTTGCTCTGCCATCGTTTGCCGGGTGCTGGCTACCACAATATCAACAGGTCTTCCTTTTACTGAGACGGTAACACTGTATCCATAGCAGGCCTCATGAGGATGAAGCATATAACCGCGTAGCTCGCCACGGGCCTTAACCGTAACGTCAAGACCAACGCTTTTGGACATCTCATCATAATCGACGCCAAGGTTAATATGCGCTTCTTCACCTATTCCCAGCTGACTAAGTTGCTGATAAGTTTGCGGATCGCAAATGTTGGCAAACAATACTTTTTTAGTCAGATCGCCGACCTCTAAAAACTGGCGCAGAATATAAGTATTCCATCCGGTAGCACCGGATGTCGTGTTATCCCCGGAATCCGTAATAAATACCGGTTTATCTTTAAACGCCAGTGCCATTTTTAAAGCTTCATCAGGCTGCGCGGTTAATCCGGTATAATGAAATTCATGCCGTTTATTCCACACATAATCTGCCAGTTGATCGGCTATCTCTTCAGCATAAGATTGATCCTCTGCCGTAGCGGGTACCACAACGATCCCACACCCGGCGACATCCGTATCATGGCGTATATAGCCTGGATGCCAGCTGACGCTCATGATCCGTGGATCATTTTCCAATTCATTCATATAGTGATTGATACTTTTGACAGGTTCGTCGGATGAGACGCTTTGTTCGCCGCCCAGAATTAGAGGCAGTTTACGATAGACAGAGTGAATATTCTGACGCTCTCTGAGGAGGTTACAGAGCATTGACGCCACCTGTTTAGCGGTATCAAGGCTATCTGTATGGGGTGACTCTCTGTAGCTGCGGATCAGGGTGGTGGCATTCACATAATCCGCACATAAATTACCATGAGGATCGCATACCACGGCAACAGGCATATAATCGCCAACAATTTCACGGATTTTCTTCAGGATATGATGATCGCCTGAGCCAAGGCCTTCAACCTGGCTGGCACCATGCAACATCAGATAAATGCCGTCAATTTCATGCAAGTGGTTGCGCGTCGCGTCCAGGAAACAATGTTCAATGTAGTCGAATGCCTCTTTGGTTATGACGCCCG
This sequence comes from Enterobacter sp. SA187, assembly GCF_001888805.2. Classification (NCBI taxonomy): domain Bacteria; kingdom Pseudomonadati; phylum Pseudomonadota; class Gammaproteobacteria; order Enterobacterales; family Enterobacteriaceae; genus Enterobacter; species Enterobacter sp. SA187. The sequence continues at coordinate 833,465 of NZ_CP019113.1, forward strand.
ACGAGCCTGCATCAGCATAGACCGCCGGAATTAATTCAATACCTGCTTCAGCGAAAACAGTTCCCACATGCATTCTTTCAATACATTCATCGCCGAATGATAAAAGAAAATCGCTGATTTTATTCTTAAGCGGAATATTTGCATTTGACTCCGTCATGAAATGGCCAACGAGTACTTTCATTTTTATAGTCCTTATTTATCCGGATATAAGAAATCACTTTCACCTATTTAAAATGTGTGGTGCATCGCACTTATTCAGATACAGTCCGGTGGCTAAGCAAATTTTTATTATCTAATGATAAAATGATTCTGGTGGCAAAAAACGATACCAGTATCGCCACGACAGCAACAATTGCGGCAATTATTACGTAATGCAGGCTCCCACTTTTATCAACAAAGAATAAAAACGTTAATAGACCAGGGCATCCACCTTCAACGAAAGAGCGAAGCCCCATCAGGCCAGCAATAACCCCACCACTCACTGCCCCCACGGCGGTACCAATAAGTACTTTGGGTCGCATCAGCAAGCTGCCATAAAATGCAGGTTCGGTGACACCACACAGCGCCGTTACGGCAAAGGAGGCGATCATACCTTTCTGGGCTTTATTGTTTTTAATACTGCTGGCAACTCCCAGAGCGGTCGCGCCGATACAAATATTCGAGATAAACCCCATGGTCCCGGTAACCGAGTTGAAGCCAACGGTTGCGATTAGGTGAACAGAAATGGGAGAGATAGCTTTATCGATGCCGAGCATCACCATATACGGATAAACCGCAGCCAGAATAGGTTGCGAAAGGAAACCCACGGCATCGCCTAACCAGATACAGAAATCACCTATCGCACCGCTTAAGTAAGTCCCCAGAGGCCCCAGTATGATTAGCTGTACTGGTACTACGATAAACATTGTCAGCAGGGGTTTTACAAAGTAGATAACGGCTTCGGGAATGATTTTCTTCAGCACTTTATCAACATAGTACATGAAGAAAACACCGAGAATAATCGGCAAAATGGCTGAACCGTAATCAATCTGCGGGATCGGTATCCCAAGAAAATTCAGGCCAGCAACATCATTTATCCTTTCCGTCAGCAATACCGCCCCTAAAAATGCGCCCATAATAGGCTGCATTTTCAGTTGCGATGCGAGAGTATAACCAATATAAACTGGCAGAAAGGTAAAGCCAGCCTGAAATATCGCCAGTAATACGTTTGCCGTTCCGCTATTGATATCCATACCAAAATAGTTCATTAGCAGATTACGTATCGCAAGGATCATACCGCCGACAATCATTGCTGGTACCACAGGCATGAAAATGGGCGAAACAAAGTTTCCGAACTTATTCAGATACCAGGCGGCATTACGTGGGCCATCTTCCTCTACGTCATTACTGCCCCGCTCGCCTGCACTCTCCTTCCACCCAGAAACCGCAACAAAATCATGCCAGGCATCATTCACATTTGGCCCGATGATAATCTGGATTTGCTTATCTTTAATGATGACGCCTGCGCAATCCGGTAGGTTTTTTATTGCGTCAGAATTTACATGACTTCTTTTTATAACATCTATGCGAAGTCTGGTCGCACAATGGGTTACATGACTAATATTTTCATTTCCACCAAGATGCCCTATGGCAAGTCTGGACATTTCCGTATATTTCCCCATAACACTCCCTCCTTGCGAGAGTTATAAGATTGGATAATAAAAGCTTCTTTAGGCTATGCACTTTGTTACAAGGCAACACAATAAACATAAAATGTTGCTTTATGTTATACTTTGATCACTAAGTGAGCAGCAGATCACGCAAAATTATCAAAATAACACCCAACTGTGCTCTACCTCACAGATGAGCAGCAGAAATAACGAACCTGAGGGGTTTATGCTTGCCGGATGTCTATAAACAAGTGTAATTTCTTGTTTTATCTGTATTTAATTAGCATTAGCGCGCTGATAATACCTTTGAGAGAAAGTTTGATGAAACAAACCAAACGGCAAATCTATATTCTTGAAACCATTAAGGTTAATGGTGAGGTGAACACGCAGGATTTAGCCCGCAAGCTGAATGTTTCGACGATGACTATCAATCGGGATTTTAAAGCGCTGGCGAGTACCGGTGCAATACAGTTGATTTACGGTGGTGCTATCACCTGTGAAAGGAACGCCTCTGAGTACCCGATGTCCCTCAAAGAAGAAGCAAATCCCGACGCTAAAAAATGCATTGCTGGCTGGTGTAAGCAACTGGTGAAGCCGGGAAGCTCAGTATTTATCGAAACGGGAACCACGACCCTCGCCGTGGCAAAGGAAATTTTCCGTACCGAAAACTGTACTTTTTATACCAACTCGCTGCTTGCAATGAATGCGCTTTCTAAATACGAATCGATAGACCTCCATGTTATACCGGGGAAATATCGCAGTTTATCTCAGGGGTTTTTAGGCTTACAGGCTGTTGATTATATTAAGCAATTTAATTTTGATATTGTATTTATTGGCACCGAGGGCATCGATCTGAATTCAGGGATCACCCTGCCAAATGAAGAAGATGCTTATACAAAAAAAGCGATAATGCGTCAGGCACAGCAGGTTATCGTCGTTGCTGACCAGACAAAGTTTGGTTTAACGCATTTGCATAAAGCCTCTGATTTGAATGACGTTGATTTGATTGTTACCGATCTCGATGAAAATGCGCCGCTCTTTCGCGCCATCTCCAACATTACCCGGATTATTTCGGCCCCTGGTTTGAGTAACTTCCCGGTTTAGTCACAAAAATGGCAGTTGACGCACATTGCGGAGTACCTGATGTTAAAGGGGATAATTCACCCACAGGAGAAAAAGGAATGAGCGATATTGTGATCCGCCACGTACAACCGGACGACGCCGAAGCATTACGCCAGTTGAATGCCCAGCCGGAGGTGTATCACGACACGCTACAAATTCCGCATCCTTCTATGGAAATGTGGCAGGAGCGACTAAAACCACAGCCGGGTCGTCGCCATCTGGTGGCCTGTATTGACGGTATTGTTACAGGCCATCTGGCGCTGAGCGTCGAGCAGAACCCGCGCCGCAGTCACGTGGCGACCTTTGGCATCAGCGTATCGCCCGATTTCCGCAACCGCGGCGTCGGCAGCGCGTTACTGCGTGAGATGGTCAACCTGTGCGACAACTGGCTGCGTATTGAACGTATCGAATTGACGGTCTTTGTCGATAATGCGCCTGCGCTGGCGCTGTATCGTAAATACGGATTTGAAACCGAAGGCACCGGCAAAAAATATGCGCTGCGTAACGGCGAATATATCGATGCGCTGTTTATGGCGCGGATGAAATAGCGCCCCTCACCCTGCCCCTCTCCCCAGGGGAGAGGGCATAAACCGATGCCATACTCCCCCTCTCCCCACGGGAGAGGGCCGGGGTGAGGGGCATAAAAGTTAATACCCCGCCGTCAGATCATCCACCGAGCGCGGATCTGATGCGCCGTATCGCATACCGTCAGGGGCGATCATAATGCTCTGCGTACTGCCCATCGCCTCTTTCACGGCGACTTTCTGCCCTTTTTGTTCCAGCAGTTTCAGCGTATCCGGGCTGAAGCCTTTTTCCACGCGCAGCTCGTCCGGCAACCACTGATGATGGAAGCGCGGCGCGTTGGTTGCTTCGGCGACGTTCATCCCAAAATCAATGCTGTTGACCACCATTTGCAGCACGGTCGTGATAATACGGCTGCCTCCCGGACTGCCGGTGACCAGCCAGGTTTTACCGTCTTTTACCACGATAGTGGGCGACATCGACGACAGTGGACGTTTGCCCGGCCCCACGGCGTTCGCATCGCCGCCCACCAGCCCGTAAACGTTAGGTACGCCCGGTTTAGCCGAGAAATCATCCATTTCGTTATTCAGCAGGATACCGGTATTCCCTGCCACAATGCCCGTTCCGAACGTAGTGTTCAGGGTGTAAGTGACTGAGACGGCGTTCCCGTCTTTATCCACTACCGAGAAATGCGTGGTCTGATTACTTTCGTAAGGCGCGAGCTTGCCCGGGCGGATCTGGCTCGACGGCTTCGCCTTTGTCACATCGATCTGCTGGGCGATGGATTTGGCATATTCCTTATTGGTCAGCGCCTGCCACGGCACCTTCACAAAATCCGGGTCGCCTAAATATTCCGAGCGATCGGCATAAGCATATTTTTCCGCTTCTGCCATCACCTGCATGGCATCGGCGCTGCCAAAGCCATATTTCGCCAGATCGAAGTTTTCGAGGATATTCAGGATCTGCACGATGTGGATCCCGCCGGAGGACGGCGGCGGCATGGAGAACACCTCATAACCGCGATAGGTGCCGCTAATGGGCGTGCGCTCAACGGCTTTATAGGCAGCCAGATCCTCTTTGGTGATCAGGCCGCCGTTTTTACTCATCTCCTGGGCGATCTGATCGGCAATCGCGCCTTTGTAGAAGGCTTCCGGGCCTTTTTCGGCGATCATCTCCAGGCTTTTAGCCAGATTAGCCTGCACCAGTTTGTCGCCTTTTTTCAGCGGCTCACCGTTTTTCCAGAAGATTGCTTTACTATTTTCATAGTTGGGCAACACTTCGCTGCCGTAGGTTTTCAGATCTTCCGCCAGCGCGTCGTTAACGGTAAAGCCCTGCCTGGCGAGTTTGATGGCAGGCTGCACCACTTTGTTCAGCGGCAGCGTGCCGTATTTTTCCAGCGCCAGCGAGAAGCCCGCCACCGTGCCCGGCGTGCCGGTCGCTAAATGTGAGGTAAGGGATTTTTTACTGTCGGGATTACCCTGATCGTCTAAGAACATATCGCGCGATGCCTGGGCCGGCGCCATTTCGCGGAAGTCGATGGCGGTGGTCTGCCCGTCTTTGGTACGCAGCAGCATAAACCCGCCGCCGCCCAGATTGCCCGCCTGCGGATGGGTAACCGCCAGCGCATAACCTACCGCCACGGCGGCATCCACGGCGTTACCGCCCTGCTTAAGAATATCGACGCCGACGCGGGTCGCTGCCGCATCCACAGACGCCACCATGCCCTCTTTCGCCTGCACCGGATGGAAGACATCTGCTTCCACGCCGTATGACACCGGCGGCGGTGGCGGCGGAGGTGCAGCAGCCACGCCAAAACATCCCCCTGCCATCAGAGCGGCGACGGCCACCCAACGCACAACATTCTGTTTCATCATCGCGGTTCTCCAGAGATATGAGCAACAGGCCCCGCTTAAGCCTGGTTCACTACTCTTAAAAAATCATCGTTTTGCCGGAGAGCAAGTAAACTTAAGCTATTCCCCATGAGAGGAGATGATGATGAAACCCTACCTGATTCTGGCGGCATTATTGCCGTTTGGCGCTTTCGCACAGCCGCTTAATACCATGAATAACCCGAATCTGCCGGACTATCAGATCCCGTCGCAGCAGCGGATGCAGACGCAGATGCTTAACCAGCAGTCACAGCAAAAAGGCATGCTGAATCAGCAGTTACAGTCGCAGACCCGTATTCAGCAGCAGCATCTGGAATCGCAGATTAATAACAACTCGCAGCGGATCATCCAGTCCCAGCCGGGCGAACCGACGCTGCCGCGCCAGCAGCCGCTGCCAAACAGCAATGGCGGGATGCTAAATAACAGCGATGCCTCGCTGAATACGCAGCAGCACATGCTGCCGCAGCAGACGAACGGCAGCATGCTGAATCAGAACACCGGCAGCACGCCGCAGCCGAATATCCCGCTGAAAACCATCAGTCCTTAAGGCTGAAAGTTCGGGCCGATAATGTCGATGCTGTCGGTACAGATTGAATCCACCCCGGCGCGCAGCAGTTCAGCGGCGCGCCCGGGTTTGTTGACGGTGTAAACCAGGATACGCAGCCCGGCGTCTTTCAGCGCGGCAATGCGGGCTTCATCCAGCAGGCGATGATTCAGATGGATGGAGACGCAACCAAGCTGTGTCGTCAGCGCCCGCCAGTCATCCCGCCACTCATCCAGCAGCAACCCGCGCGGCAGCTCAGGCACGGCCTCTTGCGCCGCTTCCAGCGCATCAATATCAAATGATGATAACAGCGGCGGCGTCATGTCCGCCCAGAGTTCACGTGCCGCCAGCGCCACGGTTTTGCCGGTCAGCGGGCCGGTGCCGGTGGTCGGTTTGATCTCAATGTTCGCCATCATGCCGTGCTCGCGGCAGCGCTGCGCCACCTGCGACAGCAACGGCAGGGGTTCGCCTGTAAAATCGCGGCTGAACCAGCTTCCCGCGTCTACCTGTAACAGATCGCTCCACGGCAGCCTGCCCGCCACGCCCCAGCCGTTGCTGGTGCGCTCAAGATTGTCGTCATGCAGCAGGAAGATCTGCCCGTCCTGCGACAATTTCACGTCAAATTCAATCATGGTGTGGCCGAAGCGCGCGCCGGTATCAATGGCGGCCAGGGTATTTTCCGGGGCCAGTTTGCCGCCGCCGCGATGCGCGACAATGTGGGGATAGGGCCAGTTGCTCATACTCGTTGTCCTGTGTCACCGTCGAAAAGGTGCAGATGGTTTTCCGCGAAATGCAGCCACAGCGTGCTGCCAGGTGCAGGACGTTCATGATGCGGCAGACGGACCACCATTTTCTGTTCGCCCCAGCGCCCGTGGGCCAGGTTGTCAGCGCCGAGCATTTCCAGCGTGTCCATCACCAGCGGGATCCCGCCTGCGGATTGTGAGCTTAGCGTAATATGTTCCGGGCGGATACCCAGCGTCATTTTGCGACCGGTATAGCCACGGTAAACCCAGTTAATCGGCAGCGACATGCCGCTGTCGAGATCAAAATGGGTGCCGCTGGTGCTGATGCGCCCTTCCAGCAGGTTCATCGCCGGGCTGCCGATAAAGCTCGCCACAAAGCGGCTGGCGGGCTTCTCGTACACTTCTACCGGCGTGCCGATTTGCTCCGCCACGCCTTTGTTCATCACCATCACGCGCTGGGCCAGCGTCATGGCTTCCACCTGATCGTGGGTGACGTACAGTGAGGTGGTTTTCAGGCGACGGTGCAGCTGTTGCAGCTCAAGGCGCATCTGCACGCGCAGTTTGGCATCGAGGTTGGAGAGCGGTTCATCAAACAGGAAGACCGCCGGATCGCGCACAATGGCGCGGCCCATCGCCACACGCTGACGCTGCCCGCCGGACAGTTCGCGCGGACGGCGTTTGAGCAGGCCGTCCAGCTCCAGAATACGCGCGGCGTCCTTTACCCGCTCGGCGATGTGCGCTTTGCCCATGCCGCGAATTTTCAGGCCCCAGGCCATGTTTTCTTCCACGCTCATGTGCGGATAAAGCGCGTAGTTCTGGAACACCATGGCAATACCGCGATCGACAGGCTCCAGCTCGGTCACGCGCTGGCGATCGATCCACACGTCGCCGCTGGACACCCGCTCCAGACCCGCCACCATACGCAGCAGCGTGGATTTACCACAGCCGGACGGCCCGACCATGACAATAAATTCACCGTCCGACACGTCCAGCGTCAGCGGCTGAATAATCTGCGTTTTGCCGTTATCCCAGCTTTTGGTTACTGCCTGTAATTTCAGACCTGCCATCTTATTTCTCGCTATCAACTAAACCACGCACAAAGGCACGCTGCATGGCTAAAACAATGACGACCGGCGGGATGAGCGTCAGCAACATCGCGGCCATAACGTGGTTCCACTGCGTGGTGCCCTCTCCCGTGGCGATCATCCCCTTGATGCCCGCCACCGCTGTGCCGAGGTTCACATCGCTGACAATCAGCAGCGGCCACAGATACTGGTTCCAGCCATAGATAAAGGTGATGACAAACAGCGCCGCCAGATTGGTTTTCGACAGCGGCAGCACGATGTCGCGGAAAAAGCGCATCGGGGATGCGCCATCAATGCGCGCGGCTTCGATCAGCTCGTCGGGCAGCGTCATAAAGAACTGGCGAAACAGGAAGGTGGCGGTTGCCGAGGCCATCAGCGGCAGCGTCAGGCCGGTATAGCTGTCGAGCATATCCAGCCGGGCGATCACTTCCACCGTCGGAAAAATACGCACTTCAACGGGCAGCATCAGGGTGATAAAAATCATCCAGAAGAACAGGTTACGCAGGGGAAAGCGGAACCAGACGATGGCGAAAGCGGAGAGCATCGACACCACGATTTTGCCGACCGTAATGCTGAACGCCATGATAAAGCTGTTCAGCAGCATCAGTCCGAAGGGCGCGCTGTTCGCCCCCACGCCTTCCCGCCAGATGGTGCGGATATTTTCCAGCAGATGTGTGCCGGGGATCAGCGTCATCGGCGTTTCAAACACCTGCTGGTTATTCAGCGTGGCGGCGACAAAGGCCACGTACAGCGGAAACAGAATGGCGGCGATCCCGAGGATCAACATGACATGGCTGAAGATCGTCAGCCCGCGGCGGTTCTCGATCATTGGTAGCGCACCTTACTTTCCACATAGCGGAACTGCACGACGGTCAGCCCGATGACCAGCAGCATCAGCACCACCGATTGCGCGGCAGAGGCCGAGAGATCCAGTCCGGCGAAGCCTTCGCGGTAAATTTTGTAGATCAGCGTCGTGGTGGCCTGTACCGGCCCGCCCGCCGTCGCGGCGTCGATCACCGGGAAGGTATCGAAGAAGGCATATACCAGATTCACCACCAGCAGGAAAAAGCTCACCGGCGCAATCAGCGGTAACGACAGCTGGAAGAAGCGACGCACCGGCCCGGCGCCGTCAATGGCGGCAGCCTCTACCAGCGAGCGGGGGATTGATTGCAGCGCGGCGAAAAAGAACAGAAAGTTGTAGCTGATCTGCTTCCAGATGGAGGCGAACACCACAAGGAACATCGCCTGTCCGCTGTTCTGCGCATGGTTCCAGTTGTATCCCACCGCTTCCAGCGCATGGGTGATCAGCCCGCGGCCAGGGTTGAATAAGAAGATCCACAGCACGGCGGCGATGGCCGGCGCGACGGCATAAGGCAGCAGCATCAGCGTCTGGTACAGGCGGCTGGCGCGGATCACATAGTCCACCAGCGCGGCGAAGAATAATGAACTCAGCAATCCCCAGAAGGTGACCATGCCGCTGAACTTGATGGTGGTCCAGAAGGAGTCGAGGTAATAACTGTCATGAAACAGGGCGACGAAGTTGTCCATGCCGACGAACTGGCTGGACAGCCCGAAGGGATCGACGCTCTGTACCGAGTACCACAGCGCTTCGCCCGCAGGCCAGATAAAGAAAATGATGGTGATAATCAGCTGCGGGGCGACCAGCGCATAAGGCAGCCAGCGCGAACGGAATACCGGACGGGATGATGACATGGGGATTGGATTCCTGAACAGCGCCGGGTGGCGGCTTCGCCTTACCCGGCCTACAGGCTAAATGCCACTTGTAGGCCGGATAAGCGCAGCGCCATCCGGCATGAAAACATTAAGACTTCGTCGACTGCTCGAAGCGGCGCAGCAGCTGATTACCGCGCTCAACGGCGGAATCCAGCGCCTGCTGCGGGGTTTTCTTGCCGGTCCACACTGATTCCAGCTCTTCATCCACAATGGTGCGGATCTGCGGCATGTTGCCCAGACGCAGGCCTTTGGTGAACGGCAACGGCGGCTTGTTCAGCATCTGACGGGTTGCGGTATCCGCGCCCGGGTTTTTATCGTAGAAGCCCTGCTCGCGCGTCAGGTTATAGGCAGCGGTGGTGATCGGCAGATAGCCGGTTTTCTGGTGCCATTCAGCCGCATTTTCAGGCTTCGCCAGGAATTCCAGGAACTGCGCCACGCCGGTGTAAGTCGGCTTGTCTTTACCCTGCATCACCCACAGGCTGGCCCCGCCGATAATGGCGTTTTGCGGCGCGCCTTTCACATCGGCGTCATACGGCATCATGCCGACACCGTAGTTGAATTTGGCGTAGTGACGGATATCCGCCAGCGAACCGGAAGAGGCAGTGGTAATAGCGCAGTCGCCGTTATAGAACTTCTCGGTGGACTCATCCTTGCGGCCAAAGTAGCTGAAGTCGCCTTTCTTGTTCAGATCGGCCAGCAGGGCGATGTGTTTCACCTGCTCCGGCTTGTTGAATTCCAGTACCGCGTCGGTGCCGTCAAAGCCGTTGTTTTTGCTGGCGACCGGCAGACCATGCCAGGCGCTGAAATTTTCAATCTGGATCCAGCCCTGCCAGCCGCTGGCGTAACCACATTTCATGCCTGCCGCTTTCAGTTTTGCGGTATAGGCGGCCAGGTCCTGCCAGGTTTTCGGCGGCTGCTCCGGATCTAAACCGGCTTTCTTAAAGGCGTCTTTGTTGTAATACAGCACCGGCGTGGAGCTGTTGAACGGCTGGGACAGCAGGTGCCCGGTTTTTGAATCGGTGTAGTAACCGGCAACCGTCGGCACGAACTGCGTTTCATCAAACTTGATGCCCGCATCGCTGAACACTTCGTACACCGGTTTAATGGCTTTCGACGCCATCATAGTGGCGGTGCCTACTTCATACACCTGTAACAAAGCTGGCGCATTACCGGTACGGAAAGCCGCGATACCCGCGCTCAGGCTCTGCTCGTAGTTGCCTTTGTACACCGGCACAATTTTGTAATCCGGATGGGTGTCATTAAAACGTTGCGCCAGGGATTCAACTTCTTTACCTAACTGACCTTCCATGGAGTGCCAGAACGGAATAGTGGTGACTGCCATCGCCTGACCTGCAAATGCCAGGCTTATCGCCAGTCCTAAAGCTGTATGTCGTAACGAAGTCATTCGGTTATCTCTCTTGTTGTGCCGGATGCGCGAAAACACGCGTTTTATGCTCGCGAGGTAACATGACACGCGCGAATGACAGAAAAATAACCTTTTAATTACAAAACGGTGACAGTCAGGGGTCAGGGAGATGATAGGCAGATGATGATCAGGTGAAGGTAATGTGTAGGCCCGGCGGAGGTTGCCGGGCCTGATAAAACTTAACCGCCCAGATAGGCGCTGCGTACTGCTTCGTTCGCCAGCAGCGCGTCGCCGGTATCTTCCAGCACCACGTGACCGTTTTCCAGCACGTAGCCGCGATCGGCGAGCTTCAGCGCCTGGTTGGCGTTCTGCTCGACCAGGAAAATGGTCATCCCTTCCTGACGCAGCTGTTCGATGGTGTCGAAGATTTGCTGGATGATGATCGGCGCAAGACCGAGCGATGGCTCATCCAGCAGCAGCAGACGCGGCTGACTCATCAGCGCGCGGCCAATCGCCAGCATCTGCTGTTCCCCGCCGGACATGGTGCCCGCACGCTGAATACGGCGCTCATACAGACGCGGAAACAGCTCGTAGACGCGCTTAATACGGGTCTGGAACTGCTCGCGGTCGGCAAAGAAACCGCCCATCGCCAGGTTTTCATCCACCGTCATGCGGGAGAAGACGCGACGCCCTTCCGGCACAATTGCCACCGCTTCCCGCATGATTTTCGCGGTCTGCCAGTCGGTAATGTCTTTCCCGTCGAAGGTCACACGCCCGCTGGTGGCGCGCGGATCGCCGCACAGCGTGCCCAGCAGCGTGGTTTTACCCGCGCCGTTGGCCCCAATCAGGGTGACGATTTCCCCCTGCCTGATATTCAGGCTCACGTCGTGCAGCGCCTGAATCTTGCCGTAGTGGGCACTTACTTTGTCAAAGGACAACATGACTTTTTCCATCTTATGCCTCACCTAAATAGGCACGGATAACATCCGGGTTATGACGAATTTGCTCCGGCGTCCCGTTGGCCAGCGGCGTGCCCTGGTTCACCACGTAGATGCGGTCGGAAATACCCATCACCAGCTTCATGTCGTGTTCAATCAGCAGGATGGTGGTGTTGTGATGATTACGCAGCTCGACAATCAGCTCGTCCAGCTCTTTGGTTTCTTTCGGGTTCAGACCGGCCGCGGGTTCGTCGAGCATCAGGATCTCCGGCTGCGTCACCATGCAGCGGGCGATCTCCAGACGACGTTGATCGCCGTACGCCAGGTTACTCGCCTGGCGGTTAGCGTGTGCTAACAAACCAATGCGATCAAGCCAGGTGGCGGCGCGATCCAAGGCTTCAGTCTGCGCGCGACGGAAGGCCGGGGTTTTCAGCAGGCCGGAAAACAGACCGGTTTTCAGCTGCTGATGCTGCGCCACCAGCAGGTTTTCGATCACCGTCATTTCGCGGAACAGGCGCACGTGCTGGAAAGTGCGCACCACGCCCATACGGGCAATCTGCTGGCCCGGCAGACCTTCCAGATGCTGATCGCGCAGCATGATGGTGCCGCCGGTCGGCTTATAAAAGCCAGTCAGGCAGTTGAACACCGTGGTTTTACCCGCGCCGTTCGGCCCAATCAGCGACACAATTTCCTGCGGATGCAGATCCAGCGAGACGTTATTCACCGCCAGCAGACCGCCGAAGCGCATCATCAGGCCATTAACGGACAATAAAGGCTGACTCATGCCTGCTCTCCTTTCGCGGCTTCCCCGGTTTTCAGTTTCAGCTGTGGACGGGTCATGGGCAGCAGGCCCTGCGGACGCCAGATCATCATCAGCACCATCAGGCCACCGAGCATTAACATGCTGTATTCATTGAAATCACGCATTAATTCACGGGAGACGACCAGCAGGATAGCCGCCAGGATCACCGCGAACTGCGAGCCCATGCCGCCGAGCACCACAATCGCCAGCACAAAGGCGGATTCCGCAAAGGTGAAGGATTCCGGGCTGACAAAGCCCTGACGCGCAGCAAACAGCGTACCGGCAAAACCGGCAAAGGCGGCGCTGATGGTGAACGCGGTCAGCTTGATGCGGGTCGGATTCAGGCCCAGAGAACGGCAGGCGATTTCATCTTCGCGCAGCGCTTCCCACGCGCGGCCCAGCGGCATACGCAGCAGACGGTTAATGACGAACAGGCTCAGCACCACCAGCAGCAGCGCCACCAGGTAGAGGAACACCACGCGGTCGCTTGGATCGTATTTCACGTTGAAGAAGTTGCTGAAGGTATCCCAGCCGCCTTCACGGGCCGTACGGCTGAACTCCAGACCAAAGAGCGTCGGTTTTGGGATCTGGCTGATACCGTTTGGCCCGCCGGTCACTTCGGTGTTGTTGAGCAGCAGAATACGCACAATTTCGCCGAAGCCGAGGGTGACAATCGCCAGATAGTCGCCGCGCAGACGCAGCACCGGGAAGCCGAGCAGGAAACCTGCCGCCGCCGATACCAGCCCTGCCAGCGGCAGGCAGGTCCAGAAGCCGAGGCCGTAATAGTGGTTGAGCAGCGCGAAGGTGTACGCGCCAATGGCGTAGAAGCCGCCGTAGCCCAGCACCAGCAGGCCGGACAGCCCCACCACCACGTTCAGCCCCAGACCGAGAATGATGTAAATCATGGTCAGGGTGGCGATATCCACCGTGCCGCGCGACACCATAAACGGCCAGGCCACTGCCAGCACCAGCAACGCCAGCAGGAACAGTTTCTGTTTTACCGTGGAGCCATCAATGGCCGGCAGCACGAACTTCGGGCCGGAGATGCCCTTCATGCTTTTCTGGAATACCGGACGCAGCAGCTGGAAGAAAAAGACCACTGCGGTGCCGACAAACACCCACTGCCAGCGGATATCCGCCGCGTGTCCGACCACCAGTTTGGTGCCGTCCAGCTGCAGCTGCACGCCCATAAAGACGCCAGCCAGTACGAAGAACATCGCCGCCGACAGCAGCGCCATCGCAAAATGCATCGGTTTCATACTTTCTCTACCTCCGGACGGCCGAGGATCCCGGTCGGCATCACCAGCAGCACGCCAATCAGCAGCGCGAAGGACACCACATCTTTATATTCCGTGCTCAGGTACGCCGAAGAGAGCGATTCCGCGACGCCCAGAATGAGGCCGCCGATCATCGCGCCCGGAATGCTGCCGATACCGCCCAGCACCGCCGCCGTAAAGGCTTTCATCCCGGCCATAAAGCCGATGTACGGGTTGATTACGCCGTAGAACTGACCGAGCAGGACGCCCGCCACCGCCGCCATCGCCGCGCCGATGACAAAGGTCAGGGCGATCACGCGGTCGGTGTTGATGCCGAGCAGGCTCGCCATCTTCAGATCTTCGGCACAGGCGCGACAGGCGCGGCCCATGCGGGAGTAGCGAATAAAGAGCGTCAGCGCCAGCATGGCGACGAAAGTCACCACCCAGATCACCAGTTGCATGGTGGTAATGGACGCGGAGAAGTTTTCACTGCTGCCCACCACCCACTGGCCGTTAAACAGGCTTGGCAGCGCCACATCGCGCGACCCTTCCGTCAGGCTGACGTAGTTTTGCAGGAAGATGGACATCCCGATGGCGGAGATCAGCGCAATCAGGCGCTTGGAGCTGCGCACCGGGCGATAGGCCACCCGTTCGATACTCCAGCCGTAGGCGCTGGCGATGACAATCGCCCCGACAAAGCCGGCGGCCACCAGCAGCCAGCTGCTGTCGATGCCCATCATCATCAGCGCGGCGATGATCATAAAGGAGACATAACTGCCGATCATATACACCTCGCCGTGGGCGAAGTTGATCATGCCGATAATGCCGTAAACCATGGTGTAACCGATGGCAATAAGCGCGTAGGTGCTTCCCAGCGTAACGCCGTTAAACATCTGCTGCATGAAGTAGAGAAACTGCTCGGACATAGGGAAACCTTTTTATTCCCGCCCGACAGTGCCGGGCGGTGGGAGTGTTATCTGGCTACCGAGGATGAACCGTCGGCGTGCCACTGGAAGACGCCAAATTCAAATCCCTTCAGATCGCCTTTCTCATCCCAGTTCAGCGGCCCAATCACGGTCTTAGCACCGTTTGCTTTTAAATCTTTTGCCAGCGCTAATGGCTCATCGCTGCCGGTACGTTCCAGCGCGGTCGCCAGCGACTGCACAGCGGCATAGGTGATCCATACGTACGGGCCGGACGGATCTTTTTTATCGGCTTTCAGCGCGGAAACGATAGCGCTGTTTGCCGGATCCTGGTCATAGCGTTTTGGCATCGTCACCAGCATGCCTTCGCCCGCCTCGCCCGCGATATTCGACAGCGACGAATTGCCCACGCCTTCCGGTCCCATAAACTGTACTTTCAGACCGCTTGCGCGCGCCTGGCGCAGCATCTGCCCCATTTCAGGGTAGTAGCCGCCGTAATACACGAAGTCGATATTTTCTTTTTGCAGACGGGCGATCAGCGCGGAGAAATCTTTCTCACCGGCGGTAATACCGTCAAAGAAGACCACATTCGCGCCGCCTTTTTTCAGGCCGTCCTGCACCGAGCGCGCCAGACCTTCGCCGTATTGCTGCTTGTCATGAATAATGGCGATGCGTTGCGGCTTCACCTTTTCCAGAATGTATTTTGCGGCGGTCGGCCCTTGTGAGGAGTCCAGGCCTGCGGTACGCATAATGTGCTGATAGCCGCGCTGTGTCAGTTCGGGATTGGTGGCGCCCGGCGAAATCATCAGGATGCCTTCGTCTTCATAAATGTCCGACGCGGGCTGGGTGGATGATGAGCAGAGATGACCGATAACATACTGAATACCGTCATTAACGATTTTGTTGGCCACCGCCACCGCTTGTTTTGGATCGCAGGCGTCGTCATATTCCACCGCGACCAGCTTGTCGCCTTTGATACCGCCTTTGGCGTTAATATCTTTGATGGCCTGACGGGCACCGTTGAATTCCATATCGCCCCACTGGGCAACCGGACCGGACATCGCCCCGACCACCGCTACCTTAATATCGGCAGCAATAGCGGTTTGCGACATCGCCAGTGCGATCATCCCCGCGATCAACGTCTTCGCGTTCCTGTTCATACCTGAAAATCCCCATTCGTGATGTCGTGTTTACACGTCTGGCCACCGGCGAAGGAAGACCCCGCGGCGGCTCATAATAATTGTGTATAAAATTTGTTTGTTAATGGTTAAAAATAACGCTGACGATTTAATGCACAATGCTATTTTTACCTGTGCCTTTAATGGTTTAGCGTAGTTTTTTACTGAAAACCACACTAAATTCCCTATTTTTCAGGCGATTAAGAACAGATAATATTCTGTATTTATTCAGAGATAAACAAAAAAAGTGCCCTTGCCAGCATAAAATAATGGTACAAAGCGTGGAATAAATCACTGCCTGTCAGGTTAAAATACTGCTTATTTTTCGATCCCTGACGTTTAAAACTACTCTGACGGCTGAGTCAGAAGTAATCGCCTGATGAATGGATTTAAAAAGTGAAAGCGCCTGAGCGCAAAAATTGAGTACACTGCACCCTCACTTGACGATCTGGACCCGCAGTAAATGAAACTGACTATCATCCGTCTGAACACATTCAGCGAACAGGATCATATCGATTTAGGCAAAATCTGGCCGGAGTACTCCCCGGACTCCCTGGCGGTTGACGACAGCCACTGCATCTATGCCGCACGGTTTAACGATCGTCTGCTGGCTGCGGTGCGCGTCACCTTAAGCGGCAAAGACGGAGCGCTGGATTCGCTGCGCGTACGCGACGTCACCCGCCGCCGTGGCGTGGGCAAGTATTTGCTGGAGGAAGTGCTGCGCGCACACCCGGAGATCAGCGTCTGGTGGATGTCTGATATTGCGGTCGAAGATAAAACGGTGATGGATGCGTTTATGCAGTCGGCAGGTTTCAGCGCCCGCGCGGACGGCTGGCAGAAGCGGTAAATCCCCTCACCGGCGCAAGGGGAAGCAGACTATACGATGAGCTTCAGATCGGCTTTGCGATGACGTTTCTGCTCGTCATAAAAATTTTCGTGGGAGCCAATGCTTAGAAGATACAGCTCCAGCTTTCCTTCAATCCAGCTGTAACCTAACAGGTACAGCTGGTTATTCATTCTGAACTTATGTACGCGCAGGAAACTGAGATCCCCTTTCTTGCGTTCGCCAAGTTCTGGATCGTCCAGGATCAGTTCGATTTGCTCATCGACATCTTTCTGTTCCTGTTCAGTCAGCGCGGCAAATTTCTTTTCAAAACGACGTGACTGATATACCTCAATTTCAGGTCCTGTCTTTTTTGCGCACATATTTGGTGACGTGTCCGTTGTCGATTTCTGATTTAGCCAGCAGGATTTCGTTAATAAGCGCCCAGGACATTTCAGGATTCGCTTCCGCAATGCGTCCTATTTTTGCCCAGTGTTCAATTTGCTTCGGCACGCTACGGCTCTGCGCGTCGGCATGAACCTTCACTTTTTCAACAAAATCATCATCCAGCCGGATGCTAATTGCCATATCGGTACTCCAGTTTTGTGGCCATCGTTTTGGAACAATGGTTTTTTTAAACATCTCAAGTTTGCGACATTTTGTCGCGTAACGCAATCAAATGAAAAAACCCGCCGCAGCGGGTTTACAGGAAGGATGGTATTTGACGGTTTTCTTATTTCGCGTCAGTCGCCGTACCGTTCGCATGCCAGGTGAACACGCCGAACTCAAACCCTTTCAGGTCGCCCTTCTCATCCCAGCTCAGTGGCCCCATTACGGTTTCCACAGAGTTGGCTTTCAGGTATTTGGCGATCTCTGCCGGATCTTCTGAATGCTCCAGCCCCGCTTTCAGGGATTGCAGCGCCGCGTAGGTGGTCCATACGAATGCACCGCTCGGATCCTGTTTCTTCGCTTTGATCGCGTCAACAATAGGTTTGTTCACCGGCAGCTGATCGTAGTTCTTCGGCTTGGTAACCAGCATACCTTCGGCAGATTCACCGGCAATGTTAGACAGGGAGACGTTCGCCACGCCTTCCGGGCCCATAAACTGGGTTTTCAGACCGGCAGCACGCGCCTGGCGCAGGATCTGCCCCATTTCCGGGTGGTAGCCACCGTAGTAAACGAAGTCGATATTCTCTTTCTTCAGACGCGCCACCAGCGTGGAGAAGTCTTTCTCACCCGCAGTCAGACCGTCGAAGAACACCACGTTCGCGTTGCCTTTCTTCAGGTTTTCCTGCACGGCACGCGCCAGGCCTTCACCGTATTGCTGTTTGTCATGGATCACGGCGATACGCTGCGGCTTCACTTTTTCCAGAATGTATTTTGCAGCCGTCGGGCCCTGGTCAGAGTCCAGACCGGTGGTGCGCAGCAGCATGTTATAGCCGCGTGCGGTCAGTTCCGGCGCGGTGGCAGCTGGCGTGATCATCAGAATGCCTTCGTCTTCATAAATGTCAGACGCTGGCTGGGTAGAGGAGGAACACAGGTGGCCGATCACGTATTTGATACCGTCGTTAACCACTTTGTTGGCAACGGCAACGGCTTGTTTCGGGTCACAGGCATCGTCGTACTGTACCGCAACCAGCTTGTCGCCTTTGATACCGCCTTTGGCGTTGATGTCTTCGATCGCCTGTTTCGCGCCGGTAAATTCCTGGTCGCCATACTGCGCTACCGGGCCGGACATCGCGCCCACCACCGCAACTTTAATGTCTTTCGCGAATGCGACGTTGCTCATTGCCAGCGCGATACATCCTGCCAGTAACGCTTTACCCTTCATTTTCATCCTGAGAATCCCCATTATTGTGGTTATTACATTCGTTGTGATGTTGTTGTTCAGCACTTTATTTCGATTATTGGTCTGCCGCCCGTGCTTTAGCAGCATACTCTGCTAAAACATACCCCATTTTTCAGAATATGTAACAACATTTTTACCGGGTTAGCGACGCGTGAATAATATCCAGCGCCTGCCGGAACTGCGCTTCCGGAATGGTCAGCGGATAGAGGAAACGTATCACGTTGCCGTACACGCCGCAGTTGAGCAGCAGCAGTCCGGCCTCCAGCGCCCGCGCCTGTACCTGACGGGTAAATTCCGGCGACGGCTCGCCGCTGTGCGGATCGGCGAACTCCACCGCCACCATGGAACCCAGCGCGCGGATCCCGGCAATCTGCGGGCACTCCGCTCTGGCTTTTTCCAGCACTTCCACCAGATGCTGTCCCAGTTGGGCCGCGCGCTGGCACAGGTTTTCTTCGTCGATCACCTCCAGCACCGCCAGGGCTGCCGCCACTGCCAGCGGGTTTCCGGCATAGGTGCCGCCCAGCCCGCCCGGCGCAGGCGCGTCCATCACCTCTGCGCGTCCCGCTACCGCCGACAGCGGCAGCCCACCGGCGAGGCTTTTCGCCATGGTGATGAGATCGGGTTTGACGCTGAAATGCTCCATGGCAAAAAGTTTGCCGGTACGGGCAAAGCCGGTCTGCACTTCGTCGGCAATCAAGAGAATGCCGTGGGTATCACACAGGGCGCGCAGTCCCTGCATGAAATCATCCGGTGCGATGACAAATCCGCCCTCACCCTGCACCGGCTCCAGCACGATGGCCGCCACCTGATCCGGCGCGATGTCTGCTTTGAAAATACGCTCAAGGCTGTTCAGCGCATCGGCTGTACTCACGCCATGCAGCGTATTAGGGTACTGCGCGTGAAACACCGATCCGGGGAAGGGACCGAAGCCGATTTTGTAGGGCGCGACTTTGCCGGTCATCGCCATCGTCATATAGGTGCGGCCATGAAAGCCGCCGCCAAAGGTGATAAGACCCGGCCTGCGAGTGTACGCGCGGGCGATTTTCACCGCGTTTTCCACCGCTTCAGCGCCGGTCGAGAAAAAGGCGGTTTTGGCAGGCCCTGCGACTGGCACGCGCGCGTTGATTTTTTCCGCCAGCGCGACGTAACTCTCATAGGGCACGATTTGATACGCCGTGTGCGTAAAGGCGTGCAGCTGTTTTTCCACGGCGGCCATCACTTTCGGATGACGATGCCCGGTATTGAGCACGGCAATGCCCGCGGCGAAGTCGATCACCTCGTTGCCTTCCACGTCCCACAGCGTGGCGTTTTCGGCTTTATCCGCATAAAAATTACACATCACGCCAATGCCGCGCGGCGTGGCCTGTAAACGTCTTTCATTGAGTTCGTTATTTTTCACCCTGACCCCCTGAGATGCCATAAACACGAAATGCGCATCTGTAAGTGTTTGCCACAGGGTAAAAAATCGCCAGAGCAGGCGTAAAAAAACAAAACCCCCGGACTTTCATCCAGGGGTCTTTGACGTCAAACCACAAAAAGCGGTTTGCGGAGATCAGGCTTCGATGGCGATACGCAGTTTTTTCATGGCGTTCTTTTCCAGCTGGCGCACACGCTCAGCGGAAACACCATAGCGGTCGGCCAGTTCCTGCAATGTAGACTTGTTGTCTTCGTCCAGCCAGCGGGCGCGAATGATCGCCTGGCTACGCTCGTCGAGACCCTGCATCGCATCGGTCAGTTTGTTCGCGGCCTGCTCTTCCCAGTTATCGTCTTCAATGCCGTCGGCAAAGTTAGAGGTTTTATCCTGGAGATAGAGTACCGGCGCCATTGGCTGGCTGTCGGATTCATCGTCCGACGACATGTCAAAGGTCATGTCCTGGGCGGCCATACGGGATTCCATCTCACGCACGTCTTTACTGGAAACACCCAGCTCGCGGGCGACCATTTCCACTTCGTCCTGATTAAACCAGCCCAGACGCTGCTTGGTTTTACGCAGGTTAAAGAACAGCTTACGCTGCGCTTTAGTGGTGGCGACCTTCACAATACGCCAGTTACGCAGCACGTATTCGTGAATTTCGGCTTTGATCCAGTGCACGGCGAAAGAGACCAGACGCACACCCACTTCCGGATTGAAGCGGCGCACAGCTTTCATCAGGCCGATATTACCTTCCTGAATCAGGTCTGCCTGCGGAAGGCCATAGCCCGAGTAGTTACGAGCAATATGAACAACAAAGCGCAGGTGCGACAGGATCAGCGTTTTAGCTGCTTCCAGTGAACCCTGGTAATGCAGCTTTTCAGCAAGCTCCCGCTCTTCATCAGCCGTCAACATCGGCCATGCGTTCGCAGCCCGGATATAAGATTCCAGGTTACCAACAGGGGCTAAAGCTAAAGTTTGCATTTCTTTGGTCATTCAAATCCTCTCAATGTACTTCTTACTGGCGGCGGCTTGTCCCCTTCAGGCAACAAACATGCCAGCGCTTATGAGCAGCGAGAATATCATCCACACTTTTATCAGACAGTGATTTTATCCACAAGTTCCATGCAACGTTGTGAATAGATTACGCACAAAATGTGACATTACTATGATAAAGGCTAAGCAGGAGAAAAGAGAGATCAGGGACTCTTTCCCTGCTAACAGACATCCGATGCAGCAGGGAAAGAGTATATCAGAGAATTTTTAGTCGGGGGTAAAGTGACGTAAATGTTGCACCGTTGCCAGCCACGCGGCCAGCCAGCCAATCATTGAGCACACCAGCAGCAGTAATAAACACTCGTCAAATGAGAGGCCGCTTAGCTCAAACTGGGTGCCGAAAATCTTCGCCACTTCCGTCACCGCCGATGACAGCCGCATCACCAGGATCTCCGACAGAATGAGCGACAGGAATGCCCCGCTAAAGCCGAGCAGCGCCCCGCCGTAGAGGAACGGACGTAGAATAAAGCCATCCGTTGCGCCGATCAGTTTCTGCACGTTGATGCTGTCGCGACGGGAGAAAATGCTCAGACGCACGCTGTTACCGATGACGAGAAATACCGCCGCCACCATCAGAATGCCGATCATCACAGACACGCGGCCCACCAGCCCGGTGAGCGCAGCCAGACGCGCAAACCAGCTGTCGTCCATCCGCACTTCATCAATGCCGTTAATGCGGGTGATACGGTCGCGCAGGGTATTCAGCGATTCGGTATTCTGGAAGTCGATTTTCGGCACCACGACCGCCACAGCGGGCAGTGGGTTTTCTTCCAGCATATCCAGCGCGCCGCCAAAGCCTGACCAGTTGCGGAACTCGCCCAGCGCGTCTTCCCGCGACAGGTAGTTCACCTTCTCGACGCCCTGTTCCGCCTGCAACTGCCCGACCACCTGCTGCGCGGCGCCGTCGTCCAGTGTCTTATCGAAGTAGACGGTAATTTGCGGCGACGGGTAATACTGCGATGAGGCCTGGTGAACGTTTTTGTACACCATATAGCAGACGCTCGGCAGCGTCAGGGAGATGGCGATCACCATCACCGTCAGCAGAGTCGCCAGCGGTTTGCTTTTCAGATCCTGCACCGCGCCCTGCCAGGCGTAGCGCATCTGTTCATTAAAAACGTTGGTCTTGCGCGAGCCAGGCTTCGGCGGCGTTTTGCTGCGGCCGGAACCGCCACGGTTGCCGCCGCTGCCCTGTCCCGGTTTACGGAAGCGGTCCAGTTTATTGCCGAACTGGCGGATTTGATTGACTGCGTCGCGTTTATTCACCCGTCAGGCCTCCATGCAAATGACCGTCGCTCAGACTCAGCATGCGGTACGAGCGGCGCGCAATCAGACTCATGTCGTGCGTGGCCATCAGTACCGTTACCCCAACGCGGTTGAATTCTTCAAACAGACGCAAAATCCCTTCCGACAGCGCGTCGTCCAGGTTACCGGTCGGTTCGTCCGCCAGCAGCACCGCAGGTTTGTTCACTACCGCACGGGCAATGCCCACGCGCTGCTGTTCACCGCCGGAAAGCTGAATGGGAAAGTTTTTCGCTTTGTCGAGCAGCCCGACTTTATCCAGCGCCGCCGATACGCGACGACGAATGTCTTCACCGCTGGCCCCGGCGATAATCAGCGGGATCGCCACGTTGTCAAAGACCGTACGGTCCATTAACAGATGGTGATCCTGAAAAATCATGCCGATCTGCCGACGCAGAAACGGCACTTCGCGGTTTTTCAGACGGCTGATCTCATGCCCGGAAAACCAGATTTTCCCGGCGCTTGGCCGCTCGATACCGCAGATCAGCTTTAACAGCGTACTTTTACCTGCGCCGGAGTGGCCGGTCAGAAACGCCATCTCGCCCGGTTGCAGGTGGAATGTCACCCCCTGCAACGCCTGTCTCCCGCCGAGATAAGCCTTGCTGACATGTTCAAAGCGAATCATTGTTAATCCTCTCGGGCAAAAAGTGCCTCTATAAAATCGCCCGCATTAAACGGACGTAAGTCTTCAATACGTTCGCCGGTACCGATATAGCGGATCGGAATACCGAACTGGTCGGCTACCGAGAAGATCACGCCGCCTTTGGCGGTACCATCAAGTTTGGTCAGGGTGATCCCGGTCAGCCCGACGGCTTCGTGGAACAGTCTGGCCTGGCTTACCGCATTTTGTCCGGTGCTGGCGTCGATGGTCAGCATCACTTCATGCGGCGCGTCGACATCGAGCTTTTTCATCACGCGGACAATTTTCTTCAGCTCTTCCATCAGGTGCGCTTTATTCTGCAAGCGCCCTGCGGTATCGGCGATCAGCACATCCACCTTACGGGATTTCGCCGCCTGGATGGCATCGAAAATCACCGAGGCGGAGTCCGCACCGGTGTGCTGGGCGATCACCGGAATGTTGTTACGCTGGCCCCATACCTGAAGCTGTTCCACCGCTGCCGCACGGAAGGTATCCCCTGCCGCCAGCATCACCGATTTGCCCTGCTGCTCAAACTGACGCGCCAGCTTGCCGATGGTGGTGGTTTTACCCACGCCGTTAACGCCAACCATCAGAATAACAAATGGCATTTTGCCTTCAATATTAAGCGGTTCGTCGACTTTTGCGAGGATATCGCTCATTTCATCTTTCAGCAGACCGTACAGCGATTCCGCATCGCGCAGCTGTTTGCGGCTGGCCCCTTCCGTCAGATTGGTAATGATTTTACGGGTGGTTTCCACGCCGACATCGGCAATCAGCAGTTGCTCTTCCAGCTCTTCAAACAGATCATCATCGATTTTTTTGCCGCGGAACAGACTGATAAATCCGGAACCGAGATTTTCTTTGGTTTTCACCAGGCTGCGTTTTAAGCGCGCAAAGAAACCTTCTTTAGTCGGTTTTTCCTGCTCGACGATCGCCTCAGGCTCCGGCTCTGGCTCGTCTGCGGCAACGACGGTACCTTCTTCAGGCAGCCACGCTTCCGGCTCCGGTTCGATGGTTGCGATCTCTTCCGGCACCGGCAGTTCTTTGTGCTCTACCGCCACCTCAGGCTCGACAATCGCTTCAGGTTCAACGATCGCTTCCGGCTCGATGACCGCTTCCGGTTCAACAACCGCCTCTTCAGCGAGGATTTCCGGTTGCGCTTCGCGCTCAATCACCTTTTCCGTGACGTCCACGACGTCCGCGGCAAAGGCCTCGGATTCGATCTGCGAATGGGGCGCAGTTTCGGCAGGCGTCTGTTCCTCAACAGGGGCTTGTGCTTCAACAGGGGGTTGTTCTTCAACAACCGCCTGGGATTCCATTTTCTGTTCTGGCGCGGCTTCCTGCGGCTCCTCTTTCTGACCAAAGCCTAACCAGGAGAACAGGCCACGTTTTTTCTCTTTTGCCATTTGCGACTACACTCCTCGCGGTTTATTCATGGCGCAGCCCGCATTGTCGCAAACAGGGGGCTGAAAAATGAGTAAGATGTAATGATAAGTCTTTCGTTAGTCTACCACTTTCCTTGCAACACGGCACCGCCTGAGGATTAAGGTTCCACCCCACGCTTCCCGCCGTTAAAATAGCGGGATAAATTTGTGACCAGAGCTTTCACTATGAAAAAACCCAACCGTGCCGCCAGCGGCCAGATTCGTATTATTGGCGGACAGTGGCGTGGCCGTAAACTGCCGGTGCCCGACAGCCCTGGTCTGCGCCCGACGACGGACCGCGTGCGCGAAACCCTGTTTAACTGGCTTGCCCCGTCGATGGTCAATGCCCGTTGCCTCGACTGCTTTGCGGGCAGCGGCGCGCTGGGTCTGGAAGCGCTGTCACGCTACGCCGGTGCCTCCACGCTCATTGAAATGGAGCGCAGCGTGGCGCAACAGTTACAGCAAAATCTGGCGACGCTGAAAGCCGCTAACGCCAACGTGGTCAACACCAACACCCTGACATTCCTGAATCAGACCGGTACCCCCCATGATATTGTTTTTGTCGATCCGCCGTTTCGCAAAGGGCTGCTCGACGAGACCTTACGCCTGCTGGAAGTGAACGGCTGGCTGGCGGACGACGCGCTGATTTATGTCGAAAGCGAAGTGGAAAACGGGCTGCCGCAGGTACCTGTGCACTGGGATCTGCATCGCGAGAAAGTGGCCGGTCAGGTGGCCTATCGTCTGTATCACCGCACCGTACAAGGAGAGCAACATGCTGATTAATCTGGGACGTTTACTGATGCTGGGGGTATGGGCGTTTCTTATCCTCAACCTCATCCACCCTTTCCCGCGGCCGCTGAATATTTTCGTCAACGTCGCGCTGGTATTCACCGCTTTTATGCATGCGTTGCAAATGGTGATGCTGAAAACCGCGCTGCCCAAAAATGGCCCACAGATGACGGCGGCGGAACAGTGGCGCGTTTTTCTGTTCGGCGTCTTTGAGCTGCTGGTGTGGCAAAAACGTCTGAAAGCGCTGCAAAACAAAAAATAATCCTCACCGGATGCCTCAGAAAATGCGGAAAGTCTCCCCGCAGGCTGAAGGGGCGTTGCCATCTGCGTTGCGCGACCACTACACTGAAGACAGGGCTGTGGGCGCAACGCCCACGCGACAATAACGAATTCAAGGAATTAAGATGCTTTGGTCGTTTATCGCTGTATGTTTTTCCGCATGGTTGTATGTGGACGCGTCGTATCGCGGGCCGGCATGGCAACGCTGGGTATTTAAACCTGTCACTTTATTACTGCTGTTGCTGCTTGCCTGGCAGGCGCCGATGTTTGATGCCATCAGCTATCTGGTGCTGGCGGGGCTGTGCGCCTCGTTGATCGGTGATGCGCTGACGCTGCTGCCGCGCCAGCGTCTGCTGTACGCCATAGGCGCGTATTTCCTCGCCCATCTGCTCTACACCATCTACTTCGCCGGTCAGATGACGTTGTCCTTTTTCTGGCCGCTGCCGCTGGCGCTGCTGGTCATTGGCGCGCTGTTGATCGCGGTGATCTGGACGCGACTGGAGGAGCTGCGCTGGCCGATCTGTACCTTTATCGCCATGACGCTGGTGATGGTATGGCTGGCGGGCGAGCTGTGGTTCTTCCGTCCGACGGCCCCGGCCCTGTCCGCCTTTGTGGGTGCCGCGCTGTTGCTGCTGGGGAATATCGTCTGGCTGGGCAGTCACTACCGCCGCCGCTTCCACGCCGACAACGCCATCTCTGCCGCCTGCTACTTTGCCGGGCATTTCCTCATCGTGCGATCGCTCTACTTATAATGCTTGACTCTGGAGTCGACTCCAGAGTGTATCCTCCGGGTAATGAGAAAATTATCATTCCCGGAGGATGCCATGCTCACGCCGCCCGTCAAAAAAACGCCGCAGTTTGCCCGCGCCCCGCTGCGCCCGTTAACGCCTGCGCCTGAAAAAAACTGCTGCGCTGACCATGCCGATCCGGCACCGGCATCGCTATCCGGCGATCCGCAGGGCAGCCGTTTTTCCTGGCAGGTCGCCGGGATGGACTGCGCCGCCTGCGCCCGTAAAGTCGAAACCGCCGTGCGCCAGGTTGAGGGCGTGAATCAGGTCCAGGTCACCTTCGCCACCGAAAAACTGATTGTCGATGCCGGGCGCGATGTCCGTGCGCAGATTGAAACCGCCGTACAGCGCGCCGGTTATACGCTGCGCGATGCGCAGGCCCCGCTCCCGCCCGTCTCCACCCTGCGGGAGAACCTGCCGCTGCTGACGCTGGCGGTCATGATGGCCATCAGCTGGGGTCTGGAGCAGGTTAATCATCCCCTCGGCCAGCTGGCGTTTATCGCCACCACGCTGGTCGGTCTGTTCCCCGTTGCCCGCCAGGCGCTGCGGCTGATAAAAAGCGGCAGCTGGTTCGCCATTGAAACGCTGATGAGCGTGGCGGCCATCGGCGCGCTGTTTATCGGCGCCACCGCCGAAGCGGCCATGGTATTGCTGCTGTTTTTAATCGGCGAGCGGCTTGAAGGCTGGGCAGCCAGCCGCGCCCGCCAGGGCGTCACGGCGCTGATGGCCCTGAAACCGGAAAGCGCCACGCGGCTCACGGGCTCGGCGCGTGAATCCGTGGCACCGGACAGTCTGCGCCCCGGCGATGTGATTGAAGTGGCAGCGGGCGGGCGTTTACCGGCGGATGCAAGACTACTCGCCGCCTTCGCCAGCTTTGACGAAAGCGCGTTAACCGGTGAGTCGGTGCCCGTTGAGCGCCGCGCAGGAGAAAAAGTTCCCGCCGGGGCGACCAGCGTCGACCGGCTGGTGACGCTGGAAGTCATTTCCCGCCCGGGCGAAAGCGCCATTGATCGCATTCTGCAACTGATCGAAGAAGCTGAGGAACGCCGCGCGCCCATCGAGCGCTTTATCGATCGCTTCAGCCGCGTCTATACGCCGGTCATCATGGCGGCGGCGCTGCTGGTGGCCGTGCTGCCGCCATTGCTGGCAGGAGCGGCCTGGTACGAGTGGATCTACAAGGGCCTGACGCTGCTGCTGATCGGCTGTCCGTGCGCGCTGGTGATCTCCACCCCGGCCGCCATCACCTCCGGGCTGGCGGCGGCGGCGCGTCGTGGAGCGCTAATCAAAGGCGGCGCGGCGCTGGAACAGCTGGGCCGTATTCGTCAGGTGGCGTTCGATAAAACCGGCACGCTGACGGTGGGTAAACCGCAGGTAGTGGGCGTTTCGGCGCAGGGGATGGGTGAAGATGAACTGCTGGCCTGTGCCGCCGCCGTGGAACAGGGATCCACCCATCCGCTGGCGCAGGCCATCACAGAGGAAGCGCAGGCGCGCAATCTGACGCTGATGCAGGCGGAAGATCAGCGTACGCTGCCTGGCAGGGGTATTGAGGCAAGGGTCGCGGGGAAATCTATCTTTATCTGCGCGCCGGATAAACTGCCTGCCGGTGTGCTGGACGAAAGCTGGCTTACTCAAATTCAGGAACAGGAAGCGCAGGGCCAGACGGTGATCGCCGTGCTGCGCGATGGCGGGCTGTGCGGCACCCTGGCGCTGCGCGATACGCTGCGGGAAGACGCCCCTGAAGCCGTAAATGCCCTGCGTCGGCTTGGCATCAGCGGCGTGATGCTCACCGGCGATAATCCCCGCGCGGCAGCGGCCATTGCCAGCGCGCTGGGACTGGAATTCCGTGCCGGGTTATTGCCCGCCGATAAGGTGACCGCCGTGACCGCGCTGGATCGGCAGTCGCCGCTGGCAATGGTGGGCGATGGCATTAATGACGCACCGGCCATGAAAGCCGCCACCCTCGGCATCGCCATGGGCAGCGGCACCGACGTGGCGCTGGAAACCGCCGATGCGGCGCTGACCCACAACCGCCTGACCGGGCTGGCGCAGATGATCCAGCTGGCCCGCGCCACCCATGCCAATATCCGGCAGAACATCGCGATCGCGCTGGGTCTGAAAGCCATTTTCCTGGTCACCACGCTGCTCGGCATCACCGGCCTGTGGCTGGCGGTGCTGGCTGACACAGGCGCCACCGTGCTGGTGACGGCGAATGCGCTGCGGTTGTTGGGTAAGCGGTAGCGGACTACTGCATCCCCAGCAATCGCGGCAACCACAGCGAGATCGCCGGGATATAAGTCACCATTCCCAGCACCAGCAGCAGCATGCCGTAGAACGGCAGCATCGCGCGCACGACGGACTCGATCTTCTGCTTGCTGACGGCGCTGGCGACAAACAGCACCGATCCCACCGGCGGCGTGATCAGGCCGATCCCCAGGTTAACCATCATGATCATGCCGAAGTGCACCGGATCAATCCCCAGCGCGTTGGTAACCGGCAACAGCACCGGCGTCAGGATGAGGATAATCGGCGCCATATCCATCAGCGTGCCGATCAGCAGCAGCATAACGTTGAGGTACATCAGGATGACGTATTTGTTATCTGACAGCGACGTAAAGAACGCGGTAATACGTTCCGGCAGCTGCATGTAGGTCATCACCGCACCGAAGGCGGCAGCAAAGCCTATCAGGATCATGACGATAGTGACGGTTTTCACCGTGCGGCACATCAGCTTCGGCAGTTCGCTCCACTTGTAGTCACGGTAGATAAACATGGTGACGAAAAAGGCCCACAGGCAGGCCACAGCAGCAGATTCGGTGGCCGTAAAAATTCCCGACAAAATACCGCCGAGGATGATCACGACAGTAAACAGCCCCCACAGCGCATCAAAGAAAATCTTCAACGCCTGCTTAAACGGGATCCTGTCGCCTTTCGGGTAGCCGCGCTTATGGGCAAAGCCAAGGCACATGATCATCAGGCAGACGCCCAGCAGCAGTCCCGGCAGCACACCGGCGATAAACAGCGTGGCGATGGACACCGTGCCGCCTGCCGCCAGAGAGTAGATCACCGAGTTGTGGCTGGGCGGGATAAGAATGGCCTGTACCGAACCGCTGGCGGTCACCGCCGCCGCATAATCGCGCGGATAGCCCTTCTTTTCCATCTCCGGGATCATCACGCTGCCGATCGAGGCGGTATCGGCCACTGACGAGCCGGAAATCGCACCGAAAAAGGTGGAGGCGACGATATTCACCAGCGACAGGCCGCCGCGAATAAAGCCGACAAAGATATAGGCAAAATTCACCAGCCGTTTAGCAATGCCCCCTTCCGCCATGATCGCGCCGGCGAGAATGAAGAACGGTATCGCCAGCAGGGTAAATTTGTTCACCCCGCTGGTGATCTGGATCATCAGCGCCTCAAGGGGTAAATCGATCCACAGCGCGCCTGCGACGGCGCTCAGGCCGACGGCAAAGGCCACCGGCATCCCCAGCGCCAGCAGAATGGCGAGGGTGAACAACAACACAAATGCATCCATCTCTCACCTCTTAACCATGGTTACCAATCAGCACTACCGGACGGTTCTCCTGGGAACCGAACAGCAGCCGCTCAATCACAAACAGGATCAGGATCGCCGAACCAACAGGTAGCGGCAGATAACTCTCCCCGGAGGTCAGCACCGGGAATTCCGCTACCGGCTGCTCCCACAGTTCCACACACAGTAAATAGCTGTACCAGAAGATCAGGCTGGAGATGAGCAGCATCAGTAGATCCACCACCCGCGCACAGACATTTTTCAGCGCCAGCGGCAGACGATCGGTCAGCATGTTGACGGCGATGTGCGATCCGGCACGGTAGCCCACCGCTGCGCCGATAAAGGTAAAAGTCACCATACAGATAATGGCGACCGGTTCCGGCCAGGATTCGCCGCGGTTAAGCACGTAGCGCGAGAAAATGCCGATGGGGATGACAATGGTCATCACCAGCAGGGAAATCCCCGCCACTGTCATGGCGAGCAGGTACAGGCGATCCATCCACTTCAGGTAGATTTCGGACATACGTCCTCCACAAGGCGTTATGCGCCAGCGGACGGCTGGCGCAGCAGAATTACTTCACATCCGCGATGGCTTTCATCAGATCCTGGTGTTTGTCGCCATACTGCGCGCGCACCGGCTCTGTCGCCTTCACAAAGACCGCCTTGTCGATTTCCTGGAATTTCACGCCGCCAGCTTTCATTTTCGCGACCGCGTCGGCGTTATACGCCTGCCACAGCGTGCGCTGTTCGGCCTGGGCTTCACGGGCGAGGGTGAGGATTTTCTGCTGATCGTCGGCGCTGAGTTTGTCCCATTTCACTTTGGAATAGAGCAGCATTTCCGGGGTAATAAAGTGACCGCTCAGGGTGTAATTCTTGGCGATCGGCAGGTAGTTATGGGCCACAAAGGTTGGTGGATTGTTTTCCGCGCCGTCGATAACGCCGGTCTGCATGCCGCTGTACACTTCACTTACCCCCATCGCCACCGCGTTCGCGCCCATTGCTTTCAGGGTCGCCAGCGCCACCGGGCTGCCCTGCACGCGGATCTTCATCCCTTTCAGCGCTTCAGGCGTGGTGACGGGCGTCTTGGTGATCAGGTTACGGGTGCCGGAATCCATCCAGCCAAGAAACACCAGCCGCGATTTCGGGTTGTTAGTCAGCTTTTCGCCGATGCTTTTGCCGATATCGCCGTCGATCACTTTATGCATATGGTCTTCATCGCGGAAAACGTACGGCAGAGTGAAAACTTCGATGTCCGGCAGAATAGCGGCGACCGGCGCCATCGAGACGCGGATCATGTCGATTGCCCCCATCTGCGCCTGTTCAATCATCTGCTTTTCATCCCCTAATACGCCGCCGGGGAAGACTTTAATTTCTAATTTGCCATCGGTTTGCTGTTTGAGTTTTTCGCCCATGTTCTGCACGGCCACCACGTTCGGGTAGCCCTGCGGATGCACGTCGGCGGCTTTGATCACCTGCGCCATCACGGCAGGGGCAAACAGTAATGACGCGGTGGACAGGCACAGCGAAGCCAGTAACGGCTTGAGGGTCGTTTTCATCGGGTCAGCTCCAGGGTAGGGTCAGCGGTAAAACTGTGTTTTATTTTTACGCTTAGAAATTAGCCTGGGTTGTGACGGGCAGGGGTGAAGCGGTTCACAAAAGCGCTAAAATAATGAAACGGAGGTTTAACAATGTGACAACAGGGGTTCTTTTTGCGGTCAGCGGCTAGTCGCCTTTACGCAGCAGATAGCGATAAGGCAGCGATTCTGTCTCCTGCGCCACAAGTTCATGCTCCATAAAACGGCAGAAACCGGGGATGTCGCGCGTGGTCGCCGGATCGTCGGCAATAATCAGCAGGGTTTCGCCCGCCTGCATGCTGCGCACGGTTTTGCGCACCATCATGACAGGTTCCGGGCAACGCAGCCCCAGGGCATCAAGGGTGTGGTCAGGTGTGGTAAACAGATCGCTCATGGTTGTCTCATCCGGTCAAAAACCGCATTAGTTTACGCCGCCATTTTTGTGACGCAAGTCAGGTTAACGATTGCGTGAAAATTAGCCATTGCAATGGTGAGTCAAAGCAGTATGATGCGGCGGCTTTATAAAATTACGTTGCATTAATTGGGTTCCCTAACCCCAACCACTAAAAAGGTCACAATATGTCGCAGTTCTCTCAATCCCAGCGCGTAAAAGCGTTGTTCTGGTTATCGCTATTCCATTTACTGGTGATCACCTCCAGTAACTATCTGGTGCAGTTGCCAATCACCATTTTTGGTTTCCACACCACCTGGGGCGCGTTCAGCTTTCCGTTTATATTCCTCGCCACCGATCTCACCGTGCGTATTTTTGGCGCGCCGCTGGCCCGACGCATTATCTTTGCCGTGATGATCCCGGCGCTGGTGGTGTCGTATATCATTTCGTCGCTGTTTTATATGGGTAGCTGGCAGGGATTCGGCGCGCTGGCGCATTTCAACCTGTTTGTCGCCCGTATCGCCGCCGCCAGCTTTATGGCCTATACGCTGGGGCAGATCCTCGACGTACGCGTCTTTAACCGCCTGCGCCAGAGCCGCCACTGGTGGCTTGCGCCGACGGTTTCCACCATCTTCGGTAACGCCAGCGATACCATCGCCTTCTTCTTTATCGCCTTCTGGCGCAGTCCGGATGCGTTTATGGCGCAACACTGGATGGAAATCGCGCTCGTTGACTACAGCTTTAAGGTGCTTATCAGCCTGGTCTTCTTCCTGCCGATGTACGGCGTACTGCTTAATATGTGCCTGAAAAGACTGGCAGATAAATCTGAAATTCCGGCGTTGCAGGCCAGTTAAAGGTACGCCTGATAACTTGTGATAAGATGGACGAATGAGCCGTTATGGCCGTTTATCGAAAGGAAGAAGTCAATGCGCAATCTGGTTAAATATGTCGGTATTGGCCTGCTGGTAATGGGGCTGGCGGCCTGTGACAACAATGATAAAGCGACTCCGGCGCAGGCTGCGTCGGCGGAAGCCAATGCGACCGGTCAGCCAGTAACGCTGCTGGACGGCAAGCTGAGTTTCTCGCTGCCCGCAGACATGACCGATCAGAGCGGCAAACTGGGCACCCAGGCTAACAACATGCACGTCTACTCTGACGCGACCGGCCAGAAAGCGGTGATTGTTATTGTCGGCGATAACAGCAACGAAGAGCTGTCCGTGCTGACCAAACGTCTGGAAGATCAGCAGCGCAGCCGCGATCCGCAGCTGCAGGTGGTGACCAACAAATCCATCGACGTGAAAGGCCAGAAAATGCAGCAGCTCGACAGCATTATCTCTGCCAAAGGCCAGACCGCCTGGTCTTCCGTGGTGCTGGGTAAAGTGGATAACAAATTGCTGACCATTCAGGTCACGCTGCCGGCCGAAAACCAGCAGCAGGCGCAAACGGCAGCTGAGAACATTATCAACACCATCGTGCTGAAATAAGTCTCTGCCGGACACGCATAGTTAAACAACGGTCTCCACAGGAGGCCGTTTTTTTAACCGCCATGCCAGCAACAGCGCCACCGCCACCAGCCCCGCAGCCGCCAGATAGATCACCGATACGCCCGCCCATGCCATCAACAGCCCGGCCGCCGGTCCTGTCACCCCCAGCGAAAGATCCATAAATACCGTATAGGTCGCCAGCGCCGCGCCCTGATTCTGTTGCGGCACGGCCTTCACTGCCACCACGCCCAGCGCCGGGAAGACCAGCGAAAAACCCGCCCCCGCCAGCAGTACACCGATTTTTGCCATCCAGGGATCGACAGCCAGCCCCACCAGTACCAGGCCGAGGGTTTCCACCACGAAACAGACCATCGCCACGTTCAGCCCGCCGACGCGGTTAACGGTATTGGGGAAAAACAGCCGTGTGCCGACAAAGGCACAGCTGAACAGCGTTAAGGCGAAGGCCGCGCCATCCCAGCCACGGGCGTCGTAAAACAGGGTGATAAAGGTGGCGATGACGCCAAAACCGGCAGAGCCGAGCGCCAGCGCCATGCCGTACAGCCAGACCCGCCCCAGCACGGCGCGAAACGGCAGCGGCTTGCCTTTGCTGACCTTCACCGCCGGACGGCTCAGGGCAAACAGTAGCGCCGTTACCGCCACCGCCATGATAATGGCCGCCAGCCCCGTCAGCCCGGTGTAGTGGTAGCAGAGCACCCCCAGCGGCGCGCCAATCGCCATCGCCCCGTAAGACGCAATACCGTTCCACGAAATCACTTTTCCGATATGCAGCGATCCCACCACGCCGACGCCCCACAGCGTAGCCCCGGTCCCGGCAAAACTCTGCCCGATGCCGAGGATCACCCGGCCCAGGCACAGCAGCAATAAACAGACCACCGGCGTGGCGGCGCTCAGCCCCGCCAGCAGATAAAACAGGCCGCTCAGCACGCAGCCGCACAGACCGAAGACGACAATCTTTTTCGGGCCGAACAGATCGGCGTAACGCCCGGCATGAGGACGACTCACCAGGGTGGCAAAATATTGCAGGCTGATCACCAGTCCCGCCCAGAAGGCGCTAAATCCCATCACATCATGGACATAGCCGGGCAATACCGCCAGCGGCAGGCCGATAGTCAGATAACTGGCGAAGTTAAAAATAACGACAGAGATAATGCGCAGGTTGAGGCGCAATCCGTTCAGCGCCGGTTCGGCAACGGGTTCAGGCATGGAACTCACCACATTTTTTACAACAGTGTTTCACTATTATCATGATGACGGCTGAAAATCAGCAGCAGATTCAGATAATGCACGTCATACGAAGCCCCGCTAACGCACTACACTTAGCGGGCACAGCGAAAAAAGGAATTCACTATGATCACCCCCCAGCCCGATAAAGCGGGCTTGCATATCCTCCTGAAATTAGCCGCTCTGGTTATTATTCTGGCGGGCATCCATGCCGCCGCCGACATTATTGTTCAGTTATTAATGGCGTTGTTTTTCGCCATCGTGCTTAATCCGCTGGTGACCTGGTTTTTGCGTCGCGGCGTGAAGCGACCAGTCGCGATCACCATTGTGGTGGTTGTCATGATGATCGTGCTGACCGCGCTGTTTGGCGTGCTGGCGGCGTCATTTAATGAATTCATCACCATGCTGCCTAAATACAATAAGGAATTAACGCGTAAGGTTCTGCAGTTACAGGACATGATGCCGTTCCTGCATCTGCACATGTCGCCGGAGCGCATGTTACAGCGCATGGACTCCGACAAAATGATGGCCTTTGCCACCCTGCTGATGACCGGCCTGTCGAACGCTATGGCGAGCATTGTGCTGCTGGTGATGACCGTGGTGTTTATGCTGTTTGAAGTGCGCCATCTGCCGTACAAACTGCGCTTTGCGCTGAACAATCCGCAGATCCATATCGCCGGATTGCACCGCGCCTTAAAAGGTGTGTCGCACTACCTGGCGCTGAAAACGCTGATCAGCCTGTGGACCGGGGCCATCATCTGGCTGGGTCTCATGCTGTTAGGCGTCCAGTTTGCGCTGATGTGGGGCGTGCTGGCATTTTTACTTAACTATGTGCCTAACATCGGCTCGGTGATCTCGGCCATCCCGCCGATGATCCAGGCCTTCCTGTTCAACGGCTTTTACGAGTTTATGATGGTGGGGATCCTCTTCCTGGTCGTGCACATGGTGCTGGGGAATATGGTGGAGCCGCGCATGATGGGCCACCGTCTGGGCATGTCGACTATGGTGGTATTTTTATCCTTACTGATCTGGGGATGGCTGCTCGGCCCGGTGGGAATGCTGCTCTCTGTGCCGCTCACCAGCGTCTGTAAGATCTGGATGGAGACCACCAAAGGCGGCAGCAAGCTGGCGATCCTGCTGGGGCCTGGCCGTCCTAAAAGCCGGTTGCCTGGCTAGGGATAACTCATCTTGCGCCACGCAACTGCTACGCTTAACGGTCTGAAGAATCATCAATAATGACCGGGAGCAGTCCATGAAAATCGATTTAACGGGAAAACTCGCGCTGGTGACCGCCTCAACGGGCGGGATTGGCTTTGCTATCGCCCGCGGCCTGGCAGAGAGCGGTGCGGAAGTGATCGTGAATGGCCGCAGCGAAAGTTCGGTAAATCAGGGTATTCAGCATCTCCAGCAGGTGGTGCCGGGCGTGGCGGTGCGTGCGGCCATTGCCGATCTCAGTACGCCGGAAGGAGTGGAATCGGTGCTGCGGGCGGCTTCCGGCGTGGATATTCTGGTAAACAATGCCGGGATTTATGGCCCGCAGGATTTCTACTCCACCGACGACGAAACCTGGGAAAACTACTGGCAGACCAACGTTATGTCCGGCGTCCGCCTCGCCCGTGCATTATTGCCTGGCATGGTGCAAAAACGCTGGGGACGGGTGGTGTTTATCTCCTCTGAATCGGCGCTCAATATCCCGTCGGACATGATCCACTATGGCGTGACCAAAACCGCGCAGCTTTCCCTTGCCCGCGGACTGGCAAAATTTGTCGCCGGTAGCGGCGTAACGGTCAACAGCGTGCTGCCGGGTCCGACCATGTCAGACGGCTTCGCCGCCATGATGAAAGATGACATGGAACGCACCGGCAAATCTCTGGAAACACTGGCGACAGAGTTCGTGATGGCGAACCGCCCGAGTTCAGTGATCCAGCGCGCCGCCACGGTCGAGGAGGTCGCCAATATGGTGGTCTATGTCTGTTCGACCCAGGCGTCAGCGACATCAGGTGCTGCACTGCGCGTGGACGGCGGCGTGGTGGATGATATTGTTTGATGTGAGAAAGAGATGCGCCGTTCATCAAGGATGAACGGCGTGGACACTGAAGTAACGATTATTATTGCTTTTCAGCATGCTGTTTGATGAGCATATAGCGGTTAAGCAACTGCTTAAGGTGCATATCAGTACGCGATAGTGAAGTGGCCAGTTCCGGTGTCCCGGAAGTCATCTTACTAAGCTGGTAGAGTTGTTCTTCAACAGGCTCCGTTCGTGCAAAATTCTGGGTAATGGTAAACACCATAGATTTCAATTCCGATCCGGTAAGATATTTACCTTTGCGTTCATCAAGCTCATTAAGACGCCGGGTCAGATCCTCCAGTCCTTCCATTCCCTGATGCCAGCCAGACAGCTTTTCAACTGGCAATGCATTGCTGACGATTTGCTGTTGCCACTGCATCTTAAACTTGTCGATATTTTCCGGTTTCGCTTTGGTGCTCAGCGCAAAACCGTAGTCTTGTAGCCACAGGGATGACTGCCCGGCAAGTGTTGTTAACGCCTCCTCCGAAACCGTCAACGGTAAAATACTCTCCTGCTGATCAACAAACTGCCAGCCCCAGCACGCTGCGCTGCCCAGAAACAGAGTAAGCAGTACACCTGTCGTAAAACCTTTCCATTGGAGTTTTGGGGATTGCGGAGGCGTGATCACAGCAGGCGGACTTTTTTGATCCTGATGTGCCACATAAATCAGCGGTGTGACCGGGGAAAGATTGGCCAGTTTTGCCTGCGCTGCGGGAAATGGGGGAATTACAACTGGCATTTCCTGCGCCTGGTGGGGTTCAATATTTTCCAGTCTTGTGGCCGCGTTATGCATAAACATACACAACTCACCCATTTGGCTGGCATTTTTGAGTTCAAGACGTTGCAGCACATTGCGCAAAGCAGTGAGATGCTGTTCCGCCTGGTAGATCAAGGGTAAATCGGTATAGCTCAGGCTCAGCGTGCGCAGGACAGATTGCAAACGCACGCTAAGCCCGGCAATAATTTCCATCCGGGCATGTACTGGTTGCGGCCACATTGCTCCCCATTGATGAGTAAGTAAAGCTTCTAAAATAGCCAGCCCTTCATTCAGACCTGCCATTCCGGTGAGATGGGTGCGCGCAAGGGTGTACCAGGCGACCGTCTGGAGTTCGATGCCATTCTGTCTAAACAGTGAAAGGCTTAGTTGTTCAACCCTCGACCAGCTTATGTCGGGGCGAGCGGGATGGGTAAGTTTACTGATTTCTTCCCGCAAAGCGGCAAAGTCAGCCAGCGCGCGGGGATCACCGCCCGTTTTCAGGGTATAGTCATTAATAGTCATGAAGATAACGTCTCTGATAGTCGTTAATAGCTGTCGCCCGGCTGAAGGTAATTTTGTTGCCTGAGATGGCGGATAAGCACACGGCCTTCCGGCATAAAAGCCGTGTCATAACGCACAATGCCGAAATCGTGTAACTCGGCATCTATCGCGTATTCCAGTTGGCCCGGCATATGCTGCGGCAGCAAGACCACCTGTATGCGCTTCAGACGAGGCTCATATTTCAATAGGGTTGCCGAAAGCGTATCCAGTAAAGAATGTGCCGTGCGAGGCATCCCCTGCAGAATTTTACTCATATCCGGCAGACCATAATCCGGTAGATGGCTGAGCGAGCCCTGACGGGTATTGAGAATACGCTGCATATTATCCAGTACAGATATGATGACCTGATTTTCTTCGCTAACCTGATGAATATCAAAGCCGCCGGTAAAGTTGCCGGTGAGCATTTCATAAAGGGAGGGTTGTGCCATGCTAATCATCCTTGAGCGGCAGAAGAGCTAGTGTCTGATTATTCATTTCAATCTTCCGCGCCACATCCGGATCCAGCTCATCGCGGTTTAACACCACGCGCCAGGTATTATTTGCAGTATCAGGTGTCAGAAAAAGAGCGGCTACCGCAACATAATTAGCTGAAGCTTCCAGAGGCATATCTATTGTTATAGAGGCACCAGGACGAAGACGAATATCTTTTTGAGCAACCAGGTCAGACTTAATAGCCTGGCTATCCTCGGCAAATAACGATGGATAATCTGTATCATCAAACACCTTGCGATCTTTTAACTGATAAATACGAATTACTGTTGAAAGCGGAATTCCTGCCGCATTATTATTAGCTGCCTCCCGTGCAATAATATCCAGATGCAGTATTTTCACTTGTTTGAAAAATAATGCCCTGGTCATAGCAACGGTGCTGTCGCCCACTTTTTGCGTTAATCCACAGCCGCATAATGTGGCCACCATAATTAGTGTTATGAATGTAAAACGCTTTTTACCAGCGGTAATCGCCATGTTCGTCCGTCTCCCTACGGTTAAAAGCCTCCTGAATACGCTGATAGCGACCCAGATTAATAGTAATAACTTTTTCGTTATGCCGTTCTGTTATGCTCACCTGCTGTGGTCGCATCACCGCTGTCCGCCCCAACAGCACGCTACTCTTTTTGGGCTGACAGGTTAACTGCGCATCCGGCAACAGACGGCGACATACACAAAGCTGTAAGCGTACATGAAGGCGTGCTCCAAGATAGACCTGCAACAAAGCGTGCAAATCCGCATGCAATTGCCCGCCAGGAAGCCAGCCAACAGCTTCGTCAGCATTATGAGTCCTCAGTTGCAATAAGATCTGGCTATTTACATCTATGGTGTGCGTTCCCATTATCGGACTGTTGCTCATACTGACAGGGTTACGCGCACTCATCGTTAATGGCTTATGCAAGGGAATACGACAGCGGTCATGAGGCTGCACGATGGCTTCAGTATCCGGAGCCAGTAACTGAACCAGCGCCACCACGCCTTCAGTAGTACGGGTGGGTAGACGCATCATGCTGGTCAGCGCTAAAAAGCGCGAGACTGGTGTTGCTATGCTTTTGGTGCAGCCTTCAATACCCAGGCCACACAAGCTCAACAAGTATTTCGACGTTCTGTCCTGGCCGCCGGATGCAAAGGTTGCAGGATAGGAATACTTCCTCCAGATACGATAATACTGAGTGATCATCCGGTGATTGAATATATCCAGAAAATCACTCACGGCCTCATAGCCTTCCCTGCGCTGCGCAATATCGTCGATATAAGACGTCGGCAAGGGAGATTCCACCCCATACAGTCCCAAAAAGGTAGTGCGGATGATCGGTGGTTCGTCAGCCTGCTCCGCTATTTCCATTCCTTTGAATTCGCTGGCCGGGAAGCCCATTCCCGGATGGGGACGAAAACGAACTGGATCGTGCTTGATCTGCCAACCGCTGCCGAGCGCTGGAAGATCCGGTTGACTTTGTTCCAGTAACTGGCAAAAGCGGTAAAACTGAGTGTAAGGCAGTTTGTCACGCAGTTGCTCTATTAACCGGGTAAACGCTGGTTGTGGTTCTCTTTCCATCGGATACATTTCCCGGCAGGTTGCACAATGAGG
Organism: Enterobacter sp. SA187; assembly: GCF_001888805.2. NCBI lineage: Bacteria > Pseudomonadati > Pseudomonadota > Gammaproteobacteria > Enterobacterales > Enterobacteriaceae > Enterobacter > Enterobacter sp. SA187. The sequence goes on from NZ_CP019113.1 coordinate 873,254, forward strand.
GTAAGCTGGTTAAACAAGTGGATATCGGCGTACAACGCAAAGAACCGGTTGAGCATCTCACCGAATAAATGAACATCCCCTTCGCCAGTAAAACCATTACTGTCGAGGGTAATTTCAATATCAATACCCCGTAGTAAGAAGCCTTTTTCAAAACGCTGGATCTGATGGTGCGCGACATGCTGTATGGCATCGAGACGACGATTATTCAGTTCGTCGTTCTGCCAGTTATATAACTCAAGCGTGTTACGCAGGACATCCGCGCTGCTCATCAAATTAAGATAGCTTGAACCCAGATGGCTCAATACCCGCCATTGAAAACGATCCTCAGCTGGAGGATAAGCAGGTAACGTAGGTTTACAAAGGTTACGCACTTTGAGAGGGGTCTGTAGCACTGACTCGCAGCGATCGAGTATCGTGCTTTGCAGTGCTTTTCGCGGGAGCTGGCCGTTAGTACCAGTAATTTTCAATGATACCGCCTCACGCATGAGATGCCGGTCAGCCTCCCATTGCACACCGCCAAGAATAAGCCAGGTATCATGTAAACCTGTTACCCCGCGCTTGACTCGCGTATGGTAATAACGTTCTGGTGCATGACGTCGTTGCATCCCACCCCGGTGACGGAAACTGGTAAAAGGCACGTAAATAGCACCCGAGGTACGCTGTGACCCGGTTACGCTATCTACCGAATAAATTTCAGTATGACCGTCCTGTAAACGTCGTGGCCGCAAAAGATATTCACTTTCCAGTCCGTTAATTATCAACGGATCTGCTTCCAGCGGAAAAAGATTGATAACCGGCACACAGTGCAACTGAAGCGCCTCATCCGTAACGGGCAGGTCGCTCTGCCATTGGCTTTGCAGTACCACTTCAATCTGAAAAAAAGCGATGCCAACGGGGAATGTCACGTTCTCCAGCCCATTGAGATGTACAAACATAAACTTTTCGCGGAAGGTGAAATATTCCAGAAGAAGCTGATATCCACTAAAAGCGCTTTCACCTTTCGGCCATAACAGGTCATCCTCAGAGAAGCCGCCTGGAGAAAACCAGCCATCAATTTGTACCCTGTCGACTTGATCCGGAAAACGCAGATAAAGTGCTGCCTGTCGCCGGGTTAATGCCAGATGCAACGCGCTGCTAACAGGAGCGTCGCTTGCCAGATAAAAAGAAAGCCGCCTTAAATCCACCTGTGTCCAGTCGGTTTGCGAACTGCAGGTCAGCCGCAAACGCAACACGGAACGCCCGTCCGGCTCAGCCGCCATCACAACTTTTGACACTTCCAGTGGATTGAGCACCGTCGCGCGAGTGGTTCGGTACTGGCAGACAGTATTTTTGGGGCCTATGGGGCGCGAATAAACTTCCATACTGGCGGGTACGGTTTCCGCTATTTTCATTGACTGAATGGCGGGAGACAGCGCCACAATCGATAGTGATGGAATAGTGCGTAAATAATGAGGCCACAACATACTCACCAGGCCTTCGGTGAATTCCGGCAGGTCATCATCAATTTTTTCACGCAGGCGGCCCATTGAAAAAGCAAACCCCTCAAACAGACGTTCAACGTAGGGATCCGGGGTGCCTGATTTATCCAAATCCAACATAGCAGCCCGATCAGGATGTGCTTGTGCAAACTCTTTGGCTGCCTCGCGAAGATAGCGTATTTCAGCGTCGTAATAACGCAGGGTTAAGTCTTTCATGTATTTTTCATTACCAGGCATTATCAATTACCCACACAGTACTGCCGCTCTTGCGGGATCAATGGCAATCAATCCGGCAAGCAGGGTTTCCATTTCACTGTGTAAACGTGATTTGTCCGTGTCGGATCGACTAATTTTGATGCGAAGTAGCTTCAGACGACGAGCTTTCACCTCAAACAACAATTCTGGCTCCCATTGCGAGAGCATTAATTTGGCAGCCTTGCAGTCCAGTTCATTGAGCAAATGCAGTGCCATGTCGTTCTTGCCGTATTGCTCAGCGACCCGTGCCATCAGCAGACGTACCAGCCACTGATGACGAGGCGTGTGCATCGCGGGTCGATGTTGCAGCCAGAGCAACGCCGCTTCAACGCCTTCGCTGTCCGCCTGTGCCAGGGCTTCTGGCTCCAGTTGTAAGATTTCATCGTGGCCCGCCGTACTGGCTGAAGCTGCAGATTCATCGTGCCAGCCTTCAGCCACCAGAACGTGCTGATTGATCCAGTTCAGGGTCACTTCATCGGCAAAGGGCGTGCCGTCGCTAAAAGCCAGTCCTTCAAGCCCAGGCAGGCGATGGAGTAAACCGCGTAAATCATGCGTAATAATGTCAGCCCATTTTTCATAAGGCGTGCCTGCTTTGCTGAGTGCCTGATGGATATACCACTGCAAATCCAGCCACAAGTGATTGACCGCCTGACCAAAAAAGCTCTCGGTCTGCTCAAGTAATTCCAGCCAGCTTTGTTGCAAATAAAGGCGCTTTAGCATCGCGCGATGTTCCGGTTTCGGTGGGGCCAGCCGTGTGCGCGTGTCTGCTGCCAGGGGAGGAAGTTCGTGTAAGGTATCCAGACGTATGCTTTTTATCAGATGATGGGCGGATAACCAGCCGTAGGGCTGATCGCGCAAAAAATTTGCCAGTAATTTCGCCTGATCGAGTAAGTCACGTCCGGAGGTAACCGGTTTCAACACCGGCGTTTCCGCCGACGTAGAAGTAGAGTGAATAATCGTGGCGCTACTGTTTTGCGGGATCACCGCATCCGGACCACCGGATTGCGCAAGGCGGTTTTCCAGCGCAGTATAAAGCCCACCAAACTGCGGGCGCTCTGATTCGTTCCAGAGCGCTGTTATTTCCTCGGTTAAAAGCAGCGCACCCACAATGCGCTCAAAGTCCGCTTTTGCCACCTCAGGATATAAAGATAAGCTGTCCAGCATACGGTTACTCGCCAGCCACTCCAGCGCCAGTTTGCGACTATTACCACGCTGCGGATGTAAGGCTGTTCCAAAACGCTGAACCAACGCGGCCAGCAAGGACAGCCCATCAGCAAGCCCGCTTTCACCATCCGTATGTAGTCGCGCCCAGATGTAATAAGTTGCGACGCGTACGTCTTTACAGGTTGAGGTGAGCAACTTCTCTGCCAGATCGCAGATTAAAGCGGTGTCTGCGCCGGATAGCTTATTGACTTCTTCGCGCATCTGCTGGAAATCATCGTCATAACCTGGATCGCTTCCCGCTGGAGAATCCAGGGAAACAGGTGCCAGCCAGTTTTCCCACAGTAAAGCCTGCTGTAGGGCCTGTTGTGAAATCACAAGCGGATCGGCATGACTGGCGTTTAATAACGTCGTCAAGGTTGCCATTAATTTACGTCCTCTGTTCCGGGTCTGTTTACGCTAAAAATCTGCTCGGGCAATCTGAAATCACGTAATTTCAGCAGCGCAAGCGGCCCTTCCCCCGCCTCGGTCCGCAGGGTGTAATGCAACGGCCTGCCATCAGGAGCTTTCCAGGTAACACTGAAGCTACTGTTTACGCCTGGATAGGGAGTAACTTCAGCCTTCTCCAGCAGGCGAATCAACCCCCATGCGCCTGGCAAATCAGCGTACTGTCGTGTTCCCGCTTGCGTACTTATCCAGCTCAGACTTGCGCCAGGGAACTCGGTATCATGTGGCCAGTTAAACCGCTTCCAGAACGGCGACTGGTTGTAATAGCTGAGTTTCTGGCTGTCGATGACCAGGTCAGTCTGCATCACGTCTTTAGCTGTTCCCGGACGTAACTCAAATCGAATACCCGCCTCCCCTCCGGCAAAGGCGACATCAGACAGAGCGCTCAGCATATCCACGGCATCAAGAAAAGCTGGATTAAATGTTAGCCCTTGTGCACTGATACTGTCCGGTACCCAGTGACTGCCCTCTTTATGCAGCACACCACTGAGCCGGGTCTGCAAAAAGTGAGCGATACGACCGCTATCGTTATTGAGATAGCGGGCAAGGAGCGGAAGTGACACTTCACTACTGGTGTTTTTTAACGGGTATCGCCCGCCAAACGTACTGTTCCAGTCAGTGACGATTGCTGCCTGCCACTGGGCATTGAGGCTTTCAGCGGCAGGCGTCAGTACCTGCTGCCAGGCCTGTTCGACCGGCTGAACAAATACGGTTTGTCCGAATCCATTCCACTCCTGACCAAGGCTCGCGGCGACAAGGCTGCCATAATCACGGGTTTCGGTCAGGTCGACTGCCTTTCCCTGAAACACGGTTTGCGCCAGTGTTCGGCTCATCGCCTGGGGATCAGGGGCATTAACTACCTGCTGGAGTTTAAGCCGCACCTGAGTGACGCGGGTCAGGAAAGTTTTCAGACTCAGAGTCATGCTGTCCCCACTCGCCATCAGTGACAGTACAGGGCCAAAAGTGCTATCCAGCGGGCCCTGTACGCCCGTTTGCTGATCAAAAGCAGGTTTCTCGTCACGGTTTAATAAATCTTTTGCGGATTTAACCAGCGAATCCGGCAATGCCCCAGTAAGTTGGCCAGTTTTACCCTGTACGCTCAGGGTATTCATCAGCGCAACCAGCGGAGACTGGCGCACGTCAGCCATCAGTGTGAGCTGATCTATGGAATCCGATAGCGTCCGGGCCGGACGGAGCCGCAGGCTGTTGAGAAAGGCCAGCCAGCTTGCAGAGAAATCGGCGAAATAACGCGCCTCAAGGCTCGCTTGCAATGCATCCGGGGACGCCTGCTGTAAGGCGTTCGTTCTGTTGTCGCTTAACACCCAGTCCATTTCTTCGCGACGCTCACTGACTATCCGCTCAATGGCTGGCCGGACGGTTTCTTCCCATGCTTTGCGGGTAAACATGCCCGGTACAACCTCGTCCGTTGTAAAAAGACGTGCCGCATCCGTATCGCCGGTCATGTCCGACAAACGCATATCAGCGTACTGGTTCGCCACCTGGACGAGCATTTTTTGATAGAGGGAAGCGTCGCTATTACGCGCGCCCATCTGGCGTACCAGCAGAGTACGGACTTGGCTCACCTGCTGCGTATTTGGCTCAAGACGCCATGACGGATGTGAGGGAAGATGGCGGGCATAAAAATCCAGCAGGGCCGGTCCGCTGCCTTGCCAGAGATTGTCCGGTATGCCCTGACGCTGTTGCCAGTTTTTCAGCAACGTCTTGCTAAACCAGGCTGCGTCCATTTTTTCCGGGCAGGCCAGCATAAGCCAGAGCTTTAACTGGTCATAAGCTGGTTTCATGAGACTTTCGCGTTGTGGATTATCTGGCGATAAAGTTAACAGAGTATTTAACTGAGCCTCAAGATGCCGGGCAGCGGCATCACGCACCAGGGGCAGTGCGTTGGCTCCATAATGCGGCCAGAGCGCCATCAGTAACGCATCGTTCTGGCTCAGGCCAGCGCGACTATACCAGGGAGCGCCATGCTGTTGCCGGTATGTCAGTTGATCCAGCGTGTGCTGTAAATCCAGCTGGGCCTGCAGACGCACAGGGAGCGGCTGTTGTTCGTCGGCGGCGCGTCTGACCTGTGATGTTGCTGAGATAATGGTTCCGCGATTTACCAGGAACGATGTCGCCATTCCTGCCCCCCACAGCACCATAGCGCCCGTGAGGATGAACATCATGACCTGGCCCCAAGCAACACCGCGTTTTTTCGCCACAAGACCAGTGGGCAGAGAAGGCAACGACTCCAGCAAGATATCCCAGCGATTATCCCTTACCCAGTGGTGCCGAACCGTTCTCGTGGTATTTGCAGAAGCCGGACTGAACATGATCCCGGCAAGCGGAAGAGGTTGCCAGGGGATGAGTAAATCGCCCAGGGGTTCAGCGACAGAATTCGGGTCATCAGCTAGTTGTCCGGCAAGCTGCAGTAAAAATTGATGCCTGGAACAGTTACTGATCTGCTGCGTTCCTTGTTCAATTAAGGGAGGTACCAGCGCTGCAAGCTGATTACGCAACACTTCTGGCTGGCAGTTTACGGAAAGCAGGCAGCCTACGGCCTGAGTAGCCCGAACATGATCTTTACTTTCAGTGCCGTGCAGGGACCAGACATACAGGGGGAACCGCCAGCCTGACAAGCCACAGCGGGAAGTTAATGCCTGTGACATTCGCTCAATCATATCGTTGGAGGGGGGGTGCTTTTGTGCGAACGCAGAGGTCACCCAGACCACACCATCTATGGGGCGGCGGCGAAGTTTGCTCAGGGCTTCAGACCATTCCGCGTCTAAAGGTGCAGAGGGATCTCCCCCCCACAGCAGTAGCGTACCTCTGTCTTCCTGCCAGAGCTGGTCTGCAAGGCCTGGGGCAAGCAGCTCTACGTCATTGATACTGCCAGTGAGCAGGATGATACGTACTCTACGAGGCCAAAAGCGACCATAGTTCATGTGCAAAGCCACGCGAAGTTTTTTCATTTGAACTACATAAGAATTTTCGCTAGCCTGGCTTTTAATCTTTGAATTACTCTGCTTAATCAAGCGGATATTTAATGCGCGGAAATACTCTGACGAAACAACAGATTTTATTATCCTTAAAAATAAATCATCACATAGCAACCATCCGAAACAAATCCCAAACAAAGTAAGAGAAGCAATTAGTTTTTTTTGTTGAGTTGGTAAGTGAATAACAGGATTATCGAACCAGATAAGCGCACTGCCAATTAAAAGCAATACAATAACAACTATCCATGTGCTAAATCGTCTTTTTTTGTACACTTAACTTTCCTTAATGCAGAATTACGCTGGACGTACAATGACGCACTGAGGCATTTTATCTTCTAACATGATCCACTGCGGTACTTGTGAAGAACTTGCATGTTCACAGGCGCAAATAAGCGTAATATGCCCAACAGCAAAATCAGGTTTCCCGAAAGAATTGTCTAACGAATGCTCTCGATCTTTATTAAATAAATAACCTTTAGCATCCATAGCCTCAATTATTTCAGTCTGGCTGGAGGGCGTTAGTTGACTTCGCCAGATAAAATAACCTTCATCAGGTGAAAGCTTACCCCAGCGTACAACATCATCTATATCCTCTACTGCCTTTATCACAGATACAGGACGATGAATAAACGCCAGTGGACTAGTATGCTTTTCCTTTATCCACGCTGGCGAAGCCAGTAATAACAATGAAATTGACTCAGCCTGATTATCACCTTTATCTCCAAAGAGATTGACCTCAACAGAAAGTACAAGTGACGGACTCTGCTCGTCCAGCCACTCATCCAGCCACATAAGCCCATCGTCGTCGGGTCTGAAAATAATAGGATGAAGAGCGTATCGCTCCGGGAAAATGCGTTGCCATATACTCAGAAAGCAGGTATCACTTACTGTTTGATCGTGACGGATACGCACCGTTACAGGCTCATTAAGGGCATACTGTTCCAACTCAGGCGTCAGCATACGCAGCAAAGTGTAAAGGTGCATTTCTAAACGAGAGCAATATTCCGCAACCGTATTGCTTTTAGCTGGTGGGTGAAGGAGTGCATTACTCACCACCGAGGCAGTACGAGAGCAATAAACAGTTTGCAAAGGGCTTGCACCCAACAATAATGCAGCAGCCAGTTTATTTTTCGCTGCGGGGGTGACATATGCCATTCCCAGCATCCCTAATGCCTGTTGCCCGGCTTCCTCTCTGCTTTTTAATTCCTCTGCATATAACTGGTTCCAGTGTGAAACTTGCTCGACCAGATGTTCATACTGACGTAATCTTATTGCATAGCATATTAACCCCAGGGCCGATGGAATCAAAGTAGCACATATCCAGAACCAAAAAGTGTTTGCTGGTTTACCTTTCGGCCAAAAATAAAGTGTTAATATAAACCCAGTAAGCATGCAGATAGCTATAAAAACGAGCCAGCGCATTTTTTCAGGAGGCTTAGGCAACACTTTAGGTTCTGGCAAATTCCTTATTTCTACAGGCATAGCTTAACGTTTCCCCGCCGTTGGCAGGGAGGTAATCAGTGTACAACCACATCCGCACCGATGACCATGCAAAGCGATAGGACGCCCATTCCATTTAGATCCAACATCGCCTTCTGCGATAAAAGTTACGCCATGTACAGGGCAGGATACTTTATCCAGCATACAGGAAACTGCCTTACCCATAAATATGAGACCAGCACTGCCCTCAAGAACGGTACCACCATGAGAGGTTTTATCTCCGATCCGTATTACGCCAAGCATATAAATACCTCCATATAATCATTTACTGTGAGAAAACCTCAAAGATTATTATTACACGAGCACTTTAATAGGCTGCACCTGTTCTTGCACTGAAAATATAAATAACTATATTACCCACCCCAACACTGGCACCTTCAATTTAAATTAAAATTTAGTAAAAGTAGAAAAAGTTAGAATAAAAGCGTTACAACACATCAAGGAAATTTATTTTATTGGATCCGGAGAATTAACGACGCAACGTACTGTTGTGCTGGCTGGATAAGGATTATCTTTTATTTTGTAGCCTCGAAAAAACGTCAACCCGACATCCCCTGATGGATCAGGATTATTTCCCCCACGTAAAACTTTGAGGTATTGCCCACTATCATCATCTTTAATAACCGGTTTTGCGGGACCCTGAGGGTTTATTACCGGAGACCGGCTATAATAATCAGGATCGTACCAGTCCAGCACCCACTCATATCCATTCTCTGCCATTCCAAATAATCCTATCGAGTTTGGAGGGTATTTATCGACAGAGAAATTAATTAATATACTATTTATTCCAAGAGAATCCTCCACAAGGTGACGATCTACATCGGTGGCATAATTTTCGCCTCTACCGTCTTTAGCATTACTACGCCAGACGCCATTATCCGTCGAGACCAAGATATATTGACCTCGACTACGTGCCGCGTACTCCCATTGCGCTTCTGTAGGAAGCGAAAAAGGTTGTCCGGATTCTTTTCTCAACCAGTTACAATACTCATTAGCTTCTGTCCATGTTACTATGGCCGGACTTCTTTTGAAATAAGTCATATCAGACAACATTTCGCTCTCAAATTTATGTGCAAAAATTTGCTCTGACAACCCAGCAATTTTCAGATAGCATTTATAATCTTCATGCGTCACTTTGAACTTGCTTATTGAATAACCAGTTAATTCAACTTCGTGTAGCGGTTTTGTGTCTTTTTCTGATGAACAATAAGGCCCACCATTGCGCTCTTTTTTACAGAAATCTCCCATCCAGAATGTTCCGCCTTTGACATACACAAGGTCTTTTTTTACACGCGTGAGATATTGCTGTAATTCTTCCTGCTCTTGTGGAGTACGGTTTACTACCTGACTGGCATTGTCGCAACCACCGATTAATAAGAAAAGAAACAGGCTACAATTTATGAATTTTTGGTTCATTTTATCGGGTGCGGAGAATTAACCACGCAACGTACTGTTGTACTGGCTGGATAAGGATTATCTTTAACTCTGTAGGCACGATAAAACGTGAACCCCACTTCGCTACCTGGGCCAGGGGCCTCACCGCCTCGCAACACCTTAAAATATTGGCCAGTGTCCTCATCCTTCATTACAGGGTTATTAGGACCTCTCGGATCTTTTCTTATTGATCTTTTATAATACTCATCATCATACCAGTCAGTTACCCATTCATACCCATTATCTGACATGCCATACAATCCTAAAGGTGAAGCAGGAAATTTATCTACAGGGAAATGGACTAGTGATCCATTTATTCCGTAAGTTTCTTCCACTATGCGGCGATCCCCATCTGTAGCATAATTTCCCCCTAATCCAGTACTGGGATTATTCCGCCATGTGCCATCATCCGTCGCAATTATTATATATTTCCCGCGACTGCGTGAGGCATATTCCCATTGCGCCTCTGTAGGCATTGAAAAAGGAAGCCCTGTAACTTTTCCAAGCCAAGAACAGTAATTATTTGCTTCTGTCCATGTCACTACAGCAGGACTATTATCAAAGTGAGTCATCGTTGCCAGCATCTCCTTTTGATAATTTTCATTTACATACTGATCTGGCAAACCCATCGCCTTTAAGTAGAAATTATAATCTTCATGAGTCACTTTAAACTTGCTAATGGAATAACTACTAAGCTCCACTTCGTGCAAAGGTTTTGTATCTTTTTCTGATGAACAACAAGGGCCGCCATTACGCATTTTTTTACAGAAATCTCCCATCCAGAACGTTCCGCCTTTAACATACACAAGGTCTTTTTTTATACGCTTGAGGTATTGCTGTAATTCTTCCTGCTCTTGTGGAGTACGGTTTACTGCCTGACTGGCATTGTCGCAACCACCGATTAGTAAGAAAAGAAACAGGCTATAATTTATGGATTTTTGGTTCATTTTATTGGGTCCGGTGAATTAACGACGCAACGTACTGTTGTACTGGCTGGATAAGGATTATCTTTAATATTCGATGCTCGACTAAAAGTAACGCCTTCTGGCGCGCCGGGTACAAGATGATTTACAGCACGTAAAACTTTCAGATATTGTCCAGAATCATCATCTTTGACTATAGGTTTATCTGGACCTTGAGGATCTTTTTTTGGGGATTTTTCATAATAATAAGGGTCATACCAGTCATGCACCCACTCCCAACCATTATCAGCCATACCATACATTCCAAGTGGAGTGGGAGGATATTTATCTACCGGGAAATGTATAGAAGTACTATCGATGCCTAAATCCTTCTCTACTGCCCACCTATCCTCATCTGTAGCGAAGTTTTCACCATATCCTGTTTTTTCATTTTTCCGCCAAGAACCATCATCTGTTGCCACTAAAATATACTGACCGCGCGCACGAGCCGCATATTCCCATTGAGCTTCCGTAGGAAGCGAAAAAGGCATTTTAGTTTCTTTTTTTAACCAATCACAATAATTAAAAGCCTCAGTCCATGTAATAATCGCCGGACTTCTTTCAAAATATATCATATTATAAAAAATTTCATTGTAGCTTTTCTTTTCAAAATTCTTTTTTGGCAACTTTTTCATTTTTAAATAGAAGTCATAGTCTTCATGAGTTACTTTAAACTTACTAATGGAATAACTCTCAAGCTCCACTTCATGCAATGGTTTATTATCCTTTTCTGATGAACAATAAGGTCCACCATTGCGCATTTTTTTGCAGAAATCTCCCATCCAGAACGTTCCGCCTTTGACGTAGACAAGCTCTGATTTGATTTTATTGACAAACTGTTTAAGTTCAGCCTGTTCGTCAGCGGTAAGTTTTTTAGTTTCCGTTGCATTATCACAACCGCTAACAAATAATAACAGAACTATAAAATAAATACGCATCAATCATTTGCCTCCCATTTTTGTTTATATTCAGAGTTAACAGGGCCAAAATGACATAAAGAACTATAAAACGGATTATCATCACAGTGTAAAAAGTACTGTTTAGTGCAATTAGGTGAGAACGCATAACCATAAGCTGGATTTTCTTTAAGCCGTTTGAAGACCTGATTGAATTCTCTCAGTTCTAACTTATCAATAATATCCTCTAACTCCTTGTCTTTGTTAAAACCTATTTGTAAAAAATTTCTTATACTTTCTTCGGCCTGTTTGACTACTGCATCTTCATTACCGGGGAGCGCTGTACCATCCTTGCTAATACGAGACAACACTTTTTTCCATTCGCGTTTGGTCTGAATACTGGACAAAACATATAATACAGCGGTTTTGCGTTTTTTATTTGTATCAGGTAGAAAACCATCGCCCTGGTTGTTAATATCAATACGATCATATGCGCCATCTTTAGTAAGCACATAAAGTGCAATACCTTTTGCTTCTGGAGAAAATAAAAAGACGCAGCCAGGATCCTTGTTTATTAAAGATGCAAAATCATTACGCTTAGTTGAATCACTTCGAGCCTTCATCAAACCTTTCGTCATGTCATCAATAAAATCAACAAAATCCTTCTTCACACCTTCTAATTCTGCTCGCATTTTATTATAGTACTTAGAGTATATTTCAGCGCCGCCCATAACAAGTATATAGGTAAGTGCTTTAAATGCATCATCTGCAATTATAGTTAAGTGTCTATAATCGATACCATATAATTGGTATATCACCCAAATAGCAAACTCTCCAAACAATTCGGGTGAAACCTCTCCCTCTACTTCACCTTTTGCTCCCGGGCCAAGACATATGCTTCCTTTAATATGAAATCTAAAGCGGCCTTTTACGAAGCGGATCTTAAACTCACCACTTAATCCCACGCCCAGTTCCACATCCCCGCCTACCTTCAAACAAGCAAAATCCTGAAACTCTCCCGTTTGGTCGTTTTGTTTCTCTTGTGACTGCTTTACAGATGGCAGGATTTGTTCCAGTGCTGGTGAATCCATGCCAAAGGTATGCAGCATACTGGGAAGCTCATCGACCAGTGAACTAAAAGGCTTTAACCACTGCAGAGCGCCGCCAAGACTGGCTCCAGCCTTTGCGCCACCAAATGCTTCTGCTTTTATTTCCAGGCTTTTTGGATTCTCCTTGCTATCTTTGATCTTTACCCCATTCTGGCGTTCACTAAAAGGGACTCCTGGCGTACGGTTCCCCATCAGCAACTGTTTTTTATTGTATGTTACAAACTGAAGGTTGCCTTCGGCCTGCGCAGAAGCTCCAACATATCCCGTCAGCTCTCCGTCAATTCTGGCCCGTAAAATCCCTATATTGGCTTCTTTAGTATCATTGACCATAAACTTCAGGGGCCAGCCTGTACGATCCGGGACATAAAGCGTTGTATTGAGTGTGCCAGAACAGAGCGTCAGACCAGAATGCGCTTCTCCCTTAATCTGTACCGCTCCTGTATCCGGGTTCCAGGTATTAAGCGTGGATGCATTCGCCGTAAACCGCAGAAACTGCGCCCCGGCTGAAACATCAATATAGTGGCCTTCTTTATTGTATGCGCCTGACTCACTGTTCCATGCGTCAGCCCATTCTGTCAGCGTTGCCTCATAATCCACATCAGCACTCATCGTCATGGTGCTATCCATCATTTGTTTAATGGTATTTTTTGCTGCTGCCAGTTTTGTCTTTAACGAATCGATATCGATTCCGATAATATTTCCATCATCATCTTTCTTGAATATACCATCATCAGCAGAAACATCGACAGGAATAATTATTAACTTATCTTCGAATTTTTTAAAATCGCACTCTTTAATATATGAATAACGACGTCCATACTTACTTTTTTTAAGCGGTTGCAGAGGAATTAGCTCGACCACTGCTGAATATCCCGTTTGCTCATTAAAATCGCCTAACTCTTGCTGTAGCTTTTCAGTGGCAGACTTAAGCAAAGCCTCTGTGTTGGCGATCTTAGCCTTGTATTCTGATAAATCATTTTGGTTTGCAATATCCTTTTTTCGGATACCGTAATTTTCAATCGCCTCAGAATAATTAGCTTTTGTTTTATGATGCTCATCTATCAATAGGCAAAGTTTATCCATTGCCTTTTCAAAACCGGCAACTTCAGCTTCATCAATGAATATTAGTTGTAGCGTTTCGGTTCTGAAATAACACTGGCAAGACTTATGGGTAACGACCTTCACATTACTTTCGGATTTACTTAGTTTGTGTTCGGCTGCAGCTTTCCCTTGCTCACTCATTTTTCACTCCCTGGTTATTCAAAGAACAACGTTATTGCCTTAGGATCAATGCCATAATGTGCCTGCGTGTAGCCATTTGCATCCGTTGCACCACGGATAATCTGCCCATCCTCGGTTTCAATTCTGTATGGTATATATGGCTTTGGCTGTTTACTAACTTCATCAACAATCTGAAAACTACCATTCATTGGGTTATGAAACTGCGGGTCGCTTACCGCAACAGGAGAGAGAGCTTGTTCAAGTGAAGCAATTCCTCCCCAGAGAATATTCATGCTTTTCAACTCTATTCTCCCCGGCGCGCCGATTTCTACAGATCCGTCTTTTATTTTGATGTAAGCACCGCCCTTACTTGTAAGCGTTATTCCTTCAGCCGCATTAAGGATAATTTCACCATTAACACTATTCATATTCATCGTTTTATCTGACTGCAATCTCATAGCATCAGTTTGCGCCTGAATATCGACTTTCCCCCTGGCCGCAAATATTTTCATTCCCATTTTATGTGCAAACAGACTGATGGCTTCACCTGCGGCTACCGTAAGCTTCCTGAAAATAGTCATATCGATATTTTCCCCGGCTGTAGCGGTCAGGGAATGTCCGGCAGAGAGCTGGATATTTTTTGGCGTTGTTAAACCAATTCCCGCCGGTGCTGATGCCAACAACCCTGCACTCTGTAGCTGAGAAAGAGCACGATTAAGCTCCCTTTGAGAAGACGTATCAGCCTCCAGCGCACCCGATACCTTTGCACTTTGCGCCAGAGCGGTAACAAGTTGCAAAGCATCTTGTAACTGCGCTAAAGCCGCCCCCATATCTAACATCTGCCCCTGCGCTTTAGGTTGCGCATCAGCGCTCAGAAAAATGCCTTTGCCACTACGAATAGAAATCCAGTCATCCGTCCGCAGTTCCGCTCCTTCACCACGCAAACCACGCGCGGCATCAACGTTATGCCCGAGATTAAGCTGTGTTTTACCGCCATACTCGGTACTGAGCTTGATATGCTCCTCGCCACGCTTGTCTTCCATGCGGAACTTATTGTTGGCAGGGGTACGCATCACATTGCGTGTATTATTCTTTTCTGTCACATGATCGACGTGCCGGGAGTCGTGCAGGGCATGGGCGATGTATGGCCGATCCGGGTCACCATCGTGGAATGCAATAGCTACTTCTGTGCCCTGGATTAGCGGGAAGTGAAATCCGTATACGTCACCGCCGTAGGGTTTCGCAAGGCGGACGGGCATGCTCTCCTGGCCCTGAGCTTTGTCGTCCTGATCGGCGTCAAATTTTACCCGGTACAGTCCGGCTGCATCCTGCCAGGCATAAATGTCGTCTGCCCTGGCGCTGGTGACTCTTGCCATCATCGTACCGCTTATTGTAGGACGGGGTTTTAACGGTGGACGCCAGCACAGGGTTTCGCTGTAAGGCACTGCGGCAAGCGTTACCTTGAGCGCATCTTTTCGACTGGCCATAAATCCAGTGCGTATCACGACCATCGGTAAGCTCAGTAACTCAGGTAATGTGGAGGGAACGGTATCGTCCTTTACCGTCAATACCTGTGCAGGTCGCAAGGTTACATCTGTACTGAAGCCGGTAATAAGGGTCTGATCTGCCAGAAAGCGTTCATGATCAAGACGAGCCAGGAAATTAGCTGTTTCAGCAGATGGATCATTTTTATCGCCGGTTTCAAGATGGCGTGGTTTGTAGTGATAAACCTCTCCGTAGGTTATATCTGCCCCGTCGCGGCGCGTCATATCCGCTCTGGCGGACTGCAACACTTTCTGCGCTTCGCGATGATTATAATCCTTCGCTATCACCCCCGCCTGAACCACATTATGCTGAATGTTCAGCCCCCACACCGACTCCTTTGCGTTATCACTCATTCCCGACGGGCTGTTCAGAGGGAGTGTTTTATCAAATTCATAGGCACTCTGTTTATCCGCAAAGTGAACAACTTCGGTATGAGTATCTGGTTGCAAAGTAAAAAAATAAAATATGCCTACCTCAGAAAGTAACCTCTCAATAAACGCCAGGTCGCTTTCCTGATACTGGTTGATCTGCTCACGTTTGGGATAATTTTGTTTGAGATTGAATTCGTATTCCCAACCTTTGAAACCATGCTCATCCAGGATCTGTGCCACTACGTCAGGTACGGATTTATTGACAAAGAAGCGATGAGTACGTATTTGCTTACCCAGCAATGCCAGGAAGGGCTCCAGAGTAATAATATATTGCGCCTCGTCGTTAGAGCCTGATATCCGACGAAAGTCGCTCACAATACCATGTACTACTTTATCTTCCGTTAGGCTGTGTAACAGACCAATGCCCATAGTAAGACTGGCAGGTTTTCTCAATACCTGGGACGCATCAATATCTTTATCTGGTGTGGTGAAAACAATAGTGTAATAATACACCTGACTTAATACCTCTCGGCCGCTGAATTCCTCCACATCAAGTTTGGAAGTACATGAAGGAATAACAAGTCGAAAGCGGTTCAGCGTTTCATTAAGCAAAGTTGAATTCTGATCAATGATACTCATGGTTTTTACTCCATATACTTACCGGGATTTTAATTATTTAAGGATAGAAAATTTATTCGAATCGCCGTCTAATACTCATGCCTTTTTATTGACTTAATTCATCATAAGGTCTGGAGATTTCATTATCGGCAGGTATCATATTATAGATTTTGCCATCCGCAACACCCAAGACAACCACCACTTTTCTTGATTTTTCTCTCTTTTGTTTTGACGTTAAAGTATACTCAACAATGAATTGTCCTTTATCGGGGAAATCATAAAAAGAAGGGGGTATACATAACTCCCCTTTAATAACAGTCAGGGCAGGATTAAAAATAATTCTTTTATTTATTGAAAGCGTCCCTCGCGGATTGATAGCCATATCTACCGGCTGATAATCTTGCGGATCTATGACTTCAAAGCAGACATCCTTGCCTTTAACACTGACCTCTGCGCTTTCATCAAATTCCATCCTGTCACCTACTCCAGGACAACCCGTAAGTGTACTAAGGCTGAGGAAAATCCCCCCTACTAAAAAACCAGAGCGGAATTTTGATAGTTTCACCATGGGAATCCTCGTAACGCCTCCCAGTATTTTTGCCGAACGACTGCTTCAGCAGTTTCTCCATCAAGCGTCACCGCGGGGTATTTATTACTCCACAAACGATACCACACTGCATATCCATGGGTTTGCAAAGTAAAATTATCCGCAATAATTTGTGCCTGTTGCTCCATGGGATACTCACTCAACAACCGACCGTCAAGCATATATCGATAAGAAACCAGCCAGCTAATCAAGCCTCTTGTAATAACATGCATTCCCTTCGCACGTTGCCATACGTGACTCATTTCATGAATAAACAGGTGCTGAATATCATCCGTGGACAGAGAGAAATCATCTCTATAAAAATCACGAAAATAGATTTCACCATTAGGCGCCATCGCAGTTTTTTTATCCTGAAGATTAAACGGTAAATAGCTTTCCTTATGGATCCACACGGTGCTGTAGTCTATAGTGGACTTAAAAACAGATTTAGCCAATTTTATCTCACCAATACTCAATAGTCGGACTCCCCCCTCATTAAATTCATTCTTGTTTTTCCTATTCATCATACACCTCCAGTGCAATCCCTAACTTAACATCTTATTTACATAATGAAATAAAAAATTCAAATAATATATTTTAAAAACACAGTGAAAATTTCATTGATAAAAAAGGTACGGAGATCTTAAATAAAATTTGATCAACTATCTTACGACTTCATCCTTCGTAAGTTGAATAAGCCTGACATCCACATTTTAAAAATTAACTCCTGTAACTATAATTGTTGAAGAGCTATATGATGACAATACATATTCAACTAAAAACTGTCCATGTTCAGGAAAAAGGAAGAATGATGAAGGGATACATAATTTCCCGTTCAACGTTTTAATTTGCGGATTAAATTACACCTTCTGGCGACGAAAAGATGTTCCTCTGGGGTTGATGGAAATATGGGCTATCTGATATTCGACTGTGCCTTCGACCCAAAAATAAAACTTATTATCAATAATATTTAATTTTGCTTCTTAACGAGGAAGAATACTATCTCCTCCCCCCGGACATCCCGTCAGTACTAATATTGTTAAAAGCAATACCAAAAATTTTACAAAAAAAGTTTCAATATCACCACGAAAAGCCTCTTAAGATTTTTTTGTAAAGATCCCATATGGCATCTTCACCAAGATCTTCATCTAATGAGTCACTCATAACCTTACCTCTGGACAATCCAGGTATCAGACTTTCTTTCTTAAACGGCAAAGCCTTTTGACAATAATTTCTTACTGAGCACATGCAGGATTTAAGGCTATTAACATTTAACCTAACTACGGGAATAAATGAGTATTTAGAAAACGCTCTAGATATGAGGAAATGCAATTCGATTGATTATATACCCCAGAAAAATTAGCAACATCGAAGCTCCACACCAAAATAAAGAATCTTCACTTTTTGAGAAAAAAAAGAACCAAACAGTAAAAATCAAACCAAATGTAACCAATGCTCCTGCGACAGCACAGGCGAAATATGAAAAAACAAAAACTACAACCTTTTTTAAGTTCATAAACCACCAAAGAAATACTTGCAAAGATTATCAAAGTCTGCTTGATTTTTGTCATGAATGTCGCAGACTGCTTCAAATGGTCTCACAATATCCTCAACCAAATAATATAATAGATCCAAGTTTCCCATATATTTTAATTTATAGTAAAAGGAAGGGTTTCTGTCACGTAAGTATCGTGATACATAAATCGCTCAGGATGCTTCAGCACCGACTGTAAGTATAGCTCCAGCATCTGTTCTTAAAAAAAGCCGTAATAGCATGGTTTGTTAATATCTTCCCCAGATTAACCCCAAAGAGTTGTGCAAATAACGCTTTGCCAATAATTGTGCCAGTAGTATTTTTAATCATACTAACAACTTTTTCTATATCTACGCGTGATGAAAACTCATCCATAAAGTCACTGATGATTCTCTCTAGTATTTCTTTATTGATGTTGTCAGATTTTACAAGCCTGGCAACTCTAATCTTATCTTCATAATTTTCTCTGCGATCCTCAGTATGCATGAAATCATAGCCAAGATAATATAAGCTGACAGGAAACGAGATAAAACCCTTAGCGACTGCGCCTAAAAAACCTCCCCCATCCACGTTGATTGCTTCAAGCATATCTTGTGCAATTTCTTTTGCGCTATCCATGAAAATTCTCCACACTGCTTCAAGAGATGGCTACAACATATTTATAGAAATTAATTATTCAGGATAATAAATAACCACCATGCATTTTTACTGTATCATCGGCACGCTCTATTCAGTTACTCCATGATCAAATTCCAGCACAATCCCCGCTTCTTCATTCCACCCCAGTGTCAGATTTTCGGTACGTACCTGCTCAGCCTTACGTTGCAGTAATTGCTGGCTCAGCACGGGCAGGATTTGCTGGTTTAGCAAACTGTCAATATTACGCGCACCGGTATCCGGCAACAGGCAGGCGGCGACCAGCGTATCGTAAAGGCTTTCTTCAATAATGCAGGACAGCCCATAATGCCGACGCAGACGGCTCGCAACCTGGTCTAGCTTCATTTTCACGATAGTACGCAGCGCAACAGCAGTAAGGGGACGATAGATCAACGTTTGAAAGCGCGCCAGCAACGCAGGCTGGAAGTGATCGCGCAGGGTTGGGCGCAACAGCTCGTGCAGTTGACTATCTCTCGCATCCGGCTGTTCATCCAGCATTTGCATCAATGCATCACTGCCGAGATTGGCAGTCATCAGGATCACCGTATTGCGAAAATCAATTTCACGCCCTTCGCCATCGCGCATAAACCCACGGTCAAAAACCTGATAAAAAAGGTTTATTACGTCACGGTGTGCTTTTTCAACCTCATCAAGTAACACGACGCTGTAAGGGCGTTTACGTACGGCCTCAGTTAATATGCCGCCCTGCCCATATCCGACGTAGCCCGGAGGCGAGCCTTTTAACTGGCTAACCGTGTGCGCTTCCTGATACTCCGACAGGTTAATAGTAATCAGCGCTTTCTCACCACCAAACAGGCTGTCAGCTAAGGCAAGGGCGGTTTCTGTTTTACCCACCCCACTCGGCCCCACAAGCAGAAACACCCCCAACGGGCCATTTTCAGGCGTCAGACCTGTTTTCGCTGCCCGCAGACGCTGCGCCATATTTACCAGTGCTTGATCCTGCCCAACAACGCGCTTGCTTAAATGGCTCTCAAGCATGAGTAAGTCGGTCTGCTCATCTTTTAACAAGCTGCTTAAGGGCACACCTGTCCAGTCAGCAATTACGGTTGCGACGGTACGTACGTCTACATCCAGCGAAAGTAGAGGAGCACCATTCTGTAATTCAGTAAGCTGCTGTTGCAAACTGCTAATTTCAGCCTGACGACTGATGTCCTGTCGTGTTGCAAGCAATTGTTGAGTGAGTGTTTTTTCTTGCAGATATTGAATGTTTAGTACGTTACGTTGCGCGATGAGTTCATTCGTAGACTTTTCAATTTGTCCCAGCCGTTCATTAGAGCCACTACTGCCCAATGCAATATCTTCCAGCAATGCTTGCTTTTCTGTTTCCAGGGCGCTGATTTGTGCCGCAAGCCGGATTAACGTGTCCGGAAGGGTATCCAGGCTCATGCGTACGCGTGCCGATGCGGTATCAAGCAGATCGACAGCTTTATCTGGAAGCTGTCGCCCGGTGATGTAGCGCCGGGACAGGCTAACCGCTGCCTTTACCGCTTCATCAGTGATATGAACACCATGATGTTGCGCATAACGCGATTTCAAACCGCGTAACATCAAACACGCAATTTCATCATCCGGTTCATCCACTTTGACTATCTGAAAACGGCGCTCAAGTGCTGCGTCGCGTTCAAAGTACTGTTTATATTCGCTCCACGTGGTAGCCGCAATGGTGCGCAATTCACCACGCGCCAGGGCTGGTTTAAGCAAATTTGCTGCATCAGCCCCCCCGGCCTGATTACCTGCACCGATGATAGTGTGGGCTTCGTCGATAAATAGCAGTACCGGCCATGGGGAGTTTTGAACCGCATCAATGACATTTTTCAGACGTTGCTCAAACTCTCCTTTTACACCAGCACCAGCCTGTAAAAGACCAAGATCTAAGGTACGTAAACTGACGGTTTTCAGGCTATCCGGGACATCGCCATCAGCAATACGCAGCGCAAGGCCTTCCACCAGCGCGGTTTTTCCCACTCCCGGTTCGCCAACCAGTATTGGGTTATTTTTTCGACGGCGAGAAAGTATATCCACCATCTGGCGGATTTCATTATCACGACCAAATACCGGATCAATCTGCCCAGCTCTTGCTTTGGCGGTTACGTCCAGGGTGAATTTATCCAGCGCAGCCTGTAATGCTTCGCTTAAATTATCGGAGGAGATCCCCGTATTTTTTGGAACGTCACGCGCAAGAGTTGAAGGCATCTGGTCCAGAATCTCCTGCTGTTGCAGTTCCGGACGTTCATCTGACTGGGCATCGAGTAAAGGTTTCAGACGCCTTATTTGAGTTTTGCTAAGGCTAAAAAGTGGCCATAACCCTTCACAGCTCAATAATCCCGGCTGAGAAAGAAGCGCTTCCAGCAGGTGTACACTTCTTATATGCGGGCTATCATCCTGCAACGAGGCGGCAAGCCAGGCGGCCTTGATCAATGCTTCGAGATTGGCGGACAATTGCGGACGAGTTTGCACCGAGCGTGGCGAAGCATCCAGATGCCCCAGCAAACTTTGCCATATACCGTCCATGTCCCACTCGTAGCGACGAGCCAGAACCGTTATATCGCCCTCGCCCATCTCAAACAGCTTTAACAGCCAGTGTTCTATCGTAATTTCAGCATGCGCCCGTGTCTGGCACAATGTGGCTGCGGCTTCCAGCGCTTTAGCGCAGTACGGATTAATACGACGAAGCAAGACTGCTGACTGATGTTCCATGTTCACTTCTCCTTGAGTGCCTATGCTACCGCCCGTCGCTATGAACCAAAGCGCATCAGGTCGAAATAAAAACTTGTATTTGTTTTCTGAACTGCCTCGCTACCAGGCCGCTCAGAAAACAAAAACAGCAGACGGCTCGCCGTCTGCTGCAGGTGTTATGCGGTGGTACGTTCATTCCAGGAGTCGGAATGAATAATGTTGCCGTCTTTATAGGTCCAGGTGATTTTTTCGTAACGCAGTTCAATCATTTCCAGATGGTTATGTTTTTCCATCGCAGGATCTTTGATGTCATGCATTTTCGGTGCGACTTTCACCAGCTTGACGTTTTCCAGTTTGGTGTTGAAATATTCAACTTCCTGACCCGCGTCGTTGATGCGATACCATTTAAATTCGGCGGATTTAAGAGTCTGCCCGGTTGTTACCGCTTTATAGAGATACGGAGAGGAGGAATCGATTTCTTTGGTAAACAGGAAGGGGGTATGAATGCGTGTACCCGTCAGTTTGCCAGTGTTGTTGTCCGTAGGAATGTACAGGCTGTGATCCTGTGCCACGACTTCAATGCTGCCTTCACGATCTTTAACGTCAACAGACCCTTTGATATCCGCGCCGCCGTCGTCTTTAAGCCAAAGATAAATTGGAATTGCCATTATTTATTTCTCCATTTATTGCATTAAGGTGTCACTTACATCCGGTGACACTGCTTTTTTCCCTGGTATCCGGCAGGCGTTTACCTGTGGAACCAGACTGATTTCGACGCGGCGGTTGGCTGCCCGGCCTTCTTCCGTGTCGTTAGTTTTCAGGGGCCGTGTTTCGCCATAGCCCTGGACGGCAAAACAGCTTTCAGGGATCTCACCCGTATCCCGCATCCAGTCACGTACCGACTGTGCTCTCTTAAGCGACAAAAGCTGATTAGCAGTTTCATCTCCGGTATCATCGGTATGCCCCGCCACAACAATTAACCAACCTGGACGGCCTTTTATCCCCACCAATGCGTTGATCAATACTCTGGTGGAGCCAGCTTTGAGTTGCCATTTCCCGACGTCAAACAACGACAGGCTGTCCAGACTTATCGTCCTGGGCCCCTGTACGATTTTCTGGACTACTGGAGGCGGTGCTGCCCAGCTGTTGATTGCAGCTTGTAAAGGGGCTATCAATCGCATTCCCTGGTATAGACCCAGCGACAGACGCATCGGCGCTCCCGCTCTTAACCATTCATCCAGCAAATGAGCATCTGCACGCAGTTGCTGCTGTGCATGAACTTTAGGTGTAGGAGGTAACGGAGGAAGGCGGTAAAAAAGTGACAAGTGATCCCCAATGCTCTGGACCAGGCGCTGGTTATTAAGAAACGAAGCCAGCATCGCGAATAACAAAAATGTTCCAAAAAGTAGACCAATCTGTTGCCAGACTTGCATCAGGCGGGACACGCCATTTCGACGAGAAAGATACGGTAGCAAAACATCTGGCAACGGGAGGTAATCCACAGCCCCGGTTATTGCAGGCCGAAGGGTGGTTATGGCTGTGATGTGTGCCTGCCACAGGTTATTCTCTACTCCTTGAACAGGTGTTAAGCAGCACCCCCAAACACAGGGGATTAGCGGCGGGAGTTCACCTTGTTTATGTCCTGTAACATTCGTGACGTGAATATGAAACCAACTTAGAAGGCTTTCTACCGTCAGTATGGTGCTAAGTCTTTTATGACTCTTTTCACTATCCCTCAGGTGACTCCATTCACGCAGAGGCATTACACCAGCCCCCGCTTCGCGTACATGAATACCCATTTGAACTGGTGTCACCGTAAACCAACGTTCTGCCTCTTGCGAGGAAGGTTCAGACGGCGAAAGCCAGCAATTGATCCAGACAGGAGGAATACCGGAAAACCATGCTTTACACTGCACAATGGCCCGGTGCCAGGCACGTAGCGACTGAGTGAGATCATCCAGTCGCTGATGGTGCTCTGGCACAAGTGCGAGCAGCACAGAAATTCGCGCAATAAGTGCTGGTCGTTCAGTTGCAAGATGTTGGGCAAGAGCAGGCAAGTGTTCTGGCAACTGCACCGCCAGATACCAGCCCTGCCGGGCTTCCCGAAAAGATACGGATGGAGAAAACAGAGATGTAGTATCTCCACAAACTAACACTACAGCACCAACAAAATCTTCAGGTGGTAAATCGATATGGCTGATATGAGCATAGGCAATGTGATGATGGTTATCTCTGCGCCAGAGTACATACCCGCTTATGGTACAGAAGATAATAACTGCCATACTGAGCGCAGTGCGGCTACTGGTGGCAAGCGGCCAGAAGCCAAGGATCAACCATAGCGCCAGAGCACTACCAGTAAGCAGCAGCAATGATTGAGTTAATCTACGCATATGTCATTGCATCCCAGCCAGGTTCGAGACCATCTGCGTAAGTTCACTGCGAAGCATCAACCACAGTGCCACCAAAATCATGATCCCGGCCCCCCACGAGAACCAGTAAACTTTGCGCCCGGAGCGTAAACTCATGGATCTGGATACAATTGGCGTTTCCTGAGCCATGGTAAATGGTGGTACTTGGTGACTCAGCCTACGTACCACATCCTCCCGACGTTCGTCTCCTTGCTGCCGGTAACGACCTACAAAACCTAATGTGAGCGCGCGATAAAAACAGGTCAGCACAGCAATGTCAGGTGCTGGCTCCTGTAATACAGTACGGATCCGCTCCCATAGTTCTTCTCCGGCGTTAAGCGTGTTGAAATAGCGAGCTTGCAACGGATCTTTAAGCCATTTTGCAGAACCACTATCCTGGTGCGGACGATTCATCACGCTTTCATCAAGTAGTGCACACTGCGTATAAAGCATATGATTACAACTGGCGTCGCTAAAACCAGCCTGAGTTAGTGCTTCACGTGCCTTATCAACCCACTCACAAGCACGCCGATAAAGCGCTTCACCATCTTTAATTTCCTCTCCGCTGCGTAGTTGGCTGACCATCAGCCAGCAGGGGTAAAAAATCGCATCAACAACAGATGTATTTATTTTGTTCATGAGCGCAGCACCACAAACAGTTCAAGTTTTACTTCTCCCAGAGAACCTGGCGTGTAAAAGGCGCAGTTACCTGAATCCAGCATGGCCTGACCAGCGGCGCTATTAAGATCAAGTGCGAAATATTGGTTTTCCAGGCGTAATGGAATTGCAGCAGGCACGTGGGTTAGAGGCTTCATGACTACCCCGCTAAGTGCAACGTTAACCACATCTGAGACGTCTTCGTAGCTACCAGCCTTACACAACAATGGAAATTGAGTTTGCAAAAGGTGGTTAGCGATATTTGAGCGGACCGAAAGGTAGAAATCAGCCCCCTCACGGAGCCGGGCATCATGTAAAGAGCCTGTCCAGAACTGGCCATTAAGGCTCAGTTCTATTGCAATCACACGAGAAGGTAGGCTGGCTTCAAGTAGAGAGTCCAACAAGTTAAACAACGGTGGGAAAACCTGCTCCGGACTATTGTGCTGATAGGCCGGGATAACCTCCGCCTTATACTCAAGTGAAAAAGTTAACAAACTACCTGCAAGCCGTACGAGTTCACGGTAGAAAAGTTCAGGATGACGAGAGGGTGATTGATAAAGCTCATTTAGCACTGGTTCGGCGCTATTTAATGCATTCAGTAACCAGAATAGCGACACGTCAGCGACGGCAAAATCGGCCATCCTTTCATTACTTTCACGCCGCATCTCCATCAGACGACGACGTCGAGCCTGGAGCCGATGGAGTAAATCCCCCAGCTCGGTAAATACGGTTTTGCTTGCTGACAGAGAAAGCATTGGCGGTATGAAATTATCATCCAGTTCCCACTGTCCCTGAACGTTACGGATAAGGCGCACAACAGGACAAATGAGATAGGCACTGTTATCCTGATGTGCAAAGCGCAACGTAACGGCATGCCGTAAAACAGCAAGTTCAGTGCGCTCATGACCGGAAAGTTCCTGTACCGTCACCCATTCCTGCCGCCAGCGGCGAGGACGCGCGCTGTCCTGTCCATCGTCAAGGTTTCCGCCATTTGCTGAAAGCAACGGTAATGCCAGCACCACCTCTATGTTGTCACGATCAGCCACGGAAGATAAATCACAGACGGGGGGTAAGTTATCCGCGAGTTCAGTATCAATTACAGTGCCATCAGGAAAACGCACTTTCAGACGCAATGCATTCAGGCGAGATAAAGCCAGCGATCCGCGATCAAAATCTGCCTCAACCACACCCCATGGATGCGCCAGTGCCATATGGGCGACAGCATCAGTCACGTAAGCATCCCAGCGAGCCTGCTGTTGAAACTGTTGTGGGGCCAGAAAGGCCCCGTCAGTCCATAGCGGACGATAAATTTTCATCCTTCCCCCGCTTACGCTTTCGCCTTAGGCATCTGCGAAACCAGCGACAGGTTAACGTCCATACCTTCCACCTGGAAATGAGGTATGGCGTATAATTTCACGCGGAAGAAACCGGGATTATCTTCAATATCTTCAACAACAACCTTCGCATCACGTAGTGGATGAGATGCCTGCAGGTCATCACCCGGATCGGTCATTTCGGTAACCAGACCACGCACCCAGGTATTCAATTCCAATTCAAGTAAGCGACGATCTTTGGTGGTACCTATATTTTCTCGCTGAATCATTTTCAAATAATGTGCAATTCGGGAAAGCAGGAAAATATACGGTAGACGGGCATTTATGCGGCTATTAGCAGTCGCATCAGCAGTATCGTACAATGCAGGTTTCTGAGCCGAGTTTGCAGAGAAGAAGCAAGAATAGTCGCGGTTTTTATAATAGGACAGCGGGATAAAGCCCAGGTTAGCAAATTCAAATTCGCGGGTTTCCGGAATCATGACTTCAGAAGGGATTTTTACCTGATTGCCGGTGCCAAGATCATACAAATGAATAGGGAGATCTGTTACTGCTCCCCCCGCCTGAGGGCCACGGATTTGAACACACCAGCCATTTTTAATGAAACTTTTCACCATATTTGCAGCAAAGGCGAATGAAGCATTTGTCCACAGATATTTTTCGTGATCGGGGCCTTTCACTTCTTCAACATAATTAAAGCTACGTACCGGTACAGTATCCGGTCCATAAGGCAAGCGGCCGAGCACTCGAGGCATTGTCAGACCTATATAGCGGGCATCATCTGATTCACGGAATGCTTTCCATTTAATATATTCTGCACGATCAAAATAATTTCCAATATCTTTTATAGCAGCTACATCCTCCATCGATTTTTTCAGGAAGAACGCCGGGCCAACTGAACCGATAAAGGGCATGTGGGCTGCAGCAGAGATTTTAGAAATATTGCGTAATAGCGCGACATCTTGTGCAGAGGCATCAAACTCATAGTTTGAAATGATCGCACCTATAGGCTCTCCACCTGGCGTATCATATTCCTGAATATAAGTATGATAATAGAGACCCGTCTGGACAATTTCCGGTGAATCCTCAAAATCCTGGCGAAGATCATCTTTGGAAATATCTAACACTTCAATTTTTACGTTTTGACGAAAATCGGTACGATCAACAAGTGACTTTAGGCCACGCCATGCTGCTTCCACCTGCTGGAAACCTTCATGATGCATGACAACATCAAGTTGGCGACTTATCTGGAAATCGAGCTCGGCAATGTGATGATCCAGCAAAGCCTTATCCAGTCTTTCAACAGTCTGACCAGACTGTTTCAGACGCTCCAAAAATACCTGAACAGCGGCCGTTACACGTTGATCTGCAGTTACATCGGCAAGAGCTGAACCATCCTGATAGTTGTTCAGGTCGTTCAGTTCAGAAACAGGTGTAAGATTGATCTTTTCAAACAGGGAAGCATATACCCCGCCACCTTCAGGACGCTCAAGTACGGTAGTCTGAGCAACTGAAGCATTTTCGGTATTGACTGACATAAGCATTATCTCGCATTGTTCCGTTAAAGGTTGGAATTACGCCTCATTTGGCGCCAGGGCATTCAGTTCTTCACGTAGCTCATTACTTAACGTGGGATCTTTCAGAATGCTTTCGAGTTCTTTACGGAAGGTAACGTTATCAAGCAGATTAGATTTCAAATCGCGCAAAAGGTTACGCATAGCCAACATGGCGCGAAGTTGGGGGATCTGCCGTGCCACTTGTTCTGGTTCAAAATCCTTCATTTCTTTAAAGGAGAGATGAACGCTTTCTTCAGTTCCGTTACCTGCAAGGGTATTTTCTACAGTCAGGCTAAGAGAAGGAGAGAAATCGGCAAGAACACTGTTGAAATTAATTTTGTTGATGTTTACTTTTTCACGTTCAGAAAGTGGGCGTTCTTCTTTACCGTTACTGTAATCCCCCATCACGACCAGCTTGAGCGGCAGTTCAACTTTTTTTTGCGCACCGCCGGTGTGGACATCAAGTTTAATATTGACGCGCGCTTTAGGTATTTCCGATTGAAACGAATTATTTGACACAACAGACTCCTTATATACTGGCGAAGGAATATCGTAAGCTAAAGGCTCACTTCCTGACGATGTAATACTTTACGAAAGGAATTACGTAATAAAATACCACTCCCTGTGACATGGCTAAACCATCACGTACTAAAAAAGCTATTTTTAGGAATTTGACGCGAAATGCATTTATATAATAAATGAACGACAATGAATTTATAAAAGCAATGAATTAAAAGCATGCTTATTTAGCCCGCAAACAAATATTTTATATAATTGACATTTATGCTTTTATAAAAAGTCAATAACTATTCATCCGCTTTATACATAATGACATCGGCCACAGAAAATTACATGAAGGTGTAAAATTTACGCTTAACATGCAAGACGGAATCAATGAATAGCAACAGTAGTGTGTTGGGATTGTTGGGAAGATAAGGTTTTAATGCGAGGAGCCAGCGGTGCCCGGTCAGGCACCGCTGGACATACGGGGCTTAGATTTTAAAGCTGGTAACGATTTTTTCCAGCTGAACGGTCTGTTCTTCCATGGATTGCGCTGCCGCAGCTACTTCCTGCACCAGCGCCGCGTTTTGCTGGGTGGTGCTGTCGAGCTGGTTAATCGCCATATTAATCTGATCGATACCCTTACTTTGCTCGTTGCTCGCCGAGCTGATCTCAGAGATTAAGGTGGTTACGCTTTCCACTTTTTCCACCAGGCCGTTCATGGTGACGCCGGCCTGCCTGACCAGACTTCCGCCCTGCTCGATATTCGCAACGGACTCTTCGATCAGCTTTTTGATCTCCTGCGCCGAGGTGGCGCTGCGCTGTGCCAGGGAGCGCACTTCCCCCGCGACCACCGCGAAGCCGCGTCCGTTTTCACCGGCACGCGCCGCTTCAACCGCCGCGTTGAGCGCCAGGATATTGGTCTGGAACGAAATACCGTCAATGACGCTGATGATGTCGACAATCTTCACGGATGAGTCATTAATTCTGCTCATCGTGCTGACCACCTCGTTCACCACCGAGGCCCCTTCCCGCGCGGCGCCCGATACCTGGCTGGAGAGCTTATTTGCTGCCTGCGCGTTATCGGCGTTCTGGCGTACCGTGCTGGTCAGCTCTTCCATCGAGGCTGCGGTTTCCACAATCGACGATGACTGATCTTCGGTACGGGCTGACAGATCGCGGTTGCCGCCAGCGATCTGGCGCGATGCCGAAGAGATCGCCTGCGCGCTTTGCCCGACCTGCTGCATTAATTCCTGCAAATAGGTAATAAAGGCATTGAAGTTCTGAATGATAGCGTTAAATTCCGGGCTTTTACTCTCGGTTAAGCGTTGGGTCAGGTCAGCGCCACCTCTGGACAGTGCCTGGATATTGTTATTTAACAGGCTGACGTTTCTGAAAATATTGCGCACAAAAATCATTAAGACGAGGATTAAGACGATCCCCAGCGTTAACTGAACAATAGTTAATTTGGTCAGAATAGAATTCGATGCCTGCTCCAGCTTACTGGCTGGCAGATCGACGGCCAGGAACCAGGGGCTGCCTTCAATGGGCAGCACAAATAACGCGTGCTCACCGTCCGATCCAGAATACTTTCCTTCATAAGACTTTTGTTGGCCGGTATTCAGCAGCGACAATAATGCCTGAGAAGATGGCAGATTAAGGTCACGTAAATTATTCAGCGCCTTGCCGCCTTCTGTGGAAGCGCCATTACCGACGATTTTTCCGTCCTGCTCAATAATCAGAACGTTACCCTCAACCGCTTTACTCATGTCTGCGGCCAGCTGATTGAAAAAGCCGAGCGTCACGTCAATGGTCGCCACGCCCCAGGGTTTACCATCACGCCATATCGCCATGGCGCAGTTGGTCCGCGGCTGTGGGCTGGCAGCATCCTGATAAGCACGCGCCCAGGCACATTCGCCTTTGGCGGCGTTCAGGCCGTCTTTATACCAGGCCTGCTCCCAGTATTTATCTGCTTCCGGCTGGTTCCACACGGTATTGACCTGCAGTACTCCACCAGCGTCGCGGGCAAAGAAGGTGCTGAACTTCTCGCGCTCAGGATCGCGCAGACGGGGTAATGGCCAGATACCGCCGCCGAACACATTCTGATCGCCATACTGGTTTACCAAATTTGGCAGCAGTTGATCGATCTGCGCACTGTCGAGGGTGCCGACAAGTTCAGTGATCGTTTTTTGCTGCGCTTTCACGCGGTTCATTTGTTCTTTAATAGCGTTACTTTGCAGGGCAACGGTATGACGAACCAGTTCCGTTTCCGTGGCGACAATTTGCGGCGAGACAAAATGCTTAATCACGAAAAACGTAACCAGCACTAAAATAAAGAAAAATCCAACAAGAAGCAGGCTAAAACGACCCTGGGTGGTTTTCCATAGCATGATAAATATGACTCAGGTAGGGGAGGTATAGAATGGATAACGGCATAACGCTCAATAACTTTAATTTTATAAATTAGTTAGCAGTGAACGCTTATATAATTAATGGCTGCGGAAAAGCGGAGAAATAAAATAGCCCGATTCTTATCGGGCTATTTGCTAAAAATATTTTGAGTCTATCAAAATTTATTTATCGCTGAGTGCCTGCGCACACGCCCAGGCGCTGGCCCAGGCCCACTGGAAGTTATAGCCGCCCAGCCAGCCGGTGACATCCATCACCTCGCCAATAAAATACAGTCCAGGCACATTACGCGCTTCCATGGTGCGTGACGACAGCTCATGGGTATCCACGCCGCCAAGGGTCACTTCCGCCGTGCGGTAGCCTTCGGTACCGTTTGGCTGCACCCGCCACCGGGTCAGCGTTTCAATAAGCGCCTGCTGGTCGCGTGGGTTAAGCTGTTTCAGGGTCACATCCGGGATCTGTCCCAGCGACTGTAAGCACTCCACAAGGCGCTTCGGCAGGTGCATCGCCAGCGTGTTTTTCAGGCTCTGGTTCGGATGTCCCGCCCGCTGCTCATTGAGGACGCTTTCAGGATCGCATTCCGGCAGCAAATTAATGGTGACGAATTCACCCGGCTGCCAGTAGCTGGAAATTTGCAGGATCGCCGGGCCGGACAGACCGCGATGGGTGAAGAGCAGGTTTTCACGGAATACCGTGCCGTCTTCCGCCTCGATCACCGCGGGCACCGACACGCCGGAAAGCGTTTGTAACTGCTCCAGTAATGGTTTATGCAACGTGAAAGGCACCAGGCCTGCCCGTGTCGGCAGCACCTTCAGGCCAAACTGTTCGGCAATTTTATAGCCGAAGGGCGTAGCGCCCAGGCCCGGCATGGAAAGGCCGCCGCTGGCGATCACCAGTTTGTCGGCGCTGACGGTATCGCCGTTCAGCGTCAGCGTATAACCGTCGTCATCGCGGGCCACTTCAAGCACTTCAGTGCGCAGCCGCATCACTACTTTTCCCGCTGTACATTCCGCCACCAGCATATCAACGATCTGCTGGGCGGAGTCGTCGCAGAACAGCTGTCCGAGGGTCTTTTCATGCCACGCGATACC
Source organism: Enterobacter sp. SA187 (assembly GCF_001888805.2). Taxonomy (NCBI): domain Bacteria; kingdom Pseudomonadati; phylum Pseudomonadota; class Gammaproteobacteria; order Enterobacterales; family Enterobacteriaceae; genus Enterobacter; species Enterobacter sp. SA187. Next base: position 904,734 of record NZ_CP019113.1, read on the forward strand.
GTGTCTGCCGACCAGATCGATAAAATCCCACTGGGTATAACGTGCGAGGGCAGATTTACAAAAATGCGGGTTCTGGCTCAGATAAGCCGCAGGCTCGACATAAAGGTTAGTAAAGTTACAGCGGCCCCCGCCAGACATCAGGATCTTACGGCCCGGTTTTTTACCGTTATCGAGTAACAGGACGCGTTTACCTGCCTGTCCGGCCTGCGCGGCGCAAAACATTCCGGCCGCTCCGGCGCCAATTACGATGGCATCAAACCTTTCCACACGACGATCCTCTTGATTAATGAGCGGCGAATTGTAAATTTTCGCCGCTGGTCGCACCAGCAAAAATATGTCAATTCGATGACAGCTATTTGAAAAATAAAAGATAATTGTTTTTACGCTTTTACAACCTAAGGAAAATTATCAAAAAAAGTCTATATTTCACTTTCCCCGCACCGCGGTTGTCCACGATAATGCGCCGCGTTCATGACCTCAAAATGGCGTAACGTATATGCTACATTTATTTGCCGGCCTGGATTTACATACCGGGTTATTACTTCTTCTTGCTCTGGTCTTTGTCCTGTTTTACGAAGCCATCAATGGCTTCCATGACACGGCGAACGCGGTGGCAACGGTTATCTATACCCGTGCGATGCGTTCTCAACTCGCGGTCATTATGGCTGCGGTGTTCAACTTTTTCGGCGTTCTGCTGGGTGGACTGAGCGTGGCCTATGCGATTGTGCATATGCTGCCAACGGATCTTCTGCTCAACGTCAGCTCGGCGCATGGCCTCGCCATGGTGTTCTCAATGTTAACGGCGGCGATTATCTGGAACCTCGGCACCTGGTACCTGGGTCTGCCGGCCTCCAGCTCTCACACCCTGATTGGCGCGATTATCGGTATTGGTTTAACCAATGCGCTGATGACCGGCTCTTCTGTGGTGGACGCGCTTAACATTCCTAAAGTTATCAATATCTTCGGCTCCCTGATTATCTCGCCAATCGTTGGCCTGGTGTTCGCAGGCGGGCTGGTATTTTTGCTGCGTCGTTTCTGGAACGGCAGCAAAAAACGCGACCGCATTCATATGACTCCGGCAGAGCGTGAAAAGAAAGACGGCAAGAAAAAGCCGCCGTTCTGGACGCGTATTGCCCTGATCCTGTCCGCTATCGGCGTGAGCTTTTCTCACGGCGCTAACGATGGTCAGAAAGGTATCGGCCTGATCATGCTGGTACTGATCGGCGTGGCGCCAGCAGGCTTTGTGGTGAACATGAACGCCTCCGGTTATGACATCACCCGTACCCGTGATGCGGTGAATAACGTCGAAACCTACTTCCAGCAGCATCCTGCGCTGCTGCAAAAAGCCACCGGTGTGGATCCGCTGATCCCGACGCCGGAAGAAGTGGCGTCCAAACCGAACGAGTTCCATTGCCATCCGGGCCGCGCCATTAACGCGCTGGACCGCGCTAAAGCAATGCTGACCAATATCGAAAGCTACGACAAACTGCCGGTAGAACAGCGCGGCCAGCTGCGTCGCATTTTGCTGTGTATCTCTGATATTACCGACAAAGTGGCCAAGCAGCCGGATGTCAGCGCTGAAGACCAGCGTCTGCTGAAGAAGCTGAAAGGCGATATGCTGAGCACCATCGAATACGCGCCGGTCTGGATCATCATGGCCGTTGCGCTGGCGCTGGGTCTGGGCACCATGGTGGGCTGGCGTCGTGTGGCGACCACCATCGGTGAGAAGATTGGTAAAAAAGGCATGACCTACGCACAGGGGATGTCGGCACAGATGACCGCAGCGGTCTCCATTGGTCTGGCAAGCTATACCGGGATGCCGGTTTCCACCACGCACGTGCTCTCCTCTTCCGTGGCGGGGACGATGATTGTGGACGGCGGCGGCCTGCAAAGAAAAACCGTGACTAACATTCTGATGGCCTGGGTCTTCACCTTACCGGCGTCGATTATTTTGTCCGGCGGACTGTACTGGATCGCGCTGAAACTGATTTAAGCGCGGGCAGGAAGCATACAAAGCGGGTCAGTTTACTGGCCCGCTTTTTTTATGCTCAGTGCCAGATCATGAGGGCGATCAGGCTAACCACCACCAGGCCACACAGCGCGCTGGTTAAAATAAAATGCTGACGAACCCGCTGGCAGCGACGAATAAACTCATCATCATGATGGTCCAGATAACGTTGCTGGTAGATATACCACACCAGGCGCATCTGCTTACTGGGCTGTCCGTGCGAGGTAAAAAATCCTCCGCCATCCACATATTGATAGAGCAACGGATCGCAACCACGAAGTACCACTAACAATGCGCGTAATGATGAGAAGTAACGCGCCATATTCACCACACAAACGACACACAAAGCCCAAAACAGCGCGACGGTGCTGACCATACCCCCTCCCCGGCGATCCGCCCACGGAGAAATCCCCCGGGACTCTCGCTCCCCGATACTCAGCGAAAACAGTTCAGTGAAGAGTGTTACCAGAAACCGAGCGGGATCACATTTATTTATCCGGACGGCTCATTAAATAGTGTAGGAGATCCGTTAATTTTTTTACCACAAGGTTAATCGTAATCATGACCTGCAAATCGATTATTTGTTGCAGTAAAGCGTGAGCCAGGCGGATTGACGGCAGAGATCGTGCGTTATAAGGTAGAAATATCTTCTACAATTATACTCTTAAGGCCGGGCATTCCCCGCGCAAATAGTATGCAGGACGCGGGACACAGCACAACGCAGGATGAGCTGCTAACCCACTGGTCATCGACAACTTATGGAAGGAGTAACATTATGGCTTACACACATATCCTGATCGCAGTCGATCTCTCCCCGGAAAGCAAAGTTCTGGTCGAGAAAGCGGTATCCATGGCGCGCCCTTACAATGCGAAGGTTTCGCTGATCCATGTTGATGTTAACTACTCCGATCTTTATACCGGCCTTATCGATGTGAATCTTGGCGATATGCAGAAGCGCATCTCCGAAGAGACGCATCACGCGCTGACCGAGCTGTCCACCAACGCGGGCTATCCGATCACCGAAACCCTGAGCGGCAGCGGCGATTTAGGTCAGGTGCTGGTCGATGCGATTAAGAAATACGATATGGACCTGGTGGTCTGCGGCCATCACCAGGATTTCTGGAGCAAACTGATGTCCTCCGCGCGCCAGCTGATCAATACCGTTCACGTTGATATGCTGATCGTGCCGCTGCGCGACGAAGAAGACGAGTAAGGTTCAGATAGCCTCTCTCCCTGCGGGAGAGAGGAATTACTCCGGCGTTCCGGCGTAAATATCAAACCGGTGGCCCTTGGTGACCACCGCGTTAGGCGTGGCGATGCCCGCCAGCGGCGGCGCATAGTCCGGGCGCTTCACCACCACGCGTTTGGTCGCCAGCCGCCGCGCAGGTTCCAGCAGCCCGTCCGCATCCAGATCCGGCCCCACCAGCGACTGAAACACCCGCATCTCTTTTTTCACCAGCGCGCTTTTCTGCTTATGAGGAAACATCGGATCGAGATAGACCACCTGCGGGCGTGGCGTTACCTCATCAAGCCCGGTCAGGCTGGAAGCGTGGATCAGCTGTAAACGCTCCCGCAGCCAGGGGCCGATTTCCGCATCCGCATAGCCACGCGCCAGACCATCATCGAGCAGCGCCGCCACCACCGGATTGCGTTCCAGCATGCGCACCCGACAGCCAATGGACGCCAGCACAAAGGCATCGCGGCCTAAGCCTGCGGTCGCATCCACCACGTCCGGTAGATAACTGCCCTTAACGCCGACTGCTTTCGCCACCGCTTCGCCGCGTCCGCCGCCGAATTTGCGCCGGTGTGCCATCGCCCCTTCGACAAAATCGACAAAGATGCCGCCGAGCTTTGGCTCATCGCGTTTACGCAGCTCAAGATGCGTCGGAGTGAGCACCAGCGCCATCAGGTTATCCGCGTCATGCTCCAGCGCCCAGCGGGCCGCAAGAACAGATAAGGCACCGTCTCCGGTGCCTGATTCATCTGACAAACAAATTTTCACGCTACTGTCAGCCTTCGATGCCGTAATGCGCCAGCATGGCGTCCAGCTGCGGCTCACGGCCACGGAAGCGTTTGAACAGCTCCATTGGCTCTTCGGAACCGCCGCGCGTCAGGATGTTATCCAGGAACGACTGCCCGGTTTCGCGGTTGAAGATCCCCTCTTCTTCGAAGCGGGAATAGGCGTCCGCCGCCAGCACGTCGGCCCACAGGTAGCTGTAGTAACCTGCCGCATAGCCACCGGCAAAGATATGGCTGAAGGCATGCGGGAAACGGCCCCATGTCGGACCCGGGATGACCGCGACCTGCTTTTTGATTTCCGCCAGGGTTTCGAGGACTTTCGCCCCCTGCTCCGGGCTGAATTCTGCATGCAGACGGAAGTCGAACAGGCCGAACTCCAGCTGGCGCAGGATAAAGAGCGCGGCCTGATAGTTCTTGGCGGCGAGCATTTTTTCCAGCAGCGCTTCCGGCAGCGGCTCGCCCGTTTCGTAGTGACCGGAGATAAACGCCAGCGCTTCCGGCTCCCAGCACCAGTTTTCCATAAACTGGCTTGGCAGCTCGACCGCATCCCATGGCACACCGCTGATGCCCGACACGCCCGCCGCTTCGATACGCGTCAGCATATGGTGCAGACCGTGACCGAATTCGTGGAACAGGGTGGTCACTTCATCGTGGGTAAACAGCGCCGGTTTGCCGTTCACCGGGCGGTTAAAGTTACAGGTGAGATAGGCGACCGGTTTTTGCAGCGAGCCGTCCGCTTTACGCATCTGACCCACGCAATCGTCCATCCACGCCCCGCCGCGTTTGTTTTCACGGGCATACAGATCGAGGTAGAAGCTGCCGCGCAGTTCGTTGCTCTCATCGTAAAGCTCGAAGAAACGCACGTCCGGGTGATAAACGTCGATGTCCTTACGCTCTCTGGCGGTGATGCCATAAATGCGTTTCACCACTTCAAACAGGCCGTTAACCGCTTTTTCTTCCGGGAAGTACGGGCGCAGCTGTTCGTCGCTGATGCTGTACAGATGCTGTTTCTGTTTTTCGCTGTAGTAGGCAATATCCCACGGCTGAAGGTCATCCACACCGCACTCTTCTTTGGCGAAGGTACGCAGCTGGGCGAGTTCACGTTCACCCTGCGGACGGGCGCGGCGCGCCAGATCGGTTAAGAAATCCAGCACCTGGGTCGGGCTTTGCGCCATTTTGGTGGCCAGGGATTTGTGCGCGTAGCTGTCGAAGCCCAGCAGTTGCGCCAGTTCGTGACGCAGGGCAAGGATCTCCGCCATCACCGGGCTGTTGTCCCATTTACCGGCATTTGGCCCCTGATCGGAGGCGCGGGTGCTGTAGGCGCGGTACATCTCTTCACGCAGCGCCTGATTGTCGCAGTAGGTCATTACCGGCAGATAGCTTGGAATATCCAGGGTTAACAGCCAGCCTTCCTGCTCTTTGGCTTCGGCCTGCGCTTTGGCGGCGGCCAGCGCGCTTTCCGGCATGCCGGACAGTTCAGATTCATCGGTGACGAGTTTCGACCAGCCCATGGTCGCATCCAGCACGTTGTTGCTGTACTGATTGCCGAGTTCGGACAGGCGGGCGGCGATTTCGCCGTAACGTTGCTGTTTCTCTTTCGGCAGGCCAATGCCGGAGAGTTCAAAATCGCGCAGCGCGTTATCGACGGCTTTTTTCTTCGCCACATCCAGTTCGTTATAGGCGTCGCCATCGCGCAGATTGCGGTACGCCTGGTACAGCCCTTCGTGCTGGCCGACCCAGGTGCTGTATTCAGACAGCAGCGGCAGCGTCTGCTCGTAGGCTTCGCGCAGTTCCGGACTGTTTTTAACAGAGTTCAGGTGGCTGACGGGTGAAAACAGACGGCCCAGACGGTCATCCACTTCCGCCAGCGGCTGGCAGAGATTATCCCAGGTGTAAGGCGCGCCCTGCGCCACCACGCGCTCTACCGCCTCGCGGCAATCGTCCAGCGCTTTGGTGACAGCGGGTACGACGTGCTCAGGTTTGATGGCGGAAAACGGCGGCAATTCGAAAGGCGTCAGTAATGGATTGGTCATAAGCGCTGTCCTGGTTAATAAATAAGTTAAGCGCCCGATCAGCGCTTTTTCCGATAAGGTCTGGTATGGGGTTTAGTGTAGTTAATTTCAATGCCGGACGTTGCGCTTTCGCGGTGGCGGCCACTTTTCGGTATACTGTCGGCATACTTCTTTTCAGGTCATTGGAACGCGCTACATGCTCAGTTATCGTCACAGCTTTCACGCCGGCAATCATGCCGACGTCCTTAAACATACCGTTCAAAGCCTGATCATTGAATCGCTGAAAGAAAAAGAGAAGCCTTTTCTCTATCTGGACACTCACGCCGGTGCGGGTCGTTATCAGCTCGCCAGCGAACACGCTGAGCGCACCGGGGAATACCTCGAAGGTATCGCCCGTATCTGGCAGCAGGACGATCTGCCGGAAGAGCTGACGCCCTACATCACCGTGCTGAACCATTTTAACCGTAGCGGCACGCTGCGTTATTACCCCGGCTCCCCGCTGATTGCCCGCCAGCTGCTGCGCGAGCAGGACACGCTGCAATTAACCGAGCTGCACCCGAGCGACTACCCGCTGCTGCGTTCGGAATTTCAGAAAGATGCCCGTGCCACCGTGGCGCGTGGCGACGGCTATCAACAGCTGAAATCGAAACTGCCGCCGCCGTCCCGCCGTGGCCTGATCCTCATCGATCCGCCGTACGAAATAAAAACCGATTATCAGGCGGTGGTGCAGGGCATCAGCGAAGGCTACAAACGTTTTGCGACCGGCACTTACGCCCTGTGGTATCCGGTGGTGATGCGCGCGCAAATCAAACGTATGTTGAAAGAGCTGGAAGCCACCGGCATTCGCCGCATTCTGCAAATCGAGCTGGCGGTGCGCCCGGACAGCGATCAGCGCGGCATGACCGCCTCCGGCATGATTGTGATTAACCCGCCGTGGAAGCTGGAGCAACAGATGCAAAACGTGCTGCCATGGCTGCACAGCAAACTGGTGCCAGCCGGTACGGGGCATACGCTGGTGAACTGGGTGGTGCCGGAGTAATCGCAACCATCGGTGGAACCTTTTAAGCCGCGCGTTACACTGCGCTCAAATGCGACTCTATTAAGGAACGGTCATGACTAAGCATTATGATTATCTCGCCATTGGCGGCGGCAGCGGCGGCATCGCCTCGATCAACAGAGCGGCCATGTACGGCCAGAAATGTGCGCTGATTGAAGCCAAAGCGCTGGGCGGCACCTGCGTTAACGTCGGTTGCGTGCCGAAAAAAGTGATGTGGCATGCGGCGCAGATCCGCGAGGCAATCGAGCTTTATGGTCCGGACTATGGCTTTGATACCACCATCAATCACTTCGACTGGAATAAACTGGTCGCCAGCCGTACCGCTTATATCGATCGCATCCATAACTCCTATGACAACGTGTTGGGTAAAAATCACGTCGATGTGATCCGCGGCTTCGCGCGTTTTGTGGACGCCCACACCGTTGAGGTGAACGGCGAAACCATCACCGCTGACCATATTCTGATCGCCACCGGCGGGCGTCCGAGCCATCCGGATATTCCGGGTGCGGAATACGGTATCGACTCCGATGGTTTCTTCGAATTACCGGCCATGCCGCAGCGCGTGGCGGTGGTGGGCGCAGGGTACATCGCGGTTGAACTGGCTGGCGTCATCAACGGCCTTGGCGCGCAGACGCACCTGTTCGTGCGTAAACACGCGCCGCTGCGCAGTTTTGATCCCATGCTGAGCGAAACGCTGGTGGAAGCGATGGCGGCCGACGGCCCGACGCTTCACACCCACGCGGTGCCGAAGTCGGTGGTGAAAAATGCCGATGGCAGCCTGCTGCTGACGCTGGAAGATGGCCGCAGTGTAACCGTCGATTGCCTGATCTGGGCGATTGGCCGCGTACCGGCCAACGACAATTTCAACCTCGCGGTAACGGGCGTGAAAACCGACGAAAAAGGCTACATCGTCGTGGATAAGTTCCAGAATACCAGTGTGCCGGGGATTTATGCCGTGGGCGACAACACCGGTGCCGTTGAACTGACGCCGGTGGCGGTCGCGGCGGGTCGTCGCCTGTCCGAGCGCCTGTTTAACAACAAGCCGGATGAGCATCTGGATTACAACAATATCCCGACCGTGGTGTTCAGCCATCCGCCGATCGGCACCGTGGGCCTCACCGAACCGCAGGCGCGCGAGCAGTACGGCGACGAGGCGGTGAAAGTGTATAAATCGTCCTTTACGGCGATGTATACCGCGGTAACGTCCCACCGTCAGCCGTGCCGCATGAAGCTGGTGTGCGTGGGCGAAGACGAGAAAATCGTCGGCATTCACGGCATTGGCTTCGGCATGGACGAGATTTTACAGGGCTTCGCCGTGGCGCTGAAAATGGGCGCGACCAAGAAAGATTTCGACAATACCGTGGCGATCCACCCGACCGCCGCCGAAGAATTTGTCACCATGCGGTAATGCCCTTCCTGCTATTTCAGCAATAAAAAAACTGGCGAGTTATCGCCAGTTTTTTTTCGCCATTACGCCGCTAAAAGTTTTTATCCAGCGACAATGTGATATTGCGCTGATGGTAATCGTAAAAATTGATATTACTGTCGACGCGTTTATAGCTGAAATTCAGCTTCGGCATCACGCCAAATACATAGAGATCCCGGTGCCAGAGCGACAAATTATAATACTGCTCATTGTCTTTGCGGCGGGTGGAGAATATTTCACTGTCGGCCTGGTAATGACGTTTTGCGAAGGCCGTGGAGGCCGAAAACGAAATCTGCCAGGGTAAGTCCACCTGTACCCCGCCGCGCACGCCTGTCCGCTGATTAGTTTCACTTTTTGCCGCGGTTTGCTGATCCTGAATATCGACGCCCGCATAGGCTGACACCAGATTACTGAAAGCATGAGACAGCGTGGTTGAAGAATAACGGCTATAGCCGCGCAAAAAGCCGTATTCGTCGGCATCGTAATGGAGTTTTTGATATTCCAGCGCCTGACTTATCTGCCATGCGGGAGAAAGCAGGTAGCTGTATTCCGCCCGCACGCCGGGGCCGGAAGAATAGGCTTCCGTGCCGTACCATCTTTTTTCATAAAAAGGCAGCAGGGCGAACTGCTGGCGGTAATCCCGCCACTGATAACCAGCATAAAGGCGGCTGGTAATATCATCGAAATCATGATTATTCCAGTAGCTTTTGCCGTTCACTGTGCCCATAAAGCGCAGGCCATGCTGGTTATACAAAGAGACATCCTTTTGTAGTGCGCCGTTAAACCAGAAGCCCTCTCCCCGCTGCGGGAAACTTTCTTTATTGCGTAAAAAGAGCCGATCGCCGATGCGAATGGTTTTACTTGTCGAGGCGTTATTCACATTGCTGTCGTTAAGATAGCTGACGCTGAGTCTGCCGGTCAGATCGCTGCCCTGTTGAATACGTTCAATATAAACGCCAATGATCGCCTGGATATTTTCCGGCGGATTGCTTTGCAGCACGCGGCGAAACTGGTATTCCGCCGTATCGTACTGGTGGTTTTCAAACATGGCGCGGGCCATGTCGAGCCGCACCGCATCAAGTTCAGGATGTTCACTCAGAATGGCGCGGTAGTGCGCGATAGCCTGATCGTAATCGCCCTTGCTGCGGGCCAGCCCCGCCTTTGCGAAGCGGATCAGCGTGGGATCGGCGCTGGCTGACGCTTCATACACCGGCAGAATGGCTTCCACCATCGGCCATTTGCCTTCGCGCACGGCCTGATCGAGCAGCGCCGTCGCCAGCTCAGGCTGTTCAGCAAGTTGCGCATTGTTAACAGAGATAAAGGTTCCGGCGGCGGAGGTGCTTTTATCCTGCTGTGTCAGACGATCAAAATGGGGTGCAGCGGGAATGACGTCAGTATCCGGCGGCGCGGCTAAGGCGGCGCCGAGCGGAAACAACAGGCTTATTGCGCCTGTACGCAGGACATTCATAGGGATTTATACCATCATGAAAAACCGGCCAGACGGGCTGGCCGGGAGGCGAGTTACTGACGCGTTGCGCCAAAAGCGACGTTTTTGCTGGTGTCGGCGAAGCTGGCAAGACCGCCCAGCTCCTGCGCGGCAGGGCCGTTGAAGTGGCCGGTGAAGGTACCGTCCTGACCGCCTGACTGCGCCTTACCGGTGAAACCGCCGTCCGCAATGGTGCCCTGCATCGCCACAGCGCTGCCGAAGGCGTCGCCTGCGGCAATGTTGCCGTTGATGGTTTTCGCGGCAAAGTCGACGTTAAAAGTGGCATCGCTGCGAATGTCTTCACGCATGCCGTTACCGACATAGGTCGCTGTACCCTGCGTGGGCACGTTGGCGGCCAGCGTCGGCTCGCCCGTGTAGAACACGTCATGCTTACCCGTTTTAAAGTCGGTCCAGGTGCCAAAGGTGGTGTAACTCATACGGCCGCAGCACCAGGAGGTGGCGGAATGACGGGTGCCGTCCGTACTGGTCAGCGACTGGGTAAAGACATAGGCCGGTTCGATACCGGTACCGCGCATGGTATAGGAAAGGCCCTGCGGCGTGGTGTAGGTATAGCCTGACAGGGTGCCCCCGGTGGCCAGGCTTGTCGGCGCGCTGGCAGGCGGTTGCGGCGTGGTGCCGGTATTGTTATTGCCAGCGTTACTGCCAGAACCATTGTCTGTCTGCACCGGCGGCGTCGTGGTCGGCGGCGTTTTATCGCCACCACCACCACCGCCACCACCACCGCCGCCACAGGCGGTTAAAATACACACCGAAAGTAATAAGGCAGGCTTTAACGTGGTCATAAAATGAACATCCTTGGTTGTGAAATATGTTGCATTATTTCTGCACAAAATTTTTACATGAATTTACCGTAAAAAATCACGTACGAACTTAATGAATGTTCATATAACAGGATTATGAGAATTATCTTAGTAAGAAAATACGAATTTCATCGCTGGCAGACCCGCTAATTTACGCGGGCCTACCAATATTGGTGGGATTAATTACTTTGCTGCGGTACCGTCACTGGCATATTAACGGTCGATTGCGCGCCATTATCCGGCGTCCTGACCACCATGTTCGGCAGCGCCAGTTCAATATCATTTGCGATTAAGCCTTCCAGAATACGGATATTAATCTCCTGCTGAATATCCATATACTTATTGTAGTCGGCGGTATTAACAATATGCACCACTTCAAAATTCAGGCGATCCTGGGTAAATGCCAGAAAATGCGCACGGTCAAACTTGGTTTCGCCCACATCCTCAATAATGTCCTGGACCATTTTGCCGATGATACGCAGCTTTTCGGGCGGCGTTGAACTGGCCACCCCAAAGTTGAACACAATGCGGCGGGTCTGCATTCGCTTGTAGTTGTGGATGGTCTGCTGCAACAGGATGGCGTTGGCGCAGACGATCTGCTCGCCGCTGAGGCTACGAATACGGGTGGTTTTTAAGCCAATATGCTCAATGGTACCGGCAACGTCGTTGAAAACAATGAAATCGCCGATTTCAAAGGGCTTGTCGAAGCCGATGGACAGTGACGCAAAAACATCGCTGAGCACCGTCTGTACCGCCAGCGCAATGGCAATACCGCCCACCCCAAGACTGGCCACCAGCGCGGTGATATCGACGCCCGCATTGGCGAGGATCGACAGCAACATCATCGACCAGACCAGCACCCGTAATATCATGCCCAGAATAACCATGGTGACCGGGTTACGGTTTGATCCCGGCGCATGGAGTAAACGATGCATCCAGGACTGCACGCCCTGATCGAGCCAGATCGCTACCTGCAAGGCAAGAACCAGAAACCAGGCGTGGGAAATGGTGGAAAATAAGCGATCCGGCAGCGCGGTAAAACGCAGGCTGAACAGGAACGACGCGAACAGGATTAATAACCGGTTGGTCTTTCTCAGCATATCAAAAAGGATATACCGCAGATTACCGCCATCAGTATGTTTGTTATTCCAGTTCTCGATTGTCTTATAAGCAAATGAAATTAATCGCCTGATTAAGTAATAAGTGATCAGGGTAACGACAACGACAATCGCCACATTGATCCAGAAGGTGGTCGATAACAGTATATTGACAATATTTAATCGGGACAGATATTCCATTTTACCTCCAGTCAGTATATCGCGGTCTAAGTATAGACAGCCTGTCAGTCTGAGGGAGCAGCAATATCAATGTGTTGCATTGTATTAAATTACAGCTTTCAGCGTGCTAAACCGGTTAACAGGGCAGGTTTTGATAGAAACAATCGGCTAAACAGGTATATTAACATTCTGTTAGCAAAATCCGGCAAAGCCTATGACGACTTCTTCTCTGGAACGCACCGTTTATGTGGTTGATGATGAACAAGCGGTCATCTCATCGTTAAGCAATCTTCTCAGCGCGGAAGGTTATACCGTTTCAGCCTTTACCTCACCGCAGGCGTTTTTGTCCCATTCGCACTACCCTGCCCCCTGCTGCCTGATTGTCGATTTGAATATGCCTGATATGAACGGGCTTGAGGTGACGCGCAATCTGCGCGAGCTGGGCTACGCCATTCCGGCTATTTTCCTGACCGGTTACGGCACCATTCCGGTTACCGTACAGGCCATGAAAGCAGGCGCTTACGAGTTTCTGACCAAGCCCGTGTTGCCCGATCCGCTGCTGCTGGCGGTGGCGGATGCGCTGGCCTTTTCTGAAGCGGAGATGGCCGTCGCAGAAGAACGACGTGAACTGATGGCGCGCGCCCGCACCCTGACGCAGCGCGAAAACGAAGTGATGCAGCTGGTGGTGACCGGATTACTCAACAAACAAATTGCGGCGCAGATGGGCATCAGCGAAATCACCGCCAAAGTCCATAAACGCCGCGTGATGGAAAAGATGAAGGTGCGCACCCTTTCCGATCTGGTCAAAGCCACCGAAAAACTTAACCTCGATAATAAACACAGCTGAGGGTGATCAGACGCTCTCTTCCGGCTGCACAGGCAGCGTGAAAGAGAAAATGCTGCCGCCGCTCTCCCGGCTGGCGGCTTTCAGCTTGCCGCCGTGCCGCTTGATGATCTCGGCGCTGATGGTCAGCCCCATCCCCATACCTTCGGCTTTGGTGGTAAAGAACGAATCAAAAATCTTTTCGATAAGCGCCTCCGTCAGGCCGCTGCCGTTATCCGCGACGTCAAACTGAATGGTCGCAGGATCCGGCTGGGAAGACGACAGCCGCAGGCTGCGCACGCCCATGTTGTCCGCCATCGCATCCATCGCATTGATCACCAGATTGAGCAACACCTGCTGGATCTGCACGCTGACGCAGAAAATGCGGTCATTGGTCGCCCGGAAATCCAGCTCCAGCGAGATGAAACGCCGCTCCATCTCCAGCCGTGACAGGGAGTGAATATTACGCGCCAGGCCATGCAGCCGGGCCTGGGCAAATTCCGCTTCCTGGTTGCGGGTCAGCGCCTGTAAGCCGCGAATAATATCCCCGGCGCGGTTTCCTTCGCTGATCACCTCATTAATACTTTTACAGGCGTTTTCCAGGTGCTGCGGGTCGCGTTTCAGCCAGCGCAGGGCCGCGCCCGCATTGGCGACGATGGACATCAGCGGCTGGTTGATCTCATGCGCGATGGACGCCGTCAGCTGCCCTACCGTGGTGGCCCGCGCCACGCGCGCCAGATCGGCCTGGGCAATGCGCACCGCGTCTTCGGAGTTACGCTGCGCGGTAATGTCAGTGATGGTGCCGAAATACTCTTTCACTTCCGGCCAGTTTTCCACCGGCTCGCCGATGCCCTTGATGTAGCGGCACACGCCGTCCGGCCTGATGATGCGAAACTCTGCCTGCATCGGCTGACCATTGCGCACGCTCATGGTCACCAGATCGTTGATGACGCTGAAATCATCCGGGTGTACGCGGGTCATAAAATCGGCCATCGACAAGCTGCCCTGATGATCCGGCAGGCCGACGATACGCGTGTACTCCTCCGACAGCAGCATGATGTCCTGTTCCAGGTGCCAGTGCCAGGTACCGGTGTGACTGATTTTTTCCCCTAACATCAGCGACTTCTGACTGGCGCGCAGCTGTTTTTCCACTTTGCGGCGCTGGATGTTTTCATCCAGCAGTTCAGCGTACAGTCGCGCCGTTTCCAGCGATACCGCCGCCTGCGCGCCCAGCATAGAGACGATCCGCGAATGCTCGGCGGTGAACACATCCGGCAGCAGACGGTTTTCCAGATACAGCACGCCAACCATTTGCGCCTGTTTAAACATCGGTACGCACATCACCGCCGCACCCGAGGCCACCAGATAATGGTCCTGACTGAACGGGCTGAACGTTTCCGGTTTGCCGGTGCGGATCTCCTGCCCGGTGCGGATCACCGCCGCCAGTACGGAGAGCGGCAAATCGGTGGCCAGCGGTGTTTCTTTCACAATGTTGACTTTGATGCCTTCGGCGGTAGTGGTCGCCCGCGCCTGGATCTCGGGAATATTGCCGTCGATCAGACGGATCAGCAGACAGTGCTGCGCCCCGGCCCGTTCCACCAGCATCATCATCAGCGTGTTGATCAGGCGGTTAAGATTGATCTCCTCCGTCAGGGCGCGGATCGCGGTCACCATACTCTGGAGGTCGCTTATCTCGGCGTTCTGCTCGAAAGCGAGCGTATCCAGCGCTGTCTACGTGCCCTGGGTGGTGAGATGTGGATAGCGGCTCTCCAGCTGACGTACTTTAGCGCCCGCGCCCCAGCGTTCCCACGCGCTGATTGCGCCTTTTATGTAGGCTTCCGCGGCAAAGCGCATGCCGGTGGTGGTGGCAAGGCGGGCGGCCAGTTCACAGGCCAGCGCCTGAATGTGATGGAACTGTCCGTCGCGCGCCAGCGCCAGCGCGGACTCATATTTTTCGGCCGCGCCGGTCGCGTCGCCTTTCAGCCGCAGCAGCTCCGCCTGCAACAGCGCCGCTTTATCGGAGAAGGTTTTCGTATTCTCGGCGCACCAGGTGGTGATTTTGTCCAGATGTCGGTTAAATTTTTCCAGCACGTCATCCGTCACCGCTGTCGGCGACAGGGGCACCGACAGGGTTAAAGCGCTGTAGAGATGGAAATCGAGCATATGGGTATGCCCGGGGATCAGCCCAGTCAGAGCGGCAATCTCCGCAAAGCAGCGGCTCGCGCAATCATATTCACCGGCTAAGAAGTGCGCTTTGCCTTTATACAACCCGGACCAGAACTGCATCAGGAAGATGGGCTCCACGGCGCTACCCGACTGCACAACGTGCAGCTCCGGCGGCGTGAAGCGATGACCGGAAAATCCTTCGCTGCAAGGCTGACGCAGGAACTGAACGTAATCACGCTGCATCAGCAGGATCACTTCGACGTCGCGATATTGCGCCTTGCGCACGTAGCTCAGGCCGCGCTCGATAGAGGTCAGCACGCCGTCCAGGTGATCGCCGCGCGCCAGATAGTTCATCACCACATGGCGCAACGCGAGGCAGGCGGTGGTGCGATCGCCAACTTCCACCGCCACGTCGAAGGTCGCTTTTGCCTGCTCAATGGCGTAAGTCACCGGCATCGTCCAGATGCTCACCTGGTCAAGTGGCAGCAGCGTGCGCGCTTTATAGCTGGCAAAATCGTGCTTATACACCAGCTGGCGGGCCAGCAGCGTGCTGGCAAATCCCCGGCTGTACTCATCGTAATGATCGCCACACAGCACGCCATACCAGGAGAGCGCGAAGGTCGAGGCGCCGCTGATACCGCGGGCCAGCGTCAGATGCAGTAGTTTGCAGAGGATCATGAACTGCAAACGCGGGCTGATAAAGGCCGCATAGGTGCTGGCGCTGGCCATTAAATTCATTACCGCTTCGGTTTCGCGGCAGGTCACTTTTGTCAGGTTTCTGAAACGGCTGTAGGGGTTTTTGCCCACATCCGCTTTCAGGGCCTGACGCGCCGTATCGCACTCCTGTTTGTCAGGATGGAGGTTCAACTTGATGCCGAACACCGCCAGCCAGGCGATTGCCGTTTCCAGCGCCAGCTGGCTGTCCGACTGACGCATATGGATCTCCGCCATCAGACAGGCGGCGATGGCTTTATCCGCCAGATCGCCCGGCGCGCCGAGCAGCGTGGCGCATAGTTCACGGGCCGCACAGAGGTTACCGTTGAGGAATTCGCATTCGGCTTCCTCCAGCATAAACATGGCGCGGGTGTCGCCGCTGACCAGCGCATTCAGATGGTGGGCGGTGTGCAGAAAACGCAGCGCCGAGGCGTAATCGCCGGTGACTTTGGCGCGTTTCACCGCTTTCAGGATCAGCGCCGCGAAGGGGTCGGCGTCAGGGCGCAGCAGGGCATAATTCTTGATCGCCCCGATGTGATGCACCGCCCTGAACAGCGGCTCACTGGAGATGGCATTGCCCGCCATTTCTGCCAGCGCGCTGGCCGCGAAGAGGTGCAGGCTGTCTTTTTCATCCGCCGGGATCAGCCCGGCAGCCGCTTCCAGCACGCTGGTGTGCATAAAGGCGTATTTTTTATCGGTCAGGGAAATGAATCGCGCCGTGGCGGCTGGCGTCAGACGGGCGACCAGTTCGGCTACCGACAGGTCAAGGATGTGCGCGGCCAGCATGGTGTCGCCCGCGCCGCCGATACAGGCGAGCCGTCCCAGCAACTGCCGGGCGTGCACCGGTAAGTTTTCCAGCCTGGCGACGATGCCCGAGGCGACATTATCGGAATAATGAAATGCCATAATCGCATGGCGATCCCAGGTCCACTTCATCGGTTTCTGCCAGCTGATTAGCCCGTCCTTCACCGCCTGACGGAACAGTTCATGGGTGAACTGCGGGTTGCCGCCGGTTTTCTCATGCAGGAGCGCCGCCAGCTCGGTGGTTTCGGCGGTTCTGGCATGGAACTGCCCCGCCAGCAGACGGGCAATATTTTTGACCGACAGCGGCTCCGGCGTGATGTCGATAATGCGCGAGGCCGCCGCGCGAATGCGCGCCAGATTGGCGCTGGCAATCGGACAGGGCATCGAGGCTTCGTCCCGGTGCGACAGCACCAGTAGCAGCGGAATATCATCGCTAAGGCTTAACAGATTCTGTAAAACCTGGAAGGTCGCCTGATCCGCCCAGTGTACGTCGTCGATCAGCATGACCAGCGGTCTGCCCGGCGTCGCAAAGGCTTTCACCAGGTTGCAGGCCATGCAGTTGAATTTGTCCCGCTCATCCAGCGAGTGCACATCGGTAAGCAAGGCCGCCTTTTGCCCGAGCAATACGCCGAGCTCAGGAATAATGCTAATCGCCAGCCCCGCGTAATCGCCCAGCAGTCGCTGAATATGCGTTTTCCAGCGCTGCATCTCCATGGCGGGCAGGCCAAGCAGATGCAGCGCGATGGTTCTGAATGCGGCGGTGAAAATGGCGTAGGGTAAAACCGGGGAGTGCTGATCTGCCTTCACAACGGTGAGCAGCGTCTGTTTCTGTTGCAGGATCTTCAGTGCTGAAGCCATCAGCGAGGACTTACCCGATCCCGGCGGCCCGGCGATCACCACCAGCGCGTGTTTGCCGCTGCTGTGCACTTCGTCATAAGCGGAAAGAATATCCGCCGCCTGCGGATGTTCAGAGCAGAGCGCATCCGACGTCAACCCGCTGCGGCGCGTATCCTGCTGCCCCAGCGAGAACGAACTGAGCAGCCCGTCCGGCATCAGATTCGACTGGCAGCGATAGAGATCCGCCAGCAGTCCTTCCGCCGTCTGATAACGGGTGTCCGGAGACTTGGCTAACAAACGCATAATGATGGCCGACAGCACCACGGGCACGTCCTTGCGCAACCGGTGCGGCGGCAGGGGTTCGGAGGCGATGTGATGATGCACCCACTCCGCCTGGCCGCCGTCGAGATTGCCGTAGGGTAAACGCCCGGTCAGCAGTTCATAAAGTACGATGCCGAGGCTGTATAAGTCACTCAGGCTGCTCACCGGATCGGCGGTGCGTGAGGTATGCTCCGGCGACATATAGGCCAGGGTGCCGCCTGTCACCGGCAGCCGGGACTGCTGCGCCTGGGCGTCGGTAGTCAGACCAAAACCGCCGAGCAGATAACGCTCCTCATCCATAATGAAGAAATTGGCGGGTTTGATGTCGCCGTGCACCAGACCACTTTGATGCATCTGGCTGAGGGTGGACGTCAGCAGGATCGCCTGCCGAAGGAAATCAACCAGCGAACCGGTGGGCAGACAGAGGGTGTCGGAAAGGGTGCGCCAGCTGAACGCCGGATACATCAGCGCGTAACGTCCCTGAAACTGGGTATAGCCGAGCGGTTTCAGCGCCCAGCGTTCAGACAAGGTGTCGCGCAGGGCATATTCGTTTTTCAGGCGGCGGGTGATCTGATAACCCGCTTCCTCGCAGGCGGGCATCGCCAGCGTAAAGGCCTCGCCCGTCGCGTTATCGCGACACACCAGCCATTCAACGTTCCCTTCCAGGGCGAGCGGAGTAAGGGTCATTTCATCTGACACCAGGAAACTGTCGATTTCGGCCGCCTGGTAAAGCAGAAGCATACTGCTCATTCGCCCTCCTCATGGTGAGAAAACGTCTGATGAATATGTTCAAAAAGTGTATCAATGTTGATCGGCTTGGGTAAAAACGCAATCGCCCCGAGGGTCATCGCGCACCACATCATATTGTCATCGCCGTTACCGGAGATAATAATGCCCGGCGGTTTTTCCAGCCGTTCGCCCAGCGCTTTGAAGAGTTCAAAGCCGGACATGCCTTTCAGTTCAACATCAATAATAAACAACGCCGCATCCCGGATGGCGGCGTCATCATTTAACAGCGCTTCTGCCGACTCAAATACCTGCGTACTGTAGCCATCAGACTCAAGTAAATTACTCAGCCCCGTGCGAACGGAACGTTCATCATCAACGACTACAATGCACTTCGACAGCTTCATGCTGATATCCTTAGACAGGCTCACAACAGGTTGAGAGGCCTTTCTAAGGGCGTTTCTCACCCGAAGGCGGTGGCGTACCACTTATTTTAGGGACGCACTCATGACGGAACCAGGCCAGAGTCACCGGCTGGCGGCTGATTAATCTTTTGCATAACGGAATGACCTGCTCGCCAACCAGCATGCCAAACAGCCCAAGCAGTGCGATCACTGGCGGGGCGGGCGAATTCACTTCGATCAGGGTATAAATCACCCCGGCGAGAATACCCATTAACAGAGAAACAATATAGGTTTTCAGCATGGTTAACCCGCCTGTTTAGCGCTGGACGTTACGGAGGAGGAGTGGGAAGAAGCGGCAGGTTTTGCATCGGAAGTACGGGCGACAGGCTCAGGATGCATAAAGGGCGCGGCCAGTTGACCGCCGAGGATCATCCCCAGCAAGCCCACCAGCGCCACCGCGGGCGGCGCGGGGGATCGGACGTTCAGCAGCGCGTAAATCAGCCCGATAAGCAGACCCGCCGCCAGAGAAATTAGTAAAGGACTCACAGGTCCTCCTTGTAAAAAGGCGCTGGCCGCCACACCCGGTGACGGCCAGCGGCAGTGATTAGCGAACCGGAGCCGGTACCGGCGCCAGGGTGCGGTGCTCGCTTTCCTGACGTGACGGCGCTTTGTGCACCATGGTGTAGGCGTAATCCACGCCCATGCCGTAAGCGCCGGAGTGCTCACGCACAATATCCATCACCGGGGTGTAAGTCTCTTTACGCGCCCAGTCACGCTGCCATTCCAGCATCACTTGCTGCCAGGTTACCGGGATCACGCCCACCTGGATCATGCGCTGCATCGCCATGTCGTGGGCTTCTTTGGAGGTACCGCCAGAGGCATCCGATACCATATAAATTTCGTAATCGCCTTCCAGAATGGCGCACAGAGAGAAGCTGTTGTTGCACACTTCGGTCCACAGACCTGCTACCACCACTTTTTTCTTGCCGTTTTTCGCCAGCGCGTCACGCACTTTCTGGTCATCCCAGGAGTTCATGGAAGTACGCTCAAGGATGTCCTGACCCGGGAAGACATCCAGCAGTTCCGGATAAGTGTTCCCGGAGAAGCTTTCTGTTTCCACAGTGGTGATGATGGTGGGAATGTTGAACACTTTCGCCGCTTTTGCCAGCGCCACGGTGTTGTTCTTCAGTACCTGACGATCTATGGACTGCACACCAAATGCCATCTGCGGCTGGTGGTCGATAAAGATCATCTGGCAGTTATGCGGGGTCAGTAATTCAAGTTTGCTGTTGTTCATGATGTCGCCCATTGAGGTTAATTGTTAAGTGTCTCTGTCGGGGCGCAGTGTAAGAACCTTTTGATTTCCCGCCTATTGTCTCTGCGTATAACTATACCTTCGTATAACTAGACGCTTTTTATCCCGCCTGACCATAATCCCGCCATTCTCCCCCTGCGCTACTGCTCAGGCATTTTATTGTCCACGGTTCACATACCTTTTTTACGGACATCTTCATTCTGGAGGTTCTATGGTTACCCTCGGTAAAGCCGACATCATTCTGACGAATGGTAAGTTTCATACTGTCGATCGCGAGAATCCGCTGGCGGAAGCGGTCGCCATTCGCGATGGCAAGTTTATTGAAGCCGGTACGCTTAATGAGGTGATGCAGTATCACTGCGAGGCCACCAAAGTGATCGACCTGAAAGGTCACACCGCCATTCCGGGCCTTAACGATTCGCACCTGCACCTGATCCGCGGCGGCCTGAACTACAACCTCGAACTGCGCTGGGAAGGCGTGCCGTCGGTGGCAGACGCGCTGCGCATGCTGAAAGAGCAGGCGCTGCGCACGCCAAACCCGCAGTGGGTGCGCGTGGTGGGCGGCTGGAGCGAATTCCAGTTCGCCGAGCGCCGTATGCCGACGCTGGATGAAATCAACGAGGCCGCGCCGGACACACCGGTGTTTGTGCTGCACCTTTACGATCGCGCCCTGCTCAACCGCGCCGCGCTGAAAGTGGTGGGTTACACCAAAGATACCCCGAACCCGCCGGGCGGCGAGATCCAGCGCGACAGCAACGGCAACCCGACCGGGATGCTGATTGCCCGTCCGAACGCCAT
This sequence comes from Enterobacter sp. SA187, assembly GCF_001888805.2. Lineage (NCBI taxonomy): Bacteria > Pseudomonadati > Pseudomonadota > Gammaproteobacteria > Enterobacterales > Enterobacteriaceae > Enterobacter > Enterobacter sp. SA187. The sequence goes on from NZ_CP019113.1 coordinate 925,748, forward strand.
GATGCTCTACGCCACCCTGGCGAAAGGGCCGAAACTGCCGCTGGAGCAGCAGGTGAACTCCACCCGCCAGTTTATGCGCGAGCTGAATCGCCTCGGCCTGACCAGCGCCATTGACGCGGGCGGCGGTTTCCAGAACTACCCGGAAGATTACGAAGTCATCGCCGAGCTGCATGAGAAGAAGCAGATGACCATTCGTATCGCCTACAACCTCTTTACCCAGCGTCCCGGACATGAGCTGGAAGACTTCGAAAAATGGACCGACATGCTGACGCCGGGCCAGGGCAGCGACTATTTCCGTCATAACGGGGCGGGTGAAATGCTGGTCTTCTCTGCCGCCGACTTTGAAGATTTCCTCGAGCCGCGTCCGGATCTGGCGCCGGGCATGGAAGATGAGCTGGAGCGCGTGGTGCGCCATCTGGTGGAGCATCGCTGGCCGTTCCGCCTGCACGCCACTTACGATGAGTCCATCAGCCGTATGCTGGACGTGTTTGAGAAAGTGAACCGCGACATTCCGTTCAACGGCCTGCACTGGTTCTTTGACCACGCGGAAACCGTGACCCAGCGTAATATCGACCGTATTAAAGAACTGGGCGGCGGCATCGCCGTGCAGCACCGCATGGCGTTCCAGGGCGAATACTTTGCCGAGCGCTACGGCATCGAAGCCACCCGCCACACCCCGCCGGTCGCCCGTATGCTGGAAACCGGCGTGCCGGTCGGTCTGGGTACCGACGCCACCCGCGTTGCCAGCTATAACCCGTGGACCGCGCTCTACTGGCTGGTTTCCGGCCGTACCGTCGGCGGCATGCAGATGTATGACGTTAACGCCCGTCTCGATCGTGAAACGGCGCTGATGCTCTGGACGCAGGGCAGCGCCTGGTTCTCCAGCGAGCAGGGCAAAAAAGGCCAGATCAAAGTGGGGCAGCTGGCGGATATGGTGGTGCTGAGCAAAGACTATTTCGCCGTACCGGAAGAAGAGATCAAAGGCATTGAATCCGTGCTGACCATTGTTGATGGCAATATTGTCTATGCCGCCGGATCCTTCAGTGCAGAAGCGCCGCCGTCTATCCCGGTTCTGCCGGAATGGTCGCCGGTGGTGAACGTCCCTGGCCACTACCGCAGCGCGCCGCCGAACGCCCAAACCCGCGTCGGAATGCAGCAGATGCCGCACCAGTGCAGCGGGCCGTGCGGCGTACATAGTCACTCCCATGATATTGCGCGGGGTTCAAACGTACCGGTTGCCGAAAATAACGCCTTCTGGGGCGCGCTCGGTTGCAGCTGCTTTGCGTTCTGATGCCATGAAAAATTCACTGAACGTTAATCCGCCCCGTATTGATATGGGGCTATTGTTCCTGCGTCTGGCGGGCAGCCTGCTACTGTTGTATGTCCATGGCTTACCGAAGATTTTTCACTTCAGCGAGGAGCTGACACGTATTGAAGATCCTTTCGGCATGGGGCCGTACATGAGCCTGATCCCGGCGATTATTGCCGAGGTGATCTGCCCGCTGTTTATCATTGCCGGTGTGTTTACCCGCCTCGCCTGCCTGCCGATTATTGGCGTGCTGCTGGTGGCGATGCTGGTGGTACATGCCGACTGGTCAATTGCCGAAGGGCAGTTCGGCTGGCTGCTGCTGATCATCTTCGGCACCCTGGCGCTGACCGGCCCTGGCCGCTGGCGCATGGCGTCAGGCGGCATTACGGAGGTGTCCCGTGGCGCAGGTTAATGACATCCACGATATGCCTAAAGCGGATCTGCCGCCGGTCACGGCGGCGGTTTCCCCGTGGCAGCCGCTGCGCCAGCGTGTGTTCCGCATGCTGTGGATCGCCACCGTGGTGTCGAATGTCGGCTCATGGATGAACGATGTCGGCATCAACTGGACCATGCTGACGCTGAGCGCCGATCCGCTCTCCGTCGCCATGGTGCAGGCCGCCAGTAGCCTGCCGATGTTCCTCTTTGCGCTGCCCTCAGGGGTGATGGCGGATATCGTCGATCGGCGTAAATACCTGCTGTTCTCGCAAATCTGGGTGTTTATCGCCGCCGCAGGCCTGACGTTTATGTCATGGGCGGATATGGTCACGCCGGGCGTCCTGCTGATCGCCGCCTTCCTGCTCAGCACCGGCGCGGCCATGAGCTCGCCGCCGTTCCAGGCCATAGTGCCGGATCTGGTGAAAAAAGAAGAGCTGGGATCGGCCATTGCGCTCAATTCGCTGGGGATCAATATCAGCCGCGCCATCGGCCCGGCGCTCGGCGGCCTGGTGCTCTCCTTTGCGGGGCCGTGGATGGTGTTCCTGCTGAACGCCCTGTCGGTGCTCGGCGTCTTCTGGGTACTGTATGTGTGGAAGGCGCAGCCGAATGTGCAGCGTCTGCCGCCGGAGCACTTCTTCCCGGCGGTACGGGCGGGGGTGCGCTATGTGCATGCCGCGCCGGTGCTGCGTAACGTATTAGTGCGCACCGTCGCCTTCTTTGTTTTCGGCAGCGCGGGCTGGGCATTACTGCCGCTGGTGGCGCGTCGGGAACTGGGGCTGGGGCCGGGCGGTTACGGCATTATGCTTGGCTGCATCGGCGTGGGCGCGGTATGCGGCGCGCTGCTGCTGCCACGCATGCGCAAACGCTTCAACCCGGACCAATTGATGGTGCTGGCGAGCGTGATGTTTGCCGTGACGATGCTGGCGCTGGCCTTTGTCCGCCACTTCTGGCTGCTGAACGCCTTTGAATTCTTTACCGGCTTCGCGTGGATTGCCGTGCTGTCGACGCTCAATCTGGGGGCGCAACGCAGCGCCGCCAAATGGGTGAAAGCCCGCGCGCTGGCGGTCTACCTGACGGTGTTCTTCGGTTCGATGACCGCAGGCAGCGCCCTCTGGGGCCAGCTCGCCTCGCAGTTCAGCATTCCGTTTTCCCTCTGTGTGGCGACGGCGGGCATGTTGCTGGCCAGCGCCACCGTGCTGCGCTGGCGGCTGGATCAGGATCCGGATCTGAATCTCGATCTGAGCGCCATTAACGAAGCCGCGCCGGAGCTTGAGATCCGCCACGATCGCGGCCCGGTCATGGTGAGCTATCACTACCTGGTCAGCCCGCAAAGCGCCCATGATTTTGTGGTGTGTATGCAGGATATGCGTCGCGTCAGGCGACGCGGCGGCGCGCTGAACTGGGCGATTTACGAAGACATCCTGCAACCGGGTATTTTCGTGGAAACCTTTGTCGTCGGATCCTGGATGGAGCATTTGCGTCAGCGGGAGCGCTACACCATGAACGACAAGAAAATTCAGAATCGGGTGCTAGGATTCCATCAGGGGTCCGATCTTCCGGAAGTTCGTTATCTTATCGCGCCAGAATAAGGCTCGACTTGTTAAATGCATATTAATCAACGAGGTAAAGCATGAGCACATTTAAGACGCAGGATGGTACGCAGATCTATTTCAAAGACTGGGGCACGGGTAAGCCGGTACTGTTCAGCCACGGCTGGCCGCTGGATGGCGATATGTGGGACAGCCAGCTCAATTTCCTCGCCGAGAACGGCTACCGGGTTATCGCCTTTGACCGTCGTGGCTTTGGCCGCTCCGATCAGCCGTGGAATGGCTACAACTACGACACCTTCGCGTCAGACATTAACGATCTGATCACCCATCTGGATCTGCAACAGGTGACGCTGGTGGGCTTCTCCATGGGCGGCGGCGACGTGACGCGCTACATCAACAACTACGGCACCTCGCGCGTGGCGGGTCTGGTGCTGCTGGGCGCAGTGACCCCGATCTTCGGTAAAACCGCGGATTATCCGGCGGGCGTCGATATGTCTGTCTTCGAAGGCATCCGTCAGGGGCTGCGTAAGGATCGCGCGCAGTTCATCAGCGATTTCGCCACGCCGTTCTATGGCACCAATGCCGGGCAGACCGTCTCCGAAGGCGTACTGACCCAGACGCTGAACATTGCGCTGCTGGCCTCGCTGAAAGGCACCATTGACTGCGTAACCGCTTTCTCAGAAACCGACTTCCGCCCGGATATGGCGAAAATTGACGTGCCGACGCTGGTGATCCACGGCAGCAATGACCAGGTGGTACCGTTTGAAAGCACCGGTAAAGTGGCGGCGGAAATGATCGTCGGCGCTAAACTGAAGGTTTACGACAACGCGCCGCACGGTTTTGCCGTCACCCATACCGACGAGCTGAATGCCGATCTGCTGGCCTTTTTACAGACGCTGTAACGGACGTTTAACACCGCCCCCTGAAGACCGGCCATCGTGCCGGTTTTTTTTATAAGAACATACTCAACTTTAATCCATTTAGAGAGTACGCTTATCCGCACGCACGCTTATTTTCTAAGGATTAAACATGGCTCACCAGTGGTTAAACGTCATTCATCTGATTACAGGGATGGTCTGGCTCGGCGGTTTATTGATGATGGCGGTGGTGGTCGTGGCCTGTGGCGCGGGCAATACCAGCAACTATATTTCGCTGCTCGCCCAGGTTCGCCGCTGGAGCCGCAGCGTGACGTCTCCTGCGATGCTGATCCTCTGGGCCTGCGGGCTGGCGATGATTGTCAGTCATGGCGGCGGCTTGCCCCTCTGGCTGATCCTTAAAATTGTCGTGCTGGTGGTGCTCTCCGGTCTGCATGGCATGCTCTCTGCCACCCTGCGACGTCTGGCGGAAGGACAAAATAAGCCTTTGCGCCCGTTTATTCGTTATACGCCATGGATCGTCGTGCTGGCGACGGCGCTGATTGTTCTGTTTGTTAAAGTGGGGCATGTCATCGGCTAATTGCCGGAAAACATTCATATCGTGTTGCAAAGCGATTGCTCTGAATTGTGGGGGCAGTCGCCGTTCGTGCATTCGGGAAATCAGTAGTGCAAACAGCGATTTATTATTTTCCCGCGCCAGACGAGGCGTGAAGAAATGTGATCTACCGCACAGTATGCAACTCAACGGGTAAAAAGACTGTCTACGCTTATAAGTAGCCGGGCAACACCCGTATCTTTTTACGACGCCATCCGGAGGTCAGCATCACTATGTTCAACCAGAAACTCAAACCAGATGAATCCGTTGAATTCGTGATCGAAGAAAAAACCAGCTTTGACACCGATCCGTACGAGCTCAAGCTTGCGGAAATGCTTGAGGCGGAACCGGAACCGGAAATGATCGAAGGCTACCCCGCCTCCGATGCGCTGACGCCTGCCGATCGCTATCTGGAACTGTTTGAACACGTGCAGTCCACCCGACTGTTTGCCGACAGCAAAACTTTTCCCGACTGTGCGCCGAAAATGGATCCCCTTGATATTCTGATCCGTTATCGCCGTATCAAACGCCGCCCTGATTTTGATCTGCAAAAGTTCGTCATGGCGCATTTCTGGTTGCCGGAACAGTACGGCAGCGAATACGTCTCCGATCCCAAAAACTCGCTGAAAGAACACATCGACCAGCTCTGGCCGATACTGACCCGCGAGCCGCAGGATCATATCCCGTGGTCATCGCTGCTGGCGCTGCCGCAGGCCTATATCGTGCCGGGCGGCCGCTTTAGCGAAACCTATTACTGGGACTCCTATTTCACCATGCTCGGCCTCGCCGAGAGTGGGCGTAACGACCTGCTGAAATGCATGGCGGACAATTTTGCGTGGATGATCGAACGTTACGGTCATATCCCGAACGGTAACCGGACTTACTACCTCAGCCGTTCCCAGCCGCCGGTCTTTGCGCTGATGGTGGAACTGTTTGAGGAAGACGGCGTGCGCGGCGCGCGTCGCTATCTGGAACATCTGCTGATGGAGTACAGCTTCTGGATGGACGGCGCGGAATCGCTGGTGCCAAACCAGGCGTACCGTTCTGCGGTGCGTATGCCGGACGGATCGCTGCTCAACCGTTACTGGGATGACCGTGATACGCCGCGCGATGAATCCTGGCTGGAGGACGTGGAAACTGCCCGTCATTCCGGGCGTCCGGCCAGCGAAGTGTACCGCGATCTGCGCGCGGGCGCGGCGTCCGGCTGGGATTATTCTTCCCGCTGGCTGCGCGATGCGAACCGCCTCGCCAGTATCCGCACCACACAATTTATCCCTATCGATTTGAACGCTTTCCTGTTCAAACTGGAAAGCACCATTGCCAATATTTCCGGCGTGAAAGGCGACCGGGAAGGCGAAGCGATGTTCCGCCAGCGGGCGAGCGATCGCCGTGCGGCGGTCAACCGCTATCTGTGGGACGACGAGAAAGGCTGTTACCGCGATTACGACTGGCGACGCGGCGAAATGGCGCTGTTTTCCGCCGCCAGTCTTGTTCCGCTCTATGTCGGTATGGCAACGCATGAACAGGCCGACCGGCTGGCCGTAGCGGTGCGTGAACGTCTGCTGACGCCAGGCGGCGTGATGGCGACTGAATATGAAACCGGCGAGCAGTGGGACAAACCGAACGGCTGGGCTCCGCTGCAATGGATGGCGATCCAGGGCTTTAAACTCTACGGTAATGATGCGCTCGGAGATGAGATCGCCCACAGCTGGCTGGAAACGGTAAATCTGTTTTACCAGCGTCACCATAAGCTGATTGAGAAGTACCACATCGCAGGCGGTACCCCGCGCGAAGGGGGCGGCGGTGAATATCCGTTGCAGGACGGCTTTGGCTGGACGAACGGCGTGGTACGGCGTCTGATTGGTCTGTACGGCGAACCCTGATCGCTACCCGGCAGCGACGCGCTGCCGGGCATACAGCGGTTAGTCAATCACCTCATAAATCGATGTCTGGATCGCCAGCCATTTTTTGGTGCGGGCGTCCGGCTCTGCGAGAGCTCTGCGCTTCGCCTGATCCATTTCATATTGCTGACGCTTCACCACCGCAGGCGTCGTACAGAATGCCCGCAGATAAGCTTTGCGCATTGAGGTGAGCTTTTCGCCGGTGACCATGGCATGGCTCAGGGTGCTGATAAAGCGTCGGCAGGGTTTCAGTTCCACCATTTGCAGGCGATAGCGCAGCAGCAGTTCCAGTACATCATCGTGACCTGCTGACATCGCCTCTTCCGTCCACGACAGCTTCCAGTCCATACCACCCTGCAAGAACAGCTGCACCACCCGCGAATCGTTACGGTTAATGGCCGCACGCAGATTATTTTCGTCCCAGGTAATGCCCATACGGGTCAGATTCTCCCGCGACGAGGGTTTTTCGCGTAGCGGCTCGCTCTGCTCCTGCTGCACTTCTGTCTGGGCGGCCTGCGCAGTTTGTGGGGGATTGCCGCCACCGCTGAACAACCACAGCCCGCTGCCCATGATGCCGAGCACCATCACGCCTACCGCGCCCCACAGCACCCCCGATACCAGTTGTTCCCGCTGCTCCGGGGTGCGTGGCGCGCGCTGCCCTGGTCGTTCAATACTGTCACGAACCTCAAAAATATCACCGCCGGTAGCGCGCGCTTTTTTACGCGCCCGCTCCCAGAAAGATTGCAGCTCAACCGCGTCTGCCGCCAGTAACAGATCCGGGCTGATACGGGTGCGCCCTTCTCTGAAGGCGTTCTGCACGGAACTGGTGATCTGCGGGTAGTAGCTGTCCAGTAAACGCAGCTGCGCCGGGGAGAGCAAATCCTGGGAGATCAGGGTATTGCGGATCTGCCGGATGTCATCCAGAAAGACCTGGAGCGTTTTGCGCGGCTCGGCAAACAGCATCAGCGTATGCGGATCGTTAAACAGTGCCGAGTAGCGCTGGGTGAACTCTTTTTTATCCACCAGCATCAGCGCCAGCTCGCTGAATAACATGCCGCTTAACACGTCGTTACGCTCGCCCAGCTTCAGCCAGCGCCGCACGCGATCGACGCCGAACTGCGTTTTCAGATGGTTACTGAGCTGGATACTGTCGGGCCAGGCTTCGTAGATCAGCGCTTTGATCATCAGCTCAATCGCCCGTAACTGCGCCAGCGCCTGCTGCTGTTGCTGCGTCTCATCCAGCACAGTGATTTCGGTGCTGTAGGTGAGCTGCGGCTGTTTTTCCCGCAGCAGTTCAAGGGAGGTCATAAAGCGCAGCGCCGTGATCAGCTGGTTTTCACTGACCTCCTGCCCGCTTTCATACTGCGGCACCCGCTGTTGCAGATGGCGCAACAACAGGGTGAACTGCGACAGTTCCGCATCGTTCAGCCGCAGCCGGTGAGCGACCGCCGCCCAGCCGCCAAGATTCGCCCGGGCGGCGTCCAGCTGTTCCAGAAACCAGCGTGGATCTTTGCCCTCGGTCACATCAATATCAAGCAGTGATAAAATTTCGGTGGAGGCCTGACGAATGATGCCGATACAGTGTTCAAACTGTTCGCGAATGCCAGACGTTGAATTGCGCATCTTTATTTTCCTTTAAGTGCAACCAGCCGACGTTAATTTTGTGGGCATTTTTCTTTATTTTTTCTTTTTTTCCAGCCACTTATACGATAGACCAGTTATACAGGAATATCAGTGACGGCTGCACAGATATGGAAGCGAAATATGCTTGAGCTGACCACGGAACGCCTCTGGTGCCGACAGATCCAGTCAACGGACTGGCCGTTTTTCCTCGCGCTGTATGAGGATGCGCAGATCATGCGTTTTGTCTCTGACCCGCGTCCGCAGGAGGAGATCCACGCGGCATTCGAGAGCCGCCTGCCGCCATGGACGCCGGGCAGCGCGCACTGGCTCTGTCTGATGGTATTTGAGCGCGCCACGGGGCAGCCGCTGGGCGTTACCGGTTATGTGCACCATGAAGCGGACTGCGCTGAAGTGGGCTTCCTGTTTGTGCCGCAGGCGCAGGGCAAAGGCTTTGGCGGCGAATCCCTGCGGGCAGTGTGCGACTACGCTTTTCAGCAGGGCGGCATTCGTCGGCTTATCGCCACGGTCACTGCCGGGAATACGCCATCAAAGGGATTACTGGATAAAACGGGGTTCATACTGGAAGGTGAACTGCGCGAAGCGTTCTGGCTGAACGGGCAGTGGCAAAATGACTGGCTTTTCGGTTTGCTGCGCCATGAATACCGCTGATCCAGACGATTCGCCCTTCATAATGCTGATCCTTATGCCAGGCTTAACAGGATAGCGAGGCAAAATTTAAGGAGTCAGCATGAGAAAAATGATTGTAGCCGCCACGGTAGCGGCGTTATTTGCCCTTCCGGCGCTTGCCGACGATAAGCCCGGCCTGAATACGGATGAAGCGCCGCGACCGGCGCACAAGCTCAATGACGGCTACCGCGGCGCTGAAGAAGCCCACTCAATGACCGTCGACCATGTTACAGAGATGCACGACGATGCCTCTGTGACCCTGCGCGGTAACCTGATCGCGAAAAAAGGTAACGATATTTATACCTTCCGCGATAAAACCGGCCAGATAGACGCTTATATTCCCATGGCGGTATTTACAGAAAGAGAAGTCAGCCCGGATCAGCTGATCAGTATTTCCGGTTCGCTGGACAAGCAGCAAACCCCGCCGCGGATAAAAGTTTCACGTCTGCAAAAAGAATAACCGAACGGGGGCGCTGCCCCCGTTTGTTTTGACACTTACAAAAACATTCCGCCCGATACTTCAATACGCTGCGCGTTCATCCAGCGAAGTTCGTCGCTGAGCAGCGCGGCGATGGCGTCGCCAATATCATCCGGTAGTCCAACGCGACCCAGCGCGGTTTGCGAGGCGACAAACCGGTTCATCTGCGCGTCATCCCGCACTCGCCCCCCGCCAAAGTCCGTTTCAATCGCCCCCGGCGCAATAATGTTTGCGGTGATACCGCGTGCGCCCAGCTCTTTCGCCTGATAACGGGTCAGCACTTCCATCGCGCCCTTCATGGCGGCGTAAGTGCTGGAGCCTGGCAGAGCAAAGCGCGCCAGCCCGGAGGAGACGTTCAGGATGCGGCCGCCGTCCTTCATCAGCGGCAGCAGGCGCTGGGTCAGGAAAAACGGCCCTTTCAGATGAATATTCATCATCTCATCAAACTGCGCTTCGCTGGTATCCGCGTAAGGGGCGTACAGACCCACGCCGGCGTTGTTTAATAAATAGTCGAAGTTGTCACGTTGCCAGACGTCTTTTAGCAGTTGCCGCACCTGTTCAGCAAATCCGGCGAACTGGCTGACATCACTGACATCCAGCTGCAAGGCCACGGCCTTCGCGCCCGCGCGCTCAATTTCCCCGACCACTGCCGCGGCTGCTTGCGCATTGCTGTGATACGTCAGGATCAAATCTGTTCCCTTTGCCGCCAGCTTCAGCGCAGCGTTTTTACCGAGGCCACGGCTGCCGCCGGTCACTATTGCGATAGGTTGTGTCATAAGAAACCTCATTTCAGGGGGTGTGGTGATTGAGAAGCAGCTTATTAGGTGATAGAAAATCAATAAAGATGTCCCGGTACGCTTCACTGTTTCATTTACAACAACAATAGGGCGCGGCGATGGATAAAGTTTACGCAATGCAGCTGTTCATTCGGGTGGCCGAACTGGAAAGTTTTACCCGTGCGGCGGAGTCGCTGGGTCTGCCGAAAGGCAGCGTCTCCCGCCAGATACAGGCGCTGGAGAACCATCTGGGCACGCAGTTGCTGCATCGTACCACCCGGCGGGTACAGCTCACCCAGGACGGCATGGTCTATTACGAACGGGCTAAGGATTTACTTATTAACCTCGATGAGCTCGATGGTTTATTTTTGCACGATCCTTCCACCCTCAGCGGACGACTGCGCGTGGATATGCCGGTCGCAGTGGCAAAAAACCTGGTCATTCCGCGCCTGTCCACCTTTGTACAGCAGTATCCCGGCCTTGAAATTGAACTGAGCAGCAGCGACCGGCTGGTGGATGTGATCCGCGAAGGCTTCGACTGCGTGGTGCGCGTCGGCACGCTGAAAGATTCGGGGTTGATTGCCCGTCCGCTGGGCAAGCTGTCGGTGATCAACTGCGCCAGCCCCGATTACCTCGCGCGATTTGGCTACCCGGAAACCCTGGAGGATCTGAGCGGCCATGCGGTGGTGCACTATGCGGTTAACCTCGGTACGCGCCCGCAGGGCTTTGAGGTATATCGCGACAATGCCACGCAGTGGATCAAAACCGGCGGCATCCTGACGGTCAACAGTACCGAAACCTATCATGCCGCCTGCCTGGCGGGGCTGGGGATTATTCAGGTGCCGCGCATTGGCGTGCGGGAGGCGCTGCGCAGCCGCAAACTGGTGGAAATCCTGCCGCAGTATCGCGCGCAGCCGATGCCGGTATCGCTGATTTATCCGCATCGCCGCAACCTGTCGCGCCGGGTGCATCTGTTCATGGAATGGCTGACTGACGTGATGAAAGCTTACGTTGACCAATGACCGTCTATAATTTCTGTTACATCACGCTAACAACGAAGGAACACAGCTCTGATGACAGCGGAAAATAGCGAGAAACGACCGACTCAGGACCTGGACTACGAGCCGGTAAAAAAAATGGACACCACGGATAAGCCGGAACCGGAGCCTGAAAAAAAAGGTGAGGGCGGCGGTGCCATCGAAACGGTGAAGGAGACCGCGGAAAAGATCCAGCGACGCCCGATGGTGGCGCACCTGATCCGCGCCACCGAACGCTTTAATGACCGCATGGGCAATCAGTTTGGTGCTGCTATCACCTACTTTTCGTTCCTGTCGATGATCCCCATTCTGATGGTCTCCTTCGCGGCAGCGGGCTTTGTGCTGGTGTCGAACCCGACGCTGCTGCAGGATATTTTTAATAAGATCCTCACCAACGTCAGCGATCCGACGCTGGCTTCCACGCTGAAAAATACCATCAACATTGCCGTGCAACAGCGTACAACGGTAGGCCTGGTGGGGTTGGGGGTGGCGCTCTACTCCGGTGTTAACTGGATGGGCAACCTGCGCGAAGCGATCCGCGCCCAGTCGCGTGACGTCTGGGAGCGTAACGCCCAGGACGATGAAAAGTTCTGGGTGAAATATCTGCGCGATTTTGTCTCGCTGATTGGCCTGCTGGTGGCGCTGATCATTACGCTTTCCATCACGTCCATTTCCGGCGCAGCGCAGGAGATGATCATTTCGGCGCTCTATCTGGATTCTATCGAGTGGCTGAAACCGGCCTGGCGGCTGATTGGTCTGGCGATTTCCATCTGCGCCAACTATCTGCTGTTCTTCTGGATCTTCTGGCGACTGCCGCGCCACAGACCGCGTAAGCGGGCGCTGATGCGCGGGACGCTTATTGCCGCCATTGGCTTTGAAGTGATTAAAATTATCATGACCTATACCCTGCCTTCACTGGTGCAGTCGCCGTCCGGCGCGGCCTTTGGTTCGGTGCTCGGTATCATGGCGTTCTTCTACTTCTTCGCCCGTCTGACGCTGTTCTGCGCCGCCTGGATCGCCACCGCAGAATACAAAGACGACCCGCGAATGCCGGGAAGAAAACACCGCTAAACCTATTATCGGGCTGAATAAAAACGCAAAATTTCAGCCCGATTCATCATTTCAGCATTATTATCCAGTCCGTAACTTTTATTTAACCGAAAACCAGTTTTATATTCTGATATTAAAAAAGTGTGAAGCATTTCATGGATGCCAAATCTCAGGCATGAAAATTATTCACTTTTTGCGCAATTAATCGCCGCCTCGCTGCTTTGTAACGGATTGAAATGTCGCTTTTGCTGTGCGTAATATGGCCGTCCGTTCGCCATAAAATAAGAAATATCTATGCAAGCTACAGCCACAACCCTCGACAATGAGCAGGAAAGCCCGCCGGTAAACTCACGCAATAAGGTCGTTGTTGCCTCCCTGATTGGCACCGCCATCGAGTTTTTCGATTTTTATATTTATGCCACCGCGGCGGTTATCGTCTTTCCACATATCTTCTTCCCGCAGGGCGATCCGACAGCGGCCACGCTACAGTCGCTGGCCACTTTCGCCATCGCCTTTATCGCCCGTCCGATTGGCTCGGCGGTATTTGGTCACTTTGGCGATCGCGTGGGACGTAAAACCACGCTGGTGGCGTCACTGCTGACGATGGGGATTTCCACGGTGCTGATCGGCCTGCTGCCGGGCTATGAAACCATCGGCATTTTCGCCCCGCTGCTGCTGGCGCTGGCGCGTTTTGGTCAGGGCCTGGGCCTTGGCGGTGAGTGGGGTGGCGCGGCGTTGCTGGCGACAGAAAATGCGCCGCCGCGTAAACGCGCCCTGTACGGCTCCTTCCCGCAGCTCGGCGCGCCCATTGGCTTCTTCTTTGCCAACGGCACCTTCCTGCTGCTCTCCTGGCTGCTGACCGACGAGCAGTTCATGAGCTGGGGCTGGCGCGTACCCTTCATTTTCTCTGCCGTGCTGGTGCTCATCGGTCTGTACGTGCGCGTGTCGCTGCATGAGTCGCCGGTGTTTGCTAAAGTCGCCGCGGCGAAAAAACAGGTGAAGATCCCGCTGGGTACGCTGCTGACGAAACATCTGCGCGTCACCATTCTCGGCACCTTCATCATGCTGGCGACCTATACGCTGTTTTACATCATGACGGTTTACTCAATGACCTACAGCACCACGCCTGCGCCTGTGGGACTGGGGATGCCGCGTAATGAAGTGCTGTGGATGCTGATGCTGGCGGTAATTGGTTTTGGCGTAATGGTGCCGGTAGCCGGTCTGCTGGCTGATGCTTATGGTCGCCGTAAATCAATGATTGCCATTACCTCGATGATCATTATTTTTGCGCTGTTTGCCTTCCCGCCGCTGCTGGGTTCCGGAAGCCAGGCGCTGGTAATGGTGTATCTGCTGCTGGGTCTGAGTCTGATGGGCCTGACCTTTGGCCCGATGGGCGCGCTGCTGCCGGAGCTGTTCCCGACGGAAGTACGTTATACCGGCGCGTCGTTCTCCTATAACGTGTCGTCAATTCTCGGCGCGTCTGTGGCCCCGTATATCGCCGCCTGGCTGACCGCCAATTATGGCCTGTTCTATGTCGGCATCTATCTGGCCGCGATGGCCGGTCTGACGTTAATCGCGCTGATCCTTACGCACGAAACGAAAGATCAGTCGCTGTAATAAATTTGCCCCTCTCCTGTTCAGGAGAGGGGAATATACTCACGCCGTGCGCAGGTTCTGCGCTGCTTTCACCATGTTCGCCAGTGCGCTGCGGGTCTCCGGCCAGCCGCGGGTTTTCAGGCCGCAGTCCGGGTTCACCCATAAACGCTCCGCCGGTACACGCTGCGCCGCCTTTTTCAGCAGCGCTTCGATCCACTCCACGCTCGGCACGTTCGGCGAGTGAATGTCATACACGCCCGGCCCGATTTCGTTCGGGTACTCGAACTCTTCAAAGGACTCCAGCAGCTCCATGTCAGAACGCGAGGTTTCGATGGTGATCACGTCGGCGTCCAGCGCGGCAATGGAATCCATGATGTCGTTAAACTCGCAGTAACACATGTGGGTGTGGATCTGTGTGTCATCGCGTACCACGGCGGCGTTAATCCGGAAGGCTTCGACGCCCCATGCCAGGTAGTCAGCCCAGTCGCTGCGGCGCAGCGGTAAACCTTCGCGCAGGGCCGGTTCGTCAATCTGAATGATGCCAATGCCCGCCGCTTCCAGATCCGCCACTTCATCACGCAGCGCCAGGGCGATCTGTTTAGCGATAGTTTCACGGCTGACGTCTTCACGCGGGAAGGACCAGCAGAGAATGGTCACCGGGCCGGTCAGCATGCCTTTTACCGGTTTGTCAGTCAGCGACTGGGCGTACTTCGCCCACTCCACGGTGATGGCTTCCGGGCGGCTGACGTCGCCAATCACCACTGGCGGTTTTACGCAGCGGGAGCCATAGCTCTGCACCCAGCCGTTTTGCGTGAATACGAAGCCGTCGAGGTGTTCGCCAAAGTATTCCACCATGTCGTTACGCTCGGCTTCGCCGTGCACCAGCACATCCAGCCCTAAGCGTTCCTGTTCGGCAATCGCCTGTTTGATATGTCCGGCGATGCCGGTGCGGTAATTGCCCGCGTCCAAACGTCCCTGTTTGAAATCCAGACGCAGGCCGCGGATCTCGGTGGTCTGCGGGAAGGAGCCGATGGTCGTTGTCGGCCACGCCGGCAGGTTGAAGCGTTCACGCTGGGCTTTTGCGCGTTCTGCATAAGCACTCTGGCGCTGGCTGTCCTGCGGGGTGATGGCCGCCAGACGCTGCTCCACGGCGGGGTTATGTACCCGCGCTGAACTGCGACGCGCCTGGATCGGGGCGCTCCATTCTGTCAGTTTTACCGTATCGCCGCTGTTCAGCGCATCGCGCAGCAGCGCCAGTTCTTCACATTTTTGCAGCGCAAAGGCGAACCAGCTTTTAACTTCCGCATCAAGGCGGGTTTCCACCGAGAGATCGATCGGGCTGTGCAGCAGCGAGCAGGACGACGCCACCCACAGATCGCGTTTACCGACAATCGGCTGGATCTGCGCGTATTTCTCTGTCAGATCGGCACGCCAGACGTTACGGCCATTAATTAAACCGGCGGACAGCAGCCAGTCGGACGGCAGACGGCGATGCAGTTCATTGACGTCATCCTTGCCGTGTACCAGATCCACATGCAGCCCCTGCACAGGCAGCGCGGTGATGGTGTCGAGGTTAGGCGTCACGCCTTCAAAATAGGTGGTCAGCAGCAGTTTGACCTGTCCGGTGAGCGCATCGTAGGCCGGTTTAAAGGCGTCCAGCCACGCCTGCGGCAGCTCCAGCACCAGCGCCGGTTCGTCAATCTGCACCCACTCAACGCCGCGTTTCGCCAGCTCGCCCAGCACCTGCTGATAGACCGGCAGAATATCGTCCAGCAGGCTCAGACGATCAAACTGCTCGCCTTTCACTTTGCCGAGCCACAGGTACGTCACCGGCCCCAGCAGCACAGGTTTGACGTTATGGCCCAATGCCAGCGCTTCATCCACCTCTTCCAGCAGCTGCGTCCAGGTGAGTTTGAACTGCTGGCCTTTGGTGAATTCCGGCACCATGTAGTGATAGTTGGTGTTAAACCATTTGGTCATTTCTGCGGCCGCAGCCGGTTCGCCGGTCGGCGCACGGCCACGGCCAATGCGGAACAGGGTGTCGATGTCGACGGATCCATCGTTGTTCTGATGACGAGCCGGCACGTTGCCGAGCAGCAGGCTGGTGGTCAGAACATGGTCGTACCAGGCGAAATCGCCCACCGGCAGCAGATCGATACCCGCCTGTTTTTGTTGATCCCAGTGACGGGCGCGCAGTTCGCGCCCCACCGCCAGTAATTCTTCACGGCTGGTGTTACCCGCCCAGTAGCTTTCTTGCGCTTTTTTCAGCTCGCGACGCAGGCCAACGCGAGGGAAACCGAGGGTGTGGTTGCGAATTGTCATAATTTCTTCCTCTAATGAATTATAAATCCTGTGGATTTTGAATTTAGGGAAGGCGGCAAGTTTGCTCATCCCCGGGAGCTTACATCAGTAAGTGACCGGGGTGAGTGAACGCAGCCAACGCACCATAAATTTAAAAGACATTGGATTTTTAGCCGTCCAGATGTTTACACATCTATAATTGGCAGTTACTGTATATTCCTCAAGCGCAAATTGTTCATGCCGGAGTGAAGGACTTTCATGATCGAGATTAAACATCTGAAAACGCTACAGGCGTTACGGAATAGCGGATCGCTGGCGGCGGCGGCAGCCACGCTGCATCAGACGCAATCCGCCCTCTCCCACCAGTTCAGCGATCTGGAGCAGCGCCTTGGCTTTCGGTTATTTGTGCGTAAGAGTCAGCCGCTGCGCTTTACGCCGCAGGGCGAGATCCTGTTACAGCTGGCGAATCAGGTACTGCCGCAAATCAGCCGGGCGCTTCAGGACTGCAACGAGCCGCAGCAAACGACGCTGCGCATTGCCATTGAATGCCACAGCTGCATTCAGTGGCTGACCCCGGCGCTGGAAAATTTCCGCGCGAAATGGCCGCAGGTGGAGATGGATTTCAAATCCGGCGTGACCTTCGATCCCCAGCCCGCGCTGCAACAGGGGGAACTGGACGTGGTGCTGACCTCCGATATTCTGCCGCGCAGCGGTCTGCACTATTCACCGATGTTTGATTTTGAAGTGCGGCTGGTGCTGGCCCCGGATCATCCGCTGGCGGCAAAAGCGCGTATTACGCCGGAAGATTTAGCCTGCGAAACGCTGCTGATTTATCCGGTGCAGCGCAGCCGGCTGGATATCTGGCGGCATTTCCTGCAACCGGCAGGCATCACCCCGGCGCTGAAAAGCGTCGATAACACGCTGCTGCTGATCCAGATGGTGGCGGCAAAAATGGGCATCGCGGCGCTGCCGCACTGGGTGGTGGAGAGTTTTGAGCGCCAGGGCCTGATCGTGACCAAAACCCTGGGCGAGGGATTGTGGAGCCGGCTGTACGCCGCCGTGCGCGATGGCGAGCAGCGTCAGCCGGTAACGGAAGCCTTTATTCGCTCAGCGCGGAACCATGCCTGCGATCATCTTCCTTTTGTGCGGAGCGCGGAGCGACCCACCGGCGATGCACCCACAGCGAAGCCACTATCACCGACCCACCAATAATAAAGCTGGGCCAGTGCGGCTGCTGATGCCAGATCGCCAGGTTAACCAGCAGACCGGCGGGCACATGCATATTGTTCATGATGCCCAGCGTGCCCGCATCCACCTGTGTGGCGCCATAGTTCCACATGAAGTAGCCAATGCCGGAGGCTGCCACGCCAAGAAACACCAGAATGCCCCATTGCAGCGTGGTTTCCGGTAATTTCTGCGCGTTGCCCATCATAAACCAGGCGATCGCCGCCACCACGAACGCGCCCATATAGAACCAGGCAAAGGCGTTATGCTGCGGCATTGGACGGGTTTCCATCAGGCGTTTATAGCCCACCATTCCCAGCGCAAAGCTGATGTTTGACAGCTGCACCAGCAGCAGGCCCATCCAGAAGTGATCGGTGACCTGATCGTAACGGATGATCCCTGCGCCAATCACCGCCAGCAGGGCGCTAAATGCATAGCCCCAGCGCAGGCGGCGCTTGCTCATCAGATCATAAATCAGGGTGATGTACAGCGGCGTGAGCACGGTGAACAGCAGCAGTTCCGAAACCGTCAGGTACAGATAAGCATGGAAGCTCAGCATATACATGATGCCGAGCTGCATGGCGCCCACCAGCATATAGAGCGCAATGGTTTTCAGATCGTGCCCGCGGGTGCGCAGAAAAGGTAAAAAGACCAGCGCCGCGAGGCCGACGCGCACCAGCACGGCGAAATAGCTGTCAACGTGACCGGCAAGGTATTCGCCAAACAGGCTGAAGGAAAACGCCCACAGAACGGTGGTGATGATCAGTAACGCCACAATGAATGTCTCTTTGATTAATGAGCATTCATTGTAGCGGACTTCATGGTTGACAACTGATTGCTATTTAATCAATCGAGAAACAACTTGCGCAGGTAATTGGGCACAGCGTTGTCGGCGTTGGTGCCGATCACTTCCAGCTCCGGATGCAGATCTTTCAGCCGCTGGTGGGCGTTAGCCATAATGCAGCCTTTACCGGCCATCGAGAGCATTTCCGCGTCGTTCATGCCGTCGCCAAAGGCGATGCAATCCGCTAAGCCATAGCCCATCGCTTTGGATACCGCTTCCAGCGCGTGGCCTTTCGAGACGCCGCCCGCCATCACTTCCAGACAGGTGAGCGTGGAAAAACTCACGTTAACGCGATCGCCCCAGCGGGCGTTGATCGCCTGCTCCAGCGGCAGCAGCTTTTCATGGCTTTCGCAGCTGAAGAAAATTTTGCTGACGTTGTCGGCGTCCAGCAGGCCTGGCTCAAAGAGGGAATAGCTGAAAACCGCCTCTTTGAAAAAGCGCATTTCATCGGGACGATGACGGTTAATAAACCATTCGTCGTCACGGTAGACGTTGGTGAGAATATCCGGGTTCGCATGCACCACGCCAAACAGGTCGCTGGCAATATCGCGATCCAGGTTATGAGTGAAGACCAGATTGCCATCGGTATCATGCACACGCGCACCGTTGGAGGTGATCATATAGGCTTTGATGCCGAGATTATCGCGGATCTGGCCCACGTCGACGTGGTGACGGCCAGTGGCGAAGACAAAGTTAACGCCCCGCGCGGTCAGCAGCTTTAACGTCTCTTTCGCATAAGGGGAAAGGGTATGGTCGGGCGAGAGCAGCGTGCCATCTAAATCAGACGCAACAACCTGATACATAAGAAAATTCAACCTCTGGACAAAGCGGGAGACCCGCCGGGTGAGTTATGCCTGTCGAAAAAATCGACGATGGCGTTAAGCGCGACTGAGCGCATAGCGTCCTTTTCAAAAAGGATCTCATGGTAAGCGCCATTAATGACCAGCGGTTTGCCTCCTTCACAGGGATGGCCCGCTGCGGCGCGAATTTCACAATAACGATCGTGCATGCGGTTATCCACTACCCGCTCTTCTTCTGCCTGGATAAGCAGCATGGGCGTGGCGTCGTTGGCGGCGCCTTCCAGCACCATCTCGCCCGCGCGTATTCCTTCCCGTACCCAGTGATTCGTTGGCCCGCCGACGCGCAGCTGCGGATCGTCAGCATAAAAGCGCAAGTTGCGCCGGTAGCGTTCCCGGCTGTGGGTCAGCACGTTGAGGCTGTAGGGCAGCGGCTGCCAGCGTCCGGTGCCGATGGCGTAGCTTTCGCGCATACGCGGGTTGCCTTCGGCCCAGTCAAGAATGTGTCGCACCATCCAGTCCGGCAGACGGATAACAATGCCAAACATCGGCGCGGTCAGGGCGATGGCATCACAGGCCTGCGGCGTGCGTTGCAGAAACAGCGTGGAGATCGCGCCGCCCATGGAATGCCCCAGAATGTAGCGTTTGCGCCACGGGCCTGGCGTCACTTCCTGCGCCCAGAAAGCCGCCAGATCGTCGACGTAATCATCAAAATTATCGACGTGACCGCGATGGCTGTCGGAAAGCAGACGCCCGGAGCGCCCCTGCCCGCGGTGATCGATGATCAATACGTCAAAACCGAGATGAAACAGATCGTACGCCACTTCGGCATACTTCACGTAGCTTTCGATGCGTCCGGGGCAGACGACAATCACCCGATCGTGGCCGAGCGCGCGAAAGCGCACAAAGCGGATCGGGATATTATCGACGCCGATGATTTCGGCTTCCTCGCGCTGACGCCAGAAATCGGTCAGCGGTCCGTGAGTGAAGGCCGCATACGCGTTTTCTCTTGTTTCCCAGTCCATTTTCTGCCGAAACATTGGGTCTGAACCCCCGACTGCCGTGTATTATCGTTTTTTCAGGCCGCGCTACACCGTACCCAAACACCAAGGTATTGTGGCATAAAAAATGTCATCCAGGGAGTTTCACATGACCTTCGAATGGTGGTTCGCTTACCTCATCACGTCAATTATCCTCAGCCTGTCGCCGGGCTCCGGGGCGATCAACACCATGACTACCGCCATGACGCACGGCTATCGCGGCGCGGCGGCCTCCATCAGCGGTCTGCAGACCGGACTTGCCATTCATATCGTGCTGGTGGGTATTGGTCTGGGTACGCTGTTCTCCCGTTCTGTAATGGCCTTTGAAGTGCTGAAGTGGGCGGGCGCGGCCTATCTGGTATGGCTGGGTATTCAGCAGTGGCGCGCGGCGGGGGCACTGGATCTCAATACGCTGGCGAGCACCCAGTCGCGTGGGCATCTGTTCCGCCGGGCGGTGTTTGTGAACCTTACCAACCCCAAAAGCATTGTGTTTCTTGCCGCGCTCTTCCCGCAGTTTATCGTGCCGCATCAGCCGCAAATCATGCAGTACGTGGTGCTCGGCACCACCACCATCGTGGTGGATATTATTGTGATGATTGGATACGCCACGCTGGCGACGCGGATTGCGTCATGGATCAAAGGCCCGCGCCAGATGAAAGCGCTCAACCGGATCTTTGGATCGCTGTTTGTGCTGGTGGGCGCGCTGCTGGCCTCCACCCGTCATGCGTAAGTAAATCGGGAAAGCGGCTCGCAAATTTTGTTTTGTCGCAGTGCCAGAATGCCGCCATTGAAGTCACCACGGACGGCATAACATGGCGCAAGCTGCGACACCCCATGATTCGGTATTCAAAACCTTCCTCTCCCGCGTGGAAACCGCGCGGGATTTTATTGACATTCACCTGCCGCCAGACCTGAGAACGCTCTGCGATCTGGATACGCTGCGCCTGGAATCCGGCAGTTTTGTCGAAGACGATTTGCATCCCTACTACAGCGATATTCTTTATTCGCTAAAGACGACCAGTGGTGATGGCTATATCTATGTGCTTATCGAGCACCAAAGCTCGCCCGATAAACATATGGCATTCCGGTTGATGCGCTACGCGGTGGCCGCCATGCAGCGCCACCTGGAGGCCGGGCATTCCACTCTGCCACTGGTGATCCCGGTGCTTTTCTATCAGGGGCGACGCAGCCCCTGGCCCTGGAGCCTGAACTGGCTGGACGACTTTCAACAGCCGCAGCTGGCCCGGCAGCTCTACAGTAGCCCATTCCCGCTGGTGGACATTACGGTGATCCCCGATGAGGAAATCATGCAACATCGCAGCATGGCGGCGCTGACCCTGATCCAGAAGCATATCCGCCAGCGTGATATAGCCCTGCTGCTAGACAGACTCGCCAACCTGCTGCGGGAAAAGCACATGAGCGGACAACAAATTGCGGTACTGATAAAATATATGATTCAGGCAGGAGAAACGCATGACGTGAAAACGTTATTGTATGAACTGGCGCGCCGCGTGCCACAACAAGGAGACAAGCTGATGACAATCGCTGAACAGTTAAAATTGATGGGGCGGACAGAAGGACTCCTGCAAGGGATACAAGAGGGAATACAGGAAGGAATTCGGGAAGGACTACAGCAAGGGATACAGCAAGGACTACAACAAGGGATCCTCGAAGGACAACGCGCTGCTCGACAGGAGATTGCGCGACAGATGCTGCAAAAGGGCTTCGACAAAGACGCGATTATGGATATGACCGGCCTGACGCAGGACGAGTTGCAGCACCTTTGCCACTAAAAATCACCCACCCGTCTTTTATGCCGGGTGGGGAAAAGTTAGCGGGAAATAATCAGATGAATGCCGAAGCCCGCGAACAGCGCGCCGGCAACGCCATCGATCCATTTCGCCATCCGCTGATAACCGCGACGCATCGACGGCAGCGCGAACAGGCTCGCCACGACGGTGAACCAGGCGAAGGTTTCCAGCGAGATCAGTACGAAAATGCCCCAGCGTTCCGCGGAGCCGACGTTATCGCCGACAAACAGCGAGAACACCGAACCGAAGTAAATAATCGCCTTGGGATTCGCCAGATTAGTCAGCAGACCTTTCAGGAAACTACGTCCGCTGGTCGCCAGTTCCACCTGCGGCGTCGGTGCGCTGCTGTCCTGCTTTTTCAGCGCCCCGCGCAACAACTGGTAACCCATCCAGCACAGATACAGCCCGCCGCCGACCATAATAATGTTATGCAGCCACGCCATTTTTTCGAGGATCAGGTGCAGGCCAAGCAGCGCCACGCCCGCCCAGACCATCACGCCCGTGGTGATGCCCAGCACGCCCATCATGGCTTCTTTACGTGAACGGCTAACGGCAGTCTGTGAAACAAAAAAGAAATCCGGTCCCGGGCTCATCAGTGCAACGATATGCACCAGCGCCACGGTCAAAAACAGCATTAACATAACTCGCTCGCGGGGAAATAAATGATCAGGATCTCATCCTGACACTTTTTTACGTGCTTGACTACTCGTCATCGTCGCCATCGACATGCGAACGGATCAGCGCCATAAACTCTTTGCCAAAACGTTCGAGCTTACGCATCCCCACGCCGTTAACGCTCAGCATTTCGCTGGCGGTGATCGGCGTCTGCTCCGCCATCTCAATCAGCGTTGCATCGTTAAACACTACATACGGCGGGATATTCTCTTCATCGGCAATGGCCTTACGCAGTTTGCGCAGTTTGGCGAACAGCTTGCGGTCATAGTTGCCGCCGAAGACTTTCGGGTTATTACGCGCTTTAATGGCCACCACGCGCGGTACGGCGAGCTGCAGCGGGACTTCCGCCCGCAGGAACGGACGCGCGGCCTCGGTAAGCTGTAACGCTGAATGCTGGGCGATATTTTGCGTCACCACGCCAAGATGGATCAGCTGGCGGATCACGCTGACCCAGTGCTCGGTCGTATGGTCGCGCCCTTCGCCGTAGATTTTAAGTTTGTCATGACCCAGTTCGCGGATACGCTGATTATTCGCGCCGCGCAGCACTTCCACGACATAGCCCATACCGAAGCGCTGGCCGACGCGGTAAATTGCCGACAGCGCCTTTTGCGCATCCATCAGCCCGTCGTACCGGCGCGGCGGATCGAGGCAAATATCGCAGTTGCCGCACGGCTCCTGACGACCTTCACCAAAATAGTTAAGCAGCACCAGGCGGCGGCAGGTTTGTGCTTCCGCGAACGCCCCCATGGCGTTCAGCTTGTGGCGTTCGATATCCTGCAACTGGCCGGGCGGTTTCTCTTCCAGACATTTACGCAGCCAGCCCATATCGGCCGGATCGTAAAACAGCATGGCTTCAGCGGGCAGGCCGTCACGCCCGGCGCGACCGGTTTCCTGATAGTAGGATTCGATATTGCGCGGAATGTCGAAATGCACCACAAAGCGCACGTTCGGCTTGTTGATGCCCATGCCGAAGGCTACCGTCGCCACCACGATTTGCAGATCGTCGCGCTGGAACTTCTCCTGGACCTCGGCGCGAACGCTGTTTTCCAGCCCGGCATGATAGGCTCCGGCGCTGAAACCCCGGCTTTGCAGACGGGCGGCAGTGTCTTCCACTTTGGCGCGGCTGTTACAGTAGATAATGCCGGATTTGCCTTTCTGATCCTGCACATAACGCAGCAGCTGATCGAGGGGCTTGAACTTTTCCATCAGCATATAGCGGATGTTCGGGCGGTCGAAGCTGCTGACCTGGATCAGCGGATCCTTAAGACCCAGCAGGTGCACAATATCATGGCGGGTGGTGTCGTCAGCCGTGGCGGTCAGCGCCATAAACGGCAGCGCCGGGAAGCGCGCACGCAGCTGCCCCAGGGCGGCGTATTCCGGGCGGAAATCGTGGCCCCACTGGGAAATACAGTGCGCTTCATCGACGGCGACCAGCGCCGGGTTCCAGTGAGCAAGATGCTCAAGGAAGTTATCCAGCATCAGGCGTTCAGGGGCGATGTACAGCAAGCGGATTTGACCGTTGCGACAGCCTGCCATCACCTCTTGCTGCTGCTCGCGGGTTTGTGTCGAGTTCAGACAGGCGGCGGCCACGCCGTTCGCCAGCAGTTGATCCACCTGGTCTTTCATCAGCGAGATCAGAGGAGACACGACAATGGTCAGCCCTTCCAGCACCAGCGCCGGGATCTGATAGCACAGGGATTTGCCGCCGCCGGTGGGCATCACGACCAGACAGTCGCGGCCTTCCAGCACGGTATCAATGATTGTTTGCTGACCGGGGCGGAATTGCTGATAGCCGAAGGTTTCCTGCAAGACCTGTTTCGCCAGCGATGCCTGATTCATTACTTCCGCCTGCGCCACATCTACCCCATTTACCTGAAATAAAAACAGGCGCTATTTTCAGCGCCTGCGAGTGAAACTGCAATGCCTTAGAACAGATCGTTTAGCATAACGCCAACGCCGACACGCGTCTGGTTAAAGTTGTAATCAATTAATGATTCGCCGTAACCGCTATAAACCTGAGTATAAAGACGGACATGGCGGGTGATCGGATAACTCACGCCCAGTTCTGCGCCGCCGTAACCGGTATTCCAGTTATATTGCCCTTTTGCGCTCAGGATAGCTTCCCCCAGCTGATAACCCACTTTCAGCTGGTAGTAACCCATATATTTGGTGATGTCCGGGTTGTCGTCGGTATCGCCCACCACGTACCAGGGCTTCACTTCCACCAGCCAGTTACTGTTCTGCGCCATCAGGCGGGTATAAACACGGTTCCAGCTACGGGATGTCGGATCGGAGCGACCGTTAGAGTCGTGGTTAAAACCAAACTCCACATCGCGCAGCGTCCAGCCAGCCAGCTCGTAGTCGGTGGCAAAGCCGAGGAACAGCTGGGGTTCGTAGTTGGTTTCGCGGAACGGGGATGACTCGCCGCTGTTGGAGAGCTGCCACCAGGATTTCTGCGTATAGGATGCGCCAAGCACCGAGTTCGGCCCCATGATCCCGCGCCAGAACGGGAAGGCCAGACTCAACTGAAACTTCACTTCATCTTTGCGTGAGTTTTTCGCCCAGTTGTAAGTTTCGATTGCCTCTTTGTTCAGATCGCTGGTGGCCGTGTAAATGGCATAGTTCGATTCATACGGATACAACGTAAAAGGATTATCGTGCTCTTGTAAAAGATTGGCGATGATACTCCCCCGCACTGCCGGGGCGTCATGCACGGCTTTAACCGTCGCTTCCTGCGCAAATGCTGTAAACGGCAGCGCAACGGCCGCCAGAAACCAACCCAGAAACGTCCGCATCGGTCTTGCTCTCCTGAACAAAAAATAGGGGTGAATAATAATCAGACGCCCATTCTACATATTTATTAATTAACTGCGCAGTTATCGTTTCTGAAAGTGGAAATCAACATTGGCGAAGCATAAAATCAACATTTCTTTAACCAATGGATCAGGTGATTATGTCAGCCGTCCTTACAGCCGATGAAGCGTTACAGCTGGTCGGTGAGATTTTTGTTTATCATATGCCCTTCAACCGCGCGCTGGGACTGGAGCTGGAACGCTACGAAAAAGACTTTGCCCAGCTGAGTTTTAACAACCAGCCGATGATGGTGGGTAACTGGGCGCAGAGCATTTTACACGGCGGGGTAATCGCCTCGTCGCTGGACGTCGCCGCGGGGCTGGTGTGCGTCGGCAGCACCTTAACGCGTCACGATACGATCAGCGAAGATGAGCTTCGCCAGCGCCTGTCGCGCATGGGCACTATCGATCTGCGCGTCGATTATCTGCGTCCGGGCCGGGGAAATCGTTTTACCGCCTCCAGTACTTTGCTGCGCGCCGGTAATAAAGTGTCAGTCGCCCGCGTTGAACTGCACAATGAAGAACAGCTGCATATCGCCACCGCCACGGCGACGTATATGGTAGGTTGAGCGGCAGAGATCGGGTAAAATGTCGTTACTTTTTAGTAACAGATGTTGGATGTACCCATGGATGCAAAGCAGACGCGGCAGGGGGTATTACTCGCCCTCGCCGCTTATTTTATTTGGGGTATCGCACCGGCCTACTTCAAACTGATCGATTTCGTTCCCGCCAGTGAAATTCTGACCCACCGCATTATCTGGTCGTTCTTTTTCATGGTGGCGCTGATTAGCGTAAGCCGTCAGTGGTCGCAGCTGAAGAAGCTCCTCAGCCAGCCGAAAAAAATCCTGCTGCTGGCTCTGTCGGCGGTGTTAGTTGGCGGCAACTGGCTGCTGTTTATCTGGTCGGTGAATAACCATCATCTGCTGGAAGCCAGCCTCGGCTATTTTATTAATCCGCTGGTGAATATTCTGCTCGGAATGATTTTCCTCGGCGAGCGTTTTCGCCGTATGCAGTGGCTGGCGGTGCTGCTTGCCGGTTGCGGCGTGCTGGTGCAGCTGTGGACCTTTGGCTCGCTGCCGATCATCGCGCTGGGCCTGGCCTTCAGCTTTGCGTTTTATGGCCTGGTGCGTAAAAAGATCGCCGTTGACGCGCAAATCGGCATGCTGATCGAAACGCTGTGGCTGCTGCCGGTCGCCGCCATCTGGCTGTTCGGCATCGCCGATACCGCCACCAGCCATATGACGCAGAACCCGTGGTCGCTGAATCTGTTGCTGATGGCGGCGGGCGTGGTGACGACAATCCCGCTGCTGTGCTTTACCGGCGCGGCGACGCGTCTGCGCCTGTCCACGCTGGGCTTCTTCCAGTACATCGGGCCGACGCTGATGTTCCTGCTGGCGGTGCTGTTTTACGGCGAAGTGCCGGGCGCGGATAAGATGGTCACCTTCGGGTTTATCTGGGTGGCGCTGGCGGTGTTTGTGATGGATGCGCTCTATACGCAGCGCAGGGTTCGGAAAGGGTTGTGATGTTTTGCCGGATAAGCGAAGCGCCATCCGGCATAAACACTACAGCCAGTTACGGCGCTTGAAGTACAGATAGGGCGCCAGTCCCGCGAGCATCATCAGAATGATCGCCCCCGGATAGCCGAAGCTCCATTTCAGCTCCGGCATAAACTCAAAGTTCATACCGTAACTGGAAGCCACCAGCGTCGGCGGCAGGAACACTACGGACACCACCGAGAAGATCTTGATGATACGGTTCTGCTCGATATTGATAAAGCCCATCGCCGCCTGCATCAGGAAGTTAACTTTCTGGAACAGGGATTCATTGTGCGGCAGCAGGGATTCGATATCGCGCAGGATCTCACGCGCCTGCTCCAGCTGACCGCCCGGCAGGCGCGCCTTGCGCACCAGGAAGTTCAGCGCGCGCTGGGTATCCATCAGGCACAGCCGTACCTTCCAGCCGATATCTTCCTGCTCCGCCAGCGCCGACAGCGCTTCGTCGTACTCATCGCCCTGCTGGCCTTCCATAATGACGCGGCTCAGCTTTTCCAGATCGCTGTAAATGTTTTCGATCTCATCCGCCAGCTGTTCGATTTTGGTTTCGAACAGATCGAGCAGCAGTTCGTAGGCGTTGCCGTCGATCATCGCCTGGCTGCGGGCGCGCATACGGTATAACCGGAAAGCCGGTAGTTCACGTTCACGCAGGGTAAACAGGCGGCCATCGCGAATGGTGAACGCCACGGTGGAGTTACCGGCGTGATCTTCCGCATCTTCAAAAAAGAAGAAGGAGTGAATGTGCAGGCCGTCTTCATCTTCAAAGAAACGTGCCGAGGCTTCGATGTCTTCCAGCTCGGGGCGGGTCGCCAGGCTTTGCCCCAGTTCGGACTGTACGCGGTGTCGCTCATCGTCATCCGGTTCGACCAGATCCACCCAAACGGCGTCAATAAGGGGTTGTGACTCTTCCGCTTCCAGACGAGTCAGGCGATTATTTTCCAGTTGAAATGCGCTCAGCATGACCGGGACTCCCAATGCAAAAATTATCGGACAGTTCGGTGGGCACACAGAAACAAATTGGGTTTCAGACCATTAAACAGCCTGACTCAGTGCGACGGGTAAAAAATGCGGTCGCTGACAACCACTAAGGCCATCAGCGCGAGGAGATAGCCTTAGGAGTTGTTCCTGGATGACAGGGAATTGAGCCAGCATCTACTGGGTGTGTCCAAGGCGAATGTCCTCTTAGCGTAATCGTGCGCGCATGTTACGCCAGCAGAAAAATGGCGTCAACACGCAACGGAACGGCTGAGGATATTAATTAACCTTCCCGGTATAAGGCTAGCAGAATATTACAAAATTATGATATTTTTCTGAATGTTACACCGTTTCCAGCTTCGCATAGGCGGCTACCAGCCATTTGATGCCCTGACCGGGGAACGCGATTTGCAGACGGCTGTGCTCGCCGCTGCCTTCCAGATTCACCACCGTACCTTCGCCGAATTTTGCATGGCGCACGCGCTGTCCCAGCTTAAAGCCGGAATCGCTTTGGGTGATGGGCGTACCTAACTGCTTGTGCGTCACCGGACGGCTGATGCTGGCGCGCAGACGCACCTCCTCCACACACTCTTCCGGCAGCTCGCCGATAAAGCGTGACGGGCGGTGATAAACCTCTTTGCCGTACAGACGGCGGGTTTCCGCATAGGTGATGGTCAGTTTTTGCATGGCGCGGGTAACGCCCACGTAGGCCAGACGGCGCTCCTCTTCCAGACGGCCGCCTTCATCCAGCGACATCTGACTCGGGAACATGCCCTCTTCCACGCCGACGATAAACACCTGCGGGAACTCCAGCCCTTTCGCGGAGTGCAGCGTCATCAGTTGCACCGCATCCTGCCAGGTATCCGCCTGCCCTTCGCCCGCTTCCAGCGCCGCGTGGGACAGAAACGCCTGCAACGGCATCAGATCTTCTTCTTCGTCGTTGTAGCTGAACTGGCGCGTTGCCGTCACCAGTTCCTCTAAGTTTTCGACGCGCGCCTGGCCTTTTTCGCCTTTCTCCTGCTCATACATGATGAACAGGCCGGAATCTTTGATCACCCGATCCGCCTGCACGTGCAACGGCATGTCGGAGGTTTCCTGCGCCAGCGCTTCGATAAGCTCCATAAAGCGTTGCAGTGCGCTGGCGGCGCGGCCCGCAAGGGCTCTCTCCTGTAATAATTCCCGGCTGGCCTGCCACAGGGTCAGCTGCCGGTCGCGCGAGGTCTGACGTACCACGTCCAGCGTACGGTCGCCTATGCCGCGCGTGGGGGTGTTCACCACGCGTTCAAAGGCGGCGTCGTCGTTACGATTGGCGATCAGACGCAGATAAGAGAGCGCGTCTTTGATTTCCTGACGTTCGAAGAAGCGCATGCCGCCGTAAATGCGATACGGCATCCCCACCTGCAGGAGCGCCTCTTCCAGCACGCGCGACTGGGCGTTGCTGCGATAGAGAATGGCGCACTGCTCCAGCGCGCCGCCGCTTTCCTGCCAGGCCTTGATGCGGTTCACCACGAAACGCGCTTCGTCGAGTTCGTTGAAGGCGCAGTAAAGGGAGATGGGATCGCCATCAATGCCTTCAGTCCATAGCTTTTTCCCCAGTCGCCCGTTGTTGTTTTCAATCAGGGCGTTGGCGGCACGCAGAATATTGTTGGTAGAGCGGTAGTTCTGCTCAAGACGAATGGTTTCCGCGCCAGGGAAGTCGTTCAGGAAGCGCTGAATGTTTTCCACCTGCGCGCCGCGCCAGCCGTAGATGGACTGGTCATCGTCGCCCACAATCATCACCTTACCGGTATCGCCTGCCAGCAGGCGGATCCAGGCGTACTGAATGTTGTTGGTATCCTGGAATTCGTCCACCAGAATATTGGTGAAGCGCTCGCGGTAGTGGTTGAGGATGTGCGGCTTATTGAGCCACAGCTCATGAGCGCGCAGCAGCAGTTCGGCAAAATCCACCAGCCCTGCGCGATCGCAGGCTTCCTGGTAAGCCTGGTAGACTTTCTGCCATGTCTGCTCCACCGGGTTGCCGAAGCTTTGAATATGATGCGGACGAATGCCTTCGTCTTTCTGACCGTTGATGTACCACATCGCCTGACGCGGCGGCCACTGCTTCTCGTCGAGGTTCATGGCTTTGATCAGGCGACGTAACAGACGCAGCTGATCTTCGCTGTCGAGGATCTGGAAATCCTGCGGCAGATTCGCATCCATATGGTGCGCGCGCAGCAGACGGTGCGCGAGGCCGTGGAACGTCCCGACCCACATGCCGCCCTGGCTGTTGCCCATCAGCTGGCTGATACGGTGGCGCATTTCCGCCGCCGCTTTGTTGGTGAAGGTCACCGCCATAATGGAGTACGGCGAGCAGTTTTCTACCGTCAACAGCCAGGCGATACGGTGGACCAGCACGCGTGTCTTACCGCTGCCTGCGCCTGCCAGCACCAGCATATTGGTGCGCGAGGCGGCTACCGCATCACGTTGTTTGTCATTGAGGCTGTCGAGCAGGTAAGAAACGTCCATTGGCACCGCCACGTAGTAATCAGAAACAGAACGAATTGCCCGATGGCGCTTCGCTTACCGGGTCTGCGTTATCGCAGGGCGGATAAGCAGAGCGCCATCCGCCAAAACCCTGGTATTTTATACAGAACTATTGGTGATTATATCAGCGAGGTCAGAGATGCCAACTGCGAAATTTCAAGGTGCGGCAATAAACGGCTGTCTGTGGCGGTCATCAGGCTGGCCCCTTGCGGTTTGATCCAGCACGCCTGCATGCCATAACGGATCGCCCCGGCCACGTCAGTGGTCAGGTCATCGCCCACATGCAGGATCTCCCCTGCGGGCACGCCGAGCTTTTCCGCCGCCAGCTGATACATATCGCTGAAGGGTTTCGAGCGGCCGTGCGGACCGGCGCGCAGCACAAACGCAAAGTAATCACCCAGACCGAACCGTTCAGGCTCGGCGTTACCATTGGTGATGGCCACCAGCGGCCACTTTTTGCCCAGCGCCGCCAGAGCGTCGTGCGTGGCCTGCGGCACATCAATGCGGCTGCGCCAGTGGGCGAAGTTTTCCATGGCGGCACGGGCGCCGGCATCGGCTTCTTCCGCGTTCAGTCCGGCGTTCAGCATCGCCTGCATCACTGCCCGACGCCGCCATTCAGTTACGTCGTGATAAATATCCGGCTCGCTTTCGCGTAACGCCTGGCGCAGCTGCTGAAAATCGCTCTTTTGCAGCGCCTTCAGCGCCGGATGGTAATTTTGTACGAAGGTCAGCGACTCCTGCTCGGTACGCAGGATCACCGGATGGTTGTCATACAAGGTGTCGTCGAGATCGAACGTCAGGGCCGAAATGTGGCCCAAAGGACGGTAAAAACGCATTATTTCCCCCGTTTGGCGCGCGGATGCGCCGCGTCATACACTGAGGCAAGATGTTGAAAATCAAGGTGGGTATAGATCTGCGTGGTGGACAGGTTCGCGTGCCCCAGCAGCTCCTGGACGCCGCGCAGATCGCCGCTCGATTCCAGCATATGGGTGGCAAAGGAGTGACGGAGCTTATGGGGGTGAACATGGCTGTTCAGCCCCTGCTTGATACCCCATTCAGCAAAGCGTTTCTGCACGTTGCGCGCCGAGATACGCTTGCCAAGCTTTGATAAAAACAGCGCGTCCTCATCGCTGCCAAACAGGCCGCGCAGATCCAGCCAGTGCTCGATCCAGCTTACCGCGTTACGGCCAATCGGCAGACGGCGCTCTTTGCTGCCTTTACCCATCACCCATACTTCGCCGGTTGATAAATCCAGATGTTTGATATCAAGCCCGACCAGCTCTGACAGACGCAGACCCGCGCCGTACATCACCTCCAGCATCGCCCGGTCGCGCACCGCCAGCGGATCGTTGAGATCGATATCCAGCAGGCGGTTAACGTCATCGACATCAATATTTTTCGGCAGATGACGCGGGGCTTTCGGGGCGGCGATGCCTTTTGCCGGATTGGCGGGCAACTCACCCTGCGACACCATCCAGTCGAAGAAACTGCGCAGGGCAGACAGGCGCAGCGCAAGGCTGGCCGCGCCCAGGCCATGACGACGGCTGCGAACCGCAATGGTGCGCACGCTGGCGGCATCGCAATCTGCCCAGCGGGTAATACCGGTTTCACGGGCGATCGCCATGATGGCATCGAGCTGACGCCGGTAGTTGAGCAGGGTAATGGGGCTGAGCTGGCGCTCAACGCCCAGGTAGCGCAGAAAACGGCTTACCGCATGGTCAAGAGAGGTGTCGTTCATATGCGCTCGATCCAGCGCTCCAGCAGCTCCGGCAGCATCAGGGCAATCTCCTGAAGCAGTTGGGTTCCCTGCCCTTGCTGATAATGGTGCACGTCACGGCTGCTGAAGAGGATCACCCCAAGATCGCCGTCACGCCCCATCATCGACATCGCCACCGAGCCGATGGCTTTCGCGTCAGGGAGTATCACCAGTAATTCCGGGCCGTTCAGGGTACCAAGATAGTGATTTTCATGACCAAGGCGCTGAATACGCAGCGGCTCAAAGGCCTGACGGCTCAGCGCCAGATGGGTGAAGCCGGACGGCGCGCCAATGCGCCAGCGATCGGGAAATAAACGGATGCTCGCCCCCGCCAGGCCCATTTCACGCGACCAGCGGTGAAAACGGTTGAGCAAATCCTCAAGGCTGCTGGCGGACGCCAGACGGCCCTGCAAACGCAGCAGACGGTTAAACAGGCTTTCGTTGGTGCTGGCCTGCTCCATCAGCAGCGTCATATTCTCTTCGAGCACATTGATGTGATGCCGGGCGCGCGCCATCTGCCATTCGACGAGAGAGACGGCGCCGCGCACCGGGTGCGGCACGTGGAGGAGTTCCACGGCGCGCGCATTACGGATAAAGAACTCAGGATCGCGCAGCAGATAATCCACCACATCACTGTCATTGAGTGTGGCCGTCGCCTCCTGCTGTTCTTCCCCTGTCTGCTTCATAAATGAATAAATCCGTCGTAAACATGTGTCGCCGGGCCAGTCATATACAGAGGATGGCCCGGCCCCTTCCAGGCGATGTCGAGACGCCCGCCCGGTAAATCCACGCGCACCTCTTCCGCCAGTAAGCCTTGCTGAATACCGACCGCAACCGCCCCACAAGCGCCGCTGCCGCAGGCCTGGGTTTCACCGGCACCGCGCTCAAAGACGCGCAGCCGGATCTGTTCGCGCTTTACTACCTGCATAAAGCCGATATTAGCCCGCTCCGGGAAGCGCTCATGGCTTTCCATGGCCGGGCCGAGGGTTTCCACCGGCGCGCTGTCGACATCATCCACCTGAATGACGCAGTGCGGATTGCCCATAGAAACCACGCCGCAGAGAATAGTCTGCTCGGCAACGCGCATAATATAGGTCTTTTCCGCTTTGTTGGCGCGAAATGGCACCGCGGACGGCTCAAAGTTTGGCTCGCCCATATTCACGCGCACCAGCTCATCTTCCGTGACGCTCAGCACCATGCGGCCATTGGCCGTGCTGACGCGAATATCGCGTTTATTGGTCAGCCCTTTCAGCCGCACAAAGCGGGCGAAACAGCGCGCACCGTTACCGCACTGGGAGACTTCGCTGCCATCGGCGTTAAAGATGCGGTAATGAAAATCGAGATCCGGATCGTAAGGCGGTTCGACGATCAGCAGTTGATCAAAACCCACCCCCAGATGTCGGTTGGACAGACGGCGGATCAGCTCTGGCGAAAAAAAGACATTCTGCGTTACCGCGTCGACGACCATAAAATCGTTGCCAAGGCCATGCATTTTAGAGAACTGCATCATCTACTCCATTCCCGCGGTTACAGAATAAAATCTGTTAGTAATTTACCTGAGTAGGGCCGTCATTGTTGCCACGATCGTTACGCGTCGGCGTCAGTTCTTGCTCGGTGCTTTCTACCTTTTTGGTCGGCGGCGGCGCTGACTTATCGGCTGGCGGGAAATAGAGCGGGCCTTTCAGACCACAGCCGGCCAGACTGCATAACGCAACGAAAACAAAAAGCGTTCGGAACACATTCTTCATTATGGTTTGCCTGTAAGTTCATGCTTGCTGTTTCTATCATCGCAGGAGAAGCCGCAAAAGCAAGAGTTTGCGCACCTCCTGCATTGGGAATTGTTTCGCGTTATACTCCCGGCATCACGAAAAAAAGGAAAAAAAATGAACGATTCAGAATTCCATCGCCTGGCCGATAACCTGTGGCAGACCATTGAAACCCGTCTGGATGAGTGGGACGGCGACGGCGATATTGACTGCGAAATCAACGGCGGCGTGCTGACCCTGACGTTCGACAACGGCAGCAAAATTATTATCAACCGTCAGGAGCCGCTGCATCAGGTGTGGCTGGCGACCAAACAGGGCGGCTACCATTTTGATTTGCAGGGCGATGAGTGGATTTGCGATCGCAGCGGCGAGCGCTTCTGGGATCTGCTGGAGCAGGCCGCCACGCAGCAAGCGGGCGAAGCGGTCAGCTTCCGTTAAGAGAAATACTGCTGCAACAGCGGAGCGTCGTCATCCTGATTGGCAGGAGGAACGGCGCTGATTGTCTGATTGCGGAACGGGATCACCTGCGCGCGCCCGTTCACCTGCACAATCTGATAGAACTGCGGCAGGTTGAAGTTGATAAAGCTTGAGCCGTAGGTAAAGCGATCGTGCGACGAGGAGTAGAAGCGGCTGACGTCGCGTACCAGTTCCTCGGTGCTGCCTTCACAGTGGTGATACACCTCTGCGCGGTTGCTTTCATCAAGGATGTAGATCGTAAAGCCGTTGTTATCCGCCGAGGCTTCGAAGAAGAACTGAATAATGCCCTCGCTGGCAAAACCATCCACCACCGGCGGCAGTTTGACCTGATTGGTCTCGACCTGTACCGACAGCCCGTGCAGTTTATTGTGGGAAATGGCACCGTAAAACTCGATGGCATTTTCCAGCTTCTGCACTGACACGTTCAGACGTTCAAAGAACAGTCCCCAGGTTTGCCCCGCCACGCGCAGCGCTTTGAAGCGCCCGGTTTCCTGACGGGTGCTGGAGAGGCGTAATTCGATGCACTCGGACACCAGCTGCTGCACGCGGGTACGGATCAGACCGCGCAAATGCTGGCTGTAGCAGAACACCTCGACGCTGTCCGGCGGCGCGGCGTCCTGATGCATTTTGCCGAGAATGGTTTTCAGCGCTTCGATCATCGCCTGCTCGCCGTTGAAGTGCAGGGTACGCACTTCATTCCATGAGTTGCGATAAAGCAGATCGACGCTGCCCACCAGGCAGTTTTGCTGCTCGCCGAAGCTGAACACATCCAGCTTACGGAAATCAAAATGCACCACCTGATTGCGGAAGGCCGCCGTCGGGTCATATTCCAGATTGACGATGATCGCCAGATGGCGAATTTCACACGGGCTGTAGAGCGCTTTCGGCGTCGGCGCGGGTAAACGCAGCGGGAAGTGGTGCGACACATCCGCCACCATTTCCTGTAGCTTCGCCAGATCTGCCACGCCGTTGCCCTTAATAAACAACCGGGTGCGTGAAGTCAGCAGGCCGTTAAACCACGCCCAGGCCACCAGCTTATTCAGATAGCGGTTATATTCCAGCGGCTGATGGCTGATGATGGCGTCCATGCTTGGCGCACGGTTGTAGAGATACCAGCCAGCGCGGTTGGCACGGCCCGGCGGCACATGGATAAAGGTCAGATTCGGTTCCGAAAGATCCGGTGAAATCTGCGGGTTAACCAGCGTCACTTTGCCCGGCAGCGCTTCAAAGGCGGCATACAGTTTACGCGTCAGCACGCCGATATCCTGCGGACTGGCGGAAACGCTTAAATTATTGCGGCGCGCGAAACGGATCAGGTTGCGATAGGTTTGCATCATCGCATCCAGCAGTTCATTGTGCGCTTCGCGAACCTGTTCGATTTTCCAGTTGGCGCGGTTGTCGAGCATGGCAAGCCGCTCATCGTCCCATCCCCACTCTTTCACCAGCGAACTGACCACTTCACGACGCCAGCCCACGCAGGCGCGTTCGCGGCTCAGTTTTTCGCATACTTTCAGGTAGAAGCAGCGGCGTACCAGGTCGAGACGGGTAAAATCTTCGATAGCCGTCAGATAGGCGGTCACGCGCTCCAGCATCATGCAGTAGTGATCGAGACCAAAAGAGACGATCTCGCCGTCGTGCAGACGCTGTTTGATATCTTTCGCCAGCAGGCGGGTATTCGGATATTCCCAGGAATAGGCTTCCAGCAGCAGCGTTTTCAGCACCGCTTTGTACGGGGAATCGATGCTTTTATACAGCTGCCACAGGCTGGCGCCGAAGTACTCTTCGGCGGACAGGGAGCTTAAGCCGCCCAGATCCAGCCATTCGTTTGGCGTCAGCACGCCCTGCGCGTAAAGCGACATGACGTAATCGTCGTAATGATCTTCTTCGTCGCCCGGCACCATATTCCACAGAATACGTTTCCCGGCCAGACGCACCGCGGTGCGATAGAATTCGTCGAGCAGCAAAATATGCTGCGTGGAGCCGCAGTCTTCGCCGCCGAGGCTGCCGCTTTCGTTATGACGGAAGCGGTTTTCATCGATCAGGAAGAAGCTGACTTCCACGCCAAGGGAGGCGGCCCAGCTTTCCAGCAGGCTGCATTTGCGCTGCAAAAGCTGGCGCTCGTCGTTATCGAGCCAAGACTGATGGCAGACCCAGATATCGAGATCCGAGGAACAGCTTTGCCCTACCGACGAGGTACTGCCCATGGAGTACACGCCGGTGATCGGCAGTTCGCCCTGCGGAGGGGTATCCTGCGGCGGCAAGTCGAGTTCGTTCAGATAGTGAAGTTGGGTTTCATCAGGCGTGTAAAGGCAAATACCACTGGGAACGTTACCGTCGAGGTAACCCGGCATCAGCGGATGGTGGTAATGCAGCAATGTAGGCAGCAGACTGTATACCTGCTGGAAAGCAGGTCCCATAGCAGCCAGCGCGCGATCGACACGCAGTTGGTTTATGGCATCCAGTCTCTGTTTCAGAGTCTCAATATAGAGGTACAAGACGTATCGCCTGATGTTTAAACCTTCCCGGTTGCGGTTGCGATGGCCTTCCCGTCACCGAACTGTTCAGATTTCAGTATTTCAAAATTACCCGTCGCCACTTTTTCGCCCTTGTGTTTTTAGGAGTACAGTCGAAAAAATGGTCTAAAACGTGATCAATCTAACACCTTGCCGATTGACCGTAAAGAAAGATGCACTACATACAAGTGTAGCATCAATCATTATGTGTAAATTCCCAAATACGGCTACGTCCCTCTTTCCCGCAATCCTCCGTGAAACCTGACACCCTATGGCAACAATGTTAGGATGGTCAACGGACGATAATGACGGTAACAAGCATGTTAGACAATGTTTTAAGAATTGCCACACGCCAAAGCCCCCTTGCGCTCTGGCAGGCACAATACGTTAAGCAGCGCCTGATGGCGTGCCATCCGGACCTGACCGTTGAGCTGGTGCCTATGGTGACGCGCGGCGATGTGATCCTTGATACGCCGCTGGCAAAAGTGGGCGGTAAGGGATTGTTTGTTAAAGAGCTGGAACTGGCGCTAATTGAAAATCGTGCCGATCTGGCCGTCCACTCAATGAAAGATGTGCCGGTTGAGTTTCCGAAGGGGCTGGGCCTGGTCACCATTTGCGAGCGTGAAGACCCGCGCGATGCCTTTGTCTCCAATAATTATGACAGCCTCGACGCCCTGCCCGCAGGCAGCATCGTTGGCACGTCAAGTTTACGCCGCCAGTGTCAACTGGCCGAACGCCGCCCGGATCTGGAGATCCGCTCGCTGCGCGGCAACGTCGGCACCCGTCTTGGCAAGCTGGATAAGGGCGACTATGACGCCATTATTCTGGCGGTCGCCGGTCTCAAGCGTCTTGATCTGGAAGATCGTATCCGCATGGCGCTGCCGCCTGAGCTGTCGCTGCCCGCCGTTGGTCAGGGCGCGGTCGGTATCGAGTGCCGTCTGGACGATACCCGCACCCATGCCCTGCTGGCTCCGCTCAATCATGCCGATACCGCGCTACGCGTAAAAGCCGAGCGGGCGATGAATACGCGGCTGGAAGGCGGCTGCCAGGTGCCGATTGGCAGCTATGCTGAATTAGTCGACGGTGAGATCTGGTTGCGGGCGCTGGTTGGCGCGCCGGACGGCACCGTGATGATCCGCGGTGAGCGACGCGGTAAGCCTGAAGAGGCAGAACAGCTGGGCATTTCCCTTGCCGAAGAGCTGCTGGCGAACGGCGCGCGCGAGATCCTGACCGAGGTCTATAAAGGAGAAGCACCCGCATGAGTATTCTGGTCACCCGCCCGTCCCCAGCCGGGGAAGAACTTGTGAGCCGTCTGTGCGCACAGGGCCAGGTGGCCTGGAGCTTCCCGCTGATTGAATTTACCCCAGGGCGGGAGCTGGCGCTGCTGCCGGAAGTGTTTGCCGCCCTGACGGCGAACGATATGGTTTTCGCCGCCTCACAACATGCCGTCACCTTCGCCAGCGCGCACCTGCGTAAGCTTGGCCTGCGCTGGCCCCACGCGCCGCACTATTTCGCTATCGGCCGCACCACGGCGCTGGCATTGCACACCGCCAGCAGCCTCAACGTGCGCTATCCTTCGGATCGGGAAATCAGCGAAGTGTTGCTACAATTACCTGAATTACAAAATATTGCAGGCAAACGCGCCATCATTTTGCGCGGCAACGGCGGACGAGAATTGCTCGGGGATACGCTGGCGTCACGGGGCGCGGATGTCGAATTTTTTGAATGTTATCAACGCTGTGAGAAGTCTTACGATGGCGCGGAACAGGCGATGCGCTGGCAGTCTCGCGGGGTCACGGACATTGTGATCACCAGCGGCGAGATGCTGCGGCAACTTTTCGACCTGATCCCCGCCTGGTATCGTGAAAACTGGTTACTTCGCTGCCGCCTGATTGTGGTCAGCGAACGTCTGGCGAACCTCGCCCGGGAACTGGGCTGGCAGGACATTAAGGTCGCTGATAATGCTGACAACGATGCGCTGCTTCGCGCATTACAATAACTTTCATAATGGGAAGCCATAATGACGGAACAACAGAAAGACTCCGCCGTGGTCGATGAAACCAGGGAGGCGGTGGACACCAGTCCACAGCCAGAAAAAGCACCAGAACATGAACGCGCGAACGCGAATAAAACCAGTCTTGTGCTCAGCGCCATTGCAATTGCCATCGCGCTGGCCGCCGGGGTTGGGCTGTATGGCTGGGTGAAACAGCAGAACGCGACACAATCCGAAACCAGCGATGCGCTGGTCAATCAGGTTACTGCCCTGCAAAAAGCGCAGGAAACCCAAAAGACCCAGTTCGAGGGCATCATTAAGCAGCAGGCTTCACAGCTGGAAGAGGCGCAGCGTCAGCAGGCAACGCTGGCGAAACAGCTTGAAGACGTGCAGCAAAAAGTCGCCACTATTTCCGGCACCGACGCCAAAACCTGGCTGCTGGCGCAGGCAGATTTCCTCGTCAAACTGGCCGGTCGCAAACTGTGGAGCGATCAGGACGTCACCACCGCTGCGGCGCTGCTGAAAAGCGCCGATGCAAGCCTCGCCGACATGAACGATCCGAGCCTCATCACTGCCCGCCGCGCCATTACTGATGACATCGCCAGCCTTTCCGGCGTCGCGCAGGTGGATTACGACGGCATCATCCTCAAAGTGAACCAGCTGTCCAACCAGATCGATAATCTGCGTCTGGCGGACAACAACGACGACGATTCTCCGATGGATTCCGACAGCAGCGAGCTGTCCAGCTCCATCAGCGAGTGGCGTGTCAATCTGCAAAAAAGCTGGCAGAACTTTATGGACAGCTTTATTACCGTGCGTCGTCGCGATGAAACGGCCGTGCCGCTGCTGGCGCCGAACCAGGACATCTACCTGCGCGAAAACATTCGCTCGCGGCTGCTGGTCGCAGCCCAGGCTGTGCCACGTCATCAGGAAGAGACTTACAAACAGGCGCTGGATAACGTCTCCAGCTGGGTACGTGCTTATTACGATACCGACGATGCCAGCACCAAAGCCTTCCTGGACGATATTGATAAGCTGAGCCAGCAAAGCATCACCATGAACGTGCCGGAGACGCTGCAAAGCCAGCCGATCCTTGAAAAACTGATGCAGACCCGCGTGCGCAATCTGCTGGCACAGCCGGGTGCGGCCGCGGGTGAGGCTGCGCAAGACGCGCCTGCCGCTGCGCCGCAGGGAGAATAATCATGTTAAAAGTATTATTACTCTTTGCATTGCTGTTAGCCGGGATCGTGCTCGGGCCGATGGTCGCCGGGCATCAGGGTTACGTACTGATCCAGACGGACAATTACAATATCGAAACCAGTGTGACCGGCCTTGTGATCATTCTGATCCTCGCCATGGTCGTACTCTTTGTGATCGAATGGATCTTACGTCGCATTATACGCACCGGGGCACATACCCGCGGCTGGTTTGCCGGCCGTAAACGCCGCCGCGCCCGTAAACAGACGGAACAGGCACTGCTCAAGCTGGCGGAAGGCGATTATCAGCAGGTTGAAAAGCTGATGTCGAAAAATGCCGATCACGCTGAACAGCCGGTGGTGAACTACCTGCTCGCCGCTGAAGCCGCCCAGCAGCGCGGGGATGAAGCGCGCGCCAATCAACATCTGGAGCGCGCCTCGGAGCTGGCGGATAACGATCAGATCCCGGTGGAAATCACCCGTGTTCGTCTGCAACTGGCGCGCAATGAAAACCATGCGGCGCGCCACGGCGTCGACCGACTGCTGGAAATCACCCCGCGCCATCCGGAAGTGCTGCGTCTGGCGGAGCAGGCGTATATCCGTACCGGCGCCTGGGGTTCCCTGCTCGATATTCTGCCGTCTATGGCCAAAGCGGACGTCGCTGATGAAGCCCATCGTGATGCCCTTGCACAGCAGGCGTGGATTGGGTTGATGGATCAGGCTCGTGCCGATCAGGGCAGCGATGGTCTGAAAGCGTGGTGGAAAAACCAGAGCCGTAAAACGCGTCAACAGGTGGCGCTGCAGGTGGCGATGGCCGAACATTTAATCGAATGTGACGATCATGACACGGCCCAGCAGATCCTGCTTGATGGCCTGAAACGTCATTACGACGACCGGCTGGTCATGGTGATCCCACGGCTGAAGACCAATAATCCTGAGCAGGTGGAAAAAGTGCTGCGTCAGCAGATCAAAACCCAGGGCGATCGTCCGCTCCTGTGGAGTACGCTGGGTCAGTCGCTGCTTAAGCATGGTGAATGGAAAGAAGCCAGTCTGGCGTTCCGCGCCGCGCTGAAACAGCGTCCGGATGCCTTTGACTACGCCTGGCTTGCCGATACGCTGGATCGTCTGCATATGCCTGAAGAAGCCGCCACTATGCGTCGTGACGGCCTGCTGTTGACCCTGCAAAACAACCCGCCGCAGTAATTTCCCCCATCGTCACCCTCTCCCACCGGGAGAGGGCATAAAAAAATGCCCGTTCTGAAACCAGAACGGGCATTAACAGGTCTGTGTGACAACAAATCGGTGCTTCACTCAACGTTGTGTCCATGGTGTTTGATGAGGCCGAAGCGACATCTGTCTGTGGACGATAAGCACCATTAAATGGCTCTGCGTCATTCCTGAGTTTATGAGGCACTAAGGCGAACATAAGAGGTGGAATGAGCATCTACATATATATTATTGCACAACCCGTGCCAGATTTTTATCCCTAAATCTCGTAGCTCTGAATCTTTTAATATTTTTGGATTTTCATCACGTTACGCGTCAGGTCACAGGTAATTTTGTGATGTTGCGCGGGAAAATTGTCGCTTAATGGCGACAAAATGGAGTCATTATAAAAATATGATTAAAAAACAGAGGGATATCTGTCTCCTATCCGCGACATTCATCGGCGGCGACGTCGCCGAAAAGCAACAAGCAGGAAACAACAGGGAAAAGAGGCGATAACAGTGAGGAAAGGCAGAAAACAAAAAACCCCGCCGAAGCGGGGTTCAAAATTGGTCGGCGAGAGAGGATTCGAACCTCCGACCCACTGGTCCCAAACCAGTTGCGCTACCAAGCTGCGCTACTCGCCGAAATACTGCTTTTTGACTTTTTAGTTAAATCAATTTGTGGTGCGAGGGGGGGACTTGAACCCCCACGTCCGTAAGGACACTAACACCTGAAGCTAGCGCGTCTACCAATTCCGCCACCTTCGCATTCCACGGTACTCTTTGTAACTAATGGGGTGGCTAATGGGACTCGAACCCACGACAACTGGAATCACAATCCAGGGCTCTACCAACTGAGCTATAGCCACCACTGATATTCTTTCACGCGGCCCTGCTACCATCACAGGCCACCGCAGCTCCAGCACCGGGTAAATGGTGCGCCCGACAGGATTCGAACCTGAGACCTCTGCCTCCGGAGGGCAGCGCTCTATCCAGCTGAGCTACGGGCGCTTAGCGCCGTTGCGGGGGTGGATAGTACGGACTTCGGGCGTACCTGTCTAGTGCTTTTTAAAAGAAATCTCCAGAAAATGCGCGTTTGGTTATGCTTTGCGCATTTTGCTGCTTATTTCCCCAGCTTATCAGGCTGCGTATAGCGATTAAGGCCTAAAACCTTATAAACCACCGTGACTGCGGCGAGGAAGATGATGCCCACAAACAGCGACATACGGGTGTCCTCATTCAGGCCCATGCCAATCAGTACACAAATCAAAAACGCCATGGTGGCGTAGTTTGCCCACGGGAACAGCACCGAGCGGAACGGATGGGTGGCAATGGCCGCTTTATGCGCCTGACGGAAACGCAGCTGGCTTATCAGGATCACAAACCACGGCACCATCCCCGGCAAAACGCTGGCGCTGTAGACGTACACAAATACGCGCTGCGGGTTAGGGATGATGTAGTTCAGGCAGGAGCCAATCAGCAGAATGACGATAGAGATCGCCACGCCCGCCACCGGTACGCCGTTACGGGAGACTTTCGCCATTGCTGCCGGCAGCTGGCGGTTCTTCGCCAGCGCATACAGCATACGCCCACAGCTGTACATGCCGCTGTTACAGCCGGAAAGCGCGGCGGTCAGCACCACGAAATTGATGATCCCGGCGGCGGCGGTAATGCCGATTTTCGCAAAGGTCAGCACGAACGGGCTGCCGTTGCTGCCAATTTCATTCCACGGGAAAATGGTGACGATGACGAAAATCGCGCCCACATAGAAAATCAGGATGCGCCACAGCACTTTACCTACCGCGCTGCGCAGCGTGACCTGCGGGTTTTTCGCTTCGCCCGCCGTAATACCAATCAGCTCCACGCCCTGATAGGACGCCACCACGATGCACAGCGCCGTCAGGAAGCCTTTCCAGCCGCCCGCGAAGAAGCCGCCGTGCTCTGTCAGGTTGCCAAAGCCAATCGCATGGCCGCCGTTGCCAAAGCCGAAGAAAATCACCCCCAGCCCTACCACGATCATCACAATGATGGTGGTGACTTTGATCATCGCAAACCAGAACTCAATTTCACCGTACAGACGCACGGCGGCAAGGTTTGCCAGCGCCACCAGCCCGACGGCGATCAGCGCGGGGATCCACTGCGCCATTTCCGGGAACCAGAACTGCACATACACGCCGATGGCGGTGATTTCTGAGATGCCCACCGCCATCCACATAAACCAGTAGGACCAGGCGGTGAGATAGCCGAAGAACGGGCTCATGTAGCGGTGCGCGTACACGGCAAAGGAACCGGCGACCGGCTCAAGGAATAACATTTCGCCCATGGAGCGCATGATGAAGAAGACGAACAGCCCGGCAATAATGTATGCCAGCAATACTGATGGCCCTGCCCATTTCAGGGTGCTCGCCGCGCCCATAAACAGGCCAACGCCTATCGTGCCCCCGAGGGCAATAAGTTCGATGTGTCGAGCTTCCAGCCCACGCTGAAGCTCCGGTTTGTTCTCGGCCATAAATCCTCTGTTGTGTCTGCTACTGTTCCCGGCGGTGCGGGTTATAGTTATGACTCAGTGCAATGCATTGAGTGGGCGAATGGTTTCTTAATTCGGGGAAAATGGCAAACGATGGTTAACAAAAACGTATGAGTTGCTCAATAAAAAAGCAGGCGGCGCATTGCACCGCGCTGCCTGTCGATTACATCTGGCCGCGATAGTGCCAGGCAAGATAGCGCAATAGCTTCAGTTGGCGGGTGAGGCGGCTCGGTTGCGATAACAGGCGGTAAAGCCACTCCAGACCCATACGTTGCCACACTTTCGGCGCACGCTTCACATGGCCGGTGAAAACGTCATAGGTGCCGCCTACGCCCATATAGAGCGCCTGCGGATATACCTCGCGGCAATCCCGCATCAGGATCTCCTGGCGCGGCGAGCCCATCGCCACGGTGACGATTTTCGCGCCGCTGTCGCGGATACGCTCAAACAGCGCCTGACGCTGGTCTGCAGTGAAGTAGCCATCCTGACTGCCGACAATATTCACCTGCCACTGCGCGCGCAGCTTTTCCTGCGTCTGGGCCAGTACGTCCGGCTTACCGCCCACCAGAAAGACGGGCGTACCCTCTTTTCCGGCACGCGCCATCAGCTCTTCCCATAAATCCGCCCCGGCCACGCGCTCGACCTTCGCCTGCGGATACTTTTTGCGAATGGAACGCACAACGCTGATGCCGTCGGCATATTTATACTCTGCCGCTTCAATCAGGGCCCGCACCTGGGCGTCATTTTCCACGGCGAGCATTTTCTCGGCGTTGATCGCCACCAGCGTGCCCTGCTTCAGCGCGCCTCCGGCATAGAGGTGATCCAGCGCATGTTGCATATTCCGCCAGCCAATCAGCTTCAGCCCGCGCA
The DNA here is from genome assembly GCF_001888805.2 of Enterobacter sp. SA187. Classification (NCBI taxonomy): domain Bacteria; kingdom Pseudomonadati; phylum Pseudomonadota; class Gammaproteobacteria; order Enterobacterales; family Enterobacteriaceae; genus Enterobacter; species Enterobacter sp. SA187. The sequence goes on from NZ_CP019113.1 coordinate 970,561, forward strand.
GGGTGTACACCGGGGCGTCGGTTTTGTCAGTCATGGGATTCCTTATCAGACCTGTGAAAGGGTTTTGTGGGCGCGCAGCACGCGGGCATGGATCAGCCCGGCGCTGTCAAACAGCCAGTACAGCAGTTTGGCCAGCACCAGACAGGCCCCAAAGACAACGAGGAAAAAGACCACCCGCGAGACGAACGAGTCCAGCCCTTCCCTTGCCAGCACAATCATGTTGAAAATGGCGCCGAAACAAAAGCTGTGCAGAATGGCCGCTTTATAACGATTGGTTTCCCGGTTGCCCAGCTGATACAGCCAGTCGAACCACTTAATGATCATCCCCACCACTACGGCACCGAGCGGGATAAACCATACGCCGCCCATCACCACCAGCGAACCGATCAGCGTCGGCGAGATAGCCAGCCCGGAGTGGTTATTCAGCACTTCCCAGGTAAAGTAATTGGCGGTATTCAGCACAATGCCAGGCCGGTCCGGCCACAGCCAGGTCGGGATAAACACATAGAAATCGCGCACAATGGGCGCCAGCCCCTGGAAGTCGATTTTGTCGTAGTTTTGCAGCAGCAGCGACAGGTTTTCCCACGGCGAGAAGGTATCGCGCGTCAGGTAGAGGAAGGTATAAAAAGCTTCGTCGCCGCTGACGTTCAGCCCGTAACGCTTAAGCGCCAGCCAGAACATGCCGACAATACCGAGCACCCCCGCCGCTGCCAGCATCCACAGCGAGATCCACCCGCGAATGATGCCGATAAATAAAAAGATGGCGAAGGCGATAATGATATTGGCGCGCGTACCGCCCACGATCATATAGGTCAGCAGGCCAAAAGCCACGGTGCTGACGAGGAAGAACAGCCATGCCCGCCCGTCCTGGCGCAGAAAATAGACCACCAGCATCGCCGGAATAAAGAAGTAGAAGAAACGCTTGAGCGCCACGCCGGAGACTTCGCTGGAGAAAATCTGGCTGTACGAATGCAGGCGGAACAGCAAAAAGCCGTTGTGCATAAAGAAAATACCCACGCTGATGAGCGCGATCCCCATCAGCATCACCCACGCCAGATGCGCTTCCACCCGATTAATGGTGAACAGCGGACGGCGTTCGCGTTCCTGCCCTACCGGGCGCAAACGGGTTTTATAGGTCACATAATAGATGGCATAGAAACAGGCCGCCGCCAGCAGGCTCTGCATCATAATGCCCGGCGGGGCCACGCCCACGTCGAAGCGGAACACCAGCACGCTGGTGAGCGGGAAACCGAAGAAGAAGGTCAGCAAAAACAGCAACGAGAAGAACACGTTGAAGTTAAAGCGTACGCGGCGGAATTCAAACCACGTCAGCGTGCCGATAAACAGCGAGGCCAGCAGCCAGATGACCAGTAATCCGCAGAACTCAAGCTGACTCATGCCACCTCTCCCGCCGCGATACGCAGCGCCTGATGCCAGGGCGTCAGATAGTTAGGGCTGAAGAAGGTAATGGCGTTTTTATCCACCGCCGCCAGCTGGCGCTGCGCTTCGCGCACCACCGCCTCGTTCAGCGCATCACCGGTAAACAGCACCGGAATGTGCTGCTCCACCATATCCTGCCAGAACGGATTTTCACGATTGAGCACGCACGGCACACCCGCCTGGATCAGCAGACAGAGCGTGCCGATCCCCTGCTGACGGGCAAAGATAAAATAGCCCAAATCGCACTGGCGCAGTAAATCCAGGTATTCCGCAAATTCCATTTTCTCGCTGAGAATGCGCAAATGCTGCGGGCTGAACAGGGTTTCACCCGCCTGCCGGACCTGCGCGATATACGCCTCGTTATTCGCGGGATAACCCATAGGCACAATGACGTTCACCGTATCGCCAAACTGCTGGTGAATGGCCTTCAGCGCAGCGATATGCTCATTGCTGGGATCGCCGGAATTGCCCACCAGCACGGTCAGTTTGCCTTCGCTACGTACGGCAGGCGCCATAGTATTGAGGGACGGATCCATGCGTGTCGGGAAGTAGAGCAACTCGCCGCGCACCTGCGGATGGCGACGGGCAAAAAATTGCAGATCGCCGCGCGTGGCAAAGATACAGCCGACGCGCGCCTGGGCCAGCCGCCGCAGCGGATAAAACAGGCGAAACTTGAGGCTCTGCGACACTTCATACAGATCCGCGCCCCAGGCATGCCAGTTGAACTGCTGCGGCTTGATCGTGCCACGCAGCAGCGCCAGCCACAGGTCAGTATTAAACTGACCATGAAAGAAAAAGCGCTGCCCGCGATCGGCTTTTGCCAGCGAGATGACCGCCTGCGCCAGGGATTTTTTGTCGGCAAAGAAACGCAGTCGCAGCGCGGGAAAAGCGGCGCTGTAGCCGTCATCCGGCCCGGCGACCATAAATTCGCGCGCATGCTCGCCTGTGGAGGCGAGGTGATCGTTAAAAAACCGCAGCACGGTTTGATTATGGTGTGGGATATTCGATCCCAGTACATGAATGAGTGCAGTCATACCCGTTTACGCCAGAGCAAAAACACGCCACAACAAATGGCGAAATAAACAATATAAGTAGCCATATAGGCCTGCGCTGCGCCTGCGGCGCCGTGCGCCGGGATCAGCACGCGGGAAAATCCGGTGAGCAGGGCAAACTGGCTGATTTCCGCCAGAATATAAAATTTCAGCGAGGCGCGGGCGATCACCAGATAGCCGAAGACGTAAGCACCCACTTTCAGTATATCGCCCACCAGTTGCCAGGCAAACAGGTCACGCATGGCGATAAATTTGTCAGAGAACAGCAGCCAGATGGCAACATCCCGCAGCAACCAGACGGTGAAACTCGCCGCTGCCACTGCCGGTAATACAAATTTCAGCGACTTGACGATCTCACGGGTGATGTCCTGTTTCGAGGTCAGGCGCGAGAGCGTCGGCAACAGATAAACGCTGAACGAGGCGGTAATAAACTGCAAATAGGCGTCAGAAATACTGCTGACCCCCTGCCAGATCCCCACTTCGTCCCAGCTGTAATGCGCCGCGAGCATGTTTCGCATCATCACATAGGCCACCGGCAGGGTGACGGAGGTAATGAGCGCCATCAGGGTAAACTTTGCCAGCTGCCCGGCGAACAGTTTATCCCATTGCGGCTTCAGGTAACCCAGCGGAATAGTTTTACGGCGGATAAGCAGCACAGTCGCCGGGATCACCACCAGCGCCGGTACCAGCGCCAGCCCCAGTAACGCGCCCTGATAGCCGCCGAGGCGGAAGCAGGCATAATAGGCCATCACGCCCACAATACTGCCGCAAATCAGCGCCAGCGCGTTTCCTGCCGCATCGCGAAAGCCTTTCATCACCGCCAGCAGGAAGTTCGCCCAGGCGATGCCCATCTGTACCAGCGCCACCAGCTGGACCAGCCCCTGAAAATGCGTATGACCAAACAGCCCCTGGCTGATGGGCGCCGCCGCCAGCAGGAAAACCAGCGCCAGCAGCGTCGAGAAACCCAGCACCATCGCGGACGAGGTGCCGACCACGTTGCGTAGCTGCGCCGTATCGTCATGGTATTGCGCCACCAGCTTAGTGACGCCGTTGAAAATACCCGCCCCGGCCAGCACGCCGAGCACGGTCACCAGCTGGCGGAAGTTACCCGCCTGGCCGACGCCCGACGGGCCATAAGCCACGGCGAGCAGTTTCACCACCAGCAGTCCCGCGCCAATCTTGACCAGCGTGGACGCGGCGGTCCACACCGAAGCTTTAGCCAGCGACATCTCAGTTAAAATAGCTCAGCAGGGTGCTGATAACCGTACGTTGATTGACCGGTGCCAGATTGTAGAACAGCGGCAGGCGAAGCAAACGCTCACTTTCCTGCGTGGTGTAACGGTCTTCGCCGTGGAACTCACCAAACTGTTCGCCCGCCGGGCTGGAGTGCAGCGGAATGTAATGGAACACCGCGAGAATCTCCGCCTCTTTCAGGAAGGCGATCAGCTTGCTGCGGTCGGCTTCATCGCGCAGTTTGATGTAAAACATATGGGCGTTGTGGTTGCAATCCGCCGGAACCGTCGGCAGTTCAATGCGACCGGTGCGTGCCAGCGGGGAGAGCGCGTCGAAATAGGTCTGCCACAGCGACAGGCGTTGCTGATTGATGCGATCCGCCGCTTCCAGCTGCGCCCACAGGTAGGCGGCCTGCAAATCGGCCATCAGATAGCTGGAGCCGATATCGCGCCAGGTGTATTTATCCACCTGACCACGGAAGAACTGGCTGCGGTTGGTGCCTTTTTCGCGGATCACTTCGGCCCGCTCAATGAGCGCGCGGTCGTTGATCAGCGTCGCGCCGCCTTCACCCCCGGCGGTGTAGTTTTTGGTTTCGTGGAAGCTAAAGCAACCAATATGGCCGATTGTCCCCAGCGCGCGGCCTTTGTAGGTCGACATCACGCCCTGCGCGGCATCTTCCACCACAAAGAGGTTGTACTGCTTCGCCAGCGCCATGATGGTGTCCATTTCACAGGCGACGCCCGCGTAGTGTACCGGCACGATGGCGCGTGTTTTTTCGGTGATCGCCGCTTCGATGCGCGCCTCATCAATGTTCATGGTGTCCGGGCGAATATCGACAAAGACGATTTTCGCGCCGCGCAGCACAAAGGCATTGGCGGTGGACACGAAGGTATAGCTCGGCATGATCACCTCATCGCCGGGCTGAATATCCAGCAGCAGGGCGGCCATCTCCAGCGACGCGGTGCAGGACGGCGTTAACAGCACTTTCGCGCTGCCAAAGCGTTGTTCCATCCACTGCTGACAGCGACGGGTAAAACCACCATCGCCACACAGCTTGCCGCTTCCCATGGCCGACTGCATGTATTCAAGCTCACTGCCTACTACGGGGGGTGCGTTAAAAGGGATCATCATGTCACCTGTATAACCAGTAGGCGGTGCTTTCCACATTCGCACCGCTTTGAATATAACGTTTAAGCGCGGCGGTATTTCCCGCCTGCGTCGCCACACGTAACCTTGTCAGCTGGCGCGTCTGCGTCCAGTATGACGCCGCCTGCATCAGGGCTTCACCCGCGCCGCGCCCGGCCAGCAGGCCAATACGCGCCTCATGGTCATTGAGCTGGCGCAGGGAGACAAACGCCCGGATGTCGCCGTCAGCGGCGCGGAAAACCAGGCACTGGTGATCAAACTCGCCTTTGACGGCGTTTTCAATCCACTGGGCGTAAAAACGTCCGCTGGCTTCTGGCGGATACCAGGGCGCGCGAAAACGGCTTTGCGCGAATGCCTGTGCCGCCAGCTCGCGCAGCCGCGGAATATCTTCAGCGCCGGCGACCTGCGCCTGCGGATCGGCCACCGTCGCGCAGAGGTTCAGCGCGAGATCCACTTCCCCTTCCACCAGCTGAAAACCGCGCTGTTGCAGCGCGTCCAGCCGTGCCGCATCGCTGGCCGGAATTTTGACCTGCACCCGTTCCCAGGCGTTGAGATCGGCTTCGGTGATCGCCGGGCCGCTGTCGCTCAGGCGCACAATAGCGCTGTGCAGGCCGAAAAACTGGCTTTCCCAGCCAAGAGGCTCAACCGTACCGTGCAGCGGAAAGGACGGGGCTGTCATCGCCAGACGCCTTTGGTATCAATAATATACTGCTGCGTGATCGCTTCACCGGGAAGAGCTTTAAACTGCTGATGATCCACCAGCATGACGATGACGTCAGCTTTTGCCAGCGCGTCGTCAAGGCTCACCAGTTCGCCCAGACCGGCGAGTTTTTTCGGCAGCGCATGAATATTCGGCTCCACCATCAGGGTGTTGCCGCTGTGCCATTCGGCGATCTGGCGGGCGATTTCCATTGCCGGGCTTTCGCGTAAATCGTCAATGTTGGGCTTAAACGCCAGGCCGAAGCAGGCGATGTTAAGTTCGCTGGCGCGTTTGCCGCTCGCCGTCAGGCAGTCGGCAACCGTGGCTTTCACCTGATTCAGCACCCACTGCGGTTTGCTGTCGTTCACTTCGCGGGCGGTACGGATCAACCGCGCCTGCTGCGGGTTTTGCGACACAATAAACCACGGGTCGACGGCGATACAGTGTCCGCCCACGCCCGGTCCCGGCTGCAAAATATTAACGCGCGGGTGGCGGTTGGCGAGGCGGATCAGCTCCCAGACGTTAATGCCCTGGTCGGCGCAAATCAGCGACAGTTCGTTGGCAAAGGCAATGTTGACGTCGCGGAAGCTGTTCTCGGTGAGTTTGCACATCTCAGCGGTGCGGGCATTAGTGACCACACACTCACCTTCAAGGAAGATGTTGTACAGCTCGCTGGCGCGGGCGGAGCACACCGGCGTCATGCCGCCGATCACGCGGTCATTTTTGATCAGTTCAACCATCACCTGGCCTGGCAGCACGCGCTCCGGGCAGTAGGCGATATTAATATCCGCCTGCTCGCCCGCCTGCTGCGGGAAGCTCAGATCCGGACGCATTTCCGCCAGCCACTGCGCCATTTGTTCGGTCGCGCCAACAGGTGAGGTGGATTCGAGGATCACCAGCGCGCCTTTTTTCAGCACCGGCGCGATGGATTTGGCTGCCGCTTCCACGTAGGCCATATCCGGATCGTGATCGCCTTTAAAAGGCGTCGGCACGGCAATCAGGTAAGCATCCGCCGCCACCGGCGTGGTGCTGGCGCGCAAAAAACCGCCCTCAACCGCCGCTTTTACAACGCTGTCGAGTTCAGGTTCAACAATATGAATTTGCCCGCGATTAATGGTGTCCACCGCGTGCTGGTTGATATCAATACCCACTACCTGCTTTTGACGGGAGGCGAAAGCCGCCGCGGTTGGCAGTCCGATGTAGCCAAGGCCAATGACAGAAATGGTTGAAAAGCTCATAGCGTTACCCGATTGTGTTTAAGTGCGTGCAAAATTCGACCGCAGGCCTCACCGTCTCCATACGGATTGTGCGCGTGGCTCATCGCCTGCCACGCATCAAAACTGGTCAGCAGGCGCGTGACTTCATCCACGATACGCTGTCTGTCGGTACCGATCAGCCTGACCGTACCGGCTTCCACGGCTTCCGGGCGCTCAGTGGTGTCACGCATCACCAGCACCGGCTTGCCTAATGAAGGCGCTTCTTCCTGAATGCCGCCGGAATCCGTCAGGATCAGCCACGAGTGGTTCATCAGCCAGAGGAACGGCAGGTAATCCTGCGGCTCGATGAGAATCACGTTATCCACGTGCCCCAGGATGCGGTTTACCGGCTCGCTGACGTTAGGGTTGAGGTGTACCGGATAGACAATCTGCACATCATCATGGGCGGCGGCGATGTCCGCCAGCGCGTGACAGATTTGCTCAAACCCGCGACCAAAGCTTTCGCGGCGATGACCGGTCACGAGGATCAGCTTTTTGGATTTATCGATAAACGGATAGCGTCCGGCCAGCTCGTTTTGCAGCGCCTCGTTGTTCAGCACGGTATCGCGTACCCAGAACAGCGCATCAATAACGGTATTGCCGGTGACAAAAATTTTCTTATCGGCAACGTTCTCCCGCAGCAGGTTATGCCGGGCATTTTCCGTGGGGGCAAAGTGGTACATCGCCAGATGACCGGTCAGGGTGCGGTTGGCTTCTTCCGGCCACGGCGAGGAGAGATCGCCGGTGCGCAGGCCCGCTTCCACGTGGCCTACCGGAATACGCTGATAAAACGCGGCCAGGCTTGCGGCGATGGTGGTAGTGGTATCGCCATGTACCAGCACAACATCCGGCTTAAAAGATTCGAGGATGGGCTTTAGCCCTTCCAGAATGCGGCAGGTAATTTCTGTCAGCCCCTGACCCGGCTGCATAATATTAAGGTCGTAGTCCGGAACGATCGAAAAGAGATGTAACACCTGATCGAGCATCTCACGATGCTGCGCGGTGACGCACACTTTCGCCTCGAAATAAGGATCCTTTGCCAGTGCATGAACCAGAGGCGCCATTTTGATGGCCTCTGGTCGTGTGCCAAATACGGTAAGTACTTTCACAACGATTCTCTTCGATTAGATGATGAAGGCACGGCGGCCTTCATCTCAGACGGCGTTTAGTATGAGCGACGACGCGTTAACGCTACACCGGCTCCGACTAACGCCCCCACAATTCCCCACATGATCATCAGGAAAGCACGACGCGGACTGTCGCGTTTTACCGGTTCTTCCGGTGTGCGCAAATAACGATAAGTCTGAAAACGGGGATCCAGTGTGGGGCCGACGTTGAGCGTATTCAGCATGGCACGGTTCTGGTCATAGTCCAGGTCAAACTCCGGGCCGACGGAACGCAGGTTTTCGAGGCGCGCCTGCAGCATCGGACGGCCCAGCAGGAACATTTCTGAATCAGGCAGTTCGTCGGCCGGCACCTCGGTTTCACTGCGGGAAATATTGTGTTGTTCGGCAACTTTCAGCGCCTGTTCCACGCTGTGGACACGGCGGTTGAAAATAGCGCGGGCCACCTCTTCCTGACGTTTCACCTGCGCCTTCATCTGAATAGTGCGCGCGGCCCATGCGCCTTTCAGCTCATCATTCAGATGGCTGGCAGCGCGCTGGCTGGCAAAGGCCACATACTGACGCAGCAGATTGTTAGCGTCCGGCGCCGTTTCCGCCGTCAGCTTAACGTTGTCATTCAGGTTACGCAGGGCGTCGCCAGGCGTGTACTGGATGTAGTTGATTAATTCATCCAGCATCGCGGCATCGGCTTTGCTGTTGCCCACCGTACGCTGCTTGTAATAATCGGTCTGTAACCAGAAATCACGGCGGGTATCCCATGACGCCAGCTGCATAACAAATTCTTTATAGGCCTCGTCCATTACCGAAGGCTGATCGACCGGCGCCAGGCTGGCTTTAACATCCAGATTACGCAGGAACTGCTGCTGAGAGTAGTAGCCGCCAAGCATGTTCACGGTAGGCCGATCGGTCATCGCCGTGGCGCTCCACTCCTGACGCGCGAAAAAGGTATAGGGTAATACGATCAAGGCGAAAACCAGCGCCACACCTGCAATCCAGAATTTCCCTGCCCACAAAGTACGAAACAAACCACGAATATCCAGTTCATTCTCCGTACCTACTGATTGTGCTCCCGGTAATGGTTGAGTCATCGCTATCCCAGAATTACTTGGTTAATGGTGGATTATGTCTGCTTTTGCGACGGAGACGGCGTTTCACACGTTTAATGAAGCGTGCGACTTTCCATGCCCGTTTAATACAGTAGCCGTACAGGAAAAATGCTAGCAAGAACAATGCCAACATCACCCATTCCGGTACGATATGTACATATTCCATCACAACGCCGATAGCGGCCAGCAGGGCGGCAGCGAGCGTGATAAGGACGAATGCCTGACGGGAGGTAAAGCCGGCACGCATAATAAGATGGTGGATGTGCTGACGATCCGGTGAGAACGGGCTCATGCCCTTACGCAGACGACGATACATAATCGCCACCATGTCCATTAATGGAATGGCGATGATCCACAGCGCCGTGACCGGGCTTATCGGATGGCGTTGGCCCTGAGTGGTTTCCAGCAGGATCCAGATCACGGTAAAACCAATCAGCGTACTGCCCGCATCGCCCATAAACACTTTATAGCGGCGGCCAAGCACACCAAGGTTCAGCAGAATATAAGGCAGGATGGCGGCGATCATGGCGAAGCACCACATCGCAAGGCTGGTCTGACCGTCGAACCACAGAATGATGCCAATGGCCCCGAAGGAGACGCAGGACAACCCTCCGAGCAGGCCATCAATACCATCAACCATATTGAAGGCATTAATCGCAGCCCAGACGGCAAACAGCGTCAGGAAGAAACCGAACGGTCCGAGCACCAGTTCCCATGAGCCAAAAATATGCCCGAGGCTGAGGAGATAAAGCTTGCCGACGGCCATCATCACCACGGCGATAAGCGCCTGGATAGTGGCACGAATTTTTACGCTGATATCAAAACGATCGTCTAACGCGCCCACGAAGACAAGTACGCCCGCACAGGCCAGGTAGAGAGCAGCATGAGGTATGTAGTAATCGGCAATGTAGAACGTAAAGCAAATCCCGGCGTAAACAGAGATACCGCCCACCAGCGGGATCAGCCCCTGGTGTCGTTTACGGAAGTTTGGCTTGTCCACCAGACCGATTTTCTTCGCGATTTTCCGTGCGAAAAAAAGAAAGATAAAAGTGAGTAAAAAAATACTGAATAACTCAGTAACCGCAGTGAGTAAATTCACAATGCATGCTCTCAGCGAATGTTGATCCTGGAAGTATAACGACGTTGACCTTGCTCAAGAAGCAATAAAGCGGGTCATACACAGGGTCTGTTGTATGTTTTTCAATCAATTAGGCCATTCTTATAGTGAATGTTCCGTAATATCGCGCGCTGCCCGAAGCATCTTGTGGCTCCGTGGTTATAGCGTATATTCCGCAAAAGAAAAACGCCACGTAAAACGTGGCGTTTCGGGGCTTTATTTGGATTACGCGCGCTCCGTCAAGTGAGAAACTGCGCGTTTTTCCCGCATCTTCACATCAGCCTGTCGATGCAAACCGCCGTCAAATCATTCACCAGAACCAGCAAAATTGATAAGACTTACGAACGTTTCATCATGTCGAAGAATTCGTCGTTGGTTTTGGTCATCGCCAGCTTGTTGATGAGGAACTCCATTGCGTCGATCTCGCCCATCGGGTGAATGATCTTACGCAAAATCCACATTTTCTGCAGTTCTTCCTGCGTGGTGAGCAGCTCTTCTTTACGCGTACCTGAACGGTTGTAATCGATCGCCGGGAACACACGCTTCTCAGCGATTTTACGCGCCAGATGCAGTTCCATGTTGCCGGTACCTTTAAATTCTTCGTAGATAACTTCATCCATTTTAGAACCGGTATCGACAAGCGCGGTGGCGATGATGGTCAGGCTGCCGCCCTCTTCCACGTTACGTGCCGCGCCGAAGAAACGCTTCGGACGATGCAGGGCGTTAGCATCCACACCACCGGTTAACACTTTACCGGAAGCCGGTACCACGGTGTTGTAGGCGCGGGCCAGACGGGTGATGGAATCGAGCAGAATGATAACGTCTTTTTTATGCTCAACCAGACGCTTCGCCTTTTCGATCACCATTTCAGCGACCTGAACGTGGCGGGAAGCCGGTTCGTCGAAGGTGGACGCAACCACTTCGCCTTTTACCAGACGCTGCATCTCGGTAACTTCTTCCGGACGTTCGTCAATGAGCAGAACCATCAGCACGCAATCCGGGTGATTGTAGGCGATGCTCTGGGCAATGTTTTGCAGCAGCATGGTTTTACCGGCTTTCGGCGGTGCCACAATCAGACCACGCTGACCACGACCAATCGGCGAGGCCAGATCGAGAACGCGGGCGGTTAAGTCTTCTGTAGAGCCGTTACCACGTTCCATACGCAGACGAGAGTTTGCGTGCAGCGGGGTCAGGTTCTCAAACAGGATTTTGTTACGCGCGTTTTCTGGTTTGTCGTAGTTAACTTCATTGACTTTCAACAGCGCAAAGTAACGTTCACCCTCTTTGGGCGGGCGAATCTTACCAGAGATGGTATCACCAGTGCGGAGGTTGAAACGTCGGATTTGGCTGGGGGAAACGTAGATGTCATCAGGACCGGCGAGGTAGGAGCTGTCTGCGGAGCGGAGGAAACCAAATCCATCCTGCAAAATCTCCAGCACACCGTCGCCAAATATATCTTCGCCACTCTTAGCGTGCTGCTTCAGGATGGCAAAAATGATGTCCTGCTTGCGCATACGAGCCTGGTTCTCAAGCCCCATATTTTCGCCGAGAGTGATCAGCTCAGAAACCGGCGTATTCTTTAATTCGGTAAGATTCATAGTGGTGTGGGTTCTTAAACTCGGGGTAAATCTCGAACTTAATTTGTGAATGGTATGGCAGGGTCATCCATGCCTGTTTTAGCGGCCATCAACTCATGTCTGTTCGCTGCCTGCTTACGGGAAGAACACAGAACTGAAACGACAAGACGGATTGAGTGACAAGCCCGGAATCTATCTACTTCTCTCGCGGCGATGGTGCTCAGCGGGAAGTATCGGGTACAAACTACAAAGGTATGTTTAAAACGAAGTCAAAACAAACTTAGCACGACTGAAGCCGGGCGTCCAGCGATCCCAAAAAATTAGGAACGCAGCACGCCAGGCTGGGTTTGCGCTGGATTATGCCAGGTTGGCGTCCAGGAACTCTTTCAGTTGACCCTTAGACAGCGCACCGACTTTGGTGGCTGCTACTTCGCCGTTTTTGAACAGCAGCAGGGTCGGAATACCGCGGATACCATACTTAGGCGCAGTGCCCGGGTTCTGGTCGATATTCAGTTTGGCAACGGTCAGTTTGCCCTGATACTCGTCAGCGATTTCATCCAGAATCGGAGCGATCATTTTGCACGGACCGCACCACTCTGCCCAGAAATCGACGAGGGTCAGCCCTTCAGCTTTAAGTACATCCGTGTCAAAACTGTCGTCAGTCAGGTGAATAATTTTATCGCTCATATTTAACTCCACAGGAATAAGCCTGGCGTGCTGATGTAGCATGAAACTACAACGTATTGATGCCACATTAACCAACTAAAGGTTGACTTTATTTCACCGGATACGCTTTCGTAAAGCAATAGTAAGCTGATATTCTACCACACTATGAGCAAAACACATTTAACAGAACAGAAGTTTACCGACTTCGCCCTGCACCCTAAGGTGATCGAAGCCCTTGAAAACAAAGGCTTTCATAATTGCACACATATCCAGGCGCTGGCGCTCCCGCTAACGCTGGCTGGTCGTGATGTAGCAGGACAGGCGCAAACCGGTACCGGGAAAACGATGGCGTTTCTGACGTCAACGTTTCATTATCTTCTCTCTCATCCGGCGATCGCAGACCGCAAGGTGAACCAACCGCGTGCGCTGATCATGGCGCCAACCCGTGAACTGGCGGTGCAGATCCATGCTGATGCCGAACCCCTGGCGCAGACTACCGGCCTGAAATTAGGCCTCGCCTACGGCGGCGATGGCTATGACAAACAACTTAAAGTCCTGGAAAGCGGCGTCGACATTCTGATCGGCACCACCGGGCGTCTGATCGATTACGCAAAACAGAACCACATCAATCTTGGCGCGATTCAGGTGGTGGTGCTGGATGAAGCCGATCGCATGTATGACCTGGGCTTTATCAAAGACATTCGCTGGCTGTTCCGTCGTATGCCTGCGGTCACTGAACGTCTCAACATGCTGTTCTCCGCCACCCTGTCCTACCGTGTGCGTGAACTCGCTTTTGAACAGATGAACAACGCTGAATATGTGGAAGTCGAACCGGAGCAAAAAACCGGCCACCGCATCAAAGAAGAGCTGTTCTATCCGTCTAACGAAGAAAAAATGCGTCTGTTGCAGACGTTGATTGAAGAAGAGTGGCCGGATCGCGCCATCATTTTCGCCAATACTAAACACCGTTGCGAAGATATCTGGGGCCATTTAGCCGCCGACGGGCACCGTGTAGGCCTGCTGACAGGCGACGTGGCGCAGAAAAAACGCCTGCGTATTCTGGAAGAATTCACCCGTGGCGACCTGGACATCCTGGTAGCGACTGACGTGGCCGCGCGCGGTCTGCACATTCCAGCCGTTACGCACGTCTTCAACTACGATCTGCCGGATGACTGTGAAGACTACGTGCACCGTATTGGCCGTACCGGCCGTGCGGGCGCAAGCGGTCATTCCATCAGCCTGGCCTGCGAAGAGTACGCGCTGAACCTGCCGGCGATTGAAACTTACACCGGCCACTCTATTCCGGTCAGCAAATACAATCCGGACGCGCTACTGAAAGATCTGCCGAAGCCGTTGCGCCTCACCCGCGCCCGTCCAGGCAATAATCAGCGCCGCCCTGGCGCACCGCGTAATCGTCGTCGTCCGGGTTAAAAAAGATGCTCACCACTACTTCGCTATACGCCGCAATAGATTTAGGCTCTAACAGCTTTCATATGCTGGTTGTACGCGAGGTGGCGGGGAGCATACAGACCCTGAGCCGCATCAAACGCAAAGTCCGCCTGGCGGCGGGTTTGAGCAGCGATCTTGTGCTCTCGCCCGAAGCCATGGAGCGCGGCTGGCAATGCCTGCGTCTGTTCGCAGAACGTTTGCAGGACATCCCGCAGGTACAAATTCAGGTGGTCGCCACGGCGACGCTGCGCCTGGCCGTCAACGCCCATGTCTTTATCACGAAAGCGCAGGAAATCCTCGGCTGCCCGGTGCAACTCATCAGCGGCGAGGAAGAAGCGCGCCTGATTTATCAGGGCGTGGCGCACACCACCGGTGGCGACGATCGCCGTCTGGTGGTGGATATTGGCGGCGCCAGCACCGAACTGGTGACCGGCACCGGCGCGCAGGCCACGTCCCTGTTCAGCCTGTCGATGGGCTGCGTCACCTGGCTTGAGCGTTACTTCACCGACCGTAATCTGGCGAAAGAGCACTTCGACGAGGCGGAACGCGCCGCGCGCGCGGTGATCCGTCCGGTGGCCAATGAACTACGCGCGCACGGCTGGAAAGTCTGCGTCGGCGCGTCCGGCACGGTGCAGGCGCTACAGGAAATCATGATGGCGCAGGGCATGGACGAGCGCATCACGCTGGCCAAACTTCAGCAGCTCAAACAGCGCGCCATTCAGTGTGGTCGTCTTGAGGAGCTGGAAATCGAAGGCCTGACGCTGGAGCGGGCGCTGGTTTTCCCGAGCGGGCTGGCGATCCTTATCGCCATCTTCACCGAGCTGGATATTCAGTGTATGACTCTGGCAGGCGGCGCGCTGCGGGAAGGCCTGGTGTACGGCATGCTGCATCTGTCGGTGGATCAGGACATTCGCAACCGCACGCTGCGTAACATTCAGCGCCGTTTTATGGTCGATACCGAACAGGCTTTGCGCGTCGCGCAGCTGGCAACCCGTTTTGCCGCGCAGGTGGAAGGCGTCTGGGATCTCCAGCCGCTGTCGCGCGATCTGCTGGTCAGCGCCTGTCAGCTGCACGAAATCGGCCTCAGCGTCGATTTTAAATCCGCGCCGCAGCACGCTGCCTATCTGGTACGCAATCTGGATCTGCCGGGCTTCACTCCTGCGCAGAAAAAGCTGCTGGCGACCCTGTTGCTTAACCAGACCAGTACGGTCGATCTCTCCTCGTTGCATCAGCAAAACGCCGTGCCGCCGCGCGTGGCGGAACACCTGTGCCGTCTGCTGCGTCTGGCGATTATTTTCGCCAGCCGTCGTCGTGACGATTTGTTGCCGGCCATCACCCTGACGGCGGTGGAAGAAAGTCTGACGCTGTCCCTGCCGCATGACTGGCTGACCAGCCATCCGCTGGGCGCTGAGCTTATCGATCAGGAGTGTCAGTGGCAGAGCTACGTCCACTGGCCGTTAACCGTCCTGTAACGCCTTTTTATTCCACCCTCTGCCTGCGGCATAAAAATTCATCATAACCACAGCCAGCAGCATTTTATTCCATCACACCGGCCTTTGTCCGATTTGCACCGCGCCTGCGCTGGCGTTAAGGTGGGGCAAATTCAAAGAGACCGACAGACCACCTGCTATGACATTTTCACTTTTCGGCGACAAATTCACCCGCCATTCAGGCATCACCCGCCTGATGGAGGATCTCAACGACGGCCTGCGCACGCCTGGCGCCATCATGCTCGGCGGCGGCAACCCGGCGCAAATCCCGGAAATGACCGATTATTTCCACCAGCTGCTTGCCGATATGCTCAGCTCCGGCAAAGCCACTGATGCGCTATGCAATTACGACGGTCCCCAGGGTAAGTCAGAGCTGCTGGTCTGCCTTGCACAAATGCTGCGGGAAACTCAGGGCTGGGATATTGAGCCGCAGAATATTGCACTGACAAACGGCAGCCAGAGCGCGTTTTTCTACTTGTTCAATCTGTTCGCAGGTCGTCGTGCCGATGGAAGCACCAGAAAAGTGCTGTTCCCGCTGGCGCCGGAATACATCGGCTATGCCGATTCCGGCCTGGAAGAAGATCTTTTCGTCTCGGCGCGCCCCAACATTGAACTGCTGCCGGAAGGCCAGTTTAAATATCACGTTGATTTCGAGCACCTGCATATCGGGGAAGAAACCGGCATGATCTGCGTATCGCGTCCGACCAACCCGACCGGTAACGTGATCACCGATGATGAGCTGATGAAGCTGGACGCGCTGGCGAATCAGCACGGCATTCCGCTGGTCATCGATAACGCCTACGGCGTGCCCTTCCCCGGGATCATCTTCAGCGATGCGCGTCCGCTGTGGAACCCAAACACCGTGCTGTGCATGAGTCTCTCCAAGCTCGGCCTGCCCGGCAGCCGCTGTGGGATCATCATTGCGGATGAAAAAATTATCTCGGCGATCCGCAATATGAACGGCATCATCAGCCTCGCCCCCGGCGGTATCGGCCCGGCGATGATGTGCGAAATGATCAAGCGTAACGATCTGCTGCGCCTGTCGGAAACCGTTATCAAGCCGTTCTATCAGCAGCGCGTACAGGAGACGGTTGCGACAATTCGCCGCTATTTGCCGGAAGAGCGCTGCCTGATCCACAAGCCGGAAGGAGCCATTTTCCTCTGGCTGTGGTTTAAAGATCTGCCGATCACCACCGAACTGCTCTACCAGCGCCTGAAAAAACGCGGCGTACTGATGGTGCCAGGGGATTATTTCTTCCCCGGCCTCGACAAACCCTGGCCGCACACGCACCAGTGTATGCGCATGAACTATGTTCCTGATCCGGACAAAATCGAGGCAGGCATTAAAGTGCTTGCCGAAGAGATTGAATTCGCCTGGCAGGAAAGTCAGCTTTAAAAGAATATATCCGGGCTTGTGTGATCAAGTCCGGAATATTTCGCCGCCCGTAGTTACGCCCCATATTAAAATAATGTTTTTGATGCGATATATCCGCATCAGTTATTAGCATGCTTATTAACTTATAAATAATTTAATCGGGGCTACATATCCTGGCAGGGTTTCAGCGCCGCTTACGCTTCTACATAAAAAATAAAGA
The DNA here is from genome assembly GCF_001888805.2 of Enterobacter sp. SA187. Taxonomy (NCBI): domain Bacteria; kingdom Pseudomonadati; phylum Pseudomonadota; class Gammaproteobacteria; order Enterobacterales; family Enterobacteriaceae; genus Enterobacter; species Enterobacter sp. SA187. The sequence goes on from NZ_CP019113.1 coordinate 987,512, forward strand.
TACTGATAAACAAGGATTTTTTTAAATTCACTTTATTTGATTATTAGGAATAATCACAATTTATTAACTTTATTTAAAAATACATGCAACAAAAGTTGTTGCCGTCAAAAAGCTACTTACACTCATTAATACGCCGTCCGGCGTTTTATTTAGTGGAGTATGATCATGGCTACTAATAACGTTAGCCACCTGAGCGTCATTACGGTGGCCGTACTTCTTGCATTCTCATTATCTGCCTGTAGCGGCGGCGGTTCTCATTCCAGTGTGAAAAAAACGCCAACCGCAGGGACGAGCACAGGAGCGGGGACTAACGATGGGACGTCAACGGCGAACAACGGCTCGGGCGGCGGAGGTTCCGGCGGTACGGGTACAGGCGCTGGCGGCAGCGGCGCGAATGGCGGAGCTGGAGGTTCCGGCACAGGTACAGGCGGATCGGGTTCCGGCGGCAACGGATCGGGCTCTGACGGCAGCGGATCCGGCGGCAGTACAGGTGGTGGTGGCGGTACGGGTGGTGGCTCTGACGGCGGCTCAGGCGGCACAGATACTGCCGCTAACGGCGCGGTCAGCACCATTCTCAGCGATACCGGTGAAACCCTTTCCGGCGTAGGTACCACGCTCGATAATCTCGGTAGCCAGTTGCCCACCAGCAATCCGGTGACCTCCACCGTGGCGACCACCGTCAGCGGCGTTGGCACCGCCATTGATACCACCGGCAGCGGCATCACCAACGGTATCGGCGATCGTTCAAACGTCAACGGCGTGGGCACGACATTAAGCGGGGTGACTACTACCGTGACCTCGCTGGGCGGCACCGTGTCTGACGTCGGCACCAATCTTGCCAGCACCACCTCGTCATCGTCATTACGCAGCCTCACAGGCCCAACCGGTGCCATCGTGAACAGCACCGGGCAGGTCGTCAGCGGCACGGGGACCGCGCTGACTAACGTGGTGCAAAGCGACGGCGTGTCCCGCCTGACTACCGGCACCACCACGCTGGTTAACAATACTACCGCAGGCGTAGAGCATGTGACTCAGGGTGTGGGTGGCGCAACAGGCCTCGGCACACCGGTCAGTAATCTGTTAACCCACGTTGGCAATGGCGTCAGCGGTGTGGGTAACCAGGTGACCAGCAGTAATGCGGGCCTGAGCGGCGTCGGCCAGGTGGTCAGCAACCTTGGCCAGACGGTTGCGGATGTGGGCGGCGTGGTTAAACCAGCCACCGTCACTGCGCCTCCGGCCAGCTCAACGGGTGGTATCGCAGTGGATGCGACGGCGGATGCCAGTAAAACCGGTCTGGTAGCCAATGTCGGCGCCACGGTCAATAACCTGACTGCCGGACTGACCGCCAGCGCCGGGACGACAACCAGCAATGACACCAGTGGAACGACCGCCTCAGGTCCGCTTAGCGGCGTGACCGGTATCGTTGGCGGACTATTAAAACCGAAACAATAACACGCTGTACCGTGCCCCCGCCCGGGGGCACGTTTTCCTGAAGGGAATGCATCATGAGACTACACCTCTGCTATGCGCTCATGTGCGGCGCGGTGCTCGGCATCGCCCGGGCGGATACCCTCCCCGCCATTATCGATCCGGTTAACCCGTCAAAAGCCGTACCTGGCGAACAGGATCCCACTGCGGTTCAACGCCGCGCGCCGACGGTGACGGTCCCAAAATCCGCCACGCAGCTCACCCCGGATACGCCGATCCTGGTCAAACATATTCAGTTTATTGGCGGCAAGCTTTACCCGCTGAAAAGCCTGCTTGCCCCCTTTCGCCCTTATGCGGGCAAAACCGTACCGCTGAAAGAGATCATCCGGCTGGTAAATGATATTACCGCCCGCTACCGGGCCGATGGCTACCCGCTCTCTTATGCCTGGCTGCCGGACAATAATTTTCACCATGGCAAAATTAACATCGTGCTGGTCGAAGGGTATGTTGCCCACAGTGATATTAAGAGCAACAACGCCAGCATCGCCGCACGCCTGAAGCGGCTGGCGGAAAAAATGATGACCGAAAAGCCATTGCGACAGGAAACATTCGATCGCTACAGCCTGCTGATGACCCGCACGCCGGGCACCAAAGTGGATGTGAATGCGCAGCTGCCGAAGAATATTTATGGCGCGGCGGCGATGAAAGTGGACGCCAGCCAGCCGCGTATCTGGGATCTCTCTTCCACGCTCGACGTGCGCAGAGGCGAAAACCTGGCGCTGGTCAACGGCACCTTGAGCAACCTCACAAGTTATGGCGATCAGCTCGGCGTCGCCACTTTTATCCCGCTGGACGGTGAAACCCGCAAGACTTATGTCGGGCTTAATTATCAGCAGTTCCTCACTGACGAAGGGCTGAGTATGCAGCTTCGGGGCAGCTTTTATCGTGACGATCCTGAGGAGTTCACTCCCTTGCTGAATCTTAACGGGTTCACGGTGGATGCCCGTCAGCAATCCACGCAATACAACGGCGGCATCAGTTTTGGCTATCCACTGTTGCTCACCCGCCAGAAGCAAATCAGCCTCTCCGGCGGCGTGGACTACACCAACAAACGTAACGATATCGACCTGTTGGCGCGCGGCTTCGGGCAGACCATTCCGCTGGAATCCCAGAGTCAGCATACCCGTTATCCGGCGCTGGATCTGGGGATCACCGGCTACCGGGAATTCAGTAAGGCCAGCATCAACGCCCGGCTGAACCTGCGCCAGGGGCTGGATACCTTTGACGCGGACGTCTCTCCGGTGGCCGGTACCGATCTCAGCTTTACCCGCTGGAAAGGCAACCTGGATGCAGGCTGGATGATGACGGAGAAATGGCGACTGAGTTCATCCATGGAAGGCGTCTGGTCTGATACCACGCTGCCGGATCCGGAGCGCGTACAGTTCGGCGCGCAGCGTTTCGGGCGCGGCTATCAGGACGGCGAAGCCAGCGGCGATTACGGCTATGGCGGTCAACTGGAGCTGCGCTACCTGCACAGTCGTAAAGAGAGCAAATGGCTGGCGACGGTACAGCCCTACGTGCTGGCCGACACCGCACGCACCTGGTATAACGCGTCCGGCTTTCGCCAGCAGCGGTTAAGCTCGGTGGCGGCGGGCGTGATGGTCGGCGATAACAAACACTATACGCTGGCGGTGGAAGCAGCCCGTCCCACGGGCGATGTGCCCACCGACAACCGCCGTCGCGACTGGCGCTATAACCTCACCGTGACGTGGAATTTTAATAACTTACGTTAATGGATTGACTGAATTTTCTGTAAACCGATAATAATTTCATGAATTTATATGTTCCTTGCAGTAGCGCCGTTTCCAGACGGCGGGTGTTAAGCCGGTGTGCTTACGGAAAATTTTTCTGAAATAGCCGACATCGCTGAAGCCGCACAGCGTGGCAATCTCTTTCAGCGAACACGCATCGCTGAGTAAAAACTTTTCTGCCGTCCGCACCCGCTGGCGGTGGATCGCTTCCGTCAGCGTGAGGTGAAACGTACGCCGGTAAACGCGCCCGAGGTAATCGGCATTGCAGTGTAATTCCCGCGCGAGCGTGGCGGTGGAAACGGGCAGATGATACTGCGTACGAATAAGCTGCTGCGCTTTCCAGGCAAAAGACACTCCCCGATCGTCTTGCTGCGTTTCGGCACTTCCGGTCAGGGTAATTTGTTGCAGGATCAGTAATAAAATAAGTTCCAGAGCGGCACTGCGCGTTAATTTTTCCTGTTCGCTCAGAAACTGGCGGAACAAGGAAATAACATATTGCGGATCCTCTGGCGTAGTATGCTGCGGTACGGTAAGCGTTAGCGTCGACTCAACAGGCAGGCTGCTTTCCTGCACTTCAAAATGCAGCCAGTAGAATTTAAGATCGGCGGGAAAATCCTCCACGCCTACGTGACGCCGCTGTGGCCATAATAATAGACTTTCCCCGGCGCTGACCTTAAATAGCTGCCCTTCTTCCTCGATCGTCAACATCCCCTTTTCGACGAAAATCACTTCCCATGAATTCAGTTTACGAGCCGGATGACGCCCCATACCGCGTGAAATAAATAAACCGCCATTTTGCACTTTAATCGGATGTATTATGGATAAATTAAGCATGAATATTCAATTTCCTGTTCTTATCGCCAATAATTAAAGGCTTATAAATTGATTATTAATGAATTATTCCCCACCAGCTCGATCGGCTTCACACTTTTCCGATGAGGTCGGGATCGTCATCTTTTTATACTTCTTTGTTGCCTTGTTGGCGGTAATAATCCGGGCAGAATTAATAAGGTCATAACCCATAATAACGGCCTGTGGTGTTTCACGGGCAACGTAAAAACGGCCTCTCCACGCTGCGAGGAGTTATCGATGACCTCTACATCTCTGTCTGAAACAGATATCGCCCATTCTAATCACGACGCCCTATTATCGGTACGCGAAAAAATAGGTTACGGCCTGGGCGATGCCGGCGGCACGGTTATTACCTGCCTGATAATGAATTTTCTTACCTTCTTTTATACCGATATTTTTGGACTAACACCGGCGTTGGTCGGCACGCTGTTTATCGCCTTACGCGTCTTTGATGCTATTTCCGATCCGGTGATGGGCATTATTGCCGATCGTACGCAAAGTCGTTGGGGACGATTTCGTCCCTGGCAGCTGTGGGTGGCCATACCGATTGGCATTATTGGTTTCCTGACCTTCACCGTACCGGATGCCAGCATGGGCGTAAAAATTGCCTGGGCGTTTGGCACCTATCTGCTGCTCTCCGTGGGCTACACGGCGATTAACGTTCCCTATTGTGCGCTGATCAATACCATGACAACCCGGCACAATGAGGTGATTTCGTGCCAGTCCTGGCGCTTCGTACTGTGCGGCGTGGCGGGATTTCTGGTCTCGGTCGGACTGCCGTGGATGGTTGACGTGCTGGGCAAGGGCGACGCCGCCCGGGGTTATCAGCTGGGCGTTGGCGTGCTGTGCACGCTCGCCGTGGTGATGTTTTTATGTTGCTTTTTCTGGGTCCGTGAACGCGTGCCGCTGGCGCTGATGGGTAAATTTACCCTGCGCGAACACCTTGCCGGGCTGCGTAAAAACGATCAGCTGTTACTGATGCTGGTGATGTCATTCCTGCTGATCAACGTGTTCAATATTCGCGGCGGCGGCTACATGTATTTCATCACCTACGTGCTGGAGGGCAGTACGGCTTATACCTCGCTGTTTTTTACCATGGTGACTTTCGCCTCGATTTTAGGCTCGGTGATTGTTAACCCCCTGACCCGACGTATTGATGCCGTAAAACTGTATTACTACACCAATCTGGTCCTGGCCGCGCTGGCTGTCGGGATGTGGTTTTTACCGGGCGGCCCGGCGTATCAGACCCTATGGCTGGCGGTCATTCTTGGTAACGGCGTGATCCTCGGCTTCACGCTGCCGCTGCACTTTTCGCTGATGGCCTTTTCCGATGACTACGGTGAATGGAAAACCGGCGTCCGTTCTTCCGGCATGAACTTTGCCTTCAACCTGTTTTTTATCAAGCTCGCCTGGGCATCCAGCGCCGGGATCATCAGCCTGCTTTTTATCGTCGTCGCCTACCAGCCCGGCGCAGGCAATCAAACTCCCGCCTCGCTACAGGGCATTACGGCGATGGAAACGCTGTTGCCCGCCCTTTTCCACCTGCTGCTGGCCGTCACTATTCGTGCCTGCAAACTTAATAACCCGATGATGTCGCGTATTGCCACCGATTTGCGTCAGCGCCATGTTCAGTCCTGAGGAGAAGATAATGAAAGTAATGGAAACCGACCTGCACACGCTCAAGGTCACCGATCCGTTTTTAGGCGAGTATCAGCGTCTGGTACGCGATGTGGTGATCCCTTACCAGTGGGATGCACTGAATGATCGTATTCCGGATGCCGATCCCAGCCATGCGATTGCTAATTTCCGCATCGCCGCTGATCTGCAGGAGGGAGAATTTTACGGCATGGTTTTTCAGGACAGCGATGTGGCGAAATGGCTCGAAGCCGTCGCCTGGTCCCTGTGCCAGAAGCCCGACCCCGAACTGGAAAAGACTGCCGATGACGTCATTGCGCTGATTGCCGCCGCACAGTGTGAAGACGGTTATCTCAATACCTGGTACACGGTAAAAGCGCCCGGCGAGCGCTGGACGAATCTTGCGGAATGCCATGAATTGTACACTGCTGGCCATATGATCGAAGCGGCGGTAGCTTATTTTCAGGCCACCGGGAAACGTGCTCTGCTCGACGTGGGCTGCCGTCTTGCCGATCACATTGATCGTGTATTTGGCCCGGGCGTGGACCAGCTGCAGGGCTATGATGGGCATCCGGAAATCGAACTGGCCCTGATGCGCCTGTATGAAGTCACCGGCGAGACGCGTTATCGCGATCTCGTGGCCTACTTCGTTGAACAGCGCGGCACTCAGCCGCATTTCTATGATACTGAGTTTGAAAAGCGTGGCGGCACCTGGCACTGGCCGAATCATGGCACCGCATGGATGGTGAAAGACAAGGCCTATAGTCAGGCGCACGTACCGCTTTCAGAACAGGACAGTGCCATCGGTCATGCGGTACGTTTTGTCTATCTGATGACTGGCGTGGCGCATCTGGCGCGTCTGGCCGGAGATGAGCAAAAACGTCAGGATTGTCTGCGGTTGTGGCAAAACATGGCACGCCGTCAGCTCTATATTACCGGCGGCATCGGCTCGCAGAGCCGTGGTGAAGCGTTCAGTCACGATTACGATCTGCCGAACGATACGGTGTATGCAGAAAGCTGCGCCTCCATTGGCCTGATGATGTTTGCCCGGCGGATGCTGGAAATGGAAGGCGACAGCCATTATGCCGACGTCATGGAGCGCGCACTATACAACACGGTGCTCGGCGGGATGGCACTGGACGGCAAACACTTCTTTTACGTTAATCCACTGGAAGTGCAGCCCCGTTCGCTGCCATTTAATCATATTTATGACCACATACAGCCGGTGCGCCAGCGGTGGTTTGGCTGCGCCTGCTGTCCGCCGAATATCGCCCGTCTGCTGACCTCCATCGGCCATTACATTTATACCCCACAGGCAGATACCCTGTTTATTAATTTATACATTGGCAACCGGGCAGAGATTCCGGTTGGGGAGCGAACGTTGCGCTTACAGCTGAGCGGCAATTACCCGTGGCAGGAAAATCTTACCCTGCGTATCGAGTCGCCGGAGCCGGTGGAACATATCCTGGCCCTGCGCCTGCCGGACTGGTGCCCCAACCCGACAATTACGCTGAATGGCGACCCGGCCATGGGTGAGATCCGCAAAGGTTATCTGCATCTTCGCCGTGTCTGGCAGGAAGGCGATACGCTTTCCCTGACGCTGCCAATGCCCGTGCGTCGGGTGTATGGCAACCCGCTGGTGCGCCATCAGGCTGGTAAAGTCGCCGTACAGCGCGGACCGCTGGTGTATTGTCTGGAACAGGCCGATAACGGCGAAGAGCTGCATAATCTCTGGCTGCCGGAGGACAGCGTCTTTACTACGCTGGACGGTAAGGGAATTTTTGCGCATAAAGTGCTGATTCAGGCGGATGGTTATAAACGTACCGCCGCACAGGCCGAGCAGCAACCGCTGTGGCATTACGATACTTCTCCCGTCAGACGTACCCCTCAGAAGCTGACGTTTATTCCCTGGTTCAGTTGGGCGAATCGAGGCGAAGGAGAGATGCGTATCTGGGTGAATGAAGAGTAACGGCATATTAGATCCGCGCGGGAATTCAGCCCATAATAGTAATTCATTAAACTCAACAGGATGTTGTATGGATACTGAAAACCGCGCGGTGACCGACATGAAACGTATTAAGGCCCGCAGCATTTATCGTTTACTGCTTATCGGCCTGAGTATTCCCATGGCCGTACTGGGCTTTATCTTTGGCTTATTCGCCTGCTTTGGCTACGACACCGTGAGCTGGAACCAGCAGTATATTCATGGTTTGCTTGCACTGCCGGTCGGGCTGCTTATCGGCATTCTTATGAGTGCGATCATGACGGCCATTCTTGGCTCACTGAGCTGCCTTGGGCTTTGGATCTACAGCCGCTTCAGGCCGCTGAGAATCGCTGTACTGGATTAATCTATCCTGCCACCCCGTCATAATTTAAGAATAAGTGAAGGTGTTTATTACCTTACTTTACGTTGCGCTGGCCTGCCTGAACCATACTTAGCCTGAGCGGTTATCACAGGAAAAAAACTATGCAGTATTTTATTGGTTTTGACGTGGGTGGTACACACATCAAGCACGGCGTGATTGATGAGAATGGCGAGGAACTGACCTCGGACGAGTACGACACGCCGGAAGACGTTGAGACGTTTAAGCAGAAATGGCAGGCGGTGGTTGAGGGCTATCAAAAGGAGCACGACATCGTCGCCGTTGGCATCAGTTTCCCCGGATACATCAACATCCGTACCGGCGTTGCCATGAAAGCCGGAGCGCTGGACTTTATGGACGGCATTAACCTGCGCGAGTTGTTTGCGGAACTCAGCGATCTGCCAGTCATTGTCGAGAACGATGCCAACTGTGCCGCGCTGGGCGAGCGCTGGCTGGGTGCAGCGCAGGATTACGACAACGTCGTCTGTATCACCGTCGGCACCGGTATCGGCGGCGGCATTATTTTTGACGGCGAACTGTATCGCGGATCGCATTTCCGTGCCGGTGAGTTTGGCGTGATGCCGGTCGGTAACGACGGCGAATGCATGCATGAAGTGGCTTCCGCCCGTGGCCTGATGGAAGCCTGCCGCCGTGCGCTGGCACTCTCCGCCGAAGAGATGCCTCACGGCAAAGAGATTTTCGAACGTATGGACAGTGACGTGCACCTGCGCGAAGCCGTTAACCAGTGGGCGCGCTTTCTGTCGCGTGGCATTTACAGCGTGATTTCCATGTACGATCCGCAGGTCGTGCTGATTGGCGGCGGGTTAAGCGAGCAGGAGAAAGTTTATCAACTGCTCGATCGCCATCTGGAAACCTTCGAGATGTGGGAATTTCTGAAAGCGCCCATCCTGCCGTGCAAGCTGGGTAACCAGGCGGGCAGGCTCGGCGCGGTATGGCTGACAAAACAGCAGGTTAAAGCCGGGTAAAAACCCGGCTGGATTCAGCTATTTTCCGGGAACAGCTGTGCATCCCGCAGCAGATGGTCGTTGCCGCGTCGGCGGGTAAAGCCGATGCGGTCAAAATATTCGAGGATCTGGATCGCCAGCTTACGCCCGACGTTCAGCCGATCGCGGAAATCTGCCGCGCAGGTTGATCCCCGCGCCTGATCCAGTTCGCGGATCATACTGGCAAAGGCGACGATCCGATCGTTACGGTAATAGCGATCTTTGACGATCGCCGTTATCAGTCCCTGCTGCGCCGCCTGTCGCAGTACACCCCGCATCATCTGCTCATCCGTGCCCGTCTCCCGCGCCAGATCGCGTACCCACCATGGCTCATCCGCAAACAGCGGTGCCGCACGCTGCCAGATCGCCGCCTGCTCTTCGGTAAAACCGGCTTTGTGTTCCGGCAGATGCAGCCAGCCGTGATGGCTGGCAATGTCGCCGTTTTCCCGCATCCGCTCGATTAACGTCATCACCAGCGCGTCGTCTTCCATCGGCAGCGCCATGCGCCGCAGACGCTCGCGTCCGGGGCCGGGTTCGTCTTTATGCTGTTCGTGATAGGTTGCCAGGGTATCGAGCAGTTTGCGCTGCCAGCCTGCGGCCACCGTCGCGCTCAGTACGCTGTCCCCCGACTGGATCAGCCCGTCATTGCGGGTTAAGGCGTCAATTCCACTGCGGCTTAACTGCCGCGCCCAGCCGAAGCGGCTCAGGGAGACGGCACCGCGGATCAGGTGCGCCGCCAGCGCGCTGGCATCGTCCTGCGCGGCGGCAAGAGTAGCGAGCCAGTCCAGATACGCCGTTTTACGTTTGCCACGGCGGGGCGGATCGAGCATCACCACCCGCGCGCCAGCCAGCGTGGTGCGCGCCGAGATATCACGCAGCACCAGCCGATCGTTGTCCGCCAGCCACAGCGGACTGTCGAGCACCAGCTCGGCCAGATCGTCGGTCAGCAGCGAGACGCGCCCGGTGATATGGCTGGCGGCATGGTGAATGTGTAAGGGCTGCCACTGTGTCAGCGGCGTATGGCTTTGCAGCGCCACGATAACGCGGGAAGACGGCTCCGACGGCGCCTCGCTGAGCAGCCAGTCGCCGCGGGTTATGGATCCCTTTTCGGCGTCGCCGCTAATATTCAGCGCGATACGCTGCCCGGCCATCGCATGATCGACCGGCTGGTTTTGCGCATGCAGACCGCGCACGCGCATGGGTTTGTTAATGCCGGTCAGCCACAGGGTATCGCCGGTGCGCACCTCGCCAGACAGCGCCGTGCCGGTCACCACCAGGCCCGCGCCCTTCACGTTAAAGGCCCGGTCAATCGCCAGCCGGAAACGCTGATGCTGCACGTGCTCCCGCTCCGGCAGGCGTAACAGATGCTCGCGCAGTTCATCGATGCCGCGCTGTGCGATGGCGGCGGTAATGAATATCGCCGCGCTCGTAAAGCCGTACTCCCGCAACGTGTCGCGCACCTCGTCCTGTACTGCGGCAATGCGCGCCTCGTCCACCCGGTCGGCTTTGGTCAGCGCGACGGTCAGCGTCGTCTGGCCGGTCAGCTGCAAAATCGCCAGATGTTCGCGGGTCTGCGCCATCACGCCATCATCACAGGCCACCACCAGCAGCGCGTGATCGATACCGCCGACGCCTGCCAGCATATTGGCGAGAAACTTTTCATGGCCCGGCACATCAATAAATCCTGGTACGCGGCCATCAGCCTGCGGCCAGTAGGCATAACCCAGATCGATGGTCATGCCGCGCTTTTTCTCTTCCGGCAGGCGGTCGGCGTTCACGCCGGTGATCGCTTCCAGCAGCGTCGTTTTGCCGTGATCCACATGTCCGGCGGTGGCAATAATCATTTCAGTAACATCTCCAGAAAACGGGTTTCGTCCTCAAGGCAGCGTAAATCAAGCCACAGGCGGCCATCGGTGATGCGGCCAATCACCGGCACTTCACCAGTGCGCCATTGCGCCGCCAGGGTTTCAAGCCTGCTGCCGCGCCCGTCCTGCGGGGTGAAGGTCAGGGCCACGCTCGGCAGCCGATCCACCGGCAGGGAACCGCTGCCAATCTGCGACAGGCAGGCTTCAATCTGTACGTGGAAATCAGCAAAATGCGCGGCAAGTACCGGCTGAAGTTTTTCCGCCAGGGCGCGGATCGTCGCGGTATCGCGGGTCAGCAATCGCAGCGTCGGCAAATCCTGCGTGAGTTTTTCCGGATGCAGATAGAGGCGCAGCGTGGCCTCCAGCGCGGCGAGGGTCATCTTGTCTGCCCGCAGCGCGCGTTTTAACGGGTGCTGTTGCAGACGGGCAATCAGCGCTTTTTTGCCGACGATGATCCCGGCCTGCGGGCCGCCGAGCAGTTTATCGCCGGAGAAACTGACCAGGCTGACGCCCGCGGCGATCAGCGCCTGCGGCATAGGTTCTTTCGGCAGCCCGTACTGGCTGAGATCCACCAGCGAGCCGCTGCCTAAATCCACCACCACCGGCACGTCCCGCTCGTTGCCAATGGCTACCAGTTCCGCTTCGTCCACGGCTTTCGTAAAGCCTTCGATCTGATAATTACTGGTATGCACTTTCATCAGCAGCGCAGTATTGTCGTTGATGGCCTGACGATAGTCTTTCGCATGGGTGCGGTTAGTGGTGCCGACTTCATGCAGCTCGCAGCCCGCCTGACGCATGACGTCCGGAATGCGAAACGCGCCGCCAATCTCCACCAGCTCGCCGCGCGACACCACCACTTCCTGGCCGCTGGCCGTAGCCGCCAGCATTAACAGTACCGCCGCCGCGTTGTTATTGACGATACAGGCGTCTTCCGCCCCCGTCAGACGGCACAGCATGGCGGCCAGCGCGCTGTCACGATGTCCGCGCCCGGCACCATCCAGATCGTACTCCAGCGACACCGGAGAACGCATCGCCTGTGCCACCGCCTCGATCGCCGCTTCCGCCTGTAATGCCCGCCCGAGATTGGTGTGCAGCACGGTGCCGGTCAGGTTGATCACCGGACGGATAGCGCTCTGCTGCTGATGGTGAAGATGCTGACGTGTGGCCCCGGCCCAGTCAGCGCTCCAGTCCGGCAGCGTCTGGCTGTCGTGAATGGCGGCGCGGGCCTCGTTCTGCAACAGGCGCAGCGCCTCCACCACCCGCGTATGGCCAAAAGTGGCTAACAGCGGGCGGAAGGCATCATCACGCAATAAACGGTCGGTTGCCGGGATCTGGCTGAACAGGGAACGATTTTCAGGGGTCATGACACTGCCTTGCTGTGATTGGCCCCTCCGTCGGGAAGGGGTCGACGTGAGGGGATTGTACAGCGTCTTTGCTCAGGCTGTCATAATGCGTATCAAGCCTTTGGCGGTTCGGTGCGGGCAAAGCTTTCGCGCTGGAAGAGCGTTTCCACCAGCTTCACCAGCTGCGGGCGCTCCACGCACCAGCCCGGCGACACGCGGCGGAAGTTCAGATAACCAATCGCGCAGGCGACAGCGATGTTCGCCAGATCGAGGGACTGCGACTGCAACACGCCGTTGGCGGCGTATTGTTCCAGGGCATCCAGCGCGCGGCTGATTTTTTCCCGCTGGCGCACCAGTTCGCTTTCCGACTGCTGTGCTGCCGGACGGGCCTGCTCGCGCACGGAGGTCAGCGCCGCATCCATAATGCCGTCCGCCAGCGCTTCCAGCTGCCGCACCCGTAATGCCGCTTTCGCATCGCTGGGCAGCAATGCAGGCGCCATACCCAGCTGTTCCAGATATTCCGCAATAATGGGGGAATCAAACCAGGTTTCACCGTCGTCAGTCACCAGCGCGGGCACTTTACCAAGCGGGTTAAATTGCGAAACGCCATTCTCTGCGTTATAGGGCATTTCGTTGACGAATTCGAAGGTGATGCCTTTTTCCAGCAAGATCACGGAAATCTTCCGCACGAAGGGGCTGGTGTAGCTGCCAATCAGTTTCATGGCCGGGTCCTTAATCGCCTGTGAAGAGATAATTATGGCCCACCGCCGCGCAAAAGGCAGGGGCGCCTTCATAAATGTGAAAAGTCTGTTCCGTAAGGTGTCGGCAGTGTAAGGAAGTTACATCTGCCGTCTGCGTCTACATCACAGTTTGCCTTTGATCACAGTCAGAAAACTCCTGACAAAAATATCTTGTGATTAAGATCACAAATAAATAACAAAGTCATGAAATACAAATGTGATTAACATCACATTAACAGCCATTCTGCGTCGATTTTTTCGGCGGTGTTCTTTTTTTACACCAGTGTTTTGTGAAGTTGATCACGCCTTATCCCCGGATACACCCTATGTTTATGTGATTCAGATCACACCAAAGGGCGCTGTCTGGACAGAAAGGCGATTCGGTGCCAGATTTCGCCTCACACACATCATGGGTCCGGCTACCTCTGCCGCCACATTAACAACAAACCTCGGGCTTCCGGCCTGTGCGCTAGCAAACATAAGAAGGGGTGTTTTATGTCATCCGATATCAAGATCAAGGTGCAAAGCTTTGGTCGATTCCTTAGCAATATGGTAATGCCCAACATCGGCGCGTTTATCGCCTGGGGTATTATTACTGCACTCTTTATTCCGACAGGATGGTTACCTAACGAAACGCTGGCGAAACTCGTCGGCCCGATGATTACTTATCTGCTGCCGCTGCTGATCGGTTATACCGGTGGTCGTCTGGTTGGCGGTGAGCGTGGCGGCGTGGTCGGTGCTATCACCACCATGGGCGTTATCGTGGGCGCAGATATGCCGATGTTCCTCGGCGCTATGATTGCCGGTCCGCTGGGCGGTCTGTGCATCAAGAAATTTGATGCCGCGGTAGATGGTAAGATCAAATCCGGTTTCGAAATGCTGGTGAATAACTTCTCCGCCGGCATCATCGGTATGATCCTCGCCATTCTTGCCTTCCTCGGCATTGGCCCGGCGGTTGAAGTGCTGTCTAAAGCACTGGCTGCGGGCGTTAACTTCATGGTCGTCCATGACATGCTGCCGCTGGCGTCCATCTTTGTTGAACCGGCGAAAATCCTGTTCCTCAACAACGCCATCAACCACGGTATCTTCTCGCCGCTGGGTATTCAGCAATCTCACGATCTCGGCAAGTCCATCTTCTTCCTGATTGAAGCAAACCCGGGTCCGGGTATGGGTGTACTGCTGGCGTATATGTTCTTTGGTCGCGGCAGCGCGAAACAGTCTGCGGGCGGCGCGGCAATCATCCACTTCCTGGGTGGTATCCACGAAATTTACTTCCCGTATGTCCTGATGAATCCGCGTCTGCTGATCGCGGTGATCCTCGGCGGTATGACTGGCGTGTTTACGCTGAGCGTGCTGGGCGGTGGTCTGGTGTCTCCGGCGTCTCCGGGTTCTATCCTGGCGGTACTGGCGATGACCCCGAAGGGTGCCTATTTTGCTAACCTCGCCGCGATTTTCGCTGCGCTGGCCGTTTCTTTCGTCATCTCCGCCATTCTGCTGAAAACCAGCAAAGTGAAAGAAGACGACGATATTGAAGCCGCAACCCGTCGCATGCAGGACATGAAAGCCGAGTCCAAAGGCGCCTCTCCGCTGACCGCGGGCGAAGTGTCCAACGACCTGAGCCATGTGCGTAAAATCATCGTCGCCTGTGATGCCGGTATGGGCTCCAGCGCCATGGGCGCAGGCGTGCTGCGTAAGAAAGTGCAGGATGCGGGGCTGACTAACATCTCCGTGACCAACAGCGCGATCAACAACCTGCCGGGCGATGTTGACCTGGTGATCACGCACCGCGACCTGACCGAGCGTGCGATGCGCCAGGTGCCGCAGGCGCAGCATATTTCGCTGACCAACTTCCTCGACAGCGGCCTGTACACCAGCCTGACTGAACGTCTGGTTGCCGCACAGCGCCACGAGCAAAATGAAGAGAAAGTGCGCACCAGCCTGCAGGACAGCTTCGACGAAAGTAACAGCCACCTGTTCCGCCTCGGCGCAGAAAACATCTTCCTGGGCCGCACGGCGAGCACCAAAGAAGAAGCCATTATTTTTGCCGGTGAGCAGCTGGTGAAAGGCGGTTACGTTGAGCCGGAGTATGTGCAGGCGATGCTGGATCGCGAAAAATTGACCCCGACCTATCTGGGTGAGTCCATCGCCGTGCCGCACGGTACGGTTGAAGCGAAAGACCGTGTTCTGAAGACCGGCGTGGTATTCTGTCAGTATCCGGAAGGCGTACGCTTCGGTGATGATGCCGACGACATTGCCCGTCTGGTTATCGGTATCGCCGCCCGTAACAACGAGCACATCCAGGTGATCACCAGCCTGACTAACGCGCTGGACGACGAATCTGTGATTGAGCGCCTGACACACACGCAGAGCGTTGAAGAAGTGCTGGCCCTGCTGAACAAGTAAGGTTACGCCCTTTCCCCTCTCCCATTGGGAGAGGGTTAGGGTGAGGGGAATTCGCCTCCTCACCCCAGCCCTCTCGGGTAAAAACATTGATGAAGGTAATTCTATGAAAGCATTACATTTTGGCGCAGGTAATATCGGACGTGGTTTCATCGGCAAATTGCTGGCGGACGCGGGTATTGAGCTGACATTCGCCGATGTGAATCAGGCCGTGCTCGATGCCCTGAATGCCCGTCATAGCTATCAGGTTCACGTTGTTGGTGAAAATGAGCAGGTGGACACCGTTTCCGGCGTTAACGCGGTCAACAGCACTGGCGATGAAGTCATCGATCTCATCGCGCAGGTGGATCTGGTGACCACGGCGGTTGGCCCGGTGGTGCTGGAGCGCATTGCTCCTGCCATCGCCAAAGGTCTGGCAAAACGTAAAGCCCAGGGTAACGACACGCCGCTGAATATCATCGCCTGTGAAAACATGGTGCGCGGCACCACGCAGCTGAAAGGCCACGTGTTCAACGCGCTGGCGGAAGAGGATAAAGCCTGGGTGGAAGCGCATACCGGCTTTGTGGACTCCGCTGTAGACCGTATCGTGCCGCCGTCGGCCTCCGCTACCAACGATCCGCTGGAAGTCACCGTGGAAACCTTCAGCGAATGGATCGTCGACCAGACCCAGTTCAAAGGCACGCTGCCGAATATTCCGGGCATGGAGCTGACCGATAACCTGATGGCCTTCGTGGAGCGTAAGCTCTTCACCCTGAATACCGGCCACGCCATTACCGCCTATCTCGGCCAGCAGGCCGGTTTGCAGACTATCCGTGATGCCATTCTCGACGAGAAAATCCGTACTGTGGTAAAAGGTGCGATGGTGGAAAGCGGCGCGGTGCTGATCAAACGTTATGGCTTTGAAACGCAGAAACACGCCGCCTATATCCAGAAAATTTTGGGTCGTTTCGAAAACCCCTATCTGAAAGATGATGTGGAGCGCGTTGGCCGTCAGCCGCTGCGTAAACTGAGCGCGGGCGATCGCCTGATCAAGCCGCTGCTGGGCACGCTGGAATACGACCTGCCGCATCACAACCTGGTGCTGGGTATTGCCGCCGCGATGCACTATCGCAGCGAGCAGGATCCGCAGGCCATTGAGCTGGCGCAGTTGATTGAAGAGAAAGGCCCGCAGGCGGCTCTGGCGCAGATTTCCGGGCTGGACGCGGCGAGCGACGTCGTGACCGAGGCCGTTAACGCGTACAACGCAAAGGCATGATGCCAAACCCGGCGCGGAGCTTTCCGCGCCCGAACAACAGATTGTCGGATATGCAGGCAATAATGGAAGAAACCCAGGCCTTTGAAAACCGTGTGCTTGAGCGTCTTAATGCAGGCAAAACCGTACGCAGCTTTTTGATCGCCGCCGTCGAGCTACTGACCGAGGCGGTGAACATTCTGGTGCTTCAGGTTTTTCGCAAAGACGATTACGCGGTGAAATATGCCGTTGAGCCGCTGCTGGACGGCAACGGCCCGCTGGGCGATTTGTCGGTGCGCTTAAAACTGATTTACGGGCTTGGCGTCATCAGCCGTCCGGAATACGAGGACGCCGAGCTGCTGATGGCGCTGCGGGAAGAGCTGAATCACGACGGCAACGAATACGCTTTCACCGACGACGAGATCTTGGGCCCCTTCGGTGAGCTGCACTGCGTCGCCGCCCTGCCCCCCGCGCCGCAGTTTGATCTCAGCGATGCCGATCTCTATGCCATGCAAAAGCAGCGTTATCAACAGGTTGTACGTTCCACCATGGTGCTTTCCCTGACAGAGCTGATCTCCCGCATCAGCCTGAAAAAAGCCTTTCAGAAGTAACCGCCCGCGGTTTAGTGTATCCTTAGCGCAATATCTCCCCGATTCAGAGTCCAATTGTCATGAAAGAAGTTGAAAAGAGTGAAATTAAACGCCTGAGCGATCGCCTTGACGCTATCCGCCACCAGCAGGCCGATATTTCGCTGGCCGAAGCCGCCGACAAATACGCCGAGCTGGAAAAAGAAAAAGAGACGCTGGAAGGCGAAATCGCCCGTTTGCGCGCCCTGCACGGGCATAAGCTGAGCAAAGAAGCGCAGAAACTGGCGGATATGCCGTTCCGCCGCGCCATCACCAAAAAAGAACAGGCCGACATGGGCAAGCTGAAGAAAAGCGTGCGCGGCCTGGTGGTGGTGCATCCGATGACCGAATTAGGTCGCGAAATGAAGCTGACCGAGATGACCGGCTTTTCGAAAACCGAATTCTGATCCCCTGCTTTCTGACCTCTCCCCGTCCGCGGGAGAGGTTTTTATCTGCGCTTCCCTTCTGATGTGGTCCTACCAATCCTGCCCCTGAGTCCTGTTCTGCTCACAGATATATCATTTCCTGTCACACATGCATTGCCAGTCAATAACATTTAGTTAACCATTCATTGTCATTAACCCTACAAACCTTAACTGGCAGGGCCACTTTTACAGACAGTGTGACGTGCAGACGAGCGCAGACTCGCCGCGCGACAGGATAAATGGCCCTCAGGAGATCTTCATGAGCCTCTGGCAACAAAATTACGATCCGGCAGGGAATCTGTGGCTGTCGAGCCTTATCGCCTCGTTACCGATCCTGTTTTTCTTCTTCGCCTTAATTAAGCTCAAGCTGAAAGGCTACGTCGCCGCCAGCTGGACGGTTGCCATCGCGCTGGCCGTTGCCCTGTTCTTCTACGATATGCCGGTGGATAACGCCCTCGCCTCGGTGGTGTACGGCTTCTTCTATGGCCTGTGGCCGATTGCGTGGATCATCGTCGCGGCGGTCTTTGTCTATAAAATCTCGGTCAAAACCGGCCAGTTTGAGATCATTCGCTCGTCCATTCTCTCCATTACGCCGGACCAGCGCCTGCAAATGCTGATCGTCGGCTTCTCGTTCGGGGCCTTTCTGGAAGGGGCCGCGGGCTTTGGCGCGCCGGTCGCCATTACCGCTGCGCTGCTGGTGGGGCTGGGCTTTAAACCACTGTATGCCGCCGGGCTATGCCTGATCGTCAACACCGCGCCGGTGGCGTTTGGCGCGATGGGTATTCCCATTCTCGTGGCAGGCCAGGTAACCGGCCTCGACAGCTTTGAAATCGGCCAGATGGTGGGCCGTCAGCTGCCGTTCCTGACCATCATCGTGCTGTTCTGGATCATGGCGATTATGGACGGCTGGCGCGGCGTGAAGGAAACCTGGCCTGCGGTGATCGTGGCGGGCGGCTCCTTTGCCATCGCCCAGTACCTCAGCTCTAACTTTCTCGGGCCGGAACTGCCGGACATTATCTCCTCGCTGGTTTCGCTGGTGTGCCTGACGCTGTTCCTGCGCCGCTGGCAGCCGGTGCGCATCTTCCGCTTTGAAGATGTGAATGCCACTGCGAATGATGCCGCCGTTACGCCGAAATCCTACTCCCGCGGGCAAATCATACGCGCCTGGTCGCCGTTCCTGTTTCTGACCGCCACCGTCACCCTGTGGAGCATTCCGCCGTTTAAAGCGCTGTTTGCCCCTGGCGGCGCGATGTACGACTGGGTGATTAATATCTCCGTGCCGTATCTGGATAAGCTGGTGGCGCGTATGCCGCCGGTAGTGAGCGCGGCCACGCCTTATGCGGCGGTATATAAGTTCGACTGGTTCTCCGCCACCGGCACGGCCATTCTGTTCGCGGCGCTGATCTCCATCGTCTGGCTGCGTATGAAGCCGAAAGAGGCGCTCTACACCTTCGGCAGCACGCTGAAAGAGCTGGCGCTGCCGATCTACTCCATTGGCATGGTGCTGGCGTTCGCCTTTATCTCTAATTATTCCGGGCTGTCCTCGACGCTGGCGCTGGCGCTTTCCCATACCGGTCATGCGTTTACCTTTTTCTCGCCGTTCCTCGGCTGGCTGGGGGTATTCCTGACCGGCTCCGACACCTCCTCGAACGCGCTCTTTGCCGCCCTGCAGGCGACCGCCGCCCAGCAAATTGGCGTCTCGGATGTGCTGCTGGTGGCGGCGAATACCACCGGCGGCGTGACCGGCAAGATGATCTCGCCGCAGTCTATCGCCATCGCCTGCGCGGCGGTGGGGCTGGTGGGTAAAGAGTCCGATCTGTTCCGCTTTACCGTTAAACACAGCCTGATTTTCACCTGCATGGTGGGAGTGATCACTACACTTCAGGCATACGTTCTGACCTGGATGATCCCATGATAGTGATGCCCGTGCGTCTGTCCGACACCATCGCCGATCGCTTGCGTGCGCTGATAGACGAACAGCAGCTTGAGCCGGGGGCGCGTTTGCCCGCCGAGCGCAAGCTGGCCGCCCAGCTTGGCGTCTCCCGCAATTCTCTGCGGGAGGCGATTGCGAAGTTGATCAGCGAAGGCGTGCTGCTCAGCCGACGCGGCGGCGGCACCTTTGTGCGCTGGCCGCAGGAAGACTGGACAGAGCAAAATATTGTTTATCCGCTGAAAACCCTGATGGCAGACGATCCGGACTACAGCTTCGATATTCTGGAAGCCCGCCATGCCATTGAAGCCAGTACCGCCTGGCACGCCGCCCTGCGCGCCACCGCTGCGGATAAAGAAAAAATTCAGCTCTGCTTTGACGCCACCCTGAGCGATGACCCGGATCTCGCTTCGCAGGCGGATGTGCGCTTTCACTTAGCCATCGCTGAAGCGTCGCACAATGTGGTGCTGTTGCAGACCATGCGCGGCTTTTTCGATCTGCTGCAACTGTCAGTGAAACAGAGCCGCCAGCGGATGTATTTCGTGCCGCCGGTGTTCGCGCAGCTCACCGAACAGCATCAGGCGGTGATGAACGCGATTATGGCCGGTGACGCCGACGGCGCGCGTAAAGCGATGATGCTGCATCTGGAATTTGTGCATACCACCATTAAACGATTCGATGAAGATCAGGCCCGCCAGGCGCGCATCACCCGCCTGCCCGGTTAACCCAATAAACTGTCAGGGAGAAACCCATGATTATTTCCGCCGCCAGTGATTACCGCGCCACCGCGCAGCGCATCCTGCCACCCTTTCTTTTCCATTACATCGACGGCGGCGCGTACGCGGAATATACGCTGCGCCGTAACGTGGAAGATCTCTCGCAGGTCGCGCTGCGCCAGCGCGTTCTGAAAAACATGTCCGATTTGAGTCTGGAAACCACGCTGTTTAATGAAAAACTGTCGATGCCGGTGGCGCTGGCTCCGGTCGGGCTGTGCGGCATGTACGCGCGGCGCGGCGAAGTGCAGGCGGCAGCGGCTGCCGATGCGAAAGGCATCCCTTTCACCCTGTCGACGGTATCCGTCTGCCCGATTGAAGAGGTCGCTCCGACGATTAAGCGTCCGATGTGGTTCCAGTTGTACGTGCTGCGCGATCGCGGCTTTATGCGTAACGCGCTGGAGCGCGCCAAAGCGGCAGGATGTTCAACGCTGGTGTTTACCGTGGATATGCCGACGCCAGGCGCGCGTTACCGGGACGCCCATTCCGGCATGAGCGGCGCCAACGCGGCGATGCGCCGTTACTGGCAGGCGGTAACGCATCCTCAGTGGGCGTGGGATGTCGGCGTCAATGGCCGTCCTCACGATCTGGGCAACATCTCCACCTACCTCGGCAAGCCGACCGGGCTGGAAGATTATATTGGCTGGCTGGCGAATAACTTCGATCCATCGATTTCCTGGAAAGACCTGGAGTGGATCCGCGAATACTGGGACGGCCCGATGGTGATCAAAGGGATCCTCGATGCAGAAGATGCGCGCGATGCGGTGCGCTTTGGCGCAGACGGCATTGTGGTATCGAACCACGGCGGCCGCCAGCTGGACGGCGTGCTCTCTTCCGCCCGCGCGCTGCCCGCCATTGCCGATGCGGTGAAAGGTGACATCGCGATCCTCGCAGACAGTGGCATCCGTAACGGGCTGGACGTCGTACGGATGATCGCCCTGGGCGCGGATACCGTGCTGCTGGGCCGTGCCTATCTGTATGCGCTGGCGACCCACGGCCAGGCGGGCGTGGCGAACCTGCTTAACCTGATCGAAAAAGAGATGCGCGTGGCGATGACGCTAACCGGGGCGCGTTCTATCAGCGAAATCAGCCGCGACTCGCTGGTGCAGAACGTTGAGCATGAATCGGTGTTTGCGCCGGTGAAAACAGGCGATGCCGCCTGATTTTTGCTATGCTGCCCGCCATTATTGAGGGGGCAGCATGCTGAACATTGTTTTATTCGAACCTGAAATCCCGCCGAACACCGGGAACATTATCCGCCTGTGCGCCAACACCGGTTTTCGCCTGCATATTATCGAACCTATGGGTTTTACCTGGGATGATAAGCGTCTGCGCCGCGCCGGGCTGGATTATCATGAATTTACCGCGGTGGTGCGTCACGCTGACTACGCCGCTTTTGTGGCAGCGGAAAATCCGCAGCGGCTGTTTGCTTTGACCACCAAAGGCACGCCAGCCCACAGCGCGGTGAGTTATCAGGACGGGGATTATCTGATGTTTGGTCCGGAGACACGCGGTCTGCCTGCCGCCATTCTGGACGCGCTGCCCAAAGAGCAGAAGATCCGCATCCCGATGATGCCGGACAGCCGCAGCATGAACCTGTCTAATGCCGTGTCGGTCGTGGTGTACGAGGCCTGGCGTCAGCTTGGCTATCCGGGCGCGGTACTGCGCAGCTAGCGTTAAATACCGTCGCCGTACTCGAAGCGGTGATTCGCGCCGTTAAAATGCTGATCCATATCCATCGCGGGTTTGTCTGACTCCGGCTTGCCGACAATGCGGGCCGGTACGCCCGCCACTGTGGTGTGCGGCGGCACCGGTTGCAGCACCACCGAACCCGCGCCAATCTTCGCGCCGCGCCCGACTTCGATATTGCCGAGAACTTTAGCCCCGGCGCCAATCATTACGCCTTCACGGATCTTCGGATGGCGATCGCCGCTGGTTTTGCCGGTCCCGCCGAGCGTGACCGACTGCAAAATCGAAACGTCGTCTTCCACCACTGCCGTTTCCCCCACCACAATGCCGGTGGCATGGTCGAGCATGATACCGCGGCCAATCTTCGCCGCCGGGTGAATATCTACCTGGAAGGACACCGACACCTGATTTTGCAGGAAAATCGCCAGCGCGCGGCGGCCCTGATTCCACAGCCAGTGACCGATGCGGTAAGACTGCAGGGCGTGAAAACCTTTCAGGTAGAGCAGCGGCGTGGAGTATTTATCCACCGCCGGATCGCGGGTGCGCACCGCCTGAATATCGCAGGCGGCGGAGGCGATCATTTCCGGGTCGGCAGCGTAGGCTTCTTCCACCACTTCACGAATGGCGATGGCGGGCATGATTGGCGACGCGAGTTTGTTCGCCAGCATATAGCTCAGCGCGCTGCCGAGGTTTTCGTGCTTGAGTAAGGTTGCGTGATAAAAACTGGCCAGCATTGGCTCACAATCGGCCAGCGCCCGGGCTTCGGCTTTAATATTATTCCAGACGAGATCCAGTTCTTCACACGGCATTGCATACTCCAGGCGAAATAAAATGACCGGCCACTCTGCGATGGCCGTGTCAGTGATGAGGATTAGGGAGCCGGATGGCTGGTACGCTCATCCTTGCGGGAGCGGCCTAATAAGGTCAATGCTGCCTCGCGCGCATTTTTTCCGCAATACAATACCTGATAAATTTCCTCGGTTATTGGCATTTCGACACCAAAGCGGTGTGCCAGCTCGCGGACTTCTTTGGTATTGCGGTAACCTTCCACGACCTGCCCGATGCTCTCCTGCGCGCTTTTTACGTCCATGCCCTGACCTAACGCCATCCCGAAACGACGGTTACGGGACTGGTTGTCGGTGCAGGTTAAGACCAGATCGCCCAGTCCCGCCATGCCCATAAAGGTGGACGGATCGGCGCCCAGCGCCGCGCCCAGACGGGACATTTCCGTCAGACCACGGGTGATCAGCGCCGTACGCGCATTCGCGCCAAAACCGATGCCATCGGACATGCCCGCGCCAATAGCAATGACGTTTTTCACCGCGCCGCCCAGCTGCACGCCGATAAAATCCGGGTTGCTGTAGACACGGAAGCTTTTGCCGCAGTGCAGCAACTGCTGCAAATCTTCAGCGAAAACCTCGTCGGTGGAGGCAAGTGAAATGGCCGTCGGCAGGCCCGCCGCCAGTTCTTTGGCGAAGGTCGGCCCGGAAATTACCGCCAGCGGAATGGCATCGCCCAGCGCTTCACGCGCCACATCCTGCAACAGACGGCCCGTTTCAGCTTCTAAGCCTTTGGTCGCCCATACCACGCGCGCGTCGTCGCGCATCAATGGTTTGATTTGTCGCAGCACGTCACCAAAAACATGGCTTGGCACCACCACCAGAATATTGCGGCTCGCGGCAAGCGCCGTCGCTAAGTCGCTCTCAAGGTGCAGCGTATCGGGGAAAGGCACATCCGGGAGGAACGCCACATTGCAACGGTCGTGTTGCAGTGTCGCGATATGTTTTGGATCGTGGCCCCAAAGCACCACTTCGTGGCCATTTCTTGCCAGGGTAATGGCAAGAGCGGTGCCGTAAGAGCCGGCACCGATCACAGTCATATGAGCATTTATCGTACTCATCAGGCATCCTGAGGTTGTTCGGTACCTTCGCCTGCCTGCTGCTGCAAATAGTTCATGAACAGCGCATCGAAGTTGACCGGTGCAAGGTTCAGCTGCGGGAATGTACCGCGGGAAACCAGGCTGGTGATGCATTCACGGGCATACGGGAACAGAATGTTCGGGCAGTATGCGCCTAAGCAATGCGCCATCTGGGTACCTTCGATACCGCCAACGGAGAAGATACCAGCCTGCTGGACTTCGCACAGGAAGGCCGTTTCTTCGCCCAGGCTTGCGGTCACGGTGACGCGCAGCACCACTTCATAAACGTCTTCAGCGAGCTGGCTGGAAGCTGTATCCAGATCCAGTTTCACTTCCGGCTGCCAGTCTTTCTGGAAAACGTGCGGCGCGTTTGGCGCTTCGAAAGACACATCCTTGGTATAAATACGCTGGATCTGGAAAGCCATTTCGGTGTTATTTTGTTCTGACATGAGTAGTCCTTAGTGTTGTCCTAAATACGCTCTAGCGTAACAGGGGATCGAGTCCACCACGCGCGTCCAGCGCATACAAGTCGTCACAGCCGCCAATGTGCTGTGCATCAATAAAAATCTGCGGCACGGTCGTACGGCCACTACGTTGAATCATCTCTTCGCGCTTCACCGCATCGCCATCAATCGGCAGCTCTTCGAAGGCAACGCCTTTGCTGTTGAGCAATGCTTTTGCGCGATGGCAAAACGGGCAGATCGCTTTGGTATAGATTTCAATGTTGGCCATGACAGCACTCCACTTATGATTTATTTACCGCGAACAAGCGGGAGGTTTTCACCACTCCAGCCAGCTACGCCATCTTTCAGTACATAGACTCGTTCGAAGCCCGCTTTAATCAGCTCGTTCGCCGGAGCCTGGGCCTGCATACCGGCACCATCTACCACAATAATGGGTTTGCTTTTATTTTTCTCAAGCTCGCCGAGGTTATTGTTTTTGATATCGTTAGGCAGCACGTTGTGCGCGCCCGCGATGTGGCCTTTGCGGAAATCATCACGCTGGCGCAGATCCACAACCACCGCATCTTCTTTGTTGATCAGACGCGTTGCTTCACCACGCGTGATGACTTTAACTTTCGACACCAGACCCTTGAAGGTGGTGAACAGCACCGCCGCCAGTAAGACAACCCATGCGATACAAAGTATGGGGTGACGGCTAACAAATTGCATAATTTCTTGCATGGAGGGCAACAACTCCCGACTCAATGATTAAAAACCAGGAAAGGAGTATACCTGTGCGGTGTAGCAAATACAGCCAGCGAGCACAACGGAATGCATTTTCTGCGGCGCGTTACGAAAAAAATGCCTGAAGCCATTAAAAACACAGCCCTTCCCCACCTCATTCTTTGATCTTCTGCGGCTATTTGATCGATTCAGCTGTAGTAAAATTACGCAAATTTTTGACTCATGAGCATGAGGTTGTCGCAATGTCGGTTTCTAAAAAACCTATGGTACTGGTGATCCTCGATGGCTATGGCTATCGTGAAGACCAGCAGGATAACGCTATTTTTAACGCTAAAACGCCGGTCATGGATGCCCTGTGGGCGAAACGTCCGCATACGCTGATTGACGCATCCGGCCTGGAAGTGGGTCTGCCGGACCGCCAGATGGGCAACTCGGAAGTCGGTCACGTCAATCTGGGCGCGGGCCGTATCGTTTATCAGGATCTGACCCGTCTGGACGTAGAAATCAAACAGGGCACCTTTTTCAGCAACCCGGCGCTGACCGCTGCGGTGGATAACGCCACCACCAGCGGCAAAGCCGTGCACATCATGGGCTTGCTGTCTGCGGGCGGCGTGCACAGCCATGAAGATCACATTCTTGCGATGGTCGAACTGGCAGCTCAGCGCGGCGCAGAAAAAATCTATCTGCATGCTTTCCTGGATGGCCGCGATACCCCGCCACGCAGCGCAGAATCGTCCCTGAAACGCTTCGAAGACAAATTTGCTGAACTGGGCAAAGGCCGCGTCGCCACTATTATTGGTCGCTACTATGCGATGGACCGCGATAACCGCTGGGATCGCGTGGAACAGGCATACAACCTGCTGACGCAGGCGAAAGGCGAGTTCCAGGCCGACAGCGCGGTCGCAGGTTTACAGGCAGCCTATGCCCGTGATGAAAACGACGAATTCGTAAAAGCGACGGTGATCCGCGCCGAAGGCCAGGCCGACTCCGCGATGGTCGACGGCGATGCGCTGATTTTCATGAACTTCCGTGCCGACCGCGCCCGCGAAATTACCCGCGCCTTTGTGAATGCCGATTTTGACGGCTTCGCCCGTCAGAAAGTGGTGCAGTTAAGCGATTTCGTCATGCTGACCGAATACGCCGCCGATATCAAAACGACGGTGGCTTACGCACCGGCGTCCCTGGCGAATACCTTCGGCGAGTGGATGGCGAAGCATGACAAAACCCAGCTGCGCATTTCCGAAACCGAGAAATACGCCCATGTGACCTTCTTCTTTAACGGCGGCGTTGAAGAGTCGTTTGCCGGCGAAGATCGCATTCTGATCAACTCCCCAAAAGTGGCGACTTACGACCTGCAGCCGGAAATGAGCAGTGCAGAATTAACTGAAAAACTGGTCGCAGCGATCAACAGCGGCAAGTATGACGCCATCATCTGCAACTACCCGAACGGCGATATGGTAGGACATACCGGCGTCTTTGAAGCGGCGGTTGCCGCTGTCGAAACCCTGGATAACTGCATCGCGCAGGTCAGCGAGGCGGTGGAGTCCGTGGGCGGCCAGCTGCTGATTACCGCGGATCACGGCAATGCTGAGCAGATGCGCGACCCGGCCACCGGCCAGGCGCATACTGCCCACACTAACCTGCCGGTGCCGCTGATCTATGTGGGCGACAAAACCGTGAAAGCGGTGGATGGCGGCAAACTTTCCGACATCGCGCCGACCATGCTGGCGCTGATGGGCATGGAAATCCCGCAAGAGATGACTGGTAAGCCGCTGTTCATCGTGGAATAATCGCTCCCCATGAGGGGAAAGGCGATTTTTTCAAACACCTGGACTGTGTCGATCCGGTCCGTGATCTACGCCAGCGCGCTCAGCGCTGGCGTATTGTTGTGCGCCTTTTCAGCCCACGCGGATGACCGCGACCAGTTAAAATCCATTCAGGCAGACATTGCCGCCAAAGAACGTGCCGTTCGTAAGCAACAGCAGCAGCGCAGCACTCTCCTCGCCCAGTTAAAAGCGCAGGAAGAGGCGATCTCTGCCGCCACCCGCGCTCTGCGCGAAACCCAGAACACTCTCGGCCAGCTCAATAAACAAATTGATGAGATGAATGCATCTATCGCCAGACTGGAGCGCCAGCGCGCCAGCCAGGAGCGTAATCTGGCCGCGCAGCTTGATGCGGCATTCCGTCAGGGCGAACACAGCGGGATACAGATGATCCTCAGCGGCGAAGAAGGCCAGCGATCGCAGCGTCTGCAGGCCTATTACGGCTATCTGAATCAGGCGCGTCAGGAAACCATCGCCCAGCTCCAGCAAACCCGTGAAGAAGTGAACTCTCAGAAAGCCGAGCTGGAAGAGAAGCAGAGCCAGCAGCAAACCCTGCTTTATGAGCAGCAGGCACAGCAGGCTAAGCTTGAGCAGGCGCGCAACGAGCGTAAGAAAACCCTCGCAGGCCTGGAGTCGTCCATCCAGCAGGGCCAGCAACAGCTGAGCGAACTGCGGGCTAACGAATCACGGCTGCGCAATACCCTTGCCCGCGCCGAAGCCGCCGCCAGAGCGCGGGCGGAACGTGAAGCGCGCGAAGCCCAGGCGGTGCGCGATCGCCAGAAAGACGCCTCGCGCAAAGGCACCACCTATAAGCCGACGGAAAGCGAACAGTCGCTGATGTCCCGCACCGGCGGCCTCGGATCGCCACGCGGCCAGGCCTACTGGCCGGCACGGGGCACTATCCTGCATCGTTATGGCGAACAGTTACAGGGTGAGCTACGGTGGAAAGGAATTGTGATCGGCGCCTCTGAAGGCAGCGAAGTAAAAGCCATTGCCGATGGCCGTGTGATCCTCGCCGACTGGCTGCAGGGCTATGGTCTTGTGGTGGTGGTTGAACACGGTAAAGGCGACATGAGTCTTTACGGCTATAATCAGAGCGCGCTGGTCAGCGTGGGCACGCAGGTGCGTGCCGGTCAACCGATTGCCCTTGTGGGCAGCAGTGGCGGTCAGGGCAGACCTTCACTCTATTTCGAAATTCGCCGCCAGGGTCAGGCGGTCAATCCACAACCGTGGTTGGGAAGATAAGTTTTGCTTCAATTTCGTCGTCTGATTGTTGCTGTTGTCAGCGTTCTGGTTTTCACCGCCCCGGCGTTTGCCGGAAAACTCGCCATCGTGATCGATGATTTTGGTTATCGTCCGCACAACGAAAATCAGGTGCTGGCGATGCCTGCCGCCATCTCTGTTGCCGTGCTGCCCAATGCGCCTCATGCGCGGGAAATGGCGACCAAAGCGCATAATCTGGGCCACGAAGTGCTGATTCACCTGCCGATGGCCCCGCTCAGCAAACAGCCGCTGGAAAAAGACACCCTGCGCCCGGACATGAGCAGCGATGAAATCGAGCGCATCATCCGCAATGCGGTAGACAGTGTGCCCTATGCCGTCGGGCTGAATAACCATATGGGCAGCGCCATGACCTCCAGCCTGTTCGGCATGCAGAAGGTGATGCAGGCGCTGGCGCGTTACGATCTCTATTTTCTCGACAGTATGACCATCGGCAACAGCCAGGCAATGCGCGCGGCGACGGGCACCGGCGTGAAGGTGATCAAGCGTAAAGTGTTCCTCGACGATACCCAGAACGAAGCCGATATTCGCCGCCAGTTTAACCGCGCGGTAGAACTGGCGCGGCGTAACGGCTCGGCGATCGCCATCGGCCACCCGCACCCGTCAACAGTGCGCGTCCTGCAACAAATGCTGCCCACTTTGCCGCCGGATATCACGCTGGTGCGTCCGGGCAGCCTGCTGAACGAGCCGCAGATCGACACCTCAAAACCTGTGCTGACGCCGCCCGCCAGCCAACCGCAGGCACCGCGCAACCCGTTCCGCGGCGTGAAGTTGTGTAAACCGAAGACAGCCCCTGAGCGCGTTGATGCGACGCGTTTCTTTAGCGTGCTGAGCGAAAGCATCAGCGAGAGTCCGCTGGTGAAATACGTGCAGGGCCAGTGGCAGGGATGGGGCAAAGCCCGCCAGCAGGCGGGCTGATGATCAGATCAGGCGGCGATTTTTTTGCGTTTTCGGCAACGCCGCCTTTTCATCCTGATGAATATACCAGGCTTTGAAATATTTCAGAAAACTATAAAGCGTGGCATATAAACCGGTTACCACCCCGACTTTCCCGCTACGCCATGCCCCGCTAAACAGATACCATTTAAAAAACGCGCCTATGGCGCTTATTATGCCGCGCCCGATTGACGGTTTCACCTGCTGATATTTCACCAGCCGCGAGGTATAGCTGTTGAGTTTGTTGAAAACTTCATGCAAAGAATAAAAGGTATCGTGGCGCACGCGTCCGGGAATTTTTACCGAAGTGCTAAAGCCTTCGACTTTATCGTCCACCGGTCGATCGTTAAAACGCGCATGCTGACGGTTGAATAATCGCACCGGAAAATCGGGGGACGACACCGGATAAAGGGTTCGCACTTCTTCCCCCAGCACATACCAGTAACGGGAAAGCCGCCACGCCTGGTCAGGGGGAGGCGTCTCTCCCGCTTTCAGACGTAAAATAAAATCAATGGTTTCGGGATCCAGCACTTCATCGCTGTCCAGACATAACACCCAGTCATTGGTCGCCAGACTGATGGCATAGTTCATCTGCGCGCCATGCATAGTGTAAGGGTGGTGGTGAATAACCAGTTCATATTCATGACATATATCCAGGGTGGCATCGCTGCTCCCGGAATCCACGACAATAATTTCATCCGCCACCGCTAAAACGGGCGGCAGAACCTCACGTAATAATCGCGCTGAATTACAGGTCAGCAGACACACGGATAAGGTGAACATACAGTCAATCGCACCTGTTAATAGGATCGTCAATGCATGTTATAACCGGATATTAAAAAAGGTGATAAAGAAATCATGCTTTCGCTATTAAAAATGCAGAAAGATGTGATGGGGCTAAAAAGGCACCCGAAGGTGCCTTTTATTTAATCCCAGCTCAGAATGACTTTTCCTGACTGGCCGGAACGCATGGCGTCGAAGCCTTCCTGGAACGCGTCAATGGGGAAGCGATGAGTGATGATCGGTGTTAAATCCAGACCAGACTGGATGAGCGCCGCCATTTTGTACCAGGTTTCGAACATCTCACGACCGTAAATGCCTTTAATGAACAGGCCTTTAAAGATCACTTTATTCCAGTCGATGGACATCTCTGACGGCGGTATACCCAGCAGCGCAATACGCCCGCCGTGGTTCATGGTGTCGAGCATGGTGCGGAACGCCGCCGGCGCGCCGGACATCTCCAGACCCACGTCAAAACCTTCGGTCATGCCCAGCTCGGCCATCACGTCATTCAGGCTCTCTTTGGCAACGTT
The DNA here is from genome assembly GCF_001888805.2 of Enterobacter sp. SA187. Lineage (NCBI taxonomy): Bacteria > Pseudomonadati > Pseudomonadota > Gammaproteobacteria > Enterobacterales > Enterobacteriaceae > Enterobacter > Enterobacter sp. SA187. Next base: position 1,018,085 of record NZ_CP019113.1, read on the forward strand.
GACCGCGCGGGTAACGCCCATTTTACGCGCCAGATCCAGACGGTATTCATTCACATCGGTGATGACGACATGGCGCGCGCCGACGTGTTTCGCCACCGCCGCCGCCATGATGCCAATCGGGCCTGCGCCGGACACCAGCACATCTTCGCCCACCAGATCGAAAGAGAGCGCCGTATGCACTGCGTTGCCGAACGGATCGAAAATAGACGCCAGTTCATCGGAGATATTGTCCGGGATTTTGAAGGCGTTAAACGCCGGGATCACCAGATATTCAGCAAAGCAGCCCTGACGGTTGACGCCCACGCCGATAGTGTTACGGCACAGATGCGTACGACCACCGCGGCAGTTACGGCAATGACCACAGGTGATATGCCCTTCGCCGGAAACGCGATCGCCGATTTTAAAGCCTTTCACTTCCTGACCGATGCCGACCACCTCGCCGACATACTCATGGCCCACGACCATAGGTACCGGGATCGTCTTCTGTGACCATTCGTCCCAGTTATAAATATGCACATCCGTGCCGCAAATTGCGGTTTTACGGATTTTAATCAGCAGATCATTATGTCCGACGTCCGGCTGCGGTACATCGGTCATCCAGATCCCTTCCGCTGGCTTCAGCTTGGATAAGGCTTTCATTACAGGTCCTCAGGCAATCACGCCAAGTTTTTTACCGATGCGGGTAAAGGCTTCCACCGCACGTTCGATTTGCTCAGGGGTATGCGCCGCCGACATCTGGGTGCGAATACGCGCCTGACCTTTTGGCACCACCGGGAAGAAGAAGCCGGTGACGTAAATGCCTTCTTTTTGCAGTTCGCGGGCAAAGTTTTGCGCGACAACGGCGTCACCCAGCATCACCGGGATGATGGCGTGATCGGCCCCCGCCAGCGTAAAACCTGCGGCGGTCATTTTTTCGCGGAACAGGCGCGCGTTAGTCCACAGACGGTTACGCAGCTCGCTGCCTTCCGCCAGCATCTCCAGCACTTTGATGGAGGCGGCGACAATCGCCGGGGCCAGCGAGTTGGAGAACAGATACGGACGGGAGCGCTGACGCAGCCATTCCACCACTTCTTTGCGTGCCGCCGTATAACCGCCGGATGCGCCGCCGAGGGCTTTACCGAGGGTGCCGGTAATGATGTCGACACGGCTCATCACATCGCAATACTCATGGGTGCCGCGGCCATTTTCACCGACAAAGCCTACCGCGTGGGAATCATCCACCATCACCAGCGCATCGTATTTGTCCGCCAGGTCGCACACGCCTTTCAGGTTGGCGATCACGCCGTCCATTGAGAACACGCCGTCGGTGGCGATCAGCACGTGACGCGCGCCGCCGTCGCGGGCTTCTTTCAGACGCGCTTCCAGCTCCTGCATATCGTTATTGGCGTAACGGAAACGCTTCGCTTTACACAGGCGCACACCATCAATGATCGAGGCGTGGTTCAGCGCGTCGGAAATAATGGCGTCTTCCGCGCCCAGCAGGGTTTCAAACAGACCGCCGTTGGCGTCGAAACAGGAGGAGTACAGGATCGCATCTTCCATGCCGAGAAATTCAGCCAGCTTCTGCTCCAGCACTTTATGGCTGTCCTGCGTCCCGCAAATAAAACGCACCGACGCCATGCCGAAACCATGTGAATCCATGCCCGCTTTGGCGGCCGCGATCAGATCCGGGTGGTTCGCCAGGCCCAGATAGTTGTTGGCGCAAAAGTTGATCACCTGGCTGCCGTCGCCGACGGTAATGTCCGCCTGCTGCGCCGAAGTGATGATCCGTTCTTCTTTAAACAACCCTTCCGCACGCGCGGTTTCCAGGTCATGGCTTAACTGTTTGTAAAAATCCCCACGCATTGCAATTCTCCAGACTGGACAAATTTCGGCACATATTACCCAAAGCTATACGTTGATACGAGATGACGCATCATCCATTGTTCATTTTGCAGCATAAATCACGTGTCGTCGGGAAGGTTGGCGGTGAATGGCTGAAGGGTCTGCAATGTGATGGTATGATAAGAAATATTCGTGTCCGGGATTGTCCCGGCGCGCCTCAATTCAAAGGTCACAGTTATGATTATCGTTACCGGCGGCGCAGGCTTTATCGGCAGCAACATCGTTAAAGCGCTGAATGACAAGGGCATCACTGACATTCTGGTCGTGGATAACCTGAAAGATGGCACCAAGTTTGTAAACCTGGTGGATCTGAATATCGCCGACTATATGGATAAAGAAGACTTCCTGATCCAGGTGATGGCGGGGGAAGAGTTCGGCGATATCGAGGCGATTTTCCATGAAGGTGCCTGCTCGTCCACTACCGAGTGGGACGGTAAGTACATGATGGATAACAACTATCAGTACTCTAAAGAGGTGCTGCACTACTGCCTGGAGCGCAACATTCCGTTCCTGTATGCCTCTTCTGCGGCGACCTACGGCGGCCGTACCTCTGACTTTATTGAATCCCGCGAATATGAGAAGCCGCTGAACGTCTACGGCTACTCCAAGTTTTTATTCGATGAATATGTGCGTCAAATCCTGCCGGAAGCGACGTCCCCGATTGTCGGTTTCCGCTACTTCAACGTTTATGGCCCACGCGAAGGCCACAAAGGCAGCATGGCGAGCGTCGCCTTCCATCTCAACACCCAGTTGAACAATGGCGAAACGCCTAAGCTGTTCGAAGGCAGCGAAAACTTTAAGCGCGATTTCGTCTACGTGGGCGACGTGGCGGCGGTCAACCTGTGGTTCTGGGAAAACGGCGTGTCCGGTATTTTCAACCTTGGCACCGGCCGTGCAGAGTCCTTCCAGGCGGTAGCCGATGCGACCCTGGCGTTCCACAAAAAAGGCAGCATTGAGTACATTCCGTTCCCGGAAAAACTGAAAGGCCGCTACCAGGCGTTCACCCAGGCGGATCTCACTAACCTGCGCGCCGCAGGCTACGATAAACCGTTCAAAACCGTGGCCGAAGGCGTGACGGAGTATATGGCCTGGCTGAACCGCGACGCCTGACGATGAAGATCCTTGTGGTAGGCCCGTCATGGGTGGGCGACATGATGATGTCGCAAAGTCTCTATCGCACGCTCAGGGCGCGCTATCCCCAGGCGATTATTGACGTGATGGCACCCGCGTGGTGCCGTCCGTTATTGTCGCGCATGCCGGAAGTCAACGAGGCGATTGCCATGCCGCTGGGGCACGGCGCGCTTGAGCTTGGCGAGCGGCGCAGGCTCGGGCACAGCCTGCGTGAGCGACGTTACGATCGCGCTTACGTCCTGCCGAACTCCTTTAAATCCGCGCTGGTGCCGTTCTTTGCGGGCATCCCGCACCGTACCGGCTGGCGCGGTGAAATGCGTTATGGCGTGCTCAACGACGCCCGCGTGCTGGATAAACAAGCCTGGCCGCTGATGGTGGAACGCTATGTGGCCCTGGCCTGGGACAAAGGCGTGATGCAGTCGGCGAAAGATCTGCCGCAGCCGCTGCTGTGGCCGCAGTTGCAGGTTACGGAGGCGGAAAAAGCCCGGACCTGTGATGCGTTTGGCCTCTCCGCTGAACGTCCCCTGATCGGCTTTTGCCCCGGCGCGGAATTCGGCCCGGCAAAACGCTGGCCGCACTACCATTACGCAGAGCTGGCTAAGCAGCTGATCGACGAAGGTTATCAGGTGGTGCTGTTCGGATCGGCGAAAGATCACGACGCCGGTAATGAGATCCTCGCCGCCCTGAGCATTGAGCAGCAGGCCTGGTGCCGCAACCTCGCCGGTGAAACTCAGCTGGAGCAGGCAGTGATTTTACTCGCCGCCTGTAAAGCCGTGGTGACGAATGACTCCGGCCTGATGCACGTCGCCGCGGCCCTGAATCGCCCGCTGGTGGCGCTGTACGGCCCCAGCAGCCCCGATTTTACCCCGCCGCTGTCGCATAAAGCCCGGGTTATTCGTCTGATCACCGGCTATCACAAAGTCCGCAAAGGCGACAGCGAGCAGGGCTATCACCAGAGCCTGATCGACATTACGCCTGAGCGGGTGCTTAATGAACTTAATGCTTTACTGCTGGCGGAAGAAGGGTAACGGATGCGGGTTCTGATCGTAAAAACCTCGTCGATGGGCGATGTGCTGCATACGCTGCCCGCGTTAACCGACGCCATGCAGGCTATTCCTGGCATTCGTTTTGACTGGGTGGTGGAAGAGGGCTTCGCGCAGATCCCCGGCTGGCATGCCGCCGTCGATCGCGTGATCCCGGTGGCGATCCGCCGCTGGCGTAAGGCGTGGTTTTCCGCGCCGATCCGCGTCGAACGGCAGAAATTTCGTGACGCCATCCGCGCTGTACAATACGACGCTATTATTGATGCGCAGGGCCTGGTGAAAAGCGCAGCGCTGGTGACGCGCCTGGCGCGCGGCGTGAAGCATGGTATGGACTGGCACAGCGCCCGCGAGCCGCTGGCGAGCCTGTTTTATAACCGTCGCCATGCCATCGCCAAAGCGCAGCACGCGGTGGAACGCACCCGCGAGCTGTTCGCCCGTAGTCTGGGTTATGCCCGACCGCAAACCCAGGGCGATTACGGCATTGCGCAGCACTTCCTGACCGACCAGACGCAACCTGCTTCTTACGCCGTGTTCCTGCATGCCACTACCCGCGATGATAAGCACTGGCCTGAGTCCCACTGGCGCGAGCTGATCGCCTTGTTGCAGCCCACCGGACTGCGCATCAAGCTGCCCTGGGGAGCCGCCCACGAAGAAGCGCGCGCAAAACGGCTGACGCAGGATATGGATCACGTTGAGGTACTGCCGCGCATGAGTCTGGAAAAGGTGGCGCGCGAACTGGCAGGCGCTGCCTTTGTGGTGTCGGTGGACACCGGATTAAGCCATCTGACCGCCGCCCTTGATCGTCCTAATATCACGTTATATGGCCCGACCGATCCGGGATTAATTGGCGGTTATGGCAAAAATCAGGTCGTTTGCCGCCCTGAACATTCATCGCAGTTAAGCGATCTCCCCGCCGCTGCGGTCCTGGAAAAATTACAGCCCTTGCTGGCAACAGAGAATGTCCATGTCTGACTTTTTCACGGCTGAACGCCCGCCGAAACGGGTACTGATCATCAAGCTTCGTCATCATGGTGATGTGCTTTTAACCTCGCCGCTGTTTACCGTGCTGAAAAAAAACTGGCCGGGCGTGGAAGTGGACGCGCTGGTCTATGACGATACGCAGGCGATGCTCACCAGCCACCCCTATATCGATCAGGTGCACACCATCGGGCGTAACTGGCGTAAACAGGGCTGGCTGAAGCAGCTGAGCCTGTATCGCCAGCTGCGTAACACCCTGAAAGCGCGGGATTATGACGTGCTAATCAACCTGACCGAGCACTGGCACGGCGCACGGCTGGCACGCAAGCTGAAGCCGCGCGTTTCCGTCGGCTTTAAGCCGGATAAACGTAGCGGGCTGGCGCGCTGGCGCTGGGTGAAATCTTTTACCACGCTCTATCCGGCGATCCAGGACAACAGCCGTCACATGGTGGAAGTGAACCTCGACGCGCTCCGCCGCATTGGCATCCATCCGGCGAGCGTGGAAGACAAACGCACGCTGTTCGTGCCGGGCGAGGACGCGGAAACCTCCGTGCTGAACAAGCTGGCGGGGTTTGGCCTGGTGGGGAAAGATTATGTGCTGGTGCATCCCACCTCACGCTGGATGTTCAAGGCCTGGCAGATTGACAAGCTGGCGGCCACCGTGGATGCCATTGCCGCACGCGGCATTCCGGTGATCCTCTCCGCTGCACCTTCGAAAGAAGAAACCGCCTATATGGATCAGCTGCGCGCTGCGCTGACGCAGCCGGTGTTCGATCTCAGCGGACAGCTGAATCTGAAAGAGCTGGGCGCGCTGATGAAACATGCGCGGCTCTACTTTGGCGTCGACTCGATGCCGATGCATCTGGCCAGCGCCGTGGGAACGCCGACGGTGGCCATTTTTGGCCCGACCGGAGCGATTAAGTGGGCACCCTGGGGCGTGGCCTACCGGGTGATTATTGCGGGCTTTACCTGCCAGCCCTGCGGGAAAGCAGGCTGCGGCGACAGCGGCGTGTCGGACTGCATCACCGCCATTACGCCACAGCAGGTGCTGAGCGCCATTGATACGCTGCTACTGGAAAATCCGGCATGAAACTGGCGATTGTCCGACAGACCTATAACCCCAACGGCGGCGCGGAGCGGTTTGTTTCCCGCGCCCTGAATACCCTGGCGGGCGACAGTTCGCTGGACGTCACGCTGATCGCCCGCCAGTGGGAGAACGCCACCGGCTGGCAGACGCTGACCGTCGATCCGCCCTTCCGTAACCGCACCGCCCGGGAAGCTGGCTTTGCCCGCGCGGCGTCTCAGCTGTTTAACCGCTTCGACATTGTGCAGAGCCACGAGCGTATTCCCGGCGCCACCATTTTCCGCGCCGGTGACGGCGTGCACGCCACCTGGCTTGAACAGTACAGCCGCATTCTGTCGCTGCCGAAGCGCTGGTCGCAGTCCTTCAGCCCCTATCACCGCTACATTTTGCAGGCGGAGCAGGCGATGTTCACCCATCCGGCGCTGCGCAAAGTGATCTGCAACTCTAAGATGGTACGGGATGACATTGTTCGTCGCTTCCGTCTGCCCGCTGACAGGCTGACGGTGATTTATAACGGCGTCGATACCGCCCATTTCCATCCGGACGTGCGCAGGCTGACGATGCGGGAGACGCTGGCGATCCCAGCCGATGCGCCGGTGCTGGCCTACGTCGGTTCCGGCTTTGCGCGTAAAGGCGTGGCGACAGCGCTGGCGGCCATCGCGGCGCATCCCGGCGTCTGGCTGCTGGTCGCCGGACGCGATAAAAATGCCCGTAAATTTGAAAAGCAGGCGCAGTCGCTGGGCGTGGCGGATCGGGTAAAATTTCTCGGCCCGGTGGCGGATGTGCGCCAGGTCTACGGCACGGCGGATGCGCTGATCCTGCCTACCCTTTACGATCCCTTTCCAAATGTCTGCGTGGAAGCGCTGGCCTGCGGATTACCGCTGTTTACCAGCCCCGGATGCGGGGCGGCGGAATGGATCCGCGAAGGGGAAAACGGCTGGGTGCGCGATGCGCTGGACGTTTCCGGCTACCGGCAGGCTATCGGCGAATGGCTGTCGGGTCGCGAGGCGGGAAAAGCGTACGCCATAAATGCCCGCACCACCGCCGAGCCCTGGACGCTCGACCGCATGGCGCAGGAGTTACAGGCGCTTTATCGCGAGCTGTTACGCTGAATCGCGTCGGAAAAAACCTTTTCCATCGCGCTTAACATACAGTCCCGCGTGAGATGGGCGAGAAGATAATCATACCCCTGCTGCGCCAGCTGGTCGCGAAGCGCAGCATCTTTGTGCAGCGTGACAATCGCATCACGCAGCGCCCCGGCATCACGCTGGCCGACCAGCAGGCCAGTCTGGCGGTCAATCACCGCATCCGCCGTACCGCCCGCGTCGGTGGCAATGGTGGCAATGCGGCTGGCGAGGGATTGCAGTACGCCCTGCGGCACGCCTTCCATATCGTGGGACGGGCTTAACGCAATATCAAACGCCGGGAACCACTTCTCCGGCGCAGCCTGATGCCCCGCCATCAGCACGCGATCGGTCAAGCCCAACCGTACGATTTCCTGCTCCAGCGCCGCACGGTGTGGACCTTCGCCGACAATCGCCAGCTTGATCGTTGGATCAGAGATCTGCGCCAGCGCCTCCAGCAACACGCTGTGGCCTTTGTTGGGGCGCAGGTGCGACACCACGCCGAGCCAGAAATCATCCGCCGACAGACCGCACTGCTGGCGCGCCGCCTGTTTATCCGCCGGATGAAAACGTGCCGGATCGACGCCGCTGGGTACGGAGGTGGTTTGTTCCAGCGGCACGCCAATCGCCGTCATCTGATGCCGCAGCGCTTCGCCCGTGGTGACGATATGCGCGCAGGCGGTGCGGAACAGCCAGCGGCTGCCGGCATTATTGCGCGGTAAACCGGATGCATGACGGGTGCGCACCAGCGGCACCGGGCGTGAGAGCGTCAGGTTCGCCAGCGCCACCAGCCAGGTATCGGCTGAGTTATGGCTATTGACCACGTCCACAGTCTGCCGGTTGGCCTGCAGCCAGCGGCGTAACGCCAGCAGGTTCGGCACATTTTTCCGCCTGAGCGGAAGCGTCACCACCGTCAGCCCGGCATTCTGCGCCAGCGCATGCAGCGGCGCGCTCTCCGGACAAAGAATGGTCACCTGATGACCACGCTGGATCATACCCAGTGACTCATTGATGATGCGCAATGGCTGACCGCCCTTACCGCCATCGGCTTCTGTGTGAACAATATGCATACGCTTCCTGTGAGTGGCTAACGACCTCATTAATCGAATCATTATATACTTGCAGGCCCGCCTGACGCACATTCATCGCCCGCTCAGTGATAATCTTACTTACAAACATTATTCTTCTTAAGTTGTGCTATCTATGGTAATTTTCCTGCGCTTTCACAAATCTCTCCGCCCTGTCGTGGAATTCTTGTGCTGCTGCGTTACTACCCGGTCACCACGCCGAAATCCTTAACTAGCCTAAATAATTATGACGAAAACTCGTAACATCCTGACAGGCCTGTTAGTTCTCTATACATTAGCATTATGCTTCGCCTGGCCGATTCCTAACGATCAATTACCGTTTCATCGAAATGGCCTGATTTATCCTTTAATTGCTTTATCTGTTGGCCTTTTCTTTTCTTCACCTGAAGCCCGCACCCGTTTAAATTTCAGACAGATTAAGTTTGTTCTTATTGCCGTCTGGGTATTAACTTTCTTTATTCTGATTAATGGCTTTGTTGTCACTCCCGATATTAAAGAAATGGTTTCGGCGTGGAGCGGCCAGTGGTTACGACCGGTCCTGCTATTCTGTGCCGGTATGGTCATGTTACCTGCCATACAAACCGCCTTCCCCAACTTTTCCGCGGCCCGTCTGTTTACGCTGATCGTTTTATTCTTCTGGGGCGTCATCTGTATCCATCTGCTGGATACCCTCTGGCTGTACTGGCGTGATGGGTATATTCACTGGGGGGAAACACGGATCGTCTTTAACCGCACCCGTATGAGCTTCCAGGTGAATATGATCACCGGTTTTCTGATTGCCGAGTTGCTGGCCCGAGGTTTACTACACCAGCGTTTCCTGCGTCTGAACACACCAGTACTGGTAGCGATTTTATTGTCTAACCTGGTTTGTACCGCCCTTATAGATACGCGATGGGGAACCATTGGGCTAGTGGGCAGCCTGTTTTCAACCTTTGTTCTGCTTGGTGTGCATCATATGCGCCGTAGTAAAGTCGTGCTGATGGGCACTATATTAGTGCTATTTATCGCCGCCTCTTTGACATTAGGTTATGCCTCATGGAAAACCGATCCGCGCTGGCAAACGCTTGAGAGTGATGCCATTGCCGGATGGAATGCGCCGTTAAACAGTTTTTGCTACAACAATGTCATTGGTGTTGTGCCCAAAAATAGCCTTGGCGTCCAGATGAATCATTCTAATGGCTGCCGCGCCAGTTTCTTTCACACAGGCTGGAAGATCATAGCCGAGCACCCGGCAGGCATGGGCCCGCGTAAAGAGGCCTTTAATTACATCCTGCGTCGCGATACGGGTTCCGATTTCATTACTGTTCCGCACAGCCACTACGGCTTAATCGAATTTGGTCTGCAAAACGGCATTGCGGGGATTGCGGGCTGGCTGATTTTGCTGATGGGCTGCTGGTATATCGGATGGCGGCAGTTCCGCCGCGGCAACACCATGGCAGGCATGTTCCTGCTGCTGTTCACGGTAGGCTTCTTCTCACGTACGCTGGTCGATCATAACCTTAAGGATCACTACCTTGAGCAATATATGATGCTCACCGGCCTGCTTATCGGCATCTGCTCGTTGACGCCGCGCAATGAGAAACAGCCCACTTCCTGATGGTAATGTTCCTGCACCAGTGGTTTTCTTTATCACTTAGTAGATAATAGCCACCGCTGGTGCTGCCATACCCCGGCAGAACTCATTCAGATAATGGCTGTCGAAAAGCCACCGCATTGCCCGCTTTTACGGAGAAAGCATGTCAGATACCCCGCAATTGAGCCTCGTTGTCGCCGTCTATAATGGTGAAAAGTTTCTGAGCGCTTTTTTTGACAGCATCAAAAGTCAGAACCTGAACAGCCTCGAATTGATTATCGTAAACGACGGTTCGACCGATAATTCTGCGGCGATCATTGCCCGCTACGCCGATGAATTCAGCGATTATCAGGTTATCGATCAGCCCAATCAGGGGGTTTCAGCGGCACGCAATACCGGGCTGGCGGTTGCCCGAGGTGAGTACATTGCGTTTCCGGATATTGACGATGTGATCTATCCGGGGATGTATACCCGCCTGCTGGAAATAGCCAGAAAGGGCGATCTGGATGTGGCAACCTGTAATGGCACCTACATTTACGATGATGGCCGCCCGGCGAAGAAGATTTTCCCGTCCGATAAGCTGCCCTCAACGGGCGTGCTGGATGGGCCGACCTGGCTGCAAAAAGCGCTGTCGTCACGTAAATTCCTGCATGTGACCTGGCTGAACATCTATCGCCATGCTTTTATCAAAGCGCAGGGTTTTACCTTCGAGCATGGTCTGCGCCATCAGGATATTCCCTGGACAACGGAAGTGCTGCTGACCGCGAAACGTGTGCAGTACATCGACGAAACCTATTACGACTACCTGATTCATTCGGCTTCCGTGTCCCATACTCCGGGCACCGACGACACCCGTATGCGCTCGGCTCGGCACTACATGAAAATCCTTGAGATGCTGCATGCGATTAACCAGCGTTATCCGCGACAGGTTAAGCGCGTACCCGCCTGCCACTGGCAAATTGCCAAAGAGGGGCTGGGTATTCTGCACAGCATCAATAACATTGAGGATGCGGCGAAAAAGCGTGAGATCACCGCAGAGCTGTTTTCCCGCGGGATCTGGTCCATGATCTGGCAAAATGCGCGCGGTTTCCGTCAGCGCTGGCGTCTGGGACGCCGTTACTTTCGTCTTAAGAAACTGATTAAATAAAGCGAACCTATGAATAAGCTTAAATTGCACGCCGTATCCCGGGCGGACTTTATCGCCAAAAACTACGCCGATTTTGATGCGCTGCTTGCCGCAGGAACGGATCCGAACACCATTCCTGAACGTTTCTATTGCGGCGGACGCGGTGGCTGGACATTCCAGACCACGCTTGCTCTGAAGCACTATTACGGTGATGCAATCGAGTGTTCATTCGGTTCCGAATGCCGTCCTGATGCGATCAATCTGATGCATAACGATGACTTCGGCTCACGGGTCAAACCCTGGAAAGGCGTCACTGTCGTCGCCCGCGCCGACCGCCCGCCGGTAATAGGCGCAGACTATGTTGTCGATCAGAACCCGGAAGTTGACGGCCACAGCAACCGCATTTTCGTGCCCTACTGGCCGCAGCCAGGCGTTCAGCCGCGCGAGCGCACCGATGATAGCGTGCAGACGGTGGCCTACTTTGGCCGGGTGGACAGCTTCCCGGAAGAGTACCGCAGCGAAGCGTTTAAACAACGTCTTGCAGAACAGGGCATCACCCTGCGTATCTCCTTTGATAACTGGGTGGATTACCGCGATGTGGATGTCTGCGTGAGCTTCCGCAAATCTCATGACCACAAGCTGGCCCGTAAGCCAGCCAGCAAACTCATCAATAACTGGCTGGGTAAAACAGTCATGGTGTGCGATGACGAGCCGTCATTCCGCGCTATTCGCGAGAGCGAACTGGATTATCTGATTGCCAAAAACCCTGACGAAGCCTTTGCCGCCATCATGCGACTGAAAAACTCGCCGGAGTTATTCCGTCAAATGCGCGAGCAGGGCGAAAAACGGCTACAGGTTTACTCCCGTGAAGCCGTAGCTGCCCGCTGGTATGCCTTGTTTGAGGATATCTGGCGTAAAGGCTTACATAACCGTCCGACGTTCGTGCGCGCGGTGCGCTTTGGTTTTGGTAAAGCCATTCGTCCCCTGACCAAGAAATTCTAAAACCATTCGGGTTAAAACATGTTCAGATCGTCATTGCTGTCCCGCCCTTCGTTGGGACGAAATCTGCTTAAGACCATTACTCTTACGCTGATTTTTACGGCGTTTTTTGCGCTTTCCGAAATTATTGTCAGCCTTAAAGACACGGCATACAGCCCGAAATCGGGTGATATTGCGCTGTATGTGATCATCTCTCTGCTTGCGGCGGTCAGCATCCGTTTTATGCTGACGCGCGTTCTGCTGGCGATCACCTATATCGTGCAGCTATCTGAGGCGATCTACCACCAGTTTTATGGCCAGTTCTATGGCCCGAGCGAAGTGTGGCTGGCGTTTGTTGAAACGAAAGATATTGCCAGCGGCATTACTGACAGCCTCGGTGCGCTGGGCATTTATTTTGTGATCATGCTGGTGGCGATCGTCTTCGCGCTGGTGTTTGCCCGCCGTATTGGGCCGCACTGGCACAAATGGGTTGCCGCCCCCTGCCTGCTGGCGATAGCGGTGATGTTTTTAGGCCAGTTCTACAAAGCCATCGACGGCCAGATGTATAAATTCAATCCTGACCTGCGCCACTCCCTGCTGCGCAACGGCCTGTCAGCGATGAGCTTTAGCGCGGTAAGGCTGATCCCCGAAGCGCTGTCGGGCGAAAACCAGAATATCGCCCATTACGAGCCTTACCAGGTCACGCCGGTTGCAGACCACCAGAACGGGAAATATTCGGTGATCCTGGCCATTGGCGAGAGTCTGAACCCGCATCATGTCAGCGCGCTCGGCTATGAAAGAGAGACCACGCCAGAACTGAAAGCGCTGATGGATCAATACCAGGGCAGTGGACGTCTGATTGTCTCTAACGCCGTCTCCACACGTGTCGCCATTCCGATGCTGGTCAATAACCTGCGCGAGCCGGATAACTTCTCAGCGTATAAAAGCAAAGCGACCAATATTTTTGCCAATGCGAAGAAACAGGGTTATCAGACCGCGTTTATTTCAGCGCAGGGTCTGGAAGGGCTGAGCAACTGGATTGGCATTCATGACATCGATTTTTGGGAAGATACGCAGGTGCGTCCGGCCCCGGATGTGGGCGCTGACCGGATCCTCACCCCGTCCGTTGAAAAAGCCCCGCTGGACTGGAATAAACCCTTCATGATGGTGCTGAACAGCCGCGCACCGCATATTCCTTATGAGCGAAACATTCCGGCCGGATTCGCGAAGTTTTCCACCCCGCATCTTGATGATGACGTGGCGCAGAAAAAAAATGAATATGACGATGCCGTTCGTCTTTACGACAAGGAGCTGGCTTCTGCGATCCGTACGGTGATGGCGAAATCGAAACTGCCGGTGCTGGTCTTTATCACCTCCGATCATGGTGAACGCGTCGGGGACGGCGGGCTGTTCGGGCACTCCGTCGTGGAAATGCCGATTGCGCAGGTGCCGTTCATCTATTTCAGTAACGATCCGGCGATGTCCCTGAAAAACATCAGCCCGCAGATGCCGCTGAACCATTTCCAGCTGGCGACGCTGATCAATAAAGTGCTGGGTTATCAGGTGACGAACCCGAATCAGAAAGATGACAGCTACTTCATCACCGGCGGTGATATTCGGGGTCTTTCGGAGCGGATCACCTATCATCTGAACGAACTCCCGCCAGCAGAGCAGTAATCGTTTTTCCCGCGCACAGGGCTTTTCTGCCCTGTGCCGTCCAGTGGTTCTTCGTTTTCCCCTTTCGCATTGTACGAAACAGTGGCAAAAGCGTGACCAAAAGCGCCAAAAGTATAGCTTTAGCCCGCTTTAATGCTTAGAATTTGCCCGCCGAAACTCAAAAAACGGATAATCGCTTGGAATTGTTGTATACCGCCCTGCTCTATCTTATCCAGCCGCTGGTGTGGCTGCGTTTGTTGCTTCGCAGCCGCAAGGCTCCCGCGTATCGTAAACGCTGGGCTGAACGCTATGGCTATTGCAGTAACAAAGTGAAGCCGGACGGTATTCTTCTGCATTCCGTGTCGGTGGGGGAAACCCTGGCGGCCATTCCGCTGGTGCGTGCGCTGCGCCACCGTTATCCTGCGTTACCCATCACCGTGACCACCATGACGCCCACCGGCTCGGAGCGCGTGATGTCGGCCTTCGGCAAAGACGTGCATCACGTCTATCTGCCTTACGATTTACCCTGCGCGATGAACCGCTTTCTCGCCACCGTGCGGCCAAAGCTTGTCATCGTTATGGAAACCGAGCTGTGGCCGAATATGATTTCCGCGCTGCATGCCCGTAAAATCCCGCTGGTGATCGCCAACGCCCGCCTGTCGGAACGCTCAGCAAAAGGTTACGGCAAGCTGGGCAACTTTATGCGCCGCCTGCTGGGCAAAATTACGCTGATCGCCGCCCAGAATGACGAAGACGCCGATCGCTTCCTGAAGCTCGGCCTCAAACGTAATCAGCTGGCCGTCACCGGTAGTCTCAAATTTGATATTTCCGTTACGCCGGAGCTGGCGGCGCGCGCCATTACGCTGCGCCGACAGTGGGCGCCGCGCCGTCAGGTGTGGATCGCCACCAGCACCCACGATGGCGAAGAAGAGATTATTCTTCAGGCGCACCGCAAGCTGCTGGAAACCTTCCCCGATTTACTGCTGATCCTGGTGCCGCGCCATCCGGAGCGTTTTAAAGACGCGCGCGATATGGTGCAGAAAGGCGGCTTCAGCTTTACCCTGCGCAGCACCGGCGAGATCCCGTCCGGCAGCACGCAGGTGGTGATTGGCGATACCATGGGCGAGCTGATGCTGCTGTACGGCATTGCCGATCTGGCGTTTGTGGGCGGCAGCCTGGTGGAGCGCGGCGGGCATAACCCGCTGGAGCCGGCGGCGCATGCCATTCCGGTGCTGATGGGCCCGCACACCTTCAACTTCAAAGATATTTGCGCCAAGTTGCAACAGGCGGATGGTCTGATCACCGTTACCGATGCGGATTCGCTGGTGAAAGAAGTCTCGACCTTGCTGACCGATGAAGATTATCGCCTGTGGTACGGCCGCCATGCCGTTGAGGTGCTGCACCAGAATCAGGGCGCGCTCTCACGACTGCTGCAACTCCTGCAACCTTATCTGCCGCAGCGGAGCCACTAATGCGCCTCTCGGTGGTGATGATCGCCAAAAACGCCGCCGATCTGTTGCCGGATTGCCTGGCTTCGGTGGCCTTTGCCGATGAGATCGTGCTGCTGGACTCCGGCAGCACCGATGACACCCTCACTATCGCCCGCAACGCCGGGGTCAAGGTCTTCACCAATACCGACTGGCAGGGCTACGGTATTCAGCGCCAGCGGGCGCAGGCGTATGCCACGGGCGATTATGTGCTGATGATCGACACCGACGAGCGCATCACGCCGGAACTCGCCCGGGCCATTCAGGGCGTGCTGGCCTCCCCTGCGCCAGATACCATCTACAGCATTGCCCGCCGTAACTATTTTCTTGGCCGTTTTATGCGCCACAGCGGCTGGTACCCGGATCGCGTGATGCGTCTGTATCCGCGGGAAAAGTATCAGTACAACAGCAATGCCGTGCATGAATCCCTGGAAAGCGCAGGTGCGTCGATGGTAAACCTGCAGGGCGATCTGCTGCATCTGACCTGCCGCGACTTTGCCAGTTTCCAGCAAAAGCAGTTCAACTACGCCACCGCCTGGGCGAAAGAGCACCATCAGCAGGGCAAGAAGACCAGCATTACAGGTATCTTTGCGCATACGATCGGCGCGTTTATGAAAACGCTGGTGCTGCGCGGCGGCGTGCTCGACGGCAAACAGGGCTGGCTGCTGGCCGTGGTGAATGCGCAGTATACTTTTAATAAATATACCGGGCTGTGGGCGCTGAACCACGGCTACTCAGAAAAGAGCGCGCCATGACGACAAAAGCCATTTATCCCGGCACTTTCGATCCCATCACCAACGGCCATGTTGACATCATCACCCGTGCGGCCTGCATGTTTGACAAGGTCATCATGGCGATTGCCGCCAGTCCGGGGAAGAAACCGCTGTTTAGCCTGGATGAACGCGTTGAAATGGCGCGTCAGGCCACCGCGCATCTGGCTAACGTTGAAGTCGTCGGTTTTAGCGATTTGATGGCGAATTTCGCCCGCGATCAGCAGGCCAATATCCTCATTCGCGGTCTGCGGGCAGTGGCTGACTTCGAATATGAAATGCAGCTCGCTCAAATGAACCGTCACCTGATGCCGGATCTGGAAAGCGTCTTCCTGATGCCGTCAAAAGAGTGGTCGTTTATCTCGTCATCGCTGGTCAAGGAAGTGGCCCGTCATCATGGCGACGTCACCCACTTCCTGCCTGCGCAGGTACATCAGGCGCTACTCGCTAAGCTGCAGGCGTAGCGCCCGGAGGTTTTACTTCTGGCAGTTGCGGCAGTAAAAGGTGGAGCGCTGGGCATGTTTGCTGGCCACTATGGGCGCGGCGCAGATCCGGCACGGCTGACCTTCCCGGCCATACACCTGTAGCTCCTGGGCAAAGTAACCCGGTTTACCGTCGCTTTGCAGGAAGTCTTTCAGCGTGGTGCCGCCCTGCTCGATAGAGCGCAACAGCACGGCCTTGATCACCCGCACCAGTAATTCGCACTCCTCCGCCGACAACGACGACGCCAGACGATCGGGATGGATCCCGGCGGCAAATAGCGACTCACTGGCGTAAATGTTACCCACCCCTACCACCAGCTTGTTATCCATCAGCCAGGGCTTGATGGCGATCTTCTTCTTCGCGCTTTTCTGGCGCAGATAGTCGGCGTTAAAGGCATCGCTGAGCGGCTCGGGGCCTAAATGCGCCAGCACGTTGTGCCCTTCAAGGGACGACGTCCACAACCAGGCGCCAAAGCGGCGCGGATCGGTGTAGCGCAGCACTTTGCCGTTGCTCATCACCAGATCGACATGGTCATGTTTTTCTGCCGGCATTTCATAGGGCAGGATACGCAGACTCCCGGACATGCCGAGATGGATGATGATCCAGCCGTCAGGCAGCTCCAGCAGCAGATATTTGGCGCGACGCTGCACGCTCAGCACCGGTTTGTCGCTCAGGGCATGGATTTCATCGGAAACAGGCCAGCGCAGGCGTCCGTTGCGCACGACAGCATGCAGAATAGTTTCACCCACCAGATGCGGCTCAATGCCACGGCGGCTGGTTTCCACTTCAGGTAATTCAGGCATGATTTCTCCGGAGGCTGAATGCAAAAAACCCCGCACAGGCGGGGTTCTTGTACATCAAAGCGAAAATTATTTAATTTTTGCTTCTTTGTAAAGCACGTGCTGACGGACAACTGGATCGAATTTTTTCAGTTCCAGTTTTTCCGGCTTAGTGCGCTTGTTCTTCGTGGTGGTATAGAAGTGACCAGTACCAGCAGAAGAAACCAGCTTGATTTTCTCACGAATACCTTTAGCCATGATTTATTTCCTCTAAGTACTTAGTACTTTTCGCCACGGGCACGCAGTTCGGACAGAACTGTATCAATGCCTTTTTTATCGATTACACGCATACCTTTAGCAGATACACGCAGTGTGACAAAACGCTTCTCGCTCTCAACCCAAAAACGGTGAGAGTGCAGGTTCGGCAGGAAACGGCGTTTGGTCGCGTTCAGTGCGTGGGAACGGTTATTACCGGTCACCGGACGCTTGCCAGTAACTTGGCAGACTCGGGACATGTCTATTCTCCAAAAATCAAATTAGCTCGAGCTTCGTATAGGGTTATGGCGCCTCGTCAGGCTGCAAACCTGGCCTCTGGCGGTTCAATGTGAACCCACAATGCCAGGCCCATAATGCCAAACCCGAGATTCTCAAAGGTGGCGTAGTATACGCTGTGTAATCGATGTGCTCAAGTCCCGAACAGACAAAGATCCCAATGGATCGCGTAAAGTGGCCTAAATCCAGCCACGTTCGGCAAATGAAACATACTCTCCACGGCCAATTACCAGATGATCTACCACCCGGATGTCCATGAACTGGCAGCACTTTACCACATGTTCGGTGATGATTTTATCGGATTTACTGGGCTCCGCGCTGCCCGAAGGATGATTATGCGCAAGGATCACGCCGACGGCATTAATTTTGATGGCTTCGCGGACAATTTCACGCGGATGCACCTCAACATTGGCGATAGTGCCGGTAAAAAGGCGGCAGTGCTTGAGGATCCGGTTCTGGTTATCAAGATAGATCACCATAAAGATCTCGCGCTCTTCCGCCGTTAACTGACTTTTTATAAAGGCTAATGCGACATCCGGGGACATGATGGCAAACTCCTCTGCCACCTTAACCTCATAGAAACGGCGCGCCAGTTCGGCAATGCCTTTCAGTTGGGCATACTTTGCCAGCCCAATGCCGCCCACCTCGCTGAACGTTTCAAATTCCGCGGTCAGCAGACCATACAGCGAGCCAAAATGCCCCAGCAGATGGTGCGCCAGCGCCATGACATTTTTTCCGGGTGTGCCGGTGCGTAAAAACAGCGCCAGTAATTCAACATCGCTGAGCGATTTGACGCCAAACAGCAGCGTTTTTTCACGCGGTAGTATAGATAACGTTTCTTCCATAATGTCACCTCCCTGTCGAGCGCCTATCCTGCCACAAAGCGGGTTAACGGCTTTGCGTAGCGCCTCGCAAAGTGCGCAATGCGCAAAAGCACGCCAGGTGGAGGATTGTGATAAAATGCCCGCCTTCTGGTGAAATCCAACAGGAAAGAATCATGATGAGTCTGGCCGGTAAAAAAATCGTTCTTGGCGTCAGCGGCGGTATCGCAGCCTATAAAGCGCCAGAGCTGGTGCGCCGTCTGCGCGATCGCGGCGCGGAGGTGCGTGTCGCCATGACCGAGGCCGCCAAAGCCTTTATCACGCCCATGAGTTTACAGGCGGTGTCAGGCTATCCGGTTTCCGACAGCCTGCTCGATCCGGCAGCCGAAGCGGCAATGGGGCATATCGAACTGGGAAAATGGGCCGATCTGGTGATCCTGGCCCCCGCCACCGCGGATTTAATCGCCCGCGTTGCCGCCGGGATGGCCAATGACCTGGTATCGACCATTTGTCTTGCCACTCCGTCTCCGGTCGCCGTGGTGCCAGCCATGAACCAGCAGATGTACCGCGCCGCCGCCACCCAGCATAATCTGGGCGTACTGGCTTCCCGCGGCTTACTGCTCTGGGGGCCGGACAGCGGCAGCCAGGCCTGTGGCGATGTAGGCCCGGGGCGAATGCTCGACCCGCTGGAGATTGTCGATCTGGCCGCGGCGCATTTTTCGCCTGTCAAAGACCTGCAACATCTGAATATCATGATTACCGCAGGCCCGACCAGGGAGCCGCTGGATCCGGTGCGCTACATCACCAATCACAGCTCCGGGAAAATGGGCTTCGCCATTGCTGCGGCTGCCGCCCGACGTGGCGCGAACGTCACGCTGGTCAGCGGGCCGGTCACGCTTGCCACGCCGCCGCAGGTTAAGCGCATTGACGTCACCACGGCGCTGGAAATGGAAGCGGCAGTACAGGCCAATGTGCAAACGCAGCAGATTTTTATTGGTTGCGCCGCTGTGGCAGACTACCGTGCCGCCGCCGTTGCCGATGAGAAGATTAAAAAGCAAGGCGATGAAATCACACTGAAAATGGTGAAAAACCCGGATATCGTAGCGGGCGTCGCCGCGCTGTCCGCGCATCGCCCCTATGTTGTTGGGTTTGCTGCCGAAACGAATAATGTGGAAGAATACGCCCGGCAAAAGCGCAGCCGTAAAAATCTGGATCTGATTTGCGCCAATGACGTTTCCGGCGCGCAGCAGGGTTTTAACAGCGATAACAACGCACTGCACCTGTTCTGGCAGGACGGCGATAAAGTCTTACCGCTTGAGAGCAAGGCACTTCTGGGCCAACAACTACTGGACGAGATCGTTACCCGTTATGATGAAAAAAATCGACGTTAAGATTATGGACCCGCGTGTTGGGCAGGAATTTCCGCTGCCAACCTATGCCACCTCCGGCTCTGCCGGTCTTGACCTGCGCGCCTGTCTTGATGACGCCGTAGAACTGGCGCCGGGCGCCACCACTTTAGTTCCGACCGGACTGGCGATCCACATTGCTGACCCAACGCTGGCAGCGGTGATCCTGCCGCGCTCAGGGCTGGGGCATAAACATGGCGTGGTGCTGGGTAACCTGGTGGGCCTGATCGACTCCGATTATCAGGGGCAACTGATGGTTTCCGTCTGGAACCGCGGACAAACCAGCTTCACCATCGAACCTGGCGAGCGCATCGCCCAGATGGTTTTTGTGCCGGTGGTACAGGCAGAATTTAATCTGGTGGAAGATTTCGACGCCACCGAACGTGGTGAAGGCGGCTTCGGCCATTCAGGCCGTCAATAAGCGGCTTTATAAACGCATCCCACAGCGCCATAAAGTAATAACATTACCGCAAACTTCGGTTTGCGGTCGCTGCGTGGATGCCCGCCTGACAAGTGCTTATTTTCAGGGGTATTTTGGAACATGGCAGAAAAACAAACTGCGAAAAGGAATCGTCGCGAAGAAATACTTCAATCTCTGGCATTGATGCTTGAATCCAGCGATGGCAGCCAGCGCATTACGACGGCGAAGCTGGCAGCCTCCGTTGGCGTTTCAGAAGCGGCTTTATATCGTCATTTTCCCAGTAAAACGCGTATGTTCGATAGCCTGATTGAATTTATCGAAGATAGCCTGACCACGCGTATTAACCTGATCCTGAAAGACGAAAAAGACACGACCACGCGTCTGCGTCTTATCGTGCTGCTGGTGGTGGGATTTGGTGAACGTAATCCAGGCCTGACGCGCATTCTGACCGGTCACGCGCTGATGTTTGAGCAGGATCGCCTGCAGGGTCGCATTAACCAGTTGTTTGATCGTATTGAATCGCAACTGCGCCAGGTACTGCGCGAGCGAAAAATGCGTGAAGGCGAAGGCTATACCGTGGATGAAGCACTGCTGGCAAGCCAGTTACTGGCCTTCTGTGAGGGAATGCTGTCGCGCTTTGTACGCAGCGAGTTCAAATACCGTCCGACAGAAGACTTTGACGCCCGCTGGCCGCTGATGGCCGCGCAGCTGCAGTAACGTTAAGTATGCCCGGTACGCGTCGCGCCACCGGGCAAAATTTATTTAAACGCCAAATTCATCGCGGTACGCCTGTACCGATGCCAGATGATCCGCCATCTCAGGCTTTTCTTCCAGATACGCAATCAGGTCTTTCAGCGTGATGATTGAAATCACCTGGCAGCCATAGTCACGCTCGACTTCCTGGATCGCCGAAATCTCGCCGCGTCCGCGTTCCTGACGGTCAAGGGAGATCAGCACACCCGCCAGGGTCGCGCCATGCGCCTGAATAATCTCCATCGACTCGCGGATGGCGGTTCCGGCAGTGATCACATCATCCACCAGCATAATGCGGCCCTGTAACGCGCTCCCCACAAGGCTTCCGCCTTCGCCGTGATCTTTGGCTTCTTTACGGTTAAAGCAGTAGGGCACATCACGCTCATGGTGTTCCGCAAGCGCAACTGCGGTGGTGGTGGCAATGGGAATGCCTTTGTAAGCCGGGCCAAACAACAGGTCAAAATCAATGCCGGAGTCCACCAGCGCTTCGGCATAAAAACGGCCTAACAGCGCCAGGTCGCGGCCCGTGTTAAACAGCCCGGCATTAAAGAAATACGGACTTTTGCGCCCGGATTTCAGGGTAAATTCACCAAATTTCAGTACCTGCTTGTTAAGCGCAAATTCAATAAACTGGCGCTGATACGGTTTCATGGATTTGCTCCTTAAGCTTTTTTCAGACATAAAAAAGGCGACTATCAAGTCGCCTTAAAATCAATTTTCTAACGCCGCCTTCTGCATGGCGACGATGGATTCGATGCCTCCCCGGGCCAGAGCCAGCAACGAGAGCAACTCTTCGTGGGTGAATGGCTCGCCTTCGGCGGTGCCCTGCACTTCAATGATGCGGCCATCTTCCGTCATCACCACGTTCATGTCGGTTTCAGCGGCGGAGTCTTCAACATACTCCAGATCGCACAGCGCTTCACCCTTGACGATGCCCACGGATACCGCGGCGACCATGCCCTTCATCGGGTTGGTTTTAAGCTTACCTGCTGCCACCAGCTTGTTCAGCGCGTCGGCCAGCGCCACACAGGCACCGGTGATAGACGCGGTACGGGTGCCGCCATCCGCCTGGATCACATCGCAGTCCAGCGTGATGGTGAACTCGCCCAGTGCTTTCAGATCCACGGCGGCGCGCAGTGAACGGGCAATCAGGCGCTGAATTTCCAGGGTACGGCCGCCCTGTTTACCTTTGGCCGCCTCGCGCGCGTTACGGGTATGCGTCGCACGGGGTAACATGCCGTATTCGGCGGTGATCCAGCCCTGTCCCTGACCTTTCAGGAAACGCGGCACGCCTTCGTCAATGGACGCGGTGCACAGAACTTTGGTATCACCGAATTCGACGAGCACGGAACCTTCAGCGTGTTTTGTATAATTTCGGGTCAGGGTGACGGGACGCACCTGATTGGCACTACGGCCTGCTGGACGCATGATGATTTCTCCGGCTTCTACGAATGTGGCTGCGCATTATACGGATTAAAGTCGCTTATTCCTATCCTGTGTAAGCCCTGAAAGCTATAATCCCCCCATCTCTCCTTCAAAACAGGAACGTTTATGATCCGCAGTATGACAGCCTACGCCCGCCGTGAAATCAAGGGTGAATGGGGCAGCGCAGTCTGGGAATTGCGCTCGGTAAACCAGCGTTATCTGGAAACCTGGTTCCGCCTGCCGGAACAGTTTCGCAGCCTCGAACCCGTAGTGCGCGAGCGGATCCGCACGCGTCTGACGCGCGGCAAAATCGAATGTAACCTGCGTTTTGAGCCTGACGTCAGCGCGCAGAGCGAACTGATCCTGAATGAAAAACTGGCTAAGCAGCTGGTGACCGCCGCGAACTGGGTCAAAATGCAGAGCGATGAAGGCGAAATCAATCCGGTGGATATTCTCCGCTGGCCTGGCGTGATGGCCGCGCAGGAACAGGATCTGGACGTGATCGCCGCAGAAATCCTCTCGGCTCTCGACGGCGCGCTGGACGACTTTATCATCGCCCGCGAAACCGAAGGCCAGGCGCTGAAAACCCTGATTGAGCAGCGTCTTGAAGGCGTGAGCCAGGAAGTGGCTAAGGTACGTGCGCAGATGCCGGAAGTGCTGAAATGGCAGCGCGAGCGTCTGGTCGCCAAACTGGAAGACGCCCAGGTACAGCTGGAAAATAATCGTCTTGAGCAGGAACTGGTGCTGATGGCGCAGCGTATTGATGTCGCTGAAGAACTCGATCGCCTCGAAGCCCACGTAAAAGAAACCTACAACATTCTTAAGAAGAAAGAAGCGGTAGGCCGCCGTCTGGACTTTATGATGCAGGAGTTTAACCGCGAGTCGAACACCCTGGCGTCCAAATCCATCAACGCTGATGTGACCAATTCTGCGATTGAGCTGAAAGTGCTGATCGAACAGATGCGTGAGCAGATCCAGAATATCGAATAGTAATATTCATCAGTAACTTAATCCCTTTAAAAAGCCCGCCTGATGACGGGCTTTTATTATTCAGGGCACGGCATTTAACCTTTCCGCATTACTCCCTTTTTAGAAAAAATCTGTTAATAAGATCATATTTTATTACCATTACGGCGGGTAACGCTAAGAAACTTCTTATGAAGCTTGGTATACTCGCCGCCTTTCTGGTTCCGCACAGACATTTCACAGGTTATGGCATGGCAAATCTTTCTTTATCAATTGAGAGCACTGAACGCTACTCAGTCGATAGTCAGTTCCGTCAGGACATTAATCTGCTACGCGGGATCGCCATTGTATCCGTTGTTTTTTACCACTTTGCCGCACAGTTATTACCCGGTGGCTTTGCCGCAGTAGATGTGTTTTTTGTTATCTCTGGTTTTCTGATGACAAAAATCATCGCCGGAGGGCTGGAAGCGCAGACATTCAGTTTGCGGCGATTTTATACCGCGCGTTGTAAAAGGATTATTCCGGCGCTTCTGGCGTTGTGTCTTCTGTTGCCATTATTGATGTGGTTCTGGCTACCAGCGCTCGAATTCCGGCGACTCGGTAACTACATTAGCTACGCTATCCTCTTTATTTCTAACATAAAATTAAATAAAGATGCAGGAGGATATTTTGCTACCAGTTCACATGAAAACTGGCTCCTCCATACATGGTCTCTCTCGGTAGAATGGCAGTTTTATCTGGCACTGCCGCTGTTATTAATGGCGTTACATCTGGTCAGAAAACGCATCAGCATGATGTTTTCATTAATGCTGCTCGCCATATGCTCTTTTATCGGCTGTGTGATTTATGCCAGCGCAGGAAATCTTTCTTCTCTGTTTTATCTGATGCCGTTTCGCGCATGGGAGATGCTCTGCGGCGGTCTGGTGTGGTTTATTTCACAGCGTTATACCTTCTCCCGCGCCCGGGCACGCCTCTGCGCACTGGTCGGTTATCTGATAATAGCCGCCTCAGTGGTGCTGATTACGCCGGATGGCGCCTGGCCCGGATACCTGACGCTTTTTCCCGTGCTGGGCACTATGCTGGTCATCGCAAGCAATTACCAACCGCTGGCAGAAAGTATCGATCGCCATTGTCGGTG
This sequence comes from Enterobacter sp. SA187, assembly GCF_001888805.2. Taxonomy (NCBI): domain Bacteria; kingdom Pseudomonadati; phylum Pseudomonadota; class Gammaproteobacteria; order Enterobacterales; family Enterobacteriaceae; genus Enterobacter; species Enterobacter sp. SA187. The sequence goes on from NZ_CP019113.1 coordinate 1,042,751, forward strand.
GATTGGTCTTAGCTCATATTCGGTGTATTTGTGGCACTGGCCGATCGCCGTTTTTATTGTCTACGCCGATCGCCAGCACAATGCGTTATGGATCACCAGCGGCATAGCACTCTCATTTCTGCTGGGCTGGTTGTCATGGGTATTAATTGAGCAACCGGCGAACAAGTCCCTGTCCCGCTTATCTGCTCCGGCATTCTGGCTGGTGGTGCTGGCAACGGTGTCAGGCTGTTATATTTTTGGCAATCTCGTTAAGTATCAAACGCTGGTGAATTCTCCCAATCCGTTGGTTAATCAGATTGCCAACGAAGCCGAAAATAAAAACCGCGCAGCCGATCCTAAAACGTCGCTCAGTTATTACGGTACAGGGCCGCTGGCTGCCGTTATCGTGGGTGACAGTCATGCCGAGGCCACAGCCACAGCGCTTGCCGCCGCCGCACAGGGGCATGGTTCGGTGATGGGTATGACATGGTCCGGATGCCCTAACCTTTCTGATGCCCACGTCGATAAAAACGAAGGCTGTTACAAATTCAACAAATCCCTTGCCGCACGGCTTGCGGATATCCCGTCCACAACACCGGTGGTTATCGTCAACAGGCTGGGTCATTATGCCGAAAGCCATCTGGTGCATTTTGATGATAAGAACATCGTTGGGATCCAGTATTTGCATACTTATGCCGAGTCGATGATCTCGATGGCCTGCGCGCTGAATCAACATCATAAAGTTTACCTCGTTCGTCCTGTCCCTGAAATGAATGTCAATGTACCCCGCTACCTTTCCCATGCTCTGATGATGGGTAAACAGCCGCAGGATGTCTCCATCCAGGAGGCGGAGTATCGTAAGAAAACAGAATTTATCTGGCAGGCGCAGGACAGAGCAGTCAATCAGTGTGGCGTTAAGGTTATCGATCCTTCCCGCTGGTTATGTACAGATGGCCGCTGTATGGGCAGTAAAAACCTGCAGCCTCTCTATTTTGATGACAATCATCTGAGCGAAACAGGCAACCGCGTACTGGTGCCAATGTTTAAAGAAATTTTCCGTTAAGCCCGAGATATGCCATACAATTTCTAATGCATTTTTATTGGCTTTTCTGCTTCTGAAGGCAGTGCTGGTCAAAAAATGCATAAGTTATAGTAATCGATTAGACTGACCCTGAAAAAATCTCAATCGAGATCCCTGCCACTACTCGCTACCCTGCGCCTTCACTAACGGGGGCGCGCATGCTGTTACACATTCTTTATATTATCGGGATCACCGCTGAAGCCATGACAGGTGCGCTGGCGGCCGGGCGTCGCCGTATGGATACTTTTGGCGTCATTATTATCGCCACCGCGACTGCCCTTGGCGGCGGTTCCGTGCGCGATATTCTGCTGGGGCATTACCCGCTTGGCTGGGTAAAAAACCCGGAATACGTGATTATCGTCGCCACCGCTGCGGTGCTGACGACTATTGCCGCGCCTGTTATGCCCCATCTTCGCCGTCTGTTTCTGGTGCTGGACGCGCTGGGCCTGGTGGTGTTTTCCATCATCGGGGCGCAGATTGCGCTCGATATGGGCGAAGGGCCGATCATCGCTACTATTGCCGCAGTCGTGACCGGCGTCTTCGGCGGCGTACTGCGGGATATGTTCTGCAAACGTATTCCGCTGGTGTTTCAGAAAGAGCTGTACGCTGGCGTCGCCTTTGCCTCTGCGGTGCTCTATATTGCTCTGCAACATTATGTCTCCAGTCATGACGTGGTGGTCATCGCCACCCTGCTGTTTGGTTTTACCGCCCGCCTGCTGGCGCTGCGCCTGAAGCTGGGTTTACCCGTCTTTCACTACACGCATAACGTACATTAAGCCGCCGTATTAAAAGCCGTTCATTCCCTGTTCGCCCAGCCATGCCGTCAGCTTTTCCAGCGCGGCATGGTGCGTAAAGGCCACCAGTTGCCCGGCTTTTTCCTGTCCGATACCGGGCAGTTGCTGCCATTGCTGTTCAGTTCGTTCCAGCAGTTGTTGCCAGCGATAATCTCCCGCAGCCTTCAGCGCGCCCTGAGACAGCGGCGTACCCAGGGCGATAACCCAGCGAATAAACGGGCGCTTACGGGCCAGCTCAAACTGATGCCACAGTTTTTGCCCTCTGGCCGGTGAGATCCCCGGCGTATGCTGCAACTGCTGAGGCGTTAACATCAGCCAGGAAAATATATGCTCAAACCGCCAGGCCTGGTGCAGCGTGCGCCAGGCTGCCTCCCCCAGCCCGGTTAAATCCAGCGCCTGCGGAGAGCTTAGCCACTCCAGACGGGCCAGAAATTGCGCTTCACACTCTGGCGCCGCATAAAAACAGGTCAGCGAATTAAAACGGGATGAGGGCGGCGCGGGCTTGTCCCGCGAAGCGTTGCGCCATGCCACGCCGTCAATCCGTGGGATCCCCTGGCCGGCAAGGCTGATTTGCAGCTGATCGCCGGGGGCGATGTCCAGCTCCTGCCAACGCCGGACCGAGCCGATATTGACCCGCCCCACACGTTTATCATCCAGCTGTACCGGCTCAAGCTCTGCCACCACCGCGATTTTCCCGCTGCGCCCGACGTTAAAGCGGATATTTTTCACTTCCGCCACCTGTACCGCTGGCGGATATTTCCATGCCACCACCCAGTCGCCCTGCCCCGGCAACCACTGCTGACCTGCCGGTTCACGCGCCGCTCTGACGATCACGCCGTCAGTGACAAAGGGGAGCGGCGCGGCAAACCAACGGGCGCGAAGGGTTTCCACGTCACCCGCGTCTTTTACCGGCTGGCTGAACTGCAAAACCCACTTAAAGCCCGCCTCGTTAAGCTGTTGTAGACGTTGCGCCATATCCTGTGGGCCGTCCGGCCATGCCCAGATAAACAGCCCCAGTTCGCGGGTTAGAGGGGAAGGCCCCTGCCGCATCAGCGCGCCAGCCACTTTTGCCCTCGCATTCATGCCGCCCATTTCCTGCTGGCGGTGGTTATCACGCAGAAGAAAAATCTCGCCCTGCAGGACACTGTTTGCCAGCGGGCCGTTTATCTTTTTGGGCAACGAGGGGATCTGCCGCACTTTATTCGTCCAGTCTTCACCTTTCAGGCCATCGCCGCGGCTGATAGCCTGCGCCAGTTCACCCTGACGATAAACCAGCGTAACGGCGACGCCGTCCACTTTCGGCTGGACCCACAGGTCGCGCTTGTTTGCCATCCATTGCGTCAGGGCGGTTTTATCCGCGAGTTTCTTTACGCCCGTATGGGCGACCGGATGCAGGATGGCGCCTGTGCCCGGCGGTGCAGGTTCATCAAGCGGCAGGGGCGGCGCAAAGCAGCGCTGCCAGTGCGCCAGCCGGGCGCTGAGCCTATCGTAAACTTCGTCGCTGACGTCGCTTTTGCCCTGCCGCCAGTAGGCGTCGTTCCACTGTATGATTTGCTGCTGAAGCCGCGCGATCTCCTGCTCTGCCCGTGCAGGCGGCCATACCGGGCATGCCGCCCGGCTGCCGCCACTTAAGAACAAGATGAACAGTATCCATCCCACACGCTTAACCATGTTCTGCCTCCCTTGCTGTGTTCGCTTCGGTATAGCGCGACGTCTGACGCAAGACGAGCAGCAAAAAGCCGCCTTGCGAGGCGGCTTCCGGGAATTTTGCGCTGTTGCTGCAAGCGGCAGATAATTCAGGAAAACGCCTCGCAAAACGCAATAATCTCGTGCAAAAGTGTGACAAAGGCTACGTCACGTAGCGGCGACGTGTATAATAGGCACGTATGTAGACATTCCCGTTCGTTCATCACATACAAAAGATACTCATGGCTCAAGGCACGCTCTATATTGTTTCCGCGCCCAGTGGTGCGGGTAAATCAAGCCTCATTCAGGCTTTGTTAAAGACCCAACCGTTGTACGACACCCAGGTTTCTGTTTCACACACCACGCGCGCGCCGCGTCCGGGTGAGGTGCACGGTGAACACTATTTCTTTGTGGATCATGATGAATTTAAGAACATGATTGGCAGAGATGCGTTTCTTGAGCATGCGGAAGTGTTTGGTAATTATTACGGCACCTCGCGCGACGCCATTGAACAAGTTCTGGCGACGGGCGTGGACGTTTTCCTCGACATCGACTGGCAGGGCGCGCAGCAAATCCGCCAGAAAATGCCGCAGGCGCGCAGCATCTTTATTCTGCCGCCGTCGAAAGACGAGCTGGATCGTCGCCTGCGCGGTCGCGGTCAGGACAGCGAAGAGGTGATCACCAAACGCATGGCGCAGGCGGTTGCAGAAATGAGCCACTACGCCGAATATGATTATCTGATTGTGAATGATGATTTTGATACCGCCATCAGCGATATGAAGACCATTATTCGTGCTGAACGTCTGCGTATGGGTCGCCAAAAACAGCGACATGACGCTTTAATCAGCAAACTATTGGCAGACTGAACGTACTTTCAGTATCATGCCCAGTCATTTCTTCACCTGTGGAGCACTTTAAGTATGGCACGCGTAACTGTTCAGGACGCTGTAGAGAAAATTGGTAACCGTTTTGACCTGGTACTGGTCGCCGCGCGTCGCGCTCGTCAGATGCAGGTTGGTGGTAAAGATCCGCTGGTTGCGGAAGAGAACGATAAAACTACCGTTATCGCGCTGCGCGAAATCGAAGAAGGTCTGATCAACAACCAGATCCTCGACGTACGTGAGCGCCAGGAGCAGCAAGAGCAGGAAGCCGCTGAATTACAGGCCGTCACCGCGATTGCTGAAGGTCGTCGTTAATAACACTGCAGGTCACCCTTGTATCTGTTTGAAAGCCTGAATCAGCTGATTCAAACCTATCTGCCGGAAGAGCAGATAAAGCGTCTCCAGCAGGCGTATCTCGTTGCACGTGACGCTCACGAGGGCCAGACACGTTCAAGCGGTGAACCCTACATCACGCACCCGGTTGCGGTAGCCTGTATTCTGGCCGAGATGAAACTCGACTATGAAACACTGATGGCCGCGCTGCTGCATGATGTGATTGAAGATACCCCCGCCACCTACCAGGACATGGAACAGCTGTTTGGCAAAAGCGTTGCCGAGCTGGTGGAAGGGGTGTCCAAGCTTGATAAGCTTAAGTTCCGCGACAAGAAAGAGGCGCAGGCCGAAAACTTCCGCAAGATGATTATGGCGATGGTGCAGGATATCCGCGTCATTCTCATCAAACTGGCTGACCGCACCCACAATATGCGCACGCTGGGCTCACTGCGCCCGGATAAACGTCGCCGCATCGCCCGTGAAACCCTCGAAATCTACAGTCCGCTGGCGCACCGTTTAGGTATCCATCACATCAAAACCGAGCTTGAAGAGCTGGGCTTTGAGGCGTTGCACCCGAACCGCTATCGGGTGATCAAAGAGGTGGTGAAATCTGCGCGCGGTAACCGTAAAGAGATGATCCAGAAAATCCTCTCTGAAATCGAAGGCCGTTTGCAGGAAGCCGGTATTCCCTGTCGCGTAAGCGGACGCGAAAAGCATCTCTACTCCATTTACTGCAAAATGGTCATGAAAGAGCAGCGTTTCCACTCGATCATGGATATTTACGCCTTCCGCGTCATCGTCCACGATCTGGATACCTGCTACCGCGTGCTCGGTCAGATGCACAGCCTCTACAAGCCACGTCCGGGGCGCATGAAAGATTACATCGCCATTCCAAAAGCGAACGGCTATCAGTCTTTGCACACCTCGATGATTGGCCCGCACGGTGTGCCGGTTGAGGTGCAGATCCGCACCGAAGACATGGACATGATGGCGGAAATGGGGGTTGCCGCGCACTGGGCTTATAAAGAGCACGGTGAAAGTAGCACCACGGCGCAAATCCGCGCGCAGCGCTGGATGCAGAGCCTGCTGGAACTCCAGCAGAGCGCCGGTAGTTCGTTTGAATTTATCGAGAGCGTTAAATCTGATCTCTTCCCGGATGAGATTTATGTTTTCACACCGGAAGGGCGCATTGTTGAGCTGCCTGCCGGTGCCACCCCGGTCGATTTCGCCTATGCCGTGCATACCGACATCGGCCACGCCTGCGTGGGCGCGCGCGTGGACAGACAGCCGTATCCGCTGTCGCAGCCGCTCGCCAGCGGCCAGACGGTTGAGATCATCACCGCACCTGGCGCCCGCCCGAACGCCGCATGGCTCAATTTTGTGGTCAGCTCCAAAGCCCGCGCCAAAATTCGCCAGATGCTGAAAAACCTCAAGCGCGACGATTCCGTAAGCCTGGGTCGCCGTCTGCTTAACCATGCCCTTGGCGGCAGCCGCAAGCTGGCGGAAATCCCGCCGGAAAATATTCAGCATGAGCTGGAGCGCATGAAGCTGGCGTCCCTTGACGACCTGCTGGCGGAAATCGGTCTTGGCAATGCCATGAGCGTCGTGGTCGCGAAAAACCTGCAACAGGGTGAAACAGCAGCCCCGGTGCAGGCGGGTCAGGGCCATGGACATCTGCCGATCAAAGGCGCAGACGGGGTACTGATCACCTTCGCGAAATGCTGCCGTCCACTACCGGGCGACCCGATTATCGCCCACGTCAGCCCTGGTAAAGGACTGGTGATCCACCATGAATCCTGCCGTAACATCCGTGGCTATCAGAAAGAGCCAGAGAAGTTTATGGCGGTAGAGTGGGACAAAGACACGGCGCAGGAATTTATCACCGAAATTAAGGTGGATATGTTTAACCACCAGGGTGCGCTCGCAAACCTGACTGCGGCAATCAACACGGCCTCTTCCAATATTCAGAGCCTGAATACTGAAGAAAAAGATGGCCGCGTGTACAGCGCCTTTATCCGCCTGACCGCGCAGGATCGTGTTCATCTGGCAAACATCATGCGTAAAATCCGCGTATTGCCGGACGTGATTAAAGTCACCCGTAACCGAAACTAGCCTAATGAATGCACAGCGTTATGCGCGAATCTGCGAAATGCTCGCCAGGCGTCAGCCTGATCTGACGGTCTGCATGGAGCAGGTCCACAAGCCCCATAACGTCTCTGCTATTATCCGCACCGCAGATGCCGTTGGCGTGCATGAAGTGCACGCCGTCTGGCCGGGCAGCCGTATGCGCACCATGGCCTCTTCCGCGGCGGGCAGCAACAGCTGGGTGCAGGTTAAAACCCATCGCACCATCAGCGACGCCGTTTCACATCTCAAAGGCCAGGGCATGCAGGTTCTGGCGACGCATCTGTCTGATAAAGCCGTCGATTTTCGCGAGATCGATTACACCCGCCCGACCTGTATTCTGATGGGTCAGGAGAAAACCGGGATCACGCAGGAAGCGCTGGATCTGGCGGATCAGGACATCATCATTCCCATGATCGGCATGGTGCAGTCGCTTAACGTCTCCGTCGCCTCTGCCCTCATTCTGTATGAAGCCCAGCGCCAGCGGCAGAACGCCGGCCTGTATAAGCGGGAAAACAGCATGCTGCCGGAAGACGAACAGCAGCGTTTGCTGTTTGAAGGCGGCTATCCGGTGCTGGCCCGCGTAGCAAAACGCAAAGGCCTGCCCTACCCCCACGTCAACGCGCAGGGCGAAATCGAAGCCGATGACGCGTGGTGGGCCACCATGCAGTCTGCGAAATAACCCATGAAAGGCCGCCTGCTTGACGCCATTCCGCTAAGCTCGCTGACCGGCGTGGGCGCGGCGCAGAGCAGCAAGCTCGCCAAAATCGGCCTCGTCAACGTGCAGGATCTGCTCCTGCATCTGCCTTTACGCTACGAAGATCGTACCCAGCTTTACACCATCGCCGATCTGCTGCCGGGCATTTATGCCACGGTGGAAGGCGAAGTGCTGAACTGTAACGTCACCTTTGGCGGCCGTCGCATGATGACCTGTCAGATCAGCGACGGCAGCGGCATTCTGACCCTGCGCTTCTTTAACTTCAGCGCGGCGATGAAAAACAGTCTGGCGACGGGAAAACGCGTGCTGGCTTACGGTGAAGCAAAGCGCGGTAAGTACGGCGCGGAGATGATCCATCCGGAATACCGCGTGCAGGGCGACCTGACCAGCCCGGCGCTGGCGGACACCCTGACCCCCGTCTATCCGACAACCGAAGGCATCAAACAGGCGACGCTGCGCAAGCTGACGGACCAGGCGCTGGAACTGCTGGACACCTGCGCCATTGCCGAACTGCTGCCCGCTGAATTAGCCCAGGGCATGATGAGCCTGCCGGAAGCGCTGCGCACGCTGCATCGCCCGCCGCCGACCTTACAACTTGCCGATCTGGAAAGCGGTCAGCATCCCGCCCAGCGCCGTCTGATCCTCGAAGAGCTGCTGGCGCATAATCTCAGTATGCTGGCCTTACGCGCCGGCGCACAGCGTTTCCACGCCCAGCCGCTTGCCGCGCAGGATGAGCTGAAAAACCAGCTGCTGGCGTCACTGCCGTTTAAACCGACCGGCGCGCAGGCACGGGTGGTGTCCGAAATCGAACACGATATGGCGCTTGATATTCCGATGATGCGTCTGGTGCAGGGCGACGTTGGCTCCGGTAAAACGCTGGTGGCGGCCCTTGCCGCCCTGCGCGCCATCGCCAATGGCAAACAGGTGGCGATGATGGCCCCCACCGAACTGCTTGCCGAGCAGCACGCTAACAATTTCCGCGCCTGGTTTGCCCCTCTCGGCATTGAAGTCGGCTGGCTGGCGGGTAAACAGAAGGGCAAAGCGCGCGTGGCGCAGCAGGATGCCATCGCCAGCGGTCAGGTGCAGATGATTGTCGGCACCCACGCCATTTTCCAGGAACAGGTGCAGTTTAACGGCCTGGCGCTGGTGATCATCGACGAACAGCATCGCTTTGGCGTGCATCAGCGGCTGGCGCTGTGGGAAAAAGGCCAGCAACAGGGCTTTCATCCTCATCAGCTGATCATGACCGCAACCCCTATTCCGCGTACGCTGGCGATGACGGCGTATGCCGATCTCGATACCTCTGTGATCGACGAAATGCCGCCGGGACGTACGCCCGTCACCACGGTGGCCATTCCCGACACGCGCCGCAGCGATATTATCGATCGCGTACGCCAGGCGTGCATGAGCGAAGGCCGCCAGGCTTACTGGGTGTGCACGCTGATCGAAGAATCCGATTTACTGGAAGCCCAGGCAGCCGAGGCCACCTGGGAAGAACTGAAGCTGGCGCTGCCGGAGCTTAACGTCGGTCTGGTTCATGGCCGCATGAAGCCCGCCGAAAAACAGGCGGTGATGCAGGCGTTTAAGCTGGGCGAGCTGCATCTGCTGATCGCCACCACCGTCATCGAGGTAGGTGTGGACGTGCCCAACGCCAGCCTGATGATCATCGAAAATCCGGAACGGCTGGGCCTTGCGCAACTCCACCAGCTCCGGGGTCGCGTCGGTCGTGGCGCGGTGGCGTCCCACTGCGTACTGCTGTACAAATCCCCGCTGTCGAAAACCGCGCAGAAACGCCTGCAGGTGCTGCGCGACAGTAACGATGGCTTTGTGATTGCGCAAAAGGATCTGGAAATTCGCGGCCCCGGCGAACTGCTCGGTACCCGACAGACCGGCAACGCTGAATTCAAAGTCGCCGATCTGCTGCGCGACCAGGCGATGATCCCTGATGTACAGCGCCTCGCCCGTCATATTCATGAGCGTTATCCGGAACAGGCGCTTGCGCTGATCGAGCGCTGGATGCCGGAAACTGAACGCTATTCCAACGCCTGACGCAAATTTTCAGCCATTCACTCTGACATACGCATAACGCTATATCCCGGTCGCTTTTTATCCCTTTTAATTATGAGATTTTTTGCTGGCAAACGTTTGCTTTTACCATTCAGTCCGATAAAATCCCCGCTTTTCCATCATGGGATCGCCAGAGATGTCCGTTAACACCGTCGAGTCTGAAAATGCGCAACCGGTTGCGCCGCAGCATAATAGTGAGCTGATCTACCGCCTGGAAGATCGCCCGCCGCTGGCACAAACGCTTTTTGCCGCCTGTCAGCATCTGCTGGCAATGTTTGTTGCGGTCATCACCCCGGCGATGCTGATTTGTCAGGCGCTCGGCTTACCGGCTCAGGACACGCAGCACATCATCAGCATGTCGCTGTTCGCCTCCGGTGTGGCGTCCATTATTCAGATCAAAGCGTGGGGACCGGTTGGCTCCGGGCTGTTATCCATTCAGGGCACCAGCTTTAACTTTGTGGCCCCGCTGATCATGGGCGGCACGGCGCTGAAAACCGGCGGCGCGGATGTGCCGACCATGATGGCGGCGCTGTTTGGCACCCTGATGCTGGCAAGCTGTACCGAAATGGTCCTTTCCCGCGTGCTGCACCTGGCGCGCCGCATTATTACGCCGCTGGTATCCGGCGTGGTGGTGATGATTATCGGTCTGTCGCTGATCCAGGTCGGCCTGACCTCTATCGGCGGCGGCTATGGCGCCATGGCCGATCACACCTTCGGCGCGCCGAAAAACCTGCTGCTGGCGGGTGCGGTGCTGGCGGTGATCATCCTGCTTAACCGTCAGCGCAATCCGTATCTGCGCGTGGCCTCGCTGGTGATCGCTATGGCGGTGGGTTATATCCTCGCCTGGGCGCTGGGTATGTTGCCTGAGAACACCGCGCCGACCAGCAGCGATCTAATCATGGTCCCCACCCCGCTCTATTACGGTTTAGGTATCGACTGGAGCCTGCTGCTGCCGCTGATGCTGGTATTTATGATCACCTCGCTGGAAACCATCGGCGATATTACCGCCACCTCTGACGTTTCCGAACAGCCGGTTTCCGGGCCGCTGTACATGAAGCGCCTGAAAGGCGGCGTGCTGGCGAACGGCCTGAACTCCTTTGTGTCGGCGGTGTTCAACACCTTTCCGAACTCCTGTTTCGGACAGAACAACGGCGTGATCCAGCTGACCGGCGTGGCCAGCCGTTATGTCGGTTTTGTAGTGGCGCTGATGCTGATCGTGCTCGGCCTGTTCCCGGCGGTGAGTGGCTTCGTGCAGCACATTCCTGAGCCGGTGCTGGGCGGCGCGACCCTGGTGATGTTCGGTACCATTGCCGCTTCCGGGGTGCGTATCGTGTCCCGCGAGCCGCTGAACCGCCGCGCGATCATGATTATCGCCCTGTCGTTGGCGGTCGGTCTGGGCGTTTCCCAGCAGCCGCTGATCCTGCAGTTTGCGCCGGACTGGCTGAAGAATCTGCTCTCCTCGGGGATCGCCGCGGGCGGTATCACCGCTATCGTGCTGAACCTCGTTTTCCCGCCTGAGAAAAACTGATTTTCACGGCGGCAGCGGGGCTTTCCTGCTGTCGCCGTTACACGCTTTCACCATTCCCTCCTTGAGCATTGCGCATAAATCGTGCATAAATTCCCTGTCTGCATAGAGGAAGGGAAGACGATGAAACTCATTGGAAAGCTGCTGATTTATCTGCTGATCGCGCTGCTGGTGCTGATTCTTGCAGCCTATTTTCTGATCCAGACGCGCTGGGGCGCAGCGCAGGTGGGCCACTGGGTTACGGATAACAGTGATTACCAGCTCACCGTTGAGGCAGTGGATCACCGCTTTTCTTCGCCTTCCCATGTGCTGTTAAAGAGCGTTACGTTTGGCCGCAAGGGCCAGCCCGCTACCCTGGATGCGAAAGCGGTGGATATTGGGCTGAGTAGCCGTCAGTTCACCGATCCGCTGCATGCCGATACTATTTTGCTGTCAGACGGGACGCTGAATTTATCTCCGGATACCGCGCCGCTGCCCTTCCAGGCCGACCGCCTGCAACTGAACAATATGGCGTTCAACAGTCCGGCGACTGGCTGGGATCTCAGTGCCCAGCGGGTGACAGGCGGCGTCAGCCCCTGGCAGCCGAAAGCGGGCAATGTGCTTGGCAGCCAGGCGCAAATCCAGGTGAGCGCAGGCTCCATGACGCTGAATGGCGTCCCCATCAGTAATGTCCTCATTCAGGGCAGTATCGACAACAATGAGGTGACGCTGAGCACCATTGGCGCGGATATGGCGCGCGGCTCGCTCACCGGTACCGCCCGCCGTACCGCCAACGGCGGCTGGATTATCGACAGCCTGCGTCTCAATGACATCCGCCTGCAAAGCGACAAATCCCTGAGCGATTTCTTTATGCCGCTCACCACGCTGCCATCGTTGCAGATTGGCAGGCTGGAAGTGACAGACGCGCGCCTGCAGGGGCCGGACTGGGCGGTAACCGATCTGGATCTGAGCGTGCGCAACCTGACGCTGAGCGAGGGCGACTGGCAGAGCGACGACGGCAGGCTGTCGATGAACGCCAGCGAGTTTATCTACGGCTCGCTGCACCTGTTCGATCCTATTGTGAATACTGAGTTTTCCCCCCAGGGCGTGGCGCTGCGCCAGTTCACCTCCCGCTGGGAAGGCGGCCTGCTGCGCACCTCCGGCAACTGGTTGCGCGACGGCAAAGCGCTGGTGCTGGATGACGCCGCCATCGCCGGTCTGGAATACACCCTGCCCGCCAACTGGAAACAGCTGTGGATGGATCCTCTCCCCGGCTGGCTGAACGCCGTGGTGCTGAAAAAATTCAGCGCCAGCCGCAACCTGGTGATCGACATCGATCCGGCTTTCCCGTGGCAGATCACCGCGCTGGATGGTTATGGTAATAACCTGCTGCTGGCGCGGGACGGTAAATGGGGCGTCTGGGGCGGTAGCGCCAAACTGAACGGCGCGGCGGCGACCTTTAACCGCGTCGATGTGCGTCGTCCGTCGCTGGCGCTGGCTGCAAACACCAATGCGGTCAACATCAGCGAGCTGAGCGCCTTTACCGGCCAGGGTTTACTGGAAGCCACCGCTGTGGTGTCGCAGCTGGCTGATCGCCAGGTGAAAGTGAGCCTCAATGGGCGCGGCGTGCCGGTGAACGTATTGCAGCAGTGGGGCTGGCCTGCGCTGCCGATTTCCGGCGATGGTAATATTCAGCTAACCGCCAGCGGCAACGTAAAAGCGGATACGCCGTTAAAACCCACGGTGAATGCGGAACTGAAGGTGCTGAATACAGAGAAACGGCAGGTGACACAGACGATGCGCAACGGCGAGGTGAGTACCGCGCAGCCGGAAACCACACCCTCTCCCTGACGGGAGAGGGTTAACACTCAGAGCGTAACCACCAGCGTATTCTCCTGCGCGGTGATAACTGCCCCCCACTCACTGCCCGCCTGTGAGCCGCCCTGCACGGCGCTCACCTGCGGGATATTGCGCAAACACAGCGTCCAGTTGCGGGCATCACCGGTGCCGGTGAGCGTGATGCGATCCCCTTCCCGTCGCGCCTGTAGCGTGAAGGCAACCAGGCCATCCTCCGCCGGTACCTCGCAGCGGGCTTCGCAGCCATCGTCCAGGCTGAACAGCTGAAACGCCGTGCCGTCGCTCCACGCATAGTCCGGCTTCCGATCGTTATTTCCCAGCGCCAGCAGGGTGTTATCCCGCACGTAGACCGGCAGGCTCAGGAAATCATGCTGCTGTTTGTGCCAGCGGCTGCCGGTAAGCTCATCGTTGCGCCACAGGTGCGTCCAGCGGCCTTCCGGCAGATAAAACTGCACGTCGCCCGCTTCCGAGAAGACCGGCGCGACCATCACCGCATCGCCGAGCATATACTGGCGATCAAGATAGTCACACGCCGGATCGTCCGGGAACTCCAGCATCATGGCGCGCATCATCGGCGTGCCCGCGTCACGGGCCAGCGCGGCCTGGCGGTACAGATACGGCATCAGGCGGCATTTCAGCTGCGTGAAGTGGCGCACCACGTCGCAGGACTCCTCATCATACGCCCAGGGCACGCGATAGGATTTGCTGCCATGCAGACGGCTGTGGCTGGAGAGCAGCCCGAACGCGCACCAGCGCTTATAGACGTGCGCCGGGGCGGTGTTTTCGAAGCCGCCAATATCGTGGCTCCAGAACCCAAAGCCGGACAGGCCAATCGACAGCCCGCCGCGCAGGCTTTCCGCCATGGATTCGTAGTTGGCGTAGCAGTCGCCGCCCCAGTGCACCGGGAATTTCTGCGCCCCCACCGACGCCGAGCGGGCGAACAGCACGGCTTCTTCCTCGCCCACCGTCTCTTTCAGCACATTCCACACCAGTTCGTTGTAGATATAGGCGTAATGGTTATGCATCTTCTGCGGGCAGGAGCCGTCATGCCAGGCCACGTCCGTCGGAATGCGCTCGCCGAAATCGGTCTTGAAGCAGTCGACGCCGATAGCCACCAGCCCTTTCAGCTGCTCTGCATACCACCGGCAGGCTTCCGGATTCGTAAAATCATAGATAGCCAGCCCCGGCTGCCATTTATCCCACTGCCACAGCGAGCCGTCCGGGCGTTTCAGCAGATAGCCCTTCTCTTTCAGCTCGTTAAATACCGGTGATTTCTGGCCAATGTAGGGGTTGATCCAGACGCAGATTTTCAGCCCTTTCGCCTTCAGGCGTTTGATCATGCCCTCCGGATCCGGGAAGGTCACCGGATCCCACTGGAAGTCGCACCACTGGAAGGCTTTCATCCAGAAGCAGTCAAAATGGAATACGTGCAGCGGCAGATCGCGCTCTGCCATGCCGTCGATAAAGCTGTTCACCGTGGCTTCGTCGTAATTGGTGGTGAACGAGGTGGTGAGCCACAGTCCGAAGGACCACGCCGGCGGCAGCGCCGGGCGGCCGGTCAGCTGTGTATAGCGGTTGAGCACCTCTTTTGGCGTCGGCCCGTCGATGACAAAATATTCCAGATGCTCAGACTCAACGCTGAACTGCACTTTGGAGACTTTTTCCGAGCCGATTTCAAAGGACACGCACTGGGGATGATTCACCAGCACGCCGTACCCGCGATTAGTGAGGTAGAACGGAATATTTTTATACGCCTGTTCGGTGCTGGTGCCGCCGTCGCGGTTCCAGGTCTCCACCGTCTGCCCGTTGCGCACCAGCGCGGTAAAGCGCTCGCCGAGGCCATACACGGTTTCGCCGACGCCCAGATCCAGCCGCTCAAACAGATAATTGCGGTTGCTGGCAGTGTCCTGCACGTAGCCATTGTTTTTCACCTGGCTGCCGGTGATGCGCACGCCGTTGCGCAGAAAATCCAGCGACCAGGCATCGCCTTTGGTAACACGCACACTTAACGCGCCGCTTTTCAGTTCGGCGAACTCCGCCGTGTTCTGCATCTCAACCGGTACGTCCTGCACATTCAGCGGGTAATGCGGGCCGTTGTTCAGCGCACCCTGAAAATGTTCCATGCGCACGCCGACCACGCCTTCCTGCGGCGAGAAAAAGCGCAGCGTAAACAGCGGTGTGTCGAGCTGCCAGGTCCGTTCACGCACATCGCGCGGTGCGGCGTACACCACCATCTCATTGCCCTGCTGTTCAACATCGAACACCTGGATTGGGTGAATGAGGTTCAGCCCGTGCTGAATAAGCCAGTTTCCATCACTGATTTTCATTATCGGCTCCTTTTAATGCGGTAATTCTTTGGCGACAGGTGTCTCGTTAAACGCCTGTTCGTTGCGACGCACGCCCTGCGCCAGCTGGTCCATGATTTTCACCAGGAACGGCGTTTTCAGGGTGTAGTAGCGTTTCGCGATGATCGCGCTGAGGAAATAGCAGGCCGCCGGGACGAGAGTGAACAGCGCGATAATAATGGTGATGGTGGCGCTGTTCTGGGTTTTGGCCGCCGCGTCATAACCGCCGCCCGCCAGCGCCCAGCCGATGAGCGCGCCGCCAATCGCCAGACCCAGTTTCAGCACAAAGAGCGTGCCCGCGAAGCTGATACCGGTCAGGCGTTTGCCGTTACACCATTCGCCGTAATCGACGGTATCGGACATCATCACCCACTGGATCGGCGTCACCAGCTGATGCAGCACGCCGATGATAAAGATAAAAGCGAACATGGTGAGGCTGGCGCTGACCGGAACAAAGAACATCGCCACGCTGAAAATCGTCAGCAGGGCGTTGGTCCACCAGAAGATGCTGACCTTGCATTTCCAGTCGGTAAGCGGCTTCGCCAGCGCGCTGCCGATCAGGTTGCCGACGCAGTAAGTGGTGAGGAAGGCGACGAACACTTCCGGCGTGCCGAGTATCCAGGTGACGTAGTACATCATCGCCCCGCCGCGAACGCATACCGCCAGGATGTTGAGGATGGTCAGCAGGCCGACGATACGCCACTGGTCGTTGTTCCAGATGTCGCGCAGATCTTCACGCATCGGCGTGGTGTTCGGCGGCACCTGGATACGCTCTTTGGTGGTAAAGAAGCAGAACGTCAGCATCAGGAACGCCACTACCGACAGCACGGCGACGCCGCCCTGATAACCCAGCGCTTTGTCTTCCCCGCCAATCAGATTCACCAGCGGCATCATCAGCACGGTGGAGAGCATGCCGCCCGCCGTCGCCAGCACGAAGCGCCAGGATTGCAGGGAGATACGCTGCGCCGGGTCGTTGGTGATCACGCCGCCCAGCGCGCAGTACGGGATATTCACCACGGTGTAGAGCAGGGTCAGCAGCGTGTAGGTGACGGCGGCGTAAATCATTTTGCCGTTCATGCTCAGATCGGGCGTGCTGTAGGTGAGTACGCAGACGATGCCGAAGGGCAGCGCGCCAAACATCATCCACGGGCGGAATTTACCCCAGCGGCTGCGCGTACGGTCGGCGATAAGCCCCATGCAGGGGTCGGAAATCGCATCCAGCGCCCGGGCCAGTAAGAACATGGTGCCGACAAACCCGGCGGGGATGCCGAAAATATCCGTATAGAAAAACATCATGTACATCATCACGTTATCAAAGATGATATGGCTGGCGGCGTCACCCATGCCGTAGCCAATCTTCTCCTTCACAGAAATAATCTGACTCTTCATCTTTCATCCTTTTGCTCAGAAGTACGCCGATACCAGGTGCAGACGTTTTAAACCATCGTTCCGGAAGCGGGTATTCCGTTTTCTGGTTATCAGATTACGATTCTTGTTTTATGTGATCGGGGTAGCTGAAAATGAGGCGGGAGGATAAGCAATGGATTTAATAGGGTTTTAACCAAAACCAGACGAAGGTTTGACGCAGATCTGATAAAAAAGTGTGACGGGGTATGTGGTTACAGCAGGAAAGTGGCTATAATGCGCCCCGCCTCCATGTAGCAATGAAGGCTGGGAAGATCGTCGTCTCCGGTGAGGCGGCTGGACTTCAAATCCAGTTGGTGCCGCCAGCGGTGCCGGGCAGGTTCGACTCCTGTGATCTTCCGCCACTTGTGGCGTAAATCCTCTGCAATGTTCTCCAACTTAACGCAAATTTTGCGAACTACCCCCACGTTTCATTTCTGTTTTTTTACTCCTGTTTGTTTTCACATACTATGTTGATAACCGTGTTTATGGCATTCATGGTAACGTCGTGAATGCTTAACATTCTGATAGATTCCCAGATAATTTTCGTCCAGCGTTTAAGGAGGCAGCATGACAGAGGAACTTTCAGGCCAGGCTCCGGCAGGCGAGTTTATTATGTTTGCCAGTGATGACGGCGAAGTGCGCGTGGAATGTCGCTTTGAACAGGAGACGCTATGGCTCCCTCAGGCAACTATCGCAAATCTTTATCAGATTACCCCGCAGGCCGTTACGCAGCACATCAAAGGGATCTACGAAGAAGGCGAACTTGAACAAAATGCAACCTGTAAGTCTTACTTACAAGTTCAACAGGAAGGCAGCCGTCAGGTAGGTCAATAGGCTTCACTGCAGCCTTCCTGCATAGCTGGCGGATTAGTTTTTCTGCAATCGCATCTTGCAGGCATCTTTCACCCACTTACTAAAATTCCCTTTTCCCGCCGCTTTCTCAATCTGTTCCAGAAGCTCATCTTCAAAACGAATGTTCTTCATGGTGCTTTTGGTGCGGTCAAAGGTTGGTTTCTTTTTTTCTTGCATGGTAGGTACCATTTCGGTTAGTTTATACGCATGTGGTACCTACCACATACACGCAGGAATTAAACAACGCTCCGATGTGCAGCAACACAGCCGGAGCGTCTAACCTCACCAACTATCAAGGAGTTGATTATGGCTGATCCGCATTCTACCCCAGAGTCAGAGATTAGAAAAAGCGAGCGTTCCGTGATCGTGGGCTATCGCCCGCATGGCCGGGATAAAAGCACGCCGAACCTGATCCTGAAAGGGAAATGGCTACGTGAAGCGGGGTTCGATACCGGACACCAGGTAACGGTAAAAGTGATGAACGGATGCATTGTGCTGATGGCTTACAATGAGCAGGAGCAGCGGCTCCAGGATGAACTGAAAGCGGCGCAGCAGAGGATAAAAAGGATCGAATCGACGCTGGCAGCGCTCAATTAATGTCACTTCGTGCCGGATACAGGCGGCGCAGCCCGGCTCCCGGCGCTGCACCGCATCCCCCTACAAAAAGTGAATATGCTTTTTGCCGTTGTAGCGGGAAATTTCGATTCTGGCTTCAACGTTGAACACCTCGCGCAGCATCTCTTCGGTCAGCACCTCGTCCGGCGTACCGCGTGCCACTATGCCGCCGTTCTGCATCACCACCAGCGAATCGCAGAACATCGCCGCATGATTCAGATCGTGGATCGCCACAATACTGGTGACCGGCAGCGCGCTGATCAGCCGCATCAGCTGCATCTGATGGTGAATATCCAGATGGTTTGTCGGCTCGTCGAGCAGGATCTCGGAGGGTGACTGCGCCAGCGCACGGGCAATGTGTACCCGCTGACGCTCGCCGCCGGACAAGCTCTGCCAGCCCTGCTGCTGGCGGTCGAGCATCTCCACGCGCGCCAGCGCGGCGGTGACAATCTCGTCATCCGCATGCGTCCACGGCGACAGCGGTGAATGGTGCGGAATGCGCCCCAGCTTCACCACATCGATCACCTTGATGTTGGAATCCGTCGCCGCATGTTGCTCCACAAAGGCCACGCGCTTCGCCAGCGCTTTTTTGCCGACCTCGCGCACATCGCCGCCGTCCAGCATCACCCGGCCCGCGTCGGGCCGACGCAGTCCCGCCAGAATACGCAACAAAGAGGATTTCCCGGAGCCGTTCGGCCCCAGCAGCCCCATGGTCTGGCCTTTGGGCACGCTGAGCGACACATCATTAACAATGACTTTTTTTCCGATACGCCAGGACAGATTTTCGGCACTGATACTCATGAAAATTTCCCCGAGCGATAAAGAATAACGGCAAAGAACGGCACGCCAACCAGCGCCGTCACCACGCCCACCGGCAGGCTTTGCGGGGCGATCACCGTGCGGGAGGCGATATCTGCCAGCACCATCAAAATCGCGCCCATCAGCGCGGACGCCACCAGCAGTTTGCGGTGCAGCGGGCCAAAGAAGTAGCGCATCATATGGGGCACCACCAGGCCGACAAAACCGATGGAACCGGCCATGCTGACGATCGCGGCGGTCATCAGCGCCGTGACGGAGAACAGGATCAAGCGGATCACACCGACGGGAATACCGAGCGATGCCGCCGCGTCATCCCCGAAGGTAAAGGCGTCCAGCGCTTTCGCGTGGTACAGACACACCGCAAGGCCAATCAGCACCACCACCAGCACCAGCTGGAACTCCGGCCAGCGCACGCCGCTGAAGCTGCCGAGCAGCCAGAACATCACATCGCGCGCCTGCTGCGCATTGGCAGAGGTGCTGATGGTGTAGGCGGTCAGGGCGTTGAATAGCTGCGACGCCGCCACACCCGCAAGAATGGTACGTTCATTGCCGCCACGCGCGCCGTTGGTCAGCAGCGCGACGAACAGGAACGCAGCGAAAGCGCCGATAAATGCCCCGGCGGAGAGCGACACCGCCCCGGCGCCCACGCCCAGTACCACTACGGCTACTGCCCCGGTGGAGGCACCGGCTGACACGCCCAGCACATACGGCTCCGCCAGCGCGTTTTTCAGCAGGCTTTGCAGCACCGCGCCGCAGATGGCCAGCCCCGCGCCGCTACAGGCGGCAACCAGCGCCCGGCTGAGACGAAAATCCCAGATCACCGTCTCATGGATGCGGTTTAAGGTTACGCCGGTCAGACCGAGCTTATTGGTGATGGCGAAAAACGTGGTTTTTAACGGGATCGACAGCTCGCCCACCCCGACGCTGAAGGCGATGGTGATGCCGAGCACCAGCACCGCGCCCAGCAGCAACATCACGGATCGCATATTTTCAACTACCGAGCGGGACGCCACAGTCATCAGTTCAGACCCAGCTTCTCTAATTGTGCCGCCACCTGCTCCGCGCCATAGAGGGTGCGCACGGTCGGGTTCATCGCCTGACCATCCATCACCACGATATGGCCTTTTTTCACCGCATCCAGCTGGCTGACCGCCGGATCGGTTTTCAGGAATTTAATTTTTTCTTCCGCGCGATCCAGCACCCAGCGGTTACGGTCGAGGCTGGCGACGACAATCACGTCCGGGTTGGCGCTGATCACGCTTTCCCAGCTCACCGTCGGCCATTCGGCGTCGGTATTCAGGGCGATGTGGCCGCCCAGCATATTCGCGATAAAGCCGGAGGCGCTGTTTTTGCCGCTCATGTGCGCATCGGCTGACGGCGAGGCGCTGGAGAACCAGAAGACGAACGACAGATCTTTATTGCCCTTATGGAATTTCTCGCGCAGATCGGCTTCACGCTTTTTGAAGCTCGCCACCAGCGCATCACCGCGATCCTGCACGTCGAAAATCGCCGCCAGGTCGTTAATTTCTTTGTACAGCTGGGTCATGTCCCACATCTGCTTGCGGCTGCCGTAGATGTCGCCGGTGTTTTTGGTGGTGGTGCAGACGCCCGGCGATAAATAGCTGTTTACGCCCACGGCGGCAAAATCTTCGCGTTTAGCGACTTTACTGTCCGGCCCGAGCAGCAACGGCAATTGCGCCGCCACAAAATCCGGCTCCTGTGCCAGAATGGACTCCAGCGTCGGGATCTCCACGGTCAGCACTTTGACTTTTTCATTCTGCTTCGCGAGTTCCGGTAAGACTTTTGTCGGCCAGAAAGCGCTGGCGGCCATTTTGTCCTGCAAACCGAGCATCAGCATGATTTCTGCGGAGTTCTGCCCCAGCGCCACCACGCGCTCCGGCGCTTTGTCGAAGGTGACTTTCATGCCACAGTTATCGATGGTTAACGGATAGTGCGTCGCCAGGGCGGATGCCGTACTCAGGCAAAGTATTCCTAAAGCTAACAGCGTTTTCTTTAAAACCGGCATTCGTCTTACTCCAGAGGATCAGTGGCTACGCGCAGGTAAATGCAAATCATTCTTAAGTGGTGGACTTATACCCATCGCAAAATATATTGTCAATTTTCATCACTCAACTTCGGTTATGGCATGTTTTCGACTTCGACAGACGCAACAAAACGCACCTCCCCTTATCTGCTTTCCGGCTGCCAGTTGGTCTTTAATATTGGCTTCTATGCCGTTGTGCCTTTTCTGGCGATTTACCTGCGCGACGACCTGCTGCTGTCCGGATGGGTGATCGGGCTGGTGATTGGCTTGCGCACTTTCTCGCAACAGGGAATGTTTCTGGTGGGCGGCGCGCTGGCGGACCGCTTCGGCGCGCGGGTGGTGATCCTCAGCGGCTGTCTGGTGCGGGTGAGCGGCTATCTGCTGCTGGCGCTGGGGGAGTCGTTCTGGCCGGTGGTGCTGGGCGCCTGTCTGACGGGCGTCGGCGGGGCGCTGTTTTCCCCTGCCATCGAGGCGCTGCTGGCGAAGGCCGGGACGCAGAGCGAAGCCGACGGCAAGCGCAGCCGCCAGGAGTGGTTCGCGCTTTTTGCCATCTGCGGGGAACTGGGCGCGGTGCTGGGGCCGGTGCTCGGCGCGCTGCTGGCGGGATTTGGTTTTCAGCGCGTGGCGCTGGCCGGTGCGGGGGTGTTTATCGTTGCGCTGGTGGTGCTGTTTTTCAGCCTGCCCGCCACGCCGCGCAGGGCCAGTGAACTGAAGATCACCCCCTGGTGGGAGACCTTCCGCCAGCCGCGTTTTGTGGCTTTTATCATCGCCTACAGCGCCTATCTGTTCAGCTATAACCAGCTCTATCTGGCGCTGCCGGTGGAACTGCGCCGCTCCGGCAGCCGGGAAACCGATCTCGGGCCGCTGTTTATGCTCGCCTCGCTACTCATCGTCTGCCTGCAACTGCCGCTGGCGCGTTTTGCCCGTCGCCTTGGCCCGTTGCGCACGCTGCCGCTCGGCTTCGGGCTGTTGAGCGCGTCGTTTGCCAGCGTGGCGTTTTTTGCCGCTGACGTGCCGCCCGATAACTGGCAGCGGCTGATCCCCGCCATTTGCATGGTGACGCTGTTAACGCTCGGGCAGATGATCATTGTGCCGGTGGGCATGGATTTGGTGCCGCGTTTCGCCGGAGAACATAACCTCGGCGCGCATTACGGCGCGCTTGCCTCGATGGGCGGCGTGGCGGTGCTGGCGGGTAATTTTCTGCTCGGCGGGCAGCTCGACCACGCGCTGACGCCCTCCCCGCAGGCGATTATGCCCTGGCTGCTGCTCGCCGCCGTGCCGCTTTGCAGCGCCATCGCCATGCTGGCGATCTGCCGCCCGCTGCAACAGCGTTAACGCGGGGCGGCCAGTCGGTCTGTGATCGCCGTCATCTGCGCGCGCAACATGCCGTGCAGCTGGCGGATCGCCGGGGAAAATTGCTTACGGTGCGGGCAGATAAGGTTAAGCGGTGCCGCCTCGCCGGCAATGTGCGGCAACAGCACTTCCAGCCTGCCGGCGGCGACATCGGCGCTGACGTCTATCCAGGATTTGTAGACGATGCCCATTCCGGCAATCGCCCAGCGGCGGGCGACGTCAGCGTCATCGCACAGCATCCGGCTTTTCACCGTAAGCTGGCGGCGCATGCCGTTTTCATGGAACGTCCATTTATCGTGGACGTGGCTGTTCATGGTGTACAGCAGGCAATGATGATGGGTCACATCGCCCAGCGTCGCCGGACGCCCGTGCGCGGCCAGATAGTCGGGGGATGCCACCAGCACACGGCGGTTTTTCTCCGCCAGCGGCAGGGCGACATAACTGCTGTTATCCAGCACACCGTAGCGGATCGCCACATCCACCGGATCGCGAAAAATATCGCTGATCTGATCGGACAGCGACAGCCGCAGGGTGATTTTCGGATGCTGCGCGCAAAAATCGGTGATCAGCGGCAGCAGCACATTGCGGCCAATATCCGACGGCACAGCGACTTTCAGCTCTCCCTGGAGTTCATCATCGCTGCTGTGCAGACTCTCCTGCCCCGCCTGCACCACCGCCAGCATCTCCTGGGCGAACGGCAGGTATTTTTCCCCTTCCGCCGTCAGCCGCAGGCTGCGCGTGGAGCGCACAAACAGCCGCTTATCCAGATCGCGCTCCAGCCGGTGCACGGCGGCGCTTACCTGCCCCGGCAATAAATCCGCCTCACGGGCGGCATTAGAAAAACTGCCTAACGCCGCGGCGCGCACAAACAAGGTCACATCTTCGAGGCGGATCATGACGCTCTCCGGAACAGGAAAAAAACGGCCTTCATTGTTGCCAGAAACGCGCCAGCGCGCACCTGATTTTCATCTTTAAAGAGAAAGTGCTGCACCGCCGGACAGGTTTTTCTGCGTCGGATTTGGCGTTATTCTCAGGCGAACAACCGTTACGTTTCACTTTTTGGAAAGGAAAAAATGATGACGCTTAATGATGCCGTGCTTTCCCGCCACACCGTCAAAGCTTTTGAACCCGGCCAGACTTTGCCGGAAAACGATATTGAAACCCTGCTGAACGTGCTGCAAAACAGCCCGTCGTCGGTGAACTCCCAGCCGTGGCATTTTGTGGTGGCCTCCACCGCCGAAGGCCGCGCCGCGATCGCCAAATCCACTGGCGGTGCATTTTCCTATAACGAAGCAAAAGTGCTGAATGCTTCCCACGTAATCGCCCTGTGCATGAAAAGCGATCTGACGGAAGAACATCTGCAAAACGTGTTGGAACAGGAGCAGAAAGATGGCCGCTTCGCCAGCGAAGAAGCCAAAGCCGGGCAGGATAAGGGCCGCCGTGGCTACGTGGATATGCATCGCTATGAACTGCGCGATGTGCCGCAGTGGATGGAAAAGCAGGTGTACCTTGCGCTGGGCGGTCTGCTGCTGGGTGCCGCGATGCTCGGCATCGACGCCACGCCGATGGAAGGTTTCGATTCCCGCGAGCTGGATCTGTCGCTGGGGCTGCGTGAAAAAGGCTTAACCAGCGTGGTACTGGTGTCGCTGGGCGTGAAAAGCGACAAAGATTTTAACGCCAGCCTGCCAAAATCCCGCCTGCCGCGTGACGAGATTTTTACGTTTATTTGAGTGTAAAACCCGGTTCGTTATTTCTGCGGCAGGAGGAAAACCTTCTGCCGTTATTCTTTGGAATTTATATTATTCGCGCCTGACTCATTCAGCTTATTTATTAAATTTGCAATGCAGATTCAATAGCTATCGAAAAATATTTCCGGGCAAAAATACCACCAACTGTGGTCGGGATTGAATTTACGCTTTAGGGTCTCATGATGGTGACTTTCGGGATTTACGTTTATCAATCAATGCAAAGATCCATGTTCTTAATCCAACGCCGCACCCTGCTATCCCACTCAATATGATGGCGGCTTTAACTTGTTGTTGTGAAAAATAGAAGCCATTCCCTTTCCATAAATTCATAATGAGCAGCACTACGCTACCGATTAAAAAAAAGATCACCCAACAATATATTATTGTTAAAAATAATAAAAATACTGAAGGTTTTTTACTCATGTTCCGGTTCCTTACTAGTTGGAGTGGGATTATTTTTAATACCGTAGTTAATTAACTCAGAAACAAAACCACCGCTAATATCACCGACAGCAGTTGCAGAGCTCCCTAAAACCGGCCTCAATATCACAGGGAAGTATTCTCCTACATATCCACCTGCATATGCCCCCAGGGCTGTTCCGGCTTGAGACTTAATATTAGCACCATCGCTAAATACCGATCCCCCCAGCGCTATAGCTGTATTAATCGTAACTTTGCGTCCCGGAGCAAGCATCCCTGTAATGAATGAGGATGCACTGCCTTTATAATCCCATGACTGATCTTCACTACCAGGCTGGTTTAAGCCATACCATTGAAAACCACCGTTCACAGCAGTGGAAGTAACCCCACCAACCACGGCTTTACCAACTGAGGCCGCTAGCCCCAGTTCCCATGCTGCAAAAGCAAAAGCCATATTCGAGGAGCCATCCACCATTACTTTAGCGATATTGGTGCTGTCTGGCATATCGCCTTTTGCGATCTTATCCACCCCGGCCTGGGTTTCTTCCTGTGTCAGGTTATTGTTTACCGCGAACTGATTCCAGGAAGCTACTGCCTGGCCGTAGTTCATTATCCCGTTTGGCAAACTAAATGTATTATTCTCAACCGCATTCTTCCCTGCCAGCGCACCTGTGCCTGCCGATACCCTACTGTCACCGGCAAGGCCACCCGCCAGGCCTGCTGACATCGTCGCCAGCATGCTGACCGTCTGTTTTTCCTCTTCGGTCAGGTCAGACATCTCTTTCGCATGCGGATACAACCGTGCGGCAATCGCTTTTGCTGCCAGCTCACCGGACACGGCACCCGCTGCGCCTGCCGCTGCACTGTTTCCCTGCAACGTAGCCGCCACACCACCGAGGATCGCATGCGCTACAAGGGCGGCATCGCTGCTCAGCCCGGATTCATGTCCGATAATATGCGCCAGCTCAGGAGCCGATGCGCCCGCCAGCGCACCCGCGATATTGCCACCCGCCAGCCCCTGTAGCCCCGCTGTCGCCGCCTGGATGCCACCACCAAGACCCGCAGGAAGTGCCACCATCAACGCATTATTCATCGCCAGCCCTTTCTGGCAGGCAACACTGCCAGGATTGCTTGAACAGGACGCTATATTTTTTCCATGTTCCTGCACGAAGCTGGTCTGGGTCTCCTCATTCCCACCCAATAAATTATTCTCAGCAAAAACTTAGAAGCCTTTTAATTTCAATAACCGAGCTATCCACAATCCGCCCCCGACAAAACTTCCGACGCTAAGACTAATTTTACAGAGCAGAAATATATTTTCCATAGTGAAATTCATTGGTATTTCTCTGAAAAAGAAGAATAATAACTCCCCTACTACGTATAAAGTAATCGATGTCAAAAAAATAGAAATAATACTTAATGCGATAAAAAGAGCCAGGTGTAGAAACGTATTTTTCTTTCTCATTTTTTGCGCTCCTCCTGAGATGATTTCTGCTCTATATACTTCCCACTGAGCTCAGAGCCCAGGCTACCACCGATATCGCCAGCCATGCCTGGAAAATTACTAGGTGTCATTTCTTTTGAAAGCCCCAGTTTCCCCTTCACTTCAGTAAACTGTCTCAGGTCAGCATTAAACTTAGGATCCCAGCAACCTTTCCACCAGTTTGCTCCGGCATTAACGCCCCATGAAAGTCCTTTACCAATGCCATAACCAACACCCGAACCGGCACCATTAATAAGCGCACCTAACAGCGGATCTTTGCTGTCAATCCAGTTACCCAACGTACCACCTGCCGCATTCCAGCCCATGCTACCCGTTAGGCCATTACCCATGCTGAACACATTCACCCAACCTGCAATAGCCGCATTAGCTGGGTCAATTGCGCCATCTACCCAGTAATTAACCCCTGCATTAGCGCCAGCACCAAGTCCCCACATCACCTGAGCACTACCAGGAAGCAAAGCCACAGTACCTGTTGCCAAAGCCAATCCTACCGCATCTCGTTCATTTTTAGCCTTCTGGCATGCTTGCACCGTTGGGTTATCAGAACAGGTCGCCATATCGATCCCATGCTCACGTATCCATGCAGCTTGAGCATCTTCATTACCTCCCAGTAAATTATTCTCAACCGCATTCTTCCCTGCCTGTGCACCTGTACCTGCCGATACGGTACTGTCACCGGCAAGGCCACCCGCCAGGCCTGCCGACATCGTCGCCAGCATGCTGACCGTCTGTTTTTCCTCTTCGTTCAGATCAGACATCTCTTTCGCATGCGGATACAACCGTGCGGCAATCACTTTTGCTGCAGTTCACCGGACACGGCATCTGCTGTCGCCGCCTGGATCCCCCGCTGAAAATCACTGCCTGTGCCGGATCTGTTCAGCGTGTCCTGATATTGCGGCGTTTTTTCAGAGATTTAAAAGACATAATGGTCAATATACGCCAGGCTCTACTCTGCCTCCCGTACTCAGGAAATAAAAAAACATTTTTTCACGTTCAACAATATTATTAAAAATTTTATTTATTAAATATGCGTGATACATATCTATCGCTATGAGCCAATTCGTATGCCATCGGCTGTGCCAGGGAACGCTACCGCCAATACTATGATCGCTCATAGCATGACGTAATCTTACAGATACCGACGCGTATTGTGTTGCGCATTCATTCAAAACCGCAATCTAAAATTGCGGGCCTTAAATTAAATTTCTTAAGTAATGGCAAGCGGAGGAAGGATATATTTTCGTTTGGTGATCGCTATCAAAAAAGCCCCCGCAGGGTGCGGAGGCGATGAGTAATTAACGCGTTCTGCGATCCGGGATAATTAAATCGCCGCGCAGTACGCAGGCACCCAGTACGCTTTGCGTTTTTTCGGTAAGCCAGCTGACAATACGGGCGGCCATGGCGTCCATCGAATACTCGATAGCGGGAATGCTCGGAATGCCCGGTAATTGCAGCGAACCGGCAAGGCTGAATACCATAATGTCGCCCGGCACCGATTTATTAAACGCCTGAAGCTGACTGATCACCCGCTGCGCTTCCTGCTCGTCGGCCACCAGCAGCGCGTTAAAGTTCAGCGTGGTCGCGTTGTTAAGCAGGACCTGTAAGGCGACGGACGAACTGGTGGAATCCATAAACACCAGATTACGATTAAACGGCAGGAAATTGTTTTCCAGCGCGTGTTTGTAACCCAGTAAAACCTGATCCGCCGCGCCGCTGGTATCCGGGTGGATGACGGCGATCTGGCGTCGGCCCTGGCTTATCAGGTAATTACAGGCGGTTTCTGCGGCGAAAGCGTGGTCAAACTGGATGCTGTTGGTGGATTCCGCCTCGGCGCAATCCACGAGGATCACGCTCTCATCGATGTTGCCCAGCGGAAAACGTGCGCCAATGATCAGCACGTCATCGCACAAGCCGCAGGTCAGCTCCTCCAGCGCGTTCATCACGCCCGCTTTGTTGTTGGCAAAACGCAGCAGCAGATGTTTCTGATGCTGGCTGAGATGTTTCTCAAGGGCGTACAGGTAACCGGTGGTTTGATTAACGTTATCCTGGGCGCAAATCACGCCGATACAGCCCGTGGACTGGCTCAGCAGAGACTGGGCGATGACGTTTGGCCGATAATTCAGTTCATCAACCGCTTTTAACACCGCAAGG
Source organism: Enterobacter sp. SA187 (assembly GCF_001888805.2). Taxonomy (NCBI): domain Bacteria; kingdom Pseudomonadati; phylum Pseudomonadota; class Gammaproteobacteria; order Enterobacterales; family Enterobacteriaceae; genus Enterobacter; species Enterobacter sp. SA187. The sequence goes on from NZ_CP019113.1 coordinate 1,071,033, forward strand.
CGGCTGGCTTCCTTGACCCCTCGCGACCCACTCAACACCCGTGAAACTGTGGCTTTTGACACCCCAGCTAAACGTGATACGTCGTTGATTGTAGACATCTTTATCCCCTGGGAGGCCCGGCGAGGGCCAAAAAATTCCAAATCGTACAATGGCTCATAATATCGCCAGTTGCAGTATAACCGCTTTCCATTTTTCATGGAAACCGATTTTCCAAACGCACTTTCCTGCTATCAGAATAGCCGCAAAATCTGTGATGCAGCGCTAATAAAGAACGCTTATAAATTACAGAGATTGACGGGCTTCACAATTCATCCGCGAAAAAATGGAAACCGGTTTCCGTTTGTTATCCAATCAGCTCCGCAATAACTTTTAACATTTTGAGGATGGTTGTCGATGGTCAAGATCATGCTGTGTTGTTCTGCGGGCATGTCCACAAGTCTGCTGGTCAGAAAAATGGTCGAAGAGGCGCAAACCCGGGGTTTGCCGGTGGAGATTGATGCCTACGGCGTGGCGGAATTTGATACGCAGTTCTCGCGCTATCAGGTGGTGTTACTCGGCCCACAAGTAAAATATATGTTAAATACGCTTTCCGAAAAGGCTGCCACCTGCGGCATACCCGTTCAGCCCATCAACCCGATGGATTACGGTATGCAGCGCGGTGATAAGGTACTGGACTATGCTCTGTCGCTCATCGAGGCGGCGCACTAAAAAGGTGTTCCTATGAGTTCGTTATATCAGTCAATGGTTGCCGTCATTGAACAATCCATCACCCCGCTGGCGGGCAAACTGGGGCAGCAGAAATACGTTATCGCTATCCGTGATGGCTTTACCGCCGCGCTGCCGTTCATGATCATCGGTTCGTTTATGCTGGTGTTTATCTTCCCGCCGTTCTCCGCCGATACCACCAACAGCTTTGCCCGTGGCTGGCTGGATTTTTCCCAGACTTACCGCGAACAGCTGATGCTGCCGTTTAACCTGAGCATGGGCGTGATGACGTTTTTTATCTCCGTCGGCATCGGCGCCAGCCTCGGGCGGCAGTTTAATCTCGATCCGGTGATGTCCGGTCTGCTGGCCTTTATGGCGTTTTTGCTGGTCGCAGCACCTTATGCGGACGGCAAAATCTCCACGCAGTACCTGTCCGGCCAGGGGATTTTTACCGCGCTGATCACCGCAATTTATTCCACCCGCATGTATGCGTGGCTGAAGCAGAACAACATTACCATCCGTCTGCCGAAAGAAGTGCCGACCGGTGTGGCGCGCTCGTTTGAGATCCTCATTCCGGTACTGGTGGTGATCGCCACCCTGCATCCGCTGAACCTGTTCATTGAAGCGCAGACCGGCATGATCCTGCCGCAGGCGATTATGCACCTGCTGGAGCCGCTGGTGTCCGCATCGGATTCTCTGCCCGCCATTCTGCTGTCGGTGCTGCTGTGCCAGATCTTCTGGTTCGCCGGTATCCACGGTTCGCTGATTGTCACTGGCATCATGAACCCGTTCTGGATGGCGAACCTTTCTGCCAACCAGGCCGCGCTGGCCGCGGGCGCTGCACTGCCGCACGTGTATCTGCAGGGCTTCTGGGATCACTATCTGCTGATTGGCGGCGTGGGCTCCACTTTACCGCTGGCGTTCCTGCTGCTGCGCAGCCGTGCGACGCACCTGCGGACCATCGGCAAAATGGGCATCGTGCCAAGCTTCTTTAATATCAACGAACCGATCCTGTTCGGCGCGCCAATCATCATGAACCCGATGCTGTTCATCCCGTTCGTCTTCGTGCCGATGGTTAACGCCTGCCTCGCGTATGGCGCGACCCGTCTCGGCTGGCTGGCACAGGTGGTCTCCCTGACGCCGTGGACCACACCGGCACCGATAGGCGCGTCCTGGGCCGCCAACTGGGCGCTGAGTCCGGTGGTGATGTGCCTCATCTGTATGGTGCTGTCGGCGCTGATGTACCTGCCGTTCCTGCGTGCCTATGAGCGCTCGCTGATGAAAACCGAAGAGCAGAAAGCGCAGGCCACCAGTCCGCTGGCGGAAACGGTCAGCCCGTAATGAATAAGGAGAAGGTTGAGATGAAATACGCATTTCCCGCGCATTTCTGGTGGGGCAGCGCGAGTTCGGCGCTGCAAACCGAAGGGGAAAGCCAGCACGGCGGTAAAAGCGCAACGACATGGGATCACTGGTACGCCAGCCAGCCGTGGCGCTTTCATCAGCAGGTAGGCCCTGCGGATACCTCGACGTTTTACCAGCACTGGCGCGAAGATATCGCGCTGATGAAACAGCTGAATCACAACAGTTTCCGCACCTCGATCAGCTGGTCACGGCTGATCCCGGACGGAACCGGCGAGGTGAATCCGCAGGCGGTGGCGTTTTACAACAACGTCATCGACGAGCTGCTGGCGCAGGGCATTGCGCCCTTTATCACCCTGTTCCACTTCGATATGCCGATGGTGATGCAGGAGAAAGGCGGCTGGGAAAACCGCGAGGTGGTGGAGGCGTTCAGCCGTTACGCGCAGGTCTGCTTTGAGCTGTTCGGCGATCGCGTGATGCACTGGTTTACCTTCAACGAGCCGATTGTGCCGGTGGAAGGCGGCTATCTGTATGACTTCCATTACCCGAACGTGGTGGATTTCAAACGCGCAGCCACCGTGGCCTATCACACTGTGCTGGCCCATGCCTCGGCGGTGCGCGCATTCCGCGCCGGGCACTACGCCGGGGAGATTGGCATCGTGCTGAACCTGACGCCGTCGTACCCGCGTTCGCAGCATCCGGCGGATGTCACCGCCGCGCACCATGCGGATCTGCTGTTTAACCGCAGCTTCCTCGACCCGGTGCTGAAAGGCGAATATCCGCCCGATCTGGTGTCGCTGCTGAAAGAGTACGATCAGCTGCCCGCCTGCACGCCGGAAGATGGCGCGCTGATCGCCGAAGGAAAAATCGACCTGCTGGGCATTAACTATTACCAGCCGCGTCGGGTGAAATGCCGTGAAAACGCCGTTAACCCGCAGTCACCGTTTATGCCGGAGTGGTTGTTTGATTATTACGAGATGCCAGGGCGGAAAATGAATCCGTATCGCGGCTGGGAAATTTACGAGCCGGGTATTTACGACATTCTCACCAATTTACGCGTCAATTATGGCAACCCGCGCTGCTTTATTTCTGAAAACGGCATGGGCGTGGAAAATGAACAGCGCTTTGTAGAAGACGGTAAAATTAATGACGATTATCGCATTGAATTTGTATCCGGGCATTTGAAGTGGCTGCATAAAGGGATCAGCGAAGGCTGTAATTGCCTTGGTTATCACATGTGGACCTTTATTGATAACTGGTCCTGGTGTAACGGCTATAAAAACCGCTACGGTTTTGTCCAGCTGGATCTGAAAACCCAGACGCGCACCGTCAAAAAAAGCGGGGAATGGTTTGCCGCCACCTCAGCCAACAATGGTTTTAACGAAGAGTCTTTATCATGATCGAATTAGAAGAAGCGGTAATGGAAATTATCGTCAATGCCGGGCAGTCCCGCAGCCTGTGCTTTGAAGCCCTGCGCGCGGCGCGCGCGGGCAACATCGACGAAGCCAAAAGCCTGCTGCGCGAAGCCGACGGCTATTCGCGCCAGGCGCACCATATGCAGACCAAACTGATTGAGCAGGATGCAGGCGAAGCCCGCCAGCCGATGACATTAATTATGGTTCATGCCCAGGATCATTTAATGACGTCATTACTGGCCCGTGAATTATCCGAAGAAATCGTCCAGCTGTATCAACGTTAATTTATTTATCAGATAACGGAGAAATCGTTACGAGAATATTTTAATACATCTGTACCCACAAATAATATGACATGGTGATAGCACAATTATTCCGTTTAATACGGACGGGATGATTATTGTCTGAAAATAATTTACTACATTGAGACAAACATGAAATTAAATAAAAAACTTCCGGTGGCGCTGGCGGTCATGGCTGCGCTTTGCTCAGGAAACGTAGTGGCACAGGAATTTACTCAGGAACAGATCGACGCCATCGTGGCTAAAGCGGTGGATAAAGCCCTGGCGGAGCGCCAGGCGAAAATGGACGCGGCCATTGCGAAGAAAGCCGACGTCATCACCGAACCGCAAAGCACCGCCCAGACGCCGGACATGGCGATCCCGTTCGGTGTGAAGTTCACCGGCTATGCGCGTTACGGCGCGCAGTTCCAGAGCGGCGATCAGAAATTTGTCGGCGTCGATGGCTCCTATAACGGCTCCTCGGCGATTGGTCGCCTGGGTAACGAAGGCAACGGCGGCGAATTCCAGCTTTCCAAAGCCTTTAAAGGCTCGAACGGCGCCATCTGGGACATCAATGTGATGATCGATCACTGGGGCGACGAGGTGAACCTGAAAAAAGCCTATGCCGGGGTGACCAACATTCTGGAGTCCAACCCGAACGCCTATATCTGGGCGGGTCGTGACTTCCATCAGCGTCCGCAACAGGGCATCAACGACTACTTCTGGATGAACCATGACGGCCAGGGCGCGGGGATCAAAAACTTCGACATCGGCGGCGTGCAGTTTGACGTGGCGACCGTGGCAGCCGTGGAATCCTGTAGCCCGGAAGTGATGAATGACGAAGGCAACCCGTCGCGTATCACCTGTACCGGCGGCTCCGGCACCGGCGATAAAGGCAACTATGCGGTGACCTCGAAAGTTCACGGCATCAAAGCCGGTCCGATCGACGTGGAGCTGTACGCCAACTATGGCTTTGACTCGAAAGCCGTCGACAGCGATGAGCGTCTGAAAGCCTGGCAGGGCGGCGTGGTGCTGAGCCACACCGGCGACAGCGGCGTGAATAAAGTCATCGCCCGCTACTCCGATAACTCAGACAACAGCGTCTACAACAAAACCGACGAGCTGACGGCGATCTACGCCAGCTTTGAAGGTAACTACAAGTTTACCCAACAGGCGCAGGTCGAATACCTGCTGGCGTACCACGACTATTCGAACGATGCGAACAACATCGACGATCGTCGCAACTACAACGCCATTGTGCGTCCGATGTACTGGTGGAACCAGGTGCATTCCACCTGGCTGGAACTGGGCTGGCAGAAAGTTGATTTCGACCAGGGCGGGGATAACCACGGCTGGAAAGCCACGCTGTCGCAGAACATCTCCATCGACATGGGACCGGAATTCCGTCCGATGCTGCGCTTCTACGTGACCGGCGGCAAGGTGGATAACGAACGCACCGCGCGTATCAACAATACCGATGATGAAACCCTGGATTCGTTCAACGTCGGCGCGATGTGGGAAGCGTGGTTCTAGTATGGGTTGCCCGGCGGCGCAGGCTTGCCGGGCCTACAGATGTAAAAGCCGGGTAAGGCGCAAGCCACCACCGGGCATAATGACCGTTAACCCTCAATGCACCTCTTTTACGCGAACCTTCGCGGCCACCAGTAGCGCTGTTAACAGCATCAGGCTGCCGGAGATAACCAGCGGCGAGAGCAGGCCGAGGTTATCGAGGGCATAACCGCCAACAGCGGCGCCACAGGTATTGGCAAGCTGGATCACCGCCACCTGAAGTGATCCGGCTTTTTCTGCCTGATCGGAAAGCGAACGGGTGATCCACGTCGACCAGCCCACCGGCACCAGCGCAAAACCTAAGCCCCACACCATCGCAATAGCGGCGGCCACGATCTTATTACTGCCCCACAGCATCAGCACCAGCGCACTGACCGCCAGCAACAGCGGCGCGCAGGTCAGCGCCAGCTTCAGCGATCTTTTCAGGAACAGCGATGACATAGACGTGCCGACAAAACTGGCGATACCGAAGCTCAGCAGCACCAGCGTCAGGCCGTCCACGTCGAAACCGGCCATGCTCATATATACCGGACGGATGTAGGTAAAGAAGGCGAACTGCCCGGCAAAAGCCATGAAAATGGCGCACATCCCTGCGAACACGCCGGGACGTTTCAGAATGCCGAACATATCCTGTTTGTGCTGCATCGGTTCGCCCGGCAGCGACGGCAGCGCTTTCCAGACCCAGATTGTGCAGATGACGCCCATCACAGCGGCGGCATTAAACACGTTACGCCAGCCAATAATGCCGCCGAGGAAGCTGCCCAGCGGGGCTGCGATCACCAGCGCAATGGACACCGCGCCGAAGATCACCGACAACGCTTTCGGCACGGTGCGCGCCGGCACCAGTCGCATGGTCAGCGAAGCGGACATCGCCCAGAAGCCGCCAAGCGCGACGCCCAGACAGGCGCGACCCAGCAGCATCAGCGTGAAGTTGTTGGCAAAGGAGACCAGCAGGCACGAGAGCGTCAGCAGCACGGAGAATAAAATCACCACGTAGCGCCGATCGATAGTGCGAATAGTCTGGGTAATAAACAGGCTGGCAAACATGGCGACAAATGCCGTCACCGTGACGGACTGCCCGGCCACGCCTTCAGAAATGCCTAAGTCCTGCGCCATCGGCGTTAACAGGCTGACCGGCAGAAATTCCACCGTAATTAAGCAGGCCACGCAAAACGCGACGGCAAACACTGCCGACCAGTTTGGTCGCTGCTGTCCTTCTTTATGCTCACTCATGTCGTCCCCTGCGTCGGTATTGGCGAGAAAGTTGCGCAGTGTAACATTGTGAGTGTGACGTATTTAACGTTTTAGCAACTTTAGTGCGGATTCAGGGTTTTCCCTCGCCCCAGGGGAGAGGGGAAAAATCAGTGCAGCCAGTGCACGCCGTCGTCCGGCATAAAGAGCGCGTTATAGCGTACCTGGAAATTATTGATTTCCGCCACGTCCGGCTCCAGCTCGCGCAGAAAGCCGAGCGCCTGACGCACCTGAGCATCGGTCAGCGGGGCGGCAAGGCGGGCTTTTTTCAGCAGACGGTACCAGTACTGAAGGTTTTGCTCGCTGGCATCGACAATACATGCCTGCCACACCAGCAGCACCTGCGCGGCATTTTGCAGATGTGCTTCATCCGGGCGCGCCAGATACTGAATGTACTCCGCAGCTGCGGCTTTTCCCATCTGATCCAGCATCGACTCCACCGGCACCGGCGTGATGCCGAGCCGTTCATTCAGACGGCGCACCGCCCGACGGGAATCTGATGTTAATACCCTAAATCCCACGACAAACACGACGACCAGCGTCGCCAGCGTTAACCAAATCATGAAAGCTCCAGCACCTTTTGCGAGCGCTTATCATAAGGGTAAACGCGGCGACGTACAGCCTCAGTTTATGCCGTAATGCCGGTGGTGACCGTGAAACGCCGGGTTTCCTGCGGCGCCAGCATCAGCAGGCTACCGTTACGCTCTGCCGCCAGAAATCCTTCCGGACGACAGGTCGCCGGCAGGGCAAAGGCCGCCACCTGCTGATCGCCGTTATATAAGATCCAGCGCGTGACATAATTGAACTCGGCGCTGGAAAAGCGGGTGACAAAGGTGGTGCCATCCGGCCCGGTCATCCTGAATTCCGGCGCCGCGGTGTAGCGATCGAGTTTATCGGCAAAGAAGACGATTTCCGGATCGTAAAACTGCGGCTCGCTTAACGTTGTCAGCGTGGCCTCACCCTGTCTGATGCGTTCGTTAAACGCCAGCCACTGTTCTGTGGGCTTCACGTGCGCCGGAACAGACTCCCGCAGCGCCAGCGCCTCATCCGGCAGGTTCTGGCTGAACGCCGCCTGGGGTACATAGGCGTAATTCATATGGCACATGTACTGCAACGGCATCGCCACCGACGCCAGATTAGTCACCGCCATATGGATGTCGAACAGCGCACTGGCGCTATGCAGCGTGACCGACGGCTGCGCCTCGTAGTGATGCCCGAAGCCCATCACATACTCGTAGCGCCCGCCGATACGCAGTGCCTCGCCGTCCAGCTCCAGCCAGGCGTCGTCCATCGCCGCGCAGGCCATTTCACCGTGCAGCGGGTGATTATCTTCCGGCGACGGGCAGCCGTTTGCCAGCAGCCCGGAGTGGAAAGCGAAACAGCCGTAGGTATCGACGATCTCTTTGGCCGGTTTCGGCTGGCGGAACATGTTTTTCATGGTCAGGTCATGACCGTCAAATTCCGCGTCCCAGATCATCTGCCCCAGCCACGGCAGGATCACCAGATGCCCGCGCGTGTTCGCCACTTTCAGCCCTTCCACGCCGCTGGCGTAACGAAAAGCGGTGACACTGAAGTCGCTGTTTTCCAGCAGGATTTTCGGCTGCGCGGTAAATAACTCACGCCACAGTGTCAGTCGCGTTGCCATGAGGAGCCTCCTTATTAACCACTTTCGATTCACGCCAGAAATAGATGCCGACATAGACAAAGCACAGCATGGAAACCACGAAGGAGAGTTGCAGCGAATGGAACAGGTCCGCCGCATAGCCCTGCACCGCCGGGACCACTGCCGCGCCGACAATCGCCATCACGATCACCGCACCCGCCATTTCCGTGTGCTCGTTATCGACCGTGTCCAGCGTCCCGGCATAGATGGTCGCCCAGCATGGTCCGAACAGAATGCTCACCGCGACCGCCACGTAGACCGCGGTAAAGTTTGGCGCGAGCGCCACATAGGCCAGGAAAAGCGCGCCAATCACCGAATAGAGGATCAGCACTTTTTCCGGGTTGAAGCGGGTCATCAGGAGGTTGGCGACAAATTTACCGATAAAGAAGCAGATGAAGCTGTAGACCATAAAGTTAGAGGCATCGCGCTCGTTGATGTCACCTAACTCCAGCGCCAGACGGATAGTGAACGACCACACCGCGACCTGCATACCGACATAAAGGAACTGCGCGATAATGCCGCGACGGAAGCGGGCGTTACCCGCCAGATAGCGCAGCGTGTCCATTGCCGACGGGCGCTGGCGTTTCGTGGTCTGCGCCACTTTGCAGGTCGGGAAGCGCGTCAGCATAAACAGCACCATGACCACCACTAGCACCATGATCATGTACTTATAGGGTTCGAGAGTGTTTTCCAGCATCAGCACTTTAAAGTCATGCATCTGCGCGGCGTTCATGCCCGCCATCTGTTTTTCCAGGCTGTCGCCTTCGGAAAACACCAGATATTTGCCGAGCAGAATGCCCGCTATCGCGCCAACCGGATAGAACGTCTGGCTGACGTTAAGGCGCAGGGTAGCGTGGGATTTTGGCCCGAGCATTGAGCTGTAGGTATTGGCGGCGGTTTCAAGGAAACTTAAGCCGATGGCGATAGCGAAGATCGCAGCGAGGAACATGGTGTAGGTGGCCATGTGCGACGCCGGGAAAAATAACGTACAGCCGACAATATAGAGCGTCAGGCCGATTAAAATCGCCATCTTATAACTGCTTTTCTTAATGACCAGCGAAGCCGGAATAGCAATTAAAAAATACCCGCCGTAAAACGCGCTCTGCACTAAGGCAGAGGCGAAATTACTTAATGAAAATACGCTTTTAAACTGCGTAATTAATATATCGTTTAACGCAGCAGCGCATCCCCATAACGGGAACAGGCAGGATAACAAAATAAACTGGAACAGAGGGGTTTTATTCAGATACCCGTCGGGCATCTGAACGATGTTTTTATCGTTCATAGTGCTACCTTTTACGTTGCAGGGTTTATTATTATTCGTTTAACGCCAGAAACTCATTGAATTGCTCAATGCTGGGATAAGACGACTGGGTGCCTTTGCCCGTTACGCTGAAGGCGGCGAAACGCGAGGCTTTTCTCATGGCGGCTTCGACATTACCGCTCTGGACGTAATAGTGGGCAAAGCAGCCAATAAAGGCATCGCCTGCGCCGCTGGTATCAATCGCATTCACTTTGATGGCCGGAACATGCACGTCGCTATCCCGCGTCATCCACAGCGCGCCTTTCTCGCCCATGGTGACAATAATATTGTTCAGCCCTTTGTCGATCAGGCTGCGGGCCGCCAGCCGGATATTATCAAGGTGATCAACCGGCATACCGGTGAGAATTTCCAGTTCGGTTTCGTTCGGCACAAAGAAATCGCATTTGCAGGCATAGGACATATCTAATTCACGCAATGCCGGGGCGGGATTCAGTAAGACTTCGATGCCGTGTTTTTTACCAAACTCAATAGCGTGATAAACCGTTTCCAGCTGCACTTCGAGCTGTAAAACGATGAGCTTACATTTTTTCAGGTCCTCCGCCGCGCGGTCGATATCTTCCGGCGAGAGGAATTTGTTCGCGCCCTTAATAATCAGAATGCTGTTGCTGGAATTCGGATTGACAAAAATCGGTGCAACGCCACTGCTGGTGCAGGGCACTTTTTCAACGTAAGTGGTGTTGATGCCCCAGGATTCCAGATTACGGATAGTGTTGTCGGCAAATATGTCATCGCCCACTTTGGTCAGCATCAGCACTTTCGAGTTGAGCTTCGCCGCCGCCACCGCCTGGTTTGCGCCTTTGCCGCCGCAGCCGATTTTAAACGCCGGCGCTTCGAGGGTTTCGCCCTCTTTCGGCATCTGGTGGGTGTAGGTGATCAAATCCACCATGTTGGAGCCGATGACTGCAATATCCATTTTTACTACCTCTCTGAAACAATCACATAACAATGATATTATCGTAACATTAACATGTTATTTTAGTATCATTTGTGACTTATCTCGCGATTACAGGAACATTTTACGCGCCGTTATTCCCGCTTTCCGGGGAAAATGTTACTTTAGGAACATCAGCGTTGAGGCCTGTATTGCGGAGAAAGTGAATGGAAACCAAGCAGAAAGAGCGAATTCGTCGGCTGACGGAGCTGCTCAAAAAGACCGATCGCATCCATCTGAAGGAGGCGGCGCGTATGCTGGAAGTTTCTCTGATGACGATTCGACGCGATTTCAGCCAGGATGACGAACCGCTGCCGCTGGCGCTGCTGGGGGGTTACATCGTGATGGTGAATAAGCCCGCCGCCCCGTCTGCCAGCCAGCCTGCCGCGCCGGTGGCCGGGCATCACCGCGATGATGTGCCAATGGCGATCCTTGCCGCCGGACTGGTGAGCGAGAACGATGTGGTGTTTTTCGATAACGGCCCGGAAATGCCGCTGGTCATCAGCATGATCCCCGACGACATCGCCTTTACCGGTATTTGCTATTCCCATCAGGTATTTATGGCGCTTAACGCGCGCCCCAACACCACCGCCATGCTGTGCGGCGGCACCTATCGGGCGAAAAGCGATGCGTTTTACGATCCGGTGAATGCCTCGGTTCTCGATTCACTCAACCCACGCAAAGTGTTTATTTCGGCCAGCGGCGTGCATGCGCAGTTCGGCGTCACCTGGTTTAACCCGGACGATCTGCCGATGAAACGCAAAGCCATGGAGCGCGGGCTGCGCAAGATTTTGCTCGCGCGATATGCGCGTTTTGATGAGGTGGCGCAGGCGAACATTGCGCCGCTCGCCGCTTTTGATGTGCTGATCAGCGACAGGCCGTTACCGGCGGATTACCCCGACCGTTGCCGTAACGGCTTCGTGAAAGTGCTCACTCCCGGCAACGGGAGTGAGTGAGTCGCGGTTTACTCGAAAAACAACCCCAGTTTGTTGAACACGCCGGGATCGGTCTGATGGCGGATCACCTGCACCACATCTTCCAGCTTGTCGATCTGACTTATCATCTGCTCAAGACGCTGATCGTTGGCGACCAGTAGCCAGATGCGGCTCTGCTCGCCGCCCTGTAGCGGCAGACAGAGAATGCCTTCGACGTTAAAGGCGCGCCGGGCGAACAGGCCGCAGACGTGGGTCATTACGCCGGGATGGTTACGGACGGTGAGTTCAAGGATCACATTGTCATGTTCGGAATGTTGCATGGCTTATTCTCCCACCATCTCAGTATTGGCCGCGCCCGGCGGCACCATCGGATACACTTTTTGTTCGGCGTCGATACGCACGTGGATCAGCGCCGGGCCAGGGCGGGAAATCGCCGCCTGCAACGCGGCCTGCGGATCCGCTTCGCCATTTAAATCACAGCTGTAGAGCCCGAATCCGGCGGCGATCTGCATAAAGTTCACCATCCCCGGATAGGTGGCGGCAAACACGCCCTGCTGATAGAACAGGCTTTGCTGCTGATGCACCAGCCCCAGCGCTTCGTTATTCATCAGAATGATTTTCACATCGAGATTATTTTCCGCGGCGGTGGCCAGCTCCTGAATGTTCATCATCAGGCTGCCGTCGCCGGAGAAGCACAGCACTTTGCGATCCGGGTTCGCCAGCGCCGCGCCAATGGCGGCGGGCAGACCAAAGCCCATGGTGCCGAGGCCGCCGGAAGTCAGCCACTGACGCGGACGGTTCAGCGGGTAAGCCTGCGCCGTCCACATCTGATGCTGGCCCACGTCGGTGGTGATAATGGCGCTGTCATCCACGCAGGCCGCTGCCGCGCGGATAATACCGTAATGGGAAAGCGGATCGTCCATCCCCGGCATATTTGCCGGAAACTCCTGTTGCAGCTGCGCCACCAGATCGCGCCAGGCCGCGCGCGGCTGCGCCTCGATTTGCGGGATCAGCTCCGCCAGAACCTCGCCGACATCTCCCTGAATGGCGATATGCGGCTGACGGATTTTGCCCAGCTCCGCACGATCGATATCCACGTGGATAATTTTCGCGTTCGGGCAGAACTGTTCGGCTTTGCCAATCGCCCGGTCATCAAAACGCGCCCCCAGCACGATCAGCAGATCCGCTTCCTGCAAAATAAAGTTGGTGCTGCGCGCGCCGTGCATCCCCAGCATCCCCAGCGATAACGGGTGCGCTTTCGGCAGCATGCCGAGGGCCATCAGCGTCATGGTGGTGGGCAGATTAGCTTTTTCCGCCAGCGTGCGTACCGCCTCCGGCGCGTTGATCACCCCGCCGCCGAGATAGAGCACCGGGCGCTGCGCCCGGTTAATCATGGTCGCGGCATCACGCACGCTTTGCGGTTCAAAGGCCGGGGCTGCCGCCACGCCGCCTGGCTCAGGCAGCTCGCTCAGTTCGATTTCAGTGGTCTGAATATCCTTGGGAATATCTATCCACACCGGGCCGGGACGGCCAGACTGCGCGATGCGGAAAGCGTCGCTTATCACCTGGGGCAGTTCGCGGATGTCACGCACCAGATAGTTGTGCTTGGTGATGGGGATAGAGATGCCGTAGGTGTCCACTTCCTGGAAGGCATCGGTGCCAATCATTGAGGAGGGAACCTGACCGGTAATGCACACCAGTGGAACCGAATCGAGACGCGCGTCAGCAATGGCGGTGACCAGGTTGGTCGCGCCCGGCCCGCTACAGGCCATGCACACCGCCGGTTTGCCCTGGGTACGCGCCATGCCCTGGGCGATAAAACCGGCGCCCTGCTCATGACGGGCGAGCACATGGCGGATCTGCGTGCTCTGGCTTAATGCGTCATACAGCGGCAGCACGGTGCCGCCGGGAATGCCGGTCACGATGGTGATGCCCTGGCGCTCCAGTAAATGAACGATTAATTGCGCGCCGGTAAAGCGCTTTGTCTGTGATGTTGTGTCCGAAATTGCCATGCTCCAGTCCTGTTCTTCTGGGCCGACTTTCCGGGGAGGTCACAATAAAAAACCCCGCCCGGTTTGCGCCGGCGGGGTTTGGAATCGTGTGTTCCGGACCCTACGGCGCGATGCCGACGACCACCACCACACGCACGACGACCACCGCGGCGAATGGCGCGGTATTTAGTAGGGTCGAGGTCAGCATGGATGGGTGCATTAGGGTTCTCAGTTCATTTTTTAACAGGATTCATACAAGCACAGGATGCCGCCGGTGACAATGGTTTTGTGCGGCGGGGGGTGAAAATGCGTGAATGATCACGATTTTCTGCCACCTGGCTAATGGAGTGTGGTCGCCCTTGAAATGATTTATGTGACTACCGCCATATTAAAAGCGAGCGTCCGGGAGGTATGATTTTTAATAGCTTATAAAAGAAGAGGTTAACATGGCTGTTATACCTTTACTCCCTGCGCAGGGAATATCGCTGGTTAGAAATAACATGCGCATAGCGCGTACACACGGTATGTCTCGCGATATGGCAACTCCTCTCACTTATACCTGGTTCTACATGCAAGTCAGAAATCGCGGACCATGGGACTATAAGCAACAGCATCCAGAATTAGAAAACTTTGGCAACTTTCACTATGGAGCAACTGGCTATGCGGCAGGAATCCCAGAAAAAATTTTACTCATGGGGGCTGGCTTTGCGCAGGAAAGAGCAAAAACTAACAGGAAAGAATGGGGCCACTGGTATCACAAGCCGCCATATGGTGACGATCCACGCGATCAATTTTGGGTAAAACAAGGAATAGATTATGCAAGAAAGATCGGTTATTAGATCCATGCACGGTGTGCTTACAGTAATTTTATTAATGCTCGTTAGTGGCTACGTCGCTTGCCAATATTTTTATAATACTCCACCTCACGATATTTTTATAAGTAAGAAAAAATTATCAGATAGTATCTGTTTATATGTCACAAAATACGATGAGGGGAACGCCTCCGTTTCGGATATTTATCGTTTTTATCTTGATAAAGATGAAGGAAATATCGACATCATGGAAAAATTAAGAGAACGTTCACCATTCCTTGAGACAAACACTCCCGCAGTTACGGCCTCAGCTTATGGGAATACGGTAAACATAAAAATTACCGGAAAAGTTTACAGTTTCACGAATTCAGATTTGTTCTACACAGATGGCATCGCAGTGATGCCTATCATTAATCTTGTCGCCAATGGTACCAGAGACTAACAAGGAGCGTTAAAATGGCTGTACCGGTTCACCTCTTTTTGAAAGACGATAGCGGGGCAATGATACGTGGCGGTTCAGATGTTGCTGGTCGCGAAGGCAGTATAGAACTTAGAGATCTGATTCATAACCTCTGTATTCCCAACGATACTGCTACGGGCGCGTTGACAGGAACGCGCCAACATTCACCATTTAGTCTGACGAAAGCTATTGATTCATCATCGCCTTATCTTTACAAAGCCGTTGCTACCGGTCAGACGCTACAAAATGCCGAGTTAAAGTTTTATAATATTAACGATGCGGGCCAAGAGGTCGAATATTTTAATATTTTTATGGAAGATGTGAAGATCATTTCAATTACACCGGTTATGCATGACACCAGAGATTGCCCTGGGACTGGACACCTGGAAAATGTTCAACTCCGATACGAGAAAATTACCTGGCGCATTGTTGATGGTAATATCCAGTATACAGATTCATGGAACGAACGCTCGACTGCCTGATGAATTTTGAGATTAATATTGCCAGCATAAAAACTGGCAATAACTATATAGTTTCCTTTTAAAAAATCATGCTAATGTAATATTCGTATGTTTATGAATTTTTCTGAACCACCTTGATACCATCGACATGTCACGCAGTCATGTCGATAAAATCCATTTTTTTCGACATGAACGTACCCTATCTCGCTGCTCATTCACGCACTGAAAGGTTTTCCCACACTTTTGCAACGGTCATCATCAGCCATCACGACTACTATTAAAAGCAGTTAATTCATTACAGTCACAAGAGAAAGCGTATGTTTAATGCTCTACATAAACTCTTTACCAGCCCCGAGAGGCTTCTTAACGTTATCGACCGCAACAAGGTGCAGGAATCGATTGAGGACGGGGAGCGCATCATCATTGATGAGGACGGCAACGCCAGCGTGAATATCAATTGTCCGGCAGTGGTCGAGGATTTTGCCCGGCACGTTGAAGCACTGAAAAGGGTATAGGATGGGAACGGCTATTTTTATGGTGTTGATGGTGTGCGGTTACTGGTACACCAGCCGCGACCTGTCTACACGTCTGAAATTCCGCCGTACCTTCGGTTGGGATGTCTATTTTCTGGTGGCGCTGTACGGCTGCATTTTTGTCTTACAGGGCATCATAGCGACGGCCATCGTCTGGCTCGGACTGCTGCTGACGTCGGTATCGATGAACGCCCTGCCGGAGCTGTTCGGCAGCGAAGATCACCGCTATCAGATGACCTTTATGAACTGGACCTTTCTTGGCATCCAGGCCCCGGTAGTGATCATGCTGTTCTTCGCCATTCTGTTTTGCCTGTACCGTTCGAACTGGGCGCGCAGCGCTAATCTCGACAGCGCTGGCAGAAAGAATCTCTATAAGCATCTGTCGCGGGCTAATGGCATTGAAGGGTTGCTCTTTCAGTGCATGGAAACCGGGCAGCTGGTGTGGCTGACGCTGAAATCTCAGCGCGTGTACATCGGTATGATCCATACCGCCACGGTGGACGGCGATTCCTTCAATAACATCGTGCTGATCCCGATGCTTACTGGCTACCGCGATGCTAAAAGCGCGGAAATGAAGATCGAAAATAACTACAGCGCGCTCTATGCGCGGCAAAATATTACCCTGACGTCGGAGCCGCATTCGGCCTTTCATTTTCGTAAGGTGATTTTGCTCGATCAGGTGGAAAGTTTGTCGCTTTTTGATCCCAGCCACAGCCTGGCGCTGGGGTACGGTAAGGACACCGACAGGGATGAGGATTAGCGCTTCGCAAAAGAAAACGGCCCTGCATGAGGGCCGTTATTCTTTTAAACCCCTGGCACAAAACAGGTTTGTGCGATGAGGTTTTATCGAGCGTTTGCGGAGTGGTGGGCCGCAGAACACACTGTGCTACGTCAACTCTCACAGTATATGTTGAATCGGCAACAGGCGCAATTTTGCGCAATATGAGTATCGGTCAAAGATCGCATTTCGTCCAAAAAATACTGTTCATGCATACAGTCTTTTTCTATACTGGTTATGTTTTCAGAGTGTGCGATACGGGGCTGCTAGTTTGTCGGGCGCGAATGAGTCCTGGCTGAAACGGGTGGTGCCGTCAGTGCCTTAACCCCGGGAGTGCACACTGTGATACGCCAACACACACAACCTCGTTTCGCCATGCCTGCCCCCAGGCCAACGGAGCGACAGCGTGTGAAAAAC
This sequence comes from Enterobacter sp. SA187, assembly GCF_001888805.2. Lineage (NCBI taxonomy): Bacteria > Pseudomonadati > Pseudomonadota > Gammaproteobacteria > Enterobacterales > Enterobacteriaceae > Enterobacter > Enterobacter sp. SA187. The sequence continues at coordinate 1,087,918 of NZ_CP019113.1, forward strand.
GGCTGGTGACAGGCAGCGGAAAGGTAAGCCAGCCGGACGTACTCCTTACGCCATAAGGAGAAGCGTATGAGCGGAGTGGATATGGTAGTTCTGATCCTGAAACTCATTGTTGCGTTGTTGCAACTGCTTGATGCCATCCTGAAATTACTCCGGTAATTCAGGTTCAAGCCGCACCGAAGAGGGGCGGGCAACCGCCCCTCTTTCACCTTCTGCTTCAACCACAGCCTGCTGGCATCCCGCGCAATATGTGTTACATTTTTATTACATTTCCTCCGGTCGCCCCTGTTATGACACTCTCCGTTTTCCTGATTTTGCTGTTTGCCGCGCTGTTACATGCCAGCTGGAACGCCATTGTTAAGGCGGGAAGTGATAAACTTTTTTCGGCGATCAGCGTCAGCGGATCGGCGGCGCTCATCGCCTTAGTGCTGCTGCCCTTCTCACCGCAACCGGCATGGGCCAGCGCGCCCTATCTCGCCCTTTCCTGCGTGTTACAGGTGGTGTACACCGTGCTGGTGGCGAAAACCTATCAGGTTTCCGATATGAGCCAGACCTACCCACTGATGCGCGGCACTGCCCCGCTGCTGGTGGCGCTGGTAAGCGTACTGGCGCTGGGCGAGCATCTGTCGACGATGGCCTGGGTCGGCATCGCGGTGATCTGCCTTGCCATACTTGGCATGGCGTTTAACGGTCGCGCCAGTTCGCGCAAAGGCATTGCGCTGGCGCTGATCAACGCCTGTTTTATTGCCGGTTACACGCTGGTGGACGGCACCGGCGTGCGCTTATCCGGCACCGCGCTTGGCTATACGCTGTGGACCTTTTTCATGAACGGCGCCTGCCTGCTGGTCTGGGCGATGATCGCCCGCCGCCGGGAGGCGTCGCGCTACCTGCGTACAAACTGGAAAAAAGGGATTTTTGGCGGCCTCGGCACCATGGGCTCTTACGGTCTGGCGCTGTGGGCGATGACCCAGGCTCCGCTGGCGGTGGTCGCCGCGCTGCGGGAAACCTCGATTTTGTTTGGCGCGCTCATCGCCTTTGTGCTGCTCAAAGAGAAAGTTTCCGGGATGCGTATCGCTGCCGCCTGCGGCATCGCGCTGGGGGCCATTTTACTGCGTCTCGCCTGAGTTAAACTGGCAATATTTGTTGCCACAAATTCTTTACATTTTCCCGCTGTCATCCTTCTTTCATTCACGCCATGCATGATTGCTTCCGCCGGGCGCTGTGGTAGATTCCTCTCGCATTCAGCGGCCTGACCAGGCTTTTATTCTCCTTTTTCTCAATCTGATAAAGTATTACGCGACATGAAACGGGACAGAAACGTTAATTTGTTAATGATGCTGGTGTTGTTAGTGGCGGTCGGCCAGATGGCGCAGACCATCTATATACCGGCGATTGCGGATATGGCGCTGGCGTTTAACGTGCGGGAAGGCGCGGTGCAGAGCGTCATGGCGGCCTACCTGCTGACCTACGGCGTCTCACAACTTTTTTATGGCCCGCTTGCCGACCGGGTGGGCCGCCGTCCGGTGATCCTCGCCGGGATGTCCATTTTTATGCTCGCCACGGTAATGGCGATCGCCGCCCCCAGCCTGACGGTGCTGATTATTGCCAGCGCTCTACAGGGCATGGGTACCGGCGTCGGCGGCGTGATGGCGCGCACCCTGCCGCGCGATCTTTATGCCGGTTCGCAGCTTCGCCAGGCGAACAGTCTGCTGAACATGGGCATTCTGGTCAGCCCGCTGCTGGCGCCGTTGATTGGCGGTCTGCTTAATACGCTGTGGGACTGGCGGGCATGCTTCGGCTTTTTACTGCTGCTGTGCATCGGCGTTACCCTGAGCATGGCGCGCTGGATGCCGGAAACCCGTCCGGTGGACGCGCCGCGCACCCGGCTTATCGCCAGCTACAAAACGCTGTTCGGCAACGGGTCATTTACCTGTTATCTGCTGATGCTGATTGGCGGCCTTGCGGGGATCGCGGTATTTGAAGCCTGTTCCGGCGTGCTGCTCGGCGCGGGTCTGGGCCTCAGCAGTATGGTGGTGAGCATTCTGTTTATTCTGCCGATCCCGGCGGCGTTTTTCGGCGCATGGTTTGCCGGGCGGCAGAACAAACGCTTTTCCACGCTGATGTGGCAGGCGGTGGCAAGCTGTCTGCTCGCCGGGCTGATGATGTGGATCCCCGGCTGGTTTGGCGTGATGAACGTCTGGACGCTGCTGATCCCGGCGGCGCTGTTTTTCTTCGGCGCGGGGATGCTGTTCCCGCTTGCCACCAGCGGCGCGATGGAGCCGTTTCCGTTTCTGGCGGGCACGGCGGGAGCGCTGGTGGGCGGCCTGCAAAATATTGGCTCCGGCGTGCTGGCCTGGCTGTCCGCCATGCTGCCGCAGAACGGGCAGGCTAGCCTCGGGATGCTGATGACGCTGATGGGGCTGCTGATCCTGTTGTGCTGGCTGCCGCTGGCGTCGCGCTTTGCCCATCATGAAACGGCGGTTTAGCGTCACACGCCGGGGCGATCATCGTTTTTAACAGCGGCGCGGGGTCAGGACGCCACGCGCCCTCTTCCCCGTCGTAAAACCGGGCGTCGGCATTGATTGCATAAGGAATGTTGGCCCGCTTCAGCTCGCAGGCCGTAAAGGTGGCGAAGGCGAGCTGTGCGGCCGTCGGCGCGCTTTTACTGGCTTCACCCACCGCCCAGCTTCCCACCCAGCTGACGTGCCCGGTTTTCTGCTGCCAGCGCAGCACCGCATTGATGTGCGCGTGAATGGCGGCTTTCCCGGCAGGCGTCGGTGAGTATTTACCGTTATTTTTTTGCGGCCCTGCGCCCGGCATATGCCACTGCGCCAGCACGTAATTCTGGCTGTGCGGCGGCAGCTTCAGCTCAGTCAGCGCTTCCGGCGCTGACCGCAGGCGCGGCGCGACAAAAATCATGCGCCGGGGGTCGATGCCATGCAGGGTTTTGATCAGTCGGTCATAAATCCGGCTCAGCGCCGCCTGATCGCGATTGAGCTTTTCCGCCGGTTCATCGATCAGATCAAAGCCAAGCAGCGGATGGTCAGTACCAAAATAGCGCGCCACCCGACTCCACCACGCCACTAACGCCGCCTCGTTTTTCAGCGGATCGGCCTTCAGGCCGTCGGCCTGATACGCGATGATCGGGATAACGCCGTACTGCTCGCACGCCTCCACCAGTTTACGCAGGTGCACCAGCCGCGCCTCGGTCATGTTCTGCGCCACGCGAATACGCACGTGATGAATACCCAGCGCCGCAAAATCTCTGACCACCAGCGGGTCGAATTCACGGATGCCGCGTTCAGTACGCGCCCAGTCCACCTCCATACCCGGCCCCAGCTGTGCGGCGTAACGGGCAGCCGTCAGCGGCGGCGCGGCATAAGCGGCGCTGGCAACAAAGAGTAATGCGCTGGCGATCACGGTTTTAGTCACGATAAACCCTGCATGAAATGGTGTGGTAAAGGGGTGAGCACAGGCAGGCTACAACTATTCTGCGATCACTAACAATACCTGGCGGATATGCGCGCTCGCGAACAGCAGGGAAAGCGCCAGCACCGCCAGCGCAATGAAGAATTTATCCCGTAACGCCGCCGGTTGCACAAAGTCGCTGTGGCTGACATCCATCAGGTTACGCCTGCGGGTGTAACGCCAGAGGATCAGCCCGGTGAGCGCCAGCACCGCCAGCGAGATCCAGAAGGTTATCCCTGATTCATACCAGTGATGTCTGATGGCCAGCGCAATCAGCGCGCCGTAGCCCAACAGCGTGCGAAACCAGGCAAGGGACGTGCGCTCCGGCTGCAGGCCGGGATCCTGCTGGCGACGAGCTTTGCGGCTATCCGGCATAAAACACCAGCACCATCACCACGGCGGCGACAAGCGTCAGAATGAGGCTGATTACCAGCAGCGTACGGGTATAGGGCAGATCTTCTTTCAGCCGCATCGCCTTCTCATTGCGCAGCCAGCGCAGGTATCCATAAATCGCCAGCCCGCCTGCGAACAGGCACAACAGCAGCGCCAGCAGTTCGCGGATCAGCGGCGTGGCAAAATCCGGCGCGAGCTGGTCAAGCCCGACGCCCGCCGCTAAAAACCCGAGCGCGGTACGGATCCAGGCCAGAAAGGTACGCTCATTGGCCAGCGAGAAGCGGTAATCCGGCGCTTCGCCGAGGCGGGAAATTTTCATAACGGCTCCTTCCCTGATTAAACGGATGAACGCCAATTCTAGCTGAGGTGCAGGCTGTAGGGCACTATTAAAGGTGCCGGATGGCGGCGTAAACGCCTTATCCGGCCTACGGTATAACTTTGTAGGCCGGGTAAGCGTATGCGCCACCCGGCAATAACCCGTCAGAACTTCTGCTTTTTCTCTTCCACCTTCACGCCCTGGGTTGGCAAACCGGTGTCGTAATCGCGCACCACCGGCGAATGGCCATCGTCCGGACGCGGACGGAAGGCGCCCATCCAGCGCGGCGATGCATCCTGTCGCCACGGGCGTTGTCGCCACTGATATGTGCGGAACGGATCGCGGATGGTGTCCATGTATTCGAGCAGCGCATCATGCAGCTGATTGCGGACAGCGGCATAGCGCGGATCGTTAATCAGATTCACCCTTTCACTGGCGTCATTCGCTCTGTCATACAGCTCATCGCTGGTAAATAAATTGATCACCAGTTTGTAGCGATCGGTCACCCAACAGCGCACCGGAATAAAGCCACCAAAGCTGTCATGTTCAATTTCATAGCGGTTGAACTCCACCATCACGCCACGCTCAGATAGGCCGTTGAGGATGTTTTCGCCGGGCAGAATGGCGGGCTTGTTTATTCCCGCCAGCGCCATCATGGTCGGCAGCACATCAATATGGCTGACCGGCGTATCGACATGGTGCGGCGTACCCTGCGGCGGGCGCATAATCAGCGGGATGCGGGTGATGTCGTCATACATCGCCGCCCCTTTGCTGATGAGCTGATGTGCGCCCATCATCTCGCCGTGATCGGAGGTATAAATCACCCAGGTATTTTGCCGCTGCTGTGGGGTGAGCGCATCGATCACCCGGCCAATCTGGTCGTCGACAAAATCATTACAGGCAAAATAGAGCGGATGATGATAGCGGCCATCGCTTCCCACTGGCGACGGCATGGCCTGCGCCCAGAGGCGGTGATGTTCAGGTTTGTCTTCCAGCGTGTCATGCGCCTTGTCGCCCAGCTCGTAATAAAAGTCCTGATACTTTTCCAGATACTCAACCGGACAGGTAAAGGGATGGTGCGGCTCGTCATAGGAAACCACCAGCAGGAACGGCTGCTCGTCACGCACAGGCTGGCGTAAAAAATCGACGGCACGATGGCTGATACGGTGCGCCCAGGTAAAGGTTTCATCGATACCGTTCGCCCGCAGATCCTCAATACTGTTCAGCCCGTTGCGCCACAGGCCGATCTGCTGGTCAGTCAGTTCCGCCAGATAATTTGCGCCGTCGTACCAGTAGTCTGCATCCCATTCCGGCGGGCAGATGCCGGTGCCGAAATAGTCGTGTCCGTCGAGATGCCATTTGCCGATGTAGCAGGTGTGGTAGCCCGCCTCTTTAAAGTAGCGTCCCATGGTGGCGATGTTGTTGCCCGGCGCGAGGTTGTTGGTCCACGGCCCGGACTGGCTGGAATAGATGCCGGTAAACAGACCGGCACGGGCGGGCGTACAGACGGGCGCACAGGTATAGGCTGAGTTAAAGCGGATCCCCTCCTCTGCCAGCCGATCAATATTATTCGTATTCAATGGCTTGCCGCTGTAGCAGCCCACCATATTGGTGGCCTGGGTATCGGTCATAATGAACAAAAAGTTGGGGCGGTTCATGCGTTATCCTTAGCGCCAGAGGCACCTTTAGCCGTTGTCATCGTGCTGTAAATCAACCAGATAACCACGGCGGCGGTAATGGCATAGCTGATGATCATCAGCCACTGGGTGTGATAGCCGCCAAACTGCGCGAGGCCGGAATAGACGCCGATCATCGCGAACAGTATGCCGACGGAGGCAATCCGGGCGTTTTTCCACGGCTGCATATCCACCGCGAAGGCGTCCTGAAACTGAAATGGCGTGGCGCGCGGTTTAATGATGCCGATGACCAGCATCACCACCACGTTGATGCAGAACGTACAGGCGAGGACATACAGGAAGTGGAAATCAAACTTCACCAGATAGTTGATGGTGATATAGCTGACGATCCCCAGCCCCATCGCCACCTTCGCGGCCAGCGCCGGAATACGCGGAAAGAAAAAGCCCATAATGATGATCGTCACCAGCGGGACGTTATAGATGCCGTTGAGCTGCTTCATCCAGCTGTATAAGCCTTCCGGCGCATGGGCGATCCAGGGTGCGACCAGCACGGAAATAATGGCGATAACGAGTCCGAATTTTCGCCCGATATGCACTAACCGCTCAGGCGTGGCGTCCTGATTAATGATCCGGCGATAAATTCCCATACTGAATAAGGTGCTGGCGCTGTTTAAAAAGCCATTAAAGGTGCTGATCACCGCGCCGAATAAAACGGCGCCAAAGAATCCCACCAGCGGTACGGGAAGCACATTGTTCACCAGTGTCGGATAGGCCAGATCTGCTTTAGGTAAATCCTGATAGAGGTGAAAAGCGATGAGGCCCGGCAATACCAGCACCAGCGGATCGAGCATTTTCAGCACCGCCGTTAACAGCGCGCCTTTTTGCCCTTCGGCGAGACTTTTCGACGCCAGCGTGCGCTGCACAATGCCCTGATTGGTACACCAGTAAAAGGTGTTCACCAGGATGAGGCCAGTGAATGCCGCGCCAATCGGCAGCGGATCGGACGCCCCGCCTATCGAGTTTAACTTTTCTGCATGAAGGGTGGTGAGCTGTTCAACGCCACGCAGAAAACTGCCGTGCCCCATCGCCATCAGGCCAAAAACAGGCACCAGCAGACCGCCAATGACCAGACCAATACCGTTTATCGAATCGGCAACCGCCATCGCGCGCAGCCCGCCGATCACCGCATAAACAATACCCGCCAGCCCAAGTAAAATAACCAGCAGCCAGATTGCCGCACCCTGCGAAATACCCAGCGAGTCGCCGACATGAAACAGACTGTTCAGCGCCAGTGCGCCGGAATAGAGCACGACCGGCAGGAAGCAGACGCCGGTAGCAATCAGAAAACAGAAATCGATAATAATGCGCGTCGTTTTATCGTAGCGCTCTTCCAGAAAATCGGGAATGGTGGCAATGCCGCGCTGCAAATAACGCGGGAGGAATATCAGCGCGAGGAAGATTAGGGTCACGGCGGAAGTCACTTCCCAGCCCATCACCGACATGCCGCTCCGGTATGCCTGCCCGGACAGGCCTACCAGCTGTTCGGTGGAGAGATTGGTCAGCATCAGCGACGCGGCGATCACCGGCGCTTTCAGCGATCGCCCGGCAAGAAAATAACCCTGTTGCGAGCCGGTGTCGGTTTTGCGAACCTTCCACCAGGTTATTACTGCGACCAGTAGCGTAAAACCGACAAAGCTCAGAATTTGTAGCGTATTCATCTCGTAGCCTTATTTTCATTATGTCCCGGCGAGCCGGGTCAGGCAGTCAGATTTCTTAAAATACAAACTTCAGATCCCCGAGCGATTTATTTTCTGGTACGTTCAGGTTGTGGACATCATTCTGCGGCGGGAATTTAAAATGAATGGAAAATTGCAAAACTCGCATGTAAAAAACGAACCCACGTACAATATTCCGTTGGTTCTTGATGAAAGTGTGATCTCCAGCGGTATTTCACTGATCGCCTTATGGCATACCCTCGCCGATGAAAGCTACCGCGTTTACTGGCCGCGCGATAAGAAAAAGCCGTTGATCGCCAATTCATGGGTGGCGGTTTATACGTTGCAGGGCTGCGGAAAAATCATTTTGCGCGACGACGCTGAAATTATTCTTAACGGCAATTGCGTTATATTTTTAAAACCGACGGATATAAAATCTTATCACTGTGCGGGATTGCTGTGGGAGCAATACTGGATGGAGTTTATTCCCACCACCTTAATGGAAATACCATTATTACAGCAAGGCGTTATCTGTAATGGCGAGCTATTTAATCACGAGCTTAATGAAGTCGCTTTATTAACACGCAGTGGCGATGCAATGAAAAATAATCTGGCGGTGGCATTTCTGACCAAGATGATATATCAGTGGATTTGTCTGATCGCCGAAAAGGGCACCAAAGACGCACAGCAAGTGCAATTTGAAAAACTGATCACCGCTCTGCATGCGGCGCCGCAACAGCGCTGGACGGTGAATGAAATGGCGCAGCGCATGCAGTGCAGCGCGCCTTATCTGCGCCGCCTGTTTCTGCGTTATACCGGCAAAACGCCAAAAGAGTACGCACTGCATGCGCGTCTGGATCTGGCGCTGTCGCTGTTAAAACAGCAGGGAAACAGCGTCAGCAGGGTGGCGGATATGCTTAATTTCTTTGATTCTTTTCACTTCAGTAAGGCGTTTAAGCAGCGCTTTGGCTATGCGCCATCGCAGGCGCTTGCGCAGTCGGGCCGGCATCAGAACAATACCGGCCCGGCAGGATCAACTTAATCGCGGCCAGTAGTCTTTATTGGCTTCGATTAAGTCATCAAGGATCGCTCTGGCGACAGAGGCGCTCGGTACAGTTTTTGAGAGCGTGATGGCCTGCCACAGTTTCAGATATGACCCCTGCTCCCAGGCATCGACCACCAGTTTTTCCACCGCCACCTGCTGGCTCATCAGCCCTTTCTGGAAATGCGGGATAGTGCCGACCGTCAGCGGCTCCGGACCGTTTTTGCCCACCAGACAGGGGATCTCCACCATCGCGTCGGCATCGAAATTGGCGATAGCGCCGTTGTTCGGCACGATCAGCAGCATGCGCTCTTGGGTGTTAAAGGCGATGGCGGCGGCCAGGTCGACGATATAAGAGGCGTGTTCGTCAATTTCCAGCTCCCCGGCTGCGGAATGCCCGGCCTCAATAATGGCGCGACAGGCGCTGAACACGTGCTTTTCACGGTGATCCATCACCTCGTTTGCCCGTGTGCGCCCGGGGTTAGCGTGCGCGACGACATAATCCGGGAAGAGATAATATTTCAGATAGGTGTTGGGCAGCGTAGCCGGATCCAGCGCCTGCACGTCCTTCGCTTTGGCGAAGGTGTCGTTCCAGCTCGCTTCCGTATGCTCGTCATTTGACGGAGGAATATACCCGTGTTCAGACACGTACTGGCGCAGCGCGGGCATTAAATCGTTACCGTCCAGGTCCTCTATCCCATGCCACCAGCCGAAGTGGTTCAGCCCGTAATAGCGGGTGATCATCTGTTTGCGGTCTTGTAGGCCGAGGATTTGGGCCATGCGTCCTTCGATGCCAATCGGCATATCGCAAATGTTAAGGATTTTCGCCGTCGGGCGCAGCCGCCGCGTGGCTTCCGCGACAATCGCCGCCGGATTGGAGTAGTTCAGCATCCAGGCGTCCGGCGACCAGGTCTGCATATAATCCACCAGCTCCAGCACGCCGCCAATGGAGCGCATTCCGTAGGCAATACCGCCCGGCCCGCAGGTTTCCTGACCGACCACGCCGTGGCGCAGCGGGATCTTCTCGTCTTTTTCGCGCATCGGGTATTTGCCCACGCGGATATGCGCCATCACAAAATCGACGTCGCTGAACGCGGTTTGCGGATCGGTGGTGTAGCAAAAATCGATGTCCGGGGCTTGCTCGCGCAGAATGATTTTGCAGGCTTCGGCAATCACCTCCTGCCGCGCGCCGTCGTTGTCATAAAACTTCAGCGCCCGTAACGGCAGGCGATGTTGATTAGCGAGTAACATCAACACGATACCTGGCGTAAAGGTGCTGCCGCCGCCGGCAATAACAACCGAGAATTTTTTCATGATATGACCTCTGTCATGGGGGAAGGTTGGTTTGATAAAGGGACTCTCATCAGGCTTTCCAGCTGATCGCGCAACTGGGGAACGTGCAGACCGATGATCACCTGAATACCGTTGCCGCTGCGCACCACGCCGTGCGCGCCGAGGGCTTTGAAAACGTCGTCGCTGTGCGTTTTCGCCATGTCGACCAGCGTGATGCGCAGACGCGTGGCGCAGTTGTTAAGCGTTGCAATATTGCCCGCGCCGCCGAGGGCCGCGAGGTAAGCCGCGGCCGGATTTTTCTCTGCCGTCGGGGTTTGCGCCTGCAACGCTTTGTAATCCGCTTTGCTGTACAGCTTAATTTCCGCGTCGTCGCGTCCCGGCGTTTTCAGGTTGAAGCGCAAAATCAGCGTGCGAAACACCACAAAGTAGATCGCGGTAAAACTCAACCCGATGCCGAGCTGCGTGAATATCATCGGGGCATGATTGTTAAACATCGGGATCCAGTTCTGGGGCAGCATGGTGTCAAGGAAGCCGCCGCCCAGGTTTCCCACCACGCCGCCCATATACATCAACGTCGCCATGGTCGCCGCCAGCACCGCATGGATGGCGAAAAGCACCGGCGAGATAAACAGAAAAGTGAATTCCAGGGGTTCGGTGATGCCCACCAGCACCGCCGTTAATACTGCCGGGATCAGCAGACCGGCGATTTTTTTGCGATTATGTACGGCGGCGGTGTAGTAGATCGCCAGCGCAATCCCAGGCGAGGCGAACACCTTTGAATTACCGAATAAGCCGAATCCGCCTTCCGGAAAGAGCGTTTTCAGCGGCGTAGTGGTCTGGCTGAATTCCAGCAAATGGTTGGCCCAGTACACCTGAATACCGCCTTCTACCGCCGCCGGGCCGAACATAAAGGGGCCGTAAATAAAATGGTGTAATCCGGTTGGGATCAGAATGCGTTCCAGGAAGGTATACACCCAGACGCCCGCCGCCCCGGCGCTGCGTAAAAAAGCCTGCAATGATTCAATCCCAAACTGCACTTTCGGCCAGCCCCAGAGTGTTAACCATGCGCAGGGCAGCATCATTAAAAACGCCAGGATAACCACGAAAGAGGTGCCCTGAAAAACACCTAAAAATACTGGCATGGGTTTATCGAAATAGCGGTTATGTATCGCCGTTACAATACCGGCAATGACAATTCCGCCAATAATACTGGTATCCAGCGTTTTAATTCCGGCAATAGTGGTTAAACCGCTTCCGGCAACAGCATCAATACTAAAGTCAACGCCGAAAAAAGCGCCCCAGGCTACACCCATGGCATTAATAAAATAATTCCATGTCATAAAGCTAATCAGTACGGCTAAACACGCCCGCGCCTGCGCTTTATTTGCGAGGCCAACAGGTAATCCCACAGCAAAAACCAACGGCATATTTCTGAATACTGTCCAGCCACCTTCTTCAATGATATTAATCACTTGTGCAAAGAGTGAATCAGGCGATGTTAATGCTTCGCCTACAAAAAGCGGATTCTGCAATAATATTGCTAAACCGACGACGATCCCTGCAAATGGAAATAGCAATACCGGGGTGAACATAGCGCCACCAAAGCGTTGTATTTGACTCAGCATTTTCATAATCCTTATAAATATTGCATATAACTTCCGGAAGGGCTGATAATGGATAACTGCAATAATCATAAAGCAGGGCAGACACGGCGCTTATTTAATAAATAATTATTTTGTGATGCTGCACAGGATTTTATTTCGGTGCACCTGTCTATATTTTCGGAAATAAGCAGACATGTCATAAATAATGCGGTAGTGATAGCAGAACAGGGACGCCTGGTGACTGACGGGCAGGGAATGAAAATGACAAAAAAGAGGTCTAAAAGTGATCTATAAATCGCTGGCGGAAACATTACGTGCCCGGCTGAATGAAAAAGAGATGCAGACGGGAAGCGTGCTGCCCGGCGAGAAAACGCTGGCGCAGGAGTATGGCGTGTCGCGCATGACCATGCGCAGAGCGCTGGCTGTACTTGTCGAACAGGGGCTGATTGAACGGCGGCACGGCAGCGGCACCCGTCTGCTGAAAAAAGATGTGCACCACGAAACCCGCAATCTCACCGGCTTTTGCGAAATTATGAAAGCGCAGGGGCGCAGCGTGATGAGCGAGGTGCTTGAATTCGAAGTGATGCCCGCCCCACCCGCGATTGCCAGTCAGCTACGTCTGCAAATCAATGAACGCATCTACTATTCACGCCGGTTACGCTATGTGGATGGCGCGCCGTTGCTGCTGGAAGACAGCTATATGCCGGTGAAGCTGTTTCACGACCTGGCGCTGGTGCATCTGGAGGGATCGAAATTCGACTACATCGAAAAAAACTGCGGGATAGATATTAGCGGGAATTATGAGAGCCTGACGCCGGTGCTGGCGGACGGGGAGATGTCGAGACTACTGAAGGTAGCTCGCGATACGCCGTTATTGCGGATCACGTCGCTGTCCTACAGCGACAGCGGCGTGTTTCTTAATTATTCCATCATGTACCGCAATGCCAGCGATTATCAGGTGGATTACCACCTGCGGCGTGGCCGCTGACGCTTAACCTATCCCCCAGAACAGTACCGCCAGCAGCTGCGGGGTGATGATGCGCAGAAACATCACCAGCGGGTAGACGGTGGCATAGGAGAGCGCCGCCGCGCCGCTGGTGGCGTGCAGACCACTGGCGAAGGCCAGCGCCGGGGGATCGGTCATTGAACCGGCCAGCATGCCGCACAGCGTCAGGTAGTTCATTTTGGTGAAGATACGCGCCAGCAGGCCGACGGCGATCAGCGGCACGGCGGTAATAAGGATGCCGTAGCCCATCCAGTTAAGGCCGTCGCCATTGATCAGCGTGTCGATAAAATCGCCGCCGGATTTTAAGCCGACCACCGCCAGAAAGAGCACAATACCCAGTTCGCGCAGCGCGAGGTTGGCGCCGGGCGGCATAAACCAGTACAGCTTACCGATACTGCCGATTCGCCCGAGAATGAGCGCCATAATCAGCGGTCCGCCTGCCAGCCCAAGCTTTAACGCCACCGGAAATCCCGGCACATACAGCGGCAGAGAGCCTAACAATACGCCAAGCCCGATGCCGATAAACACCGGCAGCATCTGCACCTGCTGGAGTTTTTGCTGCGCGTTTCCCACTTCGGCGGCCACCGCGTCAATAGACGCTTGCCGCCCCACCAGGTTGAGAATATCGCCAAATTGCAGGCTGGCGTGGCTGCTCGCCACCAGCTCCACCCCGGCGCGATTAAGGCGCGAGATCACCACGTCGTAGCGCTGTTTAAGGTGCAGATCGCGGATTTTTTTGCCGAGCACTTTTTCGTTGGTCACCACCACGCGCTCGACGTGCAGATCGGTGCCGCGTGTGGACAGCGAGGTATCCACCTCCTGACCGATGACCACCAGCGCGCTGCGCAGATCCGCTTCCTGACCCACCAGATGCAGCAGATCGCCGTGCCTGATGATTGTGGACGGCGACGGCACCATCAGGGTGTCATCGCGTTTCAGGCGGGAGCAGATGATCCTGTCGCTGTTGAGCACCGGCACATCCTGGATCGCCATGCGGTTCAGGTTCGGATTTTCCACGCGGATATTAATGGTTTTAAGCTGCGGATGGCCGTTCCCGGCGCTGTGCTCGTGCTGCTGCGCTTCCTGGTCGATATTGACGCGGAACAGCCGCCGCATCAGCCACATGGTCAGCAGAATGCCGCAGATGCCGAATGGATAGGCCATCGCATAGCTCATACCCATCTGATCGACGACATCCCCCGGCGTGCCTAAATCACGCAGAATTTGCTGCCCCGCTCCCAGCGCAGGGGTGTTGGTGACCGCGCCGGAGAAAATCCCCAGCACTACGGGTAAAGGGATAGCAAAGAGTTTATGCAGCAGCGTGGTGACCAGCCCGCCCATAATGACGATCAGCACGGCGAACAGATTGAGGCGTAATCCTGATACGCGCAGCGAGGCGAAAAAACCCGGCCCGACCTGAATGCCGATGGTGTAAACGAACAGGATCAGGCCGAACTCCTGCATCACGTGCAGCATGTCGCTGCTGAGGCCAATCCCGGCCTGATCGACGAAGTGCCCGACGATAATGCCGCCAAACAGCACGCCGCCAATACCAAAGCCCACACCGCGGATTTTGATATTGCCGATCCACAAACCCACGACAGCAACCAGCGCCAGAATACTGACCGTTAACGCTATCTCACTCATAAAGGGATCCTTGTGAATAACACTATTATTTACAGGGATTTTCGCAGAGCGCAGCGCGGCTGTATGGGTGGTGGCGCACAAAAGGGAGTAAGCAGAAACAAGCAGGCCGGGTCAGCATGGCGCTGGCCCGGCCAGAAGATCAGAGGTGATAAAGACTTAGCTGTTCAGCGCAGGGCGTTCGCTGATGGCGATACGCTGCGGCGCGATGGCTTCCGGCACGTTGCGGGTCAGATCGATGTGCAACAGGCCGTTGTTGAAGGTCGCGTTAGCCACTTCCATATGTTCGGCCAGGGTGAAGCCCAGGCTGAACGGCTGGATGACCAGACCCTGATGCAGCCATTTCGGCTCGCTGGCCGGTTTTTCCGGCGTGCCTTTAATGGTCAGACGCTGACCTTCAAGCTGGATCTCTAAATCGTCCTGACGGAAACCGGCCAGCGCCAGCGTGATGCGGTAGTGGTTATCGTCGCTTTTTTCGATGTTGTACGGCGGGAAAGACTGCCCTTCAGCCGTGTTTTGCAGCGCATTAGCCAGTTTGTCAAAACCGATCCATTGACGCAGAAGTGGGGATAAATCGTAGTTACGCATGGTTTTCTCCTTCTGAGAAGCGAGTAAATATCTGCCTGTATGAAGACAGGCATTTGCTCCCTGACGGCGAGCAAGGTGATTCGGGCACGCCCGGGCGTGCCCTGGCAATTAGTTGATTTCGATACGGCGCGGTTTGTTCGCTTCCGGAATGACACGTTCCAGATCGATATACAGCAGGCCGTTAACCAGGTTAGCGCCACGTACGTGGATATTTTCGGCTAACTGGAATTTACGCTCGAAATTGCGTTCGGCGATGCCCTGATAGAGATAAGTACGCTCTTTTTGCTCAGCGGCATGAGCGCCTTTCACCACCAGCATATTGTCCTGAGCGGTGATCTCCAGCTCGCTTTCTGCAAAGCCGGCGACGGCAATGGCGATGCGGTAGTGATTTTCGTCAACCAGTTCAACGTTATACGGAGGGTAACCGCCGTTGCTTTGGGTCTGATTATTTTCTAACAGGTTGAACAGGCGATCGAAACCAATAGCAGAACGGTAAAGCGGAGAAAGATCGAAGTTACGCATAAATAAGCTCCTGAAATCAGCGAGAATTTTCAGCCTTCCACCATGGACAGGCTTGTCGGCCCCCGAACACCCCGCAGGCGTGTTCTTTCCGGGACATTACCTAAAATGGGTGCAGTCATTTTCTTTTCAAGGGTGTTTATCTGACTTTTTTTTGCACTTTCGCAGTCATTGCATAGACTGGGTTACAGCATAAATTGTTAAATTGCGATGACCGCCACAGTGTGGCGCTCCATCACTACTCTTTTACGTTCAGGATCGCTATAAGCGTGTACGGCCACTCACTATGATCAAATCGTTATGAAAAACATTCTTCTAATACTGGCTGTCGTAAGCGGGATGATGTCGATCGGCGGTTGCTCCAGCGTGATGTCCCATACCGGCGGCAAAGAGGGGCTTTACCCCGGCACCAGCGCCAGCACAAAAATGCTCGGCGACGATGACACCAGCATCGGCATGAAATCGCTGGTGGCGCTGGATATGCCTTTTACGGCGGTGATGGATACGCTGCTGCTGCCCTGGGATTTATTCCGCAAAGATAATTCACTTCGCTCGCGCGTCGAGAAAAGCGAGCAGGCGAATCTGGCGACCAATTCGGTGATCCCGCCCGCCGTCGCGCCCTGATTTACAATCCGGTGGCCGTTAACCACAGTTGACGGTATCCCTGCGTCTCCTCCATCCAGGCGATATGCCGCCCGTCCGGCGAAAAGACCACCGCGTCTGCGGCCGGGATATTTTCGTGATCGGTAGTCAAAAAAGTGATGTCGCCGCATTGCGCGTCGCACATCGCGATGCGGTTTTCCAGCACAAAGCCCAGCGCATTACCTGCCGGATGCCAGTTAAACGCCGACTGAAT
Organism: Enterobacter sp. SA187; assembly: GCF_001888805.2. Classification (NCBI taxonomy): domain Bacteria; kingdom Pseudomonadati; phylum Pseudomonadota; class Gammaproteobacteria; order Enterobacterales; family Enterobacteriaceae; genus Enterobacter; species Enterobacter sp. SA187. The sequence continues at coordinate 1,103,996 of NZ_CP019113.1, forward strand.
ATCACTGGCATTGTGCGTCAGCTGGCGCGGTTCCCCGCCCTCCGGCGATATCAGCCATAACTGAACAATACCCCGCTCATCACGCATCAGAAACGCAATGGAAGTTGCCTGCGGATTGCTGCGCACCCAGTGGCGCGGAGTGTTCACCAGTCCCGGGAAAGCCCGTTCATGAGTAAAGGTCAGACGTTTTTGCAGTACGCCTGCGGGCGGCGCGGGCAGCGTATCGGGCGTTCCGGCTAAAGGTCGATCGCCCGCCTGCTTCCAGGCCGCCTCTGTGCGCGGCAAGGTGACGATAAACAGCTCCGGCACCTTCTCCCCGCGAAGGGACAGCGTATCGCCGATAAACGCCAGCGCGTCGTTCCCCACCCAGCCTTCTTCATAAGCCCGGTTGATGTCATCGCTGCCGGGCTGCGGTGTGGCGGTTGTTTTACTGACCAGCACGCACCAGTGGCTGCCGCAGTATTCCCGCGGATGCGTGCGCGGCGGTTCCACCGGACCAAAGGGCGCTGCCACGCCAACGTTGCGCAAATCCAGCGCCGGGGAGAGCGTATGTATGACATGATCGTTATAGGTAAAGCTGACGTACTCACCGTTCGGGCTATAAACGTGAACATGGCTGCCGCCGCGCAGCGCGCCCGGGGTGAAGGGCGCGGTGATGTCCATCGCGTCCAGATTTTGGGTGTTACCCGCATGCGTCACCACGCCGCGCCGGTGGTGAAAATCGTACTGCCACTCTGCGTCGGGGTTTTCCGGCCCATGGATAAAGACATATTTTTCCGCCGCCGGATGCACCGTCACCACGCCGACATGCGCCCCCTCAGGGGCGGTATAAATCACCTCAACCGCACCGGTGTGTATATTGACGCGCTCAATGGTGCGCCCGGTAAAAGAGGCGCCCGAAGGCCGCACGTCGTAGACCAGCCACTGGCTGTCCGGCGTCCAGGTCCGGGTATTGGTCAGCTGATGGTGTTGTGCGGCAAAGGTGATCTGTTTCATGTCGTTTTGCGTCTTCAGGCCGATCAGTTCAGGACGAATTTTTCGATAGCGTAAGCGACGCCGTCTTCCAGATTGGATTTGGTGACGAAATCCGCGACCTCTTTCACCGAATCAATGGCGTTATCCATTGCCACGCCAAGACCGGCGTATTCGATCATCGCGATGTCGTTTTCCTGATCGCCGAGGGTCATGATCTCGTCAGGCGTAATGCCCAGCGTATCGGCCAGCGATTTCACACCGGTGCCTTTATTGACGCGTTTATCGAGGATTTCGAGGAAGTACGGCGCACTTTTCAGCACGGTGTATTTCTCTTTCACTTCTGCCGGAATACGCGCAATGGCTTTATCCAGAATGGCCGGCTCGTCGATCATCATCACTTTCAGCAACTGGATCGCCGGGTCCATTTTTTCCGCTTCGCAGAACACCAGCGGGATGGTGGCCACGTAGGATTCGTGCACCGTGTAGTAGCTGATGTCACGGTTGGCGGTGTAGAGCGTATTGCGATCCAGCGCGTGGAAGTGTGAGCCCACTTCGCGGGACAGCTGTTCCAGATAGCGGTAATCGTCGTAGCTCAGGGTGGTCTGCGCCACTGTGCTGCCATCGCTCGCTTTCTGCACCAGCGCGCCGTTGTAGGTGATGCAGTAATCACCCGGCTTATCCATGTGCAGCTCTCTCAGGTAGTTGTGTACCCCGGCATAAGGACGCCCGGTGGTCAGCACAACGTTAACGCCCTTTTCACGCGCCGCGGCAATGGCATTTTTAACCGCAGGTGAAATGGTATGGTCCGGCAGCAGCAATGTACCGTCCATGTCGATTGCAATGAGTTTGATAGCCATGAGTTCCCCGCAGTAAATGAGTCTTAACGCATGCTAACGCGATTCTGCCGAAAAAACACGGTAAGAAAGGGGGATGGAGTCCGGGGAGAGGATCCTCCTTTTGCGGCCAAAAAAAAGCCCGGTGGCGCTGACGCTTACCGGGCCTGATGCTGCTGTAGCCCCGGTAAGCAACGCGCCACCTGGGACAAACGGCTTAGATATCGATGTTCGCGGCTTTCAGGGCGTTCTCTTCGATAAAGGCGCGGCGCGGTTCAACGGCGTCGCCCATTAAGGTCGTGAACAGCTGATCGGCGGCAATAGCATCTTTCACCGTGACGCGCAGCATACGGCGGCTGTCCGGATCCATGGTGGTTTCCCACAGCTGCTCCGGGTTCATCTCGCCCAGCCCTTTATAACGCTGGATAGACAGACCACGACGGGACTCTTTCACCAGCCAGTCCAGCGCCTGCTCGAAGCTGGCCACCGGCTGGCGACGTTCGCCACGCTCGATAAAGGCGTCTTCTTCGATCAGACCGCGCAGTTTCTCACCCAGCGCGCACAGACGGCGGTATTCGCCACCGACAATGAACTCCTGCTCCAGCGGATAATCGGTATCCACACCGTGAGTACGTACGCGCACGACCGGCTCGAACAGTTTCAGCTCGGCGTTCTCGCGCACCGCGACGTTCCAGGTGCTGCCGTGCATTTCGTTTTCATTGAGCGTGTTGATAAGCTGCGTCACCCAGCCCGTCACTTTCGCTTCGTCGGTGAGATCGTCTTCCGTCAGCGTCGGCTGATAGATCAGCTCTTTCAGCAGCGCGCGCGGGTAGCGACGCTCCATGCGGCCAATCATTTTCTGCGCGCCGTTGAATTCAGCCACCAGTTTTTCCAGCGGCTCGCCAGCCAGAGCCGGAGCGCTGGCGTTGGTGTGCAGCGTGGCGCCGTCGAGAGCGATAGCGATCTGATACTGATCCATCGCTTCGTCGTCTTTGATGTACTGTTCCTGCTTGCCTTTCTTCACTTTGTACAGCGGCGGCTGCGCAATGTAGACGTGGCCGCGCTCAACGATTTCCGGCATCTGACGGTAGAAGAAGGTCAACAGCAGCGTACGGATGTGCGAGCCATCGACGTCCGCATCGGTCATGATGATGATGCTGTGATAGCGCAGTTTGTCCGGGTTGTACTCGTCACGGCCAATGCCGCAGCCGAGAGCGGTGATAAGCGTTGCCACTTCCTGCGAGGCGAGCATCTTGTCGAAACGCGCTTTCTCAACGTTAAGGATTTTACCCTTCAGCGGCAGGATCGCCTGGTTCTTACGGTTACGTCCCTGCTTGGCAGAGCCGCCCGCAGAGTCCCCTTCCACCAGGTACAGTTCGGAGTGAGCCGGGTCGCGCTCCTGGCAATCCGCCAGTTTGCCCGGCAGACCGGCCAGATCCAGCGCGCCTTTACGACGGGTCATTTCACGGGCGCGACGGGCAGCCTCACGGGCGCGCGCCGCATCAATGATTTTACCGACGACGATTTTCGCGTCGTTCGGGTTTTCCAGCAGGTATTCTGACAGCAGTTCGTTCATCTGCTGCTCAACCGCCGATTTCACCTCGGAAGAAACCAGTTTGTCTTTGGTCTGGGAGGAGAATTTCGGATCCGGCACTTTCACCGATACCACAGCAATCAGGCCTTCACGCGCATCGTCGCCGGTGGCGCTGACTTTCGCTTTTTTGCTGTAGCCTTCTTTGTCCATGTAGGCGTTCAGGGTACGGGTCATTGCCGCACGGAAGCCAGCCAGGTGCGTACCGCCATCCCGCTGCGGGATGTTGTTAGTAAAGCAGTAGATGTTTTCCTGGAAACCATCGTTCCACTGCAATGCCACTTCAACGCCGATACCATCTTTTTCGGTGGAGAAATAGAAGACATTAGGGTGGATCGGCGTTTTGTTTTTGTTGAGGTATTCAACAAACGCCTTGATGCCGCCTTCATAATGGAAGTGGTCTTCTTTACCGTCACGCTTGTCGATCAGGCGAATGGAGACGCCGGAGTTCAGGAACGACAGCTCGCGCAGACGCTTGGCCAGGATGTCATATTCAAATTCAACGACGTTGGTGAAGGTTTCATGGCTCGGCCAGAAACGCACCTGCGTACCGGTAGCGTCGGTTTCACCGGTGACGGCCAGCGGTGCCTGCGGCACGCCGTGCACGTAAGTCTGCTGGTGGATTTTGCCTTCACGACGGATCAGCAGCTCCAGTTTTTGCGACAGGGCGTTAACCACTGATACGCCCACACCGTGCAGACCACCGGACACTTTATAGGAGTTATCATCAAATTTACCGCCTGCGTGCAGTACGGTCATGATAACTTCCGCCGCCGACACGCCCTCTTCCGGGTGAATACCGGTCGGGATGCCACGGCCATCGTCCGTTACGGAGACAGAGTTATCGGCGTGGATCGTCACCACAATATCTTTACAGTGACCCGCGAGCGCTTCGTCGATAGCGTTATCCACAACCTCGAATACCATATGGTGCAGGCCGGTGCCGTCATCCGTATCGCCGATATACATACCCGGGCGCTTACGCACCGCATCCAGCCCTTTGAGGACTTTGATACTGGAGGAGTCATAAGAATTCGACATCAACGTTTCTCGCTCATTTAGTCTTGGGTTAATCCGTTATTTTACCCTTTTCCACGGTGAACATCTTCGAATTTTTGTCCGACATGTCCAGAACGTGTTCAGCGCTGATGGCGCTGACAAAGACCTGTGACTGCGTGGCTTTTAAGCGGCTGGCAAGCAGTCCGCGCCGTGCGTCATCAAGCTCTGAGGCAAAATCATCTATCAGGTATAAACAGCGTCGCCCGCTTTCACGGGTTAAGAACTCGCCCTGCGCCAGACGCAACGCACACATCAGCAGTTTTAACTGCCCGCGTGAGAGCGTATCTTCCACCGGCGCGCCGTCGGCACGAATGCGGAAATCCGCCTTGTGCGGGCCGTGCGCGGTGTAGGTCAGCATGCGATCGCGCTCGAAGCTACGCTCCAGCACCTCGCCATAGTCGGTCTCTTTTTCCCAGCCGCGCTGGAAAGAGAAGCTCAGGGTGAATTCGGGTAGAAACTGTTTGCAGGTATCCGCCATATCTTCAGCGATGGCGGCGCTGTATTCGGCGCGCCATTGACTGATTTGTTCCGCCAGCGGGATCAACTCCTTATCCCACGGGCGCAACTGCGCATAGTGACTCACCTGGCGCAGCGCGGCGTTGCGTTGTTTCAGCAGACGCTTCAGGTTGCTCCAGGCGTTAAAGAATCCGGCTTCATTGTGAAAGCATCCCCAGTCGATGAATGCTCTTCTGTATTTGGGGCCGCCGTTGAGTAAAGTAAACCCCTCGGGCGTAATCAGTTGCATCGGCATCAGCAGCGCCAGCTCAGCGACTTTGTGGCCGTCGGTGCCGTCGATACGCACTGTGCTATCGCCGAGCTTGTCTTTGGTCAGGCCGATTAAGGTTTCGCGCTCCTCGCCCTGCAGACGCCCGTGCAGAATAAACGACTCCTGCTCATGGCGAATGACGCGGCCAATTTGCAGACTGCGAAACGCCCGGCCATGACCGAGGGTGTAGATCGCCTCCAGCACGCTGGTTTTGCCGCTGCCGTTCGCGCCAACCAGGAAGTTAAAGCCGGGGGATAAAGCGAGATCCGCGCTCTCGATGTTGCGAAAGTCGCGGATCAACAAGCGGGTGAGCGACATTACAATCTCATTGGCATGACAACGTAGGCCGCGCTTTGGCTGGCTGCATCTTCAATCTGCACGCTGGAAACCGAATCCGTCAGCATAATGCGGACGTTTTCGCACTTCAGCGCGTTCAGCACATCCAGCACGTAACTGACGTTAAAGCCGATTTCCATATCCGTGCCGCCGTAAGTGACGTCGAGGATCTCTTCCGCCTCTTCCTGCTCAGGGTTATTGGCGGTGATTTTGATCTGGTTCTGGCTCACATAAAGACGTACACCGCGGAATTTCTCGTTGGAGAGGATCGCCGCGCGGGCAAAGGCCTGCTTCAGGATGTCGCAGCCTGCTTCAAGATGCTTGTCCGGGTTCTTCGGCAATACGCGGCGATAATCCGGGAAACGGCCATCAACCAGCTTGGATGTGAAGATAAAATCGCCGACGTGTGCGCGAATATTGTTGCTGCCGATTTGGATGCGCAGCGGCGAATCACCGCCGTCCAGCATACGCATCAGCTCGATCACGCCTTTACGCGGCACGATCACCGAATGGTTGGGCAGCGACTGCCCGACCGGCATGGAACAGACTGCCAGGCGGTGACCATCAGTCGCCACGGTGCGCAGCTCTTCGCCTTCGGTTTCAAACAGCATACCGTTTAAGTAATAACGCACGTCCTGATGCGCCATGGAAAACTGGGTCGCTTCGATCAGGCGCTTCATGGTCGCCTGCGGCAGGGTGAATTCCACTTCGCTCTGCCAGTCGTCCAGATTCGGGAAGTCTGCCGCCGGCAGGGTCGACAGCGAGAAACGGCTGCGCCCGGAGCGTACCAGCATACGGTCGCCCTCCAGCTGTACGGCGATCTCGGCGCCTTCCGGCAGGCCACGGCAAATATCAAAGAATTTGCGCGCCGGAACGGTGGTCGCACCGGGTTCGTGCGGCTGCAGCAGCGCGACGCGGGCCACCATTTCCATTTCCAGATCGGTACCGGTCAGCGACAATGCGCCGTCAGCAACCTGCAACAACAGGTTACCCAGAATAGGCAGCGTAGGACGACCACCCAGCGGGCCGCTGACCTGCTGGAGCGGCTTGAGTAAATGTTCACGTTCAACGGTAAATTTCATAGCGTCACTTTCATCGCATCACGAAGATAATGTTCTGATTAAATTGGAAAAGTCTTCTTTGATATCATGACTTTCTTCACGCAACTGCTCGATCTTACGGCAGGCATGCAGCACGGTAGTGTGGTCGCGGCCACCAAAGGCATCGCCGATTTCCGGCAGGCTGTGGTTGGTGAGCTCTTTCGCCAGCGCCATCGCCATCTGGCGTGGACGCGCTACCGAGCGGGAGCGGCGTTTGGACAGCAAATCCGCCACTTTAATTTTGTAATACTCCGCCACCGTTTTCTGAATGTTGTCGATGGTGACCAGTTTTTCCTGTAACGCCAGCAGATCGCGCAGGGCTTCCCGCACGAAATCAATAGTAATGGCGCGACCGGTAAAGTTGGCGTTGGCAATGACGCGGTTCAGCGCGCCTTCCAGCTCACGTACGTTTGAGCGCAGACGCTTGGCGATAAAGAACGCCACTTCACCCGGCAGACGAATATCGTTTTCGTCGGCCTTCTTCATCAGGATCGCCACACGGGTTTCTAATTCCGGCGGTTCGATCGCGACGGTCAACCCCCAGCCGAAGCGGGATTTCAGACGATCCTCGACACCGTTGATCTCTTTGGGATAACGATCCGAGGTGAGAATGATCTGTTGATTACCTTCCAGCAAAGCGTTGAAGGTGTGGAAAAACTCTTCCTGGGATCGTTCTTTATTAGCAAAGAACTGGATGTCATCGATCAGCAGGGCGTCAACGGAGCGGTAGTAGCGTTTAAACTCTTCGATCGCGTTGTTTTGCAGGGCTTTTACCATGTCCTGAACAAAACGCTCGGAGTGCATATACACCACTTTGGCGTTCGGCTTACGCGCCACGATGCCGTTGCCTACCGCGTGCAGCAGGTGCGTTTTACCCAGACCTGTTCCCCCATAAAGGAAGAGCGGGTTATACGCGCCGCCTGGGTTATCCGCCACCTGACGGGCCGCAGCGCGGGCCAGCTGGTTGGATTTACCCTCAACGAAGTTATCAAAGGTGTGTTTGACGTTAACGTTGGAGCGATAGGTTGGCTCCGCGGGAGCCGGGACGTTATCCCAGCCTGAGCGTGCGGGCGCGGGGCGCGGGGTATGCACCGCCGCCACCTGCGCGGGCGCGGCGACGTTCACCGTCTCCCTGACGGTCTGCGTGACCGGTTTGGTTCCCACTTCAAAACGCAGCTGGGGGACATCAGTACCGCAGAAATCATTGAGCAGCCCGTTGATGTTATTAAGGTATTTATCCCTTACCCAATCGAGCACAAAACGGTTTGGCGCATACAAAGCCAGCGTGTTATCACTCAGTTCCGCCTGCAATGGGCGGATCCACATACTAAATTCTGTGGCTGGTAACTCATCCTGCAATCGGGCAAGACACTGCTGCCAAAGCGAAAGTGACACGGCGGACTCCACTCGAACAAAGTCGATAAAATGACAAAGGCTGAATATTCATGATTGTTGACACACGTCGAAAAGGTCTCTGAAAGACCCCTGAAGGGTGACGTGCGAACCGCTATTTGCGATTTGTCCCTTTTTACGATCGAGGATCGCGATCGGGACCGCGGATCATAACGTAAACAGCCGAAGAGATCTTGTGTTTCTCACAGATTCTTCACCATTTATCCACAGGTCGATCCGAACCGGGTAAGTGTAAACGATCCTGGCAGGGTGCGGCAGGATTTAGCCTGCATATTGGAAAATATGCTGAGCAACGCCAAAATTTTGCTTAATTGATCTCAGGAAGATCCTTGAGGATCCTTGCGCTTTCGTCGCCAGCCCGTATAATCCTCCACCCGGCGCGCAGCGTATGATTTTTGTCGTTTAAGGCTGTTCATTTTACAGACAGAATCATGCGAAAATACGCGGGATATAAGGAAAGAGAATTGACTCCGGAGTGTACAATTATTACAATCCGGCCTCTTTATTCACCAACACTGAAGCGTACGCAGTTGGCCTTGCCAAACGAGCAGGCGCAAAAGTCAGTGAAATCATTCAAGTTTAGGTAGAAATCGCCATGAAACGCACTTTTCAACCGTCTGTACTGAAGCGCAACCGCTCTCACGGCTTCCGCGCTCGTATGGCTACTAAAAATGGTCGTCAGGTTCTGGCACGTCGTCGTGCTAAAGGCCGTGCTCGTCTGACCGTTTCCAAGTAATAAAGCTAACCCTGCGTGGTTAAGCTCGCATTTCCCAGGGAGTTACGCTTGTTAACTCCCAATCATTTCACATTCGTCTTCCAGCAGCCACAACGGGCTGGCACGCCGCAAATCACCATCCTCGGCCGCCTGAATTCGCTGGGGCATCCCCGTATCGGTCTTACCGTCGCCAAGAAAAATGTTAAACGTGCGCATGAACGCAACAGGATCAAACGCCTGACGCGCGAAAGCTTCCGTTTACGTCAGCATGAACTCCCAGCAATGGATTTCGTGGTGGTGGCGAAAAAGGGGGTTGCTGACCTCGATAACCGTGCTCTCTCGGAAGCGTTGGAAAAATTATGGCGCCGCCACTGTCGCCTGGCTCAAGGCTCCTGATAGCCCTTATTAGGGTTTATCAACGCCTGATTAGTCCGCTACTCGGGCCACATTGCCGTTTCACTCCAACCTGTTCGGCCTACGGAATTGAGGCATTGCGCAGGTTTGGAGTGATAAAAGGCAGTTGGTTGACGGTGAAACGCGTATTAAAATGCCACCCTTTACACCCGGGTGGCGACGACCCCGTCCCGCCAGGACCTTTTAATACCAGAGAACACTAACGATGGATTCGCAACGCAATCTTCTTGTCATCGCTTTGTTGTTCGTGTCTTTCATGATCTGGCAAGCCTGGGAGCAGGATAAAAATCCTCAGCCTCAGGCGCAGCAGACCACGCAGACTACGACCACCGCAGCGGGTAGCGCCGCAGACCAGGGCGTACCAGCCAGTGGCCAGGGAAAACTGATTACCGTTAAGACCGATGTGCTGTCTCTTACCATCAACACCCGTGGTGGTGATGTTGAACAAGCGCAGCTGTTAGGTTATCCGAAAGAACTGGGTTCTTCTGAGCCGTTCCAGTTGCTGGAAACCACCCCGGAGTTCATCTATCAGGCACAAAGCGGCCTGACAGGTCGTGATGGCCCGGATAATCCGGCTAACGGCGCACGTCCGCTGTATAACGTCACCAGTGACGCCTTTGTGCTGGCGGATGGCCAGAACGAACTGGCGATCCCAATGACCTATACCGACGCGGCAGGCAACACCTTCACCAAAACCTTTACGCTGAAACGCGGTGAGTATGCGGTGAACGTTGGCTACAACGTGCAGAACAGCAGCGCGAAACCGCTGGAAGTGGCAACCTTCGGCCAGCTGAAGCAATCCATCAATCTGCCGGCTCATCGTGACACCGGAAGCAGCAACTTTGCGCTGCATACCTTCCGTGGCGCGGCGTACTCCACGCCAGATGAGAAGTACGAAAAATATAAATTCGATACTATTGCCGACAACGAAAACCTGAACGTCACCGCAAACGGCGGCTGGGTTGCGATGCTGCAACAGTACTTCGCAACCGCGTGGGTTCCGCGTAACGACGTGGCAAACAATTTCTACACCAACAACCTGGGCAATGGCGTTGCCGCTATCGGCTATAAGTCTGCGCCGGTTCTGGTTCAGCCGGGTCAAACCGGTGCGCTGAGCAGCACCCTGTGGGTGGGTCCGGAAATTCAGGACAAAATGGCTGCTGTTGCGCCGCACCTTGATCTGACCGTGGATTACGGCTGGTTGTGGTTCATCTCTCAGCCGCTGTTCAAACTGCTGAAATGGATCCATAGCTTCCTGGGTAACTGGGGCTTCTCCATCATCGTTATTACCTTTATCGTTCGTGGCATCATGTACCCGCTGACCAAAGCGCAGTACACCTCCATGGCGAAGATGCGTATGCTGCAGCCTAAAATTCAGGCCATGCGTGAGCGTCTGGGTGATGACAAGCAACGTCAGAGCCAGGAAATGATGGCGCTGTACAAAGCAGAGAAGGTTAACCCGCTGGGCGGCTGCTTCCCGCTGCTTATCCAGATGCCAATCTTCCTGGCGCTGTACTACATGCTGATGGGCTCCATTGAACTGCGTCATGCGCCGTTCGCGCTGTGGATCCATGACCTGTCCGCACAAGACCCGTACTACATTCTGCCGATCCTGATGGGCGTGACCATGTTCTTCATTCAGAAGATGTCGCCGACGACCGTTACCGATCCGATGCAGCAGAAAATCATGACCTTTATGCCGGTCATCTTTACGGTGTTCTTCCTGTGGTTCCCGTCTGGTCTGGTGCTGTACTATATCGTCAGCAACCTGGTGACCATTCTGCAACAACAGATGATTTACCGTGGTCTGGAGAAACGTGGCCTGCATAGCCGCGAGAAGAAAAGCTCCTGACGTCATGTTTGCCGGGTAAGCAAAGCGCCACCCGGCAAACAGAAAAGTTCTGACAGGGCGGTCGATTGACCGCCTTTTTTATTGGTTTTAAAGAGATAAATCATGAGCCATAACGACACTATCGTTGCGCAGGCCACCCCCCCTGGACGCGGTGGCGTGGGCATTCTGCGCATCTCTGGCCTTAAAGCGCGGGAAGTGGCTGACGTTGTACTGGGCAAGCTGCCGAAGCCGCGTTACGCCGATTACCTGCCGTTTCAGGATGTTGATGGCAGCGCGCTGGATCAGGGGATCGCGCTGTGGTTCCCCGGCCCCAACTCCTTTACCGGGGAAGACGTGCTGGAACTCCAGGGGCACGGCGGACCGGTTATTCTCGATCTGCTGTTAAAACGCATCCTGAAGATCCCCGGCGTGCGTATTGCGCGGCCTGGCGAGTTCTCTGAACGCGCCTTCCTCAACGATAAGCTGGATCTGGCCCAGGCCGAGGCCATTGCCGATCTCATCGACGCCAGCTCAGAACAGGCCGCACGCTCGGCGCTGAACTCGTTGCAGGGCGCGTTTTCCGCCCGCGTGAATCATCTGGTGGAAGCACTCACTCACTTACGCATTTACGTTGAAGCGGCCATCGACTTTCCGGACGAAGAAATTGATTTTCTCTCTGACGGTAAAATCGAAGCGCAGCTTAACGAGGTGATTGGCGATCTGGATGCCGTTCGCGCTGAAGCGCGTCAGGGCAGCCTGCTGCGGGAAGGGATGAAAGTGGTGATCGCAGGCCGTCCGAATGCCGGTAAATCCAGCCTGCTGAACGCGCTGGCCGGGCGTGAGGCGGCGATTGTCACCGATATCGCCGGTACCACGCGTGATGTGCTGCGCGAGCATATTCATATCGACGGGATGCCGCTGCATATCATTGATACTGCCGGTCTGCGCGAAGCCAGCGATGAAGTCGAGCGTATTGGTATCGAGCGCGCCTGGCAGGAGATCGAACAGGCTGACCGGGTATTGTTTATGGTGGACGGCACCACCACCAGCGCAGTTGATCCGGCAGAAATCTGGCCCGATTTTATCGCCCGGCTGCCGGCAAAGTTACCTATTACCGTGGTGCGTAACAAAGCAGACATCACCGGCGAGACGCTGGGCATCAGTGATGTGAATGGTCACTCACTTGTGCGCCTCTCCGCGCGCACCGGCGAGGGTGTGGATGTACTGCGCCACCATCTTAAAGCCAGCATGGGCTTTGATACGCGTATGGAAGGCGGCTTTATGGCGCGTCGTCGTCATTTACAGGCGCTGGAACTGGCGGCTGACCATCTGCAACAGGGTAAGGCGCAACTGCTCGGCGCATGGGCTGGCGAACTGCTGGCGGAAGAGCTGCGGCTGGCGCAGCTGGCGTTAAGCGAGATCACCGGCGAGTTCACGTCCGACGATCTGCTGGGCCGGATCTTCTCCAGTTTCTGCATCGGTAAGTGATCTCTTTAAAATAAACATTGCTACTCACTAAGGATCTGTGCGTTAATAGACTCATTGGTTTGACGCACAGACCTTTAAAGCAGTTAGTAAAGTAGTCCTCCAGAAGTTATCCAAAGATACCCTTCGTCGTGAGCTTCTCTTAATCGCTTCAAAAATTCTGTCAAGCACACCATCGCGCCGAAAGGCACTAATTCAATATCAAAGGTAATTTCTATGTCTGCTAAAATGACTGGTCTGGTAAAATGGTTCAACGCTGATAAAGGTTTCGGCTTCATCACTCCTGACGATGGCTCTAAAGACGTGTTCGTACACTTCTCTGCTATCCAGAACGATGGCTACAAATCTCTGGACGAAGGTCAGAAAGTGTCCTTCACCATCGAAAGCGGCGCTAAAGGCCCGGCAGCTGGTAACGTTGTAAGCCTGTAAGCTTCTCCGTTCTAAGCAAAGCATTTTAAAACCCGCCTCTGGCGGGTTTTTTCGTTTTCAGGGCCTGCTGTTAAAGGAAATGTAAAATTCCGGCACGGCGGTTCAAATCCTCTTTTTTCCTTAATCAAACCTGCGCACAATACAGGCCATTAGCTATCCTCGTTGTCTGATCCTTCAGACCATTATCACGGAGCGAAAAATGGCAACACACTTTGCAAGAGGGATCCTGACCGACGGTCATCTCACCTCAACGAGGCTGCCTTCTGCCTGCCACCACGCCGCACGTCAATTACCTGAACATCAGCGCCACCGCTTTCTTGCCTCCCGGGCGTTACTCGCTGAACTGATGTTTATGCTTTACGGCATCAGCGAACTGCCGGACATCGTCATCCAGCCGAACGGCCGTCCGGTATTTTTTGATATGCAGTTACCGCATTTTTCCCTCGCCTACGCCGGGAATATGGTTGGCGTGGCGATCACCACCGATGGTATTTGTGGGCTGGATATGGAGTTACAGCGGACGACGCGCGGTCTGCACAGCCCCCATGCGCAGGAACGGCAGATCTTCACTAACAATGAAAAGCTGTGGATCGGTAACCAGAACGATCCCAATGAAGCCCAGACGCAGCTTATCACGCTGCGTCAGAGCGTGTTAAAGATGGCCAGCCAGACGCAGGACTCGCCGGAGCTGTTACAGTTGCTGCCGGGCTCAGGTCGTCTGCGGGCGGCGCTGGCGGCACCGGTGGAAGCCTTGTGTGATGCGGAGGATGTGCTGATCTGGTCGGTAGCCGTCTCACCGGCGATGGAAACGCTGCGGATCTGGGCATTTGACAGTAAAAGCGGCTGGAGCAGCCTGCCGGATATTCAACAGCGGGCGAATGCCCCTGCGGCGCGCCTGATGCGGTTCAGCAGTTTGCCTGCCTGAGAGAAGGTCTGCCCTCACCCCGGCTATTTTGCCAGGATGAGGGAGCAAGGATTAATGCGCGTCGATAAAGGCAATCTTCAGCACAAACAGCAGCGCCACGACAACCACGCATGGGCTGAGTTCGCGCAGACGGCCGGTACCGATTTTCATCACGCAGTAAGAGATAAAGCCCAGCGCGATGCCTTCGGTGATCGAGAAGCTGAACGGCATCATCACGGCAGTGATAAAGGCCGGTACCGCTTCGGTCAGATCATCCCACTTCACCCGCGCCAGGCTTGACGTCATCAGCACGCCCACGTAAATCAGCGCGCCTGCGGCGGCATACGGCGGCACCATGCCCGCCAGCGGCGACAGGAAGATCACCAGCAGGAACAGCACACCTACCACTACCGCGGTCAGACCGGTGCGGCCACCCACGGACACGCCGGACGAGGATTCAATGTACGCGGTCACGGAGGAGGTGCCGATGAATGAGCCTGCCACAGACGACACGCTATCCACAAACAGCGCCTGCTTCATGCGCGGGAATTTACCTTTTTCATCCGCCAGGCCCGCTTTATCCGTCACGCCAATCAGCGTACCGGAGGAGTCGAACAGGTTCACCAGCATGAACGAGAAGATCACGCCCGCGAGGCCCAGATTAAAGGAACCGGCTAAATCCACATGACCGACCACACTGGTCACGCTCGGCGGCGCAGAAACGATACCACCGTAATGCACATCGCCCAGCATCCAGCCCAGCAGTGTGGTGACCACAATGGAAACCAGCACGGCCGCGTGAATATTACGCGAGGCCAGAATAGCGATGATAAAGAAGCCCAGCACGCCCAGCAGTACGCTGTGCGACGACAGATTACCAATGGTGACGAGGGTTTCCGGGTTCGCCACGATCACACCGGCGTTTTTCAGACCCATCATGCCGATGAATAAACCGATGCCGCTGGTGATACCCACGCGCAGGCTGACCGGGATATTGGCAATCATCCAGTAACGTACGCGGAAAATGGTCAGCAACAGCAGGCCAATCGCGCCCCAGAAGATCGCGCCCATGCCGATTTGCCACGGCAGCCCCATGGCGCCCACCACCACAAATGCAAAGAAAGCGTTCAGACCCATTGCCGGTGCCAGCGCCACCGGCAGGTTAGCGAACACGCCCATCAGAATGCTGCCAAGCGCGGCGATAAGACAGGTGGTCACAAACACCGCGCTGGTATCCATGCCAGCGGCGCCCAGGATTTGCGGGTTAACAAAAACGATATAGACCATCGTCAGGAAGGTGGTGAACCCGGCGATGACTTCGGTGCGTGCCGTTGTGCCGTGTTCACGCAGTTTAAACACGCGGTCGAGCAACCCCTGGCCTGATGGCTGGGTGGTGTGTTGTTGGCTCATTATCAATTTCCAAACATGGGAGGGAAAAATCCGTCGCTATCCTATACCAAAATGCGACAATGGTGATGGGTATCACCCATTTTTTTTCATTGATTTTGCTTATACGGCAACGATTGCGCGGCGTAATCTGCATCACGTAATCGTTAAAATTGCATTAAAACAGGAAACGGCATGTCCCAAATTGACGCGGTATTTTTCGACTGTGACGGCACGCTGGTCGACAGTGAAGTGATTTGTTCCCGGGCTTATGTCCATATGTTCCGGGAATTTGGCATTACGCTTGATCTTGAGGAGGTATTTAAACGCTTTAAGGGCGTGAAACTCTACGAGATTATCGACATCGTTAACGCCGAAAACGGCGTGGATCTGGCGAAAGCCGATCTCGAACCTGTCTACCGCGCCGAGGTCGCACGTCTGTTCGACAGCGAACTTGAAGTCATTGCGGGTGCAAATGCGTTGCTGGACGCGATGACCGTACCGATGTGTGTGGTGTCCAACGGGCCGGTAAGCAAAATGAATCATTCGCTGGGTAAGCTGGGAATGCTGCACCATTTCCCGGATTTATTGTTCAGCGGCTACGATATTCAGCGCTGGAAACCCGATCCGGCGCTGATGTACCACGCCGCGAAAGCAATGAACGTCGATCCGACGAAATGTATTCTGGTGGATGATTCCTCGGCCGGGGCGCAGGCGGGCATCGCGGCGGGCATGGAAGTGTTCTACTTCTGCGCCGATCCGCATAATAAGCCCCTTGACCACCCGAAGGTGACGACCTTTACCGATCTGGCGCAGCTGCCGGAATTGTGGAAGGCGCGCGGGTGGGATATTACCCGCTAAAAAATGCCGGATGGCGCTGACGCTTATCCGGCCTACAGGTTCTGAAATTAAGGCCGGATATCCGGCCTTAAAAGATCACTCTTTCGGATCGCTGCCGGCGAGCAGTTTGTCCAGCTCGTCGCCGCCCACGTGACGGAAATCCTGACCTTTCACGAAGTAGAAAATGTATTCGCAAATGTTCTGGCAACGGTCGCCGATACGCTCGATGGAGCGCGCGCAGAACAGCGCTGTCAGTACGCTTGGGATCGTGCGCGGATCTTCCATCATGTAGGTCATCAACTGGCGCACAATGCCTTCATATTCCTGATCCACTTTCTTGTCTTCGCGATAAATACGGATCGCTTCATCGAGATCCATGCGCGCGAACGCATCCAGCACATCATGCAGCATCTGCACCGTGTGGCGGCCAAGGGACTCCAGGCTCACCAGCAGCGGCTGGTGTTGCTGAGAGAATTTCTCCAGCGCCGTACGGCAAATTTTGTCGGCCACATCGCCAATACGCTCAAGCTCGGCGATGGTTTTGATGATCGCCATTACCAGACGCAGGTCGCTGGCGGTAGGCTGACGCTTGGCGATGATGCGCACACAGGCTTCATCGATTGCGACTTCCATCATATTGACCTGCTGGTCGCCTGCCACAACGCGCTTGGCCAGCTCGCTGTCCTGATTGTGCATGGCGGTGATAGCGTCAGAGAGCTGCTGCTCCACCATTCCACCCATGGTCATGACCTGAGTGCGAATACTTTCCAGCTCGGCGTTGAACTGGCCGGAAATGTGTTTATTGAGGTTAAGGTTATCCATAGCGTGCTCCTGAATCAGCCGTAGCGACCCGTGATGTAATCTTCAGTTTGTTTCTTAGCCGGCTTGGTAAACAGATCGTCGGTGTTGCTGAACTCAATAAGCTCGCCAAGGTACATAAACGCCGTGTGATCGGAGCAACGCGCAGCCTGCTGCATGTTGTGGGTCACGATAACCACGGTGTAATCCTGTTTTAACTCGGTGATCAGCTCTTCAATGCGGCCTGTGGATATAGGATCCAGCGCTGAGCAGGGCTCATCCAGCAGCAGCACTTCCGGGCGAATGGCGATGCCGCGGGCGATACATAAACGCTGCTGCTGACCACCGGAGAGTGAATAACCGCTCTGGTGCAGTTTATCTTTGGTTTCATTCCATAACGCGGCCTTGGTCAGCGCCCACTGGACGCGCTCGTCCATGTCGGTGCGGGAGAGCTTTTCAAACAGGCGTACGCCGAAGGCGATGTTGTCGTAAATCGACATCGGGAACGGCGTCGGCTTCTGGAAGACCATACCGACTTTGGCGCGCAGCAGCGCGATGTCCTGGGTATTGGTGAGAATATTGTCGCCATCCAGCAGGATTTCGCCTTCTGCACGCTGCTCCGGGTAGAGCGAGTACATTTTGTTAAAAGTACGCAGCAGGGTGGATTTGCCACAGCCTGACGGGCCGATAAACGCCGTCACCTGGTTTTTGGCAATATCCAGACTGATATTTTTCAGGGCATGGAATTTCCCGTAATAGAAGTTCAAATCACGAACCTGGATCTTACCGGATGCAGTCTCAACCATACTCATTTTACTCTTTCCTCATTCGGCGCGGCCCATGGCCCCGCCGCAAAATATTAACCGTGTTTCTTCTTCGCGAAGATCACGCGCGCCAGAATGTTCAGCAACAGTACGCACAGGGTGATAATCAGCACGCCTGCCCAGGCCAGTTCCTGCCACTCGGCAAACGGACTCATGGCAAATTTGAAAATTGTCACCGGTAGGTTGGCGATAGGCTGCATCATGTCCGTGCTCCAGAACTGGTTGGAGAGCGCGGTAAACAGCAGCGGCGCGGTTTCACCGGCGATACGCGCAACGGCCAGCAGGATGCCGGTCAGGATGCCGGAAACAGAGGCTTTTAACGTAATGGAAGAGATCATCTTCCACTTAGGCGTGCCCAGCGCATAAGCCGCTTCACGCAGGCTGTCCGGCACCAGTTTCAGCATGTTCTCCGTGGTACGGATGACAATCGGCACCTGCAACAGCGCCAGCGCGATCACGCCTGCCCAGCCAGAGAAGTGCTCCATCTGCGCCACCACAATGGTGTAAACGAACAGACCAACCACAATCGACGGCGCAGAGAGCAGAATATCGTTAATGAAACGGATCACTTCTGACAGCCAGGATTTGCGGCCATACTCCGCCAGATAAATACCGGCCATAATGCCCAGCGGCGTCCCGATTGCGGTGGCCCAGAAAATTAACAGGCCGCTGCCCGCCAGGGCGTTTGCCAGGCCCCCACCCGCCGTATTAGGCGGCGGCGTCATTTCGGTGAATAACGCCAGCGACATGCCATCGATACCGCGCGTCACCGTGGAAAACAGGATCCAGACCAGCCAGAACAGACCGAACGCCATGGTCGCCATCGAGAGCGTCAGCGCGATACGGTTCTTGAGACGACGACGGGCCTGCATTTTACGACGTGATTCCGCCAGAGCCGTGGTGTTTTGCATTTCGAGCGTCGCCATTATCGTGCCCCCTCGTTTTTCGCCAGGCGCATGATCATGACCTTAGAAATCGCCAGCACGATAAAGGTGATCACAAAGAGGATCAGCCCCAGCTCCATCAGCGCCGAAACGTGCAGGCCGGATTCGGCTTCCGCAAATTCGTTTGCCAGCGCAGAGGTAATGCTGTTGCCAGGCATATACAGCGAGGCGCTGTCGAGCTGGTAGGTGTTGCCGATGATAAAAGTCACCGCCATGGTTTCACCCAGCGCGCGGCCAAGGCCAAGCATCACGCCGCCGATGACCCCATTTTTGGTGAACGGCAGAACAATGCGCCAGATCACTTCCCAGGTGGTGCAGCCGATGCCGTATGCCGATTCTTTCATCATCACCGGCGTTTGTTCGAACACGTCGCGCATTACGGAGGCGATGTACGGAATGATCATGATGGCGAGGATCACCCCGGCTGCCAGAATACCGATACCGAATGCCGGGCCGGAGAAGAGCGCGCCCACAAACGGAATGTTCGACAGTACGTTGCCGACCGGCTCCTGGAAATATTTCGCAAACAAGGGCGCGAAGATGAACAGCCCCCACATGCCGTAAACGATACTGGGGATAGCCGCCAGCAGTTCAATGGCGATACCGAGCGGGCGACGCAGCCAGCCAGGCGCCAGTTCAGTCAGAAACAGGGCAATGCCGAAACTCACCGGAACGGCGATCAGCAGCGCGATAAATGAGGTTACCAGCGTGCCGTAAATTGGCACTAACGCCCCGTAAATATCGTTAGGCGCGTCCCAGTCTTTGGTCCACAGGAAAGAGAAACCAAACTTCTGGATGCTTGGCCAGGAGGAGAAAATAAGCGACACAATAATGCCGCCCAGCAGCAATAGCACAATCAGCGCAGCCAGTTTTACCAGTGCGCTGAAGATCATGTCGCCTTGTTTACCCGGTGGGTTAAAAGCGGGCTTAGTTGCAGCCATAGGTCACTCTTTTAGTTGAACTCTGTTTTGAACGATGCCCGGTGGCGTCGCCGCTTACCGGGCCTACAAAAAAAGCATGTTAGCGGATTTTTGTAGGGCGGATAAGCGAAAGCGCCATCCGCCATCATTAACTACTTTGCTTAGTACAGCGCTTTACCGCTGCTGTCTTTCACGTTGGTTTTCCATGCCGCACGGATCTGCTCAACCACGTTGTCCGGCAGGGTAGCGTAATCCAGGTCATTCGCCTGTTTAGCGCCATCTTTATAAGCCCAGTCAAAGAACTTCAGCACTTCTGCGCCCTGCTCAGGTTTCTTCTGCTCTTTGTGGATCAGAATGAAGGTGGTGGAGGTGATCGGCCACGCGTCATCGCCTTTCTGGTTAGTCAGGTCCTGAGCGAAGGTTTTGCTCCAGTCCACGCCTTTGGCGGCGTTAGAGAAGCTTTCTTCGGTCGGGGATACCGGTTTGCCATCCGCAGACACCAGTTTGGTGTAAGCCAGGTTGTTCTGTTTAGCGTAGGCGTATTCAACGTAACCGATAGAGCCTGGCAGACGCTGAACGAACGCGGCGATGCCGTCGTTGCCTTTACCGCCCAGACCGGTCGGCCAGTTTACGGTAGAGCCTGAACCAATTTTAGATTTCCACTCTTCGTTCACTTTCGCCAGGTAGCTGGTGAACACGAAAGAGGTGCCGGAACCATCAGCGCGACGCACAACGGCGATGTTCTGCGAAGGCAGTTTCAGGCCTGGGTTGAGTTTCGCAATCGCGGCGTCATCCCATTTTTTGATTTTGCCGAGGTAAATATCACCCAGGGTTTTGCCGTCCAGCACCAGTTCGCCGGATTTCACGCCCTGCAGGTTAACCGCCAGCACCACGCCACCGATCACGGTAGGGAACTGGAAGAGGCCTTCCTGAGCCAGTTTTTCATCAGACAGCGGAGCATCAGACGCGCCGAAATCAACGGTGTTAGCGGTAATTTGCTTCACGCCGCCGGAGGAGCCGATACCCTGGTAGTTTACTTTGCTACCGGTGGCTTTCTGGTAAGTATCAGCCCATTTGGCATACACCGGCGCCGGGAAGGTTGCACCCGCGCCAGTCAGGCTTGCTGCTGCGTTAACAGCAAAAGCGCTCAGAGATAAGGTCGCAGCGACAACAGTGGCGACAGTGGTACGCATGGCTTTCATAATGACTCCTGCAAGATTTCGTAAATCGTTGTTTGAGTAGCTCCGGTATGCAAAATAGGACAAACAGGTGACAGTAAAATGTATGAAATATGACAGTTTTATGACAGTCGGGGCTGCTGGTGGGATAGCCAAAATAAAATCATTATAATCAAATAATTATAAGATTTATGAACAGAGCATGACAGCGTGATTTTATTTTTATTACAGGATTAAAAGTAGCTGAAGATGACAGTTTGTCATAAAGAAGGGTGCCGCAAATGTGTATAAAAACAGAACAGCGCAGACAGTAAAAGCCCCGCCTTTGCAGACGGGGCTTTGATTTATTTACTCAACCGTAACGGATTTTGCCAGGTTACGCGGCTGGTCAACGTCGGTGCCTTTGATCAGCGCAACGTGATAGGCCAGTAACTGCAGCGGCACGGTATAGAAAATCGGTGCGATCACCTCTTCCACATGCGGCATTTCGATAATGTGCATGTTGTCACTGCTGTTGAAACCGGCATCACGATCGGCGAAGACGTACAGCTGGCCGCCACGGGCGCGCACTTCTTCAATGTTGGATTTCAGTTTTTCCAGCAGTTCGTTGTTCGGTGCCACCACGATGACCGGCATATCGGCGTCAATCAGCGCCAGCGGGCCGTGTTTCAGCTCGCCCGCCGCATAGGCTTCAGCATGGATATAGGAGATCTCTTTAAGCTTCAGCGCGCCTTCCAGCGCGATCGGATACTGATCGCCACGGCCAAGGAACAGCGCGTGATGCTTGTCGGAGAAATCTTCTGCCAGTGCTTCGATGCGTTTGTCCTGCGACAGCATCTGCTCGATACGGCTCGGCAGCGCCTGCAGACCATGCACAATGTCATGCTCAATGGACGCGTCCATGCCTTTCAGACGGCTTAACTTCGCCACCAGCATCAGCAGCACCGTTAACTGGGTGGTGAAGGCTTTGGTGGAAGCCACACCGATTTCAGTCCCGGCGTTGGTCATCATCGCCAGATCGGATTCACGCACCAGCGAGGAGCCCGGCACGTTACAGATCGCCAGCGAACCGAGGTAACCCAGCTCTTTCGACAAGCGCAGCGCGGCCAAGGTATCTGCCGTTTCACCGGACTGGGACAGGGTGATCATCAGGCTGTTGCGACGCACCGCGGATTTGCGATAGCGGAACTCAGAGGCGATCTCCACGTCACAGGGCACGCCCGCCAGGGATTCAAACCAGTAGCGTGACACCATACCGGAGTTGTACGAGGTGCCGCAGGCTACGATCTGGATATGCTCAACCTGTGACAGCATGTCATTGGCATTCGCGCCCAGCTCGCTTAAATCCACTTCGCCGTGGCTGATACGCCCGGTCAGAGTGTTTTTGATGGCGTTCGGCTGCTCATAAATCTCTTTTTGCATGTAGTGGCGATAGATACCTTTATCGCCCGCGTCGTATTGCAGATTAGATTCGATGTCCGGGCGCGTAACTTCATGGCCAGACTTATCGAATACGGTCACGCTGCGGCGCGTAACTTCAGCGATATCGCCTTCTTCCAGATAGATAAAGCGACGGGTGACCGGCAGCAGAGCTAACTGATCGGAAGCGATGAAGTTTTCGCCCATGCCGAGGCCAATGACCAGCGGGCTGCCGGAACGGGCGGCCAGCAGAGTATCCGGATGACGGGTATCCATGATCACCGTACCGTAGGCACCGCGCAGCTGAGGGATGGCACGTAACACGGCGTCACGCAGCGTGCCGCCCTGCTCCAGCTCCCAGTGAACGAGGTGAGCAATCACTTCGGTATCGGTTTCGGAGGCAAAGACGTAGCCACGTGCCTGCAATACTTCACGCAGCGGCTCATGGTTCTCAATAATACCGTTATGGACCACCACAATGTGTTCGGACACATGCGGGTGCGCATTCCCTTCCGAAGGTTCACCGTGGGTTGCCCAGCGTGTATGTGCGATCCCCGTACCGCCATGGAGCGGATGTTCTTCCGCAGCCTGAGACAGCATCTGAACTTTACCCAGACGACGCAGACGGGTCATGTGC
This sequence comes from Enterobacter sp. SA187, assembly GCF_001888805.2. Lineage (NCBI taxonomy): Bacteria > Pseudomonadati > Pseudomonadota > Gammaproteobacteria > Enterobacterales > Enterobacteriaceae > Enterobacter > Enterobacter sp. SA187. Next base: position 1,126,793 of record NZ_CP019113.1, read on the forward strand.
CCTTCGTTATCGACGACGGCCAGTCCCGCAGAGTCATAACCACGATATTCCAGACGACGTAAGCCTTCGAGAAGGATTTCAGCAATATCACGCTGCGCGACTGCGCCAACAATTCCACACATAGTTAATTTCCTGATAATGATGCGTTGTCGCCGACCTGTTTTGCCCGTATCGGGCGCCCCGAGCCTTGTAGAGAGTGGGGTTATTTTTATGGTTACTGCTGGTGGGCGGGAGATATATGTTTATCTCCTCATCCCTTTTTGCCGGATGGCACTAACGTTTATCCGGCAGAAAACCGTAGGGCGGGTTAGCGAAGCACCACCCGCCACATTGTTACTTCTTCTTCACCGGACGTTTCCAGCCCTTGATATGGGTCTGACGTACCCGGCTGATGACCAGTTCATTTTCCGCGATGTCATTCGTTACCGTGGTGCCCGCGCCGATGCTTGCGCCACTGGCTACCGTTACCGGCGCCACCAGCTGCGTATCGGAGCCGACAAACACGTCATCGCCAATAATGGTTTTATGCTTATTGGCGCCATCGTAGTTGCAGGTGATTGTGCCCGCGCCGATGTTCACGTTATCGCCAATTTCCGCATCGCCCAGGTAGGTGAGATGACCCGCTTTCGAGCCTTTACCCAGACGCGCTTTTTTCATTTCCACGAAGTTGCCGACGTGCGCGCCTTCCAGCAGCTCGGCACCCGGACGCAGACGCGCAAACGGGCCGATGGTGCAGGCGGCGGCCAGTTCAGCATCTTCCACCACGCTGTAAGGACTGATTTCGCAGTCATCGCCAATCACGCTGTTTTTGATCACGCAGCCTGCGCCGATCTTCACGCGATGCCCCAGGGTGACGTTACCTTCGAGAATGACGTTAGTATCGATTTCCACATCGCGCCCGTGGGTCAGGGAGCCGCGTAAATCGAAACGCGCCGGATCGCGCAGCATAACCCCTGCCAGCAGCAGCTTTTCAGCCTGCTCAGCCTGATAGACGCGCTCCAGACGGGACAGCTGCAGGCGGTTGTTCACGCCTTCCACTTCGCTCAGCCTTTCCGGGTGGACGGCGGCAATTTCACGCCCTTCGTGATAAGCCAGCGAGATAATATCGGTGATGTAGTATTCACCCTGCGCATTGTTGTTGGTCAGTTTCGCCAGCCAGCGCTTCATGTCTGCGCCATTGGCGATCAGAATGCCGGTATTGATTTCCTGGATCTGACGCTGCTCATCGGTGGCATCTTTGTGCTCTACGATCCCGGTCACTTTACCGTTCTCGCGGGTGATACGGCCATAGCCGGTTGGATCGCTGAGATTTACCGTCAGTAAACCAATGCCGTTCTGCGGTTTGGCGTCACGCAGGCGTTGCAGAGTGGCGACCGAAATCAGCGGCACATCGCCGTAGAGCATCAAAATATCTTCGTTATCAGCAAAGTTCGGCGCAGCCATCTGCATAGCGTGGCCGGTGCCCAGTTGTTCAGCCTGTAGCACCCAGTTCAGCTTATCGTCGCGCAATGTCTGCTTCAGCAAATCGCCGCCATGCCCGTAAACCAGATGAACGCGGCTGGCGCCCAGTTCATTCGCGGCATCAATGACATGCTGGACCATCGCTTTCCCTGCAAGGGTGTGCAGCACTTTGGGAAGATCGGAATACATGCGGGTCCCTTTACCAGCGGCAAGGATGACCACACTCATAGCACTGTTCAACATACGCGTCCTGACTGTAATTTGAGGGTGAATTTTTACTTTTTCACATTGAAAATACTACATTTTTTTCGCCGTGAATTGGGTCGCAGATTAAATGCCAGCAGACCGGTAATAATCCCCTTCTGCGCCCCGTTTTCCGGCCGTCATGATGCCATTTACCGTAAAAAATGAACATATCACGGGCTGTAAAGTTGTTATGCCGATGTTTTACTTATTTTTTCGCAGAATGAATAAAGAAAACGTAGCCAGGCTGACAGCAGCAAAGGTGAGTATAGAGGAGTTAAGCGGGGCGCGAAGCCGTACGAACGGGGGATATTTTGACTGAATTATTAAAAGCATAAAGGCCGCCTCGGGCGACCTTTATTGATGTCTGTTCACGCCACCAGCGGTTGTCGTTTTAATTGGCGGCACTACGTGATTACAGATTAAAAGTACCAAAAGAAACGTTCATGTTGTTGAAGAAAGCGATAATTTTGTTAATCAGTTTCATGATGTTTTCCCGGCGGTTGAATTCGTTTATGTGACTTACTTCACAAAAATAAGTCTACACCTCAAATTTTCACCGATCAATATTTTTGTGATGTTAATCACAAAAAATAAGAAACACCATTTCATTTATCAACCCATTCTCGTGGAAGCATAAAAAAAGCCAGCCTGGCAACCAGACTGGCTTTGTGCTTTTCAAGCCGGTGTTACATCGCTTTTTTGGTCAACTCGATAACACGCAGTTTCGCGATCGCTTTGGCCAGCTCCGCAGACGCCTGAGCGTAATCCACGTCGCCATGAGAGCTCTTAATGTGCTCTTCTGCTTTACGTTTCGCTTCCAGAGCTCGCGCTTCGTCGAGATCCTGGCCACGAATAGCAGTATCAGCGAGAACGGTCACGCTGCCAGGCTGCACTTCAATAATGCCGCCGGACAGGTAGATAAACTCTTCGTGACCGAACTGTTTAACGATGCGGATCATACCAGGCTTAATGGCGGTGAGCAGCGGGGCGTGACCCGGGAAAATACCCAGTTCACCTTCACTGCCCGTTACCTGGATTTTTTCGACCAGCCCGGAGAACATTTGTTGCTCTGCGCTGACGACGTCCAGGTGGTAAGTCATTGCCATATCACCCTCCGATTAAGGCGTTAAAGTTTTTTGGCTTTTTCCACGGCTTCGTCGATGGAACCAACCATGTAGAACGCCTGCTCCGGCAGGTGATCGTATTCGCCTTCCATGATGCCTTTAAAGCCACGGATGGTGTCTTTCAGGGAGACGTATTTGCCCGGAGAACCGGTAAATACTTCTGCCACGAAGAACGGCTGGGACAGGAAGCGCTGGATCTTACGTGCGCGAGCTACCACCAGTTTGTCTTCTTCAGACAGTTCATCCATACCCAGGATGGCGATGATGTCTTTCAGTTCCTGGTAACGTTGCAGCAGGGACTGTACGCCACGCGCGGTGTCGTAGTGTTCCTGACCAACCACCAGCGGATCCAGCTGACGGCTGGTGGAATCCAGCGGGTCAACGGCCGGATAGATACCCAGAGACGCGATCTGACGGCTCAGTACCACGGTTGCGTCTAAGTGCGCAAAGGTGGTGGCTGGCGACGGGTCAGTCAGGTCATCCGCAGGTACGTATACCGCCTGAACGGAGGTGATAGAACCGGTTTTGGTGGAGGTGATACGTTCCTGCAACACACCCATCTCTTCTGCCAGGGTCGGCTGATAGCCTACCGCAGAAGGCATACGGCCCAGCAGTGCGGATACTTCCGTACCGGCCAGGGTATAACGATAAATGTTATCGACGAACAGCAGAACGTCACGACCTTCGTCACGGAATTTCTCAGCCATGGTCAGGCCGGTCAGCGCAACGCGCAGACGGTTTCCCGGCGGCTCGTTCATCTGACCGTAAACCAGGGATACTTTGTCCAGAACGTTGGAGTCAGTCATTTCGTGGTAGAAGTCGTTACCCTCACGAGTACGCTCACCCACGCCTGCAAACACGGAATAGCCGGAGTGCTCGATCGCGATGTTACGGATCAGCTCCATCATGTTTACGGTTTTACCCACACCCGCACCGCCGAACAGACCGACTTTACCGCCCTTAGCGAACGGACACATCAGGTCGATAACCTTGATGCCGGTTTCCAGCAGTTCCTGAGAGCTGGACAGTTCTTCGTAGCTTGGTGCCGCGCGGTGGATCGCCCAACGCTCTTCTTCACCGATGTCGCCTTTCATGTCGATCGGCTGACCGAGCACGTTCATGATACGACCCAGTGTTGCTTTACCTACCGGTACTTCAATCGGGTGCTCAAGGTCTTTTACTTCCAGACCACGACGCAGACCGTCAGAAGAACCCATGGCGATAGTACGCACGATACCACCACCGAGCTGCTGCTGAACTTCCAGCACCAGGCTCTCGTTACCATTTTGTACCTCAAGAGCATCGTACACACGCGGTACGGCATCCTGAGGGAATTCGACGTCAACCACGGCGCCGATTACCTGGACAATTTTTCCAGTAGCCATCTTGAATCCTCTACGAATTAACCTGGTTATACCGCGGATGCACCACCGACGATTTCGGTGAGTTCCTGAGTAATGCTGGCCTGACGAGCTTTGTTGTATACCAACTGCAGCTCTTTAATCAGGCTGCCGCCATTGTCGGTCGCGGCTTTCATCGCCACCATACGTGCGGCCTGCTCGCTGGCCAGGTTTTCTACCACGCCCTGATAAACCTGCGACTCAACGTAACGACGCAGCAGGGTATCCAGCAGCGGTTTCGGATCGGGTTCATACAGGTAATCCCAGGCTTTCTGCTTCAGCTCACCGTCTTCTGATGCCGGTAACGGCAGCAGCTGAGTGAGGGTCGGAACCTGAGACATGGTGTTAATAAATTTGTTGCTGACAATGTACAGCCTGTCCAGACGGCCTTCATCGTAGGCCTGCAACATCACTTTTACCGGGCCGATCAGTTCGGACAGGGACGGGTTATCACCCATACCGGTCACCTGGGCGACAATATTGCCCCCCACGGAATTGAAGAAAGAAACGCCTTTAGAGCCGATCATCGCGATATCGCTCTGAACGCCTTTATCGGACCATACTTTCATTTCCGCCAGCAGTTTTTTGAACAGGTTAATGTTCAAGCCACCGCACAGACCACGGTCGGTCGACACCACCAGGTAGCCCACGCGCTTAACGTCGCGTTCTTCCAGGTAAGGGTGCTTATATTCCAGATTGCCGTTCGCAAGGTGACCAATCACTTTGCGCATGGTATCTGCATAAGGACGGCTGGCCGCCATTCTGTCCTGCGATTTACGCATTTTGGAAGCGGCGACCATCTCCATCGCTTTAGTGATCTTCTGCGTGTTCTGGACGCTTGCGATCTTACTACGTATCTCTTTTGCGCCGGCCATGAGCTTCTCCTCAATGCCTTGCGGTCTGCCCTAGGACAGACCGCCAGACGTTACCAGGACTGGGTTGCTTTGAAGGAATCGAGGATGCCTTTCAGCTTGCCTTCGATTTCGTCGTTATAGCCACCGGACTGGTTGATCTCTTGCATCAGCGGAGCGTGGTCACGGTCAACGTAAGCCAGCAGAGCGGCTTCGAAGCTACCGATTTTCGCCAGTTCCACATCTTCGAGGTAACCGCGTTCAGCCGCGAACAGCACCAGGCCCTGTTGTGCAACAGACATTGGGGCATACTGTTTCTGTTTCAGCAGCTCGGTCACTTTCTGACCATGGCTCAGCTGTTTACGGGTAGCTTCATCCAGATCGGATGCGAACTGAGAGAACGCAGCCAGTTCACGATACTGTGCCAGCGCGGTACGAATACCACCGGACAGTTTCTTGATGATCTTGGTCTGAGCAGCACCACCAACACGGGATACGGAGATACCCGGGTTAACCGCCGGACGAATACCGGAGTTAAACAGGTTGGTTTCCAGGAAGATCTGACCATCGGTAATAGAAATTACGTTGGTCGGAACGAACGCAGAAACGTCACCCGCCTGGGTTTCAATGATCGGCAGCGCGGTCAGGGAGCCAGTTTTACCTTTCACTTCACCTTTGGTGAAGTTCTCAACGTATTCCGCGTTTACGCGGGATGCGCGCTCCAGCAGACGGGAGTGGAGATAAAACACGTCGCCCGGGAATGCTTCACGTCCTGGCGGACGGCGCAGCAGCAGGGAAACCTGACGGTATGCAACAGCCTGTTTGGACAGGTCATCATAAACGATCAGCGCATCTTCACCGCGGTCACGGAAGTATTCGCCCATGGCGCAACCGGCATACGGAGCCAGGTATTGCAGCGCAGCGGATTCAGAAGCGGTAGCCACCACAACGATAGTGTTGGACAGCGCGCCGTGCTCTTCCAGTTTACGCACCACGTTAGAGATGGTGGACGCTTTCTGGCCGATTGCCACGTATACGCATTTGATGCCGGAGTCACGCTGGTTGATGATCGCATCGATAGCCATCGCGGTTTTACCGGTCTGACGGTCGCCGATGATCAGCTCACGCTGACCACGACCGATTGGGATCATGGCATCAACGGATTTGTAACCGGTCTGTACCGGCTGATCGACGGACTGACGATCGATTACGCCCGGTGCGATAACTTCGATTGGCGAGAAGCCATCGTTATCAACCGGACCTTTACCGTCGATTGGCGCACCCAGGGTGTTCACCACGCGGCCCAGCAGGCCACGGCCTACCGGTACTTCAAGAATACGGCCAGTACATTTAACCTTCATGCCTTCGGCGAGGTCAGCATACGGACCCATCACAACAGCACCTACGGAGTCGCGCTCCAGGTTCAGTGCGATAGCGTAACGGTTACCCGGCAGGGAGATCATTTCACCCTGCATACAATCGGCCAGGCCGTGAATGCGGATAACACCGTCACTTACAGAAACAATAGTACCTTCGTTATGAGCTTCGCTCACAACACTGAACTGAGCAATGCGCTGCTTGATCAGTTCGCTGATTTCGGTGGAATTCAGTTGCATGCTCCAGTCCCCTTAAGACTGCAAGACGTCTGCGAGGCGTTGTAGACGGCCGCGTACGCTGCCATCAATGACCATATCACCCGACTGGATGATTACGCCCGCCATTACAGACTTATCGATATTGCAATTCAGCTTAACTTTGCGTGACAGACGTTTTTCCATCGCGGCGGTAATCTTCGCAAGCTGTTCTTCACTCAGTTCGGTCGCCGAGGTTACTTCAACTTCAGCGGTAGCTTCACTAAGGGCACGTAAGTGCTCAAACTGCTCAAGAACATCCGGGAGCACTCTCAGACGACCATTCTCAGCCATTACCTTGATCAGGTTCTGGCCGTTGGTATCAAGTTGCTCGCCGCAAACGGCGATGAACGACGCGGCGAGAGTTTCCGGTGCCAGTGCACCTGAAAGCATCTCCGCCATATGTTCGTTTTTCGTTACCTCTGCGGCAAACGCCAGCATGTTCTGCCAGCGATCGACACTTTGGGTTTCGACAGCAAAGTCAAAAGCTGCTTTGGCGTAGGGGCGAGCTACCGTAACAAATTCAGACATCAGCCCCTCCCTCCTTACAGTTCAGCGACAAGTTTGTCCACGATGTCGCTGTTAGCAGCTTCATCCACGGAACGTTCGATGATCTTCTCGGCGCCAGCAACAGCCAGGATAGCAACTTGCTTACGCAGTTCCTCACGAGCACGTTTACGCTCAGCATCAATTTCTGCCTGAGCCTGTGCAACGATTTTGGTACGTTCCTGTTCTGCTTCGGTTTTGGCTTCGTCCAGGATCTGAGCGCGACGTTTGTTCGCCTGCTCAATGATTACCTGGGCTTCCGCTTTCGCCTTTTTCAGCTGGTCGGTCGCATTGGCCTGTGCAAGGTCCAAATCCTTTTTAGCTCGTTCTGCAGAAGCGAGGCCGTCAGCAATTTCTTTTTGACGTTTCTCAATGGCAGCGATCAACGGCGGCCATACATACTTCATGCAGAACAGAACGAACAGGACAAACGCGATGGCCTGGCCGAGGATTGTTGCGTTAAGATTCACAGCACAATGCCTCTTATCTGGTTAACGTTCTAAAAATTGCTTAATCAAGCAACGCTTACTACGCGACAGCAAACATCACGTACAGACCCAGACCTACAGCGATCATCGGGATAGCATCCACCAGACCCATAACGATAAAGAACTGAGTACGCAGCAGAGGGATCAGATCCGGTTGACGCGCTGCGCCTTCCAGGAATTTGCCCCCGAGGATGCCGATACCGATCGCAGCACCGATTGCCGCCAGACCCATCATCACAGCGGCAGCCATGTACAGCAGATCCATATTCAGGTTTTCCATGACAGTCTCCAGTTTGTTTCAGTTAGAACGTAGTAGTGTTGGTAAAATCAATGCTCTTCAGATGCCATCGACAGATAGACAATCGTCAGAACCATGAAAATGAAGGCTTGCAGCGTAATGATCAGGATGTGGAAAATGGCCCATGGCACATTCAGGATCCACTGTGACCACCATGGCAGAAGTCCTGCAATCAGAATGAAGATCAACTCACCGGCATACATGTTGCCGAACAGTCGCAGACCGAGTGATACCGGTTTAGACAGCAGGCTTACCCCTTCAAGGATTAAGTTGACAGGAATAAATGCCCAGTGGTTGAACGGCTGTAAGGTCAGCTCTTTGGTGAAGCCGCCAATGCCTTTCATTTTGATGCTGTAGAACAGAATGAGGATAAATACGCCCAGCGCCATCGACAGGGTGATGTTCACGTCAGCGGACGGAACCACACGCAGAGCCGGCAGGCCGAATACATGCTCGCCGATATACGGCAGCAGGTCGATAGGCAGCAAATCCATCAGGTTCATCAGGAATACCCAGACGAAAATCGTCAGGGCCAGCGGAGCAATCAGTTTGCTCTTGCCGTGGTACATGTCTTTCACGCTGCCGTTGACGAAGCCAATGACCAGCTCGATCGCCGTCTGGAATTTTCCCGGAACGCCGCTGGTTGCTTTTTTGGCAACGCTACGGAACATCACGAGGAACAACAGACCCAGAAGCACCGAGAAGAACATGGAGTCGATGTTAAGCGTCCAGAAAGTGGCTGGGGGGTTATGCGGATCCACCAGCGAAAAGGTACGCAGGTCAATCTGAAGGTTATTCAGATGGTGGCCTATGTACTCCTGCGGTGTTGAGATTTCTCCTGCAGACATGATGCCTCTTACCCTTTGTTGTTAATTACAGCGGGTGCCAGTATCTGTACAACCAGCACCGAAACCCACGTGACGATCAGCGGCAAAAAGACCGCCTTCAAAACCGCCAGCGCCACCACCAGTAGGGTAAAGGTCGCCAACACCTTGAACACTTCCCCGAAGGCGAAGGACCAGGCCATGCGGCCTTTAGCAGGTGTATGCGCCTGATGACGCCAGGCAAAAATCATAAACAACATATTTGGCAGTACCACTGCCAGCCCACCGCATACTGCGGAGACGCCCCAGAAGGGGTCTTTAAGGCAAAATAGCAATGCGCTTGCTATCACTGCCAGGAACTGAATGAACAGAAGCTTACGAGCAACGTTTCGACTCAAGAGCGACAAAGACATCACGTTTTTTACTCCTGCCCCCAACGAGGTATGTCGCGTGTCGTATAAAACGTTCTTTAAGGCTCAGAGTCAAGCATCAAAAAGCGAGCAAATTATACGGTGCGGCCTCGTGATTTCAAACAATAAGTAGCGAAAAGGTGAATAAATGTTTAAATAAATTTCTCGAGGGCTATTTTTCCACTTTTTTGTAAAGTGTGAACCATCGAACAGGATTGCCAATCGCGCGAAAAGCCTGATGCTAAAGCGTGCACCAGATCACAAATTGCGCATTTGCGTTTAAGCGTCTTTCATTGAAGCATAATAATCACAGTCACCATCTTTCTGATATTCAAGATGAATAACTGCGACTATTTCCAAAACAGCTTCATATACAACAAAAACCTTTTATTGACATTCTTAATAAATTTTTAACATCGCTAAACGTTAAGCATTACTGATTTTTAGCAGACATATACTTCCCTGGTTGATTATTTTGCCGGTTAACAAAAAATGCCAGGTTAACAAACAGAAAAATCCCAGTAAAAATAAGGTTAAGCCTAACGGGATTTATTCCGTTTCTGCGTGCTGATTTTTAACACATTCACTACAGTACGGAATTAACATTTTTTGATAAAAATTAAATATTGTTTGGTTTAATCATCACCAGATGACGTTCGCCGTCCAGTTGCGGAACGCGCAATTTGATCACCGATTCCACCGCAAAGTCTGCCGGTAGTTTTTCGATTTCATCATCAGGCAACTGGCCCTTCAGCGCATAGAAACGCCCCCCCTGCCCCGGCAGGTGATGACACCAGCTCACCATATCGTTCAGGGAAGCAAAGGCACGGCTGATCACTCCGTCAAACGGCGGCTCCGCCGGGAAATCCTCAACGCGGCTCTGCACCGGCGTGATGTTAGTCAGGCGAAGCTCGTGCTGCACCTGGCGCAGAAAACGCACCCGCTTGCCGAGGCTGTCCAGCAGCGTGAAGTGCGCGTCAGGTAAGACGATTGACAGCGGGATCCCCGGCAGCCCTGGCCCGGTACCCACGTCGATAAAGCGCGACCCCGCCAGGTGCGGCGCAACCACCACGCTGTCCAGAATATGACGGATCAGCATCTCGTTCGGATCGCGTACCGAGGTCAGATTGTACGCTTTGTTCCATTTGTGCAGCATATCGACATAGGCCACCAGCTGGTTTTTCTGGTGATCGGTGAGCGAAATATCGGCTTCATCCAGCAGACGAGAGAGTTTGTTGAGCACGGTGATTACCTGTTTAGATACTTAACGGCGGGTGGCGCTTCGCTAATCCGCCTTACGGGTTCTGTAGGCCCGGTAAGCTAGCGCTACCGGGCGGGTAAAGTTGAATTAAGCGCTACGGCGCAGCATACCCTGCTTTTTCAGCCACACCAGCAGAATGGAGATCGCCGCAGGAGTGATACCGGAGATACGCGATGCCTGACCGATGGATGACGGTTTGTGATCGTTAAGCTTGGCGATCACTTCGTTGGACAGACCGCTCACCTGGCGGTAGTCCAGGGTCGCAGGCAGCACGGTGTTCTCGTTACGCTGCTGTTTGTCGATCTCGTCCTGCTGGCGCGCAATATAGCCTTCGTATTTCACCTGGATCTCGACCTGCTCGGCGGCCTGCGCATCGCTGAGTCCCGGCGCAAACGGCGACAGCTGCACCATCTCGCGATAGGTCATTTCCGGTCGACGCAGCAGATCTTCACCGTTCGCCTCGCGGGACAGCGGCGCGCTCAGCTTCGTATTCACTTCGTCAATCTTTTCAGACTGCGGGTGCAGCCAGATATCTTTCAGGCGCTGGCGTTCACGCTCGATATTTTCCAGTTTCTCGTTAAAGCGCGCCCAGCGTTCGTCGTCCACCAGGCCCAGCTCACGACCCGCCGCGGTTAAACGGATATCCGCGTTGTCTTCACGCAGCATCAGACGGTATTCCGCGCGGGAGGTGAACATGCGGTACGGCTCTTTGGTGCCCAGGGTGCACAGGTCGTCCACCAGCACGCCCAGATAAGCCTCGGAACGGCCCGGCGCCCAGCCCTCTTTTTCGGCAGAGAAGCGGGCAGCGTTCAGACCGGCCAGCAGACCCTGCGCGGCCGCTTCTTCGTAACCGGTGGTGCCGTTGATCTGACCGGCAAAGAACAGGCCAGCGATAAATTTGCTTTCCAGCGTCGGTTTCAGGTCACGCGGATCGAAGAAGTCATACTCGATCGCATAGCCCGGACGGACGATCTTCGCGTTTTCCATGCCCTGCATGGATCGGACGATCTGCATCTGTACATCGAACGGCAGGCTGGTGGAGATGCCGTTCGGGTAAATTTCGTTAGAGGTCAGGCCTTCCGGCTCAAGGAAGATCTGATGCTGGTTACGATCCGCAAAGCGCATCACTTTGTCTTCGATCGACGGGCAGTAACGCGGGCCGATCCCTTCGATCACGCCGGCATACATCGGGCTGCGATCGAGGTTATTGCGGATCACGTCGTGGGTTTTTTCGTTAGTGTAGGTGATATAGCACGGCACCTGGCGCGGATGTTGATCCACATTGCCCATGAACGAAAAGACCGGCAGCGGCGTGTCGCCGTGCTGTTCCGCCAGCACGCTGAAATCAATAGTTCGCGCGTCAATACGCGGCGGCGTCCCGGTTTTCAGGCGGCTGACGCGCAGCGGCAGCTCGCGCAGACGGCGGGAAAGGGAAATCGACGGCGGATCGCCTGCGCGACCACCGCTGTAGTTATCCATGCCGATATGAATTTTACCGTCGAGGAAGGTGCCGACCGTCAGTACGACAGATTTAGCACGGAACTTCAGGCCCATTTGCGTCACGGCACCGACGACACGATCGTTTTCGACGATCAGATCCTCAACCGCCTGCTGGAAGATCATCAGGTTCGGCTGATTCTCAAGGGCCGTGCGCACTGCCTGACGGTAAAGCACGCGGTCTGCCTGAGCACGGGTGGCGCGAACGGCCGGGCCCTTGCTCGCGTTTAGTATCCTAAACTGAATGCCTGCCTGATCGATGGCCTTTGCCATCAGTCCGCCCAGCGCATCCACTTCTTTTACCAGGTGTCCTTTCCCAATACCGCCGATTGCCGGGTTGCACGACATCTGTCCCAGGGTGTCGATATTGTGTGTCAAAAGCAGGGTCTGCTGACCCATACGCGCAGCGGCCATTGCGGCCTCAGTGCCTGCATGACCCCCGCCAATGATGATGACGTCGAAAGGATCCGGATAAAACATGGTGGTTTGCCTCGCCTGAGCGGTTAGAAAGTGGATTGGTGCCGGGCCGTGGATTCTACTCAACTTTAGCCCATCGAGAAAGAGTCGGGATCCTGACTGTTATTAAGAGATCTTTTTCTTTTAGAGATCTTTTTTACTATGATCTCTTATTAGGATCGTGCCTCTCTGTGGATAACCCGGATCCGGCTTTGAAGATCAATACATTAGAAAGGATCGTTACCTGTGAATGATCGGTGATCCCACTCAGTATAAGCTGGGATCAAAATGAAGGGTTATGCACAGCCCAAAAACTCGTCAAACCTTATACAGTGGATAAATACCGGTTGATCCAAGCTTTTAACCAGACTTATACACAACTGATCGCACGATCTTTACACAATATTGAGTAAATTAACCCAGGATCCCAGCCAGATTTCTGCCGGATCCTCGGGAATATCATGATCGAGGATGTTGATCCGCAGCGTTTCGCCGATCTGTTTTGCCCCGCAAGCCCGCATTTCGCTTTCCAGCTTGTCGATCGCCCCGCAGAAGGTGTCGTATTCACGACTGCCGATCCCGATCGCCCCAAAGCGTACCTGAGACAGATCCGGCTGCTGTTCTTTCAGTTCTTCATATAAAGGAAGAATGTTATCCGGCAGATCGCCTGCGCCATGGGTACTGGAAACCAGCAGCCACACGCCTTCTACCGGCAGATCCTCAAGCAGCGGGCCGTGAAGGGTGCTGGTGCTGTACCCCGCCTCGTCCAGCTTTTCAGCCAGGTGCTCCGCCACGTACTCTGCTCCGCCCAGGGTGCTGCCACTGATAAGCGTAATATCTGCCATGATCGTCCGTCCTCAATTAAGCGTGGCATATTGTACGCTGTGAATGAGCTGGGATCTACCTGTGGAAAACAGGGTGATTATTTCAGAGGATCACGGGCGGATGGTGCGCATGATCGGGTTCTGCAGCGAGATCAGCGTTTCGGTGGACTGAATTTCATCAATTGTTTGGATCTTGTTGATAAGTACCTGTTGCAGCGCGTCGATCGATTTGCACATCACCTTAATAAAGATGCTGTAGTGCCCGGTGGTGTAATACGCTTCGGTCACTTCTTCCAGACTCTCCAGCCTCGCCAGGGCCGAGGGGTAATCTTTGGCGCTTTTGAGAATGATGCCGATAAAGCAGCAGACGTCGTAGCCGAGTTGTTTAGGGCAGACATCGATACGCGCGCCGGTAATGATGCCCGCCTGTTTCATCTTCTCCACGCGAACGTGAATGGTGCCGGGGCTGACGCCAAACTGCTTGGCGAGTTCGGCATAAGCCGTGCGCGCATTTGCCATCAGCGCCTCAAGGATGCCGCGATCCAGATTATCGATCTGATAATTTTCCATAGGTTTTTCTTATGTAGATTAATGATTCAGTCCAGTTTAACGCCATATTTTATGGAATCAAAAGTGAACCGGGCTTTTTATCTGTTGATTATTGAATATCGCTCTCGTTTTGTTGCTTAATCAATGGCAACAGGACACAGGAGTTCAATAATGAAAACCGCTTACATCGCAAAACAACGCCAGATCAGTTTCGTTAAAGCTCACTTCTCCCGCCAGCTGGAGGAAAAACTGGGCCTGATCGAAGTTCAGGCTCCGATCCTCAGCCGCGTGGGGGATGGCACGCAGGACAACCTGTCTGGTTGCGAAAAGGCGGTACAGGTGAATGTGAAAACCCTGCCAGACGCGCGCTTTGAAGTGGTGCACTCACTGGCGAAGTGGAAACGGCAGACGCTGGGACAACACGACTTCAGCGCGGGGGAAGGGCTTTACACGCACATGAAAGCCCTGCGCCCGGACGAAGATCGTCTTACGCCGATCCACTCGGTCTATGTCGATCAGTGGGACTGGGAGCGCGTCCTCGGTGACGGCGAGCGCCATCTGGGCACGCTGAAAGCGACCGTCTCGGCGATCTGGTCAGGCATTAAAGCGACAGAAGCGGCAGTGAGCGCGGAGTTTGGTCAGGCACCGTTCCTGCCAGAGCAGATCCACTTTGTGCACAGCGAAGAGCTGCTGACCCGCTTCCCTGGTCTCGACGCCAAGGGCCGCGAGCGGGCCATTGCGAAAGAGCTGGGCGCGGTGTTCCTGATCGGTATCGGCGGCGACCTGAGCGACGGCAAACGTCACGACGTGCGCGCCCCGGATTATGATGACTGGACGACCCGCACCGAAGCCGGTTTTGCCGGTCTGAACGGTGACATCCTGGTGTGGAACCCGGTGCTGGAAGATGCGCTGGAGCTCTCCTCCATGGGCATCCGCGTTGACGCCGAAACCCTTAAACGCCAGCTGAAGCTGACCGGCGATGAAGATCGTCTGGCGCTGGAGTGGCACCGCGCGCTGCTGGAAGGGCAAATGCCGCAGACTATCGGCGGCGGCATTGGCCAGTCACGTCTGACCATGTTGCTGCTGCAACTGCCGCACATTGGCCAGGTACAGTGCGGCGTATGGCCTGCGCAGGTACGCGACAGCGTCTCATCCCTGCTCTGATTCAGCGCCGCCAGCGTCGCAGCAGGCGGCTGCGCATCCCGGTATCAAAGCGCCAGATATGATCGAAAATGCGCAAAATGCCGGGCTTGCCGTGGGCGGACATCGCCACCGCATGAAAGCGATGCTGATGGACGCGCTGCAGTTCATTAATTTTGCCGATCACCTCGTCCGGCAGGCGCTGGGCGATAAAATCGGAGATCACCACTGCATCCGCATCGAACCACTCGCCGCCCTGCATCCGCTCGATGATGGCGCGAAAACAGCTGGCGAGATCGGTGCCGCCGCGAAAACGCTGGCTCAAAAAGCGGATCGCCTGCTCAATGCCTTCCCTGCCCGACAGCTCATAGCGCACCACTTCGCTGGAAAACAGCATGATAAAACAGCGGCGTCGATCCGCCAGCGCCACGCGCATCAGCGCGAGGCAAAACGCTTTCGCACACTGCTCATTAAAACCGCCCATTGATCCGGACGTATCGACGCAGACGATAAAAGGCCCGCGCGGCTGCTCGTCAAAATCCTGATGCACCACCGGCCGCTCGGTGATCTTCTCCCGCCAGGCTTCGCCCTGTAAGCGATAGGTCAGCAGTTGTTTCTCCACCAGGCGACGATAAAACTCATACTCCAGCTCGCTGATGCCCAGCGTGGCCAGCTCCGGTGGCAGCAAACGTAAAATATCATCGCTCTGTTGCAGGCCATCAACCTGTTCGGGCACCGAAGACGGCTCGCGCACCAGCGTGCGGAAGGTTTCCATCGGCGCATCGTTGCGTGGTACGGACTTCGCCTCACGCGATCGCCCCAGCTGTTCCGCCAGCTTTTTCAGTTCAGGCTGCGCGGCCAGAAAATCCCCGTATTTTATTATGAGCTGATAGTCGCCGCGCTTAAGCTGTCCGGCGCTCATATCCCACAGCCGCCCGGCCGCATTGTCGTTTTCCACCAGCACCGGATCCAGCTGCCCGCTCAGCGTCATACGCTCCTGCACTTCACTGAGCAACTGCTCGCGCTCTTCTTCCAGTAATTGCTGGTTGAGCGCCGTGGTCTGCACCACCAGGCTTAAGCGCCAGCGCTGCAAAAACAGCGTGTGCAGGGCGGGGGTAAAGGTGGCGTTATCCGCTACCAGCTGTTTTGCCTGGGCGGCATAGGGGGAGTGGACTTTTTCCAGCAGGCTGAGGATCTGTGGCAGCTGAATGGTCAACTGCGTGGTGGAGAGCAGCTGGCTTTGCTGATAGCTGATCACTTCTTCCGTCAACTCCGGCGGTACGCGGGTGTCTTTCAGCCGTCCCTTTAATGCCTCCCGCCAGCGGGGAATATCCTCGGTGATGGCATGGCGCAGACGGGGGAATTTCTCAAAAAAAACCGCCAGCTGCGGAGAGGCCAGCAGGGCGACGATCAACTCTTCAATCATCCCCTCTTCGCTAACCGCCAGCATCACATTGAGGGTATCCAGCGTCAGCATTGACGCGCCTGTTTGATCTGCGCGCCAACGTCCTGCAGGCTGCCTTCAATACGACCCGCCCAGTCGCTGTGAATAAACAGGCATTTTTGCTGTTCACTGAAGCGCGTATGCTGCTGGTGCCATTCATTTTCCAGCGCTTCCAGCTGGTGAGTGATCTCATCCGGCACGTTTTCCTGCGCGCTGCCCGGCAGGGCAAGGCGCGATCCCTGCAGGCTGACGTCGCGCACTATCAGATGTAATGTGCTGTCGACTTCCAGGTTCAGCAACTGTGCAAAACCAATGCCGTTAAGTTTGCCGCGGATCTCCCCGCCTTTCGCCAGCCACTGCTCAAGCGCGGCCCGCTCAATGGTCAGATGGATCACCTGCATATCATGCAGTTTCAGCGGCTGCTGAAGAAGCAGCGTCAGGGTCGCGTCGGTAAGTTCCGGCGGCAGTTCATAGTGCGGGCGGCGGCTGAACATGCCGCTCTGACGCAGAACCCGTAGCGCCGTTTTATCGCTTTGCTGCTGTTGCAGCTGAAGACGGCGCTGCCCGATGGCCGCCAGTTTCGTCAGCATCGCCTGTTGCTGCCATGCGTGAACGGTCATCAAAATATCTATTTGTTGTGTAAGCAGATTCATGCTATCCGCGTCATGCCACAGGCAGTCTTTGAGCAGGATCAGATCGATCGGCGCGACGACATCGCGTCCGGAGAAAAAGGCGCTGGCCTGTAACAGGCGAATGGCTTTTTTCCAGCGGCGATCGGAAACATAAGGGGCGTTCGGCAGACTATCCAGCTGCTGGCGCAGCTGGAAGATCAGTTCAAAGACGGCATCGGGCAGGGCAATTTTTCCAATGTCCTGCTGCCACTGCTGATACTCTTCGTCGCTGATCTGCAGGGCATCGGCAACCGGATTGTCGTTTTCATCCTGCTGGCTCACCAGCATGGCGCGGAAATTCCCCTTGTCCTGCACTTTATCCAGCCACAGGCGGATCAGCATACGGTCGTACAGCGCTTCGAGGCTGCTGTCCGCTTCCGGCAGTTCGTTGGACGCCGCCACCAGCAGACGCATGGGGATTTTTTCTTCCGTAGCGCCGTTGCGGAAACGACGTTCATTGATGGCCGTCAGCAACGTGTTGAGGATCGCCGGACCGGCCTTCCAGATCTCATCTAAAAAGACAATTTCCGCTTCCGGTAAGTAGCCAGTGGTAAGACGTTCATAACGCCCTTCATCTTTTAATGCCTGGATCGACAGCGGGCCGAAAACCTCTTCCGGTGTGGAAAAGCGCGTCATCAGATACTCAAAAGCCCGGGCATGGCGGAAGGCGAACTTCAGCCGCCGGGCGATAAGGCTTTTGGCTATTCCCGGTGGGCCGAGCAGAAAGACGCTCTCGCCGCTGAGCGCCGCCAGCAGGCATAAGCGGATCGCGTGGCTGCGCTCAAAAAGCCCTTTTTCCAGTGCAGCACTGAGACGGGAAATTCTTTCAGCTAATAAGTGTGGGTGAGCCATAATTCATTTACTTCCTTTCGCCGGGTTTCAGGCGCAGAGCTGCGAGTATAAACGTTTCAACAGGGGCTTGTAATAGACTGAAGTACCGGTTCATTTTCATTGAGGCAGGATAACCCGGCCGCATTTAGGGGTACGATTTGGCAAAGAATCGTGCATACTGTGCGCTTTTGTGGGCCAAGGGACTAAGCACACAGTTGGCATTCAAACAAAAGATTAGTCTATGAGCACAGATAATAAGCAATCGTTGCCTGCGATAACGCTCGCAGCCATCGGCGTGGTGTACGGTGATATCGGTACCAGCCCGCTTTATACCCTCCGTGAATGTTTGTCTGGTCAGTTTGGCTTTGGCGTTGAGCGCGATGCCGTGTTCGGCTTTTTATCGCTCATTTTCTGGCTGCTGATCCTGGTCGTATCCGTTAAATATCTGTCCTTTGTAATGCGCGCCGATAACGCCGGTGAAGGTGGGATCCTGACGCTGATGTCGCTGGCCGGGCGTAACACCTCGGCCCGTATGACCTCGGTGCTGGTGATCATGGGATTGATTGGCGGCAGCTTCTTCTATGGTGAAGTGGTGATCACACCAGCGATTTCGGTGATGTCCGCGATCGAGGGGCTGGAGATCGTCGCACCGTCACTGGAAACCTGGGTGGTGCCGCTGTCGATCATCGTCCTGACGCTGCTGTTTATGATCCAGAAGCACGGTACCGGGCTGGTGGGCAAACTCTTTGCGCCGATCATGCTGGCGTGGTTTTTGATTCTGGCGGTGCTCGGACTGCGCGGGATTATTGGCAACCCTGAAGTGTTGCAGGCGCTGAATCCGGCATGGGCGGTGCATTTCTTCCTTGAATATAAAGCCGTCTCTTTTGTGGCGCTCGGCGCGGTGGTGCTGTCGATTACCGGCGTGGAAGCGCTGTACGCGGATATGGGTCACTTCGGCAAGCTGCCGATCCGGGTGGCCTGGTTCAGTCTGGTGCTGCCGTCGCTGGTGCTGAACTATTTCGGGCAGGGCGCGCTGTTACTGAAAACGCCGGAAGCAATCAAGAACCCGTTTTTCCTGTTAGCGCCTGAATGGGCGTTAATACCTATGCTGATTATCGCCACCCTGGCGACGGTTATCGCTTCGCAGGCGGTGATCTCCGGCGTCTTCTCCCTGACCCGCCAGGCGGTGCGCCTGGGCTATTTGTCGCCGATGCGCATCATTCATACCTCGGAAATGGAATCCGGGCAGATCTACATTCCGTTCGTGAACTGGCTGCTCTATTGCGCGGTGGTGATTGTTATCGTCAGCTTCGAGCATTCCAGCAACCTGGCGGCGGCCTACGGCATTGCGGTGACCGGCACCATGGTGCTGACCACTATTTTGTCGGCGACCGTGGCGCGAAAAAACTGGCACTGGAACAAATTGCTGGTGGGCTTCCTGCTGGTCGCCTTCCTGTGTATTGATGTGCCGCTGTTCTCGGCGAACCTCGATAAACTGCTCTCCGGCGGCTGGCTGCCGTTGAGTCTCGGCATGGTGATGTTTATCATCATGACCACCTGGAAAAGCGAGCGGTTCCGTCTGCTGCGCCGCATGCACGAGCACGGCAATTCCCTGGAAGCGATGATCGCTTCGCTTGAGAAATCGCCGCCGGTGCGCGTGCCAGGCACCGCCGTGTATATGTCCCGTGCGCTGAACGTCATCCCCTTTGCCATGCTGCATAATCTCAAACACAACAAAGTGCTGCATGAGCGTGTGATCCTGCTGACGCTGCGCACGGAAGATGCGCCTTATGTGCATAACGTCCGTCGCGTGCAGATCGAGCAGCTGTCACCGACTTTCTGGCGCGTGGTGGCCAGCTACGGCTGGCGTGAAATTCCCAACGTGGAAGAGGTGTTCCACCGCTGCGGGCTGGAAGGCCTGAGCTGCCGGATGATGGAAACCTCGTTCTTTATGTCCCATGAGTCGCTGATCCTCGGCAAACGCCCGTGGTATCTGCGTCTTCGCGGCAAGCTGTTTTTGTTACTGCAACGTAACGCACTGCGTGCACCCGATCAGTTTGAAATCCCGCCTAACCGGGTGATTGAACTGGGAACGCAGGTTGAGATTTAATCTCTGAACGCCTCCGCCCGGCGGCGCTTCGCTTGCACGGGCCTACAGACCGTAGGCCGGGTAAGCGCAGCGCCACCCGGCATATTGCCTGGCATTATCCTTCTCCATTTGACTTAGCGAAACGTTTCGACGGCGATCACAATTCCGTTACGTCGTGATGGTTTTCTGCACACCCTTCAGCATAAACTCACTTTAGCGAAACGTTTCGCTAGTGGAGATAAATATGAAGAAAGGGTCTGTACTGAATTCTGACATTTCGTCGGTAATTTCCCGTCTTGGACATACTGATACGCTGGTCGTGTGCGATGCCGGATTGCCGGTGCCCCATAGCACGCAGCGCATTGATATGGCGCTGACTCAGGGCGTGCCCTCCTTTATGCAGGTGCTGGAGGTCGTGACGACGGAAATGCAGGTTGAGGCGGCCATTCTCGCGACGGAAATTAAAGATCATAATCCGCAACTCCACGAAACGTTGCTCCGCCACATAGAGCAACTGCAACAACACCAGGGAAACACCATAGACGTTCGTTATGTTTCACACGAAACGTTTAAACAACAAACCGCAGACAGTCAGGCGGTGATTCGCAGCGGGGAGTGTTCCCCGTATGCGAATATCATTCTC
Source organism: Enterobacter sp. SA187 (assembly GCF_001888805.2). NCBI lineage: Bacteria > Pseudomonadati > Pseudomonadota > Gammaproteobacteria > Enterobacterales > Enterobacteriaceae > Enterobacter > Enterobacter sp. SA187. Next base: position 1,147,477 of record NZ_CP019113.1, read on the forward strand.
TGCGCTGGCGTCACATTCTGAGGCTGCCATGGACGCATTACTGCAACTGAAGGGGATCGATAAAGCGTTCCCCGGCGTAAAAGCCCTGTCCGGCGCTGCGCTTAACGTTTATCCCGGCCGCGTTATGGCGCTGGTGGGCGAAAACGGCGCGGGTAAATCCACGATGATGAAAGTCTTAACCGGCATTTATCAGCGTGATGCAGGTTCACTGCTGTGGCTCGGCCAGGAAACCACCTTTACCGGTCCTAAATCTTCCCAGGAAGCCGGGATCGGCATCATTCATCAGGAACTGAACCTGATCCCGCAGCTCACCATTGCGGAAAACATCTTTTTAGGCCGCGAGTTCGTTAATCGCTTCGGCAAGATCGACTGGAAAAAGATGTATGCCGAAGCCAACGTCCTGCTCGCGAAACTCAACCTGCGCTTTAAAAGCGACCGGCTGGTGGGCGATCTGTCGATTGGCGATCAGCAAATGGTGGAAATCGCCAAAGTGCTGAGCTTTGAGTCGAAAGTCATCATTATGGATGAGCCGACCGATGCGCTGACTGATACCGAAACCGACTCCCTGTTCCGCGTCATTCGCGAGCTGAAATCCCAGGGGCGCGGCATTGTTTATATTTCCCACCGCATGAAAGAGATCTTCGAAATCTGCGATGACGTGACGGTATTCCGCGACGGGCAGTTTATCGCCGAGCGGGATGTGTCGACGCTGAGTGAAGATACGCTGATTGAAATGATGGTGGGACGTAAGCTGGAAGAGCAGTACCCGCATCTTGATAAAGCCCCCGGCGATGTGCGCCTGAAAGTGGATGCCGTGTGCGGGCCGGGCGTTGATAACGTCTCCTTCGTGCTGCGCAAAGGCGAGATCTTAGGCGTGGCGGGGCTGATGGGCGCCGGACGTACTGAACTGATGAAAGTGCTGTACGGCGCGCTGCCGCGCACCAGCGGTTATGTCACCCTCGATGGCCATGAAGTGGTCACCCGCTCACCGCAGGATGGCCTGGCGAACGGCATCGTGTATATCTCCGAAGATCGCAAGCGCGACGGGCTGGTGCTGGGCATGTCGGTTAAAGAAAACATGTCGCTTACCGCGCTGCGCTATTTCAGTCACGCCGGTGGTCGCCTGAAGCATAAAGATGAACAGCAGGCGGTGGGAGATTTCGTCCGTCTGTTTAACGTCAAAACGCCGTCAATGGAGCAGCCGATTGGCCTGCTTTCCGGCGGGAACCAGCAAAAGGTCGCCATCGCCCGCGGGCTGATGACGCGTCCGAAAGTGCTGATTCTGGACGAACCCACGCGCGGTGTGGACGTGGGGGCTAAGAAAGAAATTTATCAGTTAATCAATCAGTTTAAGGCTGAAGGGTTGAGCATCATTCTGGTGTCGTCGGAAATGCCGGAAGTCATCGGCATGAGTGACCGCATCATGGTGATGCATGAAGGGCATCTGGGCGGAGAATTCACCCGCGAACAGGCCACCCAGGAAGTGCTGATGGCGGCCGCCGTCGGCAAGCTAAATCGCGATACGCAGGAGTCCAGGCAATGAGTACCCAAACCGTTTCTACCCGCCGCTATTTCAACAAAGCGTGGCTGATGGAACAAAAATCGCTGATTGCCCTGCTGGTGCTGATTGCGATTGTCTCCACCCTTAGCCCGAACTTTTTTACCGTTAATAACCTGTTCAATATCCTGCAACAGACGTCGGTTAACGCCATTATGGCGGTGGGGATGACGCTGGTCATTCTTACTTCCGGGATCGACCTGTCCGTCGGTTCGTTACTGGCGCTGACCGGCGCAGTGGCTGCCTCGCTGGTGGGGATGGAAGTGAATGCGCTGGTGGCTGTAGCGGCGGCGCTGGCATTAGGCGCGGCTATCGGGGCCATGACCGGGGCGATCGTCGCGAAAGGCCGCGTGCAGGCTTTTATCGCCACGCTGGTGATGATGCTGCTGCTGCGCGGCGCGACCATGGTTTATACCAACGGCAGTCCCATGAATACGGGCTTTACGGAAAACGCCGATCTGTTTGGCTGGTTCGGTATCGGTCGTCCGCTGGGGATCCCGGCGCCGGTGTGGATCATGGGGTTTGTCTTCCTTGCCGCATGGTATGTGTTGCATCACACCCGTCTTGGTCGGTATATCTATGCGCTGGGCGGTAACGAAGCGGCAACGCGTCTGTCCGGCATCAGTGTGAATAAAATCAAGATTATCGTGTATTCGCTGAGCGGCCTTCTGGCTTCTCTGGCGGGCATTATTGAAGTTGCGCGTCTCTCCTCCGCCCAACCGACGGCGGGCACCGGCTACGAGCTGGATGCCATCGCGGCGGTGGTGCTGGGGGGAACGAGCCTTGCGGGCGGTAAAGGCCGGATTGTCGGCACGCTTATCGGCGCATTGATTCTGGGCTTCCTCAATAATGGCCTGAATTTGCTAGGTGTTTCCTCCTATTACCAGATGATCGTTAAAGCAGTGGTGATTTTGCTGGCGGTCCTGGTAGACAACAAAAAACAGTAATCAATGACATTACAGGACATCTGAATATGAACATGAAAAAACTGGCTACCCTGGTTTCTGCTGTAGCACTGAGTGCGACCGTAAGCGCGAATGTGATGGCGAAAGACACCATCGCGCTGGTGGTCTCCACCCTGAACAACCCGTTCTTCGTTTCCCTGAAAGACGGCGCACAAAAAGAAGCCGATAAACTGGGCTACAACCTGGTGGTGCTGGATTCCCAGAACAACCCGGCGAAAGAGCTGGCGAACGTTCAGGATTTAACCGTACGTGGCACCAAACTGCTGTTGATCAACCCGACCGATTCTGACGCGGTAGGTAATGCCGTGAAGATGGCAAACGAGGCGAAAATCCCGGTGATCACCCTCGACCGTATGGCCGCCAAAGGCGAGGTGGTCAGCCACATCGCTTCTGATAACGTGCTGGGCGGCAAAATCGCTGGCGACTACATCGCTAAAAAAGCCGGTGAAGGCGCAAAAGTGATCGAACTGCAGGGTATCGCCGGTACTTCCGCGGCGCGTGAGCGTGGCGAAGGCTTCCAGCAGGCCGTTGCGGCCCACAAATTCGACGTGCTGGCCAGCCAGCCGGCTGACTTTGACCGCACCAAAGGCCTGAACGTTATGCAGAACCTGCTGACTGCGCACCCGGACGTGAAAGCGGTGTTCGCGCAGAACGATGAAATGGCGCTGGGCGCACTGCGCGCACTGCAAACCGCCGGTAAAACTGACGTAATGGTGGTGGGTTTTGACGGTACGCCAGACGGTGAAAAAGCGGTAAACGACGGCAAACTGGCGGCGACCATCGCCCAGTTACCGGAGCAAATCGGCGCGAAAGGTGTTGAAACCGCTGACAAAGTGATCAAAGGCGAGAAAGTACAGGCGAAATACCCGGTTGATCTGAAACTGGTTATCAAACAGTAATGTGATTGTCCTGCCGCCGCGTGTGGCGGCAGGAAAAAGAACATAAGAAAAGCAGGGCACGCGCCGCTCAGGGCGGCGCATTTACAGGATGAAACTATGAACATGGCAGGTAAACTCATCGTCCTTGGCAGTATTAATGCCGATCACATTCTCAACCTTGAATCCTTCCCGACACCGGGTGAAACCGTCACCGGCAGCCAGTACCAGGTCGCTTTTGGCGGTAAAGGCGCCAACCAGGCGGTTGCTGCCGGACGCAGCGGCGCAGATATTGCGTTTATCGCCTGCACGGGCGACGACGACACTGGCGAACGGGTCCGTACACAGCTGGCGAGCGACAACATTGATGTTACGCCGGTCAGCGTCATCACTGGTGAATCCACCGGCGTGGCGCTGATTTTTGTGAACGGTGAAGGGGAGAATGTCATCGGTATTCATGCTGGCGCTAACGCTGCGCTCTCTGTGGCGCTGGTTGAAGCGCAGCGCGATCGTATCGCCGCGGCATCCGCGCTGCTGATGCAGCTGGAGTCGCCGGTGGAAAGCGTGCTGGCGGCGGCAAAAATCGCTCACCAGAACCGCACGCGCGTGGCGCTCAACCCGGCTCCGGCACGGGAGCTGTCTGACGAGCTGCTGGCGCTGGTGGATGTGATCACGCCAAACGAAACCGAAGCGGAAAAACTGACCGGCATTAAAGTGGAAACGGATGACGATGCCGCGCGCGCCGCGCAGGCGCTGCATAGCAAAGGCATCGAAACCGTCATCATTACGCTTGGCAGCCGCGGCGTGTGGGCCAGCGTTAACGGCGAAGGCCAGCGCATTCCGGGCTTTAAAGTGAAAGCCATTGATACTATCGCTGCCGGTGACACCTTTAACGGCGCGCTGATGACCGCGCTGCTGGAAAACAAGCCGCTTGAGCAGGCGATCCGTTTCGCCCATGCGGCGGCGGCCATCGCGGTAACGCGTAAAGGGGCGCAGCCTTCCGTGCCGTGGCGCAGTGAGATCGACGATTTTCTGGCGCAGCAGGGGTAACCTCTCATGGCAACCATGAAAGATGTTGCCCGACTGGCGGGCGTGTCCACCTCCACCGTCTCGCACGTCATTAATAAAGACCGGTTCGTCAGCGAGGCGATCACCGCGAAAGTGGACGCGGCGATCAAAAGCCTGAACTACGCCCCTTCGGCGCTGGCGCGCAGCCTTAAGATCAACCAGACCCGTACTATCGGCATGCTGATCACCGCCAGTACCAACCCTTTCTATTCCGAGCTGGTGCGCGGCGTCGAGCGCAGCTGCTTTGAGCGTGGCTACAGCCTGGTGCTGTGTAATACCGAAGGCGATGAACAGCGCATGAACAGTAATCTGGAGACGCTGATGCAAAAGCGCGTCGATGGCTTACTGTTGCTGTGCACCGAAACCCATCAGCCCTCGCAGGAAATCATGCAGCGCTACCCGTCCATTCCGACGGTGATGATGGACTGGGCGCCGTTCGATGGTTACAGCGATCTCATTCAGGATAACTCGCTGCTGGGCGGTGATATGGCAACGCAGCACCTGATTGATAAAGGCCATACCCGTATCGCCTGCATTACCGGGCCGCTGGATAAAACCCCGGCGCGTTTACGTCTGGAGGGGTATCGCGAAGCCATGGCACGCGCAGGCCTCGAAATTCGTGAAGGCGATGAGATCGTCGGTAACTTTGAGTTTGGCGGCGGCTATGAGGCAATGCAGATCCTGCTGGCGCAAAAAGCGCGTCCGCAGGCGGTGTTTATCGGTAACGACGCCATGGCCTTTGGCGCGTACCAGGCGTTATATCAGGCCGGACTGAAGGTGCCGCAGGATATGGCGATTGTTGGCTACGATGATATTGAGCTGGCGCGTTACATGACGCCCCCGCTGACCACCATCCATCAGCCGAAAGATGAACTGGGTGAGCTGGCTATCGATGTGTTACTGCATCGCATCACCGATCCCACCCTGGTCCAGCAGCGTCTGCAACTGACGCCGGTGTTAATGGAACGCGGCTCCGCCTAAGCTTTGTGCCGCTCTTTAATCAGGTTACGACCGTCTTTGGCTTTTAACAGCATAAAGACGGAAGCGGATATCAGCGTGACTACCCCCATGGTAATAAAGGTGTAGTGAAACTGCTCCACGGTATTCGCGTTCTCAAACCCTTCATAAAAGCGCAGCACCGCCGCGCTGACCGCCACCCCCAGACTGATGGATAACTGCTGCGTCACGGCCAGCATGCTGTTACCGCTGCTGGCGTTCTCATCATTCAGATCGGCAAGGGTAATGGTATTCATGGCGGTAAACTGCGTGGACATCGCCATCCCCAGCACAAACAGCGGCAGGATCAGCATCCACAGCGGCATGGAGGGGGATTGCAGCGCGAACTGGGCGATCATCACGCCGATAATCACTGTAATGCCAACCAGCGTATTACGATAACCAAAGCGGCGCAGAACCTGAGTCACCGCGGATTTCGCCAGAATAGAACCCATGGCGGTGGGGGCCATAATGCAGCCCGCGATCAGCGCCGGATAGCCAAAGCCGACCTGTAACATCAGCGGCATTAAAAAGGGCACGCATCCGGTTCCAAGGCGGGACGCCAGATTACCGGCGATGCCGACGGAAAAGGTACGCGTCTTAAACATCGGCAGCGCAATCAGCGGCGTCGGGTGTCGGCGGGCGTGACGGATATAAGCCAGCAGAAGTAAAAGGCCGGTGACGATCACCGACAGGGCGATCCAGCTGGCGACAATCTTCTCGCCAAACAGCTCCATGCCGCAGGAAAACAGCACCAGGCTCAGGCCGAACAGAAAAAAGCCCCGCATATCGAAGCCCCGGCGTGGCGTCGTGAAGTTCGGCATATATTTACGGGCATAAAACAGCCCGGCGATACCGATGGGAATGTTGATCAGGAATATCCAGTGCCAGCTCGCCCAGGTCACCATCACGCCGCCCAGTACCGGGCCGAGGATCGGGCCTATCAGACCAGGCATGGTCACGAAGTTCAGCACCGGCAGCAGTTCACTGCGCGGATATGCACGCAGCAGCGCCAGACGCGCCACCGGCATCATCATTGCGCCTCCGATCCCCTGCACTACCCGGAAGATGACCAGCATACCGAGTGAACTCGACAGCGCGCAGGCCAGCGAACCGAGGGTGAACAGCGAAACGGCCAGCATAAAGACACGGCGTGTGCCGAAGCGGTCCGCCAGCCAGCCGCTCGCCGGGATCAGCATAGCGACCGTCAGGGTGTAACTGATAATCGCCGACTGCATCGCCAATGGGGAACGGTTCAGGCTCTGGGCTATCGCCGGCAGTGCCGTGTTCAAAATGGTCGCATCCAGCGCCTGCATAAAGAAAGCCATTGCCGCGATCCACGGCAGGCCCGCCATACTGCGCGCTTTTTTCTCTGTCATGCGAATTCCTGTTATTTAGCCGGGTGGGGAGCGTTCAACAATAGCTGGCAGGCCTCATAGGCACCCTGAGCGTCGCTTTCCTGAATGGCATCCACAATCGCCTGATGATTTTCGAGCTTTACCACTTCATTTTGTGTAATAGAGGTGAAGTAGGTGTGGTACACCGAATGAAAGAGGGCAGCGAAAGAGGTGAGGAAGGGATTGCCGCTCATCGCGTAGATATGTTCATGCCAGGCCATATCCACTTCTATCCAGCGCTCGCGCTGGAAATGCTTCTTTAATTGCACCATCTCATCCATCAGCGTATTCAAATGCGCTTTTTGCTCTGCGCTGCCAAGAAGGGCTGCGAGCTGGCATGCCTGAGGTTCAAGGGTGCTGCGCAGAACCAGGAAGTGCTGAATGACTTCCTGAAAGTTCTCTTCGGTCATCCACCAGGAGAGCAGTTCTTTATCAAGGAAGTTCCAGCTGCTTTTCGGCATCACGCGTGTACCTATGCGAGGACGCGGCAGCACCATGCCTTTTGCAGTCAGGGTCTTTACTGCTTCTCTTACGGCGGTACGGCTCACGCCGAACGCTTCGCCTAATTCCATCTCTGCAGGCAGGATGCTTCCGGGCGCATACTCACCGGTTAAGATCCGTTGGGCCAGTTTTTCAGCCAGTACATAAGAAAGGTTCTTTTGTGCCGCTAACTGTTGTGCGCTTAAAGGCATTCGTCGCATTCCTTTTTCTCATTTTTACGTTCTAGTATGCCATCTGCCGGGGGATGTCGATGATAAAAAGAGCAAATTCGCCAAATGATGATGCTTTTTACAACGCTTTGATGAAAAAAAACGCGCTTGAAAAGTTTTTTGAAATTAGGGGTTGTCAGCCCGGAATAACTCCCTATAATGCGCCTCCACTGACACGGAACAACGGCTTACAGGCCACCGGGTCAGAAGGTCTTCCTCCGGGAATGACCGGCAGAGAAAAGCAAAATAATCGCTTGACTCTGAATGAGGAAAACGTATTATACGGGACCTCGCGACACAGCGCTAAAGCGCGTCGCAACTGCTCTTTAACAATTTATCAGACAATCTGTGTGGGCACTCAAGGACATGGATTCTTAAACGTCGAAAGACGCTAAATGAATACCAAGTCTCTGGAGTGAACATACGTAATTCATTACGAAGTTTAATTCACGAGCATCAAACTTAAATTGAAGAGTTTGATCATGGCTCAGATTGAACGCTGGCGGCAGGCCTAACACATGCAAGTCGAACGGTAGCACAGAGAGCTTGCTCTCGGGTGACGAGTGGCGGACGGGTGAGTAATGTCTGGGAAACTGCCTGATGGAGGGGGATAACTACTGGAAACGGTAGCTAATACCGCATAACGTCGCAAGACCAAAGAGGGGGACCTTCGGGCCTCTTGCCATCAGATGTGCCCAGATGGGATTAGCTAGTAGGTGGGGTAACGGCTCACCTAGGCGACGATCCCTAGCTGGTCTGAGAGGATGACCAGCCACACTGGAACTGAGACACGGTCCAGACTCCTACGGGAGGCAGCAGTGGGGAATATTGCACAATGGGCGCAAGCCTGATGCAGCCATGCCGCGTGTATGAAGAAGGCCTTCGGGTTGTAAAGTACTTTCAGCGGGGAGGAAGGTGTTGTGGTTAATAACCTCAGCAATTGACGTTACCCGCAGAAGAAGCACCGGCTAACTCCGTGCCAGCAGCCGCGGTAATACGGAGGGTGCAAGCGTTAATCGGAATTACTGGGCGTAAAGCGCACGCAGGCGGTCTGTCAAGTCGGATGTGAAATCCCCGGGCTCAACCTGGGAACTGCATCCGAAACTGGCAGGCTTGAGTCTTGTAGAGGGGGGTAGAATTCCAGGTGTAGCGGTGAAATGCGTAGAGATCTGGAGGAATACCGGTGGCGAAGGCGGCCCCCTGGACAAAGACTGACGCTCAGGTGCGAAAGCGTGGGGAGCAAACAGGATTAGATACCCTGGTAGTCCACGCTGTAAACGATGTCGACTTGGAGGTTGTGCCCTTGAGGCGTGGCTTCCGGAGCTAACGCGTTAAGTCGACCGCCTGGGGAGTACGGCCGCAAGGTTAAAACTCAAATGAATTGACGGGGGCCCGCACAAGCGGTGGAGCATGTGGTTTAATTCGATGCAACGCGAAGAACCTTACCTACTCTTGACATCCAGAGAACTTAGCAGAGATGCTTTGGTGCCTTCGGGAACTCTGAGACAGGTGCTGCATGGCTGTCGTCAGCTCGTGTTGTGAAATGTTGGGTTAAGTCCCGCAACGAGCGCAACCCTTATCCTTTGTTGCCAGCGATTCGGTCGGGAACTCAAAGGAGACTGCCAGTGATAAACTGGAGGAAGGTGGGGATGACGTCAAGTCATCATGGCCCTTACGAGTAGGGCTACACACGTGCTACAATGGCATATACAAAGAGAAGCGACCTCGCGAGAGCAAGCGGACCTCATAAAGTATGTCGTAGTCCGGATCGGAGTCTGCAACTCGACTCCGTGAAGTCGGAATCGCTAGTAATCGTGGATCAGAATGCCACGGTGAATACGTTCCCGGGCCTTGTACACACCGCCCGTCACACCATGGGAGTGGGTTGCAAAAGAAGTAGGTAGCTTAACCTTCGGGAGGGCGCTTACCACTTTGTGATTCATGACTGGGGTGAAGTCGTAACAAGGTAACCGTAGGGGAACCTGCGGTTGGATCACCTCCTTACCTGAAAGAACCTGCCTTGCAGTGTCCACACAGATTGTCTGATGAAAAGTAAAAAGCAAGGCGTCTTGCGATTGAGACTTCAGTGTCCCCTTCGTCTAGAGGCCCAGGACACCGCCCTTTCACGGCGGTAACAGGGGTTCGAATCCCCTAGGGGACGCCACTTGCTGGTTTGTGAGTGAAAGTCACCGGCCTTTATATCTCAAAACAGACTTCCGAGTCTCGTTTGAGATATTTGCTCTTTAAAAATCTGGATCAAGCTGAAAATTGAAACGACACGCTGTTTCTTTTCTCCGTAACAAGAAAAGAAAAATGGCGTGTTCGAGTCTCTCAAATTTTTGCAATCAGAAGTGAAACATCTTCGGGTTGTGAGGTTAAGCGACTAAGCGTACACGGTGGATGCCCTGGCAGTCAGAGGCGATGAAGGGCGTGCTAATCTGCGATAAGCGCCGGTAAGGTGATATGAACCGTTATAACCGGCGATACCCGAATGGGGAAACCCAGTGCAATCCGTTGCACTATCATGTCATGAATACATAGTGGCATGAGGCGAACCGGGGGAACTGAAACATCTAAGTACCCCGAGGAAAAGAAATCAACCGAGATTCCCCCAGTAGCGGCGAGCGAACGGGGAGGAGCCCAGAACCTGAATCAGCATGTGTGTTAGTGGAAGCGTCTGGAAAGTCGCAGGGTACAGGGTGATACTCCCGTACACAAAAATGCATATGTTGTGAGTTCGAAGAGTAGGGCGGGACACGTGGTATCCTGTCTGAATATGGGGGGACCATCCTCCAAGGCTAAATACTCCTGACTGACCGATAGTGAACCAGTACCGTGAGGGAAAGGCGAAAAGAACCCCGGCGAGGGGAGTGAAACAGAACCTGAAACCGTGTACGTACAAGCAGTGGGAGCCTCTTTATGGGGTGACTGCGTACCTTTTGTATAATGGGTCAGCGACTTATATTCTGTAGCAAGGTTAACCGTATAGGGGAGCCGAAGGGAAACCGAGTCTTAACTGGGCGTTAAGTTGCAGGGTATAGACCCGAAACCCGGTGATCTAGCCATGGGCAGGTTGAAGGTTGGGTAACACTAACTGGAGGACCGAACCGACTAATGTTGAAAAATTAGCGGATGACTTGTGGCTGGGGGTGAAAGGCCAATCAAACCGGGAGATAGCTGGTTCTCCCCGAAAGCTATTTAGGTAGCGCCTCGTGAATTCATCTTCGGGGGTAGAGCACTGTTTCGGCTAGGGGGTCATCCCGACTTACCAACCCGATGCAAACTGCGAATACCGAAGAATGTTATCACGGGAGACACACGGCGGGTGCTAACGTCCGTCGTGAAGAGGGAAACAACCCAGACCGCCAGCTAAGGTCCCAAAGTCATGGTTAAGTGGGAAACGATGTGGGAAGGCACAGACAGCCAGGATGTTGGCTTAGAAGCAGCCATCATTTAAAGAAAGCGTAATAGCTCACTGGTCGAGTCGGCCTGCGCGGAAGATGTAACGGGGCTAAACCATGCACCGAAGCTGCGGCAGCGACACTATGTGTTGTTGGGTAGGGGAGCGTTCTGTAAGCCGTTGAAGGTGGACTGTGAGGTCTGCTGGAGGTATCAGAAGTGCGAATGCTGACATAAGTAACGATAAAGCGGGTGAAAAACCCGCTCGCCGGAAGACCAAGGGTTCCTGTCCAACGTTAATCGGGGCAGGGTGAGTCGACCCCTAAGGCGAGGCCGAAAGGCGTAGTCGATGGGAAACAGGTTAATATTCCTGTACTCGGTGTTACTGCGAAGGGGGGACGGAGAAGGCTATGTTGGCCGGGCGACGGTTGTCCCGGTTTAAGCGTGTAGGTGTGTGTTCCAGGTAAATCCGGTTCACTTTAACACTGAGGCGTGACGACGAGGCACTACGGTGCTGAAGTGACAAATGCCCTGCTTCCAGGAAAAGCCTCTAAGCATCAGGTAACACAGAATCGTACCCCAAACCGACACAGGTGGTCAGGTAGAGAATACCAAGGCGCTTGAGAGAACTCGGGTGAAGGAACTAGGCAAAATGGTGCCGTAACTTCGGGAGAAGGCACGCTGGTGCGTAGGTGAAGCGACTTGCTCGCGGAGCTGAAACCAGTCGAAGATACCAGCTGGCTGCAACTGTTTATTAAAAACACAGCACTGTGCAAACACGAAAGTGGACGTATACGGTGTGACGCCTGCCCGGTGCCGGAAGGTTAATTGATGGGGTTAGCGGCAACGCGAAGCTCTTGATCGAAGCCCCGGTAAACGGCGGCCGTAACTATAACGGTCCTAAGGTAGCGAAATTCCTTGTCGGGTAAGTTCCGACCTGCACGAATGGCGTAATGATGGCCAGGCTGTCTCCACCCGAGACTCAGTGAAATTGAAATCGCTGTGAAGATGCAGTGTACCCGCGGCAAGACGGAAAGACCCCGTGAACCTTTACTATAGCTTGACACTGAACACTGGTCCTTGATGTGTAGGATAGGTGGGAGGCTTTGAAGCGTGGACGCCAGTCTGCGTGGAGCCATCCTTGAAATACCACCCTTTAATGGCTGGTGTTCTAACGTGGACCCGTAATCCGGGTTGCGGACAGTGTCTGGTGGGTAGTTTGACTGGGGCGGTCTCCTCCTAAAGCGTAACGGAGGAGCACGAAGGTTAGCTAATCCTGGTCGGACATCAGGAGGTTAGTGCAATGGCATAAGCTAGCTTGACTGCGAGCGTGACGGCGCGAGCAGGTGCGAAAGCAGGTCATAGTGATCCGGTGGTTCTGAATGGAAGGGCCATCGCTCAACGGATAAAAGGTACTCCGGGGATAACAGGCTGATACCGCCCAAGAGTTCATATCGACGGCGGTGTTTGGCACCTCGATGTCGGCTCATCACATCCTGGGGCTGAAGTAGGTCCCAAGGGTATGGCTGTTCGCCATTTAAAGTGGTACGCGAGCTGGGTTTAGAACGTCGTGAGACAGTTCGGTCCCTATCTGCCGTGGGCGCTGGAGAATTGAGGGGGGCTGCTCCTAGTACGAGAGGACCGGAGTGGACGCATCACTGGTGTTCGGGTTGTCATGCCAATGGCATTGCCCGGTAGCTAAATGCGGAAGAGATAAGTGCTGAAAGCATCTAAGCACGAAACTTGCCCCGAGATGAGTTCTCCCTGACCCTTTAAGGGTCCTGAAGGAACGTTGAAGACGACGACGTTGATAGGCCGGGTGTGTAAGCGCAGCGATGCGTTGAGCTAACCGGTACTAATGAACCGTGAGGCTTAACCTTACAACGCCGAAGATGTTTTGGCGGATTTGAGAGATTTTCAGCTGATACAGATTAATGTTTAATGCCTTAAGGCGTTAGACGAACAGAATTTGCCTGGCGGCACTAGCGCGGCGGTCCCACCTGACCCCATGCCGAACTCAGAAGTGAAACGCCGTAGCGCCGATGGTAGTGTGGGGTCTCCCCATGCGAGAGTAGGGAACTGCCAGGCATCAAACAAGCGAAAGGCCATCCTCACGGATGGCCTTTTTGCGTTGCGCGCTGAAAATGAAAAAAAGAACTTTCTCAGCTCTTCATCCAGCGCATTATAAAATCTGCTATTGCGTTAACATCATTCAGATCCAGCGTCGGCACGTTCACCTTTAAGGCAATATCGCTGGCAACGGCTATCGTGTGTTCATCCAGTACCAGTTCACTCACATCATGACCGGCAGCGCTGCGAAAAAGCACAATCTTTGCCGTTGGTTCATGCTTAAAACCTTCCACCAGAATAATATCAAGCTTACTGCTGTCCATACGGCTGGCAAGATACGCCAGATCCAGCGCAGGCTCCTCCGGCGTTTCAGTCATCAGCGCCCAGCGTTGCTGGCTGGCGACCAGCGTTTGCGCTGCGCCCGCCTTTCGCAATTCATAGCTGTCCTTACCGGGTTTATCGACATCCATATTATGATGCGTATGCTTGATGATCCCCGGGCGTATCCCTCTGGCACAGAGTTCAGGGATCAGCGCCTTAAGCAGCGTTGTTTTACCCGTACCGCTCCAGGCGGCAATCGCCAGCAAAGGTATCATTGATGCTCCTGTCTGCCAGCCAGATCCTCTGGCGTATTAACGTTAATAAAAGCGGATTTAATGTCGCTGCAATCCACCGCCTTTCCTCCTGCCTGGCGCAAAGCCACCATAACGCGACGTTCGCCGGATGCCAGATATTCTGTCAGGAAAGGTGCAAGCTGACGGTGCATCAAAGTAATAGCCGGATGATCGCGCTCGCCATCGGACACCCACGCGGCAGGCGCGCCATTAAGACCGGCCCGCAGCCGCGCCGCCAGATCCACGGGAATTGCAGGCGTATCACACGGGCAAAACAGGAACCACTCGCTGTTCACCTGCTGCATAACCGCCAGCATGCCCGCCAGCGGGCCGGGAAAACCGGCCAGAGAGTCCTGAATAACCGGATAGCCGCTCGCCTGATATACGGCCAGATTTCTGTTGGCGCTGATAACCACCGCGTCCACCTGCGCAGCCAGCTTTTCAGCGACGTGCCGCCATAATGGCTGACCGTTAAGCTCCAGTAAGCCTTTATCTTTTCCACCCATGCGCGTGGCTTTACCGCCAGCCAGCACAACGCCGGTGATGGCTCCAGACTGATACACTAATATCGCCTCTTTTATTGTGGGTTTGACCCTGCTAACGTGTCTCTATCAAAATAAGGAGCACTGAGCATGAAATGTAAACGCCTGAACGAAGTCATCGAACTCCTCCAGCCTGCCTGGCAAAAAGAGCCGGAACTTAACCTGATGCAATTTTTGCAGAAACTGGCGCAGGAGTCAGGTTATGAAGGCGAACTGGCAGACCTTTCTGATGATATTCTGATCTATCACCTGAAAATGCGTGACTCCGCGAAAGATGCGGCGATCCCGGGTATTCAGAAAGACTACGAAGAGGATTTTAAAACCGCCCTGCTGCGCGCCCGTGGCGTAATTAAAGAGTAAAAGCTTGTAAGCGGCGCCACCGAAATGGCCACAAAATGATATTCTGAGTCATTCGCAGTAATTTCCGGAACTTGGGATGACCGACAACGCTTTTACTTTCCAGACGCTACACCCGGATACCATCATGGATGCGCTGTTTGCGCAGGGGATCCGGGTTGATTCTGGTCTCACCCCGCTTAACAGTTATGAAAACCGTGTCTATCAGTTCCAGGATGAAGACCGTCGCCGCTATGTGGTCAAATTTTATCGTCCGCAACGCTGGTCAGCGGATCAGATCCGCGAAGAGCATCAGTTTGCAGAAGAGTTGTTGAGCGATGAGGTTCCTGTCGCCGCCCCCCTTTCGTTTAACGGGCAGACGCTGCTCACCCATCAGGGTTTTTACTACGCCGTTTTTCCCAGTCTCGGTGGCCGTCAGTTTGAATCCGACAGCCTTGATCAAATGGAGTGGGTTGGCCGCTATCTGGGGCGTCTGCACCAGACCGGGCGCAAAACCTGTTTCGCCTTCCGTCCTGACATCGGCGTTAATGAATACCTGCTTGAGCCCCGCGCCGTTTTTGAAAACGCCGCGCTGATCCCGTCCGGGCTTAAAGATGCTTTTCTGCGCGCCACTGACACTCTGATCAACGAAGTCACAGGGCAATGGTATAACCGCTTTACCCGGCTGCGTCTGCATGGCGATTGTCACGCAGGCAATATCCTGTGGCGGGACGGCCCGCTGTTTGTCGATTTAGATGATGCGCGCAACGGCCCGGCCATTCAGGATCTCTGGATGCTGCTTAACGGCGATAAAGCCGAGCAGCGCATGCAGCTGGAAATGATCATTGAAGCCTATGAGGAGTTCAGTGAGTTTAATACGGACGAACTGGCTCTCATCGAACCGTTACGCGCCATGCGGCAGGTCTATTACCTGGCGTGGCTTATCAGACGCTGGGGCGATCCGGCGTTTCCCAGAAACTTTCCGTGGCTGACCGGGGAAGATTACTGGCATCAGCAAACCCTGACTTTCATTGAGCAGGTTAAGGTTCTTCGCGAGCCGCCTTTGCAATTAACACCTATGTATTAACGTCAAACATCCAGGAGAGCATTAACATGAAGAAGATTTGGCTGGCGCTGGCAGGTATGATTCTGGCATTCAGCGCTTCCGCTGCGCAGTTCACCGACGGCAAACAGTACATCACGCTTGATAAACCTGTAGCCGGAGAACCTCAGGTTCTTGAGTTTTTCTCATTCTACTGCCCGCACTGCTACGATTTTGAACGCGTCTGGCACATCTCTGACGCGGTGAAGAAAACGCTGCCGGAAGGCACCAAAATGACCAAATACCATGTGGAATTCCTCGGCCCGCTGGGCAAGGATTTGACACAAGCATGGGCAGTGGCGATGGCGCTGGGCGTGGAAGATAAGATCACGGCCCCTATGTTCGAAGCGGTACAGAAAACCCAGACGGTGCAGAACGTTGCTGACATTCGTAAAGTGTTTGTCGATGCCGGCGTTAAGGGTGAAGATTACGATGCGGCGTTAAACAGCTTCGTCGTGAAATCGCTGGTTGCACAGCAGGAGAAAGCCGCAGCCGATCTGCAACTGCAGGGCGTACCGGCCATGTTTGTTAACGGCAAATATCAGCTTAACCCGCAGGGTATGGATACCAGCAATATGGACGTTTTTGTCCAGCAATATGCTGATACCGTTAAGCACCTCGTTTCGCTGAAATAAGTTTCTACAACGCCGGTCATCGATCGGCGTTGTGCTTTTCCTGCTGGCCCTGCGCTTCACGTCCACCCCATCCTATTTCAACGCCTGCTTACCGATCGCGCATTCAGACCAAACGCTTATATCCACATGGAGTAAATTGTCATCGATCCGCAATAACGATCATTCTAATGCTTTTATTTATCTGAATGTAAAGGATATTTTTAAAATCCCGATCGTCAGTAAAGCACAATTATCCAGTGCTATCGAAATAACTCACAAAGTTATCCACAGAATGAAGATGCGAGCGATCCCGGAGATCGAGAAATCTTTTACTGCAAATTCGGCGAAAAACTGAAGTTTGCGCCGGTCTGTGGCATCCTTTAACCATAATTTAATAAACAGGCACGGACATCATGGTTCAGATCCCAGAAAACCCACTTATCCTTGTTGACGGCTCGTCTTACCTTTATCGCGCTTACCATGCGTTCCCGCCGCTGACCAACAGCGCCGGTGAACCTACCGGTGCGATGTACGGTGTGCTGAATATGCTCAGAAGCCTGATCCTTCAGTACCAGCCGACGCATGCTGCTGTGGTGTTTGATGCCAAAGGCAAGACCTTCCGCGACGAGTTATTTGAACACTACAAATCTCACCGACCGCCGATGCCGGACGATCTGCGCGCGCAAATCGAACCGCTGCATGCGATGGTAAAAGCCATGGGCCTGCCGTTAATGGCGGTGTCTGGCGTTGAAGCCGATGACGTGATCGGCACCCTGGCGCGTGAAGCCGAAAAAATGGGCCGCCCGGTGCTGATCAGTACCGGTGACAAAGATATGGCGCAGCTGGTCACGCCAGGCATCACCCTGATCAACACCATGTCGAACACCATTCTCGGTCCGGAAGAGGTGATCAGTAAATACGGCGTACCGCCGGAACTTATTATCGACTTCCTCGCCCTGATGGGCGATTCCTCGGATAACATCCCAGGCGTACCCGGCGTGGGCGAGAAAACCGCGCAGGCGCTGCTACAGGGGCTGGGTGGGCTGGATGCGCTCTATGCCGAGCCGGAAAAAATTGCCGGTCTGTCGTTCCGTGGGGCGAAAACCATGGCGGCGAAGCTGGAACAAAACAAAGAAGTGGCCTACCTCTCTTATCAGCTGGCCACCATCAAAACGGATGTTGAGCTGGAGCTGACCTGCGACAAGCTTGAGGTAAAGGCACCGGCCGTTGACGAGCTGATGGAGATGTTCCGGAAGTATGAATTCAAACGCTGGACGGTCGATCTTGAAGCCGGTAAATGGTTGCAGACGAAAGCCGCTAAATCTGCGGCCCGTCCCTTTGAAGCCACAATTGTCGTGGAGGAAGATGACGAGCCCGCGACCGTGCTCTCCTCTGATAATTACCTGACCATTCTGGACGAAGAGACATTAAAGACCTGGATCCCGCGCCTGCAAAAAGCCCCGGTGCTGGCTTTTGATACCGAAACCGACAGCCTGGATAACGTCAGCGCCAATCTGGTGGGCCTCTCTTTTGCGGTGGAGCCTGGCGTTGCGATCTATATTCCCGTTGCCCATGACTATCTGGATGCGCCTGAACAGATTTCCCGTGAACGAGCGCTGGAATTGCTTACGCCGCTGCTGGAAGATGAAAAAGTGCTGAAGGTCGGGCAAAACCTGAAGTTCGACCGCGGCATCCTGCAAAATTACGGTATTGAGCTGCGCGGCATCGCGTTTGACACCATGCTGGAGTCATACATTCTGGACAGCGTGGTCGGGCGACACGATATGGACACCCTTGCCGATCGCTGGCTCAAACATACCACCATCACCTTTGAGCAGATTGCCGGTAAAGGTAAAAACCAGCTGACCTTCAATCAGATCGATCTGGAGCAGGCGGGTCGTTACGCGGCAGAAGACGCCGACGTCACACTGCAACTGCATCTGAAAATGTGGCCAAAGCTGCAACAGCACGCCGGCCCGCTGAATATTTTCAACAATATCGAGATGCCGCTGGTGCCGGTGCTGTCACGCATTGAGCGCAACGGCGTTAAAATCGATCCGGCCGTGCTGCACAAGCACTCCGGCGAAATCACGCTGCGCCTGGCAGAACTGGAAAAAATCGCCCACGACATCGCAGGCGAGCCGTTTAACCTGGCATCAACCAAGCAGTTGCAGACCATCCTGTTCGAAAAACAGGGCATTAAACCGCTGAAGAAAACGCCGGGCGGCGCGCCGTCCACCTCCGAAGAGGTGCTGGAAGAGCTGGCGCTGGATTATCCACTGCCGAAAATCATTCTTGAGCATCGCGGGTTGTCGAAGCTGAAATCGACCTACACCGACAAGCTGCCGCTGATGATCAATCCCAAAACTGGCCGCGTGCATACCTCTTATCATCAGGCGGTGACCGCGACAGGCAGACTGTCATCCACCGATCCCAACCTGCAAAACATCCCGGTGCGCAATGAGGAAGGGCGACGTATCCGTCAGGCGTTTATCGCGCCGGAAGATTACGTGATTGTCTCTGCGGACTACTCGCAAATCGAACTGCGCATCATGGCGCATCTGTCGCGCGATAAAGGCCTGCTGTCCGCCTTTGCGGAAGGAAAAGATATTCACCGCGCCACGGCGGCAGAAGTGTTCGGCATGCCGCTGGAAAGCGTATCCAATGAACAGCGCCGCAGCGCCAAAGCCATTAACTTCGGGTTGATCTACGGGATGAGCGCCTTTGGCTTGTCGCGCCAGCTCAATATCCCGCGCCGCGAGTCGCAAAAGTATATGGACCTCTATTTTGAGCGCTACCCGGGCGTGCAGGAATATATGGAACGTACCCGCGCGCAGGCTAAAGAGCAGGGCTACGTGGAAACGCTTGACGGCCGTCGCCTCTATTTGCCGGACATCAAATCCAGCAACGGCGCACGTCGTGCCGGGGCGGAACGCGCAGCGATCAACGCCCCTATGCAGGGCACCGCAGCTGACATCATCAAGCGCGCGATGATTGCCGTTGACCAGTGGTTAGAAACGGAAAAACCGCGTGTGCGGATGATTATGCAGGTTCACGATGAACTGGTGTTCGAAGTGCATAAAGATGACGTCGAAGCGGTATCTAAAAAGATCCATGAACTGATGGAAAACAGCACCAGGCTGGACGTGCCGTTGCTGGTGGAAGTCGGGAGCGGTGAAAACTGGGATCAGGCGCACTAAGGGTTCAATGAATAACGCGGTGTTTATGTAAGTAAGCAACATAACGCCGCACGTTTTGTGACAATCATTAGAATTCGCTATGTAAAGAATGAAAAAAAATTACAAAAAGCACTTTGTGTCCGTCTGAAAAAAGAGTAGAGTTAAAGACGTAGGGTACAGAGGTAAGATGTTCTATCTTTCAGACCTTTTACTTCACGTAATCGGATTTGGCTGAATATTTTAGCCGCCCCAGTCAGTAATGACTGGGGCGTTTTTTATTGTGCAAAGCGGTAAAAAACACAGCGCAGCAGCCTGCCGCGCCCGTTCTTATTCTGCGTTTTCTTCTGCCGTCGGTACGCCGTTAAACCAGGTATCCAGCTTTTCACTCAGCTTATCAACGCCAATCTTTTTCAGGGAAGAGAAGGCTTCTACCTGCACATCGCCGTTAAAGGCCAGTACCGCGTCACGCACCATCTTCACCTGCGCTTTACGCGCGCCGCTCGCCAGTTTGTCGGCTTTGGTCAGCAATACCAGCACCTGAATATCACTTTCCACGGCCCACAGGATCATTTGCTGATCAAGATCCTTCAACGGATGGCGAATATCCATCAGGATGACCACGCCCTGCAAACACTGGCGTTTTTCCAGGTATTCGCCCAGCGCGCGCTGCCATTTGATTTTCATCTCTTCCGGCACTTCGGCGTAGCCATAACCCGGTAAGTCGACCAGGCGCTTGCCATCGGCAACTTCAAAGAGGTTGATAAGCTGGGTGCGTCCCGGGGTTTTGGACGTACGCGCCAGGCTCTTCTGGTTAGTCAGGGTATTCAGCGCGCTTGATTTGCCTGCGTTGGAACGGCCCGCAAAGGCCACTTCAATTCCGGTATCGGCAGGCAAGTGGCGAATATCAGGCGCACTGATCACAAAATGCGTCTGATGATAATTCAATTTAGTCAAAGCGGTCGTCTCCATAAATAAAGCTTTGGGGGATTATACCTGAACGCCGGGAAAAGGCTGGTTTTCTCGCCATCGGCTCAAAATAGCCATTCGTTTTGTAAGACATTAGCCACGGCTTTTATGGGACATTTAAGAATAGTTGCAGGGTGACCTTTGTCTAACCTATTGTTAATTAAAGACCTGCCAGTATGGAATTTTCCTAAAGCATGGCGTAACGCGTGTTACATACTTGTGAGTTTTCGTCAAAAAGGTAAAGTAGTGTGCAAAGGCGAGGACGCCACAGGATGCAGACTTAAGGATAAGGGGTCTGGAGCGCCAGGAGGCGAAGACCGGGATTTTAAGGGATGATAAACGTCTGGAGACGTTTTTACAGGGACAGGGATTTAATCAGGGACGGTTTACCGCTAAAGGACAGACAGGGCAGGTTGCAAGCAAACACGGATGGTTCAGCCCGTTTCGGGTGGTGGGACAAGAAAAAAGGCGACAGTTTACTCTGTCGCCTTTTTTCTTTGCTTGCTTTCTGCTAGATTCCGCCGCAATTCTATACTGAATAAAAACGGCTCAAGACCAAACATTATGAATAAACCTTCGTCGGCTCCGCGTGGCAATGGCCCCGCAAAAACGCGTCGTAAAACCCGCGATGAAATCAACCAGGAATCTCGCGATCGCAAGCGCCAGAAGAAACACAGCGGCAATGCGGCGGGCAGCCGTGCGTCAGGCGGCGACAGCGCCTCCGGCTCCCGCGGTCAGAACAAGCAGAAAGATCCCCGTATTGGCAGTAAAACCCCGGTACCGTTAGGCGTCAGCAAAACCGCCGCCCCGGTAGCGCGTCAGCAAAAACCTAAGAGCGAGAAACCTATGCTTTCACCGCAGGCTGAACTGGATATGCTGGAAACGGATGAGCGCCTGGATGCGCTGCTGGAACGTCTTGAAGATGGCGAAACCCTGAGCAGTGAAGATCAGGCATGGGTGGATGCTAAGCTGGACAGAATTGATGAGCTGATGCAGCAGCTGGGTCTTTCTTACGACGATGAAGACGACGAAGAAGAGGAAGACAAAAAAGAAGATATGATGCGCCTGCTTAAGGGTGGCAACTAACGGTTACTGCATGGGCTTACCCGTCCTGCTAATAACCCTTCCGGTTATATGTTATCTGGCGTGGTTATTCGTTAAACTACGACGGTTGTCGCAGCAGCAAAAAAGGCTGCGCAACCGGCTGATGACCCGCCAGGGGATCAGTCCAGGCCGCCGGACTCGCCGACGGCATTACCGGAAGGAGTAAGCATGTCTTCGCAGTTAATCGACTGGGATCTGGCCCTGATCCAGAAATATAACTATTCCGGGCCGCGTTATACGTCATACCCGACCGCGCTGGAGTTTGCCGAATCTTACGGCGAACCGCAGTTTCTGGAGGCTGTTGCCCGTTACCCGGAGCGCCCGCTGTCGCTGTATGTGCATATTCCGTTCTGCCACAAGCTCTGCTACTTCTGTGGCTGCAATAAAATCGTCACCCGCCAGCAGCATAAAGCCGATCAATATCTTGATGCGCTGGAGCAGGAGATCCTGCACCGCGCGCCGCTGTTCGCCGGCCGTCAGGTCAGCCAGCTGCACTGGGGCGGCGGGACGCCAACCTATCTTAATAAAGCCCAGATCAGCCGCCTGATGCAAATTTTGCGTTCGCAGTTCAGTTTTAATGCGGATGCGGAAATCTCGATTGAAGTTGATCCGCGGGAAATCGAACTTGATGTGCTCGACCACCTGCGCCACGAAGGCTTTAACCGCCTGAGCATGGGCGTGCAGGACTTCAACAAAGAAGTTCAGCGCCTGGTGAACCGTGAGCAGGATGAAGAATTTATCTTTGCGCTGATCAAACGCGCGCGTGACATCGGCTTTACCTCGACCAATATCGATCTGATTTATGGCCTGCCGAAGCAGACGCCGGAAAGCTTTGCCTTCACGCTCAAACGCGTGGCGGAGCTCAGCCCGGATCGCCTGAGCGTGTTCAACTACGCGCATCTACCGTCTCTCTTTGCCGCCCAGCGCAAAATCAAAGATGCCGATCTGCCGACCGCGCAGCAGAAACTGGATATTCTGCAGGAGACGATTTCCTCGCTGATGGATTCAGGCTATCAATTTATTGGTATGGATCACTTTGCCCGCCCGGATGACGAGCTGGCCGTGGCCCAGCGTGAAGGCGTGCTGCACCGCAACTTCCAGGGTTACACCACCCAGGGCGATACCGATCTGCTTGGCTTTGGCGTCTCGGCCATCAGCATGATTGGCGACAGCTACGCGCAGAACCAGAAAGAGCTGAAACGCTATTATCAACAGGTGGATGAGACCGGCAACGCCCTGTGGCGCGGCATCGCGCTCACCCGCGACGACTGTATCCGCCGCGATGTCATCAAAGCGCTGATCTGCAATTTCCGCCTGGAATACGCCGCGGTCGAACGCGCATGGAATGTGGATTTCCAGGACTATTTTGCTGAGGATTTAAAACTGCTTGCGCCGCTGGCGAAAGACGGGCTGGTGGAGGTGGATGAGAAGGGTATTCAGGTGACGCCAAAAGGCCGTCTGTTGATCCGCAACATCTGCATGTGCTTCGATGCTTATCTGCGCCAGAAAGCGCGGATGCAGCAGTTCTCGCGCGTCATATAAGCGTATCCCCTCGCCAGGAGGGGATACGATTTAACTGAACAGCCCGACCAGCGCCGCGCACAGGACAGCCGCGATTGCCGTATGGGGCGTCTGGCTGGCTGCAGTGGCGACGTCTGCGCCGCTCGATACAAAATGAATTAATGACTCCAGCATGATCTCTCTCCCGCGTGAACGCGCCTGATCATACTCAACTCATCGGAACAGTAAAGCTCAAAATAGCAGCAATTTGCGGCTATGAATCCATCTTTACATTCATCCCGAAAATCATTCCATTCCCAGCTCTTTCAGCTTGCGCGTCAGGGTATTACGGCCCCAGCCGAGCAGGCGGGCGGCTTCCTGTTTATGCCCCTGCGTATGGCGTAACGCCGTGGTAAGCAGCGTACGCTCCATCTCCGGCTGCGCTTCCGAAAGCAGGTTTTGATGACCGGAACGCAGCGCGCGATCGGCCCATTGCGCCAGCAGCGTCGCCCAGTTATCGGGCAGCGTTTGCGACGGGCTGTCCGGAATAGTGGTTTCGAACAGCTCCCCCGGCAGATCCTGAATCAGCACTTCCTGACCGGCCGCCATTACCGTCAGCCAGCGGCAGGTGTTTTCTAACTGGCGCACGTTACCCGGCCAGGCCACACGTGTCAGCGCCGCTTCCGTTTCCGGGTGCAGTTGCTTGGCTTCCACGCCCAGTTCGCGAGCGGCGACCTGTAAGAAGTGGCGCGCCAGACGCGGAATATCTTCCCGGCGTTCGCGCAGCGGCGGCAGATGCACGCGGATCACGTTCAGGCGATGGAATAAATCCTCACGGAATTTTCCCTCCTGCACGCGCAGCTCCAGATTCTGGTGCGTGGCGGCAATAATACGCACGTCCACTTTTACCGGCGCAAAGCCGCCGACGCGGTAAAACTGTCCGTCCGCCAGCACGCGCAGTAAGCGGGTCTGCACATCCAGCGGCATATCGCCGATCTCATCCAGAAATAACGTGCCGCCATCGGCCTGTTCAAAGCGCCCCTGACGGATCGTATTCGCCCCGGTAAAGGCCCCTTTTTCATGACCAAAGAGTTCAGATTCAATCAAATCCTTGGGGATGGCCGCCATATTAAGCGCGATAAACGGCGCTTTCACGCGCGGGCTGTGGCGATGCAGGGCATGCGCCACCAGCTCTTTACCGGTTCCGGACTCGCCGTTAATCAGCACGCTGATGGATGAGCGCGACAGACGGCCAATAATGCGGAACACATCCTGCATCGCCGGGGCTTCGCCAATAATATCCGTCGTCGGGCCAAATACCTGCACGTTACGCGGCTGCTGCTGCTCCTGATAATGGCTGATCGCACGTTCAACCAGCGCAACGGCCTCATCAATATCAAAGGGTTTCGGCAGATAATCAAAGGCCCCTTGCTGATAGGCGCTGACCGCCGCATCCAGATCGGAGTGTGCCGTCATTATGATGACCGGAAGCATTGGATGTCGTTGTTTGATCTGTTTAAGCAGGGCGAGGCCATCCATCCCTGGCATACGAATATCCGACAACAGAACATCCGGGGTTTTGGTGGTCAGCGCGTCAAGCACCTCGTTGCCACTTTCAAAGGTCGTACAACTCAAGCCAGCCCCGGTGAGCGCGCGTTCCAGCACCCAGCGGATGGAGCTATCGTCATCAACGATCCAGACTATCCCTCGCTGCATAAATACCTCTACTTCCGAATAGGCAGGAACACCGAGAATTCGGTATGTCCTGGCCAACTGGTGAATTCAATTTTGCCGGAGTGCTGATCGATTAAATTGCGGGCAATGGACAGCCCAAGCCCGGTACCGCCTTCGCGACCACTGACCATCGGATAAAACAGCGTGTCCTGCAAATGCGACGGGATACCCGGCCCGTTATCTTCAATATCAATGCGTGCGGCCAGGCGATAGCGCACGCCGTGCAGCGTCAGCTGGAAGGCCGTGCGGGTACGCAGCACAATCTCGCCGCCCTCCGGGCCAAGCGCCTGCAGAGCATTGCGCACAATATTCAGTAAAACCTGTTCGATCTGGTCGGGATCGTGCGGTAATTCGGGCAGGCTGGGATCGTAATCGCGCACCAGGGTGACGTTTTCCGGCAGCTCCATCGATACCAGCTTCACCACGCGCTCCGCCACCTTATGAATACTTTCCGTGACGTGCATTCCCGGCTGCTGCGGGCCTAACAGACGGTCCACCAGATTTCGCAGCCGGTCAGCCTGTTCAATAATGACTTTGGTGTATTCCATCAGCGCCGGGTCGGGCAGCGCTTTGCTGAGCAACTGCGCCGCGCCGCGCAAACCGCCGAGCGGATTTTTAATTTCATGGGCCAGGCCACGCACCAGGTCGCGGGCGGCGATCTGCTGAGCGTGCTGTAACTGCTCCTGACTCAGGCGACGCTGATTATCCATGGGCGCCATCTCCAGCAGGATCAGGCCCTCCGGCAGACGTTGCGCGGTCAGGGAAAGAATATGTGAGCGGCCATCGATCACCAGCGTCACTTCGTTATCGGTAAAGCCTTGTCCGGCCTGCAAACTTTCCTGCATCAGGCCAATATTCAGCGAAAAATAACTCAGTAGTTCGGGTAACGGTGTGCCAAACAGCTTGCGTGAACTTTGGGCCAGCAACTGTTGCGCCGCCGGGTTCGCATAGTGAATTGCCAGGTCATCATCAACCAGCAAAATACTGTTGATCAGAGAATTGAGGATCTGCCCAGCATCGGGCACCACGCCTGTTGCCATTCAGCAGTCTCCTTAGTGTGCACCAATACAGTGCATTATAAGTGTAAGTCGGTGAATTGTTCGCAAATATATGCCGGGCGTGGAGAAAAAAGCCCATCCTGAGATGGGCTAAAGTTCCACGGCAACAAAAAACCTCAGGCGTCTGTCTTGTCGCAGCCAACACAGCTGCGACAAGAAATTCACCGAGTCTTAATAATTAAACGCTGTAATACAGTTCAAACTCAACCGGGTGCGGCGTCATGCGCACACGGTCGTTTTCTTCGGTACGCAGAGCGATGTAAGCATCGATCGCGTCGTCAGTGAATACGCCGCCAGCTGTCAGGAACTCACGGTCTGCGTCCAGCGCATTCAGTGCTTCTTCCAGAGAGCCTGCAACCTGTGGGATCTCTGCGGCTTCTTCCGGCGGCAGGTCATACAGGTTTTTGTCCATCGCTTCGCCCGGGTGGATCTTGTTCTTGATACCGTCAAGGCCAGCCATCAGCAGTGCAGCGAAGCACAGGTACGGGTTAGCCGCCGGATCCGGGAAGCGTACTTCGATACGACGCGCTTTCGGAGAAGCAACCACCGGAATACGGATAGAGGCAGAACGGTTACGGGCAGAGTAAGCCAGCATAACCGGCGCTTCGTAACCCGGGACCAGACGCTTGTAAGAGTTGGTGGTCGGGTTCGCCAGGGCGTTGATCGCTTTAGCGTGTTTGATTACGCCGCCGATGTAGAACAGCGCCTGCTCAGACAGACCGGCATATTTGTCGCCAGAGAACAGGTTGGTGCCGTTCTTGGACAGGGACATATGGCAGTGCATACCGGAACCGTTATCACCGAACATCGGTTTCGGCATAAAGGTCGCGGTTTTACCGAAGCGGTGCGCCACGTTGTGCACAACATATTTGTAGATCTGAATTTCGTCGGCTTTTTTGGTCATGGTGTTGAAGCGGGTTGCCACTTCGTTCTGACCCGCAGTTGCCACTTCGTGGTGATGAGCTTCAACAACCAGACCCATCTCTTCCATCACCAGACACATGGTGGAACGCAGATCCTGTGAAGAATCGACCGGTGGAACCGGGAAGTAACCGCCTTTTACTGCCGGACGGTGACCTTTGTTACCGCCTTCGTATTTGGTGCCGGTGTTCCATGCGCCTTCGATATCATCGATAGCAACGTGAGAACCGGAGATGGAGCTGCCGAAACGGATATCGTCGAACAGGAAGAATTCTGGTTCTGGCCCGAACAGTACGGTGTCGGCGATGCCAGTAGAACGCAGGTACTCTTCAGCGCGTTTCGCGATAGAACGCGGGTCACGGTCATAGCCCTGCAGGGTGCCGGGTTCCAGGATGTCGCAGCGGATGATCAGCGTAGTTTCTTCGTAGAACGGGTCAATGACAGCGGTAGTCGCGTCAGGCATCAACACCATGTCGGATTCGTTGATACCTTTCCAGCCACCAATCGAGGAGCCATCAAACATTTTGCCTTCTTCGAAGAATTCGGCATTAACCTGATGGGACGGGATAGTGACGTGCTGTTCTTTACCTTTGGTATCGGTGAAGCGCAAATCGACAAACTTCACTTCATGTTCATTCAGCATCGTCAAAACGTGTTCAGCGGACATACTTAACTCTCCCGGATTTTGTCATTGTCGTCGTGGTAACGAGGTCAGAAAACACTGCTCATAAACGGCATTGTTGCTCTGCAGGATATAAAGCGAAATCTGTGCCAACTTTAAAAACACCCCCAAAAGGCGTTATCATGCACGTCATAGTGCAAAAGGGCTGCACCAGAATGGAAACATTGCACCAGTATAGTGCTTGATTGTGAACCACAAGCACTATATTGGTGCAATTTTCGTTAAGGCACCCCTTTACTGCGCCGTGAAAGCGATCACAAAGCCTTACTTTCCGTATTGTTTGTAAAGGTTCTTTGTGATCCTGTTCTGTACTGCGATTAATACGTGTACAATAACGCGCTATTTCTAATGCCTGAGGCAAAGTTGTGATCGAAAATTTGCGTAACATCGCCATCATTGCTCACGTTGACCACGGTAAAACTACCCTGGTTGACAAGCTCCTGCAGCAATCCGGTACTTTCAGCGAGCGTGCTGAAACGACCGAACGCGTGATGGACTCCAACGATTTGGAGAAAGAGCGTGGGATTACCATCCTCGCTAAAAACACCGCTATTAAATGGAATGACTACCGTATCAACATCGTTGATACCCCGGGTCACGCCGACTTCGGTGGTGAAGTTGAACGTGTTATGTCCATGGTAGACTCCGTGCTGCTGGTGGTTGACGCAATGGATGGCCCAATGCCGCAGACTCGCTTTGTTACCAAAAAAGCGTTTGCACACGGCCTGAAGCCGATTGTTGTTATTAATAAAGTTGACCGTCCTGGCGCGCGTCCGGACTGGGTTGTCGATCAGGTATTCGACCTGTTCGTTAACCTCGACGCGACTGACGAGCAGCTCGATTTCCCTATCATCTATGCATCTGCACTGATGGGCATCGCCGGTAACGATCACACTGATATGGCGGAAGACATGACCCCGCTGTACCAGGCGATTGTTGACCATGTACCTGCGCCGAACGTTGACCTTGATGGTCCGCTGCAGATGCAGATCTCCCAGCTGGATTACAACAACTATGTTGGTGTTATCGGCATCGGCCGCATCAAACGCGGCAAGGTGAAACCGAACCAGCAAGTGACCATCATCGACAGCGAAGGTAAAACGCGTAACGGTAAAGTGGGTAAAGTGCTGGGCCACCTCGGTCTGGAACGTATCGAATCCACTGAAGCTGAAGCGGGCGACATCATCGCGATCACTGGTCTGGGCGAACTGAACATCTCCGACACCATCTGCGATCCGCAGAATGTCGAAGCGCTGCCGGCTCTGTCTGTTGATGAACCGACCGTTACCATGTTCTTTAACGTCAACACCTCTCCGTTCTGTGGCAAAGAAGGTAAATTCGTTACCTCCCGTCAGATCCTTGACCGCCTGAACAAAGAGCTTGTGCACAACGTGGCGCTGCGCGTTGAAGAAACCGAAGATGCGGACGCGTTCCGTGTATCCGGTCGTGGTGAACTGCACCTGTCCGTACTTATCGAAAACATGCGTCGTGAAGGCTTTGAGCTGGCGGTTTCCCGTCCGAAAGTTATCAACCGTATGATCGATGGCCGTATGCAGGAGCCGTTCGAAAACGTGACGCTGGACATCGAAGAACAGCACCAGGGCGCGGTAATGCAGGCAATGGGCGAGCGTAAGGGCGATGTCAAAGACATGATCCCTGACGGCAAAGGCCGTATTCGTCTGGATTACCTGATCCCGGCACGTGGCCTGATCGGCTTCCGTACCGAGTTCATGACCATGACCTCCGGTACCGGTCTGCTGTACTCCACCTTCAGCCACTACGACGATGTTAAGCCGGGCGAAATCGGCCAGCGTAACAACGGCGTGCTGATCTCCAACGGCCAGGGTAAAGCAGTCGCGTTTGCGCTGTTCAGCTTGCAGGATCGCGGTAAGCTGTTCCTGGGTCACGGTGCAGAAGTGTACGAAGGCCAGATCATCGGTATCCACAGCCGTTCTAACGATCTGACAGTAAACTGTCTGACCGGTAAGAAGCTGACCAACATGCGTGCTTCCGGTACTGATGAAGCCACGGTTCTGGTTCCGCCGATCAAAATGTCGCTGGAGCAGGCGCTGGAGTTCATCGATGACGACGAACTGGTAGAAGTTACCCCAACCTCTATCCGTATCCGTAAACGTCACCTGACCGAGAACGACCGTAAACGCGCGATGCGTGGTCCGAAAGACGCGTAAGCCGATTTCGTACTGAAAACGAAGCCCCGCCTGCGAAGACGGGGCTTTTTTATTTCCTTTCTATACCTTTATCGCTGGAGTTTCCCCTTTTGCGAAGGGTACAGCGTGCGTACCCTGCTTTTTTCGCGCCCCGATCTCCGCAATAATCATCGCGAAGCGTTGCTCATTAAGCTTATAAAACAATCCCATCGTCAGTGCCGCGACGATCGCCAGCGCGCAGGGCCAGAGGAAGATCAGCTGTCGCAGGCCGAGCAGCGTACCGGCGCTCTGTATGGCATTGGGAATATAACCGATCTGCGTCAGCATGATGCCCGGCAGGAAACCTGCCAGCGCGGCGGAGATTTTGCGCGAAAAGGTATAACCGGTGTAAACCGATCCTTCGGCGCGGATGCCGGTTTTCCACTCGCCGTAATCCACCGTATCCGGCACCAGCGCCCAGTTCAGGCTGTTGACAAAGGCCGTGCCGAAAAAGGCCATGCAGGAGAAGAGCACAAACAGCAACGAGCTGCTGCCCCAGACGAAATTCAGCACATCGCCCACCGCCCACAGCATCAGGCCGCCAAGATAGACCTGCTTTTTGCCGAAGCGCTTAACCGCGCCGGGCACCAGAAACACGCCGACCAGAATGCAGCCCATACTGAAAAATCCCATCCATGACAGCAGATGAATATCGTTCAGCACGTACTGGGTGTAATACACCTGAATGGCGAGTTTGATATTGAAGGCCGCCAGCGTGCACAGGTTGGCGATGCACAGCACCAGCAGCGGCGGATTACGGAAAATCGCGCAGAATGAATTAAGAATGCCCGGTTTATGGTGATCGGGCGTGACCTCCACATAGCGCTCTTTCACGCCGCTGTAGCACCACCACATACAGAACAGACCGCCGGTGACAAACACCAACGCCGCCACCTGATAGCCAAGCGCCGGCCTGCCGGTAAACAGCGCCTGGATCGGCATAAAGCCTACGGTACACAGCAATAGCCCGACCGTCGCGCCGCCCTGACGCCACGCCGCCAGATGCGCGCGCTCCTGCGGATTTTTGGTGATCGCCGGTACCATCGCGCCGTATGAACAGTTCATCAGGCTGTAGCACAGCCCGAACAGCATAAACAGCCCGGTAGCAATGGCGGTTTTTACCGTCAGGGTAAAGTCGTTCGCCATAAACTGCGCGCTGGCGACCAGCGCCACCGGGAAAGAGGCATACAGAATAAAGGGTCTGAACTTCCCTTTTTCGCCGATGTTGCGCCGCTGATCCAGCAGTACGCCGGTCAGCATATCGGTGAAGGCGGTAAAGAACTTCGCCACCAGGAAGATGATCCCGCCGTAAAACGCTGGCATCCCTAACTCATCGGTATAAAACTTGAGTAAATAGAGGGTGCCGATACACAACATCAAATTTGAGCCGAAGTCGCCCATTCCGTAGGCGACTTTTTCACGCAGACTCAGTTTCAGGGTTAACGGATCATGGGTTGTCATAATCGTTCCTCATGACGCCCCGCAGGGCGTCATTGTCTGTTGCATTACGCCATCCGCTTACGGGTTTCTATTTCGGCAACGATACGCACATACATTTTCTCGTTGAGGTTATAGAACAGACCCATGGCGATAATCGTCACCACCGCCAGCGCGCAGGGCCAGATAAAGATCAGCTGGCGCAGGCCTTCCTGCGTCTCTGCCGACTGCACGACGTTAGGGATATAGCCGATTTGCGTCAGCATCAGGCCGGGGAAAAAGCCCGCCAGCGCCTGGGACACTTTGCGGAAGAAGGTAAAACCGGTGTACACCGTCCCTTCCGATCGCACGCCGGTGCGCCATTCGCCGTATTCCACGGTGTCGGACACCAGCGCCCAGTTCAGGCTGTTCACAAAGGCCGAGCCGAAAAACGCCAGGCAGGAAAACGCCACAAAGCTCACCGAACCGCCGCCGAAGAAGTAGTTCAGCACATCGCCCGCCACCCAAATCAGCAGCCCGCCGATATAGACCTTTTTCTTGCCGAAACGCCTGACCGCGCCGGGCATCAAAAACACGCCGAAGAAGATGCAGCCCATGCTGAAAAAGCCCATATACGACAGCAAAATCGGATCGTTTAACACGTACTGGGTGTAATAGACCTGAATGGCGAGTTTGACGTTAAAGGCGCCGAGGGTGCACAGGTTGGCGATACACAAAATAAACAGCGGACGGTTACCGGCGATGGCGCGGAACGACTGCAACAGCCCCGGTTTTTGCGCGGCGTTCGCCGGTTGCGCGTCCACATAACGCTCGGTCACGCCGCGATAGCACAGCCACATAAACAGCAGGCCGAACACCGAAAACAGCGTTGCCGCGAAGATATACCCCAGCTGCTGATTATCCTCCACCAGGTTCATTACCGGCACAAAGCCTACGGTACAGAGCAGCAGGCCGAGCGTCGCGCCACCCTGACGCCAGGCCGCCAGCGACGCGCGCTCATCCGGGTTTTTGGTGATCGCCGGTACCATCGCGCCGTAGGAGCAGTTCATCATGCTGAAGAACAGGCCGTACAGCATAAACAGCACCGTCGCCATCACCGTCTTGCCGGTGATCTCAAAAGGCGTGCCGACAAAGTTGGCGATCGCCAGCAGCGTCACCGGAAACGCGGCATAGAGTACGAACGGGCGGAACTTGCCCTTCGGCCCGATGTTACGCCGTGAATCCAGCATGATGCCGGTGCCCATATCGGTGAAGGCGGTAAAGAACTTGGCGATCAAAAAGATAATGCCGCCGTAAGTCCCCGGCAGACCGAGCACATCCGTATAGAACTTCAGTAAATAGAGCGTGCCAATATCCAGCAGGATATTGGAGCCGAGATCGCCCATGCCATAGGCGAGCTTCTCTTTGAACGGCAACTTCAGGGTTGCCGGATCGCTGGACTGACTCATGATCGTTCCTCGCTGGATGCCATTCAGATTGTGCGTAAGGAGCTGAACAGCGCCGCCCACTCACTGTCGGCGCGATAAAATACCGGCGGCTTGCCCAATGGCGCGTCCACGGTAATATCGCCCCCGGCACAGCTTTCCCCGGTCCACAGGTTGATCCACGCATCCGGCGGCAGATACAGCGTCCAGTCCTCGCGCCCCTGTTCATGTACCGGCGCGACCAGCAGATCGCGGCCGAACAGATACTGATACTTCAGCTCATAGCAACGGGCGTCGTCTTCGTAGTGCAGGAACAACGGACGCATCA
Source organism: Enterobacter sp. SA187 (assembly GCF_001888805.2). Lineage (NCBI taxonomy): Bacteria > Pseudomonadati > Pseudomonadota > Gammaproteobacteria > Enterobacterales > Enterobacteriaceae > Enterobacter > Enterobacter sp. SA187. The sequence goes on from NZ_CP019113.1 coordinate 1,180,263, forward strand.
CCGGCAGGCCGCTTTTCGCGTTCTGCGCCACGGCGGCTTTGATGTAAGGCTTCAGGGTGGTGAAGACGGTGGTCATGCGGGCGAAGTGGGCGATGGTTTCCGCGTCGCCGTCAAACTGCCAGTTATCGCCGGGACGATTGCCCTCGTGGGTGCGCATCATCGGCGTGAAGGCGCTGAAATCGCACCAGCGCAGCAGCAGCTCTTTAGTGCGTTTCATGTCGAACAGGGTGGTGTAACCGCCGATATCGCTGTGATGCAGCCCGTGGCCGGTCATCGCCAGCGACAGCGCCGCAGGCACTACCGACGCCAGCCCGTCGTCCAGACTCCAGTCGACGTTCTGATCTCCGGCCCACATCATCACGGAATATTTCTGGCTGCCGGTGCCGCCCGCGCGCATAAAGAACAGGATCTCGCCGAGCTTGCCGGTCTCCTGCAACGCCTCGTAGTTGCACTTCGCCCACAGCGCAGGCCAGGCGTTATGCATGATCTCTGCGCTGACGCCGTTATGCAGCACGGTGTCGGTGGGCAGGTATTCGCCGAAGTCGGCCATCCAGCCGCCGCAGCCCAGCGCGATCATGTTCTGTTTGATGATATTTTTGAACCAGTCGTACGCGGCCGGATTCGTCAGATCCACCACGCCGCCGTAAAACTCACCGAACTCCACCAGATAATCATTGCCGTCTTTATCTTTCGCCAGATAGCCGAGGCGCGCCGCCTCTGCGCACAGCTCGCGGTCGCTGGCAACATAGGGATTGATATAGGAGAGGAACTGCACGCCTTCTTCCTTCCACTGCGCGAGGCGGGAATCCAGCTGCGGATAGTTATTGCTGTCCCATTTCCAGTTCCACATCACGCGCTTGCCAAAGGAGGTCATGCGGATGCCGGACCAGTCCTGCGCCCAGATGCCGTTCACCTTCACGCCGCCGTTGCGCATGGTATCGAGCTTTTGCTGGCACACGTCTGTGCCGCCCTGAATGCCGAGCGTCACGCCGTCATACACCCAGTCCGGCAACTCCGGCTGACGGCCCAGCAGCGCGGTGAGTTTTTCCAGCAGCTGAATGTAGGTGGGCGCGCATTCGAAACGCAGCGTGGCCTGATTTTCCCAGATCGCCAGTTCGTGATAGTCCGGCGCGCTGAAATCGAAATTCATATAGCAGCTGTTGTCCACGTGGCAGTAATACTTTTGCGTACTGACAAAGGTCGGCTGCGGAAAGAAGGTCCAGTAATAATCGCCGCCCGCATTCTCTTTGCAGTCTGCCTGCCAGGTGACCAGCGTCTGCTTATTGCGGCCCACGCCCTGCTCGCTGGTCCATAGCGGGAAGGGTTTGCCGCGCAGATCGAAATACGAAAACTGCTCGCCGCAGCCGTAAATATGATCCTCAGGATTGGCCGCCAGCCGCAGCCAGATACGGTTATGGGCCGCGTCATCGTTTTGCAGCGTCAGCAGCAGACGGCCTGCGTCATCGACGCCAATTTTCAGCGTCGCGCTCACCGCATCGCCGCGGCCGAAGCGCACCGTCCAGCCGGCGTCATGGGCCTGTACGGTGGCGTCCGTCAGGGCGATTTTTTCATTCAGCCGATCCTGAATGCTGAAGTTGCCGCGGAACATCTCAATATCCGCCGTGCCAGCGCCTGTCCATAAACAGGCGGCGTCCGGCGTATGACGCAGGATCAGGCGCTGCTGGTAGGTTAAGGTAAAGCCGCCAGCGCTGGTGGTCAGCGCCAGAGCGGATAAGTCAGGGTGTAGGGTACGCATAATGACCTCTGTAAGTTTTATTGTTTATTTAGCGTTGCAATCCAGAAGCCCGGCGGCGACGGCGGGGCCCAGACCCGGCGCCAGCGGCAGGCGGGGGATCACCAGACAATGCAGCAGGTGATAAATGTCCTGCTTGCCGTCCCACACTTTGGTGGTGACTTTGTTATCCGTATCCAGCTCCTGCCACCACGAGCCGTTTTCATAGTCGATGAGATATTTCATGCAGTAATCCCACCATTTCTGATACCAGGCTTCATACTGCGCGTCGCCCGTGACGCTCCACAGGGCGTAAGCGGTGCCCATAGCTTCGACGATCGGCCAGCGCACGCGCTCGCGCACAATCGGCGTGCCGTCCCAGTCGACGGAATAGACAAAACCGTCCGCGCCATCGGGCGCCCAGGCGTCGCGGATGGTGGCGTGAAACAGGCCTTTCGCGTCTTCCAGTAACCACTCGGGCGGCATTTCAAAGCGGGCTTCCAGCGCGGCGCGCAGATGCAGCATCAGACGGCCCCATTCGATCCAGTGGCCGGGCGTGCCGCCGTAGGCGCGGAAACGGTGGGCGGGATTGTCTTTGTTGTAATCGCGGATCGGGTTCCACTGGTTGTCGAAATGCTCGTTGACGCGGTAATCACTCTTTCTGGCGACATCATGAATAATCACTGAGGCGATGCGCAGCGCACGGTCGAGCCATTTGCGGTCATGGGTGACGTCATAAACAATCAGAAAGGCTTCCACCGCGTGCATATTGGCGTTGCCGCCGCGGTAATCTTCGGTTTTGCTGAAGGCCTCGTCCCATGACTCAAGGCACATTTGCTCCGCTTCGCTCCAGAAATAACGCTCGATCACCGCAATGGCGTCATCCAGTAACGGACGCGCGCCAGGATGCCCGGTGGTTACCGCGCTCGCCGCGCCCAGCAGCACAAAGAAATGCTGATAACCCTGCTTGGAAGCATCGATCACCCCTTCATCATTGACGCAGGCATACCAGCCACCGTACTGCTTATCGCGCAGTGCGCCGTTCAGCGCGTTAATACCGTGATCCACCAGCTCATACGCACCGGGGCGGCCCATTCCGGCGGCCACGGCATACACATGCAACATGCGGGCGGTGATCCACAGGTGGGTGCCCACATCCGTTTTGACCTGACCGGTATTGCCCAGCCAGCCGAAACCGGTCGGCACCACGGCCTTTTTACCGAAGTCGAAAATGCGGTCGGTTTCCTGTTCCAGCCAGCGGTTGTGGCTCAGCGTGTTAAACCATTTCATCTGTTCCTCCTCAGCGCTTCGCCATCATTTCGTCAACAATGTCCCCTAAGCGTTGCAGCTTAGGCGCGGCGACATCCCGCAGCATCAGTTCGGTGTCCGGCAGGCCCACCACCGACGACCACACCGCGCGACCCGCCAGAAAACCGGACGCGCCCGCGCTCATCGCCACGCGCACGGCGCGGGGGAAGAGTTTTTCATCGACGCCGGAGGAGAGGATCACCCACGGCATGGCGATGTGATCGTTCAGCCGCTGGGACGCGGCGAGCAGCGTCTGCGTATCGCCTTTACCGCACAGCGGCATTTCCACCTTGTAGAGATCGGCGCCGCTGTCGCCCAGCTCTTTCGCCGCATCAATAATCGCCTGCTCGCGATCGAATTTATCGCCACGGCGCGGCGGGCGAACCACCGGCTCAATAATGCTGACCAGGCCGTTTGCATGGCACAGCTGATTAAATTCCCGCACCATCGCCAGACGCTGATCGGCGTCCTCATCACTGCGCCACAGCACCAGCAGTTTCAGCGCTTTTGCGCCGTCGCGTTTCACCGCCTGCGGATCGACCGCTTTATCGATGATCACGCTGTCCACCGGGATACCGTTGCCGGGAATAAACGCATCGGCGGCGACGATCATCCCGCAGGATGGGGCGATCGCTTTCTGCTCCACCACCTGGCGGTAACAGAATTGCTGATCGACGAGGATCGCCGAGGCGAAGGGGGACAGGGTTCGGGCGGCGTTGACTTTAAAATCCGTCAGCACATGGTCAGCCACCGGCTGTGGCGCACCGGCTGCCGCGAACATCAGGCGCATCGCTTCACGCTGGTCAACCGCCAGCATCGCAAAGCCGCCGGAAGGGCGGGTAATATCTTTAAGCGTGTAAGTCGTCATACATCGGTCCTTTTACAGCATTACTGGGATACGAGAGGGGCGAGGCCGGCGCTGATGCGGGCCTGCTCCAGGATGGCCGTCCAGTCCTGACGCCCGCGTCCGGCGGCGCGCGCCAGGTTATAAACTTCCCGCGACGCCGCGCCGAGCGGCATCGGCACATGCAGTTGATTCGCCACGTCCAGGGCGATCCCCAGATCCTTATGGGCGAGGTCGATCATAAAGGCCGGGGAAAGATCCCCTTTCAGCACCTTGTTCGGCCACGAGGTGGTGAAATGCCCTTTGCCTGCCGGGGTGCCGCTCATCACCTGCAGCGCCACGTCAAACGACAGGCCCAGCGCCTCGCACAACACCGCGGCTTCAGCGGAGAGGGCGTTAAGGGCGATGCTCATGTAGTTGTTGATAAGCTTCACGCGAATGCCCATGCCGGGGCCGCCCGCGTTGATAAGCTCACTGCCCATCGCCAGCAGCACCGGGCTGGCGCGCTCCACCTGCTCAGCCGTGCCGCCTGCAAGTAACAGCAGCGTACCGGCTACTGCGTGATCGGAGGTGCGTCCCACCGGTGCATCCATCATCTGAAATCCTTTTGCCTGCATCTCGCGGATCAGGGCATCGGTCTGCAACGGGTGAATGGTGGACATGTCAATCACCAGCGCGCGCGTGGAGAGGGTTTCGCAGACGCCGCCATCGCCGAACAGCACCTGACGTACCAGATCGCCGTTTGGCAGCATGGTGATGACGAACTCGGCAAACTCCGCCGCCTGGGCCGGAGAGCTGCACCCTACCGCGCCTTCGCGGATCACGCCCTCCATCGACGCCGGGTTCACGTCAAACGCCCAGACGTGATGTCCTTTCTTCAGCAGGTTCGTCGCCATCGGCGCGCCCATCTGCCCTAATCCAATAAACGCAATGCTGGCCATTTCACTCTCCCGTCGTTACTGGTTGTCAGATTATGTCTCTCGTCGTGCTCTTTTGTGTCTGTTTTTGATCGTATTTGTAATTTATGGTCAAAAAATTGACAGCCGTCACTTTTTTAACAATCCGGCAAATTAAAATGACGGCATCGTTACTCGTTTAAGGAATGACCATGGTGCGTATCGTCTGCGTCGGAATAACCGTGATGGACCGGATCTACAATGTGGAAGCGTTACCCACGGAGGGGGGCAAATATGTGGCGCATCACTATCGGGAAGTGGGCGGCGGCCCGGCGGCTACGGCGGCAGTGGCGGCGGCAAAACTGGGGGCGCAGGTGGACTTTATCGGCCGCACCGGCGATGACGATACTGGCGACAAGCTTCTCGCGGAACTGGAGTCCCTGGGGGTAAACACCCGCTTTTGTCGGCGCGTCAAAAATGCCAGCTCCTCGCAATCTGCCGTGCTGGTGGATGCGCAGGGCGAGCGGATCATCATTAACTATCCCGGCCCGGATCTGCCGCCTGACGCCGACTGGCTGGATGCGCTGGATTTTTCACAATGGGACCTGGTGCTGGCGGATGTACGCTGGCATGACGGGGCGAAACGCGCCTTCACGCTGGCAAAACAGGCCGGGGTAACAACCCTGCTGGATGGCGACGTAACGCCGCAAAAAATTGACGACCTGGTGGCGCTCAGCGATCACGCCGTCTTTTCCGCGCCGGGCCTGCGGCGGTTCTCCGGTCTTGATGATCCGCTGGCCGGGCTGGAGTACGCCCGCACCGTCACTGACGGGCAGGTTTATGTCACCAGCGGGGCGCAGGGCTGTCATTTTATGACCGGCGCTGAACATCATCATCAACCGGGTTTTTGCGTGGATGTGGCGGATACCACCGGTGCGGGCGATGTCTTTCACGGCGCGCTGGCGTTCAGCCTGGCGCAACAGCAGCCCATCAATGATGCCGTCCGCTTCGCCAGCGGCGTGGCGGCGCTCAAATGCACCCGCCCCGGCGGACGGGACGGCATCCCTGATTGTGATCAAGTCCGGTCTTTTTTGTCACTTTATGTATAAAATGACCCATTAACGATGAGGTTACGAGGGAAACGCATGAGTGCCACCGAGCTGACCGGCAACCCGCGCCACGATCAACTGCTGGCGTTGATCGCTGAACGCGGTTACATGAACATTGATGAACTGGCGCAACTGCTGGATGTCTCCACGCAGACGGTGCGGCGCGATATTCGCAAGCTCAGCGAGCAGGGTCTGATCACCCGTCATCACGGCGGCGCAGGCCGCGCGTCGAGCGTGGTTAACACGGCCTTTGAAGAGCGGGAAATCTCGCTGACCGCTGAGAAAAAAGCCATCGCCGAAGCCATTGCCGACTATATCCCCGACGGGTCGACCATTTTCATTACCATTGGCACCACGGTGGAACATATCGCGCGGGCGCTGCTCAATCACAACCACCTGCGCATCATCACCAACAGCCTGCGGGTGGCGCATATTCTCTACAAAAATACCCGCTTTGAAGTGATGGTGCCCGGCGGCACGCTGCGGCCGCATAACAGCGGTATTATCGGGCCGCACGCGGTATCCTTTGTGGAAGGGTTTCGCGCCGACTACCTGATCACAAGCCTCGGCGCGATTGAAAACGACGGCACGCTGCTGGAGTTTGACGTCAATGAAGCCAGCGTCGCCCGCACCATGATGGCCCACTCCCGGCAAATCCTGGTGGCGGTGGATCACACCAAATTCACCGCCTCCGCCGCCGTGGAAATTGGCAACGTCACCCAGGCCACGGCACTCTTTACCGACAAAGCCCCGCCGCAGGCGCTGCACAGCCTGATGAAAAACAAGCAAATCGAGCTGATCCTCGCCTCGCCGGACGATGAGATGTAACGAGCGGGCATCGCCCGGCGGCGCACGCTTGCCGGGCCTACGGTATCACCGATTCGTAGGTTTGTTGGCCGGGTAAGGCGAAGCCGCCACGTATCGCCCGGCGGCGCATGCTTGCCGGGCCTACGGTATCACTGATTTTGTAGGCCGGGTAAGGCGAAGCCGCCACCCGGCATATAACGCAAAAATACTACCGCGCCTCCTCCGCCGCGCGTATCGCCGCGACTTTCCGCCCAAATGCCAGTTGCAGAACCGCCAGCAGCCCAAACGCCGGAAGCAGGGCGCTTGCGGCAGAGATCCCGGTTGCCCCTTTTATCAGCATCGCCCCTGAGGCAATCAGCAGCAAAAACACCATCAGGCGAAACACTTTCACCGAAATCCGCTTGTGAACGTACTGGCCGACCAGCGAGCCGAGGATCATGGTCGGAATACAGAAAATCACCAGCTTGACGGTGGAAATGGTCAGAATACCGCTGGTGGCCAGCCCGCCAATAATCGCGATATTGTTCGCCGTAAAAAAGGCGTTCAGCGTACCGCGAAAGGCGGCGGGGGCCAGATTACGCAGCATCCCGTACATCACTACCGGCGGCCCGTTGGTGGAAAAGGCCGCCCCCAGCGCTCCGGCGATGGCGCCCATAGGGGCGGCAATCCAGCGTTTGTCGTACACCGGCAGACGCGGAATAAACAGGCTGTAGAACGAATAGAGAATGATAAAAGCGCCGAGTCCAATCTTCATAATGTGATCGGGCAGAAACGACAGCGCATACAGCCCCACCGGGATCCCCGCCAGAGAGAACACAATCAACACCAGCGCCGATTTCCAGTCGGTTTCCTTGCGCGACAGCCAGGTGGCGTACAGCGCCGTCGCCGTGCCGACCATCACCGACATCGGCGCCGCCATTTTTAACGGCAGCACCATGGTGATCAGCGGCATGGCGGTCAGCCCGCCGCCAAACCCCGCGCAAATCCCGACGAAGGTGTAAAGAAACATCACCGCCACCACAATCAGCACCGCGCCGGTTTCCAGCATCACGCCATCAGGTGTGAACAAGCTAAAGAAGTCCATATCCGCTCCTTAATTCAGCGACAAGCCCGCATCGACGATAAAGTCCTGCCCGGTGCAGCCGCAGGATTCATCGGACGCCAGAAACAGCGCCAGCCGCGCGCAGTGCGTGCCGTCGAGACGGAATTTCAGCGCCTGGAGTTCGATAAACTGATTTACCGCCGCCGGATCGAGTTTCGCCCACATCGCGTCCTGTTTGGCAGTGCGGATCGCCCCCGGCACCAGGCTGTTCACCCGGATCCCACGCGGCCCCAGCTCCTGCGCCAGCGTGCGGGTAAAGCCGTGAATCGCCGCTTTCGACAGGGAATAGCACACCCGTCCCGGACGCCCGCGCATCCAGTTAATCGAGCCCATATTGATAATGCTGCCGCTGCCTTTGCGCGCCATGCCGGGAATAACCGCCTGAATGGCGAACAGGTGGTGACGCATATTGACGTTAATACGGTTATTAAAATAGTCTTCCGTCAGATCATCAATAGTATGGTGATCGTCGCTGCCTGCGTTATTAATCAGAATATCAATATCGCCCAGCTGTTCGATAATCTGCGTAAAACAGGCTTTAAGCTGATTAATATCCGTGACGTCGCAAAATAAAAACAGACATCCCATTTCCGCAGCCAGTTTCTCACCGGCCCGGGCGTCATAATCCAGAAAGGCCACCCGCGCGCCCTGATTCACAAAGGCGCGGACATATTCTTCGCCAATGCCGCTGGCGCCGCCGGTAATGGCCACGACTTTATTGTGCAGACTTTTATAAATGACGTTGATTTCGCTGTGCATAATCTTATTCCTCAATTATTTTCTGGCGCTGTGCTTAACGACTTTCCAGGTGGCAGAAAAATCTTCGCCACCCAGGCCGTTTTCCATTCCCTGGTCATACACGTTTTTCACCACATTCACGCCCGGCAGAAATAACCCGGCTTCTGTCAGCAGCGATTTCATGATGTTGACGTCTTTGGCCATATTTTGCAGAGAGAAGGCGGTGCGGAAATCTTCGGCGATCAGGCTGTTAATTTTGCTGTCGAGATACCAGTTGGTGGCGCCGCCAAACGAGATGGCTTTATGAAAATCCGCTTTATCGATGCCGTAATGATCCGCCACGGTCAGCATCTCATTGACGCTGTTCTGAATGCCCGCCACCAGCAGGTTATGCACGATTTTCATCACCAGGCCGCGGCCATTCCCGCCCATATGGATCTGGTGATTACCCATCATCGCGAGGATCGGCGACACCTTTTCCCATGCTGCTTTATCACCGCCGATATAAATACCCAGCTCGCCCTTCTGCGCGGCAGGCACCGATTTCACCACCGGCGCGTCGAGCATGATTGCGCCGGTATGATTCACCTGGCGGGAAATGGCTACCGACACGGAGGGATCGATAGTCGACATATCAATGGTGATTTGCCCGTCATGTAAATACGGCAGCATTTGCTGATAAATATCGCGCACATGTTCAGAGCGGGGCACCATGCTGATAATAACGTCGGCACGCTGCGCAATATCCGCCACGGAAATAGCCGCCTGCGCGCCCTGTAATACCAGCCGGTTAATGGCGTCCTGATTAATATCGAAGACCAGAACCGTACCGGTAAATTTGGTGACAATATTTTTGGACATGGCTTCGCCCATCAGGCCAAGCCCGATAAAACCAATGGTTTTCATTTTTTTCAGTTCTCGTTAAATTTTAATTTCTGAATGCCGGGGACAGTAACGCGCAGGGAAAATATCGCACCTGACAGCGGGTGAGCGTTAATTTCTTCTGCGGACATATTTTCCCGGGTGGTGGTAATAAATAAGGTTTTCATGTCACTGCCGCCGAAGCAGACCATGGTCGGGCAGCGCACCGGCAGCCGGATTTCCGCCAGCACCTCGCCCTGCGGTGAAAAGCGCGCAATACGCCAGCCGTCAAACAGCGCGCTCCAGTAGCAGCCTTCAGCGTCGATGGCCGCGCCGTCCGGTCTGCCATTGCCGCGCGGGAAGGTTTTCCAGATCTGCCGCTGACCGGGCTGGCCGTGCGCATCCAGCGGTGTGCGATAAATCACATGATTCGGCGTGTCGCTGGTGTACATCCACCGGCCATCCGGGGAAAACGCCAGCCCGTTCGCGCCCAGAATGTCGGACTGTAACACCGTGGTTTTCAGGTCGGCGTCTACACGGCACAGCAGCGCGCCGTTGTAATCCCGCGGCCCCCAGTAGGTTCCGGCATAAAAGCGTCCCTGGCCGTCGGTGCCGCCATCATTAAAGCGCGCCAGCTGGGGGTTATTCGGGTTATCGCACACTTTCTGCGTCAGCCTGCCTTCGCCATCGGTCAGCCAGATGGCAGAACGCATGGCGACGATCAGACCGCCGCGCTTGCGCAGGGCAAAGCAGCCCACTTCTTCGGCAAAGTGCATCACGCCGTGCTTGCCGCTGTGCGGCTGATAGTGATGAATTTCCTGGCGCAAAATATCGGTCCAGTAGAGCGTCTGGCGGTCGGCATCCCAGGTCGGGCATTCCGGCAGCTCGCCGTGATAGTCAAAGAGTACGCGGGGTTGTTCCATCGTCTGACATCCTTATTGTCATGCTGAGCGACAGCTCGCCGCCGGGCGCGATGCGATCCATTGCCTGGACGTTGCTGCCTGCCGGGAAGCGGTTAATGGCGTCGTTGATATGGCTGACGGGTTCCATCGCCACCACGTTGCGCCCGTCGCCGGGAATAAAAAACACCAGATTCGGCGTGTTGCTGTGCAAGGTGGCGCGGATGCCGCGCTGCGGCCAGCACACGATCGCTTCGCCGTTCCAGTCGGTAAAACAGTTGTCTACCGAGCCGGCGAGCGGCGTTTTAAAGCGCGTGTAGTCCCACGCGGGCGGCACGGCGACTTCCTCATCCGGCAGGCTGTTTTCATCGTTCAGCCAGACGTGGGCGGCGTGAAACATGACCTCGCTGCGGGCGGCGTCGGCAAAAAACGGGTGAAAGCCCAGCCCGGCGGGCACAGCCTGATCCGCGAGGTTGTGATACGTCAGCGACACGCTGAGGTCATTTTCGGTCAGTGCAAAACGCTGGCTGGCCCGCCACGGCCATGGCCAGCGGACAGAGGCCGGGCAGGTAAACGCAAGATCAATCTGCGTTTCACTCGCGTAGATCACCTCCCAGATTTGCTGCCAGCCGATGCCGTGCAGCGCGTGCGGATTATCCGGCACGTTGCGCGTCACCTGAAAAGGCTGGCCGTCAAAGGCGAAGCGCCCGTCGGCAATGCGGTTCGACCAGGGGATCAGCGGATAACTGCCGCACATATTGGCGCGCTGTGCGCCCCGCGGATCGAGAGGGCGCAGAATGTTGTGCCCGCGCCAGCGCAGCCAGGCAAGCGCACCGCCCAACTCCGGCGCGACGGCGATATGCATATCGCCGTATTTACCTTCAATAAGCCGGGTCATCAGTACACCTCCCCGCCGCGAATGGTGAGCTGTTCTCCGCGAATGGCCGCCAGCTGCTCTTTCGCGCGCGCCAGCATAAAGCTCATGTCCGAGGCCAGCGCCACAAAGTTAAAGCCCATCTGCTGGTACTTATTCACCAGTTGCGGATTGCCACCGACGATGCCGCAGGGTTTGCCGAGGCGCTGACAGACCTCCAGCCCGCGCTTGATCATCAGCTGCACCTCCGGGTGCGACGGGTTGCCCGGCTGCCCCATCGCCGCTGACAAATCGCCCGGCCCGATAAAGAAGCCGGTAATGCCGTCCACCTGAGCGATGGCATCGATACTGGCGATGGCTTCCGGCGTCTCCAGTTGCAGGATCAGGCACAGTTCGTCCCGCGCCTCCTGCACAAACTGCGCATTCCCGCCCCAACCAGAGGCGCGGTGCATGGCGGCAAAGCCGCGTTTGCCATACGGTGGGTAATAAGCGGCGACCACCGCCTGCTGCGCCTCTTCCGCGGTGTTGATAAAAGGGATCATCAGCGACATCGCGCTGCCGTCGAGCGCGCGTTTAATAAGCACCACCTCGTTTCCCGCGAGGCGGTAAAGCGGCGTGGTGGTGGCGCTGATGCTGCGGATCGCCCGATCAATGCGTATGGCGTCCAGCGTATCGACGGCGACATGTTCCTGATCCAGCACCAGAAAATCGAATCCGACCGTCGCCATTGCTTCGGCGACGGTATCGCTGCCGGTCATCATCCAGGTGCCGAGCAGGCGCTGGCCTGAAAGCAGGGCGTGTTTAAAAGGGTTCATCAGGGTTCCTTAAAAAATGGGCGGTTCAGGGACATCGCCGCCGGATTGCAGAAAATCAAAATCGCAGCCTTCATTCGCCTGGGTAACGTGCTGTTGGTATAGCGCCGCCCAGGAGCGCGCAAAAACAGTGTGCTGCGGGGTAAGTGCCGCGCGGCGGCGGGCTATTTCGTCGTCGTCCACCAGCATATTGAGCGTGCCCGCCTCAATATCGAGCGTCACCCGATCGCCGGTTTGCACCAGTGCCAGCGGCCCGCCGACCGCCGCTTCCGGCGCGACGTGCAGAATGCAGGTGCCGTAATGGGTGCCGGACATCCGCGCATCGGAAATACGCACCATGTCGGTCACGCCCTCGCGTAGCAGTTTTTTGGGGATCGGCAGGTTGCCCCACTCGGGCATGCCCGGCGCGCCCACCGGCCCGGCATTGCGCAGGATAATCACCGTATCTTTAGTGACCGCCAGATCGGGGTCGTCAATCTGATCCGACAGCGCCTGATGGCTGTCGAACACCAGCGCAGGACCGGTGTGTTTGCGCAGCTGCGGGCTGGCGGCGGAGGATTTCATCACCGCGCCATCCGGGCATAAATTGCCGCGCAGCACCGTCAGTGCGCAGCCCTGTGACAGCGGAATGACCGGATTTTGCAGATCGCGGATCACGTCGTCGTCATAGCAGTGCGCCTGTTCGATCCACGCGCTGACCGGCCGGTTGGTGACGCCCCGCGCATCCAGATGCAAGAAACCGGTGAGCTTTTTCAGCTGCGCCAGCAGGCCGCCCGCGAAGAAAAAATCCTCCATCAGGTATTTTCCCGACGGGAACAGGTTGGCGAGCACCGGCACCCGGCGGGCGATGGCTTCCATATCGGCGAGCGTCAGCGGAATAGCGGCACGGTTCGCCATGGCAATGAGGTGGATCGCCGCATTGGTGGAGCCGCCCAGCGCCATATAGGTGACGATGCCGTTCAGGAAATTCTTTTTCGTCAGCCAGTGGGACGGTTTATGGTCGTACCACACCATATCGACAATGGCCTGGCCGCACTGCGCCGCCATTTGCGGATGACGGCTGTCCGCCGCCGGAATGGAACTGGCACCCGGCAGCGTAAAACCCATGGCATCGGCAATGGAGGTCATGGTTGACGCGGTGCCCATGGTGTTGCAGGTGCCGATGGAGCGCGTCATCGCCCCTTCCAGCTCCACCCAGTCATGCTGCGTAATGGCGCCGAGGCGCAGCTGATCCCAGTATTTTTTGGTGTGCGTTCCCGCGCCTGTGGTCTGGCCGCGCCATTTGCCGGTGGTCATCGGCCCGGCGGGGCAGAAGATCAGCGGCAAATCCATCGACAGCGCGCCCATCAGCAGCGCGGGGGTGGATTTATCGCAGCCGCCGAGCAGCACCACGCCGTCGATCGGATGCTGGCGCAGCAGCTCTTCCGTTTCCATCGCCAGGAAATTGCGGTACAGCATGGTGGTGGGTTTCACCATCACTTCGCCCATCGACAGCGCAGGCAGCTCCACCGGAAAACCGCCCGCCGCCCAGACGCCGCGCTTCACGGCTTCAGCCCGCTCGCGTAAATGCGCATGGCAGGCGCTCATGTCGCTCCAGGTATTGATAATGCCGATGACCGGCTTACCGAGAAACTCGTCCCGGCCAAATCCCATTTGTTGTGTGCGCTGGCGGTGGGCAAACGCCCGGATGGTATCGGGGGCGTACCAGCGCTGGCTGCGGAGTTCACCGATCTCACGGCGTGGTAAGCGATCTGTGTTGAACATCATGTAAGTACTCCGGTGTAGGTTTATTTATACGGTAATATCGTAGCGCTACGATATTCAAGATGGCTTAGCCCTGTTTTGTGATAGCCCCCGCAATTCCCTTGCCGTGAGTATGGTTTTTGACAGGCCAGCTCAAATTTCCCGTCTGTTGTCGTTATCTGTCGGGGAAAGGCTGTGGAATAGTAATGGAACCGCATGCTCAGGGAGGGTGGTGTTATGCAGATGCTATTTTCTGTCGCGTCGTTTTTACTTTTCTTAATTTTCGTAGCGCTATACTCATACCGCAAAACCAAAGGCATTTCAGAAGCGGGTGTGGACGGCTTTTTTCTCGCCGGGCGGGGGTTGTCGGGGTATTTCATTGCCGGATCGCTGCTGCTGTCTAATTTGTCGGCGGAGCAACTGGTGGGGCTGAACGGCAATGCGTATCGCTTTGATATCAGCGGCATGGCCTGGGAAAGCACCGCTGCCGTGGCGACCATCATCATGGCGCTGTTTTTTCTGCCGCGCTTTTTGCGTCGCGGACTGACCACGCTGCCGCAATTTCTGGAAACGCGCTTTGATCAGACGACCCGGCGGATGGTGAGCATTATGCTGCTGGTGGGCTATGCGGTGATGGCGAACCCGTGCAGCCTCTATCTGGGGGCGCTCACCATGAACGAAATCTTTGATTTTCAGTCATTCTTTCATCTGCCCGCCTGGAGCGCCATTGGCCTGCTGGCACTGGCGATGGGGGCAATTGGCGGGCTGTACGCCACCCTGGGCGGCCTGAAAGCGGTGGCCATCTCCGACACTATCAGCGGTGTGATTTTGCTGATCGCCGCGCTGCTGATCCCCGTACTGGGGCTGTTCGCGCTGGGCGACGGCGCTTTTATCAGCGGGGCAACGCGCCTGCTGAACCATCCGGCGCAGCTGAACGCCATCGGCAGTGAAACCGCGTCCGTGCCGTTTAGTACGGTATTTACCGGGATGCTGTGCGCCAATATGTTCTACTGGTGTACTAATCAGATGATCATTCAGCGCACGCTGGGCGCGTCGTCACTGGCCGAAAGTCAGAAGGGGGTGCTGCTGGCGGGCAGTATCAAACTGCTGGTGCCGCTGGTGATGGTGCTGCCGGGGCTGATCGCCTTCAATCTGTTTGGCCCGGTGTTCAGCAATGCGGATTATGCGTATCCGGCGCTGGTCAAAGCGCTGCTGCCATGGTGGCTGACGGGCATGTTCACCGCCGCCATTTTCGGCACGGTGATCAGCCATTTCAATTCGATTATTAACGCCAGCGCCACGCTGTTTGTTATCGATCTCTATGGCCCCCTCACCGGCTGTCAGGACGAGGCAAAACTGGTGCGGGTGGGGAAAATCGCCTCGCTGGCGTTTTCGCTGGTGTCTATTGTGCTGGCCCCGTTGCTGCTGCATACGCCGAACGGCATCTTTGATTTGATGCGCCGCTTTACCGGCTTTTATAACATCCCGATCATCACTCTGGTGCTGGCGGGATTTTTAACGCGCAACGTACCGGCGCGAGCGGCAAAAACAGTGCTGATTTTTCATATTGTTGTTTATGCGATCTATACCTTCAGCGGGGTGCAAAAATTTATTCCGCTGCACTATATCCACGTGATGGGACTGCTGTTCGTTATTGAACTGGCGATCCTGTTGCTGATGGGATATCTGTGGCCTGCGCGCTGGGAGGAGCCGGAGGCGGCGCCCGCCAGAATACCAATGGAAAAATGGCGTTATGCCATCCCGGCAAGTGTTATCATGATGGCCGTTTTAATCAGCATATTTATGACCTTATCCCCGCTCGGTCTTGCCGCGGAAACGGGGATCCCTGACAGTTTCGTCTGGTGGCTTACGGCTGTCTGGGCCGGGGCGTTGCTGCTGATGCGGCTGTTAACGCGAAATAAGAAGACGGGAGTGGAATGCGCCAGAGATCACGCCAAATCGTAAAACTTGATGATGTCGCCGGGAAGGCTGGCGTCTCGCCCTCCACGGTTTCGCTTTATATCCGCCAGCCCGATCGCGTGTCGGAAAAAACCGGCAAAAAAATTCAGTCGGCTATCGACAGCCTGGGCTACGTGCACAACAAAATCGCCAGCCAGTTTACCGGCGGACAGAGCAGCAATATGGCGATTGTGCTGCCGTCGCTGGCGAACAGTTTTTTCAGCCACGTGGTGCAGCGCATTGAATCGACGGTGAGCGCGCAGGGGTTTCAGCTGTCCATCGCCTCCCACGATCACAGCCTTGATAAAGAAGAAGAACAGATCCGCTCGATTCTGCAATGGTCCCCGGCGGTGATCGCCATTGCCGGGGCAGACCATAAACCGTCAACGCTGAAGATGCTGCGCAACAGCGGCGTGCCGGTGGTGCAGATGTGGCAGGTGGACGGCGGCGCGTTCCCGGCGCAGGTCGGCAATAATCACACCGAAATTGGCTATGCGGCGGCACGTTTTCTGCTGGATTCCGGCTGTCAGGAGCTGGCGTATTTCACCACCCGCTTTGAGGATGATATTCGGGCGCGAATTCGCTACGCCGGTTTCAGCCGCGCGCTGGAAGAGCAGGGGAAAAGCGCCCTGCTGGTGGATATTCCCCGTGCGGAAAATATCTGGCAGGCCAGCCGGGAAATCCTTATCCCGACGCTGGTGAAAACGCGCGGGCTGGACGGCATTTTTTGTACCAGCGATGCCATTGCCACCGCGCTGCTGATGGAAGCGCAAAGCCGCGGCATCGCCGTACCCGAAAAGCTGAGTATTCTTGGCTACGGGGATTTCCCCTCCAGCGCCTGGCTGTCGCCGGTGACCCTTTCCAGCGTGAACCTCAACGCCAGCATTATTGCCGCCCGCACCGCGGAAATGATGCTGCGTATGAGCGCCGACCGCAGCTGGCAGGGCGATATCGTCGACGCGGGATTTGAGATCGTGCCGCGCGGCAGTACGCGACTGCCGTTTTAAAGATGCAATAATTCGTTTCTTCTCTGCCCGGCGGCGCAGGCTTGCCGGGCCTACGAGTATCATCGATGCTGTAGGCCGGGTAAGGCGAAGCCGCCACCCGGCGCAATGCACGAAAACACAGTTAACTTGCCTGATATATCGATCCCGCACTGCCCGACTGTTCACCCTCATCATTTCCCGCTACAGTTATCCTTCCACGGCTGATAAGGAGAGGGAAATGCTCTATATCTTTGATTTAGGTAATGTGATTGTCGATATTGACTTCAATCGGGTGCTGGGCGCATGGAGCGATTTCAGCCGGGTGCCGCTGGCGACGCTCAAGCAGAGCTTCACCATGGGCGAGGCTTTCCATCAGCATGAGCGCGGGGAGATCACCGATGAAGCCTTTGCCGAAGCGCTGTGCCGGGAAATGGATCTCCCCCTCAGCTACGAGCAATTTTCCCACGGCTGGCAGGCGGTGTTTGTTGCGCTGCGCCCGGAGGTGATCGACATCATGCATAAACTGCGCGCCCAGGGGCACCGCGTGGTGGTGCTGTCCAACACCAATCGTCTGCACACGACTTTCTGGCCGGAGGAATATCCGGAAATTAAAGCTGCCGCCGATCATATTTACCTGTCCCAGGATATGGGGATGCGTAAACCCGAAGCACGAATTTATCAGGCGGTGTTACAGGCCGAAGGATTTAGCGCCGCCGATACGGTCTTTTTTGACGATAACGCCGATAATATAGAAGGCGCTAACCAGCTGGGGATCACCTCCATTCTGGTGACCGGTAAAGACACTCTCCCGACCTATTTTGCGAAGCAGTTATGTTAAAAACCGTTCATCATAAAGCCAGGCATCATACCCGACCGGTGGTGGCCTGGCTCAAATTGCTCTGGCAGCGTATTGATGAAGACAATATGACGACGCTGGCGGGGAATCTCGCCTATGTGTCCCTGCTCTCGCTGGTGCCGCTGGTGGCGGTGATTTTCGCGCTTTTCGCCGCCTTTCCCATGTTCAATGACGTCAGTATCCAGTTGCGGCATTTTGTTTTTGCCAACTTCATGCCCGCCACCGGCGATGTGATCCAGCGTTATATCGAACAGTTTGTCGCTAACTCCAGCAAAATGACGGCGGTGGGGGCATGCGGGCTGATCGTCACCTCTTTACTGTTAATGTATGCCATTGACAGCGCGCTTAATGTCATCTGGCGCAGTAAACGGGTACGGCCGAAGGTTTACTCCTTCGCGGTGTACTGGATGATCCTGACGCTGGGGCCGCTGCTGGCGGGCGCGAGCCTGGCTATCAGTTCCTATCTGCTCTCCCTGCGCTGGGTGAGCGATCTCGACAGCGTGATTGACGACGTGCTGCGGATTTTCCCGCTGATCCTCTCCTGGCTGTCGTTCTGGCTGCTGTACAGCATCGTGCCGACCACGCGCGTACCGAACCGCGATGCCCTTGTCGGCGCGCTGGTCGCCGCTCTGTTATTTGAGCTGGGCAAAAAAGCTTTTGCCCTCTACATCACCATGTTCCCCTCTTATCAGCTGATTTACGGCGTGCTGGCAGTGGTGCCGATTTTATTCCTCTGGGTGTACTGGACGTGGTGTATCGTCTTGCTTGGCGCGGAAATAACTGTCACTCTCGGGGAATACCGCAAACTCAAAGAAGCCGCAGAAGAAGCACAAGCAGACCAACCATGATTGCATTGATTCAACGTGTTAGCCGCGCCAGCGTCAGCGTGGAGGATGAAGTGACGGGTGAAATCGGCCCGGGACTTTTGGTGTTATTAGGTGTCGAAAAGGATGACGACGAGCAAAAAGCCGACCGCCTGTGCGAACGGGTGCTCGGCTATCGTGTGTTCAGCGACGCTGACGGCAAGATGAACCTCAACGTTAAACAGGCTGGCGGCAGCGTGCTGGTGGTGTCGCAGTTCACCCTCGCGGCCGATACCAGCCGCGGCATGCGTCCGGGGTTCTCAAAAGGCGCTGAACCTGAGCGTGCCGAAGCGCTGTATGACTATTTCGTGTCGCGTTGCCGCAGCCTCGATATGGTGACGCAAACCGGACGATTCGCTGCCGATATGCAGGTTTCGCTGGTGAATGACGGCCCCGTAACGTTCTGGCTCCAGGTATGAGTCAGCTTGCGGTGTTGCCCCGGTCAACAAGAGAGAATACCGCTATGTACCACCTACGCGTACCGCAGACAGAAGAAGAATTAGAACGTTACTACGCCTTTCGCTGGGAAATGCTGCGTAAGCCGCTGCGCCAGCCGCGCGGCTCCGAGCGCGATGCCTGGGATGCGATGGCGCATCACCAGATGGTGATGGACGAAGACGGCAAGCTGGTGGCCGTCGGGCGACTGTATATCAATGCCGACAATGAAGCCTCGATCCGCTTTATGGCGGTACATCCCAGCGTGCAGGACAAAGGCCTTGGCACGCTGATGGCGATGACGCTGGAATCCGTGGCCCGGCAGGAGGGCGTAAAGCGCGTCACCTGTAGCGCGCGGGAAGACGCCGTGGAGTTTTTCGCCAAGCTCGGCTTTGTGAACGAAGGCGAGATCACCGCGCCGCAGACCACGCCGCTGCGCCATTTTTTGATGGTGAAACCCGTCGCTTCGCTCGATGATATTCTGCATCGCGGCGACTGGTGCGGGCAGTTGCAGCAGGCCTGGTATCAGCATATTCCGCTCAGTGAAAAAATGGGCGTGCGCATCCAGCAGTACACCGGGCAAAAATTTATTACCACCATGCCGGAGACGGGCAATCAGAACCCGCATAACACGCTGTTTGCAGGCAGTCTGTTCTCACTTGCCACGCTCACCGGCTGGGGGCTGATCTGGCTGATGCTGCGCGAGCGTCATCTGGGCGGCACCATTATTCTGGCGGATGCGCATATTCGTTACAGCCAGCCGATCAGCGGACGCCCGAGCGCGGTTGCGGATTTAGGCTCGCTCAGCGGCGATCTGGACCGCCTGGCCCGTGGTCGTAAATCCCGCGTTCAGCTCCAGGTCGAGCTCTTTGGCGACGATAAAGCGGGCGCGATTTTTGAAGGCATCTATATCGTGCTGCCCGCCAAACCCTTCGGACCGCTGGAAGAGGGCGGTAACGAAGAAGAGTAGGGCTCATTTCAGATGCTTTAAAGGGTCCATTTGTTGATGCAGAATGCGGGCAATAAAAATCCCGTCATTCTGCATCTGATAAAAAATGGCGTGCTGACCGTGATCGTAGCGACGAACATCTTCAATAATATTTATCTCGCGCCCCATCAAAGGGTTTTGAGCGAGTAGCATTAGAAACGTATCCAGTTCAGCGGTGTATTTATCTGCCTGCAATGGGCCAAATTGACGCCAGGAATATTCATAAATCGCACCAAAATCCTCGGCGGCCAGCCTGGAGAGTTTATACATTTAAGCTGCGTTTTTTCCTTGTCGCAATTTCCTGCAAAGTTAACGGGCTTTCCCCACTGTTAAGTCCCTTTTCCAGCGCTTCGCGTAACTTACCATTGTGTAACTCCTGTTCTTCCAGCAAACGTAACGCGGAACGCACGACTTCGCTTGTTGAACCATAACGCCCGCTTTCAATCATCTCGCTAATAAAACGATCTAAATGGTCCCCAATCGTTATGCTGGTTGTTCTGGGCATTTTTTCCTCCTGTGTTATCTATTAACACAAGATAGCACTCCGGGTCTTAAACCGGAACGATCGCATGGAAAATCCACCACGCCACGCTCCCAATCCACAGCGTTATAGCCGGATGCGTAAGGGATGTAAAAGTGTGATCACGATTTCTGAAAGCGCCTCGCAAAGCAGCGCGAACGCAATAAAAAAGCCCGCACAGGGCGGGCTTTTATAACTACGGCTATTTACTCACCTTCACCCGGGAACAGGAACGGGTTGATGGAGCTGCGGGCAAAGCCTTCCTGCTCCATGCGCGCGTCCAGCACCAGCGAGGCCAGATCGTCTGCCACCGGTTCGACGTTCGGGTCTTTTTCCTGATACAGAATTTTCAGGTAAGTACCGCAATCCCCGCAGGTTTCGGTTTTGATGGCCGACTGCTCGCTGTCCAGCGACCAGTAATGCAGATCGCGCGTTTGCTCGCAGTTGCTGCACTTCACGCGCACCACATGCCACTCGGTTTCACACAGGTTGCAGTGCAGATAACGCAGCCCCTGGGTGGTGCCGATATGTACCATGCTGGAAACCGGGATCGAGCCGCACACCGGGCAGAACTGGCGCTGTTCGCCATATTCCGCGCGGGCTTTGCCGGGGATCAGGCTGGCCATCTGCGCCCAGTACAGTGATAACGCTGCCCAGATAAAGGGCGCTTTATCGCTGCTGACGGAGGCAAAATCCGTCGCAAAGAGCGCGCTGGCCATCGCCTCAAGCTCCTGGGACGAGGCTTTTTCCAGATTCTCTATCACCGCCAGCGCCGTACCGCTCATCTCCGGTTTCAGTTCGGCGATCAGCGAATGCAGCAGCTTATGCCAGTGCGTATCGCGCGGCAGGACATGAATATCCAGCGGCGGCTTGCCCTGGTCGTTGGCTTCTTTGATGCGGGCGGTAAGATCCATCTGTAACGGATGGTCGTACAACACCACTTCCTGCGCGTGGGCGATCAGCGCGGCAAAGCGCAGATAATCGCCAAGCGGATTGCTTTCCGCCAGTTGACGCAGCCGCTCAGCACGGCGGTTATAGAGATTTTTGAGCCTGGGGAAAAGCAGCGGCGGGATCATATCCGCCGCGCGTTTCTCGCTTTTTTCCAGCTCATCTTGCGGGATTATGCGAATACTCATTCAGGTGACTTATCCTCTTTCTGGCGGACTTCACGGTACCAGCGCGGGTGATGTTTCTTTGCCCACGTGCTGGTTACCCAGCCTTCCACCATCGCGGTTATGGTGCCTTTAACCCATAGGGCGGCGTAGATATGCACCATGATAACCACAATTAACCCTACTGCGGCAAATGAATGCAGCATTAAGGCAAATCGGATCACCGGAATGGAGAAGACCGGCGCGAAGTACGGACGCCAGATAATCACCCCGCTAACCAGCAGCAGCACCAGCAAAATAATTGCCGCCCAGAACACGCATTTCTGGCCGAAATTATAACGCCCGGTATCGCCCACCTCGTCGTTAACGATGATCTTGCGAATGTTCTTCGCCCAGAAAATATCGTCGCGATTGATAAGGTTATGATGCCAGTAGCGGAAAAACATGATGATAAAAGAGGCAAACATCACCACACCCACGAAGGGGTGCAGGATGCGCGCCAGCTGCGGCGTACCGAGAATATGCATCAGCCAGTTAAAGGACGGGAAGAAAAAGCCCAGCCCGCTCACCGACGCCAGCACGAAGCAGAAGGCGGTGACCCAGTGGTTAATGCGTTCCGGCGCGGTGTAGCGCACGATGGTGTCACGTTTTCTCATTTGCGCACCTCGTCTTTCTCTTCATGCAGGTTGTCATCCTCTTCCTCTGCGCGGTTCGGACCGACACCGACGTAGTGGAAGATGCTGGCCGCGAAGGTTGCCGCAAAGCCGACAGCCGCGAGCGGTTTCCAGATGCCTTTCCAGAATTTCACCGTGGCGCTGATTTCCGGGTTCTCCGGCAGGCCATGGTAAAGATTCGGTTTATCAGCGTGGTGCAGAACGTACATCACGTGCGTACCGCCAACGCCTGCCGGATCGTACAGGCCTGCATTGTCGTAGCCGCGCGTTTTCAGCTCGGCCACACGCTCGCCCGCCAGGTTTTTCATATCCTCTTTAGAACCAAAGTGGATAGCCCCGGTCGGGCAGGTTTTCACGCATGCCGGCTCCTGGCCGACAGTCACGCGGTCCACGCACAGGGTGCATTTGTAGACGCGATTGTCTTCCGGGTTCATGCGCGGTACGTCAAACGGACAGCCTGCAATGCAGTAGCCGCAGCCGATACACTGTTCCGACTGGAAATCGACGATGCCGTTGGCGTACTGAATGATCGCCCCTTCAGACGGGCAGGCTTTCAGACAGCCAGGATCGGCGCAGTGCATGCAGCCGTCCTTACGGATCAGCCACTCCAGTTTGTCGTTTTGCTCCACTTCCGAGAAGCGCATCACCGTCCAGGATTTAGCGGTCAGATCCGCCGGGTTGTCATACACCCCGACGTTGTGTCCCACTTCATCACGGATGTCGTTCCACTCCGAACAGGCCACCTGACAGGCTTTACAGCCGATGCAGGTGGTCACGTCGATGAGCTTCGCCACTTCAAGCTGGTGATCCCGCGCCTGAGGCGCAGGGGTGAAACCGTTGGTCGCGGAACGACGGATAATATCTTGCGATTGATAAGCCATAAGTCGTCTCCGTTACACCTTTTCCACGTTCACCAGGAACGCCTTAAACTCCGGCGTTTGCGTGTTTGCATCACCGACAAACGGCGTCAGCGTGTTGGCGATAAAGCCTTTCTTCGCCACGCCCTGATAACCCCAGTGGATCGGGATGCCGATGGTGTCGACCTGCTGACCGTTCACGTTCAGGGTACGAATACGTTTCGTCACCACCGCTTTGGCTTTGATATAGCCACGGTTAGAAGAGACGCGCACGGTATCGCCCTGGGCGATGCCCAGCTTGCCCGCCAGTTTCTCGCCGATCTCCACGAACTGCTCCGGCTGCGCAATGGCATTCAGCAATGCGTGCTTGGTCCAGTAGTGGAAATGCTCGGTCAGACGGTACGTGGTGCCGACATACGGGAACTTATCCGCTTTTCCTAACGCATCCGCGTCGCCTTTAAAGATACGGGCGGCCGGGTTAGAAATCACTTTCGGGTGCAACGGGTTAGTGCCCAGCGGCGTTTCAAACGGCTCGTAGTGTTCCGGGAACGGACCTTCGGCCATTTTGTCCATCGCGAACAGACGGCCCACACCTTCCTGCAACATGATAAACGGGCCCACATCGCTGCCCGGCGGCGCGGTGTTGTAGTCCGGAATATCGGCCCCGACCCACTTGCCGTTGGCATAAGACAACAGCTGGCGTTTCGGATCCCAGGGTTTACCCTGCGGGTCCGCGGAGGCGCGGTTATACAGGATGCGGCGGTTCAGCGGCCACGCCCATGCCCAGCCCAGCGTATTGCCGAGGCCCGATGGATCGGCGTTATCGCGGCGCGCCATCTGGTTGCCATCCGGCGTCCAGCTACCGGCGAAGATCCAGCAGCCGCTGGAGGTGGTGCCATCGTCACGCAGGTGCGCAAAGGAACTCAACTGGTTGCCTTTTTTCGCCAGCACATCGCCGGTGACCGGATCGATAATATCCGCCAGCGCTTTGCCGTTGCTTTCCATGGCCACTTCTTCCGCCGACGGGTTTTCCGGCGTCAGGTAGTTCCAGGACATGTTCAGCACCTGTTCCGGATTCGCCCCGCCTTCTGCGGCGTACATCTTGCGCAGACGCATGAAAATACCCGCCAGGATCTCGCCGTCATTCAACGCTTCGCCGGGGGCGTCCGCGCCTTTCCAGTGCCATTGCAGCCAGCGACCGGAGTTAACGATAGAGCCGTTTTCTTCCGCGAAGCAGGTGGACGGCAGACGGAACACTTCGGTCTGAATGGTGGACGGATCCACATCGTTCTGCTCACCGTGGTTCTGCCAGAAAGTAGAGGTTTCGGTGTTCAGCGGATCGATAGTCACCAGGAATTTCAGTTTCGACAGCGACGCGATCACTTTGTTTTTATTAGGGAAAGAGGCGACCGGGTTAAAGCCCTGGCAAAGATAGCCGTTGACCTTGCCCTCGTTCATCATCTCGAAATATTGCAGAACGTCGTAGCCTTTATCCCACTTCGGCAACCAGTCAAAGCCCCAGTTGTTCTCTGCCGTCGCTTTGTCGCCATAGAAGGCCTTCATCAGCGAGACGAAGAATTTCGGGTAGTTGCTCCAGTAGTTGACCTGATTTTCCAGCAGCGGTTTGGTGGTGTTACCCGCCAGATAAGTTTGCAGATCGGCTTGTTTATCATTCGGCAGCGTCATGTAACCCGGCAGGCTTTGCGTCAACAAGCCGAGGTCGGTCAGACCCTGAATGTTGGAGTGACCGCGCAGAGCGTTAACGCCGCCGCCTGCCATCCCCATGTTGCCGAGCAGCAGCTGGATCATCGCCATCGTACGGATGTTCTGCGCGCCGACGGAGTGTTGCGTCCAGCCGAGGGCATACAGGAAGGAGGCGGTCTTATCGTGCGCGCTGGTTTCCGCAATGTATTCGCAGACTTTCAGGAAGTCGGCTTTTGGCGTACCGCAGATGTTTTCAACCACGTCCGGCGTGTAGCGGGAGACGTGTTTTTTCATCATGTTCCATACGCAGCGCGGATGCGTCAGCGTGGTGTCGCGTTTCGCAAAGCCGCGTTCATCCAGCTCGTAGTTCCAGGTCGCGCGGTCGTACTGGCGTTTTTCCGGGTCATAACCGGTAAACAGGCCATCGTCGAAGCCGAAATCTTCACGCACGATCAGGCTGGCGTTGGTATAGGCTTCGGTATATTCGCGGTTGTATTTTTCGTTGTTCAGCAGGTACAGGATCACGCCTGACAGGAAGGCGATGTCAGTACCGGGGCGGATCGGTGCATAGAAATCGGCGACCGAGGCCGTGCGCGTAAAGCGCGGATCAATCACAATCAGCTTCGCGCCGTTATGGATTTTGGCTTCCATCGCCCAGCGGAATCCCACCGGATGCGCTTCTGCCGCATTTCCACCCATCACCACGATGAGGTTGGCGTTCTTCATGTCGACCCAGTGGTTGGTCATCGCACCGCGACCAAATGTTGGAGCAAGACTTGCTACCGTTGGTCCGTGTCAGACACGCGCCTGGTTATCGACGGCTAACATGCCGAGTGCGCGGGTAAATTTCTGGGATAAATAGCCGGTTTCGTTGCTGGCGGCGGATGCGCAAAGCATACCGGTCGAGAGCCAACGGTTGACGGTGGTGCCTTCTGCGTTTTTCGCAATATAGTTGGCATCACGATCTTCTTTCATCAGCTTAGCGATGCGATCAAACGCCTCTTCCCAGCTGATACGCTGCCATTTATCAGAACCTGGTGCGCGATATTCCGGATATTTCAGGCGCGATTCGGAGTGGATAAAGTCCACCAGACCTGCGCCTTTCGGGCACAGTGCGCCGCGGTTTACCGGATGATCCGGGTCGCCTTCGATATGGAAAATGGAAGCTTTCGCGTTTTTCGCGCCGTCGCCGAGGCTGTACATCAACAGCCCACAGCCGACAGAGCAATATGTGCAGGTGTTTCGGGTTTCGCGGGTGCGCAACAGTTTATACTGCCGCGTTTCCGCCAGCGCTACGCCAGGGGCAAAGCCCAGCGCTGCTGCCGTCGTGCCTGCCATACCGCCAGCGCAGATCTTAAAGAACTGCCTTCTGCTGACCTGCATGGTCACTCCTTCGTTATTTCGACATTTACTCACGTACTTATACTTTGCGGCAGGCGCCGCAAAGGTTCAGAATTACGGGATCCCCTGTTTTGAGGCGGGGATTACCGGAAGAATACCACATTGTAATTAGGCCTGTTCCGGCTTGGTTAACAATTAGTGAACAATTTGTGCCGTAAATTAAGAGGAAAATGTGACTGCTCTCATCGGATCCCGATCCGTCGCGCTGTGGAAGCGTGAGGATTTGCATCATTCACAGCCCGACGTGCTGGCAGAAGAGGTGCCCGTCGCGCTGGTATATAATGGCATCTCCCACGTGGTGATGATGGCCTCGCCCAAAGATCTGCCGCTGTTCGCCCTCGGCTTTTCGTTATCGGAAGGGATTATTGAGGCGCCGAACGAGATCTACGGCATGGACGTGGTGCCGGTCTGCAACGGTCTGGAAGTGCAAATCGAACTCTCCAGCCGCCGCTTTATGGGGCTGAAGGAGCGTCGTCGGGCGCTGGCCGGGCGCACCGGCTGCGGCGTGTGCGGCGTGGAGCAGCTCAATGACATCGGCAAGCCGGTCGCGCCGCTGCCCTTTACCCAGACCTTTGATCTTGCCCTGCTGGATGACGCCCTGCGCCATCTCACCGATTTCCAGCCGGTGGGCAAACTGACCGGCTGTACCCATGCGGCGGCCTGGCTGCTGCCGTCCGGGGAACTGGCGGGCGGGCATGAAGATGTGGGGCGGCATGTGGCGCTGGACAAACTGCTCGGGCGTCGGGCGCAGGAAGGTGAAGCCTGGCGGCCAGGCGCGGCGCTGGTTTCCAGTCGTGCCAGCTATGAAATGGTGCAGAAATCCGCCATGTGCGGCATTGAGATCCTCTTTGCCGTCTCCGCGGCGACCACGCTGGCGGTTGAGGTCGCGGAGCGCTGCAATCTGACGCTGGTGGGATTTTGCAAGCCGGGCAGGGCGACGATTTACACCCATCCGCAGCGCCTGAAAGGCCTCTGAAAAGAACGTCAAAAATTTTGAAGTTTATCGGCAAATCCTTCCGCTATTCGTTGGGGATAAACAGGTCTAGTATTTATCACATCAAGGCGAGACGCCTTATCCCAACAAATTAACCTGAAGGATAGTCATCATGAAAAACATCAAAACTTTAGTTGCAGTTGCCGCTCTTACCGCTTCTTTCGGTGCTTTCGCTGCCCAGTCAGTGACCGCCACCGCCACCACGCTGTCCGGTGCAGAAGCGCAAATCGCGGCTAAAGCGCAACAGGCTGGCGCATCGTCTTACAAAATTACCGAAGCTTACACCGGTAACCAGATCCACATGACCGCCGAACTGAATAAATAAGTCCCAAAGCTGCTGTCCCTGCTCTGCTGAGCGGGGACGGGCTTCCCGCCCCGTATTACGCCTGCATCAACGCCATAAACTCCTCATAACCCGCTAATGCCGCGATCCGCTGTGCCGGATAACGATGCATCACGCTTGCCAGAAAACTAAAAATTTTCAGCTCCTGTCGCGCCGTTGCGCTCGCACAGGCAATCAGCATATGCGCCACCGGCTCGTGATTAATGATGACCGGATGGGCCAGCGTAATAAAATAGCCGCAAAAAGCCGCCCGATGCTCGCTCCAGCAGTGGGGAACGGCAAGCTGATTGACGATCAAATTCTCGCCCTCCTGCTCACGTTCACACAGCCGCACCGCTTCATCTTCGCTTATGCGCGCCGCCGCCCTGAGTCGCCCGCATACCGCCTGCATGATCGCGCTCCAGCTTTGCGACGGCGTATTCACATAATGAAAACTGCCCTGCGACGGAAACAGCCGGTTGAGGTTCTGGCGGATGAACGCCGTTTCCACCACGTCTTTTATTTGCGCGATCCCCGCAGGCCCGATCATGTTTTTGAGGGTCAGACAGTTTTTGAAGCTGTCGTCAGGGCGAAAATGGCTGTTGTTGATAATGCACACCGGCGACAGGCTGTGCAGCAACTCGTCTGCTTCACTCAGGCTGCGGGCGATCACCACCCGGCAGTTCAGCACCTCGCGCTCGATGGCCATCTTGTTGATGGTGGCGATGGCGTTCTGATCGGATAACAGGACCAGTGGCTGGCGTTCGGTCTGGTTGCGCTCCAGGCTACAGGCAA
Source organism: Enterobacter sp. SA187 (assembly GCF_001888805.2). Classification (NCBI taxonomy): domain Bacteria; kingdom Pseudomonadati; phylum Pseudomonadota; class Gammaproteobacteria; order Enterobacterales; family Enterobacteriaceae; genus Enterobacter; species Enterobacter sp. SA187. The sequence goes on from NZ_CP019113.1 coordinate 1,208,454, forward strand.
AATAGAGGCCGATAAGATCGCTGTCGAACACCGTCACGTCCAGCTGTTCGCGTAGCAGGGCGATAAAGCGGATGCTCATATCAAAGGCGGCGGGCCAGGCGGCTTTGAGCGTGTTAAGGCTGCTCTGGCGGCTTTCCGTCAACCACACCGGCGTGGCGGCGCAGCGAATTAAATGCCCGGTAAGATTGTCAATCAGCGTGGCGTCGATAATGGCGGGCGGATGGTTATCGCGCACCTGCTCCAGCAATGCTGCAATGCGCTGCGGAGTGAGTTTACTGGCGCGGGATTGCAGCGTATCCAGAATAGCTGTCAGGGTTTGCAGCGCAGGCAGATGCAGCGACAGGCCCATAGCGTTGACAGAGGCGGCGAGCGCATCGCTGACGCCGACGGGCGGCGGGGCGTCGAGCCGGTGGCGCAGGGCATACACCGCCAGAATTATGCCGGAGAGATAATCGCGGGGAATATCAGGGTACGCCGCCAGCGCCACCGCGTCGCCCGCAGTGGAAAAGCGGCCATGCAGCGCCAGCAGAGCGGGATCTTTTTTCAGCAGGCTGGCGAGAATTAGCACCCGCTTCATTTCCGGCTCCGCAATAAAATAGCCCGCGCCGGGACGTGCGGCGATGGTAAAGCGCTTTTCACAGCGCTGTTTCAGACGCGCCAGCTTATCGCCGATCCAGGTTTCCGGCAGGTTAAGCGCCTCCGCCAGCTGGCGGCGGGTGGTACAGGCGTTAAGCAGCAGCACCGCCAGCAGACGATCGTCGTTGTCGTGGCGCTGCAACAGCCGGAAATAGCTGGCGCGATCGAAAATTTCCAGCTGCCAGGTGGCGTTACCGGTGGTGACGAGGCGCGCCCGGCCGCTGAGCGTCAGATTAAGGTAATCCACATCGCGTAACAGCGTACGCGTCGACACGCCTGCCCGCCGCGCCAGTTCCGCCAGCGTCAGCGGCTGGTTTTCCAGATGTTCCAGCACGGCAAGCTGGCGTTCGTTGAGCATCAGGCGTTCTCAGTGAAAATCCGCCAGCGCGCGGACGGTTTCGGCATTCAGCGATAACAGCAGATCGCGCACCAGCGTCAGGGTGGCGGCGTAATCCCGCGCGGATATCATGCCGCTGGTGGCATGCAGATAGCGCGTCGGCAGACAGAGCGCCACCACGGGCCGCCCGCCGCCCATCACGTTATAGCGTCCGCCGTCCGTCGCTCCGGTTTTCATGGTGCAGCACTGAAGCGGCGTATTGCTGCGCATCGCGCTCGCTTTTACTGCCTGCACCAGTTTCTGGTTCGGAAAATAGCGCTTATCGAACAGCATCATCGCCGGGCCATCCCCCAGCCGCAGCGGGTATTTGATGCTGTCGATCCCCGGCACATCTCCCGCCACGGCGGTATCCAGAACGATCACCACATCCGGTTTGATGCATTCTGCCGAGGTTTGCGCCCCGCGCAGGCCAACCTCTTCTTCGACGCTGCCGACGCCGTACAGCGTGATGTCCGGGTTATTCACGCAGGCCAGCAGTTCCGCCATCAGCGCGCAGCCCGCGCGGTTATCCAGCGCTTTGCCGACGATTTTGTCCTCGCCCCAGCGGGCGAAATTCGCCTCCGGGCAGATAAAATCGCCAATGGCGATGCCGCGGCTTTTTACCTCATTGCCGCTTGCCGCTCCGATATCAATGAACATCTCGTCAAAGGTCAGCGGCTGCTGCTTCTGTTTTTCAGAGAGCGCGTGGGGGGCGACGGAGCCGATCACGCCGGGGATTTTCTCGCCGTGGCGGGTGCGGATGGTGACGCGATGATTGAGCATCGACTGGCTCCACCAGCTGCCGATAGTGTCGAAGCGGATAAATCCCTGCTCGCTGATATGGGTCACCATAAAACCGACTTCATCCATATGGCCGACCACCGCCACTTTCGGGCCGCGCGTGCCTTTGCGGGCGATCAGGCTGCCCAGCCCGTCAAAGGCGATGTCATCGACGTGGGGCGTCAGCGCGGCGATCAGTAGCTGCCGCACTTCCTGCTCATCGCCGCTGACGGCGCTGGCTTCGCACAGGTTTTTCAGTAATTCAGTGTTCACGGGCAACCTCCTGTCGCGCGGCTTTACGTTTCAGCCACAATCCTTTCAATAAAATGATCAGCACGATATTCAGCATCAACCCGCATCCCAGCACCAGGTAAAAGGAGCCCGCCGGAGACATCAGGCCAATCAGCGGATCAAACACCCCCAGCCCCGGCGCGAGGCGTTGCAGCCCGAAGCCGATCACCAGCATGCCGGTAATGCCGCCGGAGATCGTATTGGCAGTAATCATCGGCAGCGGCGCGGCCAGCGCATAGGGAATGGCCGGTTCGGTGGCGACGGTGGCGCCCACCACGATGGCGCTACTGGCGGCGGCTTTTTCCTGCGTGGTAAACAGTTTTGGCGCGAGATAAGTGGCAATGCCCGCCGCGACGGGCGGCATCAGCGCCACCACGCCGACTATGGCGTACCAGTCATAAATGTGTTTTTCCAGCAGCGAAAAGCAGAAGAACCACGCGGTTTTGTTGATCGGCCCGCCCATGTCGAACGCCAGCATCGCGCCCACCAGAAAGGCCGCGCCAAGCTTCATCGACGGCGGAATGGTATTCAGGAAATGCAGCAGGCCGCCCATGATGTCGGACATCACCGGGCCGACCACGTAATAGGTCAGCACGCCGAAAACCAGCAGCGTGATGAAAGGGATAAGCATTGAGCCGAGCAGCGGCTGTAACGCCTTGCCGAGCTTAACTTTGCGGAACCACAGTACGAAATAGCCTATCGCCAGCCCCAGCACCACCGCGCCGAGAAAACCCGCGCCGGACTGCGTGCCCAGCAGGCCTTTATCATTCGCCAGATAGCAGACCAGAAACGCGGGGGCGAAGGCGGGTTTGTCGGCGATAGAGGCGGCGATATAGGCCCCCATCACCGGGATCATAAAGGTAAAGCCCAGATAGCCGATGGATTCCACCACCCAGGTAAAAGAGGGTGCGCCTTTCGCCATATCGGTATAGGGCAGCCCCATCTGCACCAGCATATTAGCGATGGCGACCAGAATACCGCCGCCGATCACAAAGGGCAGCGCGGCAGAAACACCCGCCATCAGGTGGCTCATCACGCTGCCCTGCTGCACCTCCTGTTTGCCAAGCTTCACGCTGCTATCCGCTTCGAAAAGCTGCGATTGCGCCGGTAAGTCGGTAAAGATCTGGTCGATATTTTTGAGCGCCTGCGAGATAGGGATCTGGTACACCCGCTTGCCCGCGAAGCGCGCACGATCGTCGGCGCTCAGGCCGCGTCCGGTGGCAATAATGACGTAATCCGCCGCGCGAATAGCCTCATCGCTGAGACGGTTTTCCACGCCGCTGGCACCCTGGGTCTCCACCTGCATACTGTGGCCAAGGGCGCGGGCTTTCTGCTCCAGCGCTTCCGCCACCATGTATGTGTGCGCAATCCCGGCAGGGCAGTTGGTGATCGCCACCAGGCGTAACGATGTCTCCATGGAAGGCTCCTTATTCACCCAGGGTCTGATTAAGCAGCGTGAGGATCTGGCTGCTGTCGCCCTGTTTGAGCTGTGCGATAAAATCCGCGTGAATGAGTTTGCGGCACAGGGTGCCGATCATTTTCACCTGATCCTCTTCCCCAGCCTGCGGCACGCCGAGGCAAATCCAGCAGTTTACGGGTTCGTCATCGCTGGCCTGCCAGTCGACGCCCTGCGCTTTGCGGGCAAAGAGCACGAAAGGCCGCGTGACGCAGGCGCTTTTGCCGTGCGGCACTGCAATGCCCGCGCCAAAGCCCGTGGAGTGCATTTTTTCGCGCAGCAGCAGGGTTTGTAAAAAGGCGTTGCGATCGGTGATAACTCCCTGTTTTTCGGCCATATCCGCCAGCGCTTTCAGCACCGAATAGGCGCTGTTGCCGCTGATGTTGAGGTTGATGCAGTCTGCGGTGAGGTGCGCCATCTTTTCACTCCGTTGATCTCGTTCACCTGATTGTAAGGGGCCGCGGGCAGGGCGCTGAGCGGAGATATGTCCGCCGGGCATGACATATTTCATGCAGCAAAAAGGTAAATTTGCGGGAAGGGGCACAGTTTATTTATCCGTTCGCTGATCACAGAGATTATTAATTTCCCGAATAGTTACTGCTTCCTTTAATTAGCCCGACCATATTAAAAATAAATAATTGCCGGAGCAGTCTGATAAATAACTTAGTATTTATTTAGCTGTCATATGAGTTATCGCCGGGCAGTATTGCAATTTTACGGCTTATGTTATCCCGCTCACGATCCTTATATTGTAAGCGTTTACATCAGCATGGTGCGGGCATACTATTTTTCGCGCCTGTATTGATAATATTACGGAACAGGAATAGTGGTAAGTATATTCATTAATTCTATGCTTCGTTTTAATCAATAAATAAAAAATATTATTCATCGCAAATATCCATTACCTCACGGCGTTGCTTATTACAGCAACACCGAACTCTACTTTATTTCAAGGAATGCAAATAATGAAGAAAACACTCCTGGCAGTGGCGATAGGGTTAAGTATGGTTGCGGGTTCGGGCTGGGCAAAAACCAGCACCAGCAGTATTGAAGCGCGTTTACAGCAGCTTGAAGAACGTCTGGCGGCAGCGGAAAACCGCGCGGCGGCGGCAGAAAGCCAGGTGCAGCAATTAAAAACGCAGCAGGCGGCGGAAATTAACGAACTTAAAGCGGCGCAGGGCAACACGCCGGTAAACGGCCAACAACCGGCGGAGGATCTGAAAAACAATGCCGCCACGCCGAACCTGGTGCTGTCCGGCTATGGCGATATCAAAGTTTACGGCGACGTGGAATTCAACATGGATGCCGAAAGTAAACATGGCCTGGTGGCGATGACCAATGCCAACGTCAACGATCCCACCAATGAACAATGGGACCTGAATGGCCGTATTCTGGTGGGTTTTGACGGCATGCGGAAAATGGATAACGGCTATTTCGCCGGTTTCTCCGCCCAGCCGCTGGCAGACATGACCGGCTCCATGGATCTTGATGACGCCGTTTTCTTCTTTGGTCAGGAAAATGACTGGAAAGTGAAGGTCGGGCGCTTCGAAGCCTTCGACATGTTCCCGCTCAATCAGGATACCTTTGTTGAGCATTCCGGTAATACCGCCAACGACCTCTACGACGACACCAGCGGCTACATCTATATGATGAAAGAGGGTCGCGGACGTTCCGATGCGGGCGGTAGCTTTATGATGAGCAAGCAGATCGACAACTGGTATTTCGAGCTGAACACGCTGCTGGAAGATGGCACCTCGCTGTATAACGATGATGGTGACGGCAGGCTCTATCATGGCCGTGAAATGGAACAGCAGAAAAACGTCGCCTATCTGCGCCCGGTGATTGCCTGGTCGCAGGATGAACTTACCTTTGCGGCAGCCGTGGAAACCAACGTGGTGAATAACGCCTACGGTTACACTAATAGCCAGGGTGAATTTGTCGATCAGTCTGACCGCACCGGTTATGGTCTGCGTATGGCCTGGGACGGGCTGAAAACCGATCCGGAAAACGGCGTGGTGGTGAACCTGACCAGCGCCTACATGGACGCCACGGATGAACAGGACTTCAGCGCCGGGATCAACGCCCTGTGGAAACGCTTCGAGCTGGGTTATGTCTATGCCCATAACAAAATCACCGATTATGACGGCGTGATCGGCGACGATGACAACTTCGTCCTTGATGAAGGCACTTACGATATTCACACCATTTTTGCTTCTTATCAGATCCCGAACGTGATGAATATGAAGAACTTTAATATCTATCTGGGGACCTACTACTCCATTCTCGACAGCGACACGGTGGATAACAGCAGCAATAACGACGACGATCGTTACGGCGCGCGCGTGCGCTTCAAATACTATTTCTGAGTTGTCGTAAGCCAGAAAATGCCTGCCTTCACCCGCAGGCATTTTTTTGCGCTTATTTTGAGGCTGGACGGCCTGATAAGGTTGCGGGACACTAGCGGCATTCTTCAGCCTCTGACACGGAAAATTATGTCGTTAAAAGCTATCGCCAAAGAACTGGGCCTGTCGGTAACTACCGTCAGCCGCGCCCTGAACGGTTATGACGATGTTTCGCAGGAAACGCGCGCCCGCGTGGAGGCTGAAGCGCAGCGCCGGGGGTATCGTCCCAATACCTTCGCCCGCCGCCTGAAAATGGGCAAAATCGACGCCGTCGGGCTGGTATTTCCGGTGCATCCCGTACCGCTTAATAACAGTGTTTTCATGGATATGGTGGGGGAGATCAGCCATGAACTGGCGCAGCATGAAATCGACCTGCTGCTGATTGCCGATGACGATCTGGCGGACAAGCACAGCTATATGCGCATGGTGCAGAGTCGCCGCGTGGACGCGCTGATTGTCGCCCACACGCTGGATAACGACCCGCGTCTGGAGCAGTTGCAGGCGGCGCGTTTCCCTTTTCTGGCGCTGGGCCGCAGCCAGCTCTCCGAGCCTTACGCCTGGTTTGATTTCGATAATCATGCCGGTACCTGGCGCGCCACCCGCCATCTGATTGACCAGGGTCACCAGCGTATTGCGCTGCTGGGGGAAAACAACACCCAGGCTTTTATCACCCAGCGGCGAAACGGCTATCTCAACGCGCTCAATGAAAGCGGCCTCTCCCGTGAATGGCTGCGCGTCATGCCGCCGTCGCGCCGGGCAGGCTATAACGCCACGCGCGAACTGCTGGCGCTGCCGCAGCCGCCCACTGCCATTATCACCGACTGCAACACCCACGGCGACGGCGCGGCGATGGCGCTGGCGCAGGCCGGACGCTTGACGGGCGACAACCGCGTCGCGCTGATCGTCTACGACGGGCTGCCCGCCGACAGCATTGTCGACCTGGACGTGGCGGCGGTGATCCAGTCCACCCGTCAGGGCGTGGGCCGTCAGATCGCCGGAATGGTACGGCGGCTGATTGCCGGTGACGATCTCGCCACATTACAGGTACTGTGGCAGCCGGAATTCCGTCCGGGCGTCACCGCCTGACTCACCTTTCTTTACGGTAAATTCCCACGCCGATCACAAATCCGAATCGTTTTGGTTGGCATCCGAAACGTTTCGGATCAACGATGACATCATCAATACTCAGGAGATGATGCATGGAAAAGTCGATTTTACGCCTGCAAAGCGCCACCGTGGATGTGGTAATCAAAACCCGTCCGTTCGCCGAAATTCTTTACTGGGGCACGCATCTTGCCGACTTTTCGCCGCAGGACGCAGCCAGTCTTGAACGTCCTGTCGCCAATGGAAAACTGGACGTCGACGCTCCGATCACGCTGATGGCGGAGCCGGGCCATGGCCTTTTTGGTTCGCCGGGCATTGAAGGCCACCGCAACGGCCTCGACGGTTCCCCGGTGTTTACCACTACTCAGGTGGAGCAGCATAACCAGACGCTGATCATCACCAGCGAAGACGCGCAGGCGGGTCTGCAACTGCGCAGCGAAATTGCCCTGTCGGCCAGCGGCGTGCTGAAAATTCGCCACGGGCTGACCAATAACCGCGCGGGAAACTGGCAGGTGGATCGCCTGGCGGTGACATTGCCGGTAGCCGGGCATGCGCAGGAGGTGATGGCGTTCCATGGCCGCTGGATCCGCGAATTTCAGCCGCACCGCGTCACGCTGACGCACGACAGCTTTGTGCTGGAAAGCCGCCGCGGGCGCAGTTCTCACGAACATTTCCCGGCGCTGATTGCCGGCAGCCAGGCCTTCAGCGAAATGCAGGGCGAGGTGTGGGGCGCGCATCTCGGCTGGAGCGGCAACCACCGTATGCGCTGCGAAGTGAAAACTGACGGCCGTCGCTATTTGCAGGCGGAGGCGCTCTATCTGCCGGGAGAAATGGCGCTCGCCGAAGGCGATACCCTGTGGACGCCGTGGTTGTACGCCAGCTATTCAGCGGCCGGGCTGAATGGTATGAGCCAGCAATATCATCATTTCCTGCGCGGGGAGCTGATCCGCTTTCCGCAGGAGAAGCCGCGTCCGGTGCACCTCAACACCTGGGAAGGCATCTATTTCAACCACTCCCCGGCCTATATCATGCAGATGGCGGACGAAGCGGCGGCGCTTGGCGTTGAGCGGTTTATTATTGATGATGGCTGGTTCAAAGGCCGCAATGACGACCGCGCGGCGCTGGGGGACTGGTATCTCGACGAGCAAAAATACCCCGATGGTCTGAAGCCGGTTATCGACCATGTCAAAAATCTCGGCATGGAGTTCGGCATCTGGATCGAGCCGGAAATGATCAACCCCAATGCCGATCTCTATCGTGCCCATCCGGAGTGGGTACTGGCAATGCCTGGCTACCCGCAGGCCACTGGCCGCCATCAGCTGGTGCTGAATCTGAACATTGCGGAAGCTTTTGATTACCTGCTGGAACGCATGAGCTGGCTGCTGGGCGAGCATGATATCGACTATGTGAAGTGGGACATGAACCGCGAGCTGGTGCAGCCTGCGCATCAGGGCAAAGCCGCCGCCGATGCGCAAACCCGCCAGTATTATCGACTGTTCGATGCCCTGCGCAGTCGCTTCCCGCACGTGGAATTTGAGTCCTGCGCCTCCGGTGGTGGGCGTATTGATTATGAAGTGCTGACCCGCTGCCACCGTTTCTGGCCCTCCGACAACAACGATGCGCTGGAGCGTAATACTATTCAGCGCGGCATGAGCTACTTCTTCCCGCCGGAAGTGATGGGTGCGCACATCGGCAATCGTCACTGTCATGCTACCTTCCGCCAGCACAGCATTGCTTTTCGCGGTCTGACGGCGCTGTTCGGGCACATGGGGCTGGAGCTGGATCCGGTGAGCGCCGGTGAAGAGGAACGCGCAGGCTATCGCCATTACGCCGCGCTCTATAAGCAGTGGCGGGGGCTCATTCATTCCGGCAACCAGTGGCGGGTGGATATGCCGGATGCCACGACTCAGGTGGTGGGCGTGGTCAGTCAGGATCAGCAGCAAGGGCTGTTCCTGGTCAGCCAGCTGGCGATGCCGGATTACAGCCTGATGATGCCGTTGCGGGTGCCGGGTCTGGATAGCGGCGCGCGTTATCGCATCAGGCTGCTGGACGATCCCAATATTCAGCTGACCGGGGCGGGCGGCCATACCATGCGCAAACTCCCGGCGTGGATGACAACAGAGCAAACCGTCAGCGGCGAATGGCTGAAGGTGGCGGGGCTGGCCTTACCGGTGCTGGATCCGGAAAGCGCCATTCTGATTGGTTTCGAACGCGTATGATCATGCAGGGCCGCCACGCGGCCCGTAGCTGAGGGATTAACATGAAGACCACCGACTGTACCCATAAAAACAACCCTAATTTCTGGATTTTTGGCCTGTTCGTCTTCCTCTACTTTTTCATTATGGCGACCTGCTTTCCGTTTTTGCCCATCTGGTTGTCCGACATTATCGGCCTGACCAAAACAGAAACCGGCATCGTCTTCTCCTGCGTCTCGCTGTTTGCCATCGCTTTTCAGCCGGTGCTGGGGGTGATCTCCGATAAGCTCGGCCTGAAGAAAAACTTGCTGTGGGTGATCTCGGTACTGCTGTTTTTATTCGCCCCCTTTTTCCTCTACGTCTTCGCGCCGCTGCTGAAAACCAATATCTGGCTGGGGGCGCTGAGCGGCGGGATCTACATCGGCTTTGTCTTCTCGGCAGGGTCCGGGGCGATCGAAGCCTATGTGGAGCGCGTCAGCCGTAACAGCCATTTTGAGTATGGCAAAGCGCGAATGTTCGGCTGTCTCGGCTGGGGCCTGTGCGCCTCGACGGCGGGGATGCTGTTCAGCGTCAATCCGGAATGGGTATTCTGGATGGGTTCGGCGGCGGCCCTGATGCTGATGCTGTTACTGCTTATCGCCCGACCGCAGCAAAACCAGACCGCGCAGGTGATGAATGCGCTGGGGGCCAACCAGCCGCAAATCAGCGCGAAAATGGTCTTCAGCCTGTTCCGCCAGCGCAAAATGTGGATGTTTATCCTCTATGTGATTGGCGTCGCCTGCGTGTATGACGTGTTCGACCAGCAGTTTGCCACCTTCTTTAAGTCTTTCTTCGCCACGCCGCAGGCGGGCACCCAGGCCTTCGGTTTTGCGACCACCGCCGGGGAAATGTGCAACGCCATCATCATGTTCTGCTCGCCGTGGATCATTAACCGCATCGGCGCGAAAAATACCCTGCTGATTGCCGGGGCGATCATGACCACGCGTATTATCGGCTCGGCCTTCGCCACCACCGTGGTGGAAGTGGTGGCGCTGAAAATGCTGCACGCGCTGGAAGTGCCGTTCCTGTTGGTTGGCGCATTTAAATACATCACCGGCGTGTTCGACACTCGCCTGTCCGCCACCATCTATCTGATTGGCTTTAACTTTGCCAAACAGATGGCGGCGATTTTCCTGTCGGCTTTTGCGGGAAATATGTATGACCGTATTGGCTTCCAGGACACCTATCTGATCCTCGGCAGCATCGTGCTGGTGGTGACGCTCCTCTCCGCCTTTACGCTGACCGGCAAACCGATGTTTGGCCGCATGGCGGGCAGCGTCGCTGAGCGATGAGCGAATGCACGGCGTTAAAAACGGAATTTAACGCCGTGGACTGTGTGAAGAATCACATTCGCGTTTAATTCGCTGACCTATACTCCGCTGATATTTTAACGGAGGCAGATGTCAGTGATTAATATTCAGCGGCTATTTCAATGCATGTTAACAGGGCTATTTTGCGATAGCGCTGTTCGTGCGTGGCTGAGTAAAATTTGCTGGTTTACTTCTGTTCCTTCCCTTGAAAAAGACGATGCGATTATTCATGACGCGCTGGATGAAAATACCGCCGTCGGCTGGGCGCAATTATGGTCCAGCGCCGGAAAACTCTGCCCGTCACTTTATCGTCCCGCCGCGCCGTTAATAAAAGTTTTATATCACGCCGGATACGCCACCCGTCTGCACAGCCGTAAACGCGACGAGCTGGCCTTCCTGTTCCGTATTTCCAGCCTGCGCCAGCTGATGGCCTGTCATCACGCCAGCGGCGCGTCAGACGACGCCGCGTTCCGGTTAATGGTTTCCCCGCAAAGCACAATGCGCGCCTTCGCCATTGTGCTTTTTTTATTGCCTGAATCCGACCCTGTAAGGAGTTTCTATGTTTATTGTTTGCGTCGCCGCCTGTCCGACAGGCATCGCTCATACCTATATGGCAGCAGAAGCGCTGGAGCTTACCGGGCGTCAGCGCGGCCATGAAATCAAAGTCGAAACCCAGGGCAGCCTGGGAATTGAAAATGACATCACCGCAGACGACCTGGCGCGGGCGGATGGCGTGATCATCGCCGCCGATGTCGCCATCAGCGGCAAAGAACGCTTCGACGGCATGATCAAGCTGGAGTGCAGCGTCTCCGATCCGATCAAGTTTGGCGATGCGGTATTTGAAGCGCTGGAGCAGGAGCACGCCAATGGCTAAGTTCAACGGAGGAAGCGGCCCGTCGGCGGGCACGGAAATCAAAAACGCCATTATGACCGGCGTCTCCTGGATGCTGCCGTTTGTCATCGCCGGAGCGGTGATCATGGGCATCGCACGTATCGGCGCGTCTATGTACGGCATTGATAATATCTGGGATGCCAGCCATGGCGAGGCGGCAAGCGTGGTGGTGCAACTGCTGCATAAGTTTGACGGCTTTGGCGGCATGGCGTTATCGCTGATGCTGCCGGTGGTGGCGGGCTACATCAGTTTTGCGATTGCCAATAAGCCGGGGCTGGCTCCCGGCATGGTCGGCGGCCTGCTCGCCAGTAATCTGGGCACCGGCTTTCTGGGGGCGCTGGCGGCGGGTTTTGTCGCAGGCTACATCGTGCGCGCCCTGACCACCTGGGTGCGTTTACCCAAAGCTTTAGCGTCCGCCGGGCCGATATTTATCCTGCCGGTGGGCGGCACGCTGCTCACCTGTTTAGTGATGGCGTTTATCATCGGCACGCCGCTGGCGGCGCTTAATCACGGCATGGAAAACTGGCTGCTGGCGATGTCCGGCGCGAACAAAATTATCCTCGCGGCGGTGGTGGGCGGCATGGTCGGCTTCGATCTCGGTGGGCCGGTCAACAAAGCGGCGGTAACCACGGCGATGGCGCTGCTGGCCTCGGGCATTTACGATCCCAATACCGCAGCCCAGGTGGCGATTATCGTACCGCCCATTGGCCTTGGCGTCGCCACGCTGCTGTGGGCGAAGCGCTTCCCGGCGTCCCTGCGCGAGGCCGGAAAAGCTTCAACGCTGATGGGGCTGATCGGCGTTTCCGAAGGCGCGATCCCCTTTGCGCTCGCCAATCCCAAAATCATCATCATTAACGTGCTCGGCTCCGCCACCAGCGCGGCGATGGCCGTCGGGCTGGGGGCGGTCAACCATGCGCCGATCTCCGGCTTTTATGGCTGGCTGGCGGTGAGTCACTGGCCGGTATACGTGCTGTCGATTGCCACCGGCTCGGCCATTATCGCCGTCGGCTCGTTGCTGGTCTTTCGCAGTGAAAACGAACCGGAAAATAAACCCGTCGCCGCCGCGCCGAAATTTAAAGCCGGTCGCTGAGGCCGTCCCATCTATAAGGAGAAGGTACGCCTGATGAAGACCGTACATTTAATTCAGCACACCCACTGGGATCGCGAATGGTATTTCACCGAGAACGACTCGCGCATGGTGCTCTATTACTTTATGCATGATTTGCTGAACCGCCTGGAGCAGGACACCACCCTCGGCCCCTTTGTGCTGGACGGGCAAACGGTGGTGCTGGAGGACTATCTGCGCGTCGCCCCCGAACAGCGCGACCGGCTACAGGCGCTGATCCGCCAGGGACGTATTCTCATCGGCCCGTGGTACACGCAGACGGATTTTCTGGTGGTGGGCGCGGAGTCCATCACGCGTAATCTGCTGCTGGGCAACGCCGACTGCGAAGCGTGGGGTTGCAGTGCTATGCCGGTGGGCTACGTGCCGGACTCTTTCGGCCAGAGCGCGCAGTTGCCGCTGTTTCTGCGGGAATTCGCCATCGACGCGGCGGTGATCTGGCGCGGCTGGTGCGAGCACGATGTCGCCAGCAGCGAATTCAGTTGGGTGGCGCAGGGCGGCAGTCGCGTCACCACGGCGGTGCTGCCGTGGGGTTACGGCTGCGCCAAATGGCTGCCGGACGACGTAGAACAGGCCGGACGCGTGCTGCCCGCCATCCTCGAAAAACAGGCGCGTTTTTCGCTCACCGACGCGCTGTTGCTGCCGAACGGTAACGATCAGTCGCCTTTTGAATACGCCGTCCCGGCGATGCTGGATCGGCTCAACGACTGCCAGCAGGAGTACCGCTTTATTCGCAGCAGCTTCAGCGATTTTTTTGCCGCGCTGCGTGACGGTGAAAAACCGCTGCCCGAATTCCGGGGCGAACTGCTCAGCCCGAAATATATGCGTATCCATCGTGGTATTTTTTCCACGCGCATGGACATCAAGTTGCTCAACGCCCGGCTGGAGCAGTTCGTCAGCCAGACGCTGGAGCCGCTGCTGGCGGTGACCAGACAGCTTGGGCTGCCGTATCCACAGCAGGCGCTGGAGACGATCTGGCGCGAGGCGATGAAATCCCATGCCCATGACAGCATCGGCGGCTGTAATGCCGATCGCGTCAACAGCATGGTGAAAGCGCGGTTAACGGACGGGCTGGAAAGCGCGCAGCAGCTGTTTGATCTGAATATGAAAATGCTCGCCGAAGGGATCACTGCCCGGCAGGATGGCAAAAAAATCATCCTCTTTAATCCGCTGCCCCACGTCCGGGATGCGCAGGTCACGCTGACCTTGTACACCCCTCATGCGGATTTTCGCATCGTGGAAGAAGACGGCACCGTCTGCCGCTGGCAACTGCTGCGGGACACCCCACAGGACATGTCGATCATCGTGCAGGAACTGGCGAACAGCACCTCCACCACCTGGTATCGTAAATGCGAGATTGTGCTGGCGGCACAGGCGTTACCCGCCTGCGGCTATCGCACGCTCTATTTACAGGAGGGGCAGCCCGCGGGCTTTGATCACGCTGGTGAAACCATCAGCGCGCTGGAAAACCCCTGGCTGCGGCTGGAGATCGACGGTGACCAGCTGACGCTTATCGATAAACGCAGCCAACAGCGTTACCCGCAGGTGCTGCGGCTGGTGGACGGCGGCGACGCGGGGGATAACTACAACTATTCGCCGCCCTCGCAGGACTGGCGCGTCACCAGCGACGGCTGTTTGCAGGAGGCGCACGGCGAGCGCGGGGCGCTGAACGATACCCTGACGCTGCGCTGGCAGATCCCGGCGCCTGCCGATGCCGCATCACGCGCGGCGCAGCAGTGCAACGCCACGCTGGCGGTGACGATGACGGTCTCGCTGCCCCATGACGCCCCCTGGCTTGACGTCAACGTTGAGGTTAACAACACCCTGCGCGATCACCGCTTACAGGTGGAAATCCCGGTGGGCATTGCACAGGCATTTCATTTTGCCGATCAGCCCTTTGGCCTGATCGAACGGGAAAACCGGCCCGCCGCGCTGCAACGCTGGCAGGCGGAAAACTGGACCGAAGCGCCCGCGTCGCTGTGGCCAGTGCAAAGCCTGGTGATGCTGCACCATGAAACCCGCGGGCTGGCGGTGGTGACGGCAGGGCTACGGGAATATGAACTCCCGGCGGAGCAGACCGGCGTTATCGCCCTCACGCTGTTTCGCAGCGTCGGCTGGCTTGGCCTGCCGGATCTCCCCTGGCGGCCAGGGCGCGCGTCGGGCATGGTGCTGCCGTCGCCGGACTCACAAATTCAGGGAATGCTGCGCTTTAATTTTGCCGTGCTGCCGATGGCGCAGGGGCAGAGTGACGAATTCTGGCGCACGGTGGAGCACTGGCGCACCCCGGCCAGCGGCTATCTGGATTCGGGCTGGTCACGTTTTCGCACCAATCCCCACGGCATCCGCTTTCCCGCCCATTACAGCCTGCTTACCTGGGGCAGCGCTCTGCACTTCAGCACGCTGAAAAAAGCGCAGCGCGGCGAGGCGCTGGTGTTACGCGGCTGGAATCCGGGCCTGCGGCCGCTGCCGGATAGCGCGCCTGACGCGGCAGGCGACTGGCAAAAAATCACCCTCGCAGAAACCCCGGCGCAGCCCGGCGATGGCAGCGTACCGCCCGGCACGCCTGTCAGCTGGCGTCTTGATTTTTATCGGGAGGACAAATGAAAAGGCTAATCAGGATGGCCGTACCCCTGCTGCTGATTGCCAGCGGCGCATCACCAGCGGCAGAGAAATATCAGTACCGCGTCGCCTTTATGCCCGATATTCACTTTCACGACGTGTACGGCGAGTTTGCGGACCAGGCCTTTACCGGCCTGCCGAACAGCAAAAGCGGCAAGCCCGCTATTATTCGTTCCATGTATGCGCAACTCACCTCCACCCGGCTGTTCAATGAGAACTATTTTGCGCTGCGCGCCGCGCTGGACGATGCCGGAAAGCAGGGCATCAAATGGGTGGCGCTGCCGGGGGATTTCAGCGATGACGGCCAGCCTTACCATGTGCGCGGGCTGGTAAAACTGCTGCATGAATACGAGCAAAAGTATGGCATGCGCTTTTTCGCCACCCCCGGCAACCACGATCCGAACCGCCCCTTTACCACGCCAGGCGGTGAGGAGGATTTTCTGGGGGAGGGCGGCAAAACCCAGCGTATCTTCAGCCGTGGCGCAAAAGAGTGTCAGGGTTACCAGGGCGCGACAGCGCGGATCAAAACCGACGCCGGACTGCCGACGATTTGCAGCGAGGAGATGGTCCACAGCGGTTATCAGGCGATCATGACGGCGATGGGGCCGTTCGGCATCAATCCATCGCCAGAGGATCTGTACTGGGAAACGCCGTACTCCGGTTACGGCGTGGAAAATTACAGCTACCAGGCGGCGCAGCGGGCCAGCGATTTCAGCCAGCGGCAGTATGAAATCTGCGCCCAGGGAACGGGTGGGATCTACAAAAAGCCCGGTTACGGCCCCTGCTTTACCGTCGCCGACAGCAGTTATCTGGTGGAGCCGGTGCCGGGTTTGTGGTTGCTGGCGGTGGACGCCAACGTCTATCTGCCCGCCGCCGACGCCCGCGCGGATAAACCGCAGTTTTTGGGTTCCGGCGAGGCGGGCTACAACAGCATGCTGACGCACAAACAGCAGACCGTCGCCTGGATGGCGGATGTTGCGCAGCGTGCCAGAGCGCTCAACAAAACGCTGGTCACCTTCAGCCATTTTCCGATGGTGGAATTCGATAACGGCGCGGCTGCGGATCTTGCTGATATTTTTGGCGAGGGAAAATTCCAGCTGGCCCGCGCGCCGCGCGAGGACACCAGCCACGCGCTGGCAAAAACCGGCATTGGCGTGCACGTTGGCGGTCATATGCATTTTAACGATACCGGCGTGCGCCGTTATGCCGATGGCAGCCTGTTGTTCAACATTCAGGCGCCGTCGCTGGCGGCCTACGTTCCGGCCTATAAAATCCTTAACTTTACCAGCCCGCTGGAGATCGACGTGCAGACGGTGATCCTTAAGGACGTTCCGCGTTTTGATGAACTGTTTGAGCACTATCAGCAGGAGTGGGATCATCTTAACGCCGTGCACTCGCCCCATCTGTGGAACCGCGCCATTTTGCAGGCCGACAGCTACTACGCCTTCACTAACTGGCATATCACTGAACTCACCCGCCTGCGTTTTCTGCCGGAAGAGTGGCCGGAGGATCTGCGCCAGCTGCTGTTTTCGCTAAACGGCGAGGAGATGCTGATCGCAAGCCAGCTCAATCAAGGCGAATACGATGGTAAAAAAAGCGGCGCGGCCTGGGAAAAGGCACGGCAAAAAGCGCAGGCGCTGGCACAAAAAGCAGGCATGAAACGGCAGGATTTTGCCCGCTGGAACGGTTTCGATCTGGCGGTGGATTTCTACCGTTTACGCAATGCGGATGAGCTGGCCTTACAGGATATTCCCACCGACCGTTTGCACCAGTACCAGCTGCTAACGGGCGCGCTGGCGACCCGTTTATCTCCTGTCGCCCTAAAGGTCAATCAACACAGCGCGGTTGAAGATATTTTCCGGCTACGTTTCGGCAGCCTTTTTGCGGTGATCGATAAATACCTGCACGGCAGCCCGGCATGTCATTTTCATATTAATGTGGAGACGGGGGAGATGGGTAGTGGAATAAATTTTCGCACAGAACCTCACATTCAGTAACCACCATACCCACCATTTAATTGACCGATTTTAAAAGTGGTGGGTATAATAACCACTAAAGCTTACAGGGACGTTGAGGAATGTATGACGAGCGCTGAAGTCATGAAGAAGCTGAAAAAGGCAGGTTGGGAGCATGTCCGCACCAGAGGTTCGCATCACATTTTTGAAAAGGAAGGTGAGCCTGAGCCGATAGTGGTTCCCCATCCAAATAAGGATTTAGCTGCCGGTACGTTACATAAGATTTTGAAGCAATTAGGCGAAAAATAAGTGCCAAAGGCGTGTTGGCGCACGTCACTTCTGAATGAGGAAAAACCATGAAATATCCAGTTTATTTACATCAGACCGAAAGCGGCGCTTTTTCTGGTTTTGTGCCCGATCTGGCTGGATGCTATTTCGCAGGTGATACCATTGATGATGCGATCGCTGATGCTCATGCAGCTATTGATGCGTATCTGGACTACCGGAGTGAGAAAGGAAAAGACGTACCTGTAGCACGTACGATGAACGATCATAAAGATGATGAAGACTGCCAGGGCGGCATGTGGGGGATCGTGGATATTGATACCTCTAAATACGATGGCAAATCGGTGAAATTAAATATTACTTTGCCGCAAAATTTGTTAAGAAGAATAGATGCTTATGTCGTAAATAATAAAGACTACACCAGCCGTAGCGGTTTTATCGCTGAGCTGGCGAGAAGGGAATTATCAAAACGCCTTTAAACACTGTCTGACAGATTTATTAACACGCCCGGCAAGCGCTGCCGGGCGTTATCTATCACTCCAGATAAAACACCTCTTTCAGCTCGCTACTGACCGGGCTGTGGTCCGGGTTTGACGGCATAACGGCGGACATATATTCCCACCAGCGCTGGCATACGTCCGTGCTGGCGACGGCATTCCAGCGCTCTTCGGATTCGATCTCGACGGTGGCGAACAGCAGGTTGCGGGCTTTATCGAGATAGATCGCGTAATGGTGCGCGCCATGATCTTTCAGCACCGATTCCAGCTCCGGCCAGATGGGATTATGGCGGCGTTCGTACTCGTCGTGGGCATCAGGATTAACCTGCATCACAAAGGCTTTGCGGATCATAACGCCTCCAGATACAGCTCGCGCACTTCTTCGCGGCTGGCGGCGCGCGGGTTGCACGGGGCGCAGGGATCGGCGAGGGCTTTATCCAGCCAGCCTTCAATGTCGTCTTTGGTGACGCCCAACTGGCTGAAGCCGGACGGAATGCCGACGCGGGCGCTCAGCGCGCGAATGGCGATAATGGCTTCTTCGCTGGCGGCTTCAACGCTCATGCCGCGCGTATCGACGCCCATTGCCTGCGCCACGCGGGCAAAACGCGCCACGGCGTTGGGGCGGTTAAAGTTTTCAATGATCGGCAGCAGAATGGCATTACAGACGCCGTGCGGCAGGTTATGTGTGGCACCCGGCTGATGGGCCAGCGCGTGCACCAGTCCCAGACCGGCGCTGTTAAAGGCCATGCCCGCCAGGTACTGACCGAAGGCCATCTGTTCGCGGGCCTCCAGGTTATGACCGTCATCCACCGCTTTCGGCAGCCATTGGGCGATGAGGCGGATAGCCTCCAGCGCGTTGGCATCGGTGAGCGGGTGCGCGCCAAGGGACACATAGGCTTCCACCGCGTGGGTCAGCGCATCCATGCCGGTCGCTGCGGTGACGGAGGCCGGGATTTCCAGCATCACGCTGGCATCATCAACGGCAATATCGGGAATAATGTTGGCATCAATAATCACCTCTTTGACCTGACGTTCGGCGTCGATAATCACCGCGTTGCTGGTCATCTCAGCGGCGGTGCCCGCGGTGGTATTTATGGCGACCAGCGGCACCCCGGCGTTCACCACTTTGCCCACGCCGGAATAGGCGGTGGACGGGCCAGGATTGGCGGTAAGGATTTTTATCGCTTTCGCGGTATCGATCGGGCTACCGCCGCCGAAGGCGATCAGGTAATCGCATTCGGCATCCTGATACACGGCGTAACCTTTCTGCACCAGCGCTTCGGTCGGGTTCGGGAAGACCGCGTCAAAAAGATGATAAGACATCTGGTGCGCATCCAGCGCGCTGAACAGACTATCCAGCAGGCCCAGCTTCACCAGTTGCCCGTCGGTGACGATCAGCGCCTTGCCCCACTTTTTGCCCGCGACCAGGTTAACCATGTCGCCGATTGCCCCCGCGCCATGCAGGCTGATTTTGGGAAGTGCCAACATAAAGCTCATGATAAATCTCCTTATCTTGCTGTGATTTTTTATGCCCGGCGGCGCGGCGCTTGTACTGGCCTACATCGTAGGCCGGGTAAACGCAGTGCCACCCGGCCGTTAAATTCGTCTTCGCTGCATAATCCGTCGCGTAATAATCGGCAGGGAAATCACCACAATCAGCATCGCGCCTATGATGATCGACACCACGATGCCCGGCACGTTAAGCAGGCTGAGGCCAAAGGTGACTAATCCCATCAGGAAGGCGGCGATGATCACGCCGACCATGCTGCCGGAGCCGCCGAGAATATTGATGCCGCCCAGCACCGCCATGGTCACCACCGCCAGCTCCCAGCCGGTAGCAATGGTCGGGCGCGTACTGCCGAGGCGCGAGGTGAGCAGCACCGAGGCCAGCCCCGCCATCAGGCCCACCAGCGCAAACAGCACCAGGTTGTGACGCTTCACATTGATGCCGGAATACCACGCGCCGGTCGGGTTATTGCCGATGGCATAAGTGCGGCGGCCAAAGTTGGTACGGTGCAGCACAAAGGCAAACACGCCCGCCAGCACGATGAACAGGGCAAACTCAAAGGACAACGCCCCCCACACGTAGCCCTGACCAAACCAGGCAAAGCTTTCCGGATACGCATTCAGCGCCTGATCGCCGAGCAGAATGTAGGTAATGCCGCGGTAGAGGCTCATGGTGCCGATGGTGATGACGATGGAGGACAAATTAAAGCGCGTCACCAGCACGCCGTTGAACAGCCCGCACAGCAGGCCGACGCCCAGCCCGACGCAGACCAGCAGCGGCGTATCGACGCCCGCCTGGGCGCAGAACCCCATCACCGTGGAACTGAGGGCGATGGTCGAGGCGACGGACAGGTCAATTTCACGGGCGATGATCAGCATCGCCATCGGCAGCACGATGATCGCTTTTTCCGTGAAGTTGAAGGTGGCGTCCGACAGGTTCCAGATGTCGAGGAAATAGGGCGACGCGAGCGCATTGGCGATAAACACCGCCGCCGTCACCGCCAGTAAAAAGCCCTCCCAGCACAGCAGGCGTTTCAGCCATGGCGTGGCGGCGGGTGAGGTGTTCATCTCTTCAGTGGTCATAATTTTGCTCATGATTTCACCGCCATTTTCTGACGCGCCAGCGCGGCATCGCGCAGGATCAGCCGCCCTTTACGTTTATTGCCGCGCTCGTTCAGCAGCACCGCAATGACGATCACCGTCCCGGAAATCGCCATCTGCCAGAAGGGCGAAATGCCGATCACCGGCAGCGCATTATTGATGACGCCCAGAAACAGCGCGCCGAACAGACAGCCGAGCACGCGCCCGGTACCGCCCATGGTGCTGACGCCGCCAATGACGCAGGCGGCGACCACCTGGAGTTCAAAGCCGTTCGCCACATCCACATAGGCCACGGCGAAGCGGGAGATCCACAGGTAACCGCAGAAACCGGCCAGCGCTCCGGATAAGCAGAAGCTGACGAACTGCATTTTTCCGGCGTTGATGCCGGTGTAATACGCGGCGGTGGCGTTGCCGCCTGCGGTGTAGAGCGCGCGTCCGGTGCGGCTGTAGCGCAGGAAGTAGCCCACCAGCAACAGCGCGGCGATGGCGCACCAGCTCAGCAGCGGCAGCCCCAGCACGGCAGCGCGCGGCAGGCCGAGAAAATCACTGCTCATCTGGTGAGAGTTGATCCAGCCGCCGTCGGAGAGCAGAAAAATAATGCCGCGGTAGATGCTCATGGTGCCCAGGGTCACCACAATCGCCGGGATGCCCATTTTCCACACCAGCAGGCCGTTGATGATGCCCATCACCAGCCCGAGCGCGGTGGCCAGCAGCAGTAACGCCCAGACGGGGATCGCCGGATAGTGGAAATTGAGCAGGGCGACGATCATGCCGGTCAGCGCCAGGTTAGCTGCCATCGACAAATCAATGCCTTTGGTGAGCAGCACCATCATCTGGCCGAGCGCGAGGATGATTAAAATAGAGGTGTCGTTAAAGATCTCGACCAGGTTACCCGGGGCGACGAACGACGGCGCGCGGCTGCCAATGGCGATCACCATCAGCACAATCACCGACGCCAGCAAGGCTTCGCGATTTTTAAGCAGTTGTTGCCACATTATGCCGCCTCCTGCGCCGCGCCGCTGGCGGCGCTGACAATGGTTTCCGCCGTGGCTTCGCCCGCGCGGTATTCCGCGACCATCAGCCCCTCATGCATGACGATGATGCGGTCGGCCATGCCCATCACTTCCGGCAGTTCAGACGACACCATGATCACTGCCAGCCCTTGCCCGACCAGTTCGGACATAAACTGGTGTACGGCGGCTTTCGAGCCGATATCAATGCCTTTGGTGGGTTCGTCGAGGATGATCACGTCCGGATGGGTGGCGAGCCATTTGCCAATCACCACTTTCTGCTGATTGCCGCCGGAGAGGGTTTCCACCGGCTGTTTCCAGCTGAAGGCCTTCACTTGCAGGCGTCGGGCGTACTCATCCGCCAGCGCCCACTCCCTGGCGTCGTTCAGTACGCCGTTGGGGTTAAGCTTGCCGAGCTGCGGCAGGCTGATGTTCTGGGCGATGGGCAGCTCGATGATCGCCCCCTGTTTCTGGCGCTCTTCCGGCACGCAGACGATACCGGCGTTAATGGCATCGGCGGGCTGGTGGAACTCTACCCTTTTTCCGTTCAGCACAATCTCGCCGGACGACGGCCGCGAGACGCCGGACAGCGCCTGCATCAGTTCAGTACGCCCCGCCCCCACCAGCCCGTAAAAGCCAAGAATTTCCCCTTTGCGCAGGGAGAAATTGATGTGCGCGAATTCCGTGGGATGGCAGAGATCTTTCACTTCCAGCACCGTATCGCCCGGCTCGCAGGCTATTTTCGGGTAGGTCTGGGTGATGGCGCGGCCCACCATCATCGCCACCATGCGCTCTTCAGTGATGTCGCTCATCGCGCCGGAGCCGACGTACACCCCGTCGCGCAAAATGGTGTAGTGATCCGCCAGCTCGAAGATTTCATCGAACTTGTGCGAGATAAACATGATCGCTTTGCCTTCCTGCTTCAGGCGCTCAACGATCTGGTAAAACTCCAGAATTTCGTGCTGCGACAGGGCCGCGGTGGGTTCGTCGAGGATCACCACCTGGGCGTCAAAGGAGAGTGCCCGGGCGATGGCAACCATATGGCGCTGGGCGATACTCAGGGTTTTCAGCGTCGCGTGCGGATCGATCTGCACTTCCAGACGGGTCAGAATGGCCTGCGCTTTCTGGTGCATGGCGGGCCAGTCCAGCTTCTTCAGAAAGCCTTTATACAGATACTGTCCGACAAAAATGTTCTCCGTCACCGACAGTTCATCGAACAGCACGGTTTCCTGATGGATGGCGGTAATGCCGACTTTGTGCGCCGCTTCCGGCCCCGGCAGGTTAATGGGAATGGCTTTATAGAGGATTTCGCCTTCTTCCGGCTGATAGATGCCGGTCATCACTTTGACCAGCGTTGATTTGCCCGCGCCGTTTTCACCGATAAGGGCGGTGACTTTGCCGGGCCAGAGATCGAGCTGCACGTTCTCAAGAGCACGCACGCCAGGGAAAACCTTGGTGATGCCCTTGAGCGACAGCAGAGGGGTGGATGCCGTCATGATAGTTCTCCGCATAACGAGATTTCTTGTAGGGCGGGTAAGCGCAGCGCCACCCGCCGTATGTCAGAAAACGGATCAGAAAATTTTGGAGAACTTATCAATATTGCTGGCATCGTAGACGAACGGCTCAGCCATCGCGCCGCTGCCGTCCGCATCCAGTTTCACTTTGCCGAGTTTGCCCATGCTGGCCTCGGTTTTGGTGGCGCTGCCTTTCACTAAGTCATCCGCCAGGTAAGTGGCGGCATAGCCCAGATCGATCGGGTTCCAGATGGCGAAACTTTTGGTCGCGCCGGATTTCACCGCCCCCGCCATTTCAGACGGCAGGCCGAGACCGGTCACGTACACTTTGCCAATTTTGCCCTGATCCTTCACCGCCTGCGCGGCTGCTACTATGCCGACCGACGACGGCGAAACGATCACTTTCAGATCCGGATATGTTTTCAGCAGGCCCACCGCTTCGCGATAGCTCTTGTCAGACAGATCGTCGCCATAGGCGGTGGTCACCAGATTGACGGACGGATACTTCGGCAGCACCTTTTTCATTTCCGCAATCCAGGTGTTCTGGTTCGCAGAGGTCGGCGTGGCGCTTAAGATCGCCACATCGCCTTTTTCGACGTTCAGCGCCTTCAGCGCTTCGGCGGCGAGCTTGACGTTGGTTTCGCCGATCAGCGCATTGTTCGAGGGATTCAGATGGATCTGGCGGCCGGCTTTCGCCACGCCGGAGTCCCAGGAGACGACTTTGATACCACGCTGCATCGCTTTTTTCAGCACCGGCACCACGGCGTCCGGATCGTTGGCGGAGATGGCGATCGCATCCACCCCCTGGGCGATCAAGCCGTTCAGCACTTCGATCTGCGCTTCGGCGGTAGTGGTGGTGGGGCCGGTATAAATGACTTTTACATCACCTAACTCTTTGGCGGCTTCCTGCGCGCCGACGTTCGCTGCTTCAAAAAAACCATTACCTAATGATTTTGCCACCAGGGCGATTTTGACTTCTGCTAATGCGGAACCGGACAACGCCAGCGCAGCAACGGTGAGGATTAAGCTTGCTTTAATTTTCATTGCTTGTACTCCACGAGTTAGTTTTTGTAGGGATGGCAGGTGGTATTCGCCCCGTCTTCGTGAGCGGGGCGCGATGTTGTTATTTGTACAAATCTAAAGCGGACTGCACCGGCGTCACGCCAAAGCGTTTGCCGAGGGCGATTAATTCCTCCCGGGTGATGGTCTGTTTCATGCCGCCCATCGAGTACACCTTCACCAGCACTTCAGCGGATTTTTCGGCGGTGTCAATCAGGCCAAAGGCTTCATCCAGCGTCGGGCCACTACCAAAGACGCCGTGGAACGGCCACAGCACCAGCGAATGTTTCGCCATTGCATCGGCGGTGGCCTGACCGATTTCATCGGTGCCGGGCACCATCCACGGCAGAATGCCGACGCCGTCCGGGAACACCACCAGGCATTCGGTGCTGCCTTCCCACAGTTTGCGGGTGATAAGGTCAGAGTCGTTTTCCAGCACGTAGGTCAGGGCGATGAGGTTGGTGGCGTGGCAGTGCATGATCACGCGATCGCGGCCATGGGTCGCTTTGATGCGTTCACAGTGTGAGCGGAAATGCGCGGGCAGCTCTGATGTCGGTACGGCATCGTCGGTCAGCCCCCAGAGAATGTGGTAGCCCGCGCCGTCGCTGTCCACCTTGACGATGCCGAGGTTGGCGGTGGGATCGAGCTGCACGTTACGGAAGAATTTACCGGAGCCGGTGACGATAAAGGGCGTGTTAGCCAGCAGCGGCATCGGTTGGCTCAGGGCGATGTAGCGCGGCTCTTTATGGAAATCTGCGGCGAAAGAGGTGATGTCTGCCTCATCCAGGCGCAGCGTCAGGTTGCCGCCGTTACGCTCGTCCCAGCCTTTCAGCCAGGCGTCGGAGGTGGCTTTGATCATCCCCTGGACAAACCAGGCGTTAGTGATGTTCTGCATAGTCTTGTGGTTCCTTTGAAAACGCCGGGTGGCGCTGCGCTTACCCGGCCTACATTTATCTCAATGCCGGGTGGCGCTACGCTTACCCGGCCTACATGTCATGCGTAGGCCCGGCAAGCGAAGCGCCGCCGGGCGGTGTATTTACTGGCGTTCGGCCAACACGGTTTTCTCATACGCCCGCACGCTGTCGAGCCACTGGCTGCCGACCGGCGTGTCGTTGCGCTGACAATACATTTCCCATACCGCCTGCCACGGCAGCGATTTCTGCTCTTCCAGCAGCGCCAGACGCGCGGTGTAATCACCGCTCGCTTCCAGGCGACGCAGTTCGTCGGTCGGCTCCAGCAGGGCGCGCAGCAGGGCTTTTTTCATGTTGCGGGTGCCGATCACCCAGGCGGCGATACGGTTGATGGAGGCATCGAAGAAATCGAGGCCAATATGTACGCGGTCAAACAGGTTATGACGGACGATCTCGCTGGCGATGGCCTGGGTTTCGTCGTCCAGCAGCACCACGTGGTCGCTGTCCCAGCGCACCGGGCGGCTGACGTGCAGCAACAGGCGCGGCACGTAGAGCATGGCAGCGGAGATTTTGTCGGAGATCACTTCGGTCGGGTGGAAGTGACCGGCGTCCAGGCACAGCGCCGTCTGGCGGCTGGTGGCATAACCCATGTAAAACTCGTTAGAGCCGACGGTGTAGCTCTCGGCACCGATGCCGAACAGCTTGCTCTCCACTGCATCAATGTGATGCGCCAGGCTCAGCTTCTCGCTCAGCGCCTCGTCCAGCGCGGCGACCAGACGCTCACGCGGCGCGAGGCGGTCAACGGTGACATCTTTCATGCCGTCCGGGATCCAGATGTTCATCACCGACGGCGTGCCCAGTTGCTCGCCGAAATACGCCGACACGCGACGGCAAGCTTTCACGTGGTCGATCCAGAACTGGCGGATCTCATCGTTAGCGTGGGACAGGGTAAAGCCATCGGCGGAAAGCGGATGCGAGAAACACGACGGGTTGAAATCCAGGCCCAGCTGGTTCTCTTTCGCCCAGCTCACCCAGTTTTTAAAGTGTTCAGGTTTGATGGCATCGCGCGCTACCGGCTCGTCGGATTCCAGATAAATGGCGTGCAGGTTCAGGCGCTTCGGCCCTGGAATGAGGCTCAGCGCCTGCTCCAGATCGGCCCGTAACTCTGTTGCGTTGCGCGCCTTGCCCGGATAGTTACCGGTCGCCTGAATGCCGCCCGTCAGGCCGCCCAGCGGGTTTTCAAACCCGGCGACGTCATCGCCCTGCCAGCAGTGCATGGACACCGGCAGGCGATCGAGCTGGCTCAGCGCCGCCTCGACATCAATGCCCACCGCGGCGAAGCGCTGTTTTGCCAGTTCCCAGGCCTGTTCAAGTTGAGTGGTCATGCGCAAAGCTCCTTTGTTGGTCGTTTTTGCTGAAACTGCGCAACATAGCGAGCAATTTCATTATCAGGATGAGGGGTGTAAGTGGTGAGGGCGTAACTGGACGCCACCACCTCACGGAAAGCGTCGACATTGTTCAGCTCGTCCAGCGTCATTAACTGCACGCCGATGTTGCCGAGCGTTGAGGCCTCAACGGGGCCAGCCACCACGGTGATGCCGCAGGCATCGGCGCACAGCTGGTTGAGCAACTGGTTCTGGCAGCCGCCGCCCACGATATGCAGCTGGCTGAAGGCTTTACCGCGAAGCTGCGCCAGTTCGTGCAGCACATCGGCATACAGCAGCGCCAGGCTGTCAAAAATGCAGCGCGCCAGTTCAGCGGCGGTGTGCGGTACGGGCTGGCCGTTTTCCCGGCAGGCGGCCTGCAATTCGCGGCTCATGTTTTCCGGATTAATAAAGCGCGCGTCGTTCGGGTTGATGACGAAACGGCAGGCGGGCAGGGCGGCGGTGCGGGCGATCAGATCCGCCAAATCCTGCACGTTCTGCTCTTTCAGCACCCGTTGCAGCAGCCACAGGCCCATGATGTTTTTCAGCACACGATAGCGGCCTTCCGCGCCCCCTTCGTTGGTGATGTTAGCGGCAAGCGCCTCATCGCTGGTGTAGGGCGTTTTGCTTTCAAAGCCCATCAGCGACCAGGTGCCGGAGGATAAATACGCGGCGTCTTTGCCGGCCAGCGGCGCGGCGATCACCGCGCTGGCGGTGTCATGGCTGGCGACGGCAACCACCGGCACGTCAGCCCAGTGACCGATCACATTGCCGGGATGGGTGGGGGTGCCAAGCCAGGCGGCGGGTACGCCCGCCCAGTCGAGCAGCGTCTCGTCCCAGCTGTCGGTGTGAATGTTTACCAGCTGCGTGGTGGTGGCGTTGGTGTATTCCCAGTTGAGCTGGCCGGTCAGCCGGAAGCTGAAATAGTCGGGGATGAGCAGCGCATGGGCGACGCGCGCCATCAGTTCCGGCTGCTGTTCGCTTAACGCTTTAAACTGATAGAGCGTGTTGAAGGGTAAAAACTGAATGCCGCTGCGACGATAAATATCGGTTTTACCGGGCTGCGCTAACGCCCGCGCCATTACGCCATCGGTGCGGCTGTCGCGGTAGGAAACCGGCAGACCGACACGCTCGCCCTGCGCATCAATCAGCACGTAATCCACGCCCCAGGTATCTATGCCGATGCTGTCGATGGCGATGCCCTGCTGACGGACTTTATCCAGCCCGCAGCGGATTTCCGCTTCCAGGCTGTCGATATCCCAGCACTCGGTGCCGTCAATTTTTTGCAGACAGTTACTGAAGCGATGAATTTCGCGAAGCGTAAGGGTACGCGGCTCAACGTCGAAGCGGGCGAGCATTACGCGCCCGCTTGATGCGCCTAAATCGACTGCGACGCAATGGCGAAAAGTCATGGAGCGATCCTCTGGTGAGTCATTGCCGCCAGTCTAAAAAAGGGCCAGCAGGATCACCTTCTTGCCAGTGACAGGCCCAAACCGCCGCTGGCAAGAAACCAAAGATGAACGTGAGAGAGTTCACAATTTCCACTTATCAGCGGTTTTTCAGCCGCTGTGACCGCCGCCGCATTTCCTGAACTTTCCGACAGTTTCTTGAAAAATCGACAGGCTTTGCGCGCTTTGCTGTCAAAAATTCAAGGTGAGAACAGAGGGCGTTAATTACTATATTGAGAACGTTTCTCATCGACAGGGGTTGCTATGACCGTATTACACAGCGTGGACTTTTTTCCATCAGGTTATACGCCTGTTGCTATTGAACCCCGGCTGCCCCAGGCGGCATTCCCGGAACATCATCATGATTTTCATGAGATTGTGATCGTCGAGCACGGCACCGGTATTCACGTCTTCAATGGTCAGCCCTACACCATCAGCGGCGGCACCGTGTGCTTTGTACGCGATCATGACCGGCATCTCTATGAGCACACCGATAATCTGTGCCTGACCAATGTGCTGTACCGCTCCCCGGACGCGTTCCAGTTCTTATCCGGCTTAAACCAGTTACTGCCGCAGGAGCAGGACGGGCACTATCCGTCTCACTGGCGCGTGAATCAGGGCGTATTGCAACAGATCCGCCAGATTGTCGGGCAGATGGAAACGGCGGATGAGGGCAAGGATACGGCGGCGCTGGCGAACCGTGAGATCCTCTTTATGCAGTTGCTGGTGCTGTTGCGTCGCAGCAGCCAGATGGAAGGGGCGGCGAATAACGATGCGCGCCTGAATCAGTTGATGTCGTGGCTGGAAGATCATTTTGCGGAAGAGGTGTGCTGGGAGTCGCTGGCGGATCAGTTCTCGCTGTCGCTGCGCACCCTGCACCGTCAGCTCAAGCAGTACACCGGTATGACGCCGCAGCGCTATCTGAATCGCCTGCGGCTGATCAAAGCGCGACATTTATTGCGCCACAGCGACCATAGCGTCACTGACATCGCTTTTCGCTGCGGTTTCGGCGACAGTAACCACTTTTCAACGCTTTTTCGCCGGGAGTTCGACTGGTCGCCGCGCGATATCCGCCAGGGGCGCGACACGCTTTTACAGTAGCTGCGCGTAACGAGAGATTTATCACCGTATTTTCGCCAGAAAACAGCTAATAATGAAAGGTTAATCGCTGTTGAGGTGACCTTGTGGCAGGCCAGTTAATTCTTCGCAAAGCCGATTTTTTTGCCCGTACCGGACAGGCGGTGGCGGTGGCGGATCGCTACCCGCAAAACGTCTTTGCGGAGCATTCCCACGAGTTTAATGAACTGGTGCTGGTGTGGCGCGGCAACGGGCTGCACATTCTGAACGACCGGCCTTACCGCATCACCCGCGGCGATCTGTTCTATATCCGCGCCGAAGATCGCCACTCTTACGCCTCGGTGAACGACCTGGTGCTGCAAAATATTATCTACTGCCCGGAGCGCCTGACGCTGGCGCTGGACTGGGCGGCGCATATTCCGGGGCTACAGGGCCGTGAGCAGTCGCCCTACTGGCGGCTTGGCAGCACCGGCATGACGCAGGCGCGGCAGGTGATCACCCAGCTGGAGCAGGAGAGCGCCAGAACGGACGAGCTGGCGAACCCGCTGGCGGAGGCGCTGTTCGCGCAGCTGATCCTGACGCTTAAACGGCATCGCTACGCCACGGATAACCTGTCGGCTACCGCCAGCGAGGCGCTGCTCGACAGGCTCATCACGGCGCTGGCAGGCAGCCTGAACCGGGCCTTTGCGCTGGAGACGTTCTGCGAGCAAAACCAGTGCAGCGAACGCGCGCTGCGGCAGCAATTCCGCACCCAGACCGGCATGACCATCAACAACTATCTGCGCCAGCTGCGCATCTGCCACGCGCAGTATTTGCTGCAACATACGGAACTGTTAATCGGCGAAATCGCCATGTGCTGCGGCTTCGAAGACAGCAACTATTTCTCGGTGGTGTTTACCCGTGAAACGGGCGCGACGCCAAGCCAGTGGCGGCAACGCTTAGCGCCAAAATTGACAGTGTCATAACGAAAAGTTATAACCACACAGAAACTACGGCATTGATAAACATTTTCAATACCAGTTAATTAACTATAATGAACCAACTGCTTACGCGGCGTTAACACTTCAGCCGCCCGACAATAATGGAGATGAATATGAGTTATACACTGCCATCCCTGCCATACGCATACGACGCTTTAGAACCGCATTTCGATAAGCAGACGATGGAAATCCATCACACCAAACACCACCAGACCTACGTAAACAACGCTAACGCAGCGCTGGAAAGTCTGCCTGAATTCGCTAACCTGCCGGTTGAAGAGCTGATCACCAAACTGGATCAGCTGCCGGCAGACAAAAAAACCGTACTGCGTAACAACGCGGGCGGTCACGCTAACCACAGCCTGTTCTGGAAAGGCCTGAAAACCGGTACCACCCTGCAGGGCGACCTGAAAGCGGCTATCGAACGTGATTTCGGCTCTGTTGAGAAATTCAAAGAAGAGTTCGAGAAAGCGGCTGCCACCCGTTTCGGCTCCGGCTGGGCGTGGCTGGTACTGAAAGGCGACAAACTGGCTGTAGTCTCTACTGCAAACCAGGACAGCCCGCTGATGGGTGAAGCAATTTCTGGCGCATCCGGCTTCCCGATCCTGGGTCTGGACGTGTGGGAACACGCTTACTACCTGAAATATCAGAACAAACGCCCGGATTACATCAAGGCGTTCTGGGAAGTGGTTAACTGGGACGAAGCAGCGGCACGTTTCGCGGCTAAAAAATAAGTCCTGCTCACCTTCTGGTGAATCTGTCCAGCCCCTGTCGGTAAGCCGACGGGGGCTTTTTTTTGCCCGCTACAGGCCGAAAACCTCGTCGATGGCACGCGTCTGCGCGACGTTCAGCGTGCCGCCCGCGTTACGCGATGTCGTTCCGCAATAACCAAATTTGCGCGCCACCACGGTTTTAATGGTGGTGACAAAATCATCGCCGATGGCGTAAATCGCCGACAGCTTGCCAATCTCCTGCTGAACCTGCTGTAAAGTTTGCAGATCGCCCCGGGCGAAGGCTTCACGCGCGCGGACGAACAGCTCCGGCACAATGTTATTCAGCCCGGAAATCACCCCGGCGCCGCCTGCCAGCTTGTTGGGAATAAAATACTCGTCGTAGCCGGAGAGTACGGCAAAATCCTCCCGTACCGCCCGGGTGGCGAGGATCATATTGCGGGTGTGCGACTGGCAGTCCACGGTGTCTTTGATCCCGGCGAAGTCAGGGAATTCTGCCACCAGCGTGGCGATAAGCTCCGGCGTCAGATCACAGCCGGTACGCGCCGGAAAGTTATAGGCGAACCATTTGCCGGTCAGCTGCTGCCCGAGCGCGCGGTAGTAGCTGAGCAGCTGCGCAGATGTCTGTCCGTAGTAGTAGGGCGGCAGGATCATCACCGCGTCGTAGCCCGCGTCAAAGGACGCCTGCGCCATACGCAGTATATCGCTCACGCAAGTGGAGGAGACGTTTGCCACCATCGGCAGCGACGACATGGCCCGTGCTTCGCGGATCAGCGACAGCCGCTCTTCCAGCGTAAAGGAAGCGAATTCGCCGATGCTGCCCATCAGCAGAATCACGTCGATTCTGGCGTCGGTCAGGCGGGCGAGATGCTGGCGCAGGCCGTTAAAATCTATCTTGCCGTCGGTTTCCATCGGCGTAATGGACGGGCACCAGACGCCCGTAAAGCGTGCATCACTGGACATGTTGTTGACTCCTTGAATGTGAAATGGCGTTTCAGAAGTTAGCTAAGTGATAGCACGGCTTGCAGCATTTCACGCCAGTGGTGTACTTTTTTTGCGCGCTGATGCCGCAAAAATATTGTATTTGGCGGCGTTTCCGGCCAGCCTGAAGCGCAGTGGAATTATGACAAAGGGAGACGATATGCAATATCCGATGGAGGTATTTTCCGGCAAGGTGCGCGATTATCCGGGCAGCCGCCCGAGCGCCATTGCGAAAGTGCAGGTGGATGGCGAACTGACGCTTACGGAACGCGGCCTGAAAGATGACCAGCAGGCGGAGAAAAAGATCCACGGCGGCCCCGACCGTGCGTTATGCCACTATCCGCGGGAACATTACGCCCAATGGGCGCGGGATTTCCCGGACCAGGCGGCGCTCTTTGTCGCCCCGGCCTTTGGCGAGAATCTGTCGACCGTCGGGCTGACGGAGAAGAACGTGTATATCGGCGATATTTTCCGCTGGGGCGAGGCGCTGATCCAGGTGACGCAGCCGCGCTCGCCGTGCTTTAAGCTCAATTTCCACTTCGGCATTCCCAATATGGCGACGCTGATGCAGGATCGCGGTCACACCGGCTGGCTGTACCGTATCGTGGCGGGCGGGAAGGTGTTCAGCGATGCGCCGCTGGAGCTGGTATCCCGTTGCAGCGAGATCAGCGTCCATGAGGCGGGTGTCATTGCCTGGCATACGCCGTTCGACGATGAGCAGTATCATCGCCTGCTGTCAGCGGCAGGGCTGTCGGTGAGCTGGGCAAGAACCATGCAGAAACGGCGGATTAGCGGCAAAATCGAAGACAGTTCGCGGCGGTTGCGCGGGTAACCGGCGTTGCCCTCTCCCGGTGAAGGAGAGGGCGCTACATCAGGCTCGCTTGCTATACAACGGCAGCCAGAGGGTCAGGCGCAGGCCGCCTAACGGGCTGTCGTCGGCTTTCACCCAGCCGCGGTGCTGCTGGATGGCGGTTTCCACAATCGCCAGGCCCAGCCCTGTGCCGCCGGACTCGCGATCGCGGGCCTCGTCGGTGCGGTAGAACGGCCGAAAAATCTGCTCGCGATCTGCCGGGCTGACGCCCGGACCGTCATCATCCACGTGAATGGTGATGCCGTCTTTATCCACCGCAAATCCCACTTCAATCTGCGTGTGTGAATAACGCAGCGCATTACGCACGATGTTTTCCAGCGCGCTTTCCAGCGCGTTCGGGTTGCCGTACAGCGGCCATGGCCCTGGCGGGAAGGTCACCGTCAACGTCTTGCCCATCTGTTCGGCTTCAAAGGCGGCGTTGTCCAGCACCTCGCTCCACAGCTGATTCGCTTTCATGGTTTCGCTGACCAGCGCGTTTTTCTGCTGATTGCGCGACATCACCAGCAGGTCGTTGATCATGCTGTCGAGCCGCTGCGCTTCGGTTTCGATGCGCTCCAGCTCTTTGCTTTCACCACTGCGACGGCGCAGCAGGGCGGTGCCCAGTTGCAGACGCGTCAGCGGGGTGCGCAGTTCATGCGAAATATCAGAAAGCAGGCGTTGCTGCGAGGTCATCATGCGTTCCAGGGCCGTCACCATCTGGTTAAAGCTGGCCCCGGCGGCGAGGAATTCCTGCGGCCCCGCTTCCAGTTCCGGATGCTGACGCAGGTTACCCTGCGCCACTTCATCGGCAGCATTTTTCAGCTTACGCGCCGGTTTGGCGAGACTCCACGCCAGCCATAACAGCAATGGCGAACTGACCAGCATGGTGACAATCAGCAGTAATAACGGGCGGTCAAAAAGCAGGTTAATAAAGTCTGACTGCGAGCTGCTGGCCGGACGAATGAGATAGAGCTGGTAATTATCTTCCCCATCCCTGATGGAAAATGGCCCTACCAGCTCTACCCGACCGTACTTTTTCTTCTGCGGGTGGTCGGAGTTATCCGCCTGCCCGATGAAGTTACGAATGATCTGCATTTCGCTGCGTTCTGCGCCAATCACGCGCCCTTCGCTGGTCACCAGCAGCAGGCGTTGACCCGGCGGCGCCCATTTGTCGATCGCGCGGAATAATCTGCGCCACCACATCAGGTCGTTCGGCGGATCATTGGCCAGTTCCGCTTCGACATGCTGTTCGATCATCACGCCCTGGCGCTGTTCGCTGTCGAGCAACTCCGTCATCTGACGGGAGTCCAGCTTCGGCACCATCAGTACCAGCATCAGCACCAGTGCCAGCGTTAACCAGAAAATGGCAAAGATGCGCGCAGTCAAACTTCCAATCATGAAGCAGAAACCATCAGATAGCCGCGACCACGCAGGGTTTTAAACCACGGATGTCCGTCTTTGCGTTCCGGCAATTTACGGCGCAGGTTGGAAATGTGCATATCGATGGCGCGATCGAACGGCGTTAAGCGCTTACCCAGCACTTCCTGGCTCAGATGTTCACGGGAAACGACCTGGCCCAGATGCTGCGCCAGCAGATAAAGCAGCGTGAATTCGGTGCCGGTAAGTTCCAGCGACTGTCCATCAAAGCTGGCTTCCTGACGGCCTGGATTGAGGCTTAAGGCGTCGACTTCTAAAGTAGGGGAACCGTTATCGCTGTTTTGCTGCTGCTCGCTCCAGTGTGAACGGCGCAGGATGGCGCGGATGCGCGCAACCAGCTCACGGTCGTTGAAGGGTTTAGGCAGATAATCGTCCGCGCCCAGCTCAAGGCCAAGTACGCGATCCAGTTCGCTGCCGCGTGCAGTCAACATAATAACGGGCGTCTGGTGTGTCTGGCGAAGCTCTTTAAGTGTATCAATACCGTTTTTCTTCGGCATCATCACGTCGAGCAAAAGTAAATCGATACTGTCGTCAAGGAGGTCGAGCGCTTGTTCCCCATCATGGGCAACCAACACGTCAAAGCCTTCCATGTCGAGCAGTTCCTTTAACAGGGATGTAAGCTCTCGGTCATCATCAACTAACAGGATTTTATTCATTGTTTAAATACCTCCGAGGCAGAAATTACGTCATCAAGGCGCGCTAATCCATGACTTTACGTTGTTTTACACCCCCTGACGCTAGTTTTCAGCCTGAACCGTACACTGGCTCTCGTTGAATCGCGAAACAAAAGATTTTGGGAGTAAGTGATGCGCAATGTTACCGCTGCCGTCATGGCCTCAAGCCTGGCATTCAGTGCAGTCAGCCAGGCAACTGGAGACGTAACAGGCGATAACTGGCATCCAGCAGATGGACTTACTCAGCGTAGCAGCCAGAGCCACATGTTTGACGGTATTAGTTTAACCGAACATCAGCGACAGCAGTTACGCGATCTCATGCAGCGGGCACGGCACGACCAACCCCCTGTCAACGTGAGCGACGTGGAGACAATGCACAACCTTGTCACCGCACAAAAATTTGATGAAAGCGCTGTGCGCGCTCAGGCAGAAAAAATGGCACAAGAACAGGTTGTTCGCCAGGTCGAAATGGCCAGGGTTCGCAACCAGATGTACCACCTGCTAACGCCGGAGCAGCAAGCGGTTTTACATAAGAAACACGATCAGCGAATGAAACAACTGCGCGACGTCGCGCAAATGCAGCAAAGTTCATCGTTGAAGTTATCGAGTAGCAGCAGTACCGGTAGTAACCAGTAACACCCTGTTTTCCTTGCCATAGACACCATCCCTGTCTTCCCCCACATGATGTGGGGGTTTTTTTTGCCCGCAATTTGCCACCGGGATCCTTTAAATCTGCAATTTCACACCCTTCGATGTGCCTTTTCATCACAATGAGGCTTTTTTCATCCGTTATACTGGTTCCTGTGTTCTGGCAGGAGTCTCTATGAATCAATCTTATGGACGGCTGGTCAGCCGGGCGGCGATTGCGGCGACGATCCTCGCAAGCGCGTTACTGCTGATCAAAATCGTCGCATGGTGGTACACCGGGTCGGTCAGCATTCTGGCGGCGCTGGTGGATTCTCTGGTGGATATTGCCGCCTCGCTCACCAACCTGCTGGTGGTGCGTTACTCTTTACAGCCTGCGGATGACGAACACACATTTGGTCACGGCAAGGCGGAATCGCTGGCGGCGCTGGCGCAAAGTATGTTTATTTCCGGCTCGGCGCTGTTCCTGTTTTTGACCGGGATACAACATCTGGCGCGCCCGGAACCGCTCAATGCGCCGGGGATCGGGGTGGTTGTCACTGTGATTGCCCTGATAAGCACAGTCATCCTTGTAACCTTCCAGCGCTGGGTAGTAAGAAAAACCCAAAGCCAGGCGGTAAGGGCGGATATGCTTCATTATCAGTCTGATGTTATGATGAATGGCGCGATTCTCATCGCCCTTGGCCTGTCCTGGTATGGCTGGCACCGTGCCGATGCGTTATTTGCATTAGGTATTGGTGTTTATATATTGTACAGCGCGCTACGTATGGGTTATGAGGCGGTTCAGTCATTATTGGATCGCGCGTTACCTGACATCGAACGTCAGGAAATATTCGAAATCGTCACTCGCTGGCCTGGAGTCAGCGGCGCGCACGACCTTCGCACGCGGCAGTCAGGGCCGACCCGCTTTATACAGATTCATTTGGAAATGGATGACAATCTTCCCCTTGTTCAGGCGCATCTGGTGGCTGAACAGGTTGAGCAGGCGATCCTGCAACGCTTTCCGGGGTCGGATGTCATCATCCATCAGGATCCTTGTTCGGTAGTACCTCAGGAAAAGGGTACGTCAATCAATGCTTTGTGATCGGTTGTAAAAGAGTGAGTCAGGCCACTTTTTTGTACAGAAATTAGCGCCATTTCGCCTGACCTGAATCAATTCAGCACAGAGATATTGATATACTATTCGCAACATCGTTGTTCACTCCTTCGGGGGAGTCGCTTCGGGCAACAGAATTCATTTTGCATTCCAAAGTTCAGAGGTAGTCATGATTAAGAAAATCGGTGTGTTGACAAGTGGCGGTGATGCGCCGGGCATGAACGCTGCAATTCGCGGCGTGGTTCGCGCGGCATTAACGGAAGGCCTGGAAGTTTGTGGTATTTATGACGGTTACTTAGGTCTTTACGAAGATCGTATGGTGCAGCTCGACCGTTACAGCGTGTCCGACATGATCAACCGTGGCGGTACTTTCCTTGGCTCCGCACGCTTCCCGGAATTCCGCGAAGAGCATATCCGCGCTGTGGCTATCGAAAACATGAAAAAACGCGGTATCGACGCGCTGGTGGTCATCGGCGGCGACGGCTCATACATGGGTGCGAAGCGTCTGACTGAAATGGGCTTCCCGTGCATCGGTCTGCCAGGCACCATCGATAACGACGTGGCGGGTACTGACTACACCATCGGTTACTTCACCGCGCTGCACACGGTTGTTGAAGCCATTGACCGTCTGCGCGACACCTCTTCCTCTCACCAGCGTATCTCCATTGTTGAAGTGATGGGCCGTTACTGCGGCGACCTGACGCTGGCTGCGGCTATCGCGGGCGGTTGTGAGTTTATCGTACTGCCGGAAGTGGAGTTCAGCCGCGAAGATCTGGTTAACGAGATCAAAGCCGGTATCGCGAAAGGTAAAAAACACGCCATCGTTGCCATCACCGAGCACATCTGCGACATCGACGAGCTGGCGAAATACATCGAAGAAGAAACGCAGCGTGAAACCCGCGCCACCGTACTGGGCCACATCCAGCGTGGCGGTTCGCCGGTGCCTTACGACCGTATTCTCGCTTCCCGCATGGGCGCTTACGCCATTGAATTGCTGCTGCAGGGCCACGGTGGTCGTTGCGTCGGTATTCAGAACGAAAAAATGGTGCACCACGACATCATCGACGCTATCGAGAACATGAAGCGTCCGTTCAAAGGCGACTGGCTGGACTGTGCCAAAAAACTCTATTAATGCCTTCTCATCCCTCTCCGCCCGGAGGGGGATGCTTTTCTTATTCCTCACTGTTATAGCCAATCTTTTTTTATTCTTTAATCATTGGTTCGCTTTCTGGCACGCTGCTTTCATCACAACACAACAGCATATGAGAGTGAGCAATGAACAAATGGGGCGTGGGATTAACTTTACTGCTGGCATCCGGCAGTGTTCTGGCGAAGGATATTCAGTTATTAAACGTGTCTTACGATCCAACGCGTGAGTTGTACGATCAGTACAACAAAGCGTTCAGTGCTCACTGGAAACAGGAAACCGGCGATAACGTCGTGATCCGCCAGTCGCACGGCGGCTCGGGCAAACAGGCAACCTCAGTTATCAACGGCATTGAGGCCGATGTGGTGACGCTGGCGCTGGCCTATGACGTGGATGCGATTGCCGAACGTGGCCGTATCGACAAAAACTGGATCAAACGCCTGCCGGATAACTCCGCGCCGTACACCTCCACCATCGTCTTCCTGGTGCGTAAAGGCAACCCGAAACAAATCCACGACTGGAATGATCTGATCAAACCGGGCGTCTCTGTGATCACGCCGAACCCGAAAAGCTCCGGCGGCGCACGCTGGAACTATCTGGCGGCCTGGGGCTACGCCCTGCATCACAACAACAACGATCAGGCTAAAGCGCAGGACTTCGTGAAGTCGCTGTTTAAAAACGTTGAAGTGCTGGATTCCGGCGCACGCGGCGCGACCAATACCTTCGTGGAACGCGGTATTGGCGATGTGCTGATTGCCTGGGAAAACGAAGCGCTGCTGGCGACCAACGAACTGGGCAAAGACAAGTTTGAGATCGTCACGCCGAGCGAATCCATTCTGGCCGAGCCGACCGTTTCCGTGGTCGACAAAGTGGTCGAGAAGAAAGACACCAAAACCGTGGCCGAAGCCTATCTGAAGTATCTCTACTCACCGGAAGGTCAGGAGATCGCGGCGAAAAACTTCTACCGCCCGCGTAACGCGGAAGTGGCGAAAAAATACGAAGGCGCCTTCCCGAAACTGAAACTGTTCACCATTGATGAAGAGTTCGGCGGCTGGACGAAAGCCCAGAAAGAGCACTTCTCTAACGGCGGTACTTTCGACCAGATCAGTAAGCGTTAATTATCCTCTGCTGCCCGGCGACACGAGTGAGTCGGGCAGCGTTTTTATTTGGTCATTATTTTGCGTTACCCTTCCGGTAAAAGTTTTTTCCGGAACGTAAAATGAAACGACTTCTCTCTATCTTCATCCTGCTGATTATTCTTCTCCTCGCCGCCGTTGCGGGCGTCTGGCTGTGGCTTCAGTCCGGTAATCCGAATGCGCTGCGGCAGATTGTTTTCGAACAGTGTCTTCCCCATCAGCAACCCTGCGCCGAGGTTAACCCCAAAAGTGGGTACGTGGTGTTCAAAGATCGTAATGGCCCGTTGCAGTACCTGTTGATGCCAACCTATAAAATCAACGGCACGGAAAGCCCGCTGCTGCTGGAGCCGCAAACGCCGAACTTTTTCTGGCAGGCGTGGAGCGCGCGACGTTTTATGAGCGAACGCCGGGGCGCGCCTGTGCCTGATGAGGCGGTATCGCTGACCATTAATTCCCGCAGCGGACGCACGCAAAATCATTTCCATATTCATATCTCCTGCCTGCGGCCCGATGTCCGCGCCGCGCTTGATGAACACAGCGCCGCGATCAGCAGCCGCTGGCTGCCGTTCCCCGGCGGGCTGCGCGGGCATGACTATCTGGCCCGTCGCGTCACTGAAAACGAACTGGTGAAGCGCAGCCCGTTTTTAATGCTGGCCGAAGAAGTGCCGGACGCGCGCGAGCATATGGGCCGCTATGCGCTGGCAATGGTAAAACAGGCGGATGGTGCCTTTGTTCTGCTGGCGACCAGCCGCAATCTGCTGCTGCTTAACCGCGCCTCCGCCGAGGAAATCCAGGATCATGAGTGTGCGATCCTCAAATAACCTGCGAATAATTAGCGTTTACGGGGCGGAGTTGTCGCCGTAGACTTGCTGAAAATATCGTCAGGAGACAGGTATGTCGCTCTGGTTTTCACATCCGCTGTTCCTTCCGTCGCTGATTGTTGGCGTCACCATCGTGCTCTGGGCAACGTCACTGCTGCCGGAGTTTATTACCGCGCTGTTGTTTTTTGCGGCGGCGATGGTGGCAAAAATCGCCCCGCCGGACGTCATTTTCGGCGGCTTCGCTTCTTCAGCCTTCTGGCTGGTATTCAGCGGATTTGTGCTCGGCGTGGCGATCCGCAAAACCGGGCTGGCAGACCGGGCGGCGAGGGCGCTGTCGGCGAGGCTCACCGACTCCTGGCCGTTGATGGTCGGCAGCGTGGTACTGCTGAGCTATGCGCTGGCATTTGTCATGCCGTCGAACATGGGGCGTATAGCGCTATTGATGCCGATTGTCGCGGCAATGGCGGCGCGGGCCGGGATCAACGACGGCACGCGCGCCTGGTACGGGCTGGCGCTGGCGGTGGGCTTCGGCACTTTTCAGCTGTCGGCGACCATTCTGCCTGCTAACGTGCCGAATCTGGTGATGAGCGGGGCGGCGGAAGGCTCTTACGGCATTCATCTTAACTATCTGCCCTACCTGCTGCTGCATACGCCGGTGCTCGGCATTCTGAAAGGCCTGGTGCTGATCGGGCTGATATGCTGGCTGTTTCCCGGTAAACCACATGCGCCGCGCGAGCTGGCTCCCGCCGGGCCGATGAGCCGGGAGGAAAAACGACTCGCCTGGCTGCTGGCGGTGGTGCTGATCATGTGGGTGAGCGAGAGCTGGCACGGTATCGGTCCGGCGTGGACCGGGCTGGCGGCGGCATGCGTCACCCTGTTGCCGCGCGTGGGTTTCATCACCGGCGACGAGTTTGCCAGCGGCGTGAATATGCGCACCTGTATTTATGTGGCGGGCATTTTAGGGCTTGCGATCACCGTGACTCAGACCGGCATTGGCAGCGCCGTAGGCGGCGCGCTGCTGCACGTGATGCCGCTCGATCCCGATAATCCCTTCACCAGTTTTCTTGCCCTGACCGGCATCACCACGGCGTTAAACTTTATTATGACCGCCAACGGCGTACCGGCGTTGTACACCACGCTGGCGCAGAGTTTCGCCGATGCGACGGGCTTTCCGCTGCTGTCGGTGATCATGATTCAGGTGCTGGGGTATTCGACGCCGCTGCTGCCGTATCAGGCATCGCCTATCGTGGTGGCGATGGCGCTGGGCAAAGTGCCGGCGCGGGCGGGAATGCTGCTCTGTCTGGCGCTGGCGGTGGCAACCTATCTGGTGCTGCTGCCGCTGGATTATCTGTGGTTCAGTATTCTGGGACGGCTGTAAAAAAGCCCGGTGGCGCTGGCGCTTACCGGGCCTGGAGAACCGCAGGGCGGGTTAGCGAAGCGCCACCCGCCGCAAAGGTTTTTTACGCTTGTTTAGCCGCTTCTGCCGCTTTCACGATCACCGCGAAGGCGTCAGCTTTCAGGGAAGCACCGCCAACCAGCGCGCCGTCGATGTCCGGCTGGGCGAACAGTTCAGCTGCGTTACCGGCGTTTACAGAACCGCCGTACTGGATGATGACCTGCTCAGCCACGTTCGCATCCACTTTCGCGATGTGGTCGCGGATGAATTTGTGTACTGCCTGCGCCTGCGCAGGGGTAGCGGATTTGCCGGTACCGATAGCCCAGACCGGTTCGTAGGCAATCACTGCGCCTTCAAAGGCGGCCGCGCCCTGAGTTTTCAGCACCGCGTCGATCTGACGTGCGCACACTTCTTCGGTTTTACCCGCTTCGTTTTCCGCTTCGGTTTCACCGATGCACAGCACCGGGATCAGACCCTGTTCTTTCAGCACAGCGAATTTTTTAGCGATGAACTCATCGGATTCCGCGTGGTAAGTACGACGCTCAGAGTGACCGATGATGATGTATTTTGCGCCGATGTCTTTCAGCATTTCTGCGGAGGTTTCACCGGTGAATGCGCCAGACAGGTTAACGTCGACGTTCTGCGCGCCGAGGATGATGTGGCTACCGTCTGCGGCACGTTTCGCCAGATCCAGGTACAGGTCCGGCGGCGCGATAGCAACGCCACAGCCAGATACGCCAGCCAGTTCGGTACGCAGGTTAGCAATCAGCTCATTTACCATGTGGCGGTTGCCGTTCAGTTTCCAGTTACCCATCACTAAAGGATGTCGCATTTTCATTCTCCACGCGTTAAGCGAATCAAGGAATATGGCTGCCGTTCAGGACAGCATGGTCTGTGAACAGTATAGAGATTCATCCCCTCAAAGGCTTTGCTTTTTGTCATTTATTGTTGCCTTCAGGTGTCTCAGATAGCGTCAGCTTAATCGGTTCAACAGCGAAGGTCAGCCCCTTTTCGCCGTTATCTGCCACTACATAACGCAATGCGCCCTCGGTTTCGGCGAAATAAACTTTGCCTTTACCGCCAGCGAGAATTTTTTGCAGCTTTTGCAGACTTTGCGCGCTGGTCAACGTGGGAGTGAAAACGCGCAGGACGGCGGCCATATATTCCTGCGCTTTCGCCTTCGAGGCTTTCTGATCCGGCCCGCGGATCGGCAGCCAGGTGATCTGCATCGATTTGATCTTCAGCGTGCCGCGCTCCAGCGCGGTTGAGGCATAGAGATTATCGTTAATCTTGCTGGCGGCCCGCGTCAGGCTGGCGCGATCGGTACGCGAATCTATAGCGCGAAACTCGTTCAGCGTAAGCCCTGGGTTGGCGGTATTAAATTTTTCCCGGAACGCGCTGATAGAGAGATCAAAGGTGGGCGCGCCCGTCACCAGGTAAGGGGCCGTTGCCGCCAGCGGCGCGTCCACGGCGCGGCCTGCCAGGCTGGTCAGCAGCAGGGAAAGCAACAGGCAAACCCGTAAATCCCGTATCTTCATCAACATCGTCCTCTGTGCAATGTGTTGCCGATTAAAACGATAACCGTCCCGCTTGTCAAAAACGGCGCTGATCAGGGTAAACTACGCGGCATTACGATTATAAGGAACCTTACATGACCATACAGCAGTGGTTATTCTCATTTAAAGGACGTATTGGGCGTCGTGACTTCTGGATCTGGATCGCGCTCTGGGCGCTGGCCATGGTGTTGCTGTTTACGCTCGCCGGTAAAGGACTGATGGATCTGCAAATGGCCGCTTTTGCGCTGGTGTGCCTGATATGGCCGACGGCATGCGTAACCGTCAAGCGGCTGCACGATCGCAATAAATCCGGCCTGTGGGCGTTACTGATGGTGGTAGCGTGGATCTTACTGGCCGGGAACTGGGCGGTGCTGGGCGGCGTCTGGGTCTGGGCGGTCGGACGCTTCATTCCGACGCTGATCATGGTAATGCTCTTGATCGACCTGGGCGCGTTTGTGGGCACCCAGGGCGAAAATAAGTTCGGCAAAGACACGCTGGACGTGAAGTTCCGTTAATTACCAGTAATGCTCAGCGGTCATATGACCCGGACGGCGACGCAAATGTTTGGTCATCTGCCGGGTATCTTTCAGTAACTGCTGGGTATCACGCACCATCTGCGGATTACCGCACAGCATCACGTGGCTGGTCGCGGTATCCATCGGCAGTCCCACGGCTTTTTCCAGTTCTCCGCTTTCAATCAGCGCCGGTACGCGCCCGTGCAGCGAGCCGGAAACCGTTTCACGGCTGACTACCGTCTGTATATGCAGTTTTCCTTCGTAGCGCTTTTGCAGCTCCAGCATTA
The DNA here is from genome assembly GCF_001888805.2 of Enterobacter sp. SA187. Taxonomy (NCBI): domain Bacteria; kingdom Pseudomonadati; phylum Pseudomonadota; class Gammaproteobacteria; order Enterobacterales; family Enterobacteriaceae; genus Enterobacter; species Enterobacter sp. SA187. The sequence continues at coordinate 1,251,716 of NZ_CP019113.1, forward strand.
GCGGCAGATAGCTGAGATCCGCGGCGTAACGCGCAGCGTGCACCAGCACCAGGTTTTTAAAGCGCTCCAGCCCTTTGCCTTCCTGCAACATCGACAGATAAGGCCCAATCGCCGTACCCGTCGCCAGCATCCACAGAGTGTCGCAGTCCGGCACTTCATCAAGCACAAAGAAACCGGCGGCTTCGGCCACGATGAGCACTTCATCACCGGGTTTCAGCGCCGCCAGCCGTGGGCTGAGCTTACCGTCCGGCACCGTGACCAGATAGAATTCCAGATCGGGATCGGAAGGGGCATTGACATAAGAGTAGGCGCGCTGTACGCGCTCGCCGTCAATCTCCAGTCCCAGCTTGGCAAACTGACCGGCAGTGAAGGGATTAACGGGGGCATGAACGGTGAGACTAAAGAGCGCATCGGTCCAGAATTCAACCTTTACGACTTTTCCTGTTACCCAATCCGCCATGATTATCTCCTGTTCTGATGCGATGCCTTATCTTCGTTTCTCAACCCTGACATTTCCAGCCCGCAGGGGCCGGAAAGCTCATTTGATCAAATGATTTCAGAGAATATGTCGCTGTACGTCCACGTCTTTACGATCCAGATAATGAATGGATTTAATGCGGCGAATGGTGCGCGATTTGCCACGGATCAGCAGCGTTTCGGTGGTCGCCATATTGCCTTTACGGGTGATGCCGTCCAGCAGATCGCCTTTGGTGATGCCGGTGGCCGAGAAAATCACGTTGTCGTTACGCGCCATATCATCCAGCTGAAGCACGGTGCCTGCCTCAATGCCCATCGCTTTGCAGCGCGCCAGCTCCTGCTCGCCGATGCGACGATTTTCCTCGCTGTCGCCTTTGACGGTGTGACGTGCCAGCAGACGGCCCTGCATGTCGCCGTCCAGCGCGCGGATCACCGCGGCTGACACCACGCCCTCCGGCGCACCGCCGATGCCGTACAGCACGTCCACTTCGCTGTCAGGCATACAGGTGAGAATGGATGCGGCGACATCGCCATCCGGAATGGCGAACACGCGCACGCCGAGCTTTTGCATTTCCGCGATCACGCCGTCGTGGCGCGGTTTCGCCAGAATGGTGACCGTCAGTTCAGAAAGCGGTTTTTGCAGCGCAGCAGCGACGTTACGCAGGTTTTGTTCCAGCGGCAGGTTGAGATCGATGGCGCCTTTCGCGCCGGGCCCGACAATGAGTTTTTCCATATACATGTCAGGCGCGTTCAGGAAGGTGCCTTTATCGCCCACTGCCAGCACCGCCAGCGCATTGGCCTGGCCCATCGCCGTCATGCGGGTACCTTCGATAGGATCCACGGCGATATCCACCGCATCGCCGTTGCCGGTACCGACTTTTTCACCGATGTAGAGCATCGGCGCTTCGTCGATTTCACCTTCGCCAATCACGATGGTGCCGTCGATATTGACCTGATTAAGCATGATGCGCATGGCGTGTACCGCTGCGCCATCGGCAACGTTTTTGTCGCCGCGGCCCAGCCACTTATAGCCCGCCAGCGCGGCAGCTTCCGTTACGCGGGAAAATTCGATGGCAAGTTCTCGTTTCATTACAGACTCGTTTAAGAAAGAAATTGCCTGAAGTTTAACACAGAGAGAGGAGATACCACCCTCACCCCGGCCCTCTCCCTGAGGGAGAGGGGAAGGGCAGGAACGGGGCACCGAATAATCCCCTCTCCCATGGGGAGAGGGTTAGGGTGAGGGGAAAATTACTCGTCGCGCTCTTCCCACGCCATGGCGCGTTTCACCGCTTTCTTCCAGCCGCTGTAGCGATAGTTACGTTCAGTGGTTTCGATGCCCGGACGGAATTCACGCTCAATGACCGCTTTTTCCTGTAGCTCATCCAGATTCTGCCAGAAGCCCACTGCCAGGCCCGCCAGATAAGCTGCGCCCAGCGCCGTCACTTCACGCACTTCAGGACGTTCCACGCGGGTGCCGAGAATATCGGACTGGAACTGCATCAGGAAGTTGTTAGCCACCGCGCCGCCGTCCACGCGCAGGGCGTGCAGACGAATACCGGAGTCGGCCTGCATCGCTTCCAGCACATCACGGGTCTGATAGGCGATGGATTCCAGCGTCGCACGGATGATGTGGTTAGAGTTCACGCCACGGGTCAGGCCGAAGATCGCGCCGCGGGCATAAGGGTCCCAGTAAGGCGCGCCCAGACCGGTAAAGGCCGGCACGACGTACACGCCGTTGGTATCCTTCACTTTGGTGGCGAAGTATTCGGAATCGAAAGCATCGCTGATCAGCTTCACTTCATCACGCAGCCACTGGATGGATGCACCTGCCATAAACACTGCGCCTTCCAGCGCATAGTTCACTTCGCCGTGCGGACCGCAGGCGATGGTGGTCAGTAGACCGTGCTCGGACGCCACCGCTTTTTCGCCTGTGTTCATCAGCATAAAGCAGCCGGTGCCGTAGGTGTTTTTCGCCATCCCTTCTTTAACGCACAACTGGCCGAACAGCGCCGCCTGCTGGTCACCGGCGATACCGGCGATAGGAATACGGGTGCCGCCTTTACCGCCGACGTTGGTCTGGCCGTACACTTCTGAAGATTTGCGGACTTCCGGCAGCATTTCCCGCGGAATATCCAGCACTTCCAGCATTTTGGCGTCCCATTCCAGCGTGTGGATGTTGAACAGCATGGTACGGGAGGCGTTGGTGTAATCCGTAACGTGCACGCGCCCCTGGGTCATTTTCCAGATAAGCCAGGTATCGACGGTGCCGAACAGCAGTTCGCCGCGCTTAGCACGCTCGCGGGAGCCTTCCACGTGGTCAAGGATCCACTTCACTTTGGTCCCGGAGAAGTACGGGTCGATCACCAGACCGGTGGTTTTACGCACGTAATCTTCCAGGCCATCACGTTTTAAATGCTCACAGATGTCGGAAGTACGACGGCACTGCCAGACGATGGCGTTGTAAATCGGCTTGCCGGTCTCTTTATCCCATACGATAGCGGTTTCGCGCTGGTTGGTGATACCAATGGCGGCCACCTGATCGGCGTTGATGTCAGCTTTCGCCAGCACTTCCACCAGCGTTGAACTCTGGCTCGCCCAGATTTCCATCGGGTCATGTTCAACCCAGCCTGGCTTTGGATAAATTTGTTCGAATTCGCGCTGCGCGACACTGATGATATTGGCGTCGTGATCCATTACAACGGCACGGGAGCTGGTGGTTCCCTGGTCAACCGCAACGATATATTTTTTGTCAGTCATAATTTTGTCCCGTAGTCACATTACAGCGAAGCTTTTTGTTGTGCAGTGGCGCTGGCCGGAGCCTTCTCATCTTCCACTACGCAGGTATCGCAGGGCAGGTGGCGGCCAATCAGCTTACGATAGCCAAACGCACCCAGAGACGCGCCCACGATCGGCCCAAACAGCGGCACCAGGAAGTAAGGAATATCTTTGCCGCCGGTGAAGGCAACGTCACCCCAGCCGGCAAGCCAGGCGAAGGTTTTAGGACCAAGATCACGCGCCGGGTTCATCGCAAAGCCGGTCAGCGGCCCCATGGATGCCCCAATCACCGCGATGAGCAGGCCGATTAACAGCGGAGCCAGCGGGCCGCGCGGAATGCCGTTGCCATCGTCGCCCAGCGCCATGATCACGCCCATCAGAATAGCGGTAATCACCATTTCAACCGCGAAGGCCTGCACAAAATTGATATGCGGATTCGGATAAGTTGAGAAGATACCTGCCAGATCCAGACTTTCGACGCTACCGCGCACCATCTGATGCGATTGCTCAAAGTCGATGAAAAGATTGTAATAAAGCCCGTAAACGATCGCCGCTGCGCAAAACGCGCCGGCAAATTGAGAAACGATAAATGGTACAACTTTACGCCCGTCGAAACAGGCAAATCGCCATAACGCAATGGTTACCGCCGGATTAAGATGTGCCCCGGAAACCCCTGCGGTCAGGTAGATGGCCATCGCCACGCCCAGACCCCAGATAATACTGATTTCCCACTGTCCAAAAGTGGCGCCTGCCACTTTCAGCGCTGCGACACATCCGACACCGAAGAAAATCAACAACCCGGTTCCGAGAAATTCGGCGATGCACTGGCCTTTCAAGGTTGATGTTTGACTCATAATCGGATCCTGAAGAGTGTAATGGTTATTGTTAGCGCGACTCAATGACAGTCACGATGCCCTGTAGACACGGTGTTAATTTATCGTTAACGAGCAAAAACGAGAAATATCGAAATCAAAATGTGTGTACTCCGTCAATAAAATGAGCGTTTTCGCGCTATAAAGCGCGTTTTAACAGCAGCTCGAAAAGTGAGCTGAATCATTTCATTAACGAATGCGTTAACAATTTAGGGGTAGTTTCGCCAAACGCACCAGGTATATGCTTAAAAGTGTTGCAAAGCGCGATCTACAAGGGTTGTCGCTGGACAGGCGCGTGGTCGCTCCATACAATCGGGGGGATAGAGTGCGCGTTGAAACGGGCGTCGCCTTGCAAATCGGAATTCAGGAGAGGTATGACTATGTCATTAGAAGTGTTTGAGAAGCTGGAAGCGAAAGTACAGCAGGCGATTGATACCATCACCCTGCTGCAGATGGAAATCGAAGAGCTGAAAGAAAAGAACAACTCGCTGTCACAGGAAATGCAGTCCGCACAGCACTCCCGCGAGCAGCTGGAGCGTGAGAACCACGAACTGAGAGAACAGCAGTCCGGCTGGCAGGATCGTCTGCAGGCTTTATTAGGCCGCATGGAAGAAGTCTGATTTATCTTCACTAAAAAAAGCATCCTTTGGATGCTTTTTTTATTTCTAAAGTAGTAGTATGAACTCTTTAATTTCTCAAGGAATGTGAAATGACAAAGAGAGCTGACATTATTGATAATATGGATCGATATATTACGAGGGAAATTAGGTCGGGGTTAATCTATACAGAAAACTTAGGTTGGATTGATTTAGGACATGCAAACCCCTCTGGTGCAGAAAGACTCTGGCATCAAATGGCAATGCCACGTGGTGGTAATAATCAATACTTTGAAGTCAACTATTATCAGGATATGAAAAAAAGCATCTATGGTATAAATGCTGTCACGGGTATATATAGACGATTTTTAGTACGCAGAGGATTGAATGATCGCGATTTGAAAGGAGTGGCGCTATCGATATTCATGGGTACTTCCCGCCAATTTGAAACCTTACAAGATTTTTGGCCCTATGTTCTGGTAACAGATAGCGGTTTTAGCGCTGAGGACCTGGTCTCAAATCTTTTTGGTTTCTATCAGGCTGTAGATTGTACGGATTACACTCCATTGCTTGATATTTGCCCTAAAGAGAAAGCTTATCGTATCTGGGACTACTATGGCCCCGTGGGGGAATTTAAAAACAAAAGTGTACTTCCTCTCATTTTCCCGGATCCTATAGATAAGAAAGTAAAGCATCAGCCTTATCCGGGACACTTACCAGCATTTATGAATACAATAAAGCCTGTGGCAAACCCAGAGTGGATAAGAGAGATTTTCTGATGAAAAAACTCAGGTTGATATTAGCTGTTTTTTTCATAGTATCACTTGCACTTTTTTATTGCTATTCAATGACAAGAGTATTTTCAGATGAAGAATATACACAACAGGATTACTTTCGCTATCTCTTATTGACGCCAGAACCATTAAAGAAAGCACCACGCGTAACAGATAAATGGTACTTTATTGTGCATGCACAGGAAGTAAATGGTCTTCAAAAAAGCGAGCTTATTTTTAAAGAGATCCCAAAACCTGAAATTGATGTGAGGTTAGAACAACTCGAGAACTTTATAGATAATTATTACGATGATAATGCCATCATGAGTGTCTTTACTACATCATCCGATGGGAAATATGAATTACGTATCGTTTACTATGAGACGAATGATAACACCTGAAATTAAAGGCCATCGGTCGTAACGATGGCCTTTTTTATTTACTCGATATCCAGGGGATCTTCGGAAAGGATAATGCCGGTGTTATCGGCGTAGAGATGGTCGCCGGAGAAGAAAGTCACGCCGCCAAAATTAACGCGGATGTCGCTTTCGCCAATCCCTTCTGCGGTTGCGCCTACCGGAATAGCGGCAATGGCCTGAATGCCGATGTCCAGCTCTTCGAGATCGTCTACCTGGCGTACTGCGCCATAGACCACAATGCCTTCCCATTCGTTTTGCAGGGCCAGGCGTCCCAGTTCTGCATCAATTAATGCACGACGTACCGAACCGCCGCCATCGATCAGCAAAACGCGTCCACGACCATTCTGTTCGAGCAGATCATAGAGCAACCCGTTGTCCTCGAAACATTTGACCGTGATGATTTGTCCGCCAAAAGACGACCGTCCACCAAAGTTGGAGAACAGCGGTTCCACGACGTTGACATCTTCCTGGTAGATGTCACAAAGCTCAGAAGTATCATATTTCATAGGATTTACGTTCAGTTGCCGCGAGAGTTGTCAGTATATCGTGCATAACGCGTTGTTGGCAAAATCATCAATTGTTAATTGATATTTGTCAGTTAAACCGCCAGCTGACTTAGCACTATACCGACTACAAACAACAGGTTAGTTAAAAGCGCGGCTTTTACGGTGCGTTCAAGCATCGGCGGCATCGCGCTCGCTTCGGTTTCACGCAGTACATAGCGCGCCTGTTTTACCAGCACGGGCGTGGCGAGCACGAACAGCCAGCCCCACAGACTTTGCAGTGAAATCAGGTTGAACAGGGCGAAGCACAGCCACGCGCCCGCCAGCAGGCAGGCGTGATAACGGCGGGCATTCACCGGCCCCAGACGCACCACCAGCGTGTCCTTACCGTTGGTACGATCGCTGTTAATATCGCGCAGATTATTGATGTTCAGCACCGCGGTGGACAGCAGGCCGCAGGCCGTGGCAGGCAGGAACAGCGCCGGGATCAGCGTGTGCGCCTGTAAATACCAGCTTCCCATCACGCTCAGCCAGCCAAAGAACAGCAGCACGGAAATATCGCCCAGCCCAATGTAGCCATAGGGACGACGCCCGACGGTATAGGTGATGGCGGCGATAATCGACAGCCCGCCCAGCACCAGGAAGCCGACAAAATCCGCCAGCGTCTGGTAGGCCACGGCGACCAGCGCCAGTCCGGACAGCGCGCTCAGGATAACTGTTACGATCAGCGCCCGCTTCATCTGCGCCTGGGTGATCGCGCCCTTTTGCATACCACGCAGCGGCCCGATACGGTCGGGCTTATCGCTGCCTTTTACCGCATCGCCGTAATCGTTCGCCAGATTGGAGAGGATTTGCAGCAGACCGGCGGTGATCAGCGCCAGCACGGCGACGAGGGGATCAAAATGCCCCTGCCACCAGGCCAGCGTTGTGCCGACCACAATCGCGGCGAAGGCCAGAGGAAGAGTTTTCGGACGCAGGCTTTCCAGCCAGGCCTGGGTGCGGCTTAAAGGGCGCGAGTCAGTCATAGTTTTTAGCCAATAAAAATGGGGCTATTCAGCCCCATCAACAGTGATGAAAGTGCAGTGCGCGCGATTATAAGATAAAACGGCTCAAATCTTCATCTGCAACCAGCTCATCCAGGTGTTTGCTCACATAAGCCGCATCAATAGTGATGGATTCACCATTGCGATCGCTGGCGTCATAGGAGATATCTTCCATCAGACGCTCCAGCACAGTATGCAGACGGCGGGCACCGATGTTTTCCGTGGTTTCGTTCACCTGCCAGGCGGCCTGCGCGATGCGCTTGATACCATCTTCGGTGAAGTCGATGTTCACGCCTTCGGTGGCCATCAGCGCTTTGTACTGCACGGTAACGGACGCGTTTGGCTCAGTCAGGATACGTTCGAAATCTTCCGTGGTCAGCGCCTGGAGTTCCACGCGGATCGGCAGACGACCCTGCAGTTCCGGGATCAGATCCGACGGCTTCGCCACCTGGAACGCGCCAGAGGCGATAAACAGAATGTGGTCAGTCTTCACCATGCCGTGTTTCGTGGAGACGGTACAGCCTTCCACCAGCGGCAGCAGATCGCGCTGCACGCCTTCGCGGGAAACGTCCGGGCCGTTGGATTCGCCGCGCTTACAGATTTTATCGATCTCATCGATAAACACGATGCCGTGCTGCTCAACAGCATCAATGGCGTCCTGCTTCAGCTCTTCCGGGTTCACCAGCTTCGCCGCTTCTTCTTCAATCAGCAGCTTCATCGCTTCTTTGATTTTCAGCTTACGCGGTTTCTGCTTCTGCCCGCCCAGGTTCTGGAACATGGACTGCAACTGGCTAGTCATCTCTTCCATGCCCGGAGGGGCCATGATTTCAACGCCCATCGGTGCGGCAGAGAGATTGATTTCGATCTCTTTGTCGTCCAGCTCGCCTTCACGCAGCTTTTTGCGGAAGGACTGGCGCGCGGCGGACGGCTCCTGCTGCTGTTCAGGCTGGCCCCAGTTGTTTTTCGCCGGTGGGATCAGCACGTCCAGAATGCGCTCTTCCGCCATTTCTTCCGCGCGGTAGCGGTGTTTTTCAATGGAGTTGCTGCGCACCATCTTGATAGCGGCATCGGTCAGATCGCGGATGATAGAATCCACTTCTTTACCCACATAGCCCACTTCGGTGAATTTGGTCGCTTCCACTTTGATGAAAGGCGCGTTCGCCAGCTTCGCCAGACGACGGGCGATTTCGGTTTTACCGACGCCGGTCGGGCCAATCATCAGAATATTTTTCGGGGTAACTTCATGGCGCAGCTCTTCGTCGAGCTGCATACGACGCCAGCGGTTACGCAGGGCAATGGCCACGGAACGCTTGGCGTTATCCTGACCAATGATGTGTTTATTCAGTTCGCTGACAATTTCGCGTGGGGTCATTTCAGACATTAGAGATCCTTACGCCTTAGAGGACAATTCTTCGATGGTATGGAAGTGGTTGGTGTAGATGCAGATATCGCCTGCAATGCCCAACGCCTTCTCAGCAATGTCGCGCGCGCTGAGGTCGGTATTTTCCAGCAGTGCGCGGGCGGCGGCCTGGGCGTACGGCCCACCGGATCCGATAGCGATCAGATCGTTTTCCGGCTGCACCACATCGCCATTACCGGTGATGATCAGCGACGCATTTTCATCCGCCACGGCCAGCAAAGCCTCAAGCTTGCGCAGCATGCGGTCGGTGCGCCAGTCTTTTGCCAGCTCAACGGCGGCTTTCACCAGATGACCCTGGTGCATTTCCAGCTTGCGTTCAAACAGTTCAAACAGCGTGAAGGCATCGGCAGTACCGCCTGCAAAACCGGCGATTACTTTGTCGTTGTACAGACGACGCACTTTTTTCACGTTGCCTTTCATTACGGTGTTGCCCAGCGTGGCCTGGCCGTCGCCAGCAATTACCACCTGGCCGTTACGGCGTACACTTACGATTGTTGTCACGAGCAGACCCCTTGTTGCATAAACGGATTAGAAGCCCCGCACAGTGTACGGGGCTGAATGCAATTATAGATGGGGGGGATTTTGGGGGTTTCAACCCCCGGAGGCGAGACGAATACAGTTTGAGTGGCCCGCCATCTTCAGGCGGTTAAGAGTGCCGTCGGTATTATCTTTGCCTTTGATCGGCCCGATGACCACGCGATTCCAGCCGTTATTGGTGGTGATGCGGGAGTCGAAGCCTTCAAACGCCAGCTGCGCGCGCACGGTTTCCGCCTGCTCTGTGCCTTTAAAGGAACCGCACTGCACCATCCAGCGACGCTCATCTTTTTTCTCTGCCGTTTTCTTCGGCGCTTCCGGCTCACGCGTGATCGGCGCGGCCTGCTGTTTTGGCGGCGCGGCATCGGTATGCGCAGGCGTTTGCAGCAGATCCTGATAAGGCTGCTGGGAAGCGGTCTGCTTCGGCTGCTGCTGTACCGGCTTAGTCTGCGCGGGCGCGGTTTGCACCGTGCGCGGTTGCTGATACGGCTGTTCCGTTACCCGGGGCTGCGTTCTCGGCTGCTGCACCGGCTGCGTGTATGTCTGCTGTTGCTGTTGCTGCTGGCGTAGCTGAACCTGCTGCTGCGCCTGACGCTGGCGTTGCAGGGTTTGCTGACGCTGTTCCGCCGTCTGTTCGTTCCAGGGCACTTCATTAAGCTGAGTCGGCTGCTGACGCATATCCGCCTGCATCTGCTCCAGCAACTGGCGCTGCTCGTCCGTCAGCTGGCTCGGGTTCATCACCTCGCCACCGGCAGACGGCTCTGTCGGCGCGCGTACGCCAGGCTGACGGCTTTCCAGCTCTTTGATATAGCGCCAGCGCTCTTCCGGTTTTGGCGGCAGTCCGTTCCCTGCAACCTTCTGATTTTGCAGCGTCTCTGCATCTTCTTTTTTATGGTGCGTAATAAAGTACAGACCACCGATAAACGCCACCAGCACAGCGGCCGCAATGGCAACCATGGCGGGCGATACAACAGACGGGCTACGTTGTTTTTTCTTTGACGTGCTCTTTTTTCGCCGCGAAGGAGCCGACTGGCTGCGGCGTACATAATCTCGTTGTGCCACTATCGTTTCGCTGTATTTATTCGTTTGTCAGCCCGTCATGTTACTTAAGCGACGGGGCTTTGACCAGAAGCGGGAGTCTTAAAGCCTATTACTTCAGGTAACGGCTTGTGTCGTCCCACGGATGATTAACTCGCAGTCCAGCAGCCGCGAACCGCTGCTGACGTTTTGCCCGTGAAGCTGATCCAGTAAAAGCAGCATCGCTTCACGTCCGATTTTGAAGCGCGGTTGCGACACTGTGGTCAGCGGCGGATCGCAAAACTGGGAGAGCGAGATATTGTCGAAACCAATAATAGACAGATCGTCAGGAATTTTCAGGCCATGACGTTTCGCACAGGATAACGCGCCCAGCGCCATCACATCGCTGTGACAGAATACGGCGGTCGGCGGCTTCGGTAGCGCCAGCAGTTGCTCCATCGCCGCGCTGCCTGCGTCAAAGGTAAAATTGCCGCGGGCAATATAGTGCGGATCAACGGTGATCCCGGTGCGGCGCAGCGCCTGCACATAGCCCTGTAGCCGATAATGGCACAGTGGCATCTCCTCCGGCCCGGCGATACAGCCGATCAACTGATGGCCCTGTTCGCGCAGATAATTAACGGCATTAAAAGCGGCCGTCAGGTTATCGATGTGCACGGTAGGCAATTCCAGTTCAGGGGCGAATTCGTTCGCCATCACCATCGGCGGTAAATTACGCTGTTCTTCGATGCTGGCGTCAAACGGCAGGCGCGAGCCGAGCAGCAGCATACCGTCGATCTGCTTGGTAATGATCAGGTCGATAAAGGTTTTTTCCTGTTGATTCTGATGGGCGCAGTCGCCGATCAGCACCAGATAACCCTGTTCCGCCGCTGTGACTTCAATACCGCGGATGATTTCGCTAAAAAATGGATCGCAGATGTCCGGCACGATCACCAGGATAGTGCGCGATTCATTGCGCTTCACGTTGCGCCCCATCGCCTGCGGATAATAGCCCACTTCAAGGGCCGCCTGTTCCACCCGGTTGCGGGTCGACTGCGAGACTTTATCCGGGTTCATTAACGCGCGGGACACCGTTGCCGTAGAGACTTTCGCTTTCTCGGCAACGTCTTTCATGGTCGCGGCAGCAACCTCTTTCTTAGCCTTCACCTCTTTCTCCTCGCATCCAGACGCAGGCGCAGCCACATCCTCTGTGTCTGACATCAGACACATTTTTATCAGATAGTTACCCGTTCCGGTTACAGTATTTTCATGAAAAGTGTGACGGATGTTGAATTATACGATCCGCCTCGCAACCTTAACCTTCGATAGGATCGACATCCAGCACCCACTTCACCTTGCGCGCTTCCGGAAGGGTATTGATGAGCACCAGCGCGCCGCTGATAAGATGTTGCAGGCGAACGCGTGACGGATGCTGCAACAGCAGTTGCCAGCGGTAGCGACCGCCGCGCTTTGGCGCAAGGGCGGGCACCGGCCCTAAAATCCAGGTGTTGTTGTCCAGCAGCGGGCTGGCGTGCAACAGATTGCGCAGCTGTTGCAGGAAAACCGGCGCCTGCTCGTTGTTATGATCTTCGGCACGAATAATCACATGGCTGGTCCACGGCGGCAATTGCAGCGTATGCCGCTCGGCCAGCGCCTGATCCGCAAAGGCGTCGTAGCCTTTATGCAGCAGCGTCTGTAATAAAGGATGTTCCGGATGGTGCGTTTGCAGCACCACTTCGCCCTGCTTGCCGGCGCGACCGGCACGGCCTGAAACCTGGGTATAGAGCTGGGCGAAGCGCTCGGCGGCGCGAAAATCGGCGGAAAACAGCGCGCCGTCAACGTCCAGCAAGGCCACCAGCGTCACGTCCGGGAAATGGTGGCCTTTCGCCAGCATCTGCGTGCCGATTAAAATCCGCGCGCCGCCGCGATGCACTTCCGCCAGCTGCTGCTCCAGCGCGCCTTTTCGGCTGGTGGTATCGCGGTCGATACGCGACAGGGGCACGCCGGGAAAGAAGGGGGCTAGAGCCTGCTCTAACTGCTCGGTGCCCAGACCCACCGGCACCATATGCGTGGAGCCGCAGGACGGACACTGGCGCGGCACCGGGCGCTGGCTGTCGCAGTGGTGGCAGCGCAAATGGCGCTGCGCCTGGTGCAGGGTGTAGTAGTGATCGCAGCGCGGGCACTCCGCCGTCCAGCCGCAATCATGGCACAGCAGCGCAGGCGCAAAGCCACGGCGGTTCAGGAACAGGATCACCTGATTATCCGCCTGCACATGCTGGCGGATACGGGCGATCAGCGCCGGAGCCAGTCCTGCCTGTAGCGGCTGGCCTTTTAAATCCAGCACATGCTGCGTGGCCGGGCGCGCATTACCGGCCCGGCGCGTCAGGCGCAGCATACGGTATTTGCGCTGCCGTACATTATGTAATGTTTCCAGCGCCGGGGTGGCCGAGCCTAAAATAATCGGGATTTGCTCGCTGTGGGCGCGGTAGACTGCCAGGTCGCGGGCATGATAACGCCAGCCTTCCTGCTGTTTATAGGAGCTGTCGTGCTCCTCGTCGATAACAATCACGCCGAGATTTTTGAACGGAGTGAACAGCGACGAACGCGTGCCGATAACAATCGCCGCTTCGCCGTTTTTCGCTTTCAGCCAGGCGCTCAGGCGTTCGCTGTCGTTAAGGCCGGAGTGCAGCACTTCCACCGGCGCGATAAAACGTTCGCGAAAGCGGGCAATGGTCTGCGGCGTCAGGCCGATTTCCGGCACCATCACCAGCGCCTGTTTTCCCTTAGCGAGAACATTTTCCAGCACGCTTAAATAGACTTCGGTTTTACCGGAGCCGGTGACGCCCGCCAGCAGCCAGGTGGAAAAGGTGTCAGATTCGCTGTGGATGGCGCCCACGGCGGTAGCCTGCTCGGTATTCAGACGCAGCCGCTCGCCGGGTACGGCGTAATTTTCCCGCCAGTCGGTCAGCGCCGGGGCTTCGCTGTTGAGATCGCACAGGCCTTTGGCGCGCAACGCCTGCAGGGCCGCATCGTTAAATTCCAGATCCTGCACCTGATGCCGCCAGATTTTTCCCTGGCGCAGCGCCGCCAGCGCCTGCTGCTGTTTTGGCGAGCGTTTCAGACTGTTGATGTCTACCGCCTGGCCCTGTTCGGTGGCGAACCAGAACCACAGAGGCGCAACGCTGGCGGGCTTGCCCTGCCGCAGCAAAACCGGCAAAGCGTGAAACAGCACATCTCCGAGCGGATGATGGTAATAATCAGCGGCCCACAGCAGTAATCGCCATACAGACGGGGAGAACACGGGATCGTTATCCAGCACCTCGACGACGCTTTTCAGCTCATCCAGCGGCAGTTCGCTTGTCTCGCTGACGGACACCACAATGCCGACCCGCTCCTGTTTACCAAAGGGCACGCGCACGCGACAGCCCGCGTTGACGGCGACGCCTTCCGGCAGGCGGTAGTCAAACGTACGGGGCAGCGGGACGGGCAGGGCTACGTGAGCGACGGGCATCGAATCATCCTGGCTTGAAAACTGGCGGGTTAGTATACACATTAGAAAGAGAAGGCGCGGATCAGTTTGCATGCGCTGGTTATTTTCTGTATGATTCGCCGCCTTTGATGTGTTTTGATCACGTCAAAGAGAACGTAACTACTTTAAACATCGCGTGGTGTCTGGCGTTAGGGCTGGAAGAGCGACGCGGCCTTAAACTGAGGTTTCTCCCATGAAAAAAGGTATTCACCCGAATTATGTTGAAATTACTGCAAACTGTTCTTGCGGTAATGTGATCAAAACCCGTTCTACCGTGGGTCACGATCTGAACCTGGACGTGTGCAGCAAATGCCACCCGTTCTATACTGGCAAGCAGCGTGACGTTGCTACCGGTGGCCGTGTTGACCGCTTCAACAAGCGCTTCAGCCTGCCAGGCAGCAGCAAATAAGTATTGGCTGCCAGAAAGAACCGCCTGCGGGCGGTTTTTTTATGCCTGAAATTCGGGCCAAAACAAAAGGGCAGAATATCTTCTGCCCTTTTTTATTGCTTAGTATTCCCACGTATCCGGGTCGATGCCCAGTTCACGCATGATGATCTTCGCCGCTTCCGGGATCTCATCGCTGCGCTCTTTACGCAGGTCTTCATCGTTCGGCAAAGGCTGACCGGTAAAGGCATGCAGGAACGCTTCACACAGCAGTTCACTGTTAGTGGCGTGACGCAGGTTGTTCACCTGACGACGAGTACGTTCATCGGTGAGGATTTTTAACACCTTCAGAGGAATGGAAACCGTAATTTTCTTTACTTGTTCACTCTTCTTACCGTGCTCAGCGTATGGGCTGATATATTCGCCGCTCCATTCAGCCATGAGATACCTTTAATCCTCTCAGTCATTAGTAAAAGGTCGAAACCTGATCAAACGCAGGTACCGCACCGTAATCTCGCGTAGTTTACCGTAGAGACGACACCGTGACACGGAGTATCGAATCGGCGGATATGCGCTAACGCATATAATTTTAACGGCTATTATGCATTTGCTCAATCTATACGCAAAGAAGTTTAGATGTCCAGATGTATTGACGTCCATATTCACAATGCTATTCTGATGGCTGACTTTTCATCCCTTAAGCCAGGAAGCCTTCACATGACGCGTAAACAGGCCACCATCGCAGTGCGTAGCGGATTGAATGATGACGAGCAGTACGGTTGCGTTGTCCCGCCGATTCATCTCTCCAGTACCTATAACTTCACCGGCTTTAACGAACCGCGAGCCCATGACTACTCCCGTCGCGGTAACCCGACGCGGGATGTGGTGCAGCGCGCGCTGGCGGAACTGGAAGGCGGCGCGGGCGCGGTGATGACCAATACCGGCATGTCGGCGATCCACCTGGTGACCACTGTCTTTCTGAAGCCCGGCGATCTGCTGGTCGCGCCGCACGATTGCTACGGCGGCAGCTACCGCCTGTTCGACAGTCTGGCAAAACGCGGCTGTTATCGCGTTTTATTTGTCGATCAGGGCGACGAGCAGGCATTAAAATCGGCGCTGGCCGAAAAACCGAAACTGGTGCTGGTGGAAAGTCCGAGCAACCCATTGTTGCGCGTTGTGGATATTGCGAAAATCTGTCAGCTTGCGCGTGAAGCCGGGGCCGTCAGCGTGGTGGATAACACCTTCTTAAGCCCGGCATTGCAGAACCCGCTGGCGCTGGGTGCCGATCTGGTTTTACATTCATGCACTAAATATCTGAATGGCCATTCTGACGTGGTCGCAGGGGTGGTGATCGCCAAAGACGAGGCGACTGTCACTGAACTGGCATGGTGGGCGAATAATATCGGCGTCACCGGCAGCGCCTTTGACAGCTATCTGCTGCTGCGCGGGCTGCGTACGTTGTCGCCGCGCATGGAAGTGGCGCAACGCAATGCCCAGGGGATTGTGGATTTCCTTAAAACACAGCCGCTGGTGAAAAAACTGTATCACCCGTCGTTGCCGGAAAATCAGGGCCACGAGATTGCTGCCCGTCAGCAAAAAGGATTTGGCGCCATGCTCAGTTTTGAACTGGATGGCGATGAACAAACATTACGTCGTTTCTTAAGCGGGCTGTCACTGTTTACGCTGGCGGAGTCGTTAGGGGGAGTTGAAAGTTTGATCTCCCACGCCGCCACCATGACACACGCAGGCATGGCGCCAGAAGCGCGCGCCGCGGCGGGTATTTCCGAGACGTTGCTGCGTATTTCCACCGGCATCGAAGATGGCGAAGATTTAATTGCCGACCTGGAAAATGGCTTCCGGGCAGCAAACAAGGGGTAAACATGAGTGTGATTGCGCAGGCAGGGGCGAAAGGTCGTCAACTGCATAAGTTTGGTGGGAGTAGTCTGGCTGACGTGAAATGTTACCTGCGTGTGGCGGGTATCATGGCGGAATATTCGCAGCCTGGCGACATGATGGTCGTCTCGGCGGCGGGCAGCACCACCAACCAGTTGATCAGCTGGCTGAAGTTAAGCCAGACCGACAGGCTCTCTGCGCATCAGGTTCAACAGGCGCTGCGTCGCTATCAAAGCGATCTGATCGGCGGTCTGCTGCCTGCGGATATGGCCGACACGCTCACCCAGGCGTTTATTCACGATCTGGAGCGACTGGCGGCGCTGCTTGACAGCGGCATCACCGACGCGGTGTATGCGGAAGTGGTGGGGCACGGTGAGATCTGGTCGGCGCGCCTGATGTCTGCGGTGCTCAATTTACAGGGTATGGAATCCGCCTGGCTGGATGCGCGCGACTTCCTGCGCGCCGAGCGCGGCCCGCAACCGCAGGTCAATGAAGGCTTATCCTATCCGCTGTTGCAGCAACTGCTGGCGCAGCATCCCAATAAACGTACCGTGGTGACGGGCTTTATCTGCCGCAACGATGCGGGGGAAACCGTGCTGCTGGGCCGTAACGGTTCCGACTACTCGGCGACGCAAATCGGCGCGCTGGGCGGCGTGTCCCGCGTGACCATCTGGAGCGACGTGGCCGGGGTGTACAGCGCCGACCCGCGTAAAGTAAAAGATGCCTGCCTGCTGCCGCTGCTGCGCCTTGATGAAGCCAGCGAACTGGCGCGTCTGGCCGCGCCGGTGCTGCACGCCCGTACCTTACAACCGGTTTCCGCCAGCGACATCGATCTGCAACTGCGTTGCAGCTACAACCCGGAGCAGGGCTCCACGCGCATTGAGCGCGTGCTGGCATCCGGCACCGGGGCGCGTATTGTCACCAGTCATGATGACGTCTGCCTGATTGAGTTCCAGGTGCCCGCCAGTCAGGATTTCGCGCTGGCCCATAAAGAGGTGGATCTGATCCTCAAGCGCGCGCAGCTGCGTCCGCTGGCGGTCGGCATTCATAACGATCGCAACCTGCTGCAACTTTGCTACACCTCGGAAGTGGTCGACAGCGCGCTGAAGCTGTTGCAGGACGCCGGGCTGACCGGTGAACTGCGCCTGCGTCAGGGGCTGGCGCTGGTGGCGCTGGTCGGGGCGGGCGTCTGCCGTAATCCGCTGCACAGCCATCGTTTCTGGCAGCAATTAAAGGGTCAGCCGGTAGAGTTTATCTGGCAGTCCGACGACAGCATCAGCCTGGTGGCCGTGCTGCGCGCCGGGCCGACGGAGAGCCTGATCCAGGGGCTGCACCAGTCGCTGTTCCGCGCGGAAAAACGTATCGGTCTGATGCTGTTCGGCAAGGGCAATATCGGCTCGCGCTGGCTGGAGCTGTTCGCCCGTGAACAGGGCGCGCTGTCGGCGCGGACCGGTTTTGAATTTGTGCTGGCGGGCGTGGTGGACAGCCGCCGCAGCCTGCTGAGCTATGAGGGGCTGGATGCCAGCCGCGCGCTGGCGTTCTTTAACGATGAAGCGGTCGAACAGGATGAGGAGTCGCTGTTCCTGTGGATGCGCGCCCATCCCTATGATGATTTAGTGGTGCTGGATGTGACTGCCAGCGAACAGCTGGCCGATCAGTATCTGGACTTCGCCAGCCACGGTTTTCACGTTATCAGCGCCAATAAACTGGCCGGAGCGAGCGACAGTCACAAATACCGCCAGATCCATGACGCCTTCGAAAAAACCGGCCGTCACTGGCTGTATAACGCCACCGTGGGCGCGGGCTTACCCGTGAACCATACCGTGCGCGATCTGATCGACAGCGGCGATGCCATTCTCGCTATCAGCGGTATTTTCTCCGGCACGCTCTCCTGGCTGTTCCTGCAATTTGACGGCACCGTACCCTTTACCGAGCTGGTGGATCAGGCCTGGCAGCAGGGGCTGACCGAGCCGGATCCGCGCGTCGATCTCTCCGGTAAAGACGTGATGCGCAAGCTGGTGATCCTTGCCCGTGAAGCGGGTTATGACATCGAACCGGATCAGGTGCGCGTGGAGTCGCTGGTGCCGAACGGCTGTGAAGAGGGGTCGGTGGATCACTTCTTTGAGAACGGCGATGAGCTGAACGACCAGATGGTGCAGCGGCTGGAAGCGGCGCGGGAAATGGGCCTCGTGCTGCGTTACGTGGCGCGTTTCAACGCTAACGGAAAAGCGCGCGTCGGCGTGGAAGCGGTACGCCCTGAACATCCGCTGGCGGCCCTGCTGCCGTGCGATAACGTGTTTGCCATCGAAAGCCGCTGGTATCGCGATAATCCGCTGGTGATCCGCGGGCCTGGCGCGGGACGCGATGTGACCGCCGGGGCGATCCAGTCAGACATCAATCGCCTGGCGCAACTGCTGTAGTTTTTATCCCCCTCACTGCCAGAGTGAGGGGGCTTTCCATCCTGAATCTTTTTCATCTTCCCTGAACAATCCTCACACAGTTTCACGATAATTCTGTTGACGCCATATCGCTTTTCCGTCATTTTTACATCTGGACGTCTAAACGTATAGAAGTTCACATTACAATAAACAACGACACGCGATTGATGAGGTAAGGTATGAGCTTTTTTCACGCCAACCAGCGGGAAGCCCTGAATCAGAGCCTGGCAGAAGTGCAGGGGCAGATTAATGTCTCTTTTGAGTTTTTCCCGCCGCGCACCAGTGAAATGGAACAGACTTTATGGCACTCCATCGATCGCCTGAGCAGCCTGAAGCCGAAATTTGTCTCCGTGACTTATGGCGCAAACTCCGGCGAGCGCGACCGTACGCACAGCATTATTAAAGGCATCAAAGATAAAACCGGTCTGGAAGCGGCCCCGCATCTCACCTGTATTGACGCCAGCCGTGACGAACTGCGCAGCATCGCCCGGGATTACTGGAACAACGGTATCCGTCATATCGTGGCGCTGCGCGGCGATCTGCCGCCGGGCGGCGGTAAACCGGATATGTACGCCACCGACCTGGTCGCGCTGTTAAAAGAGGTTGCTGATTTTGATATTTCCGTTGCCGCCTATCCGGAAGTGCACCCGGAAGCGAAGAGCGCGCAGGCGGATCTGCTGAACCTGAAACGCAAAATCGACGCTGGCGCTAACCGTGCCATCACGCAGTTTTTCTTCGACGTGGAAAGCTATCTGCGATTCCGCGACCGCTGCGCCTCGACCGGCATCGACGTGGAAATCATTCCGGGCATTCTGCCGGTCTCGAACTTTAAACAGGCTAAAAAATTCGCCGACATGACCAACGTGCGTATTCCGGCATGGATGTCGCAGATGTTTAACGGTCTGGATGATGACCCCGAAACCCGTAAGCTGGTGGGCGCGAATATCGCCATGGACATGGTGAAGATTTTAAGCCGCGAAGGGGTGAAGGATTTCCACTTCTATACGCTGAACCGCGCCGAGATGAGCTATGCCATTTGTCATACGCTGGGCGTGCGCCCGTCGCTGTAACCAAAAACGCCGGGCATGACTGCCCGGCAACCGGTTTATTCCCACTCTTCCAGGAAACGCTGACCATACTGATCGGCGACGATCAGCGCCGCGTACACCTCATCAGGCGTGGCGCCGCCCGGCATATTGTGAATAGTTTCCCCTTCCGCGCAGGCCGCTTGCGCCACCTGGCGCAATTTCGCCGGAATATCGGCTTTAATATCCAGCTGGGCGAGGGTGATCGGCAGGCCGACGCTGTGACACAGCGACGCCACGGTTTCGATCTCCTCCACCGACGCGTTTTCTAACACCAGCTGCGTCAGTGTACCGAAGGCCACTTTTTCGCCGTGATAGTAATGGTGCGCGTCCGGGATCGCCGTCAGACCATTATGAATGGCATGCGCCGCCGCCAGTCCGCCGCTTTCAAAGCCGACGCCGCTGAGATAGGTATTGGCTTCCACGATGCGCTCCAGCGCGGCGGTCACCACATGCTGCTCCGCCGCCAGCATGGCTTTTTCACCCTGTTCCAGCAGCGTGTTGTAGCACAGCTCGGCCAGCGCAAGCGCCGCCTGGGTGCACTGTCCGCCCGCCATGGTGGTGGCCCCGCTGCGGGCGCAGGCGCGCGCTTCAAACCAGGTGGCCAGCGCATCGCCGATCCCGGCGGCCAGCAGACGCGCAGGCGCGCCCGCCACCACTTTGGTATCGACAATCACCAGATCCGGGTTTTTCGGCAGCATCAGGTAACGTTCGAATTCACCGGAGTCGGTATAGATCACCGACAGCGCGCTGCACGGCGCATCGGTTGAGGCGATGGTCGGCGCGATCGCCACCGGCAGGTGCATGTAGTGGGCCAGCGCTTTGGCGGTATCCAGGGTTTTACCGCCGCCAATGCCCAGCACCGCCGTGCAGTCTGCCTCTTCAGCCAGCGCGCGCAGACGGTCGATTTCCGTTTGCGAACATTCGCCGCCAAAGGGCACGATATCGGCGCTCAGGTCGGCATCATCAAAACTTTTTTGCAGCGTCTCCTGCGCGAAACCTAAAACGAATTTGTCACCGACCACCAGCCAGCTTTCCGCCAGCGGTTTCAGATAGTCTCCCAGACGGGTGAGCACATCTGCCCCCTGAATGTATTTGCCCGGCGATTGAATAATGTGGTCCATAGTTGACTCCTTTTACAGCGTTAACGTGCCAAAGGCGGTTTGCCAGTCGTGCTCGAATTTCTCGATCGCCGCCTCTACTGCCGGCGTACCGAGTATTTGTTGCGCTACCTCTAAGGGTAGCGTAATCGCCTGACATCCGGTCAGCAGACAGTCGAGCGCCTGGCGCGGGGTCTTAAAGCTGGCTGCCAGCACCATGCTGTCCGGCGTATGAAGTTCGAGCAGACGTTGCAGCTCCTGCACCATACGGATACCGTCGCCGCCCTGCGCATCCACGCGGTTGACGTAGGGCGCGACGTATTTTGCCCCCGCGAGCGCCGCCAGCAGACCCTGCGCCGGGCTGTACACCGCCGTTCCCAGCGTCACGATGCCTTCTTTTTTTAACATTTTGATGGCCGCCAGCCCTTCGGCAGTCACCGGCACTTTGACAATGATGCCCGGCAGGATGTCATTCAGCTGTCGGGCATCTGCCACCATGCCGTCCGCCGTGCGGCTCATCACCTGCGCGAACAGCGTGCCGTCAGGCCCGATAGCCTGTTGCAGACGCGGTAACACCTCCCGCAGCGGCTGTTTACCGGCGGCGATTATGCTCGGGTTGGTGGTCACGCCCGCCAGCGGATAAATGCGCGCCAGGCGTTCGACTTCGGCAACGTTGGCCGTGTCCAGATAGAGTTCCATGCTTTACCTCGTCAGCTTTCTGAAGTTGCGATGGCGATCAGCATAAAAGCCGGGGCCGACAGGCCGCTATCTGTCAAATCTGCCAAACACTGGACAAATGTAAGCTGCGGTCAGAAATGCGAGCTGGCTCACAGGTTCGTTTTGGTCAGCTGGCTGTGATACTGGCGGCGGTATTCGGACGGGGTGCGCTCGGTGGCTTTGCGGAACAGGCGGCAGAAATAGTTACTGTCAACAAAGCCGCAGGCGTGGGCCACTTCGTTTATTTTCAGATCGTAATTTTTCAGCAACATGCGTGCATGTTCCAGCCGGATCTGGTTCAGATAAGCGTTAAATCCTGTCGCCCCGGTATTGGCAAACAGATGGGAGAGGTAGTTCGGGGAAATATAGAACGCCTGCGCCACGGACTCACGGGTCAGCGGCGCGGCATAATTTTCGTCGATATAATGGCGTATGGCTTCAAACAGCGCCTGGCTGCGGGAGGCGGTCTGGATCTGGCTGCCCAGCAGATCGGCGCAGTGGCTGAGCAGGCTTCTTACCGTGAGACGGGCGGTGCGCTGCTCGTGCGGCTGCATCTGTAATTCACTGAGCGTCTGCAATAATAAAGAGCCGGTACGCGGGCCGCGCCGCGCCACCTGGGCGTGACACAGATTGTGCAGATGGACGCCGTCCCGGCGTTGCACGCTGAAAACTAAATACTGTTTCTCAAAGTGGATGTTAAGCAGAGTGGCGGGCTGGCGGCACTGCGGCGCATTCCAGTGACCGGTGGGGATAAAGAGCACGTCGTTTTCCGCCATGACAGCGGGTTCACTACCGTCTGTTATTTCGCCCTCGAGCACGATTTCCAGCCGCGGAAAATCCGTCTGTAATGCCCCTGCCGGAACCGGCCCTGCGCCGCGAGCAAACCAGACGCGCTGCAACAGGGCGGCGTCTTCGGCGAATCGGGTAAGGTGATGGCTGAGGTCGTATGACATGTTTTTCCCGGAGATCGCCCGGTGAACGTTGCGTCACCGGGCGGGGGAGGCCGTGCAGATTAGCCGGTGTTACGCATACCGGCAGCCACACCGGCGATGGTGACCATTAAGGCCTGTTCCACGCACGGATCTGCTTCTTTACCTTCTTCTTCCGCCTGACGCGAACGGTGCAGCAGTTCGGCCTGGAGAACGTTGAGCGGGTCGGTATAGATGTTACGTAACTGGATGGACTCGGCGATCCACGGCAGGTCGGCCATCAGGTGCGAGTCGTTGGCGATATCCAGCACCACTTTGATGTCCGCTTCCAGTTGGTCGCGCAGTTCGCTGCCCAGCGCCCACAGTTCCGGTTTCACCAGACGCTGATCGTAGTATTCCGCCAGCCACAAATCAGCTTTGGAGAACACCATTTCCAGCATCCCCAGACGGGTAGAGAAGAACGGCCAGTCGCGACACATGGCTTCCAGTTCGCTCTGCTTACCGTCTTCCACCACTTTTTGCAGCGCCGCGCCTGCGCCCAGCCAGGCGGGCAGCATTAAGCGGTTTTGCGTCCAGGCAAAAATCCACGGAATGGCGCGCAGCGATTCGACGCCGCCGGTCGGGCGACGTTTGGCCGGACGTGAGCCCAGCGGCAGTTTGCCGAGTTCCTGCTCCGGCGTCGCCGAACGGAAATAGGGCACAAAGCTTTCGTTTTCGCGCACATAGCCACGGTACATGTCGCAGGAGATGTCAGACAGCTCGTCCATAATGTGGCACCAGGCGTCTTTCGGCTCCGGCGGCGGCAGCAGGTTGGCTTCGAGGATTGCGCCAGTGTAGAGCGACAGGCTGCTGATGGTGATATCCGGCAGGCCGTACTTAAAGCGGATCATCTCCCCCTGTTCGGTCACGCGTAGTCCGCCTTTCAGGCTGCCCGGCGGTTGAGAAAGCAATGCCGCGTGCGCCGGTGCGCCGCCGCGACCAATGGAGCCGCCGCGTCCGTGGAACAGCGTCAGCGCGATGCCCGCTTTTTCGCAGGTTTTGATCAGCGCGTCCTGTGCCTGATATTGCGCCCAGGAGGCCGCCATCACGCCCGCATCTTTCGCGGAGTCGGAATAGCCAATCATCACCATCTGTTTGCCCTGAATGAAGCCGCGATACCAGTCGATATTCAGCAACTGGGTCATGACGTCATTGGCGTTGTTGAGGTCGTCGAGGGTTTCAAACAGCGGCGCGACCGGCAGAGCAAAGCCGATACCCGCTTCTTTGAGCAGCAAATGCACGGCCAGCACGTCAGACGGCGTTTTCGCCATCGAGATCACATAGGCGGCAACGGATCCTTGCGGCGCATCGACGATCGCTTTGCAGGTGTTAAATACTTCACGGGTGTCATCGCTTGGCTCCCAGTTGCGCGGCAGCAGCGGACGTTTGGAATTGAGTTCGCGGATCAGGAACGCCTGTTTATCGGCCTCTGACCAGCTTTCGTAATCACCGATACCGAGGTAGCGGGTCAGTTCGCCCAGCGCTTCGGTATGGCGGGTGCTTTCCTGACGCACATCAATACGCACCAGCGGTACGCCAAAGCATTTGACGCGGCGTAGGGTATCGAGCAGTTCGCCGTTAGCGATGATCGACATGCCGCAGGCCTGCAACGATTTATAGCAGGCGTACAGCGGATCCCACAGCTGTTCGTTATTGGACAGCAGACCTGCCGGTTTTGGCAGGCGCTGGCCTTTCAGACGGGCTTCCAGCCAGGCCTGAGTCGCCATCAACTGGCTGCGCAGCCCTTTCAGCAGATAGCGGTACGGCTCCTGCGCGCCTTCGCTGCCGACCATTTCACGCAGTTCGTCGGTACACTCCACCATCGACAGTTCAGAGATCAGCACCTGAATATCTTTCAGGAACAGATCGGTGGCTTTCCAGCGGCTCAGCAGCAGGACGTGGCGGGTGATCTCCGCCGTGACGTTCGGGTTGCCGTCGCGATCGCCCCCCATCCAGGAAGTGAAACGCACCGGGACAAAATCCACCGGCAGCTTGTAGCCAAGATTTTCTTCCAGCTGTTCGTTCAGCTCGCGCAGGTAATTCGGGACGCCTTCCCACAGGCTGTTTTCCACCACGGCAAAGCCCCATTTGGCTTCGTCCACCGGGCTTGGGCGATGTTTACGGATTTCGTCCGTATGCCAGGACTGGGCAATCAGCTGGCGCAGGCGGCGCATCAGCTGGTTACGCTCGTAATCGGCAATGTCTTTGTTATCAAGCTGCTTTAAGCAGTTATTCACTTCCACCATTTTGTGGATCAGCGTGCGACGGGTGATTTCTGTCGGGTGGGCGGTCAGCACCAGCTCCAGCGACAGGGATTCCACGGCTTTTTTAATGGTGTCTTCGTTGAGATCGGGCTGGTCTTTCAGCTTTCTGAGGGTGCGGGCGATAATTTCCGGATTGCTGGCCCCTTCGCCTTTTGGCGATATGCTGTGGTATTGCTCGGCGGTATTAGCCAGATTCAGGAACTGGCTGAAGGCGCGAGCCACCGGTAACAGCTCATCGTTGGACAGGTTCTGCAAGGTGGTGAGCAGCGCCTGGCGGTCGGCTTCGTTACCTGCACGTGAGGATTTTGAGAGCTTACGGATCGTTTCGACACGGTCGAGAATGTTCTCTCCCAGCGCGTCCTTGATGGTATCTCCCAGCAGCTTGCCGAGCATACTGACATTACTACGCAAAGCGGAATATTGTTCGTTCATGTTAACCCAGACACCCCATCTCATTTTATTTTGTTATAACCCTGGTCACGTATCAGGACTGCAGGGAAATAAGACACCGTCTTTTATAAAGCCACGTAAAACCCCGTGCGTCAATTGCTGCGAAAACGGTTCAGCAAACGAATAAATGACGGCAATTTATGAAAGTTAACAGGCGCAGTTGCAGATAAGTAAAGCTTATGGAGATGTGACAAAAATCACCCCTCACCGGGAGGCGAGGGGGAAGAATTAATGCCAGCAGAAGTGATGCACCACCTGGGTGATCAGCTCCCGGGTCGGCTTAATAAAGCGCGTTTCCAGATATTCATCCGGCTGGTGCGCCTGATTAATTGAGCCGGGGCCTAACACCAGCGTCGGGCACAGGGTCTGAATAAAGGGCGCTTCGGTGCAGTAGTTCACCACTTCCGTTTGCGTGCCGAGCAGTTTTTCCACCACCTCGACCAGCTGGTGATCCGGCGGGCACTCGTAGCCGGGGATCGGCGGGTGCAGCTCGGCGATATTGACGCGACCCGGCCAGCGTTCGCTCACCGGCGCCAGCGCTTCATTAAGCAGCCCTTCCAGATCGTTAAGCGTCATGCCCGGCAGCGGGCGAATATCCATATGCAGTTCACAACAGGCGCAGATTCGGTTCGCCGCGTCGCCGCCGTGAATGTGGCCGAGGTTCAGCGTCGGATAAGGTACGGTGAAGGCGTCAAAGTGATAGCGTTCTTTCAGCGTGTCGCGCAGTTGCAGAATATGACCGATGGATTCATGCATCAGTTCGATGGCGTTAACGCCGCGCGCCGGATCGCTGGAGTGGCCGGACTGACCAAGAATGCGGATGGCATTCGAGATGTGCCCTTTGTGGGCGCGTACCGGTTGCAGGGATGTCGGTTCGCCGATAATGGCGCAGTCCGGGCGGATTTCGGCGTGTTCGGCGAAATAGCGCGCGCCCGCCATGCTGGTCTCTTCATCGGCGGTGGCCAGTACGTAGAGCGGCTTTTTAAGTTGCGTCACATCCACGTCACGCAGCGCATCAAGAATGAAGGCAAAAAAGCCTTTCATATCGGCAGTGCCGAGGCCGTAAAGTTTGTTGTCATGCTCGGTGAGGGTAAAGGGATCCCGCGTCCAGCGACCATCGTCAAACGGCACGGTATCGGTATGTCCGGTAAGCAGTAAACCGCCCGATCCCTGGCCCGCGCTGGCGAGCATATTGAATTTATTGCGCGTGCCGGGAACCGGCTGGATGTCCACTTTAAACCCGAGATCGCCAAACCAGCCGCCCAGCAGATTGATTAAAGCCGCATTACTCTGATCCAGCGCTTCTTCCGTTGCGCTGATAGACGGTGTGGCTATCAGAGCGCGGTAAATCTCGATAAATGGCGGTAGATTCATTTTCATTGTTGACACACCTTAGGTCGTGATAGTATCAATATTCATGCAGTAAATGTGAATAAAAATACAATAACGTTGATCGTAAAGGAACCCGATGTTGAATACGCTGATTGTGGGCGCTAGCGGTTATGCGGGCGCTGAGCTTGTAAGCTACGTGAATCGCCACCCTCATATGAACATAACCGCTTTGACCGTGTCAGCGCAAAGCAATGATGCGGGAAAGCGCATCTCCGATTTGCATCCGCAGCTGAAAGGCATTGTCGATCTGCCTTTACAGCCGATGTCCGACATCAGCGAATTTACCGACGGCGTGGACGTGGTGTTTCTGGCAACCGCCCATGAAGTCAGCCATGACCTCGCGCCGCAATTTCTGGCGGCGGGCTGCGTGGTGTTCGACCTCTCCGGGGCGTTCCGCGTTAACGATGCCGGGTTCTATGAAAAATATTATGGCTTCACCCATCAGCATCCGGATCTGCTGGAAAAAGCGGTCTATGGCCTGGCGGAGTGGAACGCCGATAAACTGAAAGAGGCGAATCTGATCGCCGTGCCGGGCTGCTACCCGACGGCGGCGCAGCTGTCGCTGAAGCCGTTGATCGACGCCGGGCTGCTGGATCTTTCCCAATGGCCGGTGATCAACGCCACCAGCGGCGTCAGCGGCGCCGGGCGCAAAGCCGCTATCTCCAACAGTTTCTGTGAAGTGAGCCTGCAACCCTATGGCGTGTTTAATCACCGCCATCACCCGGAAATCACCACCCATCTGGGCGCAGAGGTGATCTTTACCCCGCACCTGGGCAACTTCCCGCGCGGCATTCTGGAAACTATTACCTGCCGCCTGAAACCGGGCGTCGACAGCGCGCAGATCGCGCAAGCTTTCCAGCAGGCGTATGCGGATAAACCGCTGGTGCGTCTGTATGACAAAGGCGTTCCGGCGCTGAAAAACGTAGTCGGTTTACCCTTCTGCGATATTGGTTTCGCGGTGTCGGATCAGCATCTCATTGTGGTGGCGACCGAAGATAACCTGTTGAAAGGTGCGGCGGCGCAGGCGGTGCAGTGTGCAAACATTCGTTTCGGCTATGCTGAAACGCAGTCTCTTATTTAAGGGTGCAATGATGAATCCATTAATTATCAAGCTGGGTGGCGTACTGCTGGATAGCGAAGAAGCGCTGGAGCGCCTGTTTACGGCGCTGGTCAATTATCGTGAGTCTCATCAGCGCCCGCTGGTTATCGTGCACGGCGGCGGCTGCGTGGTGGATGAGCTGATGAAGCAGCTTAACCTGCCGGTGACCAAGAAAAACGGCCTGCGCGTCACGCCAGCCGATCAGATCGACATCATCACCGGCGCGCTGGCGGGGACCGCCAACAAAACGCTGCTGGCATGGGCGAAGAAACATCATATCGCCTCCGTTGGTCTGTATCTGGGCGATGGCGACAGCGTGAGCGTGACGCAGCTCGACGAAGAACTGGGTCACGTCGGCCATGCAAAACCTGGCTCGCCAAAGCTTATCAACACTCTGCTGGACGGCGGTTTCCTGCCGGTGGTCAGCTCCATTGGCGTGACCGACGACGGGCAGTTAATGAACGTCAACGCCGACCAGGCGGCCACGGCGCTGGCAGCGACCCTGGGCGCGGATTTGATCCTGCTGTCTGACGTCAGCGGCATTCTTGACGGTAAAGGTCAGCGCATTGCCGAAATGACGGCGGCGAAAGCTGAGCAGCTGATCGACCAGGGAATTATTACCGATGGCATGATCGTGAAGGTGAACGCCGCGCTGGATGCCGCCCGCACGCTGGGCCGTCCGGTGGACATCGCGTCATGGCGTCATGCGGAACAACTTCCGGCGCTGTTTAACGGCACGCCGATTGGCACCCGTATTCTGGCGTAAGATTTCATACATCGCTGGCGTAAGATTTAATGCCCGGCGGCGCGTTGCTTGCCGGGCCTACAGACCGTAGGCCGGATAAGCGTAGCGCCATCCGGCAGAATTCATAAAGAAAGGAAGAATGTTATGGCACTTTGGGGCGGGCGTTTTACTCAGGCAGCGGATCAACGGTTCAAACAGTTCAACGACTCTTTGCGCTTTGACTATCGCCTGGCGGAGCAGGATATTGTTGGCTCTGTGGCCTGGTCTAAGGCGCTAGTAACGGTAGGCGTGCTGACGGCGCAGGAACAGCAACAGCTGGAAGATGCGCTCACTATTCTGCTGGAGGAAGTGCGTCTCGATCCGCAGCAAATTCTTACCAGCGACGCCGAAGATATTCACAGCTGGGTGGAAGGCAGACTCATCGACAAAGTGGGCGCGCTGGGCAAAAAATTGCATACCGGGCGTAGCCGTAACGACCAGGTGGCCACTGATCTGAAACTGTGGTGTAAAGAGCAGGTGAGTGAACTGCTTGGCGCGAATCGCCAGTTACAGTCTGCGCTGGTGGAAACCGCGCAGGCGAATCAGGATGCGGTGATGCCGGGTTATACGCACCTGCAACGTGCGCAACCGGTGACCTTTGCCCACTGGTGTCTGGCTTATGTCGAGATGCTCGCCCGTGATGAAAGCCGCCTGCAGGATGCGCTAAAGCGTCTGGACGTCAGTCCGTTAGGCTGCGGCGCGCTGGCGGGTACAGCTTATGAAATCGACCGTGAACAGCTGGCGGGCTGGCTGGGCTTTGCGTCGGCGACCCGTAACAGCCTCGACAGCGTATCGGATCGTGACCACGTGCTGGAGTTGCTGTCTGACGCGTCCATCGGCATGGTGCATCTGTCGCGTTTCGCCGAAGATCTGATCTTCTTCAACACCGGTGAAGCAGGTTTTGTGGAGTTGTCCGATCGCGTGACGTCCGGCTCCTCCTTAATGCCGCAGAAGAAAAACCCGGATGCGCTGGAGCTGATCCGCGGTAAATGCGGGCGTGTACAGGGCGCGCTGACCGGCATGATGATGACCCTGAAAGGTCTGCCGCTGGCGTATAACAAAGATATGCAGGAAGACAAAGAAGGGCTGTTCGACGCGCTGGATACCTGGCTGGACTGCCTGCACATGGCAACTCTGGTGCTGGACGGTATTCAGGTGAAACGTCCACGCTGCCAGGAAGCGGCGCAGCAGGGTTACGCGAATGCCACCGAGCTGGCGGATTATCTGGTCGCCAAAGGCGTTCCCTTCCGTGAGGCGCACCATATTGTCGGCGAAGCGGTAGTGGAAGCCATTGCCCAGGGTAAACCACTGGAAGATCTGCCGCTGGCGGATTTACAGAAATTCAGCAGCGTAATTGGCGAGGATGTCTATCCGATCCTGTCACTGCAATCCTGCCTCGATAAACGTGCGGCGAAAGGCGGCGTCTCTCCGGCGCAGGTAGCGCAGGCGATTGCCGATGCCCGACAACGCCTGGGCTGAACAAAAAAGAACCCCGCCACCGGCGGGGTTCTGGTTTTAGCACAGCGGGTTATTTGAGCTTAATCATCTCTTCTGTAATGGTGAATTTCTTCAGTACAGTCACTTCACCTTTTACATCTTCCACCAGGGTAATGACATCGCCCACTTTTGGTGCGTAGTAGTAATGCAGCGTGACGATAGTGTCGTTGCCGCTGACGCGTTTACTGCCGTAGTACACCGAACCATTCTGGGTATGACCCATGTATTTATCGCCTTCACCTGCATTGTGGAAAGCGACAAATTTACGGCTCTTCTGCGCGGCGGTAGTGAGGTTGATTTCAACGCTACGCTGGCTTGCCGTGGTGACAGCTTCAAAAGAGTGTACGCCGTCAGCCAGCTCGTCAGAGACGCTGGTGAAAGGCGCGAATACCTTACTGTAAGCGTACTCGGGTGCCTGCGATGGCGTCATGCCGCTATGTTCCGGAGAAACCTGACCCGGTACGCCTGGCTTGTCGCGCGCCATTGACCAGATACCAATCATACCGAGCTTACGGTCAGTAGCATCCTTCATGACTTTTTGGGCATCCGACAGATAGAACACTTCGCCCTGCACGTCGTTGTAGCCAATCATTGGCGTGGTGCCCATCATGGCGTTGATCTCTTTATCAGATTTCGCCGGCCAGATTTTCTTCAGCTGATTAAACAGGTTGTCGATGGCGGAGGTGGCGCAGGTGCCGTGAATGTTCTGGCCTTCGGTGCCGTCGGACTGACAAATTGAGTTGCCGTAGTCCATGGTCATCACGTTGATGCCTGCCAGTTCCACGCCTGCATCACGCGCATTTTCCAGCACGTAGACACCGTCCGGCGTCAGACCGGTCGGCAGGATCGGCAGGGTATACCAGACGCCGACTTTACGGCCCTCTTTTTTCCATTGATCCTGGGTGGCTTTCACCACACGGTTACGACGCTGGATGGATTCGTGATCGGCGACCCAGGTGCCTTCAATGTCGAAGTCCAGCACGTTGAGGTTCAGGTTATCCACGATGTCGTAATAGTGTTTTTGCAGATCGGCGTCGTTCTTACAGGCTGCCGCCAGCGGGGAGTTGTTCGCGCCGCCAATAGACACCATCACATCGCCGCCTGCTTCACGCAGCGCTTTGATTTTGCTGTACTGGGCGTAGTCCTGCATGCTGTAGGCGGTGCCCCAGGTCGGGATACACTGCTCGCCGCTTTTCGCCACCACAAACGCCATGGTGTAATGGGTAATGTTTTGCTCTTTCGCCAGCTTCGCCAGATCCGGAATGGAATTCAGGGTGAAATCGACATAGGGGGCGTAAACGTGAGCGGGCCACGGATTTTTCGGCGTACCTACACGCTCTTTAGTGCCGGTCCAGTCGGTGTAGATCGCCCAGGGGTTTTCATCAACCGGCGATACGGCTTTCACTTTCGCCTGCGATACATAGGGCTGGCCCTGGAACTGTACCAGCGTACCCGCTTCATAAAGCGCAGTGGCGCTATATTGTGGCGCGGCGCTCAGTTCTGCTTCGCTATATTCGACGGTCGGGCCTAATGGCTTCCATGGACGGCCATTAGTACCGGTCGGGTTCTGGTTAGCGGGATTCGAGGGATTATCTCCCACGGTGTAAAACAGCGCTTCATAGGACTGGCCGTCAAGTTGCGCGACATCGCCTTTGTTATATACCTGAGTAGAACTCCACACCGGAACTGGGGTATATAATTGCCATGGATTATCTTCGCCTGGCGTAAAGGAATATGCCGGAACCGCGCTTTTCGCCTGATAATTCACATCGCCATAGCTGACAATATCGCCCGTGACGTAATTCTTTTCGGCGCTGAATGCGTCGTAATTGACCGGCGTGATACCGCCAGCGTCGCAGGTGGTCGGATTGCCATATTCGTTTATTTCTGCGGGCGTGGCATCGCGGACATAAGTCCATGGATTTTCCCAGTTATCTGCGGATGCATCTTTCGGGCAATTATCAGCGTTAACATACCAGCGGTTGGTATACACTTTACTGTCAAAAATCACTTCAATAGTATCGCCGCCTTCCTGACCGCTCCATGCTTCCAGCGCAAAGGCGTTTCCGGCGCAGGCCAATAGACCTGCCGCGATAAAATATCGCGTCATCATATTCAATTTCATCGTTCACTATTCCATCAGTTATTGAAAAAACTACGGCGGCATTTTTATGCAGGCATAAATATATTTCAAGAGAATAACGTTTTAACTTAAACTAAATATATATATTGGCGGGATAATATTTATCTAATTTATAATTAGAGGCGGGTTTTACGGATTATCCGTAGATTTATAAGTAAAGGACTCATTATTTGCTGCAAAAAAAAGCGGACCCATGGTCCGCTAAATAGTTCACGTTGGCTTTAGTATTTTCAAAACGAGGCGAGTGGCTTCAAGGGATTTTTGAGATGCCGCCTCGTTTCTGTTGCTAATTATTGTACAGAGTGCTTGATAGGGATAATCGTTCATTGCTATTCTATCTATCGCCATGGACTATCATGGCGTCGGAGGATGAAGAATGAATATTCGCGATCTTGAATACCTGGTTGCGTTAGCTGAACACCGCCACTTTCGCCGCGCGGCAGATGCCTGCCATGTCAGCCAGCCTACGCTGAGCGGCCAGATCCGTAAACTGGAAGATGAGCTTGGCGTCATGCTTCTGGAGCGCACCAGCCGCAAAGTACTCTTTACCCAGTCCGGTCTGCTGCTGGTGGATCAGGCGCGCACTGTGCTGCGTGAGGTAAAAGTGCTTAAAGAGATGGCCAGCCAGCAGGGCGAAACCATGTCCGGCCCGCTGCATATCGGCCTGATCCCGACCGTGGGGCCGTATCTGCTGCCGCAGATTATCCCGCTGTTGCACCAGACCTTCCCGAAACTGGAAATGTATCTGCACGAAGCCCAGACGCATCAGCTGCTGACGCAACTGGACAGCGGTAAGCTTGATTGCGCGATCCTGGCGCTGGTAAAAGAGAGTGAAGCCTTTATTGAAGTGCCGCTCTTTGACGAGCCGATGATGCTGGCGATCTATGAGGATCACCCGTGGGCGAACCGCGATCGCGTACCGATGGGCGATCTCGCAGGCGAAAAACTGCTGATGCTGGAAGACGGGCACTGCCTGCGCGATCAGGCGATGGGCTTTTGCTTCGAAGCCGGGGCCGACGAAGATACGCACTTCCGTGCCACCAGTCTGGAAACGCTGCGTAATATGGTGGCGGCGGGAAGTGGTATTACGTTGCTGCCTGCGCTCTCTGTACCGCCAGAGCGCAAGCGCGACGGCGTCATCTATCTGCCGTGCATTAAGCCGGAACCGCGTCGTACCATTGGCCTGGTCTACCGCCCTGGCTCACCGCTGCGCAGCCGCTATGAGCAACTGGCAGAGGCCATCCGTACCACTATGGATGGCCACTTTGACCGCCTGTTAAAACAGGCGGTTTAAGCCGTTCAGCGCCGCTACCCGATAGGCTTCCGCCATGGTCGGGTAGTTAAAGGTGGTGTTAACAAAGTACTCAATAGTGTTACCGCCACCTTTCTGCTCCATGATCGCCTGGCCGATGTGAATAATTTCGGCGGCGCGTTCGCCAAAGCAGTGGATCCCCAGAATTTCTTTGGTCTCGCGGTGGAACAGAATTTTCAGCGTGCCGACGCTCATGCCGACGATCTGCGCGCGCGCCAGGTGTTTAAACTGCGCACGCCCCACTTCGTAAGGCACTTTCATGGCGGTGAGCTGCTGTTCGGTTTTCCCGACCGAGCTGATCTCCGGAATGGTGTAGATGCCGGTAGGAATGTCTTCCACCAGATGCGCGCTGGCTTCGCCTTTTACCATCGCCTGCGCGGCGATACGGCCCTGATCGTAAGCGGCAGACGCCAGGCTCGGGTAGCCAATCACATCGCCGACGGCATACACGTGCGGCAGCGCCGTCTGGTACATGCTGTTCACTTTCAGCAGGCCACGTCCATCCGCCTGTAAACCGATGTTTTCCAGCGCCAGCGAGTCCACGTTACCGGTGCGGCCGTTCGCGTAGAGCAGGCAATCCGCTTTAAGCTTTTTGCCGGATTTAAGGTGCATAATCACCCCATCATCCGTGCCTTCGATGCGCTCGTATTCTTCATTGTGGCGAATAACCACGCCGTTATTCCAGAAGTGATAGGAGAGGGCATCTGACATCTCCTGATCGAGGAACGCCAGCAGACGATCACGGGTGTTGATCAGATCAACTTTGACCTCCATTCCCCGGAAGATCGACGCGTATTCGCAGCCGATTACCCCGGCGCCATAGATGATCACATGGCGCGGTTCATGCTGAAGGCTGAGGATCGAGTCGCTGTCGTACACGCGTGGATGCGCAAAATCGACGTCTGCCGGATGGTACGGGCGCGAGCCGCAGGCAATGACGAATTTTTCGGCGGTCAGCGTTTCCACTGTGCCGTCCGGGCACTCCAGCGCCAGCGTATGATCGTCGACAAAATGCGCGTTGCCCTGCAGGATCTCGCAATGATTGCGTTCATAGAAGCCCTGACGCATGCGGGTCTGCTGGTTAATCACGCTGTCGGCATGATTGAGGATGTCGGCAAAGGAGGAACGAAGAAGGCGGGAATGGTCGCTGTACAGCGGGTTCTGGTTGAATTCAATGATACGGCTGACGGCATGGCGAAGCGCCTTGGAAGGGATGGTGCCCCAGTGCGTACAGCCGCCGCCCACGTTGTGGTAGCGTTCGATAACCGCGACCCGTGCTCCCTGTTTAACCAGACCCATTGCCGCGCCTTCGCCGCCTGGGCCGGAGCCTATCACTATTGCATCGTAATCCCAGGAATGTGACATGGTATTACTCACCTGTTTTTATACACAAAATAAACACAATGATAACATTTGCCCCGCTTTAACCCAATTATCGTTGTGCTTTTTTGCGAAGCCAAAGCACAAACTGCCCGTAAACAATCATTCACAAAGCAATGTAAACCGATTAGTTTTATTGTCTGGTATAGTGCCATCGGGCCTTTGGAAGGATTCAGACATCGTGATGGGCGTTAGAGCGCAACAAAAAGAACGCACCCGGCGTTCGCTGGTAGAAGCGGCATTTAGTCAATTAAGCGCTGAGCGTAGTTTTGCCAGCCTCAGCCTGCGCGAAGTGGCGCGCGAGGCGGGTATTGCGCCGACCTCTTTTTATCGCCATTTCCGCGATGTGGATGAACTCGGCCTGACCATGGTGGATGAAAGCGGGCTGATGCTGCGCCAGCTGATGCGCCAGGCGCGTCAGCGTATCGCCAAAGGCGGCAGCGTGATCCGCACGTCGGTGTCCACCTTTATGGAATTTATCGGCAATAACCCTAATGCTTTTCGTCTACTGCTGCGGGAACGCTCCGGCACGTCGGCGGCGTTTCGTGCCGCGGTGGCGCGTGAAATTCAGCACTTTATTGCGGAACTTGCCGATTATCTCGAACTCGAAAACCATATGCCGCGGGCGTTCACCGAAGCGCAGGCCGAAGCGATGGTCACTATCGTCTTTAACGCAGGCGCTGAAGCATTAGATATTGGCGTGGAACAACGTCGGCAATTAGAAGAGCGACTGGTTTTACAGCTGCGGATGATTTCCAAAGGCGCGTATTACTGGTATCGCCGTGAACAAGAGAAAATTTCGCAACAACCCGATGAGTGAAGGATGAGTAATGAAACAGACAGTTCAAGATAAAGGTACATTGCTGCTGGCGCTGATCGCTGGCCTGTCCATCAATGGCACCTTTACCGCCATTTTCAGTTCTGTTGTGCCGTTTTCCATCTTCCCGATTATTGCGCTGGTGCTGACGGTGTACTGTCTGCATCAGCGTTATCAGAACCGTACCATGCCGGTGGGTTTACCCGGTCTGGCGGCGGCGTGTTTCATCCTTGGCGTGCTGCTTTACAGCGCCGTGGTGCGCGCAGAGTATCCGGCTATCGGCTCTAACTTCGTGCCTGCGGTGCTCTCCGTGGCGCTGGTATTCTGGATCGGTTATCGCCTGCGTAACCGCAGGCATGAACTGCCGGAATAAGCCGCTTACTTACGGGTCAACAGTACGCCGCACTCCATATGGTGCGTGTACGGGAACTGATCGAACAGGGCCAGACGTTCAATATTGTGCGTCTGGCTCAGCGTCTCCAGGTTCCTGCATAAGGTTTCCGGGTTACAGGAAATGTACAGAATACGCGGGTACGCCTGCACCATCTTCTCGGTTTCGCTGTCCAGCCCGCTACGCGGAGGATCAACGAAAATCGTCTCGCACTGATAGCTTTTCAGATCGATCCCCTGCAGCCGGTTAAATTCCCGCACGCCGTTCATCGCCTGGGTAAACTCTTCTGCCGCCATGCGGATAATCTGCACATTATCAATGTGGTTAGCGGCAATATTGTATTGTGCTGCCGCCACTGACGGCTTGGCGATTTCCGTCGCCAGTACCCGATCGAAGTTGCGCGCCAGCGCCAGCGAGAAGTTGCCGTTTCCGCAGTACAGCTCCAGCAAATCCCCCGTCGAATTTTTTGTGGCGTTCAGCGCCCATTCCAGCATCTGAATGTTCATGGCCGCGTTAGGCTGCGTGAAGCTGTTCTCTACCTGACGATAGATCATCTCTTTGCCGGCGACCGGCAGTCGCTCGTCGATATAATCCTGATCCAGCGCGATTTTGGTTTTCGTGGCGCGACCAATAATGTGCACGTTCAGGTTCTGCGCCCGCAGCGCATCGCGCAGGGCTTCGGCCTGTTCGCGCCAGGCATCATCCAGCTTCTTATGGTACAGCAGCGATACCACGGCCTGATTGCTGAGGGTGGTGAGGTAATCGATCTGGAACAGCTTATGACGCAAAACCGGGGAGTGGCGTACGCCCTCCATCATGGCGCGCATCAGCTGGTTAATCAGCTCGCTGGCCGCCGGGAAGCTGTCGACGCGAATACGGTTTTTCGTCTGCTGGTCGAAGATGATGTGATACAGGTCGTCACCGTCATGCCAGATGCGGAATTCGGCACGCATACGGTAATGGCTGACCGGGGAACGGAACACCTCCGGAACCGGCGCGGCAAAAGGCGTCATCATACTTTGCAGTCGGACGACTTTTTCGGCCAGTTGCGCGTCGTACTGTTCTGTTGGGAGGTGTTCTGGGGTCATGGTGCGTCCTGAGTAAGATTGAATTACGCGGGGATTGTAGGGATTGTGTGCGTATTGTCCAGCCCTGCGGTTTTCGGATTTCTTAATTAGCAGTCTGGACATCTATATGTAACTAAATGTAGCATCCGCTTTCCGGTCTCCTGAGTTAAAAGGGAATCCAGTGCAAATCTGGAGCTGACGCGCAGCGGTAAGAAGTTAAGGGTGATAGCGAAAGCAGACACTGCCGTAAGGTGGGAAGTCATCATCTGTTGTACTTTCGAGCCCGAAGACCTGCCGGTTAACGTCGCATTTGGTTCACATCATCGCGTGCTATCGATGGGGCCTGCGGCATCCTTCTTATATTGTGGATGCTTTAACAATGATTAAAAAAACTTCGCTGCTGACGGCGCTCTCCGTCACGGCATTTTCTGGCTGGGCGCAGGATAGCAACCCGGACAACGTTGTCGTCACCGCAAATCGTTTTCAGCAGCCCGTTGGCACGGTACTGGCACCTACGGATGTTGTGACCCGTGAAGAGATTGACCGCTGGCAGGCAAAAACCCTCAATGATGTGATGCGTCGTTTACCGGGCGTGGATATTGCGCAGAACGGCGGGATGAAACAAAACTCCACGCTGTACGTTCGCGGTACCGAAGGGCGACAGGTGCTGGTGCTGGTGGATGGTATCCCGATGGGGCGACCAGGCATCACCAATAATCCCGATCTCAACCAAATCCCGGTGTCCCTGGTGCAGCGTATCGAATACATTCGCGGTCCGCGTTCGGCGATTTATGGTTCCGGCGCGATGGGCGGCGTGATTAACGTCATTACCCGAAGCGATGAAGAACAGTCGAAAATTACCGCCAGCGTAGGCTCGAAAGGCTATCAGCAGTACGATGGCGCGCTGCGTCAGCGTTTCGGCGATACCCTGGCGACGCTGGCAGGTTCTTACGAAAGCACCCGTGGCTTTAATGTGCAGCCTGGCTCCAGCTGGGATCACGACAATGACCGCGACGGCTACCACAACAAAACGTTCTGGGGCAGCGTCGAGCATAAGTTTAACGACAACTTCAATGGCTTCTTCCGTGGCCATAGCTATGCCAATAACGTCGATTACGATCTTGGCAGCCCGCCGTTCATGCCAGCTTACAGCGCCGATGAAAATCAGCTTTATAACCAGACCTGGGATACCGGTCTGGAATATCACTCCGGCATTTACTCTTCGCAGCTCATTGCCAGCTATCAGAAAATCAAAGATTACAACTACAGCAGCATTTATGGCCGTTATCAGGACGGCTCTTCGCTGGACCGTCTGGAGCAGCGTAATCTGCAATGGGGTAATAACCTTATCGTCGGCCATGGCTCGGTGAGCGGCGGCGTCGACTGGCAGCAGCAACGCCTGACGTCTTCCGATACCGCAACGTCAGATACCTATAAGCGCGATGATACCGGTCTGTATCTTACCGGGCAGCAGCAGTTTGGCGACGTGACGCTGGAAGCCTCTGGTCGTGAAGATCATGATGAGCAATTTGGCTGGCACGGTACCTGGCAGACCGCCGCAGGCTGGGAGTTTGTTGAGGATTACCGCTTAACCCTTTCCTACGGTACAGGGTTCCTTGCGCCGTCGCTGGGGCAGCAGTTCGGCTCAACCCGTTTCGGTATTGATTCCAACCCGAATCTGAAGCCGGAAGAGTCAAAACAGTGGGAGGCGGGGCTTGAAGGTCTGACCGGGCCGCTGGACTGGCGCCTGTCGGCCTATCGCTACGAAATCAGCAATCTGATCACCTACTATTCCGATCCGGTGACCTTTGCCGGCGCGTACGACAATATTAACTCTGCCACCATTAAAGGCGTGGAATGGACGGGGAGTTTCGATACCGGCATTTTCAACCATCGCGTGACGCTGCAATATGTCGATCCGCGTAATGATGAAAACGATGAAGTGCTGGCGCGCCGTTCCCGGCAGCAGGCGAAGTATCAGCTCGACTGGACGATGTTTGACGTAGGTATGGACGTTTCCTGGCAATATTTTGGCAAGCGTTATGACAACAATACCTCGGAGTACAATAACGTGCAGCAAAGGCTGCCGAGTTACAGCACCGTGGATGTCACAGCGTCATATCCTGTCACCTCTCATCTTACAGTTCGTGGTAAAATAGCTAACCTGTTCGATAAAGATTACGAGACAGCTTATGGCTACCAAACTGCAGGACGAGAATACAACTTGTCTGGCAGCTACACCTTCTGACCTCAAACCTACCGTGCTGGTGTTTGACTCCGGCGTCGGTGGGTTATCGGTCTATGATGAGATCCGGCAACTGCTGCCGGATCTGCATTACATTTATGCCTTCGATAATGTGGCTTTCCCTTACGGGGAAAAAAGCGAAGCCTTTATCGTGGAGCGGGTGCTGAACATTGTCACTGCTGTTCAGGCGCGCTATCCCCTGGCAATGGCCATCATTGCCTGCAACACCGCCAGCACCGTTTCCCTTCCTGCTCTGCGCGAAAAATTCCAGTTCCCGGTTGTGGGAGTGGTTCCCGCCATCAAACCTGCGGCGCGACTGACGGCTAACGGCATCGTCGGCTTACTGGCAACGCGCGGCACGGTAAAGCGTCCTTATACGCATGAACTCATCCAGCGTTTCGCGAATGAATGCCATATCGAAATGCTGGGTTCATCAGAGCTGGTTGAGCTGGCGGAAGCCAAGCTGCACGGTAAACCTGTTCCGCTTGAAAACCTGAAGCGCATTCTGCGCCCGTGGCTGCGGATGCCGGAACCGCCGGATACCGTGGTGTTAGGCTGTACGCATTTCCCCCTGCTGCGCGAGGAGCTGCTACAGGTTTTACCTGACGGCACCCGGCTGGTGGATTCCGGTGCGGCCATTGCGCGTCGCACGGTATGGCTATTAGAGCATGACGCGCCTGATGCGAAATCGGCGGATGAAAATATCGCGTTCTGTATGGAGGCCACGCCTGAAGCCGTACAATTACTGCCCGTTTTGCAGCGCTATGGCTTCAAAATGCTCGAAAAACTGGCGGTTCAGGACGTTTTTGAGCAAAAAAGAGACGGTTGATAAATTTTTTGAATTTAGGGGTTGTCAGCCCGGAATAACTCCCTATAATGCGCCACCACTGACACGGAACAACGGCTTACAGGCCACCGGGTCAGAAGGTCTTCTTCCGGGAATGACCGGCAGAGAAAAGCAAAATAATCGCTTGACTCTGAATGAGGAAAACGTATTATACGGGACCTCGCGACACAGCGCCAAAGCGCGTCGCAACTGCTCTTTAACAATTTATCAGACAATCTGTGTGGGCACTCAAGGACATGGATTCTTAAACGTCTTCGGACGCTAAATGAATACCAAGTCTCTGGAGTGAACATACGTAATTCATTACGAAGTTTAATTCACGAGCATCAAACTTAAATTGAAGAGTTTGATCATGGCTCAGATTGAACGCTGGCGGCAGGCCTAACACATGCAAGTCGAGCGGTAGCACAGAGAGCTTGCTCTCGGGTGACGAGCGGCGGACGGGTGAGTAATGTCTGGGAAACTGCCTGATGGAGGGGGATAACTACTGGAAACGGTAGCTAATACCGCATAACGTCGCAAGACCAAAGAGGGGGACCTTCGGGCCTCTTGCCATCAGATGTGCCCAGATGGGATTAGCTAGTAGGTGGGGTAACGGCTCACCTAGGCGACGATCCCTAGCTGGTCTGAGAGGATGACCAGCCACACTGGAACTGAGACACGGTCCAGACTCCTACGGGAGGCAGCAGTGGGGAATATTGCACAATGGGCGCAAGCCTGATGCAGCCATGCCGCGTGTATGAAGAAGGCCTTCGGGTTGTAAAGTACTTTCAGCGGGGAGGAAGGTGTTGTGGTTAATAACCACAGCAATTGACGTTACCCGCAGAAGAAGCACCGGCTAACTCCGTGCCAGCAGCCGCGGTAATACGGAGGGTGCAAGCGTTAATCGGAATTACTGGGCGTAAAGCGCACGCAGGCGGTCTGTCAAGTCGGATGTGAAATCCCCGGGCTCAACCTGGGAACTGCATCCGAAACTGGCAGGCTTGAGTCTTGTAGAGGGGGGTAGAATTCCAGGTGTAGCGGTGAAATGCGTAGAGATCTGGAGGAATACCGGTGGCGAAGGCGGCCCCCTGGACAAAGACTGACGCTCAGGTGCGAAAGCGTGGGGAGCAAACAGGATTAGATACCCTGGTAGTCCACGCTGTAAACGATGTCGACTTGGAGGTTGTGCCCTTGAGGCGTGGCTTCCGGAGCTAACGCGTTAAGTCGACCGCCTGGGGAGTACGGCCGCAAGGTTAAAACTCAAATGAATTGACGGGGGCCCGCACAAGCGGTGGAGCATGTGGTTTAATTCGATGCAACGCGAAGAACCTTACCTACTCTTGACATCCAGAGAACTTAGCAGAGATGCTTTGGTGCCTTCGGGAACTCTGAGACAGGTGCTGCATGGCTGTCGTCAGCTCGTGTTGTGAAATGTTGGGTTAAGTCCCGCAACGAGCGCAACCCTTATCCTTTGTTGCCAGCGGTCCGGCCGGGAACTCAAAGGAGACTGCCAGTGATAAACTGGAGGAAGGTGGGGATGACGTCAAGTCATCATGGCCCTTACGAGTAGGGCTACACACGTGCTACAATGGCATATACAAAGAGAAGCGACCTCGCGAGAGCAAGCGGACCTCATAAAGTATGTCGTAGTCCGGATCGGAGTCTGCAACTCGACTCCGTGAAGTCGGAATCGCTAGTAATCGTGGATCAGAATGCCACGGTGAATACGTTCCCGGGCCTTGTACACACCGCCCGTCACACCATGGGAGTGGGTTGCAAAAGAAGTAGGTAGCTTAACCTTCGGGAGGGCGCTTACCACTTTGTGATTCATGACTGGGGTGAAGTCGTAACAAGGTAACCGTAGGGGAACCTGCGGTTGGATCACCTCCTTACCTGAAAGAACCTGCCTTGCAGTGTCCACACAGATTGTCTGATGAAAAATGAGCAGTAAAACCTCTACAGGCTTGTAGCTCAGGTGGTTAGAGCGCACCCCTGATAAGGGTGAGGTCGGTGGTTCAAGTCCACTCAGGCCTACCAAATTCGCTCCGTACTTTGTGGTGGCAAAGTTCGCATACATGAGTATGCTTAAACTTAACCACGCCTCGATCGGAAACGAATTAGGGTTGAGGTTTGACTACATCTGTATGGGGCTATAGCTCAGCTGGGAGAGCGCCTGCCTTGCACGCAGGAGGTCTGCGGTTCGATCCCGCATAGCTCCACCATACTCTGCTCAACAAGAAAACTTCAGAGTGTACCTGAAAAGGTGCGCTGCGAAGTTTTGCTCTTTAAAAATCTGGATCAAGCTGAAAATTGAAACGACACGCTGTTTCTTTTCTCCGTAATAAGAAAAGAAAAATGGCGTGTTCGAGTCTCTCAAATTTTCGCAATCAGAAGTGAAACATCTTCGGGTTGTGAGGTTAAGCGACTAAGCGTACACGGTGGATGCCCTGGCAGTCAGAGGCGATGAAGGGCGTGCTAATCTGCGATAAGCGCCGGTAAGGTGATATGAACCGTTATAACCGGCGATACCCGAATGGGGAAACCCAGTGCAATCCGTTGCACTATCATGTCATGAATACATAGTGGCATGAGGCGAACCGGGGGAACTGAAACATCTAAGTACCCCGAGGAAAAGAAATCAACCGAGATTCCCCCAGTAGCGGCGAGCGAACGGGGAGGAGCCCAGAACCTGAATCAGCATGTGTGTTAGTGGAAGCGTCTGGAAAGTCGCAGGGTACAGGGTGATACTCCCGTACACAAAAATGCACATGTTGTGAGTTCGAAGAGTAGGGCGGGACACGTGGTATCCTGTCTGAATATGGGGGGACCATCCTCCAAGGCTAAATACTCCTGACTGACCGATAGTGAACCAGTACCGTGAGGGAAAGGCGAAAAGAACCCCGGCGAGGGGAGTGAAACAGAACCTGAAACCGTGTACGTACAAGCAGTGGGAGCCTCTTTATGGGGTGACTGCGTACCTTTTGTATAATGGGTCAGCGACTTATATTCTGTAGCAAGGTTAACCGTATAGGGGAGCCGAAGGGAAACCGAGTCTTAACTGGGCGTTAAGTTGCAGGGTATAGACCCGAAACCCGGTGATCTAGCCATGGGCAGGTTGAAGGTTGGGTAACACTAACTGGAGGACCGAACCGACTAATGTTGAAAAATTAGCGGATGACTTGTGGCTGGGGGTGAAAGGCCAATCAAACCGGGAGATAGCTGGTTCTCCCCGAAAGCTATTTAGGTAGCGCCTCGTGAATTCATCTTCGGGGGTAGAGCACTGTTTCGGCTAGGGGGTCATCCCGACTTACCAACCCGATGCAAACTGCGAATACCGAAGAATGTTATCACGGGAGACACACGGCGGGTGCTAACGTCCGTCGTGAAGAGGGAAACAACCCAGACCGCCAGCTAAGGTCCCAAAGTCATGGTTAAGTGGGAAACGATGTGGGAAGGCACAGACAGCCAGGATGTTGGCTTAGAAGCAGCCATCATTTAAAGAAAGCGTAATAGCTCACTGGTCGAGTCGGCCTGCGCGGAAGATGTAACGGGGCTAAACCATGCACCGAAGCTGCGGCAGCGACACTATGTGTTGTTGGGTAGGGGAGCGTTCTGTAAGCCGTTGAAGGTGGACTGTGAGGTCTGCTGGAGGTATCAGAAGTGCGAATGCTGACATAAGTAACGATAAAGCGGGTGAAAAACCCGCTCGCCGGAAGACCAAGGGTTCCTGTCCAACGTTAATCGGGGCAGGGTGAGTCGACCCCTAAGGCGAGGCCGAAAGGCGTAGTCGATGGGAAACAGGTTAATATTCCTGTACTCGGTGTTACTGCGAAGGGGGGACGGAGAAGGCTATGTTGGCCGGGCGACGGTTGTCCCGGTTTAAGCGTGTAGGTGTGTGTTCCAGGTAAATCCGGTTCACTTTAACACTGAGGCGTGACGACGAGGCACTACGGTGCTGAAGTGACAAATGCCCTGCTTCCAGGAAAAGCCTCTAAGCATCAGGTAACACAGAATCGTACCCCAAACCGACACAGGTGGTCAGGTAGAGAATACCAAGGCGCTTGAGAGAACTCGGGTGAAGGAACTAGGCAAAATGGTGCCGTAACTTCGGGAGAAGGCACGCTGGTGCGTAGGTGAAGCGACTTGCTCGCGGAGCTGAAACCAGTCGAAGATACCAG
This sequence comes from Enterobacter sp. SA187, assembly GCF_001888805.2. Classification (NCBI taxonomy): domain Bacteria; kingdom Pseudomonadati; phylum Pseudomonadota; class Gammaproteobacteria; order Enterobacterales; family Enterobacteriaceae; genus Enterobacter; species Enterobacter sp. SA187. The sequence goes on from NZ_CP019113.1 coordinate 1,296,105, forward strand.
CTGGCTGCAACTGTTTATTAAAAACACAGCACTGTGCAAACACGAAAGTGGACGTATACGGTGTGACGCCTGCCCGGTGCCGGAAGGTTAATTGATGGGGTTAGCGGCAACGCGAAGCTCTTGATCGAAGCCCCGGTAAACGGCGGCCGTAACTATAACGGTCCTAAGGTAGCGAAATTCCTTGTCGGGTAAGTTCCGACCTGCACGAATGGCGTAATGATGGCCAGGCTGTCTCCACCCGAGACTCAGTGAAATTGAAATCGCTGTGAAGATGCAGTGTACCCGCGGCAAGACGGAAAGACCCCGTGAACCTTTACTATAGCTTGACACTGAACACTGGTCCTTGATGTGTAGGATAGGTGGGAGGCTTTGAAGCGTGGACGCCAGTCTGCGTGGAGCCATCCTTGAAATACCACCCTTTAATGGCTGGTGTTCTAACGTGGACCCGTAATCCGGGTTGCGGACAGTGTCTGGTGGGTAGTTTGACTGGGGCGGTCTCCTCCTAAAGCGTAACGGAGGAGCACGAAGGTTAGCTAATCCTGGTCGGACATCAGGAGGTTAGTGCAATGGCATAAGCTAGCTTGACTGCGAGCGTGACGGCGCGAGCAGGTGCGAAAGCAGGTCATAGTGATCCGGTGGTTCTGAATGGAAGGGCCATCGCTCAACGGATAAAAGGTACTCCGGGGATAACAGGCTGATACCGCCCAAGAGTTCATATCGACGGCGGTGTTTGGCACCTCGATGTCGGCTCATCACATCCTGGGGCTGAAGTAGGTCCCAAGGGTATGGCTGTTCGCCATTTAAAGTGGTACGCGAGCTGGGTTTAGAACGTCGTGAGACAGTTCGGTCCCTATCTGCCGTGGGCGCTGGAGAATTGAGGGGGGCTGCTCCTAGTACGAGAGGACCGGAGTGGACGCATCACTGGTGTTCGGGTTGTCATGCCAATGGCATTGCCCGGTAGCTAAATGCGGAAGAGATAAGTGCTGAAAGCATCTAAGCACGAAACTTGCCCCGAGATGAGTTCTCCCTGACCCTTTAAGGGTCCTGAAGGAACGTTGAAGACGACGACGTTGATAGGCCGGGTGTGTAAGCGCAGCGATGCGTTGAGCTAACCGGTACTAATGAACCGTGAGGCTTAACCTTACAACGCCGAAGATGTTTTGGCGTGATTTGAGAGATTTTCAGCTGATACAGATTAATGTTTAATGCCGCAGGGCGTTAGACAGACAGAATTTGCCTGGCGGCACTAGCGCGGCGGTCCCACCTGACCCCATGCCGAACTCAGAAGTGAAACGCCGTAGCGCCGATGGTAGTGTGGGGTCTCCCCATGCGAGAGTAGGGAACTGCCAGGCATCAAATTAAGCAGTAAACCGGGGTGACAACCGGTGGTTGTAAAGAAATTCGGTGGAGCGGTAGTTCAGTCGGTTAGAATACCTGCCTGTCACGCAGGGGGTCGCGGGTTCGAGTCCCGTCCGTTCCGCCACCCTAATTAGGGGCGTAGTTCAATTGGTAGAGCACCGGTCTCCAAAACCGGGTGTTGGGAGTTCGAGTCTCTCCGCCCCTGCCAGAAAATTATCCTTTGCTTCGGCAAAGGATTTTTTTTGTCTGCAATTTATCCCATCTTTGATTTTTTCCCTGCTGACGATAAAAACATGGCGTCCCTGCGCATGTTTTCTTACTCCAGTACGTTGATTTTAAGCAGATCCTTGATATGACTCTGCTTATCGCTGTTCTGTAACCAGATGGCATACAGCGGTCGTGAAAGCGTCAGACTATCAGTGACGGTATGCAGATCCGCCTTGTTATTTGCCCACGACACCGGCAGCCAGGTGTATCCCTCAAGCGCGGCCAGTTGCTGACGGGCGATCTCAGCGGAGCTGGTCGTTAACAGCGGAATATCATCGCTGTTAATAAGCCCTGCCTCATGCTGCTGAAAATCAGGCCCCCATTCCAGGCGCAGATAATTCAGGCTGGATTTCGTCTTACCTGCCGCTGCACAGTAGAGCGCAAGCGTGAAGTGCCCCAGCAACTGACTGCTGAATTCATCCATCTTGGGCGCTTCTGTGGTGATGAGCAGATCCAGTTGTCTTTCGTGTAACTGTTTCACCAGCGACTGCCGTTGCGCGATCCGCGCTTCAAACTGCAAATTCTTCTGTGACTGATACAGGCGGCTTAACCAGCCGTTGAGCATACACTCCCATAACGACGCACTGGCGCCGATGGACAGCTCATTGTGACGTGAGGTATGCGCTACCTCCTTGCGTGCCGCCTGCCACGTACTCATTAACGTTTCTGCATAAGGCAACAGCTTTTCCCCGGCTGGCGTCAGCCGTATGTTGTTGCGATGACGGGTGAAAAGATTCACACCGAGCTGGTTCTCTAACTGACGGATCCGAAAACTGACCGCCGATTGCGTCAAGTACAGCGCTTCCGCAGCGCGACCAAAGTGTCGAGTCCTGCTGACTTCCAGGAAAGTTTTTAACAATTCCGTATCCACAGCTTTCTCCACAAATTTATTTGTCGTTATGATTTAAATGTTTTGTTTTACACTCTGTCAAGCGTAACTAATACTCCGCGCCATAAATAGCTCGGCCAAAGAATTAGGAGCGTGCAGGATGGCGGAAAGCTTTACGACGACGAATCGTTTTTTCGACAATAAATACTATCCACGTGGGTTCTCGCGTCATGGTGACTTCACCATCAAAGAAGCCCAGTTGCTGGAGCGCCACGGATACGCCTTCAATGAACTGGATCTCGGCAAGCGTGAGCCTGCAACTGAAGAAGAAGTTCAGTTTGTTGCCGTATGCCGCGGTCAGCGCGAGCCGGTAACGGAAGCAGAACGTGTCTGGAGTAAATACATGACACGTATTAAGCGTCCTAAGCGTTTCCATACGCTCTCCGGCGGTAAACCGCAGGTTGAAGGCACAGAAGACTACACTGAGTCTGAAGATTAAAGAAAAGGGGCGTAAAGCCCCTTTTTTATTTCTATCGCTAACCCAGCATCTTTTGTAAATGGATAAGTAACCGGTCAATGGCGCGATAGCTTAGCGCTTCCTGTAAATGCCGCCGCTGAATACTTTTCTGCTCCTCAAGATCCGCGAGCGTACGCGCTACCTTTAACAGGCGCTGCCATGCCCGTACCGACAGCCCCAGCAGCGTAAGCGTCTCTTCCAGCCAGTGCGCATCCCCGGCGCTCAACTGGCAATATTCCCGCATTTCACCACTTTCCAGGCGGCTGTTCAGCTTCTGCTGGCGAGCGTACTGACGTTCACGCGCGCTCACCACTCTGGCACGCACGCTTTCGCTGCGTTCGCCCTGACCGCTTGCCTGGCTCAGCACGCCGGGCGGCGGTAGCGGGATCTCCAGCGACAGGTCAAAACGATCAAGAAAAGGCCCCGACAATTTGCCCAAATAACGCAGCGTCTGCTCCGGCGTTGAGCGGTTATGGTTCCCCTGATAATGACCGGTCGGGCTGGGATTCATCGCAGCTATGAGTTGAAAGCTGGCGGGATAGGTCACTTTGGCCCGCGTGCGCGAAATATGAATCTGACCGGATTCAACCGGCTCCCGCAGTGCATCCAGTACCCGGCGCTCAAACTCCGGTAATTCATCGAGAAATAAAATGCCGTTATGAGCAAGCGAGATCTCGCCCGGAGCAGGGATCGTCCCGCCGCCCACCATCGCTGTTAATGACGCGCTGTGATGGGGGGAGCGGAAAGGCCTGCGCCGCCAGTGTTTTTTAAGGACCGCAGCATTGACCAGGCTCAGAATAGCCGCGCTTTCCAGGGCTTCTTGATTATTGAGCGGCGGCAGGATCCCGGTAAGGCGGCTGGCGAGCATGGTTTTGCCTGTACCAGGCGGGCCAATCAGCAGCAAATTATGACCGCCCGCAGCTGTCACTTCCAGCGCACGCTTCCCCTGATCCTGACCGATGACGTCGCTGAGATCGCTCTCTGTCGGGAATTCGTCATTAATGGTCTGTTCAGGATGGCGGAGAGTAGTTTTCCCTTCCAGAAAAGCACAAACCTCCAGTAAATGTCCGGCAACCAGGCAATCTGATGAGCCGAGTAAGCTCACTTCAGCTTCGTTATCAGCAGCGACAATAATCTTCCTGCCCGCTTTGATAGCCTCCATCGCGGCGGAAATTGCGCCGGGAACGCCACGCAGCGCGCCTGTAAGCGCCAGTTCTCCTACAAACTCATACTGGCTCAGCATAGCGGTCGTAAGCTGCTCAGAAGCCGCCAGAAGCGCGACAGCGATAGGTAAATCATATCGTCCGCCTTCCTTGGGCAGATCGGCGGGCGCAAGGTTAATAGTGATCTTCCGTGCGGGGAACTGATAACCACTGTTAATGATTGCGCTGCGTACCCGATCGCGCGCCTCCTTCACCGTGGTTTCCGGCAGCCCCACCATCGTCAGGCCGGGAAGCCCATTGCTGAGATGCACTTCCACCGTAATCAGCGGTGCCGTCACCCCTAATGCTGCGCGTGTGTAGATAACTGACAATGACATGATCCCTCCTTGAGAGGTGATTATGTCCGGAGCAATTTGTTGCGGCACCTGGCAAAACCGTATCCTGCGCGGCGCATTCAGCACATTTTTATTCGTTACCGTTTTTGCACTTTCACGCTGGAACGCGCCTCGCATATATCGCTATGCGAGCCAGAAGGGAAGATGATGACGCGACAAATTGAATTATTCTCACATGATGATTTCGCTATATAAAACAATGGCTTTTTTTAAAATCTTCGGCAGGCTGAAAAATTAGCATATAAATAAATCTTGTCTTTTACGCGCTGTCTGTGATAACTCTTTAGGTATTCCTTCGAACAAGAAGCCAGAAAGTATATAAAATGACAGCCCTTCTACGAGTGATTAGCCTGGTCGTGATTAGCGTGGTGGTGATTATTATCCCACCGTGCGGGGCTGCACTTGGACGAGGAAAGGCTTAGAAATCAAGCCTTAACGAACTAAGACCCCCGCACCGAAAGGTCCGGGGGTTTTTTTATGACTTTAAAACATCCACGAGGAGCAAAGAATGAGTAGTAGCATAAAATTCTGTTCCTCACGATTTACGACGGGGAAGTAACTATGAATGGAGCACAGTGGGTAGTACATGCTTTGCGGGCACAAGGAGTTGAAACCGTCTTCGGTTATCCGGGTGGCGCAATTATGCCGGTTTACGATGCATTGTATGACGGCGGCGTGGAACACCTGTTGTGCCGTCACGAGCAGGGCGCGGCGATGGCGGCCATCGGTTACGCGCGCGCCACCGGTAAAACCGGCGTCTGTATCGCCACCTCCGGCCCTGGCGCGACTAATCTGATCACCGGCCTCGCCGATGCCTTACTCGATTCCGTTCCCGTTGTCGCCATCACCGGCCAGGTTGCTGCCCCGTTTATTGGTACCGATGCGTTTCAGGAAGTGGATGTGATTGGCTTATCGCTGGCCTGCACCAAACACAGCTTTCTGGTGCAGTCGCTGGATGAGCTGCCGCGCGTAATGGCAGAAGCTTTCCAGGTTGCCAGCTCGGGTCGCCCCGGCCCGGTATTGATCGACATCCCCAAAGACATCCAGCTGGCCTCCGGTCATCTTGAGCCGCATTTCTCTACCGTTGAAGCAGAAGAAACCTTCCCGCAGGACGACGTGGAGCAGGCGCGGCAGATGCTGGCGCAGGCAAAAAAACCAATGCTCTACGTCGGCGGTGGCGTGGGTATGGCGCAGGCGGTTCCCGCGCTGCGTGACTTTGCTACGGCTACTCAAATTCCGGTTGCCTGCACGCTGAAAGGCCTGGGCGCGGTTGAGGCGGATTATCCGTGGTATCTCGGCATGCTGGGAATGCACGGCACCAAAGCGGCGAACCTGGCGGTGCAGGAGTGCGATCTGCTGATCGCCGTGGGCGCGCGCTTTGATGATCGCGTGACCGGCAAGCTGAACACCTTTGCCCCACACGCCAGCGTCATTCATATGGACATCGATCCGGCGGAAATGAACAAGCTGCGTCAGGCGCATGTTGCCCTGCAGGGGGATTTAACCGCCTTGCTGAACGCCTTACAGCAGCCCCTGAATATCACCGAATGGCGTGAGTACACCGCTGATCTGCGCCGCGAACACGCCTGGCGTTACGACCATCCTGGCGAGGCGATTTACGCGCCGCTGCTGTTAAAGCAGTTGTCCGATCGTAAGCCAAAAGAGAGCGTGGTGACCACGGATGTAGGCCAGCACCAGATGTGGTCTGCGCAACATATGACCTACAGCCGCCCGGAGAACTTTATTACCTCCAGCGGGCTGGGAACCATGGGCTTTGGCCTGCCGGCGGCGGTCGGGGCGCAAATCGCCCGTCCGGATGATACGGTGATCTGTATCTCCGGTGACGGCTCCTTCATGATGAATGTTCAGGAGCTGGGCACCGTAAAACGCAAACAGTTGCCGCTGAAGATTGTCTTACTCGATAACCAGCGCTTAGGCATGGTTCGCCAGTGGCAGCAGCTGTTTTTCCAGGAGCGTTACAGCGAAACCACTCTGACCGATAACCCCGATTTCCTCATGCTGGCCCGCGCCTTTGGCATCCCCGGCCAGCACATCACCCGTAAAGACCAGGTTGAAGCGGCGATCGACACCCTGCTCGCAAGCGAAGGGCCTTATCTGCTTCATGTCTCAATCGACGAACTGGAAAACGTCTGGCCTCTGGTGCCGCCCGGCGCCAGTAACTCACAAATGCTGGAGAAATTATCATGATGCAACATCAACTTGCCGTGCAGGCCCGCTTTAATCCGGAAACATTAGAGCGCGTTTTACGCGTAGTGCGTCATCGTGGCTTCCAGATTTGTGCGATGAACATGGAAACCGCCGCCGATCCGCAGAACATAAATATTGAATTGACCGTTGCCAGCCCGAGGTCTGTCGAATTACTGTTTAGCCAGCTAAGCAAACTGGTGGACGTAGCTCGCGTCGAGCTCCAGCAACGTACAACGACATCACAACAAATAAGCGCCTGAGCGCAATAGGAAAGAAAATGACGACGAAAAAAGCTGATTACATTTGGTCCAATGGCGAGATGATTCGTTGGGAGGACGCGAAGGTTCACGTCATGTCCCACGCGTTGCACTACGGTACTTCCGTCTTCGAAGGCATCCGTTGCTACGACTCGCACAAAGGGCCAGTGGTGTTCCGCCATCGTGAACACATGCAGCGTCTGCGTGATTCAGCCAAAATTTATCGTTTCCCGGTCTCTCAAAGCGTTGATGAACTGATGGAAGCCTGCCGCGCGGTGATCCGCAAAAACAACCTGACCAGCGCCTATATCCGTCCGCTGGTCTTTGTTGGCGATGTCGGCATGGGCGTTAACCCGCCGGAAGGGTACAGCACCGATGTGATCATCGCGGCCTTCCCGTGGGGCGCATACCTTGGCGCAGAAGCGCTGGAGCAGGGCATTGACGCGATGGTCTCTTCCTGGAACCGCGTAGCGCCGAACACCATCCCGACTGCGGCAAAAGCTGGTGGTAACTATCTTTCTTCCCTGCTGGTGGGCAGCGAAGCCCGTCGTCACGGTTATCAGGAAGGGATCGCGCTGGATGTGAACGGCTATATCTCCGAAGGCGCTGGCGAAAACCTGTTTGAAGTGAAGGATGGCATTCTGTTTACCCCGCCATTCACCTCTTCCGCGCTGCCGGGCATTACCCGCGATGCGATCATCAAACTGGCGCTGGATCTGGGTATCGAAGTGCGCGAGCAGGTGCTGTCCCGCGAATCCCTCTACCTGGCTGACGAAGTGTTTATGTCCGGCACCGCCGCCGAGATCACGCCAGTACGCAGCGTCGACAAAATCCAGGTGGGCGAAGGCCGTCGCGGTCCGGTCACCACCCGTATTCAGCAAGCATTCTTTGGCCTCTTTACCGGTGAAACCGAAGATAAATGGGGCTGGCTGGATCAAGTTAATTCATAAGCATAATGACAGGGCGGCACGTACCGCCCTGAATACCTGACAGACGGGAGTAAATAAAGCATGCCTAAGTACCGTTCCGCCACCACCACCCATGGCCGTAATATGGCCGGCGCCCGCGCATTATGGCGCGCGACCGGCATGACCGACGACGATTTCGGCAAGCCGATTATTGCCGTGGTCAACTCGTTTACGCAGTTCGTGCCGGGCCACGTTCATCTGCGCGACCTGGGTAAACTGGTCGCAGAGCAGATTGAGGCCTCAGGCGGCGTCGCCAAAGAGTTCAATACCATCGCGGTAGATGATGGTATCGCCATGGGGCACGGGGGCATGCTTTATTCACTGCCATCACGTGAACTGATCGCCGACTCCGTGGAATATATGGTCAACGCCCACTGCGCCGACGCCATGGTCTGTATTTCCAACTGCGACAAAATCACCCCCGGCATGCTGATGGCGGCATTACGTCTGAACATTCCGGTGATTTTTGTTTCCGGCGGCCCGATGGAAGCCGGTAAAACCAAACTCTCCAATCAGATCATCAAACTGGATCTGGTGGATGCCATGATCCAGGGCGCAGACCCGAAAGTTTCCGACGAGCAGAGCGAGCAGGTCGAGCGCTCCGCCTGTCCGACCTGCGGCTCCTGTTCCGGCATGTTTACCGCCAACTCCATGAACTGCCTGACCGAAGCGCTCGGTCTGTCGCAGCCGGGTAACGGTTCCCTGCTGGCGACCCATGCCGATCGCGAACAGCTGTTCCTCAACGCCGGTAAACGCATTGTTGAACTGACCAAACGCTATTATGAGCAGGACGATGAAACCGCGCTGCCGCGCAATATCGCCAGCAAAGCCGCGTTCGAAAACGCCATGACGCTGGATATCGCTATGGGCGGCTCTACCAATACCGTTCTGCACCTGCTGGCGGCGGCGCAGGAAGCGGAAATTGACTTCACCATGACCGACATCGACAAACTGTCGCGTCATGTTCCGCAGCTGTGCAAGGTTGCCCCCAGCACGCAGAAATATCATATGGAAGACGTCCACCGTGCAGGCGGGGTGATCGGTATTCTGGGCGAGCTGGATCGCGCCGGGCTGATGCAGCGCGACGTGAAAAACGTCCTCGGTCTGACGCTGGCGCAAACCATTGAGCAGTACGACGTGATGGTCACCCAGGACGACTCGGTGAAAGAGATGTTCCGCGCCGGTCCGGCAGGCATCCGCACCACCAAAGCCTTCTCGCAGAATTGCCGCTGGGATACGCTGGATAACGATCGCGCCAACGGCTGCATTCGTTCTATTGAACACGCCTACAGCCTGGAAGGTGGCCTGGCGGTGCTGTACGGCAACTTCGCGGAAAACGGCTGTATCGTGAAAACCGCAGGGGTGGACGACAGCAACCTGACCTTTACCGGCCCGGCCAAAGTCTACGAAAGCCAGGACGATGCGGTAGAAGCTATTCTTGGCGGTAAAGTGGTGGCGGGTGATGTGGTCGTGATCCGCTACGAAGGGCCGAAAGGCGGGCCGGGTATGCAGGAAATGCTCTATCCGACCAGCTTCCTGAAATCCATGGGTCTGGGCAAAGCCTGCGCGCTGCTCACCGATGGCCGTTTCTCCGGCGGCACCTCCGGTCTTTCCATCGGCCACGTCTCCCCGGAAGCGGCCAGCGGCGGCAATATTGCGCTGATCGAAGATGGCGACATCATCGCCATTGATATTCCGAACCGTGGGATCCAGTTGCAGGTGAGCGATCAGGAACTGGCGGCCCGTCGTGAAGCACAGGAAGCGCGCGGTGCTGCTGCCTGGACGCCAAAAGCCCGTGAGCGTCAGGTTTCTTTCGCGCTGCGTGCCTACGCCAGCCTCGCGACCAGTGCAGATAAAGGCGCAGTGCGCGATAAATCGAAACTGGGAGGCTGATTATGGCCGAAGCCCAACCGCTGTCTGCCGCCCCTGACGGGGCGGAGTATCTCCGGGCGGTGCTGCGCGCACCTGTCTATGAAGCGGCGCAGGTCACGCCGCTGCAAAAAATGGAAAAGCTCTCTTCGCGGCTGGATAACGTCATTCTGGTGAAGCGCGAAGATCGCCAGCCGGTGCACAGCTTCAAGCTGCGCGGCGCATACGCCATGATGGCCGGGCTGACGGAAGCGCAAAAAGCGCAGGGGGTGATCACGGCCTCTGCAGGAAATCACGCTCAGGGCGTGGCCTTTTCGTCTTCGCGTCTCGGTGTGAAAGCGCTGATCGTGATGCCCGTCGCCACCGCCGACATCAAAGTCGACGCGGTACGGGCGTTCGGCGGCGAAGTGTTGCTGCACGGCGCGAATTTTGACGAGGCGAAAGCCCGGGCTATCGAACTGTCACAGCAGCAGGGTTTTACCTGGGTGCCGCCGTTTGATCACCCGATGGTCATCGCCGGTCAGGGCACGCTGGCGCTGGAGCTGCTACAGCAGGACGCGCATATCGACCGCGTCTTTGTGCCGGTCGGCGGCGGCGGGCTGGCGGCGGGTGTGGCGGTGCTGATCAAACAACTGATGCCGCAAATCAAAGTGATTGCCGTTGAAGCGGAAGATTCCGCGTGCCTGAAAGCCGCGCTGGACGCCGGGCATCCGGTTGATTTACCGCGCGTCGGGTTGTTCGCCGAAGGCGTGGCCGTCAAACGTATCGGCGATGAAACCTTCCGCCTGTGTCAGGAATATCTGGATGACATCATCACCGTCGACAGCGATGCCATTTGCGCGGCGATGAAAGATCTGTTCGAAGATGTACGTGCGGTGGCAGAGCCGTCCGGCGCGCTGGCGCTGGCGGGGATGAAAAAATACATCGCGCAGCACCATATTCGCGGTGAACGTCTGGCGCATGTGCTGTCCGGCGCGAACGTCAATTTCCACGGTTTGCGTTACGTTTCCGAACGTTGCGAGCTGGGGGAACAGCGTGAAGCCCTGCTGGCGGTGACCATCCCGGAAACCAAGGGCAGCTTCCTGAAATTCTGCCAGCTGCTGGGCGGACGTGCGGTAACGGAGTTCAACTACCGGTTTGCCGATGCCAAAGATGCCTGTATTTTTGTCGGCGTGCGCTTAAGCCGTGGGCTGGAGGAGCGCAAAGAAATTCTCGCGCTGCTGAATGACGGCGGTTACAGCGTGGTGGATCTGTCTGACGATGAGATGGCGAAACTGCACGTGCGCTATATGGTCGGCGGTCGCCCGTCGAAACCGCTTAAGGAACGGCTTTACAGCTTTGAGTTCCCGGAATCCCCCGGCGCGCTGCTGAAATTCCTGCACACGCTGGGGACGTACTGGAACATCTCGCTGTTCCACTACCGCAGCCACGGCACCGACTATGGCCGCGTGCTGGCGGCCTTTGAGCTGGGCGAGCATGAACCCGATTTCGAAACGCGCCTGAACGAACTGGGTTACGAGTGTCACGACGAAACCCACAACCCGGCGTTTCGGTTTTTCCTCGCGGGCTAATGTGTCGAGGTGCCTGATGGCGCTGCGCTTATCAGGCCTACAGGGGTGTAAAACGGTAAATCGCAGAAAACGTAGGCCGGATAAGGCCCTTGCGCCGCCATCCGGCGAAACCCACGCGCCAGACAGTAAATCGCAGGCCGGATAAGGTGCCCGCGCCGCCATCCGGCAAAATCTATGCGCCCGGCAAAATAGACCAGAACGCATTCACCAGCGGCTCATGCAGCCGCTTTTTTTGTGCGCACACGCCCAGCTCGAACGGCGTTCTCTCATCGCTGCGCTCCAGGATCATCACGCGGTTACGCACCGGCTCCGGGCTGTTTTCCAGCACCACCTCCGGGATCAGCGCCACGCCGCAGCCCAGCGCCACCATCGATACCATCGCCTCATGCCCGCCCACCGTGGCGTAAATCGACGGATTACTGATTTTTTGCCGACGGAACCACAGTTCAATACGACGACGCACCGGTCCCTGATCGGGCATGATAAAAGGCACCGTCGACCAGTCCGGCTCGGCAACGGACACCTGATTGCGCACCGGGCAGGGCAGCGCCGGGGCGATCAGCACCACCGCCAGATTTTCCAGCATTGAAAAGGCCACCGCGCCGGGCAGCGTTTCCGGTTTGCCCGCAATCGCCAGATCCGCCTCGCCGGTGACCACTTTGTCCATCGCGTCGGCGGCATCGCCGGTGGTCAGCTTGATTTCCACGGACGGGTGTTCGGCGCGAAAACGGTCGAGGATCGGCGGCAGATGGCTGTAGGCCGCCGTTACCGAACAAAACAGCTTAAGCTCGCCGGACAGCGATGGCCCCTGCTGATCGATGGTGTGGCGCAACTGCTGATACTGCAACAGCGTATGCTGCGCGAAGGTACGCAGCTCTTCCCCCGCTTCGGTCAGCGTCACGGTGCGGTTATCGCGCACAAACAGCGGCTGCCCCAGGTCTTCCTCCAGACGCTGGATCTGCCGGGAAAGGGTGGAAGGACTGACGTGCATGGCGCGCGCGCTGCGGCCAAAATGACGGCTTTCCGCCAGATGCAGGAAGATTTTCAGATCGCGTAAATCCATCGGGTCAGCTCCAGATTTTTACGTTGCGAATTATGCAACGTGACGTTGTTAATATATCAATTTCAGCAACGCATTTCCTGTCATATAGTGGGTTCATTCTCGCAATAACGCGAACCGAATAATAAGTACGACACAACATCACGAGGATCGACCATGGCTAACTACTTCAATACACTGAACCTGCGCCAGCAGCTGGCGCAACTGGGCAAATGTCGCTTTATGGGCCGCGATGAATTCGCTGACGGCGCAAGCTTCCTCCAGGGTAAAAAAGTGGTCATCGTCGGTTGTGGCGCGCAGGGTCTGAACCAGGGCCTGAACATGCGTGACTCCGGTCTGGATATCTCCTACGCGCTGCGTGCCGAAGCCATTGCTGAAAAACGCGCCTCGTGGCGTAAAGCGACCGAAAACGGCTTTAAAGTCGGTACTTACGAAGAGCTGATACCGCAGGCGGATCTGGTGGTTAACCTGACGCCGGACAAACAGCACTCCGACGTGGTGCGTTCCGTACAGCCGCTGATGAAAGACGGCGCTGCGCTGGGCTATTCCCACGGCTTCAACATCGTGGAAGTGGGCGAGCAGATCCGTAAAGACATTACCGTGGTGATGGTGGCGCCGAAATGTCCGGGTACGGAAGTGCGCGAAGAGTACAAACGTGGTTTCGGCGTACCGACGCTGATCGCCGTGCACCCGGAAAACGATCCGAAAGGCGAAGGCATGGCGATTGCTAAAGCCTGGGCCGCAGCAACCGGCGGTCACCGTGCGGGCGTGCTGGAATCCTCTTTCGTGGCGGAAGTGAAATCTGACCTGATGGGCGAGCAGACCATTCTGTGCGGTATGTTGCAGGCTGGCTCTCTGCTGTGCTTTGACAAGCTGGTGGAAGAGGGCACCGACCCGGCATACGCAGAAAAACTGATCCAGTTCGGCTGGGAAACCATCACCGAAGCACTGAAGCAGGGCGGTATCACCCTGATGATGGATCGCCTGTCCAACCCGGCGAAAGTGCGTGCGTATGCGCTGTCTGAACAGCTGAAAACCATTATGGCGCCGCTGTTCAAAAAACATATGGATGACATCATCTCCGGTGAATTCTCCTCCGGCATGATGGCTGACTGGGCCGAAGACGATAAGAAACTGCTGACCTGGCGCGAAGAGACCGGTAAAACCGCCTTTGAAACTGCGCCGCAGTTTGAAGGCAAAATCGCCGAGCAGGAATACTTCGACAAAGGCGTGCTGATGATCGCGATGGTGAAAGCGGGCGTTGAGCTGGCGTTCGAAACCATGGTGGATTCCGGCATCATCGAAGAATCCGCGTACTACGAATCGCTGCACGAGCTGCCGCTGATCGCTAACACCATCGCCCGTAAGCGTCTGTATGAAATGAACGTGGTGATCTCCGATACCGCCGAGTACGGTAACTACCTGTTCTCTTATGCCTGCGTGCCGCTGCTGAAAGAGTTTATGACCACGCTGCAACCGGGCGATCTGGGCAAGGCGATTGAAGGGACTGCGGTGGATAACGCCCAGTTACGCGACGTGAACGAAGCGATCCGCAGCCACGCCATTGAGGCGGTCGGTAAGAAACTGCGCGGTTATATGACGGATATGAAGCGTATTGCCGTCGCCGGTTAATAACACCCTATAGCGTTACTGTAGGCCCGGTAAGCGCCAGCGCCACCGGGCTTTATTAAGCACTAAATGTAGGCCCGGTAAGCGTCAGCGCCACCGGGCTTTTTATCAGTTGCGGTACAGCACTTTAATGATGTGGTAGCCGAACTGGGTGTGCAGCGGGCCGGTTGGCTCCAGCACCGGGCAGGAGAACACCACTTTATCGAAGGCCGGAACCATCTGGCCCTGACGGAATTCACCTAAATGACCGCCTTTTTTACCTGACGGGCAGGTAGAGTGTTTTTTCGCCAGCTTCTCGAAATCGCCGCCGTTTTTGATCTGTTCCAGAAGATCTAACGCCAGTTTCTCTTCTTTAACAAGGATATGCATTGCTGCCGCTGTTTTTGCCATGATCGTGCCTTGAGTCAGATAGTTTACGCTCGCTATACTACCACGCGTTTTTATCCCCTCCTGCCTTTCATTGAGTGATTTTCTTATGCGTTTGAACCCCGGACAACAACAAGCCGTCGAATTTGTCACCGGACCCTGTCTGGTGCTGGCGGGGGCCGGCTCCGGCAAAACCCGTGTGATCACCAATAAGATCGCGCACCTGATCCGTGGCTGCGGTTATCAGGCGCGACACATCGCGGCGGTAACCTTTACCAATAAAGCCGCGCGGGAAATGAAAGAGCGTGTCGGGCAGACGCTGGGACGTAAAGAGGCGCGCGGCCTGATGATCTCCACCTTCCATACGCTGGGGCTGGATATCATCAAGCGGGAATTCGCGGCGCTCGGCATGAAGTCCAACTTTTCCCTGTTTGACGACACCGACCAGGTGGCGCTGCTCAAAGATCTGACCGAGGGGCTGATCGATGACGATAAAGTGGTGCTGCAACAGCTGATCTCGACGATCTCTAACTGGAAAAACGATCTTTGCACGCCCGCGCAGGCAGCGGCTCAGGCGAAAGGCGAGCGGGATCGTATCTTCGCCCACTGCTACGGCCTGTACGACGCGCACATGAAAGCCTGTAACGTGCTCGATTTTGACGATCTGATCCTGCTGCCGACGCTGCTGCTGCAGCGCAATGAAGAGGTTCGCGAGCGCTGGCAGAACAAGATCCGCTATCTGCTGGTGGATGAATATCAGGACACCAACACCAGCCAGTACGAGCTGGTAAAACTACTGGTAGGCAGCCGCGCGCGCTTTACCGTGGTGGGGGATGATGACCAGTCGATCTACTCCTGGCGCGGGGCGCGGCCGCAAAACCTGGTGCTGTTAAGCCAGGATTTCCCCGCTTTACAGGTGATCAAGCTGGAGCAGAATTACCGCTCATCCGGACGCATTCTGAAAGCGGCGAACATCCTTATCGCCAATAACCCGCACGTGTTTGAAAAGCGGCTGTTCTCCGAACTGGGCTACGGCACCGAGCTGAAAGTGCTGACGGCCAATAATGAAGATCACGAAGCGGAGCGCGTCACCGGCGAGCTGATTGCACATCACTTCATCCAGAAAACGCAGTACAAAGATTACGCCATTCTCTATCGCGGTAATCATCAGTCCCGCGTGTTCGAAAAATTCCTTATGCAGAACCGCATTCCGTACCGCATCTCCGGCGGCACGTCGTTTTTCTCACGTCCGGAAATCAAAGATCTGCTCGCTTATCTGCGCGTGCTGACCAATACCGACGACGACAGCGCTTTCCTGCGCATTGTGAACACGCCGAAGCGGGAAATTGGCTCTGCTACCCTCCAGAAGCTGGGCGAGTGGGCCAACACGCGCAACAAAAGCCTGTTCGCCGCCAGCTTCGACATGGGCCTGACCCAGACGCTGACCGGGCGCGGGTATGAATCGCTGACCCGCTTTACCCACTGGCTGGGTGAAGTGCAGCGCCTGTCCGAGCGCGATCCCATCGCGGCGGTGCGCGATCTGATCCACGGCATCAACTATGAATCCTGGCTGTATGAAACCTCACCCAGCCCGAAAGCCGCTGAAATGCGCATGAAAAACGTCAACACGCTGTTCAGCTGGATGACGGAAATGCTCGAAGGTAGCGATATTGATGAGCCGATGACCCTGACGCAGGTGGTGACGCGCTTTACCCTGCGCGACATGATGGAGCGCGGCGAAAGCGATGAAGAGTCCGACCAGGTGCAGCTGATGACGCTGCACGCCTCGAAAGGTCTGGAGTTTCCGTACGTGTTTATGGTGGGAATGGAAGAAGGCTTCCTGCCGCACCAGAGCAGCATTGATGAAGACAATATCGAAGAAGAGCGCCGCCTGGCCTATGTTGGCATCACCCGCGCGCAAAAGGAGCTGACCTTCACGCTGTGCAAAGAGCGTCGTCAGTACGGCGAACTGGTGCGCCCGGAGCCGAGCCGTTTTCTGCTCGAACTGCCGCAGGACGATGTGATCTGGGAGCAGGAGCGCAAAGTGGTCAGCGCCGAAGAGCGGATGCACAAAGGCCAGGCGAACCTGGCCAGTATCAAAGCGATGCTGGCAAAATCGAAAGCGAAATAATCCCTCCGCCTGTGCAGAGGGATCAATCACACGGTTACTGCTGCCCCGCCCACACCACCATCACTTTATCGTCGCCCGCTTCACGGGTAAAACCATAGCCCTGCGGCATGGAAAGCGTGGTTTGCTTACCCATGCCGATAGCCGGATGGCGGGCGCGGAACTGCCCCAGCCGCTGCCAGTGGGCGACACGCGGCGCAGCGCTGCCGGTCACATCCTGCCAGTTCATATCCGAACGCGTGCCCTGGAGCGGATCCGAGCCGGTGGGTCCGAACGGTCGTCCGGACTCGTCGCCGTAAAAAATCTGCACCGCGCCGGGCGTCAGCAACAGCAGTTCAGCCGCCCGCTGATCCGCTTCGCGGAACAGCCGCGTATCGTGGGATGACAAATAACTCAGCACGTTAAAACGCTGTAGCTTGTCGGCCATCTGCTGCCACGTCAGATCGATGCTGGCGAAGCAATCCGCCGCTTTCGCCGCCTGCTCCTGATAATCAAAATTGATCATCGCATCGAATCCATGACGGTAATAGCTGCTCTCCATGACGCCGTGGCCCCAGGCTTCGCCGGTCATCCAGAAAGGCGCGTCATCGCGTTTTTTCTGCGGGTTGGCCTGCTTCCACTCTGCCAGCGCTTGAGTCGCCTGGGTTTTCAACTGCTGTAAGGTGGCCATATCCACATGCTTGGCGGTATCGACACGGAAACCGTCAATGCCGTACTCCCGCACCCAGTCGCTCAGCCAGCGGGTGAGGTAATCACGCGGCGTGAAGCCGTCGATAGCTTTCGCGCGGGTATCCGGCTTGTGCTGATAAAACACTGGCAGTCCGGAGGGAGTGGTCGACTCGGTTTTCAGATCCGGTAAAAACGCCAGCGACATGGTGAGATCGTCGAAGCCGGGATTATCGTAATCGCCAATATCGGTGCGCACCCAGGCTTTGCCCCACCAGTTTTGCCAGGCGTTTTTATCGCTGAAGTTGATGTAATCATTAAAGCTGTGCCAGTTCTGTCCGGCGGCGGGCTTCCAGTCTGTCCAGCGCTCGCCGAGCACTTTTTTACGCTCCTCGCCCTGCACATAGAGCGCGCCGAACTGATACTGCTGCATATCGGCCAGGGTCGCGTAACCGGTATGGTTTACCACCACGTCAAACAGGATGCGGATGCCGCGCTGGTGCGCTTCATCCACCAGCGTGCGCAGATCCGCTTCGCTGCCCATGTTGGCATCAAGCATCGTCCAGTCCTGGATGTAATAGCCATGATAGGCGTAATGCGGGAAATCGCCTTTGGTGCCGCCGCCCACCCAGCCGTGGATCTGCTCGAAGGGCGCGCTGATCCACAGCGCATTGACGCCGAGCTGCGAGAGGTAATCCAGCTTTTGCGTCAGCCCTTTCAGATCGCCGCCATGAAAAGTGCCGATCTCTTCCATGCCGTCTTTGTGGCGGCCATAGCTGTTGTCATTGGCCGGATCGCCGTTTACGAAACGATCGGTCAGCACAAAATAGACGGTGGCGTTATGCCAGTCGAAGGGCGCGGTGGCGTCGGTTTCCGCGCGCTCAAGCAGCAGCAGACCGTCACTGTTCGCATCGGGCAGCAGGGTGATTTTTCCCTGTTTGACCGTGGCGGTTTGCTGACTGTAGAAATCGCGCACCACGCTGCCTTCGGCAAAGGTTTTACTGACGTCCAGGGTAAGGGGTTTGCCGTCCCATTTCGGACACTGGCGCGTTACCGCTGCGGCGCTGGTCTGCGGCGCGCTCTTCACCGTCAGCATCAATGTTGGCGTACCGGAACGGGTATCCAGTTGCAGCTGATAATCGCCATCGCGGAACACACGCCACTGCGGCGGCGTACCGGAACAGGGCTGCAAAGAGAGCATTTGGTTGAGTCTTGGCGTATCGACTGGCTGCCAGCACTGTTGATCAAGCTTCAGGGTTAACGGATAAGCGCCTTTTTTCAGCGGCGCGTCGCTGCGATAAACCCCCGATCCGGCATCGCTAAAGGCGGGGAAACCGGGGGATGTCCAGTCTGACCAGGCCACCGTGGGCAGCAGCAATAATAGGAGGGCTGAACGTTTCATTCGGGGTTCCTGTCGGATGATTTTTGCCCAGTGTGCCAGAAGAGGCTGGCGGGTAACTCATCCCGATGAGCGCTTACGCAGGGGTGAGGCGAAAGGGTGAGTGATCTGCTTCAAAAAACGGCAACAATTTGCGATAAACGCTGCATTTCGTGCATAATTTATACGCTGAAACGGATTAGCTGATGACACGCATTCGGAAATCGCTTATTCATTGTGTGTCAATAAAAGGGTATTTTTGATATGATTTGAGATTCCGCTCTCAAAATTGTGAATCAAATAAGGTGTTGGAATGCAACAATCCGACCTGGAGACCTGATGATAACGACTCCCATACGACGATATGGGGTAACGATTCTAATGTTTCTCACCCTGGTATTTTCCGGTGAGGTGCTTGCCAAGACGCACGAAAAAACAGCGAGTCATAAAACCCCGATAACCAAACAGATAAGTAAGAAGCAGGCTAGCAGTAAACAAGAGTATTCTCGCAATAGTGCAAAGAGTAGTTCACTTCCTGATTTGCGAAAATACCCTTCCGGGACACCAAGAAAAAAAGCGTTTCTCCGGACGGTCATGCCTTATATTACGAGTCAAAACGCAACGATCGCCGCTGAACGTAACTGGTTGATGTCAAAACAGTACGAAAGCCAGTGGTCGTCGGCCGAGCGCGCGCGCCTGAAGGATATTGCCAAACGCTATAAAGTGAACTGGTCGGGCAATACCCGCCGTATTCCGTGGAATACGCTGCTGGATCGCGTCGACATCATTCCGGACAGCATGGTGGCGACCATGGCCGCAGCAGAAAGCGGCTGGGGAACCTCTAAGCTGGCGCGTAGCAACAATAACCTGTTCGGCATGAAGTGCATGAAAGGTCACTGTACGAACGCGCCCGGCAAGGTGAAAGGCTACTCCCAGTTTGCTTCGGTGAAAGAGTCAGTGAACGCCTACGTGGTTAACCTGAATACGCACCCGGCGTATAAGTCGTTCCGTAAGTCCCGCGCGCAGCTGCGCAAAGCGGACCAGGAAGTGACGGCGAGCAATATGATCCATAAGCTCAAAGGCTATTCCACGCAGGGCAAGCGCTACAACAACTATCTGTTTGCCATGTATCAGGACAATCAGCGACTGATTGCCGCCCACATGTAAACGAAAACGCCTTCCAGCCGGAAGGCGTTTTTTTTCGTCAGGCAATAACGGCTACATCATCACTTCACTGTACCGGTCCCGGTAATCTTTCGGCGTGGTGTCGTACTCCTTCCTGAATACCGAATAGAAATACTGCAACGACGGATAACCGCACATCTGTGAGATCTCGTTAATGGACAGCGAGGTGGAAATCAGCAGGCTGCGGGCTTTCTCCAGTTTTTCAGCGTGGATCACCGCGTGAATGGTTTCACCGACTTCCTCTTTAAAGCGCTTTTCCAGATTCGATCGGGAAATGCCGACCGCGTCCAACACCTGATCCACCTTGATCCCTTTGCAGGCGTGATTGCGGATATAGTGCATGGCCTGGATCACCGCGGGATCGCTCAGCGATCGGTAATCCGTCGAACGCCGCTCCACCACGCGCACCGGCGGCACCAGCAATCGCTGTAACGGCAATGGCTCATTATCCAGCAGACGGTGCAGTAGTTTCGCTGCCTGATAGCCCATTTGCCGTGTTCCCTGCGCCACTGACGAGAGTGCCACGCGCGACAGATAACGCGTCAGCTCTTCGTTATCAATACCGATCACGCACAGTTTTTCCGGCACAGGAATATGCAGATGCTCGCACACCTGCAAGACATGGCGGGCGCGCGCGTCGGTGACGGCGATAATGCCGGTCTGCGGCGGCAGGGTTTGCAGCCAGTCGGCCAGTCGGTTTTGCGCGTGCTGCCAGTTCTCCGGCGCGGTTTCCAGCCCCTGATACACCACGCCGCGATATTTCTCCTGCGCCACCAGCTGGCAGAACGCATACTCCCGCTCCACCGCCCAGCGCTTGCCGCTGGAGGCGGGCAGGCCGTAAAAGGCGAAACGCTGTACGCCTTTCTCTTTTAAATGCAAAAAGGCGCTTTCAACCAGCGCATGATTATCGGTGGCGATGTAATGCACCGGCGGATAGTTATCCGCCCGATGGTACGAACCGCCCACGCCGACGATGGGCACATTAACCCCGGCCAGCAACCGCTGGATCTCGTCGTCATCGTAGTCAGCGATAACGCCATCCCCCAGCCATTCGCGGATATTGTCGATACGGGTGCGAAAATCTTCCTCAATAAAAATATCCCACTCGGACTGCGACGCCTGCAAATATTCACCCACGCCTTCGACAACCTGGCGGTCATAGGCTTTATTGGCATTGAATAACAACGTAATGCGGTGGCGCTTTTCAAACATGTTGGTCTCTTATTCAGTAGAACACTACGTCTGCTTACCACATTCAGCACACTGCCGGAAAAATTTCCTCCGGCAGTGTGATCATCCCTGAGATTTCATTACCTTATGCGCGACGTTTGGTGGCGGAATCCATCCATACCGCCAGCAACAAAATCGCCCCTTTCACGATGTACTGCCAGAACGTCGGCACGTCCATCATGCTCATACCATTATCCAGTGACGCCATAATGAACGCCCCCATCACCGCACCCGCCACGCTGCCAATACCGCCAGCCAGGCTGGTGCCGCCGATCACACAGGCAGCGATGGCATCAAGCTCTGCGATGTTGCCCGCTGAAGGCGAACCGGCCCCCAGTCGTGAACTCAGGATCAAACCGGCGATAGCCACCATCAGGCCGTTGATGGCGAACACCGCCAGCTTAGTGCGCTCCACGTTAATACCGGAAAGGCGCGCCGCCTCGATGTTGCCGCCGATGGCATAGATGCGGCGGCCAAAGGCGGTGCGTGTCGCCATAAACATTCCGGCGAGCAGCAGGAAGGTGAGGATCAGCACCGGCGTCGGCACGCCACGGTAATCGTTCAGCAGCCAGATGGCCCCCAGCACGATCACTGCAATCAGCGCCTGGCGGCCCACGACTGAAGACGACGCGCCAGCGCTAAGTCCCAGCGCCTGGCGGCGCATCCGTCCGCGCCACTGCCATAGCGTGAAAGCAACCAGCCCCAGCGCGCCGACGCCAAAGCCGACGACGTCCGGCAGATAGCTTTGACCAATCTGCGACATGGCAGCGCTGGTGGGCGACACGGTGGTACCGTTGGTGATGCCGATCAGCACGCCGCGAAAGGCGAGCATCCCGGCGAGGGTGACGATAAACGACGGCACTTTACGGTACGCCACCCACCAGCCGTTCCAGGTACCGAGCAGCAGGCCCAGCACCAGCGTTACCACAATGGTCAGCGGCAGCGGCCAGCCCAGCCAGACGTCGAAAATGGCCGCCACGCCGCCCAGCAGCCCCATCATCGAGCCGACCGAGAGATCGATCTCCGCGGAAATAATCACAAACACCATGCCCACCGCCAGAATGCCGGTGATCGCCGTCTGGCGCAGCAGGTTGGAGACATTACGCGCGCTCAGGTACGAGCCGTCGGTCATCCAGGTGAAAAACAGCATGATCACCACTATCGCGGCAATCATCACGAATACCTGCAAATTCAGTGATTTCAGTCCGCCGAAGGTAACAGGCTGCGGCGCGGACACCTTGAGTTCAGATGGGTTGGTTTTCGACATGATGTTCGCTCCTCAGCGCCGCTTCCATAACCTGTTCCTGGGTCAGATGATGATTGATGAGATTGGCCTTAAGCCTGCCTTCGTGCATGACCAGCACCCGATCGCTGAGGCCCAGCACTTCCGGAAGCTCCGATGAAATGACAATGACGGCGATGCCCTGTTGCACAAGCTGATTGATAAGTTTGTAGATCTCGTATTTCGCGCCAATATCAATGCCGCGCGTGGGTTCATCGAGGATCAAAATGCGCGGGTTGAGCAGCAGACAGCGCGCCAGAATCGCCTTCTGCTGATTGCCGCCGCTCAGGCGGCCAATCGCCAGCTCCGGCGAGGAGGTTTTCACCTTCAGCCGTGCCAGTGACTGCAAAATACATTGCTGCTCGGCGGCATCGTCGAGGCTGGTGAGCGGGCCGGAAAACTGATCCAGCGCGGCGAGGGTGATATTTTTACCCACCGCCATCACCGGCACGATGCCGTCTTTTTTGCGGTCTTCCGGCACCATCGCAATGCCGTGGCGAATGGCTTCCTGACAGTTACGGATCTGCACCGGCTGACCATCAATAAATACCCGTCCTTCATGACGCCCCGGCCAGACGCCAAACAGGCACTGGACCGCTTCGGTACGCCCGGCGCCGACCAGCCCGGCGATGCCTAAAATCTCGCCGCGCTTAAGGGAAAAGGAGACGTCGTTGACGCGCTTAATATGCCGGTTGACCGGATGCCAGGCGGTCAGATGCTCGACGCGCAGGATCTCGTCGCCGGTAGTATGGGGTTCATTCGGGTAAAGGGCGGTCAGTTCGCGACCGACCATCATGGTGATAATGTCATCCTCACTCATTCCGGCAGCCTCGCGGGTGCCGATATGCTGCCCGTCGCGGATCACGCAGATAACGTCTGAAATGGCTTTCACTTCATTCAGCTTGTGCGAGATATAGATGCAGGCGATGCCGTGGTGTTGCAGATCGCGAATAATATCAAGCAGCACCGCGGTTTCCTGCTCCGTCAGCGAGGCAGTAGGCTCGTCGAGGATCAACAGGCGCACCTGCTTGTTCAGCGCCTTGGCGATCTCCACCAGTTGCTGCTGCCCGAGACCCAGGTCGCCCACACGGGTATCGGGAGAAATGGCGAGGCTGACCTGCGCCAGTAATTTCTGGCAGCGCAGCGTCATAGTGTCGTAATCCATCACCCCGTGATGGGTGATTTCGGCACCGAGGAAGATATTTTCCAGCACGGTGAGGTGTTTCACCAGCGCCAGTTCCTGATGAATAATGGCGATGCCTTTGCGCTCTGTATCGCGAATATGGCTGGCCTCGATCGTTTCGCCCGCAAAAACGATGTCGCCGTCATAGCTGCCAAAGGGATAAATCCCGCACAGCACTTTCATCAGGGTGGATTTACCGGAACCATTCTCGCCGCACAGGGACAATACTTCTCCGGCGTTCAGTTGCAGGCTGACATTATCCACGGCTTTCACTGCGCCAAAGGCCTTGGTAATGTTTTTCATCTCAAGTAAATAAGGCATACCCGCTCCGCATAAGGCCAAGGATAACAGTATTTGAAACGCTTCCCCGTACCGGACGGGGAAGCGCACAAAGATTACAGCTGGCTCTTTTGATGGAATCCGTCTTTGATGACAGTGGCGTCGATATTGTCTTTATTCACTTCGATTGGCGTCAGCAGGCGGGCGGGCACATCTTTCAGTCCGTTGTTCAGCGTGGCATCAGCCTTAGGCGTTTTGCCGTTACCCAGTTCGACAGCGATCTCCGCAGCGGTGTTCGCCAGTTGGGTGATCGGCTTATAGACGGTCATCGTCTGGCTGCCGTTGATAATGCGTTTGACCCCGGCGAGATCCGCATCCTGGCCTGAAATCGCCACTTTACCCGCCAGACCCTGCGCACTCAGCGCCTGGATCGCGCCGCCCGCCGTGGCGTCGTTCGAGGCGACTACCGCATCAATTTTGTTATTGTTGGCGGTCAGCGCGTTTTCCATGATTTTGAGCGCGTTTTCCGGCAGCCAGCCGTCAGCCCACTGATCGCCGACAATTTTAATTTTTCCGCTGTCGATATAGGGTTTTAATACTTTCATCTGACCGGCGCGGAAGAGCTTGGCGTTATTATCCACCGGTGAGCCGCCCATCAGGAAATAATTGCCCTGGGGCACTTTTTCTACCAGGCTTTGCGCCTGAAGTTCGCCGACTTTTTCATTATCAAAGGAAATATAGAAATCGATGTCAGCATTATTAATCATGCGATCGTAGGCTAATACTTTTATGCCTTCCTGCTTCGCTTCTTTTACGACGTTACTTAATACCTGACCGTTGTAAGGAATAATAACCAGCACATCAACGCCGCGGTTGATCATATTTTCAATCTGCGACATCTGGGTTTCTTCGTTGCCATTCGCAGACTGCACAAATACTTCGGCACCTAAGGATTCGGCTTTTTTAACAAAAATATCGCGATCTTTCTGCCAGCGCTCCAGACGCAGGTCATCAATGGCCATACCGATTTTAATCTCTTTCGCCTGCCCGGCAAAGGTGGCGAGCAGCAGGGAAGCGCAGACTGTAAGGCAAAGGTTCTTTATCTTCATAATAGTAATACCTTTTTGTAGGGTTATAGGGCCTGAGATAAAAGAAACATGCAGGATCCAGACGCAGCAAATTCTTAACGCGGAATCAAAACCTGGCAATTACTGATTTTTATCCTGGCGTTACGATATTTGGTTTATTTGCTAATTTATGACCGCGATCTGATTTTAATCTTCCCGGGTATTAGATTTTGCAGAAAATTGGAAGGCGCGCCGCAAGGTAACCTGTAGACATTTATTTTGGGAGCCAGCGCACGTTTGTGCATTATCTCAATAGCAGTGTGAAATAACGTAATTGAGCCAGGCGCTGAGAGGATCCAGTATTAACGCAGCAACGAACACTCGCCGCATACATTGATTATGGAGCTGATTATGCAAGCCTATTTCGACCAACTTGAACGTGTACGCTACGAAGGTACCCAATCCACCAATCCGTTAGCCTTCCGCCACTACAATCCGGACGAGCTGGTTCTGGGCAAGCGCATGGAAGATCATCTGCGTTTCGCCGCCTGTTACTGGCACACCTTCTGCTGGAACGGCTCTGATATGTTTGGCGTGGGAGCCTTTGAACGCCCCTGGCAGCAGGCGGGCGATGCGCTTGAGCTGGCAAAACGTAAAGCCGATGTGGCCTTTGAGTTTTTCCACAAACTGAATGTGCCTTACTACTGCTTCCATGATGTCGACGTCTCGCCGGAAGGCGCATCGCTGAAAGAGTATCTGAACAATTTTGCGAAAATGACCGACGTGCTGGCGCAAAAACAGCAGGAGAGCGGCGTGAAGCTGCTGTGGGGCACGGCAAACTGCTTTACTAATCCTCGCTACGGCGCGGGCGCGGCCACCAACCCGGATCCGGAAGTGTTCAGCTGGGCGGCCACGCAGGTGGTGACGGCAATGAACGCTACCCATCAACTGGGCGGTGAAAACTATGTGCTGTGGGGTGGTCGCGAAGGCTACGAAACCCTGCTGAATACCGATCTGCGCCAGGAGCGCGAGCAAATTGGCCGCTTCATGCAGATGGTGGTGGAGCACAAACACAAAATCGGCTTCCAGGGCACTCTGCTGATTGAGCCAAAACCGCAGGAGCCAACCAAGCACCAGTACGATTACGACGTCGCCACGGTCTACGGCTTCCTCAAGCAGTTCGGTCTGGAAAAAGAGATCAAAGTGAATATCGAAGCCAACCACGCCACTCTGGCGGGGCACACCTTCCACCACGAGATCGCCTCCGCCATCGCGCTGGGCATCTTTGGCTCTGTGGATGCTAACCGTGGCGATCCACAGCTGGGCTGGGATACCGACCAGTTCCCGAACAGCGTTGAAGAGAACGCGCTGGTGATGTATGAAATCGTCAAAGCGGGCGGTTTTACCACCGGTGGTCTGAACTTTGACGCCAAAATCCGCCGCCAGAGCACCGACAAATACGATCTGTTCTACGGTCATATTGGCGCGATGGACACCATGGCGCTGGCGCTGAAAGTGGCGGCGCGCATGATTGAAAGCGGCGAACTGGATAAGCGCGTGGCGAAGCGTTACGCAGGCTGGAACGGTGAGCTGGGTCAACAGATCCTGAAAGGACAGCTGTCGCTGGCGGAACTGGCGAAGCACGCTGAGCAACAAAACCTGGCGCCGCAGCACCAGAGCGGCCATCAGGAACTGCTGGAAAATCTCGTTAACCGTTATCTGTTTGGTTAGCAAACCCTGAGCGCCACGTCCGTCGTGGCGCTCCGATCACAGCCTGTACAGGAGCAGTCATTATGTACATCGGTATCGACCTCGGCACCTCGGGCGTAAAAGCGATCCTGCTGGGCGAGCAGGGTAACGTGCTTGCCTCTTACACCGAGTCGCTGACGGTTTCACGCCCGCATCCACTCTGGTCCGAGCAGGATCCCGAACAGTGGTGGCTGGCGACGGATCGCGCAATCAAAGGCCTCGGCGCACAGCATCCGCTGGCCCAGGTAAAAGCCGTGGGGATCGCCGGGCAGATGCACGGCGCCACCCTGCTTGATAAACAGGACGTTATCCTGCGTCCGGCGATTTTATGGAACGATGGCCGCTGCGGTGAAGAGTGCGCGCTGCTTGAAGCCCAGGTGCCGGACTCGCGCGCCATTACCGGCAATCTGATGATGCCCGGTTTTACCGCGCCAAAACTGCTGTGGGTGAAGCGTCACGAACCGGACGTGTTCGCCCGCGTGGCGAAAGTATTACTGCCTAAAGATTACCTGCGTCTGCGCATGACCGGCGAGTACGCCAGCGATATGTCCGATGCGGCAGGCACCCTGTGGCTGGACGTCGCGAAGCGTGACTGGAGCGATACCCTGCTGGCAGCCTGCGGACTGACCCGCGACCAGATGCCCGCGCTGTTTGAAGGCAGCGCCATTACCGGCAGTCTGTTGCCTGAGGTGGCGCAGGCCTGGGGATTACCCGCCGTGCCGGTGGTGGCTGGCGGAGGCGATAACGCCGCCGGTGCCGTGGGCGTTGGCATGATCGATGCGGGCCAGGCGATGCTCTCCCTCGGCACCTCCGGCGTCTATTTTGCCGTCAGCGATGGCTTTCTGAGTAAACCGGAAAGCGCCGTGCACAGTTTCTGCCACGCGCTGCCGGAACGCTGGCATTTAATGTCCGTGATGCTGAGCGCCGCCTCCTGTCTCGACTGGGCGGCGAAGCTGACCGGCCTGTCCTCGGTGGCGGAACTGATTAACGCCGCGCAGCAGGCGGATAAGAACGCCGGTGACCTCTGGTTTCTGCCGTATCTCTCCGGCGAGCGCACGCCGCATAACAACCCGCAGGCGAAAGGCGTCTTTTTTGGTCTGACCCATCAGCACGGGCAGAACGAACTGGCGCGCGCTGTGCTGGAAGGCGTCGGCTACGCGCTGGCGGACGGCATGGATGTGGTGCATGCCTGTGGCATCACGCCGCAAAGCGTCACGCTGATTGGCGGCGGAGCGCGCAGCCCTTACTGGCGGCAGATGCTGGCGGATATCAGCGGTCAGCAGCTGGATTACCGCACCGGCGGCGATGTCGGTCCGGCGCTCGGCGCGGCAAGGCTGGCGCAGATCGCCCTTAACCCGGATCGGGCGCTGTCCGATCTGCTGCCGCCGTTGCCGCTGGAGCAGGCGCATCTGCCGGATGCCGCGCGCCACGCGCATTACGCACCGCGCCGGGAAACCTTCCGCCGCATCTACCAGCAGCTTCTGCCGTTGATGTCGTGAAAGCAGGCCGTCCGCGAACGGCCTGATGATGTCCTTTTCTGGTATTAGCAAACGCAGGACGCCTTGTCAGAATGGCAGTACACCCACTGCACAAGGCGTCCTGAAATGACCCGTACCGCGCTTATCAATATCGATACCCAACAATCCTTCCCGCAAAAAGATTTCTGGCAGGAGGAGGAGTAGTTGCCTGCATTTCAGGAGGCAATGCTCCGTCTGGTGGCGGCGGATCTGGGCTACCGCGTGACCTTTGTCAGCGAAGCGACGTTAACCTTCCCGATGACGCATAATGGCATTACGCTGGACAGCGCAACGCTGCGTCACCGCACGGAAACCGTGCTGGTGGATCGCTTTGCCGCCATTAAAACCGTAACCCAAACGCTGGAGTCGCTTGCATGAGTGTGGATGTCTGGTTCGTGATGCTGCCGGGGGTGCTGGCGCTGGATATGACCGGCCCGGCAGAAACCTTTGCGCTGGCGGGCAATGCGTTCCGCCTGCATTTCATCGGGCCGGACGCCGAGGTGCCGACCTCTGTCGGCGTGACCATGGGCAATATCGCGCCGCTGCCCGACACGCTGCCGGATGGCAGTCTGCTGGTGCTTCCCGGCGTGTCAGACTCCTCACGCTATTTCGCCACACCGCAGGCCGACCGTGTTTGTCACTGGTTGATGCGCCAGCAGCCGCTGATCCACAGCCAGAACATCACCCTGATGTGCGTCTGTTCCGGCTCCCTGCTGGCGGCGAAAGCCGGGCTGATGCAGGGGATCACCTGCACCACACACCACGATGTGATCGCCCGGCTGAAGGCCGCCGCGCCGACGGCGCAGGTGAAAGAGAACCGCATTTTTATTGAAGATCGCGGCATCTGGACCAGCGCCGGTATCACCTCGGGGATTGATTTAACCCTGCACCTGATTAACCGCCTGTGCGGGCCGGAAACGGCGCTGGCCGTGGCGCGGGAGATGGTGGTGTGGTTTCGCCGCTCGGGGGACGATCCACAGCTGTCGCCCTGGTTGCGCTATCGTAATCATCTGCATCCGGCGATCCACCGGGCGCAGGATGCGTTAACGAATGCACCTGAAAAAGCCTGGTCGCTGGTGGACATTGCCGCCTGTGCGCACGTCAGCCCGCGTCACCTGACGCGGCTGTTCCAGCAACATCTGGGCATCAGCGTGCGCGACTACCTGGAACAGCTGCGGCTGGCGGTGGCGGAGCAGTGGCTGGTGCAGGGGCGCGGTGTCGAACACGCGTCGCAGGCCGCGGGATTTTCCTCTCCGCGGCAGCTGCACCGCGCCCGCCAGCGGGCCATCAGCTGACAAAGCGACGGCTATCGAGGCGCTGCAACAGCATCGACAGCGCTAAACTGCATACCAGCGCGGCGGCGAAGATCCACAGCATATCCAGCAGCGGCGAGCTTTTTATCTCCACCCCGCGCGTGCGTAACGCATGAATAATCAGCGCGTGAAAGCCGTAAATGCCTAATGAATGCCGCGAGATCAGCCCCAGACCCGGCAGAACGCGGGTATTGAGCGTGTTTTTCACCAGCGTAAGCAGGCTGATGGCGCAGATAAACACCATCGGGCCGCAATAGTGATACCAGGTATCGGCGAAATTACCGCGCCAGCGCAGTTCATGCAGCGTGCCGCGCGAAATGACAAACACTGCGGCAATAAACAGCGCCGCGCACAGCCCGCTCACATATTTGCGCTGCGTATCCATCATGCCGAGGGCGCGCCCGAGAATGCCGTACAGCACGTAGTAAAAGGTATCGCCGTTGATGTACAGATTCACCGGCAGCCATTCCACGCCGCCGGTTTTCAGCGACAGGGTATTAGGGTTGGCGACTACGCCAATCACCACGGTCAGCGCCAGCAGCATTTTGCCGCTCACGCTTTTCACCTGGATCAGCGGCGACAGCAGGTAAATCACAATGATGGCGAAGAAAAACCACAGGTGATAAAACACCGGCTTTTGCAGCAGGTTTCTCAGCGACAGCTCGCCGTTTATCGAGGTAAAAAACGTAATATAGAGAAACGCCACCAGACTGTAGAACAGCAGGCAGAGGCCGATGCGCAAAAAATGGCGCGGCTGCGCGCTGCGTTCACCAAAGAACAGATAGCCTGAAATCATAAAAAACAGCGGTACGCTGACCCGCGACGCGGAATTGAGGATATTGGCCATATCCCAGTACAGTGGGCTGACGCTCTGCGCGTTGGTGATATACCAGCTGGTGGTGTGGATCATCACGACCATCAGGCAGGCGATGCCCCGCAGATTGTCTATCCAGTTAATTTTTGACTGCATTCGTTCCCCGATTTCCGTCTTAAACAGGCTCTGACTCGCGATTGCCAGCGTGTTCTCACTGGATAATTCCGAGTTTCCCGGCTTGCGCTTGTACCTGCCATGCTGTGTTTGCAATATATTTAACAGCGCAATCAGCCTGCTCCCTCTTATTAAAAATAATAGCCAGATAACATGGCGGCGATAAAAATGATGATGAAGTATGTATTTCCAGCATTATTACTCTTACTGACCGGCTGTAGCAGCCCTGACGGGCAGAGCGTACAAAAAGCGCAGCAGGCGAAGGTCAGCCCGGCCCGCTCGTTGTCCATGGAGCAACTGTGCAAAGAGAACGCCGCTCACCGCTATAATACCGGGGCGCAGAATATTGCAGTCACCGGCTTTGTACAATTTCAGGCGAGTTATGAAGTGCGCGGCTATACGCCCCGTGAAGAACGTTTTGTTTGCGCTTTCGATCCCGACGGTCAGTTTTTGCACCTTTCCATGCGCTAAGGCCACGCCACAAACCCAATTTTCCCTAAACAACCCCGTTTCGTACTGTATATCTTGCGGTCAACGGGTATACTGGCGACTTCCTTAAATCCACCGTATCCAGCACGAAATATTATGCAAAAGTTTGATACCAGGACCTTCCAGGGCCTGATCCTGACCTTACAGGATTACTGGGCTCGCCAGGGCTGCACCATTGTTCAACCATTGGACATGGAAGTGGGCGCCGGCACCTCACACCCGATGACCTGCCTGCGCGCGCTGGGGCCAGAGCCTATGGCGACCGCCTATGTGCAGCCTTCCCGCC
Source organism: Enterobacter sp. SA187 (assembly GCF_001888805.2). Lineage (NCBI taxonomy): Bacteria > Pseudomonadati > Pseudomonadota > Gammaproteobacteria > Enterobacterales > Enterobacteriaceae > Enterobacter > Enterobacter sp. SA187. The sequence goes on from NZ_CP019113.1 coordinate 1,327,303, forward strand.
GTCCGACCGATGGTCGCTATGGCGAAAACCCGAACCGCTTACAGCATTACTACCAGTTTCAGGTGGTCATTAAGCCGTCTCCGGACAATATCCAGGAGCTGTACCTCGGTTCCCTGAAAGAACTGGGTATGGATCCGACCATCCATGACATTCGCTTCGTCGAAGATAACTGGGAAAACCCGACGCTGGGCGCCTGGGGTCTGGGCTGGGAAGTGTGGCTGAACGGCATGGAAGTGACGCAGTTCACTTACTTCCAGCAGGTGGGCGGTCTGGAATGCAAACCGGTTACCGGTGAGATCACCTACGGCCTGGAACGTCTGGCCATGTACATTCAGGGCGTGGACAGCGTTTACGACCTGGTCTGGAGCGACGGCCCGCTGGGTAAAACCACCTACGGCGACGTGTTCCATCAGAACGAAGTGGAACAGTCCACTTATAACTTCGAATACGCTGACGTCGATTTCCTTTTCACCTGCTTCGAGCAGTATGAAAAAGAAGCGCAGCAGCTGCTGGCGCTGGAAACCCCGCTGCCGCTGCCTGCTTACGAGCGCATTCTGAAGGCCGCCCACAGCTTTAACTTGCTGGATGCGCGCAAAGCCATCTCCGTGACTGAACGTCAGCGTTACATTTTGCGTATTCGCACGCTGACCAAAGCCGTTGCAGAGGCTTATTACGCGTCCCGTGAAGCCCTTGGCTTCCCGATGTGCAACCGAAATAAATAAGAGGCGGCCATGTCTGAAAAAACTTTTCTCGTGGAACTCGGCACTGAAGAGCTGCCACCAAAAGCCCTGCGCAGCCTGGCGGAATCCTTTGCTGCGAACGTGACGGCGGAACTGGATGCCGCGGGCATCGCCCACGGTAACGTGGAGTGGTTCGCCGCCCCGCGCCGTCTGGCGCTGAAAATCGCCAGCCTCGCGGCGGCGCAGCCGGATCGTGAAGTTGAAAAACGTGGCCCGGCGATTGCTCAGGCCTTTGATGCGGAAGGTAAACCGAGCAAAGCGGCTGAAGGCTGGGCGCGCGGCTGCGGCATCACCGTTGATCAGGCGGAGCGTCTGACCACCGATAAAGGCGAATGGCTGCTTTATCGTGCCCATGTGAAAGGCGAAAGCGTGCAGACGCTGCTGCCGAACATGATTGCGACCTCCCTTGCTAAACTGCCGATCCCGAAACTGATGCGCTGGGGCGCAAGCGACGTACACTTCGTGCGTCCGGTTCATACCCTGACTCTGCTGCTGGGGGATGAAGTGATCCCGGCGACGATCCTCGGTATCACCTCCGATCGCGTGATCCGCGGCCACCGCTTTATGGGCGAGCCGGAATTCACCATCGACAATGCCGATCAGTATCCGCAGATCCTGCTGGAGCGCGGCAAAGTGATGGCGGATTACGAAGCCCGTAAAGCCAAAATTAAAGCGGACGCTGAAGAAGCGGCGCGTAAGATTGGCGGCATTGCCGATCTCAGCGAAAGCCTGCTGGAAGAAGTGGCCTCGCTGGTGGAATGGCCGGTGGTGCTGACCGCGAAATTCGAAGAGAAATTCCTCGCCGTACCGTCCGAAGCGCTGGTGTACACCATGAAGGGTGACCAGAAATACTTCCCGGTTTACGCGGCGGACGGCAAACTGCTGCCGAACTTCATCTTTGTGGCGAACATCGAGTCCAGCGATCCGCAGCAAATTATTTCCGGTAACGAGAAAGTGGTGCGTCCGCGTCTGGCGGATGCGGAATTCTTCTTTAATACCGACCGTAAAAAGCGCCTGGAAGATAATCTGCCGCGTCTGCAAACCGTACTGTTCCAGCAACAGCTCGGCACGCTGCGCGACAAAACTGACCGCATCACCGCGCTGGCGGGCTGGATCGCCGGTCAGATTGGCGCGGATGTCAGCCATGCTGAACGTGCCGGTCTGCTCTCCAAGTGCGACCTGATGACCAACATGGTGTTTGAGTTCACCGACACCCAGGGCGTGATGGGCATGCACTACGCACGTTTCGATGGCGAAGCGGAAGACGTTGCCGTGGCCCTGAAAGAGCAGTATCAGCCGCGCTTTGCCGGTGATGCGCTGCCGTCCAACCCGGTGGCCTGCGCCGTCGCGATTGCCGATAAAATGGACACCCTGGCGGGTATCTTTGGTATCGGTCAGCATCCGAAAGGCGACAAAGATCCGTTTGCGCTGCGTCGTGCCGCGCTGGGCGTGCTGCGTATTATCGTCGAGAAAAACCTTTCTCTCGATCTGCAAACCCTCACCGAAGAAGCCGTGCGTCTGTATGGCGATAAGCTGACTAACGCTAACGTTACTGACGACGTCATCGACTTTATGCTGGGTCGTTTCCGCGCCTGGTATCAGGATGAAGGCTACAGCGTGGATACCATTCAGGCGGTGCTGGCGCGTCGTCCGACCCGTCCGGCTGATTTCGATGCGCGTATGAAGGCGGTGTCCCACTTCCGTACGCTCTCCGAAGCGGCGGCGCTGGCGGCAGCCAACAAACGTGTCTCCAACATCCTGGCGAAATCCAGCGAGCCGCTGAACGATAACGTTCACGCCTCGGTGCTGAAAGACGATGCGGAAATCCGCCTTGCCATGCAGGTGGCGGTGATGCGCGATAAGCTGCAGCCGGTCTTCGCTGAAGGCCGTTATCAGGACGCGTTGATCGAGCTGGCCTCGCTGCGCGAGCCGGTGGATGAGTTCTTTGAAAGCGTGATGGTGAATGCCGAAGACGCGCAGGTGCGTATCAACCGCCTGACGCTGCTGGCGAAGCTGCGTGAGCTGTTCCTGCAGGTCGCGGATATTTCGCTGTTGCAGTAAGTCTCATTGCCCGGCGGCGCAGGCTTGCCGGACCTACATTTATTTTGTAGGCCGGGTAAGCGTAGCGCCACCCGGCACAAAACATAAAACCCGCCATTTGGCGGGTTTAAACTTTCAGGAACACCTCAGGTACAAAGTACAAAAAATTATTCCATCAATTGCTTACTTAATCTTGGGTTGGCCTGGAGCAGGCGCAGCAACTTCAGTTCAGTCGGGGAGGGTTTTACCCTTTTAGACTCCCATTCATGAACCATCGCCACGCTCACACCCATTACCCGGGCAAAATCATCGTTTTTCAGACCGGTACCTTTACGCAGCTGCTCAAACTCACTGAAAGGATTAGGTTTTTGATTCAACGTGATAGTTTGTTGCGATACATCGTGTTTAAAGACAATTTGTTCCAGACTGCTAAGCAGTTCAAACATAGGATCTTTATATTCCATTGAGAACTCCTCATAAATCACAAGGCGTGATCGTAAACGACAACGAGCCATTTAAGAGTAGTCGGTAAATATTATTCTGGATGGTTGCGAGAGTGATTAATTGTCAGGTAATGGACCTTTATATACTAAAAATACCTTTTTTCTTGTCCAGGCTCTCTTTAATGCCTTGATCATTAAGCCCTGGTTTTTAGCTGTAGACTTTTGTAAATGATCAGCAAAAAAAATACTAAGCATTGCCGGTACGCACTAAGCGTAGCGGGGGCCGCAGAGCAATTCCGATGCGGGGCTTTCCCTGACAAGAATGTCAGGAAAGGGTATCTTGCAAAGCCGACCTGGACTATCCTTGTCAGCGTCGGGCACGTGTGTGCCGGTGTGCGCTTTTTTGGGTGAAAGGAGTAATAAAATGGCGACAGGAAAGTCCTGCTCTCGCTGGTTTGCGCCTCTTGCGGCGTTATTAATGGTGGTTAGCCTGAGTGGGTGTTTTGATAAAGAAGGCGATCAGCGCAAGGCGTTTATCGATTTTCTGCAAAATACAGTGATGCGCAGCGGTGAGCGTTTGCCTACCCTGACCGCGGATCAGAAAAAACAGTTTGGTCCCTTTGTATCGGATTACGCCATTCTTTATGGTTATTCCCAGCAGGTGAATCAGGCGATGGACGCGGGTCTGCGTCCGGTTGTAGACAGCGTGAATGCCATTCGCGTGCCGCAGGATTACATGACCCAGCGCGAACCGCTGCGTCAGGCAAACGGGTCGTTAGGCGTGCTGAGCCAGCAGTTGCAGAATGCAAAAATGCAGGCGGATTCTTCTCGTGCCGCGCTGAAACAGGCCGATGATTTGAAGCCGGTTTATGACCAGGCTTATCAAAAAGTGGTTACCGCGCCGTCAAACGCGCTGCAACCGCTGATCCCGGCTGCACAAATCTTTACGCAGCAACTGGTTCAGGTGGGTGATTTTATTGCCCAGCAGGACACACAGGTGAGCTTTGTTGCTAACGGGATCCAGTTCCCGACTTCCCAGCAGGCCAGCCAGTATAACTCGCTGATTGGGCCGCTGGCGTCGCAGCATCAGGCGTTTACACAAGCCTGGACCGCTGCCGTTAACGCGACGCAATAAGCGTTTCGTCCCCCCGCCAAAAAGCGGGGGGATCCGCCGCTTCGCTGAGGCCCTGGCCTTGTGGACGGCTGAAATAAGTCTTGCTAAGCCTCCGGGATAATGCGTTAATGCTCCCCGGTTTGACGTACAGACCTAAAGCACTTTATAAAGCAGTCCCTCCAGGAGTTATCCATAGATACCCTTCGTTGAGAGCTTTCCTTTATCGCTTAAAATCTGTAAAGCACGCCGTAGCGCCGGAAGGCAAACTTAATTAAAAAGGTAATCTCTATGTCTGGTAAAATGACTGGTCTGGTAAAATGGTTCAACTCTGACAAAGGCTTCGGCTTCATCACTCCTGACGATGGCTCTAAAGATGTGTTCGTACACTTCTCTGCTATCCAGAACGATGGCTACAAATCCCTTGATGAAGGCCAGAAAGTGTCCTTCACCATCGAAAGCGGCGCTAAAGGCCCGTCTGCTGGTAACGTTGTAAGCCTGTAATCGCTTCCGTTTAAAGCACGCTTTCTAAAAAAAACCCCGCCATGCGGGGTTTTTTCTTTTCTGGCTTCCGGCTATTTCGCGATCTGCGGATTCACACAGTTTTTCTCTACTTTGCCATTGAGCGCGTCGATCAGATTATCCACCGCGCAGGCGGCCATGTTGTAACGCGTTTCAAAGGTGGCGGAACCGATATGCGGCAGGGCGACCACGTTCGGCAGCGACAGCAGTTCCGAATCTGCCGGCAGCGGCTCCTGTTCGAAAACGTCCAGACCCGCAGCATGGATCTCGCCGTTCTTCAGCGCTGCAATCAGCGCTTTCTCGTCCACCACCGGGCCACGACCGGCGTTGATAAAGATCGCCGAGGATTTCATGCGGGCAAACTGATCCGCGCCGATCATATGGTGCGTCTCATCCGTTAGCGGCAGCACCAGGCAGACAAAATCGGCTTCTTCCAGCAGGGCATCCAGTTCACAGTAACGCGCGCCAAAGCGCTCTTCCGCTTCCGTATGATGACGGCGGGCGTTATAGAGGATCGGCATGCCGAAACCAAAGTGCGCGCGCTGCGCCAGTGCCAGACCGATGCGGCCCATGCCGACGATGCCCAGCGTTTTATGGTGCACGTCGATGCCAAACCAGTCCGGCCCGATGTTTTTTGTCCATTCGCCTGCTTTTACGCGCTCCGCCACTTCCACCACCCGACGGGCTGTGCTCAGCACCAGCGCCATCATGGTATCGGCCACGGTTTCGGTCAGCACGGTAGGCGTATGCATCAGCAGGATCTTACGATCGTTTAACGCATCCACATCGAAGTTGTCATAGCCTACCGAGATGGTCGACGTGGCGCGTAGCTTCGGCATTTTCTCCAGCAGCGCGGCGTCGACTTTCTCGCTTGAACCCAGCAAACCTTCCGCACTGGCAAATGCCTCTGCATGTTGTTGCACCGTCTCCGGATGCAGATTCGGCACCCTGGTGACGGTGAAATGGTCTTCCAGACGTTTTTGTAGATCATCAGGCATGGCTTTGTACAGAATAATGGACGGCTTCATGCGGTTCTCCCAAATCAGTAATAGCGGGTCGTCAGGCGCATCATGCGTGGCGCGCGCCCGCCGGAATCTGTTGATTATTAGCAGGCTTAACAATCAGAGTAAGCCATACCGAGACAAAAAGCGCCACCCCCATAAAGATGTACGATGCCGCCGGGCTGCCTGTCGATCCGTTGAGATAACCCACGAACCAGGAGCCAAAGAAAGAGCCAAGCGCGCCCATACTGTTGATCAGCGCCATCGCGCCACCCGCGACATTACGCGGCAACATTTCCGGGATAATGGCGAAGAAAGGGCCGTAAGGCGCATACATCGCCGCCCCGGCAATCACCAGCAGCGTATAGGAAACCCAGAAATGGTTCGCCCCTACGGCCCAGGAGCCGATAAAGGCAAAGGCGGCGATCAACAGCAGCGGCCAGACAAAGAGTTTACGGTTTTGCATTTTGTCCGACGCCCATGAGGCGAGGATCATCGCAATGGTCGCCGCCAGATAAGGCACCGAGGAGAGCCAGCCGACCGCCACCATACCGAGATTTTCACCGCCGCTGTGAATAATGGACGGCAGCCACAGCACAAAGCCGTACACGCCGATACTCCAGGCAAAATACTGCATACACAGCAGGATCACGTTGCGCGAACGGAAGGCTTCGCCGTAATTACGCACCGCTTTAATACCCTGTTGTTCCTGCTCCAGCTGCGCCTGCAACGCGGCTTTTTCCTCTGCCGCCAGCCATGACACCTGCGACGGTTTATCCCTGACCAGCACCCACCAGCAGAATGCCCAGAGCACTGCCGGTACGCCTTCAATAATGAACATTTCGCGCCAGCCGAAAGACTGGATCAGGTAGCCGGACACCACCGACATCCACAACACCGTGACCGGGTTACCCAGAATAAGGAAGGTATTGGCGCGCGAGCGTTCTGATTTAGTAAACCAGTTGCTGATATAAATCAGCATCGCGGGCATCACCGCCGCTTCCACCACGCCAAGAATAAAGCGGATCGCCGCCAGCGCCGGAATATTATTTACCACGCCGGTGAGCGAGGCGCAGGCGCCCCATAAGATCAGACAAATAAAGATCAATTTCCGCACGCTGCGGCGTTCAGCGTACATTGCGCCGGGGATCTGAAAGAAGAAGTAGCCGAGGAAAAACAGTGCGCCCAGCAGCGATGAGACGCCTTTAGTGATGCCAAGATCGTCATTGATGCCTGCCGCGGAAGCGAAGCTAAAGTTGGCGCGATCCAGATAAGCCAGGCTGTATGTGATAAACACAATCGGCATAATGTACAGCCAGCGTTTTGTTGCATTAGTCGGACTTTTCATAGGGTTGCCTCTGGCATTGTAGGGTACTGAGGTTCAAATATGATAAAGAGGGGCGCTTTACCCCTCGTTAAGCTGTGCCCGCGTTGGCAATCCTTCGCTGTCTCCCTGCACCTGAATGGCCAGTGAGCCGATTTTATTTCCCCGATCGATAGCCTGTTTAAGTGAGCGGCCTTCCAGCAGCGCGCTGACCAGGCCGACCGCAAAGCCATCGCCTGCGCCCACGGTATCCACCACGTTATCCACTTTAATCGCCGCCACCGCCCCCTGCTCGCCGTCGGCGGTTTTGAACCACGCGCCGTCAGAGCCGGCTTTGATCACCACGATTTTCACACCACGTGACAGATAGAAATCGGCGATGCCTTCCGGGTGTTGCTGGCCGGTAAGGATGACGCCCTCTTTCAGCCCCGGCAGCACCCAGTCGGCCTGGAACGCGAGGTGATTGAGTTTCTCGACCATCTCGGCTTCGCTCTTCCACAGCACTGGCCGCAGATTAGGATCGAAAGAGATCGTTTTGCCGCGCGCTTTCATCACGCCCGCCGCATGATCCAGCAGGGCATACGCATCAGACGACAAGGCCGCCGCCACGCCGCTCAGATGCAGATGGCGCGCGCTGGTGAACATGCCTTCGTCGAAATCTGCCAGCGACAAATGGCTCGCCGCCGAGTTCTTGCGGAAATACTCCACGATGGGATCGGTTCCATTTTCAACCTTAGATTTCAGCTGAAAACCCGTTGCGTACCGCCCGTCAATAGTGACGCCGCCGGTGCCGATGCCCTCTTTTTCCAGCGAATTCAGCACGAACTGCCCGAAGCTGTCATCGCCGACGCGGCTGACCCAGGCGACTTTCATGCCGAGGCGCGCAAGGCCGGTGGCGACGTTCAGCTCAGCGCCCGCGATGCGTTTAAAAAAGTGCTCCGCCCGGGCCAGGTCGCCGGTTTCGGTGGCGACAAACATGGCCATGGCTTCGCCGATGGTGATGACATCCAGCGCATGATGCATGGCGTTACTCCTCACGTAATAAATTGACATAGCGGCGCGTGACGGCGGTCAGATCGCGGCCTTCCAGTGGAAACTCAATGCCGCGCGGCACGTCGGCGGGAAGCTGATTCAGCAGTTCCGCCCAGCGGCCGTCGGCCTGATCCGGCGCAATGGCGCGATAATGGTAATGATGCGCGATAGCGGCTTTCACATGGATATAGCTGACGGCGGGGGCCAGCTGGCGGGCCGCTTCTTCCGGCGATTCGCCGACCCACAACCAGTTCGCCATATCGAAGGTCAGGGTGACCGGCAGATCCAGCACCCGGCAGGCGGCTTTAAAACGCTGCATCGGCGCAAGCTGGCCGCAATCGGTCTGATCGTTTTCCACCACCAGCGTCATGCCGCTGTCCGCCAGCCAGCCGCGCAGCAACTCCAGCGCGGATTTGTGCTGGAAATGCCCGAGAGAGACTTTCAGCCACAGGGCGTTTAAGGTGCGCGCTTCCTGAAGCAGAGCGGGCAGTTCGGGGTTCAGCGTGCCGTCAAACAGACACAGCGGCTCCGGCGCGGAGTAGCAGGCCAGCAGGTTATGGGATTCGATGTCGGCGGCCAGGGCAGGCAGGGCGTTCAGTTCATCAGGCGTGAACAATTCGCGGCGGATCTCCACGCCGTCTGCGCCTGCCGCCGCAATAAACGGCAGCACGGCAGCCTGACCGCCCAGCGACTGAATACGGTCGTGGCCGTAAGCGGCAGTGACGACGATAATTTTTCTTTTCATTTCCCGGCTCCCGAACAAATGCCTGTTGGCTTCTGTTTAAGCTAGATGGAACCGGTTCCAAATGAAAGGTCAGGATCGCCAAAGCATGATCGTCATCACGAAGGGGAATCAGCGGGCGGTGGAGCCGCGAACGATAAGTTCGCCGGAGAAGACCTGTTCATGCACGGTATTGTCGGTGCCGTCGATGCGGCGCACCACCTGCTCGACGGCGGCGTAGCCAATCTGCCAGGTAGGCTGTTTGAGGGTGGTGATGCCGACGCCCGCAAGCTCTGCCCACTCCAGTTCGTCAAAACCGAGCAGACCGATGTCGCTGCCCCAGTGTAGGCCAATGCGCTTCAGCGAGCGGGCAACCTGGAGCGTTAATGCGCCGTTGGCAGAGATCACCGCTTTGCGCATGCCCCGGTGACGGGTATGAAACTGGCGCAGCCTGTTGTCGATTTGCCCGGCTTCATGCAGCACAACTTCAGCATCTTCCGCAATGACGCCGGGATAGCGGGCGAGGGTGGCATGAAAGGCGTTCAGACGCTCACGGCGGGTATTCACCGTGCCGAGAGGTTCACTAAGAAACAGCAGCGCTTCAAATCCCTGCTCCACCAGATGTTCGGTGGCGGTGGTGGCGGCCTGGATGTTATCCAGCCCGACCACATCGCAGGCGAAGTCCGGAATTTTACGGTCGATAAGCACCATGGGCAGCGACGATTGTTGCAGGCGGTTCAGCCCCTCTTCGCGCATTCCCACGGCATTCACCACGATCCCCTCCACCTGATAACTGCGCAGCAAATCCAGATAGTGCAGCTCCTGATCGAGGGCGTTATTGGTATTACACACCAGCGGCGTAAAGCCTTTCTCACGGCAGGCAGCTTCGATACCGCTCAGCACGTTCACGGAATAGGGATTGGTAATATCGGCGATGATGAGGCCAATCAGCCGCGTACGGCCGCGTTTCAGGCCGCGGGCCATCAGGCTGGGACGGTAATTAAGTTCGGCAATGGCGTTTTCGATGCGGGCCAGCAGAGCCTCTGAAAGCAGATGCTTTTCACCGTTCAGATAACGTGAAATGCTGGTTTTACCCGTTTTTGCCGCTTTCGCGACGTCGCTGATTGTCGGGCGCGCTGCCTTTGCGTTCATGTCCGTCTCCTGGGGTAACTTTGCGGAGATTAACATATTTTACGCGGAATACCCCTCGCCTGCAGGCGAGGGGGTAAACAGAGGGATTACTGCAACGGACTCAGGGTAATTTCCACGCGACGGTTCTGCGCTTTGCCTTCTTCCGTGCTGTTGCTGGCAATCGGGTTCGCCGGGCCTGCGCCGGTAGTACGCAGACGGTTCGCTTCCACGCCCTGGGTGATCAGCGCGCTGGCAACCGCATCGGCACGCTGCTGCGACAGACGCATGTTCAGATCCTTGCCGCCGGTGCTGTCGGTGTAACCCACCACGTTAACCGCGGTTTTTGGGTACTCTTTCAGTACCATCGCCACGCCGGTCAGGGTATTGGCACCTGCCGGTTTCAGGGTTGCGCTGCTGCTGTCGAAGGTCACGTTGTTCGGCATGTTCAGCACGATGTTATCGCCATTTCGCGTCACGCTAACGCCCGTTCCCTGCATTTTGTCCCGCAGTTTCGCTTCCTGCACGTCCATGTAATAGCCCGCGCCGCCGCCGAGGGCTGCACCGGCCGCCGCGCCAATCAGCGCCCCTTTGCCGCGGTCTTTTTTCGAGGAGGAGAGTACGCCGACGCCCGCGCCGACCAGCGATCCAATGCCTGCGCCAATGCCTGATTTACCGGCTTCGCGCTCACCGGTGTAAGGGTTGGTGGTGCAGCCTGAAACAGCCAGTGCGCCGCAAACCGCAGCCACAATGAGAAGGACATTTTTCTTCATCGAATTTCCTTAATAATTTTTAATTCTATGCACAGCGATAATCGCGGTTGATTATGACCTGATGATCGTTAGAAACTTCCGGAAAGATTCTGAATTTTGTAAATAACATTGAGCGGCGCATGAGCGACCGACACACCTGCATCAGACATCAGGGAGCATACGTTTTGGCACACTCATCCACAAAAACCATTCTCACGGCAGCCCACTGGGGGCCGATGCTGGTAGAAACCGACGGCGAAAACGTCCTGTCATCGCGCGGTGCCCTGCCGACCGCCCATCCCAATTCGTTACAAACCGCCGTGCGCGATCAGGTGCACAGCAACAGCCGCGTGCGTTTCCCGATGGTGCGCAAAGGCTTCCTGACGTCACCGGAAAAACCGACCGGCGTGCGCGGTCAGGATGAGTTTGTCCGCGTCAGCTGGGATGAAGCCCTGGATCTGATCCATGCCCAGCACGTCCGTATTCGTGAAAGCTATGGCCCGTCGTCGATATTCGCCGGATCTTACGGCTGGCGCTCCAACGGCGTGCTGCACAAAGCGGCGACGCTGTTGCAGCGTTATATGAGCCTGGCGGGGGGCTATACCGGCCATCTTGGGGATTATTCCACCGGCGCGGCGCAGGCGATCATGCCCTACGTGGTGGGCGGCAATGAGGTTTATCAGCAGCAGACCAGCTGGCCGCTGGTGCTGGAGCATTCTGATGTGGTGGTGTTGTGGAGCGCCAACCCGCTTAACACTTTAAAAATTGCCTGGAACGCCTCGGACGAACAGGGGATCCCTTATTTCGATCAGCTGCGCCAGAGCGGCAAGCGGGTGATCTGCATCGATCCGATGCGATCGGAAACCGTCGACTTCCTCGGCGACAGTGCCGAATGGCTGGCACCGCATATGGGCACCGATGTGGCGTTGATGCTCGGCATCGCCCACACGCTGGTGGAAAACGGCTGGCAGGATGATGAATTCCTTGCCCGCTGCACCACCGGTTACGACATCTTCCGCGATTATTTAACCGGCGCCAGCGATGGCGTGGCGAAAACCGCAGAATGGGCCGCGGAAATTTGCGGTATTGATGCGCCTAAAATCCGCGAACTGGCGGAAGTGTTCCATAAAAATACCACTATGCTGATGTCCGGCTGGGGCATGCAGCGCCAGCAATATGGCGAGCAGAAACACTGGATGCTGGTGACGCTTGCCGCCATGCTGGGGCAGATCGGTCTGCCGGGCGGCGGCTTTGGTTTGTCCTATCACTTTGCCAACGGCGGCAATCCGACGCGCCGCGCGGCGGTGCTCGGCTCCATGCAGGGCAGCGTTCAGGGCGGCGTGGACGCGGTGGATAAAATCCCGGTGGCGCGCATTGTGGAAGCGCTGGAAAACCCCGGCGGCGCGTACCAGCACAACGGCATGGATCGTCATTTCCCGGATATTAAATTTGTCTGGTGGGCGGGCGGCGCAAACTTTACTCATCATCAGGACACCAACCGGCTGATCCGCGCCTGGCAAAAACCGGAGCTGGTGGTGATCTCTGAATGCTACTGGACGGCGGCGGCCAAGCATGCCGACATTGTGCTGCCAGCCACCACCTCTTTTGAACGTAACGATCTGACCATGACCGGCGATTACAGCAATCAGCATCTGGTGCCGATGAAGCAGGTGGTCGCCCCACGTGATGAAGCGCGGGATGATTTTGAGGTGTTTGCCGATCTCAGCGAGCGCTGGGAGCAGGGCGGGCGGGCGCGGTTTACCGAAGGCAAAAGCGATCTGCAATGGCTGGAAACCTTCTATGACATCGCCAGCGCGCGCGGCGCCAGTCAGGGCGTGACGTTACCGCCGTTCGCAGAATTCTGGCAGGCCAATCAGCTTATTGAGATGCCGGAAAGCGAGGAGAACGCGAAGTTTGTGCGTTTTGCGGCCTTCCGTGCCGATCCGGCGGCGAACCCGCTGAAAACCGACAGCGGCAAAATTGAAATCTATTCGCAGCGTATCGCGTCATTTAACTATGCCGACTGTCCGGGGCACGCGACCTGGCTGGCGCCTGACGAATGGCACGGCAATGCGGAGCCGCAGCAGTTGCAGGTGCTGTCCGCGCATCCGGCGCACCGTCTGCACAGCCAGTTAAGCTATTCCGCGCTGCGCGAGCAGTACGCGGTGGCGGGGCGTGAACCCATCACGCTGCATCCGCAGGATGCGCAGGCGCGGGGTATTCGTGATGGCGACCTGGTGCGCGTGTGGAACGGTCGTGGGCAGGTGCTGGCGGGCGCAGTGGTGACCGAGGGGATCCGTCCGGGGGTGATCTGCATTCATGAGGGCGGCTGGCCGGATCTGGATCCGGCGGCCGGGGGGATCTGCAAAAACGGTGCGGTTAACGTGCTGACCAAAGATCTCCCCAGCTCGCGGCTGGGCAACGGCTGCGCCGGGAACACGGCGCTGGCATGGGTGGAAAAATACACCGGCCCTGAGCTCAGGCTGACGGCGTTTGAGCCGCCTGCCAGCGCATGATCCACGTCGGGTGGTGAGTCTCCTCCTGCCAGGCGCTGTCTTCGATACGAAAGCCCAGCGCATGGTAGAAATTCACTGCCCGCTCATTCTTCTGATACACCTCAAGACTGAGATCGGCATAGCGCTGTTTGACATGCTCAAGCAGCGCGCGTCCGATCCCCTTGCCGATCGCGTCAGGACGCACAAAGAGCGCACCGACAAAGCGGCTGTCCATCACGCTGACGAATCCCTCAAGGCGACCCTGTTCTTCCCACACCCAGGTTCTGGCGGCGGGTAAATAGGCATCGCGCACCAGGCTTTTACTCTCCTGCCAGTAACGCGCGTCGATAAAAGGATGGGCAAAGGTGGTGCTTTCCAGCCACAGCGCCAGCAGCGCTGACGGGTCATTATCATACCATTCGTGGATCATCGCTGCCTCCGGGATGACAAAAGCACTGGGTAACATGGTCATTCACCAGACCGCAGGCCTGCATAAAGGAGTAACAGATGGTGGTGCCGACAAACTTGAAGCCGCGTTTTTTCAGCGCTTTTGACAGGGCATCCGATTCCGGTGTCGACGTGGGGATCTCCGCAAGGGTGGCGGCCTGGGTCATCCTGACCTGATGATCAACAAAAGACCAGACAAAATCTGCAAAGTCTTCCCCCTGTTGCTGCATCGCCAGATAGGCCCTGGCGTTGCCAATAATCGCCTGAATTTTTCCCCGATGGCGGATAATACCGGCGTCCTGCAACAGCCTTTCTACGTCGTCACCCTGCATCGCCGCCACGCGTACAGGATCGAAGTTATAAAAACAGCGGCGATAATTTTCCCGTTTCTTCAGCACTGTGATCCAGGATAAACCCGCCTGCTGGCCTTCGAGACAGATCATCTCAAACAGCTTCTGGTTACTGGACTGCGCCACGCCCCACTCTTTGTCGTGGTAGTCGATATACAGCGGATCCTGACTGACCCAACCACATCGTTGCATGTCTTTCTCCTTTCCATTGTTGCGGTAGATCCCAAAAGAAAATTATCCCGCTGGCTTGACGTGTCTCTTAAAGAGACAATAGTTAATACAGGGTTTTATCCGCACAAAATGATAACGATACTGCCGGTTTTGGCTCTTTTCTGGAGTCGCATTGATGAAGATAAAAAATAACAGTGGCTGCCGCCTGGCGCTCGTGCCTGTGTGCCTGTTTTTTTGTCAGACGGCGCAGGCGTGGCAACAAGAATATATCGTTAGCGACCCGCAAAGTAATATGGCGGATCGCTATACATGGGACAGCGATCACCAACCGCGTTATGACGATATTCTCGAAGGGCGGATCCGCTCGACGCAAAATACGCCTGGCCTGTCCTGGAATTTGCCGGATGATACGCCGCTGGACGCCACCAGCACCATGAGCCTCGGCTGGAATATTCCGCTGGTGAATAATGTCACCACCGGCCCGGTGGCCGTCTGGCATTACGACAGCTCTGCCTCATCAATGCATAATGAATTTGGCGATGGCCCGGCAAACCTGCAATTCACCGATCCGCTGTGGCATGCCAGCGTCAGCTCAGTGGGCTGGCGCGTGGACAGTCGTCACGGGGATCTCCGCCCGTGGGCGCAAATCAGCTACAACCAGCAGTTTGGCGAAAATATCTGGAAAACCCAGTCCGGCCTCAATCGTTTATCGGCCTCCAGCCAGGACGGTAACTGGATGGACGTGACCCTCGGCGCGGATATGCTGCTCAATCCCCATTTTGCAGCCTATGCTTCATTGTCGCAGTCTGAAAATACGGACATCGGTCAAAACTATCTTTACAGCATGGGCGTCAGCGCGCGCTTTTAATTAGCATTTAAAACAAATTAATTACATTTTTTATACAACAATCATCAGCTTCGCAGAGATAGTGTGTACTAACTTACACTGTATTTTTTGCTGATGAGACTTTTCCCGCTGTCATTCATTCCCGTTACAAGGCATTTCATTCCGTCCTCACTGCATTTCATGCCGTTTTCGATCCGGCATCAACGGCGCTTCGTTATGGTTAACGGCAGAGAATTTCCCTTTTGCTTACGCAGGAAGACTGCCATGAATACATCCTCATTGAATCGGACCCGCTGGCTGACGCTGGTCGGTACCATCATTACGCAATTTGCCCTTGGATCGGTTTATACCTGGAGTCTGTTTAACAGCGCGCTGGCGGAAAAACTGGATGAGCCAGTAAGCCAGGTGGCGTTCTCCTTCGGCCTGCTCAGCCTCGGGCTGGCGCTCTCTTCCTCGGTAGCCGGGAAATTACAGGAACGTTTCGGCGTTAAACGTGTGACTATCGCATCCGGTATTCTGCTGGGCCTCGGCTTTTTCCTGACGGCGCACGCCAACAGCCTGCTGATGCTGTGGCTGAGCGCGGGCGTGCTGGTCGGCCTTGCCGATGGCGCGGGCTACCTGCTGACGCTCTCCAACTGCGTGAAGTTCTTCCCGGAGCGTAAGGGGCTGATTTCCGCTTTCTCCATCGGTTCTTATGGCCTGGGCAGCCTCGGCTTTAAATTTATCGACAGCCATCTGCTGGCTACCGTCGGCCTGGAAAAGACCTTTATGATCTGGGGCGCGATGGTGCTGGTGATGATCGTTTCCGGCGCGATGCTGATGAAAGACGCGCCGCAGCAGAAAGCGACCATGGTCAATGGCGTGGTGGAGAATGATTTCACCCTGGCGCAGTCGATGCGTAAACCGCAATACTGGATGCTGGCCGTGATGTTCCTCACTGCCTGTATGAGCGGTCTGTATGTTATCGGCGTGGCGAAAGATATCGCTCAGGGCATGGTGCATCTGGATGTGGCGACCGCCGCCAATGCGGTGACTGTGATTTCCATTGCTAACCTGACAGGCCGTCTGGTGCTCGGTATCCTCTCCGATAAAATGTCCCGCATCCGCGTGATTACGCTCGGTCAGGTGGTGTCGCTGATTGGTATGGCGGGACTGCTGTTCGCCCCGCTTAACGAAGTGAGCTTCTTCGCGGCTATCGCCTGTGTGGCCTTTAACTTCGGCGGTACCATCACGGTCTTCCCGTCGCTGGTCAGCGAATTTTTTGGCCTGAACAATCTGGCGAAAAACTACGGCGTCATTTATCTGGGCTTTGGTATTGGCAGCATCTGCGGCTCGATTATCGCCTCGCTGTTTGGCGGCTTCTATGTGACCTTCTGCGTCATCTTCGCCCTGCTGATCCTCTCCCTGGCGCTTTCCACCACCATTCGTCAGCCGCAGCGTGAATACTTCACCAACTCACAGCCGCTGACTCACCATTAAGTGACCTGCGCCACGCTCTGCGTGGCGCTTCGCAATCTTCAACCTTCTCCCTTCCTGAATCAGGGGTAATACGGTAAGCTCTGCCGTATTACCTATTATTTTTGTAAATGTTTAGTCAGATCACATTCCCGGTGACACTTTTTTCCACCCCTGTGGTCTACTACCCCGCGCTTCACGAAGTTATCGAATCAACTTCTTATGCGTTTGATAAGCCTATATGCAGATATATCGTCTGCGCACGGGTGCTCTCTATTCCCTTCTCCCAGGGTGCTTTGAATGAAATATATCAAAACGATGACGCAACAACGGCTGAGTTTTTTGCTGGCGTTGTACATCGGTCTGTTTATGAACGCCGCTGTTTTTATTCGTCGCTTTGATGGATATGCGCAAGAATTTACCATCTGGAAAGGCCTCGCTGCGATTGTTGAAGTGGCGGGTACGGTATTAGTCACGTTCTTTTTACTTCGACTTCTCTCTCTGTTTGGACGGCGTGCCTGGCGCGTGCTGTCGACGCTGGTGGTGCTGTTTTCCGCAGGCGCCAGCTATTACATGACTTTCCTGAACGTGGTCATCGGCTACGGCATTGTTGCCTCGGTGATGACGACGGACATTGACCTGTCGAAAGAAGTGGTGGGCATGCAGTTTGTGATCTGGCTGGTATGCGTGAGCACGCTGCCGCTGATCTTTATCTGGAGCAACAGCAGCCGCCTCACGCTGCTGCGCCAGCTGCGTACGCCGGGCCTGCGCATCCGTAGCGCGGCCATCGTCGTGCTGGCCGGTTTGATGGTCTGGGGGCCGATCCGTCTGCTGGAAGTGCAGCAAAAGAGCGTAGAGCGCGCGACCGGCGTTGATATGCCAAGCTATGGCGGCGTGGTGGCTAACTCTTATCTGCCGTCTAACTGGCTGTCCGCGTTAGGGCTGTACGCCTGGGCGCAGGTGGATGAGTCTTCTGATAACAAATCGCTGATCAACCCGGCGACCAAATACACTTACGTTGCGCCGAAAGATCTCGATGACACTTATGTGGTCTTTATCATCGGTGAAACGACCCGCTGGGATCATATGGGCCTGCTCGGCTATGAGCGCAACACCACGCCGAAGCTGGCGGCGGAGAAAAATCTTGTCGCCTTCCGGGGTTACTCCTGCGATACCGCCACTAAGCTGTCCCTGCGCTGCATGTTTGTGCGCGAGGGCGGGGCGGATGAAAACCCACAGCGTACGCTGAAAGAGCAGAACGTTTTTGCGGTGCTGAAACAGCTCGGCTTCTCCAGCGACCTGTACGCCATGCAGAGCGAAATGTGGTTTTACAGCAATACCATGGCGGATAACATCTCCTACCGTGAGCAGATTGGCGCTGAGCCGCGTAACCGCGGTAAGAACGTCGATGACGCGTTGTTGCTGGATGAAATGAAAGCGTCGCTGAAAAACAGCCCTGACGGCAAGCATTTGATGATCTTCCACACGAAAGGCTCGCACTTTAACTACACCCAGCGTTATCCGCGCAGCTTTGCCCAGTGGACGCCGGAGTGTCAGAGCGTGGACGACAAGTGCACCAAAGCGGAGATGATTAATTCCTTTGATAACTCCGTGACCTATGTCGATTACTTTATTGATAGCGTCATCGATCAGCTGCGCGATAAGAAAGCGATTGTGTTCTATGCCGCCGACCATGGCGAGTCGATCAACGAGAAAGAACATCTGCACGGGACGCCGCGTAAAATGGCCCCGCCTGAGCAGTTCCGCGTGCCGATGATGGTGTGGATGTCTGATAAGTATCTGGAGAATCCGGAGAAAGCCAAAATGTTCGCGCACCTCAAGCAGCAGGCCGATATGAAAGTGCCGCGCCGCCATGTTGAGCTGTATGACACCATCATGGGCTGCCTGGGATATACCTCGCCAAATGGTGGTATCAACGAGAACAATAACTGGTGCCACATCCCGGATACAAAGGCATCGGCGGGTAAGTAAACTGACTGGCGAGTTTATCGCCAGTCGAAAGGCTTTTTTACGTTAAGGGATTGACGGTTGCGGTGCCCGGCAGTAAGATGCGCCCCGCATTCGGTGATTGGCGCAGCCTGGTAGCGCACTTCGTTCGGGACGAAGGGGTCGGAGGTTCGAATCCTCTATCACCGACCAAATTTAAAAAGCCCAACCTTCTGGTTGGGCTTTTTGCTATCTGTGGTTCGGGAGGATGAGAAGCTCCGGGGGAGGAGGTTCGCGCCGAGCGAAGCGAGACAGCGTTGCGCAGCAACGACCCGAAGGGCGAGCCACAGCGTGGCGAGTAATCCTCTATCACCGACCAAATTTAAAAACCCGTCGTGGAAACACGACGGGTTTTTTGCATTTTCCGCCGCTCCTGTAGGCCGGGTAAGCGGAGCGCCACCCGGCGGAAATAACACTTTTAAATCACGCGTCGATATCGCTCATAATTCTCTGCATTTGCCAGATATTCCATCGTATTTTTTTATATATGTTTGAATCTTTTTTCGCGTTGCTTATGGATAAGCTCAGCATTTTCACCTGTGCGTTTTAACGTTCGCGGTATTAATCGCTCAGATATTCATCATTCCGTCAGAAATTTTTCATAAACTGGGTAAATGTTAATCACTGATGTGAGACTTAAAAGCAGCGGTTTATTCTGGCATCCGACCAGTAGCACAATTTTCCCTGCTGAAAACAGGGGCGTGCACTTTTTTTAATCTTTGTTTGCCAATTCTCACCGTCGTTGTAAATCCCGGTTACCTGTATTGACGTTTTGACATTCTGTTGACAGATTGTAGGGCATGAGGGGCATTTCACGGAGAATCTGCACTGCAACTCAGTCAACCTTGTGAAAGGATTCCCCATCTCTCATATAGCCTCCGGGCACAACCGACCAGACCGGTAAAAAATAAATAAAGGCCTGTCGGATATACCCTTTGCAACGGGTAAACAACACATATCACATTGGAGCAGAATAATGAGTATTTCCTTGAAGAAGTCAGGGATGCTGAAGCTTGGTCTTAGCCTGGTGGCCATGACCGTCGCAGCAAGCGTACAGGCCAAGACCCTGGTTTATTGTTCAGAAGGCTCGCCGGAAGGCTTTAACCCACAGCTCTTTACCTCTGGTACCACTTACGACGCAAGCTCAGTGCCAATCTACAACCGTCTGGTTGAATTCAAAATTGGTACCACCGAAGTGATCCCGGGCCTCGCTGAAAAGTGGGAAGTCAGCGAAGACGGTAAAGTTTATACCTTCCACCTGCGTAGCGGTGTGAAGTGGCAGGACAACAAAGATTTCAAACCGACGCGTGAATTCAACGCCGACGACGTGGTGTTCTCTTTTGATCGCCAGAAAAACGCTGAAAACCCGTACCATAAAGTGTCCGGCGGCAGCTATGAATACTTCGAAGGTATGGGCCTGCCAGACCTGATTAGCGAAGTGAAAAAAGTGGACGACAAAACCGTACAGTTCGTACTGGCGCGTCCGGAAGCCCCGTTCCTGGCTGACCTTGCCATGGACTTCGCTTCTATCCTGTCTAAAGAGTACGCTGACAACATGCTGAAAGCCGGTACGCCGGAGAAAATTGACCTGAACCCAATCGGTACCGGTCCGTTCCAGCTGCAGCAGTACCAGAAAGACTCCCGCATTCTGTACAAAGCCTTCGAAGGCTTCTGGGGTACTAAACCGCAGATCGACCGTCTGGTGTTCTCTATCACCCCGGACGCGTCTGTACGTTATGCAAAACTGCAGAAAAATGAGTGTCAGGTTATGCCGTTCCCGAACCCGGCTGACATTGCACGCATGAAGAAAGACACCAAAATCAACCTGATGGAGCAGGCCGGTCTGAACGTGGGCTACCTCTCTTTCAACACCGAGAAAAAGCCGTTTGATGACGTGAAAGTTCGCCAGGCGCTGACCTATGCAGTGAACAAAGAAGCGATCATCAAAGCCGTTTATCAGGGCGCCGGTACTGCCGCGAAAAACCTGATCCCGCCAACCATGTGGGGTTATAACGACGACGTTAAGGATTACACCTACGACGTTGAGAAAGCGAAAGCGCTGCTGAAAGAAGCCGGTCAGGATAAAGGTTTCACCGTTGAACTGTGGGCGATGCCGGTACAGCGTCCTTACAACCCGAACGCACGCCGTATGGCTGAGATGATCCAGTCTGACTGGGCGAAAATCGGCGTTCAGGCCAAAATCGTGACCTACGAGTGGGGCGAGTACCTGAAGCGTGCGAAGGCGGGCGAACACCAGGCGGTGATGATGGGCTGGACCGGGGACAATGGGGATCCGGACAACTTCTTCGCCACCCTGTTCAGCTGCGACGCGGCGAAACAAGGTTCCAACTACTCTCGCTGGTGCTACAAGCCGTTTGAAGATCTGATCCAGCCGGCACGTGCGACTGACGATCACAACAAACGTATTGAACTGTACAAACAGGCTCAGGTAGTGATGCACGACCAGGCTCCGGCGCTGATCATCGCGCACTCCACCGTGTACGAGCCAGTGCGTAAAGAAGTGAAAGGCTATGTGGTTGATCCACTGGGCAAACACCACTTCGAAAACGTGTCAGTTGAATAATTAAAACCCAGGGGGTGCGCACGCACCCCATGCCCGGCGGCGCTACGCTTGACCAGGCCTACACCCGTAGGCCGGATAAGCGCAGCGCCATCCGGCATAATGCTTTACCTGAGCGGTATCCGCGCAGGATAAGATTTGTGAGCAATACAGACACGTCTTTGACGCTGTCACTACAGAGAATCCGGGTTATGTTGCAGTTCATCCTCCGACGTCTGGGGCTTGTCATCCCTACGTTTATCGGTATCACCCTTCTCACCTTTGCCTTTGTCCATATGATCCCGGGCGACCCGGTCATGATCATGGCGGGTGAGCGTGGTATCTCCCCTGAGCGTCACGCGCAGTTGCTGGCCGAGCTTGGCCTGAACAAGCCGCTGTGGCAGCAGTACGTCAACTATGTATGGGGCGTGTTGCATGGAGATTTAGGGGTTTCGCTTAAGAGCCGTCTCCCGGTGTGGGACGAGTTTGTGCCGCGTTTTAAAGCGACGCTGGAACTCGGTGTCTGCGCCATGATATTTGCTGTTGCCGTGGGTATTCCGGTGGGCGTTCTCGCCGCCGTTAAACGCGGTTCCATCTTTGACCACACCGCCGTCAGCGTCGCGCTGGCCGGTTACTCCATGCCAATCTTCTGGTGGGGCATGATGCTGATCATGCTGGTGTCGGTGCAACTCAACCTGACGCCGGTATCCGGGCGCGTCAGTGACATGGTTTTCCTTGATGATACTAACCCGCTGACCGGCTTTATGCTGATCGACACCGCCATCTGGGGTGAAGAGGGCAACTTCATTGATGCGCTGGCGCATATGATCCTGCCTGCGGTGGTGCTCGGCACTATTCCGCTGGCGGTGATCGTGCGTATGACCCGCTCATCAATGCTGGAAGTGCTGGGTGAAGACTACATCCGTACCGCCCGCGCGAAAGGCCTGACCCGGATGCGCGTGATCGTGGTGCATGCCCTGCGTAATGCGATGCTGCCGGTGGTCACGGTGATCGGCTTACAGGTGGGCACCATGCTGGCGGGCGCTATCCTGACGGAGACGATTTTCTCCTGGCCGGGACTGGGACGCTGGTTGATCGACGCGCTGCAACGCCGCGATTACCCGGTGGTGCAGGGCGGCGTGCTGCTGGTGGCGACGATGATTATCCTCGTCAACCTGCTGGTCGATCTGCTTTACGGCGTGGTGAACCCGCGTATTCGTCATAAGAAGTAAGGGGCCATCATGTCACAAGTAACTGAAAATAAAGCGGTGTCCGCACCGGTGCCGATGACCCCGATGCAGGAGTTCTGGCACTATTTTAAACGCAACAAAGGGGCGGTAGTCGGCCTGGTGTATATCATCGTGGTGCTGATTATTGCCATCTTCGCCAACTGGATCGCGCCTTATAACCCGGCCGACCAGTTCCGTGACTCGCTGCTCGCGCCGCCGGTCTGGCAGGAAGGCGGTAGCTGGGCGCATCTGCTCGGCACCGATGACGTAGGCCGCGACGTGATGTCGCGTCTGATGTACGGCGCGCGCCTGTCGCTGCTGGTCGGCTGCCTGGTGGTGGTGCTGTCGCTGGTGTCCGGGATTATCCTCGGGCTTATCGCCGGGTATTTCGGCGGCCTGGTGGATAACATCATTATGCGCGTGGTGGACATCATGCTGGCGCTGCCGAGCCTGCTGCTCGCGCTGGTGCTGGTGGCGGTCTTTGGCCCGTCCATCGTCAACGCCTCGCTGGCGCTCACCTTCGTGGCGCTGCCCCATTACGTGCGCTTAACCCGCGCCGCGGTAATGGTGGAAGTGAACCGCGATTACGTCACCGCCTCCCGCGTGGCCGGTGCCGGTGCGATGCGCCAGATGTTCGTGAATATCTTCCCTAACTGCCTAGCGCCGCTGATCGTTCAGGCGTCGCTCGGCTTCTCTAACGCCATTCTCGATATGGCCGCCCTTGGCTTCCTTGGCATGGGTGCGCAACCGCCAACACCGGAGTGGGGCACCATGCTGTCTGACGTGTTGCAGTTCGCACAAAGCGCCTGGTGGGTCGTGACCTTCCCGGGTCTGGCGATCCTGCTGACGGTGCTGGCATTTAACCTGATGGGTGACGGCTTGCGTGATGCGCTCGACCCCAAACTCAAGCAGTAAAGGGCTACGAAATGGCGTTATTAAATATAGATAAATTATCGGTGCACTTCGGCGACGAAGGGACACCGTTCCGTGCCGTAGACCGCGTAAGCTACAGCGTTGAGCAGGGTGAAGTGGTTGGCATCGTTGGTGAATCCGGTTCCGGTAAATCCGTCAGCTCGCTGGCGATCATGGGACTGATTGATTTCCCGGGCCGCGTAATGGCCGACAAGCTGGAATTCAACGGCCAGGACTTAAAGCGCATCTCTGAAAAAGAGCGCCGCAGTCTGGTGGGCGCGGAAGTGGCGATGATTTTCCAGGATCCGATGACCAGCCTTAACCCGTGCTACACGGTGGGTTTCCAGATTATGGAAGCCATTAAGGTGCATCAGGGCGGCAACAAGAAAACCCGCCGCCAGCGTGCCATCGACCTGTTAAACCAGGTGGGTATTCCCGATCCGGCCTCGCGGCTGGACGTTTACCCTCACCAGCTCTCCGGCGGGATGAGCCAGCGCGTGATGATTGCGATGGCCATCGCCTGTCGTCCGAAGCTGCTGATCGCCGATGAACCGACCACCGCGCTGGATGTGACTATCCAGGCGCAGATCATCGAACTTTTGCTGGAGCTTCAGCAAAGGGAGAACATGGCGCTGATCCTCATCACCCACGATCTGGCGCTGGTGGCAGAAGCGGCCCATAAAATTATTGTGATGTATGCCGGTCAGGTGGTGGAAACCGGCAAGGCCACGGATATTTTCCGCGCGCCGCGTCATCCGTACACCCAGGCGTTGCTGCGCGCGCTGCCTGAGTTTGCGCAGGACAAAGCGCGTCTGGCCTCGCTGCCGGGCGTGGTGCCGGGTAAATATGACCGTCCGAACGGCTGTCTGCTGAACCCGCGCTGCCCCTATGCCACCGATCGCTGCCGCGTGGACGAGCCTGCGCTGAATACGCTGAGCGATGGCCGTCAGTCTAAATGTCACTACCCACTCGATGATGCCGGGAGGCCGAATTATGAGTACGCATGAGGCCACCCTGCAACAGCCACTGTTGCAGGCTATCGACCTGAAAAAACACTACCCGGTGAAGAAAGGGCTGTTTGCCCCGGAACGCCTGGTGAAAGCGCTGGACGGCGTCTCTTTTTCGCTGGAGCGCGGTAAAACGCTGGCGGTGGTGGGCGAATCCGGCTGTGGAAAATCCACGCTCGGTCGTCTGCTGACCATGATCGAAGTGCCGACCGGCGGCGAGCTTTACTATCAGGGGCAGGATCTGCTCAAGCCTGATATGAGCGCCGAAAAGCTGCGTCGCCAGAAGATCCAGATCGTCTTCCAGAACCCGTACGGTTCCCTGAACCCACGTAAAAAAGTGGGCCAGATCCTGGAAGAGCCGCTGCAAATCAACACCACGCTGAGCAAAGAACAGCGCCGTGAAAAAGCGCTGGCGATGATGGCGAAAGTCGGCCTGAAAACCGAACACTACGATCGCTACCCGCATATGTTTTCCGGCGGCCAGCGTCAGCGTATCGCCATTGCCCGCGGGCTGATGCTCGATCCGGACGTGGTGATCGCCGATGAACCGGTGTCGGCGCTCGACGTGTCCGTGCGCGCGCAGGTGCTGAACCTGATGATGGATTTGCAGCAGGATCTGGGGCTGTCTTACGTGTTTATCTCTCACGATCTGTCCGTGGTGGAACACATCGCCGATGAAGTGATGGTGATGTACCTCGGTCGCTGCGTGGAGAAAGGCACCAAAGAGCAGATTTTCTCCAACCCGCGTCATCCGTATACCCAGGCGCTGCTCTCTGCCACGCCGCGCCTGAACCCGGACGACCGCCGCGAACGTATCAAGCTGACCGGCGAGCTGCCAAGCCCGCTGAATCCGCCGCCGGGCTGTGCCTTTAACGCCCGTTGTGTTCGTCGCTTCGGTCCCTGCACCCAGTTGCAGCCGCAGCTGAAAGAGTACGGCGGCCAGCTGGTTGCCTGCTTCGCGGTGGACCAGGACGAGAATGGCGAAAAGCCGATTGTTCACGGTTGATTAACCCTGCCCGGCGGCCCATGCCTGCCGGGACCGGGGCAGCACCGATTTTCCAGGCCGGGTCAGGCGTAACCGCCGCCCGGCAATTTAAGCACCCGTACTGGCTGCTTAAAATCCTCTTTTGAACCACCTGACTAATGCAAAAGACTGACTATTTAGGATAAGATAATACTTTGCACTAATAATGTGGTTATTCATGAAAGTATAAGACTTTACTTATTCCGACATCAAAAAAAGATAGCATCCTGGCGGGCAAAATTTATATATTTGCTGCCGTTAAGTGGTGGGTTAAAAACGCCCTATAAAATCACCCACTAAATTAGCTTAACGCTTCACCCTGTTATTATACCCGCACGTTATTATTAATTACGCCACCTTATCAGTGAAATGCTTTTAAGAAGCATTAAAGGTTGATTGTAATATTTTTTATTTGTAAATCATGAGTATAACTATGAACCATTATGATGATTTGCAGAGGTTTAAGGATAAGACTCGCACTCAGCATCTCGATTTTAAGGATTTGTCTTCCCAGAATCAGGGTAGCGAGCAGGGGAACTGGGCGATTATTAATCAGCTGTCGCCCGCTACTGAAGAATCGACGCTGGCGATGGGTGGACACGTTTCTGCTGCTATTCCCCAGGCGGTTAATCCTGAAATCTTCGCAGTAAACCCAACCACGCCGCCTGCTGACGCTATGACTCACGCGTCACCTGAGTCAGCGCCCGTGACGACCTCCCTTTTCCAGGACGTGGCCTCACAGCTGTCTGTCCCGCCGCAACCCGAGGCCGCGCCTGCGCCAGCCATCACGCCTGCGGCTCCGCCGTCTGCGCCCGAGCCTGTCGCCATCGCGCCTGCGCCGCTGCGGTCAGTTACCCCTGCGCCTGCCGCCGCACCGGTGAATTTTGCGCAGCTGTTTGCGCCAAAGGTCACAGAGACGAAACCGGCCGCAGAAAAGAACCAGCCCCTGAAATCGCTGTTAGAAAGGATCGCTTCATGCCGTTGATCTGTGTCTGTTCGCCCAAGGGCGGTGTCGGAAAAACAACCATGACCGCGAACCTTGCTTACGCGCTGGCACGGGCGGGAAGCAAAGTGCTGGCGCTGGATTTTGACGTGCAGAACGCGCTGCGCCTGCATTTTGGCGTGCCCCTTGCCGATGGCCGCGGTTTTGTTGCCCGCGCGGCAGAGTTGCCTGACTGGAGCCAGTTTGTATTATCGGCAGGCAGCAACATGTTCGTGCTGCCTTACGGTGACGCCACCGAAGCCCAGCGCGAAGCCTTTGAAGATCGCCTGACGCACGACGAGCATTTTCTGACCCGCGGGCTGAACACCCTGCTTAATTATCCGGGTCTGATCATTATCGCCGATTTCCCGCCCGGCCCCTCACCGGCATTAAAAGCGCTGTCACGCCTTGCGGATCTGCATCTGGTGACCCTGCTGGCGGACACGGCGTCTCTCTCGTTATTACCGCAGGTGGAAAACCACCGTCTTACCGGCGATGTGCTGAACCGCAAAGCGGGGCATTACATTCTGCTGAACCAGAGCGACAACCGTCGGCAAATCAGCCGCGACGTGACGGCCTTTATGGAGCAGCGGCTGGGTGAGCGCCTGATTGGTATCGTGCATCGCGATGAGAGCGTCGGGGAAGCGAACGCCTCGCAACAGTCCGTCTTCGATTTCAGCCCGGCCTCCGCCGCGGCCTTTGATATTGAGCTGATTGCCAAAAAGATCGCCAATATCCTTGATGTGAAAGTTGGCGATGGCACCGTTCATAACCTTCCGAAGATGTCTGGTTTCTAATTCTCCACAGAGCGATTTATGAAAAAGTTCCTGTTTTATTTGCTGGTGCTGGCACTGGCGCCTGCTGCCGTGCTGGTCGTCATTACGCCCATGGACAGCCAGAAACAGTATATTTTTGGATTGATCAGCATCGGGATTTTATTCCTGATGGGCTTTTCTAAAAAACGTAGCATTTCGGTGATCATGGTGGTGATGTCGATATTAATGTCGACCCGCTATATGTATTTCCGCGTCACGCAAACCCTCCATTTTAATTCCGAGATTGAGACGATCCTCGGCATGGGATTATTTCTGGCGGAAGTCTATATCTGGATCATGCTGCTGCTGAACTATTTGCAGACCATCTGGCCGCTGAAGCGCGAAATTGTGCCCTTGCCGGAGGATATGAACCAGTGGCCGACCGTTGACGTTTATATCCCGACCTATAACGAATCCCTCGACGTGGTGCGCGACACCGTGCTGGCGGCGCAGTGCATTGATTATCCGAAAGATAAAATGAAAATTTATATTCTGGATGATGGCAAGCGCCGTGAATTCGCGGTCTTTGCCGCCGATGTCGGCGTCGGCTATATCACGCGTAATGAGCACTCGCACGCGAAAGCGGGCAACCTGAACCACGCCATGAAACTGACCCACGGCGAGCTGATCACCGTCTTCGACTGCGACCACGTGGCAACGCGTATTTTCCTGCAGGCGACGGTGGGCGGTTTTCTCACGGATCCGAAACTGGCGCTGGTACAGACGCCGCACTATTTCTATTCGCCGGATCCCTTCGAGCGTAACCTTTCCGTCGGCCGCAATATTCCTAACGAAGGCCAGCTGTTCTACGGCCCGATCCAGCAGGGTAACGATAACTGGAACGCCACCTTTTTCTGCGGCTCCTGTGCGGTGATCCGCCGTAGCGCGCTGGAAGAGATTGGCGGCTTCGCTGTGGAAACCGTCACCGAGGATGCGCATACCGCGCTGAAAATGCAGCGTCTGGGCTGGAAATCCGCTTTTCTGGATATTCCACTGGCGGCGGGGCTGGCGACCGAGCGTCTGGTGCTGCACGTTATTCAGCGCACCCGCTGGGCGCGTGGCATGACGCAGATCTTCCGTGTCGATAACCCGCTGTTCGGCCGCGGCCTGACCATTCAGCAACGTCTGTGTTATCTCAGCGCGATGATGTATTACCAGTTCGCCCTGCCGCGCATTGCGTTTCTGACCGCGCCGCTGGCGTATCTGCTGTTTAACCTCAACATCATTTACTCCTCCGCAAGCCTGGTTTTTGCCTATGCGCTGCCGCACCTGTTCCTCGCGATTTATCTCAACTCGCGGATGAACGGTCGTCACCGCTACAGCTTCTGGGGCGAAATTTATGACCTGGTGCTGGCCTTCCATCTGGTACTGCCGACGGCGGTCACCATGCTGTTTCCGAAACGCGGCAAGTTTAACGTTACCGATAAAGGCGCGCTGCTGAACGTCGGCTACTTTGATTTCCGGGTCGTGCGCCCGCATCTGGTGGTGGCGATCCTGCTCGCCATTGCGGTGATCTGGGGCCTGGTGCGCGCTTTCGCCCATGACCATTTTGGCGTCGATCCTAAGGTTATCGCTCTCAACGTGTTCTGGGGACTCTACAGCCTGATCTTCCTGCTGGCGGCTATTGCCGTGGCGCGGGAAACCCGTCAGACGCGGAAAACCATCCGTATCGATGTGAAGATCCCGGTATTGATCCATTACGCCAGCGGTATCTCGTCGCGCAGCGAAACCCTCGATCTGTCGATGGGCGGCTGCCGTATCGTCGCGCCGGATGAACGCCATTTAAATGATGAAATCGAAGAAGTGGAGCTGTTATTACAGTCCGGTGCCATCAGCATTCCGGTGACCACCATGGGCGTGGACGGTGAATTTATTCGCCTGAAGTTTGCGGAAGATATTCCGCTCTCACGTCGCCGTGAACTGGTACGGGTGGTGCTGTCCCGCGCTGATGCGTGGATCAACCCGCCGAAGCCGCAGGACAACCCGTTCCGCTCGATGCTCACCATCATGCGCTGTGTGTTCGACCTGTTCTGGCTGACGTGGAAAACGCGCCGTGAAAACCGGCGTCAGCGTGCTCTCCTCAACGCCTCACCGGAGGACGGCAGCCTATGAAACGTTTAACCCGGCTGGCGATTATCGTCAGCGCACTCTTTATCACGCCGCTTTACGCGGAAGAAACGCTGCCGGACACTCTGCTGCCGTCGGATTTCCCCGCGCCTGTGGTGGATACTGCCCCGGCTGCGCCCCCGGCCTTTGTGCCGACGGTGGTGACTTCCCTTTCCGTGGCGCAAATGGGCCAGCCGCAGGGCATCGTACTGAGCGGCGGCCAGTTGCAGGGCGGGGTGAACTTCACCCTGCCGGTCGGTCAGGTTATGACTAACGCCCAGCTGTCGCTGAACCTGAAAGTCTCACCCGCCATGGCGACCCGCAACGCCACCATGCAGCTGATGCTTAACGGCCAGCCGCTGGGCACGGTGCCGCTGGGCGCGGCGGAATCCGATGTCTCGCGCTTTCAGCTGGATGTTCCGGCGGCGCTGATGGTCTCCAGCAATACCATCAGTTTCAAAATTAATGATGGCGACGCCATGATGTGCCAGCGGGATCTGACGGATAAATACCGCGTCACCATCCTGCCTGACTCGGCGTTTAACCTCGAAGGGCAGCCGCTGGATATTGGATCGGATCTGAGCCACTTCCCGCGTCCATTCTTCGACAACATGCAGATGACGCCCGCCACTATCACTTTTGCGTTCCCGGCGAAGCTGACGGCAGATACCATCAGCGCGGCGGCGCTGGTGTCATCGTGGATGGGTATTCAGGCGGACTATCGCGGCGTCTCTTTTGCCGCGCAACGCGATCGCCTGCCGGAACAGAACGGCATTCTGATAGGGCATCCCGGTGAGCAGATCGGCGGCGTTTCGCTGCCGCAGTCGGCTCAGCCGACCCTGACCATTATCGATAATCCGGCGAATCCGACCTACAAGCTGCTGCTGGTGGTGGGGAAAGACGACGCCGCGCTGCGTGCGGCGGCCTGGCGTCTGACGCGCGGCAATTTTGATCTGCAAACCGCCAGCCTGCCGGTGGAACCCCAGACGATCCCGCAGAGCAAAGCTTACGACGCGCCGCGCTGGATCCCTACCGATCGTCCGGTGAAGCTGTCAGAGCTGATCCGTAAAGATCAGAGCCTGACCGTTAACGGTATCTGGCATGACGCCCTGCGCGTCGCCTTCCGCGCCGCGCCGGATCTGTTCCTGTGGGATGGCGAAACCATTCCGCTGCGCATCGGCTACCGTTTCCCGTCGGAAAACTGGATCGATGAAGAGCGCTCGTGGCTGAGTATGACGCTGAATGACACTTTCCTGCACAACCTGCCGGTTAACAAGCAGGGCGCGCTGGAAACCCTGTGGCATAAGATTGGCGGCGATGCGCGTCAGGAACAGTTCGACATGCCGCTGGAGCCGTACATGATTTATGGCGATAACCAGTTGTCGCTCTATTTCAATATCGTGCCGAAGGCCAGCGCGCCGTGCAGCGTGCTGCTGAACAACAACATCAAGAGCCGCATCGACGATGACTCCTGGATCGATTTGAGCCACACGCGCCACTTCGCGCTGTTGCCGAATCTCTCTTATTTCGTGGGCGCATCTTTCCCGTTCACGCGACTGGCGGACTACGCCGAGACGGTGCTGCTGCTGCCGGAAAATCCGACCGAAACCCAGGTGGCGACGCTGCTGGACATGGCCGCCCGTTCCGGTAACGCCACCGGTACGGCGCTGAGCCAGAACCGCGTGGTACTGGGGATGCCGACGGCGGGTACTAATCTGCAACTGCTGCGCGATCGCGACGTGCTGGCGGTGACCGGCCTTAGTCAGCATGACTTCAATGCTGAACTGCTGAAGTCCTCGCCCTTTGTCGCCCATGACAATCAGCTCAGCGTCCGCGAGCCGACGCAGTGGGAAAAAATCCAGCGCTGGATGGCGGGCGACTGGAACGCCGAGATCGTGGAAGCCGATCGTTACTTCTCCTCGAACGAATCCTGGCGCGGCTTTGTCAGCTTCCGTTCGCCCTGGAACAGTGAACGCACAGTGGTGACGGCGCTGGGCAGCAATGACGAGCAGCTTGCCCGTCTGCACGGCGATCTGGCCTCCGCCCGCATCAACGCCGGGATCCGCGGCGATGCCGCGATCATTACCAATGAAAACGGCGTGCGCAGTTTCCGCGTTGGCCCGCAGTATCCGCGCGGTGAAATGCCGCTGCACCTGCTGGTGATCTGGTATGCCAACCAGCACTCCGGCCTGCTGGCGGTGCTTGGCCTGTGCTTTAGCGTGGTGATCGGCCTCGCGCTGTACGCGCTGCTAAAAAGACGCGCGCGTAAACGTCTGAATCCTGGGGACAACGAGTGAAAATAATGACCATAAAAACCGCCCGCACGTTATCCACCCTCTGTGTTTCGGGCGTACTGGCGCTGGCAACGGCGGGGATAGCGCAGGCCGCGCCCAATGACGCGGTGCTGAAGGCCTTATTCGACCAGGCCAATTACTGGCATGAAAAGTCTCACGACGATCTGGCGAACGAATCGCTGAAGAAAGTGTTGATGGTGGATGCCAATAACACCCAGGCGCTGTACCTGATGGCGCTGTGGGCGCAGCAGGGCGGCGATCTGAAAGCGGCCGCGCAGTGGCGCGCCCGGCTGGCGGCCGTATCGCCGGACGACAGCGGGCTACAGGCGCTGGATAACGCCAAACAGCTGTCGCAGGTGCCGCAGGGACAACTGACGCTGGCCCGCCAGCAGGCGCGCAGCGGCAATATTCCCGCCGCGCTCGCCACCTGGCGCAGCCTGTTTAACGGCGATACGCCGCCGCCCAGTCTCGCCCCGGAATACTATCTGACCATGGGAAGCGACAAAGCCATGTATCCGCAGGCGCTCAGTGAGATCCAGCGATTCGTGGCGCAAAACCCGCAGGATAACGCCGCCCGCGTGGCGCTGGGCAAAATGCTGACGTGGCGCGAAGAGACGCGCCGCGACGGCATCATGCAGCTTGAGCAGATGGCGAGCGGCAACAAAGAGGCGGACGATGGCCTGCGTCAGGCGCTGCTGTGG
The DNA here is from genome assembly GCF_001888805.2 of Enterobacter sp. SA187. Classification (NCBI taxonomy): domain Bacteria; kingdom Pseudomonadati; phylum Pseudomonadota; class Gammaproteobacteria; order Enterobacterales; family Enterobacteriaceae; genus Enterobacter; species Enterobacter sp. SA187. The sequence goes on from NZ_CP019113.1 coordinate 1,359,519, forward strand.
CTGGGGCCGCAGGCAGGGGATGAACAGTTTTACGATAACTACCTGCAACGCCATCCGAAGGACAGCGACGTACAGGCGTATTACCGCAAAAGCATCGGCGGCGCGGCGAAAGGCGAGGGCTATAACGCGCTGAACAGCGGCAACACCAGCGATGCCCGCCGCCAGTTTGAGCAGGTGCTGCAAACCAACCCGGAAGACGCGGATGCGCTGGCGGGGCTGGGGTATATCGCCCAGCGTTCCGGCGACTATCAGGCCGCGGCGCAATATCTTAGCCGCGCGGCCAGCCAGGGGGGCGAGGCCTCTGCCGAACGTAAAGCTCAGGCTGAAGATGCCGCCTTCTATGGTCAACTGGCCCAGGCGCAGCAGGCGCTGAAAGAGGGCAACGTCAGCCAGGCGCTGGCGTTATCCGCGCCGCTGGCGCAGCAAAGCGGCGAGCGCGGCACGGCGGCGAAGCTGTTCCGCGCCGATGTGTTGCGTCACAACAAAGATTATCCGCAGGCGGAGCAGACGCTGCGCGAGGTGCTGAACGATCAGCCTCAGAATGCCGCCGCGCGGGAAAACCTCTATTACGTGCTGCGCGATCAGAATAAAGCTGAAGAAGCGCAGACCGTATTACGCACGCTGCCCGCCGGTTTACAGGCGAAACTGCAACCGCGCGTGGTCACCGGCTTGCCGGGCGATCCGATCCGTCGTCAGGCGCAACAGCTGGCGGCGAGCGGTAACACCAGCCAGGCGATTGCCGTGCTGCAACAGGGCGTCGCCCGTCTGCCGGACGATCCCTGGCTGCGTCTCGATTTAGCGCGCCTGCTGCAAAAAAACGGCAATGACAGCGAAGCCAGCTCGGTGATCGCCCCGGCCTCTCGCCCTGGCGCGGGAGCCAGTTCGCTGTATGCGGCGGCGCTGTTTGCCAGTGAAAACGGTGCCTGGCAACAGGCGCAAACGCTGTTGTCGCGTATTTCTCCGGCCAGTCAGAACGGGCAGATGCGCGATCTGGCGAAACGGGTGAACTACAACCTGCAAATGGCGACCGCCGGGCGCTATCTGGCGCAGGGTAATACTCTTGCCGCCGCCAACACGCTGAAAACCCTGACCGCCACGCCGCCTGAAAGCCCGGTGGATGCGGGTAAACTGGCGCGTCTGCTGGCGCAAAGCGGCGATCTGACTGGCGCGGTAGCGCTGGTGCGGGAAAACATGCGCGCGGGGGTGCAGGGCAACGCCGGGGATTATGCCGATCAGATCGCCGTGCTGAACAAGGCGGGCCTGAACAGCGAAGCCCAGAGTTTCCTGGCCCGTCCGGAGATTCAGGCGCGCAGCACGCCGACGCAACTGGCAGGCTTACGCACCGGTTATGTCATCAATGAAGCCGATGCGCTGCGCGAGCAGGGTAACTATGCGGCGGCCTATGACAAGCTGATGCGCGCCCTGCAAAGCGATCCGCAGAATACCGATCTGATGTTCGCCATGGGCCGTCTCTACCAGACCGGCAAAATGAACAAAGAGGCCGGGGTGGTCTATGACTACCTGATGACCCGCGACACCGACAGCCAGGATGCGCGCGTCGGTGCGATTGACGTGGCGCTGGCGGAAAATAATGTCGAAAAAGCCGACTCGCTGGCCCGCGGTCTGCGGGCGGATAACTCTGCCGACCGGATGTTGCTGCTGGCCCGTCTGGAAGAGGCGAAGGGCAACCATCAGCAGGCCATGACTTATCTGCGCAGCGCGCGCGGCAAGCTGGTGGGCCTGGATGCGTCAAACGGCGCGGCGACGCCGACCATTGGCGGCGTGCTGGTGGCGGATAACCCCTTCGTGCGCACCAGTACCTCCGCGGGGCAGACGGCGTCCGCATCGGTTTACGGCCAGACGCTGCCGTGGCAGGTAGCGCAGGTGGCAGGTGAACCTGGCAGTACGCTGCCGGGCACCACCCGCACCGATCTGCCTGTGGAAACCGCCCAGGCGCGTACGCTGCGTCAGGTGGATGACATGATGCAGAGCATGGAGCAGAAAACCGGCATGTGGATGCAGGGCGGCGTGGAAGTGCGTGGACGCGATGGCGAATCCGGCACCAGCAAGCTGACCGAAGCCAAAGCGCCGTTAACCTGGTCCAGCTCGCCCTTTGGCGAGTCGCGCTTTGAGTTCACCGCCACGCCAATCACCCTGAGCGCAGGCAGCGCCTCGGGCGACACCTGGCGGCGCTATGGCACTAACCCTATTGATAATGCCATCAGCAATATCTCCTCATCCATTGAGAATGCGCAGAACTCCGTCGATCCGACGGCGGCAGCCTTCGCCGATTTGCAGGGCTACAATGCGGAAAATCTCTCCCCGCTGACCGACACTGGCCTTGCCAATCTGAACAGCCTTAATGAATCCGGTCGCCTGAAGGCGCTCAGCGTATCGAACTTCAAATCCAGCCTGGATAACAAGATAACCTCCTCTACCGACTCGCAGAAAGCGAGCGGCGTCGAGCTGGCGATGGCGCTGAGCGGCGAAAGTTACCGACTGGATATTGGCACCACGCCGCTGGGCCAGGATCTCAGTACGCTGGTGGGCGGCGTACAGTGGTCGCCGAAGCTGACCGATTATCTGACGCTGATCATCAAAGGCGAACGCCGCGCGGTCACCGACAGCCTGCTCTCCTATGTCGGCATGAAAGACGCCTATTCGGGTAAAACCTGGGGGCGGGTGACGAAAAACGGCGGTAACGTACAGCTTGGCTATGATGACGGCGACGCGGGCTTTTATGTCGGCGGCGGCGGTTACAGTTATCTCGGCGAAAACGTGGCCAGCAACACCAGCATGAACGCCAGCGCCGGGGTGTATCTGCGTCCGTTCCACGACGATTACCGCCAGCTACAAACCGGCCTGAACGTCAGCTGGATGGATTTCTCGAAAAACCTCAGCTACTACACCTACGGGCAGGGCGGCTATTTCAGCCCGCAGAACTACGTCAGCGTCTCTTTACCGGTTGATTTTAGCCAGAAAATCAACAACTGGAAGCTCAGCCTTGGCGGATCTGTAGGCTATCAGTCCTATACCCAGGACAGCAGCGACTACTTCCCGACCGATGCCGGGGCGCAGGGGCTGATGAAAGAGCTTTATGACCTGGGCTACGCGCGTGATTATCGCTATAAAGGCGGATCGGAAAGCGGCATCGGCTACACCATGCGCGCGGGCGTGGATTACAACGTGAATAAAAGCATGACCGTCGGCGGGAAAGTCGGCTATGACACCTTCGGCAACTATAACGAAAGCACCGCCGGACTCTATTTCCGCTATTTGTTAGGAGACAAATAACCATGACAGTGAACAGTCAACACGCGCCGCTGATCGGCTGGTTTCAGCAGCAACAAACGCCGCCGGGCTGGTTTGATCTGCTGACCATTATGATCGACGGTATGGTGCGTAATGTCGGGCAGGTGGAGAGCCAGCCGTTCCTGCGGCAGATGGGCGAAACCCTGGCGGCGCAGTTCCCGTTGCCGCCCGCTGAAACCGTCGGCGAACTGGAGGCGCATATCAATGCGCAGCTGCGTCATTTTGGCTGGGGATTTATCGATATTGAGGCCAGCGACACCGGCCTGACGCTGCGCCATCAGGCGATGCCGATCTCCCGCCACGAGGAGCAGCAAACGCGCTGGTGCCATGCTTTTTGTGCAATACTTGAAGGTCTTTACGCCAGCTGGCTTCAGGGCCAGGGCGGCGAGGCGCATGTTGCGTTGCAACGCGAACGACTGAATTCACTGTCAGACGTTCTGTTCCGTTATCACAACCCACAATGAGTTGAACTATGGTCAAGCGCGTATCTACCGCGATAGTCATGACGGTGAGTCTGTTATTTACCGTATGCGCCCAGGCAGGCCCTGCCTGGGACACCTATAAATCCCGGTTTCTGATGCCGGACGGACGTATTGTCGATACCGGCAATAACAACGTTTCTCATACCGAAGGCCAGGGCTACGCGATGCTGATGGCGGTCGCCAGCAATGACCGCGCCAGCTTTGACAAGATCTGGGCCTGGACGAACAAGACGCTGAAGAACAAGGAAAACGGCCTGTTCTACTGGCGCTATAACCCGGTAGAGCCTGATCCCCTTGCGGATAAAAACAACGCCTCTGATGGCGATGCCTTGATCGCCTGGGCGCTGCTGAAGGCTGACGCGCGCTGGCACGATGCGCGCTATACCGCGGCGTCGGATGCCATCACTAAGGCCATTGTCGCGCATACGGTGATTAATTTCGCGGGCTATCGCGTGATGCTGCCTGGCGCGCAGGGCTTTAACCACAATAGCGATGTGACCCTGAATCCGTCCTATTTTATTTTCCCGGCATGGCAGGCGTTCGCTGAGCGTAGCCATCTCGTCGTCTGGCGTGAGCTGATCCGCGATGCGAACACGCTGACCGCGAAAATGGCCTGGGGGGAGTCGAAGCTGCCGGTTGACTGGGTCACACTGCATGCCGACGGCAAAATGCAGCCTGCCAGCAAATGGCCGCCGCGCATGAGCTACGATGCGATCCGCATTCCGCTGTATGTGGCCTGGCAGAACCCGCAAAGCCCGCTGCTAACGCCGTGGCGCAACTGGTTCGGGCAGTTCAGCGGCGATAAAAACCCGGCCTGGGTGAACGTCATGACCAACGAAACCGCGCCCTATAATATGAGCGGCGGCTTACTGGCCGTGCGGGATTTAGCGCTTGGGGTGAAGCACGGCGAACCGCAGATCGACGCGCAGGAAGATTACTATTCGGCAAGCCTGAAAATGCTGGTGTGGCTGGCAGAGCAGGAGTGATTTCTCCCCTCACCCCGTCCGGTTTTCACCGGCACGGGGTGAAGGGAATTCTTATCACTGCGGATACGGTACCCAGTCCCCGCCGTTCAGCCGTACGTACGGCTTATCCTGATACTGGATCACAATCGCGTTCGAGTTTTCCGATACCGGCGCTGTCTGCGGCAGGTTGCTGGTCAGTTGATCCCAGTTCACGCTGTCTTCCACGAACAGTTTGCCGTCCACCGCACGAACGACCAGTTCAGATATCGCGAGGAAGCTGCTCGGCTGATCGATGATCAACGGAGCGCCCTGATGCGGGGCTTTCATACCGAAGAACTTAATGCCGACCGGCACGTTGGTGATCGACGGGCTCGGGATGTCGCGCAGACCGGAGACCTGCATTTTATCCCCCTGCAATGCGCCGCCGTGTTCCGGGGCCATCACCACCATCACCTTACGACCTGATTTTTCCAGCTGAGTGAAAAACGCATCCAGTTCATCAAAGAGTTTCTGGGCGCGCACTTTATAGTCAGCGGTTTTACTGACGCCAGGGAAATGGTTGCCATCATGCAGCGGCAGCAGGTTGAAGTAAGTGGCGGTGCGCTGATTGTTTTTACCTTCTTCAGACTCCATCCAGCGGTTAAGCACTGCCGTATCGTCATATACCGGCGAACCGTCGAACGACAGCAGCGCGGTCGGCAGTCCGGCCTGATTCATCAGCGGCGCCTGCATGCCGCCGTTTTCGCGCACTTCTTTCAGGAAGCCGCCAAACACGCCGTTATGATCGAGCATAAACTGCGATGAGAAGCCCAGTTTCGCCAGGTTATCGAACAGATAGCACTCGTTACCCGCCTGCTGATAAAGATTTTTATGCGACGGCTGACCACAGCTGGCGCGCAGCAAACGGATGGCCGCCGGGCCGCTGTAAGAGGTGGCGGAGTTAAAGTGCTTAAACTGAATATCGAAGTGCGACCACAGCGGATGCGACATCAGTCCGGCGGCTTCCACATCCGCCCAGGAGAGGGAACAGATGTTGATCACCAGCAGCTCAAACGGCTGGGCATCGGCGGGCAGCGAGGCGGGGAACGGCGTTTTACGCTTCTCCTCAGCCTGATAAAAACTGTTCAGCCAGGCATCAAGATTCGCTGTAGTCGGTGGCGCTGTCTGGGCGGGCATACCGTCGACGACCGGCTTGTTGCCTGCGTTGGCGACCGTCGCCGCCGCATTGCCGCCGGTGGTGGTGACCGTGGTGGTCGGCTGACCCGCAGGCCACAGGGAAAACGCCGGGCCGGTGAGGGTGATCAGGTTCAGCCAGATCATGATGGCCACCACAAATACCGTCACGCGGATCCACTGCGCCAGGAACAACCATGCCACCAGCAGTACAAAGATCGCGCCAAGCATCTGCCAGTTGATAAAACGCGTGACCAGGTCCAGCAGATAATCGGCGCTGAATCCCGCCACCTGGCTGCCCTGGCTCATCATACTTTGCGGACCCGGCAGCCAGGTATCGTGCCAGAACAGCGCAAAGCCGATAGGAATGGCGATCCAGTGGCGCAGTCGATGCAGTTTGCGTTTTGGCAGCGGCATCAGCAAAAACGCCATAAACACCAGATTTTGCAGCGCATGGAAATTAAGATAGCCCGCCCATAACAGGCCGAACTTCACTAAAAAATAGAAGTTCCAGCCAGAAAGCCCGCGCCAGTATTGCCACAGCGGCGACGGCGCAGAGGGAGTATAAGATTGATTAGTCATGTTTTCGGTCTGCTTTGACGGTGGATGCCCGGCGTAACGTTCCGGCGGGTTTGACATATTTCGGCTTAACAAACATTAGCCGGAGTACGGTTCTGATGCGGCGCGACGAATGCCGCGCGGCGTAACCCAGCGGAAAGAAAATCAGCGCGCACAGCACCACTAACTGAATAATATCGCTGAGAGTCATCATGATGAGCGCTCCGTCGTCTCACTGAGCAGGCGGAGAGGTTGAGGAATACGCCGCCAGCTGCGGCCGTCGTGCTCCGCATTCAGGATCGGATTCGGGCCGTCGGTCACCGGCAGCGGGCGTGACCACTTCTCCGGTTGCAGCGTGCGCATGTTCACCAGTTCCGCGGAAATCTGGTTATCCTCAAACCACACCATGCGGTTAGAAAAAATATCGGCGATGGGCAGCGGGAAAATATGGTTGAGCGCGGTATCGAGATCGTTGACCCGGCAGAAGGATAAAAACAGCACCAGCCGGTTATCGCCGATGGTCATAATGTCCCCGACGCGGTTCGGGCGGCACAGCGTCAGCGCCTGCTCGACGCGGATCCCCGGCACCGGACGCAGCGCCACCAGCACGCCTTTGCCATCCGGCGGCAGTAATGTGTTCTGCATCATATTGCCGACGGCATCGCAGAAAATATCCCACGTCTGGAAACCGCGCAGCTTCAGCGGCTGCGTCATGGTCAGGAGCGTGGCGATCTCCTCCGGCACGTGGCGGTTAAATTGCTGGCCCTGCACGCTTTCAATCAGCGTCAGACAGCGTGACAGGGGCGCATTCCACGGGATCACCATATTCGCGCCGCAGCCTAATAACAGGCGTTCATCGGTGGCGCGCAGGCTGGCGGTGTTTTCACGCACGATGATTTTCAACGCGCTGCCGCGCTGGCGGCGCAGCGAGTGGATCTGCCGCGCGAGGTTTTCAATCTGATTATTTTGCGTGAGCGAGAAAATGACCGTCGCGGCCTGGGTGGTACGCGCTTCTTCAAACAGCGCTTCGTTATTATCGAACAGCGTCCAGTATTCCGAGAGCGGCGGCGCGCCTTCCAGCAGGGCGACATTACTTAAAATGCGTTTTTCGTCGCTGCGCGGCTGTACGGTGGGTTCTTCCTGGCGGGCTAATTGCCAGCCGTCGCCGCGTGGCTCCAGAATAAGCTGCTGGCGCGCGCTGACGCCTTTTTCGTTACACCAGAAGGCAACGTCATACAGATGAATATCCTGCTGGCTGCGCAAACTGGCGAGGCCATATAATGAGCGATATTCCGTCGTCAGAAAGGAGAACAGTTTATCATTATTGTTCCCGGGGTTAACGATCAGCAGCGTACAATTGTGGTATTTCGACCACCTATGAATATTCTCAAGCCATACACGTAATTTATCATTGGATATATTCTGCCAGGCATTACTGGCACACAGCAGGATAAATAAATGGTGATGAGGATCGACCGAACAGAGTAAATCAGGGGCAAGCGAGTATAGACTATTTTCTTTATCCGGCATGAAAAACAGCCTAATTTTTTCCGGACCGTGATGCTCGTCCAGTTTGATGATATTCTTCGGCTCCTTGCCCATGCTGATCACCGCAACCTTGCTGGCACCGGGCTGCGCGGCAACGGTCTGATTAACCAGCCTTACCGCATCGTCGTCGCGGTCAGCGTTGATCCACCAGACCCCTCCGGCAGGCATATGGCGCAATTCGTCCCACAAGGAGTGAATGCCAATAGAAAATATGGGGTCCATCGCGTCCCTCTTGTTGCAGATCGTCAGTTATCTCAGTTTACTAGCGAAAGCAAAGAAATAAACCTAACATTGAAATTAAAGAGCATCAGATTTAGCATGTAAACACATTTTTTTCGCCGGGCAAGTGGATAAATTCTTTCCAGCAGTTTTTTATTCAAAACGATAGGATAAAAAATGAATAATAATGAAACCGCTAATTCGAAAGATTCAAGCCTGAACTATACCTGGCAGAATGATTTTCTGGCACTCAGTCGGGTGTTTTCATTGCCTGAAATAGATTACACCGACATTTCTCAACGGGAACAATTGGCGGCAGCGATTAAACGCTGGCCATTGCTCGCTGAATTCTCCCAACTGCCATAAGGAAGCCGGAATGGCCATTCTGGGATTACAGGGCATACGCGGCGGCGTGGGTACGACCTCCGTCACCGCTGCGCTGGGCTGGTCACTGCACATGCTTGGCGAAGCGGTGCTGATCGTTGATGCCTGCCCGGATAATCTGCTGCGCCTGTCATTTAACGTCGACTTTACCCAGCCCGCAGGCTGGGCGCGCGCGTTGCTGGACGGGCAGGACTGGCGCGACGCCGGGCAACGTTACACCTCGCAACTGGATCTGCTGCCCTTCGGCCAGCTCACCGCAGGCGAGGCGGAAAACGCGCACCTGCTGCATGACGCGTTAAGCGGCATCGGGCCGATCCTGCAAAGCCTGAAAGCGCAAAGCCATTATCAGTGGATCCTCGTGGATCTGCCCCATGGTCAGACGCCGCTGACGCGCCTGATCCTCGAACAGTGCGATCGGGTGCTGACCCTCGTCAGGCCGGATACCAATTGCCACGTGCGTTTACATCAGCAGGCGTTGCCGGCGGGGACGCACATTCTGCTTAACGATCTGCGTATCGGCAGCCAGTTGCAGGACGATCTGTATCAGGTATGGCTGCAAACCCAGCGCCACCTGTTGCCGACGGTTATTCACCGCGACGAGGCGATGGCCGAATGTCTGGCGGCGAAACAGCCGCTGGGAGAGTACCGCAGCGACTCGCTGGCCGCCGAAGAGATCATGACGCTGGCGAACTGGTGTCTGCTGCACGCCGCGCAACCTGCCAGCGGGAGTGACGCATGAGCCGTCTTTCCACCTGGTTTTTGATCCCCCCGGTTAGCGAACGCCTCGGCGCGCGCTACCAGCTTTATCGCAGCCACGGCGCGCCAGCGTTCAGCGCCGCCCTGGGCTGCCTGTGGGCGATCCTGGCCTGGCTTTTTCTGCCGCTGGAAAATCCGCGCTGGCAGTCGATCCGCGAACGCCACCGCGAGCTTTACCCGCATATTCGCGCCGAACGGCCGCGCCCGCTCGATCCGGCGCGTTACCTGCTGCAAACCCTGTGGCTGATGGTTACGCCCGAACAGGCAACGGCAGGCGCGCCGCGCAAACGCCGTCGCGCAGGCTTCTCGCAATTAATGGCCCGCTACCATGCGTGGCTCGACGCGCTGCCGCAGCGCTTCAGCGCCCGGACCAGCCATCTGGATAATCAGAAAGAACTGGCGCACCTGCATCCGCGTCTGCGGCGCATTATTCTTGGTGTGATCGTGGCCTTTTCCGCCATTCTGGCGCTGCTGTGCATCACCCAGCCGTTTAACCCGATGTCGCAGTTCATCTTCCTGGTTCTGCTGTGGGCCGTGGCAATGATGGTGCGGCGTATCCCCGGACGCTTCTCGGCGCTGATGCTTATCGTATTGTCGCTGACCGTTTCCTGTCGCTACATCTGGTGGCGTTATACCTCCACGCTCAACTGGAACGATCCGGTCAGCCTGGTCTGCGGCCTGATCCTACTGATTGCCGAAACCTACGCCTGGGTGGTGCTGGTGCTCGGCTATTTCCAGGTGGTGTGGCCGCTCAATCGTCAGCCGGTGCCGCTGCCGAAGGATATGTCTCTGTGGCCGACCGTTGATATTTTCGTCCCGACCTACAACGAAGATTTGAACGTGGTGAAAAACACCATTTATGCCTCGCTGGGCATCGACTGGCCGAAGGATAAGCTGACTATCTGGATCCTCGATGACGGCGGGCGTGAAACCTTCCGCCAGTTTGCCGAGACCGTAGGGGTGAAATACATCGCCCGTACCACCCATGAGCACGCCAAAGCCGGGAACATCAACAACGCCCTGAAATATGCGAAGGGCGAGTTTGTATCGATTTTCGACTGCGACCACGTGCCCACGCGCTCGTTTTTGCAGATGACCATGGGCTGGTTCCTGAAAGAGAAAGAGCTGGCGATGATGCAGACGCCGCACCACTTTTTCTCGCCGGATCCCTTTGAGCGCAACCTTGGCCGCTTCCGTAAAACCCCTAACGAAGGCACGCTGTTTTACGGTCTGGTGCAGGACGGCAACGACATGTGGGACGCGACCTTTTTCTGCGGTTCCTGTGCGGTGATCCGTCGCGGGCCGCTCGATCAGATTGGCGGCATCGCAGTGGAGACGGTGACGGAAGATGCGCACACTTCTCTGCGTTTACACCGTCTCGGCTACAGCTCGGCCTATATGCGTATTCCGCAGGCGGCGGGCCTGGCGACGGAAAGCCTCTCGGCGCATATCGGACAGCGCATCCGCTGGGCGCGCGGCATGGTGCAGATCTTCCGCCTCGATAACCCGCTGTTGGGCAAGGGGCTGAAGCTCCCGCAACGGCTCTGTTATGTGAACGCCATGTTCCACTTCTTATCCGGTATTCCGCGGCTGGTGTTCCTCACCGCGCCGCTGGCGTTCCTGTTGCTCCACGCCTATATCATTTACGCCCCGGCGCTGATGATCGCGCTCTTTGTGGTGCCGCATATGATCCACGCCAGCCTGACCAACTCCAAAATCCAGGGCAAATATCGCCACTCGTTCTGGAGTGAAATTTACGAAACGGTGCTGGCCTGGTATATCGCCCCGCCGACCATGGTGGCGCTGTTTGCGCCGCATAAAGGTAAATTTAACGTCACCGCCAAAGGTGGGCTGGTGGAGGAGGAGTACGTCGACTGGGTCATTTCCCGGCCCTACATTTTCCTCGTGCTGCTGAATATCCTCGGTATCCTGGTGGGCGTCTGGCGCTATTTCTATGGGCCGGAGAATGAAATTCTTACCGTATTCGTCAGTATCGCCTGGGTGTTCTACAACCTGATCGTGCTCGGCGGCGCGGTGGCGGTGTCGGTGGAAAGTAAACAGTTACGCCGCGCTCATCGCGTGGAAATCTCGATGCCAGCGGCCATCGCCCGTGAAGATGGCCATATGTTCTCCTGTACCGTACACGACTTCTCTGACGGCGGGCTGGGCATCAAAATTAACGGCCAGGCGCAGGTGCTGGAAGGGCAGAAGGTGAACCTGCTGCTCAAACGCGGCCAGCAGGAGTATGTCTTCCCGGCGCAGGTGGCGCGCGTTTCCGGTAATGAAATCGGTCTGCAACTGATGCCGTTGACCACCCGTCAACATATTGATTTTGTACAGTGTACCTTTGCCCGCGCCGATACCTGGGCACTCTGGCAGGACAGCTTCCCGGAAGATAAACCGCTGGAAAGTTTGATGGATATTCTCAAGCTGGGTTTCCGTGGCTATCGCCACCTTGCAGAATTTGCACCTTCGTCCGTAAAAATGATTTTCCGGTCCCTCACTTCACTGGTTTCCTGGCTTGTGTCGTTCGTTCCGCGCCGCCCCGAGCGGGACGTGGTAGTACAGCAACCGGGTTCGTGACTGGCTCAACAATGATGATAATGCGATGAAAAGAAAACTTTCCTGGATGTGCGCAGTGGTAATGGGATTAAGTGCATACCCCTATGCAATGACGATGGCGGCGCCTGCCAGTCCGGCGGCTACGGCTGCGCCCGTGGTGCCGACGGTAACGCCTGCAACACAAGGGGCCGCCACGCCGGCGCCGACGCAGCCGGAATCCATGATGCCCGTGACGCCGGTCGAAGCACAGACCACCCCGGTGGGTCAGGTCATGCCGGGCGTAAACGGGGCAAATGCGCCGATTGTCGCCGATAATGCGCCAACCCGCGACGTTACCCTGACTTTTGCGCAGATCGCGCCGCCGCCGGGCAGCATGATCCTGCGCGGCGTCAATCCGGACGGCGGCATTGAATTCGGAATGCGCAGCGACGAAGTGGTGTCGAAAGCGGTGCTGAATCTGGAATACACGCCATCGCCGTCATTGCTGCCCGTGCAGTCGCAGCTGAAGGTCTATCTGAATGATGAGCTGATGGGCGTTTTGCCGGTCACCAAAGAACAGCTGGGTAAAAAGACGCAGGCGCAGGTCGCCGTCGATCCGCTCTATATCACCGATTTTAACCGTGTGCGGCTGGAGTTTGTCGGCCATTACCGCGATGTGTGTGAAAACCCGGCCAGCAGCACCCTGTGGATGGATATCGGCCGCAACAGTTCACTGGCGATGACCTACCAGAAGCTGACGCTGAAAAATGACTTGTCCTCTTTCCCGGTGCCCTTCTTCGATCCGCGCGACAACCGTCCGCTGAACCTGCCGATGGTCTTCGCTGGCGTCCCGGCGCTGGCGCAGCAACAGGCGGCGAGTATTGTCGCATCATGGTTCGGCACCCGCACCGGCTGGCGCGGCCAGCAGTTCCCGGTCTCTTATGACGCGCTGCCGGACAGCAATGCCATTGTCTTCGCCACCAACGACAAACGTCCGGCATTCCTGCGTGATGTGCCGCCGGTGACCGCGCCGACCGTGATGATGATGAACCACCCGACTAACCCGTTCATGAAAGTGCTGGTGGTGTTCGGGCGCGATGACAAAGACATCCTGCAGGCGGCGAAGGGCATTGCCCAGGGCAACCTGCTGTTCCGTGGCGACCGCGTGGTGGTGGACGAGGTGAAACCGCTGCTGGCGCGTAAACCTTACGATGCGCCTAACTGGGTGCGTACCGACCGGGCAATCACCTTTAGCGAGCTGAAAACCTATGAGGAGCAGTTGCAGGCCACCGGCTTACAGCCCGCCTCCATCAACGTGGCGATGAATCTGCCGCCGGATCTTTATCTGTTGCGCAGCAGCGGCATTGATATGAACCTCAATTACCGTTACACCGCGCCACCGACGAAAGATAACTCGCGCATGGATATCAGCCTGAACAACCAGTTCCTGCAATCCTTCAGTCTGACCAGCAGCCAGGATACTAACCGTCTGCTGCTGCGGCTGCCGGTGCTACAGGGTCTGCTGGATGGTAAAACTGAAGTGTCTATTCCGGCGCTGAAACTGGGCGCGCTGAACCAGCTGCGCTTCGACTTCCAGTACATGAACCCGATGCCGGGCGGTACGATCGAAAACTGTATCACCTTCCAGCCGGTGCAAAACCGTGTGGTGATCGGCGACGACTCCACCATTGATTTCTCGAAGTATTATCACTTTATCGCCATGCCGGATCTGCGCGCCTTTGCCAATGCGGGCTTCCCGTTCAGCCGGATGGCGGATCTCTCTGATACTCTGGTGGTGCTGCCCGCGCAGCCAACGGCGGCTCAGCTCACCACGCTGCTGGATTCCATGGGCGGCATCGGAGCGCAAACCGGTTTCCCGGCGGTGAACGTCACCCTGACCAACGATGGTAATCAGCTGGCGAATAAAGATGCCGATATCCTGATCATCGGCACCTTACCGGAAAAACTGAAAAACGATGAACGTATCGACTTGCTGGTGCAGGCCACGCAAAGCTGGGTGAAAACGCCGCAGCGCCAGACAGACTTCCCGGCCATTGTGCCGGACGTCAATGACCGCCAGGCCGACACGCAGACTGCCGTCAGCTCCAGCGGCCCGATGGCGGCGATCGTCGGCTTCCAGTCGCCCTATAACGATCAGCGCAGCGTGGTGGCCCTGCTGGCGGACAGCCCGCGCGGCTACAGCCTGCTGAACGAGGCGATGAACGACAGCGGCAAGCGCGCCGCCATGTACGGCTCGGTGACGGTGATCCGCGAATCGGGCGTGAACGGCCTGCGGGTGGGTGATATCTATTATGTGGGTCATCTGCCGTGGTTTGAACGCATCTGGTATGCGCTCTCAAACCATCCGATCCTGCTGGCGGTGCTGGCGGCAGTGAGCGTCGTGTTGCTGGCCTGGGTGCTGTGGCGTCTGCTGCGCATCATCAGCCGTCGTCGTCTTGATGGCGACCATGAATAAATTGCGATACCGGGGTCCGTCATGCGCAGGTTAACGCTACGTTTTATCGCCTTATCGCTCGGCTTCTCGGCGATGCCGCTTGTGCATGCCGCGCCGGATGCGCAACAGCAACTGCTGGAACAGGTGCAACTGGGGGAGGCGACAAAACGGGAAGATCTGGTGCGCCAGTCGCTCTACCGGCTGGAGCTGATCGATCCGGCAAACCCGGACGTTATCGCCGCGCGCTTCCGTTATTTGCTGCGCCAGGGCGACACCGCGGGCGCGCAAAAACAGCTCGACAGGCTACAGGAACTGGCGCCGGACTCCGGCGCGCTGCGCGATTCCCGCAATATCATGACGCTCTCCAGCCCGGAAGGGCGACAGGCGTTGCAGGAAGCGCGTTTGCAGGGCACCACCGGCCATACCCAGGAGGCGCTGGCTGCTTACGATAAGCTGTTTAACGGCCATCCGCCCACCGGCGATATTGCGCGGGAATACTGGGTGCTGGTAGCGAAAGTCCCCGCCCGGCGCAATGAAGCCATCAATCAGTTAAAAGCGCTTAACGCGCGGCGTCCGGGAGATGGCGAGCTGCAAAACGCCCTCGCGCAATTGCTGTTTGCCAGCAATCGCCCGGATGAAGGCTATGCGGTACTTCAGCAAATGGCGAAATCCGGCACCAGCCGCAATGCCGCCGCCGCTATCTGGTATCAGCAAATCAAAGATCTGCCCGTCAGCGACGCCAGCGTACAGGCGCTGCAACGTTTTCTGGCGCAGTTCAGCGAGGGCGATAACGTCGATATGGCGCGTCAACAGCTGGCCGAACAGCAGCAGAAGCTGGCGGATCCGGCGTTTCGCGCCCGTGCTCAGGGGCTGGCGGCGGTGGATGCCGGGCAGGGTGGCAACGCCATTGCCGCTCTGCAACAGGCGGTCAGCGCCGACGCGAGCGACGGCGAAGCCACTGGCGCGCTGGGTCAGGCATACTCCCAGAAAGGCGATCGCGCCCGCGCGGTAGAGCAGCTGGAAAAAGCCATTGCGCTGGCGCCGCAAAGCAGCAACCGCAGTAAATGGGACAGTCTGTTGCAGACCAACCGCTACTGGCTGCTGATCCAGCAGGGGGACGCGGCGCTGAAAGCGAATAATCCGGCCCAGGCGACGCGTTTTTATCAACAGGCGCAGCAGGTGGATAACACTGACAGCTACGCGGTGCTGGGGCTGGGCGATGCTGCGCTGGCAAGAAAAGAGACTGACAGCGCCGAGCGCTACTATCAGCAGGCGCTGCGGATGGACAGCGAGAACAGTAACGCGGTACGCGGGCTGGCGAACCTTTACCGGGCGCAGTCGCCCGAGCGCGCTGAGGCCTTTATTCAGACGCTGAATGCCCGCCAGCGGCGCAGCATTGACGACATTGAACGCAGCATGACGGGCGACCGTCTGGCGCAGCAGGCCGAAACTCTGGAAAACCGCAGCGACTGGGCGCAGGCCGCTGAGGTGCAGCGTCAGCGCCTGGCGCTGGATCCGGGCAGCGTGTGGATCACCTACCGGCTGGCGAGCGATTTGCGTAACGCCGGGCAGCGCGCCCAGGGCGATGCGCAGATGCGCGATCTGGCGGCGAAAAAACCGAACGACGCCGAACAGGTTTACGCTTATGGCCTGTATCTCTCCGGCAATGAAGATCAGGGCATGGCGGCGCTGGCGCATCTCAACACGCTGCCGAAAAGCCAGTGGACGCCCAATATTCAGGAGCTGGCGGATCGCCTGCAACGGAATCAACTGCTGGCCCGCGCTAATCAGCTGCGCGACAGCGGCAATGAACCGGCAGCGATAGATCTGCTGAAGTCGCAGCCCGCGTCCACGCCCATTGATTTAACCCTGGCCGACTGGGCGCAACAGCGCGGCGATTACCCTGCCGCCAGCGCCTTATATAACGCTGTGCTGGCAAAAGAGCCGGATAATCTGGATGCCCGTCTGAGCCTGGCGGAAGTGGCCGTGGCGCAGCAAAACCCGATGGAAGCCCGCGCGCAGCTGGCGAAAATTTCCCCGTCAGCCACGCAGCCATTATCCATGAATACCGAGCGGCGTATGGCGCTGGTTGAGGCGCGACTGGGGAATACTCGTGAGGCGCAGCAGACCTTCGCCAGACTGGTGCCCCAGGCAAAATCCCAGCCGCCGTCGCAGGACAGCGCGCTGGTACTACGTGATGCCGCCCGGCTTTCGCAGGCGACGGGTGAACCGCAGCAGGCGCTGGAAGGTTATAAAGATGCGATGGTCGCCGCCGGGATCGCCGCGGCACGTCCGCAGGATAACGACACCTTTACCCGTCTGACGCGCAGCGATGAAAAAGATGACTGGCTTAAGCGCGGGGTGCGCAGCGATGCGGCAGAGCTGTATCGCCAGCAGGACGTGAACGTCACCCTGGATCATGATTATGGCCGCTCAGACGGGACGGGCGGTTATTCCGATCTGAAAATGCACACCACTATGTTGCAGGCCGACGCGCCGTTAGCCGACGGACGCATGTTCTTCCGCACCGATGTCATCGATATGGATGCCGGTTCTTTCAGCAAGAACAGCGACGGCCTGTATGATCCTAACTGGGGTACCTGCGGCGAGTTGGGCTGTGACAATATCGATAAAAAACAGAGCGACAGGGGCGTAAGCGTCGCGGTTGGCTGGCGTAATGACACCTGGGACATGGACATCGGCACCACGCCGATGGGGTTTAATGTCGTTGATGTGGTGGGCGGGCTGAGTTACAGCAGCGATCTGGGGCCAGTCGGTTATACCCTGAACCTGCATCGCCGCCCGATCTCCAGCTCATTGCTGGCCTTTGGCGGACAGAAGGACGCCAGAGGTTATCAATACGATCCGGACGATGAAGATAATAACCGGGGCGGCACCGGGAAAACCTGGGGCGGCGTGCGGGCCAGCGGCGGTGGCGTCAGTATGAGTTACGATCGCGGCGAAGCCCACGGCGTGTGGGCGAGTCTGAATGCGGACACTCTGAACGGCAAAAACGTCGAGGATAACTGGCGCGTGCGCTGGATGACGGGCTATTACTACAAGCTTATCAATAAAGACAATGAGCGCATGACCGTCGGCCTGAACAATATGATCTGGCATTACGACAAAGATCTGAGCGGTTATACGCTGGGTCAGGGCGGTTATTACAGCCCGCAGGAGTACGTCTCTTTTGCGGTGCCGGTGACCTGGCGCAAACGCACGGAAAACTGGTCATGGGAGCTGGGCGGCTCAGGCTCATGGTCCCACTCACGCACCAAAGCGCAGGCCAGTTATCCGCGCTTAAATCTCATCCCGGCAGAATTCCGGCAGGATGCCCGCGATGAGGGTAGCGAAGGCGGCAGCAGCCAGGGCTTCGGGTATACGGCCCATGCGCTGGTGGAACGCCGTATTTCATCGAAATGGTCAATAGGCGCAGGTATTGATATTCAGCAGGCGAAAGATTATACCCCCAGTCACGGGATGATCTTTGTTCGCTACTCCGATGCGGGCTGGCAGGGCGATATGGATATGCCGCCGCAACCGCTGATGCCTTACGCTGACTGGTAACGGGAATCTAGAATTATCTTATATCCCCCGGACAGTCTCTTAATGATGCCGCTATAGGGTATACTCTGGCGGCGGTAAGGTAACAGCAGGTTACTTTTCGTGTTAAGGGTATTCCGGAGAAACAATTTGCGCGTCAGCCGTTCATTAACCATAAAACAAATGGCGATGGTGTCAGCCGTCTCTATGCTGTTTGTGTTCATTTTTTGCGTCATTTTGCTCTTTCATTTTGTGCAGCAAAACCGCTATAACACAGCCACGCAGCTGGAAAGCATTGCCCGCTCGGTGCGCGAGCCACTCTCATCCGCCATTCTGAAAGGCGATATTGTTGACGCGGAAACCATCCTGAAAGGCATTCAGCCTGCGGGCGTGGTCAGCCGTGCCGACGTAGTGCTGCCCAACCAGTTCCAGGCGCTGCGCATGCGCTTTATTCCTGAACGCCCGGTGCCGGTGACCATTACCCGTTTGTTTGAACTGCCGGTACAGATTTCCCTGCCTATTTATTCCCTGCAACGCCCGGCGAATCCCCAGCCGCTGGCGTATCTGGTGCTACAGGCGGATTCGTACCGCATGTATAAGTTCGTAATGAGCGCGCTGTCGACGTTTGTGACGGCTTACTTACTGCTTACGCTGATGATCACCGTGGCTATCACCTGGTGTATTAACCGTCTGATCGTTCATCCGCTGCGCCGTATCGCTCGTGAACTTAACGATCTGCCCCAGCATGAGTTGCCAGGGCATCAACTGGCGCTGCCGCGTCATCACCATGATGATGAAATCGGCATGCTGGTGCGCAGCTATAACCGCCATCAGCAGCTGGCCTTGCCGCATCACGACGACGCGCGCTATCCGGTCGCTGGATCGGCGCATAAAGCGATTCTTACCGCACTGGATAATCACCAGTACACCATCTGGCTGCAACCGCAGGTAAATCTGGCGACCGGTACCCTGCTGGGGGCGGAAGCGCTGCTGCGCGTGCGCCAGCCGGACGGCAGCTGGACGCTGCCGGAAGGGCTTATCGAGCATATCGAAAATACCGGTCTGATGGTGACTGTCGGTTACCGGGTGCTGGAAGCGGCCTGTCGCCAGCTGGCGGCCTGGCAGGGGCGCGGTATTATGCTGCCGCTGTCGGTGAACCTTTCGGCGCTGCAACTGATGCATCACGCGATGGTGCCGGATCTGCTGGCGCTGTTAAGCCGCTATCGTATTGCGCCGGGTACGCTCATCCTGGAAGTGACCGAAAGCCGCCGTATCGACGATCCGCAGACGGCGGTGGGGATTTTACGCCCGCTGCGTAACGCCGGAGTGCGTATCGCGCTGGATGATTTTGGGATGGGCTACGCGGGCCTGCGTCAGCTGCACCATATGAAATCGTTGCCGGTGGATCTGTTGAAGGTGGATAAAACCTTTGTGGAAGGGCTGCCGGACGATAACAGTATGGTGTCGGCGATTATCCATATGGCGAACAGCCTGGATCTGGAGATCATTGCCGAAGGCGTGGAAACCGACGCTCAGCGCGAGTGGCTTGCCGCCGCTGGCGTGACCATGGCGCAGGGATTTTTATTCGCCCGCGCCATGCCGCCGGACGCCTTTGAGGCGCGCTATTTTTCCGCCTCGCCGGAAGATGAAAAAGAATAGTCTGTTTTACACTTGTGCGAGTCAGCTCAAATTTCTTAACATTATTGTTTCAAATTTGAAGTAAGTTTATTTCTGTCATGTTTATCGGGTGTTATTTTAAAGCCGCAGGCAAACCTAAACCCTACAAGGCCTGTGGTTTTTACTTCAAGGACACCCTATGAAAACCTCACTGTTTAAAAGCCTCTATTTTCAGGTCCTGACCGCCATCGCCATCGGTATTTTGCTCGGCCATTTTTATCCGGAAATCGGCGCGCAAATGAAGCCCTTTGGCGATGCCTTCGTAAAACTGATTAAAATGATCATCGCCCCCGTCATCTTCTGTACGGTGGTCACCGGCATCGCTGGCATGGAAAGCATGAAGGCGGTTGGCCGTACCGGCGCGGTGGCGCTGCTGTACTTCGAAATCGTCAGCACAGTGGCGCTGATTATTGGCCTGATTATCGTTAACGTGGTACAGCCTGGCGCGGGCATGAACGTCGATCCGGCGTCCCTTGATGCTAAAGCGGTGGCGGTCTATGCCGAACAGGCGCAGCAGCAGGGCATCATCCCCTTCCTTCTTGATATTATTCCCGGCAGCGTTATAGGCGCGTTCGCCAGCGGCAATATCCTCCAGGTGCTGCTGTTCGCAGTGCTGTTTGGTTTTGCGCTGCACCGTCTGGGCCACAAAGGCCAGCTGATTTTCAACGTGATCGAAAGCTTCTCGCAGGTCATTTTCGGCATCATCAATATGATCATGCGTCTGGCCCCCATTGGCGCCTTTGGCGCGATGGCCTTTACCATCGGTAAATACGGGGTCGGTACGCTGGTGCAGCTGGGCCAGCTCATCGCCTGCTTCTATATCACCTGTATCCTGTTTGTGGTGGTGGTGCTCGGCTCTATTGCCCGCGCCACGGGCTTCAGCATTTTCAAATTTATCCGTTATATCCGCGAAGAACTGCTGATCGTGCTCGGCACCTCGTCGTCAGAATCGGTGCTGCCGCGTATGCTGGATAAAATGGAAAAGCTGGGCTGCAAAAAGTCGGTGGTGGGGCTGGTTATCCCGACGGGCTATTCCTTTAACCTCGACGGCACCTCTATTTATCTGACCATGGCGGCGGTATTTATCGCCCAGGCGACGAACAGCCATATGGATATTTTCCATCAGATCACCCTGCTGGTGGTGCTGCTGCTGTCGTCGAAAGGCGCGGCGGGAGTCACGGGCAGCGGCTTTATCGTGCTGGCGGCAACCATTTCGGCGGTCGGGCATTTACCGGTAGCCGGGCTGGCGTTGATCCTCGGCATCGACCGCTTTATGTCTGAAGCCCGTGCGCTGACCAACCTGGTGGGTAACGGCGTGGCCACTGTGGTGGTGGCAAAATGGGTTAAACAGCTTGATGAAAAACAGCTGACGGATGTGCTCAATAAGCGTGCGCCGGACGGCAAATCGCAAAAAATCTCCTCATAATTTCGCCACTTAGACCCGTCGTCCCTTGTGGGGCGGCGGGCTCCTGCGCATAATTACCCAAAATTTCACTTCCCGGCGTGACGTTTCGCTTTTTACGCTGTCTAACACGAAGTGTTTAGTCGTCATCTCTTAGACTGCCCGGCAATGAGGCGGTCATTTAACCAGGAATGTTGATCAGGGGTTCACATGCAGGGCACAAAAATTCGACTCTTCACTGGCGGCGTGCTGATGATGGTTGCCGCCAGTCATGTGCAGGCAGATGCGCTCCAGCCCGACCCGGCCTGGCAACAGGGAACGCTGGCAAACGGTTTTCAGTGGCAGGTGTTGTCCACGCCCCAGCGCCCCAGCGATCGTATCGAAATTCGCCTGTTAATTAATACCGGCTCCCTTACTGAAAGCACCCAGCAGAGCGGCTTCAGCCATTTTATTCCCCGTATTGCGCTGACGCACAGCGGCGGCCTTGAGCCTGCCCAGGCGCGTTCGCTATGGCAGCAGGGCATCGATCCCAAACGCCCGCTACCGCCCGCGATAGTTTCTTACGAATACACGATGTTTAACCTGAGCCTGCCGAATAACCGTAACGATCTGCTGAAAGAGTCGCTGGCTTATCTGGCAGATACCGCAGGCAAACTCACCATCACCCCGGAAACCGTAAACCACGCTCTCGCCAGCCAGGACATGGTGGCGACCTGGCCGCAGGATACGAAAGACAGCTGGTGGCGTTACCGTCTGAAGGGCTCGTCTTTGCTGGGCCACGATCCCGCCGACCCGCTCAGGCAGCCGGTGGATACCGAACAGGTGAAGTCGTTCTACCAGAAGTGGTACACCCCGGATGCCATGACGCTGATCGTGGTGGGCAATATCGACAGCCGCGCCGTTTCCGAACAAATCAACAAAACCTTCGGCGAGCTGAAGGGCAAGCGCAGTACCCCGGCGCCGGTGCCGACCTTATCGCCGTTACCGCGTGAATCCGTAAGCATTATGAGCGACGCGGTGCGCCAGGATCGACTCTCCATTATGTGGGACACCGCCTGGCAGCCAATCCGCGAATCCGCCGTGCTGTTACGCTACTGGCGCGCCGATCTAGCCCGCGAAGCCTTGTTCTGGCATGTGCAGCAGACGCTCAGCAAAAACAACGCTAAAGACATTGGCCTCGGCTTTGACTGCCGGGTACTGTTCCAGCGCGCCCAGTGCGCGATCAACGTCGAATCCCCGAATGACAAGCTGAACAGCAATCTTGGCGCTATCGCCCGGGAGCTGGCGAAAGTGCGCGATAACGGCCTGGCGCAGGAAGAGTTCAACGCGCTGGTGGCGCAGAAGAATCTGGAGCTGCAAAAACTGTTCGCGACCTATGCCCGCACCGATACCGATGTGCTGATCAGCCAGCGTATGCGTTCGCTGCAAAATCAGGTGGTGGATATCGCGCCGGAACAGTATCAGAAGCTGCGTCAGGATTTCCTGAACAGCCTGACGCTGGAAATGCTGAATCAGGATCTGCGCCAGCAGTTATCACAGGAAATGGCATTGATACTGCTGCAACCTAAGGGTGAGCAGGAGGTCAATATGAAGGATTTGCAGGCCACCTGGGAAAACATTATGTCTCCCGCCACCCATGCGCCTGTCCCGGTGAATGACGATACGCATCAGGACGTGTCGGATATTCCGCCGGCCCAGCGTTAGAAATAACCCTCTCCCCAGGGGAGAGGGGATTTATTTTTACTGCGGCATCGCCTCGCGCGGAATAATCGCGCCGCGATACTGGATCACCGTACTGGCCGTCAGATGCCCGCGTCTGGCGGCAGCTTCCGCATCGCCGCCCGTCAGACGCACCGCCAGATAGCCTGCGCTGAACGAATCGCCCGCCGCGGTGGTATCAATCACTTTCTCTTTTGGCAGTTTCACCGCCGGTACATCAATCACCGCTTCTCCGGCGACCGACACCAGGCAGGACTCTGCACCTCGTTTCACCACCACTTCCGTCACACCCGCCGCATGGGTACGGGCGATGACGTCTTCAACCGGCTGCTGTCCCCACAGGGCGTCTTCATCATCCAGCGTCAGGAAGGCGATGTCGGTGCACTCCAGCATCTGCTGGTACACCTGCTGCGTCTCTTCTTTGCTGGCCCACAGGCGCGGACGATAGTTGTTATCGAAAATCACTTTACCGCCGTTGGCGCGGCATTCACGCAGCAACGACAGCAGTTTGTCACGGCTGGCCGGGCTTAAGATGGCAAGGCTGATACCGCTCAGATACAGGTAATCAAAGGTTGCCAGCTCTTCGCAGATGGCGGCAGACTGTTCGCTTTCCAGCCAGAATTTTGCCGCCGCTTCGTTACGCCAGTAATAGAAGGTGCGTTCGCCGGTGCTGTCGGTTTCGATGTAATAAAGACCCGGCAGGCGGTTTTCCATGCGCTGCGTCAGATCCGTATCCACCTTTTCACTCTGCCAGGCGTCCAGCATCTGCTGGCTGAAATTGTCCGTGCCGAGGGCGGTAACGTAGTGCACCGTCAGCGCTTCCGGAGCGACCTGGCGGGCGATATAAACCGAAGTATTTAAGGTATCGCCACCAAAGCCACGGTTAACTTCGGAGCCTTTTTGTGACAGTTCAATCATGCATTCGCCAATGACGGCAATTTTCCTGGACATAGTCGTAACCTGAATCGGAGTGATGGACAGTAGTTTGCGTTGCGGGTGTTTCATGGTCAATCATATTAAAACAACGTTCCATAAATTTTTTGAGCTGGCGCGTATAACGTGCAGATTCTGCTGCCTGATTTTCCATATTGCCTTTTAAGTGAACATAAAGTTCTGTCCCTCCCCGCCGATAACTCAAGGACGAGTTCCGACAGGCCACTCACTCAATCAACAGGACAGACTGATAATGAAGTTAAAGCAGGTTATCCAGCGGCTAAACATTCCGGAGGCGAGCATTGAAAGCTTGCAGGAGCGACGGTACTGGTTGCAGTGCGAACGTGCTTATACTTATCAGCCGATCTACAAAACCGATGGCCATCTGATGGCGATTGAGGTCCTGACCATCGTCACGCATCCATCCGATCCCACACAACGCATTGCGCCCGATCGTTACTTCGCGGAAGTGGCGGTGCGTCAGCGTGTTGACGTGGTGGAGGAGCAGATCACGCTGCTCGCCCGTCAGCATGATTTTTTTATGCGGCACGGCATTCTGGCATCGGTGAACGTCGACGGGCCGACGCTGCTGGCGATGCGCCAGCATGAATCGTTGATCGATCTGATTAACACGCTGCCGTGGCTGCGTTTCGAGCTGGTGGAGCATATCCGCCTGCCGGATGACGTCTCCTTTGCGGCAATCTGTGAGATTTGCCCGCTGTGGCTGGATGATTTCGGCACCGGCATGGCCAACTTCTCGGCGCTGAGCGAAGTGCGTTACGACTACATTAAAGTCGCCCGCGATCTGTTCATCATGCTGCGTCAGACCCCGGAAGGCCGCAATCTGTTCACGCAGTTGCTGCAACTGATGAACCACTATTGTCAGGGCGTGATCGTGGAAGGTATTGAAACGCTGGAAGAGTGGCGCGACGTACAGGCCTCCCCTGCGGCAGCGGCGCAGGGCTATTTCCTCTCCCGTCCGGTTCCACTGGAAAATCTGCATCGTGTGATCCTGGCCCTGTGATGCTGGCGGTAATATCCCGCTGATTACGCAGTCATTCTGCCCTTTTTGTCAGCCTCAGCTATCTTTAAAAGAGGCAGGAAAAGACAGGAAGGAAGCAGGAATGACTAAAACAGGCAAAATTATAACCGCCGTCATTGGAACCCTCGTATTGTTGATCGTCATTGCGATCATCGTCATTGCGACATTTGACTGGAACCGGCTCAAGCCCACCATTAACGAAAAAGTCTCAACCGAGCTGAACCGTCCCTTTGCCATTCGCGGCGATCTTGGCGTGGTGTGGGAGCGCCAGAAACAGGAAACCGGCTGGCGCAGCTGGATCCCCTGGCCGCATGTGCACGCGGAAGACGTGGTACTCGGCAACCCTCCTGATATTCCTGCTGTCACCATGGTGCATTTGCCGCGCGTTGAAGCGACGCTCGCGCCGCTGGCGCTGCTCACCAAGACCGTTTACCTGCCGTGGATCAAATTCCAGCAGCCGGACGCGAGGCTGATCCGCCTTTCGGAAAAAAACAATAACTGGACCTTCAATCTTGCCAGCGACGACAAGCCAAAAGATGAAAACGCGCAGCCATCGTCGTGGTCATTCCAGCTGGACAACATTCTTTTCGATCGTGGCCGCATTGATATTGACGATAAGGTCAGCCGCGCGGACATTGAGATCCTTGTCGATCCGCTGGGCAAACCGCTGCCTTTCAGTGAAGTCACCGGATCGGATAAAGACAAAAACGCCAAAGTCGGCGACTACGTGTTCGGCCTGAAGGCCAAAGGACGCTACAACGGACAGCCGCTGACCGGCAGCGGTAAGATCGGCGGTATGCTGGCGCTGAAAAGCGAAGGCACGCCGTTCCCGGTGCAGGCGGATTTCCGTTCCGGCAATACCCGCGTGGCTTTTGTCGGTACGGTGAGCGATCCGATGAAAATGGGCGGCGTCGATCTGAAACTGAAATTCGCCGGGGATTCCCTGGGCGAGCTGTACGATCTCACCGGCGTCCTGCTGCCGGACACCCCGCCGTTTGAAACCGACGGCCGTCTGGTGGCAAAAATCGACGCTGAAAAAACCTCGGTTTACGATTATCGCAACTTTAATGGTCGCATCGGCGACAGCGACATTCACGGCTCGCTGACTTACACCACCGGCAAACCGCGTCCGAAACTGGAAGGCGATCTGGAATCCCGCCAGCTGCGTCTGGCGGATCTGGGGCCGCTGATCGGGGTTGATACCGGTAAAGGCGCAGAGCAGTCAAAACGCTCGGAAGAGAAAAAAGGCGAGAAAACTAACCAGCCGGCGGGCAAAGTGCTGCCCTATGACCGCTTCGAAACCGACAAGTGGGACGTGATGGACGCCGATGTGCGCTTCAAAGGGCGTCGCATTGAGCACGGCAGTTCGCTGCCATTGAGCGATCTTTCCACGCATATCATCCTTAAAAACGCCGATCTGCGTTTGCAGCCGCTGAAGTTCGGCATGGCGGGCGGCACCATCAATTCCAATATCCACCTGGAAGGCGATAAAAAGCCGATGCAGGGGCGGGCGGATATTCAGGCGCGTCGTCTGAAGCTGAAAGAGCTGATGCCGGATGTGGAGCTGATGCAGAAAACCATTGGCGAGATGAACGGCGACGCGGAATTCCGCGGCACCGGCAACTCCATCGCCGCGCTGCTCGGCACCAGCAACGGTAATCTCAAGCTGCTGATGAACGACGGCGTCATCAGCCGTAACCTGATGGAAATTCTCGGGCTGAACGTCGGTAACTTTATTGTCGGGCAGATCTTTGGCGACGACGAAGTGCGGGTGAACTGTGCGGCGGCGAACATGGATCTGGTTAACGGCGTGGCGCGCCCGAGTATTTTCGCCTTCGATACGGAAAACGCCATTATCAACGTTACCGGCACCGCCAGCATGGCGTCTGAACAGCTGGATCTGACCATCAATCCGGAAAGTAAGGGCATACGTATCGTCACGCTGCGATCGCCGCTGTACGTGCGCGGCTCGTTCAAAGATCCGCAGGCGGGCGTGAAGGCTGGTCCGCTGATCGCCCGTGGTGCGGTCGCCGCCGCGCTGGCCACGCTGGTGACGCCAGCCGCTGCGCTGCTGGCGCTGATCTCCCCGTCGGAAGGTCAGGAAAACCAGTGCAGTAATATTCTTTCGCAGATGAAACGCTAAGAAAGTCCCCTTTCCCGCCAGGGGAAGGGGTTATTCGCGGCACAGCCATTGCGTTGCGCCCTGAGTAATGAGCGCCGATTGCCGCGGCGTCGGCGGTCGGTCGCTGACCACAAAATCGAAGTCTGACAGGGTGCCGTTCTGGCAGACGGCGGTGCGGCCAAACTTACTGCTGTCCACCACCAGCACGGTTAACGCCGCGCTCGCCACCAGCGCATGACGCGCGGCCACCTCATCATCGTTAAAATCGAACAGCTCCCCCGCGTCACTGAGTCCGCCAACGGATACCACGCCCATATCCACCCGGTAGCGGCTAAAAAAGGCCAGCGCATCGCCGCCAATCACATCTAAATCACGCTTACGAATTCGCCCCCCGGCAATTGTCAGCGCGCACTGTTCCCGCTGACTGAGCGGCAACGCGGCGTGCAGATTATTGGTGAACACCGCCAGACGGGAATCAGCGGGCAGCGCATGGGCCACCATTTCCACCGTTGTGCCGGTGCCAAGAAAACAGCTTTGCCAGCGGCTCAGCAGTTGCGCAGTGCGCTCGCCGATCCAGCGCTTACCGCTAATATTCACAATCTCCCGCTGCTGATAACCAATATTTTCGCGCGCGAAAGGGGCGACCACACCGTGACGGCGCAGCAGCAAACCCTGCGAGGTGAGCGTGCGCAAATCGCTGCGTACCGTTTGCAGCGATACGCCAAAGTAGTGGGCCAGCTGTTCAATGCTGATTTCGCCGCGCCCGGTGACCAGTTCAACGATGGCAGTCCGGCGGATTTCTGGAGTCATCTCACTTTCCTTCAATACGATTTCCCACAAGGTTACCGCGCCAATATGAAAATATTACTACGAAAGGAGATGGTCATATTTTTGTCAGATTGGCCTGTTTTAATCATCACAACGAAAACCGAGGGGAAACGGAAATGAGTAAAAAATTAGCGCTGGCGGCCGTTGTACTGGCAACACTGAGCGGACAGGCACTGGCAAAAAGCACGCTCACGCTCTACACCAGCCAGCCGAGTGAAGACGCGCAAATGACGGTCAATGCGTTTGAGAAAGCGCACCCGGATATTGAAGTGAAATGGATCCGCGACGGAACCACCAAACTGACCGCGCGCTTACAGGCGGAGATGGCGGCAGGCGGCGACGCGCCGGATGTGCTGCTCATCGCTGACAGTGTAACCATGGAATCCCTAAAGCAGCAGGATTTGCTGGCGGCCTATCACTCCCCGGAAGCCAGTCGCTATGACGCGCAGCTGTATGATAAAGCGGGCTTTTACTACGGCACCAAACTCATCACTACCGGCATCGCTTATCACACCAAAGCGCCAGTCAAACCCTCATCCTGGCAGGATCTGCTGAAGCCGGAGCTGAAAAATATGACCACGCTGCCCAGCCCGCTTTACTCCGGCGCGGCGCAAATCCATATGGCCGCATTGATGAACACCCCGCAGCTGGGCTGGGCCTATTACGAAAAACTGAAAGCCAACGGCGCGATGCCGCAGAGCGGTAACGGGGCGGTGATGAGCGCCATCACCTCCGGCAACAAAGCCTACGGCGTGCTGGTGGATTACATGGCGATCCGCGAGAAAGCAAAAGGCGCGCCTATTGATTTCGTCTTCCCGTCGGAAGGCGTCAGCATGGTCACCGAGCCGGTGGCGGTGATGAAGAGCGCCAAAAATCCGCAGGCGGCGCACGCCTTTATTGATTTCGTTCTCTCCGACGCGGGGCAGCGACTGGTGCTGCAACAGGGCTATCTGCCTGCGGACGCCCGCCTGCCGGTACCCGCCGGTTTCCCGCCGCGCGACAGCATCAAACTGATGCCGTTCGATGCCGCCAGAGCGCTGGCCGACGCGGAGCCGAACAAAAAACGCTTCAGCGATCTGTTTGGCAGCAAATAACCGATGAGCATCATGACCCTTCGTCAACCGACCAGCAGCGGCCCGCCGAAAGGGCTGCTGTGGTTATTGCTGTGCATTGTGGCGCTGCTGAGCCTGTTGCCCAGCCTGCGTCTGTTAATGGCCGCGCTGCTGGACTGGCAGCAGGGCAGCAACAGCAGTTTAGGCCGCGTGCTGAGCAATCCATCGACCTGGACGGCGCTCTATAACAGCCTCTATACCAGCGGGCTTGGCACGCTGTTGTCGTTGCTGCTGGGCAGTCTGTTCGCCTTTTGTCTGGCGCTGACCAACATCCGCCTGAAACAGATGTGGGTGTTCCTGTTTATGCTGCCGATGATGATCCCGCCGCAGGTGACGGCGCTCAGCTGGCTGCAACTCTTTGGCCCCGGCAGCATTCTGCTGAACAGCATTGGCCTTGCGCCGTCGTTCGGCAGCCCGAATCCGCTCTATTCCGCCGAAGGTATCGCCCTGCTGCTGGGGATCCAGCATGCGCCTCTGGTCTTTCTGGCGCTGCGCACCCAGTTGCAGTGTCTGCCCAAAGAGCAGATCGAGGCCGCACGGCTGAACGGCGCGTCGCTGTGGCGCGTGTTCGTCGATATTGTGCTACCGCTGTGCCGCACCGCGCTGTGGGCGGGGGCGGCGATTGCCTTTGTTTCCGCGCTCGGCAACTTCGGCATTCCGGCGATGCTCGGTATTCCCATCTCGTATTTCGTACTGCCGATCCAGATTTACCAGACGCTCTCCAGCTTCGGCCCGTCAATGCTCAGTGACGTGGCGGCGCTGTCGGTGCTGATGGGCGTGCTGGCGATTGGCATTGTGTCCTTACAGGGCGTGATGCAGCGACGCCACGCGCTGCCGTTGATCGGCATGGCGGGGCGGTCGCTGGATTTCCAGCTGGGTAAATGGCGGCTGGCGACGGAATCGCTGCTGGCGGTGGTGCTGTTCGCCATTTTGCTGCTGCCGCTGCTGGCGCTGATCGCCACCTCACTGGTGCCGACTCTCGGCGTACCGCTCAATAGCCAAACCCTGACGTTCGCCGCCTGGCATGCGATGTTCGATAACCAGAGCGCCACCTGGCGCGCGCTCACCAACAGTATGGTGCTGTCGGTTTCCGCCGCGCTGCTGCTGATGCTGATCGCCCTGCCGCTGGCCTGGCTGCTGGTGCGCTACGCCAGTCGCCCGCTGCGCTGGCTGCAAAACGCCATCGATATTCCCTACACCCTGCCGGGCGTGGTGCTGGCGATCGCCATTATCCTGCTGTTCTCGCGCCCGCTGCCGCTGCTTAACGTCAGCCTCAGCGGTACGCTGATGATCATCTTCATCGCCTATCTGGCGCGCTTTCTCACCGTCTGCCTGAAACCGGTGCATAACAGCATGCTGCAACTGGATCCGGCGATGGAGGAGGCCGCCAGCCTCGCCGGCGCGAATTTTTCCCAGCGTCTGCGCCATATTGTGCTGCCGTTGCTGGCCCCGGCCGCCTTTGCCGGCGCGCTGCTGGTCTTTCTCACCGCCGTGAATGAACTCACCGTTTCGGCGCTGCTGTGGAGCGCAGGCAAGGAGACCATCGGCGTGGTGATTTTCAACCTCGATGAGAGCGGCAATAAAGTGCTGGCGTCGGCGGTGTCGGTGCTGGTGGTGGCGCTGGTGACCTGTGTGATGTTGTTATTAAGCGGCCTGGGTCGCTATCTTCCCAAAGGAGTTATCCCGTGGCAGAACTGAAACTGGAGGGGCTTGGCAAAACCTTCGGCGAACAGACCGTGGTTCGCGATCTGCACCTCACCATTCCGCAGGGGGCGTTTACGGCGTTGCTCGGGCCGAGCGGCTGCGGCAAAACCACGACGCTGCGTATTCTGGCCGGGCTTGAGCATCTGAGCCACGGGCGGTTATGGCTCGGCGATCGCCTGCTGGCGGATGAAAAAATCCATCTGCCGCCGGAGGTGCGCAACATGGGGATGGTGTTTCAGTCCTATGCCCTGTGGCCGCACATGACGGTGGCGGAAAACGTGGGCTATCCGTTAAAGCTGAAAAAAGTGCAGGGCGCGGCGCGACAGAAACAGGTGATGGCGGCGCTGGAGGTGGTGGAGCTGGGCGCGTACGCCGACCGTTCCCCGCAGGCGTTAAGCGGCGGGCAGCGGCAACGGGTGGCGCTGGCGCGCTGTCTGGTGTCGGAGCCGCAGGTGGTGCTGCTTGATGAGCCGCTGGCTAACCTCGACCGGCATCTGCGCGCCACCATGGAGCAGACGTTCCGTGAATTTCATCGCCGTACCGGCGCGACCTTTGTCTATGTGACGCACGATCAGGCCGAAGCGATGGCGCTGGCAAGCCATATCGCGGTGATGCATAAAGGGGAGCTGATGCAGTGGGGCACGCCGCAGGGGCTGTATCAGCATCCGCACAGCGCCTGGGTGGCGCGTTTTATCGGCAAAGGCAGCGTGCTGGACGTCAGGGCGCAGGCTGATGACCGCCAGCTTAACGGCGGCGAATTGCACCGGGCATTAAGCGCCGGGGCCGCGGGGCTGTGTCAGCAGGTGCTGGTGCGCCCCGAGCATGTCGAAGTGGCGCAGGACGGCCTGCATGCTGAAGTGGAGAGCTGCATTTATCAGGGCGAGCGTTATCTGCTGGCGCTGCGTCTGGCGGACGGTCAGCAGCTGAGCGCGTTTCACCATTCGCCGCTGGATGTACAGCAGGCGGTGGCGGTGCGGCTGCATCAGGGCTGGCGTCTGGAGGCCGCGTGAACTTTCGCATCGAGATCATCAGCGGACTTAACCAGAAAGCGCCCGCCGCCATTTTACTCAGCACGCCGTCGCAGCGCATTTTGCTGGATGCGGGCGGGGCGCTTGATACAGAGAGCGACGACTGGGCGGTGCCGGATAATCTGGATGCGGTATTGCTGAGTCACGATCACATTGATCATATCGCCGGGCTGTGCCATCTGCCGCCGCACGTTCCGGTTTACTGTAGCGCGGTGACGGCCCGATCGCTGCCCGCGCACCGCTCTGTTCAGGTGATTGCGGTACGTGGTCAGTTCCGGCTTGGCGATCTTACCGTGACTACCGGCAGTTGCGGCCATGCCTATGGCGGCGTCTGGTTTCATTTCGATGTACCGGGCGGTCTGTTTTACAGCGGCGATATCAGTATGGAGTCGGCGCTGTTTCGCTTCGATCCCCCGCCGCGCGCAGAGATTGCGCTGGTGGATGCCTCTTACGGATTGTATGACACCCCGCAATCGCAGCAGCGCGCGCACGTTGCCGCGTATCTGCGTCAGCCGACTTTATGCCCGGTGCCGCCGTCAGGTCGCGCAGTGGAAATCGCGCTGCTTGAAGCGCAGGCTGGACGGCTGGCGATGACGCTGGACGACGACTGCCGGGCGATGCTGACGGCGATGGCAGAGTACGATGACGGCAGTTTACAGACCGGCGTGCAGGCAGGCTTACGCGCGCTGCGCCAGCAACTGCCGCCGTTTTCCGTGACCGCGCCGCTGATCCTCGCCGCCGATCCTGACGGACAAACCGGCATGGCCGGGGCATTACGCGCGCAGCCGGATTTTTATCATCGCACCCTTTTTACCGGCCACATGAACCCGCGCGCCCGCCAGCAGTGGCAGAGCGGCGAGGTGGACTTTTGCCGCTGGAACGTCCACCCGACGCGGCGCTGTCTGCAACGTCTGGTGATGATGCTCGGCTGTCATGCGCTGGCTCCGCTGTTTACGCCTCTGGACGATGTGTCGCGCTGGCAGCAGGCGCTGGGCTGCACCATCATCACCGACAGCACCATTGAGAGGGAAGTATGTCATTAATCTGTAAGCCGTTTGTGCTGGTGCGCCACGGCGAGACACCGCTTAATCTTGCACAGCGGATCGGGGGGCGCAGCGATGTGCCGCTGACCGCGCGCGGCGAAGAACAGGCGCGTGCCGCCTCGGCGCTGCTGATGCGCCAGCGCTGGAGTTGCATTGCCGTCAGCCCGTTGCTGCGCGCTCGTCGTACCGCTGAACTGGCGCTGCCGGGCCAGCCCCTGACCCTGGTCGACGATCTGCGGGAGCGGGACTGGGGTGACCTGGAAGGGATGCCCATTGCCTCGCAACCGCCCTATGAACAGACGCCGCCGCACGGCGAATCATGGCAGGCATTTTGCGATCGCGTCACCAGCGCGCTGAACCTTCTGCTTACCGCCCACGAGACGCCGCTGCTGGTGGCGCATTCCGGGATCTTCCGGGTCATTAATCTGTATGCCACCGGCACGCCATACGGCGAACGTATGGGGAATGTTGTACCGATGTGGATCATGCCAGGCCTGCGGGCTGGCGAATGGGAAATTGTCCCGCTGGAGGAACGTTATGTCGTATGAAGAGTGCGTGATTGTCGATATTGACGGCACACTCGCCGAATTTGATGCAGAAGCTGTGCGTCAGTGGGTACTGGGCGAAGAGAAGCAGTGGCTGCCGTTTTTTGAACATATGGCCCAGGCGCTGCCAGGGGTGGCGGTAGCCCGTCTTGTTGGCATCCTCAGCGCTCAGCAGCAAAAAATCGTTATTTGCAGCGGACGCCCGGCCAGTTATCAGCACTACACGCAGACATGGCTGGAGCAGCACAGTATCCCGTTTGATGCGCTCTATCTGCGGCCGGACGATGAAGATCATCTTGCTGATGAAGTGGTAAAAAAGCGCCTGTTGCAGCGCATTCGCGAGGATGGTTATCAGCCCTGGCTGGTGATCGATGACCGCCAGGCGGTGGTGGATTTCTGGCGGGCCGAAGGGCTGACCTGCCTGCAATGCGCGCCGGGGGATTTCTAGCTGTCAGGGGGCTTCCATTAACCGGCTGATGTGAATACTCAGCCAGGTCAGCTCATCCTTTGGCAGTGTGAGCTGATATTTTTCCTGCACATAGTCGCGGATCGCCCAGGCGACGTTCATGGCGTCCGGGCGATGGCGCAGCAGTTCCTGATAGAAATCGTCGGTGTCACTGGCAGTGACGTTGCCGGCAATCAGCCGCTCGGCAAAGTAGCGCAGGTGGGTAATAAAACGGTTGTAGTTTACCGAGTTGATGTCGAGATTTTTATTGAGCTTATAGCGCACGATCTCCGCGATGCGGTTGACCAGTTCCACCTGCTGGTGGGCGCTGGCCTGATCGCTACTGCCCGTCGCGTTGATAATATGAAAAGCGATATTCACCGCCTCATCATCCGGCAGCGTGACGGCAAAGCGGGCGTTCACCTGCTGCATCGCCTGCTGGCCTAACAGATACTCTTTCTGATAATACCGCTTCACTTCCCAGCTGAGCTTGTTAAAAAACGGCTGATCTTTACGGCAGCGTTCTACGGCAAACCACAGGTGCTCGGCGAGGGTAAAGAACAGCACGGCGTTGAGCTTTTCCACATACGCCTGCTGGATCTGCGTGATGATGTCGTGGGTAAGCTCAAAAAAAGCCGCAGGAATGGTGTCCGTCAGCGATAAAAAGTGCCGGGATTTCAGATCCGCCAGCGGCAGGAAGATCTTTTCCACCTGCGCAATGTCGATAAGCTCGCCGGGTTTGCTGCCAAACCCGATGCCCTTACCGAACAGGATCATCTCCTGCTGGTCATAGTCGACCAGCAGCATACTGTTATTCAGCGACTTTTTTACTGTTATCACGGTCAATTCCTGCGGCTTTACAGCCGTTAGTCGAGGTCGGCCCCGTTGCTGGCGATCACTTTCTTATACCACCAGAACGAGTCTTTACGCAGACGTTCCAGCGAGCCATTACCTTCATCATCCTGATCGACATAGATAAAGCCATAGCGCTTAGACATTTGCGACGTCCCGGCGCTGATGATGTCAATCGGCCCCCAGGTGGTGAAGCCCATCACCTCCACGCCTTCGTTAATCGCCGCCAGCGTTTGCGCAAAGTGGGCGCGGAAATAGTCGATACGGTAGCTGTCATGGATTTCGCCATTTTCCACCACGTCTTTCGCGCCCAGGCCGTTTTCAACGATAAACAGCGGTTTTTTATAGCGGTCGTAAAGCTCCAGCAGCGAGATTTTCAGCCCCACGGGATCGATCTGCCAGCCCCACTCGGACGCCGGAAGATGTGGGTTCTTCACGCCAAGAATGGTGTTGCCCGGCGTGCGCTCGACGTCTGGCTGGGTGCTTTCAGTAAGAGACATGTAATAGCTGAACGACACGAAATCCACGGTATGGGCTTTGAGGATCGCCTTATCCTCCGGCTGCATAGCGATATGAATGTCGCGGCGTTCGAGGTCGCGCAAAATCAGCGGCGGGTATTCGCCAGACACCTGCACATCGGCATAGAAGTAGTTTTCGAGGTTTTTCTTCAGCGTCGCTTCCACATCCTCCGGGCGGCAGCTGTAGGGATACGTGGTCAGTTTGGTGAGCATACAACCCACCTGGCTGCCGGGGATTTTGGCATGGCAGTCGCGGGTCACCAGCGCCGAGGCGACAAACTGGTGATGCAGCCCCTGATAAATATCCTGCTTCGCCTTGCCCGGCGCGCTTTTATCTTCGCGGATCCCCGCAGTGGTAAACGGATGGCGATGGATGCTGTCGATTTCGTTAAACGTCAGCCAGTAACGCACCACATCTTTATAGCGGTCGAAACAGACATTTGAGAAGCGCACAAAGGCGTCCAGCACGTTGCGGTGCACCCAGCCGTTATATTTTTCGCTCAGCGCCAGCGGCATTTCATAATGCGAAAGCGTCACCAGCGGTTCAATGTTGTAGTGGCGCAGCTCGCGGAACAGATCGTCGTAAAATTGCAGGCCCGCCTCGTTCGGCTCAGCGTCTTCACCGGTGGGGAAAATGCGCGACCAGGCAATGGACACGCGCAGCACCTTAAAGCCCATCTCGGCGAACAGCGCAATGTCGCCTTTATAGCGGTGGTAAAAGTCGATGCCGCGCCGTTTCGGGTAGAGCGCGTCGTTTTGGCCGGTTAAGGCATCGCTGACGTTTTCATCGCTCAGCGCCAGGTGACCATCATAGCTTTTCAGGGAAAGATTCGGTTTCCAGGTGATGGCGTCGGCCACGGATGGCCCTTTGCCGTCAACATTCCACGCGCCTTCCGCCTGATTCGCGGCAATGGCACCGCCCCATAAAAAACCCTGCGGAAAGCCAGAATATTTATCCATTACACGGACTCCTTTAACGTCATGATGATGTGAGGATGAGTGGATTGCGCCCCGCGCGCGGCGGGGGCAATGGCAAAGCGTTCGCTGTTGGTGACGATCATCATCACCACCGGATCGAATCCGGCCGCCACGATGTCATCAAGATCAAAACGGACCAGAACATCGCCGGTGCTGACGTGCTGGCCTTCGCTCACCTGCGGGTGAAAGCCCTGACCGTTCAGTTTGATGGTGTCGATACCGATATGAAAAATCAGCTCCACGCCGTCATCGGTCAGCAGACTGACCGCATGGCCCGTGTCAAAAACGTTCATGATGGTGCCGCTGGCAGGCGCACGCAGTATGCCCTGCGAAGGGATGATGGCGATGCCGTCGCCCATGATGCGCTTTGAGAAGACATCGTCCGCAACGCGCTCCAGCGGGATGATTTTCCCCTCCACCGGCGGCGCGAAATCCAGCTGACGTTCAGCGGCCTGCGGCGTTTTATCCCGCCACAGCAGCAGGGCGGCGAAAAAGGCAATGGCGAAGGACAGGCCGCCACCGGCAAAGGCCCAGAGAATATTCATGGGATTGGTTGGTGAGACGAACATGGAGATGCTGGCAAGGCCGGGGCCGACCAGCGCGAAGGCTTCAATCGCCATCCAGCCGATAAAGGCGCCGCCAATCACGCTACCGGCAATCACGCTATAGAGCGCTTTTTTATGCAGCAGCGTGACGCCGTAAAGCGCGGGTTCCGTAATGCCGAACAGGGCGGAAATCCCGGCGGAAATCGCCGTGGATTTCAGCGCCCTGTCTTTGCTCTTCAGGGCAATGGCAAAACAGGCGCCGGATTCGGCGATGTTATGCGCCAGCGACGCGGGCAGGTAGAGCATTTCGCGCCCGAACTGGCTCATCGACGCCACGGCGTAAGGCAGCATGGGTTTGTGCATTCCGGCGGCCACCATAAAGGGTAACGCCGCTGCCAGCAGGCCCGTCGCCACGAATCCCAGTTTGCCGTAGAGCCATAAGATCACCGTTGCCAGTCCGGCCCCCAGTTCGTAACCCAGCGGGCCTAAAATCAGCAGCGTAACGGGGACAGTGACCAGCAGCGACAGCATCGGCGAGAGAAAAATACGCAGCGCGCCGGGGGAGTAGCGGTTGAAGATTTTTTCCGTCTGCGCATAAAACAGCACGCATAAAATCGCCGGGAATACCTGCGAGGCATAGGCAACGTTCTGTAAATCAAGCGATAAAAAGGTCGCGCCTTCTGCCAGCTGCTTCGACATGGCGGGCAGCACCATCACCGATACCGCCGACACCGCCACCAGCACGTTAACTTTCAGCTTCATGGCGGTGGTGATGGCGACGAGAATGGGCAGGAAATAGAGCGGTGCGGAACCGATGTTATCCAGCACTTTATAGGTGGATGAGTCCCGCGTCAGCCAGCCCATCAGATCCAGCAACAGCAGCAGCGACTTGAGCACGCCGCCGCCCGCAATGGCCGGCACCAGCGGCTGAAAAACGCTGATCACAAAATCCACTATCTTTGCGCCACGGCTGACTTTATCGGTTGCGGACGGTGTGGCCTGTTGCGGCGCGCCCACAAGCGATCTTACCGCATCGTAAACCTGCACGACGTCGTGGCCGATGATCACCTGACACTGTACGTTGACCCGTATGCCTAACACGCCGGGAATGCTTTCCAGCGCGGGCTGATCCACTCTGGCGTTATCGTGCAGGCTGAGCCGTAACCGTGTGGAGCAGTGCTCAATATGGGCAATGTTTTCTGCGCCCCCAATGTGGGCGATGATATCCAGAGCTGTCTGTAAGTGGTTCATATCAGGCCTCATTTATTTGGCGCAAAAAAAAACCTGAAGCCTTCCCCCACTGTGCAGAGAGGGAAGGCTTCAGGTCTTGCCTACGTAACGTAGTAACACGCCTTAGCCTTTTATATCGTCGCAGAACGTACTGAAAGTCAAACATCCACCGCGCGAACGATGCATAACTGTGAGCTGATTAACAACTCGCCGCCCTTTTGTGAACGGGCGACGAGGTGCAGTTTCAGCTTTTTTTCGCGCCGTAGCGTGCAAACCAGGTCAGCATGCGCTGCCAGCCATCCTGCGCGGATTCGGCGTGGTAGCTCGGGCGATAATCGGCGTTAAAGGCATGCCCGGCATCGGGATAAACCACGATTTCCGCCGTGGCGTTAGCCGCCCGCAGCGCCTGGCGCATGGTATCGACAGTGTCCTGCGGAATACTGGAGTCCTGCGCGCCGTAAAGACCAAGCACCGGGGCGGTGAGTTCGGTGGCAATATCCACCGGATGCGACGGCGAGTTCATGGTTTTATCCCCCACCAGTTTGCCGTACCACGCCACCGCCGCTTTCAGCTGCGGATTGTGCGCGGCATACAGCCAGGCGATGCGGCCGCCCCAGCAAAAACCGGTCGCCAGCAGGCGGTGCGGATCGCCGCCGTTGCGCGCAGCCCAGTTGGCGACGTGATCCAGATCCGCCAGCACCTGCGCGTCCGGCACCTTTGAAACCAGTTCGCTGAACAGGGTCGGAATATCGTCATACGCATTCGGATCCCCCTGACGGAAATAGAGCTCCGGCGCCACGGCAAGATAGCCTTCCTTCGCCAGGCGACGGCAGAGATCGCGGATGTGCTCATGCACGCCAAAAATTTCCTGGATGACAATCACCACCGGCAGCGCGCCGGCAGCCTCTGCCGGACGGGCGTGGTAGGCAGGCATATTGTCTCCCCGCGAGGGGATGGACGTCAGACCCGCTACAATACCGTCGTCAGCAGTCGTGATGGCGGTGGAGGCATGGGGCGAAGCAGCAGGGGCAAAGCCGGGTTGTTTGTCAGTGGTCATGGCGATCTCCGTACCCTTGTAGTGGTGCAAAAAAGTAGCGCAATAAATAACTATAGTCAGCCGTCTAAAATACAGCGCTCATGAAAGCGGCTATCTTTTGAGGAGTGCCCGGCTGACGAACATGTTAATGTGATGTATATCACTATTTTATGGAAAACCACTGCAAACAATTTTATTGGCGGTGATGGTTGTCACGAAATTTAACGTGCAGCTTCTGTAAAGTACCTTTTTGCTACTTCTGACAAACCGATCTACAGAGGAGTCACCTATGTCACAGTCTGATGTTTTTCACCTCGGCCTCACTAAAAACGATTTACAAGGGGCTACGCTTGCCATCGTCCCTGGCGACCCGGAGCGAGTGGAAAAGATCGCCGCGCTGATGGATAAGCCGGTTAAGCTGGCATCGCACCGCGAATTCACCTCCTGGCGCGCTGAACTGGACGGCAAGCCGGTGATCGTGTGCTCCACCGGTATCGGCGGCCCGTCCACCTCTATCGCCGTGGAAGAGCTGGCGCAGCTGGGCATTCGTACTTTCCTGCGCGTCGGCACCACCGGGGCGATCCAGCCGCACATTAACGTCGGCGACGTGCTGGTGACCACCGCCTCTGTACGCCTTGACGGCGCCAGCCTGCACTTTGCGCCGATGGAATACCCGGCCGTCGCTGATTTTGCCTGCACCACGGCGCTGGTCGAGGCGGCGAAGTCCGTCGGCGCCACCACGCACATCGGCGTGACCGCCTCTTCTGACACCTTCTATCCGGGTCAGGAACGTTATGACACCTTCTCTGGCCGCGTGGTAAAACGCTACAAAGGTTCCATGGAAGAGTGGCAGTCCATGGGCGTAATGAACTACGAAATGGAATCCGCCACGCTGCTGACCATGTGTTCAAGCCAGGGCCTGCGCGCCGGTATGGTGGCGGGCGTGATCGTTAACCGCACCCAGCAGGAGATCCCGAACGCGGAAACCATGAAGCAGACCGAAAGTCACGCGGTGAAAATCGTTGTGGAAGCGGCGCGTCGCCTGCTGTAGTTCGCGTTTTTTACCTCCATTTCCAGGGCCGATCCATTCGGCCCTTTCTTTTTGCGTAGCGCCTCGCAGGAAATCCCTTCCCAGGTGGACATCTGTACAGCACAATCTTACTTTGCACCGGACAGTGATTTTTGCAGGGGAAGATGTGGATATTTCAATACTGTTAAGCGTGGCGGCAGCGCTGCTGGGCGGCGTCATGCTGGGATGGCTGGCCATGAAATCGCGCGCCGATCAGCTGCGGGCCGATCTGCTCGAAGATCGCCGGGAACTGGACATCGAATTAAGCGCGGCCAGACAACAGCTGGCGCAGAACCAGCACTGGCGCAACGAGTGCGAACTGCTGAATAACGAACTGCGCAGCCTGCGGGAAATTAATACCTCGCTGGAAGCCGATCTGCGCGAAGTCACCACCCGTCTTGAATCCACCCAACTGCATGCGGAAGACAAAATCCGCCAGATGATCAACAGTGAACAGCGCCTCAGCGAGCAGTTCGAAAACCTCGCCAACCGCATTTTTGAACAGAGCAACCGCCGGGTGGATGAGCAGAACCGCCAGAGCCTCGGCAGTTTACTGACGCCGCTGCGCGAACAGCTGGACGGTTTTCGTCGTCAGGTACAGGACAGCTTTGGGCAGGAGGCGCGCGAGCGGCACACGCTGGCGCACGAGATCCGCAATCTCCAGCAACTGAACGCGCAGATGGCGCAGGAAGCGGTGAACCTCACCCGCGCCCTCAAGGGCGATAACAAAACCCAGGGCAACTGGG
The DNA here is from genome assembly GCF_001888805.2 of Enterobacter sp. SA187. NCBI lineage: Bacteria > Pseudomonadati > Pseudomonadota > Gammaproteobacteria > Enterobacterales > Enterobacteriaceae > Enterobacter > Enterobacter sp. SA187. The sequence continues at coordinate 1,400,029 of NZ_CP019113.1, forward strand.
GCGAAGTGGTGTTAACCCGTGTGCTGGAGGCGTCCGGCTTGCGGCACGGTTATGAGTACGAAACCCAGGTCAGTATCGAGACCGACGCGCGGGCGCGTATGCAGCCGGATGTGATTGTCCGTCTGCCGCAGGGTAAAGACGTGGTGATTGACGCCAAAATGACGCTGGTGGCCTACGAGCGCTATTTTAACGCCGAAGAAGACTATACCCGCGAAACCGCGTTGCAGGAGCACCTCGCCTCGGTGCGCAGCCACATTCGTCTGCTGGGCCGCAAGGATTATCAGCAATTGCCGGGGCTGCGTTCGCTGGATTACGTGCTGATGTTTATCCCCGTCGAACCGGCGTTTTTGCTGGCGCTGGATCGGCAGCCGGAGCTGATCAACGAAGCATTGAAAAACAATATCATGCTGGTCAGCCCCACCACCCTGCTGGTGGCGCTGCGCACCATTGCTAATCTCTGGCGCTACGAGCATCAAAGCCGCAACGCCCAGCAGATCGCCGACCGCGCCAGCCGCCTGTACGACAAAATGCGCCTGTTTGTGGATGATATGTCGTCCATCGGCCAGGGGCTGGATAAAGCGCAGGATAACTACCGCCAGGCGATGAAAAAACTCACCTCCGGGCGCGGCAATCTGCTGGCGCAGGCCGAGGCGTTTCGCGGGCTGGGGGTGGAGGTCAAACGCGAGATTAATCCGGATTTGGTTGAACAGGCCACCGCCCAGGACGAGGAGTTTCGTTTGCGTGCCGGTGAGCCGGACGCTGAAGAATCTCAGGAAGACAATGAATTAGCTACGCGAGCCGCGGTGAATGACAGCCCGGAGCGCGTATCGCAAGGCGGTTGAAACATAGGGCAATTGCGCCCAATCTGTTACACTTCACGAACAATTTCTTGATAAGCAGGCACTGAGATGGCGGAAGATCGACAAGAAACTTCACAGGACACGACCCACTTTGGTTATCAGACCGTCGCCAAAACGCAGAAAGCTGACATGGTGGCGCACGTATTTCATTCCGTGGCGGCAAAATACGATGTCATGAACGATCTGATGTCCTTTGGCATCCATCGTTTATGGAAGCGTTTTACGATCGATTGCAGCGGCGTGCGCCGTGGGCAGAAAGTGCTCGATCTGGCAGGCGGCACCGGTGATCTGACGGCGAAATTCTCGCGTCTGGTGGGTGAAACCGGGCAAGTGGTGCTGGCAGATATTAACGACTCGATGCTGAAAGTGGGCCGCGACAAGCTGCGTAATATTGGCGTCATCGGCAACGTTGAATATGTACAGGCGAATGCCGAAGCGCTGCCGTTCCCGGATAACACCTTTGACTGCATTACTATCTCCTTTGGTCTGCGTAACGTGACCGATAAAGAGAAAGCGCTGCGTTCAATGTTCCGCGTGCTGAAGCCGGGCGGTCGTCTGCTGGTGCTGGAATTCTCCAAACCGGTTATCGAGCCGCTGAGTAAAGCCTATGACGCCTACTCGTTCCATATTCTGCCGCGCATCGGCGAACTGGTTGCCAGCGACGCCGGTAGCTATCGTTATCTGGCAGAATCCATTCGTATGCATCCCAATCAGGATACGCTGAAGGCGATGATGCAGGACGCGGGCTTTGAAAATGTCGATTACTACAATCTGACCGCCGGTATCGTTGCCCTGCATCGTGGTTATAAGTTCTGACAGGAGTCTGCCATGCCCTTTAAGCCTTTAATGACCGCCGGGATAGAGCGTGTGCTTAATACGTTTTTATACCGTCCTCAGGCCCTGAAACCTGCACGCCAGCGCTTACAGGGCAAGGTGCTGCGTATTGTCGTCAAAGAGCTTTCCACGCCGCTGGTGCTGGCGTTCAGCGAGCGTCAGCTTGATGTGCTGGGCGAGTGGGAGGGCGAAGCAGACTGTACGGTCATTACCCGACTGCGCGTCCTGCCGACCCTGCGCGATCGTAAACAGCTCACCTCGCTTATCCGTAGCGGCGAGCTGGAAGTGCAGGGCGATTTGCAGGTGGTGCAAAACTTCGGGGCATTAATGGATCTGGCCGAGTTTGACGCGGCGGAGCTGTTAGCGCCCTGGACCGGTGATATTGCCGCTGAAGGCATCAGCCAGGCGCTGCGCGGCGGCACGGCCTTTGTACGCAAGAATTTTCAGCGCCAGCAGCAGTATGTCGCTGAAACCCTGACCGAGGAGTGGCGTATGGCACCCGGCGCGCTGGAAGTGGCCTGGTTCGCAGAAGAAACCGCAGCTATCGCGCGTTCGGTTGACGCGTTAACCCACCGTCTGGAAAAACTGGAGGGCAAATGACGCCTGGTGAAATTCGGCGCCTTTACTTCATCATCCAAACTTTTTTGAGTTACGGGCTTGATGAGCTCATCCCCAGAATGCGTCTTACCATGCCGCTTCGCCTCTGGCGCCGCACGCTGTTCTGGATGCCAAATCGCCACAAAGACAAGGAATTAGGCCATCGCCTGCGTCTGGCATTACAGGAACTGGGCCCGGTATGGATTAAATTCGGACAGATGCTGTCCACCCGCCGCGACCTTTTCCCGCCGGTCATTGCCGACCAGCTTGCCATGTTGCAGGACCGCGTGGCGCCTTTCGATGGCGCGCTGGCTAAGCGACAAATCGAAAAAGCGATGGGCGGTATTCCTGTTGAAACCTGGTTTGATGATTTTGACATCAAGCCGCTGGCGTCGGCGTCTATTGCGCAGGTGCATACCGCCCGGCTGAAAGAGAACGGCAAAGAGGTGGTCATCAAAGTGATCCGCCCGGACATTTTGCCGGTCATCAAAGCCGATATGCGCCTTATCTACCGCCTTGCCCGCTGGGTGCCGCGCTTGCTGCCGGATGGTCGCCGTTTGCGTCCGCTGGAAGTGGTGCATGAATACGAAAAAACGCTGATCGACGAGCTGAATTTACTGCGCGAAGCCGCTAACGCCATCCAGCTGCGCCGCAATTTCGAAGACAGCCCGATGCTCTACGTGCCGGAAATTTACTCCGACTATTGCAGCCAGGACATGCTGGTGATGGAGCGTATTTACGGCATCCCCATCAACGACGTGGCGGCGCTGGAGAAAAACGGCACCAATCTGAAGTTGCTGGCAGAGCGTGGCGTACAGGTGTTCTTTACTCAGGTGTTCCGCGACAGCTTCTTCCATGCGGATATGCATCCGGGCAATATTTTTGTCAGCTATGAACATCCGGAAGATCCGCAGTATATCGGGATCGACTGCGGCATCGTGGGTTCGCTGAACAAAGAAGACAAGCGCTATCTGGCCGAGAACTTTATCGCCTTCTTTAACCGCGACTACCGTAAAGTGGCGGAATTGCATGTGGATTCAGGCTGGGTACCGCCGGACACCAACGTGGAAGAGTTCGAGTTCGCTATCCGCACCGTCTGCGAGCCTATCTTCGAGAAGCCGCTGGCGGAGATCTCCTTTGGTCACGTGCTGCTGAATCTGTTCAATACCGCGCGCCGCTTCAATATGGAAGTGCAACCGCAGCTGGTGCTGCTGCAAAAGACGCTGCTGTATGTGGAAGGGGTTGGCCGTCAGCTCTATCCGCAGCTCGATTTATGGAAAACCGCGAAACCTTTCCTTGAATCCTGGATCAAAGATCAGGTGGGCATTCCGGCGCTGATCCGTTCGCTGAAAGAAAAAGCGCCGTTCTGGGTGGAAAAAATGCCGGAACTGCCGGAGCTGATTTACAACAATCTGCGCCAGAGTAAGCAGTTGCAGCACAGCGTGGAGCAAATCTCCCGTGATCTGCACGTTAACCATATGCGTCAGGGGCAATCGCGCTATTTGTTCGGCATTGGGGCAACGTTGATACTCAGTGGTACATTATTGCTGATTAACCGCCCTGATTGGCAGTCGGCCCCGGCCTGGCTGATGGCGGGCGGGCTGGTCATCTGGCTGATTGGCTGGCGTAAGACGCGCGCAATTTGATCGTTCACAACGGGCCGCTTAACGTATACTGTGGCCCGGTTTATTCATCATTTATCACTGGGGATAAGGTATGGGTGGTATCAGTATTTGGCAGTTACTTATCATCGCCGTCATCGTTGTGCTGCTGTTCGGCACTAAAAAACTCGGTTCGATTGGTTCAGATTTAGGCGCATCGATCAAAGGCTTCAAAAAAGCCATGAGCGATGATGACAAACATGCAAAACCGGCAGAAGACGCGGATTTTACGGCGAAATCCATTGCTGAAAAGCCGGATGATGTGAAGAAAGAAGACGCGAAGCGTCACGATAAAGAGCAGGTGTAATTCGTGTTCGATATTGGCTTTGGTGAATTAGTTCTGGTTTTCGTTATCGGCCTCATTGTTCTGGGGCCGCAACGTCTGCCAGTGGCGGTTAAAACGGTGGCAGGCTGGGTACGCGCGCTGCGCTCCCTTGCCTCTACCGTACAAAATGAACTTGCCCAGGAGCTTAAGCTTCAGGAATTTCAGGACAGCCTGAAGAAAGTTGAAAAAGCCAGTCTGGATAATCTGACGCCGGAACTGAAAGCCTCCATGGATGAACTGCGTGAAGCGGCGGAATCGATGAAGCGCTCCTACAGCGCTAACGATCCGGAGAAAGAGAGCGATGTCGCGCATACCATCCATAATCCGCTGGTAAAAGATAACGAAGCGCAGCATGAAGGCATTACGCCAGCCACGGCAGAAAATCAGGCCAGCGCGCCGGAACAGAAGCCGTCGACGGAGCCTGAAGACAACGCTGTCCGGCCGAACGATGCCGCTGTCGTGAAAAGCCCCGTACAGGCAGCGCCTGCTTCCGATTCAACCCCTTCAACGAGTGGTAAATCTTAAACATGGCTGTAGAAGATACCCAACCGCTGATCTCGCATCTGATTGAACTGCGTAAGCGTCTGCTGAACAGCATTATCGCCGTGCTGCTGATTTTTCTGGCGCTGGTCTATTTTGCCAATGACATTTATCAACTGGTGTCGGCCCCGCTGATCAAGCAGATGCCGGAAGGCGCCACTATGATCGCCACCGATGTGGCATCGCCGTTCTTTACGCCGATCAAGCTGACTTTTATGGTGTCGCTGATCCTCTCTGCGCCGGTTATTCTCTATCAGGTGTGGGCATTTGTGGCGCCGGCGCTGTACCGGCATGAACGCCGTCTGGTGATCCCGCTGCTGGTTTCCAGTTCGCTGCTGTTTTACATCGGGATGGCGTTCGCCTATTTCGTGGTCTTCCCGCTGGCGTTTGGCTTCCTGACGCATACCGCGCCCGTTGGCGTGCAGGTTTCAACAGATATTGCCAGCTACCTTGATTTCGTCATGGCGTTGTTTATGGCCTTTGGCGTGTCCTTTGAAGTGCCGGTGGCTATTGTGCTTATCTGCTGGATGGGCGTGACCACGCCGGAAGAACTGCGCAAGAAACGCCCTTATGTATTAGTGGGGGCGTTTGTGGTCGGGATGCTGCTGACGCCGCCGGATGTTTTCTCGCAGACGCTGCTGGCGATCCCGATGTATTGCCTGTTTGAAATCGGCGTATTTTTCTCGCGGTTCTACGTCGGCAAGCGGCGTTTCCGCAGCGACGAAAGCGACGAAGACGACAGCGAAAGCACAAAAGAGTAATCAATGGCCGCCCGAAAGGGCGGTTGTCATATGGAGGACGGCATGTTTGATATTGGGGTCAACCTGACCAGTTCGCAGTTCGCTACAGACAGCGATGAGGTGGTGGCGCGGGCTTTCGCCGCGGGCGTTAAAGGCATGCTGCTGACCGGCACCAGTCTGCATGACAGCGAGCAGGCACAGCGGCTGGCTCAGCGTCATGCGCATTGCTGGTCTACGGCGGGCGTGCATCCCCATGACAGCAGCCAGTGGGATGCAAACACCGCAGACGCGGTTTTCGCGCTGGCCCGTCAGCCGGAAGTGGTGGCGATTGGCGAATGCGGCCTGGATTTTAACCGCAATTTTTCCCCGGCAGCCGATCAGGAAGCGGCTTTTTCCGCACAGCTGGCGATTGCCGCAGAGCTGTCGATGCCGGTATTTTTACACTGTCGCGATGCCCATGAACGTTTTCTGGCGCTGCTGACGCCGTGGCTGGATAAGCTGCCGGGCGCGGTGCTGCACTGTTTTACCGGATCGCAGGCCGAGGCGGAGGAATGTCTGGCGAAAGGGTTATATCTGGGCATCACCGGCTGGGTATGTGATGAGCGTCGTGGCGCGGAGCTGTGCGCCGTGGTGCCGCGTATCCCGGCTGACCGGCTGCTGGTGGAGACGGACGCGCCTTATCTGCTGCCGCGCGATCTCAAACCCAAACCCGCCTCGCGACGCAATGAGCCTGCGTATCTGGGACATATAGTTGAGCGCATTGCGGCCCTGCGCGGTGAAACGGCAGAGGCGGTGAGCAATGCCACGGATGCGAACGTAAAGCAGCTGTTTGGCGTGACGTTTTAAGCCGGATCGGCTTTGCGGAACTCAGTGTTCTTCACGCTTTGCAGCACTTGCTTGTTGAGGAAGTTGAGCAGCAGCATCGAGCGCGCTTCGCCATCCGGCTCGGTAAAGATGGCCTGCAGGCCGGTAAAAGCGCCTTCGGTGATCACCACATTGTCGCCCGCGTATGGCGTATCGGGATCGGTGATCCCTTCCGGCTGACAGGTGGAGAGTTGTTCAATGACCGTGGGCGGCACCGTCGCCGGGCTGGCGCCAAAACGCACAAAATGGCTGACGCCGCGCGTGGCGCTGATGGTCGTGGTATGAATGATTTCCGGATCAAACTGGACGAACAGATAATTAGGGAAAAGCGGTTCATTGACGCGGGTACGTTTACCGCGCACCATTTTTTCCAGCTCGATCATCGGCGTCAGACAGTTGACGGCCTGGCGTTCAAGGTGTTCCTGAGCGCGCTGAAGCTGTCCCCGTTTGCAATACAATAAATACCAGGCTTGCATCATCATCCTTCCCTTGTGTTCGGGCGCAAGGATACCACAATCGCGTTGTTGATTATATCGGGTGCGGGCGACGCGTTTGCAGTGAGTTTTACGCTTATTTAACAAAATTACAGCATCACGCGGGCGTTCGCCGTATAATAATCCGCTTACAGAGAGGCCATGATTAACTGCATGAAATACCACGACCTACGCGACTTTATGGCGCTGCTCGAACAGCAGGGCGAACTCAAACGCATCACGTTTCCGGTTGACCCCCATCTGGAGATTACCGAGATAGCCGACCGCACCCTGCGTGCCGGTGGCCCGGCGCTGTTATTCGAAAATCCCAAAGGTTACTCCATGCCCGTGCTGTGCAATTTATTTGGCACACCGCGCCGCGTGGCGTTAGGTATGGGGCAGGAAGATGTCACGGCGCTGCGTGAAGTTGGCAAGCTGCTGGCCTTTTTAAAGGAGCCGGAGCCGCCGAAAGGGTTTCGCGATCTGTTCGATAAGCTGCCGCAGTTTAAGCAGGTGCTCAACATGCCGACGAAACGTCTGCGTGGCGCGCCCTGCCAGCAAAAAGTGGTGCAGGGCGATGCCGTCGATCTGACGAAAATCCCTATCATGCAGTGCTGGCCGGATGACGCCGCGCCGCTGATCACCTGGGGGCTGACGGTCACCCGTGGTCCGCACAAAGAGCGGCAGAACCTCGGCATCTATCGCCAGCAGTTAATCGGCAAGAATAAACTCATCATGCGCTGGCTGTCGCATCGCGGCGGCGCGCTGGATTACCAGGAGTGGTGCAACGCCCGTCCCGGCGAGCGCTTCCCGGTGGCAGTGGCGTTGGGCGCTGACCCGGCGACGATTTTGGGTGCCGTAACCCCGGTGCCGGACACGCTGTCTGAATATGCCTTTGCGGGTCTGCTGCGCGGGACGAAAACGGAAGTGGTGAAGTGTATTTCCAGCGATCTGGAAGTGCCCGCCAGCGCGGAAATCGTCCTTGAAGGCTATATTGAAGCGGGCGAAATGGCGCCGGAAGGGCCGTATGGCGACCATACGGGCTATTATAACGAAGTGGATAATTTCCCAGTCTTCACGGTGACGCACATTACGCAGCGTGACGATGCGATTTATCATTCCACTTATACCGGCCGTCCGCCGGATGAACCGGCGGTGCTGGGCGTGGCGCTGAACGAAGTGTTCGTACCGATCCTGCAAAAGCAGTTCCCGGAGATCGTCGATTTTTATCTGCCGCCGGAAGGCTGTTCCTATCGCCTGGCGGTAGTAACGATTAAAAAGCAGTATGCCGGACATGCCAAGCGCGTGATGATGGGCGTGTGGTCATTCCTGCGCCAGTTTATGTACACCAAGTTTGTGATCGTGTGCGATGACGACGTCAATGCCCGCGACTGGAACGATGTGATTTGGGCGATCACCACCCGTATGGACCCGGCCAGGGATACGGTGCTGGTAGAGAACACGCCGATAGATTATCTGGACTTTGCCTCACCGGTTTCCGGTCTTGGTTCAAAAATGGGCCTGGATGCCACCAACAAATGGCCCGGCGAAACCCAGCGTGAATGGGGACGACCGATTGTTAAGGATCCTGCGGTGACGGCGCGTGTCGACGCCATCTGGGATGAACTGGCCATCTTTAATGACGAGAACAGACCCGACAGAGGGAGCGCATGACAACCTTAAGCTGTAAAGTGACCTCGGTAGATGCTATTACCGATACGGTATATCGCGTCCGTTTAGTGCCGGAAGCAGACTTTTCCTTCCGCGCGGGACAGTATCTGATGGTCGTGATGGACGAGCGCGACAAACGCCCCTTTTCGATGGCCTCCACGCCTGATGAGCGTGAGTTTATTGAACTGCACATCGGCGCATCTGAACTCAACCTCTATGCCATGGCGGTGATGGATCGCATCCTCAAAGAAAATGAGATCCTGATTGATATGCCTCACGGCGACGCCTGGCTGCGCGATGACGAAGAGCGCCCGCTGATTTTGATCGCCGGCGGCACCGGCTTCTCCTACGTGCGTTCCATTCTGCTGACGTCGCTTTCGCGCAACGCCAACCGCGATATCACCCTGTACTGGGGCGGGCGCGAAGAGAAGCACCTTTACGATCTGGCCGAGCTGGAAGCGTTATCGGTGAATCACCCGAATCTGCGTATTGAAGCGGTGGTTGAGCAGCCGGAAGAGAACTGGCGCGGGCGCAGCGGCACGGTGTTAACGGCGGTGTTGCAGGATCACGGTACGCTGGCGGGACACGATATTTATATCGCCGGACGCTTCGAGATGGCGAAAATCGCCCGCGACCTGTTCTGTAACGAACGCGGCGCGCGTGAAGACCGTCTGTTTGGCGATGCGTTCGCGTTTATTTGATTTTTTTCCCTCACTCCGGCCCTCTCCCCAGGGAGAGGGTAAAAGTAACGGGAAATTACCAATAAAAAACCCGCCCCTGACAGGCGGGAAAAACGGCAACTAAAACGTTTTTACTTTACTCAGACTCGCTCAAATACTGTCGCGATGCCCTGACCTAAACCGATACACATGGTGGCCAGACCGAACTGCGCGTCTTTGCGTTCCATCAGATTCAGCAGCGTAGTGCTGATACGCGCTCCGGAACAGCCCAGCGGATGCCCCAGCGCGATCGCGCCGCCGTTGAGGTTGATCTTCTCGTCGATCTGCTCCATCAGCCCCAGATCTTTAATGCACGGCAGGATCTGTGCGGCAAAGGCTTCGTTCATCTCAAACAGATCGATATCGCTGGCAGTCAGCCCGGCTTTTTTCAGCGCCAGTTTTGACGCCGGTACCGGGCCGTAACCCATAATCGACGGATCGCAGCCAACCACCGCCATGGAACGAATACGGGCACGGGGTTTCAGGCCCAGCTCGCGGGCGCGGCTTTCGCTCATCAGCAGCATGGCGGCAGCGCCGTCGGACAGGGCGGAAGAGGTGCCCGCCGTAACCGTACCGTTCGCCGGATCAAAAGCCGGTCGGAGAGTGGAAAGCGCCTCCACCGTGGTTTCCGGGCGGATCACTTCGTCGTAATTAAACTGTTTCAGCACGCCGTCCGCATCGTGGCCGCCGGTCGGGATGATTTCATTTTTAAATGCGCCGGACTGCGTGGCCGCCCAGGCACGGGCGTGAGAGCGGGCGGCAAACTGATCCTGCATTTCACGGCTGATGCCATGCATACGGGCCAGCATTTCAGCGGTTAAGCCCATCATGCCCGCTGCTTTCGCCACGTTACGGCTGAGGCCTGGGTGGAAATCGACGCCGTGATTCATCGGCACATGGCCCATGTGCTCAACGCCGCCAATCAGACAGGCCTGCGCATCGCCGGTCATGATCATACGCGCAGCGTCGTGCAGCGCCTGCATTGACGAACCGCACAGGCGGTTGACGGTGTTCGCCGGTACCGAATGCGGGATCTCCGCCAGCAGCGCGGCGTTACGGGCGATGTTAAAACCCTGCTCCAGCGTCTGCTGAACGCAGCCCCAGTAAATATCGTCAAGCGCGGCGGCTTCCAGCTGCGCATTACGCGACAGCAGGCTGCGCATCAAATGGGCGGAGAGATCTTCCGCCCGCACATGGCGGAATGCGCCCCCTTTTGAACGGCCCATCGGGGTACGGATCGCATCAACAATGACTACCTGTTCCATCGTCACTCCTTAAGCCGTGTGTGTTTCAATCACCGGGCGAGCAGGCTCAGCCAGGGGATAATAGGGTTCGTTATGGCGCGCTTTTTCATGCAGTCCTTCCGGCACCTGATAGAGCGGGCCGAGATGCTGGTACTGCTGGGCCATATCGAGATATTTTGCGCTGCCCTGGGTGTCCAGCCAGCGGAATGCGCCGCCATGGAACGGCGGGAAGCCAAGGCCGTACACCAGCGCCATATCCGCTTCGGCGGGGCTGGCGATAATGCTTTCTTCCAGACAACGCACCACTTCGTTAACCATCGGTATCATCATGCGGGCGATAATTTCTTCATCGGAGAAATCACGCTTCGGCTGACTGACGCCCGCCAGCAGTTCATCCACTGCGCTGTCTTCTTCTTTCTTCGGCTTGCCTTTGCTGTCTTCTTTATAACGCCAGAAGCCCTGACCGTTTTTCTGCCCGAAACGACCGGCGTCAAACAGCGCGTCGATAGCATCACGGTAATCTTTCTGCATACGCTGCGGGAAGCCTTCTGCCATCACTGCCTGAGCGTGGTGGGCGGTATCAATACCGACGACATCCAGCAGGTACGCCGGGCCCATCGGCCATCCGAACTGTTTTTCCATCACTTTGTCGATTTTGCGGAAGTCCGCGCCGTCGCGCAGTAACTGGCTGAAACCGGCAAAGTAGGGGAACAGCACGCGGTTGACGAAAAAGCCCGGGCAGTCGTTAACCACAATCGGGGTTTTGCCCATTTTGCTCGCCCAGGCCACCACTTTGGCGATGGTGCTGTCGGCGGTTTTCTCGCCGCGAATGATCTCCACCAGCGGCATACGGTGCACCGGGTTAAAGAAGTGCATCCCGCAGAAGTTTTCCGGGCGTTGCAGCACGCTGGCCAGTTCGCTAATCGGAATGGTGGAAGTGTTGGACGCCAGTACCGTATCCGGACGCACGCGGCTTTCCGTTTCGGTGAGCACCGCTTTTTTCACCTTCGGGTTTTCCACCACCGCTTCGACAACCACATCAACGCGCTCAAAGCCGGCGTAATCCAGCGTCGGGTGGATAGTCCCGATCACCCCGGCCAGCTTCAGGCCGTCAATTTTTCCGCGCTCAAGCTGTTTATTCAGCAGCTTCGCGGCTTCGTTCATGCCGAGGGTGAGGGATTTGTCGTTGATATCTTTCATGATCACCGGCACGCCTTTCCAGGCGGACTGGTAAGCGATGCCGCCGCCCATGATGCCTGCGCCCAGTACAGCGGCCTGTTGCGGGGCGTCCGTGTCTTTGGTGAGTTTTTTGGCCTGGCCTTTGACGTACTGGTCGTTAAGGAAGATGCCGACCAGCGCGCGGGCTTCGTTAGTGTGGGCCAGCGGTACGAAGCTCTGGTTTTCCAGCTTCAGCGCTTCTTCGCGGCCATATTTCGCCGCGGCCTCGATGGTTTTTACTGCCGTGAGGGGGGCCGGATAATGTTTTCCGGCGGTCTGCATCACCATGGCTTTGGCGATGGAGAAACTCATGGCGGCTTCAATTTTGCTTAATTTAAGCGGTTCGAGCTTCGGCTGGCGTTTGGCTTTCCAGTCCAGATCGCCATTAATGGCCTGACGCAGGATCGCCACCGCGCCGTCGCGGAGTTTTTCCGGCTTCACGATGCCATCCACCAGGCCAATTTTCAGTGCCTGTGCGGCATCCACGTCTTTACCGGCGGCAATAATTTCCAGCGCGCTGTCTGCGCCCAGCAGGCGCGGCATACGCACTGAACCGCCAAAGCCCGGCATGATGCCCAGTTTGGTTTCGGGCAGGCCAATGCGCAGCTCCGGGGTGGCGAGACGGTAATCGGTCGCCAGCACGCATTCACAGCCGCCGCCGAGGGCGTAACCGTTCACGGCCGAAATGGTCGGCACCGGCAAATCTTCCAGACGGTTAAATACGCTGTTGGCGAAATGCAGCCACTGGCTGAGCTGTTCCTGCGGCACCTGGAACAGGGAAAGGAATTCGGTGATGTCGGCGCCGACAATAAAGGCCGCTTTGTCTGAACGCAGCAGCAGCCCTTTTAAATCCGCTTGTTTTTCCACCACGCCGAGCGCCTCGCCGAGGCTGGCTACGGTTGCCGTGTCGAGCTTGTTGACTGAGCCTGGCGCGCTGAACACCAGTTCGGCAATGCCGTCTTCCAGCCAGTCGAGGTACAGGGTATCGCCTTTGTAGAGCATGTCAGTCTCCTGAATCCAGCATCATTACTGGTCTTACCAGATGAGACGGAGTGTGGTTTTTATGTTAATAAATTGCAAATGACTCTTTAAAAAGTTGCAGCGCCGATCACGCTTAGCGGAAATCACGCAGCCTTTCGCTCCTGTGCTAAGATGCGAACAATTCAGGCTAAAACTAGCGAAGGGAATATCATGGAATCACTGGCCGCACTCTATAAAAATCATATTGTTACGTTACAGGAACGCACCCGCGATGTTCTGGCCCGCTTTAAGCTGGATGCGCTGCTCATCCACTCCGGCGAGCTGATGAATGTCTTCCTTGACGACCATGCTTATCCGTTTAAGGTCAACCCGCAGTTCAAGGCGTGGGTGCCGGTTACGCAGGTGCCTAACTGCTGGTTGCTGGTGGATGGGGTGAATAAACCGAAACTGTGGTTCTATCTGCCGGTGGATTACTGGCACAACGTGGAACCGCTGCCGGTGTCCTTCTGGACCGAAGAAATCGACATTATCGCGCTGCCGAAAGCCGACGATATCGGCAGCCAGCTGCCTGCGGCGCGGGGCAATATCGCCTATATCGGGCCGGTCACGGAACGTGCTGCCGCGCTTGAGATCAAAGCGGAACATATCAACCCGAAAGGGGTGATCGACTACCTGCATTATTATCGCGCTTATAAAACCGACTATGAGCTGGCCTGTATGCGTGAAGCGCAGAAGACCGCCGTGATGGGCCATCGCGCCGCCCATGAAGCCTTCCAGTCCGGGATGAGTGAGTTCGATATTAACCTCGCCTATCTGACCGCCACCGGGCATCGTGATATCGATGTGCCCTATGGCAATATTGTGGCGCTGAATGAACACGCGTCTGTGCTGCACTATACGAAGCTGGATCACCGTGCGCCGTCTGAAATGCGCAGTTTCCTGTTGGATGCTGGCGCAGAATACAACGGTTATGCCGCGGATCTTACCCGTACCTGGGCTGCGAACAGCGATACCGATTTTGCCCAGCTCATCAAAGACGTTAATGAAGAACAGCTGGCGCTGATCGGCACCATGAAAGCGGGCGTCAATTATGTGGAGTACCACATCCAGTTCCATCAGCGCATCGCGAAACTGCTGCGCCGTCATCAGATCGTCACCGATATGAGCGAAGAGGCGATGGTGGAAAACGATCTGACGGGGCCGTTTATGCCGCACGGTATTGGTCACCCGCTGGGGCTGCAGGTGCACGACGTCGCCGGATTTATGCAGGATGACACGGGTACGCACATGGCTGCGCCGTCGAAATATCCTTATCTGCGCTGTACGCGCGTGATGCAGCCGCGCATGGTGGTGACCATTGAGCCAGGGATTTACTTTATTGAGTCTCTGCTGGCACCGTGGCGTGAAGGGGCGTTCAGCAAGCACTTCAACTGGCAGAAAATTGACGCGCTTAAACCGTTCGGCGGCATCCGCATTGAAGATAACGTGGTGATCCATGAAAACGGCGTGGAAAACATGACGCGGGATCTGAAGCTGGCGTAATGGAAAGCTGGCCGATACCGGCAGAGCCGGTTACCGTTACGGAAGAGATCAAAAAGAGCCGCTTTATCACGCTGCTGGCGCATACCGATGGCGTGGAGGCGGCAAAAGCCTTTGTTGAGTCGGTACGATCGGCCCACCCGGATGCACGGCACCATTGTGTCGCCTGGGTGGCTGGCGCGCCGGACGATTCGCAGCAACTGGGTTTCTCGGATGACGGTGAACCGTCGGGCACGGCCGGCAAACCGATGCTGGCGCAGCTGATGGGCAGCGGCGTCGGCGAAATCACCGCCGTGGTGGTGCGCTACTATGGCGGTGTTTTATTAGGGACGGGCGGGCTGGTAAAAGCCTATGGCGGCGGGGTGCAGCGTGCGCTGAATCAGCTTACCTCCATCCGCAAAATGCCATTAACCGCATATACTTTGAGCTGTGATTACGCCCAGCTGGCGGGTATTGAGTCGCTGCTTTTACAGTTCGAAGGAAAGATCGTCGACAGTCAGTATCAGGATCTGGTGCACCTGCGGGTAGCGCTTCCGCACAGCAGACTGGATGAATTTTCGGCAAAGCTGGCGGATTTTAGCCGTGGTTCATTGCAATTACTGGCGATTGAAGAATAATCCCCACCTCATTTCTTACTACCTAAGGACGCGGCAGAGATGCATTTCCGTGCCATAACCCGAATTGTTGGACTGCTGGTCATTTTATTTTCCGGGACCATGATCCTGCCCGGACTGGTCGCTCTCCTTTACCGTGACGGTGCGGGGCGCGCATTTACACAAACCTTTTTTGTGGCGCTGGCGATTGGTTCGCTGCTGTGGTGGCCCAACCGCCGCCAGAAGGGCGAACTGAAATCCCGGGAAGGCTTTCTGATCGTCGTGCTGTTCTGGACGGTGCTGGGCAGCGTGGGGGCATTGCCCTTTATTTTCTCTGAACGCCCAAACCTGACGGTCACCGATGCGTTTTTTGAATCTTTCTCCGGTTTAACCACCACCGGGGCGACGACGCTGGTGGGGCTGGACACGCTACCGCATGCCATCCTGTTCTACCGGCAGATGCTGCAATGGTTCGGCGGTATGGGGATCATCGTGCTGGCGGTGGCCATTCTGCCTATCCTCGGGGTCGGGGGGATGCAGCTCTATCGCGCGGAAATGCCCGGCCCGCTGAAAGATAACAAAATGCGCCCGCGTATTGCCGAAACGGCGAAAACCCTGTGGCTTATCTATGTCCTGCTGACGGTGGCCTGTGCGCTGGCGTTATGGTTTGCCGGGATGCCCGCTTTTGATGCTATCAGCCATAGTTTCGCCACCATCGCCATTGGCGGTTTCTCCACCCATGACGCCAGCGTGGGTTACTTCGACAGTCCGACCATTAACACCATTATCGCTATTTTCCTGCTGATCTCCGGCTGTAACTATGGCCTGCACTTCTCTTTATTAAGCGGTCGCAACCTGAAAGTGTACTCGCGCGATCCGGAATTCAGGATGTTTATCGGCGTGCAACTGACGCTGGTGTTCATCTGTACGCTGGTGCTGTGGTTCCACGATGTGTACGACTCGGCGGTCACCACCCTTAACCAGGCTTTTTTCCAGGTGGTGTCGATGGCGACGACCGCCGGATTTACTACCGACAGCATTGCGCGCTGGCCGCTGTTCCTGCCGGTGCTGTTACTCTGTTCGGCTTTTATTGGCGGCTGCGCCGGGTCAACGGGGGGCGGGCTGAAAGTGATCCGTATCCTGCTACTGTTTAAGCAGGGCAACCGTGAACTGAAGCGTCTGGTCCACCCGAATGCGGTTTACAGCATCAAGCTGGGGAACCGAGCGTTACCGGAACGTATTCTGGAAGCGGTATGGGGGTTCTTCTCCGCATATGCGCTGGTGTTTATCGTCAGTATGCTGGCCATCATTGCTACCGGCGTGGACGATTTCTCTGCTTTTGCCTCCGTGGTGGCAACGCTGAATAACCTCGGCCCGGGGCTGGGCGTGGTGGCTGATAACTTTGCCAGTATGAATCCCATCGCCAAGTGGGTACTCATCGCCAACATGCTGTTTGGTCGTCTTGAAGTCTTTACGTTGTTGGTGCTCTTCACCCCAACGTTCTGGCGTGAATAAGGAAGCTTTTGTGAAAACGTTAATATTGTTCTCCACCCGGGACGGGCAAACGCGTGAAATTGCCTCTTTTATAGCATCCCAGCTTAATGAGCTTGGCGTGCATGCGGATGTGGTGAATCTGAATCGCGCCGATGCGATTAACTGGGCTGAATATCATCGTGTCGTGATTGGGGCATCAATTCGCTACGGACATTTTCATCCGGCAGTGGACCGCTTCGTTAAAAAGCACCTGCAGGAGCTGAACGCGCGACCGGGTGCTTTCTTCTCGGTGAACCTGGTGGCGCGTAAGCCGGAGAAGCGTACGCCGCAGACCAACAGCTATACCCGCAAGTTCCTGCTTAACTCGCCATGGCAGCCAGACCAGTGTGCCGTGTTTGCGGGGGCGCTTCGTTATCCGCGTTATGGCTGGCTTGATCGCGTCATGATCCGTCTGATTATGAAAATGACGGGCGGTGAAACGGATACCAGTAAAGAAGTGGTGTATACCGACTGGGATAATGTCGCCGCTTTCGCCCGTGATATCGCTCATTTAACCCACAAATCGTCGTTAAATCAGGCGTAACGCCTGGAAATTGAGCGGTTAAAAAGTTTTTTGCATTTTAGACTTGTCAGCCCGGAATAACTCCCTATAATGCGCCACCACTGACACGGAACAACGGCTTACAGGCCACCGGGTCAGAAGGTCTTCCTCCGGGAATGACCGGCAGAGAAAAGCAAAATAATCGCTTGACTCTGAATGAGGAAAACGTATTATACGGGACCTCGCGACACAGCGCCAAAGCGCGTCGCAACTGCTCTTTAACAATTTATCAGACAATCTGTGTGGGCACTCAAGGACATGGATTCTTAAACGTCGAAAGACGCTAAATGAATACCAAGTCTCTGGAGTGAACATACGTAATTCATTACGAAGTTTAATTCACGAGCATCAAACTTAAATTGAAGAGTTTGATCATGGCTCAGATTGAACGCTGGCGGCAGGCCTAACACATGCAAGTCGAGCGGTAGCACAGAGAGCTTGCTCTCGGGTGACGAGCGGCGGACGGGTGAGTAATGTCTGGGAAACTGCCTGATGGAGGGGGATAACTACTGGAAACGGTAGCTAATACCGCATAATGTCGCAAGACCAAAGAGGGGGACCTTCGGGCCTCTTGCCATCAGATGTGCCCAGATGGGATTAGCTAGTAGGTGGGGTAACGGCTCACCTAGGCGACGATCCCTAGCTGGTCTGAGAGGATGACCAGCCACACTGGAACTGAGACACGGTCCAGACTCCTACGGGAGGCAGCAGTGGGGAATATTGCACAATGGGCGCAAGCCTGATGCAGCCATGCCGCGTGTATGAAGAAGGCCTTCGGGTTGTAAAGTACTTTCAGCGGGGAGGAAGGTGTTGTGGTTAATAACCACAGCAATTGACGTTACCCGCAGAAGAAGCACCGGCTAACTCCGTGCCAGCAGCCGCGGTAATACGGAGGGTGCAAGCGTTAATCGGAATTACTGGGCGTAAAGCGCACGCAGGCGGTCTGTCAAGTCGGATGTGAAATCCCCGGGCTCAACCTGGGAACTGCATCCGAAACTGGCAGGCTTGAGTCTTGTAGAGGGGGGTAGAATTCCAGGTGTAGCGGTGAAATGCGTAGAGATCTGGAGGAATACCGGTGGCGAAGGCGGCCCCCTGGACAAAGACTGACGCTCAGGTGCGAAAGCGTGGGGAGCAAACAGGATTAGATACCCTGGTAGTCCACGCTGTAAACGATGTCGACTTGGAGGTTGTGCCCTTGAGGCGTGGCTTCCGGAGCTAACGCGTTAAGTCGACCGCCTGGGGAGTACGGCCGCAAGGTTAAAACTCAAATGAATTGACGGGGGCCCGCACAAGCGGTGGAGCATGTGGTTTAATTCGATGCAACGCGAAGAACCTTACCTACTCTTGACATCCAGAGAACTTAGCAGAGATGCTTTGGTGCCTTCGGGAACTCTGAGACAGGTGCTGCATGGCTGTCGTCAGCTCGTGTTGTGAAATGTTGGGTTAAGTCCCGCAACGAGCGCAACCCTTATCCTTTGTTGCCAGCGGTCCGGCCGGGAACTCAAAGGAGACTGCCAGTGATAAACTGGAGGAAGGTGGGGATGACGTCAAGTCATCATGGCCCTTACGAGTAGGGCTACACACGTGCTACAATGGCATATACAAAGAGAAGCGACCTCGCGAGAGCAAGCGGACCTCATAAAGTATGTCGTAGTCCGGATCGGAGTCTGCAACTCGACTCCGTGAAGTCGGAATCGCTAGTAATCGTGGATCAGAATGCCACGGTGAATACGTTCCCGGGCCTTGTACACACCGCCCGTCACACCATGGGAGTGGGTTGCAAAAGAAGTAGGTAGCTTAACCTTCGGGAGGGCGCTTACCACTTTGTGATTCATGACTGGGGTGAAGTCGTAACAAGGTAACCGTAGGGGAACCTGCGGTTGGATCACCTCCTTACCTGAAAGAACCTGCCTTGCAGTGCTCACACAGATTGTCTGATGAACGTAATGAGCAAGACGGCTGCGAAGTCGTGACACCTCGTGTCCCCTTCGTCTAGCGGTTAGGACTCCGCCCTTTCACGGCGGCAACAGGGGTTCGAATCCCCTAGGGGACGCCACTTGCTGGGTGTGAGTGAAAGGCACAACCAATCAGTATCTCAAAACAGACTTCCGAGTCTCGTTTGAGATATTTGCTCTTTAAAAATCTGGATCAAGCTGAAAATTGAAACGACACGCTGTTTCTTTTCTCCGTAACAAGAAAAGAAAAATGGCGTGTTCGAGTCTCTCAAATTTTTGCAATCAGAAGTGAAACATCTTCGGGTTGTGAGGTTAAGCGACTAAGCGTACACGGTGGATGCCCTGGCAGTCAGAGGCGATGAAGGGCGTGCTAATCTGCGATAAGCGCCGGTAAGGTGATATGAACCGTTATAACCGGCGATACCCGAATGGGGAAACCCAGTGCAATCCGTTGCACTATCATGTCATGAATACATAGTGGCATGAGGCGAACCGGGGGAACTGAAACATCTAAGTACCCCGAGGAAAAGAAATCAACCGAGATTCCCCCAGTAGCGGCGAGCGAACGGGGAGGAGCCCAGAACCTGAATCAGCATGTGTGTTAGTGGAAGCGTCTGGAAAGTCGCAGGGTACAGGGTGATACTCCCGTACACAAAAATGCATATGTTGTGAGTTCGAAGAGTAGGGCGGGACACGTGGTATCCTGTCTGAATATGGGGGGACCATCCTCCAAGGCTAAATACTCCTGACTGACCGATAGTGAACCAGTACCGTGAGGGAAAGGCGAAAAGAACCCCGGCGAGGGGAGTGAAACAGAACCTGAAACCGTGTACGTACAAGCAGTGGGAGCCTCTTTATGGGGTGACTGCGTACCTTTTGTATAATGGGTCAGCGACTTATATTCTGTAGCAAGGTTAACCGTATAGGGGAGCCGAAGGGAAACCGAGTCTTAACTGGGCGTTAAGTTGCAGGGTATAGACCCGAAACCCGGTGATCTAGCCATGGGCAGGTTGAAGGTTGGGTAACACTAACTGGAGGACCGAACCGACTAATGTTGAAAAATTAGCGGATGACTTGTGGCTGGGGGTGAAAGGCCAATCAAACCGGGAGATAGCTGGTTCTCCCCGAAAGCTATTTAGGTAGCGCCTCGTGAATTCATCTTCGGGGGTAGAGCACTGTTTCGGCTAGGGGGTCATCCCGACTTACCAACCCGATGCAAACTGCGAATACCGAAGAATGTTATCACGGGAGACACACGGCGGGTGCTAACGTCCGTCGTGAAGAGGGAAACAACCCAGACCGCCAGCTAAGGTCCCAAAGTCATGGTTAAGTGGGAAACGATGTGGGAAGGCACAGACAGCCAGGATGTTGGCTTAGAAGCAGCCATCATTTAAAGAAAGCGTAATAGCTCACTGGTCGAGTCGGCCTGCGCGGAAGATGTAACGGGGCTAAACCATGCACCGAAGCTGCGGCAGCGACACTATGTGTTGTTGGGTAGGGGAGCGTTCTGTAAGCCGTTGAAGGTGGACTGTGAGGTCTGCTGGAGGTATCAGAAGTGCGAATGCTGACATAAGTAACGATAAAGCGGGTGAAAAACCCGCTCGCCGGAAGACCAAGGGTTCCTGTCCAACGTTAATCGGGGCAGGGTGAGTCGACCCCTAAGGCGAGGCCGAAAGGCGTAGTCGATGGGAAACAGGTTAATATTCCTGTACTCGGTGTTACTGCGAAGGGGGGACGGAGAAGGCTATGTTGGCCGGGCGACGGTTGTCCCGGTTTAAGCGTGTAGGTGTGTGTTCCAGGTAAATCCGGTTCACTTTAACACTGAGGCGTGATGACGAGGCACTACGGTGCTGAAGTGACAAATGCCCTGCTTCCAGGAAAAGCCTCTAAGCATCAGGTAACACAGAATCGTACCCCAAACCGACACAGGTGGTCAGGTAGAGAATACCAAGGCGCTTGAGAGAACTCGGGTGAAGGAACTAGGCAAAATGGTGCCGTAACTTCGGGAGAAGGCACGCTGGTGCGTAGGTGAAGTGACTTGCTCACGGAGCTGAAACCAGTCGAAGATACCAGCTGGCTGCAACTGTTTATTAAAAACACAGCACTGTGCAAACACGAAAGTGGACGTATACGGTGTGACGCCTGCCCGGTGCCGGAAGGTTAATTGATGGGGTTAGCGGCAACGCGAAGCTCTTGATCGAAGCCCCGGTAAACGGCGGCCGTAACTATAACGGTCCTAAGGTAGCGAAATTCCTTGTCGGGTAAGTTCCGACCTGCACGAATGGCGTAATGATGGCCAGGCTGTCTCCACCCGAGACTCAGTGAAATTGAAATCGCTGTGAAGATGCAGTGTACCCGCGGCAAGACGGAAAGACCCCGTGAACCTTTACTATAGCTTGACACTGAACACTGGTCCTTGATGTGTAGGATAGGTGGGAGGCTTTGAAGCGTGGACGCCAGTCTGCGTGGAGCCATCCTTGAAATACCACCCTTTAATGGCTGGTGTTCTAACGTGGGCCCGTAATCCGGGTTGCGGACAGTGTCTGGTGGGTAGTTTGACTGGGGCGGTCTCCTCCTAAAGCGTAACGGAGGAGCACGAAGGTTAGCTAATCCTGGTCGGACATCAGGAGGTTAGTGCAATGGCATAAGCTAGCTTGACTGCGAGCGTGACGGCGCGAGCAGGTGCGAAAGCAGGTCATAGTGATCCGGTGGTTCTGAATGGAAGGGCCATCGCTCAACGGATAAAAGGTACTCCGGGGATAACAGGCTGATACCGCCCAAGAGTTCATATCGACGGCGGTGTTTGGCACCTCGATGTCGGCTCATCACATCCTGGGGCTGAAGTAGGTCCCAAGGGTATGGCTGTTCGCCATTTAAAGTGGTACGCGAGCTGGGTTTAGAACGTCGTGAGACAGTTCGGTCCCTATCTGCCGTGGGCGCTGGAGAATTGAGGGGGGCTGCTCCTAGTACGAGAGGACCGGAGTGGACGCATCACTGGTGTTCGGGTTGTCATGCCAATGGCATTGCCCGGTAGCTAAATGCGGAAGAGATAAGTGCTGAAAGCATCTAAGCACGAAACTTGCCCCGAGATGAGTTCTCCCTGACTCCTTGAGAGTCCTGAAGGAACGTTGAAGACGACGACGTTGATAGGCCGGGTGTGTAAGCGCAGCGATGCGTTGAGCTAACCGGTACTAATGAACCGTGAGGCTTAACCTTACAACGCCGAAGATGTTTTGGCGGATTTGAGAGATTTTCAGCTGATACAGATTAGTGTTTAATGCCTTAAGGCGTTAGACAGACAGAATTTGCCTGGCGGCACTAGCGCGGCGGTCCCACCTGACCCCATGCCGAACTCAGAAGTGAAACGCCGTAGCGCCGATGGTAGTGTGGGGTCTCCCCATGCGAGAGTAGGGAACTGCCAGGCATCAAACAAAGCAGAAGGCCATTCTCACGGATGGCCTTTTTGCGTTTGGCGATCTCCCTGACGCCATCCTCCACACGACTAACCACAAGCGATCCCGCCATATATACGGTAAACTAGCCGTGTTTTTGTCTCTGGATAGCGTCTATGAATCACTCCCTTAAGCCCTGGAATACATTTGGTATAGCGCGTCAGGCCGCACGCATTGTTCGTGCAGAGAATGAGCAACAGTTACTCTCTGCCTGGCAGGAAGCGGTAAAAAATCAGCGTCCGGTTCTGCTACTGGGAGAAGGTAGTAATGTTCTTTTCCTGGAAGACTTTGCCGGCACCGTCATTGTGAACCGTATTATGGGCATCGAGGCGGTGGAACGATCAGATGCATGGCATCTGCACGTCGGGGCAGGGGAAAACTGGCATAAGTTTGTCCAGTACACGCTGGATAACGGTATGCCCGGGCTTGAAAACCTTGCGCTGATCCCCGGCTGTGTCGGTTCATCTCCTATTCAGAACATTGGCGCATACGGGATTGAACTCCAGCGGGTTTGTGAGTATGTCGACTGTCTTGAGCTCGAGTCCGGTAAAAGGCTGCGTCTGAGCGCTGCAGAGTGTCAATTCGGCTATCGCGACAGTGCTTTCAAACACCAGTATCAGGATCGTTATGCCATCGTTGCCGTTGGTTTCCGCCTGTCAAAAACATGGCAGCCTGTACTGACCTATGGCGATTTAACGCGCCTTGATCCGCAGAGAGTCACGCCTCTGGATGTATTTAATTCGGTGTGCCACATGCGCATGACAAAGCTTCCGGATCCAAAAGTGAATGGTAACGCAGGCAGCTTTTTCAAGAACCCGGTTATCACCGCTGAGCAAGCCCAGGCATTGCTGGCGCAGTTTCCTGCCGCCCCGCACTATCCTCAGGCTGATGGCAGCGTGAAGCTGGCCGCTGGCTGGCTTATCGATCAGTGTGATTTAAAAGGAACGACGCTGGGCGGCGCGGCTGTGCACCGTCAGCAAGCTCTGGTGCTGATTAATACTGGCGACGCCACCAGTGACGATGTGGTAAAACTCGCCCACCATGTTCGCCAGCAGGTCGGTAATAAATTTAGTGTCTGGCTGGAGCCGGAAGTGCGATTTATCGGCCAGACGGGTGAAGTAAATGCAGTGGAGATTATCGCGTGAAGGACAATACCATTCCATTAACTCTGATCTCCATTCTGGCAGATGGCGAATTTCATTCTGGCGAACAGCTGGGTGAACATCTTGGCATGAGCAGGGCGGCGATTAATAAGCATGTCCAGACTTTGCGTGACTGGGGCGTAGATGTCTTTACCGTGCCTGGTAAAGGTTACAGTCTGCCAGAGCCAATCCAGTTGCTGGATGACGCATTTATCAGCGGGCAGTTTAATGAGGGGAATATTGCCGTTCTTCCGGTAATAGACTCAACGAACCAGTATCTGATGGATCGCATGGATCAATTACATTCTGGTGATGCCTGTGTGGCGGAATATCAGCAGGCCGGACGCGGCAGACGCGGACGGAAGTGGTTTTCACCTTTCGGCGCCAATCTGTATCTTTCCATGTACTGGCGTCTGGAACAGGGCCCGGCTGCCGCTATGGGGCTGAGTCTGGTTATCGGTATTGTCATGGCAGAGGTATTACAGGCGCTGGGTGCTGAAGAGGTGCGTGTAAAATGGCCCAACGATTTATACCTTCAGGACAGAAAGCTCGCAGGTATTCTGGTGGAACTGACCGGAAAAACGGGGGATGCCGCACAGATAGTTATAGGGGCGGGTATTAACCTCGCCATGCGCAACGTTGAAGCTGACATTGTGAATCAGGGCTGGATCAACCTCCAGGAGGCCGGGATCGCCGTGGATCGCAATCAGCTGGCAGTACGCCTCATTAGCGAACTACGTGCCGCACTACACCTGTTTGAACAGGAAGGTTTAAGCCCGTACCTGATGCGCTGGAAAAAGCTGGATAACTTTATTAACCGGCCGGTGAAGCTAATTATCGGCGACAAAGAGATTTACGGTATTTCCCGCGGTATCGACGCTCAGGGGGCATTATTACTTGAGCAGGATGGTATTACCAAGCCATGGGTCGGTGGCGAAATATCATTAAGAAGTGCCGGATAAAAAAAGGAGAGCATAATGCTCTCCTTTTTGTTTATTTACGTAAACGGACCTGCTCTACGGCGTGATTGGCGCTCTTGGTCATAATCAGACTGGCGCGCTCACGGGTGGGTAGTATGTTTTCTTTTAAATTCAACCCGTTAATCTCTTTCCACAGGGAGGTGGCAATATTGACCGCTTCTTCCGTCGATAGTTTGGCATAGTTATGGAAATAAGAATCCGGGTTACTAAAAGCCCCTTCACGGAATTTCAGGAAGCGGTTGATATACCAGGTCTGTAATAAATCTTCCGGCGCATCAACATAAATAGAGAAGTCGACGAAGTCAGATACAAATACATGATGTGGATCGTGTGGATAATCCATACCGCTTTGCAGCACATTCAAACCTTCGAGAATAAGAATATCCGGCTGGGTTACCGTCTTATCACCGTCCGGGATCACGTCATAGATGAGGTGTGAATATACGGGCGCGGTGACGTTGGGTACGCCTGATTTGAGATCCGAGACAAATTTCACCAGCCGGTGCATATCATAAGAAAGAGGGAAACCCTTCTTCTTCATCAACCCGCGTTCTTTCAACACTTCATTAGGGTGGAGGA
Source organism: Enterobacter sp. SA187 (assembly GCF_001888805.2). Taxonomy (NCBI): domain Bacteria; kingdom Pseudomonadati; phylum Pseudomonadota; class Gammaproteobacteria; order Enterobacterales; family Enterobacteriaceae; genus Enterobacter; species Enterobacter sp. SA187. Next base: position 1,425,091 of record NZ_CP019113.1, read on the forward strand.
AGCCATCGGTGGTAATCAGCTCAACGCGGCGATGTTCAGGCCAGCGGCTTAACAACGCCTGAAGCACACGTGCAGTGGTGCTTTTACCCACGGCTACGCTGCCGGCAATACTAATGATGTAGGGTATGCGTTCCCCGTTAGTGCCCAGAAACTGCTCCAGTACGGCCTGACGACGCAGATTCGAACTGATGTAGAAATTGAGTAAACGTGACAACGGCAGATAAATCTCTGCAACTTCTTCCAGAGAAAGGTCTTCGTTGATGCCTTTTAACCGCGCGATTTCACCTTCTGTCAGGGTCATCGGCACTGAATCACGAAGGGCAGCCCACTGGCTGCGGTTAAACTCAAGGTAAGGCGTCATTAACGATTGCTCTTTTTTACTCATAAGCATATGTCTGCCTGCCATGCTCATTTCCCGCTCAATCACTGCTGTTCAGTGAGACACCGAATATTCAGACCGCGACAATGGCACGCTGCATGTAAGTTAAATTTGGACAATACGCAGGAGGGTAACACCAGATGAAAAGGAATAATAAGAAAAAATCACCTCGACGGGCGGATTCAAAGGCGAGCATCACGAAAGCAGGAATCAGGTGAGATTGCGCTATAAAAGAGAAGTACAACCTTCGCACAGGTAATAAGATAGCGCGCGGCGCACATAGCCTTCTTCAGGCTGGCGAGGATGATCGGTTTATGCGCGGCCTTTTCACCTCACCTACCCCTAACTTGCTGAATAATTGTTCTGCTCTGCATGAAATTACAGCATTTTTCCATGCTGGCGCACAAAATGTGAGCGATAGAACGTTTTCTGCGATTTTTTTGTTGCATGCAGGCGCAGGTCTACCTAGAATGCGCGCTACTTGATGCCGACTTAGCTCAGTAGGTAGAGCAACTGACTTGTAATCAGTAGGTCACCAGTTCGATTCCGGTAGTCGGCACCATCAAGTCCGGTGGGGTTCCCGAGCGGCCAAAGGGAGCAGACTGTAAATCTGCCGTCACAGACTTCGAAGGTTCGAATCCTTCCCCCACCACCACTTTCTGGCAGCGTAAAAACTGTCTGGGCTGGTTGAAAGACTAACCGGCTCAAGCGAAAAAGAGACATGTCTCTTTTTTTGTCACAGAAAGAACTGGGTAGCCGAGTTTCAGGATGCGGGCATCGTATAATGGCTATTACCTCAGCCTTCCAAGCTGATGATGCGGGTTCGATTCCCGCTGCCCGCTCCAGACGTGCTGATATGGCTCAGTTGGTAGAGCGCACCCTTGGTAAGGGTGAGGTCCCCAGTTCGACTCTGGGTATCAGCACCACTTCACTTCTCCTTCCCGTTTCTCTCTGTGTAAGCTTAAATATTCAACATTTCAGGCATATCGCCTGGTTGATGTGGTGATATCACCGATTTATCCGTGTCTTAGAGGGACAATCGATGTCTAAAGAAAAGTTTGAACGTACAAAACCGCACGTTAACGTCGGTACTATCGGCCACGTTGACCATGGCAAAACTACACTGACCGCTGCAATCACTACCGTTCTGGCTAAAACCTACGGTGGTTCTGCTCGTGCATTCGACCAGATCGATAACGCGCCGGAAGAAAAAGCTCGTGGTATCACCATCAACACTTCTCACGTTGAATACGACACCCCGACTCGCCACTACGCACACGTAGACTGCCCGGGCCACGCCGACTATGTTAAAAACATGATCACCGGTGCTGCTCAGATGGATGGCGCAATCCTGGTTGTTGCTGCGACTGACGGCCCGATGCCGCAGACCCGTGAGCACATCCTGCTGGGTCGCCAGGTAGGCGTTCCGTTCATCATCGTGTTCCTGAACAAATGCGACATGGTTGATGACGAAGAGCTGCTGGAACTGGTAGAGATGGAAGTTCGTGAACTGCTGTCTCAGTACGATTTCCCGGGCGACGACACCCCGATCGTACGTGGTTCTGCACTGAAAGCGCTGGAAGGCGAAGCACAGTGGGAAGAGAAAATCATCGAACTGGCTGGCTACCTGGATTCTTACATCCCGGAACCAGAGCGTGCGATTGACAAGCCGTTCCTGCTGCCTATCGAAGACGTATTCTCCATCTCCGGCCGTGGTACTGTAGTAACCGGTCGTGTAGAGCGCGGTATCGTTAAAGTGGGCGAAGAAGTTGAAATCGTTGGTATCAAAGATACTGCGAAATCAACCTGTACTGGCGTTGAAATGTTCCGCAAACTGCTGGACGAAGGCCGTGCTGGTGAGAACGTTGGTGTTCTGCTGCGTGGTATCAAACGTGAAGAAATCGAACGTGGTCAGGTACTGGCTAAGCCGGGTTCCATCAAGCCGCACACCAAATTCGAATCTGAAGTTTACATCCTGTCCAAAGATGAAGGCGGCCGTCATACTCCGTTCTTCAAAGGCTACCGTCCGCAGTTCTACTTCCGTACAACTGACGTGACTGGCACCATCGAACTGCCGGAAGGCGTAGAGATGGTAATGCCGGGCGACAACATCAAAATGGTTGTTACCCTGATCCACCCGATCGCGATGGACGACGGTCTGCGTTTCGCAATCCGTGAAGGCGGCCGTACCGTTGGCGCAGGCGTTGTTGCTAAAGTTCTTGGCTAATCGCTGATAACATTTGACGCAATGCGCATTAAAAGGGCATCATTTGATGCCCTTTTTGTACGCTTTCGAACCAGAACCTGGCTCATCAGTGATTTTATACGTCATAATCATTGCTGAGACAGGCTCTGTAGAGGGCGTTAAGTCCGAAGCGCAATAGAGCATTTCGGTTTGGTTGCCTCGCTATGGCGGGGCAAAAATGTTTGTCTGAATTCTTGTGACAGGTTGGTTTATGAGTGCGAATACCGAAGCTCAAGGGAGCGGGCGCGGCCTGGAAGCGATGAAGTGGGTTGTTGTTGCTGCGCTGCTGATCGTGGCTATCGTTGGCAACTACCTTTATCGTGACATGATGCTGCCGTTACGCGCGCTGGCAGTCGTTATTTTAATTGCTGCAGCGGGTGGTGTCGCGCTGTTGACGACGAAGGGTAAAGCGACCGTTGCTTTTGCCCGTGAAGCGAGAACCGAAGTCCGTAAAGTGATTTGGCCAACTCGCCAGGAAACATTGCACACCACGCTGATTGTGGCAGCAGTTACTGCTGTTATGTCACTGATCCTGTGGGGACTGGATGGTATTCTGGTTCGCCTGGTATCCTTTATCACTGGCCTGAGGTTCTGAGATGTCTGAAGCCCCTAAAAAGCGCTGGTACGTCGTTCAGGCGTTTTCCGGTTTTGAAGGCCGCGTAGCTACGTCGCTGCGTGAGCATATCAAATTACACAATATGGAAGAGTTGTTTGGCGAAGTCATGGTGCCGACCGAAGAAGTGGTCGAAATCCGTGGTGGCCAACGTCGTAAGAGCGAGCGCAAATTCTTCCCGGGTTACGTTCTGGTTCAAATGGTCATGAACGATGCGAGCTGGCACCTGGTGCGCAGCGTACCGCGCGTGATGGGCTTTATCGGTGGGACGTCCGATCGTCCGGCGCCGATCAGCGACAAAGAAGTCGATGCCATCATGAATCGTCTGCAGCAAGTTGGCGACAAGCCACGTCCGAAAACGCTGTTCGAGCCGGGTGAAATGGTTCGCGTTAGCGATGGTCCGTTTGCAGACTTTAACGGTGTGGTTGAAGAAGTGGACTACGAGAAGTCCCGTCTTAAGGTATCTGTTTCCATCTTTGGCCGTGCAACGCCGGTAGAACTGGATTTTGCACAGGTAGAGAAGGCCTAACCTGCCGACCAAAAAAGCGGCGATTAAATCGTTGCACAGGGCGCGAAATTGACATACAATTTCGCGCCTTTTGTTTTTACGGGTCATGTACCCGTAAGACACAGTATTAATCACGGGGAGCCTTTTTAAGGCGCTATACCCACACGAGGAAATTGCAATGGCTAAGAAAGTCCAGGCCTACGTCAAGCTGCAGGTTGCAGCTGGCATGGCAAACCCGAGTCCGCCAGTAGGTCCGGCTCTGGGTCAACAGGGTGTTAACATCATGGAATTCTGTAAAGCGTTTAACGCGAAAACTGATTCCATGGAGAAAGGTCTGCCGATCCCGGTTGTTATTACCGTTTACGCTGACCGTTCTTTCACTTTCGTTACCAAAACGCCTCCGGCAGCAGTTCTGCTGAAGAAAGCGGCTGGTATCAAGTCTGGTTCCGGCAAGCCGAACAAAGACAAAGTGGGCAAGATCTCCCGCGCTCAGCTGCAGGAAATCGCGCAGACTAAAGCCGCGGACATGACTGGTGCAGACGTTGAAGCGATGACTCGCTCCATCGAAGGTACCGCGCGTTCCATGGGCCTGGTAGTGGAGGATTAAGAAATGGCTAAACTGACCAAGCGCATGCGCGTGATCCGTGAGAAAGTTGATGCGACCAAACAGTACGACATCAACGAAGCCATCGCTCTGCTGAAAGAGCTGGCCACCGCTAAATTCAACGAAAGCGTTGACGTTGCTGTTAACCTCGGCATCGATGCTCGTAAATCTGACCAGAACGTACGTGGTGCAACTGTACTGCCGCACGGTACTGGCCGTTCAGTTCGCGTAGCTGTATTTACCCAGGGCCCGAACGCTGAAGCAGCTAAAGCTGCTGGCGCTGAGCTGGTAGGTATGGAAGATCTGGCAGAACAGATCAAGAAAGGCGAAATGAACTTTGACGTTGTTATTGCTTCCCCGGATGCAATGCGCGTTGTTGGCCAGCTGGGCCAGGTTCTGGGTCCGCGTGGCCTGATGCCAAACCCGAAAGTTGGTACTGTAACGCCGAACGTTGCTGAAGCGGTTAAGAACGCTAAAGCGGGTCAGGTTCGTTACCGTAACGACAAAAACGGCATCATCCACACCACCATCGGTAAAGTGGACTTTGACGCTGACAAACTGAAAGAAAACCTGGAATCTCTGCTGGTTGCGCTGAAAAAAGCAAAACCGACTCAGGCGAAAGGCGTGTACATCAAGAAAGTTAGCATCTCCACCACCATGGGTGCAGGTGTTGCAGTTGACCAGTCTGGTCTGACTGCGGTGGCGAACTAATATTCGCCTTTACGTGGGCGGTGGATTTGTCTACAATCTTCGCCCACGAAAAGATTTTCGGTTGGAGCCTGGCCTAATCCAGGCCTCCGTCCAAGACCGCAGGTGTTTCGCAAGAAACTTAATTCCCTGCGTAGACGGTGACAGAACCTGAAGACATTTTATAAGTATCTTTGGCTTGTTTCTGCTCACCGTATTAAGACGCTCTTTTCTTTGAGAAGAGTGAAGTGAGTTCCAGGGCATAAGCCCTGGCAAACATCCAGGAGCAAAGCTAATGGCTTTAAATCTTCAAGACAAACAAGCGATTGTTGCTGAAGTCAGCGAAGTAGCCAAAGGCGCGCTGTCTGCGGTTGTTGCGGATTCCCGTGGCGTTACCGTAGATAAAATGACCGAACTGCGTAAAGCAGGTCGCGAAGCCGGCGTATACATGCGTGTTGTTCGTAACACCCTGCTGCGCCGTGTTGTTGAAGGTACTCAGTTCGAGTGCCTGAAAGACGCGTTCGTTGGTCCGACCCTGATTGCATATTCTATGGAACACCCGGGCGCTGCTGCTCGTCTGTTCAAAGAATTCGCGAAAGCGAATGCAAAATTTGAGGTCAAAGCCGCTGCCTTTGAAGGTGAGTTGATTCCGGCGTCGCAGATCGATCGCCTGGCAACTCTGCCGACTTACGAAGAAGCAATTGCACGCCTGATGGCAACCATGAAAGAAGCTTCGGCTGGCAAACTGGTTCGTACTCTGGCTGCTGTACGCGATGCCAAAGAAGCTGCTTAATCGCAGTTATCTTTGTAAAGCATTTGCTTACGTATAAACTTATTCTGATATTCAGGAACAATTTAAATGTCTATCACTAAAGATCAAATCATTGAAGCAGTATCCGCTATGTCCGTAATGGACGTTGTAGAACTGATCTCTGCAATGGAAGAAAAATTCGGTGTTTCTGCTGCTGCCGCTGTAGCTGTTGCTGCTGGCCCGGCTGAAGCTGCTGAAGAGAAAACTGAATTCGACGTTATTCTGAAAGCTGTTGGCGCTAACAAAGTTGCTGTGATCAAAGCAGTACGTGGCGCAACTGGCCTGGGTCTGAAAGAAGCTAAAGACCTGGTAGAATCTGCTCCGGCCTCTCTGAAAGAAGGCGTGAGCAAAGATGACGCTGAAGCTCTGAAAAAATCTCTGGAAGAAGCTGGCGCTGAAGTTGAAGTTAAATAAGCCAACCCTTCCGGTTGCAGCCTGAGAAATCAGGCTGATGGCTGGTGACTTTTTGGTCACCAGCCTTTTTGCGCTGTAGGGTGTCGGTAGTGTTTCACACTGTTTAACTACTGGCTTCCCCTCACAATGCTTGTTTCTATCGACGACTTAATATATTGCGACAAGGCTCGCGCTTTGTGTAAATCGCAACGAAATGGTTTAAGCGTGATAGCAACAAGCATTGCGGAAAGTGCCCCACTTTCCGGTCAACAAAATAGTGTTGCACAAACTGTCCCTTTCGTCGGGCAGATGGGTCGACTTGTCAGCGAGCTGAGGAACCCTAATGGTTTACTCCTATACCGAGAAAAAACGTATTCGTAAGGATTTTGGAAAACGTCCGCAAGTGCTGGACATTCCATATCTCCTTTCTATCCAGCTTGACTCGTTCCAGAAGTTTATCGAGCAAGATCCTGAAGGGCAGTACGGTCTGGAAGCAGCATTCCGTTCCGTGTTCCCGATCACGAGCTACAGCGGCAACTCGGAACTGCAATACGTCAGTTACCGTCTTGGCGAGCCTGTCTTTGATGTAAAAGAATGCCAGATCCGTGGCGTGACCTACTCGGCACCGCTGCGTGTGAAACTGCGTCTGGTGATCTACGAGCGCGAAGCGCCGGAAGGCACCGTTAAAGACATCAAAGAGCAAGAAGTTTACATGGGCGAAATTCCGCTCATGACCGACAACGGTACCTTTGTTATTAACGGTACTGAGCGCGTTATCGTGTCTCAGCTTCACCGTAGTCCTGGCGTATTCTTTGACAGCGACAAAGGTAAAACTCACTCTTCAGGTAAAGTGCTGTATAACGCGCGTATCATTCCTTACCGCGGTTCATGGCTGGACTTCGAGTTCGATCCGAAAGACAACCTGTTCGTACGTATTGACCGTCGCCGCAAACTGCCAGCGACTATCATCCTGCGTGCACTGAATTACACCACTGAGCAGATCCTTGACCTGTTCTTTGAAAAAGTCGTCTTTGAAATTCGTGATAACAAGCTGCAGATGGAACTGGTGCCGGAACGCCTTCGTGGTGAAACCGCCTCCTTCGACATCGAAGCTAACGGCAAAGTGTATGTGGAAAAAGCGCGTCGTATTACCGCGCGTCACATTCGCCAGCTGGAAAAAGACGATATCAAACTGATTGAAGTCCCGGTTGAGTACATTGCAGGCAAAGTTGCCGCTAAAGACTACGTTGATGAGTCTACTGGCGAGCTGATTTGCGCAGCAAACATGGAACTCTCTCTGGATCTGCTGGCGAAGCTGAGCCAGGCCGGTCATAAGCGTATCGAAACGCTGTTTACCAACGACCTGGATCACGGCGCTTACATTTCTGAGACTATCCGTGTCGACCCAACCAACGATCGTCTGAGCGCGCTGGTTGAAATCTACCGCATGATGCGCCCAGGTGAACCACCGACGCGCGAAGCGGCTGAAAGCCTGTTCGAGAACCTGTTCTTCTCCGAAGACCGCTATGATCTGTCTGCGGTTGGTCGTATGAAGTTCAACCGTTCTTTGCTGCGCGACGAAATCGAAGGTTCCGGTATCCTGAGCAAAGACGACATCATTGAAGTGATGAAGAAGCTCATCGGTATCCGTAACGGTAAAGGCGAAGTGGACGATATCGACCACCTCGGCAACCGTCGTATCCGTTCCGTTGGCGAAATGGCGGAAAACCAGTTCCGCGTTGGTCTGGTACGTGTAGAGCGTGCGGTGAAAGAGCGTCTGTCTCTGGGCGATCTGGATACCCTGATGCCTCAGGATATGATCAACGCCAAGCCGATTTCCGCAGCAGTGAAAGAGTTCTTCGGTTCCAGCCAGCTGTCTCAGTTTATGGACCAGAACAACCCGCTGTCTGAGATCACGCACAAGCGTCGTATCTCCGCACTCGGCCCGGGCGGTCTGACCCGTGAGCGCGCAGGCTTTGAAGTTCGAGACGTACACCCGACTCACTACGGTCGCGTATGTCCAATCGAAACGCCTGAAGGTCCGAACATCGGTCTGATCAACTCCCTGTCCGTTTATGCACAGACTAACGAATACGGCTTCCTTGAGACTCCGTATCGTAAAGTGACTGACGGCGTGGTGACTGACGAGATCCATTACCTTTCTGCTATCGAAGAAGGTAACTACGTTATCGCTCAGGCGAACACCAACCTGGATGAAGAAGGTCGCTTTGTTGACGATCTCGTTACCTGCCGTAGCAAAGGCGAATCCAGCTTGTTCAGCAACGACCAGGTTGACTACATGGACGTTTCCACCCAGCAGGTGGTTTCCGTCGGTGCGTCCCTGATCCCGTTCCTGGAACACGATGACGCCAACCGTGCATTGATGGGTGCGAACATGCAACGTCAGGCCGTTCCGACTCTGCGCGCTGATAAGCCGCTGGTTGGTACTGGTATGGAACGTGCTGTTGCCGTTGACTCCGGTGTTACTGCTGTTGCTAAGCGTGGCGGTACTGTTCAGTACGTGGATGCTTCCCGTATCGTTATCAAAGTTAACGAAGACGAGATGTACCCGGGCGAAGCAGGTATCGACATTTATAACCTGACCAAATACACCCGTTCTAACCAGAACACCTGCATCAACCAGATGCCTTGCGTATCTCTGGGTGAGCCAATTGAGCGCGGCGACGTGCTGGCAGACGGTCCGTCCACCGACCTCGGTGAACTGGCGCTCGGTCAGAACATGCGCGTAGCCTTCATGCCGTGGAATGGTTATAACTTCGAAGACTCCATCCTTGTCTCCGAGCGTGTGGTTCAGGAAGATCGTTTCACTACCATCCATATTCAGGAACTGGCATGTGTGTCCCGTGACACCAAGCTGGGGCCGGAAGAGATCACCGCCGACATCCCGAACGTGGGTGAAGCAGCGCTCTCCAAACTGGATGAATCCGGTATCGTTTACATCGGTGCAGAAGTGACCGGCGGCGACATTCTGGTGGGCAAGGTGACGCCGAAAGGTGAAACCCAGCTGACGCCGGAAGAAAAACTGCTGCGTGCGATCTTCGGTGAGAAAGCGTCTGACGTTAAAGACTCTTCTCTGCGTGTGCCGAACGGCGTTTCCGGTACCGTTATCGACGTTCAGGTCTTTACCCGCGATGGCGTGGAAAAAGACAAACGTGCGCTGGAAATCGAAGAGATGCAGCTGAAGCAGGCGAAAAAAGACCTGTCTGAAGAATTGCAGATCCTCGAAGCTGGCCTGTTCAGCCGTATCCATGCCGTGCTGGTTTCCGGTGGCGTTGAAGCTGAGAAGCTCGACAAACTGCCGCGCGACCGCTGGCTGGAACTCGGTCTGACCGACGAAAGCAAACAAAATCAGCTGGAACAGCTGGCTGAGCAGTATGACGAACTGAAGCACGAGTTCGAGAAAAAACTCGAAGCGAAACGTCGCAAAATCACTCAGGGCGATGACCTGGCACCGGGCGTGCTGAAAATCGTTAAAGTGTATCTGGCCGTTAAACGTCAGATCCAGCCTGGTGACAAAATGGCGGGTCGTCACGGTAACAAGGGTGTTATCTCTAAGATCAACCCGATCGAAGATATGCCTTACGATGAAAACGGCACGCCGGTAGACATCGTACTGAACCCGCTGGGCGTACCGTCTCGTATGAACATCGGTCAGATCCTGGAAACTCACCTGGGTATGGCTGCTAAAGGTATCGGCGATAAGATCAACGCCATGCTGAAACAGCAGCAGGAAGTCGCGAAACTGCGCGAATTCATCCAGCGTGCTTACGATCTGGGCTCCGACGTTCGTCAGAAAGTTGACCTGAACACCTTCACTGATGAAGAAGTTCTGCGTCTGGCTGAGAACCTGCGTAAAGGTATGCCGATCGCAACGCCGGTATTCGACGGTGCGAAAGAGTCTGAAATCAAGGAACTGTTACAGCTGGGTGGCCTGCCGACTTCCGGTCAGATTACCCTGTTCGACGGCCGTACTGGTGAGCAATTCGAGCGCCAGGTTACCGTCGGCTATATGTACATGCTGAAACTGAACCACCTGGTTGATGACAAAATGCATGCGCGTTCTACCGGTTCTTACAGCCTGGTTACTCAGCAGCCGCTGGGTGGTAAGGCGCAGTTCGGTGGTCAGCGCTTCGGGGAGATGGAAGTGTGGGCGCTGGAAGCATATGGCGCGGCATACACCCTGCAGGAAATGCTCACCGTTAAGTCTGATGACGTTAATGGTCGTACCAAGATGTATAAAAACATCGTGGACGGTAACCATCAGATGGAACCGGGCATGCCGGAATCCTTCAACGTACTGTTGAAAGAGATCCGTTCGCTGGGTATCAACATCGAACTGGAAGACGAGTAACTCTCGCTCAAACAGGTCACTGGTGCCGGGGTCACTCCCGGCGCCAGATTGTGCTAACTCCGACGGGAGCAAATCCGTGAAAGATTTATTAAAGTTTCTGAAAGCGCAGACTAAAACCGAAGAGTTTGATGCGATCAAAATTGCGCTGGCCTCGCCAGACATGATCCGTTCATGGTCTTTCGGTGAAGTTAAGAAGCCGGAAACCATCAACTACCGTACGTTCAAACCTGAGCGTGACGGCCTTTTCTGTGCGCGTATTTTCGGGCCAGTAAAAGACTATGAGTGCCTGTGCGGTAAGTACAAGCGCCTGAAACACCGTGGTGTGATCTGTGAGAAGTGCGGCGTTGAAGTGACCCAGACCAAAGTGCGCCGTGAGCGCATGGGCCACATCGAACTGGCCTCTCCGACTGCGCACATCTGGTTCCTGAAATCTCTGCCGTCCCGTATCGGCCTGCTGCTGGATATGCCGCTGCGCGATATCGAACGTGTTCTGTACTTCGAATCCTATGTGGTTATCGAAGGCGGTATGACCAATCTGGAACGTAACCAGATCCTGACCGAAGAACAGTATCTGGACGCGCTGGAAGAGTTCGGTGACGAATTCGACGCGAAAATGGGTGCGGAAGCGATCCAGGCCCTGCTGAAAAGCATGGATCTGGAGAAAGAGTGCGAGCAGCTGCGTGAAGAGCTGAACGAAACTAACTCCGAAACCAAGCGTAAAAAGCTGACCAAGCGTATCAAACTGCTGGAAGCATTCGTGATGTCTGGCAACAAGCCAGAGTGGATGATCCTGACCGTTCTGCCGGTTCTGCCGCCAGATCTGCGTCCGCTGGTACCGCTGGATGGTGGTCGTTTCGCAACGTCGGATCTGAACGATCTGTATCGTCGCGTTATCAACCGTAACAACCGTCTGAAACGTCTGCTGGATCTGGCTGCGCCGGACATCATTGTACGTAACGAAAAACGTATGCTGCAGGAAGCAGTAGATGCCCTGCTGGATAACGGTCGTCGCGGTCGTGCGATCACCGGTTCTAACAAGCGTCCTCTGAAATCTTTGGCCGATATGATCAAAGGTAAACAGGGTCGTTTCCGTCAGAACCTGCTCGGTAAGCGTGTTGACTACTCCGGTCGTTCTGTTATCACCGTAGGTCCATACCTGCGTCTGCATCAGTGCGGTCTGCCGAAGAAAATGGCGCTGGAGCTGTTCAAACCGTTCATCTACGGCAAGCTGGAACTGCGTGGTCTTGCTACCACCATCAAAGCCGCCAAGAAAATGGTTGAGCGTGAAGAAGCTGTCGTTTGGGATATCCTGGACGAAGTTATCCGCGAACACCCGGTACTGCTGAACCGTGCACCAACACTGCACCGTTTGGGTATCCAGGCATTTGAACCGGTACTGATCGAAGGTAAAGCAATCCAGCTGCACCCGCTGGTTTGTGCGGCTTATAACGCCGACTTCGATGGTGACCAGATGGCAGTACACGTTCCGCTGACGCTTGAAGCTCAGCTGGAAGCGCGTGCGCTGATGATGTCTACCAACAACATTCTGTCTCCGGCGAACGGCGAACCAATCATCGTTCCGTCTCAGGACGTTGTACTGGGTCTGTACTACATGACCCGTGACTGTGTTAACGCCAAAGGCGAAGGCATGGTGCTGACTGGCCCGAAAGAAGCTGAGCGTATTTATCGCGCTGGCCTGGCCTCTCTGCATGCGCGTGTAAAAGTGCGTATCACCGAGTATGAAAAAGATGCACAGGGCGAATTCGTTGCGAAAACCAGCCTGATTGATACGACCATTGGTCGTGCGATCCTGTGGATGATCGTACCGAAAGGTCTGCCTTTCTCCATCGTCAACCAGGCGCTGGGCAAGAAAGCGATCTCCAAAATGCTGAACACCTGTTACCGCATTCTGGGCCTGAAACCGACCGTTATCTTTGCTGACCAGACGATGTACACCGGCTTTGCTTATGCAGCGCGTTCAGGTGCATCCGTTGGTATCGACGATATGGTGATCCCTGAGAAGAAAACTGAAATCATCAGCGAAGCGGAAGCGGAAGTTGCTGAAATTCAGGAACAGTTCCAGTCTGGTCTGGTAACTGCGGGCGAACGCTATAACAAAGTTATCGATATCTGGGCTGCGGCGAACGATCGTGTATCTAAAGCGATGATGGACAACCTGCAAACCGAAACCGTTATTAACCGTGACGGCGTCGAAGAGCAGCAGGTTTCCTTCAACAGCATTTACATGATGGCCGACTCCGGTGCGCGTGGTTCTGCGGCACAGATTCGTCAGCTGGCAGGTATGCGTGGTCTGATGGCGAAGCCGGATGGCTCCATCATCGAAACGCCGATCACCGCGAACTTCCGTGAAGGTCTGAACGTACTCCAGTACTTCATCTCCACGCACGGTGCGCGTAAAGGTCTGGCGGATACCGCACTGAAAACCGCGAACTCCGGTTATCTGACGCGTCGTCTGGTTGACGTTGCGCAGGATCTGGTGGTTACCGAAGACGATTGTGGCACCCTCGAAGGTATCACCATGACCCCGGTTATCGAGGGTGGTGATGTTAAAGAGCCGCTGCGCGATCGCGTTCTGGGTCGTGTGACCGCTGAAGACGTACTGAAACCAGGTACCGCGGACATTCTGGTTCCACGCAACACGCTGCTGCATGAGCAATGGTGTGACCTGCTGGAAGCGAACTCCGTAGACAGCGTGAAAGTGCGTTCCGTTGTATCCTGTGACACCGACTTTGGTGTATGTGCACACTGCTATGGTCGTGACCTGGCGCGTGGCCACATCATCAACAAAGGTGAAGCAATCGGCGTTATCGCGGCACAGTCCATCGGTGAGCCGGGTACACAGCTGACGATGCGTACGTTCCACATCGGTGGTGCGGCATCTCGTGCGGCTGCTGAATCCAGCATCCAAGTGAAAAACAAAGGTAGCATCCGTCTCAGCAACGCGAAATCGGTTGTGAACTCCAGCGGTAAACTGGTGGTGACCTCCCGTAACACCGAGCTGAAACTGATCGACGAATTCGGTCGTACCAAAGAAAGCTATAAAGTGCCTTACGGTGCGGTCATGGCGAAGGGTGATGGCGAGCAGGTTGCAGGCGGCGAAACCGTAGCAAACTGGGATCCGCACACCATGCCGGTTATCACCGAAGTAGCGGGTTATATCCGCTTCACCGATATGATCGACGGCCAGACGATTACTCGTCAGACCGACGAACTGACCGGTCTGTCTTCGCTGGTGGTTCTGGATTCTGCAGAACGTACCGCGGGCGGTAAAGATCTGCGTCCGGCGCTGAAAATCGTTGATGCCAACGGTAACGATGTTCTGATCCCTGGTACCGATATGCCAGCTCAGTACTTCCTGCCAGGTAAAGCGATTGTGCAGCTGGAAGACGGCGTACAGATCAGCGGTGGTGACACCCTGGCGCGTATTCCGATGGAATCCGGCGGTACTAAAGACATCACCGGTGGTCTGCCGCGTGTTGCTGACCTGTTCGAAGCACGTCGTCCGAAAGAGCCGGCAATCCTGGCTGAAATCAGCGGCATCATTTCCTTCGGTAAAGAAACCAAAGGGAAACGTCGTCTGGTTATCACCCCGGTTGATGGCAGCGAGCCGTACGAAGAGATGATACCGAAATGGCGTCAGCTCAACGTGTTTGAAGGTGAACGTGTAGAACGTGGTGATGTGGTTTCGGATGGTCCGGAAGCGCCGCACGACATTCTGCGTCTTCGTGGTGTTCACGCCGTTACGCGTTATATCACCAACGAAGTACAGGACGTTTACCGTCTGCAGGGCGTTAAGATCAACGATAAGCACATCGAAGTTATCGTGCGTCAGATGCTGCGTAAAGCCACCATCGAGAACGCAGGAAGCTCTGACTTCCTCGAAGGTGAGCAGGCTGAATACTCTCGCGTCAAGATCGCTAACCGCGAACTGGAAGCGAACGGCAAAATCGCAGCGACCTATGCTCGCGATCTGCTGGGTATCACCAAAGCGTCTCTGGCAACCGAGTCCTTCATCTCCGCGGCATCGTTCCAGGAGACCACTCGTGTGCTTACCGAAGCAGCCGTTGCGGGCAAACGCGACGAACTGCGCGGTCTGAAAGAGAACGTTATCGTGGGTCGTCTGATCCCGGCTGGTACCGGTTACGCGTACCATCAGGATCGTATGCGCCGTCGTGCTGCGGGTGAACTCCCGGCTGCACCGCAGGTGACTGCTGAAGACGCGTCTGCCAGCCTGGCAGAACTGCTGAACGCAGGCCTGGGCGGTTCTGACAACGAGTAATCGTTAACAGCCCGATAATAAAAAACCCGCTTCGGCGGGTTTTTTTTTGCTCTTCAGACAGCAATCAATTCAAAGGCGGTAAACGGCGATACAGTTCAATCATATCGCCGGCCAGATCCTGAATCACCATGGCGTTCATCAGATGATCCTGCGAATGCACGGTGATCAGATTCACCGGCAATTTGCCTTCACCTTCATCAAGACCTATCAGCTGCGTCTGGATTTTATGGGCATGCTTAACGTATTCCCGCGACTCCGTCATCGCGGCCTCAGCGCCTGCAAAATCCCCCTGACGCGCCAGCTGTAGCGCCGTTAACGCTTCGCTGCGTGCTGCGCCCGCGTTAACCAGCAATTCCATGATGATAGTTTCCAAATCTTCCATGCGATCACTCCAGCAGCTTAAGGGCTTTTTCCAGTACGACATCACCTTTCATCATGCCGTAATCCATCATATCGATAACGGCGACCTTTTTGCCCAGCGGCTCAGCCTGCGCCTGAAGCTTGGCCAGTTCATATTTCACCTGGGGTCCCAGCAGGACAATATCGGCGGTTGCGATATTGTCCTTAAACTCCGCCACCGGAACGGCTTTGATGGTCACCTCGACGCCTTTTTTCTGCGCCGCATCTTTCATACGTTGAACCAACATGCTGGTGGACATACCGGCAGCACAGCATAAAACGATGTTTTTCATAGTTAGCCTCGATGTAGATGGGATAACTGATAATTATCCCACCCCCGGGGATCAACAACCGCTTTGCAGTGATTGTGTGTCGGGCATCACAAAGAAACCCGCTTAAGGTGAAACCGGTTACAAATTGCGCCCCAGCCAGCTGTCCCAGTCTTTCCATACGGGTTGTAAACCACGACGCATCAGCGCGCTTGCCACCTCTTGCGGGCGACGCCCGTCATGGGGCGCGAACTGCTCCAGTTCCGGGTGGTCGTCAGCATAGCCGCCGGGCTGCGTTTTCGAAAACGCACTCACGTTGTTCACCGCCAGCGGGATCACGTTATCGCGGAACCAGGGCGATTCCCGCGTTGACAGCGACAGTTCCACCTCCGGCGCGAACAGGCGAAACGCGCACAGGGTTTGTACCAGTTGGCGTTCGTCCATGATGGAGGCGGGTTCAATACCGCCGGTGCAGGGGCGCAGTCGCGGGAAAGAGATGGAATAGCGGCTCTGCCAGTACTGTTTTTGCAGCCACAGCAGATGCTCCGCCACCATAAAGCAGTCCACCCGCCAGTCATCCGACAAACCGATCAATGCGCCAAGCCCGATTTTATCGATACCCGCGCGGCCCAGCCGGTCCGGGGTCTCCAGCCGCCAGAAGAAGTCCTGCTTTTTGCCTTTCAGATGGTGCCTGGCGTAAACCCCTTCATGATAAGTCTCCTGATACACCATCACACCGTCGAGGCCGAGCGCTTTCAGCTCCGCATACTCCGCCTGCGACAGCGGCTGCACTTCCATATGCAGCGAGGCGAACTGGCGGCGAATCGCCGGGATCTGCTGGCGGAAATAGTCCATACCGGTTTTCTTTTCATGCTCGCCGGTCACCAGCAAAATGTGTTCAAAGCCCATCTGACGGATGGCGGCGCACTCGCGGGCGATCTCATCGTCGTCGAGTGTCTTGCGCTTAATGCGGTTGCTCATCGAAAAGCCGCAGTAAGTGCAGTCGTTAGCACAGAGGTTTGACAGATACAGCGGCACGTAGAAACTGACCGTGTTGCCAAAACGCTGGCGGGTCAGTTGCTGCGAACGTTGCGCCAGCGGCTCCAGAAACGCGCTGGCGGCGGGGGAGAGCAGCGCCATCATATCCTCGCGGGTGAGCTGCGTGGCGCTGAGCGCCCGTTCGACGTCCCGGGCGGTTTTACTGTGAATACGCAGGCGGATGTCATCCCAGTCCAGCTGCCGCCAGCGGTCAGTGAAGGTATTCATGGCTGCGCCTCCAGAAAACCGGTCAGCGGGCTGGTGGCCTGTGCGAAGGAGTGCCGGGCGCCCGGCACCGCTTCACGCGCCAGCACGCCGGCTTCAACGGCGAGGCGGAATGCATGAGCCATTTTCACCGGATCGTCAGCCACGGCAATGGCGGTATTCACCAGCACCGCATCCGCGCCCATTTCCAGCGCCTGTGCCGCATGGCTGGGGGCGCCTATCCCGGCATCCACCACCACGGGCACGCCAGCCTGAGCGATGATGATTTCCAGCATCGCGCGGGTTTCCAGCCCCTGATTGGAGCCGATAGGCGCGCCCAGCGGCATTACCGCCGCGCAGCCCGCTTCCTCCAGCCGTTTGCATAACACCGGATCGGCGCTGCAATAGGGCAGCACGATAAAGCCCTGCTTTACCAGAATCTCCGCGGCTTTCAGGGTTTCGATGGGATCGGGCAATAGCCAACGCGGATCCGGGTGGATCTCCAGCTTCAGCCAGTTTGTGCCGAGCGCCTCCCTTGCCAGCTGTGCGGCAAACACGGCTTCTTCGGCATTCTTTGCCCCGGAAGTATTAGGCAACAGCGTCACCCCGGCCTCCAGCAACGGCGCCAGCAGGTCATCGCTGCGCTGGCGCAAATCGACGCGCTTCATCGCCAGGGTGACCAGCTGGCTACCGGAGGCGCGTATCGCGTTCATCATCAGCGCGGGTGAGGCGAATTTCCCCGTCCCGGTAAAAAGGTGCGAAGTAAAGGTTTTATCAGCAATGCGTAACATATCAGCCTCCGGCGATGACCTGAAAAAGCAGGATCCGATCGCCGTCCTGCAACAGTTGTTGATCCCAGCGATCCCGGGGAAGGATGTGCTGATTGAGCGCCAGCGCCATGCCAGGCGTCAGCTGATTAAGCTGCGTCAGCAGGGCGCTGACGGTCAGCGCGTCGGCGCACTGCATCGGCTCATCATTAAACAGAATGCGCATGCAGACCTCCGCACGCCGGGCAGTTTGCCGCCCGCTGAAGGGTGATGGTGCGCCAGTGATGGCTGCGGGCATCGAACAGCCGCAGTTCACCTTGCGCAGGCGTTATGCCGGTTAACAGCTTGATGGCTTCCAGCGCCTGCAGGCTGCCCATCACGCCCACCACCGGCCCGATGACGCCAGCAGTGCGGCAGTTGCGTTCAGGCTCAACGTCATCCGGCCACAGGCAGCGATAGCAGCCCTGCGTCCAGGGCGGCGTCAGCACCATCAACTGCCCGCCAAAGCCCACCGCGCTTGCGCTGACGAGCGGCGTATTGTTCGCCACGCAGGCGGCATTAATCGCCTGACGGGTGGTCATGTTATCACTACAATCCAGCACCACATCGGCACGGGCCACTTCCTGATGCAGCGCATCGCCCGCTAAACGCTGATTCAGGGCGATCAGTTCAGTGTCCGGATTGAGCTGCTGTAAGCGCTGCGCCGCGGCCTGTGATTTTGGGCGATTAATATCCTCTGTGGTGAAGAGGATCTGCCGTTGCAGATTACTGAGGTGCACCGCGTCGTCATCGGCGAGCGCCAGCGTTCCCACGCCTGCCGCCGCCAGATACAGCGCCGCCGGAGAGCCGAGCCCGCCAAGCCCGACAATCAGCACCCGGCTGGCAAGCAATTTTTGCTGCCCGTCAATGGCGATGTCTTCCAGCAGGATCTGGCGGCTGTAGCGCATGAAATCATTGTCATTCATCGCCCACCCCCGCCAGATCCAGCAACTGCCGGGTTGCCGCCTGCCAGTCATCGGCAGCGGTGATGGCGCTGACCACCGCGATGCTGCCCACGCCGGTCGCCAGTACCGCAGGCGCGCGTTCAGTGCTGATACCGCCGATGGCGACCGTCGGATAATCTTTCAGCCGGGCGATATGCTGCGCCAGCTGTGCCAGCCCCTGCGGGGCAGAAGGCATCTGTTTGGTTTGCGTCGGGAAGACATGGCCGAGGGCGATATAGGACGGTTTTGCCGCCAGCGCGACGTCGATTTCCATATCGTCATGGGTCGATACGCCAAGGCGTAAACCTGCCGCGCGGATCGCCGCCAAATCGGTGTCCTGTAAATCCTCCTGCCCAAGGTGCACGCCGTAAGCGCCATGTTTGATCGCCAGCCGCCAGTAATCGTTAATGAACAGCCGCGCCTGATAGCGGCGGCCAAGGGCGATAGCGGCGATAACATCGGCTTCCACCTCCTCATCGCGCTTATCCTTGATGCGCAGTTGCAGAGTGCGCACCCCGGCGCCGAGCAGACGCTCGATCCAGGTCACGCTGTCCACCACGGGATAAAGTCCGAGCCGGAAGGGTACCGGCGGAAAATCAGGCTGGTACATTACGCCTCCTCCTGCCGGAGATAGATTTCGCCGCCCCGGGCGCGGAAGTCGTTCGATTTATCTGCCATGCCGGCGTCAACCGCCTGCTTTGCCGCAAAGTCGCGCACTTCCTGGCTGATCTTCATCGAGCAGAATTTCGGGCCGCACATCGAACAGAAGTGCGCCACTTTGCCGGACTCCTGCGGCAGCGTCTCATCGTGATAAGCGCGGGCGGTGAAGGGATCGAGCGCGAGGTTAAACTGATCTTCCCAGCGGAATTCAAAGCGCGCTTTGGACATGGCGTTATCGCGGATCTGCGCCCCAGGATGGCCTTTGGCTAAATCGGCGGCGTGAGCGGCGATCTTATAGGTGATTAATCCCTGTTTGACGTCCTCTTTGTTCGGCAGGCCGAGGTGCTCTTTTGGCGTTACGTAACAGAGCATCGCGCAGCCAAACCAGCCGATCATCGCCGCGCCAATGCCGGAGGTGAAATGGTCGTAGCCCGGCGCAATATCGGTGGTCAGCGGGCCGAGGGTGTAGAAAGGCGCTTCGTGGCAGTGCTCCAGCTGTTCGGTCATATTGCGGCGGATCATATGCATCGGCACATGGCCGGGGCCTTCAATCATCACCTGCACGTCGTACTCCCAGGCGATTTTCGTCAGCTCGCCAAGGGTGTGCAGTTCCGCAAACTGCGCTTCGTCGTTAGCGTCCTGAATGGAGCCGGGACGCAGGCCGTCCCCCAGCGACAGGGAGACGTCATAGGCCGCGCAGATTTCGCAGATGTCGCGGAAACGTTCGTAAAGGAAATTTTCCTGATGATGGGACAGGCACCATTTCGCCATGATCGAGCCGCCACGGGAAACGATACCCGTCAGACGTTTTGCCGTCATCGGCACATAACGCAGCAGCACACCGGCGTGAATAGTGAAGTAATCGACGCCCTGTTCCGCCTGCTCCAGCAGCGTTTCGCGGAATACTTCCCAGCTTAAGTTTTCCGCAATGCCGTTGACCTTCTCCAGCGCTTGATAAACCGGCACCGTGCCGATGGGGACCGGGCTGTTGCGCAGGATCCATTCGCGGGTTTCATGAATATTACGGCCGGTGGAGAGATCCATCACGGTGTCAGCCCCCCAACGCGTGGCCCACACCAGCTTTTCCACTTCCTCTTCGATGGAGGAGCTGACCGCCGAATTACCAATATTGGCGTTTACTTTTACCAGGAAGTTGCGGCCAATGATCATCGGCTCGGATTCGGGGTGGTTGATGTTGGCGGGAATAATGGCGCGCCCGGCGGCCACTTCATCACGTACAAATTCAGGGGTGATGTTTTCCGGCAGGCGCGCGCCAAAGCCTTCGCCAGTATGCTGCTGGCGCAGGACATCAGCGCGAATGCGCTCGCGGCCCATGTTTTCACGGATGGCGATAAATTCCATCTCCGGCGTGACAATCCCCTGGCGGGCATAGTGCAACTGGGTCACGCACTGGCCTGCCGTCGCGCCACGCGCTGCAATCCACGGGCTTCGCAGCCTGGTCAGCCCCTGCCGGACGTTAATAGTAATGGCGGGATCGCCGTACGGACCGGAGGTGTCATACACCGGGATCGCTTCGTTTTCTTCAAAACGTGGCGCGTCTTTAGTGCCGCCGACTGGCGTCGGGCTGAGCTGAATTTCACGCATGGGCACGCGAATGTCCGGCTGTGAACCCTGAATATAGATGCGTCGGGAGCCGGGGAAGACAGTACCTTCCAGAGTATCGATAAAGCGCTGGGCGTGTTCGCGTTGCTGGCGACGTGTTGGTTTAGTGGCAGACATAGCTCATTCCATAAAAGTAAGGACGTGGCTTGTCAGAATGACGGATGAAGCAAGAGGGCGATCGCCGGATGCAGCGATGCCATGCAGATGAACTCTTGTTCCCTTCGCAGGTACTAACCTGATCAGGTTCCGCGGATCCCGAATTAACGGTCTCAGCCGGTACTGTCGTACGCGGCACTCCGACAAGAAATAATTTCCCGTTATACGGGAAAGCTAAAATAAATTACGTGTTACTGCCGCAGAACTCAAGCAGGACGAGCCATATCTCTCTCGTTATTGGTTACTGCCTCGTCGTTGGCGCTTTCAGAAAGGTTGAAGTCGAACGCCAGAACGATCAATTGATCTTCAAGGGTAAAGCGTTGCGCCAGCGCTTCGCCAATGCCGGACAGCGCATGCTGGAATTCAATGCAGTTGCTGTCATCAATGGCATTTTCCAGGCTGGAATCATAATAATTCATGATCTGCTGCGTGTTCGCTTCCAGCAGAGGATAGATCTGCGTGGCGGCGAAAAGTGGGCTGGTCCCTTCCATTTCGCTGATAATGCGTTCATAAATACTAAAATGACCAGCGGAAAGATAATCGACCAGGCTATGGCAAAAATCATCCAGCGCTTTTTCATCGAGTTCTGTAAAGGATTCTCTGCCAGGTTTAATGCCGACCAGATCGTAATAAGCAACAAGCAGATGCTTACGGACATGTAACCAATGGTCGACAAGTTTATTACTTCCTCCCACTCGCTCTGTCAGGCTTTGTAGCTGGTTTAGCATGATCAACTCCGTAATATTAAGATTAAAAAATACTTACCCAAAATTTGTAAAAATGATGTTACCAACATGCCAGTGTCGCTAAGGTAGTGCAACAGATTATGGAACGTGTCATCGAATTAACCGATCAGGGCTGGTGGATTGTCAGCCATGAACAAAAATTATGGCTGCCCGCTGGAGAATTACCACATGGCGAGGCAGGAAATTTTGATCTTGTGGGTCAGCGCGGTTTAACCATCGGCGAATGGCAGGGCGAGCCGGTGTGGCTGGTGCGTCAGAATCGTCGTCAGGATATGTCATCCGTGCGGCAATTAATGGATCAGGATGTCGGGCTGTTCCAGCTCGCCGGGCGCGGCGTGCAACTGGCGGAGTTTTACCGCTCGCACCAGTTTTGCGGTTACTGCGGGCACACCATGCACACCAGTAAAAGCGAGTGGGCGATGCTGTGCGGCAACTGTCGTGAACGTTATTACCCGCAAATCGCGCCGTGCATCATTGTCGCCATCCGCCGGGAAGACAAAATCCTGCTGGCCCAGCACACGCGCCACCGTAACGGCATCTATACCGTTTTGGCCGGGTTTGTCGAAGTGGGCGAAACGCTGGAGCAGGCGGTGGCCCGCGAAGTCATGGAAGAGAGCGCCATCCGCGTGAAAAATCTGCGCTACGTTACCTCGCAACCCTGGCCGTTCCCGCAATCGCTGATGACCGCCTTTATGGCCGAGTATGACAGCGGTGAAATCAACATCGACCCTAACGAACTGCTGGATGCAGGCTGGTATCGCTATGATGCGCTGCCGTTGTTACCGCCGCCAGGCACAGTCGCGCGCCGTTTGATCGAGGACACCGTGGCTTTGTGTCGGGCAGAGTATGAGTGACATGTTACAATGACGGTCTGACGCATTGAGGAACTGCAAAATGACCGAACTGAAAAACGATCGTTACCTGCGCGCGCTCCAGCGCCTGCCGGTGGATGTCACCCCGGTATGGATGATGAGACAGGCTGGCCGCTACTTGCCGGAGTACAAAGCCACCCGCGCGCAAGCCGGTGACTTTATGTCGCTGTGTAAAAATGCGGAGCTGGCGTGCGAAGTCACCCTGCAACCGCTGCGCCGTTTCCCGCTTGATGCGGCGATCCTTTTTTCGGACATTCTGACCATCCCCGATGCGATGGGTCTGGGCCTCTACTTTGAAGCCGGCGAAGGCCCGCGTTTTACCTCGCCCATCACCTGTAAAGCCGACGTCGAAAAACTGCCGGTGCCGGATCCGGAAGATGAACTGGGTTACGTGATGAACGCGGTGCGCACCATCCGCCGCGAACTGAAAGGCGAAGTGCCGCTGATTGGCTTCTCCGGCAGCCCGTGGACGCTGGCGACCTACATGGTGGAAGGCGGCAGCAGCAAAGCCTTTACGCTGATCAAAAAAATGATGTACGCCGAGCCGCTGACCTTGCATGCGCTGCTCGATAAGCTGGCGAAAAGCGTCACGCTCTATCTCAACGCGCAGATCCGCGCGGGCGCGCAGTCGGTGATGATTTTCGATACCTGGGGCGGCGTGCTGACCGGGCGCGATTATCAGCAATTCTCTCTCTATTACATGCATAAAATTGTCGATGGCCTGCTGCGTGAAAACGAAGGCCGCCGCGTGCCGGTAACGCTCTTTACCAAAGGCGGCGGTCAGTGGCTGGAAGCGATGGCGGAAACCGGCTGCGATGCGCTGGGTCTCGACTGGACTATCGATATTGCCGATGCGCGTCGTCGCGTCGGTCATAAAGTCGCGTTGCAGGGCAACATGGACCCGTCCATGCTTTATGCACAGCCTGCACGCATTGAAGAGGAAGTGGCGACTATCCTGGCTGGCTTTGGTCAGGGGGAAGGCCACGTGTTTAACCTCGGTCACGGTATCCATCAGGATGTTCCTCCGGAGCATGCAGGTGCTTTTGTGGAGGCGGTACACCGTCTTTCACAGCCCTATCATCAATAAGGAGCAGGTATGGATCTGGCGTCATTACGCGCACAACAACTGGAACTGGCTTCCTCGGTATGCCGGGAAGATCGTTTTATTACCGATCCGCCGAGACTGATCGGCGGGGCAGATGTGGGATTTGAGCAGGGCGGAGAAGTAACACGCGCGGCGATGGTACTGCTGACGTATCCGGAACTTGAACTGGTTGAATATCAGATCGCGCGTATCGCCACTACCATGCCCTATATTCCTGGTTTCCTCTCGTTTCGTGAATATCCTGCGCTGCTGGCGGCGTGGGATATGCTGTCGCAAAAACCCGATCTGCTGTTCGTCGACGGGCATGGCATTTCGCATCCACGTCGTCTGGGCGTGGCCAGTCATTTTGGTCTGCTGGTGGATGTGCCGACCATCGGCGTGGCGAAAAAACGCCTGTGCGGTAAGTTTGAGCCGCTGTCTGACGAGCCAGGCGCGCTGGCGCCGCTGCGTGATAAGGGTGAGGA
Source organism: Enterobacter sp. SA187 (assembly GCF_001888805.2). NCBI lineage: Bacteria > Pseudomonadati > Pseudomonadota > Gammaproteobacteria > Enterobacterales > Enterobacteriaceae > Enterobacter > Enterobacter sp. SA187. The sequence continues at coordinate 1,449,289 of NZ_CP019113.1, forward strand.
TCTGGCGTGGGTATGGCGCAGCAAAGCGCGCTGTAACCCGCTGTTTATCGCCACCGGCCATCGGGTCAGTCAGGACACTGCGCTGGCCTGGGTGCAGCGCTGTACCAAAGGCTACCGTTTACCGGAGCCGACGCGCTGGGCGGATGCCGTTGCCTCGCGTCGTCCGGCCTTTGTGCGCTGGCAGGAAATTCACCCCTGATTCAGGTACACTGCGGCTAATTTCCGATATTGAGAATTCATCATGTTACAAAACCCGATTCACCTGCGGCTGGAGAAGCTGGAAAGCTGGCAGCACGTCACTTTCATGGCCTGCCTTTGCGAGCGCATGTACCCGAACTACGCCATGTTCTGCCAGCAAACCGGCTTTGGCGATGCACAACTCTATCGCCGTATGGTCGATCTCGTCTGGGAAACGCTGACCGTTAAAGACGCGAAGATCAATTTCGACAGCCAGCTGGAAAAGCTGGAGGAAGCGATCCCGTCGGCGGACGATTACGATATGTATGGCGTTTATCCGGCTATCGATGCCTGTGTGGCATTGAGTGAAATGCTGCATTCGCTGTTAAGCGGCGATACGCTGGAGCATGCTATTGAAGTCAGCAAAACCTCCATCACCACGGTAGCGATGCTGGAAATGACCCAGGCAGGTCGGGAAATGACCGATGAAGAGCTAAAACTTAACCCGGCTGTCGAGCAGGAATGGGACATTCAGTGGGAGATTTTCCGCCTGCTGGCCGACTGCGAAGAGCGCGACCTTGAGCTGATCAAAGGTCTGCGCGCGGACCTGCGCGAGGCGGGGGAAAGCAATATCGGTATAAATTTGCAGCAATGAGACAAGAAAACGTGATTTAACGCCTGATTTGTCATACTGCAAGGCTTCCCATTAGCCCCCCGTCTGGTCTACATTTGGGGGGCGAAAAAAAGTGGCTATCGGTGCGTGTATGCAGGAGGGCGCTTTTTTGGCATTTCCGTCGCACTCGATGCTTAGCAAGCGATAAACACATTGTAAGGATAACTTATGAACAAGACTCAACTGATTGATGTAATTGCGGACAAGGCTGATCTGTCTAAAGTGCAGGCGAAAGCTGCTCTGGAATCCACCCTGGCTGCTATTACTGAGTCTCTGAAAGAAGGCGATGCTGTACAACTGGTTGGTTTCGGTACCTTCAAAGTGAACCACCGCGCTGAGCGTACTGGCCGCAACCCGCAGACCGGTAAAGAAATCAAAATCGCCGCAGCTAACGTGCCGGCATTTGTTTCTGGTAAAGCACTGAAAGACGCCGTTAAGTAAGACCGCGTGGCAGCGAACAGTTTTAACGAGGGGGCGTTTTCGCCCCTTTTGTCATTCTGGTGCCGTCCGCTGGCGCTGGCTGGCGCATTATTGCTGACAGCCTGTAGCCATGACTCGTCACCGCCGCCCTTTACCGCCAGCGGTTACGCAGGCGATCAGGGTGCCGTACGCCTGTGGCGTAAAGATGTCGATGACGACGTCCATATTCTCTCTGCCTTCAGCCCGTGGCGAAGCGGAGATACCTCAACCAGCGAATACCGCTGGCAGGGCGATACCCTTGCCCTTATCGAACTTACTATCTACGGCAAACAGCCGGAACATATTCGCGTGCGTTTTGATGACCACGGCGAACTCAGTTTTATGCAGCGGGAAGTGAACGGTCAGAAGCAACAGCTTTCCAGCGACCAGATCGCGCTGTACCGCTATCGTGCCGATCAGATCCGCCAGACCAGCGATGCGCTGCGCCAGGGGCAGGTGATACTGCGTCAGGGGCGCTGGCATGCCGACCACAGCGTCAGTACCTGCGAAGGGCAGACAGTTAAACCGGAATTCGATGAGCAGGCGTTAAGCCATATAGAACGGCGTCAGCGCCATTCTTCGGCGGAAGTGAGCGTCGCATGGCTGGAAGCGCCGGAAGGCGCACAGCTGCTGCTGGTGGCGAATGAGGATTACTGTACCTGGCAGCCGCAGGAAAAGAATTTCTGAGTAAACCCTCTCCTGAAAGAGAGGGCGATCTGTTTCCTCTCCCTGCGGGAGAGGATTAGGGTGAGGGGGAAATTACTTCCCCTGCTCGCGGGCAATCGCGCGATAACCAATATCCCGGCGGCTGAAGCTGCCGTCCCAGTGAATATCTGCCATCAGCGTATAAGCGTTTTTCTGCGCTTCCGCCACCGTATGTCCCAGCGCCGTGGCGCACAGCACGCGGCCGCCGTTAGTCAGCACACGGTCGTCGTCCGCAAGCGTTGTGCCCGCATGGAACACCTTACCGCCTACTTCTTCCAGCGGCAGGCCGTGGATCACATCACCGGTACGATAATCACCCGGATAACCGCCTGCGGCGATCACCACGCCCAGCGATGCGCGTTCGTCCCACTCCGAGGTTTTCTCATCCAGTTTGCCTTCACAGGCCGCCAGGCACAGTTCGACCAGATCGGACTTCATGCGCAGCATGATCGGCTGGGTTTCCGGATCGCCAAAGCGGCAGTTAAACTCGATTACTTTCGGGTTGCCCTGCTTGTCGATCATCAGACCGGCGTACAGGAAGCCGGTGTAGGTATTGCCTTCCGCTGCCATACCGCGCACCGTTGGCCAGATCACGCGATCCATAGTGCGCTGGTGAACTTCATCAGTCACTACCGGGGCCGGCGAGTAAGCGCCCATACCGCCGGTATTCGGCCCGGTATCGGCATCGCCAACGCGCTTGTGATCCTGGCTGGTGGCCATCGGCAACACGTGTTCGCCATCCACCATCACGATAAAGCTGGCTTCTTCGCCATCCAGAAACTCTTCAATCACGATACGGTGCCCCGCGTCGCCAAAGGCGTTGCCAGCCAGCATATCCTGAACCGCGGCTTCCGCTTCTTCCAGCGTCATGGCGACAATCACTCCTTTACCTGCCGCCAGACCGTCCGCTTTGATAACAATCGGCGCGCCTTTCTCGCGCAGATACGCCAGCGCAGGCTCAACCTCGGTAAAGTTCTGGTATTCCGCCGTCGGAATGTGGTGACGGGCGAGGAAGTCTTTGGTGAAAGCTTTGGAACCTTCCAGCTGGGCGGCGCCCTGCGTCGGACCAAAGATGGTCAGGCCGGCCGCGCGAAAAGCATCGACCACGCCCAGTACCAGCGGGGCTTCCGGGCCAACGATGGTCAGGTCAATGTGCTCGCTTTGGGCAAAATTCAACAGCGCCGGAATATCGGTCGCGCCAATCGCCACGTTTTGCAGCATCGGCTCCAGCGCCGTACCGGCGTTACCCGGTGCGACAAAAACGGTTTCTACTAAAGGTGATTGGGCGGCTTTCCACGCCAGCGCGTGCTCGCGTCCGCCATTACCAATAACTAATACTTTCATTATCTGCTCCGGGATTAGTGGCGGAAGTGGCGCATGTCGGTGAAGATCATGGCGATACCGTGTTCGTCGGCCGCCGCAATCACTTCATCATCACGAATGGAACCGCCAGGCTGGATCACGCAGCTTACGCCTACGGCCGCAGCGGCATCAATACCATCGCGGAACGGGAAGAAGGCGTCAGAGGCCATCGCGGAGCCTTTCACTTCCAGTCCTTCATCACCTGCTTTAATACCGGCGATTTTCGCGGAGTACACGCGGCTCATCTGACCCGCGCCAATGCCGATGGTCATATTCTCTCTGGCATAGACAATGGCGTTGGACTTAACGAACTTGGCGACTTTCCAGCAGAACAGCGCGTCACGCAGTTCCTGCTCGCTCGGCTGGCGTTTGCTGACCACGCGCAACTCTGCTTCGCTCACCATGCCCAGATCGCGATCCTGTACCAGCAGACCGCCATTCACACGTTTGAAATCCAGACCTGCGACGCGGGCAGACCATTCGCCGCAAACCAGCACGCGCACGTTCTGTTTGGCGGCGGTAATTTTCAGCGCTTCTTCAGTGGCTGACGGGGCGATGATCACTTCAACAAACTGGCGGGAAATAATGGCCTGCGCCGTTTCCGCATCCAGCTCGCGGTTAAAGGCGATGATGCCGCCGAACGCGGAGGTCGGGTCGGTTTTATACGCACGATCGTAAGCGTCGAGGATCGAATCGCTGACCGCCACGCCGCACGGGTTAGCATGTTTAACGATCACACAGGCCGGTTCGCTGAACTCTTTCACACATTCCAGCGCAGCATCGGTATCGGCGATGTTGTTATAAGAGAGTGCCTTGCCCTGTACCTGAGTGGCAGTGGCAACCGAGGCTTCTTTAATTTCTTCTTCTATATAGAAGGCGGCCTGCTGGTGGCTGTTCTCACCGTAGCGCATATCCTGCTTCTTAATGAAGTTCAGATTCAGGGTGCGCGGGAAGCGGCCAGCAGGATCTTTGCTGTCGCCGTGATAAGCAGGGACCAGGCTGCCGAAGTAGTTGGCGATCATGCTGTCGTAGGCGGCAGTGTGTTCGAAGGCTTTAATGGCGAGGTCAAAACGGGTAGCAAGGGTCAGAGAGCCGTCGTTAGCATCCATCTCATTAATAATGGCGTGATAGTCGCTGCTCTTAACCACGATAGCCACGTCTTTATGGTTCTTGGCAGCAGAGCGCACCATGGTCGGGCCGCCAATATCAATGTTCTCTACCGCGTCTTCCAGCGTGCAGCCCTCGCGTGCGACGGTGGCGGCGAACGGGTAAAGGTTCACAACAACCATATCGATTGGAGAGATGTCGTGCTGCGCCATGATTTCATCATCTTGTCCGCGACGACCCAGAATACCGCCGTGCACTTTCGGGTGCAGCGTTTTGACGCGTCCATCCATCATTTCCGGGAAGCCGGTGTAGTCGGATACTTCGGTGACCGGCAGGCCTTTCTCTGCCAGCAGGCGTGCGGTACCGCCGGTGGATAGCAGCTCCACGCCACGCGAGGAGAGGGCCTGTGCAAATTCGATGATACCCGCTTTGTCAGAAACACTGAGCAGAGCGCGGCGGACTGGACGACGTTGTTGCATGGTATTAAATCCCCAGGATTTGGACATTACAGAGAGCGTTAGCTGAATTTTCGGTTTTCTTTCTTCCTAAAATTCAGCTAACGCCCCAGACGGGGCATCCTTGTTTTAGCGCGGGCATTGTAACGAAAACGTTTGCGCAACGCTCGCGAATTTTTAGCGTTTCACCGCTTTGTGGATAACTCTGTGCGTAAATGGGTATAAGGCGGGGTTTTGCTGTGGAATGCAGCAGTCAGTCATTTTTCTGTCATTTAGGTATTGCGGTGCCTTCAGAACTCCCTATAATGCGCCTCCATCGACACGGCGGATGTGAATCACTTCACACAAACAGCCGGTTCGGTTGAAGAGAAAAAATCCTGAAATTGAGGGTTGACTCTGAAAGAGGAAAGCGTAATATACGCCACCTCGCGACAGAGCGCCAAAGCGCGTCGCAACTGCTCTTTAACAATTTATCAGACAATCTGTGTGGGCACTCAAGGACATGGATTCTTAAACGTCGAAAGACGCTAAATGAATACCAAGTCTCTGGAGTGAACATACGTAATTCATTACGAAGTTTAATTCACGAGCATCAAACTTAAATTGAAGAGTTTGATCATGGCTCAGATTGAACGCTGGCGGCAGGCCTAACACATGCAAGTCGAGCGGTAGCACAGAGAGCTTGCTCTCGGGTGACGAGCGGCGGACGGGTGAGTAATGTCTGGGAAACTGCCTGATGGAGGGGGATAACTACTGGAAACGGTAGCTAATACCGCATAATGTCGCAAGACCAAAGAGGGGGACCTTCGGGCCTCTTGCCATCAGATGTGCCCAGATGGGATTAGCTAGTAGGTGGGGTAACGGCTCACCTAGGCGACGATCCCTAGCTGGTCTGAGAGGATGACCAGCCACACTGGAACTGAGACACGGTCCAGACTCCTACGGGAGGCAGCAGTGGGGAATATTGCACAATGGGCGCAAGCCTGATGCAGCCATGCCGCGTGTATGAAGAAGGCCTTCGGGTTGTAAAGTACTTTCAGCGGGGAGGAAGGTGTTGAGGTTAATAACCTCAGCAATTGACGTTACCCGCAGAAGAAGCACCGGCTAACTCCGTGCCAGCAGCCGCGGTAATACGGAGGGTGCAAGCGTTAATCGGAATTACTGGGCGTAAAGCGCACGCAGGCGGTCTGTCAAGTCGGATGTGAAATCCCCGGGCTCAACCTGGGAACTGCATCCGAAACTGGCAGGCTTGAGTCTTGTAGAGGGGGGTAGAATTCCAGGTGTAGCGGTGAAATGCGTAGAGATCTGGAGGAATACCGGTGGCGAAGGCGGCCCCCTGGACAAAGACTGACGCTCAGGTGCGAAAGCGTGGGGAGCAAACAGGATTAGATACCCTGGTAGTCCACGCTGTAAACGATGTCGACTTGGAGGTTGTGCCCTTGAGGCGTGGCTTCCGGAGCTAACGCGTTAAGTCGACCGCCTGGGGAGTACGGCCGCAAGGTTAAAACTCAAATGAATTGACGGGGGCCCGCACAAGCGGTGGAGCATGTGGTTTAATTCGATGCAACGCGAAGAACCTTACCTACTCTTGACATCCACGGAATTTGGCAGAGATGCCTTAGTGCCTTCGGGAACCGTGAGACAGGTGCTGCATGGCTGTCGTCAGCTCGTGTTGTGAAATGTTGGGTTAAGTCCCGCAACGAGCGCAACCCTTATCCTTTGTTGCCAGCGGTTCGGCCGGGAACTCAAAGGAGACTGCCAGTGATAAACTGGAGGAAGGTGGGGATGACGTCAAGTCATCATGGCCCTTACGAGTAGGGCTACACACGTGCTACAATGGCATATACAAAGAGAAGCGACCTCGCGAGAGCAAGCGGACCTCATAAAGTATGTCGTAGTCCGGATCGGAGTCTGCAACTCGACTCCGTGAAGTCGGAATCGCTAGTAATCGTGGATCAGAATGCCACGGTGAATACGTTCCCGGGCCTTGTACACACCGCCCGTCACACCATGGGAGTGGGTTGCAAAAGAAGTAGGTAGCTTAACCTTCGGGAGGGCGCTTACCACTTTGTGATTCATGACTGGGGTGAAGTCGTAACAAGGTAACCGTAGGGGAACCTGCGGTTGGATCACCTCCTTACCTGAAAGAACCTGCCTTGCAGTGTCCACACAGATTGTCTGATAGAAAATAAAGCAGTAAGAAATCTCTGCAGGCTTGTAGCTCAGGTGGTTAGAGCGCACCCCTGATAAGGGTGAGGTCGGTGGTTCAAGTCCACTCAGGCCTACCAAATTCCTCCTGATACTGCGTTGCAAAACGCCCTGTCTCAGAAAGAATACCGGTAACGAGATTTGCATACGATGGGGTTATAGCTCAGCTGGGAGAGCGCCTGCCTTGCACGCAGGAGGTCTGCGGTTCGATCCCGCATAGCTCCACCATCCTTTACTGCTGAAAACAAGAAAACTTCAGAGTGTACCTGAAAAGGTGCGCTGCGAAGTTTTGCTCTTTAAAAATCTGGATCAAGCTGAAAATTGAAACGACACGCTGTTTCTTTTCTCCGTAATAAGAAAAGAAAAACGGTGTGTTCGAGTCTCTCAAATTTTTGCAATCAGAAGTGAAACATCTTCGGGTTGTGAGGTTAAGCGACTAAGCGTACACGGTGGATGCCCTGGCAGTCAGAGGCGATGAAGGGCGTGCTAATCTGCGATAAGCGCCGGTAAGGTGATATGAACCGTTATAACCGGCGATACCCGAATGGGGAAACCCAGTGCAATCCGTTGCACTATCATGTCATGAATACATAGTGGCATGAGGCGAACCGGGGGAACTGAAACATCTAAGTACCCCGAGGAAAAGAAATCAACCGAGATTCCCCCAGTAGCGGCGAGCGAACGGGGAGGAGCCCAGAACCTGAATCAGCATGTGTGTTAGTGGAAGCGTCTGGAAAGTCGCAGGGTACAGGGTGATACTCCCGTACACAAAAATGCACATGTTGTGAGTTCGAAGAGTAGGGCGGGACACGTGGTATCCTGTCTGAATATGGGGGGACCATCCTCCAAGGCTAAATACTCCTGACTGACCGATAGTGAACCAGTACCGTGAGGGAAAGGCGAAAAGAACCCCGGCGAGGGGAGTGAAACAGAACCTGAAACCGTGTACGTACAAGCAGTGGGAGCCTCTTTTATGGGGTGACTGCGTACCTTTTGTATAATGGGTCAGCGACTTATATTCTGTAGCAAGGTTAACCGTATAGGGGAGCCGAAGGGAAACCGAGTCTTAACTGGGCGTTAAGTTGCAGGGTATAGACCCGAAACCCGGTGATCTAGCCATGGGCAGGTTGAAGGTTGGGTAACACTAACTGGAGGACCGAACCGACTAATGTTGAAAAATTAGCGGATGACTTGTGGCTGGGGGTGAAAGGCCAATCAAACCGGGAGATAGCTGGTTCTCCCCGAAAGCTATTTAGGTAGCGCCTCGTGAATTCATCTTCGGGGGTAGAGCACTGTTTCGGCTAGGGGGTCATCCCGACTTACCAACCCGATGCAAACTGCGAATACCGAAGAATGTTATCACGGGAGACACACGGCGGGTGCTAACGTCCGTCGTGAAGAGGGAAACAACCCAGACCGCCAGCTAAGGTCCCAAAGTCATGGTTAAGTGGGAAACGATGTGGGAAGGCACAGACAGCCAGGATGTTGGCTTAGAAGCAGCCATCATTTAAAGAAAGCGTAATAGCTCACTGGTCGAGTCGGCCTGCGCGGAAGATGTAACGGGGCTAAACCATGCACCGAAGCTGCGGCAGCGACACTATGTGTTGTTGGGTAGGGGAGCGTTCTGTAAGCCGTTGAAGGTGGACTGTGAGGTCTGCTGGAGGTATCAGAAGTGCGAATGCTGACATAAGTAACGATAAAGCGGGTGAAAAACCCGCTCGCCGGAAGACCAAGGGTTCCTGTCCAACGTTAATCGGGGCAGGGTGAGTCGACCCCTAAGGCGAGGCCGAAAGGCGTAGTCGATGGGAAACAGGTTAATATTCCTGTACTCGGTGTTACTGCGAAGGGGGGACGGAGAAGGCTATGTTGGCCGGGCGACGGTTGTCCCGGTTTAAGCGTGTAGGTGTGTGTTCCAGGTAAATCCGGTTCACTTTAACACTGAGGCGTGACGACGAGGCACTACGGTGCTGAAGTGACAAATGCCCTGCTTCCAGGAAAAGCCTCTAAGCATCAGGTAACACAGAATCGTACCCCAAACCGACACAGGTGGTCAGGTAGAGAATACCAAGGCGCTTGAGAGAACTCGGGTGAAGGAACTAGGCAAAATGGTGCCGTAACTTCGGGAGAAGGCACGCTGGTGCGTAGGTGAAGCGACTTGCTCGCGGAGCTGAAACCAGTCGAAGATACCAGCTGGCTGCAACTGTTTATTAAAAACACAGCACTGTGCAAACACGAAAGTGGACGTATACGGTGTGACGCCTGCCCGGTGCCGGAAGGTTAATTGATGGGGTTAGCGGCAACGCGAAGCTCTTGATCGAAGCCCCGGTAAACGGCGGCCGTAACTATAACGGTCCTAAGGTAGCGAAATTCCTTGTCGGGTAAGTTCCGACCTGCACGAATGGCGTAATGATGGCCAGGCTGTCTCCACCCGAGACTCAGTGAAATTGAAATCGCTGTGAAGATGCAGTGTACCCGCGGCAAGACGGAAAGACCCCGTGAACCTTTACTATAGCTTGACACTGAACACTGGTCCTTGATGTGTAGGATAGGTGGGAGGCTTTGAAGCGTGGACGCCAGTCTGCGTGGAGCCATCCTTGAAATACCACCCTTTAATGGCTGGTGTTCTAACGTGGACCCGTAATCCGGGTTGCGGACAGTGTCTGGTGGGTAGTTTGACTGGGGCGGTCTCCTCCTAAAGCGTAACGGAGGAGCACGAAGGTTAGCTAATCCTGGTCGGACATCAGGAGGTTAGTGCAATGGCATAAGCTAGCTTGACTGCGAGCGTGACGGCGCGAGCAGGTGCGAAAGCAGGTCATAGTGATCCGGTGGTTCTGAATGGAAGGGCCATCGCTCAACGGATAAAAGGTACTCCGGGGATAACAGGCTGATACCGCCCAAGAGTTCATATCGACGGCGGTGTTTGGCACCTCGATGTCGGCTCATCACATCCTGGGGCTGAAGTAGGTCCCAAGGGTATGGCTGTTCGCCATTTAAAGTGGTACGCGAGCTGGGTTTAGAACGTCGTGAGACAGTTCGGTCCCTATCTGCCGTGGGCGCTGGAGAATTGAGGGGGGCTGCTCCTAGTACGAGAGGACCGGAGTGGACGCATCACTGGTGTTCGGGTTGTCATGCCAATGGCATTGCCCGGTAGCTAAATGCGGAAGAGATAAGTGCTGAAAGCATCTAAGCACGAAACTTGCCCCGAGATGAGTTCTCCCTGACTCCTTGAGAGTCCTGAAGGAACGTTGAAGACGACGACGTTGATAGGCCGGGTGTGTAAGCGCAGCGATGCGTTGAGCTAACCGGTACTAATGAACCGTGAGGCTTAACCTTACAACGCCGAAGATGTTTTGGCGTGATTTGAGAGATTTTCAGCTGATACAGATTAATGTTTAATGCCTTAAGGCGTTAGACAGACAGAATTTGCCTGGCGGCACTAGCGCGGCGGTCCCACCTGACCCCATGCCGAACTCAGAAGTGAAACGCCGTAGCGCCGATGGTAGTGTGGGGTCTCCCCATGCGAGAGTAGGGAACTGCCAGGCATCAAATAAAGCAGAAGGCCATCCTCACGGATGGCCTTTTTGCGTTTTTATCCTTCCTGATCCTGCCCACGCATTTCATCAATCTCGTCTAAAATAGTCCTGTGCCATTCATCCGGAGGACGTTTTTTGCCTAACCCGCCTTTCAACTACCAACAGGATTTCAACAGCATCGATTTCCGCGCGCATCCGGAGCTGTACCAGGTTGGCCGCGGCGAGCAGGGCGTATTGCTTGTCGAGCCTTATAAAAGTGAGATCCTCCCGCTCTGGCGCTTTAAAACCCCTGAAATAGCCGCGTTGTCTGCGCAGCAAATCATGGAAAAGTTCGAGGAGTACCGTCAGCAGGACGATTTTGTCGGCATGGATATGGCCCGCAAATTTATTCAGATGGGCTATACCCGCGCCAGACGCTACGCTAATCACCCCGGCGGAAGAAAATACGATGAAGATAAAAACGTTCTGCCGCGCCAGAACGACCCCATAAAAGCCGAAGCCGCGACCATCTTCAAAAAATACTGGGATAACCTGCGCGCTGACGAAGACTATCTGCGACGCAAAAAAGCCCATCAGCAAAAATACGGCTGATCGCCAGACGCTTATTCCAAACGCTACCTGAAAATTTCTCAACTGGCATATGCAGGCTCGACATTTCTGCCATTCCTGGTTATTGTCAGCTGTCTGGATGTCTAAACGTTTATACGTATGCTTTGAGGATTTAAGGTTATGCCGATTCGGGTACAGGACGAGCTGCCAGCCGTCAATTTCTTACGTGATGAAAACGTCTTCGTCATGACGACATCCCGTGCAACAGGTCAGGAGATCCGCCCGCTGAAGGTGCTGATCCTCAATCTGATGCCAAAGAAAATCGAAACGGAAAACCAGTTCCTGCGATTGCTGTCGAACTCCCCGCTACAGGTGGATATTCAGCTGCTGCGCATTGATTCCCGCGAATCCCGCAATACGCCAGCGGAACATCTGAACAACTTTTACTGTAACTTCGAAGATATCTGTAATGATAACTTCGATGGCCTGATCGTCACCGGCGCGCCGCTGGGCCTGGTGGAGTTTAATGACGTTGCCTACTGGCCGCAGATCAAACAGGTGCTGGAATGGGCCAAAGATCATGTTACTTCAACGCTGTTTGTCTGTTGGGCAGTGCAGGCGGCGCTCAATATCCTCTATGGCATTCCCAAGCAGACCCGCAAAGACAAACTCTCTGGCGTGTATGAACACCATATCACCCAACCCCATGCCTTGCTCACCCGTGGTTTTGATGATGTCTTTCTGGCGCCGCACTCCCGCTTTGCCGACTTCCCGGCGGCGCTGATCCGTGACTATACCGATCTGGAGATCTTCGCTGAAACCGCCAATGGCGACGCCTATCTGTTCGGCAGTAAAGACAAACGTATTGCTTTCGTTACCGGACATCCTGAATACGATGCTGATACGCTTGCCGGCGAGTATTTCCGCGACGTGGAAGCCGGGCTGAACCCCGACGTGCCGTACAACTATTTTCCGGGCAACGATCCGCAGCATGTGCCGCGCGCCAGCTGGCGCAGCCACGGTAATTTGCTGTTCACCAACTGGCTCAACTACTACGTTTACCAGATCACGCCGTTCGATCTGCGCCATATGAACCCCACGCTGGATTAAGCGTTTCAGCTCCTCTTAAAGCACCTGCGGGTGCTTTTTTTATTTCTGAAAAACACTTCCCGGCACGATTAAATTTTAATCTGTTTGTTATCAATTGGTTAATATATTATTAATTAAAAAATGGAAATTGTTTTTGATTTTGTGTTTTCGTTGAGTAATCTTAAACCTGCTGAACGAAAACTGCACAGTCTGAATTTCATCAGCGATGAGGATCATTCTGGATCAACAACGAGGAGCCATGGCATGACACAACAGGCAACCACGACTGAAGAACTGGCCTTCAGTCAACCGCATAGCGGGCAGGAGCAGCAGATCCTGACGCCCGAAGCGGTGGAGTTTCTCAGTGAACTGGTGGCGCGCTTTACGCCCAAACGCAACGCCCTGCTGGCAGCAAGGCTGCAACAGCAGCTGAAAATAGATAACGGTACGCTGCCCGATTTTATTTCGGAAACTGCTTCCATTCGTGAAAGCGACTGGAAGATCCGCGGCATCCCGGCGGATTTACGTAACAGACGCGTTGAGATCACCGGGCCGGTCGAGCGCAAAATGGTGATTAACGCCCTCAACGCCAATGTGAATGTCTTCATGGCGGACTTTGAGGACTCGCTGGCGCCCAACTGGCAAAAAGTGATCGAAGGCCAGATCAACCTGCGTGACGCGGTTAACGGCACCATCAGTTACACCAATGAAAGCGGGAAAATCTATCAGCTGAAACCCGATCCTGCGGTGCTGTTTTGCCGTGTGCGCGGTCTTCATCTGCCGGAAAAACACGTTACCTGGCGCGGTGAGCCGATCCCCGGCAGCCTGTTCGACTTCGCGCTCTACTTCTTCCACAACCATAAAAACCTGCTCGCCAAAGGCAGCGGCCCCTATTTCTATCTGCCGAAAACCCAGGCCTGGCAGGAAGCCGCATGGTGGAGCGAGGTATTCAGCTATGCCGAAGATCGCTTCAACCTGCCGCGCGGCACCATTAAAGCCACGCTGCTGATTGAAACCCTGCCCGCGGTTTTCCAGATGGACGAGATCCTGCACGCGCTGCGCGATCATATCGTCGGCCTGAACTGTGGCCGCTGGGATTACATCTTCAGCTATATCAAAACGCTGAAGAACTATCCGGATCGTGTGCTGCCGGATCGTCAGCAGGTGACGATGAATAAGCCATTCCTTAATGCCTACTCGCGTCTGCTGATTAAAACCTGTCACCGTCGCGGCGCCTTTGCGATGGGCGGCATGGCCGCGTTCATTCCGAGTAAAGATCGTGAACGCAATGAGTGGGTGCTGAACAAAGTCAAAGCCGACAAAGAGCTGGAAGCTAAAAACGGTCACGACGGCACCTGGATCGCGCATCCCGGTCTGGCTGATACGGTGATGGACATCTTCAACCATGCGCTGGGCGATAACCCCAACCAACTGCACGTCACCCGCGACGAAGATGCGCCTGTTACCGCCGACGAACTGCTGGCCCCCTGTGACGGCGAGCGTACCGAAGAGGGCATGCGCGCCAATATCCGCGTGGCGGTGCAGTACATCGAAGCCTGGATCTCCGGCAATGGCTGCGTGCCGATTTATGGCCTGATGGAAGACGCTGCAACGGCAGAAATCTCGCGCACCTCAATCTGGCAGTGGATCCATCACGAAAAATCGCTCAGTGACGGCACGCCCGTCACCAAAGCGCTGTTCCGCCGCATGCTGGCGGAAGAGATGCAGGTGATCCAGGAAGAACTGGGTGAACACCGGTTCAGCAGCGGGCGCTTCAGCGATGCCGCGCGCCTGATGGAGCAAATCACCACCTCCGACGAGCTGATCGACTTCCTGACTCTGCCGGGCTACCGCCTGCTGGCGTGATCCCCACATAATAAAAATGGAGCATCTGCGATGAAAACCCGTACCCAACAAATCGAACAACTACAACAAGAATGGACTAACCCGCGCTGGGAGGGCATCCGTCGCCCGTACAGCGCCGATGAAGTGGTGAAGCTGCGCGGCTCGGTGAATCCGGAGTGCACGCTCGCTCAGCTGGGAGCCGCCAGAATGTGGCGACTACTGCACGGCGAGTCGAAAAAAGGCTATATCAACAGTCTCGGCGCGCTGACCGGCGGTCAGGCATTGCAACAGGCGAAGGCGGGGATCGAAGCGATTTATCTCTCCGGCTGGCAGGTGGCGGCCGATGCTAACCTCGCGTCCAGCATGTATCCGGATCAATCCCTCTATCCGGCGAACTCCGTACCCGCGGTGGTGGATCGGATCAACAATACCTTTCGCCGCGCGGATCAGATCCAGTGGGCGGCAGGCATCGAACCGGGGGATCCGCGCTATGTGGATTACTTCCTGCCGATCGTTGCTGATGCCGAAGCCGGTTTCGGCGGCGTGCTTAACGCGTTCGAACTGATGAAGTCGATGATCGCTGCGGGCGCGGCGGCCGTGCATTTTGAAGATCAGCTCGCCTCGGTGAAAAAATGCGGCCATATGGGCGGCAAAGTGCTGGTGCCGACGCAGGAAGCCATTCAGAAACTGGTAGCGGCGCGTCTGGCGGCTGACGTGATGGGCGTCCCGACGTTGCTCATCGCCCGTACCGATGCTGACGCGGCCGATCTCATCACCTCCGATTGCGATGAATATGACCGTGAATTTATTACCGGTGAACGCACCAGCGAAGGCTTTTACCGCACACGGGCAGGTATTGAACAGGCGATCAGCCGCGGCCTTGCTTACGCCCCTTATGCCGATCTGGTGTGGTGCGAAACTTCGACGCCGGATCTGGAGCAGGCGAAGCGTTTTGCCGACGCCATTCACGCCCGCTTCCCCGGCAAACTGCTGGCCTATAACTGCTCGCCGTCGTTCAACTGGCAGAAAAATCTCGACGACACCACCATCGCCAGCTTCCAGCAGCAGCTGGCGGAGATGGGCTACAAATACCAGTTCATCACCCTCGCCGGCATCCACAGCATGTGGTTCAACATGTTCGACCTGGCCCATGCTTACGCGCAGGGCGAGGGCATGAAGCATTATGTTGAAAAGGTCCAGCAGCCGGAATTCGCCGCTGCGAAAGAGGGTTACACCTTTGTGTCTCATCAGCAGGAAGTGGGTACCGGTTACTTCGACAAGGTGACGACCATTATTCAGGGCGGCACCTCCTCCGTTACCGCGCTGACCGGTTCGACGGAAGAACAGCAGTTCTGACGTCCTGTAGCCCGGTGGCGCGAGGCTTACCGGGCCTGCGGATCCTGTCGTTGTGCAGGCCGGATAAGCGAAGCGCCATCCGGCAATCCCAATTTCGGACGAGGGCAAAAGATGTCCCGTGACCTGGAACTGTTAATCGCCCAGACCATTCTCCAGGGTTTTGACGCGCAGTATGGGCGCTTCCTGGAGGTCACCTCCGGCGCGCAGCAGCGCTTTGAGCAGGCGGACTGGCACGCCGTGCAACAGGCGATGAAAAGCCGTATCCATCTCTACGATCATCACGTCGGGCTGGTGGTCGAGCAGTTACGCTGCATTACCGATAACCAGACGCTCAGCGCCGGATTTCTGCTGCGCGTCAAAGAGCAGTACACCGCCTTGCTGCCTGATTATCCGCGTTTCGAAATCGCCGAAAGCTTCTTTAATTCTGTCTACTGCCGCCTGTTCAGTCACCGTCAGCTGACGCCCGAACGGCTGTTTGTGTTCAGCTCACAGCCCGCGCAGCGCCTGCACGTTACGCCGCGGCCGCTGGCGAAAGACTTTACGCCGTATTACGGCTGGCACGCGCTGCTCCATAACGTGCTGGAAGATCTACCCCTGCGGCTGCCGTGGCAGGATCAGGCGCGTGATGTGGGTTATATCGTGGCGCATCTGCTGGAAAATTTCGGTGAAGCGCGGTTACGTCAGGCGCGTTTGCAGATCGCCAACGAACTGTTTTATCGCAACAAGGCCGCGTGGCTGGTGGGAAAGCTGATCCTGCCTGACGCCACCGTGCCCTTTTTACTGCCGATCCACCGCGCGGACGATCACCGGCTGTTCGTTGATACCTGCCTGACCACCAGCGCCGAAGCCAGCATCGTCTTTGGCTTCGCCCGCTCCTACTTTATGGTTTACGCCCCTTTTCCCGGCGCGCTGGTGGAATGGCTGCGGGAGATCCTGCCCGGTAAAACCACCGCTGAGCTGTATATGGCGATTGGCTGCCAGAAACATGGCAAAACCGAAAGCTATCGGGAATATCTGCACTATATCGCTGACAGCGACGAGCAGTTTGTTGAAGCGCCTGGCATTCGCGGCATGGTGATGCTGGTGTTCACCCTGCCGGGATTCGATCGGGTGTTTAAGGTCATTAAAGATCGCTTCGCGCCGCAAAAGGAGATGGACGCCGCCCATGTGCGCGCCTGCTACCAGCTGGTCAAGGAGCACGATCGCGTCGGACGCATGGCCGACACCCAGGAGTTTGAAAATTTTGTGCTGGAGAAGCGGCGGATCGCTCCGGCGCTGATGACGCTGCTGATGGAGGAAGCGCCGGGCAAAATCACCGACCAGGGGGATAATATCGCCATCAGTCATCTCTATATTGAACGGCGCATGGTGCCGCTGAATATCTGGCTGGAGCAGGTGGACGGTCAGGCGTTGCACGACGCCATCGAAGAGTACGGTAACGCCATCCGCCAGCTGGCCGCCGCCAATATTTTCCCCGGCGATATGCTGTTTAAAAACTTCGGCGTAACGCGCCACGGGCGGGTGGTGTTCTATGACTACGATGAAATTTGCTATATGACGGAGGTGAATTTCCGCGACATTCCGCCCGCCCGTTATCCGGAAGATGAGATGAGCGCTGAGCCATGGTACAGCGTGGCGCCGGGGGACGTATTCCCGGAGGAGTTCCGCCACTGGCTGTGCGCCGATCCGCGCTGCCGGGTGCTGTTTGAAGAATTGCACGCCGATCTCTTTCGCGCGGAGTACTGGCGCGGGTTACAGGAACGCATTCGGCAGGGCTATATAGAAGACGTTTACGCCTACCGCCGTCGCCAGCGTTTCAGCCAGCGTTACGGGGCGGGGTGACAGGCCGGGTATTATGCAATTGTGGTATTTGTAGGCCGGGTAAGGCGTAGCCGCCACCCGGCATCTCTTGGTTGCAACACCACATTACCGTGTGCCGCCGTACGCCAGCGTCACTTCTTTCGCCGCTTTGATCACCAGCGCGCCCAGCTCCGTCACGCGGTCATCGGTAATGCGCGAAATCGGCCCGGAAATGGAGATCGCCGCAAAAGGTTCGCGATGCTCATCATAAATACAGGCCGCCACACAGCGCAGGCCGAGTGCGTGCTCTTCATCATCCAGGGAGTAACCGCGCTTGCGCGTCTGGGCCAGATCTTCTTTCAGATGCAGCGGCGACACCAGGGTCGCATGAGTATATGCATGCAGCCCCTGGCGATGCAGCAGCCCGGTGACCTGCTCTTCAGAAAGCTGCGCCAGAAAGGCTTTCCCCGCGCCGGACGCATGCATCGGCAGCTTACCGCCGATCGGCGCTGACATGCGCATTAACTGCGTGCACTGTACCTGATCGATAATAATTGCCTGATGATCGCTCTGGTCGAGCACCGCCAGATTCACCGTCTCGCCGGAGTCTTCCATCAGCTTGCGCAGAATGGGATGCACAATCGCCAGCAGATTACGGCTTTGCAAAAAACTGCTGCCGATAACGAACGCGTGTGCGCCTACAGCCCAGTGCCCCAGCTCACCCACCTGACGCACAAAGCCCAGCTGCTGCATGGTGGTCAGCAGGCGGTGCGTCGTGGAGTTCGGCAGGCCAGCCTGCTGCGCCAGCTCGGTCAGCGCCACGCTGCCGTGGGATTCAGCGATCCACTCCAGCAACTTCAGGCCGCGCGTCAGCGACTGCACCTGGCCGGTGGCCTGTTGTGCAGCGGCGGGGGCGGGTTTTCTTCCGCGTTTGGCGGGAACAGTGGCAACCATAGCTGACTCCTTTTCTGTATCGTGGAAATCATTTTCGTTTTATTTGATTATATTGCAACCATCCTCTTACTGATCGGAGGAGTGGTTATGAACATGTCTCATGTTCAGCGCTGTTCTCTTTTCCGCCACAGGGGATTGTGCCAGTATGGTCTGCTGGCCTTTCTGGCCTGGTTGAGCGTCGTCAGGAGCACTCGTGAGCAGCAAAGTTGAGCAACTGCATCAGCAGTTAAAAAAACGCATTCTGGTTCTGGACGGGGGCATGGGCACCATGATCCAGGGCTATCGTCTGAGTGAGCAGGATTTCCGCGGCGAACGTTTCGCCGACTGGCCCTGCGATCTGAAAGGTAACAATGACCTGCTGGTGCTGAGCAAACCGGAGGTGATCACCGCCATCCACAACGCCTATTTTGAGGCGGGCGCGGACATCATTGAAACCAACACCTTTAACTCCACGACAATCGCCATGGCGGATTACCAGATGGAATCCCTGTCGGCGGAGATCAACCGCGAGGCGGCGAAACTGGCCCGCGCCTGTGCCGATGAATGGACAGCCCGCACGCCTGACAGGCCCCGCTATGTGGCGGGCGTGCTCGGCCCGACCAACCGCACGGCGTCTATTTCGCCGAACGTCAACGATCCGGCGTTCCGTAACATCACTTTCGATCAGCTTGTCGAGGCCTACCGGGAATCGACCCATGCGCTGGTGGAGGGCGGCAGCGACCTGATCCTCATCGAAACCGTGTTCGACACCCTGAACGCCAAAGCAGCGATTTTCGCGGTGAAAGCCGAATTCGACGCGCTGGGCATTGAGCTGCCGATCATGATTTCCGGCACCATTACCGACGCCTCCGGGCGCACGCTGTCCGGGCAGACCACCGAAGCCTTCTATAACTCGCTGCGCCACGCCGATGCGCTCACCTTCGGCCTCAACTGTGCGCTTGGCCCGGATGAACTGCGTCAGTACGTGCAGGAGCTGTCGCGCATCGCGGAGTGCTACGTCACCGCTCACCCGAACGCCGGGCTGCCGAATGCCTTCGGCGAATACGATCTCGACGCCGACACCATGGCCACGCAGATCCGTGAATGGGCCGAAGCGGGCTTTCTGAATATCGTCGGCGGCTGCTGCGGCACCACCCCGGAACACATTGCCGCCATGGATCGCGCGGTGGCGGGATTAGCGCCGCGCGCCATACCGGAGTTGCCGGTAGCCTGTCGCCTTGCCGGGCTGGAGCCGCTGAACATCGGTGCCGACAGCCTGTTTGTGAACGTCGGCGAGCGTACCAACGTCACCGGCTCTGCCAAATTCAAGCGCCTGATCAAAGAAGAAAAATATAACGAAGCGCTGGAAGTTGCCCTGCAACAGGTGGAGAGCGGCGCGCAAATTATCGACATTAATATGGATGAGGGGATGCTCGACGCCGAAGCGGCGATGGTGCGTTTCCTTAACCTGATCGCCGGCGAGCCGGACATCGCCCGCGTGCCGATCATGATCGACTCCTCCAAATGGGAGGTGATCGAAAAAGGCCTGAAATGCATTCAGGGCAAAGGCATCGTTAACTCCATCTCCATGAAAGAGGGCGTCGAGGCCTTTATTCATCATGCGAAACTGGTGCGGCGCTACGGCGCGGCGATGGTGGTGATGGCGTTCGATGAAGTCGGCCAGGCCGACACCCGCGCGCGTAAAATCGAAATCTGCCGCCGGGCCTACAAAATTCTTACCGAAGAGGTGGGTTTCCCGCCGGAAGACATCATTTTTGACCCGAATATCTTCGCCGTCGCCACCGGCATCGAAGAGCACAACAACTACGCGCAGGACTTTATCGGCGCCTGCGAAGACATTAAACGCGAACTGCCGCACGCGATGATTTCCGGCGGCGTGTCGAACGTCTCCTTCTCCTTCCGTGGCAACGATCCGGTGCGTGAAGCCATTCACGCCGTATTCCTCTATTACGCCATCCGCAACGGCATGGACATGGGCATCGTTAACGCCGGACAGCTGGCGATTTATGACGATCTGCCCGCTGAACTGCGCGACGCGGTGGAAGACGTGGTGCTTAACCGCCGCGACGACGGCACTGAGCGTCTGCTGGATCTGGCGGAAAAATACCGCGGCAGCAAAGCCGACGACGGCGCGAACGCGCAGCAGGCCGAGTGGCGCAGCTGGGACGTGCGTAAACGTCTCGAATACTCGCTGGTCAAGGGCATCACGGAGTTTATCGAGGCGGATACCGAAGAAGCCCGCCAGCAGGCCGAACGCCCCATCCAGGTGATTGAAGGTCCGCTGATGGACGGCATGAACGTGGTTGGCGATCTGTTTGGCGAAGGGAAAATGTTCCTGCCGCAGGTGGTGAAATCCGCCCGCGTCATGAAACAGGCGGTGGCCTGGCTGGAGCCGTACATCGAAGCCAGCAAAGAGAAAGGCAAAACCAACGGCAAAATGGTGATCGCCACCGTGAAGGGCGACGTACACGACATCGGCAAAAATATCGTCGGCGTGGTGTTGCAGTGTAATAACTATGAGATTGTCGATCTGGGCGTGATGGTACCGGCAGAGAAGATCCTCAAAACCGCCCGTGAAGTGAATGCCGATCTGATTGGTCTGTCCGGCCTGATCACGCCGTCGCTGGACGAAATGGTCAACGTGGCGAAAGAGATGGAGCGCCAGGGCTTTACCATTCCGCTGCTGATTGGCGGCGCCACCACCTCCAAAGCGCACACCGCGGTGAAGATCGAGCAGAACTACAGCGGCCCGACGGTCTACGTGCAAAACGCCTCGCGCACCGTGGGCGTGGTGTCTGCGCTGCTGTCCGACGATCAGCACGACGATTTTGTCGCCCGTACCCGCAAAGAGTACGAAACCGTACGCATTCAGCATGGGCGTAAAAAACCGCGTACCCCACCGGTGACGTTACAGGCGGCGCGGGAAAACGATCTGGCTTTCGACTGGGAGAGCTATACCCCGCCAGTAGTGCATCGTCCCGGCGTACAGGAAGTCAGCGCCAGCATTGAGACACTGCGTAACTACATCGACTGGACGCCGTTCTTTATGACCTGGTCGCTGGCCGGAAAATACCCGCGCATTCTCGAAGATGAGGTGGTGGGGGAAGAGGCGCAGCGCCTGTTTAAAGACGCCAACGACCTGCTGGATAAACTGAGCGCCGAAAAATCGCTCAATCCGCGCGGCGTGGTCGGGCTGTTCCCGGCGAACCGGGTGGGCGATGACGTGGAAATTTACCGTGACGAGTCCCGCACGCAGGTGCTGACCGTGGCGCACCATCTGCGTCAGCAGACCGAGAAGATCGGCTTTGCCAACTACTGCCTCGCTGATTTCGTCGCCCCGAAACTCAGCGGTAAAGCGGATTATATCGGCGCCTTCGCGGTGACCGGTGGCCTCGAGGAAGACGCGCTGGCCGAGGCCTACGACGCGCAGCACGATGATTACAACAAAATCATGGTCAAGGCCGTCGCCGACCGTCTGGCGGAAGCCTTTGCCGAATACCTGCACGAGCGGGTGCGCAAAGTGTACTGGGGCTACGCGCCGAACGAGAACCTCAGCAACGAGGAGCTGATCCGCGAGAACTACCAGGGGATCCGCCCGGCACCGGGGTATCCGGCCTGCCCGGAGCACACCGAAAAAGGTACCATCTGGCAACTGTTGGACGTGGAAACCCACACCGGTATGAAGCTGACGGAATCCTTCGCCATGTGGCCGGGCGCGTCGGTATCGGGCTGGTACTTCAGCCATCCTGACAGCAAATACTTTGCCGTGGCGCAGATCCAGCGCGACCAGGTGGAAGACTACGCCCTGCGCAAAGGGATGACGGTAACGGAAGTGGAGCGCTGGCTGGCCCCGCATCTGGGTTACGACGCGGATTAACCCTGTCATATTTGGTTAATAATAAACAAGGCACCTTCCGGGTGCCTTGGCACTTTATTACATTTAAGACCTTATACTTACCTGAGTGAACTCACCTTTCCCCACGGGAGAAGAGGAGGAGAAAGGAAACCAACAATACTCAGGAGGCAACCATTCCGTGTTAACGCTGTTACACCTGTTATCCGCTGTCGCCCTGCTGGTCTGGGGAACCCATATCGTGCGCACCGGCGTCATGCGCGTGTTCGGCGCGCGGCTGCGTACCGTACTCAGCCGCAGCGTGGAAAAGAAACCGCTCGCCTTCTGCGCGGGGATTGGCGTCACCGCGCTGGTACAGAGCAGTAACGCCACCACTCTGCTGGTGACCTCTTTCGTCGCCCAGGATCTGGTGGCGCTGGCCCCGGCGCTGGTGATTGTGCTGGGCGCGGATGTCGGTACGGCGCTGATGGCGCGCGTGCTGACCTTTGATCTTTCATGGCTGTCGCCGCTGCTGATATTTATCGGCGTGATTTTCTTCCTTGGCCGCAAACAGACGCGCGCCGGACAGATGGGGCGCGTGGGTATTGGCCTCGGGCTTATTCTGCTGGCGCTGGAGCTGATCGTACAGGCGGTGACGCCCATCACCCAGGCCAACGGTGTAAAAGTGATTTTTGCCTCGCTGACGGGCGATCTGATGCTGGATGCGCTGATAGGCGCAATGTTTGCAGTGATCACCTATTCCAGTCTGGCGGCGGTGCTGCTGACCGCCACGCTGACGGCGGCGGGGGTGATCGCTTTCCCGGTCGCGCTCTGTCTGGTCATTGGCGCAAACCTCGGCTCCGGCCTGCTTGCGGTACTCAATAACAGCGCTGCTAATGCCGCCGCCCGCCGGGTGGCGATGGGCAGCCTGCTGTTTAAGCTGGTGGGCAGCCTGGCGATCCTGCCGTTTGTGCATCTGCTGGCTGATGCCATGGACCGGCTGCCGCTGCCGGAGTCCGAGCTGGTGATCTATTTCCACGTTTTCTACAACCTGATCCGCTGCCTGGTGATGGTGCCTTTTGTCGGGCCGATGGCGAATTTCTGTAAGCGTATTATTCGTGATGAGCCGGAGCTGGATGCGCGCTTAAAACCGAAGCATCTGGATACCAGTGCGCTGGACACCCCCGCGCTGGCGCTGTCCAATGCCGCGCGCGAAACGCTGCGCATGGGCGACGCCATGGAGCAGATGCTGGTGGATTTCAAAAAGGTGATGCACGGCGAGCCGCGTCAGGAAAAAGAGCTGCGTAAAACGGCGGATGACATCAACGTGCTTTACACCGCCATCAAACTCTATCTGGCGCGTATGCCGAAGGATGAACTGGCGGAAGAGGAGTCCCGCCGCTGGGCGGAAATTATTGAAATGTCCCTTAACCTCGAACAGGCGTCAGACATTGTCGAGCGGATGGGTAGCGAAATCGCTGATAAATCCCTCTCCGCACGGCGGGCGTTTTCGCTGGAAGGCTTAAACGAACTGGACGCGCTGCTGGAGCAGTTGCTCAGCAACCTGCAACTGGCGATGTCGGTATTCTTTTCCGGCGATGTGCCCAGCGCCCGCCGCCTGCGCCGCCGCAAACACCGTTTCCGCATCCTCAACCGGCGCTACTCTCATGCGCACGTTGATCGGCTGCATCAGCAAAACGTGCAGAGTATCGAAACCAGTTCGCTGCATCTGGGGCTGTTAGGCGACATGAAACGTCTGAATTCGCTTTTCTGCGCGGTGGCCTACAGCGTGATGGAACAACCGGATGAAGACGACGAGCGCGACGAGTATTAATATTTTCTCTGTGCCGGATAGCCATGCTGTCCTGCTCAGCCAAAGAGTTCACTGTGCGTACCGAGATCGATAAAGGTGACCAGGTTTTGGGTGTCATCAAGCCGGTAAACCAGCAGGAAATCACCCCCGATATGTAACTCTCTGGCGCCTGCCCATTCCGCCCCGTTCAGTTCATGATCCAGATATTCAGCAGGCAATGTGGTCTGACAGAAAATGAGTGACATCACGTCTGCAACATCATGCATATTACGTCGGCCAGCTTTGTTGTAACGTGCCCAGGACTTTGCAAAAGTGCGGGTATATTCCACCCGGCGAGGGAGTTTACTTCTCTTGTGATTCATCGTCGTTCAGTCCCTTGAGCATATCGTCCATCGACGTAAAGCGATGACTTGCTTTCGTTTCGATCTCCGTTGCTTCCTGCAACGCGATTTTCATTCTGGCAGAAGGTCGCTTAACCTCAAACGGGATGCCCTGATGGCTGACCACCTGTTCAAGGAAAAGGCGAACGGCGCTGCTTACCGTAAGTCCACAGTCGCGTAATACCTGACTCGCTTCATTTTTCAGCTCCTCAGAAATACGCATTTTAATGCTGGTTTGCATAAATCTATTCTCCACAAAGTTGTGGGTACATTGTGGGGGCGCAGCGCTTATTTTTCAAGCATTGCTCTGCTAACGAGAAACCTGTGACCTCACAAAGCCATTTTTTCTGACGCGGCAGGTAAGGTATATTCCGCTTTTACAGGAGAATTTATGCTGCCAGACTCATCAACCCGATTAAACAAATACATTAGCGAAAGCGGGATCTGCTCGCGTCGCGAGGCTGACCGTTACATCGAGCAGGGAAACGTCTTTATTAACGGCAAACGCGCCGCTATTGGCGACCAGGTCTCTCCCGGCGATGTGGTAAAAGTTAACGGTCAGTTGATTGAGCCGCGGGAAGCGGAAGATTTGGTGTTTATCGCGCTGAACAAACCCGTGGGTATCGTCAGCACCACGGAAGACAGCGAAAAAGACAACATTGTGGATTTCGTGAACCACAGTAAGCGCGTTTTCCCCATCGGGCGTCTGGATAAAGACTCGCAGGGGCTGATTTTCCTCACCAACCACGGCGATCTGGTGAATAAAATCCTGCGCGCCGGTAACGATCACGAAAAAGAGTATCTGGTGACGGTCAACAAACTGGTTACCGATGAGTTTATTCGCGGCATGGGCGCAGGCGTGCCGATCCTCGGTACGGTAACCAAAAAGTGCAAAGTCAAAAAGGAAGCGCCCTTTACCTTCCGTATTACGCTGGTTCAGGGGCTGAACCGTCAGATCCGCCGCATGTGCGAACATTTCGGTTATGAAGTGACGAAGCTGGAGCGCACGCGCATCATGAACGTCAGTCTCAGCGGCTTACCGCAGGGGGAGTGGCGCGATCTGACGGACGATGAGCTGATTGGCCTGTTTAAGCTGATTGAAAATTCCAGTTCGGAAGCAAAGCCGAAAGGAAAAGCCAAACCGAAGACCCAGTCCGCGAAAGCGCCTGCGGCTAAAGCCGCGAAGCCCGACGACAAAAGCCGGGCGAAACCTGCCGGCAAACGCTTCGTGCAGCCGGGTCGTAAGAAAAAAGGGCGCTAAACCCTAACGCTTGCCGCGCGTGGAGGTATTGGCAGACCAGGAATAGGTCGCCTCCGCGTCCGGTTTATAGGCTTTTTGCTTCTTCGCCTGTCGCGCCTTTTTGGCCGCCGCTTCACGCTCCGCCATCAGTTTATCGATGTACTCTTTTTTCACATGATTGGTTTCAGAATTGGTGAGCAGACGCCCGTGTGATATGCGTGCGCGGTCGAGCAGTGTTTTCAGCTCGCGCTGTTCACTTTCCGTCATATCTTGTTGTGTCAGTCTTGCAATAGCCATGGTGACGATCTCCTGGGGAAAGTGCCACGAGTGTACGTGATGAACGCGATCCATGCAGTAACCTTCGTCGCACAAAAAAATGCCGGGTAAAAACCCGGCAGCAAGGCGTGATAAACGACAGCAGCACTCTTACTCAAACAAATTGTGATGCAGTTTCTGCACGACCTGCTCAGCCTCGCCGCCCGGCACCAGGAAGCACAGGTTATGGCTGGATGCGCCATAGCAAATCATGCGGATATTGAACGGCTCCAGCACGCCAAACACCTCTTTGCCCACGCCGCAGGCTTTCGACAGATCGTTGCCGATCAGCGCTACCAGCGCGAGATTTTCTTCCACTTCCACGCGGCACAGGGCAGACAGCTCCATCAGCAGTGACTGCGTCAGCAGCGTATCGCCGGTGGAGGTGGAGCCGGTGGTGTCCAGCGTCAGCGCCACGCTGACTTCGGAGGTGGTGATCAAGTCCACGGAAATATTGTGACGGGCGAGAATGCCGAATACCTCCGCCAGGAAACCGCGGGAGTGCAGCATGTTCAGGCTGTGCAGGGTGACCAGCGTCTGCTTACGACGCAGCGCCAGCGCGCGGAACAGCGGCGGGTTTTGCGTTTCATTGCATACCAGCGTGCCGCCTGCCTGCGGATCTTTGCTTGAACCGACAAACACCGGTATATCGCTGCGCACGGCGGGCAGTAAGGTTGCCGGGTGCAGCACTTTCGCGCCGAACGTCGCCATCTCGGCGGCTTCTTCAAAGGCGATTTCGTCGATGCGTTTTGCCGACGGCACCACGCGCGGATCGGTGGTGTAAATCCCTGGTACGTCAGTCCAGATGTCGACGCGGGTGGCGTGCAGCGCTTCTGCCAGCAGTGCCGCCGTGTAATCGCTGCCGCCGCGACCAAGCGTGGTGGTACGGCCTTTGGATTCGCTGCCGATAAAGCCCTGGGTGATCACCAGGCCTTCTTCCAGACGCGGCGCAAGCTGTTGTTTCGCCAGCTCGGCCAGCGCGGCGACGTCCGGCTCGGCACGACCAAAGCGGTCACTGGTGCGCATGATTTTACGCACGTCAAACCAGCGGGCGTCGACGTTGCGCTCACGCAGGATCTCCACGAACAGCAGGGTGGACATTAATTCGCCATGGCTGACCAGTTCATCGGTCAGCGCGGTAGAGGTAGCCAGCGACGCCGCTTCCGCCAGCGTGGTGATGTTTTCCAGCAGGCGGTCGATTTCCTCGCGGATGACGTTCGGATTGCGCATACGCTCCAGAATGTCGAACTGGATTTTGCGAATGGCGTCCAGCTTCACGAAGCGCTCAGTGGCTTCAAGCCCCTCTGCCAGCGCCACCAGCAGGTTGGTGACGCCCGCTGACGCTGAGAGCACCACCAGGCGCACGCTGTCGTCAGAGAGCACCACATCGGCGCTGCGGTTCATGGCATCAAAATCGGCAACGCTGGTGCCGCCGAATTTGGCGACGATGAGCGGGGATACAGCTTCTGTCATAACGACCTCGTGTCAGGGAGAGAAAAAGCGACCATGGCACAAGGGCATATCGAAAACCGGTGCTGGCGCAAATACCGTATTTATAAATAAAAGGTGCGGCGGGCAGTGTCAACGCCGGGATTATGCGGATTATTCATGTTATCCAGCCGCCCAGGAAATTAACTTATAACGGCTATACTTTGCGCGGGCCTTCCTCTTAACGCGACGATCCCCATTACACAAAAACCATCACAATTTTTGTGCGCAGGCGCTACAATCGACCGCAGTTAACATTCTCAAATCAGAAGAGTATTGCCATGAAAAACATTAACCCGAAGCAAACTTCTGCCTGGCAGGCACTGCAAAAACACTATGAGGCGATGAAAGATGTGACCATCGCCGAGCTCTTCGCGCAGGACAGCGATCGTTTCGCGAAGTTCTCCGCCACCTTTAACGATCAGATGCTGGTGGATTTCTCCAAAAACCGCATCACTGAAGAAACGCTCTCCCTGTTGCAGGATCTGGCCAAAGAAACCGATCTGGCCGGCGCCATCAAATCCATGTTCTCCGGTGAGAAGATCAACCGCACGGAAGATCGCGCGGTGCTGCACGTCGCGCTGCGTAACCGCAGCAATACGCCAATTCTTGTTGACGGCAAAGATGTGATGCCGGAAGTAAACGCAGTGCTGGAAAAAATGAAAGCCTTCTCGGAAGCGATCATTTCCGGTAGCTGGAAAGGCTACACCGGCAAGCCGATCACCGACGTGGTGAACATCGGTATCGGCGGCTCCGACCTCGGCCCGTTCATGGTGACCGAAGCGCTGCGCCCGTACAAAAACCACCTCAACATGCACTTTGTCTCTAACGTCGATGGCACCCACATCGCGGAAGTGCTGAAGAAAGTGAACCCGGAAAGCACGCTGTTCCTCGTGGCGTCCAAAACCTTCACCACCCAGGAAACCATGACCAACGCCCTGAGCGCGCGCGAATGGTTCCTGAAAACCGCCGGCGATCAGCAGCACGTTGCGAAACACTTCGCCGCGCTCTCCACCAATGCGAAAGCAGTAGGCGAATTTGGTATTGATACCGCCAATATGTTCGAGTTCTGGGACTGGGTGGGCGGCCGTTACTCCCTGTGGTCAGCGATTGGTCTGTCGATCATCCTGTCCGTTGGCTTTGACAACTTTGTGGAACTGCTGTCCGGCGCGCACGCGATGGATAAGCACTTCTCCACCACCGCGCCGGAGCAAAACCTGCCGGTCCTGCTGGCGCTGATCGGCATCTGGTACAACAACTTCTTCGGCGCTGAAACCGAAGCGATCCTGCCGTACGACCAGTACATGCACCGTTTTGCCGCGTACTTCCAGCAGGGCAACATGGAATCCAACGGTAAGTATGTTGACCGTAACGGTAATCCGGTGGACTACCAGACTGGCCCGATCATCTGGGGTGAGCCGGGCACCAACGGTCAGCACGCGTTCTATCAGCTGATCCACCAGGGAACCAAAATGGTGCCGTGCGATTTCATCGCCCCGGCGATCACCCATAACCCGCTGTCCGATCACCATCCGAAGCTGCTGTCTAACTTCTTCGCCCAGACCGAAGCGCTGGCGTTTGGTAAATCCCGTGACGTGGTTGAGCAGGAATATGCCGACCAGGGTAAAGATCCGAAGACGCTGGAGCACGTGGTGCCGTTTAAAGTGTTCGAAGGCAACCGCCCGACCAACTCCATTCTGCTGCGTGAAATCACGCCGGCAAGCCTGGGTGCGCTGATTGCGCTCTATGAGCACAAAATCTTCACCCAGGGCGCGATCCTTAACATCTTCACCTTTGACCAGTGGGGCGTAGAGCTTGGTAAGCAGCTGGCGAACCGCATCCTGCCGGAGCTGGGCGATGAAAAAGAAATCAGCAGCCACGACAGCTCAACCAATGGCCTGATCAACCGCTACAAGTCCTGGCGTAAATAAGGCATTGCAGGCCCGTGCAGGCGTAGCGTCGCCGGGCTATTTAAAAATTTCTATCTATACTAAAAGCCGATATTAGTATCGGCTTTTCTTATCGGATAATTCCCGTTGTCTGTGCCTTGCCGCAAATTCCTGTATTGAGTTTAATCTGAAAATCCAGAATGACCTGTTATTACCTGAGGGTTATTTTAGGATAATACGCAGCTAAAATCATCAGTACCTCTATTTTATCCTTTTGATTTTAAATATATTAAAATTAAGTGAAGCGGTTTGACCGCAGGCCATTGTCCAATTATCTTAAAACCCTGTGGCTATTTCCCTGCTACGTAATTCGCCTGCCTTAGTTGTGTATACTCGATCGCGCCTGAGTCTCTCTCGGGTAAAAAATCCATTCATTCAATGAAGGGAAATTGATATGCGTAAAGTCCTGTATGGCATTTTTGCCATTTCAGCGCTGGCGGCGACGTCTGCGTTTGCGGCACCGGTGCAAGTCGGTGAAGCTGCAGGGTCGGCTGCAACGTCGGTATCGGCGGGCAGCTCGTCTGCGACAAGCGTCAGCACCGTGAGTTCTGCGGTGGGTGTCGCGCTCGCAGCGACCGGCGGTGGTGATGGATCCAATACCGGAACCACCACTACAACGACCACAAGTACCCAGTAATCGGGGGTACATTAACCATAACCACACTTCGGTGTGGTTATTTTGACCCTGGAGAATTGTTGTGAAGCGAGCCGGAATTGTTCTGCTTTGTCTGTTGCTTCAGGCGTGCTCCGGCACGACCAAAGGACTGGGAAGCGCGCTGTGGGATAGCATGTTCGGCACCCCTGGCGTCCATCTCACGGATGAAGACATCGCGGACATGCCCTACGCGAGCCAGTACATGCAGCTCAACGGCGGACCGCAGTTATTTGTGGTGCTGGCGTTCTCAGAAAACGGCCAGCTGAAATGGGTGACGCAGGATCAGGCCACTATCGTGACTCAGCATGGGCGCATCGTTAAGACCCTGATCGGCCAGGATAACCTTATCGAGGTGAACAATCTCGCCGCCGATCCGCTGACCAAACCCAATCAGGTGCGGGACGGCGCAAGCTGGACGCGGACGATGGGCTGGACGGAACACGGCCAGGTGCGTTACGCCACCGCGCAATCGACCTTCCGCTGGGCGGGCACCGACACCCTCGCGCTTGGCAGCGATGTCACCGACGTCCGCGTGCTGGAAGAAGAAGTGACCACCGATCAAAAAACATGGACTAACCGTTTCTGGATAGACAGTGAAGGGCAAATCAGGCAGTCAACCCAGTATCTGGGCGCTGATTATTTCCCCATCAACACTATGTTGATTAAGGCTGCAAAAGAAAAATGAAGGCACTTATCACATCGTTACTTTTAACCCTGATGCCTCCGCTGGCCTTTGCTGCGGGCACTATCAAGGTTTATTCCCCGGACAGCACACAGCCGAAAACATTAACCGATGCCCCTTTTCTGATTGATTTAGTCGGGCAGCCCCGGCTGGCAAACAGCTGGTGGCCGGGCGCGGTGATCAGCGAAGGCAAAGCCACGGTGATTGCCGAACAGCGTCATCAGGCGCTGCTGGCGCGTCTTGGCGCGCTGGCGAGTGAAGAAGAGGGCGACGATGCCGCCGCAATCAACAGCGTGCGCCGTCAGTTGCAGGCGGTGAAAGTGACCGGACGTCAGCTGGTGCCGCTCGATCCGGATCGGGTACGCGTCGAACCTACGGCCAACCGTCCGCTGGAAGGTGAGTACACACTGTGGGTGGGGCCACAGCCTGCTACGGTGATGGTCGCGGGGCTTATCAGCAGCCCCGGTAAGAAGCCCTTTCAGCCCGGGCGCGATGTGGCGGGCTATCTTGATGACATGAGCCTGCTCAGCGGCGCGGAACGTAGCTATGCGTGGGTGATTTATCCCGACGGGCGAACCGAGAATGTGCCTGTGGCGTACTGGAACCGGCGGCATGTTGAGCCGATGCCGGGCAGCGTGATCCTGGTCGGCTTTGCCGACTCGATCTGGAGCAGCCAGTACGAAGAAATTAACGCCGATATTCTTTACTCCCTCACGCATCGGATCCCGGATTAATGAAAAAAATCTATCTCTACAGTCTGCTGGCGCTGGGGGTGAACGCGGCGTGCCATGCAGAAACCTATCCGGCCCCCATTGGCCCGTCGCAGTCCGATTTTGGCGGCGTTGGCCTGTTACAGACGCCCACGGCGCGCATGGCGCGTGAAGGCGAGATCAGCCTCAACTATCGCGATAACGATCAGTACCGCTACTATTCTGGCTCGGTGCAGCTTTTCCCGTGGCTGGAAACCACTCTGCGCTACACCGACGTGCGTACCCGTCAGTACAGCAGCGTGGATGCGTTTTCCGGCGACCAGACTTACAAAGATAAAGCCTTCGATTTAAAACTGCGCCTGTGGGAAGAGGGCTACTGGCTGCCGCAGGTGGCGGTGGGCGCGCGCGATATCGGCGGTACCGGCCTGTTTGACGCCGAATACATCGTGGCGAACAAAGCCTGGGGACCCTTTGATTTCTCGCTCGGCCTCGGCTGGGGCTATCTTGGCACCTCGGGCAACATCAAAAACCCGCTCTGTACCTACAGCAATAAATATTGCGTACGCGATAACAGCTACAATCAGGCCGGCTCGGTGGATGCCAGCCAGATGTTCCACGGACCGACTTCGCTGTTCGGCGGCGTAGAGTACCAGACGCCGTGGCAACCGCTGCGCCTGAAGCTGGAATATGAAGGTAACAACTACGAGCAGGACTTCGCGGGCAAACTGCCGCAACGCAGCAACTTCAACGTCGGGGCGATTTATCGCGTCACCGACTGGGCCGACGTCAACGTGAGCTATGAGCGCGGCAACACCTTCATGTTTGGCGTCACGCTGCGTAATAACTTTAACGATTTGCGCCCAAGCTATAACGATAACGCCCGTCCGCAATACCAGCCGCAGCCGCAGGACGCCATCCTGCAACATTCTGTGGTGGCGAATCAGCTGACGCTGCTGAAATATAACGCGGGCCTTGCGGATCCGCAGATTCAGGTGAAAGACGATACCCTGTACGTTACCGGCGAGCAGGTGAAATACCGCGACTCGCAGGAAGGGATCGAGCGCGCCAACCGCATCATCATGAACGATTTGCCGGACGGCATTCGCACCATCCGCGTGACGGAAAATCGTCTGAACATGCCGCAGGTGACCACTGAAACCGACGTCGCCAGCCTGCAACGCCATTTACAGGGCGAGCCGCTGGGACATGAAACCGAACTGGTGCAAAAACGTGTTGAGCCGGAGGTGCCGGACACCACCGAGCAGGGCTGGTATATCGAAAAATCCCGTTTCGATTTTCATATCGATCCGGTACTCAACCAGTCCGTGGGCGGCCCGGAAAGCTTCTACATGTACCAGCTGGGCGTGATGGCGACTGCCGATCTGTGGCTGACCGACCACCTGCTGACCACCGGCAGTCTGTTCGGCAACATCGCCAACAACTACGACAAATTCAACTACACCAACCCGCCGAAGGATTCGCTGCTGCCGCGCGTGCGTACCCATGTGCGTGATTATGTTGAAAACGACTACTACGTTAACAACATGCAGGCCAACTACTTCCAGTATCTCGGCAACGGCTTCTACGGCCAGGTGTACGGCGGCTATCTGGAAACCATGTACGGCGGCGCAGGCGCCGAAGTGCTGTGGCGTCCGGTGGACAGCAACTGGGCGTTCGGCATTGATGCCAACTACGTGAAGCAGCGTGACTGGCGCGGTCCGAAAGAGATGATGAAATTCACCGATTACAGCGTGAAAACCGGCCATCTCACCGCCTACTGGACGCCGCCGTTCGCGCAGGATGTGCTGATCAAGGCCAGCGTCGGGCAGTATCTGGCAGGCGATAAGGGCGGCACCCTGGAAGTGGCGAAACACTTCGACAGCGGCGTCGTGGTGGGCACCTATGCCACCATCACCAACGTGTCGCCTGAAGAGTACGGCGAAGGCGACTTCACCAAAGGCGTCTATGTCTCGATACCGCTGGATCTGTTCTCGACCGGCCCGACCCGCAGCCGCGCCGGCATCGGCTGGACACCGCTGACGCGTGACGGTGGTCAGATGCTGGGCCGTAAATTCCAGCTGTATGATATGACCAGCGATCGCTCCATTAACTTCCGCTGATTCCCCCCTTAAATTGTCCCTCTCCCGACCGGGAGAGGGCATTTCTCTGTAACTTTAAAAGAAATCCTGCTTTTGTGATTTACGTGATTATGTTCACAATGATTAAACGTTTAATCATTTAGCATAAGTGGCGTTCATGGAGTTAATTGATAAACATGATGTCATTCATTGTTAACGTATCCACAGGGTTGGTGGGCTTTTCTATGAAAAAACAAACCATTCATTTCTTTCAGATGTTATCCCGCGCTTTTATTACTCCCGTTGCGCTTCTGTCTTTTGCTTCATTGTTGCTGGGCGTCGCCTCGTTGTTTCTCTGGCATGAAAAACTACGTGAATTGCTGCCGTTTTTAAATTCTGTCGTATTTCAGTATGTCGCTAATCTGCTTAATACTGTGGGCGCGGTAATAATGGATAATTTGCCCTTATTATTTGCAGTTACGCTGGCCTTTACGCTTGCGAAAGCAGAGAAAGAATATGCGGCGCTGGGCGCGCTATGTGGTTATATGGCTTTGCTGATGGGTATGCATGTGCTGATTACAGTCAATCCTGCGGTCAACGAGATGTTTACGAAAAGCGCGCTGACGACCACGCTGGGTATTGAAACAGTCAACACGGGCGTGGTAGGCGGTATTATTACCGGTCTGCTCTCCGCAATAATTCATAATCGTGTTCATCAGATAAAATTCCCGGTGGCGCTGGCTTTTTTCGGCGGCGTCAGGTTCGTCCCCCTCGCCAATATTATGTTTTTCGTGGCCTTTGGTCAGTGCTTTCCTTTTTTATGGTTGATGCTTTCCAAAGTGATAAACCATGCGGCAATGGGCATCTCCAGCGCGGGTGTTTTTGCGCCCTTTATCTATGGTCTGGGAGAGCGATTACTCCTGCCCACAGGACTGCATCAAATCTGGAATACGGTCATCAGGGATACGATGGTTTCCGGTATCGCTATTTTTCCTGACGGGCACACGGTGGAAGGCGCAAGAGCGATTTTTGCGGAATACCTGAAAACCAACACCCTACCGGTCAATATGACGCTGGCGGACATCGTTAAATTCCTGCGCGGTGGGCAGATCCCGATAACCATGTTCACCCTGCCGATGATGGCGCTGGCCATGTACCAGACGGCGAGGCCAGAGCAGCGTAACAAGATCAAGCCGTTACTGGTGACCGGCGCTTTTACCTCCATTATCGCCGGTGTGACTGAACCTCTGGAATTCACCTTTCTTTTCGTTTCACCGGTCTGGTATCTGATCTATTCCGTCATTAACGGCTTAAGCTGGATGTTCTGTTATCTCTTCCAGAGTAATTTAGGCGGCACCGAAGCCAATATTATTGGGCTGGTACTCTATGGCTTCCTGCGCCCGGAATCGACATTCTGGATAAACATGTTGATTGGCATCGTCTTTAGTCTTGCAGGTTATACGCTGTTCCGCTTCTGGATCGTGCATTTTGATTTAAAAACGCCGGGCCGGGGCAGCGACTATGAACAGACGATCGATATTCTGGGGATCAATCAGCAACAGGATGACATATCAAACGATCCGCTAAAACTAAAAGCGTTAGCGATAATCCGGGGCTTAGGCGGAAACAAGAATATTATCAGCGTCGATTGTTGCTATAGCCGCCTGAGGGTAAGCATTCATGATATTTCGCTGGTCGATGAACACATTATTCAGGCAACGGGCGCATTAGGTTATGTGCCGGTTGATGACGGAAACGTGCAAATTGTTTACGGCACCACCGTCGATACTATTCGTAACGCAGTCAGGAAATTACTTTAAAGGAGCAATCATGCAAATCCATCTGGTAAAAGATTATAACGCGATGTCGGCTTGTGCGTTTGACATTATTGCCAATACTCTTCGCCAAAAATCCAGCCCGGTGATCTCGCTGACCACCGGCGCGACACCTGCCGGACTTTTTAAATTGCTGGTGAAGGCGATTAATGCTGGCGACATTGATATTTCAAATACCGTTTTCCTGAATATTGATGAGTATGT
This sequence comes from Enterobacter sp. SA187, assembly GCF_001888805.2. Lineage (NCBI taxonomy): Bacteria > Pseudomonadati > Pseudomonadota > Gammaproteobacteria > Enterobacterales > Enterobacteriaceae > Enterobacter > Enterobacter sp. SA187. The sequence goes on from NZ_CP019113.1 coordinate 1,484,742, forward strand.
CGGTAACCAGCGTGATGTGTATACCGTTCATACCTTTATGTTTGAACGTCTGTATAACCAGTTGACGCAAAAGCCCAAATACTTCGACATGTTTAATGCAGGTACCCTTAATAAGGACTATGAAATTCTGCGTTATAAACACATTCTCGACACCTATCCGCGGGATATTCAGTTAATGGGGCTGGGCACCAACGGGCACATTGGCGCCTGCGAGCCGGGCACGCCCTTCGATGCCAGCGCGTTCTGCGCTGAACATAAGGCATCGACGGTTGAAAGCACCATGAAGCTCTACAACATTACGCGCGAACAAGCGCCGACTCACATGTTCACGCTGGGCTTCAGGGAAATTATGGCTGCCGACAGGCCGTTGTTGATCGTCAGCGGTACCAGCAAAGCCGACGCCGTTCGCCGTCTGCTTGAGGAGCCGATCAATGAGTCCTGCCCGGCATCCTTTCTGCGTAATCATCCCAACTTCACTCTCATCCTTGATGAAGAGGCCGCCTCACAACTGCGTAAGGAAACGCTGGAATGGGCAACACGTTAATTGCTACCTGGCGCATGGCGCTGGAAGGGCTGGCTGAAGCGGCAGAGATAAGTGATGTGAAGAACGCTGTTCTGCATGCGGTCCGTAAGGTTGAAGACAATCCCAGGCTGCATTCCGTCGGCTACGGTGGTTTACCGGCAGAAAACGGTGAGGTCGAGCTGGATGCAGCCTTTATGGATGGCGATACGCTAAGCTATGGCGCGGTGGCGGCGGTACGCGATCTTAAAAATCCCATTATGGCCGCGCATTATCTTAGCGGCCTGCAACGCAATAACGTGCTCTGCGGGACGGGGGCTTTCCATGTCGCGGTCGGGCAGGGAATGGAGACGCGGGATAACACTTATTCGCTGGCGCAGCAGAAATGGCGCGCCGCGCTACAGGCTTCGCCCGGCCCGCTACCGCTGGAAGCCTACGATGGTCACGATACGGTGTGCATTCTGGGACGCGCGCCTGGCGGGTCGGTTTGCGCTGGCGTGTCGACCTCGGGATTATTTATGAAAAAACCGGGGCGCATGGGGGATTCACCGATTATTGGCTCCGGGTGCTACGCCGATAGCGCAACGGGCGCGGCGGCGGCAACCGGCGTCGGCGAGGATATTATGAAAGGCTGCCTTTCATGGGAAATCGTCCGGCTGATGGAGCAGTACTCCCCGCAGGAAGCCTGCGACAGAGCGCTCAACCAGCATACCGCAAAGCTGCTTGCCCGCCGTGGCGCCTGCGGCAGCATGTCCGTAATTGCGCTTAACCGCGAAGGCGAGTGGGGGGCGGCTACTAATAAAGATGAATTTTCTTTTGTCGTTGCCGAACCAGGGCGCGCCGCCGAAGTCTGGCTGGCGCATCACCATCGTCATTCCCCTGAACGTGCTTCCGCAGAGTGGCTGAACGGGTGGCTGGTAAATTTGCATGCGGGCTGCGGAGGTTAAGCCGAATCCCTGATAATTAATGCCGGATGGAATGCTTCGCCCTGCAGTGGTTGTTTATCGTCATCCATATGACAAAGTAACAGCCTGGCGGCGTTCCATCCCATCTGCGTCGCTGAAGTGTCGATACAGGTAATAGACGGCGAGAAAAATTCGGTGTCACTGACGTTTTCGAGGCAAATAATGGCGATATCACGATTGATATAGCTGTCTTTTCCGATGCCCCGTCCACGCATTTTTATCGCGGAAATCACTTCCTGCGTGGTGGCCGCATCATAGCAAATCATCGCGGTGACCCAGGGAGAACGGGAAAATAGTGCCGCCATTCTGTCTGCTAATGCGCCAGCGTTGCTGTCCGCAATAATCAGCGAAGTATCTTCCTCAAGATTATGTTCTTTTAACGCCGCAAAGTACCCGGCCAGTTTCTCTGCGCGATCTAGCGATTTGGGATGTCCGCCGATAAAGGCGATATGCATATGCCCGACATTAATCAAATAGCGGGTGGCGATATTTCCGGCATAGTGGGCGTTAAGCCCTATCTGTTGAGGTTGTTCCGCGACCCCCGAGGAGGCGATAAACAGACAGGGAATATTACGGGCATTCAGACGGGCAAGGGTACGCTCATTATTGTCGCGTTCACTGACGATCAAAAAGCCGTCAACGTTATAGTTCAGCGCGATATTAATGCGGTTTTCCAGTTCGGCCTGGGTTTCGAAAATCATGATGAAAGAGACTTTTTTGTGTTCATCAATACAGCTGGTGATCCCTTTCAGGGCATCCACATTAAAGGCCTGGCCCAGACCGTGAACCAGTACGGCAATAAGCCCCGTTTTACCGCTTTTAAGCGTGGCGGCATTGTTATTTCTGACGTAACCCAGTTCATCAATAGCCTTGTTGATCCGCTCCGTCGTCCATTTTGAGATACGGCCTTTCCCCGAGAGCGCCATCGATACGGTCGCCGCAGAAACCTCTGCCAGCTTCGCTACATCGGTGATCGTCGGTTTTTTCCCTGCCATCCTGTGTATTTCCTCTCAACCGCAAGGGGATCTATTTTACGTTATTGGACTGACTTTCTCGCCATGATGATCCGCCGCCGTGCTTTCACTTAGAAAGCATAAGTAAAGAATGTAGATCCAGATCACATTTCTGCGCTATACAGTAAGCTCGTCACTGTAATGAGGTGCTGTATGACATCGCTAAGTCGTCCCCGCGTTGAGTTCATCTCCACCATTTTGCAGACTGTGCTCAGTTTAGGTCTGCTCAGCCTTGGCCTGATCTTGGTGGTCTTTCTTGGCAAAGAGACGCTGCATCTGGCAGATGTGCTTTTTGCGCCGGAGCGCACCAGCAAATATGAGCTGGTAGAAGGGCTGGTGGTTTATTTTCTCTACTTCGAATTTATCGCGCTGATCGTGAAATACTTTCAGTCCGGTTATCACTTTCCGCTGCGCTATTTTATCTATATCGGCATTACCGCCATCGTGCGGCTGATCATCGTCGATCATAAATCGCCGATGGACGTGCTGATCTACTCCGCGGCGATCCTGCTGCTGGTCCTGACGTTATGGCTGTGTAACTCGAAACGGCTCAAGCGCGAATAAAAAAAGGCGGCCTGCGGGCCGCCTGACAATCAAAAGTAACGCAACAATACAAGTTGAGGATAACAGTGGCATATCACGATGAAACTCAGCCTTTCACCCCGCCCGCCGTCAGGCCATTCACCAGCCAGCGTTGTGCCAGCAGGAACACCACGGTGATGGGGATTGCAGAAAGTACAGCCGCAGCGGCAAAGTCGCCCCACAGGTAGTTTTGCGGGTTGAGATACTGCTGCATACCGACCGCCAGCGTGTAGCTGTTAACATCACGCAGCAACAGCGAGGCGACCGGAACTTCGGTAATAGCGGCGATAAACGACAGAATAAACACCACCGCCAGAATAGGCACAGAGAGCGGCAACAACACCAGACGGAACGCCTGCCATGGCGTTGCGCCATCCAGCGACGCCGCTTCTTCCAGCGAACCATCAATGGTTTCAAAATAGCCTTTAATCGTCCACACATGCAGCGCGATGCCGCCCAGATAGGCGAAGATCACCCCGCCGTGGGTGTTCAGCCCGATAAACGGAATGTACTGCCCGAGGCGGTCGAAGAGGGCATAAAGCGCCACCAGCGACAGCACAGCCGGGAACATCTGGAAAATCAGCATACTTTTCAGCAGCGTGGCTTTGCCCGGAAAACGCATACGGGCAAAAGCGTAGGCGCAGGTGGTGGACAGCGCCACAATGCCGATGGCGGTGATGGCCGCGATTTTGATCGAGTTCCACAGCCATAACAGCACCGGGAACGGCGGCGGCGTTACGCGACCATCGGCGTGCTCAATGCTGAAGCCGAGCGCCAGTTTCCAGTGCTCCCAGGAAATCTGATCCGGGATCAGGCTGCCGGTGGCGAAGTTGCCCGGACGCAGCGAAATCGCGATGACCATCAGTAGCGGGAACATGATCGCGGCGATAAAAATTAGCAGCCCGAGGTGCGTGAGCAGAAGGCGCAGCTTTTGTGATTTGGGTTGTACCATAGCCATTTACAGTGCCCTCCTTAGTCAAATTTCATGCGTGTGGCTTTCAGGTTGATGATGGCAAGCGCCCCCACCAGCAGGAAAATCAGCGTGGCGATAGCCGCCGCCAGGCCAAAGTCCTGCCCGCCGCCGCCTTCAAAGGCGATGCGATAGGTATAGCTGACCAGCAAATCGGTATAGCCCGCAGGCGTGGTGGTGCCGAGCCGGTCCGGCCCGCCATTGGTTAACAGCTGGATCAGCACGAAGTTGTTAAAGTTAAAGGCAAAGCTGGCGATCATCAGCGGCGTCAGCGGCTTGATCAGCAGCGGGAAGGTGATCTTAAAGAAGTTCTGCAAAGGGCTTGCACCGTCCATCGCCGAAGCCTCATAAAGATCGTCCGGGATCGCTTTCAGCAGGCCCATGCAGAGGATCATCATGTAGGGGTAGCCGAGCCAGGTATTGACGATCACGATCATCGCCCGCGCGGTTGTCGGATCGCTGAACCAGGCCGGACGGATGCCAAACAGCCCGCTCAGCATCATATTGATCTCCCCGAAGCTCTGGTTGAACAGGCCTTTGAAGATCAGGATCGAGATGAACGACGGTACGGCGTAGGGCAGGATCAGCAGCACGCGATACAGCGCTTTGCCTTTGAGGGATTCCCACTGCACCAGGCAGGCCAGTACCATGCCGACCGCTACGGTCAGTACCACCGTCAGGAGTGAGAAAATCACCGTCCAGACGAAAATGGCGAAGAAGGGTTGCTGAATGCCTTCGTCGGTAAAGACGCGCATAAAGTTCTTCCAGCCGATGGTCACGGTATAGCCGGGGCTGAGTTTTTCGTCGCCCCAGTTGCCGTCAGCGTTAACGGCCTGGAAATAACCGATGTCATTGTTCGGGCGATACACCACGCCGCTCTGATTATTGGTCAGCGCGCCGTCATCGCCGCGCGTATACAGCGGACGGGTGCCGGAGAACTGGCGCAGTGAACTCATGATGACTTTGCTGTCGTCGGGCAGCACAGCGGTCAGCTGGTTCAGCGCCTGACGGTTCTGGGTGATCACGCGCAGATTGCCGCGTTCGCCTTCCGGCAGGGCGGGGGCTTCTTTCAGCTTCAGCGTCTGCTCGCCGCCGAACCTGAAGGCGTCTGAGACATAATTTTTGCCGCTTTCACCGTCGGTCAGTGCCAGGATCCAGTCATTACCCGCCGGGTAAAGTCCAAAATTAAATGACTTTCCGGCCTGATAAACGCGATCCATCAGCACCTCTTGCGCCCGCTCCTGGGTGAGCTGGTTGGTGCTGCTGTAGTTGGTGAAGGCGATGGCGATGGTACAGACCAGCGGGAACAATACGAACAGCCCCATACCCGCCACGCCAGGATAAACATAGCGCCAGGCATAGGTTTTGCGGTTCGCGAAAATATACAGGCCAGCAGAGCTTAAAATCAGCGTCATGATGGCAAACAGGTACTCCCCCTGGGCGTACATCAAAACCACAAGCCAGGCCACCAGCAGGCCGAGCAGGGCGATGGTTGCCCATTTTACGGTCTCGCTTTGCCACCAATGACTCTTTCTAACGACATCCATGGGGATTCATCCTCTACCACTGTGAAAACCTGTAGGCCGGATAAGACGCGTGGCGTCGCCATCCGGCAACTGCGACTGATGGCGCTGCGCTTATCAGGCCTACATTTATTACTTACTTAGTTACACGGGCCTGTGCATCTTTCAGCGCGGCGTCAACGGTCTGGCGACCGCTGGCAGCGTTGATCACTGCGGTGCGTACGGCATACCAGAAGGCCGACATCTGCGGCACGTTCGGCATGATTTCACCGGTCTGCGCGTTTGCCATGGTGGCGGCAATGCGCGGATCCTTCGCTAACTGATCCTGATAGGATTTCAGGGCCACCGCGCCTAACGGCTTGTCTTTGTTCACTTCCGCCAGGCCATCGTCCGTCAGCAGGTAGTTTTCCAGGAACTCTTTCGCCAGTTCTTTGTTCGGGCTGGCGGCGTTAATGCCTGCGCTCAGTACGCCAACGAACGGCTTAGAGGCTTTGCCTTTGAAGGTCGGCAGCATGGTCACGCCGTAGTTCACTTTGCTCTTGTCGATGTTTGCCCATGCCCACGGCCCGTTGATGGTCATCGCGGTATCGCCTTTGTTAAAGGCGGCTTCGGCGATGGAGTAATCGGTATCCGCGTTCATGTGTTTGTTTTTGATCAGATCCACCAGGAAGGTCAGACCCGCTTTCGCGCCCGCGCTGTCGACGCCGACATCTTTCACGTCATACTTGCCGTTTTCATACTTGTACGCATACCCACCGTCGGCGGCGATCAGCGGCCAGGTGAAGTACGGCTCCTGAAGGTTGAACATCAGCGCGCTCTTACCTTTCGCCTTCAGCTCTTTATCCAGCGCCGGGATCTCTTCCCAGGTTTTTGGCGGGTTAGGGACGAGATCTTTGTTGTAAATCAGGGAGAGGGCTTCAACAGAAATCGGGTAGGCGATGATCTTGCCGTTGTAACGTACCGCATCCCAGGTGAACGGGAAGAGTTTGTCCTGGAAGGCTTTGTCCGGGGAAATTTCCGCCAGCAGGCCAGACTGCGCGTAGCCGCCAAAGCGGTCGTGCGCCCAGAAAATAATGTCCGGGCCATCACCGGTGGCCGCCACCTGTGGGTATTTCTCTTCCAGTTTATCCGGGTGTTCAACGGTCACTTTGATGCCAGTGTCTTTCTCGAATTTTTTACCCACTTCGGCCAGGCCGTTATAGCCTTTATCGCCGTTGATCCAGATAACCAGCTTACCTTCTTCAATTTTGGCGAGAGCCGGTGCGGTCAGCATCATCGTCGCGATCGCGGATAATGCCAGAATGCCTGCGCCAGTTTTGATTTTCATAAATCCCGTCCTTTTTGGTGATGTGCTCTCACGATGTCGAACACAGGTACACAGAGGTGGCTTAACGGGTCTTAGTCTCCTGGTTTGGCAAGCGCTTCTCATCCTCCTGCGCCCTACGCCCCACCCCTCCTTTGTGTGATCTGCTTTGCATAAAACCCAGTTATGCGGGGCAGCGCACACAAAAACACCGCCATTTTTGCAATCGCCATCACGAATTTCGCCGATGCACGGAACTTGTGGGGGCAGAGCCGGTCGCCTCATCCTCCCGTCTCCTCCCCCATAAAAAAGCGAAGGGTGGAGGATCCACCCGCGCAATCAATCCCGCATAGTCCCCGCATCTTGAAGGTTTCAGCGTAGTAACAAAGGGAGAAGGGCATGGCGAGCGTGCACTTGCGCAAGGTAACGAAAGCCTGGGGCGACGTAGTCGTTTCGAAAGACATCAACCTCGACATTAATGAAGGCGAGTTTGTGGTGTTTGTCGGGCCGTCGGGCTGCGGTAAATCGACACTGCTGCGCATGATTGCCGGGCTGGAAACGATCACCAGCGGGGATTTACTGATTGGCGATACCCGCATGAATGACATCCCGCCCGCCGAGCGCGGCGTCGGCATGGTGTTCCAGTCGTATGCGCTCTACCCGCACCTGTCGGTGGCGGAGAACATGTCCTTTGGTCTGAAGCTGGCGGGCGCCAAAAAAGAGATGATTAACCAGCGGGTTACCCAGGTGGCGGAAGTGCTGCAACTGGGGCATCTGTTGGATCGTAAGCCGAAGGCGCTCTCCGGCGGTCAGCGTCAGCGTGTCGCCATTGGCCGTACGCTGGTGGCCGAGCCGCGCGTCTTCCTGCTGGATGAACCGCTGTCCAACCTCGACGCCGCGCTGCGCGTGCAGATGCGTATCGAGATCTCCCGCCTGCACAAGCGGCTGGGACGCACGATGATTTACGTGACCCACGATCAGGTCGAAGCGATGACGCTGGCCGACAAAATCGTGGTGCTGGACGCCGGGCGCGTGGCGCAGGTCGGCAAACCGCTGGAGCTGTATCACTACCCGGCAGACCGCTTTGTGGCGGGCTTTATCGGTTCACCGAAGATGAACTTCCTGCCGGTGAAAGTGACCGCAACGGCGATCGATCAGGTGCAGGTGGAGCTGCCGAACCGCCAGCAAGTGTGGCTGCCGGTGGAGAGCAGCGACGTGCAGGTCGGCGCCAATATGTCGCTCGGCATTCGCCCGGAACACCTGCTGCCCAGCGATATCGCCGATGTCACGCTGGAAGGCACGGTGCAGGTCGTCGAACAGCTGGGCCACGAAACGCAAATTCATATTCAGATCCCCGCCATCCGTCAAAACCTGGTCTACCGCCAGGCTGACGTGGTGTTGGTAGAAGAGGGTGCCACATTCGCTATCGGCTTGCCGCCGGAGCGTTGCCATCTGTTCCGTGAAGATGGCACCGCTTGTCGTCGGTTGCACAAAGAGCCAGGCGTTTAAGCATTCCCATAACTTACACAAAATCATTCAGGGTGCATCGAGGCGGCAAGAGAATGAATCCCCGGGAGCGTACATAAGTACGTGACTGGGGTGAATGAACGTAGCCAACAAAGAGGCAACCTGAATGATGAAGTGTAAAAAGAAAAGCAATGCTCTCAGGAGATAGAACGATGATTACTCTGCGCAAACTTCCACTGGCTATCGCCGTTACAGCAGGCATTCTGTCTGCTCACGCTGGCGCGGTCGACTTCAAAGGTTATGCCCGTTCTGGTATCGGCTGGACCGGTAGCGGCGGCCCGCAACAGTGCTTCCAGGCAACTGGCGCACAGTCCAAATACCGTCTCGGTAACGAATGTGATACGTACGCTGAAGTTAAACTAGGCCAGGAAGTGTGGAAAGAGGGCGATAAGAGCTTCTACTTCGACTCCAACATTGCCTATAACTCTTCACAGCTGAACGACTGGGAAAACGACAATACCCCGGCGATCCGTGAATTTAACGTCGTGGGTAAAAACCTGATCGACTCCCTGCCAGGCGCGAACATCTGGGCTGGTAAGCGTTTCTATCAGCGTCATGATGTGCACATGATCGACTTCTACTACTGGGATATTTCCGGTCCGGGCGCAGGTCTGGAAAACATTGACGTTGGTATCGGTAAACTCTCCTTCGCAGCAACCCGTTCTACGGAATCCGGTGGTTCATCCGCAGCGGCTGAACGCGATCCGGTGACCGGTGAAAGAACCTATAACAATGACGTGCCGAACGACGTGTTCGACGTGCGTTTAGCAGGTCTGGAAACTAACACCGACGGCGTACTGGAGCTGGGCGTTGACTACGGTCACACCAACCTGCCGGACAACTACACGCTGCGTCAGGGCGGCTCGAAAGATGGCTGGATGTTCACCGCTGAACATACCCAGAGCATGATGAAAGGCTTTAACAAGTTTGTGGTGCAGTACGCCACCGACTCAATGACCTCCAACGGCAAAGGCCGTCCGGAAGGCGGCAGCATCAATAACGATGGCAGCATGATCCGCTTGCTGGATCATGGTGCGATCACCCTGGCCGATCGCTGGGATCTGATGTACGTCGGTATGTATCAGGATATCGACCGTGATGACAACAACGGCACCCGCTGGTGGACCGTGGGCGTGCGCCCGATGTTCAAATGGACGCCGATCATGAGCACCCTGCTGGAAGTGGGCTACGACAACGTGAAATCACAGCGTACCGACGACACCAACAACCAGTACAAAATCACCCTCGCGCAACAATGGCAGGCTGGCGACAGCATCTGGTCCCGCCCGGCTATCCGCGTATTCGCTACCTATGCGAAGTGGGATGAGAAATGGGGTTACGCTAACACCAACGCGGATACCGCTGCCGGTTATACCAGTGGTTTAGCGTACAACGATACCTCCGCCCGTACCTTCAGCCGTGGCGACAACGACGAAGTGACCTTCGGCGCGCAGATGGAAATCTGGTGGTAATCCCCCGTTAACCTGACGTAATGACCAAAAGAGGGGCGTAAGCCCCTCAACCCTTTGGGTGACGCGCGCTATTGCCTGGCAACCGTGGCACCTGTGAATTCAGAGGTGAAAACAATGAAAATGAAAAAAAGTCTCGTCGCATTCTGTCTGAGCGCCAGCCTGCTGGCGGCATGCCCGCTTTCCGCGCTGGCGGACGTCAACTTTGTTCCGCAAAACACCAGCAGCGCCCCGGCTATTCCGGCGGCGGAGCTGCAAAAACTGACCTGGACGCCGGTTAACCAGTCCAAAGCCCAGACCACCACGGTGGCGACCGGCGGACAAACCATTAACGTGCCGGGGATCAGCGGCCCGGTGATCGCCTGGAGCGTGCCGGCCAATATCGGTGAACTTACGCTGACGCTGACCAGCGAAGTGGATAAACAAACGCAGGTCTTTGCGCCGAACGTTTTAATCCTCGATCAGAACATGACGCCATCCGCCTTCTTCCCGAGCGACTATTTCACCTATCAGGAGCCGGGCGTGATGAGCGCCGATCGGCTGGAAGGCGTGATCCGCCTGACGCCTGCGCTGGGTCAGCAAAAAATCTACGTGCTGGCCTTTACCCGCGATCAGGATTTGCAAAAGACCACCAAACTGATCAACCCGGCGAAAGCCTATGCCAAAGGCGCGGGTAACGCGATCCCGGATATTCCCGATCCGCTGGCGCGCCACGTCACCGATGGCAAGCTGACGCTGAAAGTGAAAACCAACAGCGGCTCCAGCGTGCTGGTCGGCCCGCTGTTTGGCTCCTCCGGCCCGGATCCGGTGACGGTGGGCAATACTGCGGCTCCGGCTACCGCCTATAGCGCACCGGCAGCACCTGTTGCTGCGCCGGCCCCGGCACCTGTTCCGGCAGTGAAGAAAGAGCCGGTGCTGAACGAAACCGAAAACTACTTTAACCAGGGTATTCGTCAGGCCGTCGCCAAAGGTGAGATCGACAAAGCCCTGAAATTGCTCAACGAAGCAGAAAGCCTGGGATCAAAAACTGCCCGTTCAACCTTTATCAGCAGTGTAAAAGGCAAGGGGTAATTCACCCCGCAATGCTGATTTTGCTGTTTGGTGCGCCTTAACGGGCGCACCTTTTTTTGCGCCCCGCGCACGCTGTTGCGTATCTGTTACGCTTTTGCAAAGGACATGAACTTTGCCCGCCCGTCTGTGCCGGTTCTGCGATACAATACTTTTACGTTTTGTACCGGAGAGTAAGGCATGTCACACCCTGCGCTAACGCAACTGCGTGCGCTGCGCTACTTTGACGCAATCCCCGCGCTGGATCCGCAACTGCTCGACTGGCTGTTGCTGGAAGATTCCATGACCAAACGTTTTGAGCAGCAGGGCAAACAGGTGAGCGTGACGCTGATCCGTGAAGCCTTTGTCGCGCCGGATGAGATCCCTGAGGAGCTGCCGCTGCTGCCTGCGGAATCACGTTACTGGCTGCGCGAAATTTTACTCTGCGCTGATGGCGAACCCTGGCTTGCCGGGCGCACGGTGGTGCCTGAATCCACCCTCAGCGGGCCGGAGCTGGCGCTGCAAAAGCTGGGCAACACGCCGCTCGGACGTTATCTCTTTACCTCGTCTACGCTTACCCGTGACTTTATTGAAATTGGGCGTGAGGATACGCTGTGGGGACGCCGCTCCCGTCTGCGTCTGGGCGGGAAGCCGTTACTGCTGACGGAACTGTTTTTGCCGGCATCGCCGTTGTACTAAGAGGAAGATAAAATGGAGTGGAGTCTCACTCAGGATAAGCTGCTGGCCTTTCACCGCTTGATGCGCACCGATAAACCCATCGGCGCGCTGTTACTGTTATGGCCCACGCTGTGGGCGTTATGGGTCGCCACGCCGGGCGTACCGCCGCTGTGGATCCTGGCGGTATTTGTCGCGGGCGTCTGGCTGATGCGCGCGGCGGGCTGCGTGGTGAACGATTATGCCGACCGTAAAATCGACGGGCACGTTAAGCGCACGGCGAACCGTCCTATGCCCAGCGGCGCGGTAACGGAAAAAGAGGCGCGCACGCTGTTTGTGGTGCTGGTGCTGCTGGCCTTTGTGCTGGTGCTGACCCTGAACCTGATGACCATTGCGCTCTCGGTGGCGGCGCTGGCGCTGGCCTGGGTGTATCCGTTCATGAAGCGCTACACCCATTTACCGCAGGTGGTATTAGGTGCGGCCTTTGGCTGGTCCATACCCATGGCGTTTGCGGCAGTAAGTGAGTCCTTACCACTGAGCTGCTGGCTGATGTTTGTCGCCAACGTCTTATGGGCAGTGGCCTATGACACGCTCTATGCGATGGTTGACCGCGATGACGATCTGAAAATCGGCGTCAAATCGACGGCCATTCTGTTCGGGCGTCACGACAAACTGATCGTCGGCCTGTTGCAGGTAATAGTGCTGGCGCTGATGACCGCCGTCGGCTGGCTGAACGGGCTGGGCTGGCCTTACTATGCGTCGATAGCAGTAGCTGGTGCGCTCTTTATCTATCAGCAGTGGCTGGTGGTGAACCGCGAACGCGAGGCCTGCTTTAAAGCCTTTATGAACAATAACTACGTGGGTCTGGCGCTGTTTTTAGGGCTGGCGGTGAGTTATCTGCTGTAAATAAAAAAGGCCGGGAGGCGGTGACGCCTTACCTGGCCTGTGATTCTGTGCGTGTTTGTAGGCCCGGCAAGCAAGCGCCGCCGGGCATTACGTTATACCGCGTCCGTCTGACTGGTTGCGCTCTCAATCGTTAAGCGCACATCAGAGGTCACCAGATCGGCGAGCAGCTGATAAACCTGCAAGGTTTTCGCCGGATCCGCATCCCCCGTATCGCTGATATAGCCCTCGTCACGCAGCGTCAGCACCAGCGTACTGAACACCGCCTTATCGAAGAACTCCGGCGCGTTAATACCGTGTAGCACCGACAGACGCTGCGCCAGCGTGCGGCTCTCTTTTTCCAGCGTACTGCGGTTGATGGACGGGTTCGCGCTCAGCAGCCAGAAGGTAATGGCATAGCGTTGCAGCGTTTCACGGGCGCCGGCCGCCAGCAGTTGCAGCGTGCGGGAGCGTGACGGATTGATATGCAGACGATCGTCTTTATCAATGATCAGCCCCTGGCGCAGCAGTTCGGTGGTCAGGGTATCCAGTACCTCTCCTAACGCCTCTTTTTCCCAGCGCAGGAACAGCTCGGCTTTCAGCATCGGATACAGCGCTTCAACATGACGCAGCATCTCCTCGCGGGAGATATGGCGATGCTGGGTAATGATGGCCGCCATCAGGGAAGGCAGAACCAGCATATGCGCGATGTTGTTACGGTAGTAGGTCATCAGCACCGCCTGCTCGCGCGGCAGAATGATGATGTCGCCGATGGTATCTTTCTCGACTTCAAACTTGTTCATTTGCAGCGCGTGATCGATAAGCCCTGACGCGGTGCTGGCCGGCACGGTGGCGTCTTCTGAATAAGGCGCATTGCGCAGCAGATCCAGATAACAATCCAGCTGCTCGGTCAGCTGTTCGCGGGTCAGCGAACGCTGGCGTGACGCCAGCAGCGCCGTCGAACACAGGTTCATGGCGTTCGCCGCACCGGCGTTGTTAATACGCACCATCAGCTCGGCGGCGATGGTATTCACCGTCGGCGTCAGCCACGCCGGGCGCACCGCTTCAATAGGATCGATCGCTTCGCGCCACTCCGGCACATGCTGATTAAGATACGCATTCAGCGGGATCGGTTCGCCAAAGTTCACATAACCCTGGCCCAGATTACGCAGCTTGCTTAAGCCACGCACCATCTGCATCAGGTTCTCTTTCTCTTTGGTCGCGCCGCGCAGCTCTTTGGCGTAAGTACCCACTTCCATCACGTGCTCGTAGCCGATGTAAATCGGCACTAACGTAATAGGACGGGTGCCGCCGCGTAACATCGCCTGAAGGGTCATCGACAGGGTGCCGGTCTTCGGATCGAGCAGACGCCCGGTACGGGAACGACCGCCTTCCACAAAGTACTCCACCGAATAACCCCGGCTGAACAGCTCGCCGAGATACTCACGGAACACCGTCGAATAGAGTTTGTTGCCCTTAAAGGTACGACGGATAAAGAACGCGCCAAGGCGGCGGAAAATCGGCCCGGCGGGCCAGAAGTTTAGGTTAATACCGGCGGCGATATGCGGCGGCACCAGCCCCTGGTGGTAAAGCACGTAGGAGAGCAGCAGATAATCCATGTGGCTGCGGTGGCAGGGCACATAGACGATCTCGTGACCGTCGTGGGCCAACTGACGCACGCGCTCGGCGTTGTGGACGTTGATCCCCTGATACAGCCGGTTCCAGGTAAAGCTCAGAATGCGGTCAGAGACGCGGATCATTTCATAGGAGAAGTTCGCCGCAATCTCTTCCATCAGGGCGACGGCATTTTGCTGTGCCTTTTCATGGGAGATCTTTTTGCTGCGCGCTTCGTCTTCCACCGCGCGGGCAATGGCTTTTGAGGCCAGCAATTTATTGAACAGATCCTGACGCGCAGGCAGGCGCGGGCCGACCGCGGCCAGACGCTGGCGGGCAAAATGCATCCGCGCGACACGCGCCAGTTTCTGGGCGATAATTTTGTCAGTGCCATGTTCGGTGGCCATGCGGCGCAGCGAAACCGGCGGCGAGAAGCGCACAAAGCTGTCGCGTCCCAGCCAGGAGATAGCAAAGAATTTCTGTACGCCGTTAAGCATACGCAGCGGCGGGTTGACCTCGCCTTTCTCACGACCCGGCGAGCGGCCAAACATCACCGACACCGGCACCATTTGCACGTCCAGATCGGGGTGGTTGCGGTGCAGATCGAGGTAATCATGGAACAGCTTGATCGACTCTTCCTTCGGCGTGTACCAGGTGAACACGCGGGGTCCGCTGTGAATAAAGATATAGCGCGGCAGCAGCGTGCCGTCGATTTCGAGTGGCTCCAGCGGATCGGGCAGATCGTTTGCCAGACACTGCGCGCGCAGGGTCAGTAAATCTGCCTTCGAGTTGTACGGTAAGACGTACATAATAGGGCGTGAGGTATCAAGTCCCAGTTCCTGGGCAGGTTCTGCCGGAATGGGCTTGCTTTTTACCAACGCGCCTAATGGTAAATTAAGTAATTTGTAGTAAATTCGTGGCCAGCCGGACATATACGATGTGAAGCCTCTGGTTAATAATCCTGTTGCGCCGCAAGAATATCAGAAAGCGCGCGTAAATTCTGTTGTACCAAGGTCTGCTTGCATAGACATTGACGCTAATTACATAAAAAGGTTCTTTTGATGGCCAATAATACCACTGGGTTTACTCGCATCATAAAAGCAGCAGGGTACTCCTGGAAAGGCGTTCGCGCCGCCTGGATCAACGAAGCGGCGTTTCGTCAGGAAGCGGTAGCGGTGATCCTGGCGATTGCCATTGCCTGCTGGCTGGATGTGGACGCTATCACGCGCGTGCTGCTGATCGGCTCGGTAGCGCTGGTAATGATAGTGGAAATTCTGAACAGCGCGATTGAAGCGGTGGTGGACCGTATCGGCACGGATTTTCATGAACTTTCCGGGCGCGCAAAGGATATGGGCTCGGCGGCGGTGCTGATGTCCATCCTGCTGGCGCTCGCCACCTGGGGCATGCTGTTGTGGTCGCATTATCGATAATGCTCGCATAAATCGACAAACTCCGCTGTTTTGCTCAAAATTCGATTCCAAATTTCACTTTGCCTGTATATACTCACAGCATAACTGTATATGCAACCAGGGGGCGGTATGAAAGCTTTAACGGCCAGGCAGCAAGAGGTGTTTGATCTCATTCGGGATCACATCAGCCAGACAGGCATGCCGCCGACGCGTGCGGAGATCGCGCAGCGCTTGGGGTTCCGTTCCCCGAACGCGGCTGAGGAACACCTGAAAGCGCTGGCGCGCAAAGGCGTGCTGGAGATCGTTTCCGGCGCGTCCCGCGGTATTCGTTTACTGCTTGAAGATGTTGACGGACTGCCGCTGGTCGGGCGTGTCGCGGCAGGTGAACCGCTGCTGGCGCAGCAGCACATTGAAGGCCATTATCAGGTCGATCCCAATCTCTTTAAACCGAATGCAGACTTCCTGCTGCGCGTTAGCGGCATGTCGATGAAAGATATCGGCATTATGGACGGCGATCTGCTGGCGGTGCACAAAACCCAGGAAGCCCGCAACGGCCAGGTCGTGGTCGCGCGTATTGACGATGAAGTGACCGTTAAGCGCCTGAAGCGTCAGGGTAATACCGTGCAACTGCTGCCGGAAAACAGCGAGTTTTCTCCTATCGTGGTTGACCTGCGCGAGCAGAGTTTCACCATCGAAGGGCTGGCCGTCGGCGTGATCCGCAACGGTGAGTGGCTTTAATCTCTTCTTTCCACGCGGCGGCAACATCATGATTGCCGCCGCGCGTCCGTTTCCCTTCTGGTAATTCAACGTGGCCTTTCTGACGACTTCCGACAAAGCGTTGTGGCGTCTTGCGCTGCCGATGATTTTTTCCAATATCACCGTGCCGCTGTTGGGGCTGGTGGATACCGCAGTCATTGGTCATCTCGACAGCCCGGTGTATCTGGGCGGCGTGGCGGTTGGCGCCATGGCCACCAGCTTCCTGTTTATGCTGCTGCTTTTTCTGCGCATGAGTACCACCGGTTTTACCGCCCAGGCCTTTGGCGCAAAAGATCCCCATGCCCTTGCGCGGGCGCTGGTGCAACCACTGCTGCTGGCGTTGATCGCCGGTTTCGCCATCATCCTCTGTCAGACCCCGCTGATTAATCTCACACTGCACATTGTGGGCGGCAACGACGCGGTGCTGGAGCAGGCGCGGCGTTTTCTGGAGATCCGCTGGCTGAGCGCCCCGGCGTCGCTGGCGAACCTGGTGCTGCTCGGCTGGCTGCTGGGTATCCAGTATGCCCGCGCGCCTGTGGTGCTGCTGGTGGTGGGCAACGTGCTGAATATTGCCCTCGATTTATGGCTGGTGATGGGGCTGCACATGAACGTGCAGGGCGCTGCGCTCGCCACCGTCATTGCGGAATACGCCACTTTTGTGGTCGGCCTGCTGATGGTACAACGCGGGTTGCGTCGCCGGGGGATCAGCCTGGCGATGCTGAAGACCGCCTGGCGCGGCAATATAAGGCGGCTGCTGGCGCTTAACCGCGACATCATGCTGCGCTCGCTGCTGCTTCAGCTGTGCTTTGGTTCCATTACCGTGATGGGCGCGCGTCTGGGTGGCGACATCGTGGCGGTGAACGCCGTGCTGATGACGCTGCTGACTTTTACCGCCTACGCCCTGGATGGTTTTGCCTATGCAGTTGAGGCCCATTCCGGGCAGGCCTATGGCGCGCGCGATGGCAGCCAGTTGCTCAGCGTCTGGCAGGCGGCCTGTCGGCAGTCGGGGATAGTGGCGCTGGCGTTTGCGATGGTGTACGCGCTGGCCGGTGAGCAGATTATTTCGCTGCTGACCTCCCTGCCGGATCTGCAACGGCTTGCCGGGCACTACCTTGGCTGGCAGGTGATTTTACCGATCGTGGGGGTATGGTGTTATCTGCTCGACGGCATGTTTATCGGTGCTACCCGCGGGACGGAAATGCGTAACAGTATGGCCATCGCCGCCGCCGGTTTTGCCCTGACGCTGCTCAGCGTACCGCTGCTCGGTAATCATGGTTTATGGCTGTCGTTAACCGTCTTCCTGGCGCTGCGTGGGATTACGCTGGCGTGGATCTGGCGTCAGCACTGGCAGCACGGCACCTGGTTCTCATAAGTTCACTGGCGCTTTATTGCGTTGATGGTTAAATATTCCGAATAATCTCCGCTTCGACATCTCCTTAACTACAATAATTATCACGTTCAGCAGAAATCGAACGAACTGATGGATACTGAATATATTTTTATTCAAACCGAACGATGAGGATATCATTATGAATAAAGACGAAGTCGGCGGTAACTGGAAACAGTTCAAAGGTAAAGCGAAAGAACAGTGGGGTAAATTAACCGACGATGATATGACTGTCATCGAAGGTAAACGCGACCAGCTGGTTGGTAAAATTCAGGAGCGTTACGGCTACCAGAAAGACCAGGCTGAGAAAGAAGTTGGTGACTGGGAAACCCGTCACGATTACCGCTGGTAATCACGGACTTCTGCGGCAATTAGCGTTACAGCTACCCTGCCCGAAAGGTACAAGGATGTACCAACCTCTCTCTACATTCCCACCTTATTTCTAACGCGGTTTTTTCTTCACCTGAATGCTGTGATCGTGCTGACAGGCACCCTGATGACGACAGGCTTCCACTTCTGAACATGCCGCACATAAACCATGCGCTTCAATGACATTATGGCGTAGCGCAAAACCCATTCGCGCGGCCAGACCATGCATAATATCTTCCACACCTTCCGCCGCTTCTTCTTTGACGGCTCCGCAACGATCGCAGATAAACATTGCCGACGTATGGGCCGGATTATCAAAAAGATGACACAGCACATAGCTGTTGGTGGACTCAACTTTATGCACAAAGCCCTGCTCCAGCAGGAAGTCCAGCGCACGATACACCGTGGGCGGCTTCGCCTGTGGCTCAGATACCCGTAATAAATCCAGCAGATCGTAAGCGCTGATCGCCCCTTCCTGCAGGCTTAATAGCCGTAATACTTCCAGGCGCTGTGGAGTCAGGCGCACATTGCGTTGCACGCAGAGCTTTTCAGCCTGCGCTAACATCTCCTGCGAAGTGGTCTTATCCATGGGCATCCTCTGGTGGCCGGGTGCGAAAACATCCACTTTATCATGTTCTGCCTTAAACGCCGAGATCCGCACGCAGGTGTGCTATATCTGAAGCATTATTTATGAAGGAGAAAGGACATGAAAAAGCCCGACTGTATTCGGCACTGGCGGGATCTCGAAGGTCCCGACGAATCAGGCTACCCGGACAGCGATGAACGTTTTTCTGTTGGCGCGCCTCTTGCCCGAAAACTCGGGCTTACGCGGCTGGGTATCCATCACGAACGTCTACCTCCGGGCCGACGCACATCGTATCCGCACGCGGAAAGCGATGAGGAGGAGTTTATTTATGTGCTGGAAGGGAATCCGGAGGCGTGGATTAACGGCTATTTATGGAAACTGGAACCGGGCGACAGCGTTGGATTTCCTGCCGGAACCGGCGTTTGCCATACCTTTATCAATAACACCATGGAAGAAGTACGCCTGTTGGTCGTGGGGGAGGCGAATAAAAGAAATAACCGCATTTATTACCCGCTCAATCCCGACTATGCCGCCACGCGGGACGATCGCTGGATAGACCATCCTCCGCAGTTTTTCGGCCCCCATGATGGAAAACCTTCACGAAATTAATTTCGTCTTCTATAAATTAATAGGCCCGTCACCGGAACGGGAAAGCAGTGAATAAGACCATCAGCGTTAAAACATCCTTTAAATTGAATTAGCCGTATTTAACATCGTTGTTCACAGCAATAGTTCATCCCCGTTCGGGCGATAACTGTCGGGGTAAGATGTTCAATTATTCAAAGAAGAGCAAACTGTGAAAAAAACATTCAAATATTCAATGGTTACTCTCGCTGTCTCCTTTTTTGTGGCAAATCAGGCGTCAGCGGCCAATACCTGGGCAGAAGCGCGTGGCGACGCAATGGGTGGTACGGGTGTTGCTTCCGCGAGCTATGGCAGCGGCGCACTCATTAACCCGGCCTTGCTGGCCAAAGCAAAGCCGGATGACAGCGTGACTGTGATCCTGCCAGCCGTGGGCGCGCAAATCACCGACAAAGACAATCTTCAGGATGAGATTGACGAAATTAATGACAAAGTCGACCGCTACAGCGACGTTGTCGATAACCTTACCGCAGCGCAAATTATTGCTAACCCGCTGGGCACTATCGGGCAATTCCAGAGCGCCGCTAAGGATCTGGCGGATGAGCTGGAATTCCTTGATGGTAAAACCGCGCGCGCAAGTGCCGGCGCTGGCATTGCCGTTAGTATTCCTAACGACGTGCTGTCGGTGGCCTTCGTAACTAAAGCCCATGCGCATGCCCGCGTCAGTTCGAACATTGATCAGCAGGATATTACTTACCTGCGCAGCATCCAGAACAGCAGGCTGGTGGCCGTCGGTGAAGCGCTTAATGCCGCGCTGTCGCCAAACGGCTCTGATGAAATCACCGAAAATCTGAACTCCACCGCCTCCGGGCGCGCGGCTATCGTCTCGGATTACGGTATCGCTGTTGCCCGTCAGTTCCAGGTGGGTGAAGTTCCGGTTTCTATCGGCGTAACGCCGAAATTCCAGAAAACCTGGGTCTATAACTACACCACCTCCATTTACGATTACGACAGCGACGATTTCAAAAGCAGCCGTTATCGTACCGACGACAATGGTTTTAACGTCGATGCCGGTATTGCGGCAGATTTCGGCGAAAACTGGACCGTAGGCGTGAGCGGGCAGAACCTGATCTCCCGCGACATCGACACCAAAGATATCAACGTGCGTAACGGCCGTACCGGTGAGGTGAGAAATTACAAAGACACCTACCAGATCAGCCCGGTGGTGACAGCGGGTGTGGCATGGCATAACGATCTGGTGACGGTAACCGCCGATGGCGATCTGACGGAAACCAAAGGCTTCAAGAGCGAAGAAAACTCGCAGTATGTGGGCGTCGGCGCTGAAGTCCGTCCGTTAGACTGGATGGCGGTGCGTGCCGGTTACCGTGCAGACGTGAAAGATAACGATAGCAACGTCTTTACCGGCGGTCTGGGCTTCACGGCCTTTGAACGCGCGCGTCTTGACCTGACCGGTATCGTGGGCGAAAACGAAACCTGGGGCGCAGGCGCACAGCTGAGCCTGACCTTCTGAGTTAAAGCGGACCGGGGGCGCATCGCCTCCGGTCTGCTAATGTGTACCCCGGAAATGAGTGTGTTATAGTAGCGCCCCTTTTTCATATTGATGCAAAAATGTACGCTATGGCACCCGTAACTCCGTCCACCCAATTCGCTTCCTCCCGCTTCTCCATCGCGCCGATGCTCGACTGGACGGACAGGCATTGCCGCTACTTTTTGCGTCTGCTGTCCCGCGATATGCTGCTCTACACCGAAATGGTCACCACCGGCGCCATTATTCACGGCAAGGGCGATTATCTGGCGTACAGCGAGGAAGAGCATCCGGTCGCCTTACAGCTGGGCGGCAGCGATCCGCAGCAGCTGGCGCAGTGCGCCAGACTGGCGGAAGAACGGGGCTACGATGAAATCAACCTCAACGTTGGCTGTCCGTCCGACCGCGTACAAAATGGCATGTTCGGCGCCTGTCTGATGGGCAACGCCCAACTGGTGGCTGACTGCGTAAAAGCGATGCGCGACGTAGTGTCGATCCCGGTCACAGTAAAAACCCGTATCGGCATTGACGATCAGGACAGCTATGAATTCCTGTGTGATTTCATCAGCACCGTCTCCGGTAAGGGCGAATGCGACACCTTTATTATCCACGCCCGTAAAGCATGGCTGTCAGGTTTGAGCCCGAAAGAGAACCGCGAGATCCCGCCGCTGGATTACCCGCGCGTATACCAGCTGAAGCGCGATTTCCCGCAGCTGACAATGTCGATTAACGGCGGCATCAAATCACTGGCGGAAGCGAAAGCGCATCTGGAACACATGGATGGCGTGATGGTAGGCCGCGAGGCGTACCAGAATCCGGGGATCCTCACCGCCGTGGACCGCGAGATCTTTGGTCGTGACCGCGCGGATGCCGATCCGGTTGCCGTGGTGCGCGCCATGTATCCGTACATTGAGCGTGAACTGAGCAAAGGGGCCTATCTGGGGCACATTACCCGTCATATGCTCGGGCTGTTCCAGGGCATTCCCGGCGCGCGTCAGTGGCGTCGCCATCTGAGTGAAAATGCGCATAAAGCAGGCGCAGATATTCGCGTAGTGGAACAGGCGCTGGCGCTGGTGGCGGATAAGCGTTAAAAACTTCGCCAGAATTTGGTCAGATTCACCACGCCTCGCGTTAATCCGCGGGGCGTTTTCGTTTTATTTCAGCAGGTTAACTTTGGCACGGATCTTGTAATACCTGAGACAAGAATGAAAGAAACGTCTTTCGGGAGAGAGCCATGCTGGAACTACTTTTTGTCATTGGATTTTTTGTCATGCTAATGGTGACCGGAATTTCCCTGCTCGGCATTATTGCCGCGCTGGTGGCCGCCACCGCGTTAATGTTTGTTGGCGGGCTGTTCGCGCTGATGATTAAACTGCTGCCCTGGCTGCTGCTGGCGGTGGCGATTGTGTGGGTGATACGGGCGATAAAAACGCCAAAAATCCCACATTATCAGCGCAATAACCGCTGGCGTTACTAAGGTTATGCGTGGTTGATCACAACCTCGTACTTTTCAGAGGTGAGTTCGCTGAAACCGCATAGGATTTACTTATCGGATCTGGCACTATGGCGCGGTTAACGAATTCATCGTGCTGTCCCCTACAAACAGCCGAACTAAAAAAAGAATGGGCCTCCTCAGGGAGGCCCTAATTCTTTTAAGGGATCAGTAAACTTGACCCCTGAGTGGCGCGGCTTTCCAGTACCTCATGCGCCCGTTGCGCATCCGCCAGCGCAAACTTCTGATCTTCCGCCACATCCACTTTGATCACGCCGCTGGCGATCAGCGAGAACAGTTCATTGCTGGCTTCTTCCAGCTCCTCGCGATTGGTGATGTAGCCTTGCAGGGAAGGGCGGGTGGCAAACAGCGAGCCTTTCTGGTTGAGAATCCCCAGATTGACGCCGGTCACCGGCCCGGAAGCATTACCGAAGCTCACCATCAGCCCGTGGCGTTGCAGGCAGTCCAGCGAGGCTTCCCAGGTATCTTTCCCCACCGAGTCATAGACCACGCGCACCTTCTTGCCGCCGGTGATCTCTTTTACCCGCTCAACAATGCTCTCTTCACGATAATTGATCACCTGCCAGGCACCGGCCTGTAACGCGCGCTGCGCTTTTTGCGCGCTACCCACGGTGCCGATCAGCTTACCGCCCAGCGCCTTCGACCACTGGCAGGCAATCAGCCCCACGCCCCCGGCGGCGGCATGGAATAAAAAGGGTTCGTCGGGTTTAATTTCGTAGGTTTTACGCAGCAGATAAAACACCGTCAGGCCTTTCAGGAAGGAGGCGGCAGCCTGTTCGAAGGAGATGGCGTTAGGCAAAATCGCTGCTTTATCGGCAGGCACGTTATGCACTGAGCTGTAAGCCCCGAGCGCCGACTGGGCGTATACCACCCGGTCACCGGCTTTGATATGGGTTACGCCTTTACCCACTTTGCTGACCACGCCCGCGGCTTCCGTTCCCAGGCCGCTCGGCAGGGAAGGCGGTGGATAAAGCCCGCTGCGAATATAGGTATCAATATAATTGATACCAATGGCTTTGTTCTCAACCTGGACTTCATTTTCCGCCGGATCGGTGGGGGTGAACTCCACCGCTTTCAGTACCTCAGGGCCACCATGCTTGTGAAATTCAATTCTTGTTGCCATGCTTCCTCCTGAACTCTGTGGTAATCTTTCGACCCAATCATCATCTCGGTAACTCCATTCACTATGGCAGGAAATAAACCCTTCAACAAACAGCCTGAACCTCGCGACTTCAAGGTCGAAGGGATGAAAGTCCCCCCGCACTCGATTGAAGCGGAACAGTCGGTGTTGGGCGGTTTAATGCTGGATAACGAACGCTGGGACGATGTGGCCGAGCGCGTAGTGGCGGAAGATTTCTATACCCGCCCGCACCGCCACATCTTCACTGAGATGCACCGCCTGCAGGAGATGAGTAAACCCATCGACCTGATCACGCTCGCGGAATCGCTGGAGCAACAGGGGCAACTCGACAGCGTGGGCGGCTTTGCGTATCTGGCAGAGCTGTCAAAAAATACGCCAAGCGCGGCGAACATTAGCGCATATGCTGACATCGTGCGTGAACGCGCGGTAGTGCGTGAAATGATTTCGGTGGCGAATGAGATTGCCACCGCCGGTTTCGATCCGCAGGGCCGCAGCAGCGAAGATCTGCTCGATCTGGCCGAATCCCGCGTTTTCCAGATCGCTGAAAATCGTGCCAATAAAGACGAAGGCCCGAAGAGTATCGATCAGATCCTTGAGTCCACCGTGGCGCGTATTGAGCAGCTTTTCCAGCAGCCTCATGACGGCGTGACGGGTGTGGATACCGGCTATCAGGATCTGAATAAAAAGACCGCGGGCTTACAGCGTTCGGATTTGATTATCGTGGCAGCGCGTCCGTCGATGGGTAAGACCACTTTTGCGATGAACCTCTGCGAAAACGCGGCCATGTTGCAGGATAAACCGGTCTTAATCTTCAGTCTCGAGATGCCCGCCGAACAGATCATGATGCGTATGCTGGCGTCTCTGTCCCGCGTCGACCAGACCCGTATTCGTACCGGCCAGCTTGATGATGAAGACTGGGCGCGTATCTCCGGCACCATGGGCATTCTGCTGGAAAAGCGCAACATGTATATCGACGACTCCTCTGGCCTGACGCCGACAGAAGTCCGCTCCCGCGCGCGCCGTATTTTCCGCGAGCACGGCGGGCTGAGTCTGATCATGATCGACTACCTGCAATTGATGCGCGTTCCTTCTCTTTCTGATAACCGTACGCTGGAGATCGCCGAGATCTCCCGCTCGCTGAAAGCGCTGGCGAAAGAATTACAGGTGCCGGTGGTGGCGCTCTCGCAGCTCAACCGCTCGCTGGAACAGCGCGCCGATAAACGTCCGGTAAACTCCGACCTGCGTGAATCCGGCTCCATCGAGCAGGATGCCGACCTGATCATGTTTATCTACCGTGACGAGGTTTATCACGAAAACAGCGATCTGAAAGGCATCGCGGAAATCATCCTCGGTAAACAGCGTAACGGCCCGATCGGTACGGTACGTCTGACCTTTAACGGTCAGTGGTCGCGCTTTGATAACTATGCGGGTCCACAATACGACGACGAATAAGGGATCTGGTCGGTTTTAAAACGTCAGATCCGGTACTCATTAATGAAGGAATAACAATGCAAGCGGCAACTGTAGTCATTAACCGCCGCGCTCTGCGTCACAACCTGCAACGCCTGCGCGAACTGGCTCCTGCCAGTCGCCTGGTGGCAGTCGTGAAAGCGAACGCTTACGGACACGGTCTTCTTGAGACCGCGCGAACGCTCCCCGATGCCGACGCCTTTGGCGTCGCCCGTCTCGAAGAAGCCCTGCGCCTGCGCGCGGGAGGCATCACCCAACCAATTTTACTGCTGGAAGGCTTCTTCGCCGCCGACGACCTGCCGACCATTGCCGCAGAACATTTGCATACCGCCGTCCACAATAACGAGCAGCTGACGGCGCTGGAAAACGCCGAACTTAGCGAGCCGGTCACCGTCTGGATGAAGCTCGACACCGGCATGCACCGCCTCGGCGTGCGCCCTGAAGACGCCAGCGCCTTTTATCAACGCCTCTGCGCCTGTAAAAACGTGCGTCAGCCGGTAAATATCGTCAGCCATTTTGCCCGCGCCGATGAACCGGAATGCGGCGCCACCGAGCAGCAACTCGATATTTTCAATACCTTTTGCGACGGCAAACCCGGACAGCGTTCCATCGCGGCCTCCGGCGGCATCCTGCTGTGGCCGCAGGCGCATTTTGACTGGGTACGTCCTGGCATTATCCTTTACGGCGTCTCTCCGTTGGATCATAAACCCTGGGGTCCGGACTTCGGCTTTCTGCCGGTCATGTCCCTGACCTCAAACCTGATCGCCGTGCGTGAACACAAAGCGGGCGAGCCGGTCGGCTATGGCGGCACCTGGATCAGCGAGCGCGACACCCGCCTGGGCGTGGTGGCGATGGGCTACGGCGATGGCTACCCGCGGGCAGCCCCGTCCGGTACGCCGGTGCTGGTGAATGGCCGGGAAGTACCGATAGTTGGCCGGGTGGCGATGGACATGATTTGTGTCGATCTCGGGCCGGACGCGCAGGAAAAAGCGGGCGATCGCGTGACCCTGTGGGGCGATGGTCTGCCGGTCGAGCGTATCGCCGAATTCACAAAAGTGAGCGCTTACGAACTTATCACGCGACTGACCTCGCGGGTGGCGATGAAATACCTCGACTGATCGTATTTTGCAGGTCCCCTGCGTGGGGCCTGCTGATAACCTTCCATTCACATCCCTCTCGATCTTCCCGCGCTTCCGGTTTATTGTGGTTATCCGCACCGTAAACCTGGAGAACCACCCCGTGTTTCAGAAAGTTGACGCCTATGCTGGCGACCCCATCCTTTCGCTGATGGAACGTTTTAAAGAAGATCCCCGTAGCGACAAAGTTAATCTCAGCATCGGGCTGTATTACAACGAAGACGGTGCTATTCCCCAGCTCCAGGCGATTACGGAAGCGCGGGCGCGCCTGAATGCCCGGCCGCACGGTGCCTCGCTTTATCTGCCGATGGAAGGCTTAAACGGCTATCGCCATACCATCGCGCCGCTGCTGTTCGGGGCGGATCACCCGGTATTAAACGCGCAGCGCGTCGCCACCATCCAGACACTGGGCGGCTCAGGGGCGTTGAAAATCGGTGCCGATTTCCTCAAACGCTACTTCCCGGACTCCGGCGTTTGGGTCAGCGATCCGACATGGGAAAACCACGTCGCCATTTTTGAAGGCGCAGGTTTTAACGTCGATACCTACCCGTGGTTTGATGCCGCCACTAACGGCGTGCGCGCGGAAGCGTTACTCGAAAAACTGAACACGCTGCCGGCGCAAAGCATCGTGCTGCTGCATCCATGCTGCCACAACCCGACCGGCGCAGACCTGACTAACGCTCAATGGGATGCAGTCGTTGAAGTGCTGAAAGCGCGCAACCTGATCCCGTTCCTCGACATCGCCTATCAGGGCTTTGGCGCGGGTATGGAAGAGGATGCCTACGCCATCCGCGCCATTGCCAGCGCAGGGCTACCGGCGCTGGTCAGCAACTCCTTCTCGAAGATTTTCTCACTGTACGGCGAGCGTGTCGGCGGTCTGTCGGTGGTCTGTGAAGATGCCGACGCTGCCGCCCGCGTGCTGGGTCAGCTGAAAGCCACCGTACGTCGTAACTACTCCAGCCCGCCAGCCTTTGGCGCGCAGCTGGTGGCGACGGTGCTGGGCGACGACGCCCTGAAAGCCAGCTGGCTGGCGGAAGTGGAAGCCATGCGCCTGCGCATCCTGGCGATGCGTCAGGCGCTGGTTGATGTCCTGAAGGATGCGGTGCCGGATCAGAACTTTGATTATCTGCTCAAACAGCGCGGGATGTTCAGCTATACCGGGCTGAGCAGCGCCCAGGTGGATCGCCTGCGCGATGAGTTTGGCGTTTACCTTATCGCCAGCGGACGCATGTGCGTCGCCGGGCTGAATGCTGGCAACGTACAGCGTGTGGCACAGGCCTTTGCCGCTGTAATGTAAGTACTTGCTTACTGCTCTCTCTCCCGGTGTCATGCGGCCGGGCGGGAGAGCAGAATGCGATCCGTCTTCTGTTTCCCGCCTCTTTTTTAAGAATATTCTTCCTTTCACCTGCCCGTGACGTTAAGGTCGGGTAAATTTTTGATCGTCCGCGCAGGTTGCAATGATTGCGGGCTGATAATGCAGGGAAAAATATGCGCAAAATCACACTTATCCTCAGCGCCTTTAGTTTGCTGTTCACGCTTAATGGCCCCGTTACCGCTCACGCCTCGTCGCCTTCGCCCCTTAATCCCGGTACTAATGTCGCACAACTGGCGCAACAGGCACCGGTGCACTGGGTATCCGTGGCGCAAATCGAAAACAGTCTGCTGGGACGTCCGCCGATGGCCGTGGGTTTTGATATTGATGACACCGTGCTTTTTTCCAGCCCCGGCTTCTGGCGCGGCAAGAAAACCTGGTCGCCGGACAGCGAAGACTATCTGAAAAATCCGGCGTTCTGGGAAAAGATGAACAACGGCTGGGATGAATTCAGCATTCCGAAAGAGGTGGCCCGCGCGTTGATCGCCATGCATGTGAAGCGCGGGGACTCTATTTTCTTCATCACCGGCCGCAGCGAAACCAAAACGGAAACCGTCACCAAAACCCTGCAGGATGACTTCCTTATTCCGGCCGCCAGCATGAATCCGGTGATTTTTGCGGGAGACAAGCCAGGTCAGAACACCAAAACACAGTGGTTACGGGGTAAGCAAATCAAAGTGTTCTACGGCGACTCCGATAACGATATTCGCGCCGCGCAGGAAACTGGCGCGCGCGGTATCCGCGTACTGCGTGCCTCCAACTCCACTTACAAACCGCTGCCGCAGGCGGGCATGTTCGGTGAAGAAGTGATCGTCAATTCCGAATACTGATCCCCAACGGCAGTCGCAGGATTGCCGTTTTTTTAATCTCTGCTGGCGGAAACCTGGCTGAAAACGCACTCATGCTGCACACTTAGAAAGATTTATTTTCGACAGGGAGCTGCACCAGAGGTGCCAACAACAGGGGAACCCCAATGACCAATGCAGAATTACTGCCCTATTGCATGGGCAAGGCGGGAGCGGAACAGAGCGTACACAGCGACTGGAAAGCGACGCAGATTAAAGTGGCGGATGTGCTGTTTGCAATGGTGCACGAAACGGATGGCCGTCCGGCGGTCACGCTGAAAACCAGCCCGGAGCTGGCGGAATTATTGCGTAATGAACACAGCGATGTGCGCCCCAGCGCGCGTCTGAACAAAGCGCACTGGAGCACGGTATTTCTCGATGGATCGCTGCCGGATTCGCAGATTTACTATCTGGTAGACGCCTCGTATCAGCTGGTGGTCAGTGCGCTGCCCGACGCCGTCAGGCAGCAACTTTCCGTCTGATTACTTCAGCATCGGTTTGAGGAAGCGCGCCGTGTGCGAGGCTTCGCACCCGGCAACGGTTTCCGGCGTGCCGGAGACGAGGATTTCCCCGCCGCCGCTGCCGCCTTCCGGCCCCAGATCGACGATCCAGTCTGCGGTTTTGATCACGTCCAGGTTATGCTCAATCACCACGATGGTATTACCCTGATCGCGTAACTGGTGCAGCACTTCCAGCAGTTGCTGAATGTCCGCGAAGTGCAGGCCGGTCGTCGGTTCATCAAGGATATACAACGTCTGACCGGTACCGCGTTTCGACAGCTCACGCGCCAGCTTCACGCGCTGTGCTTCACCGCCGGACAGCGTGGTGGCGGATTGTCCAAGACGAATATAGGTCAGGCCAACGTCCATCAGCGTTTGCAGTTTACGCGCCAGTGATGGTACGGCATCAAAGAACTCGCGCGCTTCTTCGATGGTCATATCCAGCACTTCATGGATCGTCTTGCCTTTGTATTTGATCTCCAGCGTTTCACGGTTATAGCGCTTGCCTTTGCACTGGTCGCACGGCACATAAATGTCCGGCAGGAAGTGCATTTCGACTTTGATCACGCCATCGCCCTGACAGGCTTCGCAACGCCCGCCGCGCACGTTAAAGCTGAAACGGCCCGGCGTATAGCCGCGTGAACGCGACTCCGGAACACCGGCAAACAGCTCGCGCACGGGCGTAAACACGCCGGTGTAGGTCGCCGGGTTAGAGCGCGGCGTACGGCCAATCGGGCTCTGGTCGATATCGATAACTTTATCGAAATGTTCCAGACCCTGAACGTCACGATAGGGCGCAGGCTCGGCGATGGTTGCGCCGTTGAGCTGGCGCTGGGCGATCGGGAACAGCGTATCGTTGATCAGCGTCGATTTACCCGAGCCGGACACGCCGGTGATGCAGGTAAACAGGCCTACCGGCAGCGTCAGGGTGACATCCTTCAGGTTGTTGCCGCGCGCGCCGGTCAGCTTAAGCACTTTTTCCGGATCCGCAGGCACACGCGCTTTCGGGATCTCAATCTTACGTACGCCGCTCATAAACTGCCCGGTCAGCGATTCCGGCACCGCCATGATGTCTTCAAGCGTACCTTCAGCCACTACCTGACCGCCATGAACGCCTGCGCCCGGGCCGATATCGATAACGTGATCTGCGGCGCGGATCGCATCTTCATCATGCTCCACCACAATCACCGTGTTGCCGAGGTTACGCAGATGGATCAGCGTGCCGAGCAGACGTTCGTTATCGCGCTGATGCAGACCGATAGACGGCTCATCCAGCACGTACATCACGCCCACCACACCAGCACCGATCTGGCTCGCCAGACGGATACGCTGCGCTTCGCCGCCGGACAGGGTCTCTGCCGAACGGGACAGCGTCAGGTAGTTCAGCCCAACGTTCACGAGGAATTTCAGACGATCGCCAATCTCTTTCAGCACTTTTTCAGCGATTTTTGCACGCTGGCCGGAAAGTTTCAGATTGGTGAAGAAATCCATCGCATGGCCGATGCTCATGTCGGAAATGGTCGGCAGCGGCGTGTCTTCCACAAACACGTGGCGCGCTTCACGACGCAGACGCGTTCCGTCACAGGTGGTGCACGAGCGGTTGCTGATGAACTTCGCCAGCTCTTCACGTACCGCGCTGGATTCCGTCTCTTTATAACGGCGCTCCATATTGTGCAGCACGCCTTCAAACGGATGGCGTCGCACGGAAGTATCGCCGCGATCGTTCATGTACTTAAATTCGACGTTCTCTTTGCCGGATCCGAACAGCACCACTTTATGTACGTTAGCGCTCAGGCTGGCCCACGGCGCTTCCACGTCGAACTTGTAGTGTTCGGCAAGGGAGCGCAGCATCTGGAAATAATAGAAGTTTCGGCGATCCCAGCCGCGGATCGCGCCGCCCGCCAGCGACAGCTCCGGATTCTGGATCACCCGATCCGGATCGAAATACTGTTGTACGCCCAGCCCGTCGCAGGTCGGACAGGCGCCCGCCGGGTTGTTGAACGAGAACATACGCGGTTCCAGCTCATTCATGCTGTAGCCGCAAATCGGGCAGGCGAAGTTTGCGGAGAACAGCAGTTCGCCCGCTTTGGCGTCGTCCATATCGGCCACGATCGCCGTTCCGCCGGAGAGATCCAGCGCGGTTTCAAAGGATTCCGCAAGGCGCTGCGTCAGATCGTCGCGCACTTTAAAGCGGTCGATGACCACCTCAATGGTGTGTTTCTTTTGCAGCTCAAGCGTCGGCGGATCGGAAAGATCGCAGACTTCGCCGTCGATACGGGCGCGGATATAACCCTGGCTGGCCAGGTTTTCCAGCGTTTTGGTGTGCTCGCCCTTACGATCTTTGATGATAGGCGCCAGCAGCATCAGCCGCTTGCCTTCAGGCTGCGAGAGCACGTTATCGACCATCTGACTGACCGTTTGCGCGGCCAGCGGAACGTTATGATCCGGGCAGCGCGCTTCGCCCACGCGGGCAAACAGCAGACGCAGATAGTCATGAATTTCGGTAATGGTCCCGACCGTGGAACGTGGGTTGTGCGACGTCGACTTCTGCTCAATGGAGATTGCCGGCGACAGCCCTTCAATATGATCGACATCTGGCTTTTCCATGAGGGACAGGAACTGCCGCGCATAGGCAGAGAGCGATTCGACGTAACGACGCTGCCCTTCGGCATAAAGGGTGTCAAAAGCCAGCGAGGATTTGCCTGAACCCGAAAGCCCGGTCACGACAATCAGCTTGTCGCGTGGGATGACGATGTTGATGTTCTTGAGATTATGGGTACGCGCGCCCCGTACTTCTATCTTATCCATTCACCTTTCCCGGTAGAGATTCGGCTGCCATAGCGTTATGCATCCATTTCGGTAAGCATAGAACACGCCCGGCGGTCTGAACTGAAACGATTAATTATGACACAATTTAACCTGAATGGATATACAGTGTTATGATGCGCCTTCCAGTGAGTCTTGCAACAATGTCGCGACGGCGCGGTTTACTGGAATCCGCCTCGCAAGGTATCAATCGCGCGGTTTGTAATGCTACAATCGCGCGTTTACACTATTAAGAAACGTATTCAGGAGACACGACCATGGCCAGCAGAGGCGTAAACAAGGTGATTCTCGTCGGTAATCTGGGCCAGGACCCGGAAGTACGCTACATGCCGAGTGGTGGCGCAGTCGCCAACATTACGCTGGCGACCTCCGAATCCTGGCGTGATAAAAACACCGGTGAGACTAAAGAGCAGACTGAATGGCACCGCGTTGTGCTGTTTGGCAAACTGGCGGAAATCGCCGGTGAATATCTGCGTAAAGGCTCCCAGGTGTATATCGAAGGTTCCCTGCGTACCCGTAAGTGGACCGATCAGAGCGGTCAGGAACGCTACACCACTGAAATCAACGTTCCGCAGATTGGCGGCGTAATGCAGATGCTGGGTGGACGTCAGGGTGGCGGCGCACCGGCAGGCGGCGGCCAGCAGCAGGGCGGCTGGGGTCAGCCTCAGCAACCGCAGGGCGGCGGCAATCAGTTCAGCGGCGGCGCGCAGTCTCGCCCGCAGCAACCGTCTTCAGCACCGGCGCAGTCTAACGAACCGCCGATGGATTTTGACGACGACATCCCGTTCTGATCCTGACCATCAGTACGCAAAAAGCCCCGCATTGACGGGGCTTTTGTTTTGGTGCGACGCCATCAGGTGATGACCACCGGCCATTCAGGTGGCGTGTGACTGGAGGCTTCAATCATTACGTCTTTAATATTATTCCAGATCGCCGCCACATCAATCAGCGTAATGCCGAGCAAACCGGTGGCGAACCAGCAGGCGGCGATCACGCCCAGCCCGCTGCTGATCACCGCAAGACCGATATAATCAGACTTGCGAAAGCGAATGTTTAATGTGCTGGCAAGAAACATCAGCACCGCGCTCAATAACTGCCAGCGTAGCAATACCACGCCGGTGGTAATGGTAGCCATCAACCCTTCCTCTGATAACCAATGAAACGTGATTTCATTTTCACAATTTTTGTGAACTATATCACATTTGCTCTTTTATTCGCCAGTGATCTGCGTCAATTTTGCTCAGTTTCATATCCATAAAGGGGGCGTCAGCCGCTTTGTTAGCGCCTTTCAGGCCACGGCTATATGCCTCTTTTAGAAACAGAAGGGTAACAACATTATTTTTTTATTATGCGTATTCTTTGCACACCATTCACTTTTGCAGTTTAAAAAATAAACATCTGCCGGTTATCATTTTTATCGGCCTGCAATTTGCGTTAATCAGCGATCCCCTGTTGAGTTATCTTAAACCTTGACGACGAACTGGATATTTATTTTCCTTAATATAAACAGGGGGAACACTTTTAGTTTGCCTTACGGACGAATATTATCGTCATAAGCAGATATTAGGTTTCTTATGAAAAAAGTCAGTTGCTAATGTCTTATGATTCATGCAACGTAATCACCTGTTAATCAAAGCATCCTGTCGTTATTACAGGCACACATTTTGCAGGGATATTAGGCGGAAATGAATCATAGCGCACTTCGCAAGGTGCTGAGGATCGTCGGGATCATCATGGTAGTTATACTGCCTGTGATGCTGGCGCTATGGTTTGCACACATCCGCGCGGTAAAAGAAACCAGCGCGCAGCTCAATGCATTTGCGCAACTCGCGCTGGATAAAACCGAGCTGGTGATCCGTCAGGCAGATATTGCCTATGACGAAGCCCTGAAATTCAGCGGCCCGCTCTGTTCGCCGTTGCATCGGCAAAATATGCTTAATATTATTCGCGGGCGGCTTTATCTGGCGGATCTCATCTATACCCAGGGCGATCATTTTTTATGCTCCACCAGTATTACTTTGCCTCAACCTTA
This sequence comes from Enterobacter sp. SA187, assembly GCF_001888805.2. Taxonomy (NCBI): domain Bacteria; kingdom Pseudomonadati; phylum Pseudomonadota; class Gammaproteobacteria; order Enterobacterales; family Enterobacteriaceae; genus Enterobacter; species Enterobacter sp. SA187. The sequence continues at coordinate 1,518,302 of NZ_CP019113.1, forward strand.
TATTATTCCTGCTGCTGATTATAAACGTAATCCTGACGTTTCAATTTATTACTATCGCGATACGCCATTTTATTCCGGATATAAGATGGTGTATATGCGGCGCGGTAATTATGCGGTAGTGGTAAATCCACTTTTTTACAGTGAAGTGGCATCAGACGATCGTACATTAACGTATGGCGTTTATGACAATATCAGTAAAACCTTCTTTTCAGTCAGTCCTGGCGCTAACGTTAAAATATTGTCTGAACATGTACAAAATGAGAAATTAAACTTCCGGACAGATAATCGTTTCTATACCATTGCCCATTCCGACAAGCGACCTGTTTCGATGATCGTCTCGACGTCCAGCACCCGCTATTATGGTTTCCTGTATCATCAGGCCATGCTGTTGGTCCCGCTGGCGCTGATCGGCAGTATTCTCCTTCTACTGATAGTCTCACGTACCCGGCATGAATTTAACTCCCCGCGGCGTTTGCTGCATCGGGCGCTGCTAAAGCGTCAACTCAGGCTGCATTATCAACCCATTATCGATATCAAAACCGGTAAATGCGTGGGCGCAGAAGCCCTGCTGCGCTGGCCTGGGTTTAATGGTCCGGTGATGAGCCCGGTGGAGTTTATACCGCTGGCTGAAAAAGAAGGGTTGATTGAACGCGTCACCGATTATGTGGTTGAAGAGGTGTTTACCGATCTGGGGCATTTCCTCGCCGCCAACCCGCACCTCTATATTTCAATTAACTTATCCGCCTCGGATTTCCATTCGTCACGCCTGATTGCCCTTATTTCTGATAAGGCAACACATTACGCGGTGCGGGCTGAACAAATTAAGATCGAAGTGACCGAGCGCGGCTTTATTGATGTGCCGAAAACCACGCCGGTTATTCAGGCGTTCCGTCATGCGGGTTATGAAGTGGCAATTGATGATTTCGGTACCGGCTATTCCAACCTGCATAATTTATATTCCCTCAATGTCGATATTCTGAAAATCGACAAATCTTTTATCGATACTCTGACGACTAACAGCACCAGCCATTTGATCGCTGAACATATTATTGAGATGGCGCACAGCCTGCGTCTGAAGATCATTGCGGAAGGCGTGGAAACGGCGGAGCAGGTCACCTGGCTGCTAAAGCGCGGCGTGCAGTTCTGCCAGGGCTGGCACTTTGCGAAGGCATTATCGCCGCAGGATTTTATTCACTGGGCGCAGCAGCACGACTAAGCGCTTGTCCCGGTAGTCTCAACAGACGCCTGACGGGATAAGCGCTCATAGGGGTTTACATCTGATGACGGTAATCGCTGGGCGTTCTGTCGAATTCGCGGCGAAATACACGCGAAAAGGTTTGCTGCGATACATAGCCCAGGTCCATGGCGATATCAAAAATGGGCCGCCGCGTGGTGCGCAGCGCTTCTGCCGCCAGCAGTAACCGGCGCTGTCGGATGTAATCCCCCAACGTCTGATGCATCACCGCGCGGAACATTCTCTGTAAATACCATTTCGAATAACCGGACTTTCTGGCGACCACATCAATGTTCATAGGTTGGTCGATATGTTCATCAATCCATTCAATCAGTGTCTGAATAATTTGCTGATGGGACATACTAGCCTCTTTGTCAGTTCTGCCGCTGTCGTTTTGTCTGCGGGCGAGTATAATTCCTCAAGTTAACTTGAGGTAAAGCGATTTATGGAAAAGAAATTACCGCGTATTAAAGCGCTGCTCACCCCCGGCGAAGTGGCGAAACGTAGCGGCGTGGCGGTATCGGCATTGCACTTTTATGAAGCCAAAGGTCTGATTAAAAGTGTGCGTAACAGCGGTAATCAGCGGCGTTATACCCGTGATGTGCTGCGTTATGTGGCGATCATCAAAATCGCGCAGCGTATCGGCATTCCCCTTGCAACCATTGGCGAGGCGTTTGGTGTGTTGCCGGAAGGGCACACGCTCAGCCCTAAAGAGTGGAAAGAGCTATCTTCCCAGTGGCGTGTGGAACTGGATCGGCGTATCCATACGCTGGAAGCATTACGCGATGAGCTGGACGGCTGTATCGGCTGCGGCTGTTTGTCACGCAGCGACTGCCCGCTGCGTAATCCCGGCGACCGGCTGGGCGAGCAGGGCACCGGCGCGCGACTGCTGGAAGATGATTAATATTCGCCACAAAAAACTAAAGCGCCGTTACGGCGCTTTAGTTTGTTTCCCGGTCTTTTGTCTTTCGCTCTATCCCACGGGTTTGTGGGAGGGTCTCCCCCGACATCAATACCCCTCGGTGTAACTAAAAACGCTGGAGGGTCCGGTTTGTATCGACACTTTTAGTGTAAGTCAGCAGGGCAGCTTTGCCAGCGGCAACCGGGGAATTATCACCGAAATTTTTCGCGCATGATGCACAATTTTCTATAGTAAGTACTTACCTGGTTAACGGAGTAAATCATGCTTAAAGTGCATCATCTTAATAAGTCCCGTTCACAGCGTGTGCTGTGGGCGCTGGAAGAGCTTGGCGTGCCCTATGAGATCGTGCGTTATCAGCGCGAAAAAACCATGATGGCCCCTGAAGCGCTGAAAAAAGTGCACCCGCTGGGAAAATCGCCGGTGCTGGAAGATGACGGGCGCATTATTGCAGAGTCCGGGGCCATCCTCGAATACCTCCAGGAAAACTATGATCCGCAGGGCACCCTGAAACCCACCGATGCCGACCAGCGCCTGCAGTACCGTTTCTGGCTGCATTATGCCGAAGGCTCGCTGATGCCGCCGTTACTGATGAAGCTGGTATTCAGCAGCCTGGGCAAGCCGCCGGTGCCGCTGGGTTTTCGCACCCTCGGTAAAGCGCTGGGGCAGGGGGTGCAAAAAGGCTATCTCAATAAACAGATCGAAACGCACGCCCGCTATATAGAAGCGGAGCTCGGCAGCCAGCCCTGGTTTACCGGGGAGTCCCCCAGCATGGCGGATATTCAGATGAGCTTCCCGGTGTTTGCCCTGCTGGCTCGCGGCGGCGTTGATCACCTGCCCAATTTGCAGGCATGGAAGAAACGCGTCGAGATGCGTCCGGCCTGGCTGCGTGCTATTGAAAAGGGCGGTCCGTTCGAGTTGCCTGGGGAATAAAATCACGTTAGAAGGCGATAAAATTGTTACAGGGTTGCGCATTTACGACAACGTTTGCGCATCCCCTGCTGCTTTCTTCGTCGTCCTGAGCGAAATTTCATAAAAAGCGACAAAGTTAAGTTGAAATACCCCTGTGGATGGCTGGATAATCGTTTGCCTTTTTCAACAGCCGTTTTGTTTGCGCGGAGTTAAACGTTTGCTTTTTGTGGCACTGCTTTGCCGCAACGTAGCACATGGAGATGACGTTTAATCTGGCAGTGGATTGTCCGCCACGCAAACCAGCGAATATAAAAATTCTCAGGGGATGTTTTCTATGTCTACGCCTTCAGCGCGTACCGGCGGTTCGCTTGACGCTTTATTTAAAATTTCTGCACGTGGCAGCACTGTCCGTCAGGAGATCGTAGCCGGTCTTACCACCTTCCTGGCCATGGTTTACTCCGTGATCGTGGTGCCAGGCATGCTGGGCAAAGCGGGCTTCCCGCCGGCGGCGGTGTTTGTCGCCACCTGTCTGGTTGCCGGTCTGGGCTCTATTGTGATGGGACTGTGGGCTAATCTGCCGCTGGCGATTGGCTGCGCCATCTCGCTGACCGCTTTTACCGCTTTCAGCCTGGTGCTCGGCCAGCAAATCAGCGTACCTGTCGCTCTGGGCGCGGTCTTCCTGATGGGCGTGCTGTTCACCGTGATTTCCGCCACCGGCATCCGTAGCTGGATCCTGCGCAATCTGCCGCAGGGCGTGGCGCATGGCACCGGCATCGGTATCGGCCTGTTCCTGCTGCTCATTGCCGCGAACGGCGTGGGTCTGGTGGTGAAAAACCCCATCGACGGGTTGCCGGTAGCGCTGGGCCATTTCGCCAGCTTCCCGGTGATCATGTCGCTGATTGGCCTCGCTGTGATTATCGGTCTGGAAAAACTGAAAGTGCCGGGCGGCATTCTGCTGACCATTATCGGCGTGTCTGTTGTCGGGCTGATTTTTGATCCGGCGGTGCACTTCTCCGGCATTTTTGCCATGCCGTCCCTGAGCGACGAACACGGCAATTCGCTGATCGGCAGCCTGGACATTATGGGCGCGCTGAACCCGATCGTGCTGCCGAGCGTACTGGCGCTGGTGATGACCGCCGTGTTTGATGCGACAGGCACCATTCGTGCGGTGGCCGGTCAGGCTAACCTGCTGGATAAAAACGGTCAGATTATCGATGGCGGCAAAGCGCTGACCACCGACTCCCTGAGCAGCGTCTTCTCAGGCCTGGTGGGCGCAGCACCGGCGGCGGTGTATATCGAATCGGCGGCGGGTACGGCAGCAGGCGGTAAAACCGGTCTGACGGCGATCACCGTTGGCGTGCTGTTCCTGCTGATCCTGTTCCTCTCTCCGCTCTCCTATCTGGTTCCGGCTTACGCCACCGCCCCTGCGCTGATGTACGTGGGCCTGTTGATGCTGAGCAACGTGTCGAAAATCGATTTTGCCGATTTCGTGGATGCGATGGCGGGCCTTATCACCGCCGTATTCATCGTGCTGACCTGCAACATCGTTACCGGCATCATGATCGGCTTCGCCTCGCTGGTTATTGGCCGTGTAGTCTCGGGTGAATGGCGTCGTCTGAACATCGGTACCGTGGTGATCGCGGTGGCGCTGGTGGCCTTCTACGCGGGCGGCTGGGCGATTTAATTTTCCGATCCGGCTCGAAAAAAAGGGTGGCGCTTGCCGCCCTTTTTACTTTTTAAGGCACATCCTGTTTCCATTGCGTTAAGCTGCATGTTCTATTATGAAAGGCATGATGCCTCGTCATCGATTATAAAGAATCATCGCAAACAGGGAACGCATGGAAATTTTCTTCACCATACTCATCATGACCCTTGTGGTCTCACTCTCGGGTGTCGTCACCCGTGTCCTGCCCTTCCAGATCCCCCTGCCGCTGATGCAGATTGCCATCGGCGCTATGCTGGCCTTACCCACTTTTGGTCTGCATGTGGAGTTCGATCCGGAACTCTTTCTGGTGCTGTTTATCCCGCCGCTGCTGTTCGCGGATGGCTGGAAAACCCCAACGCGCGAGTTTCTGGAGCACGGGCGTGAAATATTTGGCCTTGCGCTGGCGCTGGTGCTGGTCACCGTGGTCGGCATCGGCTATCTGATTTACTGGGTGGTGCCCGGTATTCCGCTGATCCCGGCGTTCGCGCTGGCAGCGGTGCTGTCGCCGACCGATGCCGTGGCGTTGTCCGGCATTGTTGGCGAAGGGCGCATCCCGAAAAAAATTATGGGCATCCTGCAGGGCGAGGCGCTGATGAACGACGCCTCAGGCCTGGTGGCCCTGAAGTTTGCCGTCGCGGTGGCGATGGGCACCATGGTCTTCACTGTCGGCGGCGCGACCGTGGAATTCCTCAAGGTGGCGATTGGCGGTCTGCTCGCCGGCTTCGTGGTCAGCTGGCTGTATGGCCGCTCGCTGCGTTTTCTCAGCCGCTGGGGCGGGGATGAACCAGCCACGCAAATCGTGCTGCTGTTCCTGCTGCCGTTCGCCTCTTATCTGATCGCAGAACACATCGGTGTGTCCGGCATTCTGGCAGCGGTGGCGGCCGGGATGACTATCACCCGTTCCGGCGTGATGCGCTCCGCGCCTCTGGCCATGCGTCTGCGCGCCAACAGCACCTGGTCGATGCTGGAATTCGTCTTTAACGGCATGGTGTTCCTGCTGCTGGGTCTGCAACTGCCGGGCATTCTGGAAACCTCGCTGGTGGCGGCGGAAGCCGATCCTAACGTCGAAACCTGGATGCTGTTTACCGACATCATTCTGATTTATGCCGCGCTGATGCTGGTGCGTTTCGGCTGGCTGTGGACGATGCAGAAATTCAGCCAGCGCTTCCTCACCAAAAGCCCGATGGAATTTGGGATGTGGAGCACGCGCGAACTGCTGATCTCCACTTTTGCGGGCGTGCGCGGGGCGATCACCCTCGCCGGTGTACTCTCTATTCCGCTGCTGTTACCGGGCGGGGAACACTTCCCGGCGCGTTATGAACTGGTCTTCCTGGCTGCCGGGGTGATCCTCTTCTCGCTGTTTGTCGCCGTGGTGGTTTTACCTATGCTGCTGCAACATATGGAGATCGCCGACCACGCTCAACAGGCGAAAGAAGAGCGGCTGGCGCGGGCGAAAACCGCTGACGTGGCCATTGTCGCCATTCAGAAAATGGAAGAGCGCCTGGCGGCCAACGCCGAGGAGAACATTGACGATCAGCTGCTGACAGAAGTCAGTTCGCGGGTGATCGGTAATCTGCGTCGCCGCGCTGACGGGCGTAATAACGTCGAAAGCTCCATGCAGGAAGAAAATCTCGAACGCCGCTTCCGCCTTGCGGCGCTGCGTTCCGAGCGGGCAGAGCTGTATCATCTGCGCGCCACGCGGCAGATCAGCAACGAAACGCTGCAAAAACTGCTGCACGATCTGGACCTGCTGGAAGCGCTGCTGATTGAGAATAAGTAGGATATGTCCCCCTCAACCTGTGGGTGAGGGGGCTAAAGCACTACTTTGTCAGGCGTGACACCAGTTCAAACTCTTTAAAATTCACCGGGCGTTGTTGCTGCATGGAGATATTCCCGGCGATACCGGTAAGGATCGACATCGCACCGGCGCGGTGATCGGCGGCACGCTGCAGCGGATCGTGCGTGGCGGGGCCGAATAAATCCGCCAGCATGGCGTTATCTCCGCCGCCGTGTCCGCCTTCACCGATGGCGAATTCAGCTTTCCAGGGCGCGGCAAACATCGGGAACACCGTGATGTCGCAGCCTTCCAGGCTCCCTTCGCTGGCGCGATCGCCACCGGCGTTGACGTAAGATTTCTCCACAAGCTTCATCTCCAGACGGCCTTCACTGCCGTTAAACACCACGTTCAGCCCCTCCCATGGCAGATAGGCGTTCAGGGAATAGGTTAGCTGCACCTGATTCTGGTATTTCACCAGCACCGACATGGTGTCTTCAATGGTGATGCCGTCGCTGAACACGCTCTGATCGCGAAAATAGTTATCTTCGTGCTCGGCATCCAGATACAGCGCTTTCAGCTGGGGATTGTCCTCCATGTGCAGGGCAAAGGGATCCTCTTTAGCGGCGGCGTAGCCGTGGGCGCGGGGATAAAACTGCGTGATACCGCGTCGCTCGGCGTTCTCTTTACCATAAAAGCGCAGGCTGCCTTCGGCATAGACGCGCTGCGGATAGCTCCCCAGCCAGAAGTTCATCAGGTCGAAATGGTGGGTGGATTTGTGTACCAGCAGGCCGCCGCTGTTGCGCTTTTCCCGGTGCCAGCGACGAAAATAATCCGCGCCGTGTTCGGTGTTCAGCAGCCATTCAAAGTGTACCGAGTTCACCTCGCCAATGGTGCCGTTCATCAGCAGCTCGCGCACTTTGCTGTGATGCGGCGCATAGCGGTAGTTAAAGGTCACACGCACCTGACGGCCCGTCTCTTCAATGGCATCGAGGATGCGCAGCGCCCGCTGCTCGTCGATGGTCATCGGTTTTTCGGTGATCACATCACACCCGGCGTACAGGGCGCGCACAATATAATCATCATGGGTACGATCGACGGTGGTGACGATAATCACGTCCGGGCGCGTCTCGCGGATCATCTCCTCAAACTGCGAGGCGTGCCAGGTGGACGCTGGCGCAGCCCCTTCGTTTTTCAGCAACTGATTGGCGTAGTGCATACGCGTGTGGTTGGTATCGCAGAAGGCGACCAGGGTGGCCGTCTCTTTCCACTGACCGCCGATGGCCGCAATGTACATCCCGGCACGCCCGCCCGTGCCGACAAGGGCATATTTTTTCATACCATCCTCGATTAATTACTTAATGAAATTATTGGCTTAACGCGTAAGCCAGGGCTTCCATCAGCATAAAAAGCGGGAAGGGCATTGTCGTGACGGCGCAGAGTGCAAAATAAGGTCAGGAAGATGGAGTGGCGCAAACTGTGACGGGGCTTACAAAACGCGCCGGGAGGCTGTGACGCGGATCGACTTTTGTCGCACGCAGGACGTGATGTTGCTCACGATGAAACACAACCCCGGCCCGCAGGCCGGGGGTAAAACAGATTAATGCGCGCGGCCCTGATCGATGCCGATACCGGTTTGCGAACGGATAAACTGGGCGCGGAACTTCTCGCGTTCCAGTTTCCCTTCCGCGGTATTGTCGGTTGCCGAGAATACCCAGATACCAATAAAGGCCACCGCAATGGAGAACAGCGCCGGGTACTCATACGGGAAGATGGCGCTGGCGTGGCCGAGGATCTGCACCCAGATTGTCGGGCCAAGCACCATCAGCACCACGGCGGTAATCAGCCCCAGCCAGCCGCCGATCATCGCGCCACGGGTGGTCAGCTTCGACCAGTACATCGACAGCAGAATGATCGGGAAGTTACAGCTTGCCGCAATCGAGAACGCCAGACCCACCATGAAGGCAATGTTCTGATTCTCAAACAGAATACCCAGCAGGATGGCGATCACGCCCAGTACCAGCACGGTGATTTTTGACACCCGCAGCTCGTCGCGCTCGGTGGCCCCTTTACGGAACACGTTGGCGTACAGATCGTGCGATACCGCCGATGCGCCCGCCAGGGTTAAGCCCGCCACCACCGCGAGGATAGTCGCGAAGGCCACCGCCGAGATAAAGCCGAGGAACAGGTTGCCGCCCACCGCGTTGGCAAGATGCACCGCCGCCATGTTATTGCCGCCAATCAGCGCGCCGGTGGCATCTTTAAACGCCGGATTCGCGCCCACCAGCATGATCGCGCCGAAGCCGATAATAAAGGTCAGGATGTAGAAGTAACCCATAAAGCCGGTGGCGTAGAACACGCTTTTCCGCGCTTCACGGGCATCGCTGACGGTAAAGAAGCGCATCAGAATATGCGGCAGCCCCGCGGTACCAAACATCAGCCCCAGCCCCAGCGACAACGCAGAGATCGGATCTTTTACCAGCCCGCCCGGACTCATGATCGCCGTGCCTTTCGGGTGCACCGCCATGGCTTCGGTAAACAGGTTATTGAAGCTGAAACCGACGTGACGCATCACCATAAAGGCCATAAAGCTGGCGCCGAACAGCAGCAGCACGGCTTTGATGATCTGCACCCAGGTGGTGGCCAGCATGCCGCCGAACAGCACGTACATCACCATCAGCACGCCCACCAGCACCACGGCGATGTGATAGTTCAGGCCAAACAGCAGCTGGATCAGTTTGCCCGCGCCCACCATCTGCGCGATCAGATAGAGCGCCACCACCACCAGCGAGCCGCAGGCGGAGAGAATACGGATCGGACCCTGTTTCAGACGATACGACGCCACATCGGCAAAGGTGTAGCGTCCGAGATTACGCAGACGCTCGGCGATCAAAAACAGAATGATCGGCCAGCCCACCAGGAAACCCAGCGAGTAAATCAGGCCATCGTAGCCGGAGGTGAACACCAGCGCGGAAATCCCCAGAAAGGACGCCGCCGACATGTAATCCCCGGCGATCGCCAGGCCGTTTTGCAGACCGGTAATATTACCGCCCGCCGTGTAGTAATCGCTGCGGGTGCGGGTACGTTTTGACGCCCAGTACGTGATGCCAAGCGTAAAGGCGACGAACACCACGAACATGATGATCGCCTGCCAGTTGGTCGGCTGGCGCTGCACCGCGCCGGTCAGGGCATCTGCCGCGTTCGCGGAGAAAGGGAGTATGGCGGCAGCCGCCGTCAGTAATCTCTTCATGGTGCGTTTACCTCGCGGATCACGGCATTGTTCAGACGGTCAAACTCACCGTTCGCCCGCCAGACGTAAACGCCGGTTAACACGAACGAAACCAGGATCACGCCGACGCCAACAGGAATGCCGCGCGTGACGCTGGTGCCGGGATAGAGCGGCGTACCCAGCCAGCCAGGCGCGAAGGCGATAAGCAGAATAAAGCAGACATAAATCGCCAGCACGATCAGCGACAAAATGATGGCAAACCGTTGCCTTTTTTCGACCAGCTCCCTGAAATGCGCGTTATGTTCTATCCGTTGATAAATGAGTTCATTCATCACGAAATCTCCAGAGGCTCCCTGTGTCTTTCGCGCCGCAGGTGCGTTGGCCGCGCTCGCCCACACCCAGTCACATAGTTAACTATGCTCCTGGGGATGTGCTCGCTTGCCGCCTTCCTGCAACGCGAAATCCTTCGGGATGGTTTTTATATTTTCCCTCCCGGTCAAAGGAGGGGTAGGGGTAGGATTTATTGGCCCGATAAGCAGCGCGCCACCGGGCATTTATGGTTATGACGGCATCGTAATGCCTTGTTTTTCTTCCAGCAGTTTTTCCACTACGCCAGGATCGGCAAGCGTTGAAGTATCTCCCAGGTTACTGGTGTCACCGGCGGCGATTTTGCGCAGAATGCGGCGCATGATTTTGCCGGAACGGGTTTTGGGCAGCGAATCGGTCCAGTGCAGAATATCCGGCGTCGCCAGCGGGCCGATCTCTTTCCGCACCCAGTTGCGCACCTCGGTATACAGTTCCGGCGACGGCTCTTCGCCGTGGTTCAGCGTGACATAAGCGTAAATCGCCTGGCCTTTAATATTGTGCGGAATACCCACCACCGCCGCTTCGGCGATTTTCGGGTGCGAGACCAGCGCCGACTCGATTTCCGCCGTCCCCAGACGGTGGCCGGAGACGTTCAGTACATCGTCCACGCGCCCGGTGATCCAGTAGTAACCGTCTTCGTCACGGCGCGCGCCGTCGCCGCTGAAATACATATTCTTGAAGGTGGAGAAGTAGGTTTGTTCGAAGCGCTCATGATCGCCAAACAGCGTGCGCGCCTGGCCTGGCCATGAATCGACAATCGCCAGGTTGCCTTCGGTGGCGCCTTCCAGCGGATTGCCTTCGTTATCCACCAGCGCCGGTTGTACGCCGAAGAACGGCAGGCTGGCGGAACCGGCTTTCAGCTCGATGGCGCCCGGCAACGGCGTGATCATGAAGCCGCCGGTTTCCGTCTGCCACCAGGTGTCCATCACCGGGCACTTTTCGTTGCCGATTTTTTTCCAGTACCACTCCCAGGCTTCCGGGTTAATGGGTTCGCCCACCGATCCCAGAATCCGCAGCGAGGCGCGGCTGGTGCCGTCAATCGCCTTATCGCCTTCCGCCATCAGGGCGCGGATCGCTGTTGGCGCGGTATAGAGAATATTGACCTGATGCTTGTCCACCACCTGCGCCATACGCGCTGGCGTCGGCCAGTTCGGCACGCCTTCAAACATCAGGGTAGTCGCGCCGCAGGCCAGCGGGCCATACAGCAGATAGCTGTGGCCAGTCACCCAGCCCACGTCGGCGGTACACCAGTAGATGTCGCCGGGATGGTAATCGAAGACGTATTTGAAGGTGGTCGCGGCATACACCAGATAACCGCCAGTGGTGTGCAGCACGCCTTTCGGTTTACCGGTGGAGCCGGAGGTATAAAGGATAAACAGCGGATCTTCGGCGTTCATCGCTTCCGGCTGGTGGTCGCTGCTGGCGGTCGCCATCACATCGTGCCACCACAGATCGCGGCCTTCCTGCCAGTCGATAGCGCCGCCGGTGCGTTTAAACACCACGACGTTTTCAATCGTCGTCACCGCCGGGTTTTTTAACGCGTCGTCGACGTTCTTCTTCAGCGGAATACTGCGCCCGGCACGTACGCCTTCGTCGGCAGTGATCACCAGCCGTGAGCTGGAGTCCACAATACGCCCGGCGACCGCTTCCGGCGAGAAACCGCCAAAAATAACCGAATGCACCGCGCCAATACGCGCGCAGGCCAGCATCGCCACCGCCGCTTCCGGCACCATCGGCATATAGATAGCTACCACGTCGCCTTTCTTAATGCCCAGCGTCAGCAGGACATTGGCAAAGCGGCACACTTCGCCGTGCAGATCGCGGTAAGAGATATGTTTGCTCTGGCTGGCGTCGTCGCCTTCCCAGATGATTGCCGTTTGATCGCCACGCTCAGCCAGATGCCTGTCCAGGCAGTTAGCCGCCAGGTTGAGCTGTCCATCTTCATACCATTTAATTGAAACATTCCCCGGCGCAAAGGAGGTGTTTTTCACCTTCTGATAAGGCGTGATCCAGTCGAGAATTTTGCCTTCCTCACCCCAGAAAGCGTCAGGATCGGTGATAGATTGCTGGTATTTCGCCTGGTACTGTTCGGCATTAATCAGGCATTTTTCCGCGATCTGGGCGGGAATAGGGTGTTTGTGGATTTGGCTCATGGCTTTTGTTCTCCTTGTAGGATGTTAATAATATGTCACACAAACGTTAATTGTAGGGGCTTTGGGAGCTTTGTTTACTTTTTGGGCGACAGATCACGCAATGCTTGAGTGTATGAAAATGCAGCAGATGATGCTTAGAAGGGAAATAATTTACGCTAAGAACTATTGCTTTTATGGCAATTAAAAATTCATCTATAACAAATAGTTATGCATGATAAATGCTATAAAATGCGCTTTTTAAGTGAGAAATCAGCGAAAGTCCCTGAACTTAAAGGGTTGCACGGGATACCACGCAAATGGTACTGATAATGCGCGTTAAAAACCCCCGCTTTTGTAAGAAACGCTAACCATCCCCCTTGCTGGCAGTCTTCATGCACAGCAGGGAATAGCGCTTCACTAAGGATGTCACTCGTTATGAAAAATGTGAAAGTCAGCCTGGCCTGGCAAATTTTGCTGGCTCTGGTGCTGGGTATTCTTCTGGGTAGTTACCTGCATTACCAAAGCGACAGCCGCGAATGGCTGATTGCGAATCTCCTGTCTCCGGCAGGCGATATCTTTATTCATCTGATCAAAATGATCGTTGTCCCTATTGTGATTTCCACCCTGATTGTGGGAATTGCTGGCGTGGGCGATGCGAAACAGCTGGGCCGCATTGGCGCGAAAACCATTCTTTATTTCGAAGTGATCACTACAGTGGCCATTATTCTTGGCATCACACTGGCGAATGTATTCCAGCCGGGCGCGGGCATTGATATGTCGCAGCTGGCAACGGTGGATATTTCGAAATACCAGAGTACAACGGCGGAAGTGCAGAGCCATGCCCATGGCCTGATGGGCACCATACTGTCGCTGGTGCCAACCAATATCGTGTCGTCGATGGCGAAGGGCGATATGCTGCCGATCATCTTCTTCTCGGTGCTGTTTGGCCTTGGGCTGTCATCGCTGCCTTCCGCACACCGTGAGCCGCTGGTGACGGTCTTCCGCTCCATTTCCGAAACCATGTTTAAAGTCACCCATATGGTGATGCGTTATGCGCCGGTGGGCGTGTTCGCGCTGATCTCGGTGACGGTGGCGAACTTTGGTTTCGCCTCCCTGTGGCCGCTCGCCAAGCTGGTGATCCTGGTGTATGCCGCGATTGTCTTCTTTGCGCTGGTGGTGCTGGGCGCGGTGGCGCGTCTGTGCAAGCTGAGCATCTGGACGCTGATCCGCATCCTGAAAGAGGAATTGATCCTCGCCTATTCCACCGCCAGCTCCGAAAGCGTGCTACCGCGTATCATTGAGAAGATGGAAGCCTATGGCGCACCGGCGTCGATCACCAGCTTCGTCGTGCCGACCGGCTACTCCTTTAACCTTGATGGCTCGACGCTGTATCAGAGCATCGCGGCGATTTTCATCGCACAGCTGTACGGCATTGAGCTGTCGCTGGGGCAGGAGATCATTCTGGTGCTGACGCTGATGGTCACCTCCAAAGGTATCGCTGGCGTGCCGGGCGTCTCCTTTGTGGTGCTGCTGGCGACGCTGGGCAGCGTGGGGATCCCGCTGGAAGGTCTGGCCTTTATCGCCGGTGTTGACCGTATCCTCGACATGGCGCGTACGGCGCTGAACGTGGTGGGGAATGCGCTGGCGGTGCTGGTGATCGCCAAGTGGGAACACAAATTTGACCGTAAAAAAGCGCTGGCTTACGAGCGCGAGGTGCTGGGCAAATTCGATAAAACCGCGAATTCCTGATTTGCTTAAAAGATGCCCGGCGGCGCGAGCTTGCCGGGCCTACGGCGTAACATGTAGGCCCGGTAAGCGAAGCGCCACAGGGCAATACCCCTCTCTCGTTAACCCATCGCGCTTTCGCGCAGACTGGCTTTTAACTTATCGTACTCGGCGATCACATACTGTTCCGCGGCACGCTGGTCGGCAATCCGCTCAACGTTAACGGCGCAGTACTTGTACTCCGGCGTTTTGGTTATCGGGCTTAAGTTCTCCGTCACCAGCTCGTTACAGGCGCCAATCCACCACTGGTAGGTCATGTAAATCGCGCCTTTATTCGGGCGATCGCTGACCTGCGCGCGGGTGATGATGCGGCCTTTGCGGGAGTTCACCCAGATCAGCGCTTCATCTTCAATGCCCAGACGCGCCGCGTCGGCGGTGTTGATCTGCGCATAGCCAGGTTCATCCGCCAGCGCCGCCAGCGCCGCACAGTTGCCGGTCATCGAACGACAGGAGTAGTGGCCCACTTCCCGCACCGTCGATAGCACCAGCGGGTACTCGTCGGTCAGTTTGTCGATGGGCGGCACCCAATCGCAGGTGTAGAACTTCGCCAGCCCGGTATCGGTTTCAAACTTCTCTTTGAACAGGTATGAGGTCCCCTGATCCGCGTCCGACGTATCGCGGCATGGCCACTGGATATAACCCAGCTCGCCCATTTTTTCATAGGTGGCGCCATAGAAGTCCGGGCACAGATGACGCAGCTCATCCCAGATCTCCTGGGTGTTGTTGTAGTGCATCGGATAGCCCATACGGGTGGCGATCTCGCTGATGATCTGCCAGTCCGTTTTCAGGTCCCACTGCGGCTCCACGGCTTTGAAGAAGCGCTGGAAGCCACGGTCAGCCGCGGAATACACCCCTTCATGTTCCCCCCAGGACGTTGACGGCAGAATGACATCTGCCGCCGCTGCGGTTTTGGTCATAAAGATGTCCTGGACGATCACCAGCTCCAGATCTTCAAAGCCTTTACGCACCGCCGACAGCTCGGCGTCGGTTTGCAGTGGATCTTCCCCCATGATGTAGGCCGCGCGCACTTCGCCATGAGCCGCCCGGTGCGGCAGCTCGCTGATGCGATAACCAGTGTGCGCCGGCAGACTGGCCACGCCCCAGGCTTTGGCAAATTTCTCGCGGTTTTCCGGCACGTGCACATATTGATAGCCAGGATACGTGTCCGGCAGCGCGCCCATATCGCACGCGCCCTGCACGTTATTCTGCCCACGCACCGGGTTAACGCCCGCGTGTGGCTTGCCGAGGTTACCGGTCAGCATCGCCAGGCTGGTCAGGGAGCGCACGGTTTCCACGCCCTGATAGAACTGGGTGACGCCCATGCCCCACAGGATCGCCGCGCTTTTCGCCCCGGCATACAGTCGTGCGCAGGTGCGGATCTCCTCGGCGCTGACGCCGGTGATCGCTTCCACCGACTCCGGCGGATAGCCTGCAACAATCTTTTTATACTCGTCAAAATCCTGCGTACGCGCGGCCACGAAAGCATGATCGTAGAGATCTTCGCTGATAATGACGTGCCCGATGGCGTTTAGCAGCGCGATATTCGAGCCGTTTTTCAGTGCAATATGCATATCCGCAATGCGCGCGGTTTCAATTTTGCGCGGATCGCAGACGATAATTTTCGCCCCGTTCTTTTTCGCGCGGATCACATGATTGGCGACGATAGGGTGGGAATCCGCCGGGTTATAGCCAAAAATAAAGACCAAATCCGTGTTATCAATTTCTGTGATGGCATTGCTCATTGCGCCATTACCGACCGACTGGTGCAGACCTGCAACCGATGGGCCGTGTCAGACACGTGCGCAGCAATCAACGTTATTGGTGCCAATAACGGCGCGCGCGAATTTTTGCATCACATAGTTGGTTTCATTGCCGGTGCCGCGTGATGAACCTGTGGTCTGGATGGCATCCGGGCCGTACTTCTCTTTGATGGCGGAAAGTCGGCTGGCGACGTAGTCCAGCGCTTCACTCCAGGATACCGCTTCCAGTTTGCCGCCGCGCTGGCGACGGATCATCGGGGTTTTCAGGCGCGGGGTCAGGATCTGGGTATCGTTAATAAAATCCCAGCCGTAATAGCCTTTAAGACACAGGGTACCCTGATTGGTCTTCCCCTGCGCCGCTTCCGCCCGGACGATTTTCCCGTTATCAACCACAAGGTTGATTTTGCAACCCGAGGCGCAATAGGGGCATACCGTGACGACTTTTTTCATCGGTCTCACTCCAGTTTTCAATTCGCGCATACGCGCACTTGCCCCCGTTATGCAGTTTGCATGCCATATTCTTTATGTGGGTATTTCTGCGGGATGCGGAGCAGGAAGGAAGTGAAAACCCTGACGAAAAGCGCGCCGTCGTCAGATTTGACGTGTCGAACGTCGGGGAAGAGCTGTAGGCCGGGTAAGCGCAGCGCCACCCGGCGCAATCGCCCCTCACTTGCGCCACATCAACATTTCAGTGTGATCAATTCTTATAATCATCATACTTTTCCTGCACAGGTTCCCTGTCGTGTTCACACTCCGCTCGATCATCACTGGCGTACTGCTCTGTTTTTCCGCTGTCGCCTTCTCACAGACTGACCCGACGACGCTCACCACCGCCTGGCCGGTCAACGTTGGCCCGCTCAACCCGCATCTTTACACCCCCAACCAGATGTTTGCGCAGAGCATGGTGTATGAACCGCTGGTGAAATACGCGGCGGGCGGCAGGGTGGAGCCGTGGCTGGCTACCGGCTGGACGCACTCCGCCGACGGGAAAACCTGGATCTTCACCCTGCGCGAAAAGGTCACTTTTTCCAATGGCGAACCTTTCAACGCCGACGCCGCCGCGGCGAATTTCCGCGCCGTGCTGGCTAACCGCGCCCGCCATAGCTGGCTGGAACTGGTGAACCAAATCACCGATGTCAAAGCGCTCGGTCCGCAAAAGCTGCAAATTACGCTGAAAAGCGCCTACTACCCGTTTTTACAGGAGCTGGCGCTGCCGCGGCCGTTCCGCTTTATCGCCCCGTCGCAGTTTGTCGATGGCGGCACGAAAAACGGCATTAAAGCGCCGGTCGGCACCGGGCCGTGGATGTTGCACTCGTCGCGCCTGAATCAGGATGATGTCTTCGTGCGCAACCCGCATTACTGGGGAAAACAACCGGCGATCGGCAGGGTGAGGGTTAATGTGATCCCCGATCCCACCAGCCGCGCCATTGCCTTTGAAACCGGGGAGGTGGATCTGCTGTACGGCAGCGAAGGGCTGCTACCCCTCGATACCTTCGCGCGCTTTAGCCAGAACCCGGCGTACCACACGCAACTTTCCGCGCCGGTAGAAACGGTGATGCTGGCGCTCAATACCCGGCTTGCCCCCACCAATGAGCTGGCGGTGCGCGAAGCCCTTAATTATGCGGTGGATAAAAAAACCATGATCGCCGCCGCGCTCTACGACACGCAGCAGCTGGCGGACACGCTGTTCGCCCCGTCGGTGCCCTATGCGAATATCGGGCTTAAACCGCGCGGCTACGATCCGGCGCAGGCCCGCGCCCTGCTCGAAAAAGCTGGCTGGGTGCTGCCTGCCGGTAACGCTATCCGCGAGAAAAACGGCCAGCCGCTGCGCATTGAACTGGCCTTTACCGGTACCGATGCCGAGAGCAAGGCGATGGCGGAGATTATTCAGGCAGATTTGCGCAAAATCGGCGTCGATATTCAGCTTATCGGCGAAGAAGAGAGCAGTATCTACGCCCGCCAGCGGGACGGTCGCTTCGGCATGATTTTCAACCGCACCTGGGGCGCGCCTTACGATCCCCACGCCTTTATCAGTTCCATGCGCGTGCCATCCCATGCGGATTACCAGGCGCAGCTGGGGTTGCCGGATAAGGCGCTCATCGACCAGGAAATCGGCCAGGTGCTGACGCAGCAGGATGAAACCGCCCGCCAGGCCTTATATAAAGACATCCTCACCCGGCTGCATCAGGAAGCGGTCTATCTGCCGCTCAGCTATGTCTCGGTGATGGCGGTATCGCGGCCTGAACTGGGAGCCATCCCCTTCGCGCCGATGGCGTCAGAGATCCCCTTCGAACAGCTCAATCCGGTGGCGCAGCCATGATGCTGAACTGGGCACTACGTCGTTTGCTGCTGCTGATCCCGATCCTGCTCGCCGCGTCGCTGCTGGTGTTTTTGATGCTGCATCTGGGCGTCGGCGATCCGGCGATGGACTATTTACGCCTTTCCGGCGTGCCGCCGACGGCGGAGGTGCTGGCCGCCACGCGGGAGATGCTCGGGCTTAACGCGCCGCTGCCGGTGCAGTACTGGCACTGGCTGATGCGCGCCGCGCGGCTGGATTTCGGCGTCTCTTATGCCACAGGGCGTCCGGTGCTCGACGATCTGCTGCATTTTCTGCCCGCCACCCTGCAACTGGCGGGACTGGCGCTGGTGCTGATCCTGGCGATCTCCGTGCCGCTCGGCGTCTGGGCGGCGCGTTATCCCAACCGCCTGCCGGATCATATCGTGCGCGTGATCGCTTTCCTCGGCGTCTCAATGCCCAATTTCTGGCTGGCGTTTCTGCTGGTGATGCTCTTTTCCGTGAAGCTGAACTGGCTGCCGGCGATGGGTTACGGCGGCTGGCGCTACATGATCCTGCCGGCGGTTTCCATTGCCTTTATGTCCCTTTCGATCAACGCCCGTCTGCTGCGCACCAGTATGCTGGAAGTGGCAGGGCAGCGGCATGTGACATGGGCGCGGCTGCGGGGCTTAACGGCGGCGCAAACCGAGCGCCACCATGTGCTGAAAAACGCTGCCGTTCCGCTGGTCACCGCGCTGGGAATGCACATCGGCGAGCTGATCGGCGGCACGCTGATCGTCGAAAGTATTTTCGCCTGGCCGGGCGTCGGCCGTTACGCCGTCTCCGCCATTTTTAACCGCGACTATCCGGTGATCCAGTGCTTTACCCTGCTGATGGTGACCGTCTTTGTGATCGGCAATCTGCTGGTGGATATGATCAGCGCCGCGCTGGATCCGCGCGTGCGCAGCCACGAGGGACAGCACGCATGAACACGGTTTTTCTTGCCCGCTGGCCGGTGCGCATGGCGCTTTTGATCATCGCTCTGCTGTTTATGGTGGCGCTGACCAGCCAGTGGTGGCTGCCGTTCGATCCGCTGGCTCTTAATCTGCCGGAGCGCCTGTCAGCGCCGGACAGCCAGCACTGGCTGGGCACCGATCACCTGGGACGCGATATCTTCAGCCGTCTGCTGGCGGCCACGCGTATCTCCCTTGGCGCAGTGCTGCTCTGTCTGCTGCTGGTGCTGACCATCGGTATGATCGCGGGCGGCGCGGCAGGGTTGCTCGGCGGGCGCACCGATCAGCTGGTCATGCGCGTCGCCGATCTGTTTATGACCTTTCCCACCTCGATCCTGTCGTTTTTCCTCGTGGCGATCCTCGGCACCGGCATCACCAACGTGATCATCGCCATCGCCCTGTCGCACTGGGCCTGGTACGCGCGCATGGTGCGCAGCATGGTGCTGTCGCTGCGCCAGCGGGAGTTTGTGCTGGCCGCGCGTCTCGCCGGGGCCAGCCGGGTGCGGATTTTTATTGAGCACATCAGCGGCGCGGTGCTGCCGTCGCTGCTGATCCTCGCCACGCTGGATACCGGCCACATGATGCTGCATATCGCGGGGATGTCTTTTCTCGGGCTGGGCGTCACCGCCCCGACGCCGGAGTGGGGGATCATGATCAACGACGCGCGACAGTATATCTGGACGCAGCCGCTGCAAATGTTCTGGCCGGGGCTGGCGCTGTTTATCAGCGTGATGAGTTTTAACCTGGTGGGCGACGCGCTGCGCGACCACCTCGATCCCGGCAGGGCTTTGCAGGAGAGCCATTCATGAACACGCTGACCCTCGACGGGTTTTCCTTTTATGCTGCCGGTACGTGCCTGGTGGATAACGTCTCGCTGACCCTGCGCCGGGGGCGCGTACTGGCGCTGGTGGGTAACAGCGGCTGCGGCAAATCGCTGACCTGCAACGGCGCGCTGGGCGAACTGCCGCCGGGCGTGCGGCGCACCGGCGGGCAGGTGTTGCTCGACGGCAGAGTGGCGGCGGCCCATGAACTGCGCGGCAGGCGGGTATCCTGCGTGATGCAAAACCCGCGCAGCGCCTTTAATCCGCTGCGCACCATCCGCGATCACGCCAGGGAAACCTGTCAGGCGCTGGGTAAAAACGGCAGCGATGCCCTGCTGCTGGCACGGCTGGCGGATGTCGGGCTGGAGCAGGCCGCGCGCGTACTGTCACTTTATCCCTTTGAGATGAGCGGCGGCATGTTGCAGCGGGTGATGATCGCGCTGGCGCTGCTCGGCGATGCGCCCTTTATGTTTGCCGATGAGCCGACCACCGATCTCGACGCGGTGGCGCAGGCGCGTATCCTCGATGTGCTGGCGGATGTCATGAAAACCCGCGCGCCGGGAATGCTGCTGGTGACGCACGATATGGGCGTGGTGGCGCGGCTGGCCGATGAGGTGGCGGTGATGGAGCAGGGGCGGATTGTGGAGCAGGGCACGGTGGACGATCTCTTTTATCGCCCGCAGCATCCGCTTTCACGGCGGCTGGTGAGCGCGCATCTGGCGCTGTATGGCGAGGCGTTGCCGCAATGACGCTGATCGCCATCCACCAGGTTTCCCACGGCTACACCTCGTCAGGGTTGTTCCGGCGCGGGCAGCAAAAAGCCGTGCTGGAAGACATTTCTTTTGACATCCGCGCGGGCGAAACCCTGGCGCTGCTCGGACGCAGCGGCTGCGGTAAAAGCACGCTGGCGCGGCTGATCGCCGGGCTGGAAAAACCGCAGCGCGGCGAGGTGCGCTATCAGGGGCAGAATATTCACCGCCTGGCGCGCGCCGACGCACAGCGCTTTCGCCAGGATGTGCAGATGGTGTTCCAGGACGCGCTGAGCGCGGTGAATCCACGTAAAACCGTAGCGGAAATTATTGCCGAACCGCTGCGCCACCTGACCAGCCTGTCGGCAGCGGAACAGCAGGAGCGTATTCTTACGACGCTCACCAGCGTGGAACTGGACGATGCGTTCATGAGCAAACTGCCGTCGCAGCTCAGCGGCGGGCAACTACAGCGCGTATGCCTGGCGCGCGCGCTGGCGGTACGGCCGAAATTACTGGTGCTGGACGAGGCGGTGTCCAACCTCGATCTGGTACTCCAGGCGCACATCGTGGCGCTGCTGAAGCAGCTCCAGGCGCAGCTGAATATCGGCTTTCTGTTTATTACCCACGATCTGCGGCTGGTGAAGCGCTTCTGTCAGCGGGTGATGGTGATGGACAACGGCCACATTATCGAAACCCGCCCGGTGGATGCGCAGCTGTGCTTTGCAACGCCTGCCGGGATCGCCTTACAGCAGGCGGTATTGCCCGCTTTTCCGGTACGCTAACAGAAGGGAATTGTATGCAGCGCATCACCATCACCATTGATGATGATTTACTGGCAACGCTCGATCGTCTGAGCGATAAACGCGGCTACCAGAGCCGTTCAGAAGCCCTGCGGGATATTGTGCGGCAATCGCTGGCGGAAGAAGCGGCGACAGAGGCCGATCAGCACGGCTATGCGGTGCTGAGCTATGTCTATGAACATGAAACCCGCGAGCTGTCATCGCGGCTGGTGGCGGCCCAGCATCAGCACCACGATCTGTCGGTGTCGACGCTGCACGTTCACGTCAGCCATGACGACTGTCTGGAAGTGGCGATCCTCAAAGGCAATCTGCACGATATTCAGCACTACGCCGACGAAATCATCTCCCAGCGCGGCGTGCATCACGGCCATTTGCAGTGCATTCCTGACTGATTAATACATCTCAATATGCGTATCACGCGGCAGCGCCAGCAGACGTTCGCCGTGGGTGAGCAGCAGATCAATGCCCAGCGGGAAGGCGTGCAGGCGGTCGGCAAGAGCATGAACGATGCAGTGCGGCAGTTGCGGCGCGATCATGCGCTCCTCATGAATACCAGGCCCGGTCAGGCGCAGCATACGACCACCGCTTAAGCCGGAAACCTGCACGATCAGCGTGACAGGGCCAGGCTGCGCGGCGGCGGCAGCGAAAAGGGCGTCCAGTTCGGCGGCGCTGAGCGTATCATCGGCCAGCGCAAGGGTGGCGAAATGTGGCTCATTCACCAGCGCTGCGCGGGTGTGCAGGCGCAGATTCTGGATCACAAAATCGTTATGCAGCGGATTCGACAGCCACACCGGCATGTTTTTATCGGCCAGCGTCAGCAGTACGCTGGAGGTCGCCAGATTGAGTGGCTGCCAGCCGTGTTTTAACTGGTGCAGGGCAACAATTACCCCCGGCTCGCTCATGGCTTTTAACAGACGACGAAAACTGTGCTGCGCGTCCTGCACGTTATTATTCATGGTGGTCATGGAATGCATGGAGGGCTCCATAGTGAAGATGAGAGCCAGAGTGGCAAGGAAGTATGACGTTTGCGTTAAGCAGAGATGACGGAATAGTGAAGCTGGCAGGGGAAAGGCAGGGGCGGGAACGTTATGTGCCCACCCGGACGATCAGTTCTTTTTCACAAATTCGGATTTCAGCTTCATCGGGCCAAAGCCGTCGATTTTGCAGTCGATATTATGATCGCCTTCCACCAGGCGGATGTTCTTCACTTTGGTGCCGATTTTCAGCATTGAAGAGCTGCCTTTCACTTTCAGATCCTTAACGACCGTCACGCTGTCGCCGTCGGCCAGCAGATTGCCATTGGCATCTTTGACGATCAGCGTGTCGCTGTCTTCCGACGCGCTGGCGTCGTTCCACTCGTTCGCGCATTCCGGGCAGATGTACATGCCGTTGTCTTCGTAAGTGTATTCAGAATTGCATTTCGGGCAGTGGGGGAGTTGCATAATCATTCCTCAATAAAAGGCTAATGGGGGTGGAAGTCCGTCCACCGAAAAATGGCAGGCTGCCAAAAAGGTCGAAGATTGTACACCAAATCCTTACTGTTGTCGGTGCTATTCTTTTTTCACTAAAAGTGATCGACGTGACACACCCTGTCAGGCAGTTAAGCCATGCTTAACAGGTGAGGTATTCTGATGCATGAATGAGCGCTAATTTTCAATATTTTTCGGTGGAAATTGCCACTCTGAACCAATTCATATATGGTGAGATCACGCATCCAGTGTTATTAAAAAGCAGCTCTCGGCACCAGCTCTGTCTCCTGCCGAAGTCGGCGACTTACCTCTCAATTTGGGTGGGTAAATAAATGAAGATATATCCTGGTAACTCTTAAAATTAGTCTACGCGCTGTTGCTTTTGTTTCTGACATGAGCAAAGTAACTCGCTGAACTGCATCATAATTTAGAATTTTTTATTGAGTCACGTCAGGTAGTTATCTTTTTTCAGATATTTTTCCACGCGTAATTAAAAAAGCCGACACTACATTAAACAAACCGCTCGGCTAAATAAAAGTTATAAAAATTTGCGTTAAGGAAAGACTTTTATCATGCACACACAGACAATATTTGAATTGAGCCAGGAAGCCGAAAGGTTGTTGCAGCTTTCCCTGCATAATCTTCATTCATTACAAACGATGCCGGTAGCAAAGCTTGATGATGCGTTGATTACCGATATAAACAACGCCTCCAATGTTCATCCTTTGCATTTCAGCGCGCGTGGAATTGACGCCCAGCAGGCGACGCTGAGTAACGAACTACGCAAAATTACCCGTCTGGAGATGGTGCTCGCTATCGTCGGTACCATGAAGGCGGGGAAATCCACCACCATTAACGCCATCGTCGGCACGGAAGTGCTGCCTAACCGCAACCGTCCGATGACCGCGCTGCCAACCCTGATCCGTCATACGCCGGGGCAAAAAGAGCCGGTGCTGCATTTTTCCCACGTCGGCCCTATCGATACCCTGACCCAACAGTTGCAGATGCGACTGTTTGGCTTCGATCGCGAGAAACTGGCGCAGAAGCTGGAAATTGATAAGGACATGCAGACGCTGCTGGATCGTATTCGTCAGGGCGATGCTTTTGATAAGCACTATCTGGGCGCGCAGCCGATCTTTCACTGCCTGAAAAGCCTCAACGATCTGGTGCGCCTGTCGAAAGCGCTGGACGTCGATTTCCCGTTTTCTTCTTATACGGCGCTGGAGCATATTCCGGTTATTGAGGTGGAGTTTGTGCATCTCGCCGGGCTGGAAAAAAACATGGGGCAGTTGACGCTGCTTGATACCCCCGGGCCGAATGAAGCCGGCCAGCCGCATTTGCAGCAGATGCTGAAAGAGCAGCTGGCGCGCGCCTCGGCGGTACTGGCGGTGATGGATTACACCCAGTTGAAGTCGATTTCCGATGAAGAAGTCCGCGAGGCGATTGCCGCCGTCGGCAAGTCGGTGCCGCTGTTTGCGCTGGTGAATAAGTTCGACCAGAAGGATCGCAACAGTGACGATGCCGATCAGGTGCGCACGCTGATCGCCGGTACTTTAATGAAAGGGCATATCACGCCGACGCAGATTTTCCCGGTCTCCTCCATGTGGGGTTATCTGGCAAACCGTGCCCGGCACGAGCTGCTGCGTAGCGGTAAACTGCCCGATCCTGAAGAACAGCGCTGGGTGCAGGACTTTGCCGAAGCCGCCCTGGGCCGCCGCTGGCGGCTGACCGATCTGGATGACAGCGCGCATATTCAGCATGCCGCCGAATTGCTGTGGGAAGACTCGCTGTTTGAGCAGCCGATCCAGAAACTGCTGCACGCCGCCCATGCCAATGCCTCGCTGTATGCGCTGCGATCCGCTTCGCACAAACTGCTCAATTATGCCCAGAGCGCCCGCGAGTATCTGGATTTTCGCTATCAGGGGCTGACGGTGGCGCTGGAAAATCTGGAGCAGAATATCGCCCGGCTGGAAGAGGATACCCGTCTGCTGCACGCCTGCCAGGAGCGGGTCAGCGACGAAGTGAATCATGAAGTGGAAGATGCGCTGGCTGCCGCCGATCGCTTTATCAATGGCGAGCAGGCGACCATTATCAGCGAGATCGACCACTATTTTACCCACAGCGAGCGACCGGAAGAGGCCACGCTTATTAACGCTGACGAGGAGTTTGGCGTCGGTAAACTGGTGCTGGAGGATGAAAGCCAGGCGCAGGTGGCGCTGAGTAAAATCCGCTCCGCCTGCGAGGTGATTTTGCTGGGCGCGCAGGATCGCATCAGCCGGGAACTGGCGCAGCGTTTCGATCAGCTGGAGTACACCCTGACCCGGTCGTTACAGGATGCGATGCGCCCGATTGAAACCCGTATAAAGGAAGAGCTGAGCCACGCCGGTTTTCGCGCGCGCATCAGCTTACCGGCGTTTCAGGCCAGCACGCTGAACTTCAATACGCGGCAACTGTTTGTGGATGCCATCGCCGCCGAAGATATTCCTGCCGGGCAGTCGCGCGTCAGCGGCGTGCGGGACAGCATGTCGCGCTGGCTGAACAATCCGGGCTGGGGCTGGAATGATTATGTCGTCACCCGTACCCGTTACGTTATCGACGTGACCTCGCTGCACCAGAACCTGATTAATCACGTCGCGCATTTTTGCGCGCAGATCCGTAAGGCGCTGGCGGCGCAGGTTGATGTGTCCGTAACGGCGGGGATGGCGACCTTTTTCGCCGAGTTTTCGCACAGTTTGTCGGGGTTACAGGAAAGCCTGCGTGACAGCCTGGCGATTCGTCAGCAGAATGAATCGACGGCGGCGGCGCTGCGTCAGCATCTCCGGCAATGCATCACCACTGCCAACTGGATCCACGAAGATGCCCGGTTGCTGCGCGATGATATTCAAACCCTGTTTGCGGCAGATCAACCATGAAAAACCGACTTCTCGACGGACCCGGGCAGACGCTGGAGTGCATCCAGCCAAAATTTATTGTCGATCTGGTGCAGGGCATTGATGCCCCCCGGCAGACGCAAATCGTGCCCCAGCAACAGGCGTTTCGCGAACGGCTGACGCAGGAGATAATGACCCAGACGCAGCTGCGTCCGTGGGCGATGTCCGGCATGTATCATGAAAACGATGCGCTGCGTCTCGGGCTGGTGGAAAAACTCGCCAGCATGTTCGATCCGGGTCAGCTGGCGCTGGCGCGTATCACGCAGCGCCTGACGATGTTGCAGCAGAACAGTGAACGTCGCCCCGGGCTGTCTGCCGCGCTGCAAAAACAGTATGACGATATGCTGGCGCATTTCAGTCTGCGCGCCGCCTCGAAAGAGAAAGCCCTGACCCAGCGCGGGCTGATGGTGCAGGCCGGACTGCACAGCGAGCAGATTTTTACCCGCTGGCGCGCCGGGAAATACGATGGCTGGTCGCTGGCCGGACGCTGTTTTATCGCGCTGGAAGAGCTGCGCTGGGGCGCGTTTGGCGATGCCTGCCGCTTAACCCGGCCGGAAGTGTCCAGCCTGTTGAAAGACAATCTGCGCATTATGGCCGCCGATTTTATGGCGCAGGGGATAGGGGCGTCACCGGCCACCCGCCATTTCTATCATCAATGGTTAACCACACCCGCCACGCCGGGCCTGATGGATAATAAAGATCTGCTGGGCTGGTTGGGGGACTGGTGCGATGTCGATCGTCATCCGGTGTGCTGGTCAGTGACGCAAAGCTGGCAAACGGTGGCGCTGGGTATGCCGCGGCTCTGTTCTGCGACGCGTCTGGCGACGGCGCTGGTGGAGGAAGTCTTTAGCGAGGGCGTGTAATTCCCCTCCCGCCAGGCGAGAGGGGAAATAGTCTGTCAGTGATGCAGCGACTCTGTCGCTTTCTCTTGTTCAACCGCCGCAGGCGATTGTTGCGGGTTGCCATAGCGCTTCGCATAGAGCGCGGTAATGATGGGCACCAGAATCGCCGTCACAATCACACTGGCTGCCACCAGCGCCGTAGCTGATGCGGCTACCGGTTCGAAGGCCGGGTTAATCTGCGCGATAATCACCGGGTTTGCCACCGCCGCGCCTGCCGCCGATGACGCTGCCACGCCCGCCGTACCGTTACCACCGCCAATCCAGCGGTCCGCCAGGATCAGCGGGATACCGGTAATGATGATGACCGCCACGCCCAGGAAGATCCCCAGCAGACCGGTATTCAAGATCACATTCAGGTTGATGGTATTCCCCAGCGCGAAACCGAAGAACGGGATCAGCACCGGCGTCGCTTTGCTGAAGAATGCGCGGAAATCGTGATCAAGGTTGCCCAGCGCAAAACCAATCAGGAACGGCAGGACCGCGCCGATAAAGTGATGCGGTTCGAAGGAGGCCAGACCGGCGGATCCGAGGATCACCATGGTCATCAGCGGGCCGGATTCCAGCGACATCAGAACGAAGGCGCCAGACTCTTCTTTGGTGCCGTACTGGTTCATCAGGCTGGCGTACAGGCCGCCGTTGGTCATATCCATGGCAGAGACAATAGCCAGCACCGACAGCCCGGCAAAGAAGCCCGCCTGAATTCCGGTTTCCGGAATAAAGGTGGCGGCAATCATTGCCACTATCCATGCCACGGCAATTTTAGTGATCACCAGCGTACCGGATTTACGCAGTACCGTGCCGGTAGCGCGTAAATCAATGGAGGCGCCAATACAAAAGAACCACACTGCCAGAATAGGCACCGTACCGGTGATCATTCCTTTCGTGAAGGAACCAAAATAAGCGCCGGTATCCGGTGCCAGGGTATTTAGAATTGCCCCAAGAAGCAGGGGAACCAGCATCATCCCGCCGGGGATGCGTTCGATCGTGGCCTTGATTTTCATTGAAGATCCTCACGCTTCACCGCGCCATGCGCGCGATAAAAGCTAAAAAATGTAAAATTAATAAAATCAATCAGATAGTTCGCTGATGAGTTGCGTTTATCTCATCGCGGGGATCGCGTTATATGCCGACAGGTGCCGCCAGTGCTTTCCTCTTTAAGTGTGCCTGGCGCTATGATGCAGTCATCGGAATATTGATTCAATGAAAACGAAACAGTGTTTTAGTTATCTGGATCACATATTTCACGTAAAGTTTCTTAAAGGCTCCAGATATTAAAAAGCCTGTAAATGAGTTGTAAAAATAAGGTGTTTTTGACCGGGTTAGCGATTCGTTTGAGGATCACCTTATTCCCATAAAAATGAGGGTTTTGTCAGCGGTGGGTAAATATGTGTGAAGTTGATCACGGTTTTAAACCCTGTTAGGGTAAAGAGGTCATTAACTGCCCGAACAGGCGTCAACAGGTTTGGCTGTCCAGACTTTAACCAGCTTACGTAACCAAACCTGCTACGCTTGATATTAAAGAACGCAATCACCCGGCAACCATTAACTGTGTAGTGTAATGACGAGAGTTTTTACGCTTCCGTCGGCTGTGCGTTCAGGGCAAAGTCCATGAGGATAAAGAATGTTAAAAAGGAAAAAAGTAAAGCCAATCACGCTGCGCGATGTGACCATTATTGATGATGGGAAACTTCGCAAAGCAATCACCGCCGCATCGCTCGGTAATGCGATGGAGTGGTTTGATTTCGGTGTTTATGGATTTGTTGCTTATGCGCTCGGTAAGGTCTTCTTCCCGGATGCTAACCCCAGCGTGCAGATGATCGCTGCGCTGGCGACCTTCTCTGTACCTTTCCTTATTCGTCCGTTGGGCGGATTGTTCTTCGGCATGTTAGGCGATAAGTATGGCCGTCAGAAAATACTCGCCATGACGATTGTCATCATGTCCGTCAGTACCTTCTGTATTGGTCTGATCCCCTCTTATGCCTCTATAGGCATCTGGGCGCCGATCCTGCTGTTGCTGTGTAAAATGGCGCAGGGGTTCTCGGTTGGCGGCGAATACACCGGGGCGTCAATCTTCGTGGCGGAGTACTCTCCTGACCGTAAGCGCGGCTTTATGGGCAGCTGGCTGGATTTCGGCTCCATTGCCGGTTTCGTGCTGGGCGCGGGCGTGGTGGTGCTGATTTCCACCGTCGTCGGTGAAGAGAACTTCCTTGACTGGGGCTGGCGTCTGCCGTTCTTCCTGGCGCTGCCGCTGGGTCTGATTGGTCTTTATCTGCGTCATGCGCTGGAAGAGACCCCGGCGTTCCAGCAGCATGTGGATAAGCTGGAGCAGGGCGATCGCGAAGGGTTGCAGGACGGGCCGAAAGTCTCGTTCAAAGAGATTGCCACCAAACACTGGCGCAGCCTGCTGACCTGTATTGGTCTGGTGATCTCCACCAACGTGACCTATTACATGTTGCTGACCTACATGCCAAGCTACCTGTCCCATAACCTGCACTATTCCGAAGATCATGGCGTACTGATTATCATCGCCATCATGATCGGGATGCTGTTTGTGCAGCCGGTGATGGGCCTGCTGAGCGACCGTTTTGGCCGCCGCCCGTTTATCATTCTGGGCAGCGTGGCGCTGTTCTCGCTGGCTATTCCGGCGTTCATTATGATCAACAGTAATATCATCGGCCTGATTTTTGCCGGGCTGCTGATGCTGGCGGTGATCCTGAACTGCTTCACCGGCGTGATGGCCTCCTCCTTACCGGCGATGTTCCCGACGCATATCCGTTTCAGCGCGCTGGCGAGCGCCTTTAATATCTCGGTGCTGATTGCCGGTCTGACGCCAACCCTGGCCGCCTGGCTGGTGGAAAGCTCAGAGAACCTGATGATGCCTGCCTATTACCTGATGGTGGTGGCGGTGATTGGTTTGATTACCGGTATTACCATGAAAGAGACGGCGAACCGCCCGCTGCGCGGCGCAACCCCGGCGGCGTCGGACATTCAGGAAGCCCGTGAGATCCTGCGTGAGCATCACGACAATATCGAGCAGAAAATCGAAGATATTGATCAGGAGATCGCTGAACTGCAGGAGAAGCGTACCCGTCTGGTGCAGCAGCACCCGCGTATTGACGAGTAATCTTCCCCTCACCCCGGCCCTCTCCCCATGGGAGAGGGTTAACATCCCGCCGCAATAAAATCCCCGTTCGCGCTCACCGGTATTACCGTTAAAAACAGCACTGAGGCAAAGAGGATTATCGCCATCCCCCCGGCGATTTTCAGCGCCGGAACAATCCATGTCTGGCGCTGCCCGCCAAACAGCGCCGCCGTACGGTTGCGGGCATAGCGTACCGCCAGCGACAGGCCGATGATCGAAAGACCGGTGCCGAGCGACATGGTCATCACCGCTGCCATGCCCCAGCTGACCATGCCCAGCGCATTCGAAAACAGCAAAATCATGATCGCCCCGCTGCACGGGCGCGCGCCGATAGAGAGCATCACGCCCGCGCGCGTTTTCCAGTCGCCGCTGGTGGCTAAGCCCACGCCATGATGATGACCACAGCCGCAGTCCGGCGCGTGTCCTGTGTGAAGCGGTTTCATGCGATGGATACGCAGTCCGCGCGTGGGGAGGCTTCTGGCGGCCTGATAGATCACATAGCAGCCGAAGCCGCCGATCAGCAGCGCGCTGCTTTTTTCGACGTACCAGCGGCTTTGGCTCAGATCCCCCGACGCCAGGTTAAAGCCAACGGCGAGGATAAAGACAAAGGCAATGGCGCTGACGCCCTGCAACAGGCTACCGAAAAACGGGATCAGCCGCGCCGCCAGCGGGCTTTCCTGATTAGTGCCGAGCCAGGTGGTAACGATAAATTTGCCGTGCCCCGGCCCGATGGCGTGCAGCACGCCGTAAAAGAACGCGCCGACCAGCAGCCACAGGCCGCCGCTCAGCTGATGATTATTGAGTTGCAGCAGATACATCACCAGATAACGGTGCAGCGTGATCTGCGTGCTCAGGCACCACTGCAAAAAAGCGCCCCAGTGGTGGTGCAACAGCAGAAGAGCCGCCAGCGCGATAAGGGTGCAGGTTATCGCGCCGGGGAGCCGCCATGAGCGGGTCAGTGCTGGAGTCATCATAAATGCCCGTCGGGAAATGATGACCAGAGTATAGAGGTTAGGCCGCGTTAAGGTAACGGGATAACTGCCGCTGATGGTAACGCGCCAGCAGCAGCACCGTGGTCAGCGCACCCAGCAGCGCGCAGAACATGTCTGACTGGGTATCCCAGGGATCGCCCTGGGTGCCGAGGAAATCGTCCGCGCCCTGGCCCATCGCCAGTGCCGCCCACCACTCGATCAGCTCATACATGGCGCTGATCGCCAGCGCAATACAGCACACCACAAAGCCGAGCATTTTCCGCCCGCGCACAAAGGCACCGCGCACCAGGATCTCCCGCGCTGCCAGCGCCGGCACCAGCCCCTGGAAAAAGTGGCCGAGTTTGTCATAGGGGTTGCGGTCAAGCCCGAGCCACGCCTGCACATCAAAGCCAATCGGCACTTTCGCGTAGGTATACATACCGCCGACCATCAGAATAATGGCGTGGAAAAAAATCAGCGTATACAGCAAGGGGGTGAGGGGATAGCGCGCGTGGGTGGCCCACAGCAGGGGAATGAGGATCAGCACCGGCGTGACTTCCATCAGCCAGGTAATTTTATCGCCAGCGTAAATACCGGTGTAGACAACAATCAGCGCCAGCAGCAGGGCTGCGACTTTTAACAGAGAGGATGGCATGGGTTTTCATCCGGATGAAAACCTTAACTATTGACCGGAACGGCCGCGGAGACAACCTGAAAATAACAGGGGCCGTTACCGGCCCCGTGGAATTAAATCAGAACGATTTGTTTAAACGCAGGCTGAAGGTGTGCGCCTGGTAAGTATCGCTGGCCTGAACATCGTAACGGGCGTCGATGGTCAGATCATTGGCGCTGTACAGCGTGGTGCCCACTGCCAGTCCCGCCATATCTTTCACCGGCGACGCGCCTTTGGTGGTGAACTGGGTTTCGCCCAGGGTATCGGCCACGTAGGACGCATTATTGCTCATGCGACGGTTATCGTACTGGTGGATCCAGGAGATCTGCGCAAACGGCGTCAGCGCGCCCAGCGGGGTATCCACGGTTTTCTGCACGCGGACGCCGATATCGCTGATTACGGACTGGGAGTGCGAGGCATCAACGTCCAGCGCCATGCCGTTGCCACCGCTTTCCTTATAGCCATCAACATGCTGATAGCTGTAAGCCAGTGCAGCCAGCGGCGTGACCACGACCTGCGCAGGCAACGTCAGCGGATAACCGAATTCGCTTTGCAGCGTGACGGATTGACCGTTGAATTTGCCCTTCGCCGTGCCGGAGAAGCCGGTGAAATCAGCACGACGCACCGAGTCATAGTTCTGACGGTTCACTGCCGCAGACAGATTCAGGAACCACGGATTGCCGGTGTAAGCCGCATAACCAATCACGCCGTAGTTGTCAGCGGTTGAGGTGTTGCCGCTCAGGTTGTTTTTGCCGTGCACCGAGGTGTTGCTGTAGTTCATCGCTGCACCCACGCGCCAGTCGTCGCCCAGCGCGCGATCGGCACCGAGGATCAGGCCGCCGAATTTCGCGCTGTAGCCGCTGACGTCGTCGGTGGTGTCCTGACGGGCATAACCGCCGAACGGCTGGCCCCAGACGATCCAGTTGCTGTAGTCATCACCGGTGGATACCCCGCTGGCGCCCGCCGTCTGCGGATTACGCACGGTATCCATATGATTGCCCACCACCGACATCGCCGTGGAGTTCGCCACGCCGGTTGCCGTGCTGGCGCTGATGCTCTGCCCGGTGGACAGACGTTCGCCGACGCGGTTCGCTTCCTGCTCGCCGTCAATGGCCAGCGAGGCGTTGTAAAGCTCAAGCAGCTGCGGAGAGATACCGGAGTAATTCGCCAGACCACCCAGCGACGCCGTGGCGTTAGGCGTGGTTGCCCGTACTGGCTCAGCAGGCTGCGGTTCAGCAGGAGCAGTCACCGGCGGAGTCACCACCACAGGCGGCAATACCGGGGTAGTGACGACCGGGGTGGTCACTTCCGGCACGGTAACGACCGGCGGTTTTTCGGCGGGTGTCGTGACAACAGGCGTTGTTTCCACCGGGGTGATGACCACAGGCGGCGTGACCACCACCGGCGTCTCGACAGGCACGCTTACTTCAGGCGGTGTAACCACGACCGGTGGTTTTTCCAGGGTTACCACCAGCGCACTGTTCGTATTATCGGTGACGGTGGAACCTGTCACGAGGCCGTCATAGCCTGCGGCTTTATAGTTCAGTGTCCCGGCGTTGTAGTTTGTGTTAGCGCTGTTCGCGTCGATCACCACATAACGCTGACCCGCCGCAAACTGATAGGTGTTGCCGGTACGCGCGAGGGAGACGCTGGAGCCAGCATCAACGGTAGCCGCGCCGCTGACAACCAGACGGCCATAGCTGGTGTCGGCAGCTTTATCGCCGGTCGCGATCGCATTATCAGCCACGCCAAGGATCAGCGCGCCAGTGGCATTCTGATGGTAATTACCAGTGATATTCAGCGGGGTGTTCACCTGCAGACTGGCTGCGTCGTTCACCACAGTGCCTGGCGTGTTGATGTTATCATTCAGCAGCAGCGAGCCGGAGCGGAAGAAGACATCGCTGGCGCTCTGGATCTTACCGATGCCGTTGGTGCCGGTCAGTACGCCCACGTTATTATTACTACCGCCGATAATTTCCAGCGACGCGCCGTTATCGGAGCGTAACGTGCCTTTGATCGTGCCGCTGTTGGCCAGCACCATGGCGGAGCCATTATTACCGGAGGCATGAATTGCATAGGTTGTGCCGGTAATAGTGCCGTTGTTTACCAGATTCAGGGTGCTGGTGTTATTCAGATAATTGTAACTGTAGATCCCGTAGGCACCGCTGATCAGACCGTTGTTAATGATCACGCTGCCTGCGTTATTGTTAATAGCGGCATTATTCCGGTTATATAACCCGACAAGGGAGCCGCTAATTTTACTGTTATTAGTCAGCGTGTTAATAAGGCCGTCATTGCGGATCCCTATATAGGCACTCTTAATTGTACCCTCGTTATTAAAGGTACCGATCTCACCCGTATTGTAGACCGCAGCATTATTACCAGCGTTATTATTACCTGTATAGGTAATGGTGCCGGTGTTATTCAGGGTGCCGATAGTGCCTTCATTCCAGATACCGTTAGACTGCGTATACATATTCGCATTATCAGCGCTGATGCTACCGTCGTTATTCAGCGTATTAACGGATATACCCTGCATGACATGAAGCGCGGAGCCGCTGGGGGGAGCGGTGGCAGAACCCTGATCGGTAATAATGACCCGATCGTAAGCGTTGGCGATCTGCACATCGGACTGTGGGGTATTAATGGTGTAATCACTCGATATAGCGAGTGCGTGTGGTGCCAGCAGTCCTTGCGCGGAGGTTAAAGCAACCAGCAAAGATCCTTGCTGGCAGATACGTAATTTATTCATGATGTACCATTGCGATGTCGCGCTGTTTGTAAAAAGTATGTGCGGGTAGTAACACTGTTCAGACTAATCTGAATTTGTCTCCGGCGCAGAACACCCACTTAATGGCTAACAAAACAATAAGCGGTGCTTAATGATTTATCGGCGGAATTAAGGCGTACTTTAATATTTAACTTAAACCTCTCTCGCGTGGAGCCAGGAAATGGTAATAAATCGTGGGTATTTTAAAGCTGTGTTATTGATTAGCTTCGTTTTATTGTTAAGCGGCTGTACTACCTCGGATCCCCGCGAGACTGCTAGCACACTTGCGAAAAAACGCCAGCTGACGGCGCGAGAATTCGTCACGGACTGGATTACTGTGCGCGGCTGGCAGCGCATCACGCCGCCGGTTACGCGTCTGCGGGTATATATCGAAGGGGATGGTTTTGCCTGGGTCAGCCGCACGCGCCCGTCTGACGATTCGACGCCGCGTAACCCGGTGGGCCTGCAACTGGCGGCGGCGGATCCGTCGGCGAACGTGCTGTATCTGGCGCGCCCTTGTCAGTTTATCGGCCCGCCGCTGCCCGCCGCCTGTCAGCCGCGGGTATGGACGGATCAGCGTTTTTCCGCCGCGGTCGTGGCGGCGATGAACGCGGCGTTAAGCCAGGTGAAGGCGCAATATCCGCAGGCGGAGTTTGAGCTGGTGGGCTATTCCGGCGGCGGCAATATCGCCGCGCTGCTGGCGGCCCGCAGGCAGGACGTCATCGCGCTGCGCACGGTGGCGGGCAATCTGGATGTGGCTTATGTGAATGCACTGCATCATGTCACCGCGATGCCGGATGCGCAGAGCGCCATTGATGTTGCCCCGGTCCTGAAAAACCTGCCGCAGATCCACTACAGCGGCGCAAATGACAGTACCGTACCGCCCGCCGTGGCCGGACGTTTCCGTCAGGCGACCGGCCCGCGCTGTACGCAGGTGGCGGTGATCCCCGGAATGGATCACGGTGGAAACTGGGCGGCGCTGTGGCCGGAACTGCTGGGGAGAAAGGTGGGGTGCGGGTGAGCGGCTTAATCTGCTTCGACGAGGGTGGAGAATCTGAGCAGAACATCGTTAACAACGGCTTCGTCCAGGACTTCAACAAACCGGGCGTCGCGGGCGTTGAGATCAATCATCCGGGCCTGATTGAGAAGAACCACCCCCTGCGTTTTACTGCCAGAGCCGGAAAGCGAAACGGTAAACCCGGCATGACGGGCATAATTACCGCCCTGAGTAACCGGTGCGACGAACGCCATGCCCAAATCGTTAAACAGTTTTTTCGTAAGAATCAATGCCGGACGTGGTTCCCGCTGTTCGCTGCCAACAGCAGGATTAAAATCAACCATGACTATATCGCCGCGCTGCCATCCCTGCTTACGCTTTACCATATTTCATTCCCCACTGGCGCATCCTTACCCCATATTTCTTCTTCGCTGGTTGCTGGTGCGCTGGCATCGCACTGTGCGACCAGTTCTTCAAGCGTATAGCGTTGACGTACTGGCGTCAGAATAAGCGCGCCGTCCCGGACTTCTGCATCCAGAGACTGACCAGCGCTGACACCCAGTTGCCTGAGAAGCAGGGCGGGAAGGATAACGCCATTACTGTTTCCCCATTTTTTGATTGCAATGCTCATCGCGAACTCCCCATTTGTTTATACAAAGTATAACTTTCGGGCATGAGGTGTTCAACATACTCGCAGATAAACTGTCACCAGTAACGCCAGCAGAGTGCGCAGAAGGCATTGTTAACATCGCCGAAAGGGTACGACAGTTTTTGGACCGTCTTTGCGAGGCGCGCCGCAAATCGCGCTACTGTTTCCGCTTGCCGTTAATCGCGTCTGGCAGTAGCATCTTCCCGCACCTGCAAAATCAGGTGCCGGGATTGGTCTCCTGATGTTAACTCGTTGGCGACATTGATTTTTATGTCGTGCGTTCTGCTACATCTCAATGGTGGGCTGAACGGGGGCGCCGCAAGGTGCGCCGGTAGCCAACGAGACCGGTAAGACCAACTCCGTTCAGTCCCACCACCCATAAGATTGGTCTCTTACGTGGTGGGTTATAAAACCTCGTTGGAGTCTACCCTTATGGCTACCTATATAGAGCAGTCCAATAACTTACTTACCGTTCCCTTCACCGCAGATACAGATTTCACCGTGCTGGCGGATCACTGCGAGCACTTCGCCGAAGCGCTGATTGAAAGCGATGATACGGCGCTGCGCCTCGCCATGTGCGGGCGACTCAATGCCTGTCTGACGCTGCTGCAACCCACGCTCAATGATGCCATCCCGCCGCATCTTATTCCGGCGCTCACGGTTGATACCCCGCCTGCGGAACCGCCGCGTTTCGAACCGGAATCCGACCTGCTTTGTGAATACTGCCTGACCTTAACGCGCGTACTGAACAGCCAGTCGCTGCCGCCGGATATGGAGAAAACTCTTACAGGATTGCTGTGTGAACTGGTGTGGTATTTCGCCGACATGATGAAAGCGCCGCGCTGGGTAAAAGGTGTGTAAGCGTAGCCTGCTGTAAAAGCTTGCCGGGATCATGTAGGCCCGGCAAGCCTGCGCCGCCGGGCAAGCAGAGTTGAACAGATAAACCCTGTCACAACATTGGTATTTTGCATACGATATTATTACTGACCTGAAAGCATGCCGGAGGACAACATCATGTCAGCGAAACGCATTATGTCAGTTAAATACGAACCACTGACTTTGCGCATTAAGCCCGCCGAAGGAGAGATGATCGGTCGTGCCGCTGGAGAAGCGCTGATCGATCAGCGCATTATCATGATCGATCCTGATTCCTGTCAGAAATTTATCATGCGGATGGGTCAGATCCCTTCCCAGAATGTGTCGCTTCGAAAAACCATGCAAACTGCCGCCCCGTGGGAGCAAAAAAAATGATCACTACCCTGAGCCAGTGCAAGCCAGCAGATTGATCCCATGATGTTAATGGTGACGTTAGGGGATTTGATTGAGAGCTTAACGCTACGCAATAAATAGAAGCGATTAAATGGGATGCCAGAAAGCAAAAAACCCGCCATAAGCGGGTTTTTCTGAATAGTGGTGCCCGGACTCGGAATCGAACCAAGGACACGGGGATTTTCAATCCCCTGCTCTACCGACTGAGCTATCCGGGCAACGGGGCGCATTAAACCTTAATCGCTTTACGGCGTCAACCTTATTTCCGGAAATCGCATTTATTTGCTTAACTTTACGGCAGTTTGCTGCAATCTCAGCCATTTTTCGCCTGGCTGCACAAATCTTCCAGACATTCCCCACGCGGCTGTGAATGCTACACTCGGAGATCCGGGAGGACATATGGCACAAGACTGGCTGGAGCTGCGGCAGCACGACGAAACCGGCATAGAAACGATCCGCGCGCACTTTGAAGGGCACGCCTACGATCCGCACTGGCATGACAGCTATCTGGTGGGAATGACGCTGACCGGCACGCAGCAGTTTCACTGCCGCCGCGAACGGCATCGCAGTACACCGGGGGATGCCTTTTTACTGGAGCCTGGCGAGATCCACGACGGCGACGCGCCGGTGGCGGGGGGCTTTACCTATCTGACTTTTTATCTGGATGAACGCTGGCTCGCCGATACCCTGCGCGGGCTGTATGACGCCGTGCCTTCGAGCTATTCGCTGCATTTTAACCGCACCATTGCCCGTGAACCGGCGCTCGTGCGGGCCATCGCGCAGACGTTTACCGCGCTGCACAGCGATGAGATGCGCATTCTGCAACACAGCACCATGGACAATCTGTTAAGCCAGCTGACACAGCACTGCCAGTGGCGCAAACGGCTGCCGGAGCAGGTGCAGAGCGCGGCCATTGCCCATCGCGCGCGGGATTATCTGTATGCTTTTGTCGGGGAGAATATCGGCCTTGACGATCTGGCGCGGGAAACCGGCACCGATCGCTTCACGCTGACGCGCTGTTTTAAACGGGAGTTTCATCTGTCGCCCCACGCCTGGCTGATCCAGCTGCGGCTGGCGAAGGCGCGGGCGATGCTGGCGCAGGGGGAGCAGCCCGCCAGCGTGGCGGCGGCGCTCGGTTTTGCCGATCAGAGCCATCTCGGGCGCTGGTTCCAGCGTGCCTACCGGCTGTCACCGGCGCATTACCGCAGGCTGTGCACAAATCTTCCAGACCCGCGCGCAAAATAACGCCACAGTCAGGGCATCACTTATAAGGAGCCCTGCCTGTGAATCTGTTGTCTGCGTATCTGCCGTTTATGCTGTTTGCCTTTGTGGCGTCCATCACGCCCGGCCCGACCAATATCCTCATTCTGGCCAGCAGCCAGCGGTTTGGCGTCAAAGCCACGCTGCCTGCCGTGGCGGGGGCCTGTCTGGCGGCGAGCCTGATTGTCTTTGTCTCCGGCGCGGGCGCGGGGGAGGTGCTGCGGGATTATCCGCTGGTGCGTACGGTGATGAGCTGGATGGGGGCGCTATGGCTAAGCTGGATGAGCTGGCAATTGTTTCGCGCCCCGGCGGCGCAGTTTGACGAGGCGCAGCGGCCCTTCAGCGCCAGATCGGCGGCGCTGTTACAGTTGATCAATCCCAAGACCTGGATGATGGCGCTGGCGGTGGTGAGCCTGTTTGCGCCGCACGGGGCGCATCCGCTGCGGAACATCACCCTGTTATCGCTGTTGTTTTTGCTGATTTCGGTGATCTGCCTGAGCGCCTGGGCGTTGTCCGGCAATGCGGTTAACCGGATTTTCCGCACTCCGGCGGCGCTGCGCGGCTTTCAGCGGGCGATGGCGCTCTGTCTGTTGCTGTCAGCCTGGGCGGGTTTGCTGCACTGAGATCAGGTCAGCGCGCCGCCCTGACGGCACTGGGCGAAACGCAGAATATCTTCGGCCAGGCGCTGGGCGGTGTCGACATCCGTCTGGCTGCGGTTAACCAGCATCCGGCTGAGACAGCCTTCCAGCACCAGCTCCATTTGTTTGGCGACCATAGGCGCATCTTCAATGCCGATCTTTCGCAGCAGATCGTGCGAGAACTCATAGGCCGCGCTTTTTTGCTGCGCCGCCAGTTGATGGATCGGGTGCGCCGGATCCGGGTAAAAGGTACAGGCGGCGATAAACAGGCAGCCGGGATAGCGGTGATTCGCGACGCATTCGCTCAGCGCGCCATAGCGGGCCAGCAATTTTTGCTCGAGGCTGAGGTCGTCGTTCAGCAGCAGTTGCCTGCGCCAGGTATCGACCTGCGTGCTCAGATAACGCAGCGCATCATAAATCAGCGCGTCTTTATCGGGCCAGAAGCGTAAAAATTCATCCAGCGGATAATTGATACGTTCGGCGATCATCTCTGGCGTGGTATCAGCAATCCCTTTAAGTTCAAGTAATTGCAGAGTGTTCCCCAAAACATCTTCGCGTTGCACGGTGTCCTCCTGCGTTATTGAACCGTTTTTCCCATTCACAGTGTCGTTTACGGCTGGCGATTGCGCAAATGCTCAGCGAAGGCCGCAGCATCCATAAAACCCGCCACCCGTAAGGCGGATTGTTCGTTGCCCTGCGCATCAAAGAACAGGATCGTGGGCAGACCGGGAACATGCAGCGACTTTAATAAAGCAGCATCTGCCGCGGTGTTCGCCGTCACGTTGGCCTGCAACAGTACGGTATCTTTCAGCGCTTCCTGAACATGCGGATCGCTGAAGGTGTACTTTTCAAACTCTTTACAGGCCACGCACCAGTCGGCGTACAGATCGAGCATGACTGGTTTGCCCTTCGCCTGCGCCAGCGCCTGATGCAGCGCATCCAGATCCGCCACTGGCGTAAAGTTAAGGTGCGGCAGGTTCTGCGCGGCGCTTACGCCAAAGGCCCAGTCCTGCAACGGCTTCGCGCAGATCAGCGCGCCGCCCAGCAGAACAACCTGCACGATGCGCACCCACGCCGCTTTTGCCGTAAGGCTGGTGATAAACGCCCAGCAGAAAAAGGCGACGCCCAGCATCGACCACAGCCGCAGCCCCCAGGTATCGCCCAGGACACGCTCCAGCAAAAACACCGGCAGAGCGAGGATCACAAAGCCAAAGGCGATTTTAACCTGCTCCATCCATGGCCCGCTTTTCGGCAGCAGGCGGTTGCCAAAGACGGT
Source organism: Enterobacter sp. SA187 (assembly GCF_001888805.2). Classification (NCBI taxonomy): domain Bacteria; kingdom Pseudomonadati; phylum Pseudomonadota; class Gammaproteobacteria; order Enterobacterales; family Enterobacteriaceae; genus Enterobacter; species Enterobacter sp. SA187. The sequence goes on from NZ_CP019113.1 coordinate 1,558,722, forward strand.
GATCAGTATCAGCGGCAGGCCCATGCCCAGTGCGTACAGATAGAGCGTGCCGCCACCGAGCCAGAGGTTGCCACTCTGGGCGATGTACAGCAGGATGGCACTGAGCGGCGCGGTGGTGCAGGGGGAGCAAATCAGCCCGGCAATGGCCCCCATCACGAAGACGCCGCCGGGTGAGCCGCCCTGCTGGCGGTTGCTCCACAGCGTTAAGCGTGTTTGCAGCGCGGAAGGCAGCTGTAAGGAAAACAGGCCGAACATCGACAGCGCCAGCAGGGTAAAGAGGATCGCCAGCCCGATCAGCACGTAGGGGTGTTGCAGCGCCGCCTGAAACTGCAGCCCGGCGGCAGCGACGACCAGGCCCAGCGCGGTGTAGGTCAGCGCCATGCCCTGCACATAAATGAACGCCAGCAGCAGGGCGCGGCCTGTGCGAAGGCGCTGTTTGCCTCCGAGCACGATGCCGGAAATCAGCGGATACATGGGCAGTACGCAGGGGGTAAAGGCGATGCCGATGCCGATCAACAGCGCCCAGAGGGCGGAAAAGGGCAGTTCACCGGCGGCGGCAGGCTGGCTCGCTGGGAGCGGCGATGCAGGCGTTGCGGCAGCTATTTCCGTCAGCGGCACCGTTTTGGTTTCCGGCGGATAGCACAGCCCGGCCTCGGCGCAGCCCTGGTAAGTCACGGTGAGCGTGGCATTTTTACCCGCGGCATTCACCGTCACCGGCACATCCAGGCGCTGGCGATACACTTCGCTTTTACCGAAGAACTCATCTTCGTGCATCTCGCCCGCAGGCAGTTGCGGCGGAGCGATCTCCGCACCGGCAGGGGTGATTTTGATCTGCTGGCGATAGAGGTAGTAGCCCTCTTTCACCTGCCAGTGCAGCGTCAGGTCGTGCTGGTTTTGCTGAAAATCAAAGGCAAAGGCCTGGTCGGCAGGCACAAAACTGGAACGGCCCGGGGCGTCAAACAGCCCGGCGAAGGCCGATGTGCTGCACAGCAGCAGGATCAGCGTAAGGAAGCGTTGAGCCATGAGAGGTAATCACTATCTCCGTGTGTAACCGGTAAAACCAGTAATTCAGGGGTCTGGTAAGGGTGGTGCGATTTCAGGCAGGCGAGCAGCGCCTCCTGATGCGCGAGATCGCTTTTCAGCAGCATCTGCACTTCATATTCCTGCTCCAGTTTCCCTTCCCAGTAATAGAGCGAGGTCGCGCCCGGCAACAGGGTGACACAGGCGGCGAGTTTATCCGCCAGGACTTTGGCTGCCAGATCCTGGGCAGTGGCTTCATCCGGGGCGGTACAGAGTACAACAACAGCGTCAGGCGTGTTCATCGTCAATCTCGACTCGGCGAAAACAGGCACTATAGCAGGTGACGGGCGGGGATTCATGCAACGGGCCGCGGGACGGCCCGTTTTTAACGAGATTTACAACAGGATGCCGCCGACGATAAAGCCGAGGATCACGCACAGCGTGATGGCAATAACGCCGGGGATCAAAAAGGCATGGTTAAAGACATATTTGCCGATACGGGTGGAGCCGGTGTCGTCCATTTCCACCGCTGCCAGCAGCGTCGGATAAGTCGGCAGCACAAAGAGCGCCGATACCGCCGCGAAAGATGCAATGGCGGTCAGCGGGCTGACGCCCAGCAGCAGGGCGGCAGGCATCAGCGCTTTGGTGGTCGCCGCCTGGGAGTAGAGCAGCGTGGCGGCAAAGAACAGCACCACCGCCAGCATCCACGGGTAGTTATGCAGCAGATCGCCCGCCACCGTCTGAATATCTTCAATATGATGCTTCACGAAAGTGTCGCCCAGCCAGGCCACGCCCAGTACGCAGACGCAGGCGCTCATGCCGGATTTAAAGGTGCTGGCGTTGAGGATCTCGCCGGTATCAATTTTACAGGTCAGGCAGATGAGCGTGGCGATGGTCAGCATAAACACCACAATGGCTTCGTTACGCGGCAGCACCGGGTTGGCGATAAGCCCTACCGTCGGGCTGATGGCGGTGGCGTAAACCATAACCGCGACGATGCCGATTAAAAACAGCATCAGCGAACGCTTCGCATGAGGTTTGATGTTAAACACCTGGCTGCCGCGCAGGCTGACTTCGCCTTTCGCCAGTCGCTCCTGATACACCGGATCGTCTTTCAGCTCGCTGCCGAGGAAGTTACACACCACGGCGGTAAGCATCACCGCAACCAGCGTGGTGGGAATACAAATCGCCAGCAGGGTCAGATAGCTGACGCCCAGCGGTTCAAGGATGCCGGCAAAGAACACCACGGCGGCGGAAATCGGCGAGGCGGTGATGGCGATCTGCGAGGCGACCACGGCGATGGATAATGGGCGGGACGGGCGGATGCCCTGTTCTTTCGCCACTTCGGTGATCACCGGCAGCGTGGAGAAGGCGGTGTGCCCGGTGCCCGCCAGAATGGTCATAAACCAGGTGACCAGCGGCGCTAAAAAGGTGATGTATTTGGGATGCCGACGCAGCATTTTTTCGGCGAGGCTGACCAGGTAATCCATGCCGCCTGCGACCTGCATCGCGGCGATGGCGGCGATAACCGCCATGATGATTTCGATAACGTCAAAGGGGATCGCGCCAGGCGGGATTTGAAAAAAGAGCGTCAATACGAGTACGCCCAATCCTCCGGCCAGCCCAATGCCGATCCCGCCAAGTCTTGCCCCTAAATAAATCGCCAGAAGGACGATAACAAGTTCTGCACCAAACATAGTTGCCTGCCTTGTTTATTAACAAGTTGATATTAGATTGTTGTATTTTAGTAACTCTTAAAAAGCAAAAAGGCACGTCATCTGACGTGCCTTTGTTTGCGTGGCGAACAATTACTGCTCGCTTTCATCGGTGTAGCGTTTGGCCTTATAGACCGGATGCATCAGGTTATGCGGCGAGAAGATGTCATCCAGTTCTGCTTCAGTCAGCAGACCGCGCTCCAGCACCACTTCCCGTACGCTCTTACCGGTCTCCGCACAGATCTTACCAACAATATCACCATTGTGGTGGCCGATAAACGGATTGAGATAAGTGACGATGCCGATGGAGTTGTAAACGTAGCTTTCGCAGACGGCGCGGTTAGCGGTAATGCCGTTGATGCATTTTTCCAGAAGGTTGTAACAGGCGTTGGTCAGGATGTGGATGGATTCAAACATCGCCTGGCCAATCACCGGCTCCATCACGTTCAGCTGCAACTGACCCGCTTCGGAAGCCATGGTCACGGTGGTGTCGTTACCGATCACCTTGAAGCATACCTGGTTTACCACTTCCGGCACCACCGGGTTCACTTTGGCTGGCATGATCGAGGAGCCTGCCTGCAGTTCCGGCAGGTTGATCTCGTTCAGACCTGCACGCGGCCCGGAGGAGAGCAGACGCAGGTCATTACAGATTTTGGAGAGTTTCACCGCCAGACGTTTCAGCGAGCTGTGCACCATTACGTAAGCGCCGCAGTCGGAGGTGGCTTCGATGAGATCTTCCGCCGGGACGACCGGCAGGTTACTGACTTCCGCCAGCTTCTGCACCGCCAGCTGCTGGTAGCCGTCCGGGGTGTTCAGACGGGTGCCGATGGCGGTTGCGCCGAGGTTCACTTCCAGCAGCAGTTCCGCAGTACGACGCAGGTTTTTGGTCTCTTCGTTCAGCAGCACGTTAAAGGCATGGAACTCCTGGCCCAGCGTCATCGGCACCGCGTCCTGCAACTGGGTGCGGCCCATTTTCAGTACGTCCTGGAACTCAACGGCTTTATTCTGGAAGCCTTCGCCGAGCTGGTGGATGGCATCGATCAGTTTTTCGATCGAAGCGTATACCGCGATACGGAAGCCGGTCGGATAGGCGTCGTTGGTGGACTGGCATTTGTTAACGTGATCGTTCGGGTTGAGGTACTGGTACTCACCTTTCTGGTGGCCCATCAGCTCAAGGCCGATGTTCGCCAGCACTTCGTTGGTGTTCATGTTGACGGAAGTGCCCGCGCCGCCCTGATAAACGTCAACCGGGAACTGATCCATGCATTTGCCGTTATTCAGGACTTCATCACATGCGGCGATAATGACATTAGCCACGTTCTTCGGGATGGTCTGCAACTCCTTGTTGGCCATTGCTGCCGCTTTCTTAACCATCACCATGCCGCGCACAAACTCAGGGATGTCACTGATTTTGCTGTTACTAATGTAAAAGTTTTCAATCGCTCTCAGAGTGTGGACGCCATAATAGGCATCCGCTGGTACTTCCCTTGTGCCCAACAAATCTTCTTCGATACGAATGTTGTTTAACATGTGAACCTTCTTAAATTAAAGCTACGAATGAATGCACCAAACACACAGGAGATCTGTGGTTATGTGTGATTACTGACCGACGATTATTTCCTTAATCAGCCACGTAACCGGGATCATATGCTGATCATAGCGAATTGCCGTAACCTGGATCACTTATTATCTTAGCTGATACGGTACTTTTATTGATTTGTGAAATACATCACCGGATCAATCATTGCCAAAAAATAGTCGCGCATTCCGATTGAATTCTGGCATGAAGCCTCCATTACAGGATCATGCGTGTCGCAAAATTACACTGACCGTGGCGCGAAAGCCGCGGTTTACACAGGAGAAGCCAGTGCGCTGGATACCGTTAATTGCCGTATTTTTATATGTTTACATTGAGATTTCGATTTTCATTCAGGTCGCCCAGGTCTTAGGCGTCCTGTTAACGCTGGTGCTGGTGATCTTCAGTTCCGTGGTCGGGATGTCGCTGGTGCGTAACCAGGGCTTCAAGAATTTACTGCTGATGCAGCAGAAAATGGCGGCGGGTGAAAGTCCGGCAGCAGAAATGATCAAGAGCGTGTCGCTGATCATCGCCGGGCTGTTGCTGCTGTTGCCGGGCTTCTTTACCGATTTCCTCGGTTTGTTGCTGCTGTTGCCGCCGGTACAGAAACTGCTGACCCTGCGCCTGATGCCGCATCTGCGTTTTTCCCGTATGCCGGGGGGCGGTTTCAGCGCCGGTACCCAGGGCGGGCAGACCTTTGATGGCGAATACCAGCGTAAAGACGATCAGCGTGACCGCCTCGAACATAAAGACGATCAATAATTACTTTTGCCCGGTGGCGCTGCGCTTACCGGGCCTACAAATTACCCGTTCCAGCAATTGTAGGCCGGGCAAGCACAGCGCCGCCCGGCATGTTTAATCCACGCGCCGTTTGGGTAAAAACAGCCACAGCGCCGCCAGCATGATGATGGCGTAAAGGCTCTTCCAGCCGACCATCGCCAGCAGCAGTAAACAGAGCACCCCGCCAAGCGCCGCCAGCGCACGATAACGCCCGGTCAGCAGCCGACATCCCGCCAGCATACACAGCAGATAGATCATGATGAAAATGCCGTTGGCATAGACAATCAGCGCATCCAGATTGATATCCAGCAGATAGATACCCAGCGTGCTCAGCATGCAGCAGCCGATCACCGCGCTGAGGGCGTTACGCGGAATGTGGTTTTTCGAAAGGCGCGCCAGATAGCTGTCCGGCAGGTGCTGCGCCTGCGACCACACCAGCCGCGCGAAGCTCTGGATATAAATGTTCAGACTGGCAAAGCAGGCCAGATAACCAATGACGCAGGCGATCCACAGGGCTTTCACGCCAAACAGCTGCACGACGATGCCCGGCAATGAAGTCGCGGCGGCGCGATCGGCGCTGTAGGCATTAAAATGCAGCACCAGCACGGTACAGGCCCAGTATACGGTTCCCGCCAGCAGCAGGCCAATCATCAGCGCGCGGGGAAAATCGCGCTCCGGCTGTTTGAATTCTGACGCCAGATGCGCAAAAGCCTCAAGCCCGACGAAGCACCAGAACATCACCGACAGCGCGGCGAACAGCTGCGGGGTATCCACCTCCGGCAGCGCCGGGAAGGGAATGGCCGCGAGGGTAATATCGCCATAGATCCAGATCGCTACAATCAGGGCGACGATCAAAATCGCCACCAGGGTTTGCAGGTTGGCGCTGGAGCGCGCGCCCCGGGAGCCAATCCACCAGATGATGGCGAGGGTGCCCAGCTCCGCCAGCAATAACTGGCTGTCGTGCCAGCCGAACAGCGACTGCCCAAAACCGGTGGCGATGTGCAGCGCGGCGGGTAATCCCACCGGGATCACCGACAAAAATAGCCAGCCGGTGACGCGCGCCAGCCGGGGGCCAAAGGCCAGGGCGACAAAATGCGCCACGCCGCCTGCGCTGGGAAAATGTCGGCCAAGCAGGGCAAAAACAATGGCGATGGGAAACACCAGCACGATCAGCGCAGGCCAGGCCCACAGGCTATTATCGCCTGCTACCAGCGCCGCCAGCGCAGGAACGGCAAACACGCCGGTGCCTAATAATGAAGTAGAGAGTAAGCCCACCCCTTGCGCTAATCCCAATTCCTGTTTTAATCCGCTCATTACCCTGTCCTGCCGCCATCAAAGAGCGGCGATAGTAGCATAAGCAGGCCTTATCAGCGCCGCGTGTTCCCTCCCCACTTCTGGCAGGACGTTGTTTCAGGCAACTTTTTATCGCCCTTAAGAAAATTTTTTTCTTTTTGCCCCTTGAAGGCTTGATCAAGCACCCCCATCTCTGACGTCACCAGCCGGGAACCACCTTTAGGCCGGCGTCATCCATAACCGATACTGACTTTCTCAAAGGAGAGCTATCAATGAGTATTCGTCCGTTGCATGACCGTGTCATCGTCAAGCGTAAAGAAGTTGAGTCCAAGTCTGCGGGCGGCATCGTACTGACCGGAAGCGCTGCTGGTAAATCGACTCGTGGCGAAATCATCGCTGTCGGTAAAGGCCGCATCCTGGAAAACGGTAGCGTGCAGCCACTGGACGTTAAAGTTGGTGACATCGTCATTTTCAACGATGGCTACGGTGTGAAATCTGAAAAGATTGACGATCAAGAAGTGCTGATCATGTCCGAAAGCGACATTCTGGCAATTGTTGAAGCGTAACCCACCCGCGAACTGAACCTACGAATTTAAGGGAAAGAAGAAAATGGCAGCTAAAGACGTAAAATTCGGTAACGACGCTCGTGTGAAAATGCTGCGCGGCGTAAACGTACTGGCAGACGCAGTGAAAGTTACCCTTGGCCCGAAAGGCCGTAACGTTGTTCTGGATAAATCTTTCGGTGCACCGACCATTACTAAAGATGGTGTTTCTGTAGCACGTGAAATCGAGCTGGAAGACAAGTTCGAAAACATGGGCGCGCAGATGGTGAAAGAAGTTGCCTCTAAAGCGAACGACGCGGCAGGCGACGGTACCACCACTGCAACCGTACTGGCACAGTCCATCATCACCGAAGGCCTGAAAGCTGTAGCGGCTGGCATGAACCCGATGGATCTGAAACGCGGCATCGACAAAGCGGTTATCGCTGCGGTTGAAGAACTGAAAGCCCTGTCTGTACCTTGCTCTGATTCCCGTGCCATTGCTCAGGTTGGTACCATCTCCGCTAACTCCGATGAAACCGTGGGTAAACTGATCGCGGAAGCCATGGAGAAAGTGGGTAAAGAAGGCGTTATCACCGTTGAAGAAGGCACCGGCCTGCAGGACGAACTGGACGTGGTAGAAGGTATGCAGTTCGACCGTGGCTACCTGTCCCCGTATTTCATCAACAAGCCGGAAACTGGCTCCATCGAACTGGAAAGCCCGTTCATCCTGCTGGCTGATAAAAAAATCTCTAACATCCGCGAAATGCTGCCAGTACTGGAAGCCGTTGCGAAAGCCGGTAAACCACTGCTGATCATCGCTGAAGATGTGGAAGGCGAAGCGCTGGCGACCCTGGTGGTTAACACCATGCGCGGCATCGTGAAAGTCGCTGCGGTTAAAGCACCGGGCTTCGGCGACCGTCGTAAAGCTATGCTGCAGGATATCGCTATCCTGACCGGCGGTACCGTGATCTCTGAAGAGATCGGTATGGAGCTGGAAAAAGCCACCCTGGAAGACCTGGGTCAGGCTAAACGCGTTGTGATCAACAAAGACACCACCACCATCATCGATGGCGTGGGTGAAGAAGCGAGCATTCAGGGCCGTGTTTCTCAGATCCGTCAGCAGATCGAAGAAGCGACCTCTGACTACGATCGTGAAAAACTGCAGGAGCGCGTAGCGAAACTGGCTGGCGGCGTTGCGGTTATCAAAGTCGGTGCTGCTACCGAAGTTGAAATGAAAGAGAAGAAAGCCCGGGTAGAAGATGCCCTGCACGCAACCCGTGCTGCGGTTGAAGAAGGTGTGGTTGCAGGCGGTGGCGTTGCGCTGATCCGTGTTGCTTCTAAACTGAGCGAACTGCGTGGCCAGAACGAAGATCAGAACGTCGGTATCAAAGTTGCGCTGCGCGCAATGGAAGCACCGCTGCGTCAGATCGTGCTGAACTGCGGCGAAGAGCCGTCAGTTGTGGCTAACACTGTTAAAGGCGGCGACGGTAACTACGGTTACAACGCAGCAACCGAAGAATACGGCAACATGATCGACATGGGTATCCTGGATCCGACTAAAGTGACCCGTTCTGCTCTGCAGTACGCGGCCTCTGTTGCCGGTCTGATGATCACCACCGAGTGCATGGTGACCGACCTGCCGAAAGCCGATGGCCCTGATTTAGGCGCTGCTGGCGGTATGGGCGGCATGGGTGGTATGGGCGGCATGATGTAATCATGTTGTTCTGCATCCCGCAGAAATAAGAAAACCCCCGGGCAGCAATGTCCGGGGGTTTTTCTTTGCGCGGCGTATAACTTCTCTAAATATATATCATTATTATAATATTGGATTTGTGATTATTAACAGATGAACCCATAATTCCAGGAACATATTTTGACAAACACAGAAATGCCAACAAAATGAATGTGCTAACTCATTATTTTAAGGATGTTCTTAAATTAAAGTGAGTGCTACGGTAAATTCATATATTCTGAAATGATTCATATTGTCTATAACATTTTATGTTAATATACGCATCCTTCATGCTAATAACCTTTTGCAGCTAATAATATGCGTTTGCTTATTTATACCACTCGCAAATATATTCAGGAGAAGGGATGCAATGAAAACGAATTATCTCGCCATGTGCGTCGCGCTGGCGTTGGGCAGCACGGCGCACGCGAATGCGCTTTACGATTATACCAGCGGTAATAACGGCAACATTTATGAATATTACAATGGTGGCGGATCGGCTGAAATGAAAATTTCAGGGAGTGTGACTTATGATAGCCGCGTCGACACCGACGTCGACAATAACAATATAGGTATCTATTTCGGCCGGAACGTTCCCGATTCCGAAGAACCCGGAATACTTATTATGAATGTTGACTCGGCGAATATTGAATTAGATGAAACCCAAATAGGTATCTACACTGGGGGCGACGATGGCGGTGGCGCTATAGTGAATGTTAACGATAGCGTAATGAATATTACCAGTGATAACGATTATGCGGCAGGTATTGACATCGCTGATGATAAAATTGCGGAGTTACACATTGATAATACTGCTTCTGATATTACGCTGACGGGTACTGGTAGCATCGGTATTACTGCCTACGGCTATCAGTCTTTGACGGTAGATATTGACTCTCCGGATTTATTCATTAATGTTGGCGACGCGTCTGCGGGCAATAGTATTGGCATAAAAGCCGAGGCATTAGGGGCATTCGCTTCAGAGCCAGCTAACACAAATATAGCTTTGGATGTGCTGGCCAACATCAATGTGCAGGGCTTTAATGCAATCGGTATGTCCGCTTATGCAGCGGAAGGTCAAAATAATAATGTGGCAATTAACAGTTCAGGGGTAATTACTGCGCAGGGAACGGGGGCAAAAGGTATTCAGGCCCAAGTCTATAACGATGTTCTCAACGACGGTAATAGCGGTATTACCATTGACACCTTAGATCTGCAATTAACCGCTTCCGGGGAAGGGGCGCAGGGTATTAACGCATTCAGTGAAAATAGCGGCGATATTGTTATTAATCTTGGGGGCAATACCCAGACCAGCGGCGGTTGGGGAGCGGATGCCACGGGCGTCAGCGCCACCAGCCAGAAGGCCGTGACGATGAGCATCGACGACACCGCCACGCTCGGCGCGATGAATGACAGCGCGATGGTTATTACCGCGCCGACGGTGACGGTCAACAACAAGGGCACGCTCACTGGTAATCTGACCCTCAGCGGCGATGACGTCACCCTGAATAACAGCGGCAACCTGCATTTACGCAATTGGCAGGATACTGACGGCGACGGTACACGCGATACCAAAGCCGTGGCGGTGTCCAGTTTTGGCGGCAACGGGGTATTTAACAACACCGGCACAATCGTGCTCGACAGCGTGGCAGACAGCGACATCACCAGCACCAACACCTCAAAGGAATATGCCACGGGTTACAGCGTTAACAGCACCAGCAACGACGGCATTATGCAGGCGCAACTGCTGGGCCTCAGCACCTTTACCAACAGCGGCACCATTGATATGAGCGCTAATGATAAAGCGGGGGATACGCTCGTTATCAGCAGCAGCACTGACGCCGGGGTTGCCGGTAACAGTACGTATGTCTCCAATGGCGGCACCATCGCCATGGATGTGGTGCTCAACGAAGGTGGCGCGAATTCGCAGAGCGATATGCTGATTGTCGATAACGTCGAAATGGGCAGCGCGAAAACCGATCTGCTGTTTACCAATACCGGCAGCGACAGCGATGCGGCGTTGACCACCGGCGACGGTATTAAAGTGGTGGATGTGCGCGGCAACACGTCGGAAGATGCCTTTGAACTGGCGGGGCAAACTCACACCATGAGCGCCGGGCAGTATATTTATCGTCTGGAGCAGAATACCGCCGATACCGACTGGTATCTGGTAAGCGATGAGGCAAATCCTGAACCAGCGCCGGATCCTGAGCCGACGCCGGAGCCCGAACCCACGCCCGAGCCAACCCCCAATCCTGATCCCACCCCCGATCCGACACCAGATCCGGATCCCGCCCCTTCACCAGACAATGGTGATGACAATGGGTCGATGATCCGCCCGGAAGTGGCCGGTTATCTGGCGAACCAGACGGCGGCAGTCGATATGATGATCCAGACATACCACGATCGCTATGATGGACAACAGCCGGGTGGTGAAGGCGCGCCTGCGCTCTGGGGACGCATTACCGGCGGCCAGTCCAGCCACAACAGCGCTGGCGGCCAGTTCGATGTCGATCAGGAAAGCGTTCGCGTCCAGCTGGGCGGCGATCTCGTACGCCTGACCAGCAACGGCAGCGATGATATACGTTTTGGCGTGATGGGCAGCTGGCAGCGCAGCGATGCAGACAGTGATAAATACTATCGCGTCAGCGATGGCGCAGGAAAAACGCGCTTTAACATGGACGCGAGCGTGGAAGGTTACAGCGTTGGCCTCTATGGGACATGGCTGAGCGACGTGAAACAGCCGGAGCACTTCTATGTCGACAGCTGGCTGCAGTACGGCTGGTACGATAACAGCGTCAGCAGCAGGCAGTCCGGCGTTGGTGATGATGAGTACGACTCCAGCGTCTGGAGCGGTTCGCTGGAAGCGGGTTATGGCGTTGTGCTGTCGGAAAATGCCGCGCAGCAAAGCCAGGTGATCCTGCAACCACAGGCGCAGATCATTTACAGCGCCTACGATGCTGACAGCCACAGCGACGGCGCGGGTATGTCCGTCAGCGGCTACGATGCCGACGGCGTAACCAGTCGCCTTGGGGTGCGTCTGTGGCGGCAAAGCCCGCAGCAGGTGGTGCAGCCCTTTATGGAAATCAACTGGTGGCACGGCACGGCGGATAACAGCCTGGAAATTGATAACACCCGCTATGACGATGATACGCCAGCTGACCGCTATGAAATGAAGATGGGCCTGTCCGGCAATATTACGCCGGGACTGAAGGCGTGGGGCAGCCTGGCAATGGCTACCGGCGATAACAGCTATGACAGCTACGGCGGCATGATTGGCGTAAAATACAGCTTCTGACGTGATATGACCGACAAACCCCCGGACAGAAATGCCTGGGGGTTTTTCTTTTGGTCATCTTTTTAGTATAAGGTTCAGACACGGACAACGTTGTCCAGCTATTACACGAGGAATAACATGCGCGTTTACGTCGGTGCAGGGATTGTCGGTGCAGCGTTGCTGCTGGCGGGTTGTAGCGCCAGCAACGATCTGACCGCTGGTGGGCAAAGCGTTCGTTTTGTTGAAGAAAAACCGAGTGAGCAGTGTCGTTTACTGGGCACCGCAACCGGTACGCAAAGCAACTGGTTGTCGGGTCAGCATGGCGAAGAGGGTGGCTCAATGCGCGGCGCGGCAAATGCCCTGCGTAACGAAGCGGCAAAAATGGGCGGCAACGTGATTTTCAACGTCAGCAGCCCGACCCAGGGATTTATGTCGAGCTTCGTGCCGACCGCCAGCGAAATGAGCGGTCAGGTGTATAAGTGCCCGAACTGATCGCCGGCATCTTCTAAGATGAACCCCGCTCCGGGGTTCACTGTTTTCAGGCCGCCGATTTCTCCACATGTAACCGCAGATTATGCACCGCATGCAGGCACTGCGCCTGTGTCAGCGTGACCTTATTTCCCGCCGCCAGTGTTCTGACAAATACCTTGCAGGGTGTGTGATCCAGCTTGCGCAGGCGATTGCTGAAACGCAGCAGACGTTTAACGATGCCCTGGGTTTCTTGTGACGCGGAAGGGGATCGCGTTTTAATGACCGAGCCGCTGGTATGTATTTCTCCTGCGGTATTTTTATACTGATAGATCACGACCAGATGATGGGTGAACAGGCGGTATTTCCACTCAGGATGCTGATAAGCGTCGTATTCCAGCTGCGCGTTATCCCGGCTGTCAACGTCATACAGCGGCAGGAAATCCAGCACAGAAGACACGCTTTCCACCAGCGCTCGTAGCCCGGCATTGTTCATTGCATGAATAATCAGTTTCACCAGCGCCGGGATTTGCGTATCCGCAATATTCAGGGTCAGCGTCTCGCCCGTATTCAGGGTGAAGGCTATCGTCAGGCTGTTGCCTGTATCATCAAGTAGCGTAACGCCTTCCACCCGCAGGCGCACATCCGCATTTCTCAGTTCATCTTCGACCAGCGCCGGCGCGTTGCTGTGCAGCGTGCTGCCAGCGTCATCGGGTACGCTTTTCACGGGAAGATGATATTCAAGACACAGCAGCAGATCTTTCAGGGGTAACAGCGGAAGAAACAGCAGGCTGTCATTATTCGCCTCGTGTTTAATTTTCAGGGCCAGCGCAGCAAAATCATTGTCATGACGAATAACGCCAGCGTTCAGTCCATGAATAGTTAAGGGCATTTATATTCTCCATGAGGGGCGGCAATATACCGGATGAAGGGCACAGATTTGGCAAGAAAACGCGGGGCAGTATAAGGGGAGATGAGGGGTAAAAAGAGTCCGAATGCGGACTCTTAAAGAAGGCTTATTGCTGGCGCAATTGCAGATCCAGCGGTGTTTTACTCGGCTCGCCGCCGATTTCACGCGCCAGGCGCGGCACCATATAGCCGGATACCAGGGTCAGCAATTCACGCACGATCTGACGCGCGTCCTCGTCGCTCACCATAAAATGCGCCGCGCCCTGGACTTTATCCAGTACGTGCAGGTAATAGGGCATCACACCCGCATCAAACAGGGCATTGCTGAGATCCGCCAGCGTCTGCGCGTTGTCGTTCACGCCGCGCAGCAGCACGCTCTGATTAAGCAGCGTGACGCCCGCCTGCCGCAGCTGCGTCATGGCCGCGCGGAAAGCGTCGTCAATTTCCCGGGCATGGTTGATATGGTTCACCAGCAGGATCTGCAATGAGGATCGCGCCAGGCGGGCCGCCAGCGTATCGGTAATGCGCGCCGGGATCACTACCGGCAGGCGGCTGTGAATGCGCAGACGCTTAATATGCGGGATCGCCTCCAGCTCGCCGATCAGCCAGTCCAGCTCATGATCTTTCGCCATCAGCGGATCGCCACCGGAAAAAATGATCTCATCCAGCTCCGGATGCAGCGCAATATAATCGAGCGCGGCCTGCCAGTTGCGCTTATTGCCCTGATTATCGGCGTACGGGAAGTGGCGGCGGAAGCAATAGCGGCAATTTACCGCGCAGCCGCCCTTAACAAGCAGCAGCGCCCGGTTACGGTATTTATGCAGCAATCCCGGCACCACGCTGTGCTGTTCTTCGAGCGGATCGGTGGTAAAGCCGGGGGCGGCGATAAACTCTTCCTGCGCGGTAAGTACCTGACGCAACAGCGGATCGTTCGGGTTGCCTTTTTCCATGCGCGCCGCAAATGCGCGGGGGACGCGCAGGGCGAACAGCCGACGGGCTTCGCGTCCCGCGAGCAGCTCTGCGCTGGCGTCTATATTTAAAAGCTGCAGAAGTTCATCAGGATCGGTTATTACATCGGCAAGTTGCAATAACCATTCTTCTCTGGAAGGGGTGTTTAGGGTTACAATGTGTGCCATTTTTTGGCTAATACCAGTTAACAATATTTCAGAGGGCCTTATGGCGACTTACTATAGCAACGATTTTCGTGCCGGTCTTAAAATCATGTTCGAAGGCGAACCTTACGCGGTGGAATCCAGTGAATTCGTTAAGCCGGGTAAAGGTCAGGCGTTCGCACGCGTTAAGCTGCGCCGTCTGCTGACCGGTACTCGCGTTGAGAAAACCTTCAAATCCACCGATTCCGCTGAAGGCGCTGACGTTATCGATATGAACCTGACTTACCTGTACAACGACGGTGAGTTCTGGCACTTCATGAACAACGAAACCTTCGAACAGCTGTCTGCGGACGCTAAAGCTATCGGCGACAGCGCCAAATGGCTGCTGGATCAGGCTGAATGCATCGTGACCCTGTGGAACGGTCAGCCGATCGCGGTAACTCCGCCGAACTTCGTTGAACTGGAAATCGTGGAAACCGATCCAGGCCTGAAAGGCGATACCGCCGGTACCGGTGGTAAACCTGCCAAACTGAGCACGGGCGCCGTGGTTAAAGTGCCGCTGTTCGTACAGACCGGCGAAGTCATCAAAGTGGACACCCGCTCTGGCGAATACGTTTCCCGCGTTAAGTAATTCCTGCCTTATCTTCAGCGGCGTGGCGCAATGCCAGGCCGCTGACTTCAAATCTTCCTAAAATATCGCCTTTTTCTCCATAGCCCGGAATTTTGTCTATGCTTAACAGGCTATACACAAATAACACTGGCTATAAAAGGAATATATTATGGTTAAGAAAACAATTGCTGCGATCTTTTCGGTACTGGTTCTTTCTTCTGTGTTGACCGCGTGTAACACCACGCGTGGCGTAGGCGAAGATATTTCTGATGGCGGCAGCGCGATCTCTGGTGCAGCCACTAAAGCTCAGCAGTAACAGCAGCATACGGTACGGCCTCTGCCGTACCGTTGCTTCCGCTTTCCGGCAGTGACAAAAACGGCGTAAAACGATTCCCCATGCCCAGCTTCATGCGGATATTTCGTTTATAGGTATAAACCGTTTTGCCATTAATACCGAGCCGGTGAGCGATACAATGGTTATTAGTGCCGTCCATCCACAGTGATAATACTTTCTCTTCCTGCCGCGTCAGCAGCGGTGTCACCGTCTGATTCACATCTTCTGTCGGCCGTGAGCACAGCGCCCCGTTAATGCTGCGAGCAAGTGCGTCAAGCGGTACAGACTTATCTAATCGACCCCAGAGCGGGAACTGCTGGCAATAGCTTTCCATCTGCGCATCATGCCCGGACGATAATAACAGCAACGGGCTTTGGCTACAGATGTGTAATAACGAGGCTAATTGCTGCACGTGATGTAATTCACTCGCAAAACCATAGAGATCGGCAATCACCAGATCCGGCTGCCACTGGGCGGCATGTTCTTTGGCCAGCATTAAATTGTTCAGCCCGGTTACCAGCACCGGTCCCGGAAAGATCTCACTTTGATTGAGCCAGCTCTCAAGCCCGAAGCGGGTGAAGCAACAACGGTCAATCAATAAAATTTTGAACATGTTTGGTTTCGCAGTCAGAATGGGTGACGGCTTTCATTTATCTGAAAGTACACCATCATAGTGGGAAGACAAAAAAGATAAATGACGGAACTCCGCTGCGAACTGCGCCTATTTCTTGCTTTAAGCCGTTAAAATTTTGGATAAATAAAAAAGTTGAAATAGTAAAGTCTGGCGGTAAGAATACGCTTCTACATAAGCCTTGCAGGACGACCTGTAAGCGCCATCTTCAACGGGGACGGCCCCATCTCAGGAGCCAACTATGTCCTGGTTCGTTTTACTTATTGCGGGTTTACTTGAAGTTGTCTGGGCCATCGGCCTGAAATACACCCATGGTTTCACCCGTCTCACGCCCAGTATCATCACCGTCAGCGCCATGATCGTCAGTATTGTTATGCTGTCGTGGGCGATGAAAACGCTGCCGGTCGGCACCGCGTATGCGATCTGGACGGGAATTGGCGCGGTCGGCGCGTCCATTACCGGCATGATATTGCTGGGTGAATCCACAAGCCCGGCGCGCATCATCAGCCTGGTGCTGATTGTCGCCGGGATCATCGGGTTAAAACTCAGCACCCATTAACGGTTTTGCGCCACCCAGATGAGTTTCTCCACCGCAAAGCCCTGTTGTTTTGCGGTGTTCACCAGATCCTGTTTCACGTTATCCGGAATAGTGCGGGTGCGGGACAGGATCCACAGGTAATCGCGATCCGGCCCGCAGACCAGCGCATGGCGATAATCTTTGTCGAGCGCAATGACGTTATAGCCGCCGTAAAAAGGGCCGAAAAACGACACCTTCAGCGCCGCACGGTTTTTAGATCCCGTAAAGTAAGCCCGGCCATCCGTCGATTGCCACATACCCCGCGACGGGTTATAGCCTTTGTTAATAACGTTCAGCCCGCCGTCTTCCCGCAGGCTGTAGGTGGCGGTGACGTTATCCAGCCCGCGCTCAAAACGGTGATCCAGACGGGCGATTTCATACCAGGTACCGAGATAGCGCGTGGTATTAAAATTTTCCACGACGGTTACGCCGGGAGGAGGAGTGGGAGACTGGCAGGCCACCATCAGAAGCGCGGCGGAAACGACGGCAACGACAGGCAATATACGCATGGTATTTTCCTTCCAGGATTTACAGATAAGTGTAAAGCGTCACTGGAATTTTGCCCGGCTTGCCGTTGCGAAGCGTGACCGGGTCTGCAACATCAGACCCGGCACTGTACTTAAAGGAAAATTACCCCGACCAGCGTCACCACGCTCAGGATCGCGGCAAGGCCGTAGAACACCCATTTACCGTTTGGCACGTGGATCTTCAGGTCGTGCATCAGGTGATGGATGCGGTGCAGGCCGCACCACAGCGGCAGCACAATCATCAGGAAGATAAAGGCGCGTCCGATGAGGCTTTGGGCAAAGGCCAGCACCCGCTCGAAGCTGAGCGCGTCGCCGGGATACAACCCCAGCGGCAGCAGCACGCCGATCAGCAGCACGATGACCGGCGCAAAGAACGCGCCCCACATGCCGCCTGCGCCAAACAGCCCCCAGAAAACAGGTTCGTCAGAGCGTTGTGGATTTGGATTAATCATTCTGGCCTCCTTACCAGTACAGGGCGACAAACAGCACCACCAGCGTCACCAGCGCCGTGACAACCCACAGCCCTTTGATGATCGGCTGCGGTCCCATTTTCTCGTCTTTGACGATGATATTCGCGGCTTTCGGTGCCAACTCAAACCAGGTTTTGGTGTGCAGCAACGCCCCCGCCAGCGTGATGAGGTTAAGGATCACCACCACCGGGTTTTGCAGGAAGCCCACAAATCCCGCCCAACTTTCTGCGCCATGCTTCAGCGCAAACAGGCCATAAATCAGCACGATGCTGAACCACACGGTAGTGATTGCCGTGCCTTCGCGCAGCATATAAAAGCGATAAAACGGCAGGTTTTTCCACCAGTTTGACGGCACCGGCCGCACGTAAGGTTTACGTTTCGTTGTCATCATGCGCTCCTTAGCGTGGTTTCAGGGTGGCGATAAGAAAGTCTTTCGAACTTTCCACTTTCCCCTGCTGAATGGCCGCCGCCGGATCGACGTGCTTCGGACAAACGACAGAGCAGTAGCCCACAAACGTACAGCTCCAGACGCCGTTCTGGCTGTTAAGCTGCGCCATACGCTCTTTCTTGCCGCGATCGCGGCTGTCTTCGTTATACCGGTGCGCCAGGGTGATCGCTGCCGGGCCGATAAATTCCGGGTTCAGTCCAAACTGCGGACAAGCGGCGTAGCACAGACCGCAGTTGATGCAGCCGGAGAACTGATGGTATTTCGCCATCTGCGCCGGCGTCTGGGTGTTCGGCCCCTGATCCGGTGTACGCGGATTGCCGATAATGTAGGGTTTAATGGCTTCCAGGCTCTCGATAAAGTGCGTCATATCGACCACCAGATCGCGTTCAATCGGGAAGTTCGCCAGCGCCTCCACCTTCATGCCTTGTTCGTATTCGCGCAGGAAGGTTTTACAGGCCAGCTTTGGCACCTTGTTGACCATCATGCCGCAGGAGCCGCAAATCGCCATGCGGCACGACCAGCGGTAGCTGAGATCCGGCGCGAGGTTATCCTTGATATAGCCCAGCGCGTCCAGCAGCGAGGTTTGCTCATCAAAGGGCACCTCGTAAAACGCGCTGTGAGGGGCGCTGTCCACTTCCGGGTTATAGCGCACCACCTCGATTTTCAGGGTTTGTAGCTCAGCCATTCGCCTTCTCCTTCTTCTCGGCTGCTTCCGCTTCGCCGCCGTACATGCGTTTCGCCGGCGGCAGCGTGGTGATCTTCACGTCGCTGTATTCCAGACGCGTCGTGCCGTCAGCATCGCGATAAGCGAGCGTATGTTTGAGGAAGTTGACGTCATCGCGTTCGGTGCAGCCTTCGTCCAGACGCTGATGCGCGCCGCGCGACTCTTTACGCGCCATCGCCGAGTGCGCCATACACTCCGCCACGTTCAGGCCATGCTTCAGCTCAAGGGTATACAGCAGATCGGTATTTAACACACTGGAGGTGTCGGTGATGCGCACGCGTTTGAAGCGCTCCTGCAACTCCGCCAGCTTATCGATGGTTTTCTGCATCAGTTCCGGCGTACGGTAGATGCCGCAGCCTTCTTCCATCGCCATGCCCATTTCGTCGCGCAGATGCGCCCAGTTTTCACTGCCTTCCTGGTTAACGAGATCTTTCAGGCGCTGTTCCACATCACCGGCCTGGGCGTTCAGCGCCTTATCGTCAGGCTGATGTGCGCCCATGGCATGTTCCATGGCTTTTTCACCGGCGAGGCGGCCAAAGACCACCAGTTCGGCCAGCGAGTTCGAGCCAAGACGGTTCGCGCCGTGCAGCCCGACAGAGGAGCATTCGCCCACCGCGAACAGGCCTTTGATGCGGGTTTCGCAGTTTTGATCGGTTTCGATGCCGCCCATGGTGTAGTGCGCGGTCGGGCGTACCGGGATCGGATCTTTCACCGGATCGACGCCGACATACGCTTTGGCAAGCTCACAGATAAACGGCAGACGTTCGAGCAGCTTTTTCTCACCCAGATGGCGGAGATCCAGATGGATCACGTCGCCGCGTGGCGTCGAAATGGTGTTGCCCTTGCGCCACTCATGCCAGAAGGCCTGGGAGACTTTATCGCGCGGCCCCAGCTCCATATATTTGTTTTTCGGCTCGCCGAGGGGCGTTTCCGGGCCCATGCCGTAATCCTGCAGATAACGGTAACCATCTTTATTCACCAGGATACCGCCTTCGCCACGGCAGCCTTCGGTCATCAGAATGCCGGAACCCGGCAGGCCGGTCGGGTGGTACTGTACAAACTCCATGTCGCGCAGCGCCACGCCGTGGTTCAGCGCAATGCCCATGCCGTCGCCGGTGACGATGCCGCCGTTAGTGTTGAAGCGGTACACGCGCCCGGCACCGCCGGTGGCCATGATCACCGCATTGGCGCGGATCTGCACCAGCGACCCTTCCATCATATTCATGGCGACAAGGCCGCGCACCGCGCCGTCATCCACCAGTACATCGAGGACAAAATGCTCGTCAAAGCGCTGGATCTGCGGAAACTGCAACGAGGTCTGGAAGAGGGTGTGCAGCATGTGGAAGCCGGTTTTGTCGGCGGCAAACCAGGTGCGCTCAATCTTCATGCCGCCGAAGCGCCGCACGTTGACGGAACCATCCGGGCGGCGGCTCCACGGGCAGCCCCACTGTTCAAGCTGGATCATTTCGGTCGGGCAATGGTGCACGAAATAATCCACCACATCCTGCTCGCAAAGCCAGTCTCCACCGGCGACGGTGTCGTGAAAATGGTAATCGAAGCTGTCATGATCCTGCGCGACGGCGGCAGACCCCCCTTCGGCGGCCACGGTATGGCTGCGCATGGGGTACACTTTTGAGATCAGGGCGATTTTAGCGTTGGGATTCGCTTGCGCCGCGGCTATCGCGGCACGTAATCCCGCACCACCTGCGCCAATTACGGCAAGATCGGCTTGAAAGGTTTGCACGACATTCCTCCAGGTTTTAGTTATTCCGCGTCGCCCTTAACAGGCGTCGCAAAAGCATGTCCACTGCTCCATTATGGGGAGGCAGTATAACCTTGCGGGAGGAAGGGAAATTTGATGCGTTCGATTTTTTTGCCGATCTTCCGCGTGATTTATCACTCTGTTTGATGGATCCGGCCCTTTGTCTTATTTGTCCGCCGCGGGCAATAAATTACTGTGCAAAATTTGTCTCTCTGGCGGGTTACGGGTAGACTTCGTGCCCTTATCAGCATACGGAGAATTACCATGAGCGAGACGGCAACCTGGCAGCCGAGCGCGTCCATCCCCAATTTATTGAAACGCGCCGCGAAGATTGCGGAGATCCGCCGTTTCTTTGCCGACCGCGGTGTACTGGAGGTGGAAACGCCCTGCATGAGTCAGGCGACGGTGACGGATATTCATCTGTTCCCGTTCGAAACCCGTTTTGTAGGCCCCGGCCATTCTCAGGGGATGAACCTCTATCTGATGACCAGCCCGGAATACCATATGAAGCGTCTGCTGGTGGCGGGCTGCGGTCCGGTGTTCCAGCTGTGTCGCAGCTTCCGCAATGAAGAGATGGGGCGTCACCACAATCCGGAATTCACCATGCTGGAATGGTATCGTCCGCATTACGACATGTACCGCCTGATGAATGAAGTGGACGATCTGCTGCAACAGGTCCTTGAGTGCCCGGCAGCAGAATCCCTGTCTTATCAGCAGGCTTTCCAGCGCCATCTTGAAATCGATCCGCTCTCTGCCGATAAGCAACAGCTGCGCGACGCGGCGGCGAAGCTGGATCTGAGCAATATTGCGGACACGGAAGACGATCGCGACACGCTGCTGCAATTGCTGTTTACCATGGGCGTCGAGCCGCACATTGGTAAAGATCGCCCGGCCTTTGTCTATCACTTCCCGGCAAGCCAGGCTGCGCTGGCGCAAATCAGCACTGAAGATCACCGCGTGGCGGAACGCTTTGAGGTCTATTTCAAAGGGCTTGAGCTGGCGAATGGTTTCCACGAGCTGACCGACGCCCGTGAACAGCAGCAACGCTTTGAGCAGGATAACCGCAAGCGCGCCGCCCGCGGCCTGCCGCAGCAGCCCATTGATGTGAATCTGCTGGAAGCGCTGAAAGTAGGAATGCCGGATTGCTCCGGCGTGGCGCTGGGCGTTGACCGCCTGATCATGCTGGCACTGGGCGCGGAAAACTTAAGTGAAGTGATCGCCTTTACCGTCGACAGAGCGTAAGGCTTAACGGTCCCGGCCCTCTTTCTGAAAAGAGAGCCGGGGTGAGGGGATTACAAACTTCCCGCCGGGCGGCCACGTCCGGCAGAGGTCAGCGTTCTGTTTGTTGCTTTACCGCCCAGGGTTTCCAGACGCATCTGGAATGGCGGGAACGGCATATCAATACCGTGTTCACGGAAGCCCGCCAGGATCAACTGATGGATCTCATGGCGCAGCGGCATCCGGTGTCCCATCTCCGCAGCGTAAATACGCAGTTCAAACAGCTGAATGCCCTGCTGTAAATCCACCAGGAACACTTCGGGCGGCGGGTTATCGATCACCAGCGAGCAGCGTTCCGCGGCGGTATATAGCAACTGCGTCACTTCCTCACTATTGGCATCCGCCGGAGCAGGCACCGTCAGCACCACACGGGTTACCGAATCCGACAGCGACCAGTTGATGAACTGCTCGGTGATAAACGCCTTGTTCGGCACGATGATCTCTTTGCGATCCCAGTCGCTGATCGTCGTGGCGCGGGTATTGATTTTGGTGATGCTGCCGGTCAGATCGCGGATCGTTACGGTATCGCCGATGCGGATGGGTTTTTCGAACAGAATGATCAGGCCCGAGATGAAGTTGGCGAAAATCTCCTGCAAACCAAACCCGAGCCCGACACCGAGCGCGGCCACCAGCCACTGCAATTTTGACCACTCAATACCAATCATCGAGAAGCCCACCAGACCGCCAAACAGCATCAGCAGATATTTGGTGATGGTGGTAATGGCGTAGCCGGTGCCCGGCGTCAGATCGAGGTGCTGCAACAGCGCCAGCTCCAGCAGGGCAGGGAGGTTACGCACCAGCTGCGTGGTGATGATAAACACCAGAATCGCGATCAGCACCGCGCCAAGGGTAATCGGCTCCAGACTTTCCACGCCCTGCACGGTGGAGGTCACATCCCACAGGGAAATATTCTCCAGGAAGCCAAACGCGGAGTGGATTTCCGACCACAGCACAATCACCGACAGCAGGGCGATCAGCATCAGGATGGAGCGCACCAGGCGCAGCGACTGGGTACTGATGGTATCCAGATCCACTTCGCTCTCGTCCACTTCCACCAGGCCTTCGGTGCTGGTGGTGTGATGCGGATCTTCTTCACCCCGGGCACGCTGGGCGAGGATCTCGGCGCGGCGGTGTTTAGCGCGATCAAAGGCCAGCCGACGACGCTGGATCAGCATCCAGCGGCGAATGATGTGATACACCACCAGCAGCAGGAACCAGATGGCCACCGAGGTCTCCAGCCGCGCCAGCAGTGCCTGCGCTGTCGCCAGATAACCGACCATAGCCGCCAGCATCGCCACCAGCGGGGCGCTCAGCAGCAGGTTCCACAGCAGATGGTTGCCCATGTTGTCACTGCTGCCGGTTTTGTCGACATACAACGGGATCCCGGCGCGTTTCAGGCTCAGGGTGACCATCGCCAGCGCGCCGCAAATCAGCATAAAGCACAGTCGTCCGAGGGAGCCGGAGAACTCACGGTCATTAAGATTATCGAACATGATCAGCGCCATAATCAGCGGCACGATCAGGCCAATACACAGCAAATAGTTGCGCATACCGCGCGCCACACGCGCCCGCGGCCACGCAAAATGCGCGACAAACAGACCGTTGGGGCGGGCAAAGGTGGCGCAAATCATCACCGCCCACAGCATCGGCACGGTCGCGGTGACGCCATCGCCAATCGCCACCGCCAGCGGATACGGCCAGGCCTCACGCAAACCATAACCCAGGGTAGCCCACAGCACCGGCAGCGGCGAGGCCACCAGAATCGACCAGAATACCGTGCGCAGCGTCAGCCAGAAGTGATCCTGAGTCACCTTGCCGACGCGGGCGGACGAACGCTCCAGAAAGCGGGTAAAGTGCTTACGCGAGTACAGGCTGAAGCCGACAAGGAACAGGGCGGCAAACAGCGGCAGCAGCGTTTCTTTGGTGGTCAGCATCATCAGCGTGGCCTTGCCCAGCTGGCTGAAGGTATCCAGCGAGATCAGACGGCGCAGATCCTGCACGATATCGATCGGCCAGCTGAGATTGATAGGGCTGACGTCCGAGGTCCAGAACAGGTAACGGTGCGTCGCCTCGTTCACCTCTTTCAGCGCGTCTTCCAGCTGCGTGTGCGACACCTTGAGCTTGGTGAGTTCAAGGATCAGCGTGTCGCCGCCCTGCAACAGCGAAGTCAGCAGCTCGCGCTGAGTACGCAGTTGGGCGTCAAGAATACGGCTTTGTTCGCGGGTCAGCGGCTGACCATCGACCTGACGGATCTGCCGCAGTTGCGGCTGCTTGTTCAGCAGATCTTCATAGCGCATACGGTGCACGCGCAGCTGCGCCATTTCGGTGTCCAGCTGCTGTGGTTTCGGCATTTCCGGCAGACGGGCGACCTGCGCACGCAGCGCTTCGCCAAGCATGTTGGATGCCCCCAGCCACTGGGACTGCTCGCGCAGGGTATTGAGCGCCTGGCGTACCTGTAACGTCTGACCGGTGGCCTGTCGTTGCTGAGAGGCGACCAGATCCATCCGCTGCGCCTGCTGGTTGAGCGCCTGGGAGAGTTCGCGGTTGATTTTAAACTGATCGACAATGCCGACCGGCAGGTTGGCGCTGTTTTCCGCCAGCATTTCGGTGCTTTCCAGCGCCTGCTCGGCTTCACGCTGCCGCTGGCTGTTGAGCTGATTACGCAGCGCCTGTAAGTAAGTATCCAGCTGCGCCGCCTGCTTTTGCGCCAGCTCGGAGCGCATACGCGCCAGTTCCTGGCGGTTGTTGGCGGACAGTTGCGCCAGCTCCAGTTCATCCACCAGCGCTTTCAGCCTGGCAGATTCCGCCTGAGCACTGAGCAGCTGCGCCTGGGCCAGCGCGGTGGTACCGGCTGGCGTACCGGCGCGGCGTTCCACCTCATTGAGCTGGCGGCGGGCATCGGTTTGCTGCTGCGGCAGCTGGCTTAAGGAATCGCTGATTTCACGGGCGCGCTCCTGCTCCTGCTGCGCCAGGCGCGTCTTATCCAGCAGCTGGCTGCTGACCTGCAAAATTTCCTGATTGAGGGCGTCAGAACTCAGGTCGGTGGGAATGGCGCGCGGCTCGTCGCGCATACTGTTCAGCTGTGCGCGTAAGGTCTGGGAGGTTTTGGCGAAGTCGTCAATGACCTGCTGATACTGCTTTGCGCGCTCAAGCGAGCCGTTACGCTCGTCGAGCGCGTTCAGCGCGGCCTGGAGCACCTCAACGGTTTCGGCCTGATCCGGGGCGTTTTTCGCCCCTTTAGCCTGCTCCAGTTCCTGCGCGATTTGTTTAGCGTCGGGGGCCGTCGCAGCGGACGCCCCCATACTGAGACTGAGGCACCAGGCCATCAGAAAAGCGATAATCAGGCGCACATCAGTTACCTTTTAAAATCAGACAGGGTCTTTCTTGTCGTCCACCAGCGGGTTGGCGTCGTGCTCGGCGTCGATCTCTTCCTGCGGCAGCGGGGTCGGCTCCGGCATCACAATGGCCTCGGTGGAGACCGCCAGCGGTTCGCC
The DNA here is from genome assembly GCF_001888805.2 of Enterobacter sp. SA187. Lineage (NCBI taxonomy): Bacteria > Pseudomonadati > Pseudomonadota > Gammaproteobacteria > Enterobacterales > Enterobacteriaceae > Enterobacter > Enterobacter sp. SA187. The sequence goes on from NZ_CP019113.1 coordinate 1,584,001, forward strand.
GATTTTGGTTACCGACAGGCTTTGCAGCTGTTCAACCAGTTCCACTTTGCCCGGCGCGAACAGGTTAATCACCGTAGAGCCAAGCTTAAAGCGGCCCATTTCCTGGCCTTTCAGCAGGGCGACAGCGCCATCGCTTTCACCCGCGGGCCAGGTCCAGCGTTTGATGATGCCTTCGCGCGGCGGTGTGACGGTGCCCGCCCAGACGGTTTCGATGCTGCCAACGATAGTCGCGCCGACCAGGATCTGCGCCATCGGGCCGAACTCGGTATCAAACAGGCAGATCACGCGCTCGTTACGGGCAAATAAGTTTGGCACATTGCGCGCGGTCAGGTGGTTGACCGAGAAAAGATCGCCCGGCACGTAGATCATCTCACGCAGAATACCGTTACACGGCATATGGACGCGGTGATAGTCGCGCGGCGACAGGTAAGTGGTGACAAAGGAGCCGTTGCGGAACAGATCCGCCATCAGGTAATTCCCGGCCAGCAGCGCTTCAAGGCTGTAGTTATGGCCTTTTGCCTGCAACAGTTTGTCGTTTTCGATGCTGCCCAGTTGGCTGATCACGCCGTCGGCAGGCATCACCAGCACGTTCGGATCGGTATTGAGCGGACGCACTTCATCACGCAGCGGGCGGACAAAGAAGTCGTTAAAGGTGCGATAGCTGGCGGTATCCGGCTTTTGCGCCTCGTTCATATCGACCTTGTAGTATTTGACGAACAGATCGATAACCAGTTTGGTCAGCCAGCCTGCGCGTTTTCTTGCGCCCCAGCCCGCGAGGCGAGTCAGCCACAGTTTAGGCAGAATGTATTGAAGCGAAAGTTTAAATGAGTCTAACAAGGTAGCCTCCAGGCTAATATTTTTTACCGTTCCCGATCCGCGTATTACCGGCGGATCTTTTAAAAGGGTGACAATTCTGGCGATGCTTAGCTTAAATGTCAGCTATCGGTATCAGAAAAGTTTTTACGCGTTTTTACCTGCGACATGCTTTCCAGAATGCGATGATAATTTTCGAAGCGTGATTCGGCGATTTTACCTTGCTCAACCGCCTCGCGGATAGCGCATCCCGGATCGGTATCGTGCTTGCAGTCGCGATATTTGCAGTGGCCTAAATAATCGTGGAAGTCGATAAAGCCCCGGGTAACCTGCTCAGGCTCCAGATGCCACAGACCGAACTCACGTACGCCAGGAGAGTCAATAACGTCGCCGCCGTGCGGGAAATGGTACAGGCGTGAGGCGGTGGTGGTGTGCTGACCAAGACCGGAGTTATCAGAGACGTCGTTAACGAGGATCTCCGTCGGCAGGCCTAACAGCGAATTCAGCAGGCTGGATTTGCCCACGCCAGACTGCCCGGCAAAGATGCTGATACGATCGGTCAGCGCCTCTTCCAGCGGTTTCAGGCCGTCCTGGGTGTAGCTGGACACCATCAGTACGCGATAACCAATGTGGCGATAGATATCCATCTGCTCATTCACAAACGCCATGCCTTCTGCATCCAGCAGGTCGATTTTATTCAGCACGATGATGGGTTCAACGTCCAGGGTTTCGCATGCCACCAGGTAGCGGTCGATGATGTTAAGCGACAGCTCCGGCAGGATAGCCGAGACGATGACAATCTGATTGATGTTCGCCGCGATGGGTTTTACCCCGTCGTAAAAGTCCGGGCGCGTCAGAACGGAAGTGCGCTCATGCACCGCCTCGACGATCCCTTTCACGTTAACGCCTTCCGCGGCGGCTTTACCCGGACGCCAGACAACGCGGTCGCCAGTGACCAGCGAACGAATCGTGCGACGAATGTTACAGCGGTGGGTTTCACCGTCTGCGGATTCCACGTCGGCATGCATGCCAAAACGGCTGATTACGATGCCTTCAGCCGCTTCGCCAAACAGGTTGTCGTCAAGGTCCGGTTTCTCCACAGACGTTTTTAGCCGCCGCTGGTGATTGGCGTTGACGCGGCGCTGCTGGCCTTTGGAGAGTTTATTTTTACTCAATCGTGCTGACTCCTGGTCGCCCCTGATGGGCAAAACCTCTATGATACACGCTATTTTATACTAGTTAACCAGATGTGGCTGGTTATGCGAGAAGGGTGGAAAATAGCATGAGTGCAAATGAAAACAACCTCATTTGGATCGATCTGGAAATGACCGGCCTCGATCCAGAGCGCGATCGAATCATCGAAATCGCGACGCTGGTCACCGATGCGAACCTGAACATTCTGGCAGAAGGCCCGGTTATCGCCGTGCACCAGTCAGATGAACAGCTGGCGCTGATGGATGACTGGAACGTGCGTACCCATACCGGCAGTGGTCTGGTGGATCGCGTGAAGGCCAGCACCCAGGACGATCGCGCCGCAGAGCTGGCGACGATTGAGTTCCTGAAACAGTGGGTGCCGGCAGGCACATCGCCGATTTGCGGTAACAGTATCGGCCAGGATCGCCGTTTCCTGTTTAAATACATGCCGGAGCTGGAAGCGTATTTCCATTACCGCTATCTGGACGTCAGCACCCTGAAAGAGCTGGCTAAGCGCTGGAAGCCGGAGGTGCTGGCCGGCCTGAAAAAGCAAAACACGCATCAGGCGCTGGATGATATCCGCGAATCGGTCGCGGAACTGGCCTATTACCGCGAGCATTTCATCAAGCTGTAACTTTTTTTTGGCCCCTGTCTTTCGCAGGCGAGGGGCCATAATGCGGATTTTGATGGGAAAATAATCATCTTGCCGATTAAAGCAGCACTTGAACAAAAAATTTAAATTTTTCAGTTTCAGGGCTTGCAGCTAAAATGAATTCTCGTATAATGCGCCTCCCGTACCGATGCAGAAATTGCAAAGTTACGCAGAGCGGGAATAGCTCAGTTGGTAGAGCACGACCTTGCCAAGGTCGGGGTCGCGAGTTCGAGTCTCGTTTCCCGCTCCAAAATTTGAAATGGCTTTTAAAGCCGCGCAGTATCCAGATTCAAGGATTTCATGTTGCAACCAGGCAGCCTGAAAGACGACGAATATGCGGGAATAGCTCAGTTGGTAGAGCACGACCTTGCCAAGGTCGGGGTCGCGAGTTCGAGTCTCGTTTCCCGCTCCAAAATTTGATTGGCTTTTTACAGCCACGCACCACCCAAGCGGGAATAGCTCAGTTGGTAGAGCACGACCTTGCCAAGGTCGGGGTCGCGAGTTCGAGTCTCGTTTCCCGCTCCAAATTTCTTCTCTGAATAAATTATCCACAGCGGGATCCCTTGCCGCAGACGATTTGTTTCCTCTTTGACATATTCTTGTGAACAGACTTATCCACAGGTTTGTTATTTCTGCCTGTCCCGGTAAATGATTCAGGATGTGAATGAATTTATGATAACTGCCTGATATGTTTCACAAAAATTTCATTTCAAAATGTTAATCCTGTCCCTTGACGAACTTCTCCGCCTTGATTAGCAATGTTTTTTTATTTTTATGCACAAGCTGTGGAAAGGTCAGGCGTCGCGTTTCAGCCCTTTTTCGATTACCCGCACCAGCCGCAATTTCTGCGGTAATTGCACCTCGACAACACAGGCATTCCGCTTATCAATTTGCTGCGCAATCGCCCATTCTATGTGCTCATCAAGAAGTGGGTGCTCACCTCTGCGCTGTTCCAGCGCGCGAATGTTAGCTTCATCCCAGGGCGCGTTCCCCAGCGCGACGGCGATATTTCTCAGCCAGCGTAAATGACCGATACGGCGGATCGCCGATCCTTCGGTGACTTTCAGGAAGTGGGCTTCGCTCCAGCCGAACAGCGTAATAAGCTCAGGCGCGTGCAGCGCTTTGCGCGGGCTGAAGTCCTCTTCGTCCGTCAGTTGCGAGTAGCGGTTCCACGGGCAGATCAACTGACAGTCGTCGCAGCCGTAGATGCGGTTGCCCATCAAGGGGCGAAATTCTTCCGGGATCGCGCCTTCCAGCTCAATCGTCAGGTAAGAGATACAGCGGCGCGCGTCGACGGTATAGGGCTCGACAATCGCGCCGGTCGGACAGATGGTCATGCAGGCCACGCATTTACCGCAGCCTTCTTCCACCGGCTGATCAACCGGCAGCGGCAAATCGATCAGCAGCTCGCCAAGGAAGAAAAACGAACCGGCTTCGCGATTAAGAATAAGTGAGTGCTTACCTGTCCAGCCAAGCCCGGCTTTTTCCGCCAGCGGGCGTTCAAGAATGGGCGCAGAATCCACAAAGGGTCTAAAATTCAACGATGCGCACTGTTCCTGGATCTTTTCACCGAGCTTTTTTAAGCGGTTACGCAATAACTTATGGTAATCGCGGCCCAGCGCATAGCGACTGACATAGCCCAGCGACGGGTTTTTCAGCGTGCTGGCGAAGGCGGCGTTAGCGGGCAGGTAATTCATGCGCACGCTGATCACGCGCAGCGTACCGGGTAAAAGCTCATGCGGACGGGCGCGCATCATACCGTGACGCGCCATCCAGTCCATTTCGCCGTGATATTGCTTATCCAGCCATGCCTGCAGTTTGGGTTCGGCGGCGGTGAGATCGGTGTCGGTGATACCGACCTGCTGAAAGCCCAGTTCAGTGCCCCACTGTTTAATGTTTTGCGCTAACTGATTGAGATCGAGGGGCTGTGACATGACGGACCATACATTGAAGAAAAACCCCGCAAGTATACCACACTCCATCTGGCCTGCGGATGAACTCAAACGCGCGGAACAGGAGGCGGCCGACAGCCTCGGCATCACGCTGTATGAACTGATGCAGCGCGCTGGTCAGGCGGCCTTTACTGTCGCGCGGGAACATTACCCCGGGGCGCAGCACTGGCTGATCCTCTGCGGCCACGGTAACAACGGCGGCGATGGCTATGTGGTGGCGCGTCTGGCCGCCGCTGCGGGCATTGAGGTGACGCTGCTGGCGCAGGAGAGCGATAAACCCTTGCCGGAGGAGGCTCATGCCGCGCGTGAGGCCTGGCTTGATGCCGGGGGCGCCATTCATGCGCCGACGCTGGCCTGGCCGGAAGGTGTGGAACTGATTATCGATGGCCTGCTGGGTACCGGGCTGACCGACGCCCCGCGGGAGCACATCGCCGCGCTTATCGAACATGCGAATCAACATCCCGCGCCGGTGCTGGCGCTGGATATCCCGTCTGGCCTGCTGGCACAAACGGGCGCGACGCCTGGCGCGGTGATCAATGCCGCGCATACCCTGACTTTTATCGCGCTTAAGCCTGGCCTGCTGACCGGTAAGGCGCGCGATGTGGTAGGGCAGCTGCATCATCATGCGCTGGGACTGGAAAGCTGGCTGGCGGGTCAGGAAACTCATATAACCCGTTTTGATGCCACACAGCTGGCAGACTGGTTACCCCCCAGGCGGCCGACCTCGCATAAAGGCGATAACGGACGGCTGGTTATCGTCGGCGGCGATCACGGTACGGCGGGGGCTATCCGTATGACCGGGGAAGCCGCGCTGCGTACTGGCGCAGGGCTGGTTCGCGTACTGACGCGCAGCGAAAATATCGGCCCTATCATCACCGCCCGCCCGGAACTGATGGTGCATGAACTCACGGCGCAAAGCCTGGATGAAAGCCTCGAATGGGCGGACGTGGTGGTCGTGGGGCCGGGTCTCGGGCAACAGGCGTGGGGCAAAGACGCCCTGCGTAAAATTGAGAATTTTCGCAAACCCATGCTGTGGGACGCTGACGCACTGAACCTTCTGGCAATCAATCCCGATAAACGTCACAATCGCATCCTGACGCCGCACCCCGGCGAAGCTGCACGGCTACTGAACTGTAGCGTTGCAGAAATTGAAAGTGATCGCTTACTTTCAGCCCGACGTCTGGTAAAACGTTATGGGGGTGTTGTGGTGCTGAAAGGCGCGGGCACGGTTATCGCCTGCGAGAACGGCGAGACGGGCATCATTGATGCCGGAAATGCCGGGATGGGCAGCGGCGGCATGGGCGATGTGCTCTCTGGTATTATTGGCGCGCTCGCAGGGCAAAAATTCTCCCTGTACGATGCCGCCTGTGCAGGCTGCGTAGCACATGGCGCCGCTGCCGACAGGCTCGCGGCGCGTTATGGCACGCGCGGCATGTTAGCGACCGATCTTTTTTCCACGCTTCGGCGTGTAGTTAACCCGGATGTGATTGACGTAAACCATGATTAATCGAGTGATCCCTTTACCTGACGAAGAAGCAACCTTAGATCTTGGCCAGCGCGTGGCGCAGGCCTGCGATGGCGCGACGGTCATCTATCTGTATGGCGATCTGGGGGCGGGTAAGACCACGTTCAGCCGGGGCTTTTTGCAGGCGCTCGGGCATAACGGCAACGTGAAAAGCCCGACCTATACGCTGGTCGAGCCTTATACCCTCGACAAACTGATGGTCTATCACTTTGACCTGTACCGGCTCGCCGATCCGGAAGAACTGGAATTTATGGGTATCCGCGACTACTTTGGCCGCGACGCAATCTGCCTTGTCGAATGGCCGCAACAAGGCGCGGGCGTGCTGCCTGAACCGGATATCGAAATCCATATGTCATACCAGGCACAAGGGCGTGAGGCGTGCATTTCTGCCGTTTCCTCATCGGGTAATTCGTTACTGGCGCGACTGGCCGGTTAACTGTAGGAATGGCGGGATGATCAATCGCGTTAAAAGCTGGTTCGCGACAATACTGCTGCTGGCCTGTACCCAGGCAGGAGCAGCAACCTTATCCGATATTCAGGTGTCCAATGGCAATGATCAGGCGCGCATCACCCTGAGCTTTATGGGCGATCCGGAATACGCCTTTTCCCAGGACAGCAAACGCAGCGTGGCGCTGGACATCAAACAGACCGGCGTGATCCAGGGGTTGCCGCTGCAATTTAGCGGTAATAACCTGGTGAAGGCTATCCGCTCTGGTACGCCGAAAGATAATCAGTCCCTGCGCCTGGTGGTCGACCTGACGCAGAACGGTAAAACCCGTGCGGTGAAGCAGCAAAACGGCGCCAGCTATACCGTGGTCTTTACCATTAATGCCGATGCACCACCGCCCCCTCCGCCTCCGCCGCCGGTTGTGGTGAAGCGCGTCGAGACGCCAGCCGTTGCGCCCGCTATTGCGCCGCGTCCGGCAGAGCCTGCCCGCAATCCTTTTAAAAATGAAAACGACCGCGTAACGAGCGTGACCAGCAGTAATACGGTGACCCGCCCGGCCATGCGCTCGCGCAGCGCGTCCGGTGACAAAGTGATCATCGCCATTGATGCCGGACACGGCGGCCAGGATCCGGGCGCTATCGGCCCCGGCGGGACGCGTGAGAAAAACGTCACCATGGCGATTGCCCGCAAACTGCGCGCGTTGCTTAATGACGATCCGATGTTTAAAGGCGTGCTCACCCGCGACGGCGATTACTTTATTTCGGTGATGGGCCGCTCCGACGTGGCGCGTAAACAGAACGCGAACTTCCTGGTGTCGATCCATGCGGATGCCGCGCCGAACCGTGACGCCACCGGCGCGTCCGTATGGGTGCTGTCTAACCGTCGCGCCAACAGCGAAATGGCCAGCTGGCTGGAGCAGCATGAGAAGCAGTCCGAACTGCTGGGCGGGGCAGGGGATGTGCTGGCGAACAGCCAGTCCGATCCCTACCTGAGCCAGGCGGTGCTGGATTTGCAGTTCGGTCATTCCCAGCGTGTCGGGTATGATGTCGCCGTGAATATGCTCGGCCAGCTACAGCGCATTGGTTCGCTGCATAAACGCCGCCCGGAACATGCCAGCCTCGGCGTGCTGCGCTCGCCGGATATTCCATCGGTGCTGGTGGAAACGGGCTTTATCAGTAACAACAGCGAAGAGCGCCTGCTGGGCAGCGATGACTATCAGCAGCAGCTGGCGGAAGCCATTTATAACGGTTTGCGCCAGTACTTCCAGGCGCATCCGATCCAGTCGGCCCCGCAGGGCGGTGCCGGCCAGACGGCGAGTGCCGCTTCCTCGGGCGGCGCGTTCTTTAACTAAGGAGATTTCATGCCGATTCAGGTTTTGCCGCCACAGCTTGCGAACCAGATCGCCGCAGGCGAAGTGGTGGAACGTCCTGCGTCGGTTGTGAAAGAGCTGGTGGAAAACAGCCTTGATGCCGGGGCGACCCGCATTGACATTGATATCGAACGCGGTGGCGCGAAGCTTATCCGCATCCGCGATAACGGCTGCGGCATCAAAAAGGATGAGCTGGCGCTGGCGCTGGCGCGTCATGCCACCAGTAAAATCGCCTCCCTCGACGATCTGGAAGCCATTATCAGCCTTGGCTTTCGCGGCGAGGCGCTGGCCAGCATCAGCTCGGTATCCCGCCTGACGCTGACCTCGCGCACAGCAGATCAGCCCGAAGCCTGGCAGGCTTACGCCGAAGGGCGCGACATGGACGTAACGGTCAAACCCGCCGCGCATCCGGTGGGGACGACGCTGGAAGTGCTGGATCTCTTTTATAACACCCCCGCCCGCCGCAAATTTATGCGTACCGAGAAGACCGAATTCGGACATATCGATGAGGTGATCCGCCGTATCGCGCTGGCGCGTTTTGACGTCACCATCAACCTGAACCACAACGGGAAGATGGTGCGACAGTATCGTGCCGTCCCACCAGGCGGACAGAAAGAACGCCGTCTCGGCGCGATCTGCGGCGTGCCTTTTATCGAACAGGCGCTGCAAATCGAATGGCAGCACGGCGATCTGGGGATGCGCGGCTGGGTGGCGGATCCGCAGTCCACCACCTCCGCCTTCGCCGAGATCCAGTACTGCTACGTCAATGGTCGTATGATGCGCGATCGCCTGATCAATCATGCGATCCGCCAGGCCTGTGAGGATAAACTCGGCGCCGATCAGCAACCGGCGTTTGTGCTCTATCTCGAGATCGATCCGCATCAGGTGGACGTCAACGTCCATCCGGCCAAGCATGAAGTGCGTTTCCACCAGTCGCGGCTGGTACATGATTTTATCTATCAGGGCGTATTGAGCGTCCTGCAACAACGGCTGGATACGGCGCTACCGCTGGCCGACGCGCCGGAACCGCGCAGTATGCCGGAAAACCGCATCGCGGCGGGTAAAAACCAGTTCGCCAGCCCGGCGGTCGCCCGCGAGCCTGCGCCGGAGCGTTATACCGCACCGGCGGCCGCGCCGCGCGCTGGACAGGGTGGCGGGCAAAGCAGCGGTGGCGCAGGCTGGCCGAACGCCCAGCCGGGCTATCAGAAACAGCAGGGGGCGTTATATCGCCAGTTGCTGGAGACGCCCGCCGTTGAGCGTAGCGCGCCAGCCCCCGAACCCACACCCTCCGCCGTTGACGCGCACAGCCAGAGCTTTGGCCGCGTGCTGACGATTATCGGCCAGGATTGCGCCCTGCTGGAGCGCGACGGGGCGTTATTCCTGCTGGCGTTGCCGGTGGCGGAGCGCTGGTACAAACAGGCACAGCTGACGCCGGGTAATACAGCGGCCTGCGCACAGCCGCTCTTGATCCCGGTTCGCCTGAAAGTCAGCGCTGACGAGCGCGCGGCGCTGCAACGTGCACAGGCAATGCTGGCCGACATGGGCATCGAATTTATGTCCGATGCCCATCATGTGACCATTCGCGCCGTGCCTTTACCCTTACGCCAACAAAATTTACAAATCTTGATTCCTGAACTGATAGGCTACCTGGCGCAGCAAACAACGTTAGACGCGGCGAACACCGCCCAGTGGATTGCCCGTAAGCTTGAGAGCGTCCACCCGCAGTGGAGTGTGGCTCAGGCCATCACGGTGATCGCCGATGTCGAACGTCTTTGCCCGCAGCTGGTGAAAACCCCGCCGGGTGGCCTGGTTCAACCTGTTGATTTACATTCGGCGATGAACGCCCTGAGACATGACTGACCAGAGTATGGCGAGCCTGCCTAAGGCAATTTTTTTAATGGGGCCAACAGCCTCCGGCAAAACGGCGTTAGCCATTGAGTTGCGTAAAGTTTTGCCAGTAGAGTTGATAAGCGTCGATTCTGCCCTTATTTATCAGGGAATGGATATCGGCACCGCAAAGCCGGATGCCGACGAATTACGCGCGGCGCCGCACCGGTTGCTGGATATTCTCGACCCGGCGCAGGCCTATTCTGCGGCTGATTTTCGCCGCGATGCCCTGGCGCATATGGCAGAGATCACCGCCGCCGGGCGTATTCCGTTACTGGTGGGCGGCACCATGCTCTATTTTAAGGCGCTGCTGGAAGGGTTATCTCCCTTGCCGTCAGCGGATCCGGCGGTAAGAGCTAAAATTGAACAACAGGCGGCCGAGCTGGGATGGGACGCACTGCACAGGCAACTGCTGGAGATAGATCCGGTGGCCGGTGCGCGAATTCATCCAAATGATCCGCAAAGGCTTTCCCGGGCACTGGAAGTTTTTTTCATTTCGGGTAAAACTTTAACGGAACTGACGCAAACGTCAGGAGAGGCTCTGCCGTATCAGGTGCATCAGTTCGCCATCGCCCCGGCGAGCCGTGAACTGCTCCATCAGCGAATTGAGCAGCGTTTTCATCAGATGTTGGCTTCAGGTTTTGAAGCAGAAGTGCGGGCGCTTTTTGCCCGTGGAGATTTGCATACGGACATGCCTTCCATTCGTTGTGTGGGATACCGCCAGATGTGGTCTTACCTTGAAGGCGAGATTTCATATGATGAAATGGTTTATCGAGGAGTTTGCGCCACGAGGCAGTTAGCGAAGCGTCAGATCACCTGGCTGCGTAGCTGGGACGGGGTTCACTGGTTAGACAGCGAATCGCCCGAACAGGCAAGAGATGCGGTATTACAGGTAGTTGGTGCTAACGCAAACTGAATGTGTACAATTACATCGTATCGTGCGCAAAATTTTACGCAGTTTTCAGGGCCTCCGGGTTCTAAGTACAAAACAAGCATATAAGGAAAAGATAGAATGGCTAAGGGGCAATCATTACAAGACCCGTTTTTGAACGCACTGCGTCGTGAACGTGTTCCGGTTTCTATTTATTTGGTGAATGGTATCAAGCTGCAAGGTCAAATTGAGTCTTTCGATCAGTTCGTGATCCTGTTGAAAAACACGGTCAGCCAGATGGTCTATAAGCACGCAATTTCTACTGTTGTCCCGTCTCGTCCGGTTTCTCATCACAGCAACAACACGACCGGCGGCTCCAGTAACTATCATCATGGCAGTAACGCGCAGGGGTCCTCTGCGACGCAACAAGACAGCGACGACGCCGAGTAAGGTTAGTTGTTGTTAATCCATGCCGGGGAGCCAGATTATCTGAGTTCCCCGCTGGTATTTTAAGAGGGTTTACGCTTGTTTGACCGTTATGACGCCGGTGAGCAGGCGGTTCTGGTACACATCTATTTTTCGCAAGACAAAGATATGGAAGATCTCCAGGAGTTTGAATCCCTGGTCTCTTCAGCTGGTGTCGAAGCAATGCAGGTGGTTACCGGTAGCCGTAAAGCACCGCACCCAAAGTATTTTGTTGGTGAAGGTAAGGCAGTTGAAATAGCGGAAGCCGTTAAGGCAACAGGGGCATCGGTCGTACTTTTTGATCATGCGCTGACCCCTGCTCAGGAACGTAATCTTGAACGGTTATGCGAATGTCGTGTTATTGACCGCACCGGCTTGATTTTAGACATTTTTGCCCAACGTGCACGTACCCATGAAGGTAAGTTGCAGGTTGAGCTGGCGCAGCTGCGCCATATGGCTACGCGTCTGGTGCGTGGCTGGACCCACCTTGAGCGACAGAAAGGCGGGATTGGTTTGCGTGGTCCGGGGGAAACCCAGCTCGAGACCGACCGTCGTTTACTGCGCAATCGTATTATGCAGATCCTCTCGCGGCTTGAAAAAGTTGAAAAGCAGCGTGAGCAGGGACGTCGCTCCCGTCAGAAAGCCGATATTCCGACCGTATCCTTAGTGGGATACACCAACGCCGGCAAATCGACGCTGTTTAACCAGATCACCGAGGCCCAGGTTTACGCCGCAGACCAGCTGTTTGCGACCCTGGATCCGACGCTGCGCCGTATCGACGTGGCGGACGTGGGCGAAACCGTGCTTGCGGATACCGTAGGGTTTATCCGCCATTTGCCACATGACCTGGTGGCCGCGTTTAAAGCCACGTTGCAGGAAACCCGTCAGGCCACGCTGCTGTTGCACGTTGTCGACGCAGCGGATGTCCGCTTGCAGGAAAATATCGCCGCGGTGGATACGGTGCTCGAAGAAATCGACGCGCACGAAATCCCCACGCTGATGGTCATGAATAAAATCGATATGCTCGACAGCTTCGAGCCGCGTATCGATCGTGACGATGAAAATAAACCGATTCGGGTCTGGCTTTCAGCCCAGACCGGCGTCGGTGTACCACTGTTATTCCAGGCGTTAACCGAACGGCTTTCCGGAGAAGTCGCGCAGCACACGTTGCGTCTGCCTCCCGAAGAAGGGCGTTTGCGAAGCCGGTTTCACCAGCTTCAGGCGATAGAAAAAGAGTGGATGGAGGAAGACGGCAGCGTGGGTATGCAGATACGCATGCCGATTATTGACTGGCGTCGACTCTGTAAACAAGAACCGGCATTGGTGGACTACGTGGTCTAACCGGCGTATCACCTGAAGACATTTCCCCTCTGGGGATATCACCGCATAACAAATATGGAGCACAAACATGGCGTGGAATCAGCCCGGTAATAACGGACAAGACCGCGACCCGTGGGGGAGCAGCAATAAGCCCGACGGTAACTCTGGGGGAAATAAAGGCGGTCGCGAACAGGGGCCGCCTGATTTAGATGATATTTTCCGTAAGCTGAGCAAAAAGCTTGGCGGTCTGGGCGGCGGTAAAGGTACCGGTTCAGGCGGCGGAAGTTCCGCGCCAGGCCCTCGCAGTCATATGGGAGGACGTGTGGTCGGTATCGTCGCTGCGGCCGCCGTCATTATCTGGGCTGCCAGCGGTTTCTATACCATTAAAGAAGCCGAGCGCGGTGTGGTCACCCGTTTCGGTAAATTCAGCCATCTGGTGGAGCCGGGTCTTAACTGGAAGCCGACGTTTATTGATAACGTGACGGCGGTAAACGTGGAATCCGTGCGTGAACTGGCGGCTTCCGGCGTGATGCTGACGTCCGACGAAAACGTAGTGCGCGTGGAAATGAACGTGCAGTACCGCGTGACCGATCCGCAGCACTATCTGTTTAGCGTGACCAGCGCAGACGACAGCCTGCGTCAGGCCACCGACAGCGCCCTGCGTGGCGTGATCGGCAAATACACCATGGACCGTATCCTCACCGAAGGCCGTACCGTTATTCGTAGCGATACCCAACGTGAACTGGAAGAGACCATTCGTCCGTACAACATGGGTATCACCCTGCTGGACGTCAACTTCCAGGCCGCGCGTCCGCCGGAAGCCGTACAGGCCGCCTTTGATGATGCGATTGCCGCGCGTGAAAACGAACAGCAATCTATCCGTGAAGCGGAAGCTTACGCGAACGAAGTACAGCCTCGTGCCAACGGTCAGGCCCAGCGTATTCTTGAAGAAGCCCGCGCATACCGCACGCAGACCATCCTGGAAGCCCAGGGTGAAGTGGCGCGTTTTGCCAAACTTCTGCCGGAATATAAAGCCGCACCGGAAATTACCCGTGAACGTCTGTATATCGAAAGCATGGAAAAAGTGCTGAGCCACACCCGCAAAGTGCTGGTTAACGATAAAGGCGGCAACCTGATGGTGCTTCCACTGGACCAAATGCTGAAGGGCGGTAACGCCAGCGGAGCAAAAAATGAGACCAGCGGTGCCAACAATCTGTTGCGCCTGCCGCCTGCCTCAAACTCCGGCAGCAATGCCAGCACCGCACCGACTGCCAGCCAGGGTGACATTATGGACCAACGCCGTGCCAACGCGCAGCGTAACGACTCACAGCGTCAGGGGGAATAACGATGCGTAAGTCTATTATTGCGGTAATTATTATCGTGCTGGTCGTGCTCTATACGTCTATTTTCGTGGTGAAAGAAGGCGAGCGCGGCATTACCATGCGTTTCGGTAAAGTCCTCCGTGACGATGAAAACAAACCGCTGGTCTTTGAGCCGGGTCTGCATTTCAAACTGCCGTTTATCGAAGCCGTGAAAATGCTCGACGCCCGTATCCAGACGATGGATAACCAGGCTGACCGCTTTGTGACTAAAGAGAAGAAAGACCTGATTGTCGACTCTTACATCAAGTGGCGCATCAGCGACTTCAGCCGTTACTACCTGGCAACCGGTGGTGGCGATGTCTCTCAGGCGGAAGTGCTGCTGAAACGTAAGTTCTCTGACCGTCTGCGTTCTGAAATCGGCCGTCTTGATGTGAAAGACATCGTGACTGACTCCCGCGGTCGTCTGACGCTGGAAGTGCGCGATGCCCTGAACTCCGGTTCTGCCGGCACCGAGGATGAAGTGGCCACGCCTGCTGCCGATGACGAAATCGCGAAAGCCGCGAAACGCGTTACGGCGGAAACCAACGGTAAAGTGCCGGTGGTGAACCCGAACAGTATGGCGGCCTTAGGTATTGAAGTGGTCGACGTGCGTATCAAGCAGATCAACCTGCCGAACGAAGTGTCGGAAGCGATTTACAACCGTATGCGCGCTGAGCGTGAAGCGGTTGCCCGTCGCCACCGTTCACAGGGCCAGGAAGAAGCCGAGAAGCTGCGCGCGGCCTCCGATTACGAAGTGACTAAAACGCTGGCGGAAGCGGAGCGTGAAGGTCGTATCCTGCGTGGTGAAGGTGATGCCGAAGCGGCTAAACTCTTTGCCGACGCCTTTAGCCAGGATCCTGACTTCTACGCCTTCATCCGTAGCCTGCGTGCTTACGAGAACAGCTTCCAGAGCAACCAGGACGTTATGGTGCTCAGCCCGGACAGCGATTTCTTCCGCTACATGAAGACGCCGGGCAACGCCGTACGCTAACCCCGGTCAGGCTGTTTAATCTGCTAAAAACCACCGTGTTCCTCAGGAGCCGGTGGTTTTCTCATTCAGGGACATTTATAAATGAACACCACCATCTGGCTGGCGCTGGCCCTCGTTCTGGTGCTGGAAGGCCTCGGGCCGATGCTTTATCCTCGTGCATGGCGACGTATGATCGGCGCGCTCATTCAGCTTCCTGATAACATTTTACGGCGTTTTGGCGGCGGTCTAGTGGTTGCTGGCGTCGTTGTCTACTACATGTTGAGGAAAACGATTGGCTGAAGACAAAGCACGCCGGTTTGCCGAAATTAGGCGACAAAAAGTGCTGATTATCAGAAAAAGCGATGGTAGAATCCTTTTTTAAGCAAACGGTGATTTTGAAAAATGGGTAACAACGTCGTCGTACTGGGCACCCAATGGGGTGACGAAGGTAAAGGGAAGATCGTCGATCTCCTGACTGAACGGGCTAAATTTGTTGTACGCTACCAGGGCGGTCACAACGCAGGCCATACTCTCGTAATCAACGGTGAAAAAACCGTTCTCCATCTTATTCCATCAGGTATTCTCCGCGATAACGTCACCAGCATCATTGGTAACGGCGTGGTGCTGTCTCCTGCTGCGTTAATGAAAGAGATGAAAGAACTGGAAGACCGCGGTATCCCGGTTCGCGAGCGTCTGCTGCTGTCTGAAGCCTGCCCGCTGATCCTCGATTATCATGTGGCGCTGGACGTAGCGCGTGAAAAAGCGCGCGGCGCGAAAGCGATCGGCACCACCGGTCGTGGCATCGGTCCGGCCTATGAAGATAAAGTAGCCCGTCGCGGTCTGCGCGTTGGCGACCTGTTCGACAAAGACACCTTCGCTACCAAACTCAAAGAAGTGCTGGAATACCATAACTTCCAGCTGGTTAACTTCTACAAAGTTGACGCTGTTGACTACCAGAAAGTGCTGGACGATGTGATGGCGGTTGCCGACATCCTCACTTCCATGGTGGTGGACGTCTCCGATCTGCTCGACCAGGCGCGTAAACGTGGTGATTTCATCATGTTCGAAGGCGCGCAGGGTACGCTGCTGGATATCGACCACGGTACCTATCCGTACGTTACCTCCTCCAACACCACCGCCGGTGGCGTGGCGACAGGTTCCGGTATTGGTCCGCGCTATGTGGATTACGTGCTTGGCATCATCAAAGCTTACTCCACCCGCGTTGGCGCAGGTCCGTTCCCGACGGAGCTGTTTGACGACATCGGCGAGTTCCTGTGCAAACAGGGTAACGAGTTCGGCGCTACCACCGGCCGTCGCCGTCGTACCGGCTGGCTGGATGCGGTTGCCGTGCGCCGTGCGGTGCAGATCAACTCCCTGTCTGGCTTCTGCCTGACCAAGCTGGACGTGTTGGATGGCCTGAAAGAAGTGAAAATCTGTGTGGCATACCGTATGCCGGATGGCCGCGAAGTGACCACCACGCCGATGGCTGCCGACGACTGGGAAGGCATCGAGCCGATCTACGAAACCATGCCGGGCTGGTCAGAAACCACCTTCGGCGTGAAAGAGCGTAGCGGCCTGCCGCAGGCTGCGCTGAACTACATTCAGCGTATCGAAGAATTAACGGGCGTACCGATCGATATTATCTCTACCGGTCCTGACCGTTCTGAAACCATGATCCTGCGCGATCCGTTCGACGCATAATCACGCCAGGGGCGCCATCACAGCGCCCCTTGTTTTGCCCTTATTACTTCTTCCCATCACCGTTCATTTCTAAATAAATTAGCAGCCTGACAGGTGGCTGGTTTATCATCAATAGTGTCAATACACCACGGGTGTCCCGCGTTTTTTCTTATTTCCTGAGGTTGATGTGCAGTTAACGAGTTTCACCGATTACGGATTGCGAGCCTTAATCTATATGGCGTCGCTGCCGGAAGGACGAATGACCAGTATTTCTGAAGTGACAGAAGTGTACGGTGTGTCCCGTAATCACATGGTCAAAATCATCAACCAGCTGAGCCGGGCAGGCTACGTCACGGCCGTCAGGGGCAAAAACGGCGGGATCCGGCTGGGTAAGCCAGCCCGTGCTATATGTATAGGTGATGTAGTGCGTGAACTGGAGCCGCTGACGCTGGTCAATTGCAGCAGCGCATTTTGTCATATCACGCCCGCCTGCCGCCTGAAAAAGGCCCTTTCCCAGGCCGTGCAGAGCTTTCTTAAGGAGCTGGACAGCTACACGCTGGCAGACCTGGTTGAAGAGAATCAACCGCTTTATAAATTATTGCTGGTGGAATGACAGACTTTTCCGCCAGAGCTGACAACGGAGGAACCGCAATGTCACAAGATCCTTTCCAGGACCGCGAAGCTGAAAAGTACGCCAACCCTATTCCCAGTCGTGAATTCATTCTCGATCACTTATCCAAACGCGAAAAACCCGCTAACCGCGAAGAACTGGCGGTTGAACTCAATATCGAAGGCGAAGAACAGCTTGAAGGGCTGCGTCGTCGCCTGCGCGCCATGGAGCGCGACGGGCAACTGGTCTTCACCCGCCGCCAGTGCTATGCGCTGCCGGAGCGCCTCGACCTGCTGAAAGGCAAGGTAATCGGTCACCGCGACGGCTTCGGCTTCCTGCGCGTGGAAGGCCGTAAAGACGATCTCTATCTCTCTTCTGAACAGATGAAAATGTGCATGCACGGCGATATCGTGCTGGCGCAGCCGCTCGGCGCTGACCGTAAAGGTCGCCGCGAAGCGCGTATTGTGCGCGTGCTGGAGCCGCGTACCGGGCAGATCGTCGGCCGCTACTTCACCGATGCCGGTGTGGGCTTTGTGGTGCCGGATGACAGCCGCCTGAGCTTCGACATCCTTGTGCCGCCGGAAGAAGTCATGGGCGCGCGCATGGGCTTCGTGGTGGTGGTTGAACTCACCCAGCGTCCGACCCGCCGCACCAAAGCCATTGGTAAAATTGTTGAAGTGCTGGGCGATAACATGGGCACCAGCATGGCTGTCGACATGGCGCTGCGCACCCACGAAATCCCTTACGTCTGGCCGAAAGCGGTGGAAGACGAGATCGCCAGCCTCAGCGAACAGGTGCCGGAAGCGGCGAAATCAGGCCGCGTTGACCTGCGTAACCTGCCGCTGGTCACCATCGACGGCGAAGACGCCCGTGACTTCGACGATGCGGTTTACTGCGAGAAAAAACGCGGTGGCGGCTGGCGTCTTTGGGTGGCCATTGCCGACGTCAGCTACTACGTGCGCCCTGGCACCGCGCTGGACGACGAAGCGCACAACCGCGGCACCTCGGTCTACTTCCCGTCGCAGGTGGTGCCTATGCTGCCGGAAGTGCTCTCCAACGGCCTGTGCTCGCTCAACCCGCAGGTTGACCGCCTCTGTATGGTCTGCGAGATGACCATCTCCACCAAAGGGCGCTTAACCGGCTACAAATTCTATGAAGCGGTGATGAGCTCCCACGCGCGTCTGACCTACACCAAGGTCTGGCATATGCTGGAAGGCGATCAGGAGCTGCGTCAGCAGTACGCTCCGCTGGTCAAACACATCGAAGAGCTGCACAACCTCTACAAAACCCTGAACCAGGCGCGCGAAGAGCGTGGCGGCATCTCTTTCGAGAGCGAAGAAGCCAAGTTCATCTTCAACGCGGAACGCCGTATTGAGCGCATCGAGCTGACTGAGCGTAACGACGCCCACAAGCTGATCGAAGAGTGCATGATCCTCGCCAACATCTCGGCGGCGCGTTTTGTCGAGAAAGCGAAAGAACCGGCGCTGTTCCGTATTCACGATCGTCCGACTAACGAAGCCATCACCTCCTTCCGCTCGGTACTGGCTGAGCTGGGCCTGGAGCTGCCGGGCGGCAGTAAGCCGGAGCCGGGCGATTACGCGGCGCTGCTGGAATCCATCGCCGATCGTCCCGATCATGAAATGCTGCAAACCATGCTGCTGCGCTCCATGAAACAGGCGATTTACGATCCGGAAAACCGCGGTCACTTTGGTCTGGCGCTGCAACAGTATGCGCACTTTACCTCGCCGATCCGTCGTTATCCTGACCTCTCGCTGCACCGCGCCATCAAATACCTGCTGGCGAAAGAGCAGGGGCACGAAGGCGACAGCACCGAAACCGGCGGCTGGCACTACAGCGTGGAAGCGATGCTGCAACTCGGTCAGCACTGTTCTATGGCCGAACGTCGCGCCGATGAAGCCACGCGTGACGTCGCCGACTGGCTGAAGTGCGACTTTATGCAGGATCAGGTGGGCAACACCTTCTCCGGGGTGATTGCCAGCGTCACCGGCTTTGGTTTCTTCGTGCGTCTGAACGAGCTGTTCATCGACGGTCTGGTGCACGTGTCGTCCCTCGACAACGACTACTACCGTTTCGACCAGGTTGGTCAGCGTCTGATCGGCGAATCCGGCGGCCAGACCTATCGCCTGGGCGACCGCGTGGAAGTACGTGTGGAAGCGGTCAGCATGGACGAGCGTAAAATCGACTTCACGCTGATTTCCAGCGAACGCGCGCCGCGTAACGTCGGCAAAACCGAACGCGAAAAAGCCAAAAAAGGCGCGCCGGGACGTAACGTCAGCCGTCGTCGTCAGGTGGGCAAAAAAGTGAACTTCGAGCCGGATAGCGCATTCCGTGGCGAAAAAGGCAAATCAAAAGCCAAAGCCAAAAACCCGGACAGCGCGCAGCCGAAAGCGAAGAAAGAGAAAAAGCCAAAGGCGCCTTCTGCGAAAACGCAAAAAATCGCAGCGGCGACCAAAGCCAAGCGCGCAGCGAAAAAGAAAGTCGCTGAATAACGCAGCCTCTGCACAATAAATAAAAGCCTCTTATAATAAGGGGCTTTTTTTTATTTTCGCGGTTAGTTAATTTTCAGCAATAGATATTTATTATTTGTCATTAGGCTCAAAGCCCGGCGGTGTAGAGTAGCTCAATAATTATTATTTTGCTGATGAGCAAATTCTCAAGGAGCTACTATGCATCTGGCCCGTTTTCCGCGCCTCTCGTTAGGTCATTTCCCCACGCCGCTCGAACCTTTAGATAATCTGAGTAAATTACTGGGCGGACCGAAAATATGGATCAAGCGCGATGACGCCACCGGACTTGCCACCGGGGGAAATAAAACCCGCAAACTGGAATTTTTGCTCGCCGACGCGCTGCAAAAAAACGCCGATGTGATTATTACCCAGGGCGCAACCCAGTCGAATCACGTGCGTCAGACTATTGCCGGCGCGGCAAAATTAGGCTTACAGGCGAAAGTGCTGCTCGAAAAGCGCGTCACCGATTTCGGCGAAGATTACCAGCGATCCGGTAACGTTTTGCTTGATGAACTGCTCGGCGGCGAGATAGTCGCCCATCTGCCGGGCGGCACCGACATGCAGCAGGCGATGGACGACTATGCCGCCACGCTGCGCGAACAGGGCTTTAACCCTTATGTCATCCCCGGCGGCGGCTCTAACCCCATAGGCGCGCTGGGCTACGTGGCCTGTGCCGAAGAGCTGCTTTACCAGTCCTCCCAATTACGCTTACGCATCGATCACGTGGTGCACGCCACCGGCAGCACCGGCACCCAGGCGGGCCTTGTCGCCGGGTTTACTGCGACCAATAGCCATGTGCCCGTGCTCGGCATCAGCGTGCGCGCGCCGAAAGAGAAGCAGGAAGAGAACGTATGGAACCTGGCCTCCCGCACCCTTGCGCTGCTGGGTGTGGCGGGCGAGCTGCCGCGTAACCGGGTGGTTGCCAACAGCGATTACGTGGGCGACGGCTACGGTTTACCTACTGACGGCATGACAGAAGCGCTGCGCCTGCTGGCACGTCACGAAGGCATTCTGCTGGATCCGGTCTATTCCGGGAAAGGCTTTGCCGGGCTGGTGGATCTGATCCGCAACGGTCATTTCCGTCAGGACGAAAACGTGGTCTTTATCCACACCGGCGGTTCGGCGGGTCTGTTTGGTTATCGTCAGGTGCTGGAAAAATGACACCCTTCCTGCTCGGCGTGCTGGGCGGCATGGGGCCGCTGGCGACGGTGGATTTTATGGCAAAGCTGCTGGAGGCCACGCCTGCGCAGCGCGATCAGCAGCAGATCCCGGTGCTGGCGTGGAACGTGCCGCAGATCGCCGACCGGCAACAGGCGCTGGCGGGCACAGGCCCGTCGCCCTTGCCACAGTTGCTCAACGGTATCAAAACGTTAAACGCCGCAGGGGCGAGCCACATCGCCATCCCCTGTAACACCGCCCATCACTGGTTTGCGGCGTTGCAGGCGGCAAGCGCCGCGCCGCTGGTGCATATCGTTGAGGCCACCCTCACGCAGATCCGCCCTGAGCACGCCACGCGCGTTGGGGTGATCGCCACCAAAGGCACGCTCGACGCAGGCTGGTATCAGCAGGGGCTGCGCCGTCTGGGCATCACGCCGGTGCTGCCCGACACTCATGAGCTGGAAAAGCTGTTTGTACCGGGCTGCTACGCGGTTAAACGCGGTGCGCTGCGTGAAGGCGGCGAGTTACTGGCGCGCCAGGCGCAGGCGCTGGTTGAACGCGGGGCGCAGCAATTAATCCTCGCCTGCACCGAAGTGCCGGTCGCCCTGAAGGCCATTGACTCCCCCTTTCTTTCCCACGCCGTCGATCCGGCGCAGGCGCTGGCGGAGCGCTGTTCCGCCCTCTGGCAGGATTATCGCCATTCCTGTTGTGAATAAATGCTTAGCAATAATCCGTATAAATAAATCAACGCCGGCTGAATATACTGGTCGGGCGCTAAATAATTAATTTCCTCACAGGATAATAAAATGAAAAAAAGTCTCTGCTTATTACTGGCAGCGGGTAGCTTATGGTCGCAGATTTCTTTTGCCGCCACGCCGGAAGAAGTCCGTATTGCTTATAGCGGCGGTTCGCAGGTATTAATGCTGGCAAAAGCCGATGGTTCGCTTGATAAAGCGTTAAACAGCAAAGTGAAATGGGTGCAATTTGCTTCCGGAGCCGATGCATTAACCTATTTCGCCAGTAATGCTATTGATATTGCCAATTTTGGCTCCAGCCCGGCGACGGCGGGTATTGTGCGTAAATTACCGGTGGAAATAATCGGCGTGTCCGGCGTGATCGCCAGCTACGAACGCTTAATCGGCAAAGAGGGCATCACCCGCATTAATGATATTGAAGGCAAACGTGTGGGCTATCCGCCAAACTCCACCGCGCAATATGCGCTGGAGGCGGCGATCAGCGTCAACAAACTCGACCGCAGTAAAATTACCCTGTTGCCATTGCGTCCGGCGGAAATGGTTGCCGCATGGAAGCGGGGCGATATTGACGCGGGCTACGTCTGGGCGCCCTTCGCCCAGGAGCTGGAGTCAGCTGGCGGGCACCAGGTGTTCGCCACCAAAGATCTGCAACAGGCGGGCTACCTGATCTACAACAACTATGTGGTGCGTAAAGCCTTTGCCGAACAGTACCCGGAGGTGGTCAGCGCCTTCCTGCGCGTGCATCAGGAAAAGGTCAATGAGTTCAAAAAAGATCCTGAACGTGCCGCCGCCATCGTGGCGAAAGAAGTGGGCGCGCCTGTGACCACCGCCGCCAATACGCTGGGCGGTCTGGAATACCCGACGCTGAGCGAACAGGGCACCGCCGCCTGGCTGGGCGACGGTACGCACAGCACCGACAGCGGCATCGGCAAAGCGCTGACCAAAACCTCAAACTTCCTCGCCGGAATTGGCGAGATCCGCAAGCGTGACATCCCCGCGAACTGGGACGCGGCCATCAACTCCCGTTACCTTCGCGATGCGGCGGTGAACGCAAAATGAGAGTAAGTCAGCACATCGCCATCAGCGTGCTGTCGGTGGCGATCTTTTTTATCCTCTGGCAGGTGGCGGCGACCCGGCAATGGGTGGATCCGCTGCTGCTGCCGTCGCTGACGGACATCGGTCTGACCACGGAAGAGCTGCTCGCTGACGGTTACCGGCAGGTTCCGCTCTGGCAGCATATCGTCGTCAGTCTCGCGCGGGCGCTCAGCGCCTTTGCGGTGGCGATTGTGATCGGTATTCCGCTCGGCCTGTTGATGGGCCTGTCCGACGGGCTGGCGGCAGTGCTTAACCCCTTCGTGCAGTTTCTGCGTCCGCTGCCGAAAATCGCGCTGATCCCGCTGGCGGTGGTATGGCTCGGCATCGGTGAAAGCTCGAAATTCTTTCTGATTTTCATCGCCACCTTCCTCAGCGTGGTGGTGGGGGCCAGCGCGGCGGTGGAGCGCATTGGTCGCTCGCGCATTCGCGTGGCGCAGACCCTCGGCGCTTCCCGACAACAAATTTTCCTGCGCGTGGTGTTGCCGGACGCGCTGCCGGATCTGTTTACCACCGTCAGGCTGTCGATTGGCATTGGCTGGACGTCGCTGATCGCCGCCGAAATGGTCGCCGCCAGCTCTGGTCTGGGCTGGATGGTGATCAACGCCAGCTCTTACTTACGCACCGATATCGTCATGCTGGGCATCCTGCTGCTCGGCGGCATTGGCTATCTCCTTGATTTACTTATCCTCGGCCTGCAACGCGTGTTTGTGCCCTGGGCAGGAAAAGAATAATGACTATACAGATTGCGCTGGAGCAGGTGTCCCTGCAATTTGCGGCGAAACCGCATCCCTTTACCGTGCTGGAAGACGTCTCCCTGTCGCTTGCGAAGGGCGAATTTGTGGTGCTGTTGGGGCCGTCGGGCTGCGGCAAATCCACCATTCTTAATCTTGTGGCCGGCTTTACCCGGCCTGACCGCGGGCGGGTTCTGAGCGGCGGCGAGCCGGTACGCAAGCCCGGGCCTTCCCGCGGGATGATTTTCCAGCAGCCGAATCTGTTCCCCTGGCTGTCGGTGCTGGATAACGTCACCTTTGGCCCGCGCCTCGGCAGCCACCGCAAAGACGACGTGAACGCGAAGGCGCTGGACTGGCTGGCCCGCGTCGGGCTGAAAGGCTTTGAACATCACGCCCCCTGGCAGTTGTCGGGCGGCATGAAACAGCGCGTGGCGCTGGCGCGCGCCTGGCTGCCGGAACCGGAAGTGCTGCTGCTTGACGAGCCGTTTGGCGCGCTTGACGCCCAGACGCGCCTGATGATGCAGGAATTGCTGCGCAACGCCTGGCTGGAAACGGACACCACGCTGCTGTTTGTCACCCACGACGTGGAAGAAGCGCTGTTCCTCGCCGATCGCATCCTGATCATGTCGGCAAAACCCGGCAAGATCGTGGAAGAAATTGTCAGTCCCTTCGGTCGCGAGCGCGACATTGAATCCCTGGTGGAACACCCGCGCTACGGCGAAATCAAGCATCACGTTCTGCATCGCGTCCGTCAGGAGGCAAAGCGTCATCTGAGTTAACCCCTTCATCAACCGACATCACAAAAAGGTGGAAGCAATGAGCATTAGCGAGTTAACCGCACGACTGGAACAGAGCCTTAATCAACACCGCGACGAGTACATCGCCATCTCAAAAGATATTCATGCGCACCCGGAAACCGGTAACAATGAATATTACGCCAGCGGCCTGCTGACGGCGCTGCTGGCGAAAAATGGCTTTACCGTCACGGCCAACGTCGCCGGTCACGAAACCGCCTTCTATGCGGTAAAAGAGAGCGGCAGGCCAGGGCCGACCATTGCTTATCTCGCCGAATTTGATGCGCTGATCGATATCGGCCACGCCTGTGGACATAACATCATCGGCGTTTCCAGCATCGCCGCCGCCATTGCCCTGAGCCAGACGCTGGATAAAACCGGCGGCAAAGTCGTGGTGCTGGGCACGCCTGCGGAAGAGGGCGGGCTGCGGGGTAAAGGTGGACCGAATGGCAACGTGAAAGCCCGCTTTGTTGAGCACGGATTCCTGCGGGATGTAGACGCGGCGATGATGGTGCATCCGGGTGGCAGAACGCGTCTGACCGGGCCGTTCCTTGCCAATAACCATCTCTACTTCCACTTTTATGGAAAACCCTCCCATGCGGGCAGCTCGCCGCACAAAGGGGTCAACGCGCTGGACGCGCTGGTGCTGCTCTATAACGGCATCAGCGTGCTGCGCCAGCAACTGCCGGACGGCGTGCGCGTCCATGGCATCATCACTAATGGCGGCCAGGCGCCGAACGTGATCCCTGAATACGCCTCGGCGCATTTTTATATCCGCGCGGAAAGCCGTGAGGCCGTTGAAGCGCTGGAGCCACGCATCCGGGCGATTGCCGAGGGCGCTGCGCTGGCGACCGGCGCGACGGTAAAAATTGAACATCAGGTCGGCCCGCGGGATTTCAACATCAATGACACGCTGAATAACCTGTTTCTTGAAGAGTTCACGGCAGTGGGCGAACCGGTCGATCTCAGCGCCAAAGAGGGCAAAGGATCGACGGACGTCGGCGACATCAGCCATGCAGTGCCCACTGCGCATCCGTCCATCAAGATTGGCCCGGACGATTTGATCGGCCACACGGTCGCCTTCCGCGAAGCCGCCAACTCTGAAAAAGGGTACGAAGCCTTAATCACCGGGGCGCTGGTGCTGGCGCGCGCCGGGCTGCGGCTGCTCACCGAGCCTGCGCTGCTTCAGGCGGCGAAGGATGAATTTGCCGGACGACCTACCACCTCAAACGCGGCCTGATCGCCACCGGAGCCAGAAAAACAATGAAAATGACATTCTCTGCCGCCGCACTGCTGCTGGCGGCGGCTTTACCCTGGGGAAGCGCACTGGCCGAAGCCGTGAACCGTAATGCGACGCTGAACATCGCCTATGGTAACCGGCCCGGCACTCTCGATCCGTATCTCACCACCAATAACGCCACCTCTGATGTGGATCGCCATATCTTTGAAGAGCTGTTCACCATCAACGATAAGTTTGAGCCGGTGCCGGATCTGGTGGCGTCCTATACGCTGAGTGACGATCGCAAAACCTACACCTTCGTGCTGCGCGACGACGTGAAGTTCCACGATGGTCAGCCGCTCACCGCCGATGACGTGGTGGCTTCCATGACGCGCTGGCTGGCGGTATCGACGCAGGGTAAAGCTAACCTGCCGGGGGCGCAGTTCAGCAAGGTGGACGACAAAACCGTGCGCCTCACGCTGCCGGAGCCTTCGCTAATCGCCCTTAACGTGCTGGCGGACGTGAAAAACATCGCCGCCATCATGCCCAAACGCCTGATCGACCAGGCCAACAGCAGCAAAAAACCGGTCACCGAGCTTATCGGTACCGGGCCATACAAACTCGCGGAGTTTAAACAGGGCGAGTATTTACATCTGACGCGCTATGACGGCTTTGTGTCGCGCAAAGAGCCGTCCAGCGGACTTTCCGGCGCTAAGCCAGCCAACGTAAAAGACATCTGGTTCCGCTATATCACCGATGAATCCACGCGGCTGGCCGGAGCGATGACCGGCGAATACGACATTGTGTTTAACCTGCCGAAAGACAATATCGATGCCCTTACCAACGCGCCGGATCTGAGCCTGGCGCGGCCCGAAAGCGGCGGTTCGCTGATCACCTATCTGTTCAACAAACAGCAAGGGCCGTTCGCTGACCTAAAGCTTAGACAGGCGTTTAACCTCGCGCTCGACGTGCACCAGACGCTGCTGGCGGGCTACAGCGATCCGCGTTTCTTTAAAGAAGATCCGTCGCTGGGATTCCCGAATCAGGTGGACTGGTACAGCGAGGCGGGCAAGCCATTCTGGAACCAGCATAAACTCGAGGAGGCTCGCAAACTGGTTAAAGAATCCGGTTATAAGGGCGAAGAAGTGGTGATTATCGCCACCAAAGAGTATGCAGAGCTGTATAACCTGGCGATTGTCGCCCAGCAGGTGCTGAAACAGATCGGCGTCAAATCCCGGCTGGACGTCTACGACTGGCCGACGGTACTGCAACGCCGTCAGGATCCGAAGAACTTCGATCTGTGTGCGCTGGAGTTCTCCATGCGTCAGGTGCTGCACCAGTATCCCTTCCTCGACTCCCGGGCGAAGTTTCCGGGTCTGAGCAACAGTCAGGAAATCGATGCGGCGCTTGATGGCATCAAGCAGGCGGCATCGCTGAAAGAAGCGCGGCCACTGGTGGATAAACTGAACGTGCTGACCTGGCAGTATCTGCCGGTTATCGTGCTTGGTCATACCACGCCTGAGCCGGTCGCCCTGAAGAAAAACGTGCACGGCTACCATGATCTGATTGGGCCGGTGCTGTGGAATGTTACCGTCACGCCGTAACCGGAGACGTCTATGAAGTGGTTCTTGTTTCACCGGCTGATGGCGCTGCTGCCCGTGCTGCTGGTGGTATCGCTGGTGGTGTTTTGCCTGGTGCATCTTGCGCCGGGCGATCCGGTGCTGGTGATCCTCGGCAATGACGCCAGCCCGCAGGACATTGCCGCGCTGCGCCAGCAGATGGGGCTGGATCAGCCGCTGCTGATGCAATTTGTGCGCTGGGCGGGGGCGGTGTTGTCCGGCGATCTGGGCCACTCGCTGTTTCTCAATGCCAGCGTCAGCGAGCTGTTTTTACAGCATCTCACCCCGACGCTGGCCCTTGCACTGTACGCGCAGCTGATTGCGCTGGTGCTGGGGCTGGGGAGCGGGGCGATCAGCGCCTGGCAGCATGGCGGCATGGCCGACCGGATCATTCGCGCGCTGGCTACCTTCGGCATGTCGGTACCGGGCTTTCTGCTCGGCCTGTTCCTGATCTTCTTTTTCGCCGTGCAGCTGCGCTGGTTTCCGGTGGTGGGCTATCGCTCCACCAACGAAAACGGTCTGCAAAATCTCTGGTATCTGACGCTGCCCGCCATTGCGCTCGGTTTTCGTATTGCCGCGCTGATCTCACGCATGACCCGCGCGGTAATGCTCGACGTGCTGCAGGAGAATTTTATTCATACCGCCCGCGCCAAAGGCGTGCCCGAGCGCATGGTGCTGCTGCGCCATACGCTGAAAAACGCCCTGATCCCGGTGCTGACCATCTGCGGGGAATCCTTCGCCTCGCTGGTCACCGGCACCATCGTCATCGAAAGCGTATTCGGCATTCCCGGCGTCGGCTCGCTGGTGGTGGACTCCATCGAGCGGCGGGATTTCACGGTGATCCAGGGCGTGGTGCTGCTGATCACCGTCTGTTACGTGCTGATTAATCTGGCGGTGGACGTGCTCAGCTATATGGTCGATCCACGCCTGTCCGTCGAGGGGAGTGAAAGCGCATGACGCGAAACAAACTCTGGCTATGGTGCGGCGTGCTGGCGGGCATTGTGCTGCTCTCGGTGTGCGGCACCTTTTTCAGCCCTTACGATCCTTATGCTATCGATCCGCTCAGCCGCCTGAAGGCCCCCGGCGCGGCGCACTGGTTTGGCACCGATAACTTTGGCCGCGATCTGTTTGTGCGCGTGGCGCTGGCGGTGCGGGTATCGTTTTCCGTCGGGGCGGCGGTGGCGGTAATAGCCGGGGCGATCGGCATGCTGACCGGGCTGCTCTGCGCCTGGTATCGCCCGGTGGATCGCATTCTGATGCGCGTCTGCGACGGGCTGTTCGCCTTTCCGTCGTTGCTGCTGGCTATCGCTATTGTCGGCGTGCTGGGGCCGAACATCGCTAACGTTGTGCTGGCGCTGTCGCTGGTATACGTGCCGTCCATTGCGCGGGTGATCCGCGGCGCAGCGCTGGTTATCAAAGAGAAAAATTTCATTGAAGCCCTGCGCGCGCAGGGAGCCTCCCCGGCGCGCATTATCTGGCTACATCTGCTGCCGAACGTGCTGTCGCCGCTGATTGTGCAGGTCACCTGGGTGTTCTCAGTGGCTATTCTGACCGAGGCCGCGCTGAGCTTTTTAGGATCCGGCGTGCCTGCGCCCACGCCCAGCCTCGGCAATCTGCTGCTGGAGGGAAAAGCAGTGATCTTTACCGCCTGGTGGATGACCTTTTTTCCCGGCATCGCCATTGTGCTGCTGATCCTCGCGCTGAATATTATCGGCGACGACCTGCGCGACAGCGCCGAGCCGGGGCTGAAACCGCTGCCGCAGCGTGTCCTGCGCCTGCTGAAAAAAGGGGAGCAACATGGTTAATCCGCCGCCGCTGTTAAGCGTCAAAGATTTGCGGGTGAATTTCGCCACGCCGCAGGGCGTGGTGGCCCCGGTGCGCGGCGTCTCCTTTACCGTTCATCATCATGAAACGCTGGGCATCATCGGTGAATCCGGTTGCGGGAAAAGCGTCACCGCGCAGGCGCTGATGGGGCTATTGTCCCCGCGCACCAGCCGCACTGAAGGTGAAATCGCCCTCGGCGGTCAACGCCTCGACACGCTCCCGGCAACGGCACGTCGTCGGCGCTGCGGCGGCGAGATGGCGATGATTTTCCAGGATCCGCTCTCCAGCCTGAACCCGGTGCTGACTATCGGCTTTCAGATTGAAGAAAGCCTGAAGCTGCATACCGCGTTAAACCGGGCGCAGCGCCAGCAAAAACGGCTGCGCCTGCTGGAGCAGGTGGGCATTGCTGATGCCGCCCGCTGCGTCAACGCCTGGCCCCATGAGCTTTCCGGCGGCATGCGCCAGCGGGTGATGATCGCCATGGCGATCGCCAGTGCTCCGTCGCTGCTGATTGCCGATGAGCCGACCACCGCGCTGGACGCCACTATCCAGGCGCAAATCCTGCAACTGCTGGACGACATCAAACAGCAGAGCGGAATGGGGATCATCTTTATTACCCACGACCTGAGCGTGGTGGCGCGGCTGTGTCAGCGCGTGGTGGTGCTCTACGCCGGGCAGGTGGTGGAGGAAACGGACGTGATGACGCTGTTCGAAAATCCCCGCCATCCCTATACCCGCGCGCTGCTGGCGGCGCGGCCCTCGCTGTCCCACACGCCGAAGACGCGGCTGGAGGAGATCCGCGGCAGCGTCCCGGCGCTGGATGCGCTGCCGGGCGGCTGTACCTTTGCCGATCGCTGTCCGCTGGCGACCGCCACCTGTCGCGCACAGCCGCCGCAGCTGCGCCCGCTCGGCGGTCACGGTCATCAGGTGCGCTGCTGGCGCGCAGAAGAAACGGGAGTCATGCCATGAATAAGCCGTTGCTGAACGTACAGCATCTGTCCAAAACCTTTACCCGCCGCGGGCACAGCGTGCAGGCGGTGCAGGACGTCAGTTTTAACATCCATGCCGGGGAAACCTACGCGCTGGTCGGCGAATCCGGCAGCGGTAAAAGCACCATCGGGCGCACTCTTCTCGGTTTAACCCCGGCCTCCGGCGGGCGGGTGGATTTCAACGGCCAGTCGCTGCTGGATCTCAGCGCCGCCGGATGGCGCAGCGTGCGCAAAGACATTCAGATGATCTTCCAGGATCCGCTCTCCACGCTCGATCCAAAGCGCACCATTGGCTACAGCATTGAGGAACCATTGATCATTCACGGCGAACGCGATGCGCAGCGTCGTAAAAAAGCGGTGGCGGCGATGCTGGAACAGGTCGGTCTGCGGGCGCAGGATGCCGGACGTTATCCGCAGGCGTTTTCAGGCGGACAGCGCCAGCGTATCGGCATCGCGCGGGCGCTGATCCTGCGTCCGAAGCTGATCATCTGCGATGAACCGGTGTCGGCGCTGGACGTTTCCATTCAGTCACAGGTGCTGAATCTGCTGATGGATTTGCAGCGCGACTATGGCCTCGCCTACCTGTTTATCTCTCACGATCTCAATGTGGTGCGTCACGTGGCGGATCGGGTTGGCGTGATGTATCGCGGACAACTGGTGGAAGAGGCGACCAGCGCGCAGCTTTTTGCCCATCCGCAGCATGACTACACGCGCTGGCTGCTGTCGGCGATACTGCCTGCGCATCCCGCAGAAAAAAACCGGCTTCCTGCGGCGGTGAATGCGTAACGGGGAAGGACGTCCGGGGGCGTCGTGGGTTATAATGGGCGGGAAACACCCTTTTAACCTCTACTGAGTACCCTTCATGAGTGAAATGATTTATGGCATCCACGCGGTGCAGGCACTGCTGGAACGCGCCCCTGAGCGCTTTCAGGAAGTTTTTATTCTGAAAGGACGCGAAGATAAGCGCCTGATGCCGCTGATCCATGCGCTGGAAGCGCAGGGCGTTCCGGTTCAGGTGGCCTCCCGTCAGTTTCTGGACGAGAAAAGCGAAGGCGCGGTACACCAGGGGATCATTGCGCGCGTGAAGCCGGGTCGTCAGTATCAGGAAAACGATCTGCCGGATCTGATCGCAAGCCTGGATAAGCCATTCTTCCTGATCCTTGATGGCGTCACCGATCCGCACAACCTCGGGGCCTGCCTGCGCAGCGCCGATGCGGCGGGCGTCCATGCGGTGATCGTGCCGAAAGACCGCTCTGCGCAGCTGAACGCGACGGCGAAAAAAGTCGCCTGTGGCGCAGCAGAAAACGTGCCGCTGATCCGCGTCACCAACCTGGCGCGCACCATGCGCGTATTGCAGGAAGAGAATATCTGGATCGTCGGCACGGCGGGCGAAGCGGACCACACCCTGTTCCAGAGCAAAATGACCGGCGCGATGGCGCTGGTGATGGGCGCGGAGGGCGAAGGTATGCGCCGTCTGACCCGCGAGCATTGCGATGAGCTGATCAGCATCCCGATGGCGGGCAGCGTCTCCTCGCTGAACGTGTCGGTGGCGACCGGCATCTGCCTGTTCGAAGCGGTACGCCAGCGCGGTTAACTGTCTGCGAACAATAAAAAGGGCCATCAGATGATGGCCCTTTTTTCTGGCTGTAAAACGGCTTACGGCCTTCTGAACAGCGCGATACTGCGGCCTTCCAGTTCGAATTCCTTCTCTTTGGTAATGATCAGCCCGCGTTTGGCGGTATCGGACGTGGTCAGCTCCAGCATCCAGCCCTCATCCGTGGACTGCGGGATCAGGAAGGGCACGTTACCTTCGAACGGGTTAAACAGCACCAGCACTTCGTGCCACAGGCCTTCTTCATCATGCAAATCGTGGCGGGTCAGTGAAACGCCCAGCGTCGAGCCTTCATCCCACTGCTCCGGCTGCTGATAGCCGCCACCGGCGTTGAACCACTTGATCTCCGTGCCGTCGCGCCAGCTTTCACGGCGCAACAGCGGCTGCTTCGCGCGCATTTTGATCAGATGACGGGTGAACTCGCGCAGCGCCTCACTGCTTTCCGGCAGGTTATCCCAGTGAACCCAGGAAATCTCGCTGTCCTGGCAGTAGCCGTTATTGTTACCCATCTGACTGCGGCCAAACTCATCCCCTGCCAGCAGCATTGGCGAACCGTGGGACAGGAACAGCGTGGTGAGGAAGTTACGCTTCTGCCGTTCACGCACGTTGTTGATGCCTTCGTCGTCCGTCGGGCCTTCCGCGCCATAGTTATAGGAGCGGTTATCGTTATGGCCGTCGTTATTGTCTTCGCCGTTATCGTCGTTGTGCTTCTCGTTATAGGACACCAGATCGTTCAGCGTGAAGCCGTCGTGGGCGGTGATAAAGTTGACGCTCGACCACGGACGGCGGCCGCGCAGATCGTAAATATCGCCGGAGCCTAACAGACGCGCGGCAAAGTCGGTGGAGACATTGACGCCTTTCCAGTATTCACGCACCGTATCGCGGTATTTATCGTTCCATTCCGCCCAGCCCGGCGGGAAGCCGCCCACCTGATAGCCGCCCGGTCCGATATCCCAGGGCTCGCCGATCAGCTTCAGTTTCGACAGCACCGGATCCTGCATAATGGCATCAAAGAAGCCGCCGCGCTGGTCAAAACCTTCCGGTTCACGACCGAGAATGGTGCCTAAGTCGAAGCGAAAACCGTCGATATGCATCGATTCTGCCCAGTAACGCAGGGAATCCATGATCATCTGCAATACGCGCGGATGCGAGGTGTTGACGGTGTTGCCGGTGCCGGTATCGTTGATGTAATAACGATGCTGATCCGGCATGGTGCGGTAGTAAGAGAAGTTGTCGATGCCCTTAAAGGAGAGCGTCGGGCCGAGTTCATTACCCTCTGCCGTATGGTTGTACACCACGTCGAGGATCACTTCGATGCCCGCATCGTGGTACGCGCGCACCATGTCGCGGAAACCCTGAATGCCGTTAGGGCCGAAATAGCGCGAAGCCGGCGCGAAGAAACCGAGGGTGTTATAGCCCCAGAAGTTCTTCAGCCCCTTATCCAGCAGATGCTGATCGTCCGGGAACCAGTGCACCGGCAGCAGTTCCACCGAGGTCACGCCCAGGCTCTTGATGTACTCCACCGTCGCCGGATGGCCCATGCCTTCATAGGTACCGCGCAGTTCTTCCGGAATGGCGGAATTGAGCTGCGTAAAGCCCTTCACATGGGTTTCATAGAGCACCGTTTGCGACCACGGAATGTTTGGACGGTTTTCATCTTTCCAGTCGAATTCATTGGGATCGATGACGCGGCATTTTGGCGTAAAGGGCGCGCTGTCCTGGGTATCAAAGGTCAGATCTTTATCTTCGTGCAGCAGCTCGTAGGCGAAATGCGCGTCATTCCACTCGATGTCCCCCGCCAGCTCACGGGCATAGGGATCGAGCAGCAGCTTGTTGGGGTTAAAACGATGGCCGTTTTCCGGATCGTAGGGACCATAAACGCGATAGCCGTAGAGCGCGCCGGGTTGCAGACCAGGCACGTAACCGTGCCAGATTTCATGGGTATATTCCGGCAGATCCAGGCGGGCGATCTCGGTTTTCCCGTCCTGATCAAACAGACAGAGTTCAACCCGTTCTGCGTGTGCAGAGAAAAGCGCAAAGTTGACACCCTCGCCATCAAAATTGGCGCCAAGACATTCGCTGGTTCCCGCCAGAATTTCAAAGCTATTATTGTTAGACATTTATTCCCTCTTATATCATATGGTTACGTATATGACAGACGAACAGCAATCGACATTTTCAAGGTGGATCTGGTCGGTAAGCGCCACTTCTTCTCCGGTAAGAAGATCGCGATAACGACGGTTAGCCAGGGCCGCAGGCAGGTTGACCGCCGTCTGTGGCCATCGTTGCGGGGCAGTCAGCGCGTCGCTCGCCTGCTGCATTGGCAGCACCAGTCGCGGCGCGATGACGATCAGCGCATCATTACCCTGCTGACGGGCGAAGGCGATCAGGTGATCGGCGTTATCGCCTTTTGCCGCCAGCGGCACATAGTCGCCACGGCGGAACAGATCGGGTTTACGCTGGCGATAATGCAGCACATGGGTGATCACCTGTTGCTTGAGCGCGCCGCTCATCCAGTCCGCTTCTGACGTCGGCACAGGCTCGTCATCGCTGAACAGATGCTGCTCAAGAGCGGCAAAGTCCGGCTCGCGGCGGTTATCTGGATCCACAAGGCTGAAGTTGAGGGTTTCGCTGCCCTGATAAATATCCGGCACGCCGGGAGCGGTAAGCTTGATCACCGTCTGGGTCAGACTGTTGACCAGGCCCGCGCGGACAAAGGGTTGCAGCGTCTGGTAAAAATCTTCCAGGAAAGCCTGGTTGTCCGGGGAGAGCAGATGACGGGCATAGTCGAGCACCACGGTTTCATAGACGTCGTTGCTGTCGGCCCAGTCAGTGCGCAGCTTCGCTTCACGCAGCGCCTTTTCCACAAACGGAATAAAGCGTTCTTCCAGCGCCGCTAAACCGGCGGTGTCCTGGGGCGTCAGCGTCACCGGCCAGACGCCCGCCAGCGCCTGATACAGCATCCAGGCGAGTTCCGGTTTTGGCGTCGGGCCATCGAACAGCACGGTGACTTTGCTGTCGTTCATCTGATGCCAGCGTGCCACGTGCGCCGCCCATTCCTCCGGCGCTTCGGTGAGGGTATAGAGCCGTGCGCGGGCATCCTCACCGCGTTTGGTGTCATGGGTTGAGGTGCCCGACAGCGCATCCGGCTGCCGTTCAAGACGGGTTTTCATCTCGGCGTGGAAACGGTCGAGGGAGAAGACGCGCGGTAACGGTTCAGCGCCCACTTCGTTAAGGGCCAGATCCAGGTGCTGACGGAAGAACAGCGTGTCTTCCACCGATTTTGCCATCAGCGGCCCGGTAAGCTGCTGGAAACGGGTGCGGAAAGTGGCGGCAGCCGGATCAGCGCTGGCAAGAATGCCCGCCACGAAATCAAGCGCTTCGGTATCCGGGGCGTAATCGCTGTTTTTTACCCGCGCAACCACTTTTTGCAGCAGTTGCTGGCTGGCCTGCGGCAGGCCGCTGGCGGTGCCATAGGTACGGTAAACCGGGAAGGCCACCAGCAGTTCGCGCAGGGCGGCGCGCACCAGGCTTTCATCCAGCGTGCGGTTTTGCGTGGCGGCGATCTCCATCGCCAGGCGCAGCAGGGTGGTGAATTCCCCTTCGAAATTGCGATCCGCCATCAGCAGCTTGGCGGCGCGCAGCTCGGCTTTCATGTCCACCGGTTTGCCGACCGCCTCGTCGTAGGCCTGGCGCAGCGCGTCCAGCTTATCGTCATCCACCAGCACGTCCGAGAGTGCGGCAATAAACTCATAGCCGGTGGTGCCGGAGATCGGCCAGTCTTCCGGAATGTGCTCGCCCTTGCCGAGGATTTTTTCGACGGTGATGTAGCACTCCGGTCCGGCGGTCTCACGCAGCCGCGCCAGATAGGCCTGCGGATCCGCAAGGCCATCCACATGATCCACCCGCAGTCCGTCCACCGCGCCGGAATGCACCAGTTCGAGGATCAGCCGGTGGGTATCATCAAATACGGTGTCGTCTTCCACGCGCACCCCGGCCAGCCCGGTGATCTCAAAGAAGCGGCGGTAGGAGAGATCGCGCGGCGCATCGCGCCAGGACATTAACCGCCACGGCTGCTGATCGTGCAGCGCGGCGATGTCAGCCTTGTCGGTCAGCGCCAGCACCTCCGCTTCGCGCCCCTGCCAGCTGGCGGGCGTCAGCGGGTAAAAGTTGTCGAAATAGGCCAGCGCCGGACGGCCGGTTTTTGGATCGGGCTTGACGCTGATCTCATCGTTCGCCAGCACCGCTTCAAAGGTATCGCCGAGGAACGGCAGGGTCAGGCGGCGCGACCAGTCGATATCGAAATGCCGCGCGTAACGGCTGTCTTCGCCATGTTCGATCACATCGCGCCACCAGGGATTTTCCAGCGAGGCGGCCATATGGTTCGGCACGATATCGAGGATCAAACCCAGACCGGCGGCTTTCAGCGCCTGCGCCATGCGGTCAAAGCCTTCGCGCCCGCCAATGGTCGGATCGATTTCGTTGGCGTCGGTCACGTCGTAGCCGTGGGTTGAGCCGCTGGTGGCGGTAAACACCGGTGAAGCATAGAGATGGCTGATGCCGAGCCGTTTCAGGTAGGGCACCAGCGCGGCGGCACGATCAAAGGTCATGCCGTTGCGGAACTGAATACGGTAAGTCGAGGTTGGGATACTCACGATACATCTCCCGGGGCAAGACGGACAATAATGGAATCAGGCGGCAGATCCGCCGCCGGGGAGCGCCAGACATAGATGGTCTCGCCGGGTTGATCCGGCAGCGGCTGGTGCCGGTCGCTGATATTGAGCGCCATGGAGAGCGTACCCTGCGGGAAGCGCCAGCTGACGGCGAGATAACCTTCAGCCGTCTCCACCACCTTACCGCTGTTGCCGCCCGCCGTTGCCAGCAGCGGGACAATATACTGCTTACGCACATCCAGCAGCGCCTGGGTAAAGGCCAGCCACTCCTCGCCTTCCGGCGTGTCCAGCTTCTGCCAGTCAAGTTTTGAACGGGCAAAGGTCTGCTCCGCATTAGGATCCGGCACGCTTTCGCCTTCATGACCCGCATGGCCTTCAAACTCTTTCGCGCGGCCTTCCCGCACCGCTTTCGCCAGATCGCCATGGAAATCGGTGAAGAACAGGAACGGCCTGGTTTCGCCGTACTCTTCCCCCATAAACAGCAGCGGGATATGCGGCGATAACAGCAGCATCGCCAGCAGCACGCGGGTGCGCTCTGCGCCCGCCAGGGAAATCAGACGGTCGCCCTGGGCGCGGTTGCCGGTCTGGTCATGATTCTGGATGAAATCCACAAAGGCGGTCGGCGGCTGGTCGGTACTTTTCACGCCGCGCGGCTCGCCGGACTGCACCGAAACTTCACCCTGATAGGCAAAGCCTTCCGCCAGCGTACGCGCCACCAGCTTTTCCGGCTCGCGGGCAAAATCCTGGTAATAGGCGTGGGTTTCGCCGGTGGCGAAGACGTGCACGGCATTGTGGAAATCATCGTTCCATTCGCCGGTAAACAGCGGCACCGAACCGTCTTTTTCGCGCGGATGCAGGAAGGTGACGTTACGGCAGTCTTCCGTGGTCAGATGCACTGGCCGATCGGTGATGCGCTTGCGGATGCGTTCGGCGATCTCAATCAGCAGATGTTTCTCTGAGGTATCTTCGATCTGATCGATGGCGTCAAAGCGCAGGCCGTCGAGGTTGTACTCTTCCAGCCAGTAGAGCGGCGCTTCCAGCATATAGCGGCGGGCAGCGTCCACATCATAGGCGATGCCTGCGCCCCAGGGCGTATGGCGCTCTTTATGGAAGAACTCCGGCGACAGCAGCGGCAGATAGTTGCCTTCCGGCCCGAAATGGTTAAGCACAATATCCAGCACCACCGACAGCCCGTGGCCGTGGGCGGCGTCGATAAAGGCCTTGAAATCGTCCGGCGAACCATAGGCCGCATGGGGGGCGTACAGCAGCACGCCGTCATAGCCCCAGCCGCGGTTGCCGCCAAACTGCGAGACGGGCAGCACTTCGATCATGGTGATGCCGGTTTGCGCGAGGTACGGCAGTTTGTCGATGGCGGCGCGGAAAGTGCCCTCCGGCGTAAAGGTGCCGATGTGCATTTCGTACACCACGCTTTCTTCCCATGCCCGGCCCTGCCAGTCGGTGTTCTGCCAGGCATAGTGTGCCGGATCGACGACCAGCGACGGGCCGTTCACATCGGCTTTTTGCGCGCGGGAGGCGGGATCCGGCACCGCCATGCCGTCAGGCAGCACATACTGGTATTCCGCGCCCGGCGCGACGCCCGGCACCGTCAGTTCAAACCAGCCGTCGCCCACCGCGTTCATTTCTTTGTCTTCCCCGGCAAGCCGGAGCATTACCCTCGGGTGACCGGAAGCCCACAGACGAAAACGCACGCCATTGGCCTCTGTGTATTCGGCCCCCCAACTCTTCGTAAAGGTCCTGGACGACATACAATTACCCCGTATAGCTCATCAGTGAGCACAGAATTGATGTGCAATGGTCACGTTCCCCACAGCAGTTGCAAATCAATCATAGTTCAGATACGGCAACTGAAAGGGCTTCTGATAAAGAAGAGATCCGGGCGGTCGGGCGGCGTCTGTGGGGGCGGATGGCGCTTTTGTGATAAAGCTCCGGACCAAAAACCTTACCGCTATCCATACTTACCGGCGATGCCAATGAAGGAGGGACACAGAATGCGCTGGCAAACCCACACCGTTTTTAATCAGCCGTTGCCGCTCAATAACAGCAATCTTTTTCTTTCAGACGCCTCGCTGCGTGACGCCGTGGCCCGTGAAGGCGCGGGCTGGGACACCGAGCTGCTGGCAAGTATCGGTCAACAACTGGGCACGGCGGAGTCTCTTGAACTGGGGCGTTTAGCTAACGTTAACCCACCCGAACTGCTGCGCTATGACGCCACCGGCGAGCGTCTGGACGATGTACGTTGCCACCCGGCCTGGCACCTGCTGATGCAGGGGCTGTGCGCCAACCGGGTACATAATCTGGCGTGGGAAGATGAGGCGCGGGCGGGATCGTTCGTCGCCCGCGCGGCGCGCTTTGTGCTGCATGCGCAGGTGGAGGCGGGCACCCTTTGCCCGGTAACCATGACCTTTGCCGCCACGCCGCTGCTGCAACAGACGCTGCCCGCGCCGTTTCGCGACTGGTTAAAACCGCTGTTAAGCGATCGCTACGATCCGCATGTCTTACCCGGCGCGCAAAAACGCGGCCTGTTGATCGGCATGGGAATGACGGAAAAGCAGGGCGGATCCGACGTGCTGAGCAATACCACGCGGGCGGAAAAAAGCGGTGATGTTTACCGGCTGGTGGGCCATAAATGGTTTTTCTCGGTGCCGCAAAGTGATGCGCATCTGGTGCTGGCGCAGGCCAGCGGCGGTCTGTCCTGCTTCTTCGTGCCGCGTTTTCTGCCGGACGGCACGCGCAACGGCGTACGCCTTGAGCGGCTGAAAGACAAGCTCGGCAACCGCTCGAACGCCAGCAGCGAAGTGGAATTCCATGACGCCTGCGGCTGGCTGCTGGGCGAGGAGGGGGACGGCGTACGGCAGATACTCAAGATGGGCGGACTGACGCGCGTTGACTGCGCGCTGGGCAGCCACGGCCTGATGCGCCGCGCCTTTTCCGTGGCGCTCTATCATGCGCACCAGCGCCAGGCGTTCGGCAAAAATCTGGTCGAGCAGCCGCTGATGCGTGACGTGCTCAGCCGGATGGCGTTACAGCTGGAAGGGCAGACCGCGTTTCTGTTCCATCTGGCGGGCGCGCTGGATCACCGCACCGATCCCGAGGCGGCGCTGTGGGCGCGACTGTTCACGCCGGTGGCGAAATTCGCCGTCTGTAAGGCAGGTATTCCTTTTGTGGCGGAAGCGATGGAAGTGCTTGGCGGCATTGGTTATTGCGAGGAGAGTGAACTGCCGCGCCTGTACCGCGAAATGCCGGTCAACAGCATCTGGGAAGGTTCCGGGAATATCATGTGTCTGGACGTGCTGCGCGTGCTTGCAAAACAGCATGGCGTAATGGATCTGCTGACGCAGGCGTTCGGCGAGGTGAAGGGCCAGGATCGGCATTACGACCGCGCCTGGCGGCAGTTGCAGCGGCTGCTGCGCAAACCTCAGGAAGCCCGGGCCCGGGAGATCGCGCAACAGCTTTACCGGCTGGCGGCCGGGGCGCAGATGCTGCGCCACGCATCGCCGCCGCTGGCGCAGGCCTGGTGTCAGATGATGCTGGATACCCGTGGCGGCGCGCTGATAAACGAGCAGGTGCAGAATCACCTGCTGTCGCGCGCCACGGGCGGCGTGGGTTAAAGGCGGAACAGGCTGACCAGCTGACTCAGATGGCTGCCTTTTTCCCGCAGCGTGCGGGCAATATCTTCACTGCGTGATGCACGATCGGCGGTGATGTGCGTGGCTTCGCCAATGTGCGTCATCGCCAGATTCACCTGGCCGATACCGGCAGACTGTTCACGTGAGGCGTGGTTAATCTCGGTCACCAGCTGATTAATGTTGCCCATATGATCGATGATCGCCGACATCGCCTTCTGCGTCTGTTCCGACAGGGCGTGGCCTTCCGACACTTTCGCCAGCGTATCGGCGATCAGCTCCTCGATCTCTTTCACCGCCTGCGCACTGCGCGCCGCCAGCGCCCGCACTTCCTGCGCCACCACGGCGAACCCTTTGCCATGCTCGCCTGCCCGCGCCGCTTCCACGGCGGCGTTCAGCGCCAGAATGTTGGTCTGGAAGGCAATGGATTCAATGACCTGAGTAATGGCGGCGATACGCTGGGAGGCGTCACGAATATCATTCATGGTCGCCACCGCGCGGCTGACGGTCTGGCCGCCCTGCTGTACAGCGCCGGAGGTGTCATGCACCAGACGCTGGGTCTGATCCATGTTTTCCGCGGTTTGCTGTACCGTGGCCGCCAGCTGTTCCATGCTGGCGGAGGTTTCTTCCACGCTGCTGGCCTGCTTGTTGATCTGCTCGGTGATCTCTCCGCTGTCGGCAGCCAGGGTGGTGGTGCCCTGATTAATCTCACCTGCGGCTTCGCGTACCTGATGCACCATGTTTTGCAGACCGTGACCGATGCCGTTAATGGCCTCGATCAGCTGGCCCACTTCATCCTTGCTTTTCACTGCCAGCGTGGCGCGTAAATCACCCGAGGCATAGTGCTGCGCCAGCTGAATAACATCCCGCAGCGGGCGGGTCAGCCAGCGGCGGATGATCACCACAAAGAGCGCGGCAAACAGCAGCGAGATCACCACTCCGGCGATCAGGAACTGATTGCGCATGGTGTTCACATCGCGCAGCAGCACGGCTTTGTCCACTTCTCCGACAATCGTCCAGTTCCAGCCGGGCAGGGCGATCCACGACATCATCCGCGTACGGCCATCAGCGTCGGTGCGCGCCAGCGTGCCGGACTCACTGCCGAGCAGCGCTTTCTGCGTGGCGTCATCCCACTGCGGGCGCTTGCCTTCTTCACGCGGATGGAACAGGTAATTGCCATAATTTTTACCGGCGTTGCGATCCAGCACGTAGAAATGTCCGCTCTCGCCGAGACGACGTTGCAGGATCTTATCGCGCATGATGCCCCAGGAACGGCTGATATCCACGCCGACGAAGAGAATGGCGATGATATTGCCGCTGGCGTCTTTTACCGGCTGATACTGGGTGATATAGCGTTTGCCGAACAGCAATGCCAGGCCGCGATAGGCCTCGCCGCGCATGACGGGAGCCAGCGCCGGGCTGGCGCTGTCCAGCTTCGTGCCGATGGCGCGATCGCCGTTTTCTTTACGCAGCGAGGTCGCCACGCGCACGAAATCATCGCCGCTGCGCACGAACAGCGTCGCAATAGCGCCGGTACGGTTCAGAAAATCGTCCGGTACGGCATTATTTTCGTGCAGCTCAATTTCGCCGCCTTTTAGCAGCGGCACCGTTATGCCCTGAATAGTACGGGTTTGCGTGGTATCCACGCTGATCGGCTGCGGAATAAAACTGGTGAATAAACGCGTGTAGCTCTCAACTTCTTCACTGAGGCTGGTATTGAACATCTCGACCATATCCACTACACCGGTGGACTGACTGTGAAGATCTTCAACGGCGAGGGTTTCGAGCTGTTGGCTGGCGTTACGACTCATCAGGAAGGTGAACAACAGGAAAAGCACAGCAACGCTCACGCCTGTCATCAGAGAAAGCCTGGTGCCCAGACCGGCATGGCGAAAAGACGCGTTCATAAAATATCCATTGATCGAAAGGTGTGCGTCGTTCAACGGCAGCTACGCGCTAATATTTAGTGAATCTATGTAACAAAAAGTAACAAGAAATTATTGACTTAGTAACAGTAGGGTAATTAAAAACCAACAAAAAGAAAAGCCACCATTAAAGGTGGCTTCGGAGAGCTAGGCATAAAGTATGGCCTGCACGCGCCAGTTATCGGCCCGTCGATCCTCCTGCATCGCAATAATGCGATACCAGGACGCGCCCTGCTCATCCGCCTTAAAGGCGATGACCCGTTCCACATCCTGTGCACTGCCATAAACATTATTTACTGAGATCAGGCCGATTTCATTAAGCCCGGTGACGCAATCGGCACTGGCGAATTCGGCGGACTGCGCCGTTGTGCTCACTAAACCCAGTGAGAGCAGCAGCGTGGTTAAGGCAAGCGATCGTTTCATTTGTCAGCTCCATTTAACGTTACCCTGAGTCATGGCAGGGCAATCCATCGCGTATAAATCCTCTCCCTTGCCGAAGCATCGAATTTATTGTGCACAGGAATACGTCTAAAGGTGCAAAGCAGTGTAAATCAACCTTAAAAAACAATGCGCCGTTACTGACGATACAAAATGGCCTGTGAATACCACTGGCCGGTAAAAACAGTATCGTCATTGAGAAGAATGACGTAATAATCCGCTTTAGCTGCGGCGGCTTTGGCTTTGATTTCCGCCTCCGCATCCATCGGAGAGCCTTTAACCATCACGCTGATGGTGCCTAAACGCTGTAAACCTTCAGTCTGATTGCGGCTGATCTCCTGCGGCTCACTCTTCGCCGGAGGCGGGGGCTGCGGTGTACCCTGTAATGCGCTACAGCCGCTCAGTAATAATGCCAGTACAACAGGGGCGAACCGGCTCATTGTTGTTTCTCGTTTCCTGATTGGCATAGTGTAGTTCCTCGTGAATTTCCCTTTGGGGGAATGTTCCCGAAATGTTATCTGAAACGTGATTTTTGACTAAAAATCACCCGAAAGCGTAATGGACGTCTCACCATTATGGCAAAACATCGTCGATCGTGGTTTGTGTGACGTCACCCTGCGTGGCATATCGGCAAAATAAAGCAGGAGAGCCTGATGATTGAACTGGAAACGCGGCAGTTTGCCGGCATTGAAACCCTTCACGCCACGCCTGCCGGACAGCGCGCTCAGCCGCTGCCGACGGTGGTGTTTTACCACGGCTTTAGCTCATCGAAACTGGTGTACAGCTATTTTGCCGTCGCGCTGGCGCAGGCGGGCATAAGGGTGGTGATGCCGGACGCGCGGGATCACGGCGCGCGCTTTAACGGCGACGCCACGGCGCGGCTCG
The DNA here is from genome assembly GCF_001888805.2 of Enterobacter sp. SA187. Classification (NCBI taxonomy): domain Bacteria; kingdom Pseudomonadati; phylum Pseudomonadota; class Gammaproteobacteria; order Enterobacterales; family Enterobacteriaceae; genus Enterobacter; species Enterobacter sp. SA187. The sequence goes on from NZ_CP019113.1 coordinate 1,627,007, forward strand.
GACAGTTCTGGCAGATCCTGCACAGCAATTTACGGGAGTTTGACCCGCTGCAAAGGGCGCTTTACGACGCCGGGCTGATTAAGGATGCCCGGCTGGCGGTGGGCGGCGCGTCGATGGGCGGCATGACGGCGCTGGGCATCATGACGCGGCATCCGGAAGTGAAATGCGTCGCCAGCCTGATGGGATCCGGCTATTTTACGACCCTTGCCCGCACGCTGTTCCCGCCTGCGGATCTGCAACAGGCCGTAGCGCCGCTTACCGACTGGGAAGTTTCCCGGCATTTACCCCGTCTGGCAGACCGGCCCCTGCTGCTGTGGCACGGCGAGGAGGACGACGTCGTTCCGGCAGTCGAAACCTGGCGATTACAGCAGGCGCTGACGCAGGCCGGGCTGGATCAGCAGCTAACCTGCGTATGGGAAGCAGGGGTGAAACATCGCATTACGCCCGTTGCGCTGGACGCTACCGTCGATTTCTTCCGCGCGCACCTTTAAACGCACATCACCTGCACGCCCTGGCTCTCAAGCTGTCTGATGATGTCAGGGTTGGCCTGTTTGCCGGTGATCACCATGTCGATTTGATCGGCGCGGCTGAACAGCATCCCGGCACGTTCGCCCACTTTGCTGCTGTCCACCAGCACCACCAGCTTTCCGACCACGTTCAGCATTTTCTGCTCCGCCATGGCGGTCAGCATATCCGTTTTGTACAGCCCGTCGGCGGCCAGGCCTTTTCCGCTGGTGAACATCCAGTGTCCGGCATAGAGGCTGTTTTCACTGCCCTGGGGACTGAGGGTGATGGCCTGGCTTTTGTTGTACTGCCCGCCCATGATCACCACGCTTTCGTGCTCCTGATCGATCAGGTAATTCGCCAGCGGCAGGTAATTAGTAATGATTTGCACCGGCTTGCCGCACATTTCGCGGCCCAGTAAAAAAGCGGTGGAGCCACAGTTGATCACCACGCTCTCCCCCGGATTGACCAGTTGCGACGCGGCTTTGGCGATACGTACTTTCTCATCAAGATTTTGCGCCTGATGAATGTTCATCGGCGTCCAGCGCGGGCGCTGCTGGCTGATGGCCTCGGCACCGTTGCGCACCTTTTTCAGCTTGCCGCTCTCGTCGAGCTTGTTGATGTCCCGGCGCGCGGTGGCAGGGGAGACATCCAGCCGCGCCATCACCTGCTCGACGGTGATAAAACCCGTCTGCGCCAGTAGTTCCAGCAGAATTTGATGTCGTTGCGCTTCTGTCATGAGCTATTCCGATTGGTGATGATTTTTTTAGATGATATTTGAAATAGCCTGCGATTACTAAGCGTTAATAAAAAAATGCCGGCCCGGCAGCACAGGCCGCCGGACGCGAAACCTGTGGCGATCACAGGAAGGATTTGAACGGTAAATCAGGCTCAATGGTAAAGCAGTCGTCAAAGCCGCGCGGGTAGTGATATTCAAATTTGTCTTTATCCAGCGGCCAGGTAAATTTACCGCCCACCTGCCAGATGAAGGGTTTGAAGCCATATTGCAGGCGATCCTTTTTCATCTCCCACAGCACGCGCAGCTCCTGCGGATCCGCCTGGAAATTCGACCAGATGTCGTGATGAAAGGGGATCACCACTTTGGCGTTCAGCGCTTCCGCCATGCGCAGCAGATCCACGCTGGTCATTTTGTCGGTGATGCCGCGCGGGTTTTCGCCGTACGAGCCGAGAGCCACGTCGATCTGATGGTCGTTGCCATGCTTCGCATAATAGTTCGAGTAGTGCGAATCCCCGCTGTGATAGAGCGAGCCGCCCGGCGTTTTAAACAGGTAGTTCACCGCGCGTTCATCCATGCCGTCCGGCAGGATCCCGGCGGCTTGCTGATCCGCGGGCAGGGTGATCAATGCCGTGCGATCAAAAGCGTCAAGGGCATGGATCTCAATATCTTTTATCTTCACCACGTCGCCTGGTTTCACCACGATGCAGCGCTCGTGCGGCACCCCCCAGCTAACCCACAGATCGACGCAGGTCTGCGGCCCGATAAAGGGCACCGTCTGCGGACAGTTTTGCATGACCGCCGCCGCCACGTTTACATCGATATGATCGTTATGATCGTGGGTGGCGAGCACCGCGTCGATCTCGCGGATGGCGAAAGGATCGAGCACGAAAGGCGTGGTGCGCAGATTCGGCTGTAGCTTTTTCACCCCCGCCATACGCTGCATCTGGTGGCCGGTTTTCATCAGCGGATTGCCGTGGCTTTGTTTGCCGGTACCGCACCAGAAATCCACGCAGACGTTTGTGCCGCCCTCTGACTTCAGCCAGATGCCGGTGCAGCCGAGCCACCACATGGCAAAGGTGCCCGGCGCCACCTGCTCCTGCTCGATTTCTTCATTCAGCCAGCTTCCCCATTCCGGAAAAGTGCTGAGGATCCATGATTCGCGGCTGATGCTTTCCACTTTGCTCATTCTGTACTCCTCGCTTTTTATGTCAAATGTAATCATAAAATGATTTATTGTGATTTATGTTGTCACGCTTTTTTCAGCAATGCAACGAGGTGGTTTGCAGAAATTGTGCGAGGCGCGTTCAGGTTTTGCGCGGTTTATATCGTGGAAGAGCAGATCTGTTTTTTATATCTCTCTGTAAATGATATTAATTTTTTGCCATGACGAATAGCCACTCTTGGTATGAGGAAATAAATTGCGCGGCGCATCACAAATAATCAAATGCAATCTTTTTGTGATTATTTTTGATTGTTAGAGTGTGCGCACACCCGGTACCGATGCCCGGTGCCCTTTACCCTCCGGAGAGAGTTATGGAGATCCTCTACAGCGTCTTTACCGTTTTCTTTAACCAGGTCATGACCAACGCCCCGTTGCTGTTGGGTATCGTCACCTGCCTGGGGTACATCCTGCTGCGTAAAAGCGTCAGCGTGATCGTCAAAGGCACGATAAAAACCATTATCGGCTTCATGCTCTTACAGGCGGGATCCGGCATTCTCACCAGCACCTTTAAACCGGTGGTGGCAAAAATGTCGGAGGTGTACGGCATTAATGGGGCTATCTCGGACACCTACGCCTCAATGATGGCCACCATTGAACGCATGGGAGACGCCTACAGCTGGGTGGGATATGCGGTGTTGCTGGCGCTGGCGTTAAACATTTTATATGTGCTGTTCCGCCGCGTGACCGGCATTCGCACCATTATGCTCACCGGCCACATTATGTTTCAGCAGGCCGGGCTGATCGCCGTGTTCTTCTTTATCCTCGGCTACCCGATGTGGACCACCGTTATCTGCACGGCGGTGCTGGTGTCGTTGTACTGGGGGATCACCTCCAACATGATGTACAAGCCCACGCAGCAGGTGACCGACAACTGCGGCTTTTCCATCGGCCATCAGCAACAGTTTGCCTCCTGGCTGGCGTACAAGCTCGCCCCTTACCTCGGCAAAAAAGAGGAGAGCGTGGAAGATCTTAAACTGCCCGGCTGGCTGAACATTTTCCACGACAACATCGTTTCCACCGCCATCGTCATGACGCTGTTCTTCGGCGCGATCCTGCTCTCCTTCGGGCTGGATGTGGTGCAGGCGATGGCCGGTAAAATCCACTGGACTATTTATATCCTGCAAACGGGTTTTCAGTTCGCGGTGGCGATTTTCATTATCGTGCAGGGCGTAAGGATGTTCGTCGCCGAACTCTCCGAAGCGTTCAACGGCATCTCCCAGCGGCTGATCCCCGGCGCTGTGCTGGCGATCGACTGCGCGGCCATCTACAGCTTCGCGCCCAATGCGGTGGTGTGGGGCTTTATGTGGGGCACCGTCGGCCAGCTGATTGCGGTGGGTATCCTGCTGGTGTGCGGCTCCTCTATTCTGATCATCCCTGGTTTTATCCCGATGTTCTTCTCTAACGCCACTATCGGCGTCTTCGCCAACCACTTCGGCGGCTGGCGGGCGGCGCTCAAAATTTGCCTGGTGATGGGCATGATCGAAATCTTTGGCTGCGTATGGGCGGTAAAACTCACCGGCATGAATGCATGGATGGGCATGGCGGACTGGTCGATTCTGGCGCCGCCGATGATGCAGGGCTTCACCCTCGGCCTGTGGTTTATGGGCGTCATTATCCTGATTGCGCTGGCGTACATGTTCTTTGCAGGACGGGCGCTGCGTGCGGAAGAAGATGCAGAACACCCTCTGGCAGAACCTTCTGCCCAATAAAAGGAGTAGAGCGATGACTGTACGAATTCTGGCGGTATGTGGTAACGGGCAGGGCAGTTCCATGATCATGAAAATGAAAGTGGATCAGTTCCTGACGCAACAGGGCGTGGACCACAGCGTGAACAGCTGCGCCGTGGGCGAATACAAAAGCGAGCTGGGCGGGGCGGACGTGATTATCGCCTCCACCCATATTGCCGGTGAAATCAGCGTCAGCGGCAACAAATACGTGGTCGGCGTGCGCAATATGCTGTCGCCCGCTGATTTCGGGCCAAAGCTGATGGAAGTGATAGCCGCGCACTTTCCTCAGGATCTGAAGTAAGGACGCGCCATGAAATTACGTGATTCGCTGGCGGAAAATAAGTCCATTCGTTTGCAGGCCGAGGCCAGCAGCTGGCAGGAAGCGGTGAAAATCGGCGTCGATCTGCTGGTGGCCGCTGACGTGGTGGAACCACGCTATTACCAGGCCATTCTCGACGGCGTGGCGCAGTTCGGCCCGTATTTTGTCATCGCGCCCGGCCTTGCTATGCCCCATGGCCGCCCGGAAGAGGGCGTCAGGCGCACCGGGTTTTCGCTGGTGACGCTGAAAACCCCGCTGGTGTTTAACCATGAGGATAACGATCCGGTGGATATCCTCATCACCATGGCGGCGGTGGACGCCAACATTCATCAGGAGGTGGGCATCATGCAGATCGTCAACCTGTTTGAAGATGAAGCCAATTTCGACCGCTTACGGGCCTGTCGCACTGCGCAGGACGTGCTGGATCTCATTGATGCCGCTGATGCGGCGGCCGTTTAAGAGGGACTTACTATGGCATTACCTATGTTGCAGGTGGCGCTGGATAACCAGACGCTCTCCCACGCCTATGAAACCACCCGTCTGATTGCTGAAGAGGTGGACATTATTGAGGTCGGCACCATCCTGTGCGTTGGCGAAGGCGTGCGCGCCGTGCGCGATCTCAAGGCGCTCTATCCGCACAAAATCGTGCTGGCGGACGCCAAAATCGCTGACGCCGGGAAAATCCTCTCCCGCATGTGTTTCGAGGCGAATGCCGACTGGGTGACGGTGATCTGTTGCGCAGATCTGAACACCGCCAGAGGCGCGCTGGACGTGGCGCAGGAGTTTAACGGCGACGTGCAAATTGAGCTGACCGGTTACTGGACCTGGGAGCAGGCGCAGGGCTGGCGCGATGCCGGTATCAGGCAGGTGGTGTATCACCGCAGCCGGGATGCGCAGGCGGCGGGCGTGGCCTGGGGCGAGTCGGACATTGCCGCCATCAGACGGCTGGCGGAGATGGGCTTTAAGGTGACGGTCACCGGCGGGCTGGCGCTGGAGGATCTGCCGCTGTTCCAGGGCATTCCCATCCATGTCTTTATTGCCGGGCGCAGCATCCGCGATGCCGCCTCGCCGGTGGAAGCCGCCCGCCAGTTCAAACGCACCATCGCACAGCTGTGGGGCTAAGGAGCGGCTATGTTGTCGAAACAGGTGCCGCTCGGCATCTATGAAAAAGCGCTCCCCGCCGGGGAGTGCTGGGCTGAACGTTTGCAGCTTGCCAGAACGCTGGGTTTTGATTTTGTGGAAATGTCCGTGGATGAAACCGACGCCCGGCTTTCGCGCCTTGACTGGAGCCGTGAGCAACGGCTGGCGCTGGTCAATGCCATTGCCGAAACCGGCGTGCGGGTGCCGTCCATGTGCCTGAGCGCGCACCGCCGCTTTCCCCTTGGCAGTGAAGATGACCACGTGCGTCAGCAGGGGCTTGCGATCATGCGTAAAGCCATCCAGTTCGCGCAGGACGTCGGCATCCGCGTGATCCAGCTGGCGGGCTACGACGTCTATTACCAGCAGGGCAGTGACGAAACGCGCCGCCGCTTTCGTGACGGACTAAAAGAGAGCGTGGTCATGGCGAGCCGCGCCCAGGTGACGCTGGCGATGGAGATCATGGACTACCCGTTGATGAACTCCATCAGCAAAGCGCTGGGCTACGCCCATTACCTGAATAACCCCTGGTTCCAGCTCTACCCCGACATCGGCAACCTGTCCGCATGGGATAACGACGTACAGATGGAACTCCAGGCCGGGAGCGGACATATCGTCGCGGTACACGTTAAAGATACCCGCCCGGGTGAGTTTAAGAACGTGCCCTTTGGCGAAGGGATTGTGGATTTTGAACGCTGCTTCGCCACCCTCAGGCAGAGCGGCTACTGCGGGCCGTACCTGATTGAGATGTGGAGCGAAACGGCCGCGGATCCGGCAGCCGACGTGATCAGGGCGCGGGACTGGGTACGTGAGCGCATGGCGCGGGCCGGTTTACAGGAGGCGGTATAATGGAACGACTCAGACAGCAGGTGTACGACGCTAACATGGCGTTGCCGCGCTACGGGCTGGTGACTTTTACCTGGGGCAACGTCAGCGCCATTGACCGCGAACGCGGCTGGGTGGCGATCAAACCGAGCGGCGTGGCGTATGAAACCATGACGCCTGACGATATAGTCATTGTCGATCTCAGCGGCAGGGTGTTGCACGGATCTCTTCATCCTTCCTCAGACACCGCCACGCATCTGGCGCTGTACCGCCGTTATTCTGCCCTCGGCGGCGTGGTGCATACTCACTCAACCCATGCCACCGCCTGGGCGCAGGCAGGACGGGCGATCCCGGCGTTGGGCACTACCCACGCGGATTACTTTGCCGGAGATATTCTCTGCACCCGCGCGTTAACCGAACAGGAAGTACGGGAAGAGTACGAACTCAATACCGGCAGGGTGATTATTGAAACTTTGGGCGACGCCGATCCGCTGCATACGCCGGGGATAGTGGTGTATCAGCACGGCCCCTTTGCCTGGGGAAAAGACGCCGCTGACGCGGTGCATAACGCGGTGGTAATGGAAGAGGTCGCGCGCATGGCGTGGATTGCCTACGGTATTAATCCGCATTTAAAGCCCATCGACGACCACCTGCTGGAGAAGCATTTCCTGCGCAAGCACGGGCCGGACGCCTATTACGGGCAGCGGTGATCACCGCGTAGACCCGTTTTACGCGGTGTGCGAATTATTTGTGCAATTAGCTTGAGTTCGGTGGGCGTCGCAAGTATGATTACGCGTCAATTTTTCAGCCGCCTTTCAAACACGTTCCTTGCTTCCATGGGCCGCGGCTGACCCTGACAGGAGGCTGAATAATCCGTAAGGAGCAATTCGATGCGTCATTACGAAATCGTTTTTATGGTCCATCCTGACCAGAGCGAACAGGTTCCGGGCATGATCGAGCGTTACACTGGTGCAATCACTGCAGCAGAAGGTACGATCCACCGTCTGGAAGACTGGGGCCGCCGTCAGCTGGCTTATCCGATCAACAAACTGCACAAAGCCCACTACGTTCTGATGAACGTTGAAGCGCCGCAGGAAGCGATCGATGAGCTGGAAACTAACTTCCGCTTCAACGATGCCGTTATCCGCAGCATGGTTATGCGTACCAAAAACGCTGTTACTGAAGCATCTCCGATGGTTAAAGCGAAAGACGAGCGCCGTGAGCGTCGCGATGATTTCGCAAACGAAACCGCAGATGCTGATGATGCTGGGGATTCTGAAGAGTAATTTCTGATGACCAACCGTCTGGTGTTATCCGGCACCGTGTGCAGGATGCCCCTTCGAAAGGTCAGTCCATCAGGAATACCTCATTGCCAGTTCGTGCTTGAGCATCGTTCTGTGCAGGAGGAAGCCGGTTTCCACCGGCAGGCGTGGTGCCAGATGCCTGTAATAATCAGCGGGCACGAGAACCAGGCCATTACTCACAGTATAACGGTCGGTAGCGCAGTCACCGTTCAGGGGTTCATTAGTTGCCATAAGGCAAAGAACGGACTGACGAAAATGGTACTGCATGCCGAGCAGATTGATTTGATAGATTCTGGAGACTAGCCAAATGGCACGTTATTTCCGTCGTCGCAAGTTCTGCCGTTTCACCGCGGAAGGCGTTCAAGAGATCGACTATAAAGATATCGCAACGCTGAAAAACTACATCACCGAAAGCGGTAAGATTGTCCCAAGCCGTATCACCGGTACCCGTGCAAAATATCAGCGTCAGCTGGCTCGCGCTATCAAACGCGCACGCTACCTGTCCCTGCTGCCGTACACTGATCGTCATCAGTAATCGGTCACGGTCCATTAATACGACTTTGAGAGGATAAGGTAATGCAAGTTATTCTGCTTGATAAAGTAGCAAACCTGGGTAGCCTGGGTGATCAGGTTAACGTTAAAGCGGGTTACGCTCGTAACTTCCTGGTACCGCAGGGTAAAGCTGTTCCTGCTACCAAGAAAAACGTTGAATTCTTCGAAGCACGCCGTGCTGAACTGGAAGCCAAACTGGCTGACGTTCTGTCCGCTGCTGAAGCTCGCGCTGAGAAAATCAACGCACTGGGCACCGTTACCGTTGCGTCTAAAGCAGGCGACGAAGGTAAACTGTTCGGTTCCATCGGTACTCGCGACATCGCTGACGCTGTAACTGCAGCTGGCGTTGACGTGGCTAAGAGCGAAGTTCGTTTACCGAACGGCGTTCTGCGTACCACTGGTGAGCACGAAGTGAGCTTCCAGGTTCACAGCGAAGTGTTCGCTAAAGTTATCATCAACGTTGTTGCTGAGTAATCTGCAACCCACGTTTTGATAACAACGAAACGCCGGCCTTGTGCCGGCGTTTTGCTTTTCTGCCTTCTACTATTCTGATCCTGTACTGACTGGCTATTGCTTAACCTTTTCGCGATAATAGAAAAATAAAACATTATTTTATTTTTTGGTGAAGGAATGGACACAAGCCACCAGCCGCCTCTGTTTGCCCGCAAAAACGTCGTCTATATGGGCGCAGCGTTCTGCTGCCTGCTCTGGGGCAGCGCCTATCCGGCGATCAAAAGCGGCTACGAGATTTTTCAGATCGCCACCGACGATATCCCGTCAAAAATTGTCTTTGCCGGTTATCGCTTCCTGTTTGCCGGGCTGTTACTGCTGCTGTTCGCCATGATGCAGCGTAAACCCATCGCCCGTCTGAGCGGTCGCCAGTATGGGCAGCTCGCCGTGCTTGGCCTGACGCAAACGTCATTGCAGTACATCTTCTTTTATATTGGGCTTGCGTTCACCACCGGCGTTAAAGGCTCGATCATGAACGCCACCGGCACTTTCTTCAGCGTGCTACTGGCGCATTTCATCTACCAGAACGACAAACTGAGCTACAACAAAACGCTCGGCTGCGTGCTGGGCTTTGCCGGGGTGATGGTGGTTAACTTCAACAGCGGCATGGATTTCAGCTTCACGCTGATGGGCGACGGCTCGGTGGTGCTGGCGGCGTTTATTCTCTCGGCCGCCACGCTGTACGGCAAGCGCATTTCGCAAACGGTGGATCCGACGGTGATGACCGGCTATCAGCTGGGGATGGGCGGTCTGGCGCTGGTGGTGGGGGGCTATCTCACGGGCGGCTCGCTCACCCTGCACGGCTTCGCCTCGGTGGCCATTCTGGGCTATCTGACGCTGCTCTCTTCCGTCGCCTTTGCGCTGTGGAGTATTCTGCTGAAATATAACCGCGTGGGCATGATCGCGCCCTTTAACTTCCTGATACCGGTGTCGGGCGCGGTGTTGTCGGCGATTTTCCTCGGCGAAAACATCCTGGAATGGAAATATGCGCTGGCGCTGGTGCTGGTGTGCTCCGGCATCTGGTGGGTGAATAAAGTAAAAAAGGGGAACGCCTGACGTTCCCTCTCTGTTCAACACATTAATAATTAACGCGCGCGGATAAAGCTGCCGTCCGTCTGGCGGGTAAACAGCACCTGCTGATCGCCGCTGGCTTCGATGGTCAGCCCTGTGACCACGCCGTTGGCGTTCTGGCGGATTTTCACAATCTGCCCCGTTTGCAGGTTGCTGAGCGGCTTACCATTGCCTTCAACCTGCGCCATCGCATAGACATCCGTCGGCGGCAGATTATGGTCGCGGAACAGCTGCGCCAGCGTTTTACCCGGTTCGACGCGATAGGTGCGCCACTGCTGCTCAATGCCGGTCGGCTCCTGCAACGGCGCGCTGTTCTGCGTGGTCGGCGGCTGTTCCTGTTCTTGCTCCTGGATCGGCTCTGGCGCAATAGGCGCCACCTGGCCGTCGTTTTGCGGCGACGAGACCAGCGGCGGCTGTTCGGGCTGCGCAGTCTGTTGCGACTGAGGCTGTGACTGCGACTGGAGATCAAGTTGCGCATCGCGGGTGGAGGACGACACGTCGCTGTCGTCGGTACCCGGCAGCAGGAACCCGATAACGATCAGCGCAGCGGCGAAAATAATGCCACGGCGATGGCCCGGCGGCAGCGGATCCATGATGCGCACGTTGTCCGGCGCGTGCCAGATCCTCGCCAGGGTTGGTTTTAGTTCAAATCGCCCGGGCATGGCTTTCCTCCTGCTCCGCGTCGTTAGTATCCTGTGTCACTGAGTATAGTTTGCTAACTGCCTGATGAGCGTAGTAAAGCACGCTTTCGTGACCTCAGTTCGGGAAAAATCTTACCGCCACCATTGTTTCTTTTTCCCTGCGATTTGTCATCAATCCCCGCGACAAAGTTTTACCCGTCGCAGCCTGACTGTTATGCTGCCCGCTACTTTAAATGCGATGAAAGGAAAACCCATGACAACCCCGACTTTTGACACTATCGAAGCGCAGGCAAGCTACGGCATTGGCCTGCAGGTAGGGCAGCAACTGAGCGAGTCTGGCCTGCAGGGGCTGTTACCGGAAGCGCTGGTAGCGGGCATAGCTGACGCGCTGGCAGGCAAACAGCCGGCGGTACCGGTCGATGTCGTTCACCGTGCCCTGCGTGAAATCCATGAACGCGCTGACGCAGTCCGTCGCGAGCGCTTTGAAGCGATGGCGTCTGAAGGCGTGAAATACCTGGACGAAAATCGTGAGAAAGACGGCGTGAACAGCACCGAATCCGGTCTGCAGTTCCGTGTACTGACTCAGGGCGAAGGTCCGATCCCGGCACGTACTGACCGCGTGCGCGTGCACTACACCGGTAAACTGATCGACGGCACCGTGTTCGACAGCTCTGTCGCCCGTGGCGAACCGGCTGAATTCCCGGTTAACGGCGTGATCCCAGGCTGGATCGAAGCGCTGACCCTGATGCCGGTTGGCTCGAAGTGGGAACTGACCATTCCGCAGAACCTGGCGTATGGCGAGCGTGGCGCAGGCGCGTCTATTCCTCCGTTCAGCACCCTGGTCTTTGAAGTGGAATTACTGGAAATCCTGTAATTTCCCGCAAAGTAGCCCTCTCCCGTAACCGGGAGAGGGTATTTTCTCTCCGCACATATGCCGTTCTTTAGCTCAGAGTCGATATTTAATGTTGCAAATGCATTTGTTGCGTGTATTTTTGTGACCTGATTCGCACAGACGAAGTGATATAACACTCAGTTTAAACATAAATTTAACATCTCATTCAAAACACAGTATTCATCCCTCCGATTCTTACCTACTATCGATGAGTCAAAAAACCAAGGCATTGTCACGCACGTGACACTATGAAAGGCCAGAAGAGCCTCAACAACGCAGACAGGTACAGGAATAAATACATGGTAGATCAAACGAAGGTCGCCGCTGACCAGCAGGCTCCGGCGGAGCAATCGCTACGGCGCAATCTCACCAACCGTCACATCCAGCTTATCGCCATCGGCGGCGCTATCGGCACCGGCCTGTTTATGGGCTCAGGTAAAACCATCAGTCTGGCCGGCCCGTCGATCATATTTGTCTATATGATCATCGGCTTTATGCTGTTTTTCGTGATGCGCGCGATGGGCGAACTGCTGCTGTCAAATCTGGAATATAAGTCGTTCAGCGATTTCGCCGCCGATTTGCTGGGGCCGTGGGCGGGTTACTTTACCGGCTGGACCTACTGGTTTTGCTGGGTGGTTACCGGCATGGCCGACGTGGTGGCGATCACCTCTTATGCACAGTTCTGGTTCCCCAACTTATCGGACTGGGTGGCTTCGCTGGCGGTGATCCTGCTGTTGCTGAGCCTCAACCTCGCGACGGTGAAGATGTTCGGCGAAATGGAATTCTGGTTCGCGATGATCAAGATTGTCGCCATTGTCGGCCTGGTCGTGGTGGGTCTGGTGATGGTGCTGACCGAATTCACCTCACCGAGTGGCGTACAGGCCTCTTTCGCGCATCTGTGGAATGACGGCGGCTGGTTCCCGAAAGGCATCAGCGGTTTCTTTGCCGGTTTCCAGATCGCGGTGTTTGCCTTTGTAGGGATTGAACTGGTCGGTACGACGGCCGCAGAAACGAAGGATCCGGAAAAATCCCTGCCGCGCGCCATTAACTCCATTCCGATCCGTATCATCATGTTCTACGTGTTCGCGCTGATTATTATTATGTCGGTGACGCCGTGGAGCTCGGTAGTGGCGGAAAAGAGCCCGTTCGTTGAGCTGTTCGTGCTGGTCGGCTTACCGGCGGCAGCAAGCATTATCAACTTTGTGGTGCTGACTTCGGCCGCCTCGTCGGCAAACAGCGGCGTGTTCTCCACCAGCCGTATGTTGTTCGGCCTGGCGCAGGACGGGGCCGCGCCGAAAAGCTTCGGTAAGTTGTCAAAACGCGCGGTACCGGCAACGGGCCTGACCTTCTCTTGCATCTGCCTGCTGGGCGGTGTGGTGATGCTGTATGTTAATCCGAGCGTGATCTCTGCCTTCACTATGATCACCACGGTGTCGGCGATCCTGTTCATGTTTGTGTGGACCATTATTCTTTGCTCGTATCTGGTCTACCGCAAACAGCGTCCGCACCTGCATGAGAAGTCGATTTATAAGATGCCGCTCGGCAAGCTGATGTGCTGGGTATGTATGGCGTTTTTCGTCTTCGTGCTGGTTCTGCTGACGCTGGAAGAAGATACCCGTCAGGCGCTGATCGTCACGCCGCTGTGGTTTATCGTGCTGGGTGTGTTCTGGTTCTTAGTGGGTAAAAAGCGTATGGCACGTATGCGCCGCTAGTCACCTGTAATGCCGGATGGCGCTGCGCTTATCCGGCCTGGACAATAATCCCGTTCACGTAGGCCCGGTAAGCGTAGCGCCACCGGGCAACGTCGTTACTCCCCGCTTAACGCCCGCGGAAACAGCACATTATTTTCCAGGCTGATGTGCTCCATCAGATCGTCAATCAGTTCATTAATGCCGTTATACATCGCTTTCCAGGTGGTGCAGGCTTCCGGCGGCGGCGTCACGTTATTGGTGGTGTGTTTGATCACCTCCAGCAGTTCCCCCGCTTCATCATGTTCGCTCTCCATGACGTTAATCGGCCCAGCGGCGTGGCTGCCCATGCCCTGTTTGATCATCGGGAAGAGGATCTGCTCCTCTTTCATCATATGACTGGAAAGCTCCTGATGCAGCATGGTCAGGTATTTGGTCAGGCCGCGCGGCACGTTGGGTTTATCGGCATGGACGCGCTCGACTTTGGTGGCCTGCAGGATCAGCTCCGGCAACTGTTCGCGGTGGCGATCGTGGTAGCGCACAATGATGTGGTCGATGATGTGAGGAAGCGGCTCCACGCGCCAGTCTTTCTCCACCGGCTGTTCGGCCAGTTTCGCCAGCTGCGCTTCAATCACCGCCACATCCAGCTCCTTACGAGCCGCGGCACGTGCCAGCGTCTGCTTACCCCCACAGCAGTAGTCCATATCGTATTGACGGAACAGGGCAGAAGCGCGGGGAATGGACAGCGCCAGCTCACCTAAAGGTTGATCGCGAAAGGCCATAACAGTTACCTCGTTAGTCAGAATATAAGATGCATTTTAAATGCATCTTTAAGCCGAGGCTATACCCCTTATGAGTGACGGGATTAATTTGCCCATTTTTGTGCGCTGTGTCACAAAAAATTCCTGCTTATAACGTATTGAAACTACTTGTTAAAGTGAAGATTTGGTATCGAGTGTGCAATATCTTCGTTAAACATGCGTTAAAACCTGCCGATATAGACCCGTCACATAAAAATCCTGCATCCGATAAAAGGTTCCCGATGTTTAAACGTGTAAAAGTAATAACCCTGTTAATAATGGTGCTTTTCGTGCTCGGCGCGATGCAACTGATTGCTGCGGGTGTGTTTATCAATGCGCTCAACAATGACAAACAGAATTTTAATGTTTCCCAGGTCTCCAGCCAGAACGTGGCGGAATTTACCGATGCCTGGATCAGCCTGAACCAGGCCCGCGTGACGCTTAACCGCGGGATGTTACGTCTGCAAAGCAGCACCGCCAGCCAGATCAACGGCGGCGAGCTGGGTGAGCTGGTGAAAACCGCGAAAAACCTGCTGGCCGATGCGCAGAAGCATTATGAAATCTACGACGCGCTGCCGGAAACGCCGGGTATGGATCCTCGTCTGCCGCCCGAGCTGGAAAAGCAGTACGGCATCTATTCCACCACCCTGACCGAAATGAACCGCCTGCTGGCGGCGGGCGATCTGGAAGCCATGTTCAGGCAGGGCGCGGAAAGCAAACAGGTCGCCATGCAGAGCGTCTACCGCGAATGGCGTGCTGCGCAGGCTGAGCTGGCCAACAAGGGCGTCATCGATAACGAAAATGATTATGTGCGCATCATGTGGATCCTCAGCGCCATTATGTTGCTGGTGGTGGCGGTGATCGTCGCCAGCTGGATCGCCATGCAGCGCGTGCTGCTGAAGCCGTTACATGAAGTAATGGCTCACATCCGCCACATCGCGGCGGGCGATCTGACCCATGAAATCGATGCGGAAGGCAAAAACGAAATGGCGCTGCTGGCGTCAAACGTACGTGAAATGCAGCAGGCGCTGGCGACCACCGTCAGCGTGGTGCGCGATGGCGCGGACACTATCTTTACCGGCGCAGGTGAGATCTCCGCAGGCAGCAACGATCTCTCCTCCCGTACCGAGCAGCAGGCCGCTTCGCTGGAAGAAACCGCTGCCAGTATGGAACAGCTGACCGCTACCGTGAAGCAGAACGCCGATAACGCCCGTCAGGCGACGCAGCTGGCGAAAACCGCCTCGGAAACCGCGCAGAAAGGCGGCGCAGTGGTCGACGGTGTGGTGCGTACCATGGATGAAATCGCCAACAGCTCCAGCAAAATCGCGCAGATCACCAATGTGATCGACGGCATTGCTTTCCAGACCAATATTCTGGCGCTGAACGCCGCGGTGGAAGCCGCCCGTGCCGGTGAGCAGGGTCGTGGCTTTGCGGTGGTAGCCGGTGAAGTTCGCACCCTGGCAAGCCGCAGCGCGCAGGCTGCCAAAGAGATCAAAGCGCTGATCGACGATTCCGGCAGCCGAGTGGATGCAGGTTCGGCACTGGTGCATGAAGCCGGTGAAACCATGGCGGAAATCGTCAGCGCCGTAACGCGTGTGACCGATATCATGGGCGAAATCGCCTCGGCGTCCGACGAACAGAGCCGTGGTATCGACCAGGTGGGTCAGGCGGTGGCGGAGATGGATCGCGTGACGCAGCAGAACGCCTCGCTGGTGGAAGAATCCGCGGCGGCGGCAGCGGCGCTGGAAGAGCAGGCCTCCCTGCTTAACGATACCGTGGCGGTGTTCAAAGTGAAACGTCGCGCCCCGGCTGCCGTAGCAAACGCGCGTCCGGCGGCGGTGAAAATGAAGCCGGTTGCCGCGACTACAGACGCGAACTGGGAAACCTTCTAAGCCTGATGCCCGGCGGCGCAGGCTTGCCGGGCCTGGATGGTGGAACTCCTGCCCGGCGGCGCATGCTTGCCGGGCCTACATGTCCTACATGTTCATCATCATGTAGGCCGGGTCAGGCGTAGCCGCCACCCGGCACTATCATCCGTTCACCACTCGTTTTACCCGTACCGCGATCACCACCCCCAGCACCAGCAGCGCAATCCCCGACACCGTCAACAGCGGCGGCACGCTCTGGCGCAGCAAAAAGGTATACAGCAAGCCCGCCAGCGTTTCGAAGACGATCAACGGTCCAAGGATCACCGTCGGCAATTTCTGGCTGGCCAGGTTCCAGCACAGCGCCCCCACCCATGAACACAAAATGGCAATGGCGGTCATCAGGCCAATAAATACCAGCGGGCGTGGACCAAACGGCAGCGCAAATCCCGGCTGATCCGCCTGTAACCACACACAGGCCGCAATATAGCCCACCAGCGACACCGGTAGCGTCACCAGGCCCTGCGCCGTTGCCCACATCATCGGATGACGCGTGGGATTTTCCCGCAGCCAGCGGGCGTTACGCAGTGCATACCACGCCCAGCACGCCACCGACACCAGCGCCAGCGCGATCCCCGAACCATAGCGCCACCCGCTGAAATTCGGCAGCCCGTGCCGCAGTTCGGCGATATTCACACACACCAGCCCTGCGGCGATGCACAGCAGCGCGGGCGCAAGGCGCAGCCACGGCAGCTTGCCGTCACGCTTGCTGTAGAGCAGATTCGCCAGCACCGGCAGCACCACCGGCAGCGTGCCGATGATCATCGTTGAGACGGGCGCGCCGGTACGCTGAATAGCGCTGGCGAGACAAACGTAATAAACCAGGTTGCCCGACAGGGTCAGCGCCAGGGCGATCAACCAGTCATGACGGCTTAACTGACGCAGACGTACGCGCCCCAGCCAGGCCAGCGGCACGGCGATAAGCCCGAGCGCCAGATAACGTCCGGTCGACTGCAAAATCGCCGGATAATCCGGCACCAGCAGCGGCCCGACAAAAATCAGTCCCCACATTAACCCTGCGGCCAGGGCGTACAGCACACCACTAATCATCCTGCCATCCATATTATTCATGTTGATCGGCAGTGTAGGGCAGGGCAGAGAAAGAATATTGTATGAGGTTGCGCATCAGCGGCGGGCGACCTGCTTCTGGTAGCGTACCGGCGTGATGCCATAACGGCGGGTAAAGGCGCGGGTCAGGTGCGACTGATCGGTCAGCCCGGTCAGGGCGGCGACATCGGCGGCGGGCAGGCCGTGGGTAAGGAAATTCTTTGCCCGCCACAGGCGGATCGCCATCAGCATCTGGTGCGGGGTGACGTGATAATGGGCTTTAAACTGACGCTGGAAATGGTACGGGCTGAGGGACGCCACGCGCGCCAGTTCGTCGAGGGTCAGCGGCTGCATATAGTTATCATGCAGGTACTCCCGTACGCGCTCAAAACGGTGCGCCCCTTCGGCACTGACCGGCGCATGACGGGCCAGCGGCTGAAAAGCGTCGATCAAATCGAGCAGATAACCCTGCTGCGCCAGCGTGTCGTCGCTATGCCACAGGGCATGGATCAGGGCGCAAATCTGCCGCGAACGCAGCGGATCGTGACGGGAGGCGTCAGCAAACCACCAGTGGCGGATGCCGGTGACCTGCTCCAGCAAGTCAGGCTCCAGATAAATCATGCGATAGCGCCAGCCGTCAGCGGTTTCCGCTTCGCCGGTGTGCAGTTCATCAGGATTCATGGTGACGACGGAGTTCACCGGGGCGACGTGCTGCGCGCCGCGATAGCGAAAACGCTCGGCACCGGCTTCTATGGCGCCAATACCGAAGGCTTCGTGGGTGTGCGGCTCAAAGGCGTAGCGGGAGATATGCGCCTGATACAGCTCGACGCCCGGCAACTGCGGCAGGTGCCGAAAACGGGCGCGGTCTTTCTCATCGCTGAACTGTTCCGGTACGCCTTGCACATTCACTCTCCGCCTGGGTCATGCCTTCATTATTAAGGATGACCCGGCGGCATGCTACAAAAATTAACCAGTTTGTAACAGTTACAGGATGGCTTTAATGCTGTCGGCAAGCGGCGTGGTCGGGCGACCAATCAGTTTGCTGAGCGTATGGCTGTCATCAAACAGACCGCCTTTTGACGCGCCGGTGTCGGAGTCCGCCAGCAGGCTGGCGAAGGCGTCCGGCAGGCCGACACCGCGCAGGGCGGCGGCAAAATCAGCCTCGCTGAGGTTCTGATAAACGACGTTTTTACCGCTCTGCGCAGACAGTTCCGCCGCCAGTTCGCTGAGCGTCCAGGCCTGATCGCCCGCCAGCTCATACACCTTACCGGCATGGCCGTCTTCACTGACCACTTTTGCGGCGGCAGCGGCGTAGTCTTCCCGGGTGGCCGAGGCGATTTTGCCGTCGCCCGCCGCGCCGATAAACACGCCATGCTCCAGCGCAGGCGGGGCGCTGGCGAGGTAGTTTTCACTGTACCAGCCGTTACGCAGCAGGGCGTAAGGAATGCCGGAGGCGGCGAGCAGTTTCTCCGTTTCGATATGTTCTGCGGCGAGGCCGAGCGGTGAGGTATCGGCATGCAGCAGGCTGGTATAGGCGATAAAACCGACGCCTGCGGCTTTGGCTGCGTTGATCACATTGCGATGCTGGGCAGTGCGCTGGCCCACTTCGCTGGAGGAGATGAGCAGCAGTTTCTCAACGCCTTCAAGCGCGCGGGTTAATGCCGCTTCGTCGCCGTAATCCGCCTGACGCACCACGACGCCCTGTTGCGCCAGCGCGTCGGCTTTCGCGGGGTTACGCACAATGGCGACGATCTGGCTGGCGGGAACGGTTTTTTGCAGGGCGGCGACAGCTAACTGACCAAGCTGGCCGGTGGCTCCGGTAATGGCAATCATGGAAAACTCCTTCGTCTCTGGGTTGTGTTATGAGACACTATCACCCTGACTCACTTTTAGTAAGTACGTACAAAAAGGTTAGTATGAAGAAAATTGAACGTCCTGCCACGCTCAGCGAGCAGCTGCGCGACGGCAATTTATTCGCCGAGCAGTGTCCATCCCGGGATGTGCTTAAACATGTCACCAGTCGCTGGGGAGTGTTGATCCTGGTGGCGCTGCGCGACGGCACGCACCGTTTCAGCGAACTACGCCGCAAGATGGGGGGCGTCAGCGAGAAAATGCTGTCGCAAAGCCTGCAATGGCTGGAGCAGGACGGCTTTATCAATCGGGTGTCCTATCCGGTGGTGCCGCCCCATGTGGAGTACAGCCTGACGCCGCTGGGCGAGCAGGTGAGCGAGAAAGTGGCCGATCTGGCGGACTGGATCGAGCTGAATCTGCCGCAGGTGCTGGCGCTTCGCGACGAGCGTGCTGCGTAAAGTGCCGGGTGGCGGTGCGATATATGCCGGGTGTCGGCTGCGCCTAACCCGGCCTGGGGGACGGTGAACATGTAGGCCCGGCAAGCCTGCGCCGCCGGGCGTTGTGTCGGTTGATGTGCGGCGTGGCTTATTTTCCGCCTAAATCCAGCTGATAAATTGCGAAACCGATGTCGTCGGTGCCGGTATTTTTCATCGGATACTGCGCTTTCTCTTTGATAAAGGCCGCCGCTTTTTCCGACGGCGAGGTCTCAAAGCGAATATCGAGCGGCGTTTTACTGTGGATAGGGGCCAGACGCCAGTTATTATCCGCCGCCGGGTGGATCTCACCCGCGCGCGCCGACTCGTCGCCGATCCACTTCGCCAGCACGGCGCGGTTTTCATCCGGCGACGCGAACGCGATATGGCTGTCGCCGGTACCGGCAAATTTGCCGCCGTAAGCGCGGTAGTTATTGGTGGCGACGAGGAAAGTGGCCGCCGGATCGACAGCTTTGCCGTTGAAGGTCAGATCCTTAATACGCTCCGCTTTCGGGTTCACGCTCTGGCATTCACCGTCGTAACGCGCGGGCTGCGTGATATCGATCTGATACTTCACGCCGTCGATGACATCGAAGTTATAGGTGCGGAAACCGTCCCAGTTGATCAGCGACTGCGGTTTGCTGCTGTTCACATCG
This sequence comes from Enterobacter sp. SA187, assembly GCF_001888805.2. Lineage (NCBI taxonomy): Bacteria > Pseudomonadati > Pseudomonadota > Gammaproteobacteria > Enterobacterales > Enterobacteriaceae > Enterobacter > Enterobacter sp. SA187. The sequence continues at coordinate 1,646,890 of NZ_CP019113.1, forward strand.
ATCTGATTAAACTGCCCGGCGGAGCACTCCAGCCACTCTTTCAGTTCGCTACCGCTGACTTTCACCACCACCAGGGTGTTCGGGTACAGATAGAGATCGGCGGCGTTACGGAAGGTGAGCTGGCCTTTTTCCACCTCAACAAAGCTCGCCGGATCGTTTTTACGACCACCCACTTTGAACGGCGCGGCGGCAGACAGCACCGGCAGTTTCGCCAGATCCGGATCGCCCTGAATAAAATGCTCAACGTAGGCTTTTTGCGCGTTGTTCACCACCTGCACCGTCGGATCGTCCTGCACCAGCGCCAGATAGCTGTACATGTTATCGGCGGATTTGCCGATCGGCTTGCTGACAAACTCCCGCGTCGCGTCGTGGTCATGCTTCAGCACGTCCACCAGTTTGCTGTCTTCAGCGGCCAGCGATTTTTTCGCCACCGCGTCGTAAATCGGACGCGCTTCCGCTTTCGACTGCGTGACCTGCCATTTCCCGCTGTCATTGCTCAGCGTCAGATCCACCACGCCCAGATGATCGCCCCACATGCCCGGCATCACCGACGGCACGCCGTTTAGCTTGCCGTTCTCCACGTCCGCGCCCTTAATACCGGCGAAGTCTTTTGACGGGAAGACCGCATGAGCGTGGCCGAACAGAATGGTATCCACGCCCGGCACCTGGCTTAAGTAGTACACGGAGTTTTCCGCCATCGCCTGATACGGATCGGCAGACAGGCCGGAGTGGGCGACCACCACCACCAGATCCGCGCCTTTTTCACGCATCTCAGGCACATAACGGCGCGCGGTTTCGGTGATATCGTTGACCGTCACTTTACCGTCGAGATTGGCTTTATCCCAGGTCATGATCTGCGGCGGCACGAAGCCGATATAACCGATACGCAGCGTATGATCTTTACCGTCTTTATCCTTAACCGTGGTTTCTTTAATAAGGTAAGGGGTGAACAGCGGTTTTTTGGTCTTAACGTCGATGATATTGGCGTTAACGTACGGGAATTTCGCCCCTGCCAGCGCATTGTGCAGAAAATCGAGACCGTAGTTAAATTCGTGGTTGCCGAGGTTGCCCACCGCATAATCCAGCGTATTTAACGCCTTATAAACCGGGTGCACTTCGCCTTTTTTCAGTCCGTGGCTGGCGACATAATCGCCGAGCGGGCTGCCCTGGATCAGGTCGCCGTTATCCACCAGCACGCTGTTAGTGGCTTCACTGCGGGCGGCGTTGATCAGACTGGCGGTACGCACCAGGCCGAACTTTTCTGTCGCGCTATCTTTGTAGTAATCGAAGTCCATCATATTGCTATGCAAATCAGTGGTTTCCATAATACGGAGATCCACCGTTGCGGCCTGCACGCTGGCGGCGATCAGCGTGGCCAGGAGCGTTGCGCTAAACTTAATCATCAGAGATGTCCTTTTTAAGATCTAAGCCACAAAAGAGAATGTATTTACATTTTGTTGCTTACAGAATTGTGAATCTTGCCATAAAAGTTGCCATGGAAACCGGAATCACTATCACAGATGGCGGATCCCTTTATGATGCGATATAAGTAAAACAACGAGTTAACCCACTGAAATAAAAAAGAGGTGGACGATGTTAGATGCAATTTGTCAGCTTGCCCGCGAGGCAGGGGATGCGATTATGCAGGTGTACGACGGCCATCAGCCGATGGACGTCACCAGTAAAACCGATGACTCACCCGTAACGGCGGCAGACATTGCCGCTCATCAAATTATTGTGCAGGGGCTGGTGGCATTAACGCCGGATATTCCTGTGCTCTCGGAAGAGGATCCGCCGTCCTGGGAAATTCGTCAGCACTGGCAGCGCTACTGGCTGGTGGATCCGCTGGACGGCACCAAAGAATTTATCAAACGCAACGGCGAGTTCACGGTGAACATTGCGCTGATCGAAAACGGCAAGCCGGTGCTCGGCGTGGTCTACGCGCCGGTGCTTAACGTGATGTACAGCGCCGCCGACGGCAAAGCCTGGAAAGAAGAGAGCGGCATCCGCAAGCCAATTCAGGTGCGCGATGCCCGTCCGCCGCTGGTGGTGATCAGCCGCTCGCACAGTGATGATGAGCTGAAAGAGTACCTGCAACAGCTGGGCGAGCACCAGACTACTTCCATTGGCTCGTCGTTGAAATTCTGCCTGGTGGCAGAAGGGCAGGCGCAGCTTTATCCGCGCTTTGGGCCGACCAACGTCTGGGATACGGCGGCGGGCCATGCGGTTGCCGCCGCCGCCGGGGCGCACGTTCACGACTGGCAGGGTAAACCCCTCGACTATACGCCGCGTGAATCCTTCCTCAACCCCGGCTTCCGGGTTTCTATTTACTGAGTAACTGGCGCAGCAGGGCGACTACCTGCTGCGCTTCTTCTGGCGTCAGCGCGCCATCTTTCGCCCACTGGACCCGTCCGTCTTTATCCAGCACCGCCACCGCAGAGCTTTCTTCATCCAGTTGCCAGGCTTTACGCGCCACCCCGTCGCTGTCGACGATAAACTGTGACCAGGGATAGAGCTTTTTATTGCTCTCAATGCTGCTGCGCACAAACATCGCCGAACCGGGAATGGCATCATCGGTATTAATGATGGTGGTGGTCTGGTAACGGTCGTGGGGCAAATTCGCTGATTTGATCGCTTCGATCAGCGCGGCATTTTTCTCTTTTGCTGACGAACGACCGGCAATATGTTGCACCACCCGCACTTTTCCAGGCAGCTGCGCGCTGTTCCATTTTTTGTAGCTAAACTCATTATTACTGAGGATCAGCTCCCCTCTGTCGGCGATGCCGACCGGCGGAACGCGCTGATTGTTCTCAAAGCGATGGGCAGAGGCCATCAATGGCAGGAGCAGGCAGGTGGCTGCCAGCAGGGTGCGTAGGGTCATGAGGTTTCCTTCTGTATTATTGTTTGCAGGTGATCCGACCACTTGGTCTTAACATTTTTAATCATAAGTGCGATCAAGGGTGTTTTCCCGCAATCCCGGTGCCACTTTGCGGCGTAACGCACACATCTGTAAAAAAACGACGACTTATACTGCCTCTGATTAAGCATGGAAAAGAATATTCTGATTAATTGTCATGAAACGGTAAATAACCTGCTGCAAACTGGGTAACAGGTGGTTTGTGATCTATAGTCATTGGGCAACAAAATTTGCGTTCATAACAGTCGGTCCGATTGTGGTACCGCAAGGGCGTAGACTCAGCAGAAGAGAGACAACAATGAAAATTTTCCAACGTTACAACCCGCTTCAGGTAGCAAAATACGTAAAAATCCTGTTTCGTGGACGGTTGTACATCAAGGACGTCGGGGCTTTCGAGTTTGATAAGGGTAAGATCCTGCTGCCGAAAGTAAAAGACAAACAGCATTACTCCGTAATGTCTGAAGTTAACCGCCAGGTACTGCGTTTGCAGTCTGATTTGGCGTAATCGATGTGCTATGCAGTCGTTTAAATAACGAAAATGCAAACGGCCCCTGAAGGGGCCGTTGATGTTTCTGGCTCAGGTAAAAGTTACGCCGCGCCTTTCTCACTGCCATCCGGCATTTTCGGCACCAGCACCGTTGGCTTGCTGTCGATACGCGTCACCAGCAGCTGATCGATGCGGAAGTTATCAATATCCACCACTTCGAACTTAAAGCCGTTGAATTTCACCGAGTCGGTGCGTTTCGGGATTTTACGCAGCATGAACATCATAAAACCGCCGATGGTTTCATAGTTGCCGGACTGCGGGAACTCGTCGATATCCAGTACGCGCATCACGTCGTCAATCGGCGTACCGCCGTCAATCAGCCATGAGTTTTCATCGCGCGCCACGATCTGCTCTTCCTGACCCTGGCCCACCAGATCGCCCATCAGCGTGGTCATCACATCGTTCAGCGTGATAATGCCCACCACCAGCGCGTATTCATTCATGATCACCGCGAAGTCTTCACCCGCCGCTTTGAAACTTTCCAGCGCTTCCGAAAGCGTCAGCGTATCCGGCACGATCAGGGTGTTGCGGATCTGCACGCCGTTCACCAGCGTCAGGCTCTGGTTGCCAATTACACGGTTCAGCAGATCCTTGGAATCCACATAGCCGATGATATGGTCAATATCTTCATTACAGACGAGGAATTTGGAGTGCGGATGCTGCGCCACTTTATTCTTCAGGCTCTGCTCATCTTCATGCAAATCGAACCAGATGATGTTCTCGCGCGAGGTCATTGACGACGGCACGGTACGGGATTCCAGTTCAAAAACGTTCTCGATAAGCTCGTGCTCCTGCTTACGCAGTACGCCCGCCAGCGCGCCCGCTTCCACCACCGCATAAATATCGTCGGAGGTGATGTCGTCTTTGCGCACCATCGGCAGTTTGAAAATGCGGAAAATCACGTTTGCCAGGCCATTAAAGAACCACACCAGTGGGGTGAAGATAAACAGGCAGAAGCGCATCGGGTTGATGATGCGCAAAGCCACCGCTTCTGGCGCAATCATACCGATGCGTTTCGGAGTGAGATCCGCAAACAGGATGAACATACTGGTAACAAGGGTGAAGGAGATCATAAAGCTCAGCTGATCCGCCAGCTCCGGTGACATGAAGTTGATCAGCACGCTGTAGAAGGCCGGGGAGAATGCCGCATCGCCCACGATACCGCCGAGAATGGCGACCGCGTTAAGGCCGATTTGCACCACCGTAAAGAACATACCCGGCGTTTCCTGCATTTTCAGGATGCGCATGGCATTGATATTGCCCTCATCGGCCAGCAGCTTAAGTTTAATTTTACGGGACGCCGCGAGCGAAATCTCCGACAGCGAGAAAAACGCACTCACAGCGATCAGACAGAGTATTAGTAAAATACTGTTTAACATATCTTATCCAGCCATAGGCCAGATCCTCGAAAGGGGGAAGGTTGAAAATCTATGTGGTAAAGCTAAGTAAAAGCGGGCCGTGGAAGGTTGACCCGCAATTTCAGGGGGTAGTATAGCCTAAGGCAGCGTTGGGTTGCCAGAACGGGCTTGGTCAGTAATACACCGCCTTCATTGCGCCAGGCTTATCCATTGCCGGATCTGCGAGGAGCGGTAGATCGCCTCGACTATCGCCTGCGCGCAGGCGGCATCCTCAAGGGAGATATGCACAGGCCGTGTGGGATCGCGCACGGTGGCATAAAACTGCTGGATCGCCCGCCGGTGGCCATCGCCCCAGTAGTTTCTGGCTTCGCCGTCTGGCGGGGTATCCTGCGCCAGCAGCGTGCGAACATTGTCGGTAATGCGCCAGAGCTGATTTTCCTCCAGCCGTAAGCGTCCCCGTTCGCCGTCAATTTCAAGGGAAAGCGCGGCATCTGCTGAGTAGCAGGTGGTGGCATGGAACACGCCATACGCCCCGCCGCTAAATTCCAGCGTCGCCATCGCGCTGTCTTCTGTCTCGATCACCCCGCTTAATAAGGTGCTGTCGACCACGCCTTTTACCCGCGTCACGCCGCCCGCGAACCACTGCATCAGATCGAGGGTGTGAATCGCCTGATTGATCAGCAGGCTGCCGCCCTCGGTGGCAAAGCGTCCGCGCCAGCCGCCAGGCCTGTAGTAATCACCGCCGCGCGACCACGTCAGGCTGGCCTTCATGCCCCGCAGCTGGCCGATGCCGCCATCCGCCAGCTGCGCCCGGATCGCCTGGCTGGTGGGGTTATAGCGATTCTGAAAGCACAGGCCGAGCACGCCCTTAGCACCGGCAGCCGCTTCCCGGATCTGCGCCACCTCTGCCAGCGACAGGCCGACCGGCTTTTCGCTGAACACCTGCTTTCCGGCGGCAAGCGCCGCGATGATCATCTCCCGGTGCAGATGGTGCGGGGTACAGATATGCACCGCGTCGATGTTCATGTCCGTGAGCATCTCGCGATAATCCTGATAAAAACGGCAGCCGTAGCGGCGGGCCAGCGCCGCGCCTTTTTCCGCGTCGATGTCCACCAGCGCGTGCAGGCTCACCCCGGGCGTATGTTGCAGCGCCGCCACGTGGCAGCCATGGATCGCCCCCGCGCCAATGATGGCGACGTTAAGCCTGTCCATTTACGCCTCCGGCTGACGGGCGTTTGCCAGCATTTGCGCCCGCACGCACAGCTCTGCCGCTTTGAACGCGTGAGCCTGGGTCATGGCGTTTTCGGTGCGGTGCAGACAGTCGAGTATCAGCGCGCCAAAATAGGGGAAGCCAATTTTTCCGGCGACGGGATAACGGAATTCGCCCGCCTGATTCACCAGATAGACCACGTCCTGCTCGCCGCGCGACAGGTCGATGTATTTGCGGATCTCGATATAACCTTCGGTGCCGAGCAGCGTCAGGCGGCCGTCGCCCCAGGTGGACAGCCCGTCCGGCGTGAACCAGTCACAGCGGAAATAGCCGCTCGCGCCGTTCTCCCCCGCCAGCATGGCATCGCCAAAATCTTCAAAGGTGGGATACTGCGGATGGTTAACATTGCGCACCTGGCTTGCCAGGATGCGCGCGTCCTGGTTGCCGGTATAAAACAGAAACTGTTCGATCTGATGGCTGCCGATGTCGCAGAGAATACCGCCATAATAGCGGCGATCGTAGAACCAGTCCGGGCGGCCGTGGCCTTCGCGGTGCGGCCCAGTGCCGAGCGTCTGGATCACCCGACCAATCGCCCCCTGCGCCACCAGTTGTCCGGCAAAGACCGCGCTTTCCACATGCAGCCGCTCGCTGTAGTAGACCGCGTATTTGCGCCCGGTTTTCGCCACCATCGCCTTCGCGTCCGCCAGCTGTTCCAGGCTGATAAGCGGCGCTTTGTCGGTGAAATAATCTTTTCCGGCGGCCATTACCTTAAGCCCCAGCGGGCAGCGTTCCGACGGAACCGCCGCTGCCGCCACCAGCTTCACCCCGGGATCGCGCAGAATAACCTCCAGCGAGGCGGCCGCCTGCGCCTGCGGATACTGTTCGAGGAATTTTTCCACCCTGGCCGCGTCCGCATCATAAACCCATTTCAGGGTCGCGCCCGCCTCCGTCAGACCGTTGCACATACCGTAAATATGCCCGTGATCGAGCGCCACGGCGGCAAAAACAAATTCCCCGCTGCCCACTACCGGCTGCGGTTTGCCCGTCGGGGCATAATGCATTCCATCCTGTTTGTTCATCTTTGTGTCCTTTGGCAATCACCAGGTACCGGAAGCGTCCAGGGTGCGGTTTTCAACGTTTTTCTCTGCCGATTGCGCGATGCGCTCCTGTAACAGTTGCAGATAGCGCGCTTCGTCCAGCGGCAGTTCAACCCAGTCGTCCGTCCAGGTGGAGAGGTGCATGGCGTTAGAGAGCGTCAGGCCGTGGATGCCTTCGCAGCCTGGCGCGATCAGCGGCTCGCCGCGCAGAATAGCGGCGGTGAAGTTGGCGGTAATAACCTGATGATCGCTGCACGGCGCGGCGACGGGGAGGGTGACTTGCCAGCATTCCGGCTCGCCAAAACCGTGCTGCCAGCGGGCATTGAAGTCCGGTTCGGATTCGCGCAGACGCCAGAAGCGTAAAGCGCCGTCTTCCACCACAACTTTGCCGCGATCGCCTGCGATCTCCAGGCGATTAGTCCCCGGCGTTTCGGCGACGCTGGTAATAAACACGCCCGTTGCGCCGTTGGCGTATTCGGCGTAGGCGGTGACCTCATCTTCCACTTCAATCTGCCGGCGCTTGCCGAAGTGACAGAACGCCCGCAGGCGTACCGGCATGCCCACCAGCCACTGCCAGAGATCGAGCTGATGCGGATCCTGATTCAGCAGCACGCCGCCGCCTTCACCTTTCCACGTCGCCCGCCAGCCGCCGGAGTTGTAGTAACTCTGCGAGCGATACCAGTTGGTGATGATCCAGGTCGAGCGGCGAATTTCTCCCAGCTCGCCGCTGACAATCAGGTCCTTCACTTTCTGATAAAGCGGCGTCGGGCGCTGGTTGTACATGATGCCGAACACCACATCGCACTCGCGCGCGCAGGCGTTCATCTCCCGCACCTGAGCGGTGTAGACGCCCGCCGGTTTCTCGCACAGCGTATGGATACCCTGGCGCATCGCCAGCATCGACAGCCGGGGATGATCGTAGTGCGGCGTGGCGACGATCACCGCGTCGATAAGCCCGCTTTGCAGCATCGCCCGGGCGTCATCAAACAGCGGCACGGCCTCGCCCACCAGCGCGCGTATCGCCGCATGTTTCGCAGAATTATTATCGCAGACGGCGGCAAGGCAGGCGTCGCCGATTTTTCCGGCCAGCAGATAGCGGGCGTGCACCGTGCCGATATTGCCGATGCCGATAATGCCAAAACGAACCTTTTTCATTGCTCACCTTTGGGGATCAGTGGGAATAACGGGAAAATAGAGACGCGGCAAACCGGCGACAAACACAATTTGTGAGAATGCTCGCAGGGAGGCGAGGAAACTGCGCGGCACTCTGAAAAAGGGTTTTAAAATCATCATACTGGCGCTGCAAAAATTTGCAGGTATTGATTGCGAGCAGGATCACACTATGGCAGGAAAGCTGAAAATGGACGCCATTGCCGCACAGACGGGCTACTCCGTCAGCACCGTCTCGCGGGTATTAAGCGGCAAAGCCGCCACCAGCGCGAAAGCGCGTGAGACGATTGTCAGCTGCGCGCGGCGGCTTGGCGTGCTCGATGCGCTGGCATGCGGCCGTCTGCTGATCAACGACATTGCCGTCTTCGCCCCGGCACGCACTTTCAGCATGGGTGGCGATCCCTTTTATCATGCGGTGACGCGCGGTATTGCCGGGGCCACCGCCGCCCATGATGTTCACCTGAGCTATTGCAGCCTGGAGGAGCAGGACGCCGATCTGGCGCGCTTTCTGGCAAAAGCGGGCCACAAAAATATCAGCGCGCTGATCATTATCGGCATCGACGATCCGGCGGTTCACCGGCTGGCGCAGACGCTCGGTAAACCCTGTGTGCTGATCAACGCCAGTAACCGTGAAAGCCGCCTCGACGCGGTGTCGCCGGATCACCGCGCCATCGGTTTTAACGCCGCGCGGCATCTGCTGGCCCACGGGCACCGGCGCATTCTCACCATCACCACCCTGCGGCGCGAAACCCTGTCTGTGCGGCTGGAAGGCATCCTGGAGGCGTACCGTCATTTTCATGTGGCCTTTGAGGCGGCAACGGATCTGCTGGTGACGGAAGGCTTTGGCGGCGACGAGGCCGCCCAACGGCTGGCGCAGTGGTTCGACGCCCGGCCTGCGGATCAGTGGCCGCAGGCGCTGCTGTGCGGCAGCGCCGATATGACGGCGGGTATTCAGCGGATGCTGGCGCAGCGCGGGCTGCGGGTACCGCAGGATGTGTCGCTTATCAGCACGGATGTGGAAGGGCAACTGGACGGCAGCGTGACCGGTATTGCGGTGCCCTGCCGTGAGCTGGGCGTGGAGGCGGTGCATATGTTACAGACGCGGCTTAACCGCCCGCAGGCCCCGGTGTTTAATCTGCTGCTACCGGGGCGGCTGGTGGAGTTCGGGACGGTCAGCCAGGCGACCCGCCATGCAGCGCAGGCCTTCCCCTCACCCTAACCCTCTCCCCAGGGAGAGGGACTGGCTCGTTCTCGATCTCCCGTCAGGAGAGGGGACTGGCTCGTTCTCGATCTCCCGCCAGGAGAGGGGACTGGCTCGATCTCCCTCTCCCGCCGGGAGAGGGCCGGGGTGAGGGGAGACGATTACGCCGTGCCCTGCGGTGGCAGACAGACGCCGATACCACCGATACCGCAGTAGCCGTACGGGTTTTTATGCAGATACTGCTGATGGTCATCTTCCGCATAGTAAAACGGCCCGGCGGTCTTGATTTCGGTGGTGACCGTACGGTCATCCCCCGCTGCGCGCATGGCGGCCTGGAAACGCTCAAGGCTGGCTTTCGCCGCGGCGTCCTGTTCCGGCGTCAGGGGGTAAATCGCCGAGCGGTACTGGGTGCCGTGGTCATTGCCCTGACGCATCCCCTGAGCGGGATCGTGATTTTCCCAGAACACCTGCAACAGCTGTTCATAGCTGATAACGTTCGGATCGTAGACCACGCGCACGGCTTCGGCATGGCCGGTCTGACCGCTGCACACTTCGCGGTAGGTCGGGTTCGGCGTGTAACCGCCCATATAGCCTGCGGCGGTGCTGTAAACGCCGGGTAAAACCCAGAACAAACGTTCAACGCCCCAGAAGCAGCCCATGGCGAAAAATGCGACGTCCATCCCGTCCGGGACATGCGTCATCGAGTGTTCATTGACCGCATGCAGACTGGCAACCGGCATCGGCGTGTTACGGCCCGGCAGTGCATCCGACTGAGTAACAAGGTGTTTTTTATCAAATAGACTCACGGTGTGGCCTCCGGGGAAAGGGAATTGTGGTTAGGGTTGTAACGGCGCTCGTCTTTTAACACAATAAGTGCTTTAAATACGGCTAAATTTAAACATAAGAAATATTGAGGTTGTCGTCTGTTTTTCAACCCGCATTGTTGAATTATTGTTAAGCCGGGAGCGGCATTTTGGTTTCCTTCCAGGGCCAGGACAAGGATATTCAGGAGAGAACGTGCCACAGATCCGTCTTATAGGTATTGCCACTTTACTGCTGGCAAGCGGTCACGCCTTTGCGGCAAACGTCCGTTTGCAGGTAGAGGGGTTATCAGGCGCGCTACAAAAAAACGTCCGCGCACAGCTGTCGACGATTGAAAGCGATGAGGTCACCCCCGATCGCCGCTTTCGCGCTCGCGTGGATGACGCCATCCGTGACGGTCTGAAAGCGCTTGGCTACTACGAGCCGACCATTGAATTTGATCTGCGCCCGCCGCCGGCCAAAGGCCGCCAGGTGCTGATCGCCCGCGTATCGCCGGGCGAACCGGTGCGTATCGGCGGTACGGATGTGATCCTGCGCGGCGGCGCCCGCACCGATCATGACTATCTCGACCTGCTGAAAACCCGTCCGGCTACCGGCACCGTACTGAATCATCACGATTACGACAGCTTTAAAAAATCCCTCACCAACGTTGCCCTGCGCAAAGGCTATTTCGACAGCAAGTTTAATAAAAGCCAGCTGGGCGTCGCCCTCGATCGCCATCAGGCGTTCTGGGATATTGATTACGACAGCGGCACGCGCTACCGCTTTGGTGAAGTGACTTTCGAAGGCTCGCAAATTCGCGATGAGTACCTGCAAAATCTGGTGCCCTTTAAGGAGGGCGATTACTACCAGACCAAAGACCTGGCAGAGCTGAACCGGCGTCTGTCCGCCACCGGCTGGTTTAACTCGGTGATCGTCGCGCCGGAATTTGAAAAGTCGCGCAAAACCAAAGTGCTGCCGCTGCATGGCGTGGTATCGCCGCGAACGGAAAACACCATTGAAACCGGCGTGGGTTACTCCACCGACGTCGGGCCGCGGGTGAAGGCGTCGTGGAAAAAGCCGTGGATGAACTCTTACGGCCACAGCCTGATCACCAACGCCAGTATTTCCGCCCCGGAACAGCAACTGGATTTCAGCTACAAAGTACCGCTGCTGAAAAATCCGCTGGAGCAGTATTACCTGGTGCAGGGCGGCCTTAAGCGCACCGATCTGAACGATACGGAAGCGGATTCCACCACGCTGGCGGTGTCCCGCTACTGGGATCTCTCCAGCGGCTGGCAGCGCGCCATTAACCTGCGCTGGAGTCTCGATCACTTTACCCAGGGCAACGTTACCAACACTACCATGCTGCTCTATCCGGGCGTGATGATCAGCCGTACCCGCTCGCGCGGCGGCCTGATGCCGACCTGGGGCGACTCCCAGCGCTACTCCATTGATTACTCCAACACCGCATGGGGCTCGGACGTCGATTTCTCGGTGTTGCAGGCGCAGAACGTCTGGATCCGTACCCTTGCCGATCGCCATCGCTTTGTGGCGCGCGGCAACCTCGGCTGGATCGAGACCGGCGATTTCGACAAAGTGCCGCCGGATCTGCGCTTCTTCGCCGGGGGCGATCGCAGCATCCGCGGTTATAAATACAAATCCATTTCGCCGAAGGATGACGACGGCAAGCTGAAAGGGGCGTCGAAACTGGCGACCGGCTCGCTGGAGTACCAGTACAACGTCACCGGGAAATGGTGGGGCGCGACCTTCATCGACAGCGGCGAAGCGGTGAGCGACATTCGCCGCAGCGATTTCAAAACCGGCGCGGGCGTCGGCGTACGCTGGCAGTCGCCGGTCGGCCCCATTAAGCTCGATCTCGCCGTGCCCATCGGCGACAAAGACGAACACGGATTACAGTTTTACATCGGTCTGGGGCCTGAATTATGAGTTTGTGGAAGAAAATAAGCCTCGGCGTACTGATCTTCATCCTGCTGCTGCTGGGCACCGTCGCCTTTCTGGTGGGCACCACTACCGGCCTGCATACGCTGTTTAAAGCGGCGAATCGCTGGGTGCCAGGGCTGGAAATTGGCCAGGTCACCGGCGGCTGGCGCGATCTGCATCTGAAAAATCTTAGCTACACCCAGCCTGGCGTGGCGGTTAACGCCGGGGATATTCATCTGGCGGTAAAGCTCGGCTGCCTGCGTGACTTCAGCCTGTGCGTTAACGATCTGTCGCTGAAAGACATCAACGTGGCGATAGACAGCAAGAAAATGCCGAAGTCGGAACAGGTGGAAGAAGAGGATACCGGCCCGCTGGATCTCTCCACGCCTTACGCCATCACCTTAAGCCGCGTGGCGCTCAATAACATCAACATTAAAATCGACGACACCACCGTGTCGGTGATCGAATTCACCAGCGGGCTGAACTGGCAGGAGAAAAACCTGACGCTGAAGCCAACGAATTTGCAGGGCCTGCTGATCGCGCTGCCGAAAGTGGCGGAGGTGGCGCAGGAAGAAGTGGTGGATCCGAAGATCAATAACCCTCACCCGGACGAAAAGCCGCTGGGTGAAACCCTGAAAGATCTGTTCTCAAAGCCGGTGCTACCGGAGATGACCGATGTGCACCTGCCGCTGAATCTCAATATCGAGGAGTTTCGCGGCGAATCCCTGCGTCTGACCGGCGATACCGATATTCTGGTGCGCACCATGCTGCTGAAAGTCAGCACGCAGGACGGCAACATGGCGCTTGATGCGCTGGATATCGACTCGAACCAGGGCACGGTGAACGCCACCGGTACGGCGCAGCTCAGCAATAACTGGCCGGTGGATCTGACGCTGAACAGCACGCTGAACGTCGATCCGCTGAAAGGCGAAAAAGTGAAGCTCAAGGTCGGCGGCGCGCTGCGTGAAACCCTCGATGTCGGCATCAATCTTTCCGGTCCGGTGGATATGGTACTGCGCGCGCAAACTCAGCTCGCCGAAGCGGGTCTGCCCCTGAATCTGGAAGTGGTGAGCGAACAGCTGTACTGGCCCTTTACCGGCGAGCGGCAGTATCAGGCCGACGATCTGAAGCTGAAGCTCAGCGGCAAAATGACCGATTACACCCTGTCGTTCCGCACGGCGGTCAAAGGGCAGAGCGTACCGCCCGCCACCATCCTGCTGGATGCGAAGGGCAATGAGCAGCAGATCAATCTCGACAAGCTGACCGTCGCGGCGCTGGAGGGGAAAACCGAGCTGAAAGCGCTGCTCGACTGGCAGCAGGCGATCAGCTGGCGCGGCGATCTGACGCTCAACGGCATCAATACCGCCAAAGAATTCCCGGACTGGCCGTCAAAACTGAACGGCGCGATCAAAACCCGCGGTAGCCTGTACGGCGGCAGCTGGCAGATGGATGTCCCGCAGCTGAAGATCACCGGCAACGTTAAACAAAACAAAGTGAATGTGGAAGGCTCCCTGAAAGGGAACAGCTATCTGCAATGGGTGATCCCAGGTCTGCATCTGCAACTGGGGCCGAACAGCGCCGACGTCAAAGGCGAGCTGGGCGTTAAAGATCTTAACCTTGATGCGGTGATAAACGCGCCGGGGCTGGATAACGCGCTGCCGGGTCTGGGCGGCACGGCGAAAGGCCTGGTGAAAGTGCGCGGCACCGTCGATGCGCCGCAGGTGCTGGCGGATATTACCGCCCGTGCGCTGCGCTGGCAGGAGCTGTCGGTCGCCAGCGTGCGTGTGGATGGCGATGTGAAATCCACCGATCAGATCGCCGGTCACCTCAACGTGCGCGCCGAGCGCATTGCGCAGCCGGGCGTTAACCTGAGCCTGGTACAGCTGGATGCAAAAGGCAGCGAAAAACAGCACGAGCTGCAACTGCGTGTGCAGGGCGAGCCGGTATCCGGCCAGCTTAAACTGGCGGGCAGCTTTGACCGCGCCACCCAGCGCTGGAAAGGCAATCTGAGCGACACCCGCTTCGCCACCCCGGTCGGCCCCTGGTCCCTCAACCGGGCGATTGCGCTGGATTACCGTAACAGCGAGCAGAAGATCAGCATCGGGCCGCACTGCTGGACTAACCCGAATGCAGAACTGTGCGTACCGCAAACTATCGATGCCGGGGCCGAAGGGCGCGCGGTGGTGAACCTTAACCGCTTCGATCTGGCGATGGTAAAACCCTTTATGCCGGACGCCACCCAGGCCAGCGGCATTTTCAGCGGCAAAGCCGACGTCAGCTGGGATACAACGAAAGAGGGCCTGCCGCAGGGGGAAGTGACCCTCTCCGGGCGCAACGTGCGCGTGACGCAAACCATCAACGACGCGCCGCTGCTGGTGGCCTTCGACACGCTTAACCTTAACGCGCGGCTGCGGGATAACCGCGCCGATCTCGGCTGGATGATGCGGCTGACCAATAACGGTCAGTTTGATGGCCAGGTGCAGATCACCGATCCGCAGGGGCGGCGTAATCTGGGCGGCAACGTTAATATCCGCAACTTCTCTATCGGCATGGTCAACGCCATCTTCTCGCGCGGCGAAAAAGCGGCGGGCACGCTGAGCGCCAACCTGCGTCTGGCCGGGGATGCGCAAAGCCCGCAGCTCTTCGGGCAGATGCAGCTGAACGGCGTGGATATCGACGGCAACTTTATGCCGTTCGACATGCAGCCGAGCCAGCTGGCGATGAACTTCAACGGCCAGCGCTCCACATTGCAGGGCGTCGTGCGCACCCAGCAGGGGCAGATCAACCTCAGCGGCGATGCGGACTGGAGCCAGCTGGATAACTGGCGCGCGCGGGTTGCCGCCAAAGGCAGCAAAGTACGCATCACCGTACCGCCGATGATCCGCCTGGATGCCTCGCCGGACGTGGTGTTTGTCGCCACGCCGGATCTGTTCACCCTCGACGGCAGCATTGATATTCCGTGGGCGCGCATCGTGGTGCACGACGTGCCGGAGAGCGCGGTCGGCGTATCCAGCGACGAAGTGATGCTCAATGCCAACCTGGAGCCGGAGAAACCGCAGTCCGCCAGCATCCCGATCAACAGTAACCTGATCGTGCATGTGGGCAATAACGTGCGTATGGACGCCTTTGGCCTGAAAGCGCGTCTGAACGGCGATTTAAAAGTTGCGCAGGATAATCAAGGGCTTGGCCTGAACGGGCAAATAAATATCCCTGAAGGACGCTTCCATGCCTACGGTCAGGATTTGATTGTGCGCAAAGGTGAGTTATTGTTCTCGGGCCCACCGGATCAACCTTTACTTAACATTGAAGCGATCCGTAACCCCGAGGCCACCGAAAACGACGTTATCGCAGGCGTACGGGTGACAGGTACCGCCGATGAACCTAAGGCGGAGATCTTCTCCGACCCGGCGATGTCGCAGCAGGAAGCGCTCTCCTATTTACTACGCGGACAGCCGCTCGACAGCGATCAGAGCGACAGCGCGGCGATGACCTCGGCCCTTGTTGGCCTGGGGGTTGCACAAAGTGGGCAGGTTGTGGGTAAAATCGGCGAGACGTTCGGCGTCAGCAATCTGGCACTGGATACTGCCGGGGTGGGGGACTCCTCCCAGGTGGTGGTCAGCGGCTATGTACTGCCGGGTCTGCAGGTGAAGTATGGAGTGGGTATTTTTGATTCTCTGGCAACGCTCACGCTGCGCTATCGCCTGATGCCTAAGCTTTATCTCGAAGCGGTGTCTGGCATAGATCAGGCACTTGATTTGCTCTATCAGTTTGAGTTTTAGCAATGCGAATATTTGTCTACGGCAGTTTACGACGCAAGCAAGGCAACAGCCACTGGATGACCAACGCTCAGTGGCTGGGCGATCATAATGTTGAAGATTTTCGACTGTACAGTCTGGGTCACTACCCTGGCGCGGTGCCCGGTGCGGGCCATGTGCAGGGGGAAGTCTATCGTATCGATTCGGCGACCCTTGCCGAACTGGATGCATTACGCACCGCAGGCGGTGAGTATAAACGTCAGTTGATCCAGACACCGTACGGCAGTGCATGGATGTACGTGTACCAGCGTCCGGTCGACGGGCGCACCTGGATTGAAACGGGAAACTGGCTGGATCGGGACCGGTATTAATACAACGCCACCTTCGGGTGGCGTTGTTTTTTGTGGATTGACTAAGGCGCAGGGGTGATTTTCAGCTCCACCAGCCCTATCCCCAGCCTGCGCTGAAGAGTTTCTGCCAGCGTGACGCCACGGCCTTCCTCATCAACAGGCTCGCTGTCGGGCGGCGTGATGATCAGTTCAGTCGGACCGCCGGTCGCGGAAAAGCGTACCGTTCGGGTGGAAATTTCACTACCAAATACCAGGCTATGTTCTTCTTGTCCGGCGCGCACAAGAATCTTTTTCCCGATGTTAGCGGCAGAGGCTTTGGCTACCAGGGTAAGGTCAAAGGCGTCCGGCAAGGGACGTTTATAAACCACGGTTACCGCCGGGTCGATATTGGCATTCGACCAGCGTCCCCAGTCCTCCTGCCACGAAATCCCCCGCACCGCCTTCACCTGTTGGGGGAACCCTTCAATGTCGAACATGATGCGATCCGCCGGATAACGCACACTGTCTGGCGTCTGATTAAGGCTTTTCACCCGCTGATGAATGTCCACGCGATCATCGTCGTGCTGCGGAAATGCCACTCTGGTCTGATAAACCGGCGTCGGGATTCTCCGCACGCTCACCGCCGACTCCAGCGTGCCTTCCGCTAAGCAGAGTTCCCGTGCGGTCGCCAGCTCAGGCTTCCCCAGGCGGGCAATGCGAAAGCACTTATCGATCCACACAAAGCGATCCTCTGCCCCGAAATGGGCAAGGTATTTACTCAGCGGCGCGTTATAGGTGCCCGGAAGATAGGGCTGCACGCTGTCTTCCGTTACCTTGAAGAGCACCGGCAGGGTGTAGTTAAAATCGCCCAGCGACAGGCTGCCGCTCTGCTGATTAATCACTAACTGGTCAATCTTTTGCGGATCGCCCGACCATAAACGAATAATATCCGGCTCCCAGTCCAGCAGACGCGTTTCAAGGGATGTATAGGTGGCGGACAGGGAGGGACGTGAAAGGGTACTGCGGCCAAGCCCGATGGCGTTATCGCCGCCGAGTAATTCCAGCACGGTGGCCCCGTTATCCATCGTATTACGTGGCCGGGAAATAACCTTCGTCTGTGAACGATCGCCGCGCAGAATAAAAAACAAATTTTCCCGCTGCGGTTGTTTTTGCGCAATCTGACCGCCGATGGGCTCCATCGCCAGATGATCGGAGGACACCACGATCAGCGTATTTTTAAAGCCAGGCGACGCTTTGATCTTATTAATCAGCGTGGCGATATTTTCCTGGCTGCACAGCACGGCGTTGAACGCCTCGTCTTTGCCCTCCTGCCAGCGTTTTTGCTGACAGCTTTTCGCAATGGATCCCACCGGCGGATGCGTATCCACGGTTAAAGCAAAGAGCGCGAAAGGCTTATTTTGCGCGGTAAGCGTCTGGTATTTCTCCCAGACCGCATTAAGAGTGGTGTCATCGTGCAGACCCCAGTCATTGAGGTACGTCTTATCCGGCAGCGCGTCTTTTTGCTCCTGCAATCCGTCGACATGCTGAAAGCCATGCGTGTTAAAAAACGCCGCTTTACTGGCAAAACGCAGATCCGCGCCCTGATAAAAGTAATTGTCATAACCTGAGTTTTTAAGAATATCGCCAAGACATATCAGCGAGGGAAAAAAACTGCGCAGGTTATCAGAGAAATTACGATCCATAGGGGAGAAGAAGGGAATACCGCACTGCGAGGCGACAATACCGCCAATGGTAAAATCTGTCCCCGGTAATTGCCTGGTGTCAGAAAAATCTAATGAAGATTTTCTGATAAGATTTAAATCGGGAACCAGCCGTGGGAATTTATTTTCGTCAAACAAGGTCCGCTCAAGACTTTCCGCATAAATATACACCAGGTTATAAGCGGGATTATTTATCTTCGTGGCTGGTTTAATTAAATATTCAGGAAAGTCAGAATTAGCTTTACGGTACCGGGAATAAGCAATATCCGCAAGCTGGCCGGTGGCAGGCATCAGGCTGATTGCCGCCACTATTAATAGCATCGCCACACACATCAGGCCTTTGTGCCCGGCATGACCGGTGGCGCGCATAAACAACCAGCCCAGTAACAGCATACTGACGATCATACAGGCGGCCAGTCCTGCGGCGGGTAACAGATACTGGGCGATCCCGGCGCCGGTCAGGTTATCCGTCAGCGTATAAACGGCGGCGCGGTTAATGCCGGCGCCGGTAAAATAATTACAGCCGAAATATAAAATATTAAGCAGCAGATAAATGAGCGAACCGACCATCGTTGCCCGACGCCAGCCTTTTTGCTGTCCTGCGGTGCGCAGGAAGAGGATCAGCCCTGTAAAAAACAGGACGAAATGCAAATAACTGTTCAAAGCCAACTCCATTTAGCTCAGATTATCCCCAAAATCCGGGATACAGCAATACTGATATATTTAGTTAATGAATAAAAAAACGGACCCTGCTGTTGGCGGGTCCGTTGATAGTAATACTTTAAATAAACCCGCTATACGGAATTATTTCTTCGCTGCGCGCTCGAAAGAGGCCACGATTTCAGCTTTAGCCGCTTCGGCGTTGTCCCAGCCGTCCACTTTCACCCATTTGCCTTTTTCGAGATCTTTGTAGTGCTCGAAGAAGTGAGTGATCTGCGCTTTCAGCAGTTCCGGCAGGTCGTTCACATCTTTGATGTGATCGTATTCTTTGCTCAGTTTAGTGTGCGGAACCGCAACCAGCTTGGCGTCTTCGCCCGCTTCGTCGGTCATTTTCAGCACGCCAACCGGACGGCAGCGTACAACAGAGCCTGGCTGTAACGGGTACGGCGTCGGTACCAGCACGTCTACCGGGTCGCCGTCCAGAGACAGGGTGTTGTTGATGTAGCCGTAGTTGCACGGATAGAACATTGCAGTCGACATGAAGCGGTCAACAAAAAGCGCGCCGGTGTCTTTGTCGATTTCGTATTTGATCGGATCGGCATTGGCCGGGATCTCGATAACAACGTAGATGTCTTCTGGCAGATCTTTGCCGGCAGGTACGTTCAATAAGCTCATGTTTGTTTCCTTTAAAATGTGTGCAAACAAGTGCCGGGTATTATAGCTAACTCCCTGGGAAAGTCTCTGGCTGTTTTCAGCCGTGTCGTCTGTTGATAACGGATTCAGGAGCAATCTGACGCGCGGATTGTCCATAAAGTTAGCTGCATACTGAATAAATTTGTGGAAGCGTTTACACAGCGCGATTTGCGACACCGTAAAACGCAAAAATTCCGCAAATGCCAGGTATGTCATAGGTCTGTTAAAACATCACTTTTCGCGCGCTGGATCTCATCTGGTTGTTAACCTTTCGTTCACTTTTCTGAAGTGTGATGTAACGCATTCTGTTACATCTCTGGTTGTCTATAGTGTCCGGGCAGGTGAAGTTATAGCCAACAATAACCCTACGAGGATGTCCCTATGTGGAAGCGCTTACTTCTTGTCACAGCAGTTTCGGCAGCCATGTCGTCTATGGCGATGGCCGCACCCTTAACCGTCGGTTTTTCGCAGGTCGGATCTGAATCCGGCTGGCGCGCCGCAGAAACCAGCGTTGCGAAAAGCGAAGCGGAAAAGCGTGGAATTACCCTGAAAATTGCCGATGGTCAGCAAAAACAGGAGAACCAGATCAAAGCCGTTCGTTCCTTTATTGCCCAGGGCGTGGATGCGATCTTTATCGCGCCTGTGGTGGCGACAGGCTGGGAGCCGGTCCTGAAAGAAGCGAAAGAGGCGGAGATCCCGGTCTTCCTGCTTGACCGTAATATTGATGTGAAAGATAAGTCGCTCTACATGACCACAGTGACCGCCGACAACGTACTGGAAGGCCGCTTGATCGGCGAATGGCTGGCGAAAACCGTCGGCGACAAACAGTGTAACGTCGTGGAGTTGCAGGGCACCGTTGGCGCAAGCGTAGCCATCGACCGTAAGAAAGGTTTCGCCGAGGCGATCAGCAAAACGTCGAATATCAAAATCATCCGTTCCCAGTCCGGCGACTTCACCCGCAGTAAAGGGAAAGAGGTCATGGAAAGCTTCATCAAGGCGGAAAACAACGGCAAAAATATCTGCATGGTTTACGCCCATAACGACGACATGGCGATCGGCGCGATCCAGGCGATCAAAGAAGCGGGCCTCAAACCGGGCAAAGACATTCTGACCGGCTCCATCGACGGCGTGCCGGATATTTATAAAGCGATGATCGACGGCGAAGCCAACGCCAGCGTTGAGCTGACGCCGAACATGGCCGGCCCGGCCTTCGATGCGCTGGAAAAATTCAAAAAAGACGGCACGCAGCCGGAAAAAGTCACCATCACCAAATCGACGCTCTACCTGCCGGATACCGCGAAAGAAGAGTTAGAGAAGAAGAAAAACATGGGCTACTAAGCCTTTAACCTGCCGGGTGACGCTGCGCTTACTGACCTGAGACGTGCTTTTACAGGCCGGTAAGCGTAGCGCCATCCGGTTTGACGCAGGGGGAACCATGACCACAGAACAACACCAGGAAATCCTCCGGACAGAGGGCTTAAGCAAATTCTTCCCCGGCGTGAAGGCGCTGGATAACGTCGATTTCAGCCTCAGGCGCGGCGAAATCATGGCGCTGCTCGGTGAAAACGGCGCGGGAAAATCGACGCTGATTAAGGCGCTGACCGGGGTCTATCACGCCGATCGCGGCGCTATTTATCTGGAAGGCGAACGCATCGCGCCCAAAAATACCGCCCATGCCCAGCAACTGGGGATCGGCACCGTTTATCAGGAAGTGAACCTGCTGCCGAACATGTCGGTGGCGGATAACCTGTTTATTGGCCGCGAACCCCGGCGATTCGGTTTTTTGCGCCGTAAAGAGATGGAAAAACGCGCCACCGCACTGATGGAGTCCTACGGCTTCTCCCTCGACGTGCGTGAACCGCTGAACCGGTTTTCCGTGGCGATGCAGCAGATCGTCGCCATTTGCCGCGCCATCGATCTCTCGGCAAAAGTGCTGATCCTTGATGAACCTACCGCCAGCCTGGATACCCAGGAAGTGGAGATGCTGTTTACCCTGATGCGTCAGTTGCGCGACCAGGGCGTGAGCCTGGTTTTTGTCACTCACTTTCTCGATCAGGTGTATGAGGTCAGCGACCGCATCACCGTACTGCGCAACGGCAGCTTTGTCGGCTGCAAAGAAACGCGCGAGCTGCCGCAAATCGAGCTGGTCAAAATGATGCTTGGCCGCGAGCTGGATAACAACGCGCTGCAACGCGCCGGGCGCACGCTGCTCAGCGACAGACCGGTCGCCGCATTCAAAGACTTTGGTAAAAAAGGCGTTATTGCTCCCTTCGATCTGGAGGTTCGCCCGGGTGAGATCGTTGGCCTGGCGGGACTGTTAGGCTCCGGACGCACCGAAACCGCCGAGGTGATCTTCGGTATCAAACCCGCCGATCAGGGCACCGCGCTGATCAAGGGCAAACCGCAAACGCTGCGCTCGCCGCATCAGGCTTCCTGCCTCGGCATCGGTTTTTGCCCTGAAGACCGCAAAACCGACGGCATTATCGCCGCCGCCTCGGTGCGGGAGAATATCATTCTGGCGCTACAGGCCCAGCGCGGCTGGCTGCGGCCGATCCCGCGCAAAGAGCAGAACGAGATCGCGGCGCGCTTTATTCGCCAGCTGGGGATCCGCACACCGAGTGCAGAGCAGCCGATTGAATTTCTCTCCGGCGGCAATCAGCAAAAAGTGCTGCTCTCCCGCTGGCTGCTGACGCGGCCGCAGTTCCTCATCCTCGACGAACCGACGCGCGGCATTGACGTGGGGGCCCACGCCGAGATCATCCGCCTTATCGAAACCCTCTGCGCCGACGGCCTGGCGCTGCTGGTCATCTCCTCCGAACTGGAAGAACTGGTCGGCTATGCCGATCGGGTGATCATCATGCGCGATCGCAAACAGATCGCGGAGATCCCGCTGGCGGAACTTACCGTGCCGGCGATCATGAACGCCATTGCGGCCTAAGGAGAAGCATGTGATGCCTCAATCTCTGCCCCGCGCGGGGGAACCTAAACGCCGCTTCAGCTGGCCGGTGGGGACGCCGCAAATTATTGCGCTGTTACTGGTGCTGGTGGTCGACAGCCTGGTCGCGCCGCACTTTTATCAGGTGATTTTGCAGGATGGCCGCCTGTTCGGCAGCCCGATCGACATTCTTAACCGCGCCGCGCCCGTTGCGCTGCTGGCGATTGGTATGACGCTGGTGATCGCCACCGGCGGCATCGATCTTTCCGTCGGCGCGGTGATGGCCATCGCTGGCGCGACGGCGGCCTCAATGACCGTCGCCGGACACAGCCTGCCGGTGGTGATACTGGCTGCGCTGGGATCCGGCGTGCTGGCGGGATTGTGGAATGGCGTGCTGGTGGCAATCTTAAAGATCCAGCCCTTTGTCGCCACGCTGATCCTGATGGTCGCCGGACGCGGCGTGGCGCAGCTCATCACCTCCGGGCAGATCGTCACTTTTGACGCGCCCAGCCTGTCGTGGCTTGGCAGCGGCTCGCTGCTGCTGTTTCCGACGCCGGTGATGATTGCGCTGTTAACGCTTATCCTGTTCTGGCTGTTCACCCGTAAAACGGCGCTCGGCATGTTTATCGAAGCGGTGGGGATCAACATCCGCGCGGCGAAAAACGCTGGCGTGAATACCCGTATGGTGGTGATGCTGACCTACGTGCTGAGCGGCCTGTGCGCGGCCATTGCCGGTATTATCGTCACCGCCGATATTCGCGGGGCCGATGCGAATAACGCCGGGCTGTGGCTGGAGCTGGACGCTATTCTGGCGGTAGTGATCGGCGGCGCGTCGCTGATGGGCGGACGCTTTAATCTGCTGCTGTCGGTGGTGGGGGCGCTGATCATCCAGGGGATGAATACCGGCATCCTGCTCTCCGGCTTCCCGGCTGAACTCAACCAGGTGGTGAAAGCCGTCGTGGTGCTGTGCGTGCTGATTGTCCAGTCGCCGCGCTTTATTTCCTTCATTAAACGGAGCCGTGGTCATGATCAAACGTAACTTACCGCTGATGATCACGCTTGGCGTGTTCGTGCTCGGCTATCTGTATTGCCTGACGCAATTTCCCGGCTTTGCCTCCACGCGGGTGATCTGCAACATCCTGACGGATAACGCCTTTCTCGGCATTATCGCCGTCGGCATGACCTTTGTGATCCTCTCCGGCGGTATCGATCTGTCGGTCGGTTCGGTGATCGCCTTTACCGGCGTCTTCCTTGCCAAAGCGATCGGCTTCTGGGGCATCTCGCCGCTGGTGGCCTTCCCGCTGGTGCTGGCGATGGGCTGCGCCTTTGGCGCTTTTATGGGGCTTTTAATCGACGGGCTTAAAATCCCGGCCTTTATTATCACCCTGGCGGGAATGTTCTTTCTGCGCGGCGTCAGCTATCTGGTGTCTGAAGAATCCATTCCCATTAACCACCCGGTGTACGACACGCTTTCAAGCCTGGCGTGGAAAATCCCCGGCGGCGGGCGGCTCAGCGCCATGGGGCTGCTGATGCTCGGCGTGGTGGTGATCGGCATTTTCCTCGCGCACCGCACGCGCTTTGGCAATCAGGTGTACGCCATCGGCGGCAGCGCCACCTCGGCGAATCTGATGGGGGTGTCCACGCGCAGTACCACTATTCGTATTTATATGCTCTCTACCGGTCTTGCAACCCTCGCAGGTATTGTCTTCTCGGTTTACACCCAGGCAGGCTATGCGCTGGCAGGGGTCGGCGTGGAGCTGGACGCCATCGCGTCGGTGGTGATTGGCGGCACGCTGTTAAGCGGCGGCGTCGGCACGGTACTGGGGACGCTGTTCGGCGTGGCCATTCAGGGGCTGATCCAGACCTATATCAACTTTGACGGCACGCTCAGCTCCTGGTGGACGAAGATCGCCATCGGCATCCTGCTGTTTATTTTTATCGCGTTACAGCGCGGCCTGACCGTCCTTTGGGAGAATCGCCAGAGCTCGCCGGTAACACGTATCAGCACGGCGGCAACAAAGCCATAACGCACTGAATTGGTTAAAAAACGTTAAAGATTTTCCGGTGGCAGCCGATAACTCAAAATTACGCTCTGTTTGCGCCACGAAGTATCCCTGCTACCGGAATCATCATCATGCTAAAAACGCTATCGATTCGCACCGGCTTGCTGTCTTTACTGGCCGTTATGACATTACTCCTGCTGCTGGTCAGCGGCATCGGGATTTACGCCCTCACGCAAAGTTCCTCCTCTCTGCAACGCATCAATCACCTTCAGGGTGAGCAGATGGCGCGTCTGAATGAAGGATATAACCTGATTTTACGCGCCCGCAACGAGGCCGGTCAGGCTGTACGCATGATGGAAGTCGGGCTGCTGGACGATGCCGGGAAATCCGTCAAAGGGATCAACAGCGAAATCGCGCAGGCGCAGAAAGGCCTGCAGGCGGTAATCGATGCGGGCGTGGATGACGAAGCCGGTAAACCGCTGCTGGATCGTCTGGCGAAAAGCTATGCCGACTACAATAGCCAGGGCATCGTGCCGATGCAGAAAGCGCTGAACGAGCAAAGCCCCGACGGCTATTACGATCTGCTGGAAAACAAGCTGATTCCGGTGTCGCGTCAGTTTGATAACGACATGCAGGCATTCCTGAAATGGGGCGAAACCCGCGGTCAGGCGGAAGTGAAGGCGGTGCAAAGCAGTAAAAACCGCGTCATGGTGTTTATCGTCATTGCCGCGCTGTTGACGGCGGGCGTCATCGTGCTGGCGTGGCTGGTGCTGCGTCATATGCTGTTAAAACCGCTGGATGCGTCAATCCGTCAACTGGAGCAGGTGGCCGCAGGCGATCTCACGCCGGTCAGCGCCGCGCCCGCCAGCAAGGAGTTCAACCGCCTGATCGCCGCCATTGATGAGATGCGCCATTCCCTGGTGGGATCGGTCACCCGCGTGCGCGATGCCAGCGCGCAAATTGATACCGGCAGCCGCGAGCTGACCGCCGGCAATATGGATCTGGCGCAGCGCACCGAATCCACCGCCAGCTCCCTTGAGCAGACGGCGGCGAGCATGGAAGAGATCACCGCCACGGTGAAACAAAACGCGGACAACGCCGAACAGGCGCACCAGCTGGCGAAAACCGTCTCGGATACCGCCGATCGCGGCAGCGAAATGGTCTGCTACGTGATTGAAAAAATGAGCGATATCGCCGGCAGTGCCAACCGTATCGCCGACATCCTCAGCGTCATTGACGGCATTGCCTTCCAGACCAATATCCTTGCGCTGAACGCCTCGGTGGAAGCCGCGCGGGCAGGGGAGCAGGGGCGCGGTTTTGCGGTGGTCGCCGCAGAAGTGCGTAATCTTGCCGGTCGCAGCGCCGATGCCGCGAAAGAGATCCGCACCCTGATCAGCGATTCCAAAGCGCACGTCAGCGAAGGCAACGATCTGGCGATCCAGGCCGGGGAAACCATGGATGAAATCGCCGGTGAAGTGATGCGTATGACCAAACTGCTGCGTGAAATCGCCAGCGCCTCGCACGAGCAGAGCCGCGGGATTGAACAGGTGAATATTGCGGTCAATCAGATGGACGAGACGGCGCAGCAGAACTCCGCGCTGGTGCAGCAATCCTCCGCCGCGACCCGCTCGCTGGAAGAGCAGTCGCGTGAACTGATGGAAGCGATGGCATCGTTCAGATTGCAGATGGCGGGCTAAGAGGCTGAATTGCCCGGCACACTAATGAGTAGGCCGGGTAAGCGTCAGCGCCACCCGGCGAACCGTATCAACAATCTAAAAATTACGCGTCCGGATACTCACGCATAAAGCGCTCTACGTCATTCACCATATGCTCGTTGCCGACGAAGAACGGGCGGCGCTGGTGCAGGCTTTCCGGCACGATGTCCAGAATACGCTCTTTACCGTCGCTCGCTTTACCGCCAGCCTGCTCTGCCAGGAACGCCATCGGGTTACCTTCATACAGCAGACGCAGCTTCCCTTCCGGGTGGCTTGCGGTGCTCGGGTAAAGGTAGATGCCGCCTTTCAGCAGGTTACGGTGGAAATCCGCCACCAGCGAACCGATATAGCGCGAGGTATACGGGCGATGGGTGGCCTGATCTTCTTCCTGGCAGAACTTCAGATACTTCTTCACGCCCTGCGGGAATTTAATGTAGTTGCCTTCGTTAATGGAGTAGGTGTAACCCTTTTCCGGGAAGCGCATACGCTCCTGGCACAGGCAGAAGACGCCCAGAGACGGATCGTAAGTGAAGGCATGTACGCCGCAGCCGGTGGTGTACACCAGCATGGTGGAGGAGCCATACACCACATAACCGGCGGCAACCTGCTTGTTACCCGGTTGCAGGAAGTCTTCTTCCGTTACCGGCGTGCCGACCGGCGTGACGCGGCGATAGATAGAGAAGATGGTCCCGACAGAAACGTTAACGTCGATGTTGGAAGAGCCGTCCAGCGGATCCATCAGCACCACGTACTTCGCATGCTCGCACCCTTCGAAAACCACGATTTCGTCTTCTTCTTCAGAGGCAATGCCCGCCACGATGTCGCGTGCTTTCAGTGCAGATTTCAGTTTTTCATTGGCGAACAGGTCGAGTTTTTGCTGCACCTCTCCCTGGACGTTTTCGGCACCACTGGCGCCCAGAATATCAACCAGACCGGCTTTGTTAATATCCCGGTGGATGATTTTGGCCCCCAGTTTTATCGCCGACAACAGTGACGTGAGCTCACCCGTGGCATGTGAAAACTCATGCTGCTTTTCAACGATAAATTCACCTAACGTTTTCATAACACTTCCCTACATTCTATGTGGAGTAAAGCGACTGCAACAATCTTAACAAAGTTTCAAAAGATTGCGCACAGGTGAATCGCGCCAGCAAACTACGGAATATCCTGAAATGCATTTATCTGACCGCGGACATGTGGGTAAAATGTGCGCCAGATTAAAGAAGGATAACGACGTATGCGCATTCATATATTGGGGATTTGTGGCACCTTTATGGGCGGCCTGGCAATGCTGGCCCGTTCCCTGGGCCATGAGGTAACGGGTTCGGACGCCAATGTGTATCCGCCAATGAGCACGCTTTTATCAGAACAAGGGATTGATTTAATTCAGGGTTACGATCCATCGCAGCTCGATAACGCGCCGGATCTGGTGATCATCGGCAACGCCATGACCCGCGGCAATCCGTGTGTGGAAGCGGTGCTGGAAAAGAACATTCCTTATATGTCCGGCCCGCAGTGGCTGCACGATTTCGTGCTGCGCGACCGCTGGGTGCTGGCGGTGGCCGGTACACACGGTAAAACCACCACCGCCGGTATGGCGACCTGGATCCTCGAAGTCTGCGGCTATAAACCTGGCTTTGTGATCGGCGGCGTGCCGGGCAATTTTGAGGTTTCCGCGCGTCTGGGTGAAAGCCCGTTCTTCGTCATCGAAGCCGACGAATATGACTGCGCCTTCTTCGACAAGCGTTCCAAATTCGTGCACTACTGCCCGCGCACCCTGATCCTCAACAATCTTGAGTTCGATCATGCGGATATCTTCGACGATCTGAAAGCGATCCAGAAGCAGTTCCACCACCTGGTGCGCATCGTGCCGGGGCAGGGCAAAATCATCTGGCCGGAAAACGACATCAATCTGAAGCAGACGATGGCGATGGGCTGCTGGAGCGAGCAGGAGCAGGTGGGCGAGCAGGGACACTGGCAGGCGAAAAAGCTGACCACCGATGCTTCCGAATGGGAAGTGTGGCTCGACGGCGAAAGCGTGGGCCGCGTGAAGTGGGATCTGGTGGGCGAGCACAACATGCATAACGGCCTGATGGCGATCGCCGCGGCGCGTCATGTGGGCGTTGCGCCTGCGGATGCGGCTAATGCGCTGGGATCGTTCATCAACGCCCGCCGCCGTCTGGAGTTGCGCGGCGAAGCCAACGGTGTGACGGTGTATGACGATTTCGCCCATCACCCGACGGCGATCCTTGCCACCCTGGCCGCGCTGCGCGGGAAAGTGGGCGGCACCGCGCGCATTCTCGCCGTGCTGGAGCCGCGCTCAAACACCATGAAAATGGGTATCTGCAAAGATGATTTAGCGCCGTCGCTGGGACGCGCCGATGAAGTGTTCCTGCTTCAGCCGCAGCATATTCCATGGCAGGTGGCCGAAGTGGCGGAAGCCTGCATTCAGCCTGCGCACTGGCATGCGGATGTGGATACCCTGGCGGAGATGGTGGTGAAAACCGCGCAGCCTGGCGATCACATTCTGGTGATGAGCAACGGCGGTTTTGGTGGTATTCATCAGAAGCTGCTGGACGGGTTAGCGAAGAAAGCGGCGGCGGCTTCCGAGCCGGTGTAATACAGCGCCCGGTGGCGCTTCGCTTACCGGGCCTACAAAACCATCAAACCGGGAACCGTAGGCCGGGTAAGGCGCAAGCCGCCACCCGGCAAAATGTTAACCGGTGCTTACTCCGCGTCGGCTTCCGCCAGCTCGCGCAGGTACTGGAAAATCAGACGCGCAGACTTCGGCGCTTTATTCCCTTCTTTCTCTTTTTTCGCATTGCGGATCAGCGAGCGCAGCTGCTGACGGTCGGCATGCGGCCACAGGTTCAGCACGTCCGGCACCGCATCATCGCCTTCTTCAATCAGACGGTCGCGGATGTGTTCCAGCTTATGGAAAAACGCAACCTGCTGGTTGTGGCGGTTTTTCAGCTTATCCAGCGCCTGGCGGATCGGATCCACATCGCGCTGACGCAGCATTTTGCCGATCAACTGCATCTGGCGGCGGCGGCCTTCTTTCTTGATACGCTGCGCCAGTTCAATGGCGGCGCGCAGATCGTCATCCAGCGGAATTTTGTCGAGGGCATTTTTGCCCAGCTCAACCATCTCCGCGCCGAGGCGTTTTAATTCTTCGGCATCACGCTTAATTTCACTTTTACTGACCCAGATGATCTCATCATCTTCATCATCGATCTCATCACCGGGCTCGTCGTCGAGCCAGTCTTCGGGCTGCTTGGTCATCTCAGGCTCCTTAAAAAAGAGGCTAATACTAACACCCTGGGAGCACACTGAGAATGGGTTCTCTGTTAGACTTCTTTGAAACTCCCCTTACATTATGGCATTGGCGATGAAAGTAATCACACAAGTTGCAGAGCAACGCAAAGCGCTGGAAGAAGCCGTCTCCACCGCACTGAGTTTAGCCGCTGGCAAATCGGATGGCGCGGAAGTGTCAGTATCGAAGACGACCGGCATTGGCGTGAGCACCCGTTACGGTGAGGTGGAGAACGTTGAATTTAACAGCGATGGTGCGCTGGGCATCACCGTTTACCATCAGAATCGCAAAGGCAGCGCCTCCTCCACCGACCTGAGCCCGGACGCCATCGCGCGCACCGTGCAGGCGGCGCTGGACATTGCGCGCTACACCTCGCCGGATCCTTACGCGGGCGTGGCGGATAAAGAGCTGCTGGCCTTTGACGCGCCGGATTTAGACCTCTTCCACCCGGCAGAGATCACCCCGGACGAGGCGATTGCCTTTGCCGCGCGCGCTGAACAGGCCTCCCTCGCCGTTGATAAGCGCATCACCAACACCGAAGGCGGCAGCTTCAACAGCCACTACGGTATCCGCGTATTCGGCAACAGCCACGGCATGCTGCAAAGCTACTGCTCCAGCCGCCATTCCCTCTCCAGCAGCGTGATTGCCGAAGAAAATGGCGATATGGAGCGCGATTACGCCTATACCATCGGGCGCGCGTTAGACGATCTGCAATCCCCGGAATGGGTCGGCGCGGAATGTGCGAAACGCACGCTGTCCCGCCTGTCGCCGCGCAAACTCTCCACCATGAAAGCGCCGGTAATTTTTGCCAATGAAGTGGCGACCGGGCTGTTTGGTCATCTGGTCGGTGCCATCGCCGGCGGCGCGGTATACCGCAAATCCACCTTCCTGCTGGACTACCTCGGCAAACAGATCCTGCCGGAATGGCTGACCATCAACGAGCAGCCGCATCTGCTTAAAGGCCTTGCCTCGACGCCGTTCGACAGCGAAGGCGTACGCACAGAGCGCCGCGAAATTATCAAAGACGGCATTCTGACCCAGTGGCTGCTGACCAACTATTCCGCGCGCAAGCTGGGGCTGAAAAGCACCGGTCACGCGGGCGGCATTCACAACTGGCGCATCGACGGTCGCGGCCTCAGCTTTGAGCAACTGCTGAAAGAGATGGGCACCGGGCTGGTGGTGACCGAGCTGATGGGCCAGGGCGTAAGCGGCATTACCGGCGATTACTCCCGCGGCGCGGCGGGCTTCTGGGTGGAAAACGGCGAAATCCAGTATCCGGTAAGCGAAATTACCATTGCGGGCAACCTTAAGGACATGTGGCGCAACATCGTTACCATTGGTGACGATATTGAAACACGCAGCAATATTCAGTGTGGTTCAGTGCTGTTACCGGAGATGAAAATCGCCGGTCAGTAATTATCAATAAAAACAAAAAGGAAGTGAGCAATGCGTAAAAACATGCTGGCGTTACTGGCCATATCATCCCTCTTTGTAGGTCAGGCGGCGCTTGCCGATCTGGGCGATGATATGGATACGCTGAATGAAAACCTGAAAGTGGTGCAGAAAACCGATAACGCCGATGAAATGAAAGACGCGTTAACGAAAATGCGCACCGCCGCGCTGGATGCGCAGAAAGAAACGCCGCCGAAAATGGAAGATAAAGCGGCAGACAGCCCGGAAATGAAAGAGTACCGCCACGGTTTTGATATTCTGGTGAGCCAGATTGACGGCGCGATGAAGCTGGCAAACGAAGGCAAGGTCAAAGAAGCGCAGGCCGCCGCCGAAGAAATAAAAACCACCCGCAATACGTACCACAAAAAATTCCGTTAAGCGTATTTACCCGGCCTGCACCTGCAGGTCGGGTAAGCGAAGCGCCACCCGACATCAGCTACATCCGCCCATAAGCCTTTCTAATACTTGCCACAAAAACCCCGTATATCTCACAGATCGGCATTTTCTTTTATGCCGGACGCCGCGCGGAACACGGCGTTATACCGTGATGAAACTCACACTATTCCAGCCAAAAATCTTCTCTGCCGCTTTTTCTGTGGAACAGATCACTGCCGCCACTGACCTTTCCACTTCGAAGTGGAAAACAACTCGCTACAAACTCTTAACCTGCGCCGTTAGTTTTAACCCGGAGACATTAACGGGGTAAGACGAGTGAATAACGGAGCGGTAAACAACGACGCGGGGCGTCTGGCGGACACCATGTTAACGCAGGTCTACAGCCTGCTGGCCCGCCACAACATTATCCCCAACGCGGTACAGGAACAGATGCTGACCTCGCACGTCCGTGCCATGGCGCACCGTTCGATAACCGGCGAACCACTGCCGGAGGTCGATGCCAGCCTGTTTGACGAGATCTCAGAAGATTCAATGTCACTTGCCCGTGAAATCGTGGCGGCGTTTGGCAACCTTCCCGAAGAAGAGGCCTGGCTGCTGTCGGTGCACTTCGAAGTGGCGAAAGACAACCTGTAAGGAGCAAAAGATGGAACAGATTACCGTAGTGATTGGCGATCGCCTGGGCAAAGGTCAGAAAGTGGCAGCCGGTGTGGAAAAAGCGGGTGGACGCGCCGTGGTGGTGCCGGGCGTGGCGGCAGACATGAAGCTGGGCGACGTCATGAAAGCGGAAAACGCCACCTTTGGCATTTCATTCTGCGGCAGCGGCGGCGCAGGGGCGATCACCGCGCAGACCAAATATGGCTACAAAGCCAAATACGGCATGCGTTCTGTGGATGAGGGCGTCACCGCCATCAACGAAGGCTGCAACGTGCTCGGCTTCGGCTTTATGGATAAAGAAGAGTTAGGCGAGCGCCTGGTGCTGGCGTGGCAGAAAAAGCACGGCGCATGAGTATGAAAGAGCATTTCACCACCACGGTGAGAGTTAACGGCAAAGGCGAGTCGAAATCGCGCGCCTTTGCGGATGCCCTGAACCAGGTTCAGGGCGCGGTGATGAAGGCATCGCCGCATATTTTACTGCGTATTGAGCCACAGGATGTGCAGGTTGTTCATGCGCGTGAAGCGGTGCGCAAAGAAGCATTTCTGTTTTTCTTTCTGCGCCGGGAGCGACGCACGTTCAGCGTGGAGCTGGACGTTACCGTCAACGTGACCGCCATTAATCTCGATAAAGTGGCATTCGTCACGCACACCTGATTTTCACCATAGGGTTTAACTATGTTCCTGATAATTTTAATAAAATCTCTCATCATCGGCGGCCTGGTCGGCGTGGGTGTGGGAGCCGGGGCTGCACGCATGTTTCACGCGCCAACCACCCAGGGAATGGGGGCGTTTCGTACCTTAGGCGAGCTGAACTCCTGTGAAGGGGATCCGGCGTCGCACTTCTCCTTTGGACTGGGCTTTTTCTTCAACGCCTGGGCCTCGTCCGTAGCGGCGGGATCCTTCACCCAGGACGTCGATCATCGCATCATCCCGAACTGGGGCGCGGCGGCGCTGATGATCAAAAACCGCAACGTCGGCGAGACGCTGCACGATCCGAAAAAGATGGCCATTGCCTGCGGCGTGATCGGCATGATCGTCGTCGCCTTCCTCAACTCCACCGCCTCGGCGGTACCGGCGGCCTTACAGGTGACGGCGGTAAAAGTGCTGGTGCCGGCGGCGAACCTGCTGGTGAACACCGTCATGCCGGTGATCTTCTGGCTGGCGGCCATTGATGCCGGTAAAAAGTCCGGCTTCTGGGCGACCATTTTCGGCGGCGCGGCGCAGCTGATCATGGGTAACGCCGTACCGGGTCTGGTGCTGGGCATTCTGATTGGCAAGGGCGTGGAAGAGAGCGGCTGGAACCGCGTCACCAAAGTGATGATGAGCGCCATCGTTGCGCTGTTCGTACTGAGCGCCTTCTTCCGCGGCTTCGACATGAAAATGATCGAATCCTTCCACCTCACCGTGCCGAACTGGCTGGATCTGATCCACAACGCGGTAAGCGGCAAATAACAGGAGCCTGACATGGAACAGAATAAAGGTTTTTGGTACGCCGACTGGTCATTCCCGATCTTCGTTGGCCTGCTCTCCTCCGGCGTCTTTGCCGGGACACACATGTATTACCTCTACGGCATCGGCGCGTTTAACGAAGTGGCTTTTGTGTCGATGCTGCGGGCAGGCATGGACACCGGCGTCTACGGCGCGGTGGCGGCGTTCGGCGCGAGCTTCCTGTTCGCGCGCATCATTGAAGGCTCGCTGGTGGGTATTCTCGACATCGGCGGCGCGATCCAGACCGGCGTTGGCCTGGGCGTCCCGGCGCTGCTGTTAGGCGCGGGCTTTGTCTTCCCGGTGGCGAACTTTGGCGCATCACTGGTTACCGGCCTGCTGATAGGCCTGGCGATCGGTTACCTGATCATCCTGGCGCGTAAATTCACCATCAATCAGAGCGACTCCACCTACGGGGCGGACGTGATGATGGGCGCGGGTAACGCTTCCGGACGTTTCCTCGGGCCGCTGATTATTCTCAGCGCAATGACCGCCTCGATCCCGATTGGCATTGGCTCGCTGATTGGCGCGCTGCTGTTCTACATCTGGCAGAAGCCGATCACCGGCGGGGCGATCCTCGGCGCGATGATCCTCGGCTCCCTCTTCCCGGTCGCGCTGTAATCAAACTCAAGGAGATGCGC
Organism: Enterobacter sp. SA187; assembly: GCF_001888805.2. NCBI lineage: Bacteria > Pseudomonadati > Pseudomonadota > Gammaproteobacteria > Enterobacterales > Enterobacteriaceae > Enterobacter > Enterobacter sp. SA187. The sequence continues at coordinate 1,680,887 of NZ_CP019113.1, forward strand.
ATGTATGATTTACTCCTGCGCCGCGCGCGGCTGGTGGACGACACTATCGTCGATATCGCCGTGCAGGACGGGCAGATCGCGGCGATTGGCGAGATCGACGCGCCGGCCGCGAAAATCCTCGATCTGAACGGTGAGCACTACGTCAGCGCGGGCTGGATCGACTCTCACGTTCACTGCTACAGCCGTTCACCCATCTACCGCGACGAGCCGGACAGCATCGGCATCGCCACCGGCGTCACCACGGTGGTGGACGCGGGCAGCACCGGCGCGAACGACGTGGACGATTTCTATGCCCTGACGCGCAGCGCGGTGACGGAGGTTTACGCGCTGCTCAATATCTCCCGCGTCGGGCTGATCGCCCAGAACGAACTGGCGGACATGGCGAATATCGACGGCGAGGCGGTACGGGCGGCGGTAAAACGCCACCCGGACTTTATCGTCGGGCTGAAAGCGCGCATGAGCGGCAGTGTGGTGGGCGATAACGGCATCGCGCCGCTGGAGCGCGCCCGAACCTTTCAGAAAGAGAACGGCGATCTGCCGCTGATGGTGCACATCGGCAACAACCCGCCGAACCTCGACGACATCGCCGCACGGCTGACGTCAGGCGACATCATCACCCACTGCTACAACGGCAAGCCGAACCGCATCCTGACGCCTGCGGGCGAGTTGCGCGCCTCGATGATCGACGCCCTGCGCCGCGGCGTGCGCCTTGATGTCGGCCACGGCAGCGCCAGCTTCAGTTTTGAGGTGGCGAAGCAGGCCATCAGCCTCGGCATTCTGCCGCATACCATCAGCTCGGATATCTACTGCCGCAACCGCATTAACGGCCCGGTGTTTTCGCTGGCGCGGGTAATGTCGAAATTTCTCGCCATCGGCATGTCGCTGCCGCAGGTGATCGAATGCGTGACCGCCAGCGCCGCCGACGGCCTGCGGCTGAAACGCAAAGGTCGCCTGGCGGTGGGCTTTGACGCCGATCTGACGATTTTCGACTGGCGGCACCAGCCGGTGCTGTTCACCGACGCAGAAAACGACAGCCTGCATGCCGACAGCGTGCTGGTGCCGCTGGCGGCGATCCGTGCAGGTAAAGGTTATATGACACCACAAGGGAGTGAAGAACATGTCTTCGATTTATGAAAAATACGCGCTCAAACAGGTGATTAACGCCTCCGGGCGCATGACCGCGCTTGGCGTCTCCACCCCGCGCCCGGAAGTGGTCGAGGCGGTGCTAACCGGCATGAACCACTATTTTGAGATGAAAGATCTGGTGACCAAAACCGGGGACTACATCGCAAAACTGCTGGAAGTGGAAGGTGCGACCGTCGTCTCCTGCGCTTCGGCAGGCATTGCGCAGTCGGTGGCGGCGGTGCTGGTCAAAGACAGCGACTGGCTGCTGGAAAACCTGCACAGCACGCCGATCGAAAACAACGAAATCGTGCTGCCGCGCGGGCATAACGTCAACTTTGGCGCGCCGGTCGGCACCATGGTGGCGCTGGGCGGCGGTAAAGTCGTTGAAGCCGGTTACGCGAACGAGTGCTCGGCGGCGCAGCTGGCGGCAGCCATCACCCCGCGCACGGCGGCGATCATGTACATCAAATCGCACCACTGCGTGCAGAAAAGCATGCTCAACGTCGAACAGGCGGCGGTGGTGGCGCGTAAACACAATCTGCCGCTGATCGTCGATGCCGCCGCCGAAGAAGATTTGCAGTGCTACTACCGCGCCGGGGCTGATCTTGTGATCTACAGCGGGGCGAAAGCTATCGAAGGGCCGACCAGCGGCCTGGTGATCGGCAAACAGCAGTATGTTGAGTGGGTGAAACGCCAGACAGCGGGCATCGGGCGCGCCATGAAAGTGGGCAAAGAGGGCATTCTTGGCCTGACCTGCGCCATCGAACACTACCTCTCCGCGCAGAAAGAGAGCGGCGCAGAAATGGTGGCAAAAATGACGCCATTCATTGACGGACTGAATACGCTGGACGGCGTCACCGCGCGCGTGGTGTGGGACAGCGCCGGGCGCGACATCGCGCGGGCAGAGATCAAATTTGATGAAGCCGTCACCGGTATCGCCACCGGCGAGCTGGTTAATGCGTTGAAACAGGGCGAGTACGCCATCTATTTCCGTGGCTATAAAGCCAACGAAGGCATTATCGAAGCGGACGTGCGCAGCGTCAGCGCCGACCAGCTGGACATTATTATTCGCCGTATTGCCGACGTGCTGAACAAGGAGCAAACCGCATGACCCTGACGCCCAATTTCTACCGCGACCGTGTCTGCCTGAACGTGCTGGCAGGCTCGAAAGAGAATGCCCGTGAAATTTACGACGCCGCCGAAGGCCATGTGCTGGTGGGCGTGCTGTCGAAGAATTATCCGGACGTGGCGAGCGCCGTGGCGGACATGCGCGAGTATGCCGCGCTGATTAATAACGCGCTCTCCGTCGGCCTGGGGGCAGGCGATCCCAATCAATCGGCGATGGTCAGCGCCATTTCCCGCGAGGTACAGCCGCAGCACGTCAACCAGGTCTTTACCGGCGTGGGCGCGAGCCGCGCGCTGCTCGGCCAGTCGGAAACCGTGGTTAACGGTCTGGTTTCCCCCACCGGCACGCCGGGGCAGGTGAAGATCTCCACCGGGCCGCTGAGTTCCGGCGCACCGGCGGGCATCGTGCCGGTGGAGACCGCCATCGCGCTGTTAAAAGACATGGGCGGCAGCTCGATCAAATATTTCCCGATGGGCGGGCTGGACTGCCGTGATGAGTATCAGACGGTGGCGGAAGCCTGCGCCCGCCATGACTTCTGGCTGGAGCCGACCGGCGGTATCGATCTGGAGAATTACAGTGAGATCCTGCGCATCGCGCTGGACGCCGGTGTACCGAAAATCATTCCTCATATTTATAGTTCCATTATTGATAAAGTAAGCGGTAATACCCGCCCGGAAGACGTGCGCCAGCTGCTGGCGATGACCCGGGCGCTACTGCCGTAACCAGAGGACACCGACGTGCGATTTCCGAACCAACGTTTAGCGCAGCTGTTCGACATGCTGCAAAACGAGACGCTGCCGCAGGACGAGCTGGCGCAGCGGCTGTCGGTGTCCACGCGTACCGTGCGGGCCGATATCACCGCGCTGAATGCGCTGCTCGCCAGCCACGGCGCGCAGTTTATCCTCAGCCGCGGCAACGGCTATCAGCTGAAAATCGACGACGCCACCCGCTTTCACTCCCTGCAAACGGATCGCCCGCGCGCGCTGCGTATTCCGCGCAGCGGGCAGGAGCGGGTGCACTATCTGGTGGTGCGTTTTTTAACGTCGGCCTTCTCCCTCAAGCTGGAAGATTTAGCTGATGAATGGTTTGTCAGCCGGGCGACGCTGCAAAGCGATATGGCGGAGGTGCGTGACTGGCTACAGCGCTACCATCTGACGCTGGAAACGCGCCCGCGTCACGGCATGAAGCTGTTCGGCAGCGAAATGGCGATCCGCGCCTGTCTGACGGATCTGCTGTGGGAGCTGGCGCAGCAGGACGCCCACAGCCCGCTGTTAACCGAGGAGGCGCTGAACCGCGGCGTGCCGGAACAGCTTGAGAGGCTGCTGCATCAGTGCTTCACCCGCCATCATATTCGCCTGACGGATGAGGGCGAGCTGTTTATCCGCCTCTACTGCGCGGTGGCGGTGCGGCGCATCAGCGAAGGCTATCCGCTGCCGGAATTCACGGCGGACGATGGCGATGAAAATGTCCACCTCGCCGCGCGGGAGATCGCCGCCACCCTGCAACAGCTGGCGCAGAAACCGCTCGCCCCGTCGGAAGAAGCGTGGCTGCGGGTGCACATCGCCGGGCGACAGGTGCAGGAGATCGCGCCGAGCGCTATCAATGCCGATGACGACGAAGCGCTGGTCAACTATATCCTTGGCTTTATCAATACCCACTACAACTACAATCTGCAAAACGATGCCCAGCTGCATGCGGATCTGCTGACGCACATTAAGACCATGATCACCCGCGTGCGCTACCAGATCATGATCCCCAATCCGCTGCTGGATAACATCAAACAGCACTATCCGATGGCGTGGGACATGACCCTCGCGGCGGTGTCGGGCTGGGGCAAATACACGCCCTGGACGATCAGCGAAAATGAAATCGGCTTCCTGGTGCTGCATATCGGCGTCGGGCTGGAGCGCCATTACAATATCGGCTATCAGCGGCAACCGCGCGTGCTGCTGGTGTGCGATGCCGGTAACGCCATGGCGCGGATGATCGAAGCGGTGCTGCAACGCAAATATCCGCAGATCGAGGTCACCAGCACGGTGACGCTACGGGATTACGAACAGCGCGACAGCATCAGCGAGGACTTTGTTATCGCCACCGCGCGCATCAGCGAAAAAGACAAGCCGGTGGTCACCATCGCGCCTTTCCCCACGGATTACCAGTTAGAGCAGATCGGCAAACTGGTGCTGGTGGATCGCACGCGTCCCTGGATGCTGGAGAAGTATTTCGATGCCAGCCATTTCCGCATTATCGATCGCTCGGTCGATCAGCAGACGCTGTTTGCGATGCTGTGCAGCCAGCTGCATGAGGAGGGCTTTGTCGATGGGGAGTTTGTTGATTCGGTGGTGGAGCGTGAGGCCATCGTCAGCACCATGCTCGGCGACGGCATCGCGCTGCCCCACGCGCTGGGACTGCTGGCGAAAAAAACCGTGGTCTATACCGTGCTGGCGCCGGAAGGCATCCAGTGGGGGGATGAAGTCGCGCATATTGTTTTCCTGCTGGCGATCAGCAAAAGCGAATATGAAGAAGCGATGGCCATCTACGATATTTTTGTCACCTTCCTGCGGGAACGCGCGCTGACCCGCTTATGCGCCTGCAAAGATTTTACCGAATTTAAAACCGTCGCCATGGAATGTGTGAGCCGGTTTTAATTAAGGTAAAATATTTATATTAATGCCTGCGCTAGCGGGTATTTTTATTTTTACAAGTTTCCCCGTGAGGTTATTTATCTTTTCGGTGGAAGATCCTGCGGCAGTATTTCCTGCCCGGTAATGGCATCGACGATTTGCTCTGAGCCATCAGGATATTTGGTTACGGATACCAGCCGGCCGCCGTACAGCGGGATGCCGGACATCTCCAGCGTATAATCCGTTTTCTTAATTTCCTGTTTCTTAAGCTCTTGCTGCTTCTTGATTTCTTCCGGCGTCTGCGAAGACAGCGTAATCTTCGTGGCGCTTTCTTCGGCGTCCAGCGGCGATTTGTCAGTATTAACGTCTGTGGATTTACTGTTATTCCAGACAGTCGGGTTATTATCCTGATTAGATAAAAGCGATTCACCGTGCGTATTTGTCGCGGTGATTTTTTCAATACCGTTCATCATCATCTCCGGGTCGAAAATGCAATAGGGCGCAGGACGCGGTGCGCTCTTTTCGGGAAGAGTGCGCAGCATCTGCAAGGGATAAAGGTGACAAAAAGGTTATCGGCGGGGCAGCGAAATAATTTAATACAAAATAATCAACGTGCGGTCGTTCTGTTTTTTTGAAGGATAAGGACAAATTGTTCTACTTTCATGATTGCGCCGTCAGGCTTACTCTGTAAGAACAGCCGACAGAATTTGAAGTGAAAAACATTCAGGAGAACGTATGTCAGACAACTTTATTTCGCTCGCGACGCAACGCAGAACCATCTATGCACTGGGCAAGGACCTGCCGGTATCAGAAGATGAAGTGATTGCCACCATTCAGGAAGCCATTCGTCAGGCGCCTTCGGCATTCAACTCGCAGAGTTCCCGCGCGCTGATCCTGCTCGGCAACGAACACAATAAATTCTGGGAGATTGTGCGTGAACAGTTAAGAAAAATTGTTCCTGCAGAGAGCTTCCACGCCACTTCCGACAAGCTGGACGGCTTCGCCGCCGCCGCGGGTTCGGTACTCTTCTTCGAAGATCAGGACGTGGTTACCCGTCTGCAGGAGCAGTTTGCAGCTTATGCCGATAACTTCCCGATCTGGTCAGAACACAGCACCGGTATTGCTCAGTACGCGGTATGGCTGGCGCTGGCAGAGAAGGGCATTGGCGCGAACCTTCAGCACTATAACCCGCTGGTTGACGCAGATGTGCAGCAGGCCTGGAATATCCCGGCCAGCTGGAAACTGCGTGGACAGATGAATTTTGGCGCCATCCTCGCACCGGCGGGCGATAAAGCCTTTATGGACGACGACAAACGTTTTGTGGTTGCCCGTTAATTAAGAATGCCGCCAGCAGGCGGCATTCTTATTATTGTAGGTCGGGTAAGCGCAGCGCCACCCGACAAACAAGCCCAATTACCGCAAATAATGCACCACCTGGTTGCTACTCCCGCGCCAGATCAGCGACGGATCTTTCAGATCCTGCACAAACTTCCCGTCCACCAGCACGTTAATCAGCTCCACCACCGCCATTTGCGCGGCAGTTAACTCCTCAAGCTTATAACCCGTCCACACCCAGATATCCTTGCCGGGGCATTCGGCACGAATGCGCTGCACCAGCGCCAGGATCTCCGGCACGTTTTGCGGATGCAGCGGATCGCCGCCGGACAGGGAGATCCCCTGGCGTTTGATCCGCGTATCGTTCAAATCACTGATAATTTGATCGGCCATTTCACGGGTAAACGGCTGCCCCGAATTGAGCCGCCAGGTGCTTTTGTTATAGCAGCCAGGGCACTCATGCACGCATCCGGAAACAAACAGCGTGCAGCGCGTTCCGGGGCCGTTCACGATATCGACGGGGTAATATTGATGAAAATTCATAATGCATAACCTTGCCGGGTGGCGCTTCGCTTACCCGGCCTACAGTGACAGCCGGGTGGCGTTGAAGGACACAGACTCAACCGATCTGCCCGTTTCCTAAATGCTTCACGCGGCGCTTCACTTCTTCCTGCTTACCGGCGTTAAACGGACGCGCATCCGGGCTGCCCAGATAACCGCATACGCGGCGGGTCACCGACACCCGCGCGGCGTCGTGGTTGCCGCATTTCGGACAGGTGAAGCCTTTGCTGGTGCATTCGAACTCGCCGGTAAAGCCGCACTCGTAGCACTCATCAATCGGCGTGTTGGTGCCGTAATAGGGCACATGCTGATAGCTGTAATCCCATACGTCTTCCAGCGCTTTCAGGTTGTGCTGAATGTTCGGGTATTCGCCGTAACAGATGAAACCGCCATTTGCCAGCGGCGGATAGGGGGCTTCGAAATCGATTTTGTCGTACGGGTTCACCTTCTTCTCCACGTCGAGGTGGAAACTGTTGGTGTAATAACCTTTGTCGGTGACGCCCGGCACCACGCCGAACTCGGCGGTATCCAGACGGCAGAAACGATCGCACAGGTTTTCGCTCGGCGTGCTGTAGAGGCTGAAGCCGTAGCCGGTCTCTTCTTTCCACTGATCCACTGCCTGACGCAGACGTTCGACAATGGCAATGCCTTTCGCGCGCAGCGTCTCGCTGTCGTACATGTGTTCGCCGCCCGCCAGCGCATTAATGGTTTCATGGATGCCGATATAGCCCAGCGAAATGGACGCGCGCCCGTTTTTGAAAATTTCCGACACCTCATCGTCCGCCTTCAGACGCACGCCGCAGGCCCCTTCCATATAGAGAATGGGCGCGACGCGGGCTTTCACGCCCTCCAGACGGGCGATACGGGTCATCAGCGCTTTCCGCGCCAGCTGCAGGCGGGCGTCCAGCAGTTTCCAGAATGTGGCTTCGTCGCCTTTCGCTTCCAGCGCGATGCGCGGCAAGTTCAGGCTGATCACGCCGAGGTTGTTACGCCCGTCGTGGATCTGCTCGCCGTTTTCATCTTCCCAGACGCCGAGGAAGCTGCGGCAGCCCATCGGGGTTTTGAACGAGCCGGTGACTTTCACCACCTGATCGTAATTGAGAATGTCCGGGTACATGCGCTTGCTCGCGCATTCCAGCGCCAGCTGTTTGATATCGTAGTTGGCATCGCCAGGCTTGTGGTTCAGGCCGTCGCGGATGGCGAACACCAGTTTCGGGAACACGGCGGTTTTACGATTTTTGCCCAGTCCCGCGATGCGGTTACGCAGGATCGACTGCTGGATCAGCCGCGATTCCCAGCTGGTGCCGAGGCCAAAGCCAAAGGTGACGAACGGCGTCTGGCCGTTGGCGGTGTGCAGCGTATTCACTTCGTATTCCAGCGACTGGAAAGCGTCGTAGCACTCTTTTTCGGTACGGGAATGGGCGTAGCCGTCCGCATCCGGGATGTGCCACTCTTCCGCCGTTTTGCGGTGTTTTTTGAAGCTGGCGGTGACAAAAGGCGCCAGCACTTCGTCGATGCGGTTAATGGTGGTGCCGCCGTAAATATGGCTGGCGACCTGGGCGATGATCTGCGCGGTCACCGCCGTGGCGGTGGAAATAGATTTTGGCGGTTCAATCTCCGCGTTGCCCATTTTAAAACCGTGGGTCAGCATGCCTTTCAGATCGATGAGCATACAGTTGAACATCGGGAAGAAGGGCGAGTAGTCGAGATCGTGGTAGTGAATATCGCCACGCTCGTGCGCCAGCACCACGTCACGCGGCAGCAGATGCTGACGGGCGTAGTGTTTGGCGACGATGCCCGCCAGCAGGTCGCGCTGGGTGGGGATCACTTTGCTGTCTTTATTGGCGTTTTCGTTAAGCAGCGCGGAGTTGGTTTGCTCCACCAGACCGCGGATCTCCTGATTGAGGCGGCCACGTTTTTCACGCTCAATATCCCGGTCATGGCGATATTCAATATAGGCGCGCGCCAGCTGCTTGTACGGGCCGGACATCAGCTGGTTTTCTACCGCAGTCTGAATTTCATTGATATCCACCTGACTGCGGCCCTTCATCTGCTGTCCCACGACCTCTGCGACGGTGGCGCAATAATCTGCGTCATCGACTCCCGCTGCTTTAGCTGCACGCAAAATTGCTTCCTGAATGCGCTCTGAGTTGAAAGGCACTTTACAGCCATCTCGTTTCATCACATGCGGTGTCATGATCTCTCCATTTAGAAACAGGTTATCCACAAAAGCGGAATAATATTCACAGCGGGCATACGTCTGTGCCAGCAGGTTTTTCCTCGCGCACGGTCTTTTTTATCCACAAATCTGAGGGATAAACCAGCGGTGTGGTTGTTGCAATATTAGACAATTAATACAACATATTGGGTCGGGGCGGGATTTTAAGTCCTATATATAGTGATTTGCATCAAACAAGTTTGCGATTTTATTGATGCAGGACAAGGTAAAAACATGACCGTACAGATGGCGGGCGTTGCGGGGAATGTAAATTCTGATGGAGCGTTTCGTGGTTTATTGCGCTCTTTTTCGCTCCGACGAACGGCTTTGGTTCCAGTAAGTTCCGACAAACATAAAGCCACTCAGTCGTAACAAACCCTCATCGTAATTAACGCGAGGGGTTGAGTCCCCGCTGAAACCGGCGAGCCGGAGGCCGGATGACAAGGGCTGGCCGCCATGGATGGCGGCCAGAGGCGATATGAGGCAGGAGGCCGAATCGAGCCGACCGCAGGCAGACGGGCGGGAGGTGAGCGCAGTGCGCAGCACCGGTTTCTTTGCGGGGCCGCAGGGATTGCTAAGGGGGCCGCGGTGGCCCCCTTAGCACGTTCACCGTCAGCGGCGTCACGCCTGACACGGAACGCAAAGTGAACGGAACATTCCACCGCACCGAACATCCCCCAAAACCAAACGGAACATTCCACCTGCCCTCATCTAAAACTAAGCCTCCCCCTGCCTCCACCACACCGCCTCATACGGCCTTAACACCGCCTTCGCAGGGGCCTGCGCCACCTCCGCATAATTACTCATCACCACCCGCCAGTCGCCCGCCATCTCCTCCGGCTCCCATGCCTGATTCTCCCCGCTCAGATTCGCCACCACCAGCAGCGTCTGCCCCTGCCACTGGCGGCGATAACACCACACGAAAGGATGCGCAGGCAGCAGATCCTCATAATCTCCCCAGGTCAGCACCGGCTCGCGTTTGCGCAGCGCAATCAGCGCCTGATAGGTATAAAACACCGAGTCCGCATCGCGCAGCGCCGCCTCCACGTTCACCTGCGGATAGTTCTCGCACAGGGCGATCCACGGCTCGCCCCGGGTGAACCCGGCATGGGGAGAGGCATCCCACTGCATCGGCGTGCGGCTGTTATCGCGGGATTTGGAGGCGAGGATCGCCAGCAGCTGATCGGCGTCCTGACCGGCGGCGCGGCGTTCGGCAAACATATTGTGGCTTTCCACGTCGCGGTAATCGGTAATACGCGTAAAGTGCGGGTTGGTCATGCCGATCTCTTCGCCCTGATAGATATAGGGCGTGCCCTGCATACCGTGCAGCACCATGGCGAGCATTTTCGCCGAGGTGACGCGGTATTCCCCTTCATCCCCGAAGCGCGACACGATGCGCGGCTGATCGTGGTTACACCAGAACAGCGCGTTCCATGCCACCTGATGCATCCCCTGCTGCCAGTAGCGGAACAGCGTCTTCAGCGCCACGAAATCCGGGGCCGCCAGCGTCCATTTCTCGCCGCCGGGGTAGTCCACTTTCAGATGATGGAAGTTAAAGGTCATCGACAGCTCGCGGCCATCCTGGGCGGCATACTGCCGACAGTGATCGAGGGTGGTGGAGGACATTTCGCCCACCGTCATCAGTCCGCGCGGGCGGAAAACGTCGCGGCTCATCTCCTGCAAATATTCATGGGCGCGCGGCCCGTCGGTGTAAAAACGACGCCCGTCCCCCAGCTCATCCGGCGGAAAATCCTGATCTTTGGAAATCAGATTCACCACATCAAGACGCAGCCCGTCGACGCCGCGATCGGCCCAGAATTCACACACCTTTTTCAGCTCGGCGCGCACCTGCGGACTTTCCCAGTTCAGATCCGCCTGCTCCGGAGCGAAGAGGTGCAGATAGTACTGCCCGCTCTCCGCATGCCAGCGCCAGGCGCTGCCGCCGAATTTCGAGCGCCAGTTGTTTGGCGGCGTCAGGGGCGAGCCGTCGCGCCAGATATAAAATTCGCGGTACGGACTGGCGGGATCCTGCGCATGGCGAAACCAGGCGTGCTGCGTGGAGGTATGGTTTAACACCATATCCAGTACGATGCGGATGCCGCGCGCATGGGCCTGGGTCACCATCTCGTCAAAATCGTCCAGCGTGCCGTATCCCGGATCGATGGCGGTATAGTTCGCCACGTCGTAGCCGTTATCCACCTGCGGCGAGATATAAAACGGCGTCAGCCAGATGGCGTCGACGCCGAGGATTTTCAGATAGTCGAGGCGGTGTGTTACGCCGCGTAAGTCGCCGCGTCCGCTGCCGGTGGTGTCCTGGAAGCTTTTGGGGTAAATCTGGTAGATAGCGCCGGTCTGCCACCAGTGGGGAAGTGTATTCATCGTGTCGTCCCGATCGTAAAAAGGGGCGCCGTCGCGCCCCCGAAGCATCAAACAATCTGTAGCGATCCCTGGCGGGCTTTGCGCTGGTACATAAAGGTCGTGAGCACTAATGGCACGACAATGGCGATAACCATGGCGATGCCGTAGACCTGCCAGTAACCGGTCTGGATAGAAAGAATACCCGGCAGACCGCCGACGCCGATGCCGTTCGCCATCACGCCGTATAATCCGCACAGCAGCGCGGCGAGGCAGGAGCCAATCATCGCGCACAGCATCGGGAAGCGGTATTTCAGGTTGATACCGTACATTGCCGGTTCGGTCACGCCGAGGAAAGCGGAGATAGCGGCAGGCACCGAAATCTCACGTTCATTCTCTTTGCGGCTGACGATGATGATCCCCACCACGGCGGACGCCTGAGCGATGTTCGACAGGGCAATCAGCGGCCACATTGGTGTGCCGCCCATGCTCTGGATCATCTGCATATCAATAGCGAGCGTGGTCTGGTGCACCCCGGTGATCACCAGCGGCGCATAGAGGAAGCCAAACAGCGCCGCGCCTATCGGGGCGAAGCTGCCGGTCATCAGATGGCGCATGGCAAAGGCCACGCCGTCGCCGATCAGACGACCAAAGGGGCCGATAAAGGCATGGGCAAGGAACACTGCGAGGAGCAGCGAGCAGACCGGCACCACCACCAGATAGAGGTAGGCGGGGACGATACGCTTCAGCTGCAATTCAATATAGCCAAGCGCCAGACCCGCCAGCAGCGCCGGGATGACCTGCGCCTGGTAACCTACTTTATCAATGCTGAACAGGCCAAAGTTCCAGGCTTCCGGCACCTGCTGGCCCAGTAAGTAAGCGTTCATTAACTGCGGCGAAACCAGCGTAATGCCGAGCACGATACCGAGGATCGGCGTGCCGCCCATTTTCTTCACCGCCGACCAGCAGATCCCCACCGGCAGGTAGAAGAAGATCGCCTCGCCAATCAGCCACAAGAAGTCATAAATGGTTTTCAGCGCCGGGGACATTTGCGCCAGCGTCTGTCCGTTGCTCATCGGCAGATCGCCGATAACGTTACGGAAGCCCAGAATCAAACCGCCGCTGATCAGCGCTGGCAGCAGCGGGAAGAAGATCTCCGCAAAGTGCGAGATCAGCTGCTCGTACCATTTCATATTCTGGCGCGCCACCCGTTTGGCGTGCTCTTTATCCGCATGAGCCTGACCGGTAGTGGCGAGCAGGACTTTGTAGTAGTCGCCGACATCGGGGCCGATCACCACCTGGAACTGTCCGGCGTTGGTAAAGCAGCCCTTCACCATTTTCAGTTTTTCAATGGCTTTCGGATCGGCTTTCGCCGGGTTATCAAGCACAAAGCGCAGGCGGGTAATACAGTGGCTGACGGTGGCGATGTTATCCCGTCCGCCAACCAGCTCGATTAATTTATCGATGTCAGCTTGATCTACTTTTTTGCTCATCGTGAAGCCTCACAGAGGTTTTGGAATTATGCGTAGGGAACAGCTGAAAGAGTATCTGCGGATCGGCAAAAGCGAAAAGGGAACGTTCCCGAAATCGGTTAAGGATCACACTAAATCATACAAGCATAGATTAACCGAGGCGGGCGGGGACGATAATGGTGCGCGGTTCGGCGCGGCCGGTGATCTGATCGATCAGCTGGGTGGCGGCCATACGGCCCGCTTCAGCGTAGCCGGGATCGACGGTGACGATTTCCGGATGCAGGAATTTCATCAGCGGCGTATTGCCGACGCTGGCCAGTTGCAGGGCGGTGATGCGCTGCTCCTGTAAGTACTTACTCGCGCCGAGCGCCAGAGTATCAGTGGCGCAGACCAGCGCAGTAGTGTCCGGCGTTAAGACGCGGGCGACGTGCTCATAACCCTGTTTCATCGCCAGGCCCGGCAGCACGGCGACGGGCTGCATCTGATGCTGTGCGCAGAAATGCAGATAGGCGTCGTGGCGGCGCTGGCCGGTGGTGGTGTCGCTGGCAGGCACGCCGAGATAGCTGATATGCCGGTGCCCCTGGGCGTAGAGCTTTTCCAGCAGCATCTGGATCGCCCGTTCATCGTCATAACAGACGGAGGCGAAGCCGCTGGCGTCCCGCGCCATCAGCACCAGCGAAGACTGCCAGGGCGCAAGCAGGGTTTCCGTGAGGCCAGTAAAGCCGAACAGCACCACGCCGTCGATATTGCGGCGACGTAACATGCCAAGATGCTCTTCCACCAGCGCCGGAGAGAACTGACTTTCCATCATGATCGGATCGTAACCCTGGGCGTAAAACGCTGGCAGCATGGTCTGTACCGCAAGGTTTTCCGACAGCGAATCCAGGCGCGTGACGATGATCGCCACGATGTTATCGCTCTGGCCGCGCATTGCCCGCGCCGAGCGGGACGGGGAGAAGCCATGCTGTTGCATGACGGCTTCCACGCGCTCACGGGTCTGGACGCTGACGCCGCTCTCATTATTGAGCACGCGCGAAACGGTGGATTTACCCACGCCGCTTAAGCGGGCGATGTCTTTGATTGTCAGTCGGTTTTGCATGCGTCCTTTCCTTTGAGGTCGGTATCAGCCTAATGATTCTGCGACAAAATACAATGCACAACGTCTGGTTTACGTCCGGTTTAGTTGCCGGGCGTTATTATGCGCCGCAACTTCACCTTATCACTTTTACCGGAGGCAACATGGATCCTGATCCCACCCCTCTCCCCGACGGGAGTTTTCCCGCGTTCCGGTAAGCCTGTTTTCGCTGCCTTGCCGGACGCGTAGGGCAGCGACGTTTTACGTCCCTGCAAAATAACATTTGCGCCTGCGGGCGCAGAGGGACTTTTTATGCTGAAAAATTTTATCCGGCAGCGCTTCTTTGCGCTCAGCCGCCATTTACCACGCCGTCTGGTTGACCGCAGCCCGCTGCCGGATGCCACTACCGCAGGCGTAACCCCGATCCCGGCTTCGCTCAGCGCTCACTGCCTCAACGTGGCGGCGATGGACGAATCTCAACTGTGGCGCAGCTTCGGCAGCCATCCTGAAGGGCTTAACCCGCAGGAAGTCACGGCCAGCCGCGACAAGCACGGCGAAAACCGCATTCCGGCGCAGGCGCCATCGCCCTGGTGGGTGCACCTGTGGCTGTGCTATCGCAACCCGTTCAATTTATTGCTGACGCTGCTCGGCGTGATCTCTTACGCCACCGAAGATATGTTTGCCGCGGGGGTGATCGGCCTGATGGTGGCGATCGCCACGCTGCTCAATTTTATCCAGGAAGCGCGATCCACCCGCGCCGCCGACGCGCTGAAAGCGATGGTCAGCAACACTGCCACCGTGCTGCGGGTGATCAACGACAAAGGCGAAAGCGCCTGGTGCGAACTGCCGCTGGAAGAACTGGTGCCGGGGGATATTGTCCGGCTGGCGGCGGGGGATATGATCCCTGCCGATTTGCGCGTGATACAGGCCCGGGATCTGTTCGTGGCGCAGGCCTCGCTGACCGGCGAATCGCTGCCGGTGGAGAAACTCGCCGTCACACGTAATGCCGCGCAAACCAATGCGCTGGAGTGCGACACCCTGTGCTTTATGGGCACTAACGTGGTGAGCGGCACGGCGCAGGCGATGGTCATCGCCACCGGCGGCAACACCTGGTTTGGTCAGCTGGCCGGGCGCGTCAGCGAACAGCCCACCGAGCCGAATGCGTTCCAGAAAGGCATCAGCCGCGTCAGTATGCTGCTGATCCGTTTTATGCTCGTCATGGCGCCGCTGGTGCTGTTGATTAACGGCTACACCAAAGGCGACTGGTGGGAAGCGGCGCTGTTTGCGCTGTCGGTGGCGGTGGGCTTAACCCCGGAAATGCTGCCGATGATCGTCACCTCGACGCTGGCACGCGGCGCGGTGAAACTGTCTAAACAGAAAGTGATCGTGAAACATCTGGACGCCATCCAGAACTTCGGCGCGATGGACATCCTGTGCACCGATAAAACCGGCACCCTGACCCAGGACAAAATCGTGCTGGAGAACCACACGGACATCGCCGGAAAAGTTAGTAAGCACGTACTTCACACCGCGTGGCTGAACAGCCATTACCAGACCGGTCTGAAAAACTTGCTGGACGTGGCGGTGCTGGAAGGGGTGGACGAAGACAGTGCGCGGGAGCTTTCCACGCGCTGGCAAAAAATCGACGAGATCCCTTTTGATTTTGAGCGCCGCCGCATGTCGGTGGTGGTGGCGGAAACGCCGGATGCGCCGCTACTGATTTGCAAAGGGGCGTTGCAGGAGATGCTCAGCGTCTGTAGCCATGTGCGGCATAACGGCGAGGTGACAGCGCTGGATCAGGCTATGCTGCGCCGCATCGAGCGCGTTACCCAGACGCTCAACCGTCAGGGGCTGCGTGTGGTGGCAGTGGCGAGTAAATACCTCGCGGCGCGGCAGGGGGATTATCAGCGTGCCGATGAGTCAGACCTGATCCTCGAAGGCTATATCGCGTTTCTCGATCCGCCGAAAGAGAGCACCGCACCGGCGCTGAAAGCGCTACACGCCAGCGGCATCACGGTGAAAATCCTTACCGGCGACAGCGAGCTGGTGGCGGCGAAAGTGTGCCACGACGTCGGGCTGAACGCGGGCGAGGTGGTCACCGGCAGCGATATCGAAGGGTTAAGCGATGACGAGCTGGCGGCGCTGGCGCAGCGCACCACGCTGTTCGCCCGTCTGACGCCGATGCACAAAGAGCGCATCGTCACGCTGCTAAAACGTGAAGGGCATGTGGTGGGCTTTATGGGCGACGGCATCAACGATGCCCCGGCGCTGCGGGCAGCGGACATTGGCATTTCCGTGGACGGTGCGGTGGATATCGCCCGCGAAGCCGCCGACATCATTCTGCTGGAAAAGAGCCTGATGGTGCTGGAAGCTGGCGTGATCGAGGGGCGTCGTACTTTTGCCAATATGCTCAAGTACATCAAAATGACCGCCAGTTCTAACTTCGGCAACGTGTTCAGCGTGCTGGTGGCGAGCGCGTTTCTGCCGTTTTTACCCATGCTGCCGCTGCACTTACTGATCCAGAACCTGCTGTACGATGTGTCACAGGTGGCGATCCCCTTTGATAACGTTGACGATGAGCAGATCCAGAAGCCACAGCGGTGGAACCCCGCCGATCTGGGGCGCTTTATGCTGTTCTTTGGGCCGATCAGTTCGATCTTCGACATTCTGACGTTCTGTGTGATGTGGTGGGTGTTCCACGCCAACGTGCCGGAAGCGCAGACGCTGTTCCAGTCCGGCTGGTTTGTGGTGGGGCTGCTGTCCCAGACGCTGATTGTGCATATGATCCGCACCCGCCGCGTGCCCTTCTTCCAGAGTCGCGCCGCCTGGCCGCTGCTGATGATGACGGCGGTAGTGATGGTATTGGGCATCGGGCTGCCGTTCTCGCCGCTGGCAAGCTATCTGCAACTCCAGGCGCTGCCGCTGGCGTACTTCCCGTGGCTGGCGGGGATTTTGCTGGGGTATATGGCGTTGACGCAGCTGGTGAAAGGATTTTACAGCCGCCGGTACGGGTGGCAGTGAGGGGGGAGTTGTGCTTTAACCTGTTTGCCGGGTGGCGCTACGCTTACCCGGCCTACAGGTTAGACGTAGGCCCGGCAAGCGCAGCGTCGCCGGGCAACGATGCTTTAACGGCGTACCGCAATCGCTTCGATTTCAATCTTCACATCTTTCGGCAGACGCGCCACTTCCACGCAGGAGCGTGCCGGGAAGGTGGCGTTATGCTCGGTGAAAAATGCTTCATAGGTGGCGTTAACGGTGGCGAAATCGTTCAGATCTTTCACAAACACCGTCGTTTTCACGATGTCGCCCACTTTCAGGCCCGCTGCTTCAACGATAGCTTTCACGTTTTCCAGCGACTGACGCGCCTGAGCGGAAACGTCGTCCGGCACGGTGCCGGTTTTCGGATCCACCGGGATCTGCCCGGAAGTGATGATCATACTGCCCAGATCAACACCCTGAACATAAGGACCAATGGCTGCTGGTGCATTTTCCGTCGCGATGGTTTTAGTCATGATTTCTCCTGAATAACAGCGAAAATAAGGGGTTCCGCGCCATTATAGGCAGCGCAGAACCCATTACCAACCTCAATTAGCTGGCCAGCACCACATAATGGGAAAACTCTTTTTCACAGTATTTGCATTTGAGCGCGATGTCGCTGGCGCGTTTTTTCACTGCAAAACTGGAGAAAACCGGTTCGGCATGGCTGATGCAGTTACTATTCGGGCACACCAGCACGGCGTCGATGCGCTCCGGCAGTTTCGGGCGCGATTTTCCCACCACTTCATACTCATCAATGCGGTTTACCGTCGCGTCCGGCGCATATAAAGAGAGCTGATCCACCTGCTCATCGGTAAGAAAAGTGTTCTCGATTTTGATCAGATCTTTGCGCCCCATTTCGCCTGACGGCAAATTCAGGCCGATGGTGATGCGCTGATCGGTTTCGGTCAGCTTGAACAGCGTCAGCAGCTTAAAGCCCACCTGCGCCGGGATATGGTCAATCACGGTGCCGCGTTTGATGGCTTCGACCTGGAGTTTATTATCGTGTGTCATCTCAGTGCTCCTTACAGAACCAAATCGCGATTAAGAACCAGCGCCAGCAGCGCCTGGCGGGCAAAGATGCCGTTACCGGCCTGCTGGAAGTACCAGGCGTGCGGGGTTTTATCGACATCGGTGTGGATCTCATCCACGCGCGGCAGCGGGTGCAGCACTTTCATATTGGCGCGCGCATGCGTTAAGTCGCTGGCGCGCAGTACAAACTGCGCCTTCACGTTGGCGTATTCCGACGGATCCAGGCGCTCTTTCTGCACGCGGGTCATATAGAGAATGTCCACTTCCGGCATCACCTCGTCGATGCTGTCATGCACGCTCCACGCAATGCCCTTTTCGTCGAGCATATCCAGAATGTACTGCGGCATCGCAAGTGCTGCAGGCGCGATAAACAGGAAGCGGTTGCCGCTGAATTTCGCCAGCGCCTGCGCCAGCGAGTGCACGGTGCGGCCATATTTCAGATCGCCGACCATCGCGATATTCAGATTTTCCAGGCGGCCCTGGGTTTCCTGAATGGTAAACAAGTCGAGCAGGGTCTGGGTCGGATGCTGGTTCGAGCCATCCCCGGCATTCAGTACCGGAATGCCGCCGGAAAACTCCGTCGCCAGCCGCGCCGCGCCCTCCTGCGGGTGACGCATGACAATCGCATCGACATAGGTGCTGATCACCGAAATGGTGTCTGCCAGCGTTTCGCCTTTTTTACCCAGCGAGGTGTTGCTGCTATCGGAGAAGCCGACCACGCTGGCCCCTAAGCGGTGCATGGAGGTTTCAAAAGAGAGGCGGGTGCGCGTGGAGGCCTCAAAAAAGCAGCTGGCGATCACTTTGTGCTTAAGCAGCTCCGGTTGCGGCGTGGCCTTCAGTCTGGCGGCGGTTGCCAGCACCAGTTCCAGTTCTTCGCGACTGAGATCATTTATGGAAATGATATGTTTTTGATAGAGCGGATTAGCCATCGTTCTCTCCTGACGCCTGCGCAAAAAAAAGCCCCTCAATAAGAGGGGCTGTGAATATCGTGAGCAACGGGAAGAAAAACGGCAGGCCTGCGTCTGTTTTCAGACGCGGTAAGACGCGATGTCGTACGCAGTTGACCATGCTTTCCTCCCGGCAAATTGCCCGGCATTATACTCAGCTGCTTTTGTGGATCAAGTGATTCAATGCACGATTTGTATAAGGCAAACGGTTATTTTGCATATCAATGCATTCTTAACAGATAATTAACGCGTTTATGCACCAGTGCGGTACGCGAGACATCCCGTGGCGCGACCCAGACAATGTTGCTGCTCGCCACCACGCCGAGAATGTCCGGGATCGCATGATAATCCAGTATCCTGGCGACGGCGCGCCCGTATCCGGCGGCGGTATGGATAAGGATAAACTCACTATTGTGCTCAACGCTGACCACCATTTCCGACACGGATCGCGCGGCATCGGGTGCCGGGCGTAACTGTGGATTCACGGAATAAATCTTTTGTCCTTTCGCGTTGCGTATTTTTATCACGCCCAGCAGCTTTAACAGCCGCGAAACGGTGGACTGACTGATGCTGTCAAAACCATGCAGCTGTAAATCGCGGCGGATCGCCTCCTGCGATAAATAGCTTTTCTCCACAATAAGACGCTGGCAGACAGCGAGCTGAAGTTGCTCTCTGGCGGTGCATTCTGCGTATTCCTTCATCGTTTTATTCCAGTTAGTTGCCAAAATGCCCGGTGGCGCGCGCCATCCGGCGAAAACTAGAGCAGGGCGCCAAGACTTAACACAACGGTGATCACCACCGTCAGGATCAACAGCAAGGGCGCAACCCACTTCAGGTAACGCACATAAGGTACGCGCGCAATGGCCAGGCCGCCCATCACAACGGCAGAGGTGGGTGTGATCAGATTCACAATGCCGGAGGCGGACTGGTAGGCCGTGACCACCAGATCGCGATTGACGTTAGCGAAATCCGCCAGCGGCGCCATGATCGGCATGGTCAGCACCGCCAGACCCGAGGACGACGGCACCAGGAAAGAGAGCACCACTTCCAGCCAGTACATGACATTGATAAAGGCGACGGTGGACAGCCCGCTCACCATCCCTTCGGCGCTGTGCAGAATGGTATGGGTGATCATGCCTTTATCCATGATCACCACGATGCCGCGCGCGATGCCGATGATCAACGCCACGCCGAGCAGATCCCGCGCGCCGTTGATAAAGGTGGAGGTCAGCTCCTCTTCGCTCATGCGGGCAATCAGCCCGACGATAATCGCCGCCGCCAGAAACACCGCCGAGATCTCCGCCATCCACCAGCCGAGCACCGCCACGCCGTAGATCATTACCGCGAAGGCGAGGGCGAAGATCACGAGGATAAGTTTGCGCACCGGGGTGAATTCCAGCATCTCCTGCGGCTTATCGCCAAGAAAATGCGCGCGGTTTTCGTCAAGCTTATCCGCCACGATGGAGCTGGCCGGATCCTGGCGCACTTTACGGGCATAACGCATCACCCAGGCCACGCAGATCAGCCAGCCTACCGCCAGCAACAGCACGCGCAGTAAGATGCCGTTGGTAAAGGGGATCCCGGCGGCGTTGGCGGCGATCACCGTGGCAAAGGGATTGATGGTGGATCCGAGCGTGCCGATCCCCGCGCCAAGCAGAATGGTTGAAGCAGCCACCACCGGATCAAAACGCGCCGCCAGCATCACCGGCACCAGCAGGGTGTAAAACGGCAGCGACTCTTCCGCCATGCCGTAGATGGTGCCGCCCGCAGCGAACAGGCCCATCAGGATCGGGATCATCCACTCTTCGTGGCCGTGCAGTTTCAGGGTGACGCGGGCGATCCCGGCATCGATCGCCCCGGTTTTGGTGACGATCCCCAGAAAGCCGCCGATGATCAGAATAAAGAGCGCCACGTCTATCGCGCCCGCCTGGCCGGTGACGGGATCGTACAGCCCGCCGATGGGGGCCATCAGCACGGCAACCAGCCCCTGCGGATGGGCGGCGACCTGCGCGTAGGTGCCGGCCACCGGCACTTCTTTGCCGAGGGTCTCGTTCATCATCATCTGATACTGCCCGGCGGGGACGATCCAGCTCAGGGCGGCGACCAGCGCGATGAGGATAAATAAAATGGTGTAAGCGGAAGGAAATTTGAACTTGCCCATGGGGTGATCTCCCTGTGCGGGCGCGCCAGCTCACCGGCGCGCCCGGATAATTACTCGCCGAGTGTCGCCACCATGACCGCTTTAATGGTGTGCATTCTGTTTTCTGCTTCGTCGAAAACGATGGAGTTCGCCGACTCAAACACCTCTTCGGTGACTTCCAGCCCCTTCAGCCCGTAGGCGATTTCGATTTCCCGGCCCATGGTGGTGTGCTCGTTATGGAACGCGGGCAGGCAGTGCATAAATTTGACGTTCGGGTTACCGGTGGCTTTCACGACGGCGCTGTTGACCTGGTAAGGTTTCATCAGGCTGACGCGCTCGGCCCAGGCTTCTTTCGGTTCGCCCATCGACACCCAGACGTCGGTGTAGAGAAAATCAACGCCGTTGACGCCTTCTTCGACGTCCTCCGTCAGCATGATGCGCGCGCCGGTTTCGCGGGCGATAGCGCGGCACTGCGCCACCAGCGCCTCTTCCGGCCAGAAGGCGCGGGGCGCGACCAGACGGATGTCCATGCCCATTTTCGCTGCGCCCACCATCAGGTCATTGCCCATGTTGTTACGTGCATCACCCAGATAGGCGAAGCGCAGTTCCGGCAGGGTCTTGCCCGGCGCATGTTCCAGCATGGTCATCAGGTCGGCGAGGATCTGCGTGGGGTGAAATTCGTTGGTCAGGCCGTTCCATACCGGCACGCCCGCGAATTCGCCCAGTTCTTCGACAATGGCCTGGCCGTAGCCGCGGTATTCAATGCCGTCATACATGCGTCCCAGCACGCGGGCGGTGTCTTTCATCGACTCTTTGTGGCCGATCTGCGAACCGGACGGGCCGATATAGGTGACCTGCGCGCCCTGATCGAAGGCCGCCACTTCAAAGGCGCAGCGGGTGCGGGTGGAGGTTTTTTCAAAAATCAGCGCAATGTTTTTCCCGGTCAGGGTTGGCTGTTCACGTCCGGCTTTTTTGGCGGCTTTCAGTTCGATGGCCAGATCGATCAGCGACTGGATCTCCGCCGGGGTGTAATCCAGCAGCTTGAGGAAATTGCGGTTTTTCAGGGAGTGGGACATAAGTATTTCCTTATTCAGTTTTTAACGCCTGATGGCGGCTGCGCCTTATCCGGCCTACAGGCCGTAGGCCGGATAAGGCGCAGCCGCCATCCGGCAAAAGGGTATGAAGGCTTAATGCCGGATCAACGTACCTTTCTCACCGGCGAGGATCGCCGGGCCGTCCGTCAGCGCGCCTATCCCGGCGATGCCGTGGCACTCGTCGACAAAACGGCAACAGGCGGCGACTTTCGGCCCCATGGATCCGGCATCAAAGGTCATTCCGTTAAGCTGTTCTGGCGTGACCTGGGTGAGCGGGCGCTGGGCTGGCGTGCCCCAGCCGACATAGACCGCATCGGCATCGGTGAGGATCAGCAGCGCATCGGCTTCGATCTGCCGCGCCAGCAGAGCCGCGGAGAGATCTTTGTCGATCACCGCCTCGATGCCGTGGTAGCCGTCGGCTTTCTCCACCACCGGCACGCCGCCGCCGCCGTTGCAGATCACCAGATGGTCACGGCCGATCAGCGCGTTAATGGCATCGCGCTCGACGATGCGCCGGGGCTGCGGCGAGGGCACCACGCGGCGGAAATAATTCCCGTCGGCTTTGAAGGTCCAGTCTTTTTCCGCTTTCAGTGCGGCGGCCTGGGCTTCGTCATACACCGGGCCGATGTATTTGGTCGGCTGGCGGAAGGCCGGATCGGCGGCGTCCACTTCCACCTGCGTGAGCAGCACGCTGATCTCCCGCTGCGGCAGCAGGTTTTTCAGCGCCTGTTGCAGCATGTAGCCAATCATTCCCTGGCTTTCCGCGCCCAGCACATCCAGCGGGTAGGGCGTGACCTTGTCATAGGCGCTGTTTTGCAGCGCCAGCAGGCCCACCTGCGGCCCGTTGCCGTGCACCAGCACCACGCGCCAGTCGTGAGTCAGCCGGGCGATGGTCTGCGCCGCGAGCAGAATATTTTTGCGCTGAATATCGGCTTCCAGCGGCTCGCCGCGTTTTAACAGCGCATTGCCGCCGAGGGCGACGACGAGAGTGGGTTTCAGTTGCATGGGCGTCTCCTTAAATGCCGTCGCGTTCAAGCGGGCAGCTCATGCAACGCGCGCCGCCGCGACCGCGGCCCAGTTCGTCGCCGGGGATTGGCAGCACGGTGATGCCTGCCTTATCGTATTTTTCGTTGGTCCAGATGTTGCGCTCATAGCCCACCACCACGCCGGGGCGCAGGGTTAACACATTGTTGGCGTCGTTCCACTGTTCGCGTTCCGCTTCAAAGGCGTCGCCGCCGGTGGTGATCAGGCGGATCTGCGTCACGCCCAGGGCTTTTTCCAGTGCAGGCAACAGGCCAGGCTCCTGTAAACGGCTGATGCCGCCGCGTCCGTCCGGGGTCAGCGTCCAGCACTGGGCGTCTTTGCGCACCACTTCCGGGTAGACGGAGAAGGTATCGACGTCTATATGGGTCATCACGGTATCGAGGTGCATACAGGAGCGGTGCTTCGGCAGTTCCACGGCGATCACCCGCTCGGCCTGGCGATGTTTAAACAGGGCGCTGGCGAGGAATTCCACCCCCTGCGGCGTGGTGCGTTCCGACATACCGATTAATACCGCGCCGCGGCCAATGACTAATACGTCACCGCCTTCGATGGTGGCATGGTCATAATTAATATTTTCATCGCCGAAGTATTTAATAAAATCGCCGTCGGCAAACTGTGGATGCCAGCGATAAATGGCGCGCAGATTATTGGTTTCCCGCTGACGCGCCGGTTTCGCCATCGGGTTAATAGACACGCCGTTATAGATCCAGCAGGAGGTATCGCGGGTAAATAAATGGTTAGGCAGCGGCTTCATAATAAAGTCATTCGCTGAATGGGTATCCACCACCATATTTTTAATAAAGGCCGGTATTTCGCCGTAGGTCAGGCCGCCGCTTAAACGCCGCGCCAGTTCGCGATGCGGCATATCCGCCAGCCAGCCGCGCACGTCGGCGGCAAAGGCAGGCCCGAGGCGGTAATCCGACACCTGGGTTTGCAACAGCCAGCCTTTGGCGTCCGGGACGTCCAGCGTCTGGGTGAGCAGATCGGTGAGCAGTAACACTTCCACGCCCTGATCGCGCAGCGTAGTGGCAAAAATATCGTGCTCCTCGCCTGCACGCTCAACCGATAACACGTCATCAAATAACAACTCCTGGCAATTCGATGGCGTCAGTCTTTTCAGGCTAAGATTGGGGCGATGCAACATCACGCTACGCAATTGGCCAATTTCAGAACCGACATAATGCTTTTCCATATTTATTCCTTGCACTTTTTTAGAAATAAAGGGGCCAGCGTTATGAAAAGACTATTTTCATAACCCTTCGTATTCAGGTGAATTCGGCGGTAATACTAATGGCTGTCGCTATTAATAATGTGATATTGCTCACGTGAAACCGGCACTGTTGAGGTTTATTTCTTATTGCATGACGGGCATCAGAGAATACTCAAATGGCTATTTTAAAGCGGTGCATTGCTACGCATTAATTGCTGTCATTATTTTTAGTTGTTAATGTTTTGTACATTGACTCATTAATTATATTTTATCTATCATGCTGAAATTTATGGATAAAATAAAGATGTTCGCATGAATATGCAAAATGGCTAATAAATTATTGCGGCATTAAGTCGAATTAAAAAATAAATATGAAATGGTGTGCCTGAATATGCCGTACGGCAAAATGTGAGCAGTAAGTGGTTTTTTTGATAATTACATTATTTTCAGCAGGTTGCAGAGCAAGGTGCAAAGCCGGCGCAAAAAGTTATGCAGTATTACTGCATACGCCCGGACGCATCGTTAACAGTCTGGTAACAGGCTTGCAGATAAACATGCGTTATCGCAAATCTTTTCCATTTAGAGGTGGTGCAGCAAAAGGATTTTTCGTATAACACATAAAAATGAAACAGTGTTTTATATGAGGGGTTCATCATGATCGTTGGCAACATCCATAATCTTCAGTCCTGGCTGCCGCAGGAACTGGCACAGGCTATCGACTACGTTAAGCAGCACGTTACGGACGCAACCCCGACCGGGAAGCATGATATTGATGGCTCGCGCCTGTTTTATCTGGTGTCTGACGATATGACGCAGCCGTTCGCCGAGCGCCGCGCCGAGTATCACGCGCGCTATCTGGATATTCAGATCGTGCTGAAGGGGCAGGAAGGAATGACCTTCAGCACCCTGCCGAACGGTACGCCGGATACCGACTGGCTGGCGGATAAGGACATCGCGTTTTTACCGGCAGGCGAGCAGGAAAAAACGGTGGTGCTGAGCGAAGGGGATTTTGTGGTGTTCTATCCGGGGGAAGTGCATAAACCGCTGTGCGCCGTAGGCGAGGCCGCGCCGGTGCGTAAAGTGGTGGTGAAACTGCTGGTGGCGTAATGGTATTGCCGGGTGGCGGCTGCGCCTGACCCGGCCTACAACATCTTCAACATCGATGTTAACCGTAGGCCCGGCAAGCTTGCGCCGCCGGGCGATACATCACTCCGCCAGGGTCGCCACCATCACCGCTTTAATGGTGTGCATACGGTTTTCCGCCTGATCAAACACCACGCTGTTTGCCGATTCAAACACCTCGTCGGTGACTTCCATGCCGCCACGAAGGCCATAGGTCTCCGCCATCTGCTTGCCGAGCGTGGTCTGATCGTCATGAAACGCGGGCAGGCAGTGCAGGAATTTCACCTGCGAATTGCCGGTCAGCGTCAGCATCTGGCGGTTCACCTGGTAGCCGCGCAGTAGTGCAATGCGCTCCGCCCACTTCTCTTTGGCTTCGCCCATCGATACCCAGACGTCGGTATAGATAAAGTCAGCGCCTTTCACGCCCGCGGCGACATCTTCCGTCAGCGTGATATTGCCGCCGTTTTTCACCGCCAGCGCCGTGCACTCGGCCACCAGGCTCGCGTCCGGCCAGCAGGCTTTGGGTGCGACCAGACGCAGATCCAGCCCGACCAGCGCGGCGGCTTCCAGCATCGAGTTGCCCATGTTGTTACGCGCATCACCGGCATATACCAGCGTCATCTCATTAAAGGCTTTGCCCGGCAGATGCTCCTGCATGGTGAGCAGATCCGCCAGCAATTGCGTCGGGTGGAATTCGTTGGTCAGGCCGTTCCATACCGGCACGCCAGCATATTCTGCCAGCGTTTCAACAACTTCCTGCCCGAAACCCCGGTACTGAATGCCGTCGTACATGCGTCCCAGCACGCGGGCGGTATCCTTAATTGATTCTTTATGCCCAATTTGACTACCGGCAGGGCCGAGATAGGTGACGCGTGCTCCCTGGTCAAATGCGGCAACTTCGAAAGAGCATCGGGTGCGGGTTGAGTCTTTTTCGAAGATGAGCGCGATGTTTTTACCAGTAAGCTGCTGTACTTCTTTACCTTTTTTCTTATCGGCTTTCAGTTGCGCGGCGAGCGCCAGCAGGGTGTGGATTTCAGCGGGTGTAAAATCGAGCAGTTTAAGAAAGTGCTTCCGGAATAATGCAGACATATTTCCCTCACATGGCTTAGGCCACTTATTGAATTAAAATTCACTTTATATGTGTAAATATTCATTTGCAACCCTGTTTAACAAATCTTTTCGGTCAGGAGTGGAGGCATTGTCAGCGGTGTGTGAAAATAAGAGTATCTGCCGCACATTATGAGGAACGATCCATGGCAAACCCGGAGCAACTGGAAGAGCAACGCGAAGAAACGCGTTTGATTATTGAAGAACTGCTGGAAGACGGCAGCGATCCTGACGCGCTGTACACCATCGAGCACCACCTTTCCGCTGACGATTTCGAAACGCTGGAGAAAGTGGCGGTCGAGGCGTTCAAACTGGGTTATGAAGTCACCGAGCCGGAAGAGCTGGAAGTGGAAGAAGGCGAAGTGGTGATCTGCTGTGACATCCTCAGCGAATCCGCACTCAAGGCAGAGCTGATTGATGCGCAGGTTGAGCAACTGATGACGCTGGCAGAAAAATTCGACGTTGAATACGACGGCTGGGGCACCTACTACGAGGATCCTAACGGCGAAGAAGGCGACGACGATGAAGATCTGCTGGACGAAGACGACGACGGCGTTCGCCACTAAGTAAAAGTGCGGCAGCGCCTGCTGCCGTACCACCTTTCCCGCAGGCATTCCCACCAAAACGCCCTCAAATGCACCAATTTCTGGCAGGTGCGACCGAATCCGATGTTGCGTAACATACCTCTCCTTTTTTTCACTATAACTTTTTAACAACCTATACAGAGAGTCAGGATGAAACTGTCACGGATCGTCATATCCCTTATCGTCGTACTTGTTGTCGCCACTGCCGTCGGTTTTTTTATCGGTTCCCGTCCCTCGCAATCCGGACTCACCGAGGAGCAGAAGTTTGACGCCGCGATGGCGCAATTTCCCTCCTTTACAGTGCTAAAAGAGCAGGAGCCGGAGTACTGGTCGAAGCTGCGTGGCCGCGCGCTGGCTATGCAGAAAGAGGGCAAAACGGAGCAACAAATCATCGACGTCATCCAGCCGGAAATTTTGCAGATCCAGATCTCGCGTCTGCAATCGGCGCCGGACGATCAGGTGGTGCGCTATATGAAAGTGAATATGGAGCAGACGGCGGCGATCCAGAAGGTGAGTGACGATGACTGCTACCGCTTCCTGTTCCCGAACGTGAAAGGCGGTATCAATCCGATGCGTGTACTGTCCAAAGAGATGCTGACCTACCGCGCCACCGTGGACGCCGATATGATGCGTTCGGCATACGGCGCGGGCAAACACACTGCGACGCCGCAGGAGCGTGAACGCGCCCAGCAGGATCTTCAGGCCGTTGCCGCCACGCTGGTGAAAAAATATGGCGATGATGTGGCCATCTTGTCTGAGCCGCAGAAGGGCGTGGGCAAAGAGAAGCTGACCTGCGATATGGTGGAAGAGATGTGGAGCAATGTGCTGGCGCTACCGGCTGATAAAGCCGCGGGTATTGTGCGTTTTATGATGGCGCAATAACGCCTCTCTGGTGGCCCTCCCGAAAAGGGAGGGCCTGTTAACGAGTATTACAACGCTTTCAGCATGCGGACTTCGCAGTCCACGTGCCCGGTGCAGCCCAGCGGCGCGTCGATATGCGCAAAGCCCAGGCGCTCATAGAGCGCAATGGCGTCTTTAAGGAAGGCCGTGGTTTCGAGGTAGCAGCGGGTAAAACCCTGCTCACGGGCGAAATCCAGGGCAGAAAGGGCGAGCTGGCGCGCCAGGCCTTTACCGCGAATGCCCGGCAGGAAATACATTTTTTGCAGTTCGCAAATGTCCGGATCGCTACAGGTCAGCGGCGCGATACCACCGCCGCCCATTACCTGGCCGTCCTGCTCCACCACCCAGTAAGCATGGCGTGGCTGGCTGTAGAGCTGGAACAACGCGTCCAGATTCGGATCGGCCACGGTGTAGCCTTTATCCGCCGTGAGTCCGAATTCAGCCGAAACCTCGCGGATCACGCGGGCAATGGCCGGATTATCATTTTCCTGGAGAGGGCGAAGCCGTAATTCGCCTGTCATACTGAGTGCATTATTCTGCATGGGATAACCTGGAAACGTGGGACAGTAAAAGTCTTTGGACAAGCCCCCACTATAAAACAGACCTCGCGGGATGAAAAATAAAAGCCTGCATTAACACTTTTCCATTTTATTGCCGGTATACGGCAATGAAGTTCAGCGCAGTACATTGTGCTGCGTGACGTTAATTCCCCCTTGTAATAAGGGTTTTAATCATTCATTTCAGGACGAAAAAGTATGGATTCCTTAACTAAAACACAGCGTCATCAAATCAAGTTTCACGGGGATGGCGGTAACTATTTTACAATATGGCTGGTGAATATCTTCTTGTCTGTTATTACCCTTGGCATATATTCCGCCTGGGCGAAAGTCAGAACCTACCGTTATTTTTATGGCAATACCGAGCTGGCGGGCGATCGCTTTGATTATCATGCCCGTCCGATGCAAATTCTGGTCGGTCGTATCATCGCCTTTGTTGGCATCGTTATTTTCTACCTTTGTTTCATGGCAAGTGAAGTGCTGGGAATGGTGATCATGCTGGCGTTTATTGCGTTACTGCCGTGGATTATTATCCGCAGCTGGCGCTTCAATGCCATTATGTCCAGCTACCGCGGCGTGCGTTTTAACTACCTCTGCCGCGTTGGTCGCGCCTACTGGGTATTCCTCGGCTTCCCGCTGCTGGCTTTCGCGGCGCTGATTGTTATCGTGTCGCTGGTGAATTTTTTCACCAACCCGATGCTGGGTATTCTGCTGATGGTGGTGATTTTTGTGCCGGGCGCGATCCTCATTCAGGGGATTAATTCCGCGCTGACTTACGACCTCTACGTGAACAACCTTTTCTTTGGCGATGCCGCGTTCAAAGGCGACATGAATAAAGACGCCTTTGTCAAAATGGCCTTTAAAGCCGCGCTCTTTGTGGTGCCGGTGCTGATTATTCTTGGGCTGATCTTCGCCAAAATGTTTTACTCCATTATGCAGGCGAGCGTCTACGGTGGTTCTGAAGATGCGATCGCCATGATGGTGCTCAGCAATATAGGCCTGATTATTCTGGCTTATGTGGTGGCGCTGGCGGGTGGCATGATGGCGGCGGCCTGGCTGATTGTGGCGCACCGTAATTACGTGGCAAATCAGACCACGCTGAACGGCGGCGCGCTGCGTCTGCACTCCAGCATGAAATTCACCTCCTACCTCGGCCTGCTGTTCACCAATGCGCTGATCGTTATCTTCTCTTTAGGCATTGCCTCGCCGTTTGCTCATGTGCGTCATGCGCGTTACCTGCTGCAAACGCTGGAGGTGGAAGGGGATCTGGATCTGCTGACCGTACGCGCCCACGGTGAACAGGCTCCCGCTGCCGTGACGGAAGAGCTGGTGCAGGCGCTGGATATCAATGTCGGGCTGTGATCTCAGCGGCTTTTATCAGTATCCCGGTCGGGCTGCCCGTGAGGCGGCCCGTCTGACGTTGCATGACGGGGCGGTGACGCTGCACCGGGATAGCGGCGACGAGACGTACCCGCTGGCGGCGCTGACCGTGTCAGAGGCGCTGGGAGATATTCCGTTGTCGCTCACCTTTGCCGACGGCGGCCGTTTTGCGCCGGGTGACGATAAGGCGTTTCGCCAGTGGTATTTCCGCCACCGGCGTCCGGGGCTGGTCCACCGCTTAGAGCAGCACAAACGCGGCGTGGTGGCGATGCTGCTCGCCACCGTGCTGGTGGGGGTATTTTACGTCTGGGTGCTGCTGCCGTGGCTGAGCGGCGTTATCGCCCATCAATTACCGGTGAGCATTGAGCAGCAGCTTGGCCGCTACAGCGCCGCTTATCTGGAAGAGCAGGGGCTGACGGAGAGCAAACTGAGTACTGCGCGCCAGCAGCAGTTGCAGACGCTGTTCCGGACGGTGATCCCGCAGGATATGCGCGATCAGACGGGCCTGCGCCTGCGCATCATGCATTTCCCGCTCGGGGCGAATGCGTTAATGCTGCCGGATGGCACCATGATGCTCAGCGACCAGCTGGTGCGGCTGGCGAAAAGCGACGATGCGCTGGCCGCCGTGATGCTGCATGAGATCGGCCATTACCGTTACCGGCACTCCATGCAGATGGTGGTGCGCTCGTCGCTGATCTCCATCACCCTGATGTGGGTGATGGGCGACGTCAGCGGCATCGGCGATACCCTGTTGCAGTCAGCGGTGCTGGTGAACGAGATGCGCTTCTCACGCAGTATGGAGAGCGAAGCGGATCGCTTTGCGCTGGCGGAAATGCAGCGCCAGGGACGACCGTTAAGCGCGATGCTGCAAATTTTCACCGCGCTGGGCGAGCAGGGCAAGGATGACGACAAGTGGGCGATCCCGGACTGGCTCAGCACGCATCCGGCGATGCAGGAGCGGCTGGAAAGCATCCGCAACGCCACGCAATAAAAGGCATAAAAAAACCGGGCGCAGCGGCCCGGTTTTTTATTCACGATGAACCGCTTACAGCGCGGCGATCACGCCCTGCTGCTCAATCAGCTTCGCTTTGGCCTGGGCGAATCCGTCCAGACGCTCGCGCTCTTTGGCAACCACGGCTTCCGGCGCGCGCGCCACAAAACCTTCGTTACCCAGTTTGCTTTCGATTTTCGCGATTTCCTGCTCGATCTTCGCCACTTCTTTCGCCAGACGCTCCAGCTCAGCGGCTTTGTCCACCAGACCGGCCATTGGGATCAGCAGCTCAGCGCCGTCAACGATTTTGGTGACCGATACCGGCCCTTTGTCGTCGGCAGGCAGCACGGTAATGCTCTCCAGACGCGCCAGGGTTTGCAGGAAGCTGCGGTTTTCCGTCACGCGACGGATAACCTCATCGCTGCAACCGCGCAGCAGCAGCGCCAGCGGTTTGGCAGGGGAGAGGTTCATCTCAGCGCGAATATTACGCACCGCGACGATCGCCTGTTTCAGCCACTCGGTATCCGCCAGCGCCGCGTCGTCTGCCAGCGCCGCGTCAAACTGCGGGAAGGGTTGCAGCATGATGGTGTCGGCGGTAATGCCTTTCAGCACTTTCACGCGCTGCCAGATGGTTTCGGTGATGAACGGAATAATCGGGTGCGCCAGACGCAGCAGACCTTCCAGCACCGTCACCAGCGTATTACGCGTGCCGCGCAGTTCCGCTTCGGAACCGCCGTTCATTACCGGCTTGGTCAGCTCCAGATACCAGTCGCAGAACTGGTTCCAGGTGAACTCGTACAGAATGCCCGCGGCAATATCAAAGCGGTAGCTGTCCAGCGCTTCACGGTAGGCTTTCACCGTACGGTTGAACTCGGCGAGGATCCAGCGATCCGCCAGCGACAGCGTCAGTTCGCCGCCATTGAAGCCACAATCCTGATCTTCGGTGTTCATCAGCACAAAGCGGCTGGCGTTCCACAGTTTGTTACAGAAGTTACGGTAACCTTCCAGGCGCTTCA
This sequence comes from Enterobacter sp. SA187, assembly GCF_001888805.2. Taxonomy (NCBI): domain Bacteria; kingdom Pseudomonadati; phylum Pseudomonadota; class Gammaproteobacteria; order Enterobacterales; family Enterobacteriaceae; genus Enterobacter; species Enterobacter sp. SA187. The sequence continues at coordinate 1,712,938 of NZ_CP019113.1, forward strand.
TGTCCCAGTTGATGTCGCGGCCGGTCGAGGCCAGCGCCGCCAGGGTGAAACGCAGGGCGTCGGTACCGTGCGGCTCGATGCCGTCCGGGAACTGTTTCTCGGTACGCTTGGCGATTTTTTCCGCCAGCTGCGGCTGCATCATGTTGCCGGTGCGTTTTTCCAGCAGATCCGGCAGGGAGATGCCGTCCACCATATCCAGCGGGTCAATGACGTTACCCTTGGATTTGGACATCTTCTGGCCTTCGTCATCGCGGATAAGACCGGTCATGTAGACGGTTTTAAACGGTACCTGCGGCTTGCCGTTTTCATCTTTGATGAAGTGCATGGTCATCATGATCATGCGCGCGATCCAGAAGAAGATAATGTCGAAGCCGGACACCATCACCGAGGTCGGGTGGAACTGGCGCAGCGCGTCAGTGTTTTCCGGCCAGCCGAGGGTGGAGAAGGTCCAGAGCGCGGAGGAGAACCAGGTGTCCAGCACGTCTTCGTCCTGGCGCAGGGCAACGTTCGCAGAGAGGTTGTTTTCGCTGCGCACTTCTTCTTCGCTGCGGCCAACGTAGACGTTGCCGTCGTTGTCGTACCATGCCGGAATACGGTGACCCCACCACAGCTGGCGGGAGATACACCAGTCCTGAATGTCGCGCATCCAGGAGAAGTACATGTTTTCGTACTGCTTCGGCACAAACTGGATATCGCCGTTTTCTACTGCTTCCACCGCCGGTTTCGCCAGCACGTCCGCACGGACATACCACTGGTCGGTCAGCATCGGCTCGATCACCACGCCGCCACGGTCGCCGTAAGGCACGGTCAGGTCGTGCGGTTTGATCTCTTCCAGCAGGCCGAGGGCGTCAACCGCCGCCACTACCGCTTTACGGGCAGCAAAACGTTCCAGCTTCTGGAACTGCGCCGGGATCGCGCCTGAGTAAACGTCGGATTCGTTGCCTTTGGTGTCATACACTTCGGCCACGTCACGGATGTCGCCGTCAAAGGTCAGAATGTTGATCATCGGCAGCTGGTGACGACGACCCACTTCGTAGTCGTTAAAATCGTGCGCCGGGGTGATCTTCACGCAGCCGGTGCCTTTGGTCATGTCCGCGTGCTCATCGCCGACGATCGGGATGCGACGATCCACCAGCGGCAGCATGACGAATTTGCCGATCAGATCTTTATAACGCGGATCCTCCGGGTTAACCGCCACGCCGGTATCGCCCAGCAGGGTTTCCGGACGGGTAGTGGCGACCACCAGGTAATCTTTGCCGTCGGCGGTTTTCGCGCCGTCAGCCAGCGGATAGCGGATGTGCCACATGGAGCCTTTCGACTCGCGGTTTTCCACTTCCAGATCGGAAATCGCGGTGCGCAGTTTCGGATCCCAGTTCACCAGGCGCTTACCGCGGTAAATCAGATCTTCTTTATACAGGCGCACGAAGACTTCTTTTACGGCGTTGGACAGGCCTTCGTCCATGGTGAAGCGCTCGCGCTCCCAGTCCACGGAGTTACCGAGGCGGCGCATCTGACGGGTAATGGTGCCGCCGGATTCCGCTTTCCACTGCCAGATTTTGTCGATAAAGGCGTCGCGGCCGTAATCGTGGCGGGTTTTACCTTCTTCGGCGGCAATTTTGCGCTCAACCACCATCTGCGTGGCGATACCGGCGTGGTCGGTACCCACCTGCCACAGGGTATTTTTGCCCTGCATACGCTGGTAGCGGATCAGGGTATCCATGATGGTTTGCTGGAAGGCGTGACCCATATGCAAACTGCCGGTGACGTTCGGCGGCGGGATCATGATGCAGAAGCTTTCCTGGCTTTCATCGCCATTCGGTTTGAAATAGCCCTGCTGCTCCCAGTGCTCGTAAAGCGGCTGTTCGATATCTTGTGGGTTATATGTCTTTTCCATTATTTCCAGGTTGCCGTATTCAGGTTAAAACCAGCCAGGCGATAGGCTTTATAGCGCTCGCGAGCCAGTTGTTTCAAAGTTTCTTCGTAGGGGACGAAGTCTACCACTTCTGTGAAAGCGGTGGCAAAATCTGCAAAGTTAACGCGTAAAGCGATTAACAGATCGCGCGGGCTGCTGTTGCGTTTTTGCGGCCAGGCGATCTCCACCGGCGCGCCGCCCCGTGGTCCTTCACCCGCCAGATTATGCGGCACAAAACTCTCCGCCGGACGCGCCCACAGGGCCTCGTCAAGACGGATCGCCTGTTGCTCATCCTCGCAGGCGATCAGCACGCGCTTGCCGTTGCGCCAACGTTCCGCGGCAATTTCACACACCAGTTGTTCAACGGCGCTGAGGCCATCTGTGGTGTCGTCATTGTCCAGAAGGTAGAACGTCGCGTTTTTCATGATATGGGGCTTCTTTGATGGATTTAAATGTGAAGCCGGGTGGCGCACGCTTACCCGGCCTACGGTTGAGTGGCGTGTAGGCCGGGTAAGGCGAAGCCGCCACCCGGCACTTTACATCACTCGTCGCCGTTAAAACCCGCGCGATTGAGCAGGAACTGCGACAGCAGCGCCACCGGACGACCGGTCGCGCCTTTAGCTTTGCCGGAGCGCCATGCGGTGCCGGCGATATCCAGGTGCGCCCAGTTATATTTACGGGTGAAGCGCGCCAGGAAGCAGCCCGCGGTGATAGCGCCGCCAGGACGGCCGCCAATATTCGCCATATCGGCAAAATTAGATTCCAGCTGTTCCTGGAACTCATCGGCCATCGGCAGACGCCACGCGCGGTCGCCCGCCTGTTCGGAGGCGCTGATCAGTTCGTGCGCCAGCGGATTGTGGTTCGATAACAGACCGGTGATGTGATGACCCAGCGCGATGACACAGGCGCCGGTGAGGGTCGCCACGTCGATCACCGCTTCCGGATCAAAACGTTCAACGTAGGTCAGCACGTCGCACAGCACCAGACGGCCTTCGGCGTCGGTATTCAGGACTTCCACCGTCTGACCGGACATGGTGGTCAGTACATCACCCGGACGATAAGCGCGCCCGCCAGGCATGTTTTCACAGCCCGCCAGCACGCCCACGACGTTAATCGGCAGCTGGAGTTCCGCCACCATCCGCATGACGCCGTACACCGCCGCCGCGCCGCACATGTCGTACTTCATCTCGTCCATGCCTTCGGCAGGTTTGATGGAGATACCGCCGGAGTCAAAGGTCAGGCCTTTACCCACCAGCACAATCGGACGCGCGTCTTCGTCGCTGCTGCCTTTGTATTCGATAACGGACATCAGGGATTCATTCTGCGAACCCTGACCGACCGCCAAATAGGAGTGCATACCCAGCTCGCGCATCTGCTGCTCGCCGATCACGCGGGTGACGACGTTCTGGCTGAAGGAGTCCGCCAGCTGGCGCGCCTGGGAAGCCAGATAACCGGCATTACAGATGTTTGGCGGCATATTGCCGAGATCTTTCGCCGCTTTAATACCGGCGGCAATCGCCAGACCGTGCTGAATAGCGCGTTCGCCGCTGGTCAGTTCACGGCGGGTCGGCACGTTGAACACCATTTTACGCAGTGGACGGCGCGGCTCGCTTTTTGTGGTTTTCAGCTGATCGAAGCTGTACAGCGTCTCTTTTGCCGTCTCCACCGCCTGGCGTACTTTCCAGTACGTATTGCGGCCTTTAACGTGCAGTTCGGTCAGGAAGCAGACCGCTTCCATGGAGCCGGTATCATTCAGGGTATTTATCGTTTTCTGAATAACCTGCTTATACTGACGCTCATCCAGCTCACGCTCTTTGCCACAGCCGATGAGCAGAATACGTTCGGAAAGCACATTAGGAACGTGGTGAAGCAATAACGTTTGTCCCGGTTTGCCTTCCAGTTCGCCGCGACGCAGCAGCGCGCTGATATAGCCATCGCTTATTTTATCGAGTTGTTCGGCGATGGGAGAAAGTCGGCGTGGTTCAAATACGCCAACAACGATGCAGGCACTCCGCTGTTTCTCCGGGCTACCGCTTTTTACACTGAACTCCATGCACTACGCTCCTGAATCTTAAAGACAACAGCCATGGCTACGGATAGAATTGCAAGCTTTCGTAACTCATGTCCGCTGTTGCGGTGACTTCGTGTTAATCTTAACGTTATTACGGTTCAACACGTCAGAACTTATTCTAAACCGCGAATCCGCTGAGTTTTGTTATCTTAGCGATGATTTCAACGACTCAAGAGAATAAATGACGTTTAAGCCATGAAACAAGCGATTTTCCTGCAAAAAACGGGTTTTTACGGGCGTATTTAAAGTGATAATCATAAGATATTTGGTGCGGGAGACGCTCAAAAGCCAGTTGGCGATCCTATTCATCCTGCTTCTGATTTTCTTCTGTCAGAAGCTGGTCAGGATCCTCGGCGCGGCGGTGGACGGTGAGATCCCGACAAACCTGGTGCTCTCTTTACTGGGCTTAGGCGTGCCTGAAATGGCGCAGCTGATCCTGCCGCTCAGCCTGTTCCTCGGGCTGTTAATGACGTTGGGTAAACTCTACACCGACAGCGAAATTACGGTGATGCATGCCTGCGGCCTGGGCAAGGCCGTGCTGGTGAAAGCCGCGATGATCCTCGCGCTGCTGACCGGTATCGTGGCGGCGGTTAACGTCATGTGGGCCGGGCCGTGGTCGGCGCGTCATCAGGATGAGGTGCTGGCGGAAGCCAAAGCCAACCCTGGCATGGCGGCGCTGGCGCAGGGCCAGTTCCAGCAAGCCACCGACGGCAACTCCGTACTCTTTATTGAAAGCGTGGACGGCAGCCGCTTTAACGACGTCTTCCTTGCGCAGATCCGCCCGAAAGGCAATGCCCGCCCGTCAGTGGTGGTGGCGGATTCCGGCGAGCTGTCGCAGAAAAAAGATGGCTCGCAGGTAGTGACGCTTAATAAGGGCACGCGCTTTGAAGGCACGGCGATGCTGCGCGACTTCCGTATCACCGACTTCCAGGACTATCAGGCGATTATCGGCCATCAGGCCGTGGCGCTGGATCCGGACGATACCGAGCAGATGGACATGCGTACGCTGCTCAACACCGATAACAAACGTGCCAACGCCGAGCTGCACTGGCGCTTAACGCTGATCTTCACCGTCTTTATGATGGCGCTGATGGTGGTGCCGCTGTCAGTGGTTAACCCGCGTCAGGGCCGCGTGTTGTCGATGCTGCCCGCCATGCTGCTCTATCTGGTGTTCTTCCTGCTGCAAACCTCGCTGAAGTCGAACGCGGCGAAAGGGCGAATCGATCCGCTGATCTGGATGTGGGCCGTCAACCTGCTGTATCTGGCGCTGGCGATTGGTCTGAACCTTTGGGACACGGTGCCGATGCGCCGTCTGCGCGCCCGTTTCACGCGTAAAGGAGCGGTATAATGCAGGCATTTCGCGTACTCGACCGCTATATCGGTAAAACCATTTTCACCACCATCATGATGACACTGTTCATGCTGGTGTCGCTTTCCGCCATTATCAAATTTGTCGACCAGCTCAAGCGCGCCGGGCAGGGCAGCTATGACGCGCTGGGCGCGGGCATGTATACCGTGCTCAGTATCCCGAAAGATATTCAGATCTTCTTCCCGATGGCGGCGTTGTTAGGCGCGCTGCTGGGGCTGGGGATGCTGGCGCAGCGCAGCGAGCTGGTGGTGATGCAGGCCTCTGGCTTCACCCGCATGCAGGTGGCGCTGTCAGTGATGAAAACCGCTATCCCGCTGGTGCTGCTGACCATGGCCATCGGCGAATGGGTCGCCCCGCAGGGCGAGCAGATGGCGCGTAACTACCGCGCGCAGCAGCTTTACGGCGGCTCGCTGCTTTCCACCCAGCAGGGCTTATGGGCGAAAGACGGCAACAACTTTGTTTATATTGAGCGCGTCACCGGCGATGCCTCCCTTGGCGGCGTCAGCATCTATGGCTTTAACGATCAGCGTCGTTTGCAGTCGGTGCGTTACGCGGCTTCCGCCACTTTCGATCCCAATGCCAAAGTGTGGCGTTTATCGCAGGTGGATGAATCTAATCTGAGCGATCCGAAACAGGTTACCGGCTCGCAGACGGTGAGCGGCACCTGGAAAACTAACCTGACGCCGGACAAGCTGGGCGTGGTGGCGTTGGATCCGGATGCGCTGTCGATCACCGGCCTGCGGGATTATGTGAAATACCTCAAGTCCAGCGGCCAGGATTCCGGGCGCTATGAACTGAACATGTGGAGCAAGATCTTCCAGCCGCTGTCGGTGGCGGTGATGATGCTGATGGCGCTGTCGTTTATCTTTGGCCCGCTGCGCAGCGTGCCGATGGGCGTGCGTGTGGTGACCGGTATCAGCTTCGGCTTCGTGTTCTATGTACTGGATCAGATCTTCGGCCCGCTGACCCTGGTGTACGGCATCCCGCCGATTATCGGCGCGCTGCTGCCCAGCGCCTCATTCTTTGCCATCAGTCTGTGGCTGATGCTGCGGCGTTCCTGATAAGTCATCCCCTCTCCACCCTGGAGAGGGGACATTTCCCCCCCGATAATTCTGTACTTTGCGACGTTCTCTGCTACGCAGACTATGCTATGCATACGGTTAACTAAATTATCAGGTAGTTATGTCCAGATTTTTCTTTAATGACCGCAAGCAGCTGGTCAACGACGCCATTGAAGGCCTTGTCATCTCCGCCCCTCACGCCAACCTTGTCCGCCTTGATATTGATCCTGCCATCCGTGTGGTCGCCCGCAGCGACTGGAGTAAAAGCCGTGTGGCGGTGATCTCCGGCGGGGGCTCCGGCCACGAACCGGCCCATGCGGGCTTTGTCGGCAAAGGGATGCTCACCGCCGCCGTTTGCGGCGATGTCTTTGCCTCGCCAAGCGTGGATGCGGTACTGAACGCCATTGTCGCAGTCACCGGCGATCGCGGCTGTCTGCTTATTGTCAAAAACTACACCGGCGACCGCCTGAACTTCGGCCTCGCGGCGGAAAAAGCCAAGCGCTACGGCCTGAAAGTGGAAATGGTGATCGTCGCCGATGACATCGCGCTGCCGGACAACAAACAGCCGCGCGGCATCGCCGGTACGGCGCTGGTACATAAAGTGGCGGGTTTCGCCGCTGAACAGGGCAAATCCCTCAGCGAAGTGCGCGACCTGGCGCAGCAGGCCTGTGACAACGTCTGGAGCCTCGGACTGGCGATGGAAACCTGCAACCTGCCGGGCAGCGATGGCGAAGAAGAGAACCGCATTCAGCGCGGTCAGGTGGAGCTGGGTCTCGGCATTCATGGCGAACCCGGTGCCACCACGGTGGACTCGCACAACAGCAAAAAACTTATTGATACCCTGGTTGGCCCGTTAAAAGAGAAGGCGGGCAATGACCGCGTGGCGGTGCTGATCAACAACCTCGGCGGCGTCTCCGCGCTGGAAATGGCGCTGCTCACCAAAGAGCTGGCGCACTCGGCATTAAAAGATCAAATCGCCTATCTGGTCGGCCCCGCGCCGCTGGTCAGCTCGCTGGATATGAAAGGGTTCTCGCTGTCGCTGCTGCGTCTGAATGACACCTTTGAACAGGCGCTGTGCGCTGATGTCGAGACCGTCGGCTGGCAGAAACCGGTGGCCTTCGCGCCGATGCGCACCGTCAGCCACAACGCCATTCACGACAGCCTGGAAATTCAGCCCTCTGATAACCCGCAGGTGAAGGCGCTGGTGAAAACCGCCACCGACACGCTGATTAACCTTGAGAACCGCCTGAACGCACTGGACGCCAAAGTGGGCGACGGCGATACCGGCTCGACCTTTGCCGAAGGGGCGCGGGATGTGGCGCAACTGCTGGCGGACGGCAAGCTGCCGCTTAACAACACCGCGCAGCTGCTGCAACTGGTGGGCGAACGCCTGGCGACGGTGATGGGCGGCTCCAGCGGCGTGCTGATGTCGATCTTTTTCACCGCCGCCGGACAGGCGATCCACGACGGGCAACCGCTGCCGGAAGCACTGTTAAAAGGGCTGAAGCAGATGAAGCATTATGGTGGTGCCGATCTGGGCGACCGCACGCTGATTGACGCGCTGCAACCGGCGCTGGAAGCGCTGCGCGATCACGATCTGATGGCAGCCATTAGTGCGGCGAAAAAGGGCGCAGAAGCTACCGCATCGATGCAAAAAGCGGGGGCGGGACGCTCGTCTTACGTCAACCGCGAAAACCTGGAAGGGGTGACCGATCCGGGCGCGGTCGCAGTGGCTGAAGTCTTTGCTGCTCTGAAGAAGGTCTGAATACGCAGGCCCGGCAAGCTACGCGCCGCCGGGCGTTTTACCCTTTAAAAATCCGCTTTTAACACCACGCGATAACGGGCTTTGCCGTCACGCACATGTTGCAGCGCTTCATTAATTTTTGACATCGGGAACAGCTCGGTGGTCGGTGCCACCTGCGCACGACCGGCAAATTTCATCAGCTTACGCAGTTCGTACGGCGTACCTGTGGCAGAGCCGGAGATGCTGCGGTCGCCGCCAATCAGCGTAAACGCCGGCACCGGCAGCGGTTTCAGCACCGCGCCAACGGTGTGGAAGTTGCCGCCATAGGCCAGGGCTTCAAAGTACGGCTGCCATTCCAGATCGACGTTAACGGTATTGATGATCAGATCAAACTGACCGGCCAGCGCTTTCAGGGCTTCCGGATCGCGGCTGTTCACCACTTTATCTGCGCCAAAGCCGCGCACTTCTGCTTCTTTCGCCGGGTTGGAGCTGAACGCCGTCACTTCGCAGCCCATGGCGCGCAGCAGTTTAATGGCGATATGGCCCAGACCGCCGATACCGATCACGCCGACGCGGCTGGTAGCGGTGACATGGTGCATCAGCAGCGGTTTGAATACCGTGATACCGCCGCACAGCAGCGGGCCTGCGGTTTCAATATCAATGCTGTCCGGCAGCGGGATCACCCATTGCCAGTCGGCGCGAATTTTATCGGCAAAACCGCCACGGTTTAAAATGGTCGGCACCGCGCCTTCCAGACAGTTGATCTGGTTGCCGCTGATACAGGCATCGCAGTGCCCGCAGCTGCGCGCCGTCCAGCCAATACCCACGCGCTGGCCCACTTTCAGACCCTTGTCCTGCGCATCGCGGCCAAGGGCCACCACGCGGCCAATCACTTCATGACCGGCAACCAGCGGGTACTGCGACATGCCCCACTCGTTATCGATCATGGATAAATCAGAGTGGCAGATACCGCAGTAATCAACCTGAACTTCAACGTCAGCCGGCAGCAGTTCACCCGCATCAAATTCATGTAGTTCCAGATCGGCACCGGCCTCAGGGGCGGCGTAACTTTTTATGATGCTCATCACAATTTCCTTCGGTTGGCATTGATTAGAAAGAAGTGTAGAGCATTCCGTAAGGGGCGACTTAGCGGAAGAGGGCATTCAGCTAAGTCGTCTTATACTTCATGCTGATGAACAGTGACCGGAGAACCTAATGACCTTACGCGCGGCGATAGTGTTGCTGACGGGCGGGCTGCCTTTTTTCGCCTCAGCCCATAACTTTGTGGAAGGGGAACGTGTGCCGCCGGTGGGGGTGGCAGATCGCGGCGAGTTGCAGCTTCAGCAGGAGGCGATCCGCTATCAGGTGTGGAACAGCGCGCGCCTCGGTGGAAAAGTGGGCGTGGTGCTGCATATGGCAGGGCGACTCTCCGCCAAAGATCAGAACGCCGCGCTGATCGACGCTATCGGCAAAGCCGGGCTGCCCGCCAGCCGGTTTGCGGTCACCACCATCGTCAATACCGATGACGCCATTCCCGGCAGCGCGCTGTTCGTGCGGCGCAGTCTGGAGGAGAGCAAACGGGAAACCCCGGCGGCGCAGTTTGTGGTGGACGATCGCGGCTCGGTACTCCGCGCCTGGCAACTGCAACCGGGCGGTTCCGCCGTGGTGGTACTGGATAAGAGCGGACGGGTGCGCTTCGCCAAAGACGGCGCGCTGTCCGCTGCGGAGGTGGATCAGGTGATGGCGCTGCTGCGGGAACTGCTGGCGTAGTCGCTCATTGTTAAAGCAAGGTAAATAGTTGTGATGAAGGCGTTGCGTAAAAGCAAATATCTGTAGAGTGCGCTACGCTTTTCAGACAAAGCAGGATGCAAATAAACAGGCAAGCGGCTGTTCAGGCTGCAAAAGTTCCTGGTCAGATTATGACGGCTCGATGGCAGCCGTCACATGCGCCATTCGCATCATACCGCCACGACGAGGAACCATGACCGTAACGATGAAGGTTAACGCCGATAACTGCCTGAACCATGAAGATGAGTTACAGGCGCTGCGCGAGGCGCTGCAAATCCGCCTCGATCAGCTGTTGCCTGCGGGCCAGCAGCAGGATCTGGTCTATACGGCGATGCGCGAAGGCACGCTGGTGGCGGGCAAACGGGTACGCCCGTTGCTGCTGGTGCTGGCAGCGCGCGACCTCGGCTGTCATGCCGATCAGCCAGGCCTGCTCGATCTCGCCTGCGCGGTGGAGATGGTGCACGCCGCGTCGCTGATGCTCGACGATATCCCCTGTATGGACAATGCGCTGCTGCGTCGCGGCCGCCCGACGATCCACCGCCAGTATGGCGAAAACGTCGCTATCCTCGCCGCCGTGGCGCTGCTCAGCCGCGCCTTTGGCGTGGTGGCGGAAGCCCAGTCGCTGTCGCCTGCCTGCAAAACCCTGGCGGTGGCGGAACTCTCCACCGCCGTCGGGTTACAGGGACTGGTACAGGGGCAGTATCTCGATCTGCACGAGGGTGCCGGGACGCGCAGCGCCGAAGCGATCCTGCTCGCCAATGAACTGAAAACCAGCCGTCTGTTCGACGCCACGCTGCAAATGGCGGCGATCGTCGCCGATGCCCCGCCGCAGGCGCGTCAGCGGTTGCGCTGCTTTGCGCAGGATCTGGGGCAGGCGTTCCAGTTGCTGGACGATCTGGCCGACGGCCTGAACGGCACCGGCAAAGATGTGAATAAAGATCACGGCAAATCGACGCTGGTGGCGATGCTCGGCGCGGAAGCGGTGCATCAGCGGCTGCGCGATCATCTGCGCAGCGCGGATGAACATCTCACCAGCGCCTGTCAGCGCGGTGTCTCCACGCGGCGCTTTATGCACGCCTGGTTCGACAAACAGATGGCGCTGTTCGGCTAACACGTTTTATCTCAGGACGCCACATCGACTGGAGCGGCAATGAAGGACAGGGAACTGACTCAACGCAAAAACGATCATCTGGATATCGTGCTGGATCCGGCGCGGGCGCTGAAAAAGCGCGGCACCGGTTTTGCCGACTGGCGTTTTGAACACTGTGCGATGCCGGAGCTGGATCTGGACGCCATCGATTTAAGCACCACGCTGTTCGGCAGAACGCTGCGTGCGCCGCTGCTGATAAGCTCGATGACCGGCGGCGCCAGCCGCGCCAGGGAAATTAACCGCCATCTGGCGGAAGCGGCGCAGGCGCTCGGGCTGGCGATGGGCGTCGGCTCCCAGCGTGTGGCGCTGGAAAGCGAAGATAACTGGGGGCTGACGCGCGAACTGCGCCGTGCCGCGCCGGATATTCCGCTGCTGGCGAACCTGGGCGCGGCGCAGATTGCCGCCCACCATGGCATCGATTACGCCCGCCGCGCGGTGGATATGATCGAGGCGGACGCGCTGATTATTCATCTCAACCCCTTACAGGAAGCCTTGCAGGGCGGCGGCGACCGCGACTGGCGCGGCGTGCTGGCGGCGATCGCCCGCACGGTGAAAGCGCTGCCGGTGCCGGTGGTGGTGAAAGAGGTCGGCGCAGGGATTTCCGTGCCGGTGGCCCGCCAGCTGGCTGATGCGGGGGTGGCGATGCTGGACGTCGCCGGTTCCGGCGGCACCAGCTGGGCAGCGGTGGAGGGCGAACGCGCCGCGACGCCGCATGACCGCGCCGTGGCGATGGCCTTTGCCGACTGGGGCATCCCCACCGCTCGCGCATTGCGCGATCTGCATCAGGCGCTGCCGCAGATGCCGCTTATCGCCTCCGGCGGCGTCAGCGACGGCATCGACGTTGCGCGCGCCATCGCGCTGGGCGCGACCCTCGCAGGCCAGGCCGCAGGGGTGCTCGGCTGCGCCACTGCCTCCGGCGACGCGGTGATCGCCCATTTTCAGATCATCATCGATCAGCTGCGGGTCGCCTGTTTCTGTACCGGCAGCGCCAGCCTGAGCGCGCTGCGGCAGGCCAGACTGGTGCGCGTCGGGGATGAGGAATGAGCCATTACGCGGTTATCGCGCCACCGCTCTACAGTCACGTGCGCGCGCTGGAAGCGCTGGCGCAGGCGTTAATCGCCCGCGGCCATCGCGTCACCTTTATGCAGCAGGCGGAAGCGCGCACGCTGCTTGACGACGCGCGCATCGGTTTTTATCCCCTTGGCGAACGCAGCCATCCCCCCGGCAGCCTGGCGCGCACCCTGGCGTTAACGGCGCACCCGTCAGGACCGGGTATTTTTCGGCTGATTGAAGACATGGCGAAAACCAGCGACATGCTCTGCCGTGAGCTGCCCGCCGCGCTGCAACAGGCGGGTATCGACGGGCTGATCGTCGATCAGATGGAGGCGGCGGGCGGGCTGGTCGCCGAAGCTCTGGGCCTGCCGTTCGTCTCGGTCGCCTGCGCCTTGCCGGTAAACCGTGAGCCGCATCTGCCGCTGCCGGTGATGCCCTTTAACTACGCCACCGGTCCACGCAGCCAGAAACTTTATGCCACCAGCGAGCGCATCTATGACTGGCTGATGCGCCGCCACAGCGAGGTGATCGCACGCCATGCGCGCGCCTTTGGCCTTGGCGAGCGGCGATCGCTGCACGACTGTCTGTCGCCGCTGGCGCAGATCAGCCAGACGCTGCCTGCTTTTGATTTTCCCCGTCGCCAGCTGCCCGCGCACTTTCACGCCGTCGGGCCGCTGCGCCACAGCCACGCCGCGCCGGAGGAGGTACAGACTTCCGCGCAGCCGCTGATATTCGCCTCGCTGGGCACCCTTCAGGGGCACCGCTACAGGCTGTTCCGCACCATCGCCCGCGCCTGCCGCCAGCTGAACGTCCGGCTGCTTATCGCCCACTGCGGCGGCCTGAATGAGGCGCAGGAAGCGCGACTGCGGCGCTACGGCGCGGAGGTGACTGATTTTGCCGATCAGCCTGCCGTGCTGCGCCAGGCGCAGGCGGTGATCACCCACGGCGGACTCAATACGGTGATGGACGCGATAGAGAGCGCCACGCCGATCCTAACTATCCCGCTGGCGTTCGACCAGCCGGGCGTTGCCGCGCGCGTGGTTTACAGCGGCATTGGCCGCCGCGCTTCACGCTTTACCACCGCAGGCGCGCTGGCGAAAAACCTGAACGCGCTGCTCAACGACGCCCGCTACCGTCAGCAGCTACGCCTGATGCAGACGCAGCTTGCCGGTGCTGGCGGCGCGACCAGCGCGGCGGAAATAGTGGAACAGGCGCTCAACAGCCGCCACCCGATCCTGGCGGCCTGCGCATGACGCAGTACGATCTGATCCTCGTCGGCGGCGGGCTGGCCAACGGGCTGATCGCCTGGCGGCTGCGCCAGCGTCAGCCGCAGCTCAAAGTGCTGCTGCTGGAGGCCGGTGCAGAGCCGGGCGGCAATCATACCTGGTCATTTCATCACGAGGATCTCACCCCGACGCAGCACGCCTGGATAGCACCGCTGGTGGCGCACCGCTGGCCCGGCTATGACGTGCGCTTTCCGGCGCTGACCCGCCGGTTCGACGGCGGCTATCTGAGCATCACCTCTGAGCGCTTCGCACTTGAGATGGCGCAGGCGCTGGGGGATAGCCTGCGAAGGCAGACGCCGGTCAGCGCGCTGACGCCCCGGACGGTGACGCTGGCGGACAGCACGGAGCTTCACGCCGGTGCGGTGATCGACGGGCGCGGCTATCAGCCGGGCGAACATCTGACTATTGGCGCACAGGCGTTTCTCGGGCAGGAGTGGCGGCTCAGCCAGCCGCACGGGCTGACGCGCCCGCTGCTGATGGACGCCACCGTGGATCAATCGGCGGGCTATCGCTTTGTCTATACGCTGCCGCTCTCCGCCGACAGCCTGCTGATTGAAGATACCCATTACATCGATCGCGCCACGCTTGGCGACGATCAGGCGCGCCAGCATATCGTCGATTACGCGGCGGCGCAGGGCTGGGCGCTGGAGACGCTGGAGCGGGAAGAGCAGGGCAACCTGCCGATCACCCTGGCGGGAGACTGTCGCGCGTTCTGGCGGCAGAAGGCGGGCCAGCCCTGTAGCGGCCTGCGCGCCGGGCTGTTCCACTCCACCACCGGCTACTCCCTGCCGCAGGCGGCGGCGCTGGCGGATCTGATCGCTGCCCAGCGCGACCTGTCGTCCGGCGCGCTCTTCGCCCTGACGCGGGACTACGCGCAGCAGCAGTGGCGTCGCCAGCGTTTCTTCCGCGTGCTCAATCGTATGCTGTTTCTTGCCGGACGACCTGACCGACGCTGGCAGGTGATGCAGCGTTTTTACCGACTTAACCCAGGGCTTATCGCCCGCTTTTACGCCGGTCAGCTTACCCTGGCCGACAAAGCGCGGATCCTGACGGGCAAACCACCGGTACCGGTGGGCGAAGCCCTGCAGGCCGTACTCAAACACACTCCCCGGCTGCGAGCGTTCAGTGATGAATAAAACAGTAGTAATAGGCGCTGGTTTCGGCGGCCTGGCCTTAGCGATCCGCCTGCAGGCGGCAGGCATTCCCACGCAGCTGCTGGAGCAGCGCGACAAGCCCGGCGGCCGCGCCTATGTTTATCAGGATCAGGGTTTTACTTTTGACGCAGGTCCGACGGTGATCACCGATCCCACCGCCATTGAAGAGCTGTTCACGCTGGCGGGCAAGCGCATGGCCGACTATGTCGATCTGCTGCCGGTGACGCCCTTTTACCGCCTCTGCTGGGAGACGGGCCAGGTCTTTGACTATGACAACGATCAGGCGCGGCTGGAAGAGCAGATCCGCCGCTTTAACCCCCGCGACGTTGAAGGCTATCGCCGCTTTCTGGCGTACTCGCAGGCGGTATTTAAAGAGGGCTATCTGAAGCTCGGCACTGTGCCTTTTCTGTCGTTCCGCGATATGGTGCGCGCCGGTCCGCAGCTGGCGCGTTTGCAGGCGTGGCGCAGCGTTTACGGCATGGTGTCATCGTTTATCGAAGATGAGCGGCTGCGCGAGGCGTTCTCCTTCCACTCCCTGCTGGTGGGCGGCAACCCCTTCGCCACCTCATCCATCTACACGCTGATCCATGCGCTGGAGCGCGAATGGGGCGTGTGGTTCGCCCGCGGCGGCACCGGCGCGCTGGTGCAGGGACTGGTGCGGCTGTTTGAGGATCTCGGCGGCACGCTGGAGCTGAACGCCGAAGTCACCCGGCTGGAAGCCCGCGGCAACGAGATCGGCGCGGTGCAGCTGGCAGACGGGCGGCGCATTGAGGTGGCGGCAGTCGCCTCCAACGCCGATGTGGTGCACACCTACGAAAAACTGCTCGGCCATCATCCGGTGGGTGCGTCCCGCGCCGCGTCGCTGAAGCGCAAGCGCATGAGCAACTCGCTGTTCGTGCTCTATTTTGGTCTTAACCATCACCACAGCCAGCTGGCGCACCACACCGTCTGCTTCGGGCCACGCTATAAGGCGCTGATTGACGATATTTTTAACCGCGACGCCCTGTCGGAAGATTTCTCGCTCTACCTGCATGCCCCCTGCGTCACCGATCCTTCTCTGGCGCCGCCCGGCTGCGGCAGCTATTACGTGCTGGCGCCGGTGCCGCACCTCGGCACTGCCGATCTCGACTGGAATGTGGAAGGGCCGCGCCTGCGCGACCGCATCTTCGCCTATCTGGAGCAGCACTACATGCCCGGCCTGCGCGACCAGCTGGTGACGCAGCGCATGTTCACGCCCTTTGATTTCCGCGACCAGCTTGGCGCGCATCATGGCTCGGCCTTCTCCGTCGAACCCATCCTGCGCCAGAGCGCCTGGTTCCGCCCGCACAACCGCGACAGCCGCATTCCCAACCTCTACCTTGTGGGCGCGGGCACTCATCCGGGCGCGGGCATTCCCGGCGTGATTGGCTCGGCGAAAGCCACCGCAGGGCTGATGCTGGAGGCGCTGGCACCATGAACAGCACGCTGATGGAACACGCTACCGATACCATGGCGGCCGGATCGAAAAGCTTCAATACCGCCGCAAAGCTGTTTGACGCGCCGACCCGCCGCAGCGCCCTGATGCTCTACGCCTGGTGCCGCTACTGCGACGATGTGATCGACGGCCAGGTACTGGGCTTTCGGGATGCCTCTGCCGTTACCGGCAGCGGCACGCAGCGGCTGGCGATGCTGAGAACCGAGACGGAGCGGGCGTACGCGGGCGCACCGATGCAGGAGCCTGCTTTCGCCGCCTTTCAGGAAGTGGCGACACGCCACGCTATTCCGCCACAGCTGGCGTTCGATCATCTGGAAGGCTTCGCCATGGACGTGCGCGACACCCACTATGAGACGTTCGGGGATACGCTACGCTACTGCTATCACGTGGCGGGCGTGGTGGGGCTGATGATGGCGCGGGTGATGGGCGTGCGCAACGAGGCGGTGCTGGATCGCGCCTGCGATCTGGGGCTGGCCTTTCAGCTGACCAACATCGCGCGGGATATTGTGGAGGATGCTGAAGCCGGGCGCTGTTACTTACCGGCGCAGTGGCTGGCGGAGGAGGGCATCGAACGCGAACAGCTCGCCGATCCCGCGAACCGTGAGAAGCTGGCGCGGCTGGCGGCGCGGCTGGTGGACGCCGCCGAACCTTACTACGCCTCGGCACGCGCGGGCCTCGCCGGTTTGCCGCTGCGTTCCGCCTGGGCGATCGCCTCGGCCCATGGGGTGTACCGGGAGATTGGCGTAAAGGTGAAAGCTGCCGGCCCCCGCGCCTGGGATCGGCGGCAGGGCACCAGCAAGGGGGAGAAAATCGCGCTGCTGCTCAAGGGCGCAGCGCAGGCGGTCAGCTCTCGCGCCGCGTCGACGTCGCCGCGTTCTTCTGCGCTGTGGCAGCGTCCGCGGCATGACGATCGCGCGGTATAGCCTTCTCGCCCTGCGGCGGTCTGCCGTTACGGCTGCGCAGGATCGCCTGGAGCTTTGAGACCGGCGGCGCATAGAGAAAGCCGAAGGAGACGCAGTCCTCTTTGCCACGCACCGCATGATGCAGGCGATGCGCCATATAGAGACGTTTCAGGTAGCCGCGGCGAGGAATATAGCGAAACGGCCAGCGCTGATGCACCAGCCCGTCATGCACCATAAAATAAATGGCGCCGTAGAGCGTCATGCCTGCGCCGATCCACTGGAGCGGCCAGACGCCGGACGTGCCGACAGCGATCAGCGCTATCGCCAGCACGGCGAACACCACGGCATAGAGATCGTTGACTTCAAACCAGCCGGTGCGCGGTTCATGGTGTGAAAGATGCCAGCCCCATCCCCATCCATGCATGATGTATTTATGCGCCAGCGTCGCCACGATCTCCATTGCGGCGACGGTCGTCAGCACAATCAGGGTGTTCCACAGCACGAGCATCGTGACTCCTTGTTTTGAGATGATGCAGAGTATAGCAAGGGAGTCACCATGCTGCCGGGCGGATGGGAGACGGGCAGGGCTAAGGCGAAATTTTCGGCACTTAGCGCACGCTACGGACAATTGAGGTTGCGAAGGTGGCCGGTAAGGGTATAATCCTCAACGTTTTCCGCATACCTTTCCGTGCCGGAGTGGCGAAATCGGTAGACGCAGTTGATTCAAAATCAACCGTAGAAATACGTGCCGGTTCGAGTCCGGCCTTCGGCACCATCGGAATGCTAATTAAGTCGCCTAAGGGCGGCTTTTTTTGTGCAAAATTCCAGCAGTTATCACTTTTTTATCATCTCTCCCACCCATATTTGATGGGCTATGAATTGTACAATTCATCTAATTTTGGGCACATCAGTATTTAGAGCTGAACTTCAATGTGTGTGCAGTTAAGTCAAAATATAGCATTCATATCTTCATCATTTTCGGGTTATGAGACGCCAAATACATTCAGAACTTAGAAAGGTAGTAGAGATAGCGTACTCATTTATATAAAATGGTTATTATTTTTCCTCAGAGACCATGCGGTTATGAGCGCAATCACATTACGTAAAGCGTTGGGTGTACTGGCGAAGTCTTCTTCGTTTTCAGTGACTACGGTGACTCAACGAGAAAGAGATGAGTATGATCAGTTAAAAGACCAACTGTTTGTAAAGCAAGAAATTGAATCTGAATTGCAACGTCATCTGGATGTTGCGAAACCTGGCGAAATCATTTTTTTATGCGGCAGTAGCGGGGATGGCAAGTCAGAAATTTTAACTCGGTGTAAGGCTGATCCACGCTATCAGCGCAAATTTAGATTTCATCTTGATGCCACACATAGCTTTTCTCCCCGACAATCGGCTATCGAAGCATTGAATGAGCTTTTTAGCGAGCACGATCAACAATCACTGCCGTTACTAATTGGTATCAATACTGGCATGCTTGCTAATTTTGCCCGAGAAGGCGATGAGAAGCACACAGCACTTAGGTCAGCGATTGATTTATTTTTATCAGTTCAACAGCACGCAAGCAGACCTTACCGTAACGGTAATTGTTCTTTTTTTGACTTTGAACATTATCCAAAATTCCAGTTTGATGAAAGCGGAAATTATTCACCATTTATCAAAAGTTTGATAAACAATCTTACTTGTGATGATGATGGCAATTTATTTCAATTTATTTTAAGCCGTGATGAGCAAACTAATCCCGATCTGAAAGAGGTGGCAAATTTTAGGCTACTTAGCATGCCAGGTGTTCAGGATGTATTAATAACACAGCTGTTTAAAGCCCGGTTAATTAAGGATCAGTTTGTCACGACAAGAACATTGCTGGACTTTTTGCATCATTTACTTACGGGGACTGGTTATTTGTTTGATAACCTCTTCACTGGTGAAGAAAATGATCTTATTAGAAAGGTTTCTGATTTTGATCCTGCGCGCTTGCATACATATGAACTTGATCAGTTCATTTTACGCTATGAGCTTAGACTAGTTGATGCCGACTTAGATGAATTTTTGTCCGCACTTGAGAGTTTACATATTAAATTCGATCGCCATTATGCCAAGCCTGGAGATGCTGCTTCCTTGATTCGGCTTTTTTGGTTACTTCAGCATGAGTCATTAGGAAATAATTATCATAAGAGATTCTCAAGATTCTTTAACGAAACCCTCTTTGAACGCTATTCAGAGATATGGCATCAGCATAAAAATTACACGGCAAATCCAGAACAGAAAAAGACACTTAATCGTTTTTACGCTTTTGAACTTATTGCTGGTATTCAACGATATGCTAATCGTAAAGCTCCAGAATTAAATATGCAGAAAGAGGAGTTCTTTCTGGGAGAGTTTGGTGGAGTTAAAATAACCGCGCCGGTAGAAGTAAAACCAGATTGGGACGCTCTACGTAATAAACATACGGCACATTCAACTGGCTTTGATGTTTATCTCAAAGTAGGTGAAACCTCGCTGCCGCCTGTTCATATTGGACTCAATCTTTTTGAGTTATTGCATAAATTGAACAATGGCTATCGGCCGAATAAATATGATAAAAATGCGATAGTATTGCTTGATGAGCTTGTTGAACTTATTACAGATCAGGCTAAATCTAGCCGCGAAATTAAATTTTACGCTAGCCGATCGCGAGTTTTCCGCGCTAAAGCCGATGACGACATGATCACCATTAGCGGTATGGAGGGATAGTATGGTGTACCCTATCGCATCAACTTTAAAAGTTGGTAATAATCAGGTAGATAGCTACTTGCCTGTTCGCAACAAGAACAATGAAATCAATTGGCAATTTGTTACTGGGTTAGTGCTTAGCTATGCGCTAAAACGTAAAATAGAAGCCTACGATCCAGATCAATTTCGTGATGATTGTAAAAGTCACTTACAAACACTGCTTGATGAGCCAGAATTTTGGTCGGTGCTTGAGCGGATGTACTTTTCCAGCCAGGATATCTTCCGTGTTTCGCCGCTATTTTTATTGTTTCACGCTCAATTTTCTGGTGAAAAACTGATCGCAGGTTCAACGGCTGATAAACGCCTTGGAACATTGTTCTCTAATTTAATGGGCAATTTCAGTCTTACTTACCCGATTGAGGACAAACTAAATTTCATTGAGCAACAAATCTTGAATAAACTCAATGAAAAAATAAAACTGCTCGGGAAAGGTCCATTTGCCGAAGAGCAACCTTATCTCCCTTATATGGCATTATGCTTTCAGGCTGACCTGGAGTTTCTGGCGGAGCACCCGCAGTATCTCTTACAAGAATTAACTAATACACTGCGTTTGTACGCTTTTAGCTGGTGTGCTCAATTAGCACTTAATTTGGACAGTTGGCAAGATGGCGAGCCACAGAGCAAGTCTTTATTTTTCATTCTGGACAGTGAAAAAGCCAGCTCTGAACGAGAAAAAGTTAAACGATATGGATATAAGTTATTTGCTAGCCAGAGTGAAAAGCTTTTTCCAGTACTTTCTGCACTAGAAATTTTGCAGTGGGGAAAAGGGGAGAAAAAACGTCCTCTTTGGCAAATTTATCAAGATAGTCTGAATAATTCAGAGTCTTCTTCACAAGTATTACATCATCTAAATAACTATTTACATGATTTTATCGAGGATCGCGGTCTTGAGCTTCGTGAACCTGCTACCAGTCTGGAGCATGCTTTCAAGCAACTAATTACTGTCGCCATTGAGCAATTTCAGGGTAAAAAGTCTGATCGTGCAACAGTAAACCGAAAATACGTTAATGAATTAGAAAATGAAATATGCATTGACTTCATTCAGGTAAGAGGTCGAGCAGGTAAAGTGTTAGTTTTAAATCAGGACCGTTTATTATTACTGACTAACCTTACGGTTGGTAAAAATGACAAACTCCGCCTACATGAACTGTTGCGCGGTTTTGAACAGCGCGGTTTTTATCTGGATAACCAGTCGGCGCAAACGCTGGTGGCGTTTTATGAACGCATGGGAAATGTAGAGCGAATGAGTGATAGTGGAGATGCCGTATATGTCCGTAAAACAGTATGAAACTTATCTGGCGGAAACCTTTATTGAATGGGTTGGCGGCATTATCCAGGCAGGTGAACGTTACCAGTTCAAATGTCCCGATCCTGGTAATGCTTTAAAACTTTGGCAAGCTTTTATCGATCTTGCAGGCGAAAATCAACTTGAGTCTGAGCCGGGACAACACCTGGCATATGTCTCTTGCGATAGTGTGATGCTGATTCCTGTCTTGCATGGCGCTGACGCTCCTGCATTCACGGAAAATTATATTTCCCATCTGCGAGATGTGGTTGCAGGCCGCAGTGGAGCTTTTTCCCAAACAGCACTGTTGATCATACATAACAGTATGCTCGATACATTGATTAATAGTACGAAAGATGTGGCTGCTCCAGATGCAATCTGGTACCCGCAAACCTTTAGCCATCAGCTTGAAAAACTCATTACATCTGATAATAAGCGTGCTGAATTGACCCGCTGTTTGCTGGAGGATCAACTGGCGACGGTACTGGATGAAGGCGCGACCGTATTTGGTTTCTCGTCGCTGTATCGCTTGCTGGATGATGGTAATCTGGATTTCTCCGAGCTTCATCTTTTTAAAGATGATGAACTTCTGAACTATAGCCAGAAGCAGCTACGCACTCGACTGAATGAAAACCGGAAATTATATCGCCAGATTGAAGACAGTGTTGAACGCTACGGTGGGCAGCTGGAGAATGTGCTGCCTGAGTTTAGTACAAAATTCATTCAGGAGCATTTTTACGACAAAGATGACTGGCGTGAGCTCGATTTCTCCGATTATAGGAAAGAGAAAGAACAGAATAATGAACAAAAACTGGTGCTGGAGAACGTTTCCGTCGAAAACGGCGAGATTTGGCAACGGGCGAAAAGCGCCAGTAAAGCAGGAAAACGTGACATCAGCCTGCTGGTGCAGGTACAGCCAGGACAATCAAAGGCTGAGCTGGAGTTCAGTTTTCAGGGTAATGATCTTCAGGATAACCAGATAAAGATTGCCCATAATCGCCAGTTAAAGAATGCACCTTTCTGGCGCACCAGTCGGGCAGGCGGCAAGACTTCCCGCATTATGGCGTCGGTGCCTTTTGACGGGCATCCCTGCTTTTTTAGTCTCGAATTGACCAACCGTAATAATTCAGCCGAAGAGTATAAATTTCGCCTGTTGTTGGTCGAGCAGGGGCAATTCTGGCTAAACGATATTCAGCACTGCTACCGCGTTGAGCCAGGTAAAGACCAAATAACCCTGCAACTAGAAGATAACACGCTGCGTATTGCCGAGTCTGGCAACCTAACCTGTATGTTGGATGACGAGAGCGAAGACATCGACTGCCAGCATTATGCTCAGGTGGATTTTGAGACGCTGGCAAATCAAAGTGACCTAGTTCAGTTTGCGATCGTTTCCGGTGATTCCCGTCTGTCGTTTAACATCGAGGGGCCGGGAGCAGAAGAAGGGCTAACGCTGCCGCTGCTTTTTGACCAAAGTCGTTTCAATAAGTTGTTCAAAGAAGAGGGCAATGCAACCTGGAACCGACTAAAAGGGCGCATCATTCTTGATAATACTGAACACAAGGTCGTCGGTGTACGCCAGCAGCTGTTGATACTGGAAGCCTCATTAATTGAGCAACGTCTGCTGGGTACGGGAAGTGACAATAGCGAGTTTGCGCTGGATGAACTTCTTGCCAGTTACCCCGATCTCCATAACGCCTATGAGCAGTTATTTGCCTACTATCAACGTCATAGCACCCTGGCGAGTTTGGTGTCGTGGTCAACGGAGTACCGCACGCTGGTTAGTAACATTGTTAGTACGTTTGAACAGGCACTACAGCAAATCGGTCTGAGCAGAGCGCTGATAGCACAGGAGAAACGTCTTCTGCATCTGGGGGTCTGCCGCAATGATAGCCATGAGCGCCTCTCTCCGCTACATCCACTAGTACTGGCCTACCATTTACAATTGGCAGAAACTATCGTTGCGGAGACGGAACAGCACGATTCGGCTTCATTTGCCACACTACCGGCGATTACTCTTGATCGCCTGATGGTGTCTGGCTTAATGCCGTTTGTTTACCACAGTGAGCATGAATATGCGCAACTACAGCCAGTAGAGGAAAACCGCTTCTGGATTGATGTCGTCCCCCAGCGCCAGGTTAGTCATGACTACGTTAAGCGTCTGGTAAAAGACAAACTCAATGAATTCACTGACGCCTACGCTCGATTGTTCCAGAACGCCGGAAACGATGCTTTAGTTATCAATGCCATTAATCAGGGAAATGCTAAAGAGCTATTTTTAGGGTTAGTGGAATATTTTAAACAGGAAAAAGAGCACGCTATTTCGGTGCATGTGAACTGTTACGACGAACGCTTGCTACCCAATATGTTCGATCACTTTGCCGAAAGTAGCAGCTATGAACAGCTTAAAAACGATCTTGATCTAAACAGCGGCGCATGGCGGGCGGAAGCTGATATGCTGATTGACTTGCTGCGCAGCCGATTAACGTTTAGCAAGTTTGTCCTGCCATCAGAAAGTGAGAAATTGGCCTATGCGCACCTGGCTTTTTTCACCAACACGGCACCGGTCGATTGCCGCCAAATCCGCATTGAAGATGCGTCCAGTGGGGTATTATGTCATGGGCTTATCGCCGGAGAGGGGGCTGAGATTCAGGGGGATGCCTACTTTACCGCATTTGGCCTGCGTAATGTGGATACTGAATCCTACTACGCCCTGCGTCTTGCCCGACTAATCGGCTGCCTGTGGCAGCCCGCACGTCAAAGCAACAGCCAGTATCATGGACAAGGGATCGGCCTGGCTGTGAGTGGCAATTTTAAACAGCTGCTCAATTACTCCTACAATAGTGCGCTCTGGACCACCATCATTGATCCTAAAGTCACCCTCGACTTTTTCACTAGTCAGAAAGATGTAGTGCTCATCCACTATTCTGACCAATACACCAGTTGTGCAGGCTACGATGCCGTCACCGTCACGAAGCAGGTTGATTTGTTCCTGCGGTTGCTTCAGACCGGAAACCAGTCAGGGCAACCTGCTGTTGACAGTCAGCATTTGCTGGCTGAATTTAACGCCTTTAATGGCGAATGGTTGCTGAAAATGCTGCGCTCCAGTGAAAGGGAGCGGAAAGAGAAACACGGTATTATAGGCGCGTACAAATTTGTGCAATCCATGCTGCACCAGTCCGATATTTGCTGGATACCATTATCGGTGGCCGAAATGATCCGCGTTTCCGGCAATGTCGGCCTGAAAATGAAAGAGAGCGATTTATCGAGAAATTTACAGGGTTATCGTAAAGGTGCTATCTCTGATGATGTGCTCTTTGTTGGTTTCAAAGAAAACCGCCTCTATCTGTTGCCGCTGGAAGTTAAAACCGGGGCGCGTCCTGATTACAGCTATGCAGGCCAACAGGCTCGTGAGCTCAAACGTTATTTACAGCAGGACATTCTGGAACCACAAACGCTGGCATCACAATTGTACCGGGCGCTCTTTATTCGTCAGGTGCTGATGCAGGTGGAGAAACTGCGCCTGTATGGCGTACTGGACAGCGAAAAATTGACTCCCTTGCTGGAACGACGGGAATGGTGGTTAACGGGCGACTATCAGTTAGGTGAGTTGGCCGACTATGCGGACGGCTTCGTCGTGGCGCATGTAGACAGCGCAACCTGTTTCGATCTCTCCTATAAAGAGACAGCGGAGAATATCTTACAGATCGAAATCCCTTATTCACTGCTGCCTTCGTTGATTGCTGCGCAAGGGGATGAACCACCGTTGGCGGAACGTTACCGGGTGCCGGAAAAATACCGGCTTAAGCCAGCGTGTGATGCCAGTCCGTCACAACCCGAAGTCGTGGTAGAAGTCACAACGCCGTCTGCTGCACAGTCCATTTCGGAACCTGAGTCGGAGTCGTTACAGCCTGCTGTACCGGTGGTGACACCAGATATTAGCGATACTCCATTACAGATCCTGTTTGGTCATGATGCTGCGCGCCAGAGCCCATTACATTGGGAGCCAACCAACACCGCCAAGTTCATGAATACCAATACCGGCATTATTGGAACAATGGGCACCGGTAAAACCCAGTTTACTAAATCGCTGGTCACACAGTTGATGCGTAATCAGTCTTGTAACGTTGATGGTAAACCTATTGGTTTGCTGATCTTCGACTACAAATCCGATTATGTGGATGAGGCTTTTCTTGATGCCACGGGTGCTAAAAAGTACAAGTTATTTAAGCTGCCTTACAACCCCTTATCTCTGTTTGGCGACACGCCAATGCTACCAATCCATACTGCAGGTGGACTATCGGAAACGATGGCTAAAGCCTATGGGCTGGGCCATAAGCAGCAGCTCAAATTAGAAAATCTGATTTTAGAATGCTACGAAGCAGCGGGGATTTCACCTGAAGATCCGACAACATGGTCAAGGACTGCGCCGACGATTGAAGATGTATGGCAACGTTTCCTCAATCAGGAAAAGGTTGAAGAAGATTCACTTTACGCAGCTCTTTCAAAACTGGCGCGTTACAAGATATTCGAGACTATCCCGGAGAAGATGACCAGCTTGTACGAATTGATTGACGGCGTCACCGTGATCGAACTGGCTGGTTACCCGCCAGAAGTGCAAAACCTGGTAGTCGCGCTCACGCTGGATCTGTTTTACGCGCAGATGCAAAAGCGCGGTAAACCAGTCGTGCGGGGAGATTATCGTCAGCTCACCAAAATGATTCTGGTGGACGAAGCCGATAACTTTATGCGTCAGGATTTTTCCAGCCTCCGGAAGATCCTTAAAGAGGGCCGTGAGTATGGCGTTGGTGCGATCCTGTCAACTCAGGAGATAACCCACTTTAAGACTGGTGAAAATAACTATGCCTCATATATCTTAACTTGGGTGATCCATCGTGTTTCCGAGATTAGGAATGCGGATATTAAGGCGGTATTTAACGTCGATGATAAAGGTGAGCAGGAGTCTTTAATGGGAAAGATTCGGCAGCTTGAGAAGCATTTTAGCCTGTATGTGGATGGGGATAAGCGGGTTAAGAAGATGCGTGATCGGGCATTTTGGGAGTTAGCTAAATGACAATTATTGAAGCTATCGTAAATGTATTAAAGGAGCATGGAAAACCTTTATCACATAAAGATATTTATGATTTCATCATAAATAAAGAATATTACTCATTTGGTGCAAAAGATCCAGTATCTGTAGTTCGTGGTGAAATTCGAAAGCATTGTTATGGAGTTGATTTCCCAAGTGCATCACCACGGAAAATATTTATTGAGGTTAAATCTGTAGGGCAATCAAAGCCACTATACAATTTATGGCAGGGACACGTATCAAATGCTAGCCCTCTTAAAACTGAAAAGGTAACAAAAGATCAGCTACCAGAAGAGATAATTCATGGGAAGTATATTGAACATATTAAAACCATAAAAGAGCAATTGCTTGATGCTATTAATTCTTCGGATCCAGCTTTCTTTGAGAGCCTTGTAGTTACACTTCTATTAAAAATGGGTTATGGGTGGCACGAGTCTGAGGCAGGTAAGGTAGTTGGTGGCGCTGGGGATGAGGGCATAGATGGCATTATTAATGAAGATAAATTAGGCTTAGAAAAAATATATATCCAAGCTAAAAGGTATAATAATAAAAAAGTACCATCTAGTGAAATTAGAGAGTTTATTGGCTCGATGAACCAAAAAGGAGCACACAAAGGGGTATTTTTTTCATCTTCATGCTTTACCGAACAGGCAATTAATAGTGCAGAAAAAGCACAAGGCATGAATATCACTCTTGTTGATGGTGGACAGTTATGTGAATATTTGGTCCAAAATGGCATGGGGGTTGCAAAGGTAAGTACATATGAAATTTATGAAATAGATAAAAATTTCTTTGATTTATAAAGTTAATATAAAATGGGGTCTCCCCCATTTTATTAAATTTGTTTTTTTATCTCGTCCTTGAAATCTCGTATTTTATTGAAGAAACAGTTTTTTATCGTATCTAATTCGTTTCTTATTTTCCCAATTTTATCAGAAATCTCCTTGCATTTTTCAGTATTGGGATTTTCATCGCTTGTTTCAAAATCTATTATAAGCTTCCTTAGTTCTACGGTTTTTTCCTTATAACTATCTACACATTTTTTAGGTTCAAAAGCGCCTATTGAATGTAAGAGGCTGGAAGCCATGTTTTGTTCTTTAAAAGCAGGGTAAACCTTTTCAGAGGACTGTTTTTCTTTATCACTAAAGCTTCCATCTAATGGTTTACTACTAGGATCGCTCAATGTTTTATACTTTCTATGTTTGTTCGAAGCATATAACTCCACAGCATCGGAAAATAAGCAAAAACAATCGAAGGCTTTATATAATAGATCTACTTCTTTTTCATAAACTTTGCTACGAGCAGTTTGATTAGGTGTTTTAAAAAAAATATAACAGGTTAAAAGTATTATTGCCACGGAGCTAATTAAACTCCCTATGGAGGTCACGTAATCTACCCAATCTTTGGTGGTAACTATTTCTGTTAGTTCTTTGATCTGATCGAAAGTAATTTCCATTTTATTTCCTTAATAGCCAGTGCATAACGCACTGGCATAATAGTTATCATTACAATGAAATTAACAAGTCTCTTAAATTTCGATGGTTTCTAACTGAAGCGATTCCATCCTCAACATGTGCTGCCCATGCTTTAATTATCAATTTTTGGTCGAGCTTAGGATAAAGCATCTTCAATACCAATTCTGTAGTCTGCAATGTTTCCCCCAGCCACGTTATTTTATCCAGCACCAGAGAGCCATCCAGCTTCTTACTATCCCGCTCAGGCGAATAACGAAACTCACTCTCCACCGAGCGGAAAAATGCCAGTCGAGCCGCGACATTGGGCGTAATCCCAGTGTATCCCTTTAACTTTTTAAGCTGGTCTTCAGTTTGACGACTAAGCACCATTCGATTCGGGAGCATCAGATAGCCTCCTTAGTTAATTCCCAAAAATAACCAGGTTTAAGCGTAGATGATTTTGAATGTGCATTAAACACAATCTCATAAGCATGCGAAATATCATCACGTAACTGATCGACAAAATAACGCTCATCCACTTCCGTATCGGTAGACAGTAGCACTACCTGATGGCTGGCAAACGGGAAATAGTGATTAATCAACTTATCTCTATGTTGGGAATCCAGACGCCCTAATGGAGTATCGATAATCACCGGTAAATCACGGCCTGAGGTTTTTGCCAAAGCCTCAAGAATCGCAATTGCATAAATCTGCTTTTCACCAGCAGAAAGTAGCTTACGGTTTATGACGGAACCCTGTTCATTAATCAGCTCCACGTCAAACGTTTCCGGGTTAATATGCGCGCTAAGTTGCAAATCTTCTTTACGGGCTAATTTGCGATAGGCGCTTTCGAAATTCGCTGACAGTGTTTTCACTCTTGCCTGTGTTAATACATCACTGTATCGGTCGAGTAAATTAATCGTTTCCTGCGCGTTTTTAAAGGCGCTACTGAAGCCATGCTGACTGCGGGCAACATCATGCATTTTTTGTACCTGACGTACGCATTCCAGTTGCTGTTGCTTAACCTTTTTAGCGTCTTCCAACAATGAAAGATATTTTTGCCGCTGTTTTTCACGTTGTTTATCCAGTTCGCGTAGCTTCTCAAAGAGATCCATTAACTGGTCATCTTCTGGGGCGCGGGCAATGTTGGCGGCAGCTTGTTCTAATTGCTGTTCAATCTCTGATAACTGGGTACGGTAAAGATCGAAACGTTGCCATGCCTTTTTGCTGTCTTGTTCAATCGACTGCTGGAGCATACCGGCTTCACGTTCAGAGATATCAAACAACAAATCGCCTTTAGGCTTGGTTGCCATATACTCTTTCAAATTATCGGTAATCGCTTCCGTAGCAATTTTACTGGTGGTACTAGAACGCAATGCGATATCGTTTTTAAGCTGAGCTAAAAACTGTTCCAGCTCTTTTTCAAAACTCTGAGTTTGCTTAATCTGAGTTTCATCAGCAATTTTCCCCAGCAAACGAGCTAATGTCTTCGGGGCTAGCGCATAAGGTAGCGACCCATCACATTCCTGCCGCAGTGCTTTTTCCAGACGCTCCTTATCTTTCAGCAAAGTATCAACTTTC
The DNA here is from genome assembly GCF_001888805.2 of Enterobacter sp. SA187. Classification (NCBI taxonomy): domain Bacteria; kingdom Pseudomonadati; phylum Pseudomonadota; class Gammaproteobacteria; order Enterobacterales; family Enterobacteriaceae; genus Enterobacter; species Enterobacter sp. SA187. Next base: position 1,742,080 of record NZ_CP019113.1, read on the forward strand.
TGTTTTTCTTGCGCTTTAGTCTGAGCAAATGCGCCGCCCTGTGCATTCAATAAACCTTCATAGCGGATTATATCTTTAGACAGAAACTCAATCCGCGATTTGGCAAAATCGGCGCTTTCCAGTAATTCTTCTGTCTGGCAGGCTAATTCTTTACTTTGTTTTTCAAGCTCTGCAATCTGCTGTTGTTGAGATCCTACTAACTGATTGGATTGCTGACGCTTAACAAAAATCATTAAGTCATTGCGTAGTTTAGAAATTAGATCCAGGCCTAATAAACGACGCACGGCAGTGCGAAGAATATTGCCGGATTCATCTTCCGCCAGCTCCGCAATTTTCTCGCCATCAAAAAAGAACAGATCGGCAATGCCATGCGGAATTAATTCATTAAGAAACCCCTGGCACTGATCGTAATCCAGCTCACTGAGTGGCACCCCATCCTGTTGCAAAGAAAGGCGGTCTTTCTTCCCCTTTTTCCATGCTCGCGTAACGGTAAACTCCGCTTCATGGCCGCCTTTATTGTAGGTAAAGGTCAATTCAACAGCCGCTTCTTCAGGTTGCTCACTATAGTACGCGCCGCTGTGAATTAACGAGCTAAGCTGTTCAATATATTCCTGTTGCTGAGTCGCAAGTCCAAATGCCAGCCGACCATACAACGCCAGACGGATCGCCGACAGAATCGACGTTTTTCCCGCACCGTTTAAACCACCAAACAGCACAATAGGGCGATGATTCACTTCATGTGGGCGCTTTCTTGGAGCCAGATCAATGGTGTGAGTACCGTTAAATACCCGAAAATTATGTAATACTAGTTGTTTAATGAGCACGTTCGTTTTCCTCCTCGACTAAAACAGAGGATTCGCTTGAATCGACAATTCTGCGCTGTAGAACCTGAAGTTCAGCTTCCAGCCTGGTGACTTCTTCCTGATGAATATCCCGGTCGTTACGTTTTTGTAGCGCTGCCTGTTGCTGCTGGATCTTTTCGAGACTGCCCCAATCCTGTTTTAGAATTGTACCTAGCTTGTCAAAAATCCCTTGGCGACGGCTTAGCCCTTCCATTGATACTTCCAGTTCAATTAGCTTCATGACCATTTCGGGGGCAACGTCAAACCCCTGAGCTATCTGCACCAATAAATCTGCATCGCTGGCGTCAAAGCGTGATTGATCATCAACTATCCAGTCCAGATCCCGCTGATAAACGTCATGGTAAATACCGGGTAATGTGTCATACCAGTCTGGTTCATTAGGATCTTTCAGCCATTCCTGACGGATAGCGTGCAGCTCCGGCTGGGTAATTAGCGTAATGGTATGGCCCTGGGCATTCAAATCACGCTCAATCTCCAGCAGTGTTTTCAGCCACTGCTGGCGATACTTCAGCCAGTAAGGGCCGGGAACATGCTTACGTTCGGCACTAATTTCTTCGCCATCTTTGGCATACTGATAACTGACCTTGCCAGTACGACGCTTATAGTTACGAAACGTATCTTTATTTACTGGGTCGGTGGTAAACGCCAGTAGATCGCGATATTTCAGCAGCGGAGACATCCACTCTTCGCCATTCTTAATCAGGCTCTCCATCGCTTTATCTTTGGTGACTACGGTACAGGTCCAGCAGCCAAAGCGGGAGTTACCACAGGAAGGGGTGCTTTCATCGATCACCAGTGGACATTCACCCTGTGCGGAAGAGTCCATATACAGCGTCCACAGCGGACGGTTGTTTCCGCCCCACGGGCTTTCCCATTCGTCGATATCTTCAGGGGCATAACGGAACGCGCCGCGCAACAGCTTCCAGACGTCTTCTACATCCCAGGTATCAATAGGGGTATAGATAAACGCATTTGCCAGCGTAGTATGTCGGGCCAGGCGTGAGCCATCAATTTTGTGCTTTGCTATGACCTGCGCACGGGAGGCACTCTCGCTACTACGTGAGCCAAGGACAACAATCACTTCATCAAACTGGCTGACCTTATCTTTAATAAAGTCGCTCACCGGATTGATTTTCATACGCTCGGTACACCAGCGAAAACTACGGGTTGGCGCTGGATAACCTTTCCCAAGCAGATTTACCCAGAAGGTTTCATTGGTTTTTGGCGTAACCGCATGCTGAGTGATAGGAAGGCCATTTCGTTTAGCTCCAGCCTCTATCTGCAACATGGTTTTTTTTATCAGATCAACCACCACCGGTGTTTCAACCAGCGTATCGGATGACACCAAAAAAACATCTTTGCTGCGCATTTCCGGAGGCAGGCCGAGCAAGGCCAGATACACCAGCGTGATCACAGCGGAAGAATCTTTCCCGCCGCTGTAGCCAATTACCCACGGACGCTTATCCGCACAATAAATTCTTTGAACCTCAGCAACATATTCGGCCAGAGGGCGTCCAGCGAACTGTTCCTGATTAATAAAATCTTCGTATTCGGCCAAATCGTAGGCCTGAACTAATTTACTCATGAGACAACCATTTGAGCTTCAAGCTCCTGTTCTTCAGGAGTGAGGGGGATTGAGAGCGCGGTTTTTAGCGCATTACAGGTTAACTGAATCGATACGCTAGTCTTGCTCAGTTTACCATGCTGCATTGCTCGCTTAATCAATTCTGGGTTGCTTTTTCGCCAGTCAAAAGTCTTGAGCACAGCGATTCTCAGCTGCCAGTGTTCTGGTTCTTCAGTCAGGAGTGAGCGGCCCAACATTCCTAATGCCTGAAGGCCAATACCATGCGCGTGTACATAATCTTGTCTCAACTGTGCAGGTGAAACTTCTTTTCTGGCAGCAAGTTGCCAGTCTGGCATAACCTGAGCGATCGCCTGCCAATACTGCGTAGCAATATTTGTATTCTCTTCAAGACTGCCATCTTTGGGATCTTTACCTAGCAGCGCTCGTGTCGCCTGTTTGATACTGCTTAAGGTAAACAGCTTGTTTGAGAGCGTACTGATGCTAGATTTTTCTAACTCTGTAAGCCCTATAAATGGTTCAACTGACATCGCTAGATAACGTGCAAGATTAGAACTGATGTCGCGGTGATCATACAACGTTGATAATGAAGGACTTGGACGGATCGCGTATTTGTTCAAGTCTGCGAACATTTGCTGACTACGTTTTAATCCTTCGTCGACAAAAAAGAGCACAGGGATATTATCCTGTCCTAATTCTGGACGTTCTTCCAGCGCGTTTTCAATGGCCTTTCGACGATGTTGTCCATCGTTTATGAGTATCTGTGCTTCCATCGGGACGCGTAACATTCCGAGGTTATTTGAGCCAGGAAACTCATCAAATTGGACATCAATTGCTATTGATGCGGTTAAGGCTGAAAAAACATAGTCTTTCGGATTTTCAAGAAGATATCTCACCATCTCGGGGATTCGAGACTTATTTAGGATACGCTGAGCCCGTAGCTCTGGTGGGACTTCATTCTCATCGAAGTTGAAGATCTTAGGTATGATTCGCATAGGGCAGGTAGCGATATAAAATGGGCGACCTGCCTGAATCCCACGCACAGCAGGGAATGAGTAACAATAATCTGCGTCAAAAGGCTGCATTGTTATGTCCCTTTAAAATATAAGAAAATGATTACGTAATATTTTACGTAATCAACAGGCATTTTTGAATTTTTTTAACGTAAATAATTCTTTTTTATAGTAGGTGACTGACTTTGTTACTATATACATGTATTACCATAGACTTTTACCTTGGCATCATCCTCTCTACTTGCTTGGCACCGTTCTTAACATCTTTACTTCCCGCAGAGATGACCCGGGTCACAGCCACGACAACTCTCACCCCCGCCCATGTCAGCGCCCCAAGCCAGTACGCAGGCAGCACCACAAACATGGTTCCCATCACGATCAAATCATCAGAAGTGTTCTGTAAGCCGTACAGGTAGAAATGCGAAGCTCTCGCTATAAATCATCTCCATCAGCCAGCTATCCAACCAACCGGCCAGCTCCCACCAGAAGGTAAGCAAGAACAGGGCGAATTGCACGAAGCTCAGCGTAACCACGGTTTTTAATTCCCACGCAGAGAACAGCAGAGTCACAGGAATACAAATCACAAGGGCCATTCCAAGGAATGCCTGCAGCATCGGCAACGCCTGGCGCACGCTGTCGAAAGCAGGGAAAAAGCGAGGCTGGAAACCGACATTCCGGCGATACTCCCCAACCACTTAATGCTTGCGATGCATTCAAGTTATCTCCCGCATTCCCGCCAAACCCGTTGTACACTCGCCCATCCTGCGACACCTGCATATTGCGTGGGCTCACCATTGAGCGTAGTACCACTTCTTCATATTCCTCTTTCGACTGCTCCAGTTTTGCAGCCGCTGCCAGAGCGTCGTATCGACCTGCTTCAGTAGTCGATTTTTCAGCCCCGCATCATCATCGGACCACCATTTCTTACACACTGGATAGCCACCACCACCCGTATCACCCAAACCGTCATCGCGGCTGGCGTCATAAGGCCAGGCGGCGAGCGCGGTGCTGAACAGGTCGGCAAATTGGCATCCCAGCGCCATCAGTTTGGTCCAAGCCTATTCCGCCGCGCTGCGTAGCGCCAGCAGGCGGTCGATAACCTTATGGATAAGACCACTGTACAGCGCGTTGGGAATGCAGGGCAGCAGCCAGTCTACGGTCTGTAGTATCCGGCTGATTTGCGACAGGCTGACGGGATAGCCATCGCGGGTGAGTTGCTCCGCTAGCGTCAATTGCGTCAGGCATCCAATGCCTGCCTCGTGGTAAAGATCGCGCAGATGCAGAATACCTTCCGCCCGTTCGATAAACATCAATCCGTTATGCAGATCGCTTTCCTCCAGATGGTCGAGCAGGCACTGGAATTTGCCCTGCTGCGTTGACAGCGTTTCGGGCCGCGGACGAAACGGCCAGCAGACGCGGTGGTAACGTTCATCCTGCGTCTCCTGCCACAGTTCATTGAGGATGGCGAGGCGCGTATTCCCACCGCTGGCGAGCATATACTTTTCATCACCGGGACGACGGGTCAATACCGGCGGGTTATCCAGCCCACGGGTGTGAAATAACGCTTTCAGTGCCTCATAGCCGGGGTTGCGGATGACGCGGGGATTGAGGCGAAACGGCTGGATTTGCTCTAGGCTGACCTGGACCATTTCCTCTTTTCCGGTAGTGCTGGCACCGTGAAGCCAGCGATTCAGCAGGTGTGAGGCGCACATAATCTTCCTCAGGTATTCAGACATCACGGGTAAGCCGGATGCGCTGGTGGATCCAGGCATCCACCTTGCTTTCCAGCTAGGCGACGTGGCGGCTGTTGAGTCGGATGGACGGCGGAAACTGTTGCAGCTGGATTTGCCGATAAATCCATGATTTACCGAAGCCGATTTTGTCTTCCACCAGGCGTAAGCGTAAAAATTTGCCGCTATTCATAATCATTCCTTCTATGTCCAGATTCGCTCACATCAACACGATGGGTGTGGTTATCGAAGAAGCAGCGTCCCTGCCAAGCAGTAAAAATCCTTATCTGGGTTAGTGAGAGTTGATAGTTGAAAGGATTAGTTGATTGCGTTACGGCGGTGCGCCGCGCTGGAGCGCGGTATTCAGCGCTTCGGGGCTCAGCGGCAGGTGCATACCATCCTCACGTGCCCAGCATTCAAAAATGTTCAGCAATTTGTAGGAATGCTCCAGCATTTCATCTTTCAGTTGCGGGTTGTGCTTGCAGTCCAGCCATAGAAAACGGGAAAGCGTGGAAGTGATCCGCTCTTTTGATTCTGGTTGATAGTGATCCAAAAAAGCCTCCAGCTGGGTATGGCGGATGACGAACAGTGCGTAAGGAGGTAGCGTGTCCTACAGGGAGCAGTCGGACAGACTGAGCCGGGAATTAAGGTCATTGGGGCCATTACCATGGAGTTGGCCAATCAGCAGACGCAGCTCTTTCTGAAGATTGTTTTGCGTGGCGAGCAGTTCCAGTAAAAGCCCTCACAACGATTTGCGGCAGCAGAGTTAGTAGTAGCTGTCATTCTTATCGCTGACCACAATGTTAATCTGGTTGCATCGGGGCAAAGGCGATTCAACATTTTCTTCAGATGCTGGTGGAGCAGTAGGCGCTCAAGGCCGATTAACGGCAAATTCCACAGGTAGCTGGTGGTCAGTAGCAGAGTCGCGTCGCGTCTGCCGGCGACATGTTTACCATCGCTTTGCAGTTGCCGGGTTTGATGCACTACGAAGGTGGAAAGAGAGATTTATTGCTCCGGCAGGCAAAGCGGCAAGGTGGATTGAGTGATTTAAGAAGTACGGGCGAAGGGAAGTAGACTGAGAGTGGCAGATCGCCGTGCAGGGCATGGCGGATCTGGTCGACAGGCAGCAAAGTGATATCGTGCTGTCGGATGACTTCTGCGGCCTCGTCCAGCGTCAGCCACTCAGGGTGGATTTTGTGATTAACCATAAATTACCTCTTTTATTTTTTTGTAAAAATGATGATTTTTGCGTGATCCCTCGCAATGATGTCACCTATAATGTTGATAATTATATTTTTTTGTATTACATGTAGTGAACATTCATTAATTCTAGCTTAGGTCTGGGGATGGCCACTAACCCTTGGGCGGTAGCGTGACTATTGCAAATTTGAATCGAGGTCAAAATGTCTACTAATGATGCATTCGGCATTTTTAATCAGGAAGATATATATTTCTTCAAAAAAACAGGTTCTTTTGGACGTTTTTCTACAATAAATAGTTTTCCAATTGAGTATTTTTTAACTTCAATGAAGGCCAGTGAATTACATCAATTGACTTTTGCTAGGGAAATTAAGCCTGGGGATAAAATAGACTTTGATCAACTGTTACAGCGGGATTTAGATTTGGTTAGAGTAGAAACTGAAATTAAACCTTATCTTACAAACAACGACTCTAAGTCAAGGACAATATTTTTTCCACCTTTACTTGTTGCCGCAATCCCAGTATCAAAAAATACAATGGAAGAATATTATAGCCAGCAGCAAATTGATAAAATATCTATAGGGGGGCGTGAAGGTTATCTTAGGAAATGGGATGGCTTATTCAAGCTTACTCATTTAGAGGATCGAAATTATACAATCACGCCGTCCTTAGCGGATAAGAACAACTCAATTAACGTAGCAAGAGAACCTACTCAAATTGAAATTAATCTATCCAATGGGATTGAACGAGGGATAAAACTAATAGTCATAGATGGTCAGCACCGCTTAAAAGCTCTTCAGGAAGTTTATGCTGAAAATGGAGACTCGTTGAGTGAAATGGCTGTACCTGTATGTATATTATTTTCACCTGACTCGACTTTAGAGGTGGCTCAGTCTGTAGAACAGACTAAACATGTGATACCAAAAGTTCCAGAGATATTTAGACAGTTATTTGTCGACGTCAATAAAAATGCTGAGCAGGTCGGCGGGCATTTTAATATCTTGCTTTCAGAAGGCAATATGGGGAGCCTAATCTGTCGAAGTTTTTGTTCCTTTGTCTTATCTAAAAGAGGTATTGAGGGACTTGCACAAATTGAATGGAATCAAAAGAAGAAGAAACTCTCAACAGAAATTAATCGTAGTTACTATCTGACTAGTATTGGTGTAATAGAAAAAGCGTTGGCTGAAACATTCGGTAAAAATAAATTTGTAAATGAGTACTTTATAGGTTTTGATGAAATTAAATATATCGTTCATCCATCTGAAAATGATGACCATCTAGAATTTCCAAAGGTTTCATGGGATAGGTTTTCGTTGTCACAAAAGAAACATATTTTATCTCAAATTTTGAAAAATGTTGTTCCACTATTAGAAAGATTATTTTTCGAAAGTAATCTCTTTAAGCCTGCAAATGATTGTTTTATTAAAGAGATAGCTCGATTAAGGGATAAGTCCGAAACAGACTCTCATGGTGGAATTGCATTTAAACCTGTTATGGAAAATTTACTGGAATATATGCCAATTCCAGATACTGAAAGATATAGAGATGCTAGACATAATCTAAGACTATTTGAAGAAGATGTTAAAAACTGTAAGAAAGAACAGTGTTTTACCTTTTTAAACCATGCAATTTTCCAACGAGCAATATTTTTGGTCTGGAGTGACATATTAAAAATAGGAAATAGAGTTGGTTTAACAAAAGAATTTTCAAATAATTTCTTCTTTCAATTGATTGATGAACTTGATAATAAAGTTGATGAGCTTATTGACTTCAGGAAAAGTTTTTGCCAAAATTTTATTTTTCTTTCAAATAGAATTAATCCTACTAATGAAGTGCGCAACGGTATATCATATTTAATTTTATCAATGCTTTCTAATAAAAAAGTACGTGAACGATTATCAGCTTCTGTAATTAATACCGATAACGATAAACTTTTAAATTCTTTTAATGAAGAATTAAGGAATTTATCTTATTCTTGTCTTAACAAGTATATGGCTTCATATCGTAAAAATAAGACAAAGGTATTTAAAACTAATTATCCAATAGATAATTCAATAGATAATGAGTTACGAAATCTATTACAAGAAGAAGAAATTAAAAAGAAAAGAGAAATGAAAGATTATAAGGACGGAATTATCTCTAAAGATCAAATTACTAGTAAATTTGATTTTTTAGTGGATGATTATGTTAAAAAAGATATTATAAATGTCCAAAATGATCTTAGAAGTGCTTTAAACCTTGAATTAGATGTGTTTGGTTTAAATGATATTTCTCCAGAGTTAGTTGAAGAGGCTAGTGAGTTCGAGTCTTTGGATGAATGAATTCTATGGAAATGTTATGTGTTAACCTCAATAGATTTTATAATGACTCTGATGTTTTTGAGATCCTCGAGGAGGATCTCAAATCAAAAGTAGTTGATTTCATCATAATTAATGGAGATAAAGATGTATATAATAAGATAGCTAGTTATTTAATATCACCTAAAATTTATGTTGGTTTTTCACCATTAAATAAAAATGATTTAAATGGGTTGTGTTTGTTATTAAGTTATCTTAATGGGGGTTCAGACTATAATTTGGATTTTTACGAGGAAGATAATATTCAGACAAAGGAGCAGAATCCGTTGGCTGCATCATTTATTGATTATCTTGAATCCAAAGATATTGAATCAGTCATATACAATACCCGAGAGATTCAAAAAAATATAAGTCTATATTATTCTTCAATTCCGAATATTGAAAAGAATCTAAAACCATACATTGATTATAACATTGTTATTTTTTCATTGTATAAAACATCTATTGGTATCTGTCGTTACAATGAGATGGAAAAAGATCTGTATAGGTCATTAAGAAACGCGACAATATCCAATCGTTTAAATGCCGCATTGTGTGATGCTTATAAAAACTGCCCTGATTTGTTTGATATAGTAAAGTGCATTGAAAATTACCTAGTAATGGTTAAAGCCAATAATATTGATGCATTAATTTTTTACGTGGCATTATTCTTGAATTTATCTTTATTTAATAAGAATAGGAATGAATATTGTATTGCTTATCTTTATTTGCAGAGGGCTGTGGAAACAGCATTAATTTACCACTATTTGGATAATAATGTAATTGAAGTAAATGATTATGGTGGATTGTCTTTCAAAGGTGATGTTAATGAAATACATGGTGTTGGTGAGTTGATTAAGGAATACTTTTCCAGAAGGAAAGATAATGAATTGAGCAAAAAAATATGGAAGCTAAACTCTTTGAGAAATAAAATGCTATTGGCTCATGGTTATTACACGCCTTCAGGTGTGGACTACGATGATTTATATTGCGCGGTTAAAGAATTTGTTCTGATTATTATAAGTTCAGATGAGTCTAAAGCTTTTTATGAAAAAGTATTGAATGGATTAAAACCCATTGGTAAAGAAAAAATAAAAACAGAGTTATCATTTGCTCTTCTTAATAATTAAATATAAATTGGTTATTTTTTAATATCTTTGTTGAGGTTCTTTAGGTATGCTATATTTAATGGATGGTGAAATAGTAATTTATTCTTGGGGATTTAATGGATAATACAGGCATGTTTAACAACTTAAATATAATTTTCTTGACCATGAATATTAGTTATAGTTCCAGCCTGCGCAGTTAGAGTATATGCGTATGGTTAAAGGTTCGGAATGGAGAGAATGCATCGGCATTCATCACGAGTAAACGTAATTATATTCATTCAATCCTTTCTACAATATGGCTTAAGAGAATAAATGCCACCTTATTATGCCACTTCTTTGGATTGCTGCTGCAATAGTTAACGATTAAACATATAGGTATCCCTATGCTTCAATCTCTGAACCACTTAACGCTTGCCGCCAGTAATTTGCAGGGCAGCCTGAGCTTCTGGCGCGATTTGTTAGGGTTGCAGCTAGATGCTGAGTGGGATACCGACGCATACCTTACCTGTAGTGACCTTTGGATCTGTCTTTCTTATGACGTATCCCGTAACTACGTGGCCCCGCAGGAAAGCGACGACACACATTACGCACTCAACGTCACGCCAAAGGATTTTGAGCCGTTCTCATATAAGCTGGAACAGGCGGGAGTGACATTCTATAAAGACAACAAAAGCGAAGGGAAATCTTTCTAAATTCTTGACCCGAATGGCCACAAGCTGGAGCTGCATTTGAGAAATTTAGCATCTCGGCTGGCGCAATGCCGGGAGAAGCCGCATTCTGAAATCCGTTTCGGTCCTGGAAAATAATCACGCAATTTTCTGATCTTCCATGCAGTATTCAATTTTATGCCTCGTTTTGGGGCAAGCTCTCAAAATAAAATCTCATAATCCATTAATATTAAATAAATTAAATAAAGGAAAATCCCGCCTTCGTACCACTCAAAGCCGCCACCGGCGGCTTTAATGCTCTTACCTCAGACCCACTATGCTTCACTCTTTCCCTTATCACCAACTCCTCTCATCAACCCCCGCCTGTCCACCTTCTTCCCATCCTTCCCCACATATCTTTCGGGCCATATCACGCTCGGATCCACCCCCAGCGCCTCCGCAATCAAATGCTCCCCTTTAGGCCACGGACGCGTAAGCGCATTCGCCAGCGTGGAGGAACTCAATCCCGAAGCGCGCGACAGCGCTGCCAGTGACGTTCCTTTTTTACGTAAGCCTGCGATGATATCTGCCGAATGCCAACCTGTTGTCATAATCCCTCCTGACGTGTCATGTAAGTAAAACCGTTACCGCATAAATGCTACGTTATTCGTAGTATGGAGTCTAAACCTAAAACTACGAATTTCGTAGTTATGCGGATCGACCGAGATTTTTATGAAATAGAGTGCAAAGGCTGTGAGGTGTATGGAAGGCGCTACGCAATATTGAATTTCTGAAAATCACAGCCTTTGCGCCAGACCAGCTAACTGCCTGAACTGAAATCAATACTACGTTTCTCGTAGTATCTGCCGGCTGGTAAAACTACGACTATCGTAGCCATGAAAATTACCAGCAATTACTCCGACATCTTTTGCCAGCGCCTCAAGGCAGCGCGTCTCGCGAAAGGGCTATCACAAAAAAGTCTTGGCATACGTGCCGGGATAGATGAGTTTGTGGCGAGTACCCGCATCAATCGTTATGAGAAGGGCGTGCATCAGGCCAGTATCGAAACGGCGCAGCAGCTTGCCGCCGCGCTGGAGGTTCCCCTCGCATATTTCTACATGGCAGATGATGAGTTAGCAGAACTCACACTTCATTGGGCTACGCTCTCTGGTGCTGACAAAACGCAGATCCTTGCTCTGGTAAAGAGCAAGTCCGGTTAAACCTCCGTACGTCTTTACCCCCGCCCCACAACCCCCATAATCACCTCCATCAACTCCTCAACCGCCGCCTCCGCATCCAGTTCCCCGGTCTTCGCTGCATAGCTCAGCCCCTCGGCAGCACCAAAAATCGCCCATAAACCGGCATCAGGCAGCGCCTTATCAGGAGAGAAGGGCAGCAGAAGGTCGCGGCACAGGTGCACGAAATCCCGCGCGTATTCCAGCTTAAACACCTCCATTTCGGGCGATGCGCTCAGCGCGGCCAGCACCTCAGGGATCTCAATGCCCTGGGTCAGCACGCAGTTGATGTACGCCAGGGCGATGGCGCTGGCTTTGTCGTGCAACGTCGGGCCGCTGCGGGAAATCGACTGGGTAAAGATCTGCGCCTGGCGCGCTTCAAAGTCCCGGTACAGCGCAATAAACAGCCCGGTGCGGGAGCCGAAATGGTTGTACACCAGTGGCTTGGTCACGCCGGCAAACTCCGCCAGCCTGCCGGGCGTCAGGGATTCGGTGCCCTCCTGACCAATAAGTTTCCAGGCCGCCTCCAGTAATTGCTCAAAACGGTCTTCTTTGCTCATGCGCTTTTGCGTCATCGTCGGGCCTCCTGTTGACAACGGCATCATCCATCGCTAAGTTACCATTAGTAAGTTACTAAAGGTAACTTCAGATTCAAGAGTAAAAGAGTTCCCCGGCAGAAGCAATGAGGAAAACCTATGCAAACTCTGATCGTCACCTCTCACCCGTCTCTCACCTCGCTCACCCGCAGCGTGGCGAACCATATTGCCGACGGCATCACCAGCGCCGACAGGGCGCATTGCGTGGAGATTGCCGACTTACATCAGGAGAACTTCGCGCCAGCGTATCAGGAGGTGGATTATCAGGCGTTCAGCGGCCAGCGTGCGGTGCCTGACGACGTGCGCCGGGAGCAGCAGCGCATCGACGCCGCCGACAATCTGGTGCTGGTGTTCCCGATTTACTGGTGGTCAATGCCCGGCATGATGAAGGGCTGGATCGATCGCGTGTTTACAAATGGCTGGGCCTACGAAGAGTCGCCCGACGGCAAGCTGCTGAAAAAACTCGGTCGGCTGAACGTCTGGCTGGTGGGGCTGGGGGCGGCGACGGAGGACGTCTATCAGCGGCACAACTACTTTGAGGCGATGAAAACGCAGCTGGAGCACGGTATTTTTGGTTACTGCGGCGCGCAGTTCTGGGCGGCGGAGTGGATGCTGCCCTCGCAGTTGCCGCGTCCGGAGGATTATCTGACCGCCGCCCGCGAACTGGGGCAGCGTATCGGTAGCGGCGCGCGTTAAACGGCAACCCCCGTCGCGGGACGGGGGCGTTGGGTTATTTTTTGCCGTTCGGTTTTAACTGTTCGCCCGGTTTGAGTTTGAACAGCTCATCGTCGCGGGTGGAGTAGCGCACCGTGCCGTCCGCCAGCAGATATGCGCCCTCGGTGAAGCCAGCGCCGTTAAGGAAAGGAGCCACCGCGTCGGGCTGATTACGGAAGGCGGCTTCCAGCGCCAGTAGCGCATAAGGCGCGATATGGTCGATGCTGGCGAACTCTGCCTGCGGGTCGTCGACGAAGAAGCCGTTCAGACGACGGGTATTCAGGATGTTGGTCGCCACGCGGTCCGCCAGCGTCAGATAGTCTTTATTGCCGGTGGACTGCCACAGATCGATAAGCGCGAAAATGGCGTACGGCTCGTTGTTATCGGTGTTCAGGTTCAGATTAGTGTCCGTGCCGCCTGGCGCGCCGATGTCCCCCAGCCCCTGGCCCTGCGCAATGCCGCGCGCCACTATCCACATCGCCGGATCCGGCTCCAGCGTCCAGGCCCTGGCATAGGTGAGCAGAAACTCGTTGCCCGCCGGGTAGGGCTTCAGGATGCTGCCTTTTTTGCCGTAGTAACCGTCACGTTTTAACTCATAGCCCGACAGATCCGTGCCATTCGCCAGCATCGGACGGAAGGTGTTGGTCTGTGCGTCATAGGCATGAGTGGCGAAGGCTTTCAGGCCGTCGAGCGTCCATTTTTTGATGTCGTCGCCATCCTTACCGAGGGATTTTGCCAGCGCCAGCTGCATCAGCGCGTTCTCGGAGTAAAGCGTGCTGGTGCGGCCTTTCAGCATCATGTTGCCTTCCAGCGCGTCGGCACCCAGCTCAGGCCCGAACTGGCGCCGGGCGCGGTCGCCGTATTTCGAGTTAGTGTCCGTGTCGTCGGTGGTTTCCGCGCGTTTGAGCGGCTGCGTGAACTGATAAACGCCCAGGCCGGTCTTTTTATCGCGCGGTAACACATACTGTTCCGCCAGACGCTTCGCCCAGCGCAGCGCCCCTTCATCATGATCGTACTGATAGAGCAGCGAGGCGGAGTAGATCAGATCGTTTCCGGCATTCAGGAAGCTCAGCCCTTTGGTGGCGAAAAACGGCGGCTGTTGCTCAAAATCGTTCTCCCAGAGCTTGCCCATCGCTTTGCCGTATTCCCCGTGGCGGCTGGTTTCCAGCGTTTTCCAGTCGTTAACATGCGCATTCCAGAACGCTTTGATAAAGCGCGTGGTGGCGGGTTTATCCACGGCAAACATCAGATCGTAATAGGGGTAAGCGTTTTTCAGCTCATGAACCATCTCTTTTTCGCTCGGGCCTTCCGGCTGGAGCGTTTTCAGATCCACAAAACGGTGGCCGCCCCATAACAGCAGGCCGCTGGCATCCTGATAATGGTCGAAGTAGTAGCGCACATTGTCTTCGGCACGCTGTTTATATTTTGCGTCGCCGGTGAGATTGCTCAGGCCGACCAGCACGCGCATCAGGTTCTGCTGGGCAGAGAAGTTCGACAGCACGGCTTTTTTGCCGTCCGGGAAGATCCACTCCATCTGTTTGCCGGTGCGCGGATCGACGCCGTTTGCCAGCAGCGGCACGTTGTGCCCGTAATTATCCCCCGCCTTATCAAAGACGGTGTCCGCGAACGTTTTAACGCTGTTCAGGCGTTCGCTCTCCTGCGCCATGGCGTGAGCAGAGAACAGACTCAGACAACTTATCGCCAGTGCTAATCCTGAAATTTTCATTATTTGCCTCTCAGTCAAATAAGGGTTTTATTTTTATGCTGCTGCCCGGATGTCATCAGAAAGAATATTTCACGCCGACGCGGTAACGGGTTTGTCTTTCATCGGTAAACTTGCTGCCGGAAACATTACCAATCGCCATATAAGGGGACCAGTTCTTATCCCATTTGTAGGTCAGCTTAAAATCGTGCGTCCAGTCGTGGCTATCGTTATCTGCCAGCACCACGCCTGCGGAATTCGCTTTTTTATAATCCAGCTCATAATCCAGCTGATAGTCTTTCAGGAATTTCCATGACAGTACGCTGGTCAGGTTGTAGCCGTTCTCTGAGGTGTCTTTCTGCGAGCCGATATTGCCGGAGTTACGCTTGAAGTAAGGCCGGTAGCGCAATGACGCGCTGACGTCATCGGTGAGATTGGCTTTGCCACGCAGATACGGGCGGTAATTGTTGGATGACGAGCCGGTATCCAGTGAAAAGCCCGGTTCTATCTGAAAGGTTTTATTAATTTTATGAACGTAGCTCGCCACTACCTCGGTGCCATTACTGACGGTTTCGTCAAAGGCTTTGTCTTTATCCTGGGAACCTTTCCATTTCCCTTCCAGCGATAAGCCAAAACCATTGGCAAAACGGTGTGATACCGCCAGACGATCTTTATGATTATTCCCGCCGCTGTCGTTCATTTCGTGACGATAATCAAAGGTCACTGCCTGAGCCGCAATACTCACGAAAGGTACAGTTAATAATAACAATGAGCGCAACATAGGATCCCCTATTTTTAGTAGTCCACAGGTATAAGATGTTCTCTGCCAGTCAGCAGTTTGAGGTTATTTTGATTTTGTGGAATAGACTTTTGCACAAAATGAAATGGCGTTTTGAGACTGCGATCAGAGTATTAAAAATGCGCCTAAATTAATTAACATGGCATTTGTAAAGATATTCCTGGTGATTTATATTCAATAATATCAATGTGATAACTTGCTGGTCGTCTATTTTTACGAGCCGAATGAACGTGGTTTACAGTAGAGGTCATGTTTGACAATAAATTTATTCCTGGATAATAAGTTATTTCGCATTTGAAAATAGCGTGTCATGGCTGGAGGCATAATATTACTGGTATAGAGACAGCAAAATGTCATCCCACGCTAACTTAAACAAAGCTTAAACAAGCAGGAACATCACGCCGATGGCCTGCACAAAATTCAAAAAAAGTCTTCCATGCAGAAGGCCAATAACAATATTACCTCTGGAGCCCGAATATGACCGTCTACGGAAAAGATCGTTTCTACATTTACGGAATAGAGAAAATCCTTAATCAACTGTACCAGGAGCGGGGCGGGGGGAACCGTGCCAGTCCGTCGTGCATCTATGTCACCTCCGGCATGGATATTGTGGAGATCTACGCCCTGTATTTTTCCCACCCGCCCGTTCACCACGCTATTTTCATTACTGACGAGCGCCATTTCGACGCGATAAACCGTCTGTTTCCCGGACTGATAAAACTGAGTCTGGCGGAAAACCTCGGCGTGGAGGAGCTACGCCAGGCGCTGACCATCATGCTCCTGCTGGCGGAGCAAAATCAGCGCGCGGGCTACCGTGCCGCGCCCTTTAAATTTACTGCCGCCGAGCAGCAGATCATGCGCTTGTTACTGCGCGGGCATTCGCTGGAGGAGATCGCCCAAATCCGCGGCGTCAGCCCGACCACCGTCAGCGTGCAGCGCAATGGCCTGATGAAACGCACCGGCACCAAAAGCCTGCTTGAGCTGTGTTCGCTGTACAGCGCCATGCGCATCGGGCAGCGCCACGCCAACCCTTGACCCATGACAAGGCGGCCAGGCCTGCGCCCTCTTTATAATCAGGGCCGTTTATCTTCTCGCAGGCAGGATCGTATGGCGTACCAACTGAATCTTAACTGGCCGGAATTTCTTGAAAAATACTGGCAGAAACAACCCGTTGTACTGAAAAACGCGTTGCCGAATTTTGTCGATCCCATCACCCCGGATGAACTGGCGGGCCTGGCGATGGAGCCGGAGGTGGACAGCCGCCTCGTCAGCCACAAGAATGGTCAGTGGCAGGCCAGCAACGGGCCGTTTGAGGATTTCGACGGGCTGGGCGAAACCGGCTGGTCGTTGCTGGCGCAGGCGGTGAATCACTGGCATGCGCCTTCTGCTGAACTGGTGCGCCCGTTCCGCGTGCTGCCGGACTGGCGGCTGGACGATCTGATGATCTCCTTCTCCGTGCCGGGCGGCGGCGTGGGGCCGCATATCGATCAGTACGATGTGTTTATCATTCAGGGGATGGGCAGCCGCCGCTGGCGCGTGGGCGACAAGCTGCCGATGCGTCAGTTCTGTCCGCATCCGGCGCTGCTGCATGTTGATCCTTTTGAACCGATCATTGATGAAGATCTGGCGCCGGGGGACATCCTCTACATTCCGCCGGGCTTCCCGCACGATGGCTTCACCCATGAAACGGCGCTCAACTATTCCGTGGGCTTCCGCGGGCCGAACGGCCGCGATCTGATCAGCAGCTTCGCCGATTATGCGCTGGAAAACGATCTGGGCGGCGAGCATTACAGCGATCCGGATCTGACCTGCCGCGAGCATCCGGGCCGGGTGGAAGAGTACGAGCTGGCGCGTCTGCGCGGGATGATGATCGACATGATCAACCAGCCGGAAGATTTCCGGAACTGGTTTGGTCGCTTTGCCACCACGCCGCGCCACGAGCTGGACATCGCGCCTGCCGAGCCGCCCTATGCGGAAGACGAGATCCTCGACGCCTTACAGGGCGGCGAAGTGCTTTCTCGCCTGAGTGGGCTGCGGGTGCTGAATATCGGCGGGCGGTTCTTCGTCAACAGCGAGCCGCTGGACACCGTGGATCCCGTCGCCACCGATGCGCTCTGCCGCTTCACGCTGGTGGGGCAAAACGAGCTGGGCGATGCGCTGAACAATCCGGCGTTCGTCGCCGAACTGACCGCGCTGGTTAATCAGGGCTACTGGTACTTCGACGAATAATCCCGCCATGCCCGGCGGCGCAGGCTTGCCGGGCCTACAGCAATGCCTTCCCCTGTAGGTCGGGTAAGCGCAGCGCCACCCGACAAAAGGTTTCACGCCTCACGCCTCCAGCGCAATCTGCACCGCTTCGCCGAGCTGCTTAAGCGCCTGGCGGTGACGCTCGTCGGTGGGCAGGGCGCAGTTGATGCGCAGGCAGTTGCGGTATTTGCCGGAGGCGGAAAACAGCGAGCCGGGGGCGATCTGGATCTTCAGCCGGCTCAGCTGTTTTGCCACGCATACCATGTCGACCGTCTCGGGGAGTTCGATCCACAGCATAAAGCCGCCTTTCGGGCGCGTGACGCAGATTTCACAGGGAAAATACTGGCGCACCCAGCAGGTAAAGGTGTCCATATTATGTTGATAGGACTGCCGCATACGGCGAAGGTGACGATGATAATGCCCGTCGCGGATAAAAGCCGTCATCGCCATCTGTGTGGTGGGCACATTGGTGCCGCTGGCGGCGTATTTCATATGCAATACGCGATCGTGATAGCGTCCCGGTGCGATCCAGCCAATGCGCAGGCCGGGGGCGATAGTTTTGGTAAAGGAACTGCATAGCAGTACGCGCCCATCAATATCAAAAGACTTCAGCGTGCGCGGACGCGGGTAATCAAAAGCCAGTTCGCCGTAGACATCATCTTCAAAAATCACAATATCGTGCCGCTGCGCCAGGGTGAGCATCGCCCGTTTGCGCGCGTCGGGCATGACAAAGCCCAGCGGATTATTGCAGTTGGGCACCAGAATGACGCCTTTGATCGGCCACTGTTCAAACGCCAGCTCCAGCGCTTCCACGCTGATGCCGGTATCAGGATCGGTCGGGATTTCAATGGCTTTGATACCCAGCCCGCGCAGCATCTGCATGGTGCCGTGAAATGACGGCGACTCCACCGCCACAATGTCTCCCGGTTTACACACCGCCAGCAGCGCAATGGCCATGGCGCTGTGACAGCCGCTGGTGATGATGATTTCGTCGGCGCTCAGCACCGCGCCGTTGTCGAGCATCAGCCGGGCGATCTGCTCGCGCAGTTCACGCCGCCCCGCCAGGTCATCGTAGCTGAACGCATCGTGCTTATGGTGCTGCACCACGCGGCTCATCTCACGCCACAGCGGTTTCAGGGTGGCCTGGGCTATGTCCGGCGCGCCGCCGCCAAAGGAGGTGATGGCGGGATCGCTTCGCGCGTCCAGCAGCGTCAGCACTTCGTCCCACTGGGTGATCTCGACCGGACGCTGTACCGGGCGGGACATCGCCGGTACCGGCGGCTGTACTTTGCGGGGAGCCACAAAATAGCCCGAGCGCGGCTGCGGCACGATCAATTGAAGATTTTCCAGCACCCGATAGGCTTCCTGTACGGTGCTGATGCTGACGCCGTGCTCCTGGCTCAGAGCGCGCACGGAAGGCAGTTTTTCGCCGCTGCGGTATAACCCCTGCTCAATGCGTTCGGCCAGCAGATTGGCCAGATGTTGGTAACGCGTCATGCTGTATCCTTTATCAGACCCGTACAGATCGCAAGACCAGTACAGAGCAGCGGCAAAAATGCCATTCAACTGCTGTTTTAGCGGATCTGTATGGTTAAGAAAAGCATTTTGTGCATCTGTATTGCTGGCCGGTATTTCCCCATGATAAGGCTCTGTTCCGGCGAGGAGAGCAATCATGGAATTCTTTGAAAACCGACCCAAACGGCCTTTTATCGGCTTTGTTCTGATCTGGCGGGCGTTTAAGCAGTGGCGTCTTCGGGCAAGGACGCAGCGCATACTCAGCCAGATGAGCGAAGCCCAGCTGCGTGATGTGGGACTTAAACGCGACGATGTATGCTGATGACATAGCCCGGCGGCGAGCGCTGACCGGGCCTTTTTTTAACGTCTTTATGTGATCACGATCACTTTTTCGCATTCCATGCTCTCTTGTTGCCGCTTTCTTGATCCTTCCCCTGATAACCATTAGCTTAGCCGGCTGCCCGTCTGCACAGTAACCACGAAGATATAATGATGATGACGCCTGAACAAAAATTTGCCCGCTGGGTAAGGGTGAGTATTGCCTCTTTCCTGCTGATGTTTGTCTATTTTATTGTCGCGGATATCTGGATCCCGCTGACGCCGGATGCCACCGTGATGCGGGTGGTGACGCCAGTATCTTCGCGCGTGGCGGGCTATGTCGCGCAGGTGCACGTGCATAACAACAGCCCGGTAAAGAAGGGCGATCTGCTGTTTGAGCTGGATCCCACGCCATTCATCAACAAAGTGGAAGCCGCGCAAATTGCCCTGCAACAGGCGCGTCTCACCAATCAACAGCTGGACGCGAAAATTGCCGCAGCCCAGGCGAGCCTGAAAACCGCCACGCTGACCGCGCAAAACGATAAAGTTACTTATAACCGTTATCAGCGTTTAAGCGCCATGCAGAATGTGTCGCAACAGGATCTGGATAAAGTGCGTACCGCCTGGCAGAGCAGCGAACAGTCAGTGAATGCGCTGCGGGCGAACATCAGCGAGCTGATGATTGAGCGCGGCGAAAAGGACGACAGCCGCAACGTGACGCTGCAAAAATACCGCAACGCGCTGACCCAGGCAGAGCTGGATCTGGCGTGGACCAAAGTGCGCGCCGAAGCGGACGGCATGGTGAGTAACCTGCAATTAAGCCCCGGCTGGAACGCCGCTGCCGGATCCGCAGCGCTGGCGCTGGTCAGCGAGCAGACGGATATCATCGCCGATTTCCGGGAAAAGAGCCTGCGCCATACGCATCCCGGATCTGACGCGGCGGTGGTGTTTGACGCGCTGCCGGGCCAGGTGTTTCATGCGCACGTTACCAGCCGCGACGCGGGGGTACTGGCGGGGCAGGAAGCGGTGAATGGCGAGCTGTCTGCGCCGGAGTCCTCTAACCGCTGGGTGCGCGATGCCCAGCGTATGCGCATTCACGTCGCGCTGGATGAGCCGCTGGATCAGCGGCTGCCGACCGGCGCGCGCGCCACCGTGCAGCTGTATAACAGCGAAGGTCCGTTCGCCCGCTTCTTCTCCGGGCTGCAAATCCATTTAGTCAGCCTGTTGCATTATGTCTATTAACAACACGCTGACCCGCGTTTTCACGCCGCACGACAAGATCGTCTTTACTGCCAACGATCTGCGTCAGACGATGCGTATTGCGGTGGCGGGGGTGATCGCGCTCAGCATCTCAAGCTTTTACAACACCCAGTACGGCGTCTTTTTCGTGGTTTATCCGCTGATGCTGATGGCGCTGGTGCCGATGTTTAACCGGCACGTGGCCAAGCAGTTTATTTTGAGTGCGGCGATCAACTGCATCGAAATGGTACTGATCATCGGCTATCTGTCGCAGTGGCCGGTGATCATGACGCTGGTGGTGTTTGGCCTGTACGTGATCCGTTTTCGCTTTATGAGCCAGGGGCCGCTGTTCCTGTTCGGCTCCATGGGCGTGGTTTGCCAGAGCGTAATGCTCAATTTTATGAGCTACCCCACCAACGACTGGCATGTGCTGCTGTTCTCCAACATGGAGGCCAGCGTGATGGCGGTATGCCTGAGCGCGGTGCTGCACTACCTGATCCCGGATGTCGAACCGCGCACGCGCCCGCCGCTGATCGAGAAAAACGCCGCCCGCGTGCGGCACGAATCGCTGTTGTCCGGCACGGTGGCGACGATGATTTTTATCGTCTTCCAGGTCTGTAATCTGAGCGATTCGCTGTCGGCGCTGATGGCGGGGATTTTGTCACTCTTCCCGATGCATTATCGCGGCGCGGTGTTAAGTTCGCTGTGGCGTATCGTCGGCGTGGTGCTGGGCTGTATGTATGTGATGGTGGTGCAGCTGGTGCTCTACGATCACAGCAGCCATATGTTATTGATGATGCCGCTGATTGGCCTCGGCATGGCCTTCGGCGCGCGCCTGCACACCATGGAAAAAGTCGGAGCGGGCGTGGGCTTTGCCAGCGTCACCACCCTCGGCATTATGTTCGGACAGAACATGCATCCGAATCAGGATCTGGTGTTCAGCGACGTGTACCGCATTGCGTCGGTAACCGTCTCACTGCTGGTTACTCTGACCATGGTTTTTCTGGTGCACCTGATCCTCAATCGCTTTGAGGCGACCCGCTACGTAATTGATCCGCCGCAGGCCGGAGTGTGACAAGGCGCGTTACAGGCTGAAAGAGAAGCGTGAAAACAGCGCCGGAAGCTGTGACAGCAGGAATAAAATCAGCCCGATAGTGCCGCCGACCAGCGTGCCGTTGACGCGGATAAACTGCAAGTCCTTGCCGATGTTCAGTTCGATCTGCTGCGACATATCTTTCGCGTCCCAGCTTTTTACCGTGTCGCTGATATGCCCGGTGAGGAAGCGGGCGAACTCCGGCGCAACGCTGCGCGCGGCCTGCTCCAGGTGCTGATTGAGCGACGCGCGCAGGGCGCTGTCGGCGACAAGGGTTTCGCCAAACCACAGCCCGGCTTCGGTGATGCGCTGTTTAACGCGGGAGTCGTCACTTTGCATATCCGCTTTCAGCCAGCCGCGCAGATCGCCCCACAGTTCCCCCAGATAGCGGTTAAAGGCCTCATCCTCTTTCAGATAGGTTTTGGTGCTTTCGGCTTTTGCCGCCATTTCCGGATCCGTTTTCAGCCGCTCGATCAGCCGTACCGTGGCACGATCAAAGGCAAGGCGGATCTGGTGCGCCTGATCGGCGCTGATGTCTGCCAGCAGGGAATTCACCGCGCTGGTGACCAGTTCGGCGCTGTGCTCGCCGAGCCATTCCGTCGGTAGCAGCCGCGCTTTGTTCGGATGTTCGGTTTTGAGCCAGCGCACGATCTGCGCGGCGATAAAGGTACGGGTGCTCTCGCGGCCTAACAGCGTGACCAGCTGCGCAATAAGCGCGTCCAGCAGCGCCTGATGACGATTGTTTTTGGTCAGGCTTTCCAGTACCAGCGCGGAGGTGCCGCTGAGATCCACCTTATCGATGGCCTTATGTACTGCGCGTTTGAGCAACTGCTGAATGCGCGAGTCATCAGTCAAATCGAGAAAGCCGCTCATCACCTGCAAAAGGTTCTGCCCAATGCGCGCGGCATTTTCCGGTTTACTGAACCAGTTACCGATGATCAGGGCCGGTTCGTGACGCCGGATCAGATCAATAAGCGACTGGGTATCGAGAAATTTTTCCTGCACGAAAACCCCGAGATTTTCGCCGATGCGGTCTTTATTGCGCGGGATGATCGCCGTATGGCGGGAAATGAACGGTAGCGGGACGCGGCGAAACAGCGCCACCACCGCGAACCAGTCCGCCAGCGCGCCAACCATCGCCGCTTCGGCAACCGCCTTTACGCCGCTGACCCAGATCGAGGGCGGCAGAAACAGGGTCGTCACAAAAGTCGCCGCTGCAATCAGCAGTAGCGACAGCGCCAGACGCTTGGCGCGTTTAAGTTCAGCGAGTTTATCCATGGTTTAAGAATAGATCTCCTGACCGTATCCAACAGATTAAATTCTCTCACATTTCTGTCGAAATAAAATCGTGCTGAAAAAACGCGGCATTACAGGTATCGTCTTTTTATGAAACGGAGAGTTTAAAAGATGAAAAAAAGAGTCCTGCTAATCGCCAGCGTCATCCTGTTGTGCTGGGTGATGATTTTTCCGATGTCGCTACTGTTTTCACGCTACAGCATCGGCGAGCCGACCATCAGTTTTTATAATATTTTTAATGTGCTGGTCAGTGCGCTGGCTTTTGCCGGGCTGGTCACCACACTGGTATTGCAGATTGAACAAACACGCCGCAGCAATATCGATAGCATCGAACGAAGCGTATTTGAACTGTTCAATACCTTTACCTCGGACAGTTTTCAGGCCGTCAAAAACGACGCGTTTTTATGCCTGTTAATTGCCGTAAGACATAAGCCTTACGGCATGTTTTTAACGAGCCGACTATTCCCGGTCGGGCGTTTGCCTTTTCCTGAAAAAGCACGGCAGATTTACACGCAATTCCGGCCAGAGCTGGCTACAGCGTCTGATAAAGAACTGGCGGATGTGGATCGTGCTGCCCGCCTTCACCTCGATAACATACTTAACTTTTTTTCAATGCTGGCGCAGCGTCAGGCCGCGCACTCGGTGATCAAACAGGTTAACTTCGCCTATGACTGGTGGCGGCCTACGTTATGGATCATTGCCCAGTTACAGTATGAAATCTGGACGGGATCCGAAACCGTGCGTCAGTCCTGCCGGACGCCGTTACTCCGGGAAACCCTGAAAACACTTGATGATATTTACGGATATGAGCCGCTGGTGCCGGGACCAGCAGTTTATGCTTATCTGCGAAGCCATCCGTGGCTGCGTGAAGAGAAGCTCGATAGCGCCTACTGACTCAGGGCTGCCAGCGGCGAAGCGCAGTGTGCTGTTCATAGGGCATCGGCGAGGGGCGGGTGATCATTTCGATAATGCCGCCCCAGGGCGTACGGCCATAGCAAAAGGCGTTGCCGTCGCCGCGCTCGGGGGGAAAGCTCAGCGCTTTCGGCCCGGTGAACATTGCGCCCCCCGCCTGTTCAAAGCTTTTAATGGCCGCCTCGATGTCATCCACATACACGGCAAAATGTTGCAGACCATAGTCATTCGCCCTGGGCGGCTCCCGTTGATCGTCGCCGTGCATTTCAAACAGCTCAATGCCGGGACCGTGATGCAGTTTCAGCATGCGCACCGCTTTCACCTGCGTGCCGGGCGTTAAACGCAGCGTTTTCTGCTGCGCCTCCTGATCGACCTCATCCCCTGGCGCGACGGAGGTGTATATCACTTCTGCCCCCAGCGCGGCGCAGAAAAAGGCTGTCGCCTGTTCTATATCCGGGACGGTGATCCCGATGTGATCCATTCCCCGAACCGCTGATTGCGACATGATGCCTCCTCTGTTTTCTGCCTTTTTTCAAAGTAATAAAGGTAGAAGGTAAGCCACGTAAAACGCCATACAGAAATGAAAAATCATAGGTTTATACGAAACTTTACGCTTAATCGCAGTCGTTACGTCTACCATTAATAACCCAGATAGCATTTTTTACTGCCCATCAGGAGGTATTTGATATGGCGTACCAGACAATGAATCCTTTTACCAACGAGCTTGTAAAAGAGTATCCGCCCCACAGCGATGCCGACGTCGAAAGCGCGCTGCAAAAAGCCGATGCGCTTTACCACTCCGACTGGGCGAAAGGGGATATTGATCAGCGGCTGCCGATCCTGCACCGCCTGGCCGATCTGATGGAAGAGCAGCAGGAAGAACTGGCAAAAATTGCCACCCAGGACATGGGTAAGCTGATTGAACAGAGCCGTGGCGAAGTGGCGCTGTGCGCGAAAATCGCCCGCTATTACGCGGATAACGCCAAAGCCTTCCTTGCGCCGGTGAAATATGACTCCGATCTGGGCGACGCCTGGGTTGAGCATCACCCGATTGGCGTACTGCTGGCGGTGGAGCCGTGGAACTTCCCTTATTATCAGCTGATGCGTGTGCTGGCCCCAAACCTAGCCGCCGGTAACCCGGTGCTGGTAAAACATGCGAGCATTGTGCCGCACTGTGCCGAAGCCTTTGCGCATCTGGTGCGTGAAGCGGGCGCGCCGGAAGGGGCGTACACCAACCTGTTTATTTCATCCGATCAGGTATCAAACATTATCGCCGATGACCGTGTGCAGGGCGTGGCGCTGACCGGTTCAGAAAAAGCCGGTGGCATCGTCGCTGCGCAGGCGGCGAAGAAACTGAAAAAATCGACGCTGGAGCTGGGCGGTAACGACGTGTTCGTGGTGCTCGACGACGCCGATATGGAAAAAGCGGTGAAAGTGGGTGTCATGGCGCGGTTGCAGAACGCCGGGCAGGTCTGTACCGCGGCGAAACGCTTTATCATCCATGAGGCGGTGGCGGATAAGTTCCTTGAAAAATACACCGAGGCGTTCCGTCAGGTGAAGATGGGCGATCCGCTGGATGAAAGCACTACCCTTGGCCCGCTATCCTCGAAAGATGCTGTCGAAACCCTGACCAAACAGGTGGCCGAGGCGGTGAAAAATGGCGCGACGCTGCACTATGGCGGTAAGCCAGTCGACCACAAAGGTAACTTCTTTGAACCGACCATTCTCACCAACATTACCCGTGATAACCCGGCGTACTTTGAAGAGTTCTTCGGCCCGGTGGCGCAGATCTATGTGGTGAAAAATGATGATGAAGCGGTGAAGCTGGCGAACGATTCCCACTACGGTCTGGGCGGCGCGATCTTCAGCCAGAACATCGAGCGGGCCAAAGGCCTCGCCTCGCGTATCGAAACCGGGATGGTTTACATCAACTCGCTGACCGATACTGCGCCGGAGTTGCCGTTCGGCGGCGTCAAGCGCTCCGGCTTTGGCCGCGAGCTGTCGGATCTGGGGATCAAGGAATTTGTGAACCAGAAGCTGGTGGTGGTGAGTAAGTAATTACTGATTAGCATCATGGCCCTCCCGCAGGGGAGGGCCAACCTCCTTCCGCTTTAAGCCTCTTATTCCCCAGATTCAAACGTCATATTAGCGATGTGCTAAAACTGTGAAATAATAACCAGCATCAAGAATGATACGGGAAAGAGCGATGTCGACTGAACTGCTGGGGCTGACCTGGGACGCAAGCGTGATCCCGGAGGTTAAAAACGTGGGTACCCGCGTGGCGTTATTTACCTTTAAAACCCATATGGCAGGTTTTGTGTGGGACGCGGCACAGCTGGAAAATAACCCCTATACCTATGTTGAAGTTAAAACCCTGCTGGATGGCGTTACCGTCGGCGGCCATAAAGTTAGTGATACCGAGCAGGTGTTAAACCTTGCTGACAGCAGCAAAAAGCTGATTGAGCTGGTGCAGACCGGGCGGTTTGATCTCGATAAAAAAACCTTCACGCTGCTACACAGTATTATTGCCCGTAACGAAGCGCTGGAATGGGGCGTTTTCCGGGGTGAAGGGGATGAGGTGCATTATCAGGCCCGCGTTCACCTGGGGGAACTGGGTACGCATTTTCCGCCCGCAACGGAAGCCGGCGCTCCGGAACTTAACCGGATATTTTCAGAGGGTGCCCGCCAGATCAAAACCCTGCCGCCTTTTGAAGGCGCGCTGGCCATGTTCCTTTTTGGCGCTTATTTTCAATTTTTCTTTGACGGTAATAAACGCACCAGTCGTCATATGATGAATGGCTGGCTGATGCTGCACGGCTTCAACCCTATCAGCATCCCGGCTGCCCGTGCGCTGGAATTTAACGCCCGAATGGTGCGTTTTTATCACAGTAAAGATGCCACCGAAATGATGAAGTTTCTGGTGGAGTGTTATCAGGATTAACGTTATGCCGGATGGCGGCTGCGCCTTATCCGGCCTGGATTATTTCTTCAGCCCCATAAACGCCGCTCTGATCTCCTCTTCCGGCAACTGTACCCCGATAAACACCAGCTGGCTGTGCGGTGGCTCGTCGCCCCACGGACGGTCCCAGTCGGCGCTGTACAGGCGCTGCACGCCCTGGAACAGCAGGCGATTCGGTTCGCCGTCGATCCACAGCATCCCTTTGTAGCGCAGCAGCTTTTCCGCGAAGCTCAGCAGCAGATTTTCCATCACCCGCGACACCTCGCTGATATCCACCGGGTAATCCATCTCCACCACAATAGAGGCTATATCGTTCTGCTTATCGCTCATAAAATGGAAGCGCGGCTTTGCCGGTACGATGGTTTCTTCCAGCATAAAGCCATGAGTGTTAAACAGCAGCGCCAGATCGGTTTCACCGTGGATCACGGTGTAGACAGGCGCGCGGGCATTGATGCGCGCCAGCCGTTCGCGCAGCGGTTCGGCCTCGCCAGCAATATCGGTTTTGGTGAGCAGAATGCGGTCGGCATAGCCCACCTGCGACTGGGCCAGGGTGAACTGGTTCATCTGCTCATCGGCATGCACCGCGTCCACCAGCGCGATCACGCCGTCCAGCAGGTAGCGCTGGCAGATAATTTCATGATTGAAGAAGGTCTGAATAATCGGACCGGGATCGGCCATGCCGGTGCATTCGATCACCAGACGGTCAAATTCGATGTCGCCTTTGTCGAGGCTGTCGAGCAGATCCAGCAGCGCGTCCTGTAATTCATTAGAACGACTACAGCAGATACAGCCGTTGGTCAGGGTTTTGATCTGCGTGGCGCGATCGCCGATCAGCTGAGTATCGACGGAGACTTCCCCGAACTCATTTTCAATGACGGCAATTTTATAACCGTGCTGTTCATTGAGGATATGGCGCAGCAGGGTGGTTTTTCCTGCGCCAAGAAAACCGGTGAGAAGGGTGACGGCAATCGGGGTCATGAGGTTTCCTTCTTAACAGCAGCTGCTTCCGCCGCTGCCATAGCGTGCTTCCTGACGTTCACGGAAGAACTCGTTATAGGTCATACAGGGCTTGTCCGGGTGATTGGTTTTCATGTGTTCGACGTAGTTGTCGTAATCAGGAATACCAATCAGCATACGCGCGGCCTGGCCGAGATACTTTTTTGCTTCGCCTAAGTTACCAAACATTTTCCATCCCGATAAGAAAAAGCCCGGCGGCGCTACGCATGCCGGACCTGAAGTATTTTGTAGGGCGGGTCAGCGCAGCGCCACCCGCCAGGCTACTTAGTGATGCGAGGAGGTTTTCACGCCGCCTTCCGGCACTGGCACGTACGGCGTTTCTTTATCCGTGCGTACCGTGCTGTTACGGGCTTTCATCCAGGTTTTGAAGCCGTAGAAAATGATGCTGTACACCACCACCAGGAACAGAATGCTCAGGCCTGCGTTGGTGTAGTTGTTCACCACGATGTGGTTCATGTTCGCCACTTCCTGCGCGGTCAGCTCGCCGCCGGCGGCAATACGCGCTTTGTACTGGCTGGCCATGTAGAAGAAGCCTTCCATCTGCGGATTGTCGCTGAACAGCTTCAGGCCGAGCGCCCAGGTGGTGCAGATCAGCAGCCACACCGCCGGAACCATCGTCACCCAGATGTATTTAGTGCGCTGCATTTTCACCAATACCACCGTACCCAGCACCAGCGCCACGGCAGCCAGCATCTGGTTGGAGATACCGAACAGCGGCCACAGGCTCTTCACGCCGCCCAATGGATCGACCACGCCCTGATACAGCAGGTAGCCCCACAGTCCCACGCAGCCCGCCGTGCCGATAATACCGGCCACCAGTGAATCGGTTTTCTTCAGGAAAGGCACGAAGTTACCCAGAAGATCCTGCAACATAAAGCGGCCGGAACGTGTACCCGCATCCAGCGCGGTCAGAATGAACAGCGCCTCAAACAGAATGCCGAAGTGGTACCAGAAGCCCATATCAGCCCACGGCAGGATCTTGTGGAACACATGCGCGATCCCCACCGCCAGCGTCGGCGCGCCACCGGCACGGTTGAGCACGGATGGCTCGCCGATGTCTTTCGCGGTTTGCAGGATCTGCTCAGGGGAAATCACAAAGCCCCAGGAGCTGACGGTGGCCGCCGCATGCGCGGTGACGTCTTTCAGCTGCGCCATGATCAGCGGGCCGTTTTCACCACCCAGCTCATGCAGGTTTGGCATCACGATGCCCAGACCGGCAGGCGGGGTGTTCATGGCAAAGTACAGGCCCGGCTCGATAATGGACGCCGCCACCAGCGCCATGATGGCGACGAAGGATTCCATCAGCATTGCGCCATAACCGATAAAGCGCGCGTCGGTTTCACAGGCCAGCAGCTTCGGCGTGGTGCCGGAGGCGATCAGTGCATGGAAGCCGGATACCGCGCCACAGGCGATGGTGATAAACAGGAACGGGAAGAGCGCGCCTTTCCACAGCGGACCGGTACCGTCGATGTACTGGGTCATGGCAGGCATTTTCAGTTCCGGATTAAGGATCACGATACCGATAGCCAGACCGACGATGACGCCGATTTTCAGGAAGGTCGCCAGATAGTCACGCGGCGCGAGGATCAGCCATACCGGCAGCAGCGCCGAGATAAAGGCGTAGCCAATCAGCGTAAAGGTGATGGTGGTGTCTTTAAAGGTCAGCGCCGGGCCCCAGTACGGATCGTGCGCAATCACACCGCCGAAATAAATCGACGCCACCAACAGCAGGATACCGATCACCGACACTTCACCCACGCGACCCGGACGCAGGAAGCGCATGTAAATGCCCATAAAGAGCGCGATAGGCACCGTTGAGCAGACGGTAAAGACGCCCCACGGCGATTCCGCCAGCGCTTTCACCACGATCAGCGCCAGCACGGCGAGGATGATGATCATGATCAGGAAGCAGCCGAACAGCGCAATGGTGCCGGGTACCGGGCCCATTTCTTCTTTGATCATCTCGCCCAGAGACGCGCCGTTACGGCGGGAGGAGATGAACAGCACCATAAAGTCCTGTACCGCACCGGCCAGCACCACGCCCGCCAGCAGCCACAGGGTGCCGGGCAGATAGCCCATTTGCGCGGCGAGCACCGGGCCGACCAGCGGGCCTGCCCCGGCGATGGCGGCAAAGTGGTGCCCGAACAGCACGTTACGGTTGGTCGGCACATAGTTCAGGCCGTCGTTGTTAATGACCGCGGGCGTGGCGCGCGTCGGGTCAAGTTTCATCACCTTCTGGGCGATGTAGAGGCTGTAGTAGCGGTACGCCACGAGGTAAACCGAAACAGAAGCGACGACGATCCACAGGGCGCTTACGCTTTCACCCCGTCGTAAGGCGACGACCGCCAGACAGAATGCACCGAGGATCCCCAGTATCGCCCAGGGTAAGTGCTTAAGTAGCTTTTTATTATCCATATCAGACCTGGCTTTAAGACCGAAAAGGTCAATGTGTAAGTAGTGAGTTGAAGAGACAGCTTGCCGGGCAGATCATGACAAAGAGTGCGCAAAAAACGGGCGTAATCTGGCTAAGCGGTAGTTAATGGGGGGTGAGTGGTCGGCGTGAGGAGTAAGCGGTTAATTGCCGCTGTGAGCGCCGGAAAATGTGTGATTGCGATCACGTGAAAATTTACGTTTCGTAGAAGCGTATGGCAGCAGACGCTTCTACGGAAGCACTTTAAATAACGATAAAGCAGTATGGCGTGTTATCGATAGGTTGCAGCAGTACGTGTCTGTCACGTGATTTTGTCTGGTAATACTTATCGTTAAGGTAACGATCAATGAGTTGGTCGAGCCGTTCGCGATCAATCAACGTAGTAATGCCCAATGTCCAGAAGCTGCGCAGATCGATTTCAGAACGTTTAATACGCGCGCTCTTTTCCAAATCCCGAATCATATTTTTCACACAACTTGTGGGATCACGGTTCTGTTTTACTTCCAGCGCGATATAAGTATCCAGTGCCCAGCCTTTTTTTCGCAGCAGAAAATCGGTGCGCAGACTATTGCGTACCGGATTTTTACGTAAATCACACCCCAACGTCTGTTCACGCCACCACTCATGCCCGGTAGAAACCAGCAGGTTAGCAAATTCAATCTGCATCCAGATTTCCCAGCCAGAGATATCATACTGGTCGATAATGTTGAGCTTCTGGCGAATATCTTCCCGTTCAAAAAAAAGATGTAGCAAGGTCGTCAAATGGTCGTAATCGCGATCAATCATGGGGTTCTCCCGAAAAAATCACATTATATGCATGGTTTTTAGGATGAAAAACCATAATGTGATAATTGTTGTTACATCGTAACTTAATGAAAATTATCGGGATAACGTGCTGAATTAGACGACTGCATGGAAGGGGGCTACACACTCATCGACTACCGCTTATGCGATTTACCGTAAAGTTTTTCCTATCCAGGCCGACAAAGTGTTATTCGTCCAAAGGAATGAAAAACATGTTAAACCGTATCAAAATTGTGACCAGTTTACTGCTGGTACTGTGTTTATTTGGCCTTTTACAATTAACCTCCGGTGGTCTCTTCTTTAACGCCCTCAAGCATGACAAAGAAAACTTCACCGTTCTGCAAACCATTCGCGCTCAGCAGTCCACGCTGAACGGTAGCTGGGTGGCGCTGTTGCAGACCCGTAACACGCTCAACCGTGCCGGGATCCGCTACATGATGGATCAGAATAACATCGGCAGCGGCGCGACCGTGGCGGAACTGATGCAGATTGCGACCGCTTCTCTGAAGCAGGCGGAAGTGCGCTGGAACGAGTATCAGGCGCTGCCGCGCGATCCTCGCCAGAGCGAAGCCGCAGCCGCCGAAGTGAAGCGTAACTACGACATCTATCACGGTGCGCTGGCCGAGCTGATCCAGTTACTGGGCGCAGGCAAAATCACCGAGTTCTTCGATCAGCCAACCCAGGGTTATCAGGATGGCTTTGAGAAGCAGTATGTGCAGTATCTGGAGCAGAACGACCATCTGTATGACGTGGCGGTCGCCGATAACGACAGCTCCTACAGCATGGCGGTGTGGATCATTATCAGCGTGCTGACCGTGGTGCTGGCGGTGATTATTGCCGTGTGGTTCGGCATTAAAAACGTGCTGATTGCTCCGCTGCAACGTCTGGTGGAAAGCATCCGTCACATTGCGGGCGGCGATCTGGAACAGGATATCAACGTACACGGCACTAACGAGATGGGGCAGCTGGCAGACAGCCTGCGCCACATGCAGAGCGAGCTGGTACGTACCGTGGGCGACGTGCGCAGCGGCGCGGACGCGATTTACAGCGGCGCCAGCGAAATCTCCGCCGGTAATAACGATCTCTCCTCCCGTACTGAACAGCAGGCCGCTTCCCTGGAAGAGACTGCCGCCAGCATGGAAGAGCTGACCGCTACCGTGAAGCAGAACGCCGAAAACGCCCGTCAGGCGAGCCATCTGGCGCTCAGCGCGTCAGAAACCGCGCAGAAGGGCGGCAAGGTGGTGGATAACGTGGTGCAGACCATGCGCGACATCGCCGGCAGTTCGCAGAAAATTGCTGACATTATCAGCGTGATCGACGGCATTGCCTTCCAGACCAACATCCTGGCGCTGAACGCCGCGGTGGAAGCGGCGCGTGCCGGTGAACAGGGCCGTGGTTTTGCGGTGGTGGCCGGTGAAGTGCGTAACCTCGCCCAGCGTAGTGCGCAGGCGGCGCGTGAAATTAAGAGCCTGATCGAAGACTCTGTGGGTCGCGTTGAAATCGGCTCCACGCTGGTGGAAAGCGCCGGTGAAACCATGGATGAGATCGTCAGCGCGGTAACCCGTGTGACCGACATTATGGGCGAAATCGCCTCTGCCTCTGATGAGCAGAGCCGCGGTATCGACCAGGTAGGTCTGGCGGTGGCGGAAATGGATCGTGTGACGCAGCAGAACGCCTCGCTGGTGGAAGAATCCGCCGCTGCCGCTGCTGCCCTGGAAGAGCAGGCGAGCCGTCTGACGCAGGCCGTTGCGGTGTTCCGCACCCGTCGCGTCGCACGCCCGGCTTCAGCAGGTATCACCCCGGTGCAGACCATGGCGCCGACGGTGTTGACGCGTAAAGTCGCAACGACAGATGAGAACTGGGAAACGTTTTAAACTTTAAATGCCCGGTGGCGCTGCGCTTACCGGGCCTACAGGATTGCCTCTGTAGGCCCGGCAAGCCTGCGCCGCCGGGCATTAACGTTCAAATGGTTTGCTGATTGTAGGCCCGGCAAGCTTCGCGCCGCCGGGCATTAACGTTCAGATGGTTTGCTGATTGTAGGCCCGGTAAGCTTCGCGCCGCCGGGCACATCCAAATTTACCCGCCGACTTTCACCACTTTAATTTCCACCATCCCGATACCCAGCTGACGCGGTGAATGACCGAGAATATTGCCTTCGTTGGTCGACTGCGGATCCGGCGGGACGATCTCCAGCGTATTGCTGTGCGCCGGATTACTGAAGCGCAGCGTGGTGGTGGAAAGATCGTGACCGAGGGTCAGCGTCTGTTCGCTGTTACCGACGCGCACCGGGATAGGGCGATCGGCGTTCGGGCCAAAGGCTTTGGCGGTGATCACCAGATCAAACTCCGCGGGCAACGGCGCCTTGTATTCGATTTTCACCGCCTTACCAAGCTGAGCGTTCGACCAGCGTCCCCAGGATTCCGGACGCGAAATACCGCTGAACTGCTTCACTTCCTCCGGCGCGCCGGCGACGTTAAACACAAAGCTGTCGGCTTTGTAGCGAATATCGTTATCCACCACTTTTAATTTATCGACGTTCGCCTTATAGCGCAGGGTGTCGATCATGGTCTCTTTGAAGGCCGTTTTGCCTTGCCACTGTGCGCGGTCAACGCGCTGTACGCGCTGCTCGCCGCCCAGCTGTCCCTGGGAGACGCACCAGTCAGTGGACAGCGCCAGCTGCGGCGCCCACAGCTGCGCCATCTTGTAGCACTGATCGACCCACACGAAATTATCCCGCGGCGCGAAATCCGCCAGCTGGAAGCGCAGCGGGGCGGAGTATTCGCTCTCCGGCAGCGGCTCGACGCGCTGATCGGAAACACGCAACAGCAGCGGCAGACGGAAATGGCTGCCGGAAAAGGCGATCATCTTTTTGTCGGTATCGACGGTGAAATCCTTCATCTCTTTCGGGAAGTTCCACAGCCGGATGATGTCCGGCTTCCAGGACAGCACCTTCTCTTTCATATTCAGGAAGGATTCCGACAGCGACTGGCCGGAAAGGCTGCTGCGCCCGAGGCCGATAAAGTTATCGCCGCCGAGAATATCCAGCACAGTCGCGCCGTTATCCATGGTGTTGCGCTTGAGGCCGGACACGTCCTGCTGCGGTTTATCGCCACGCAGCACAAAGAACAGGTTGTTGCGATCCTGCTTGCTGAGGTATTTCCAGGCGGTGTTATTCATCGCCAGATGATCGGACGAGACCACAATCACCGTGTCCTTGTACCAGGGCGAGGCCTGGATTTTCTGGATCAGCGCCGCAATATGCTGCTGGCTACAGGTGACCGCGCTGAACGACTGGTTGAGTTTGCCGTCCATCTCATAGCGTTTACGATCGCAGGTCCGCGAGATAAAACCGTCAGGATGATGGGTGTCCACCGTCAGGGTGAACAGCGAAAAACGTTTGCCGCTTTTGGACAGTTCTTCGTACTTTTTCCACACCTCATCCAGCACGGTGTCGTCGTAAAAACCCCAGTCATTACGGTAAGCAGGATCGGCAACCTGGCTTTTCAACTCTTCCGCACCCACCAGATGATCGAAACCGTGGGATTTCAGGAACACGTCTTTACCGGCGAAACGCAGATTCGCGCCCTGCACGAAATGGTTTTCATAGCCGGAGTTTTTCAGGATATCCCCCAGACACAAATTCTGCGGGAAGAAGCTCGACATGGACGCAGAGGCGTTGCCTTCAAAAGGCGCGAACAGCGGAATGCCGCACTGGGAGGCCACCATACCGGCAATGGTGTAATCGGTGCCGGGCAGCTGCGCGGTATGGGTAAAATCGATGCTGTTATTTTTGATTGCCCCCAGCTCCGGCGTCAGATCCGGGAAGGCGGCGTTATCGAAATAAGTGCGCTCAAGACTCTCGCCGTAGATATAGACGAGGTTGAGTTTGGGATCCGGAATGCTTTTGGCGGGCACTTTATACCAGGTGTCGAAGTCCGGCGAGCTTTCCCGCGACTGGGATTTAACCAGCTCGGTGATCTGATGAAACGCCGGGCTGGCATCCACCGAGCCGAGCGCCAGCATCAGCGCCAGCAGGCTGTAGCCAAAATGAAAGGGCATATGGCGGCGACGGCGCAAAATCCAGCCGAGGGCGCT
Organism: Enterobacter sp. SA187; assembly: GCF_001888805.2. Classification (NCBI taxonomy): domain Bacteria; kingdom Pseudomonadati; phylum Pseudomonadota; class Gammaproteobacteria; order Enterobacterales; family Enterobacteriaceae; genus Enterobacter; species Enterobacter sp. SA187. The sequence goes on from NZ_CP019113.1 coordinate 1,777,532, forward strand.
GAACACCGCAATCAGCGCGAGGATCAGGCCCGCGCCGGGCAATATGTACTTACTGACGCCCGCGCCGGTCAGGCTGTTGGTCAGCGTGTAGAGCACCGCATCGTTGATACCGTCACCGGTAAAGTAATCGCTGGCGTAGAGGGTGATATTAAGAACCACAAAAAGGCCGAGCACAATCAGCGTGGCGGTAAACCACCATGTATTGCGGCCTGCTTTCCAGGCGTAAATCACCACGGAAGCAAGAAAAAGGGCAAGGGAAAGTAATTCCGACACAGCCTGTCCTCATCAGTCGCCAGTCGCGCGGCTGGCCATTGCTGTTATTTTTGAGCGATACAATGTAAATGGGATGTCATACTGCTGCAATTCTAGTGTCATTAAATCGTGCAGTGATTCAGATTTGGTTTAGATGTGTGACTATTTGAAGAGCGTCGCATCTTTAAATGAGGCGGGAATAATGGCGGGCAAAGATGGAAAGCGGCAGGCGACGTCGCGTCTGTCATGAACGCGACGTTTACGCCCCTCAGGACAGGAAGCCTATCCCCTGTTTCAGTACGATATCGCAGGCTTTGGTTTTGACTTTCTCCGCCAGCGGGGAGTTGCCGATATTACTCAGGCTGAGTTGTTCACCCTCTTTGGTGTTAAGCAGTCCCTGGAGGCCATCAAGATAGTTGGTATCCTGCTGCTGCGCGGCGGGCGTACTCAGGCCCAGTTTTTCCATCACCTGATTTTTCACGTTTTCCGCATTGGTGACCGAGGCCAGCTTGTTTTTGGCGCAATACTGCAAAATGCCTGCGGCATTGTTCATGTTGTCGGCGCTTAACGCCTGGTTGCCGCCGTTAAGTAAGCCGCCCAGTGACGAGAGCGACAGGCCGCCCTGCTGTGAGTCATTGTTCTGGCTGAGCTGCGTGGCAGCGCTGGAGAGGGATTCCTGCCAGGAGGCGGCGTTGGCGGCGGTGGAGAGAAGGGCGCTGCCGACAAGGGCGCAGCAAAGCATACGTTGGGCTAATTTCATCTGGCGTACTCTTGGGTAATGCCCTGACGGGCAGGATCGGCCCATTATTACAGGGCCGACGCGCATTACGGGTTCAGATTGCTCTCAATACTCTTTTCCGGTGACGCGGCTGCGGTAGCTTTCCCAGTTGAATATCACCCACAGGCTGTTGCCCAGACGCATCCTGTCCATCACGCGCTCACCGAGCAGTTTGGTCATTTCGTCCATATTGCTGTTGGTCAGCATCCCGGTCGGGCGTTTGGAGGAGGAGCGACGATCGACGATCTGATTGATGATCACTTTTTCGTAGCGCGATTCGGACTGCATGCCGATCTCGTCGATCACCAGCAGATCGACATTGCTCAGATCGTTGAGCAACTGCTCCTCGCTGATCTGGCGATTATTGAAGGTGTCTTTCATCGCCGACATAATATCCGCCACGGTAATAATGAGCACCGATTTGCCGCGCAGCAGCAGTTCGTTGCAGATAGCCGCCGCGAGGTGATTTTTACCGGTGCCAGGCTTGCCGGAAAAGATAAAGCTGGCGATGTTGCCGTCGAAGGCTTCCACGTACTGACGCGCTTTGGCAAGGGCGTTCATCTGGCCTTCGTTCTCGACTTTATAGTTATCGAACGAGCAGTTCTGGTGTAAAGGACGGATGCCGGAGCGGTTAAAGGTGCGCTGCATTTTCATGGCGCGGTTTTCACGCGCAAGGGCAGCGGCGCGGATCTCACCTTGCTCTTTTTGCCACGCCAGCAGCTCTTCGCCCGTTTTAAACGCGGGTTTAACGTGCTCTGGCATCATCTTTTGCAGACGTTTCATCAGTTCGCCGACGTTTTTCATCATCATCCTCTGAAACCGGGTGGAATTTGATTATCAGGCTCGCTCACCGTGTTCACATCACGCCTGAGCGATGCGCCCTGGCTGGCGCGGCTCATCTGAACGCTGCGCGCCAGCTTTTGCTGCCACTGGATATGGTGGAAGACTTTGCCTTCCGCCTGCCAGTAGGCCACGAATGACGCCAGTTCTTCCGGCGTAACCGGCTGCGTCAGGCCGATACCCCACAGCGCTGCCTGACGCTGAAAATCCGCGTCGGGCTGCCAGGCGGGATACATGGCAAATTTCCCTATCGGCACGCTCACCGGCGCGGCCGCAGGTTCTTCATAAAACTGTGCGTCCAGCGCCACATCGCTGGCCGGGCGTTCCAGACGGGCTTCCAGTTCCAGCAACTGCGCCAGCCGCGCAGGGGTGAGCGCGTAAAAAGCCGGTGCATTATTGGCAAACACGGCCACCGTGCCGTGCGGCGCTTGCGCCAGAACGGTGGCGTGCTGGCGCGTAAAATCATCGATGCCGATGACGTTCGTGGACAGGATTCTGGAGGACATTGTGCTATCTCAAACTGACTGGTACAGACATTGCGAAGGGATCCGCAACTGATATGTGCACATAGTAGCACAGAGCGCTGCCCGGAAAGCAGTGCAGAAAAGAAAGCCGGGTTTCCCCGGCCTTAAGTGTTGACTAATCAACAGGATAAAGGAGGCGGCTGCGCAAGCGGGCAGCCGTCTTGTCCTCCCGAAAAGCCCCCTGGTGAGGGTAATAAATCAGGAAATAATGTTCAGCGTAACGTCGATGTTGCCGCGCGTTGCGTTGGAGTAAGGGCAAACGATGTGTGCTGCATCTACCAGTTTTTTCGCTTCGCTGGCATCCATACCCGGCAGGTGGATGTTCAGTTTGGCTTCGATACCAAAACCGGTCGGCAGCGGCCCGATACCCACTTCGCCTTCAATGAACGCGTCTTTAGGCATGGTGATTTTGTCGCGTGCGCTGACAAATTTCATCGCGCCGAGGAAACAGGCAGAGTAGCCCGCTGCAAACAGCTGTTCCGGGTTAGTGGCATCACCGCCTGCGCCGCCCATCTCTTTCGGCACGCCCAGTTTCACATCAAGTACGCCGTCAGAAGAGGTTGCGCGGCCGTCACGGCCACCGGTAGCTTTGGCAACAGCGGTATAGATCACTTTTTCGAGAGACATAATGTGTTCCTTTTGTATGCTATAAAATAGCGTGCTATTTATCTGCGAGCATAATCACTCTGAATGAGTCATTATGCGCGGTGTAAGTTTTCGCGTAACTTTTCCAGCTCCAGCTTGAGCGACGTCAGCGTGGCGGTATCGCAGGCGGCGGCGCAGCCTACCTGTTCAGGAATATCCCGCGCCTGTTCCTGCAACGCCCGGCCGCTGTCGCTCAGCGTGACCACCACCTGCCGCTCATCCTGGCGGGAGCGCTGACGGCTAATCAGCCCGGCGCTCTCCAGACGCTTAAGCAGCGGCGTCAGCGTGGCGGAATCCAGAAACAGGCGCTCGCCTATCTCCGATACCGTAACATCATCCCGTTCCCATAACACCAGCATCACCAGATACTGCGGGTAGGTCAGCTGCAAGGGCGCCAGCAGTTGCCGGTACACTTTGTTGAGCGCCAGATTCGCAGAATAGAGCGCAAAACAGAGCTGGTTATCAAGTTCCAGTACGCGGCTGGATGGAGCGGTCTTCGTCTTCATGAGATGAATATAGATAGTGCACGATTTAATTGCAAGTTATTTGTTTGCGACATGTCAGGGGCACAGATAACGCAGCACCACCTGCACCGCCATCGCGCGATAATGCGCTTCCTGGGCGGCGCTGTCGGCCCCGTCTTCAAACAGCAGGGTGAAGGTATAACTGTTGGCCACGAAGTGAAAACTGAAGCTGCTCATCAGGCGGTGGACGTCGCGTGCAGTGACCGTTTTATTAAAGAGCTGTTTGCGCTGCCCGCGCTGCAAAATATCTTCCAGCAGATCCAGCGCGCTGCGGTTTACCGTGCGCAGCACCGCAGACTCTTGCATGAAGCGCCCCCGCTGCATGTTTTCCATGCAGATGATGCGAATAAAATCCGGATGGGCGGCATGATAATCAAAGGTGCTTTCAACAAGCTGTACCATCGCTTCCACCGGCGGCATACCGGCAAGGTTCAGCCGTTTTTCACTGGCGCGAATTTCCGTATAGACGTGTTCAAGCACGCGTAAGTACAGGTTTTCTTTGGTTTTGAAGTGATAGACCACCATGCGTTTGGTGGTGCCCGCTTTTTCCGCGATCTGCTCCATGCGCGCGCCGTTTAGCCCGTATTCCGCAAACAGCGTAATGGCGCTGTGAAAGATTTTATCTTTCAGACTGGCTTCGTCACTTTTCTCTGAGGGATTACTGCCATGGTGCTCCACGCTCACTCCTTATAGGCCAAAACGCAAAGGGGGATTATCACCACGGCAGCGGCAGAAAACAAATTTCAAACGCGCGGGCGCTTGCGGTAGATCCACAGCCCGGGCACCGACAGGCCAATCGACAGGGCGGCTACGATGGAAGTGGCCTTGAGGAAATTGGTCAGCAGCAGGATCATCAGATCCTCGCTGTAGCCCAGATGGCCAATTTTTACCGCTGAGATCATCGCGGTATAGGCCGAAATGCCCGGAAACATCGGGATCACCGCCGCCACGGTAAAGACTTTCGGGTGCGCCAGATACCAGCGCGACCAGCGGATGCCAATGGCCCCAACCAACATCGACGCCATAAAGGTGGACCATTCGATATTGAAGCCCGCGGTGACCATGGTCATGCGCGACCCGTGACCAATCGCCCCCAGTAGCGCGCACCAGGGCAGGGCGCGGTGCGGAACGTTGAACACCATGGCAAAACCGACGGCGGGAATGGCCGACAGCGCCATGTCCTGCATCAGCGCCAGCAGAAAATCGATTATGCCCATCCGCGCAGCCCCCAAACTGTCATTGCCATCACCACGCCCACGCAGGTGGCGAGGGTCAGCAGGCTGGCGATCGCCCAGCGCGCCAGTCCGGTATTAATATGCCCTTTGAACATATCCGCCACGGCGTTGATCAGCGGAAAGCCCGGCACCAGCAACAACACGCTGGCGGCCATTGATACCGTTGAGGTAAGCGCGAAAGTGGGCAGCATCAGCAATAAACCTGCGACCGTGGTCGCCACAAAAGCGGTAATGCAGAAATTGATCTGCGGATGCATATGCCGCTGCGCCAGCGTCAGGCGGACGTACATGGCGATGCTGCTGGCGAAGAACGTCACCACCGCGCCGTCCCATCCGCCTTTATTAAGTCTGCAAAAGCAGGCGCAGGAGAGGCCGACCATCAGCACCATCAGCCAGCGCGGATAACGCAGCGGCTTGACGTGATTGAAGCGCTTTTCAACGTCCCGATAATCGAGCAGTTTATGCTCGGCCATGATGACAATATGCTGTACCTCGGTCACCACATGCATGTTGATCCCGCGATCGCTGTTCTTGCGCGTCGAGGTGAGACATTCACCGTCTTTAATTGTCGTCAGCACGATAGCATTGGCTGAAATCGAACTTTCTACGCTGTCCATCCCCAGCGCCAGCCCAAGCCGCGTGGATAATTCTTCTACCAGCGCGCTTTCGGCACCGTGCTGTAATAGAAAAAGACCGCACTGAATACATAATCGCGTGATGGTCCGCTGTGACGCCTGCTCTGCTTGCATGTCGTGCCCTGGTAGTCAACGCCAAAACGCCTGAAGGCCAGGCGGAAAATCTATTTTTAGCACGAAGCGTCCATGGCCCGGTCAGGGGGCAGATCAATATTTATTCATTATCTTTGAGAATTCTTATCTTTTACCGGATGCAGTGCGGACGGGGCCTGACGGCTACTCCTGACCGTTTTTATATTCACTAAATGAATAATTTAATTTTTACTTAATTTTTTTTGTATTTTTTAACCATCACCCTGGTTATTTATTTTTCACAATTTATGCGATATTAGCGCGGTGAGAGCAGGATGTAATAATCTCATGGTTAATCTCTCCAGAAGGAACAGACGTGCCAGGTGGCACGCTACGGTTAGTATCCAGGGAAAAGTGTCAGAAAAGTTAAGGATGAAATCAGCGCTTATTAAAAGCGTATGTTTTCTCCTGAGTTTCTGTACTTAAAAAAGGAGACGGATAAATTATGGTTACAGGAAGTTGTAAGTTCGGAATCGTTATTAGTAAAGCACCTATCATACAAAATGGCCTTGGCAATATTATTGCCCACCATTTTCCCGAATATGAACTCTCGTATTGCCGCGCATTAGAAGAGCTTACGTTACTGCAATTGCGGCGCGCAGATTTAGTGGTTGCCGATTTGTCAGGGGACATTCGTCATCCAAAAAATCTCTGCGAACAGTACTACAAGTTATTGACTCAGTATCTTGATATTCACTGGATTTTTATTGTCCCGCGTCCGTTATACCCGCTGGCGGTAGAAATGCTGCTGCGCCCGGAAAGTACCTTACTGTCTCAGGTTGATCCCATTGAGGTCGTGGTGAACGCCATTCGCGCAGGCAGCATCAGCGCCGAACGGATCAGCCAAAGCCTGCTGTCCCCGGAGCCAGGTGAATTTGACGAAGAAGAGGAAAAATCAGCACTGCTGACGCTGTCTGAACGCCGGGTATTACGGCTTATCGGAAAAGGTTGGGGCATTAATCAGGTCGCCATGTTGCTCAAGAAGAGTAATAAGACCGTGAGTGCGCAAAAGAATAGCGCCATGCGCCGCCTTTCACTGCGCAGCAATGCTGAAATGTACGCATGGATTAACAGTGCACAGGGAATGAGAGAGCTGAATCTGGCTTCAGCCTACGGAGAGCAAACGGAATGGAAAAGAAATGTGCAAAGCGGCATGTTGCTGTCATCGAAAGTTGTGTAATGAGTGAGATCGGGCTGTCACATCTTTTCAGCACCTCAGCCTTGAGTATGTATAAGCTCCATTTTTTTAAAGATTACCCATCGTTTGAAGCGGCCGCGCTGAAGATGCCTTTTTTTTCTGTCATATTTTCACTTTCCGGACTGCGGGCAGAGCGTATTGACTGCCTGAAGAGTCTGCTAAAACTTGCAAAGGGGTATCCGTCCGCTCAGCGAATTGTGCTGGCGCAGGACGATACCGAAGTGCGTCTGATGAGTTTGCTTTCCCCTTCCAGTCTGCATGGCATCATCAGCAAAACGCTGGCGATTGGGCTGTTACAGGAGCAGCTTTCGATACTGCTCAACAATACGCATCGGCTTAATCAAAACGTGATAAACGACTGGTACGTCAGCAAAAATAATGGGCTGAGTCCGACGGAGCGCGCGATCCTGCACTACATGACCTATGGGTATTCGATGCCGGAGATCGCGCACTATTTGTCGCGTAATATTAAAACCGTGCGCGCGCACAAGTTTAACGCCATGACCAAGCTGGGCGTGCATTCGGATGCGGGACTGCTGGACGCGGCGGATATTCTGATGCACATCTCGATTGACCGAAAACCGCCTGCGGTCCATATGGTTGCGTGAATTTTGCTATCAATCTGCACAGCTGCGCCAGACGAGACTCTGGCGCAGTCTTTTATTCACAGACATCCACCCAGGTGGCAGACGTAAGTTGCGCCATGCGCGACGGTGAAATACGCACGGCGCTGTGGGTAGCGCCTGCGGCAGGCAGCACTTCCTGATACTGCTTAAGGGATACATCGCAGTAGACAGCCAGCGGGTTCTCCAGCCCGAAAGGGCAGACGCCGCCAACCGGATGCCCGGTGGTGAGCACCACTTCATCGCTGCTCAGCATGCGCGCTTTCGCGCCAAAGGTGGATTTCAGCTTTTTGTTATCCAGCCTGGCGTCGCCTTTCGCCACGATCAGGATCACTTCATCTTTTACTTTCAACGACAGCGTTTTGGCAATTTGTCCGGGTTCAACATTGTGCGCCGCTGCGGCCAGTGCCACTGTTGCAGTACTCTGACTTAGTTCAATAATTTCAATATCGGGGGCCTGGCTTGCAAAAAACTCCCGCACAGAATGCAGACTCATTGTTATCTCCTGGGAACGACTGGCAGTAATCTGGCATAAGCCTTCGTGTGCTGTAAATATTAATTAATCACAAACGGATCTGCCGGATTTCTCGATCCTCTTCACAATCACGGAAACCGGTTACAGTAACCGGTTGCAGTGTCCGTGGCGGAGATTAATACTCGTTTTACCCTTCCTCTGTCTCAGATAAAAAGAGCCGTCTATGAAACGTATCCTACTGAGCTTTAATGCTGGTCCTGAGCCCGGCATGGTTGTAAACCCGCATAATGGATTGCCGCACAGCTCGCTGTTTACCGCTGCTGCGTTTAACTTGTTCGCCTGACAGGAGAGCTGCTATGTCTGATAACCATGCTGCGTTTAATCTGATTTTCCGCTTCGTTGAAAATTACGTCAGCCCGATTGCCGGGCGAATTTCTTCCCAGCGTCATGTGATGGCGATCCGTGATGGCTTTATTTCCGCCATGCCCTTTATGATCGTCGGCTCGTTTTTACTGGTCTTTGCCTATCCGCCGTTTTCACCGGATACCACATTAGGCTTTGCCCGCGCCTGGCTGGATATGGCCAAACAGTTCGAAGGGCAGATCCTGACGCCCTTTGATATGACCATGGGCATCATGTCGATCTACATCTGTGCGGCAATCGCCTATAACCTCGGCAAGCACTACGTGAAATCGCATCAGCTTGATCCCTTCATGTGCGCCATGCTGTCGCTGATGGCATTCCTGCTGGTAGCCGCCCCGAAAACCAAAGGCGCGATGCCGGTAGACAGTCTGGGAGGCACCGGCATCTTTACGGCGATCCTCGTCGCCATCTATTGCGTGGAGATGATGCGTTTTCTGAAGGCGCATAACATTGGTATCCGCCTGCCGGATCAGGTGCCGCCGATGATCAAAAACTCATTCGACCTGCTGATCCCGGTGCTGGTGGTGGTGGTAACGCTGTACCCGCTGAGCCTGTTTATCCAGTCGCAATTCGATATGTTGATCCCGCAGGCCATCATGTCGCTGTTTAAACCCCTGGTCTCGGCGGCGGATTCACTGCCGGCTATTCTGCTGGCGGTGCTGATTGGGCATCTGCTGTGGTTTGCCGGGATCCATGGCGCGGCTATCGTCTCCGGAATGCTGCAAATGTTCTGGCTGACTAACCTTGGCATGAACCAGAGCGCGCTGGCGCAGGGCGCGCCCTTGCCGCATATCTTTATGGAAGCTTTCTGGACCTTCTTTATTGTGATCGGCGGCTCCGGGGCCACCATGGGGCTGGTGCTGTGCTATTTGCGCAGCCGTTCAGTGCACCTGCGTTCGATAGGTAAACTGAGCGTGGTGCCGAGCTTCTTTAACATTAACGAGCCGGTGATCTTCGGCACGCCTATCGTCATGAACCCGGTATTCTTCATTCCGTTCCTGCTTGCGCCTATGGTGAATGCGGTGATCGCCTGGGCCGCCATGAAAATGGATCTGATTGGCCGGGTGATTTCCGTGGTGCCCTGGACTGCGCCTGCGCCAATCGGTGCGGCATGGGGGCTGGGCTGGGATTTCCGTGCGGCGATCCTCGTGGTAGTGCTGGCCGTGGTGTCCGCCATCATCTATTACCCGTTCTTTAAAGTGTATGAGAAGCAGTTGCTGGCGCAGGAAGCCGAAGAGGCATTGCGTGCAGAGGAAGAGCGTCAACAGGTGGCGTAAAAGAGGATGGTTTTTGCAGGCCGGGTAAGCGAAGCGCCACCCGGCAAGGAAATCTGAAGGGGCGAAAGCCCCTTTTTTATTTCAGCGTGCAATCACCGCACTGCTGCACGTCCGGCAGACGGTAGCGCTGGCAGCAGGTGCGGCGCACCAGTAACCCATCACGCAGCACCACGGTGCGCCATAACGGATTATCCTGACCATCAGAAAGCTGTTTCTCAAAGAAGCAGAACTGACGCAGCGCCGCGACGCGCTCCTCGCCGAGCAGGGGTTTCATCTCGTTGAGATACCAGTTGATCAGATAACCGGTGTTGCTCCAGATAAGCTTGCCGTTGATGTCGCCGGTCGACTCCAGCGCCTGCACCACCGGCATCATCGCCCGGACAATCAGCCGCTCAATACGTTGCTGGTCGGAAAGACGGGTGGTGACGTGATCCGCATGCACATCCATCCAGAAGCAGGCGGCACGTCCGGTTTCATGGAACTCAACGTGAAAATGTTCCGGAGAAACATCCGGCGCGGTTTTCTGGGTTAACAGCGCCAGCAGCAGCGGCGGCACCATCAGGCCCAGATACCACTGCGCCCATAACGACAGCAGCGGCTTATTTTCCCGCAGTTGCGTTGGCTGATTACGGTAGATGTGATCGGCATAGATAGCCTGCAACGACTGAAGCGTTGACGACTGTGACCATTCGGCCAGCGTCATGGCCTGGTGAGGATAAGCCTCATCAAGTTTTATCACATCCAGGAAGTGCGCACGGTGCGTGGCAAACGCATCACGCAGGGCATCGGCCAGCGATACCGTTTCAGGACGAAGCGGGATACGCCAGACAGCATCTTCAGTGATCGGAGCGAAGCGATAGGCCATAGTGCGCAACTGAAATGGAATCTAAATGATAATGATTGCCAATCCTAACTATAGATAAAACCGATCGCAAGATCTTTGTCCGGAAAGTGGAGGGCGATCGCGCTTCAGGCGACTTTTAGCTCACCGCTGAACAGGATATTGTTGCGGCCCAGGTGCTTGGCTTCATAAAGCGCCTTATCCGCCTGATCCAGCGCCGCTTCAATATTGGTGTCCGTTAACGGCGCGATGCCGATGCTGACCGTCACGTTGGTCGCCACGCTTTCATTAAACATGTGCGGAATTTTCAGATCGTAAACCTGCTGGCGAATGCGCTCGGCGGCCATGCGCGCCCGCTCCAGATCAACATTACTTAACAGGATCATAAATTCTTCGCCGCCGAAACGGGCGACAATATCCCGCGAGCGCACGGCATCGCGGATAGCCGCCGACACACGGATCAGCGCCTGGTCACCCATCATATGACCATAGTGATCGTTGTAGGCTTTGAAATGGTCGATATCAAGCAGCAGTACATAGCGAACGCCGCTATCCAGCGCCAGCAGGTTATCTATTTTGTTTTGCAGACCGCGACGGTTGTACAGGCCGGTAAGCGGATCGAGCATGCTTAAATCATTCAGCGTCTCTCTTTCTTCCAGCAACCGACACATCAAATCAAGGGCAAACTTATCATTGCGCGACTGGATCACGTTCTGAATAGCAATACCTGCCATCGGCAGGGCGAAGGAAAATATCATCCGCACCATGTTCTCACCCTCGCTAAACCACAGGCAGCATAAAAATACCGGCAACGAGTGCAACGTGAATGCGATGATATTATTGGAAAAAGCTATGGAGCCGATAAATAACACGCTAATTAACGCAATCAGCAGATAAGGCGAGCCGGGATCGGCAAGCAGCGAAAATTTAATGGCGACATGCCACGCCCATAATGCGCCAAATAAAACTGAGATCGGCGACACATTTAATTTCTTTGCCGGAAAGCGCCAGTGCCACGCCAGCAGCGTCACGCTGATAGTAAACAGCAGACACAGCGGGACCGTCAGCGACCGCGCGTTATAGAGCGGAAGCAGAAAGGAAAAAAGCGCCGAAGCTGCATTGAGAAACAAGAACAAACGCAGGGATAAACGGTATTTCTTGTTACAAAGGGAATGCCATGAGTGTGCTGTCATCTTTAAACTTAAAGTCGTTATTAATCTGCAATTTAAAATGTAATGGTTGCCAAAACGAAAAATAACGCGGGGAATAGTTAATCGCGAAAATATTATAAAATTGTTATCTGCTTTTTCTGGGTGAGCAATTTATCACCTTAGTGAATGTATGTCATCAGGCGATGCGTAAAGTTCATGCAATCCTCATTATACCCGCTGACAAATGAGAAAACTTATCATATGATATTGGTTATCATTATCAGTGTGAGAGGCGAAAGCATGTTGCAGCGGGCGCTGGGAAGTGGATGGGGTCTTTTATTGCCGGGTATTATTGTGTCCGGACTGGCGTATGCCGATCTTTCTCTTAATGCATGGCGGGTATTGATCGTGCTGGGGCTGGTACTGACGCCAGTGATGCTTTATCACAAGCAGTTACGGCACTTCGTGCTGTTGCCGTCAGGCATAGCGCTGGTCAGCGGGATGATGATGCTGCTGATGAATCTCAAGCGGATGATGTAAGCAGGAAGGACAGCGGGAAGAAACAGAAGAAAAAAAGATAATTGGTGCGAGGGGGGGGACTCGAACCCCCACATCCTGAGGACACTAACACCTGAAGCTAGCGCGTCTACCAATTCCGCCACCTTCGCACTGTTATCTTATTTTTTGATATTGCCTCGTTGGTGCGAGGGGGGGGACTCGAACCCCCACATCCTGAGGACACTAACACCTGAAGCTAGCGCGTCTACCAATTCCGCCACCTTCGCCCAGTGCGAGCAATATCATGTGATTTATGGTGCGAGGGGGGGACTCGAACCCCCACATCCTAAGGACACTAACACCTGAAGCTAGCGCGTCTACCAATTCCGCCACCTTCGCATACCATCGATACTCTTGAAGTATCGTAACCACGGAGGCGCATTCTAGATGTTTTAGGATTTTCGTCAACAGTTAATTGCGTGCCGTTTCTTCATTTGCTGCAAAAAACGGCACTTTGGCAATTAGCGTTTTGCCTGGCGGGTCATCACCGTGCGGTAAACTTTAAAACGACCGGTTTGCGCGATCACTTCGTGGAAGCCAAAGGTTTCGTCCAGCGCCTGCGGATAAGGCAGGAAGGCGTTGGCGACAATACGCAGCTCGCCGCCGCTGTTCAGATGACGCACCGCGCCGCGGATCAGGGTCTGCGCGGCTTCAAGGCTGGTCTGCAAACCATCATGGAACGGCGGGTTAGAGATGATCATGTCATAACGCCCGGTCACTTCCGAGAAGACGTTACTGGCGAACACCTCGCCTTCAATAGCGTTTGCCGCCAGTGTCGCGCGGCTGGCTTCCACCGCAGCAGCGCTTACATCACACAGACTCAGACGCACTTTTGGCGAATGGCTGGCCAGCGCCACGGATAACACGCCTGCGCCACAGCCCACGTCCAGCACTTTACCTTTGGTGTGCGGCGTCAGGGTGGAGAGCAACAGTTTACTGCCGACATCCAGACCGTCGCGGCTGAACACGCCCGGTAAGGTCTTGATGGTCAACGCGTCCAGCGGGTATTCATCCCAGAAGCTTTCGGCATCGAAAGCGGGCTGTTTTTCCAGGCGACCATGATACAGGCCACAGCGACGGGCGCTGTCGACTTTGGTCAGCGGGCAGTATGCTTCCAGCATTTGCTCGGCGCTACGCACGCCGCTGCGGTTTTCGCCAATCACGAAAATATCGGTGCCCACCGGCAGCAGCGACAAAATGTTCATCAGCTGGAACTGGGCTTCCGGCTTGTTTTTCGGCCAGTAGTAGATCAGGGTATCGCTGTCCGCCACGTCAGAGGCGTCGGCGACGAGGCTGAAACGCACGCGATCTTCCATCTGACGGCTCAGCACCTGCCAGTGATGGAACTGCTGGGTGTGCGCACGGCTTGCCGCCGTCTCCAGGCGAGCAGGCAGGTCATCCTGCATATCTCCGGCAAACAGAATACGGCTCTCTTCGAAATCATCACTGTGGCGCAGCAAGACTTCACTTGCCGGGGTAAACGCAGACATTAAACACTCCTCATTAAACTCAGGCGGCGATTATAGTAGTTTGTTGGCGCAGATACGACGAATTTGCTATATTTGCGCGCCTGACAGACAGGAGTGATCCGCTATGACATCCCGACGCGACTGGCAACTACAGCAGCTGGGCATTACCCAGTGGGCTTTGCGCAGGCCCGCGGCGTTGCAGGGCGAAATTGCGATTTCGCTGCCGGCGCACATTCGTCTGGTGATGGTGTCCTCTGCGCTGCCGGCGTTAACCGAACCGCTTATCAGCGACGTGCTGCGGGCGCTTACCCTCTCGCCCGACCAGGTTTTACAAATTACGCCGGAACGGATCGCGATGTTGCCACCGGGCAGCCGCTGTAACTGCTGGCTGCTGGGCGCTGACGAAACCGTGGCGCTTGAAGGCGTGAAGGTAACGTCCCCGCTCTTCGATGAATTACGGGTTAACCCTGCGGCTCGCGCCGCCCTATGGCAACAAATCTGCGAACATGAACACGATTTCTTCCCTCACCACGACTGATTTGGCAGCGGCTTTTCAGATCGAAACCCGCGCGCACGCCTTTCCGTGGAGTGAAAAAACCTTCGCCAGCAATCAGGGCGATCGCTATCTCAATTTCCGGCTGATGGCGGGCGACACTATGGTCGCATTTGCCATTACGCAGGTGGTGCTCGACGAAGCCACGCTGTTTAACATTGCGGTCGATCCCGCTTTTCAGCGCCAGGGGCTGGGCAAAATGCTGCTTCAGCATCTGATTGCCGAGCTGGAAAAACGCGATGTGCTGACGCTGTGGCTGGAAGTGCGCGCTTCAAACGCCGCCGCCATCGCGCTGTATGAAAGCCTGGGCTTCAACGAAGCCACCGTCCGGCGTAACTACTACCCGACGGCAACAGGCCGCGAAGACGCAATCATTATGGCGTTGCCGATTTAACAAGACGTAAGGTGATGTAATGAACTGGGACTGGATTTTCTTTGACGCCGACGAAACGCTGTTTACCTTTGATTCGTTCGGCGGCTTACAGCGGATGTTTCTTGACTATAGCGTGACCTTTACCGCTGACGATTTCCAGGACTATCAGGCCGTTAATAAACCGCTATGGGTGGAATACCAGAACGGCGCGATTTCTGCCTTACAGCTTCAGCACCAGCGTTTTGAAGGATGGGCGGCGAAGCTTAATGTTCCGGCGGGGGATCTGAATGACGCCTTTCTTAACGCGATGGCGGAGATCTGCACCCCGCTGCCGGGTGCGCTATCCCTGCTGAAATCGCTGAAAGGTAAAGCGAAGCTGGGCATTATCACCAATGGCTTTACCGCTTTGCAGGAAATCCGCCTTGAGCGTACCGGACTGCGGGACTATTTCGATCTGCTGGTGATTTCTGAGCAGATCGGCGTGGCGAAGCCGCATCCGAAGATTTTTGATTATGCGCTGGCGCAGGCGGGTAACCCGGCGTGTGAGCGGGTATTAATGGTGGGGGATACCGCCGAGTCGGACATTCTGGGCGGCATGAACGCCGGATTGTCCACCTGCTGGCTTAACGCCCATCAGCGCGCATTACCGGACGGTGTGACTCCCACCTGGACCGTGACCTCCCTTGGCGAACTGGAGCAGCTGCTGTGTAAACATTGATTGTCTGTCCTCTATTGATGGGTAAAATAGCCGCAATTTGAATTTCATGCTGCGTGGCTTTGCGCCGCGCATTGACTAAGAAGAATATCATTATGACGTTGTCTCCTTATTTACAAGAGGTGGCGAAGCGCCGCACGTTTGCCATTATTTCTCACCCGGACGCCGGTAAAACCACCATCACCGAAAAGGTGCTGCTGTTCGGACAGGCGATCCAGACCGCCGGTACGGTAAAAGGCCGTGGCTCGAATCAGCACGCGAAATCTGACTGGATGGAAATGGAAAAGCAGCGTGGGATCTCGATCACCACCTCCGTGATGCAGTTCCCGTATCACGACTGCCTGGTGAACCTGCTGGATACCCCCGGCCACGAAGACTTCTCCGAAGATACCTACCGCACGCTGACGGCGGTGGACTGCTGCCTGATGGTAATCGATGCGGCAAAAGGCGTTGAAGATCGTACCCGTAAGCTGATGGAAGTGACCCGTCTGCGCGATACGCCGATCCTCACCTTTATGAACAAACTTGACCGTGACATCCGCGATCCGATGGAGCTGCTGGATGAAGTGGAAAACGAGCTGAAGATTGGCTGCGCGCCCATCACCTGGCCGATTGGCTGCGGCAAGCTGTTTAAAGGCGTCTACCACCTTTATAAAGATGAAACCTATCTGTATCAGACCGGTAAAGGCCACACCATTCAGGACGTGCGCATTGTTAAAGGGCTGAACAACCCGGAGCTGGACAGCGCCGTGGGCGAAGACCTGGCGCAACAGCTGCGTGACGAGCTGGAGCTGGTGCAGGGCGCATCCAACGAATTCGATCAGGATCTGTTCCTCGCCGGTGAAATCACCCCGGTGTTCTTCGGTACCGCGCTGGGTAACTTCGGCGTAGACCATATGCTCGACGGTCTGGTGGACTGGGCGCCTGCGCCGATGTGGCGTAAAACCGATACCCGCACCGTGGAAGCGAAGGAAGAGAAGTTCTCCGGCTTCGTGTTTAAAATTCAGGCCAACATGGATCCGAAGCACCGCGACCGCGTCGCCTTTATGCGCGTGGTGTCCGGTAAATATGAAAAAGGCATGAAGCTGCGCCAGGTGCGTACCGGTAAAGATGTGGTGATCTCCGATGCGCTGACCTTTATGGCGGGCGACCGTTCGCACGTTGAAGAAGCCTTCCCCGGCGACATCATCGGTCTGCATAACCATGGCACCATCCAGATTGGCGATACCTTCACCCAGGGCGAAATGATGAAGTTCACCGGTATCCCGAACTTTGCCCCTGAACTGTTCCGCCGTATTCGCCTGCGCGATCCGCTGAAGCAGAAACAGCTGCTGAAAGGGCTGGTGCAGCTCTCTGAAGAAGGGGCGGTGCAGGTGTTCCGTCCGATCTCCAACAACGATCTGATCGTGGGCGCGGTGGGTGTGCTGCAGTTTGACGTGGTGGTTGCCCGTCTGAAGAGTGAGTACAACGTGGAGGCGATCTACGAATCCGTAAACGTCGCCACGGCGCGCTGGGTTGAAAGCACTGACGTTAAGAAGTTTGAAGAATTCAAACGGAAGAACGAAATCCAGCTGGCGCTGGACGGCGGCGACAACCTGACGTATATCGCCCCGACCATGGTTAACCTCAACCTGACGCAGGAACGTTATCCTGACGTTCAGTTCCGTAAAACACGCGAACACTAATCCCGGCCCCTCAGAGCGCGGCAGCCGCCGCGCTCAATGACTTTCCCTGTCTTATTAGCCTCTTGCGGAATGTTCTTAATTACCCCGCTTTTTCAGTTTGTTGCTTATTTTTTAGTCTTTCGCGCAAGCGCTTTTAATTTTGTTAGCTATATTTAACAAAGTGGTTACCGAAGGGGTGGCTGAAAGCACTGTTCAATGCGTGAATACTGACCTTTCATCCTGGCTTAACGGATAACCATAATATTAATAACTGGAGCAGGCCAGTGCGCCACGGGACATCATGATTATGTGACCGATGCCATTGAAATCTGCATTTGGTGAGCTTCACCACAGCAACGAAGCAGCCAGTAGGGCCGCTTGACGCCCCGGTGCGGGCAAACTGAAAGGAATAAATCGATGACTATGACAAGACTGAAGATTTCTAAAACTCTGCTGGCAGTGATGCTGGGTTCCGTGCTGGCAAGCGGTTCTGCACTGGCAGAAACCAGCGCCACCGATAAAGCGCAATCCACCGCAAGCGACGCAGGGCAAAAAATCGATAGCTCTATGAATAAAGTCGGTAACTTCATGGATGACAGCGCCATTACCGCCAAGGTAAAAGCGGCACTGGTGGATCATGAGAGCATCAAGAGTACAGATATTTCGGTGGAAACGGATAAAGCGGTCGTAACGCTGAGCGGTTTCGTCGAAAGTCAGGCCCAGGCTGAAGAAGCGGTTAAGGTTGCCAAACAGGTTGAGGGCGTAGCTTCTGTAAGCGACAAACTCCACGTTCGTGATGGCAAATCCGAATCCGTTAAAGGGTACGCAGGCGATACTGCGACCACCAGCGAAGTGAAAGCCAAACTGTTGGCTGATGACATCGTCCCATCACGTAAAGTGAAAGTTGAAACCACGGATGGCGTGGTACAGCTGAGCGGTACGGTGGATTCCCAGGCACAAATTGATCGTGCGGAAAGTATCGCCAAAGCGGTCGATGGTGTGAAAAGTGTGAAGAACGACCTTAAAGCGAAGTAATGCATTGCCCGGTTAATGCCGGGTCTTGCAGGCAGGATACCGAAAAAAATCGCAGTGAGTAGCCTGAGCGCTCACGAGCAGCGGTCGACATTAATTATGGTAAAGGAGAGTCATATGTTTCGTTGGGGCATTATATTTCTGGTTATCGCGTTAATCGCCGCCGCCCTGGGCTTCGGTGGTTTAGCAGGTACCGCAGCGGGTGCAGCAAAAATCGTATTTGTTGTTGGTATCATTCTGTTCCTGGTCAGCCTGTTCATGGGCCGCAGACGTCCATAGCAGTTTGACATACCCCGATACATCGCAAAGCCAGTCCTCGTGACTGGCTTTCGTTGTTTCAGAGGCGTTAAAATTGCGCTACTTTGTAAGACACAATAATTTAACAGGGTGACAGGGTGGGACAGCGAATTCCGGTAACGCTCGGCAATATTGCACCGTTAGCGTTACGTCCATTTCGCCCGGGTCGACTCGCGCTGGTGTGTGAAGGCGGCGGTCAACGGGGCATTTTCACAGCAGGCGTGCTGGACGAATTCATGCGCGCAAATTTCAACCCCTTTGACCTGTACTTCGGCACCTCCGCCGGGGCGCAAAACCTCTCGGCGTATCTGTGTAACCAGCCTGGCTATGCGCGAAAAGTCATTATGCGCTACACCACCTCGCGGGAATTTTTTAACCCGGTGCGCTTCGTGCGCGGCGGGAATCTTATCGATCTCGACTGGCTGATTGAATCCACCGCCAGCCAGATGCCGCTCGCCATGGACACCGCCGCCCGGCTGTTCGACAGCGGAAAATCCTTTTACATGTGCGCCTGTCGCGGCGATGACTTCACGCCCGGCTACTTTTCGCCCACCAGCCAGACCTGGCTGGATCTGATCCGCGCGTCGAGCGCCATTCCCGGCTTTTACCGTCCCGGCGTGATGCTGGAAGGCATTAACTATCTGGATGGCGGCATCAGCGATGCGATCCCGGTGCAGGAAGCGGCGAATCGGGGGGCGCAGACGATTGTGGTGATCCGCACCGTGCCATCGCAGATGTATTACACCCCGCAATGGTTTAAGCGTATGGAGCGCTGGCTGGGCGACAGCAGCCTGCAACCGCTGATGGCGCTGGTGCAGCATCATGAAACCAGCTATCGCGCCATTCAGCAGTTCATCGAAAAGCCGCCGGGAAAACTGCGCATCTTTGAGATCTACCCGCCACGACTGCTGAAAAGCATGGCGCTGGGCAGCCGTCTGCCTGCGCTGCGGGACGACTACAAACTGGGTCGTCTTTGTGGACGCTACTTCCTGGCAACGGTCGGCAAACTGCTGGCGGAAACGCCGCCGCTGTTGCGCCATGCCCCGCGCATTGTGACGCCGCCAGCCGTCACCGTACCGCCTACCGTCGTGGTGCCGCCCGCCGCGGTCGCCAACGATGCCATTACCACACCGCTGGTGGATGCGCCTCAGGCTAACGATGACACCAGCTTTAACAGTGAGGGGACGGCGTGACATTGCGTTTTATCGACACCCACTGCCACTTTGATTTTCCGCCCTTCACCGGCGATGAAAGCGCCAGCATTGCCCGTGCCGCCGGAGCAGGCGTGGAGGCCATTATCGTGCCCTCAACGGAAGCGGCGAATTTTGACCGCGTGCTGAGGCTGGCCCGCGAGCACGAGGCGCTTTATGCCGCGCTCGGCCTGCATCCCATTGTTATTGAGCAGCATACCGATCGCTGCCTGCAACAGCTGGAGGCGCACCTTGCCGCCCCTGATCCACGGCTGATCGCCATCGGCGAAATCGGCCTTGATTTGTATCGTGACAACCCGCAGTTTGATCGTCAGGAACAGATCCTGGACGCCCAGCTGGCGCTGGCGAAACGCTATGCTTTTCCGGTGATCCTGCACTCCAGGCGCACCCACGATAAGCTGGCGATGCACCTGAAGCGCCACGCGCTGCCGCGTACCGGCGTGGTACACGGTTTTGCCGGTAGCCTGCAACAGGCGCAACGGTTTATTGAGCTGGGCTATTACATCGGCGTCGGCGGCACCATCACTTATCCACGCGCCAGTAAAACCCGCGACGTGATGGCGCGTCTGCCGTTATCGGCGCTGCTGCTGGAAACCGACGCGCCGGATATGCCGCTGAACGGTTTTCAGGGCCAGCCCAACCGCCCGGAGCGGGTGGCGCAGGTGTTTGAGTCTTTGTGCGAACTGCGCCCGGAAGCACCGGAAGCGATCGCCGAAACGATATTTGCCAACACCCGCCGTCTGTTTTTTACAGATAAAGCGCAGGCAGAATAATCTTCTCCACGCCCCTTTCCCGCAGCGCCGCCGCCAGCGGTTCCACATCCACCGGGGTGGCGCTGTGCCATTGTGCCGCCTCGCCATAAACGCCGTGGGCATGAAAGGCGTTCAGGCGCACGCTGACGTCGCCGAGGCTGACAATAAAATTGCTCAGTTCTGTAATGTGTTGCAGGTAATCGCTGTGGCCCGGGATCGCCAGCAGCCGTAGCTCGGCCAGTTTGCCGCGCGCCGCCAGCCAGCGGATGCTCTCTTTCACCCGCGCGTTGTCCCGCCCGGTCAACTGGCGGTGAATGTCGTTGTCCCAGGCTTTCAGATCGATCATCGCCCCGTCAAATAACGGCAGCAGTTTTTGCCAGCCGGTTTCACTCAGCAGACCGTTGCTGTCCACCAGACAGCTCAGCGTTGACAGCGCGGGATCGGCTTTTATGGCCGCAAAGAGTTGCAGTAAAAAGGGCAGTTGCGTGGTGGCCTCGCCGCCGCTGACGGTAATACCGCCGATAAATGCGCGCACTTTTTTGATCTGCGCGATAACCTCCGCCACGCTCATGCGCTGCGCCATCGGCGTCGCCCGTTGCGGGCAGCGCCGTAAGCAGGTGTCGCACTGCTGACAGACGGCTTCATACCATGTCACCTGCCCGTTAATTATCGACAGCGCCTGATGTGGGCAGTGCGGCACGCAGTCGCCGCAGTGGTTGCAGCGCCCCATGGTCCAGGGGTTATGGCAGTTTTTACAGCGCATGGAGCAGCCCTGTAAAAACAGCGCCAGCCGGCTGCCCGGCCCGTCGACGCAGGAGAAAGGGATCAGCTTACTGACTAAAGCGCATCTGCTGTTCATGGCTGACCACGCGGGGTTGACGTTCCAGCATGCGCGTATTGCGCGCGGCTTCTTCACCCAGCCAGGTGGTATTGGTGCGCGATCCTTCCGCGCGGAATTTTTCCAGATCCGACAGTCGCACCATATAGCCGGTAACGCGCACCAGGTCGTTGCCGCTGACGTTGGCAGTGAACTCCCGCATCCCGAGGCTGAAAGCCCCGAGACAGAGTTGCATCACCGCCTGCGGGTTGCGTTTGATGGTTTCGTCGAGGGTTAAAATGTCGCTGATGCCCGCCGCGTACCAGGCATGATGCGGCGCGACGGTCTGCAAATGGGTGATGGGATCCGGCTCTTCGCCGTACGGCAGGCGCGCCCCCGGCGTGGTGAGGGTATCGCTGCTGATGCCGGACTGCGCATGCAGCATGGCGCGCTGCTGCCAGCCGTGCTTCACCGGCGTGCGGGCGACAAAATCCGCCAGATGTTCGCTGATGCGGTAAGCCAGTTGATTCGCCGCCTCGTCCTGCCCGTAGCGGCCCGCGCTACCGCTTTTCTCACTCAGGGTGTTCACCGCTTCCGCAAGGCCGTAGATGCCGAACATCGGCACAAAACGTTGTGGATCGATCAGCCCCTCTTTTACCAGGAAGCTATGCTCAAAGAAACGGGACTGCTGATAAAGGAAGTCGCAGCGCGCATCAATAATGGCGATCTGCTGTGCGCAGTAGTGCGCCAGCGTGCGATTAAAAAAGTCGTCCACTGACGCGCTGCGTTCGGCAACGGCCTTCAGGTTTAGCCTGACCAGCGTGCTGCCGCCCCCCGCCAGCGGCAGCGAGTTGTAACAGCTGACAACGCCGTAGCCGCCTTTTGTGAAAATTCTATCATTTACCGGGCCGTTGGAAATATGCGGTTTACTGCACTCACAGATGTTTTCCGCCACCTTCAGCAGCAGTGACTCGGGGGTAATTTCAGGATCATAAATAAAGGTCAGATTCGGCGAAACCTGCTTTAACTCTGCGTCAGCGCGTAAAATGGCGCGGGTGACCGGCGTATCCTGCGGGCCGATATTGGCATGCATAAAGGCATCCGGCAGGGTGCGATCCAGATAGCGCCAGAA
Source organism: Enterobacter sp. SA187 (assembly GCF_001888805.2). Classification (NCBI taxonomy): domain Bacteria; kingdom Pseudomonadati; phylum Pseudomonadota; class Gammaproteobacteria; order Enterobacterales; family Enterobacteriaceae; genus Enterobacter; species Enterobacter sp. SA187. The sequence goes on from NZ_CP019113.1 coordinate 1,799,658, forward strand.
ACGTTTTATGCGACTATCGATTTCGTCTTGTGTTAGAATTCTAACATAAGGTTGCAGCAGGGCATCAAGGTGGCCGAGGAACACCGGCATCGAAGTGACCGACGGCACATGGTGATAAAGAATGGTGAGCATCGACAGCGCATCGTCGAAATCTTTTGCCGGTTCCAGCTTCAGCCATTCCGAACCCTGCGCCAGAAATTTCGCGTAATCGGGCAGCACATAGCGCGGTTTGTAAGGCGCGTTGCCCTCGAACATATCGCATATCACGCCGTCATCCAGCGCCGCACGCGCGGCCTGGGGTAAGGCGGGATAAGGCAGAGCGTTTTCCGCCTCCAGCGCCAGAAAATGTCGCTTTTGTGCGGATGAGAGTACAGGGCTTGTCACAATTTGCTGGCAACGTTGCAGCATCGTTTGGGGCGCAGACGCGGGCATGGGCTTTCCTCGGGTTCCTTGAGTGAGGCGGGCAGTGTAAGAAATGCCGGATGCACGTCTTTTGATCCTGATGGGTGCGCAGCGGAAAAACCCTGGCCCTGGTGCTGAAAAAGTTGATCTGAATCTCATATCAGTTATGCAAATGTGAATGTCGTTTTCATTAACTGTGATGAATGTCGAAGTGTCGTGGCGGGTGAATGTTAGAATACTCACACACCCGCCGGAATAAATGTTAACCGGAGAATGTTATGACTGATTTAACCGCAAGCAGCCTGCGCGCGTTGAAACTGATGGATCTGACCACCCTGAACGACGATGACACCGATGCGAAAGTGATCGCCCTGTGTCACCAGGCGAAAACCCCGGTTGGCAACACCGCCGCGGTTTGCATCTATCCGCGCTTTATCCCGATTGCGCGTAAGACGCTGAACGAGCAGGGCACGCCTGACGTGCGCATCGCCACCGTGACCAACTTCCCGCACGGTAACGATGACATTGAGATCGCGCTGGCCGAAACCCGCGCCGCCATCGCCTATGGTGCGGATGAAGTGGACGTGGTTTTCCCGTACCGCGCGCTGATCGCCGGTAACGAGCAGGTCGGTTTTGACCTGGTGAAAGCCTGTAAAGACGCCTGTGCCGCAGCGAACGTGCTGCTGAAAGTGATCATCGAAACCGGTGAGCTGAAAGAAGAAGCCCTGATCCGTAAAGCGTCTGAAATCGCCATCAAAGCGGGCGCTGACTTTATCAAAACCTCCACCGGTAAAGTGCCGGTCAATGCCACGCCGGAAAGCGCGCGCATTATGATGGAAGTGATCCGTGATATGGGCGTGGAAAAAACCGTTGGCTTCAAACCGGCGGGCGGCGTGCGTACGGCTGAAGATGCCGCGCAGTTTCTGGCTATCGCCGACGAGCTGTTTGGCGCTGACTGGGCTGATTCCCGTCACTACCGTTTCGGCGCGTCCAGCCTGCTGGCAAGCCTGCTGAAAGCGCTGGGCCACGGCGACGGTAAAAGCGCAAGCGCGTATTAAGTAGTTATTTGCCAGACCACAGGCCGGGTAAGGCATCACCGCCACCCGGCATGTCATCGTAACGCCGGGTGGCGCGTTGCTTACCCGGCCTACAGACTGGCCTTCGACTCTTTTTCCTCAGGGGGTTCCCTTGTTTCTCGCTCAAGAAATTATCCGCAAAAAACGTGACGGCATCGCATTAAGCGATGAAGAGATCCGCTTTTTTATTAACGGCATTCGTGACAATACCGTTTCCGAAGGCCAGATTGCGGCGCTGGCAATGACCATTTTCTTCCATGACATGGCGATTGAAGAGCGCGTCTCGCTCACCATGGCGATGCGTGATTCCGGCAGCGTGCTGGAGTGGAAAAGCCTCAACCTTAACGGCCCGATTGTAGATAAACACTCCACCGGCGGCGTGGGCGATGTCACCTCGCTGATGCTGGGGCCGATGGTCGCCGCCTGCGGCGGATACATTCCGATGATTTCCGGGCGCGGCCTGGGGCATACCGGCGGCACCCTCGACAAGCTGGAAGCCATTCCGGGCTTCGATATTTTCCCGAACGATCAACGCTTCCGCGAGATCATCAAAGACGTGGGCGTGGCAATCATCGGCCAGACCAGCTCGCTGGCACCGGCGGATAAACGTTTTTATGCCACCCGTGACATTACCGCCACGGTGGACTCCATCCCGCTGATCACCGCCTCGATCCTCGCCAAAAAACTGGCGGAAGGTCTGGATGCGCTGGTGATGGACGTGAAGGTCGGCAGCGGCGCCTTTATGCCAACCTACGAACTCTCTGCGGAACTGGCGCAGGCGATTGTTGGCGTGGCGAACGGTGCGGGCGTTCGCACCACTGCGCTGCTGACGGACATGAATCAGGTGCTGGCCTCCAGCGCCGGTAATGCCGTGGAAGTGCGCGAAGCCGTGCAGTTCCTCACCGGCGAATACCGCAACCCGCGCCTGCTGGAAGTGACCACCGCGCTGTGCGTGGAAATGCTCATTTCCGGCAAGCTGGCGAAAGATGACGCCAGCGCCCGTGCCATGCTGCAAAACGTGCTCGACAACGGCAAAGCGGCGGAAATCTTTGGTCGTATGGTTGCAGCCCAGAAAGGCCCGACCGATTTTGTTGAAAACTACGACAAGTACCTGCCGACGGCAACGCTGACCAAAGCGGTTTATGCTGATAACGAAGGCTTCGTGTCAGACATGGACACCCGCGCCCTCGGCATGGCGGTGGTATCGATGGGCGGCGGTCGCCGTCAGGCCTCTGACGCCATTGATTACAGCGTCGGCTTTACCGATATGGCCCGACTGGGCGACAGCGTGGACGGTCAGCGTCCGCTGGCGGTCATTCATGCCAGAGACGAAAACAGCTGGCAGGAAGCGGCCCGCGCGGTGAAAGCCGCTATCCGCATCGATGACCGCGCACCGGCGGAAACCCCGGTGGTATATCGCAGAATTACTGAATAACCGCCCGGCGAGCTTCCCGTTACAGGAAGAGTTCGGGTATACTGATCTGATCGCTTTTTTACAGCGCGCAAGGTACGGAGAAACTATGAAACGTGCATTTATAATGGTGCTGGACTCATTCGGCATCGGTGCGACTGAAGATGCGGAGCGCTTTGGCGACGTAGGTTCAGACACACTTGGCCACATCGCAGAAGCCTGCGCAAAAGGTGAAGCTGACCAGGGTCGTCAGGGTCCGCTTAATCTGCCTAACCTGACCCGTCTGGGTCTGGCGAAAGCCCACGAAGGTTCCACCGGCAAGATTGCGGCGGGTCTGGACGGCAACGCGGAAGTGATCGGCGCGTATGCCTGGGCGCATGAACTCTCCTCCGGGAAAGACACGCCGTCGGGACACTGGGAAATCGCCGGTGTGCCTGTGCTGTTCGACTGGGGCTATTTCAGCAACGAGACCAACAGCTTCCCGCAGGAGCTGCTCGACAAGCTGGTGGAACGCGCAAACCTGCCGGGTTACCTCGGTAACTGCCACTCCTCCGGTACGGTGATCCTCGACCAGCTCGGCGAAGAGCATATGAAAACCGGGAAACCGATTTTCTATACCTCTGCCGACTCAGTGTTCCAGATCGCCTGTCACGAAGAGACCTTTGGCCTGGATAAGCTGTATGAGCTGTGCGAAATCGCCCGTGAAGAGCTGACCGAAGGCGGCTACAACATTGGCCGCGTGATCGCACGTCCGTTTATCGGCGACAAGCCGGGCAACTTCCAGCGTACCGGTAACCGTCACGACCTGGCGGTAGAGCCACCGGCGCCAACCATCCTGAAAAAGCTGGTTGAAGAGAAGAACGGCCAGGTGGTTTCCGTGGGTAAAATCGCGGATATTTATGCCAACGTCGGCATCACCAAAAAAGTGAAAGCGACCGGTCTGGATGCGCTGTTTGACGCCACCGTTAAAGAGATGAAAGAGGCAGGGGACAACACTATCGTGTTTACCAACTTTGTCGATTTTGACTCTTCCTGGGGCCATCGCCGCGACGTGGCAGGCTATGCCGGTGGTCTTGAGCTGTTCGACCGCCGTATGCCGGAACTGCTGGAGCTGGTGGGCGAAGATGACATTATTATCTTCACCGCTGACCACGGCTGCGATCCGACCTGGAAAGGCACCGATCACACCCGCGAACACATTCCGGTACTGATCTACGGCCCGAAAGTGAAACCGGGCTCGCTCGGTCACCGTGAGACCTTCGCGGACATCGGTCAGACGCTGGCGAAATACTTTGGCACGTCCGATATGGAATATGGCAAAGCCATGTTCTGATACCCGTTGCCGGATGGCGCTACGCTTATCCGGCCTACGAGGAAGCGTTTGTAGTTATGTAGGCCGGGTAAGGCGCAGCCGCCACCCGGCAAAATTTTAAAAAGGAATGAAAGATGGCTACCCCACACATTAATGCAGAAATGGGTGATTTCGCTGACGTTGTGCTGATGCCGGGCGATCCGCTGCGTGCCAAGCACATCGCGGAAACCTTCCTGGAAGACGCGCGTGAAGTGAATAACGTGCGCGGCATGCTGGGCTACACCGGTACTTATAAAGGCCGCAAAATTTCCGTAATGGGTCACGGCATGGGTATCCCGTCCTGCTCCATTTACACCAAAGAGCTGATCACCGATTTCGGCGTGAAGAAAATCATCCGCGTCGGCTCCTGCGGTGCGGTACGTGCCGACGTAAAACTGCGTGACGTGGTAATTGGTATGGGTGCCTGCACCGATTCCAAAGTGAACCGTCTGCGTTTTAAAGATCACGACTTCGCGGCCATCGCGGACTTCGACATGGTGCGTAACGCGGTTGACGCGGCTAAAGCGCTGGGTGTTGATGCGCGCGTTGGTAACATCTTCTCCGCCGATCTGTTCTACACCCCGGATCCGTCCATGTTCGACGTGATGGAAAAATACGGCATTCTGGGCGTGGAAATGGAAGCCGCGGGTATCTACGGCGTGGCGGCGGAATTCGGTGCGAAAGCGCTGACCATCTGCACCGTGTCCGACCATATCCGTACGCACGAGCAGACCACTGCCGCTGAGCGTCAGACCACCTTCAACGACATGATCAAAATCGCGCTGGAATCCGTTCTGCTGGGCGATAAAGAGTAAGATCTGTTGTGCCGGGTGGCGGCTTCGCCTGACCCGGCCTACGGTTTACCAGGCCCGCTAAGCGTATCGCAAGCGGGCTTTTTATTAGCGCACTGCCCCGGCAATCCACGCCGACAACTCCCGCAGTTCTTTTTCCTGCTCAGGATAGTCCGCAATCAACATCTCACACACCTGTTGCAGCCGATCGGCGCGATACAGACAGCCCTGCAAACGTGTCGCCAGCGCCTCTAACGGCGCGGGGTTCAGGCTGTCGGTGAACACCTGCGTGCGGGTGATATGGCCTTTTTCCACGTCGAAATGCAGCTCCACGCCGCCCCAGGTAAAGCGCTCGTCCAGCAAATGGCTGAAGGCCGGGGCCTGGCCAAAGTTCCATTCCCAACTGCTCTGGCGGGCAAAGGTTTCCGCGAAGTTCGGCAGATCCGGCGTCTTGTCCGGAGAGATGATCTCCGCGTCCACGCTTTCACCGTAGTGCTCAAAAAAGGCGCGGGTGACAGCTTCGCAGATCGCCTCATGGGTGATGCCGGGCAGCAGATCGACAAGGTTCGCCACCCGCCCGCGCACCGAGGTAATGCCTTTCGCCTGAAGCTTTTTCTTGTCCGGGTTCAGGTAATTCGCCAGACGGCTGAGATCGGCATTCAGCAGCAGCGTGCCGTGATGAAAACCACGATCCGGCGTCTCCCGGTAGGCGGAGCCGGACACTTTACGGTCGCCGTCCGGGGTTTTCACCACCAGATCGTTACGCCCGGAGGCTTCCGCCGTCGCGCCAAGGGATCGCAGCGCGTTTAAAACGATGGCCGTGGAAATGCTTTTATCGTATTCCGGCTTACCCGCCATAAAGGTAAAGCAGGTATTACCCAGATCGTGAAACACCGCGCCGCCGCCGCTGCTGCGACGGGCAAGGCGCACATGATCCTCTTCCATACGCCGGGTATTACACTCTTTCCACGGATTCTGCGCCCGGCCAATGACCACGGTATCCGCATTGCGCCACAGGAACAGCACGCGCTGGGTGGCGGGCATCTGGCGGAAAATGCACTCTTCCACCGCCAGGTTAAACCAGGGATCGTAAGAGTCAGAAATCAATAAACGCAGGGTGGACATAGCCAGTCTCCTTTATACGGTGTCCCGTCAGGGTTCCTTTTTATCACGCTCTTCTTCTTCCGGCACCGACTTGCTGGCCGTCAGCAGGAAGGGGGATTGCTGCCAGCGGGTGCGTTTACCCTGCAACAGGGTGCGGGTCAGCACCACGCCGATGGCGAGGGAGAGCAGCAGCATCAGGCGTAAAATATTGGTGGTGTTATCCACCTGTTTCGCTTCGGTCGCCAGCGTATGGGTATCCAGCGTCAGGCGCAGATAGCCCAGCGGGCCATTTTTACCCGGCACCGGTTCGACAATTTGCTGGTTAAAATAGCCGCCCGCTTTTTTGCCATCCAGCGCCAGCCGGTCGCGTACATCGACGCTTTCGCCCGCGCGGACCACCAGATCGCCCTGTTCGTCATAGACGCCCGCATCCAGAATGCGGCTTTCGTCGGTTAACTGACGCAGGATCTGGCCGATACGTTTTTCGTCCGGCGTTTCACTGCGCATCAGCGGCGCGAGATTCAGCGTCACCTGACGCGCCAGCGTGCGGGCCAGCTCCTCCAGCTGCGGATTGCGCGCCCGCTGGTGGCTCTGGCTGAACCAGCTGGCCCCCTGCATCAGCGCCACCAGAAGGGCGAGACAGATCAGGACAATCACGGCGCGATGCAGCCGGAATTTTAATTTTGCGCGAGCCATAGTCTACCTGTTGAAAATTTTACGCTTCCGCTGCGGCATAACGGTCCGCGCTTTGAATGCATGGTCGATGCACCGGGTGATGCTACCCATGATAAACCCTTGTGTAATGACAAAGGTCGTTACGATTGTTGCATGGGGTTGGGAGGAGGGCAAGGTGAGGGGGATTGCTTAAATGTTGTCCGGGATGAGCGAGAAGCGGATATAATCATCAGGTGTAATCCGCTTAAAAACAAGTGCCTGTGTTAATTTGTAAGCGAAGCCGTTAAGCAAAAACAATGTTTAAATAATTAGTGGAGAGATCATGGGCGTAGAGTTCCATATAACACGAGCTGATTTTTGGGCGGATAATGAAGAAGCCCAAATAACGCCTGAGGAGTGGCTTTCCCTTATCGATAGCGACAGCGAATTAACGATAAACCTTAAAAATGGCGACTATCATGCTTTGTGGTCAGGTGCTTCATCGCACGATGAGGCATGGCTTGACTGGAGCGATGGCAATATCTACACCAAATGGCCAGACACGCAGCTATACAGAAAGATGTTAGATATCGCTGGGCGCCTCAACGCTCGGGTAATGGACGACGATGGTAATATTTACAGCGCCCCATCTGACTGGGAGTATGAACCTTCTTCTACTGATTAACGTCCGCTTCGGGCGTGAAACAGACGAGCTAACTGAGTTGATGGTCCGCCATGAGCGAGGAACAGACATTTACTTAACTGGATGCCAAAAGACTTCATACTATAGCTCATCCATTATGGTTGACTTGAAGCGGCAGATTATTCAAGCTGCGAAGCTGATCATTATCATACAGATGGTTGAGTCGGGAGTTTTCAGGAATGGAAAGACATCGCCCACATGGTCGTACCGTAACCGCATTAGAAGCAGATGTACTTAAACTTCGGGCACTAGAAATGGTCTTGGTGCTTTTCTATGTGGAAAACCTGAAAGATTTTATTAGCAGTTCTGTTAACGTCACAAAAAGGTTAAGAAAAATTATTGACAGTACGCAATCTACAGCAAATGACCAAAAGAAAATTAGCTTTAAAGAAGCACATGAATTACTCCTTTCGGAAGGAGTCATAACACAAGAAGAAAGCTTACAATTGATAGAAATGATTGACTACCGTAATACTATAGGCCATGAGATCCACAGAATAACGATAGATGTTGGAGCATACGCTAATCTTGGTGAGCAGGATCTTCCTAACGGACATAAAATAGCACAATATAATTACTCAGCTGTCCAGCACATACAGAATCTTAGAAAAAATATAGAAGAAAAAATGATGGATAAATCATTTTGCTTTGAACTATCTTTCGACGCTTTGGCATTTAATGCCGCCGAGCAAACATATCTTAAAGAAATTAAGAGATTAAAGAAAAAAGTTAACGACCAAATTAATAAGTTGAACGTTACTATAGATGCTACGAATGAAATAATCAGAAGAATTCCGCATGAAGTTATGGATGCTGTACAGCCCGGCCATCCGAAAAACACCAAGAACAATGGCACATTTAGCCCAGAAGGTACGAAAGGAATGTTCATGTTATATGATGCAAAAGCCAGTCCGTTGGCAGTTGCTTATATAATGAGGATATCATATCGCACTGCTTTAAGATGGTATAAAAAGTGGAGTGAAAATCATAAAAAATAAGTAAGGCGGATGAATTTTAAATTAAACACCATCGTATATAAATATTGCTTTATTTCATGTGGGTTCTTTATTTTATCTTTTTTTTGACATATTAATGTATATGGATTGAAATTACCTATTAGCATCCCCATGATAGCTTCACTCTTATTTGAGATTTTCACTAAGTTATTGACGGGATTTGATACTTGTAATGTCCGTTTCCAGGCAAGAATCGGACACGTAACCTGATTTAAAGTTCCGCTGCGGGCGAGGGCGGCCATTATATTTAGTGCTACTTTCTAACATTAATGCACATCAAGAAAAATTAAAGAGATAACAGACCGATTTGAACAAGGCCTGTTATCCGGAATGTTTATTAATATGAGGTATTTTTTTCAAGAATATACAGATTCTGTTAATCCATCCAAACATTCTATAACAAAACGCTTGGCCTCTTGGTTATCTCTCACTAAGGTCATAATTTTAGTTTCATAAAATGCACGGTTTGGACAGTTAAGCCTGCGAATAATTTTATCTATCATACCAGTTCGCCTAATTGAATATCTTTCTATCAAGAAACTAACGTCTTTTCGTTCAAGAGCATCTTCATAAATCGATAGCTCATTGTTATAAATATCTCCAGCATTGATTGATACGGTTTTATTTTCGAAGCCGGCTCTATGACTTGGTATTAACTGATTAAACATCCATCTTACTGATTTATTAACCGCAAGGCTACATAAATCCTTCTTTTTTGAAGAATCAATTAATACGGTAAGAATATCTTTCTTAATATCATTCATAACTGAATCATCAATTTCAAAAATATCACCGTACTTTTTTATAAAGAACTCTATCATTACAGGGTGATAGAATATTGATTCAATAGAGTGATATTTAAGAGTAAAGATAAAATCACTTTTTAAGCTATCAATTTCTTCTGCTTTCTTATTATCATTGTCAACCAAACCAAATGCATTAACCCATCCTAGCTTATCATTACCTCTGATGCCTCTGACCGAAATAGCTACATCTTCACACCCCTCCTTCGGGATTAACGAAACATCAGGAAAAACTGATTTATAAAGTCCTATATCAAGACTTGAGTTTATTCCCTCTATGAAAATAACTTTCTCTTTTGCACCGATAATATCTTTTTTTATGTGATCAGGAATTGAACCGGGATCTCTTATAAGTTCCGTTTCCCACGAGGTTGCGATTTCAGAAGTATATTTACACGACTTTACCAAAAGGATTTGTGAATTATCCATATCTGAAGCAAGGCCTATGTCGTGTGTTGAAACAATGAAAAAGCAATCAGGCCTGATTGCTATCAGTTCTGATAGCAAGGGAGATGAAACAGACCTATGTAAATGCCTTTCAGGCTCATCAATAATAAAAAGAGTACCTGGCAATGCTGATATAACATCAGCGGATATAGTTATGGCATTTTTCTCACCATCAGATAATTGAGATATAGAGTAAATTGCTGGCGGATTATATTTTGAATTCACTGCTGTAATATTATCTTCATCATCGTGTTCTATAGTGATAGGCATTCCTGATGATATTAAAACTGAATTAATTATTTCTTTAGGTGACACACTAACCTTCAGCGCTCCATCTATGTCTCTTGCGTCTACTTTATCGGCAACATCTCTATTTCTTCTATTAATTGCTTTTTTTAATCTAATGACAGGAAGTTTGCTTTGTCTTGCATCATCGACTTTCCAACGAGAAGTGTTTGAATATCTTACATTGCTTTGAAGATATTCTAAAGTAGAAGCAAACTCCGAATTCGACATATCAATAACCGATGTGTCAAACCAAATTTGCCTATGTGCAGATATCAATACGATATTATTATAATCTCCTAGGTTTTTTAGTACGTGATAAATTAGTGATGACTTGCCAGCGCCGTTAGCTCCAAGAATGAAAAGAACCTGTCCTTGATAGATAGGCAATAATCTACCTTCAATGTTCTCTGAAGGAATAGGAATATTAACATGCTTTTCCAAGTTTTTCTCCTAAACTAGGTAGAGCTACTATTATTTATATCGATCCATTGTATTCTAATATTTTGGCAGTCGCCACCTTACTTTACTTACCTCTTGTAGCTAGAGTTATCTGCTCGTATTGAATCGGCATGTCTATATTTTTTGATAGGACCGTGTCTTTAAACAATAACTCAGTTAGCTCGCCCGCTCCTGCCACAAAGCCGTCCTTGAACCAGGTGCCAGACCATTACCGATCCCAGGATATTCTACGGGTCGTACAGACATCAGCCCATCTTTCAAACACCTTTGCGAGCCGCTACGCAAACCGTACAGCTAAATCCGCTTGCCGTTAACCGACTCCGGCAGTAGCATCTTCCCGCACCTGCAAAATCAGGTGCCGGGATTAGCCTCCACGAATTGTTACAGGCGACATAATTTTTATGTCGTGCGTTCGGCTACACCTCAATGGTGGGCCGGGCGAGGGCGTCGCAAGACGCGCCGGTTTCCTGTAACACCGGTAAGGCTAACCTCGTCCGGTTCCGCCACCCGTGGGATTAGCCTCTCCGCTGGCGGAATATTAAACCGTTACAGGAGACTGCCTTATGGCTACCATCCCCGATCAGTTGTACCCGTTACTTACCGTTCCTTTTACTGCTGACACCGATTTCACCGTGCTGGCGGATCATTGCGAGCACTTCGCCGAAGCGCTGATTGAAAGCGACGATCCGGCGCTGCGCCTCGCCATGTGCGGACGGCTCAATGCCTGCCTGATGCTGCTCCAGCCCACGCTGAATGAGGTGATACCGCCACATCTGGTTGCGGCGCTCACGGTGGATACGCCGCCTGCGGAACCGCCCCGTTTCGAACCGGAATCTGACCTGTTATGTGAATACTGTCTTACGTTAACGCGCGTGCTCAACAGCCAGTCGCTGCCGCCGGACATGGAAAAAACCCTCACCGGGCTGCTCTGTGAACTGGTGTGGTATTTCACGGACATCATGAAAGCCCCGCGCTGGGTGCGAACGCAGGCGGGCATGCAGGAACTGGAGGCGTAGCGTATCGGTAAAAGCCCTGCCGGGTACCCTCTCTCCGGGCCCGGCAGCACTGCACAATTCCACATGAAGCTGTTGCCAGAAGCGATGGTTACAGGGTAGCCTCATGCGTTATTTTCCTTATACCCGTCATACTTCAGGTTGCAGGTGTGTTGGCTTTCCTCGTTCACCCCGGTCACTTACTTATGTAAGCTCCCGGGGACTCACTGCGTCGCCGCCTTCCTGCAACCCGAATTATTCAGGGTAAAGACAATTTCCGACGCGAACGTGTAAACAGGAGCATTAATGCTTAACAGTCTGACCTGGTGCGATCTGCCTGAAGAGGTTTCTCAGTGGCCTGGATTGCCGCTCTCGTTAAGTGGCGATGAGGTGATGCCGCTGGATTATCATGCCGGTCGCAGCGGCTGGCTGCTTTACGGTCGCGATCTGAATAAAGCGCGCCTGACGGAGTATCAGCGTAAGCTGGGCGCAGCCATGGTGATTGTGGCGGCCTGGGGCGTGGATGAGTACCAGGTGATCCGCCTGGCAGGCTCGCTGACGCCGCGCGCCACCCGTCTGGCGCACGATGCCGGGCTGGACGTCGCGCCGCTCGGCAAGATCCCGCACCTGAAAACGCCAGGATTACTGGTGATGGACATGGACTCCACCGCCATCCAGATCGAATGCATTGATGAGATTGCCAAACTGGCGGGCACCGGCGAAATGGTGGCGGAAGTCACCGAACGCGCCATGCGCGGCGAACTGGATTTCACCGAAAGCCTGCGCAGCCGCGTGGCGACCTTAAAAGGGGCCGACGCCAATATCCTGCGCCAGGTGCGCGATGATTTACCGCTGATGCCGGGCCTCACGCAACTGGTGCTGAAGTTACAGTCACTGGACTGGAAAGTCGCCATTGCCTCCGGCGGTTTCACCTTCTTCGCCGATTACCTGCGCGACAAGCTGCACCTGACGGCGGTGGTCGCCAACGAACTGGAAATCATGGACGGCAGGCTCACCGGCCATGTGCTGGGCGACATCGTGGATGCGCAGTACAAAGCGAAAACGCTGAAACGTCTGGCGGAAAAATATGACGTGCCCTTTGAGCAGACCGTGGCCATTGGCGATGGCGCAAACGATCTGCCGATGATTAAAGCGGCAGGGCTGGGCATTGCCTATCACGCCAAGCCAAAAGTGAACGAAAAGACAGAAGTGACGATCCGTCACGCTGACCTGATGGGCGTGTTCTGCATCCTGTCGGGCAGCATGAATCAGAAATAACGAGGTAAAAGTGGCAAAAGCTCCGAAACGCGCATTTGTATGTAATGAATGTGGTGCCGATTATCCGCGCTGGCAGGGGCAGTGCAGCGCCTGTCATGCCTGGAACACCATCACCGAAGTGCGTGTGGCGGCATCGCCCGTGGTTGCCCGTAACGAGCGCCTGAGCGGCTATGCCGGTAATGCGGGCGGCTCGAAAGTGCAGAAGCTCTCCGAGATCAGCCTTGAGGAATTGCCGCGCTTTTCCACCGGCTTTAAAGAATTTGACCGTGTGCTGGGCGGCGGCGTGGTGCCGGGCAGCGCAATACTTATCGGCGGCAACCCCGGCGCGGGCAAGTCCACGCTGCTGCTGCAAACGCTGTGCAAGCTGTCCGAGCAGATGAAAACTCTGTACGTCACCGGGGAAGAGTCGCTGCAACAGGTGGCGATGCGCGCGCACCGTCTGGGCCTGCCGACGGCGAATCTCAATATGCTGTCTGAAACCAGCATTGAAGACATCTGCACTATCGCCGATGAAGAGCAGCCGAAGCTGATGGTCATCGACTCCATCCAGGTGATGCATATGGCGGATATTCAATCGTCGCCGGGCAGCGTGGCGCAGGTGCGCGAAGGGGCGGCCTATCTGACGCGCTACGCCAAAACGCGCGGCGTGGCCATTGTGATGGTCGGCCACGTCACCAAAGACGGCTCGCTGGCCGGGCCAAAAGTGCTGGAGCACTGCATCGACTGTTCGGTGCTGCTGGACGGCGATGCCGATTCCCGCTTCCGCACGCTGCGCAGCCATAAAAACCGCTTCGGCGCGGTTAACGAACTCGGCGTGTTCGCCATGACCGAGCAGGGCCTGCGCGAAGTGAGCAACCCGTCCGCCATCTTCTTAAGCCGTGGCGATGAAGTTACTGCCGGCAGTTCGGTAATGGTGGTATGGGAAGGCACGCGCCCGCTGCTGGTGGAAATTCAGGCGCTGGTGGATCAGTCGATGATGGCTAACCCGCGCCGCGTGGCCGTTGGTCTTGAGCAAAACCGTCTGGCGATTTTGCTGGCGGTGCTGCACCGTCACGGCGGCCTGCAAATGTCGGATCAGGACGTGTTCGTTAACGTGGTCGGCGGCGTAAAAGTCACCGAAACCAGCGCGGACCTGGCGCTGCTGCTGGCGATGGTCTCCAGCCTGCGCGACCGCCCGCTGCCGGACGATCTGGTGGTGTTCGGCGAAGTGGGGCTGGCGGGCGAGATCCGCCCGGTGCCGAGCGGGCAGGAGCGTATCTCGGAGGCAGCCAAACATGGCTTCAAACGCGCCATCGTGCCTGCGGCCAACGTGCCGAAAAAGCCGCCTGCCGGGATGCAAGTCTTTGGTGTCAAGAAGCTTTCTGATGCGCTATCTGTTTTTGACGACTTATAATGATTTATTAAGCGGAAACTAACCGCACTGATGCAGGAGGCACCTATGTCGTCATTTGATTACCTGAAGACCGCGATCCGCCAGAAAGGCTGCACCCTGCAGCAGGTGGCGGATGCCAGCGGCATGACCAAGGGCTACCTCAGCCAGTTGCTCAATGCCAAAATCAAAAGCCCGAGCGCGCAGAAGCTGGAAGCACTGCACCGCTTTTTAGGGCTGGAATTCCCGCGCCGCCGTAAATCCGTCGGCGTGGTGTTCGGCAAGTTTTATCCGCTGCATACCGGGCATATCTATCTGATCCAGCGTGCCTGTAGCCAGGTGGACGAACTGCATATCATCATGGGCTATGACGACACCCGTGACCGCGCGCTTTTTGAAGACAGCGCCATGTCACAGCAGCCCACCGTGCCGGATCGCCTGCGCTGGCTGTTGCAGACCTTCAAATACCAGAAGAACATTCATATCCATGCTTTCAATGAAGAGGGCATGGAGCCGTATCCGCACGGCTGGGACGTTTGGAGCCGGGGCATGAAAGCCTTTATGGAAGAGAAGGGCATCGAGCCGAACCGGATCTACACCTCCGAAGCGCTGGATGCGCCGCAGTATCTGGAACATCTGGGAACGGAAACGATCCTTATCGATCCGGAACGTACCTTTATGAACATCAGCGGCGCGCAGATCCGTGAGAACCCGTTCCGCTACTGGGATTACATCCCCACCGAAGTGAAACCTTTCTTTGTGCGTACCGTCGCCATTCTTGGTGGCGAGTCGAGCGGCAAATCCACGCTTATCAACAAGCTCGCCAACATCTTTAACACCACCAGCGCCTGGGAATATGGCCGCGATTATGTGTTCTCGCATCTGGGCGGCGACGAGATGGCGTTGCAGTATTCGGACTATGACAAGATCGCGCTGGGCCACGCGCAGTACATTGATTTCGCAGTGAAATACGCGAACAAAGTGGCCTTTGTGGATACGGATTTTGTCAGCACCCAGGCGTTCTGTAAAAAGTACGAGGGGCGCGAGCATCCGTTTGTGCAGGCGTTGATCGACGAGTACCGTTTTGACCTGGTGATCCTGCTGGAAAACAACACCCCCTGGGTTTCTGATGGTCTGCGCAGCCTCGGCAGCTCGGTGGACAGAAAAGAGTTTCAGGCGTTACTGGTGTCGCTGCTGAAGCAAAACAATATCGATTTTGTGCATGTGGAAGAGGCGGACTACGACGCGCGTTTCCTGCGCTGTGTGGATCTGGTGAAGCAGCTGATGGGCGAGCAGGGCTAAATAAATGCCCCTTTCCCGACGGGAAAGGGGCACCGGCATTACTTCGAAATACGCTTGTACTTGATACGCTTCGGCTCCAGCGCGTCCGCGCCGAGAGTGCGTTTCTTGTACTCTTCGTATTCGGTAAAGTTACCTTCGAAGAATTCCACTTTGCCCTCATCCTGGTAATCCAGAATGTGGGTGGCGATACGGTCAAGGAACCAGCGGTCGTGCGAGATCACCATCGCGCAGCCCGGGAACTCCAGCAGGGCGTTTTCCAGCGCGCGCAGGGTTTCGATATCCAGGTCGTTGGTCGGTTCATCGAGCAGCAGCATGTTGCCGCCAACCTGCAACAGCTTCGCCAGGTGCAGACGACCACGCTCACCGCCGGACAGTTCGCCCACGCGTTTACCCTGATCAATCCCTTTAAAGTTAAAGCGGCCAACGTAGGCGCGGCTTGGCATCTCGGTGTTGCCGATACGCATGATATCCAGCCCGCCGGACACTTCTTCCCACACGGTTTTGCTGTTATCCATCGCGTCGCGGAACTGGTCAACGGACGCCAGCTTCACGGTTTCACCCAGCTCGATGGTGCCGCCGTCTGGCTGCTCCTGACCGGACAGCATGCGGAACAGCGTGGATTTACCCGCGCCGTTCGGGCCGATGATGCCGACGATCGCGCCTTTCGGCACCGAGAAGCTCAGGCCGTCGATCAGCTGACGATCGCCGTAGGATTTGCTCAGGTTGGTAACCTCAACGACTTTATCGCCCAGACGCGGTCCAGGTGGAATAAAGAGTTCGTTGGTTTCGTTACGTTTCTGGTATTCGGTGCTGTTAAGTTCTTCAAAGCGTGCCAGACGCGCCTTACCTTTCGACTGGCGGCCTTTCGCGCCCTGACGAACCCACTCCAGCTCTTTCTCAATCGACTTACGACGCGCCGCTTCCTGAGAAGCTTCCTGCGCCAGACGCTGATCTTTCTGCTCCAGCCAGGAGGAGTAGTTACCTTCCCACGGAATACCTTCACCGCGGTCAAGCTCCAGGATCCAGCCCGCAACGTTATCAAGGAAGTAACGGTCGTGGGTGATCGCCACCACGGTGCCTTCGAAGTCGTGCAGGAAGCGTTCCAGCCAGGCGACGGATTCCGCATCCAGGTGGTTCGTCGGTTCGTCGAGCAGCAGCATGTCCGGCTTTTCCAGCAGCAGACGGCACAGCGCGACGCGGCGGCGTTCACCACCGGACAGTTTTTCGATTTTGGCATCCCAGTCCGGCAGACGCAGCGCATCGGCGGCGCGTTCCAGCTGCACGTTCAGGTTGTGGCCGTCATGCGCCTGGATAATTTCTTCAAATTTACCCTGTTGCGCCGCCAGCTTATCGAAGTCGGCGTCCGGCTCGGCGTACTTCGCGTACACTTCGTCCAGGCCTTTCAGGGCGTTAACCACTTCGGCGACCGCTTCTTCAACGGACTCGCGCACGGTATGTTCAGGATTGAGTTTCGGCTCCTGCGGCAGATAACCAATTTTCAGGCCAGGCTGCGGACGGGCTTCACCTTCGATGTCGGTATCGATGCCGGCCATAATGCGCAGCAGGGTGGACTTACCGGCACCGTTGAGACCCAGCACGCCAATTTTTGCGCCCGGGAAGAAACTCAGCGAGATATTTTTCAGGATATGACGTTTCGGCGGAACCACTTTGCCGACACGATGCATGGTATAAACGAATTGAGCCACGTTGGACTTCGCCTCTTTTATCGGGATGTGAATGGTCTTTAACTGCGCAGTGTAGCGGTTTTCACGGCGCAATCCCAGCAGGCCCGGGCGAGAGTGTTAAATCACACCGAAAAGGTAAAAAAGTGTCCGGGGCGTGGCGCGATAGGGGATGCCTGGTTAGCATAAAGTATTCGCGCGCATGATGCGGTGAAGCGTTTTATTTATAAGAGGAAAAGCCTGTGCAGAAAGCAAAACACGTCGTCTGGCAGATGCTGGTGGTGGGCAGCTGTTTACTGACCCTCAGCCACACGGCACGCGCCGATTCGCTGGACGATCAGCGTAACCGTTATGCGCAAATCAAGCAGGCGTGGGATAGCAAACAAATGGACGTGGTGGCGCAGCTGATGCCGACCCTCACCGATTATCCCCTCTACCCTTACCTGGAATACCGCCAGATTACTGACGATCTGATGAACCAGCCGGCGATCAAGGTCAGCAATTTTATTCAGTCAAACCCAACGCTGCCGCCCGCGCGTAGCCTGCAAAACCGTTTTGTGAACGAGCTGGCGCGGCGTGAAGACTGGCGCGGCCTGCTGGCGTTCAGCCCGCAAAAGCCGGGCACCACCGAAGCGCAATGTAACTATTACTACGCCAAATGGAATACCGGCCAGGCCAGCGAAGCCTGGCAGGGCGCAAAAGAACTCTGGCTGACGGGCAAAAGCCAGCCTAACGCCTGTGACAAACTGTTCGGCGCCTGGCGCGCCTCCGGCACTCAGGATCCGCTGGCCTATCTGGAACGTATCCGCCTGGCAATGAAAGCCGGGAATACCCAACTGGTGACGGTGCTGGCGAATCAGATGCCCGCGGAATACCAGACCATTTCGACGGCGATTGTGACGCTGGCGAACGATCCCAACAGCGTGCTGACCTTCGCCCGCACCACCGGGGCCACCGATTTTACCCGCCAGATGGCGGAAGAAGCCTTCGCCAGCGTGGCGCGTCAGGATGTGGAAAATGCGCGCCTGATGCTGCCGTCGCTGGTGCAGGCCCAGCAGCTTAATGAAGATCAAACCCAGGCGCTGCGCGATATTATCGCCTGGCGACTGATGGGCAACGATGTCACCGACGAGCAGGCGCGCTGGCGTGACGATGCCATTATGCGTACCCAGTCCACGTCGCTGGTGGAGCGCCGGGTGCGTATCGCCTTAGGGCAGGGGGATCGCCGCGGGCTGAATACCTGGCTCGCCCGTCTGCCGATGGATGCCAAAGAGAAAGACGAGTGGCGCTACTGGCAGGCGGATCTGCTGCTGGAGCGTGGCCGTGAAGAAGAAGCGAACACCATTCTGCGATCCCTGATGCAGCAGCGCGGTTTCTATCCGATGGTGGCGGCGCAGCGTCTGGGGGAAGACTATCCACTGAAAGTGGATAAAGCGCCCGGCAATATCGATCCGACGCTGGTACAGGGCCCGGAAATGGCACGCGTGCGCGAACTGATGTACTGGGGTCTGGATAACACCGCCCGCAGCGAGTGGGCCAATCTGGTCACCAGCCGCACCACGCAACAGCAGGCGCAGCTGGCGCGCTATGCCTTTGAACGTCAGTGGTGGGATCTGAGCGTGCAGGCGACTATCGCCGGTAAGCTGTGGGATCAGCTGGAGGAGCGTTTCCCGCTGGCGTATAAAGATCTCTTTGAGCGTTATACCAGCGGCAAAGATATTTCCCAGAGCTACGCCATGGCCATTTCACGCCAGGAGAGCGCCTGGAACCCGAAAGTGCGCTCGCCGGTCGGCGCCAGCGGGCTGATGCAGATCATGCCGGGCACCGCGACGCATACGGTGAAGATGTTTAATATTCCGGGCTACAGCTCGCCGGGCCAGCTGCTGGATCCGGAAACCAATATCAACATCGGCACCAGCTATTTGCAGTACGTGTATCAGCAGTTTGGCAATAACCGTATCTTCGCCTCGGCGGCTTACAATGCCGGTCCCGGTCGGGTGCGCACCTGGCTTGGCAACAGCGGTGGACGCATTGACGCCATCGCTTTTGTCGAGAGCATTCCGTTCTCGGAAACGCGTGGGTATGTGAAAAACGTGCTGGCCTATGACGCCTATTATCAGTACTTCATGGGCGGTAAACCGACGCTGCTCACGGCGACGGAATGGGGGCGTCGTTACTGATCTGCCGGGTTTGTGTTATGCTGCTGTACTCGTTGATGAGTATGGCGGTATGACATGACGCAGCAATCTCCTTATTCAGCAGCCGTTGCCGAACAGCGTCACCAGGAATGGTTGCGCTTCGTTGAGCTGCTTACACAATCCTGCGAACAGGATTTGCATCTTCCGTTGCTCAATTTGATGCTGACGCCGGACGAGCGCGAAGCCCTGGGGACGCGGGTACGGATCATTGAAGAACTGTTGCGCGGCGAAATGAGCCAGCGCGAACTGAAAAATGAGCTGGGGACCGGCATTGCGACCATCACCCGCGGCTCGAACAGCCTGAAGGCGGCGCCCGCCGAGCTGCGTGAATGGCTCGAAAAGGCGCTGCTTAAAGATCAGCGATAAACGTCGTTGTGAAACGGACTTAACGCCAGGATCACCGCCTGATGGTAGACGCTGGTACGCGTCAGCTTTCCGGCGGTGAACACGCCAATTGCCCCTTCTTTACGTCCAATCTCATCAATGCCGGTGAACTGCGACATCACCGGGCCAAGCGCTTCCCCGGCGCGTACATGCTCAAGAATGACGGCAGGCAGCGGCAGGGTGGCGGAACGCGCTTCTCCGCGCTGATCGCGGCTTTCAATCACCACCCAGCTGAAGGTGCTGTCATCGTCAATTCCCGCTTCTATCGCCACCCAGAAATCCGCCTGCGGCCTTTCACGGCGGGCGTTTTCGACACGATTACGTGCGCCAGCCCGCGTTTCTGCGCTGCCGAACGGCTGTTCCGGCACGCCGCTCTCGACGGCGACAGACTCCATATGGCAGGATCCTTCGCCGAAAATCTCGTGAAATGCGTGCAGAATAGCCTTAATTTTCGCTGGATTGCTGGTAGCTGAGACAACATGGTACATAATCAATATCACTCAGATTTATAAATTTGCCCCGCAGTATAATGGAAAAAACGCATGTTACAGGTATACCTTGTTCGCCACGGTGAAACGCAGTGGAACGCCGAGCGTCGTATTCAAGGGCAGTCAGACAGTCCGTTGACGGCAAAAGGTGAGCATCAGGCATGGCAGGTGGGCGAACGGGCGAAAACGCTCGGTATCACCCATATCATCGCCAGTGATTTAGGGCGCACGCGTCGCACGGCGGAAATTATCGCCGATGCCTGCGGCTGCGACATTATTTTTGACGCCCGTCTGCGTGAGCTGGATATGGGCGTGCTGGAAAGCCGCCATATCGATTCCCTGACGGAAGAAGAAGAGGGCTGGCGTCGTCAGATGGTCAACGGCACCGCAGAGGGGCGCATTCCGGATGGCGAGTCCATGCAGGAGCTGAGCGAACGTATGCATGCGGCGCTGGCAGCCTGTCTGGATCTGCCGAAAGGCAGCCGTCCGCTGCTGGTGAGCCATGGTATGGCGCTGGGCTGTCTGGTGAGCACCATTCTGGGGCTGCCAGCCTGGGCTGAACGCCGCCTGCGTCTGCGCAACTGCTCTATTTCGCGTATCGATTACCAGGAAAGCGCGTGGCTGGCTTCCGGCTGGGTGGTGGAAACGGCCGGAGACGTCTCGCATCTGGATGCTCCGGCACTGGATGAGCTACAGCGTTAACGACGCACCGGGATCAGGTATTCGCAGCGCAGTTCAATCGGCCGCTCCTGATTCCGGGCCTCATCCTGTGGGAAGAAGCGCTCTATATCCAGCCCCTTGCGGCGGGTGAGATCCAGCATCGGCATACAGGTGCCGTAGATGGTCAGGATAAATTCCTGTAACTCATTGCCCGGCCCTTCATAAGTGAACATCACGTATTCACCGCCTTCCAGCGTCACCGGATGGGCATTTTGCAGGTGACCGTTCGCCATTTCCGGCGTCACGGCGGTGGTGTAGAACACCTCCTGCTCGTCATCCTTTTCGCTGCCCGGACGCGTTTCATGCAGGCCGTACAGTTCGGCTGGCAACTGCGGCGAGTTGCCTAAGAATTCCCGCCAGAACTGAATACGCATGTCGTTACGGAAGCGCGAAATCTCCTCCAGCGAGCAGGTATAGCTCTGGGTGGTGCCCACCAGGTCCATCGTCGGCAGCGTAACAAACTGATACTCGGGCATATGGAATTCGCCCAGACGCAGCGGAGGGCGGATGCCGTAGGCGCTCCAGTCCGGGGCGCGGCGGTATAGTGCTGGCGTCAGATTAAATTGCTTTTTGAACGCGCGGGTGAAGGTTTGCTGCGAGTCAAAACGGTATTGCAGGGCGATGTCCAGAATCGGACGTGCTGTTAAACGCAGCGCCACCGCCGCCTTGGATAACCGGCGTGCGCGAATATAGGCACCTATCGCATGACCTGTCACATCCTTGAACATCCTTTGCAAATGCCACTTGGAATAGCCTGCTTTCGCCGCCACATTATCCAGAGCGAGGGATTGATCCAGATGCCCCTCCAGCCAGACAAGCAGTTCGCGAATAATCCCAGCCTGATCCATATTGTGTCCTCATCCTTATTTAGCGGGTGCCTGATACTAAGGTAGCGGATAATAGCATTTTTCGTTCTTTTAGCATTCAGTGTTTTTTTTGCGCATAAATGCTTTTCATGGTTGAATTTATTCTGATTTTTCGTAATTCAGTGATTTATAGCTATTTTCTTCTGTAACGGACAATAATCACTCAACGTAATTTTTATCAATGGTAACAATATGAAATACAAGCGTTTGCTGCTGTGCCTGTTCCTGTGCGCTGCCGGACAGTCGGTTCAGGCTGAACAAATTGGCTCTGTAGATACGGTATTTAAAATGTTTGGCCCGGATCACAAGATCATAGTGGAAGCCTTTGACGATCCCGATGTGAAAAACGTCACCTGTTATCTGAGCCGCGCAAAAACGGGCGGTATCAAAGGCGGTCTGGGGCTGGCGGAAGATACCTCAGACGCGGCGATTTCCTGCCAGCAGGTCGGGCCGATTGAGCTGAGCGAAAAGGTGAAAACCGGTAAGGCGCAGGGCGATGTGGTGTTCCAGAAACGCACCTCGCTGGTGTTCAAGAAATTGCAGGTGGTGCGTTTCTACGACGCGAAGCGCAACACGCTGGCTTACCTGACGTACTCGGATAAAGTTGTGGAAGGCTCGCCGAAAAACGCCATCAGTGCCGTGCCGATTATGCCGTGGGGTAAATAGCAGGCTGCACGGATGCCGTGGAAACGGGTCCGGATGGAGAAAAGAAAAACGGCGCATCATGCGCCGTTTTTATTCTTATTCCGCTAAATCGCCGCAGAAACGGTAACCTTCACCGTGGATGGTGGCGATAATTTCCGGCGTGTCCGGCGTTGATTCGAAATGCTTACGAATGCGACGAATGGTCACGTCAACGGTACGGTCATGCGGTTTCAGCTCGCGGCCGGTCATCTTCTTCAGCAGATCGGCGCGGGACTGGATCTTGCCCGGATTTTCGCAGAAGTGCAGCATGGCGCGGAATTCGCTACGCGGCAGCTTGTACTGCTCACCGTTAGGGCTGATCAGCGAGCGGCTGTTGATATCCAGCTCCCAGCCGTTGAACTTGTAGCTGTCAACGGTGCGACGCTCTTCGCTGATCGCGCTCAGATTCATCGTACGGGACAGCAGGTTGCGTGCACGGATGGTCAGCTCACGCGGGTTAAACGGTTTGGTGATGTAATCGTCAGCGCCGATTTCGAGGCCGAGGATTTTATCCACTTCGTTATCACGACCGGTCAGAAACATCAGGGCGACGTTCGCCTGCTCGCGCAGCTCACGTGCCAGCAACAGCCCGTTTTTACCAGGCAGGTTGATGTCCATGATCACCAGATTAATGTCATTTTCGGAGAGGATCTGATGCATCTCAGCGCCATCAGTCGCTTCAAAGACATCGTAGCCTTCTGCTTCGAAAATGCTCTTCAACGTGTTGCGTGTTACCAACTCGTCTTCAACAATAAGAATTTGCGGGGTCTGCATGTTTGCTACCTAAATTGCCAACTAAATCGAAACAGGAAGTACAAAAGTCCCTGACCTGCCTGATACATGTCGCAAATTAACATGCACGGCGTAACATGACTAAAGTACGTAATTGCGTTCTTGATGCACTTACCATCAACGTCAACAACATCATTAGCTTGGTCGTGGTTACTTTCCCTTTGGACCCGACAGTGTCAAAAACGGCTGTCATCCTAACCATTTTAACAGCAACATAACAGGCTAAGAGGTGCCAGACACCCAATAAAACTACGCTTCGTTGACATATATCAAGTTCAATTGTAGCACGTTAACACTTTGATGAAATATTCGTAGCTTTATATGAGCCGCTTTCACAATCTATCAATAAACCAACCAGTTGCAACAGTAAATTAATAAGTGTTGTGAATCCGAAAAGAGATAAGCATTTATGGCATAATTAGCCAGCATAAACAGGAGCCTGCACTGCTTCTGTTAACATAAAATCAGGTAGTCAATCTATGCAACAGTGTAGTTCTTTTTAAGCATACCGGACGCTGATTTCAGTGATTTCTGTTGCAAAAATGTAAATTTGCATCGCGTAATATCTTGACGAAAGTGGTCTTGCAGAAGGCCAGGCGTATTAAAAGAGAGTCCCACATGCAGGTATCCATCATATTAGTTTCACCCGCCCGCGCGGAAAATGTCGGTGCGGCGGCACGCGCCATGAAGACCATGGGCTTTACTGATTTGCGCATTGTGGACAGCCGCGCGCATCTGGAGGAAGGGGCGCGGAGAGTGGCGCACGGATCCGGCGATGTGCTTGATAATGCTACGGTTTATCCAACGCTTGAAGCGGCCCTGCACGATGTGCAGTTTACCGTCGCGACCACCGCCCGCAGCCGGTCAAAATTCCATTACTACGCCACGCCTGCCGAACTGGTGCCGCTGATGCAGGAGAAAAGCCAGTGGCTTCATCACGCCGCGCTGGTGTTTGGCCGTGAAGATTCTGGCTTGACCAATGACGAGCTGGCGCTGGCAGATGTGTTAACCGGCGCGCCTATGGTGGCCGATTATCCGTCGCTCAATCTGGGGCAGGCCGTGATGGTCTATTGCTATCAGTTAACAACTTTAATGCAACAAACGGCCGCCACGCCCGACGTTATCAGTGACGAGAACCAGTTACGCGCTCTGCGTATACGCGCGCGGGCGTTACTGGAAAAACTGGGTGTCGACGACGACACCAAGATGGTCGACTGGCTGGAACAGCGTATTGGTCTTTTTGAGCAGCGCGACACGGCAATGCTGCACCGTTTGCTGCATGATATCGAAAAAAAGCTCGCCGGTTAAAAGTTTGAGATATTCCTTTATGGCAGTCAGATCGACTGCCTGCTTGCCACACTGTGGCGAATTTTCAGCAAAATCTGCGCACAAACAGCGTGAGCGGCCCGCCAGTGGAAAAGTCGTAAAATTAAAAATAAATTGACTTGGCAGGGCAGATACTTTAACCAATATAGGCATACAACACAGACAGATAATAATTACAGAGCACACAACATCCATGAAACGCATCAGCACCGTCACCATTATTACGACAACCACCATTACAACAGGTAACGGGGCGGGCTGACGCGCACAGGAAACACAGGAAAAAGCCCGCACCTCAACAGTGCGGGCTTTTTTTTCGGCTAAAGATCAAGGGGTAATTCCATGCGAGTCTTGAAGTTCGGCGGTACATCAGTGGCAAATGCAGAACGTTTTCTGCGTGTTGCCGACATCCTGGAAAGCAATGCCAGGCAGGGGCAGGTCGCCACCGTGCTGTCTGCCCCGGCTAAAATCACCAATCACCTGGTGGCGATGATTGAAAAAACCATCAGCGGTCAGGATGCCGTACCTAATATCAGCGACGCAGAGCGCATTTTTGCCGAACTTCTTCAGGGTCTTTCCGACCTCCAGCCAGATTTCCCTCTCACCCGCCTGAAAGGCGTTGTGGATCAGGAATTCGCCCAGATCAAACATGTACTGCACGGCATCAGCCTGCTTGGTCAGTGCCCGGACAGCATCAATGCCTCGATCATCTGTCGGGGTGAAAAGCTCTCTATCGCCATTATGGCTGGATTGCTGGAAGCGCGCGGTCATAAAGTGACGGTTATCGATCCGGTGGAAAAACTGCTGGCGGTCGGCCATTACCTTGAATCCACCGTCGACATCACCGAATCCACGCGGCGTATCGCCGCCAGCCGCATTCCCGCGGATCATATGGTGCTGATGGCGGGCTTTACCGCCGGTAATGAAAAAGGCGAGCTGGTGGTGCTGGGGCGCAACGGCTCTGACTATTCCGCCGCGGTACTAGCCGCCTGTTTGCGCGCCGACTGTTGTGAAATCTGGACCGATGTCGACGGGGTCTATACCTGCGATCCGCGCCAGGTGCCGGACGCCCGCCTGCTGAAATCCATGTCCTATCAGGAGGCGATGGAGCTGTCATACTTCGGCGCGAAAGTGTTACACCCGCGCACCATTACGCCGATCGCCCAGTTCCAGATCCCGTGCCTGATTAAAAATACCGGTAATCCGCAGGCCCCCGGCACGCTGATTGGCGCCAGTTCCAATGAAGACGGACTGCCGGTAAAAGGCATCTCTAACCTCAACAATATGGCGATGTTCAGCGTCTCCGGCCCCGGCATGAAAGGCATGGTCGGCATGGCGGCCCGTGTGTTCGCCACCATGTCCCGCGCCGGTATTTCGGTAGTGCTGATCACCCAGTCCTCCTCCGAATACAGCATCAGCTTCTGCGTACCTCAGGCGGACTGCGCCCGCGCCCAGCGCGCCATGGGCGAAGAGTTCTATCTGGAGCTGAAAGAAGGCCTGCTCGAACCGCTGGCGGTCATGGAGCGGCTGGCGATCATCTCCGTGGTTGGCGACGGCATGCGTACCCTGCGCGGCATTTCGGCGAAGTTCTTTGCTGCGCTGGCACGGGCGAACATTAATATTGTCGCCATTGCCCAGGGCTCTTCCGAGCGCTCCATTTCCGTGGTGGTCAGCAATGACGATGCCACCACCGGCGTGCGCGTCACGCACCAGATGCTGTTTAACACCGATCAGGTGATCGAAGTCTTTGTGGTCGGCGTCGGTGGCGTCGGCGGGGCGCTGCTGGAGCAGCTGAAGCGTCAGCAGGGCTGGCTCAAGAGCAAGCATATCGATCTGCGCGTCTGCGGCGTGGCGAATTCAAAAGCGCTGCTCACCAACGTGCACGGTCTGGATCTGGAAAAGTGGCAGGCTGAGCTTGCGGAAGCGAAAGAGCCGTTTAACCTTGGCCGTTTGATCCGTCTGGTGAAAGAGTACCACCTGCTGAACCCGGTGATCGTCGACTGTACCTCAAACCAGGCAGTGGCCGATCAGTACGCTGATTTCCTGCGGGAAGGTTTCCACGTGGTGACGCCGAACAAAAAAGCCAACACCTCGTCGATGGCCTACTACCACGAGCTGCGCAACGCCGCCAGCAAATCGCGTCGTAAATTCCTCTACGACACCAACGTCGGCGCGGGTCTGCCGGTGATTGAAAACCTGCAAAACCTGCTTAACGCCGGTGATGAACTACAGCGTTTCTCCGGCATTCTCTCCGGGTCATTGTCCTTTATCTTCGGTAAGCTCGATGAAGGCGTGTCGCTGTCGAAAGCCACCCGCGTCGCCCGTGAAATGGGCTATACCGAACCGGATCCGCGTGACGATCTGTCGGGTATGGACGTGGCGCGTAAGCTGCTCATCCTGGCGCGCGAAACCGGACGCGAGCTGGAGCTGTCTGACATTGTGATCGAACCGGTGCTGCCGGAAAGCTTCGACGCCAGCGGCGACGTGGAGAGCTTTATGGCCCGTCTGCCGGAACTGGACGATGCCTTCGCCGCCCGCGTTGCGAAAGCGCGGGATGCCGGAAACGTGCTGCGCTACGTGGGCAACATTGAAGAAGACGGCGTCTGCCGGGTGAAGATCGCCGAAGTGGACGGCAACGATCCGCTGTATAAAGTGAAAAACGGCGAAAATGCGCTGGCTTTCTACAGCCACTATTATCAACCGCTGCCGCTGGTGCTGCGCGGTTACGGTGCGGGTAACGATGTGACGGCGGCGGGCGTGTTCGCCGATCTGCTGCGCACCCTGTCATGGAAGTTAGGAGTTTAACATGGTGAAAGTGTATGCCCCGGCCTCCATTGGCAACGTGAGCGTGGGGTTTGATGTTCTTGGCGCGGCGGTATCGCCGGTCAACGGCGAGCTGCTGGGCGACTGCGTCAGCGTCGAGGCGGCGGGGGAATTCTCGCTGACCAACCAGGGGCGCTTCGTCAGCAAGCTGCCTGCCGAACCGCGTGAAAACATCGTCTATCAGTGCTGGGAACGTTTTTGCCAGGAGATCGGCAAAACCATTCCGGTGGCGATGACGCTGGAAAAAAATATGCCGATTGGCTCCGGCCTCGGCTCCAGCGCCTGCTCAGTGGTGGCCGGCCTGATGGCGATGAATGAATTCTGCGGCAAACCGCTCAGCGATGCCCGCCTGCTGGCGCTGATGGGCGAGCTGGAAGGCCGTATTTCCGGCAGTATTCACTACGATAACGTCGCGCCCTGCTTCCTGGGCGGCCTGCAGCTGATGCTGGAAGAAAACGGCATCATCAGTCAGGACGTGCCAGGCTTTGAAGAGTGGCTGTGGGTGATGGCCTATCCGGGCATTAAAGTCTCCACTGCCGAAGCGCGCGCCATCCTGCCCGCGCAGTACCGCCGTCAGGATTGTATTGCGCACGGTCGCTATCTGGCGGGATTTATCCACGCCTGCCATACGCAGCAGCCTGCGCTGGCGGCGAAATTAATGAAAGATGTCATCGCTGAACCTTATCGCACCAAACTCCTGCCTGGCTTTAACGATGCCCGTCAGGCGGCGGCAGAGATGGGGGCGCTGGCCTGCGGGATCTCCGGATCCGGGCCGACGATGTTTGCGGTGTGCGATAACCCGGCCACCGCGCAGCGCGTGGCAGACTGGCTCAGCCAGCATTATCTGCAAAACAACGAAGGTTTTGTCCATATTTGTCGGCTGGATACGGCTGGCGCACGCGTACTGGGATAACTAATGAAACTCTACAATCTTAAAGATCACAACGAGCAGGTCAGTTTTGCCCAGGCAATCACGCAGGGGTTAGGTAAAAACCAGGGGCTGTTTTTCCCGCACGATCTGCCGGAATTCAGCCTGACCGACATCGACGCCATGCTGGAGATGGATTTCGTCACCCGCAGCAGCAAAATCCTCGCCGCCTTTATTGGCGATGAGATCCCGGAGGAGATCCTCGAAGCCCGCGTGCGCGCCGCCTTCGCCTTCCCGGCGCCGGTGAGCCTGGTGGAAGAGGATATCGGCTGTCTGGAGCTGTTCCACGGCCCGACGCTGGCCTTTAAAGACTTCGGCGGCCGCTTTATGGCGCAGATGCTGACGCACATCAGCGGCGACAAGCCGGTGACCATCCTGACCGCCACCTCCGGCGACACCGGCGCGGCAGTGGCCCATGCGTTTTACGGCCTCGAAAACGTGCGCGTGGTGATCCTCTACCCGCAGGGCAAAATCAGCCCGTTGCAGGAAAAATTGTTCTGCACCCTGGGCGGCAATATTGAAACCGTCGCCATTGACGGAGATTTCGATGCCTGTCAGGCGCTGGTAAAGCAGGCCTTTGACGATGAAGAACTGAAAGGGGCGCTGGGGCTTAACTCCGCCAACTCCATTAACATCAGCCGTCTGCTGGCGCAGATCTGCTATTACTTCGAAGCCGTCGCCCAGTTGCCGCAGGAAGCCCGTAACCAGCTGGTGATCTCGGTGCCAAGCGGTAACTTTGGCGATCTGACCGCCGGGCTGCTGGCAAAATCCCTCGGCCTGCCGGTGAAGCGTTTTATCGCGGCTACTAACGCCAATGACACCGTCCCGCGCTTTTTGCAGGGCGGCGAATGGTCGCCGAAAGCGACGCAGGCAACGCTGTCCAACGCCATGGACGTGAGCCAGCCAAATAACTGGCCGCGTGTGGAAGAGCTGTTCCGCCGTAAAATCTGGCGTCTTAACGAGCTGGGCTATGCGGCAGTGGATGACGAAACCACCAAATCCACCATGCGCGAGCTGAAAGAGAAGGGCTATCTTTCTGAACCGCATGCGGCGATAGCCTACCGCGCGCTGCGCGATCAGCTGCATCCGGGGGAATACGGTCTGTTCCTCGGCACGGCGCATCCGGCGAAATTCAAAGAGAGCGTGGAAGCGATCCTCGGCGAACCGCTGGAACTGCCGCAGGAGCTGGCGGCGCGCGCCGATTTACCGCTGCTGTCCCATACCCTGCCGGCGGATTTCGCGGCGCTGCGCAAGCTGATGATGGCAAGAGCGTAATGTGATGACGTTGCCCGGCGGCGCAAGCTTGCCGGGCCTACATATGGTTGGGCTGGTTATGCCCGGTGGCGCTGACGCTTACCGGGCCTACGTATGGCTGGCGCGTTGTTTTGTAGGCCTGGTAAGCAGAGCGCCACCGGGCAACAAGGGCATTAACGGAGGGCGATTACTGCTCCCGGCGTTTAAAGACTAACTCACCTTTCCCTGACATTTCTTCATCAAACGCATAGCCATCCACCGCAAAATCCTTCAGCTGCGCCGGGGTCTTCAGGCGATTTTGAATAATGTAGCGGCTCATCAGCCCACGCGCTTTTTTGGCGTAGAAGCTGATCACCTTGAACTTACCGTTCTTCTCATCCAGGAATACCGACTTGATGATCTCGCCGTCGAGCAGTTTCGGTTTTACCGCGCGGAAATACTCATCCGAGGCGAGGTTCACGATCACCTGATCGCCCTGCGCCGCCAGCGCCTGGTTCAGTTTTTGGGTGATGGTTTCGCCCCAGAATTGATAGA
Source organism: Enterobacter sp. SA187 (assembly GCF_001888805.2). Taxonomy (NCBI): domain Bacteria; kingdom Pseudomonadati; phylum Pseudomonadota; class Gammaproteobacteria; order Enterobacterales; family Enterobacteriaceae; genus Enterobacter; species Enterobacter sp. SA187. The sequence continues at coordinate 1,829,783 of NZ_CP019113.1, forward strand.
GATCGCTGCCCTGCGGGTTCTCAAGACGAATGCCCATTTCCAGGCGATAGGGCTGCATCAGATCCAGCGGACGCAGCACGCCGTATAACCCGGAGAGCATACGCAGATGCTGCTGGGCAAAATCGAAATCCTCCTCGCTGAAGGTTTCCGCCTGTAAGCCGGTATAGACATCGCCTTTAAAGGCGAGGATCGCCTGGCGGGCATTGTCCGGCGTGAAGTCCGGCTGCCAGTCGTGAAAGCGGGTGGCGTTGAGATCGGCAAGCTTATCGCTGATGCCCATCAGCGCTTTGATTTGCGGCGCGGAGAGCTTACGCGCAACGTCAATCAGACGCTGGGAATGATCCAGTAACTCCGGCTGCGTATAGCGGGTTGTCGCCAGCGGGCTTTGGTAATCCAGCGTTTTTGCCGGTGAAATCAGAATCAGCATATCCAGTCCTTGCGGGAAATTTTGGGTGACTGTAGCAAAAAAATCACCCTGATTGATCGATTGTTGCGATTGCCGCCGTTACTCGCGCGGCACCTCGTCCCAGGCGCCGGGCGCCAGCTGGCGTTCGATTTCCGGGTAGCGCTTAGGATCGAACACCGGCCTGATACCCAGCTTACGCTGGCGCAGATAATCACCGGCGATAATGGTTACCACCGGCGAGAGCAGCAGCAGCGCCATCAGGTTGATCAGCGCCATTAACGCCATCACCACATCGGCGATCTGCCAGACCACCGGCAGACTCACCAGCGAGCCTGCCATCACCATCGTCAGGGTCGTGGCGCGCAGCAGCCAGACGTTCCTTTTGTTATGCAGCCGCAGGAATACGAGGTTGTTCTCGGCGTAGAGATAGTTCACCACAATGGAAGTCAGGGCGAAAAGCAGAATGACAAAAGCGACAAAACCCGCTCCCCAGTTGCCGGTCAGCGACACCAGCGCGTGCTGCATCAGCTGAATGCCATCGCTGGCAGGTCGGGTGGCATATTCATCCGCCAGCAGGATAATCATGGCGCTGGCCGTACTGACCACAATGGTGTCGATCACCACGCCAATCATCTGCACGATACCCTGCGCCGCCGGGTGAGGCGGCCAGGAGACTGCCGCCGCGGCGACGTTGGGCGTTGAGCCAAGCCCGGCCTCGTTGGAGAGCATTCCGCGCTGAAAACCGCTGGTGATCGCCTGGCTTAAGGTATAGCCCAGCGTCCCGGCGGCGGCTTCCTCCCAGCCAAAGGCGCTTTTCACAATCAGCATGATGATGTGCGGAAGCTGGTCGGCATGCCACAGCGTAATCAGCAGGCTGGCGCCCACCCACAGCACCGCCATCACCGGCACCACCCATTGCATCAGCCGCGCCACGCCGTGCATCCCGCGCAGAATAAACAACAAACTGAGCAGCGCCAGCACAAGGCCCGCCATGCCGCCCGGCATCGCAAAAGCAAAGTGAACGGCACCGGCAACGGCGTTCGCCTGCATGGTGTTGAAGATCAGACCGTAGGCGATCAACAGCAAAACGGAAAACAGCACGCCCAGCCAGCGCATTCCCAGCCCTCTGGCGAGATACCACGCCGGACCGCCGCGAAACTGCTGGTTCTGGTCGCGCTCTTTATACAGCTGGGAGAGGGAGCATTCGGCAAAGGCGGTCGCCATGCCGATCAGCGCAGAAACCCACATCCAGAACACCGCCCCCGGTCCGCCAGCGGTGACCGCCAGCGCCACGCCGGCAAGGTTGCCGTTGCCAAAACGGGCGGCAAGGCTGACGCATAACGCCTGAAAGGAGGAGAGCCCGCCGGGCTGCGGCCTGACGCTGGTAATAAGGCTGCGTGCGAAGAGACGGATATAGCGAAACTGGATAAAACCGCTGCGAAAGGTGAACCAGATCCCTGCACCCAACAGCAGGTAGATCATCACCGATCCCCACAGTATTTCATTGATGAATAAAAAGAAATCAGGCATTCACATTCCTCTTGTTCATGCCGTTAGGCCACGCCCGCTTACCGCGCGCGGCGCTGTCGAACCGCGAGTTTATCATACTCTGCGCTTGCCAATTGACTGCGGTTGCGCTGACAGAGTGGCGTGATATTATCTGGGCAGACCGGTTACATCCCCCTAACAAGCTGTTTAAAGAGAAACACTATTATGACGGATAAATTGACCTCCCTTCGTCAGTTCACCACCGTGGTGGCCGACACTGGAGACATCGCGGCAATGAAGCTGTATCAGCCGCAGGATGCCACAACCAACCCTTCTCTGATCCTTAACGCAGCCCAGATCCCTGAATACCGCAAACTGATTGACGACGCTGTCACCTGGGCGAAAAGCCAGAGCAGCGATCGCGCGCAGCAGATTGTTGATGCCTCGGACAAACTGGCCGTCAATATCGGTCTGGAAATTCTGAAACTGATCCCGGGCCGTATCTCCACCGAAGTGGATGCGCGTCTGTCCTACGATACCGAAGCGTCTATCGCCAAAGCTAAGCGCCTGATCAAACTGTATAACGATGCGGGCATCAGCAACGACCGTATCCTGATCAAACTGGCTTCCACCTGGCAGGGTATTCGTGCCGCTGAACAGCTGGAAAAAGAAGGCATCAACTGTAACCTGACGCTGCTGTTCTCCTTCGCGCAGGCCCGTGCCTGTGCAGAAGCGGGCGTGTTCCTGATTTCCCCGTTCGTCGGCCGTATTCTCGACTGGTACAAAGCGAATACCGATAAGAAAGAGTACGCTCCGGCTGAAGATCCGGGCGTGGTTTCCGTAACGGAAATCTACGAGTACTACAAACAGCACGGCTATGAAACCGTGGTCATGGGCGCAAGCTTCCGTAACGTTGGCGAAATCGTTGAGCTGGCGGGTTGCGATCGTCTGACCATCGCCCCGGCGCTGCTGAAAGAGCTGGCGGAAAGCGAAGGCACCATCGAGCGTAAACTCTCCTTCAGCGGTGAAGTGAAAGCGCGTCCGGCACGTATCACCGAATCCGAGTTCCTGTGGCAGCACAACCAGGATCCGATGGCGGTAGACAAACTGGCGGATGGTATCCGTAAGTTTGCGGTCGACCAGGAAAAACTGGAAAAAATGATCGGCGATCTGCTGTAATCCCCGAAGCGTGGCCGGGCCTCCGGTCACGCTTATCCGCTTCCCCCCTGTCTGTCCTTTTCCCCGACGTGTATTATTCCGTGATAGTGAATGACTAAAAACGGAATGACGATGGATACTTTACGCATTGGCTTAGTGTCAATTTCAGACCGCGCATCAAGCGGTGTCTATGAAGACAAAGGGTTGCCCGCGCTGGAAAGCTGGCTGACGCGCGCCCTCAAAACCCCCTTTACGCTGGAAACCCGGCTGATCCCCGATGAGCAGGCCATCATCGAGCAGACGCTGTGCGAGCTGGTGGATGAGATGAGCTGTCACCTGGTGCTGACCACCGGCGGCACCGGCCCGGCGCGTCGTGACGTCACGCCGGACGCCACGCTGGCGGTCGCCGATCGTGAAATGCCTGGCTTTGGCGAACAGATGCGCCAGATCAGCCTGCACTATGTGCCCACGGCGATCCTTTCCCGCCAGGTGGGGGTGATCCGTAAACAGGCGCTGATCCTTAACCTTCCCGGCCAGCCGAAATCCATTCAGGAAACCCTGGAAGGCGTGAAAGCCGCCGATGGCAGCCCGCTGGTGCACGGTATTTTTGCCAGTGTACCGTATTGTGTACAGCTGCTGGATGGTCCCTATGTGGAGACACATCCGGAAGTGGTAGCAGCATTTCGTCCTAAAAGCGCAATACGCGAAATAAACGGCCAAAAATAAGCCTTTTGTGACATAACCTGAGCTGCCTGTGGCGTGCTGAATTATTTACGATATAGTAATTTTTACTTTACATGCTGTATCGAAAATAACGTCAATTCACCTCTGCACAATGGTCGGTTATGTCACATTACACACGCCCTCTGAATCGTCAGGATGTCAAAACGCTCTCCCTCGCTGCCCTTGGCGGGGCGCTGGAGTTTTATGACTTCATCATCTTCGTCTTCTTTGCCGCCGTTGTCGGCGAGCTGTTTTTCCCTGCGGATATACCGGAATGGCTGCGCCAGGTGCAGACCTTCGGTATTTTCGCCGCCGGTTACCTGGCGCGTCCGCTGGGCGGCATCATCATGGCGCACTTTGGCGATCTGGTGGGGCGCAAAAAGATGTTCACCCTGAGCATCCTGCTGATGGCGATCCCGACGCTGGCGATGGGTCTGCTGCCGACCTATGCCTCCATTGGTATCGCCGCGCCGCTGTTGCTGCTGCTGATGCGCCTGTTGCAGGGGGCGGCGATTGGCGGTGAAGTGCCGGGGGCCTGGGTTTTTGTTGCCGAGCATGTGCCGGGCAACCGTATCGGTATCGCCTGCGGCACGCTGACCGCCGGGCTGACCGTGGGGATCCTGCTGGGCTCGGTGGTGGCGACGCTGGTTAACACCAGCCTGACGCCACAGGCGGTGCACGATTACGGCTGGCGTATTCCGTTCCTGCTGGGGGGCGTGTTTGGTCTGATTGCCATGTATCTGCGCCGCTGGTTGCAGGAGACGCCCATTTTCCTCGAGATGCAGCAGCGTAAAGCGCTGGCCCAGGAGTTGCCGGTGAAGGCCGTGGTGGTCAGGCACCGGAAAGCGGTGGTGGTATCCATGCTGCTGACCTGGCTGCTGTCGGCGGGGATCGTGGTGGTGATCCTGATGTCCCCCGTCTGGCTGCAAAAACAGTATGGTCTTGCGCCTGCGCTCACCTTACAGGCCAACAGTATCGCCACCATTATGCTGTGCATCGGCTGTCTGCTGGCGGGGCTGGCGGCGGATCGCTTTGGGGCGAGCAAAACCTTTATTACCGGCAGCCTGCTGCTGGCCTGCTCAAGCTGGCTGTTTTACCACCTGGCGGGGGCGCATCCGCAATATCTCTTCGCGCTCTATGGCCTGGTGGGGCTGTGCGTCGGCGTAGTGGGGGCGGTGCCTTATGTGATGGTGCGGGCTTTCCCGGCGGAAGTGCGTTTTACCGGCATCTCCTTCTCCTATAACGTCTCTTACGCCATTTTTGGCGGCCTGACGCCGATTGCCGTCACCATGCTGATGGGCGTCTCGCCAATGGCGCCCGCGTGGTACGTGCTGGCGCTGTCGCTGGTGGGGTTAGGGCTGGGCGTCTGGCTGCGCCAGGATCTGTATCATGACGATACGGTCGCGGAGCAGCCGCTTCAGCAGATGTAAAAAAAATGCAGAGCCTGGCTCTGCATTTTTGTTTTACGCTCAGCGCAGGATGGTGACGTCTGAGAACGTGAAGCGTTTTTTCTTCCCGTCTTCCTGATAGCCGATGCGGATAAATACCCGCAGATCTTCTATCCACGCGTAATCGCTGCTCATCGCTTTGCCATCGCCGCGATCGTCGGTGCAGCTCAGTTCCAGATAACGTCCGCTGAAACGCTTACTGAGCGCGGAGGCTGATTGCCACTCCTCTTCTGCCCGGCACAGCTGGCTTTTCGTTTTCTCTTTCCCGGCGCTTTTGCCGTCGGCAAGCAGGGTCTGCCAGCGGTATTCACCGCCCGGCTGCGGCGGCAGGCTGAAGCTGCTGTCCAGCGTCTGCCCGACCAGCGGCGCAGGATTCATCGAATCCCATTCCCGGATGTTGACGATATTAAACAGCCGCTGATACTGCGAATAAAAGGTCACATTGCCCAGCGTCAGCGTATCCAGCGCCAGGGTGGAGCCATCCGGCAGCACGTCGATGCGGGTGACGGAGGTTTCATTGACGTCATCGGCCCAGTGCTGGGTGTAGGTCAGGCGGGTGAAGGCGGGATGCTGATCGGGGCGGGTCATCGCCTGGCTGATACCCTCAGCGGCCTGTTTGCCCAGCGGATAACGCTGGATGGGGCCAGGTTCGTTCTGCGGGAAATCCGGCGGCGTCAGTTGGTTTTCCGCAGGGGTTTTCTCCCGCGCCACCAGCGGGCCGCTGCCGGTAAACTCATGCAGATCTTTTACGCCGCACAGGGTTTTCGCCACTTTTGCCAGCGGCGGGGCGAGCGGGGTGAATTTCGCCGCGATGGGCGTCTGGCTGTCGGTAACAAACTGCTTATCCAGCGCAAAGTGGTTAAGCGCCATGCCCTCGCCGGTTTCGCAGTTAAGCATCATCTCGTCAATTTTCATTGAGTAAGGCGCGGCATACTTTTCGTCACGGTAAATGCGCGCGTAATCGGTGGCGAGCCGCACTTTCAGCATCCGCTCTTCACGCTGACTGTTGTTCACATCCACATACAGGCGATCAGCCTGGTCGTCGGCGGAGGATAGCCCTGCCCAGCGCGGTTCCGGCACATTTTTCTGGCACACGTCCAGCTCGGTTTTGGTGGCGAACAGGCTGTCAGCATCAGGTTCAAAGGGAGTGCCCGGCGTATAACGGGAAATGGAATTCATGCTATAGACGCGCAGAGAGGGGCGGGATTTTGCCTGCACGTCCATAAACAGCAACGTTTTTTGCTGCGTGCGGCAGTCGATATTCATCCACATATCATTGGCATCGCCGCTCGCCAGCGAGACGCGAAAAATAGCGTTAATGGTATCGCCCATGCGCACGGTGCTGCCGGGTAGCCATTCAACATTGGTGACGGCGGGAGCGGGTGGCATGGGGATCGCCCGCGCCGGTGCTGTCGCTATCAGCCCCAGAGAGAGTAACCCCAACGGAAGGGGAGATAACCGCATCATCGGCAGTCCTTGTTAAAAAGAAAGAGCTGATGAAAATACCGCATTTTTGCGCGGCAGGACAATGACGCGGCGCGAGGGCAAAAAAAATGCAGAGCCAGGCTCTGCATTTTAATAAGCAGGGAGATTAGCGCTTTTCACCAATTGGCAGCACGGTGCGGCCAAATTGTTCGTTCAGGACTTCACCCATCGCCAGGTAAATGGCGCTTGCGCCGCAGACCAGGCCAATCCAGCCAGCAATATGCACAATGCTTTCGTTGTCCGCCAGGTGACCGGCGCACAGCAGGGCAAACAGCACGGTCAGGCTCAGGAATACGAACTGCAGCATGCGCGGGCCTTTCAGCGTACCGAAGAACATAAACAGGGTGAACACGCCCCAGATGCCCAGATACACGCCGAGGAAATGGCCGTCAGCCGCAGCCGCCAGACCCATTTTCGGCAGCAGCAGAATGGCGACCAGCGTCAGCCAGAAAGAGCCGTAAGAGGTAAAGGCGGTTAAACCAAAGGTATTGCCTTTTTTAAATTCCAGCAGACCTGCAAAAATCTGCGCGATACCGCCGTAGAAAATACCCATCGCCAGGATCACGCCATCCAGCGGGAACATACCAATATTGTGCAGGTTGAGCAGAATAGTGGTCATGCCGAAGCCCATTAAGCCCAGCGGTGCCGGATTAGCCAACTTAGTGTCGCCCATAAGTCCTCAAGGAAAAAATCATCATTAAAATGGTGAAAGTAAAAGCCCACGCCAGGGATAGAGGAGGCGGGGCGCGGCATCATAATGAGCGGCGGTCACGGTGTCTATGATCTGAACAGGGTGAAATTAAAAAATTTTTTAGCCGCCCCCCTTGATGCCTTCCTTTACGACCCCATCTTGTAGTCAACCGAAGTGAGTGGATCTGAAAAAAACACTCAGGGGGCAGTTGAAAGCCATTCATTTGCCCTTATTACAGATCCACAACCACATGATGACGAATTTTTAGTGGAGACGTTTAGATGGGTAAAATTATTGGTATCGACCTGGGTACAACCAACTCTTGTGTAGCGATTATGGACGGCACCACTGCACGTGTGCTGGAGAACGCCGAGGGCGATCGCACCACGCCTTCTATCATTGCTTATACTCAGGACGGTGAAACTCTCGTTGGTCAGCCGGCTAAACGTCAGGCCGTGACAAACCCGCAAAATACCCTTTTTGCGATTAAACGCCTGATCGGTCGCCGCTTCCAGGACGAAGAAGTTCAGCGTGACGTGTCCATCATGCCGTACAAAATCATTGCTGCCGATAACGGCGATGCCTGGCTTGATGTGAAAGGCACCAAAACCGCACCGCCGCAGATCTCTGCTGAAGTGCTGAAAAAAATGAAGAAAACGGCGGAAGATTATCTGGGCGAACCAGTAACTGAAGCGGTTATCACTGTTCCGGCTTACTTTAACGATGCGCAGCGTCAGGCGACCAAAGACGCCGGCCGTATCGCAGGCCTGGAAGTAAAACGTATCATCAACGAACCGACCGCTGCGGCGCTGGCTTACGGCCTCGACAAAGAAGTGGGCAACCGTACTATCGCGGTTTATGACCTGGGCGGCGGTACTTTCGATATCTCCATTATCGAAATCGACGAAGTTGACGGCGAAAAAACCTTCGAAGTTCTGGCAACCAACGGTGATACTCACCTCGGTGGTGAAGACTTTGACAGCCGTATGATCAACTACCTCGTTGAAGAATTTAAGAAAGACCAGGGCATCGACCTGCGCAATGACCCGCTGGCTATGCAGCGTCTGAAAGAAGCGGCAGAAAAAGCGAAAATCGAGCTGTCTTCCGCACAGCAGACCGACGTGAATCTGCCGTACATCACCGCAGACGCCACCGGTCCGAAACACATGAACATCAAAGTGACTCGCGCGAAACTGGAAAGCCTGGTCGAAGACCTGGTAAACCGTTCCATCGAGCCGCTGAAAGTGGCGCTGCAGGACGCTGGCCTGTCTGTTTCTGACATCAACGACGTTATTCTGGTCGGTGGTCAGACGCGTATGCCAATGGTTCAGAAGAAAGTGGCTGAGTTCTTCGGCAAAGAGCCGCGTAAAGACGTTAACCCGGACGAAGCAGTGGCAATCGGTGCCGCGGTTCAGGGCGGCGTGCTGACCGGTGAAGTGAAAGACGTTCTGCTGCTGGACGTTACCCCGCTGTCGCTGGGTATCGAAACCATGGGCGGCGTGATGACTCCGCTGATCAGCAAGAACACCACTATCCCGACCAAGCACAGCCAGGTGTTCTCGACGGCGGAAGATAACCAGTCTGCGGTAACTATCCACGTGATTCAGGGTGAGCGTAAACGCGCTTCTGATAACAAATCACTGGGTCAGTTCAACCTCGACGGTATCAACCCGGCGCCGCGCGGTATGCCGCAGATCGAAGTGACCTTCGACATCGATGCCGACGGTATCCTGCACGTTTCCGCGAAAGACAAAAACAGCGGCAAAGAGCAGAAAATCACCATCAAGGCGTCTTCTGGTCTGAACGAAGAAGAAATCCAGAAAATGGTGCGCGATGCTGAAGCGAACGCGGAATCTGACCGTAAGTTCGAAGAGCTGGTACAGACCCGCAACCAGGGCGACCATCTGCTGCACAGCACCCGTAAGCAGGTTGAAGAAGCAGGCGATCAGCTGCCGGCTGACGACAAAACCGCTATCGAGTCTGCGCTGAGCGCGCTGGAAACTTCTCTGAAAGGCGAAGATAAAGCCGACATCGAAGCGAAAATGCAGGCGCTGGCCCAGGCTTCTCAGAAGCTGATGGAAATCGCTCAGCAGCAGCATGCACAGCAGCAGGCGGGCGGTGCTGACGCTTCTGCGAACCATGGCAAAGATGACGACGTTGTCGACGCTGAGTTCGAAGAAGTTAAAGACAAAAAATAATCGCCCTTTGAACGGGTAAATACTGGCACGGGCGAAGAGGTTTCCTCTCCGCCCGTGCACGCATGTGAGGGGCAGAAAAAAAAGATGGCAAAGCAAGATTATTACGAGATTTTAGGCGTTTCCAAATCAGCGGAAGAGCGTGAAATCAAAAAGGCGTACAAACGCCTGGCCATGAAATTTCACCCGGACCGCAACCAGGGCGATAAAGAGGCCGAAGCCAAATTCAAAGAAATTAAAGAAGCCTACGAAGTCCTCACTGATGCCCAGAAACGTGCCGCTTACGACCAGTACGGCCATGCTGCGTTTGAACAGGGCGGCATGGGTGGCGGCGGTGGTTTTGGCGGCGGCGGAGCCGACTTCAGCGATATTTTCGGCGACGTGTTTGGCGATATTTTCGGTGGTGGTCGCGGGCGTCAACGGGCGTCGCGTGGGGCTGACTTACGTTACAACATGGAGCTGACGCTCGAAGAAGCCGTGCGTGGCGTTACCAAAGAGATCCGCATTCCGACGCTGGAAGAGTGTGACGTTTGCCACGGCAGCGGCGCGAAAGTGGGGACGCAACCGCAGACCTGTCCGACTTGTCATGGTTCCGGTCAGGTACAAATGCGCCAGGGCTTCTTTGCCGTGCAGCAGGCGTGTCCGCACTGTCAGGGCCGCGGTTCGATCATTAAAGATCCGTGCAACAAATGTCACGGTCATGGCCGCGTAGAGAAGAGCAAAACCCTGTCGGTTAAAATCCCGGCGGGTGTTGATACCGGCGACCGTATCCGTTTGTCCGGCGAAGGTGAAGCAGGGGAGCACGGCGCACCGGCAGGGGATCTGTACGTTCAGGTGCAGGTGAAACAGCACCCGATCTTCGAACGTGAAGGCAATAACCTGTACTGCGAAGTGCCGATCAACTTTGCGATGGCAGCGCTTGGCGGCGAAATCGAAGTGCCGACGCTGGATGGCCGCGTGAAGCTGAAAGTGCCTCATGAAACGCAGACCGGTAAACTGTTCCGTATGCGCGGCAAGGGCGTGAAATCCGTGCGCGGCGGCGCGCAGGGCGACCTGTTATGCCGCGTGGTGGTGGAAACCCCGGTGGGCCTGAACGAGAAGCAGAAACAGCTGCTGAAAGATCTGCAGGACAGCTTTGGTGGGCCGACGGGCGAACACAACAGCCCGCGCTCCAAAAGCTTCTTCGACGGCGTGAAAAAGTTCTTTGACGATCTGACCCGTTAATCCGAAGACGGCTGTCTTTGCACAAAACCGATACCTTTTACCGGGTATCGGTTTTTTTATTGCTTCAATACTCGGGAAAACTGAGTTATTAGTCAGTGATAATCTGCTTTTATCGAACCTTCATTCTCTTTAAGATGGCCCCACATGTGCTTCGTTGTCGGAGAGAAAAGAATAATGAAGGTCTTACATCGTTTTATTAACAGCGACGCCTCTGGTGGCGTTACGCTGATCGTTGCTGCCCTGCTGGCGATGATTATGGCGAACCTCGACGCGACCAGCGGCCTGTATCGTGATTTTCTCAGCATCCCGGTGGAGTTAACCGTTGGATCCCTTGAGATCCATAAAGATATGCTGCTGTGGATCAATGACGCCCTGATGGCCGTCTTCTTCCTGGCCATTGGCCTGGAAGTGAAAAGCGAACTGGTGCAGGGATCGCTGGCGACGCGCCAGCAGGCCGCTTTTCCGGTCATCGCCGCTTTAGGCGGTATGGTCCTTCCAGCGCTTATCTACCTGCTGTTTAACGTTCACGATCCCATTGCCCGTCACGGCTGGGCGATCCCTACCGCCACCGATATTGCCTTTGCCCTGGGCGTGCTGGCGTTACTGGGGAACCGCATTCCGGTGGCGCTGAAGATTTTCCTGATGGCGCTGGCGATTATCGATGACCTGGGCGCGATCCTGATCATCGCACTGTTCTACACCAGCCAGCTGTCGATGCTGTCGCTGGGCGTGGCGGCCGCGGCGATAGTGGTGCTGGCGCTGCTCAATGCCCTGAACGTGCGGCGGACGGGGATTTATATTCTCGTGGGACTGGTGCTGTGGACGGCGGTGCTGAAGTCCGGCGTGCACGCGACTATCGCCGGGGTGATCATCGGCTTCTTTATCCCGCTGAAGGAAAAAGACGGCGTCTCACCGGCAAAAAATCTGGAGCACGTGCTGAGCCCCTGGGTGAGCTGGCTGATCCTGCCGCTGTTTGCCTTTGCCAATGCGGGCGTTTCGCTTCAGGGGATCACGCCGACCAGCCTGGCCTCCATGCTGCCGCTGGGTATTATTGCCGGTCTGTTTATCGGTAAGCCGCTCGGTATTACCCTCTTTACCTGGCTTGCGCTGCGCCTGAAGCTGGCGAAACTGCCGCACGGCACGGCGTTCAACCAGATTATGGCCGTGGGCGTGCTGTGCGGGATTGGCTTCACCATGTCTATCTTTATCACCACGCTGGCCTTTGCCGAGCTGGAGCCGGAGCTGGTGGGTCTGGCGAAGCTGGGGATCCTGCTCGGGTCGTTGGTCTCCGCCGTGGTGGGCTACGTCCTGCTGCGCTCGCGGTTAAAGCCCGTATAACTGACAAATGCAGGCTGCCCTGAGCAGCCTGCGCTGTCACGGGCAGGAGAAGGTTATGGCGCATATTAACTACAACCATCTGTACTACTTCTGGCAGGTCTATCAGCAGGGTTCGGTGGTCGGGGCGGCCGAGGTGCTGCACCTGACACCGCAGACCATCACCGGCCAGATCAAGGCGCTGGAAGATCGTTTACAGGGCAAGCTGTTTAAGCGTAAAGGCCGTGGCCTTGAACCCAGCGAGCTGGGGGAACTGGTTTTCCGCTACGCCGATAAGATGTTCACCCTCAGCCAGGAAATGCTTGATATCGTTAACTACCGTAAAGAGTCTAACCTGCTGTTTGATGTGGGCGTGGCGGATGCGCTGTCGAAACGGCTGGTCAGCGGCGTACTGGACGCGGCGGTGGTGGAAGATGAGCAAATTCATCTGCGCTGTTTTGAATCCACCCATGAAATGCTGCTGGAGCAGCTCAGCCAGCACAAGCTGGATATGATCATCTCGGACTGCCCGATCGATTCCACGCAGGAAGCGGGGCTGTTCTCGGTGAAGATTGGCGAGTGCGGCGTCAGCTTCTGGTGTCTTAACCCGCCGCCTGCCAGGCCTTTTCCAGGCTGCCTTGAAGAACGCCGGTTATTAATTCCCGGCCGTCGCTCGATGCTCGGGCGTAAGCTGCTCAACTGGTTTAGTTCTCAGGGGCTGGAGGTGGAAATCCTGGGGGAGTTTGATGATGCGGCGCTGATGAAAGCCTTTGGCGCGGCGCATAACGCTATTTTTGTCGCCCCGACGCTTTACGCCCAGGACTTCTATGCCGACGAGCGCATGATTGAGATAGGGCGGGTGGAGAACATCATGGAGGAGTATCACGCGATTTTTGCCGAGCGCATGATCCAGCATCCTGCCGTGCAGCGTATCTGTAACCGGGACTACTCGACGCTCTTTACTTTACCGCAGACGTAAAAAAACCCGCCTGAGCGGGTTTCTTCAACAAAGTACAACAAGCGGGCGATTAAGCCAGTTTGTTGATCTGCGCGGTCAGGTTAGCCTTATGACGCGCTGCTTTGTTTTTGTGGATCAGACCTTTAGCGGCCTGACGATCCACGATCGGTTGCATTTCGTTAAATGCTTTCTGCGCAGCTGCTTTGTCGCCAGCTTCAATCGCTGCGTATACTTTCTTGATGAAAGTACGCATCATAGAGCGACGGCTTGCGTTGTGCTTGCGTGCCTTTTCAGACTGAACGGCGCGCTTCTTAGCTGATTTGATATTAGCCAAGGTCCAACTCCCAAATATGATCTATGTGGACAATTCAAAGGCCGAGGAATATGCCCTCTTAGCCTTCTTTTGTCAATGGATTTGTGCAAATAAGCGCCGCTGCGTAGCGACACTCGTTACGTGTGATGGCGCAGGATTCTACCAGCAAGCCGCGCGTAGATACAGCTTTTCCGCCATAAAAATCACAGGCAAGGGGCAGTTTTTTCGCAGGCCTGACATAAGCACAATGAAATCAACACAGCTTTCTGTTTACGAAGGCCAATCGCCGGTTAACCTTGAACGCTGTACAAGGTATACTCTGCCGATTTCCCCGTTTTTGAGCCAGACATGAAGCTGATACGCGGCATACATAATCTCAGCCAGGCCCCGCGCGGGTGTGTGCTGACTATTGGTAATTTCGACGGCGTGCATCGTGGTCATCAGGCCCTGATCGAGGGGCTGCGTGAAGAAGGCCGCGCACGTGGTTTACCGGTTGTGGTGATGATTTTTGAGCCGCAGCCGCTGGAGCTGTTCGCGGGCGATAAAGCGCCCGCCCGCCTGACGCGCCTGCGTGACAAGCTGCGTTATCTGGCCGAATGCGGCGTGGATTACGTGCTGTGCGTGCGCTTCGACAGGCGCTTTGCCGCGCTGACGGCGCAAAACTTCGTCAGTGATTTGCTGGTCGACCGCCTCGGCGTGCAGTTCCTCGCCGTGGGGGATGATTTCCGCTATGGCGCTGGTCGTCAGGGCGATTTCTTGTTATTACAGAAGGCCGGGCTGGAGTATGGTTTTGACGTCACCAGCACGCAAACCTTCTGTCAGGATGGTGTACGCGTCAGCAGCACGGCGGTGCGTCAGGCGCTGGCGAACGATGACATCGCGCTGGCGGAAAGCCTGTTAGGCCATCCTTTTACAATTTCCGGGCGCGTGGTGCATGGCGATGCGCTGGGCCGCACCATCGGCTTCCCGACGGCGAATATCCCGCTGCGCCGCCAGGTCTCCCCGGTTAAAGGGGTATATGCCGTTGAAGTAACGGGGTTGGGCGATAAACCCCTGCCGGGCGTGGCCAATATCGGTACGCGCCCCACGGTGGCGGGCGTGCGCCAACAACTGGAAGTGCATCTGTTAGACGTTGTAATGGACCTCTACGGACGCCATATAGATGTCATACTGCGGAAAAAAATTCGCAGTGAGCAGCGATTTGCCTCGCTGGATGAACTCAAAGCGCAAATTGCGCGAGATGAATTAACCGCCCGCGAGTTTTTAGGGCTACAAAACCCGGCGTAACGCCAACATACGTTTTAAATACGGAACTGAGAATCTGATGAGTGACTATAAATCTACCCTGAATTTGCCGGAAACAGGGTTCCCGATGCGTGGCGATCTCGCCAAACGCGAGCCGGGAATGCTGGCGCGCTGGACCGATGATGATCTGTACGGCATCATCCGTGCGGCGAAAAAAGGCAAAAAAACCTTCATTCTGCATGATGGCCCTCCCTATGCGAATGGCAGCATTCATATTGGTCACTCGGTTAACAAGATTCTGAAAGACATTATCGTGAAGTCCAAAGGACTCGCGGGCTATGATTCGCCTTATGTTCCGGGCTGGGACTGCCACGGTCTGCCGATCGAGCTGAAAGTGGAGCAGGAATTCGGTAAGCCGGGCGAGAAGTTCACCGCCGCAGAATTCCGCGCCAAGTGCCGCGAATACGCCGCAAGCCAGGTTAACGGTCAGCGTGAAGACTTTATCCGTCTGGGCGTGCTGGGCGACTGGTCGCACCCGTACCTGACCATGGACTTCAAAACCGAAGCCAACATCATCCGCGCGCTGGGTAAAATCATCGGTAACGGCCACCTGTTAAAAGGCGCAAAACCGGTACACTGGTGCGTTGACTGCCGCTCTGCGCTGGCAGAAGCGGAAGTGGAGTATTACGACAAAACTTCTCCGTCCATTGACGTGGCCTTCCAGGCTGTCGATCAGGACGCGGTAAAAGCCAAATTCGGCCTGCCAGGCGTAGCTGGCCCGATCTCGCTGGTGATCTGGACCACCACCCCGTGGACGCTGCCTGCTAACCGCGCGATCTCCCTGTCGCCGGAGTTTGATTACGCGCTGGTGCAGATTGACGGCCAGGCGCTGATCCTCGCCAAAGATCTGGTCGAGAGCGTGATGAAACGCATCGGCGTGGCCGATTACAGCGTACTGGGCACCGTGAACGGCGCAGAACTTGAGCAGCTGCGTTTTGCCCATCCGTTTATGGGCTTTGACGTGCCGGCTATTCTTGGCGATCACGTCACCCTCGATGCGGGTACCGGCGCGGTACATACCGCTGGCGGCCACGGTCCTGACGACTACACCATCAGCCAGAAATACGGTCTGGAAATCGCCAACCCGGTTGGCCCGGACGGCACCTATCTGGCGGGCACTTACCCGACGCTGGACGGCCTGAACGTTTTCAAAGCCAACGACACCATCGTTGAGCTGCTGCGTGAAAAAGGCGCGCTGCTGCACGTCGAAAAAATGCAGCACAGCTATCCGTGCTGCTGGCGTCATAAAACGCCGATCATCTTCCGTGCCACCCCGCAGTGGTTTATCAGCATGGATCAAAAAGGCCTGCGCACGCAGTCGCTGTCTGAGATCAAAGGCGTGCAGTGGATCCCGGACTGGGGCCAGGCGCGTATCGAATCCATGGTCGCAAACCGTCCTGACTGGTGTATCTCCCGCCAGCGTACCTGGGGCGTGCCGATGTCGCTGTTCGTGCATAAAGATACCGAAGAGCTGCACCCGCGCACCCTGGAACTGATGGAAGAAGTGGCGAAACGTGTTGAAGTTGACGGCATCCAGGCCTGGTGGGATCTCGATGCGAAAGAGATCATGGGCGATGACGCTGACAACTACGTGAAAGTGCCGGATACGCTGGACGTGTGGTTCGATTCCGGATCCACGCACTCCTCCGTTGTGGATGTGCGTCCGGAGTTTGCCGGTCACGCGGCGGATATGTATCTGGAAGGCTCCGACCAGCATCGCGGCTGGTTCATGTCCTCTCTGATGATCTCCACCGCCATGAAAGGCAAAGCGCCGTATCGCCAGGTACTGACCCACGGTTTCACCGTTGATGGTCAGGGCCGTAAGATGTCCAAATCTATCGGCAATACTGTCAGCCCGCAGGATGTGATGAACAAACTCGGCGCGGATATTCTGCGTCTGTGGGTGGCGTCTACCGATTACACCGGCGAAATGGCGGTGTCTGACGAGATCCTCAAACGCGCTGCCGACAGCTATCGTCGTATCCGTAACACCGCGCGCTTCCTGCTGGCGAACCTGAACGGGTTCAATCCGGCCACCGACATGGTGAAACCGGAAGAGATGGTGGTGCTGGATCGCTGGGCGGTAGGCTGCGCGCAGGCGGCGCAGGACGATATTGTTAAAGCGTATGAGTCTTACGATTTCCACGAAGTGGTACAGCGCCTGATGCGCTTCTGCTCCGTTGAAATGGGCTCGTTCTACCTCGACATCATCAAAGATCGCCAGTACACCGCGAAAGCGGACAGTGTGGCCCGTCGCAGCTGCCAGACCGCGCTGTACCACATTGCCGAAGCGCTGGTGCGCTGGATGGCGCCGATCATGTCCTTCACCGCCGATGAAATCTGGGGCTACCTGCCGGGCGATCGCGAAAAATACGTCTTCACCGGCGAATGGTACCAGGGCCTGTTTGGTCTGGCGGAAACCGAAGCCATGAACGACGCGTTCTGGAGCGAGCTGCTGAAAGTGCGCGGCGAAGTGAACAAGGTGATCGAGCAGGCGCGTGCTGATAAAAAAGTCGGCGGTTCGCTGGAAGCGGCAGTCACCCTGTACGCAGAACCTGAACTGGCGGCTAAACTGACGGCGCTGGGCGATGAATTACGATTTGTCCTGTTGACCTCCGGGGCCGCGGTTGCCGATTATGCAACCGCGTCCGACGACGCCCAACAGAGCGAACTGCTCAAGGGACTGAAAGTGTCGCTCAGCAAAGCCGAAGGCGAAAAATGCCCGCGTTGCTGGCATTACACGACCGACGTCGGCAAGGTGGCGGAACACGCAGATATCTGCGGACGCTGTGTCAGCAACATCGCCGGTGACGGCGAAAAACGTAAGTTCGCCTGATGAGTAAACCGATCTTTTCAACAGGGCTGCGCTGGTTGTGGCTGGTAGTGGTCGTGCTGATTATCGATTTGGGCAGTAAATTCCTGATCCTCCAGAACTTTGCTCTGGGGGATACGGTATCGCTGTTCCCGTCGCTTAATCTGCATTATGCGCGTAACTATGGCGCGGCGTTCAGTTTCCTCGCCGACAGCGGCGGCTGGCAGCGCTGGTTCTTTGCCGGTATCGCCCTTGGCATTTGCGTGATCCTCATGGTCATGATGTATCGCGCAAAGGCGTCACAGAAGCTGAACAACATCGCCTATGCGCTGATCATTGGCGGCGCGCTGGGTAATCTGTTCGACCGTTTGTGGCACGGTTTTGTGGTCGACATGATCGATTTCTACGTCGGCAACTGGCATTTCGCGACCTTTAATCTGGCCGATACGGCCATTTGCATTGGCGCGGCGCTGATCGTGCTGGAAGGATTTTTGCCTTCCCGCGCGAAAAAACTCGCATAACCAATCGCCGGGCGGCGCTACGCTTGCACCGGCCTACGATCCCTGTAGGCCCGGTAAGCGAAGCGCCACCGGGCAACAAAATTTAAATAGAGCAACCTGCATGTCTGAATCGATACAGAGCAACAGCGCAGTACTGGTGCACTTCACCTTAAAGCTTGAAGATGGCTCCACTGCGGAATCCACCCGTAACAACGGCAAACCCGCGCTGTTTCGTCTGGGCGACGGGTCGCTCTCCGAAGGGCTGGAACAGCATCTGCTGGGGCTGAAAGCGGGCGATAAAAAAGCCTTCTCGCTGGAGCCGGATGCGGCTTTCGGGGTCGTCAGCCCCGATCTGATCCAGTATTTCTCCCGTCGTGAGTTTATGGACGCGGGCGAGCCGGAAATCGGCGCAATCATGTTATTTACCGCAATGGATGGCAGCGAAATGCCCGGCGTGATCCGCGAAATTAACGGCGAATCCATTACCGTTGATTTCAACCATCCGCTGGCGAACCAGACCGTCCATTTTGATATTGAAGTGCTGGAAGTCGATCCGGTACTGGAGGCATAACATGCAGATCCTGTTGGCTAACCCGCGCGGTTTCTGCGCTGGCGTAGACCGCGCTATCAGCATTGTTGAAAACGCGCTGGCGATTTACGGCGCGCCGATTTATGTGCGTCATGAAGTGGTGCATAACCGTTACGTGGTGGACAGCCTGCGCGAGCGCGGGGCGATTTTTATCGAGCAGATCAGCGAAGTGCCGGACGGCGCGATCCTGATTTTCTCGGCGCACGGCGTTTCGCAGGCGGTACGTAACGAAGCGAAAAGCCGCGATCTGACCGTCTTTGACGCCACCTGCCCGCTGGTCACTAAAGTGCATATGGAAGTGGCGCGCGCCAGCCGCCGCGGCGAAGAGTCCATTCTGATTGGTCACGCGGGCCATCCGGAAGTGGAAGGCACCATGGGCCAGTACAGCAACCCGAAAGGCGGCATGTACCTGGTGGAATCCCCGGACGACGTCTTCACGCTGAACGTCAAAGACGAAAGCAAACTGTCGTTTATGACCCAGACCACGCTCTCGGTGGACGATACCTCTGAGGTGATCGACGCCCTGCGCGTGCGTTTCCCGAAAATCGTCGGGCCGCGCAAAGACGATATCTGTTACGCCACCACTAACCGGCAGGAAGCGGTGCGCGCCCTGGCGGAGCAGGCGGACGTGGTGCTGGTGGTGGGGTCGAAAAACTCCTCCAACTCCAACCGTCTGGCAGAGCTGGCACAGCGCATGGGTAAAGCGGCGTACCTCATTGACGATGCCGACGACATTCAGGAGGCCTGGGTCGCCAGCGCCGCCTGTGTGGGCGTCACCGCAGGCGCTTCCGCGCCGGATATTCTGGTGCAGAACGTCATCAAACGCTTACAGGCGCTGGGCGGCGGCGAAGCCATTCCGCTGGAAGGCCGTGAAGAGAATATCGTTTTTGAAGTGCCGAAAGAGCTGCGGGTCGACGTGAAAGAAGTTCACTAACGCAGAGGTTACGCATAAAACGCCAATGCCAGCCGGTGAAAACCCGCTGGCATTTTTATTTAACGCCCCTGTGATCCCTGCATCAAAATGCGCAGCCTTCACATTAAGTTAATCGATTAACCTGTTACTGTTATTGGGTTGTTCTCCTCGGGCCGGAGATAACCATGAAACCTTCTTTAGCTCTGCCGCCGCAGGTGGCATGGGCCAGCGGCGCATTAGCCAATGGCTCGCGCATCCGTAAATCGACCTGCCTTCACCAGCTGGAGGGCGTATTCGCCGATACGCTCGCCTTCCATCAATGCGATCCACACCAGTGCGTCTATGACGTGGAGATGTTTGACTCCCCGACCGCCGACGGGGCGCTTTACGTTGGCGTCACTCACCTCTACCCCGGCAAAGTAGGCGATGAATACTTCATGACGCGGGGTCATTTTCACCAGCGCCGCGAGCAGGGCGAAGTCTATTTCGGGCTGCGCGGCAGCGGCTTACTACTGCTGCAAAATGAACAGGGGGAGGCGCGGCTGGAGAAGGTCATGCCTGGATCCGTACACATCATTCCCGGTTTTACCGCCCATCGTCTGATCAATACCGGCAACGAAACCCTCTCGGCGCTGGCGGTCTGGCCGTGCAGCGCCGGACACGATTACGCCGCGCTCAGCAGCGGTTTTGCGCTGCGCATCACCGAAGAAAGCGAGGTGCGCCATGGCTGAGCAACCTTTTGATTGCGGTCTGGATATGACTGTCCATCGTCAGCCGCTGGGGTTCAGCTATGGCGGAGAGGTCATCGGCCCGCTGGCGGAGATCCGCACGCTCGATCAGATCCGCGCTTCGCTGCGCGATCCATACTGTCGCGGCCCGAATGAGGTGTACGCCATTGCGATGGATGTGGCGCGCATTCAGGATCGCGACGAGCTGAAAAAACGCATGCTGCTGTTCGGCGTGGTAACCTATGCCGCCGGGCAACTGGGCGACGAGCCGGTACGCAGCCAGGGGCACGTACACCGCATCAGCCAGCACAGCGGCTGGTCGCCGCCGGAGCTGTACGAGATCTGGCAGGGCAGGGCGATTATCTATATGCAGGAGTATGTGGCTGACGATCCGGGGCGCTGCTTCGCGGTGATCGCCGGTCCCGGCGAAAAAGTGCTGGTGCCGCCAGGCTGGGGACACGCCACCATCTCCGCCAGCCCGGATGAACCCTTAACCTTCGGCGCATGGTGCGATCGGGAATACGGCTTCGAGTACGACGCCGTGCGGGCGCACAAAGGGCTGGCGTGGTATCCGCTGTTACAGGAAAAACAGATTATCTGGCAGCATAATCCGCACTACGCGCCGGGGCGCTTACAGGCGATCACCCCCCGACGCTACAGCGAATTCGGCATTACTGCCGCGCCGCTCTATCAGCAGTTTATTGACGATCCGGCGCGCTTCCAGTTTATCTCCCGCCCCGATAAAGCCGCAGATCGGTGGCTGGATTTTCATCCTTGATAAAACCCCGGCCGGGTGAGCTGGCGTCACCCGGCAAACCTTATCCCGCGAATACCCCGCTCACGACGCCTGCGGCGGCAAGCGCCAGCAACAGCAGCATCGCTTTGACCGGCGACACGCCGCGTTTCGCCATCAGGTACCAGGTGCCGAGCACCACGACGAGCGGCAAAAGTTGCGGGAAAATACCGTCCAGCATCTGCTGCACATGAATATTCACCCCGTCCTTAGTGATAAACTCAAGCCCGGTGCCGAGCTTAACGTAGCTTGCCGCCACGCCGCCCATCACGAAGACACCCAGCAGCGACAGCGCTTCCCGCAGGCGGGTAGATTTACTGCTCACCAGCATCTCCACCGAGCCGGATCCCATTTTGTAGCCTTTCAGAAACAGGAACCATGAACCGGGAATGATGATCGCCAGCCAGGCGACGGCATAAAACAGCGGCCCGAGGGCGCTGCCGCCCGCCGCCAGCGCCATGCCGATACTGAGCAGGATCGGGATCAGCATCCCGGGGATCATCGAATCGCCAATGCCCGCCACCGGCCCCATCAGACCCACCTTCAGCGTGTTGATCATGTCACCGTCAATGGGTTCGCCGTTAGCTTTTTTCTCCTCCAGCCCCAGCACCATGCCGTTCACAATGGCTCCTAGCTGCGGCTCGGTGTTATAAAAAGACGCATGACGGCGCAGCATTTCCTGGCGTTCGGCGGCATCCGGATAAAGCTTTTTCGCCACCGGCAGCATACTCAGGCAGAAGCCGAAGGATTCCAGACGCTCAAAACTCATGGATGACAGATTGTGCATCATCCACGCCCGCCAGCAGCGGCGCAGATCGGTTCGGGTAAGGGTGCGATTGTCCATCAGAATTCATCCTCATCATCGACCGGCGCGGTCGCCACAGGCTGCGCGGGTTCCGGTTTGTAGTTGTAGTGGATCAGCGCCAGCAGCGCGCCGACGATCACCAGCGCGACCATATTGAGTTTTAAAAAGACGATGCAGACGAAGCCGACCAGAAAGTAGATCAGCATGCTGTAGTTTTTGATGATCTGCTTAAGCAGAATGGCGATCCCCACCGCAGGCAGAATGCCGCCCAGCACGTTCATGCTGGAAAGCACCACTTTCGGCAGGCTGTCCATAAAGGCGCTGATGTACTGCGCACCGAAGTAGACGGCAATAAAAGTCGGCACGAAGCGTAAAACAAAGTTGGTCGCCTGCGGCCAGATGGCGCTGTTAAGCCACAGACCACGCTCGTCGCCGCGCTCCAGCGCCACATCCGCCCGGTGATTCCAGAACGAATTCAGCACCATCATGGCGTTAAACAAAATGGTTCCGGCGATGCCGATGGTCGCCGCCAGCGCCACCGCCACTTCCGGCCCCTGCCCGGAAAGAATGCCGAGCGCAATCGCCGGATAAGCCACAAAATTCAGATCGGCGGGCATCGAGCCGCCCGGCGTCACCATGGCGATATATACCGCCTGCACCGCCACGCCGATGATAATCCCGGTTTTCATGTCCCCCAGGATCAGCCCCACCAGCATCCCGGATACCAGCGGCCGGGTGATCAGATACCAGCCGCCGGTTAAGCCCAGCAGCCAGGGGCTGCTCAGCGCGCCCAGGTAGCACAGCAGGCCAATCAGTATCGCGTCGATAAACATACAACCCCCTTATTTCAGTTTCTGCCGCGCGTCCTGCCAGCGGTAGCTGTTGGCATCCGGCACCAGACGAAACTCAATCAGATGCCCGTGCGCGGCCAGCCAGTCAAAGGCGGCAATCTCTTCGGCGTTAACCGACTGGTTTGGGCCGATGGTAGTGGTATCCGCGCGGGCGCTCATCGGCCCGACGTTGATTTTGCCGTTGGCGTTTTGCAGGTTGATCCCGGCCTGCGCCAGGCGTTGCAGCGTGACCGGCGATTTACCGATCACGAAATACTGCTTTTCACTGGCGATGACCTTCGGCAGTTTTTCAATCGCCGTGGCGGTATCGAACAGCCACACCTTGATGTCCTGAACCGCGCCTTTCATCACCGACGAAAGCAGCGGATCGGCCGCGACGGCATCATCAATGGCGATAATGCCATCGCAGGGCAGCTCTTTGGCCCAGCGCGTGACGAGCTGCCCGTGAATGACGCGATCGTCAATACGCACAAAAGAAAGACTCATAGCAGGCTCCTTTAAAAATCATCGGATGGTTCATCAGTAACAGGGACGGCTTTGACGAGCGTCGGCAACGTCAGCGCCAGCAATCGATCCGCCGCACGGTGGACATCGGTAAAATCGCCGATCTCATCGCTTTGCAGCAGCATGGGAAAATTCACCCCGGCCAGTACCGCCACCGGCGGCGTGGTCTGCGGGGAGAAGGCATACTGGCAGGCGACATTCCACGGCGTGCCGCTTTGCAGATCGCACAGCACCAGCACGCCGTCGGCGTTCTCACTTGCGCGGGCCAGCTCGCGGGCGAAATCACGCTTAAAGCCGTCAATACCCGCCTGCTCGCTGAGCGTAACGCTGGAAACCTGAGGCAGCTCGCCGTACACCATACGGCTGCTGATAAGCAGCGCCTCCGCCAGCGGACCGTGCGTGGCAATAATCACGTTGATCATCTTTACCCCCTTACCCAGGCTTTGAGCGTGGCGCATTGTTGCCCGTCGCCGCAGGGCGAAATGCGGTACTCGCCCACGGCGGCGGGAATAATGAAGGTTTCGGCATAATGCACCACGAAGGGCGCAAAGGCCCCGTCCGGGCTGTCAACCAGCGCTTCTGTGCCCTCCACCAGATTGAGCACGTTAACGCCGCCCTCTGTGTGATGCATGACCGGCGCGGTAAACCAGTGGCGGCGGGTTTCGATAAATTCCCGTTCATGCAGCCCGGTACGCTCTTCGCGCCAGCTTTCGCCTTCGGCGACCGTCTCAATGCGGTTTACCAGATTGTCGTGCACCCACGCGGTATCGCGCTGCCAGTCAATCACCTGTGCGCCGTGATGGAGATGCACCGGGCGCGGCAGGCCGTCCATCCCCACGCGATCCCAGTCCCATAGCTTGAAGGTGAAAATGTAGGGCGTGGCGCTGACCTCCAGTACCATGGTTCCCGCGCCGGAGCAGTGCACCGTGCCCGCCGGGATCAGGAAGTGATCGTGCTTGCGCGCCGGGATCTGATTCACAAAGCGGCCGTCGTCAAAGCGCTTTTCTCCCCGGCTGGCGGCGTGCAGATCCTCCAGCATCGCCTGCGGATCGATGCCGGTTTTGGTGCCGAGATACACCACCGCCTCCGGCGTCGCGTCCAGAATGTAGTAACTCTCATCCTGGGTGTAATGCATACCAAACTGCTGTTGAATGTATTCCGTCAGCGGATGCACCTGCAGGCTCAGATTCTGGCCGCCGATGGTGTCGAGAAAATCAAAACGGATCGGGAACTCCGCGCCAAAACGGGCGTGGACTTTCTCACCTAACAGCGCGCGGGGTTGCAGCAGCACCAGATCCTGAGCGGGGATCTCGATCCGCACATCGCCAAACCGTAGCAACAGGCTGTTTTCCTCGGGCACGCAGTCAAAACACCAGGCATAGTTTGGTTTTGTGGGATCGAGATCGAATTGCTGTTTCATCCACTGGCCGCCCCACACGCCAGGGTCGAAAAAGGGCATCACGCGAAACGGTTGTTGCACGGTTTGCGCCAGCCCGGCGCGAAGCGCCTCGCCGCTGATGAGCGCAGGCGTATCGCCAGCGGTAGTGTCGAGCAGATAATCGGCACGTTTGAGCAGCGGCGTTTTGTGGCGGTCAAACACCCGCCATTCGATAAAAAAGGCGCGCTTGTAGCGGCGCAGAATATCCTCATCGGCGTTATCCACGCCCCAGTTACTCAGTTCGCCGCTGCGCATCCGCTGCTGAATTTCCCAGCGCGGCAGATCGGCGTACACCAGCACATCGCCCGGATGCACCAGCGCCGCGCCCGGGCCATAGATCACCGTCAGCCCGTCGCTGGCCTCGCTCACCTGCTGGCGCAGCGCCCGGAGTTTGTCCTCATCAAAGAACTCCACAAGCTGGTGGCAGGAGAGCACGCCGAACACCCGGTCGTCCGTAAGATGGCGCGCCAGCAGATGATGCAGGTCCTGCGCATCCCGGCGGGCGTGCTCAACGTTAATCACCCGCGTGGCCCCGAGCGCGGGCAGCATCCTTTCTTCCAGCTCGCGCAATCGCACGCCGGGATAGCAATCGATCACCAGCACGCTGCCCGGCTGAGCGCGTGCGTTCAGCACTTCGGCGATTGAATTCCAGCCGGACCACGCCTGGTGGTCATAGCCGTGCACGTACACTTCCGGGGACTTCTCATAGGTTGAGCCAGTCATTGCAGATCTCCTGTAACAATTGCCAGCGTCAGGTAATCGCCGGGGGCGATTAGCGCGTCATCGCGCAGTGCCGTGCGCCGGGCTTCGTTTAACGACAACTGATAAATCCGGCTGCCCGGTGGGACGATAAGCGGACAGCGTTCCGGCTGCGGCATGGGGTTAAACAGCCGCACCAGGATTTCACCGTCGCGCGTACCGGGGCGGCACATGCTGAGGAACAAGCGCGGATTGCCGCAGGCGATTAGCTGTGACTCTGGCGGCAGGCCGTACGGGGCAATGGGCAGCGTGAAGCGCTCCAGGCGCTCCTCAAAGGTATTAAGTTTTTGCACCTGATAGGTGAGGTAATGCTCGCGGTAATCCCTGCAGGCGCTGAAAATCGCCGCCGCATCCTGCGGGCCATCCAGCAGCAGCGCATAGTCGAATGCCATTTCCTGCAACATCTGCGCGTCCGGCGTTTCGACGACTTTGTTATTGATGCCGGACGCCCGGCCAGGCCGCCACAGGGTATCGTCTTTACCGAGCAGGCCAACGCTGCGGAACAGCGTCAGCGCCAGGGTATCGCTCCCCGGCAGCACCTCGTACTCTTTGATGCCTTTGGTTATCACGCCGAAACAGTGCTGTTCATCCTGCAGATAAACCACGTTTTCCAGCGTGTAGATGGGCATCGGTTTTTCCACAAAGCCCAGCTCGCGCCACTGTGCAACGTAAGGGTTCACCGTCTCGCGGCGAATAATACTGAAGCCCTGATCGGCAAAGGAATAGTTGGGCTGTTCCACCGGCGTTTTCAGGTGTACCCGCAGGCGGTGCTCGGTGGCGGCGTTGATCAGCTGATGATGCACGCGCACAAAACCTTCGCCGTCGCGCAGCTCAAGCGTAGTGGCGATGGCCATTTTCTGGCGGGCGATCCCTGTCTGCCGTTCCGCCATATTCGCGGGCAGCATGAGGGAGGATCGCAGCGTCAGGCGCGACACCTGCGCGCTGCTTTCACAGGTCACAACGTGGAATTCCCGGCAGGTGAGCGGCTGCTCGTCCGCCAGCGGCGCGAAGTCGAATTCATCGCCGTCATCACCGCAATCGACAAAGGTTAAGAAATCTTCCACGCGCTGGCCGGTCTGTTTGTTCTCCAGCGTCAGCACGCCGGAGGCGAGGCTGATACGGTAGCGGGCGTTTTCAATTACCGGCAGGTCGCGCCGCACCAGACGGGCACAGGATTGCTGCTCCTCCACCCGTAACGTCTGATAGCCGAGGCCCGGCAGCGACGGCGGGCGAAAGAGGATCTCACTGCGGTAGTAGTCGGCCACCGGTTCGAGTTTTTCGCCCGCGGCGGTGACGATCACCACCTGGCCGCCGGAGAGTTTTTGCTGTTGCAGCAGGGTGCTCTCCACCGCCACGCCGTTCTGCGTCAGGGTAAAATCGGGTTGTTGGGTGAAGATCACCGCGCGGGCAAGCGGGGACAGCGGACTGATGTCGCAGTTAAACACCACCAGCAGACGCTCATCCGCCTGCTGGCGGGCGATCTGATAGCTGATTTTCTTCTTCAGCACGTTAAGCAGGCTCAGCGCCGAGCGCTCGACGCTGATCAACCGGTTTTTAATGTTCTGATTCACCGCATCGGCGTTGGTGGCCTCAATGCCATTGTGCGCGTGTGCGGCGAACAGCGTTTTCCACATGCTGTCGATAACCGGCTGCGGGTACGTCACGCCGAGGTGCGAGGCAACCGCCATCAGCGGCTCCAGCTGATCGAGCAGAAGATGCTCCGTCTGCCAGGTCTGGCGTTTGATGTCGTAGCGCGTGGAGTGGCAGGTACGGTGGATACGCGATTTCTGACAGGCCACCAGTTCACCGTCAATAACGTTACTGAACGGCGCGCCCGCCCAGGCGTCACGCAGATAACTTTCGTAATCGGTCATATGAAAGTGATAGGGCGTGTCCAGTTCATTCAGCGCCTTCACCGTCTGTGGGAACTGCGCGTTCGCCAGCACCTGATCGCCACCGGCTGGCAGCAGCAGTTTGTCGGTGCTGCGGTTAAGATCGGTTAAACGGTCGAGGATCGGCAGCAGCCGGTGCTCTACATAATCCGCCTCGGTGGATAAAAATTTCCCCGGCCCGTAGCCGAAATAGAGGCAACAGGCAGGCAATGTTTTCTGATTCGGCGCGCGCCAGAGGAAATTCAGATCGCCGTTAAGCTGATCGGTATACACGCCGCGCTGCAATACCGCGTAGTCGATCCCCAGATCGCCGAAAATCGCCGATAAATACGCATGCTGGCCGAAAATATCCGGCAGATAGCCGACGTTCATACTGTGACCAAAGCGCTGCGCCGTGGCGATGCCGTACTGCAAATTGCGGATCAGGGATTCGGTGCGGATCAGCAGGGAATCACACTGCGTATACCAGGGGCCGACGAACAGCCGCCGCTGGCTGATGAGCGCCTCCAGCCGCGGGGCGTTTTCCGGGCGCACCTGTAAATATTCGTCCAGCACCACCGCCAGCCCGTCAAAGGTGAAGGAGGGGAATGTTGGATCGCGCTCCAGCAGGTCGATCAGATAATCCATATTCTCTATCAGCAGAATATGGGAGTCCTCGCAGGTGAAATACCACTCCGCATCCCAGTGGCAGTGCGCCACCACATAAACCTCTTTTTTCATCGTTTTATCTCAGCTGTTCAATATGCATTTTGCCGGCGCGGATCAGCGCGTAGCGCACGAAGACGTTGGCCAGGGCGATAAAGCTAATGCCCGCCGCCATGCCGCACAGGTAGGCGGGCAGGTTCTGCACCAGCGGCCAGCCCCAGATGGCGGGCAGCGGATACCACTGCACCGATCCCAGGGTGATGGCCGTCAGCGCGCCGATCACCGCGCCGGTGATATTGATGGAAATGGTGATCAGCGGATTTTTCAGCATGAAGGGGATCGCCCCTTCGCCGATGGCAAGGAAACCCAGGATCAATGAGGTGGTGCCGGTGATGCGCTGGTTTTCATCAAACACGCGCTGGCGAACGATCATGCGGTCGATCAGCGTCGCCAGCCCGATGCCGATGGGCGGGATCACGATCCCCAGCACACGGGCGGTAAGGGGATAGATATGGTCGGCGGCAAGGCCGATGGCGATCGCTCCGGCGGATTTGTTGACCGGCCCGCCGAGATCAAAGGCGGTGAGGGAGGCGATGATCGCCGCCAGCATCAATGTGCTGCCGCTGCCGTGCGCCACGATCATCTGCTGCAACCACTGGTTAATGCCGCCAAATACCGGATCGACAAAGCTGTAGTTGATAAAGAAAATCGCCAGCGCAGAGAGGCCGGGCACGATCAGCATGGGCTTCATCGCCTGTAAATGTTTGTGCAGGCGGATATGGGTATTCAGATAGTCCGCAAGGAAACCGGCGATCATGCCGAGGATCAGCGCGCCGAGAAAGCCCGACGGAATGCCGCCGCTCACCGACCAGAAAGTGTAATGCAGGCCACCGGCAAAGGCGCCGCCGATAAAACCCGGCACCAGACCGGGGCGGTCGGCGATGCTGTAGGCCATGTACGCGGCGAAGACCGGATACATAAACTTCATGATCATGTTGCCGTATTGCGTCAGGAAATGGCAGAGCACCAGCGCGGTGCTATCGCTCTTTGCATAGCTGGCGCTGCCGATATCCGTCACCCCCAGCAGGCTGGCGGTTAACTGGCCGACGCCGATCATCAGCCCTGCGGCGACGATCACCGGGATCATGTATGAAATACCGCTGGATATTCCCTGATACAGACGGGCGAGAAAGGATTTCTCCCGCGTGCGCGACTCGCTGCTGTCGCCGTCAGCGCTGACAATGCCGTCCGGCTGGCGCAGCAGACGGTCGATCAGGCCGTCCGCGTCTTTCAGCGGTTCTGACACTGAAGTGGCGATATAGGGCTTGCCGTTAAAACGCGCTTTGCCTTTTGGCGGCAGGGTGGCGGCGAAAATCACTCCGGCGGCAGCGGCGATCTGCGCGTCCGTGACTTCATCCTCGGTACCGTTGGCACCCTGTTTTTCGCTCCACACCTGAATGCCCCGCGCCGCGCCCGCTTTTTCCAGCGCTTCCGCCGCCATATAGGTATGTGCGATGCCCGCCGGGCAGGAGGTGATAACAATCAGGCTTTGCCCGCCGGCAGTCACCGGCGTGCTGGCGCGGGAAGCGTTGGTGTCATCCAGCAGCGTAAGAAAATCCTCCACTGTGGCCGCCGCTTTCAGCGCCGCCACCCGCTGCTCATCCATCAGCGACAGGCTGAGGGTGGAGAGCAGGCGCAGATGTCCGGCGTCATCGCCGAAGGGCACCGCCAGCAAAAAGATCAGCTCCACCTGATCTTCACCGTCCATGGTGGGCCAGTCGCGCACCGGCTGCGTAACGCGCGCCACCGCAAAGGCGGGGCGGGCGACCACGGCAGATTTGCCGTGAGGAATGGCAACGCCCTGTTCAAAGCCGGTTTCCGACAGCGTCTCCCGCTGCCAGACCGCCTCCAGAAACGCCGCCTTATCGCTGACTTTGCCTTCGTCATACAGGCGCTGGCAAAGCTGATCCAGAATGGTCGCGCGATCGCGCCACGGCTGATCCAGCAGGATCAAGCGTTCAGATGTGATGCTGCGTAGTGACATAACCCCTCCCCATAAATGACATCCGTGCCTGCTGCGCGGGTGGTTTTTAATCAGGTTAATCGATTAACTTTAAAAATGAAGGCTGGTTAACGCGATTAACCCGGCAGAATCCACATTAAGACACCGGTTACCGCCAGGAATGTGAGGGCTATCACCGGACAAAAGCCTCTGCTATGGTTATTCGATTAACCTTCACAGGATGAGGAGCAGGCAATGGCGACGATCACGCTGGCGCAGGTGGCGGCAAGGGCAGGGGTATCAACGGCGACCGTGTCAATGGTGCTGCGTAACCGCGGGCGTATTTCCCCGTCCACGCGGCAGCGGGTGCTGAAAGCGCTGGATGAGTCCGGCTATGTCTATAACCAGACGGCGGCCAACCTGCGTAACCGCAGCAGTAATCAGGTCGGACTGCTGCTGCACGACATCACCAATCCCTTTTATGGCGAAATGACCGCAGGCTTAAGTCACGAAATGGAGCGCCACGATCTGCTGCTGTTTCTGGCGAACAGCGAGGAGTCCGGCGAGCGGCAGCAAAAATTTGTCGATTCCCTGATGCGCAATAACGCCTGCGGCATGGTGCTGTGCGCCGCACGGGAAACGCCGTCGTCATTCTTTGACGCCCTTAAGCGCCGTAACATTCCGGCGATCATGGTGGTGCGACCGGCAAGCGATCCGCAGTTTGATTTTGTCGGCACCGATAATTTTCTTGGCACGCAAATGGCGACCCGCCACCTGCTCAGCCTCGGGCACCGGCATATCGCCTTTATCGGCGGCAGCGCCAGCTCCGGCACCCGGGCGCAGCGCATCGGCGGTTTTACCAGCACGCTGCTTGAGAAGGGCATTTCGCCGGAACCGGCCTGGCTGGTGACCTCGCAGGCCAGCCAGAGCGATGGCGCGCGCGTGGCGCAGGCGCTGCTGACGCAGTACCCGCAGATCACCGCAGCGGTCTGCTATCAGGATATTGTGGCCCTCGGCGTGATGCAGGCGCTGCGAAAAATGGGCCGCGAAGTGGGGCGTGACTTTGCGCTGGTGGGCTTTGACGATATTACTGAAGCCGCGCTGGTGCAGCCCGCGCTCACCACCGTATCGGTGGCGGCGAAAGAGATTGGCCGTAAAGCCGGGGAGCTGCTGTACAGTCGCATTCAGGGCAATAATGAGCCGCCCCAGCGCATTATTTTACCGCCCGCGCTGGTGGTCAGGGAGTCCTGCGGCTTTCGCTGATCATCATGCCTTTTACTGATATTTTTCGGCGTATATCATTAAATTCTAATATCGACGTTTTTGGCTGGTCGCCCCGCGCGGGGCTGGTTACTCTGAAAACGTTTTTTCAGCATTTCATTAACAAAAGAGTACAACTATGCAAGAGGCAAACATCCGCGTGGCCATCGCGGGAGCCGGTGGCCGTATGGGTCGCCAGCTGATCCAGGCGGCACTGGCAATGGAAGGCGTGGCGCTCGGCGCGGCCCTTGAGCGCGACGGATCGTCGCTGCTCGGCAGCGATGCGGGTGAACTGGCGGGCGCGGGCACAACCGGCGTTACCGTGCAGAGCGATCTTGAGGCCGTGAAAGACGATTTTGATGTCTTTATCGATTTTACCCGCCCGGAAGGCACCCTGGCGCATCTGGCCTTCTGCCGCGAGTACGGCAAAGGCATGGTGATAGGCACCACCGGCTTTGACGACGCGGGCAAAGCGGCCATCAGCGAGGCCGCGCAGGACATCGCCATTGTCTTTGCGGCGAACTTCAGCGTTGGCGTGAATGTGATGCTCAAGCTGCTGGAGAAAGCGGCAAAAGTGATGGGCGATTATACCGACATCGAAATTATCGAAGCGCATCACCGCCATAAAGTGGATGCGCCGTCAGGCACGGCGCTGGCGATGGGTGAAGCCATTGCGCAGGCGATGGATAAAGATCTGAAGGAGTGCGCGGTGTACAGCCGTGAAGGGTACACCGGTGAACGCGTGCCGGGCAGCATCGGTTTTGCCACCGTGCGCGCAGGCGACATCGTGGGTGAACATACGGCGATGTTTGCCGATATTGGCGAGCGCATTGAAATTACGCACAAAGCCTCCAGCCGGATGACCTTTGCCAATGGTGCGGTTCGCTCGGCGTTGTGGCTCAAATCTAAGCGAAACGGTCTTTTTGATATGCGTGATGTGCTGGATCTCAACAGTTTATAGCCTTTATTACCTCTCGTGATGTGGTTGTGGTAATCATAATTAATTGATTACATGGGGCAATATTTTATTGCCCCTTTATTTTTGCTCTTCATTGATATTTTTCTATTAAACCTCTAAAAGTTGCAATCTTCTTCGGTTTATTTGTTTCTGTAATGTAAATTTTGACCATCTGGTCCGGTTTTGCAGGGTGCCAGACAAATATTCCAGTTTTCTAACCGCGCAAGCGTTTTCCTGCCTGATATAGCTGATCTTTTCACTGCCTTTGCCTTCTGTGGTTTGTCAGAGACGCAAAAACATAAATAAAAATGGTCGAACGGGTAGACTTTTGTCTCACCTGTCTCTAGAATGCCGCCGTTTGCCGAAAATTCGCGGGTAAGCAAATTTGCATTGATTCACGGGCTCATTATGAATTAATATGCAAATAAAGTGAGTGAATATTCTCTGGAGGGTGTTTTGATTAAGTCAGCGCTATTGGTTCTGGAAGACGGAACCCAGTTTTACGGTCGGGCCATAGGGGCAACAGGTTCGGCGGTTGGGGAAGTCGTTTTCAATACTTCAATGACCGGTTATCAAGAAATCCTCACTGATCCTTCCTACTCCCGCCAAATCGTTACTCTTACTTATCCTCATATCGGTAATGTCGGCACCAATGCTGCTGACGAAGAATCCTCTCAGGTACATGCGCAAGGCCTCGTCATCCGTGACCTGCCGCTGATTGCCAGCAACTACCGCAATCAGGAAGATCTCTCCTCTTACCTGAAACGCCATAACATCGTGGCGATTGCCGATATCGATACCCGTAAGCTGACGCGTCTGCTGCGTGAGAAAGGGGCGCAAAACGGCTGCATCATCGCCGGTGATAACCCGGACGCGGCGCTGGCGCTGGAAAAAGCGAAAGCTTTCCCCGGCCTTAACGGTATGGACCTGGCGAAAGTCGTGTCCACTCAGGAGAGCTACAGCTGGACGCAGGGGAGCTGGACGCTTGAAGGCGAGCTGCCTGAAGCCCGCGCGGAAAGCGAGCTGCCGTTCCATGTGGTGGCCTACGACTACGGCGCGAAGCGCAACATCCTGCGCATGCTGGTGGATCGCGGCTGCCGTCTGACGGTTGTCCCGGCGCAAACCCCGGCAGAAGAGGTGCTGAAAATGAACCCGGACGGCATTTTCCTCTCCAACGGCCCCGGCGACCCGGCACCGTGCGATTACGCCATCGAGGCGATTAAAACCTTCCTCGATACCGATATTCCGGTGTTCGGCATCTGTCTCGGCCATCAGCTGCTGGCGCTGGCCAGCGGTGCCAAAACCGTGAAGATGAAATTTGGTCACCACGGCGGCAACCACCCGGTGAAAGACGTTGAAAACAACGTGGTGATGATCACCGCCCAGAACCACGGTTTTGCGGTGGACGAGTCCACCATGCCGTCAACGCTGCGCGTGACCCACAAGTCGCTGTTCGACGGCACCCTGCAGGGCATCCATCGTAACGATAAACCGGCGTTCAGCTTCCAGGGGCACCCGGAAGCCAGCCCTGGCCCGCACGATGCCGCGCCGCTGTTCGACCACTTTATTGAACTGATCAAGACTTACCGTTCTGTCGCCAAATAATCAGGAGCCATAAAAGCCATGCCAAAACGTACAGATATAAAAAGCATCCTGATCCTTGGCGCTGGCCCGATTGTTATCGGCCAGGCCTGTGAGTTCGACTATTCCGGCGCGCAGGCGTGTAAAGCGCTGCGTGAAGAGGGTTACCGCGTTATTCTGGTGAACTCTAACCCGGCCACCATCATGACCGACCCGGAAATGGCCGACGCGACCTATATCGAGCCGATCCACTGGGAAGTGGTACGCAAAATCATCGAAAAAGAGCGCCCGGACGCCGTACTGCCGACCATGGGCGGCCAGACGGCGCTGAACTGCGCGCTGGAGCTGGAACGCCAGGGCGTGCTGGAAGAATTCGGCGTGACCATGATTGGCGCGACCGCCGACGCCATTGATAAAGCCGAAGACCGCCGCCGTTTCGACATCGCCATGAAGAAAATCGGCCTCGACACCGCCCGCTCCGGTATTGCGCATAATATGGAAGAAGCGCTGGCGGTTGCCGCTGACGTGGGTTATCCGTGCATTATCCGTCCGTCCTTTACCATGGGCGGCACCGGCGGCGGTATCGCTTATAACCGCGAAGAGTTTGAAGAAATCTGTTCCCGCGGCCTCGACCTTTCGCCAACCAAAGAGCTGCTGATCGATGAATCGCTGATTGGCTGGAAAGAGTACGAAATGGAAGTGGTGCGCGATAAGAACGACAACTGCATCATCGTCTGCTCTATCGAAAACTTCGACGCCATGGGCATCCACACCGGCGACTCCATCACCGTTGCGCCAGCGCAGACCCTGACCGACAAAGAGTATCAAATCATGCGTAACGCCTCGATGGCGGTGCTGCGTGAAATCGGCGTCGAAACCGGCGGCTCTAACGTCCAGTTCTCGGTGAATCCGAAAAACGGTCGCCTGATTGTTATCGAAATGAACCCGCGCGTTTCCCGCTCTTCGGCGCTGGCCTCGAAAGCCACCGGCTTCCCGATTGCTAAAGTGGCGGCGAAACTGGCGGTAGGTTACACGCTGGACGAACTGATGAACGACATCACCGGTGGCCGTACTCCGGCCTCGTTCGAGCCGTCCATCGACTATGTGGTCACCAAGATCCCACGCTTTAACTTCGAAAAATTCGTCGGCGCTAACGACCGCCTGACCACGCAAATGAAATCTGTGGGCGAAGTAATGGCGATTGGCCGCACCCAGCAGGAGTCGCTGCAAAAGGCGCTGCGCGGTCTGGAAGTGGGCGCAACTGGCTTTGACCCGAAAGTGAGCCTTGACGATCCGGAAGCGCTGACCAAAATCCGCCGCGAGCTGAAAGACGCGGGCGCCGAGCGTATCTGGTATATCGCCGACGCCTTCCGCGCCGGGCTGTCCGTTGATGGCGTGTTCAACCTGACCAATATTGACCGCTGGTTCCTGGTACAGATTGAAGAGCTGGTGCGTCTGGAAGAGAAAGTCGCGGAAGTGGGCATTAACGGCCTCGACGCGGATTTCCTGCGTACCCTGAAGCGTAAAGGCTTTGCCGATGCGCGTCTGGCAACCCTGGCAGGCGTGCGCGAATCCGAAGTGCGCAAACTGCGTGAGCAGTACAATCTGCACCCGGTATATAAGCGTGTGGATACCTGCGCGGCGGAATTCGCCACCGATACCGCTTACATGTACTCCACCTATGAAGAAGAGTGCGAATCGAACCCGAACCCGGATCGCGACAAAATCATGGTGCTGGGCGGCGGTCCGAACCGTATCGGCCAGGGCATTGAGTTTGACTACTGCTGCGTGCACGCCTCGCTGGCGCTGCGTGAAGACGGTTACGAAACCATCATGGTGAACTGTAACCCGGAAACCGTCTCCACCGATTACGACACCTCCGACCGTCTGTACTTTGAGCCGGTAACGCTGGAAGACGTGCTGGAAATCGTGCGTATCGAGAAGCCGAAAGGCGTGATCGTCCAGTACGGCGGCCAGACGCCGCTGAAACTGGCGCGTGCGCTTGAAGCCGCAGGCGTACCGGTTATCGGCACCAGCCCGGATGCCATCGACCGCGCCGAAGACCGCGAACGTTTCCAGCAGGCGGTGGATCGTCTGAAGCTGAAGCAACCGGCGAATGCGACCGTGACGGCCATCGAAATGGCGGTCGAGAAAGCGAAAGAGATTGGCTACCCGCTGGTGGTGCGCCCGTCCTACGTGCTCGGCGGCCGCGCGATGGAAATCGTTTATGACGAAGTGGATCTGCGTCGCTACTTTATGACTGCCGTCAGCGTCTCCAACGATGCGCCGGTACTGCTGGATCGCTTCCTGGATGATGCGGTGGAAGTGGACGTTGACGCCATCTGCGACGGCGAAATGGTGCTGATTGGCGGCATCATGGAGCACATCGAACAGGCTGGCGTACATTCCGGTGACTCCGCCTGCTCTCTGCCAGCCTACACGCTGAGTCAGGAAATTCAGGACGTGATGCGTCAGCAGGTGCAGAAGCTGGCCTTCGAACTGCAGGTGCGCGGCCTGATGAACGTGCAGTTTGCGGTGAAAGACAACGAAGTCTACCTGATTGAAGTGAACCCACGTGCGGCGCGTACCGTGCCGTTCGTCTCCAAAGCCACCGGCGTGCCGCTGGCGAAAGTGGCAGCACGCGTGATGGCAGGAAAATCGCTGGCCGAGCAGGGCGTGACCAAAGAGATCATCCCGCCGTACTACTCGGTGAAAGAAGTGGTGCTGCCGTTCAACAAGTTCCCGGGCGTTGACCCGCTGTTAGGGCCGGAAATGCGCTCTACCGGTGAAGTGATGGGCGTGGGCCGTACCTTTGCGGAAGCCTTTGCCAAAGCGCAGCTGGGCAGCAACTCGACCATGAAGAAAACCGGTCGCGCACTGCTGTCGGTGCGTGAAGGCGATAAAGAGCGCGTGGTGGATCTGGCGGCCAAACTGCTCAAGCAGGGCTTCGAGCTGGATGCCACCCACGGCACCGCAATTGTGCTGGGTGAAGCCGGTATCAACCCGCGTCTGGTGAACAAGGTGCATGAAGGTCGTCCGCACATTCAGGATCGTATCAAGAATGGCGAATACACCTACATCATCAACACCACCGCAGGCCGTCAGGCGATTGAAGATTCCAAACTCATTCGCCGCAGCGCGCTGCAATATAAAGTGCATTACGACACCACCCTGAACGGCGGCTTCGCCACCGCGATGGCGCTGAATGCTGATGCCACCGAGAAAGTGATTTCGGTGCAGGAAATGCACGCGCAGATCGGTAAGTAAATTGTCACCCCGTCACCCGGTAAACGCATGTTGCCGGGTGACGCTTCGCTTGTTTCTGCCTGTCTGTTTCACTGTTGTTATTTCGTAACCCATTCAGAGTGTTCTGTGTTTTCTCCCGCTCGCAGTTGTTTCATCTACAGTTAAATTATCCGGAACAAAAATTCACTGAAAACGCGGGGAGAACACCATGCGACATAAACTTTTACTGGCTTCACTTTTTGCAGCGACAACCATGATGACCGTTGCCGGTTGCTCATCAAACCAGGAAGTAAAAACCACCGACGGCAGCACCATCGTCACCGACGGTAAACCGGAAGTCGATAATGACACCGGCATGGTCTCCTATAAAAACGCCAAAACCGGTCAGACCGAGCAGATTAACCGTGACCAGCTGAAAGGCATGAGCGAGCTGGATAACTAATCTGCACCAGCCTGATAAAGACGCCCTGTTACCTGCCGGTAACGGGGCGTTGTTTTGTAAACGGCTTATAAGTTTTCGCTGTAAGCGCAACCATTAACTGTCTACACTCAGGGCAAATATAAGCACGGTGCAGACAGGTTACTCATGATCCTTATTATTTATGCCCATCCCTATCCGCGGCATTCCCATGCGAATAAACGGATGATTGAGCAGGCAGAGACGCTCGACGGCGTGGAAATCCGCTCTTTATACGAACTTTACCCCGACTTTAATATCGACATCTCTGCCGAACAGGCGGCGGTGGAACGCGCCGATCTCATCGTCTGGCAGCATCCGATGCAGTGGTACAGCGTACCGCCGCTGTTGAAACTGTGGATGGACAAAGTGCTCTCCCACGGCTGGGCCTACGGCGAGGGCGGTCACGCGCTGCACGGTAAACAGCTGCTGTGGGCAGTGACCACTGGCGGCGGCAAACACCATTTCGAACTCGGTGCCCATCCGGGCTTCGATGTGCTCTCGCAGCCGTTGCAGTCCACCGCGATCTATTGTGGCCTGCAATGGCTGCCGCCTTTTGCCATGCACAATACCTTCGTTGACGACGACGAAACCCTTCAGGCGCAGGCGCGCCACTATAAACAACGTCTGACTGACTGGCAGGAGACACATCATGGATAGCCATACGCTCATTCAGGCGCTGATCTATCTGGGATCCGCCGCGCTTATCGTGCCGGTCGCTGTGCGCCTCGGCCTCGGATCCGTTCTGGGTTATCTGATTGCGGGCTGCATCATCGGCCCGTGGGGTTTGAGACTGGTGACGGATGCGCAGTCGATTTTACATTTCGCAGAAATCGGCGTGGTGCTGATGCTGTTCGTCATCGGCCTTGAGCTGGATCCGCAGCGGCTATGGAAATTGCGCGCTTCGGTATTTGGCGGCGGCGCGCTGCAAATGCTGGCCTGCGGTCTGCTGCTTGGCGCGTTTTGTATGGCGCTGGGCCTGCGCTGGCAGGTGGCGGTGCTGATCGGCCTGACGCTGGGACTGTCTTCTACCGCCATTGCCATGCAGGCAATGAACGAGCGCAACCTGATGGTCTCGCAAATGGGCCGCAGCGCCTTTGCCGTGCTGCTGTTCCAGGATATTGCCGCCATTCCGCTGGTGGCGATGATCCCGCTGATGGCCGCCAGCGGTGAAGCCATGACGCTCGGCAGTTTTTCACTTTCGGCGCTGAAAGTGGTGGGCGCGCTGGCGCTGGTGGTATTGATTGGCCGTTATGTGGCGCGACCGGCGCTGCGTTTTGTGGCGCGATCCGGCCTGCGGGAAGTATTCAGCGCCGTGGCGCTGTTCCTGGTGTTTGGCTTCGGTCTGCTGCTGGAAGAAGCCGGTTTGTCGATGGCAATGGGCGCGTTTTTAGCCGGGGTATTGCTGGCAAGCTCCGAGTATCGTCATGCGCTGGAAAGCGACATCGAACCTTTCAAGGGACTGCTGTTAGGGCTGTTTTTCATCGGCGTCGGCATGTCCATTGATTTCGGGACGCTGGTGACGCATCCGCTGCGCATCGCCGTTCTGCTGCTGGGTTTCCTGGTGATCAAAACCCTGGTGCTGTGGCTGATTGCCCGTCCGCTGAAGGTGCCGGGAAAACAGCGCCGCTGGTTCGCCGTGCTACTGGGGCAGGGGAGTGAGTTTGCCTTTGTGATCTTTGGCGCGGCGCAGACGGCGAACGTGCTGGATCCCGAATGGGCGAAGGCGCTGACCCTGGCGGTGGCGCTGTCGATGGCCGCCACGCCGATCCTGCTGGTGCTGCTGACGCGTCTGGAAAATGCCGCTGTCGGCCAGCCGCGCGAGGCGGATGAAATTGATGAAGAACAGCCGCGGGTGATCGTCGCCGGGTTTGGACGCTTCGGGCAGATCGCCGGTCGTTTGCTGCTCTCCAGCGGCGTGAAAATGGTGGTACTGGATCACGATCCTGACCATATCGAAACGCTGCGCAAGTTTGGCATGAAGGTATTTTACGGCGACGCCACGCGGGTGGATCTGCTGGAGTCCGCTGGCGCGGCGAAGGCGGAAGTCTTTATCAACGCCATCGACGATCCGAAAACCAACCTGCAACTGACGGAGCTGGTGAAAGAACATTTCCCGCACCTGACAATTATCGCCCGCGCCCGCGACGTTGATCACTTTATTCGTCTTCGCCAGGCTGGTGTCGAAAGGCCTGAGCGTGAAACCTTCGAAGGAGCGCTCAGACTTGGACGTATGGCGCTGGAAGGGTTGGGGCTGGGTCAGTACGAGGCGCGCGAGCGTGCCGATCTGTTCCGTCGTTATAATGCGCAGATGGTGGAAGAAATGGCGCAGGTGGATAATGACACCCAGTCCCGTGCGGCGGTGTACAAACGTACCAGCGCGATGCTGAGTGAAATCATCACTGAGGATCGTGCGCATCTGTCGCTTATTCAGCGCCACGGCTGGCAGGGCACGGAAGAGGGCAAACACACCGGCGATCCGCGGGATGAACCGGCAGTGAAGCCGTCAGCAGAATGAAAAATTTTATCATTCTTTACCCTGTCGCCAGTCGACGTGAGAATGCGCTTTACGTATAGTGGCGACAATTTTTTGCACCGGGATACATTCAATGATCAGTCTGATTGCGGCGTTAGCGGTAGATCGCGTTATCGGCATGGAAAACGCCATGCCGTGGAACTTGCCTGCCGATCTCGCCTGGTTTAAACGCAATACCTTAAATAAACCTGTGGTGATGGGCCGCCTGACCTGGGAGTCCATCGGACGCCCGCTGCCGGGACGTAAAAATATCGTCATCAGCAGCAATCCGGGGACTGACGATCGCGTGCAGTGGGTCTCTTCTGTGGATGAGGCGATTGCCGCCTGCGGCGACGCGGAAGAGATTATGGTGATCGGCGGCGGTCGGGTTTACGAGCAGTTCCTGCCGAAAGCGCAGCGCCTGTATCTGACCCATATTGATGCAGAAGTGGAAGGGGATACCCATTTCCCTGACTACGAGCCGGATGACTGGGAATCGGTGTTCAGCGAGTTTCACGATGCCGATGCGCAGAATTCGCACAGCTATTGTTTTGAGATTTTAGACCGCCGGTAATGCTCTGTTCCGCCCACGCCTGACCGGTGTGGGCGGACATCCCTCAGAATGACGCCGCTTCGTCTTCGCCCAGATCCAGCTGGCGATTCGAATGCTGCGCAAACCAGGTTTTATCTTCCCAGCGCAGACAGGTCAGCACGCCGCCCCAGCAGCAGCCGGTATCCAGCGCATAAATGCCTTCCGGCGTGCCTTTTCCTTCCAGCGATGCCCAGTGACCAAAAGCGATGCTGTACTCTTCCGCCACCGGTCCCGGAATCGCAAACCAGGGTTTCAGCGGGGCAGGGGCATTCTCCGGCACGTCTTTACAGTACATATCCAGTTGCCCGTTCGGGAAGCAGAAGCGCATGCGGGTAAAGGCGTTGCTGATAAAGCGTAAACGCGCCAGCCCGGCCAGTTCCGGCGACCAGTTGTTCGGCATATCGCCATACATGGCGTCGAGGAATAACGGGTAAGTGTCGCTGGCCAGCACGGATTCGACGTCTCTGGCGCAGGCGATGGCGGTTTCCAGATCCCACTGCGGTGTAATACCTGCGTGGGCCATCACCAGTTTTTTCTCTTCATCCACCTGCAACAGCGGCTGACGGCGCAGCCAGTTGATTAGCTCGTCGGCGTCCGGCGCTTCCAGCAGCGGCGTAATACGATCTTTCGGCTTGTTACGGCTGATGCCCGCATACACGCCCAGCAGATGCAGGTCGTGATTGCCCAGCACCATGCGCACGCTGTCGCCAAGCGATTTCACAAAGCGCAGCACGTCCAGCGACGCCGGACCCCGCGCCACCAGGTCGCCCGTTAGCCACAGCGTGTCCATCTGCGGATCAAACTGCACCTGCTTTAATAATGCGATCAGTTCATCGTAGCAACCGTGAACGTCGCCAATCAGATATGTTGACATGTGATTAATGAATAAGTGTAGGGACGGCGAGTCGGAAAACCGGAATGGCAATGCGGAAAGCATTCCCCTGGGCATCGATCATTTCATAATGACCCTGCATGGTGCCCAGCGGCGTTTCAAGGACTGCGCCGCTGGTGTACTGATATTCGTCGCCGGCGTCGATATGCGGCTGCACGCCGACGATACCTTCGCCCTGGACTTCGGTTTCACGGCCGTTGCCGTTGGTGATAAGCCAGTAGCGCCCGAGCACCTGCACAGGCGTCCGCCCCAGATTTCGTATGGTTACGGTGTACGCAAAGACATAACGTTCAAGCTCCGGTGCTGACTGAGACTCAATATAAACGCTCTGTACCTGAACACATACGCGGGGCGAATTGCTCATGACTTAACTCTCCTTCGGCGGCGTATTATCAATAAGGTAATTCGCCAGCTGGCAGTATTGCGCCACAGAGATGTTCTCTGCGCGGGCGCCAGGATCAATACCAAGCGAGGCGAGAACCTCGACGCTGAACAAATTACCGAGGCTGTTACGAATCGTTTTACGACGCTGGTTGAATGCTTCGGTCGTGATACGACTCAGTACGCGAACCTCTTTTACCGGATACGGCGGCGTGGCGTGCGGTACCAGTCTGACGACCGCGGAATCCACTTTTGGCGCTGGCGTAAAGGCCGTCGGCGGCACTTCAAGCACCGGGATCACCTGGCAATAATATTGCGCCATCACGCTTAAACGACCATACGCTTTACTGTTTGGTCCTGCAACCAGGCGATTCACCACCTCTTTTTGCAGCATAAAATGCATGTCGGCAATGGCACCAGTATAGCTAAACAGGTGGAACATTAACGGCGTGGAGATGTTATACGGCAGGTTGCCAAACACGCGCAAAGGCTGGCCGAGGGTCGTGGACAGCTCTTCGAAGTTCATTGTCATGGCATCCTGCTGATAAATCGTCAGCTTAGGGGCCAAAAACGGATGCGTTTGCAGGCGGGCCGCCAGATCGCGATCCAGCTCGATCACGGTCATTTTATCCATGCGCTCGCCAACCGGCTCGGTCAGGGCGCCAAGGCCCGGGCCGATTTCGACCATCGCCTGACCGGGTTTAGGGTTGATCGCCGAAACGATACTGTCGATCACAAACTGATCGTTGAGGAAGTTTTGCCCGAAGCGTTTGCGGGCAAGATGGCCCTGATGGACTCTCGTATTCATTGAGTATTAATAATCATTTTGATGGCGAGATTAAGCGCCGTAATAAAACTGCCGACATCGGCTTTCCCGTGGCCCGCCAGTTCAAGGGCAGTACCGTGGTCAACCGAGGTGCGAATAAAGGGCAGGCCGAGCGTAATATTTACCCCGCGGCCAAAGCCCTGGTATTTTAGCACAGGCAGGCCCTGATCGTGGTACATCGCCAGCACCGCATCGGCGCGATCGAGATATTTAGGCTGGAACAGCGTGTCGGCGGGTAACGGACCGCTGAGATTCATCCCCTGCGCGCGCAGTTCATTGAGCACCGGAATGATGGTATCGATCTCTTCCGTACCCATATGCCCGCCTTCCCCGGCGTGCGGGTTCAGGCCGCAGACCAGCACGTGCGGTTCACCGATGCCAAATTTAGTGCGCAGATCGTGATGCAGGATGGTGATCACATCGCGCAGCAGGGCCGGGGTAATCGCGTCTGCTACGGCTTTAATGGGCAGATGCGTCGTCGCCAGCGCCACGCGTAGTTCTTCCGTCGCCAGCATCATCACCACTTTGCTGGCCTGCGCGCGTTCTTCAAAGAATTCGGTATGACCGGTGAAGGGCACGCCGGCGTCGTTAATCACGCCCTTGTGTACCGGCCCGGTCACCAGCGCGGCAAATTCACCGTTCAGGCAGCCGTCGCAGGCGCGTGCCAGGGTTTCCACCACATAGGCACCGTTCGCCACTGACAGCTGTCCTGCCACCACGGGCTCGCGCAGCGCCACGGGTAACAGCGTTAAGGTACCGGCGCGTTGCGGCTGCGGGGGATTTTCAGGTTGCCAGGGAAGCAGCGAAAGCGACAGACCGAGCTGGGCGGCCCGGTCTGTGAGAAGTGCTGCGTCGGCGCAGACCACCAGTTCCATCGGCCAGTCGCGCTGGGCGAGCTGAACGACGAGGTCGGGGCCAATCCCGGCGGGTTCGCCGGGAGTGATAACGACACGCTGAACGTTCATTAGTTGCTCAGGATTTTCACGTAAGCGCTGGCGCGTTGTTCCTGCATCCAGGCTGCGCCTTCTTCGGACATTTTACGGTTCATCAGCATGCGGTACGCGCGATCTTTCTGCGCCGCATCGGTCTTGTCGACGTTACGGGTGTCCAGCAGTTCAATCAGGTGCCAGCCGAAGGAGGAGTGCACCGGTCCGCTGATCTGGCCTTTGTTGAGCTTAGTCAGCGCATCGCGGAATGCCGGATCGAAAATGTCTGGCGCAGCCCAGCCCAGATCGCCGCCCTGATTCGCAGAGCCCGGATCCTGAGAGAACTCTTTCGCCGCATTAGCAAAGGTGGTTTTGCCACTCTTGATGTCGGCTGCGATCTGCTCGATCTTCACACGCGCCTGGTCGTCGGTCATGATCGGCGACGGCTTAAGCAGGATGTGACGTGCGTGTACTTCGGTCACGGAAATGCTCTGGCTCTGACCACGCAGATCGTTCACTTTCAGAATATGGAAGCCCACGCCGGAACGTACCGGACCGATCACGTCGCCTTTCTTCGCCGTGCTCAGCGCCTGGGCAAAGATAGACGGCAGCTCCTGAATACGGCCCCAGCCCATTTCGCCGCCTTTCAGCGCCTGCTGGTCGGCAGAGTAAGTGATCGCCAGCTTACCGAAGTCATCACCGGCACGCGCCTGCTCAACAATAGAGCGCGCCTGGCTTTCCGCTTCGTTCACCTGATCGGAAGTTGGGTTTTCCGGCAGAGGAATGAGGATGTGGCTCAGGTTAAGCTCAGTGCTGGCATCGTTCTGATTGCCCACCTGCTGTGCCAGAGATTCCACCTCTTGCGGCAGAATAGTGACGCGGCGGCGCACTTCGCCGTTGCGCACTTCGGAGATCAGCATCTCTTTACGGATCTGGTTACGGTAGGTGCTGTAATTAACGCCATCGTAAGCCAGACGGCTGCGCATCTGATCCAGCGTCATGTTGTTCTGTTTAGCGATGTTAGCGATCGCCTGATCGAGCTGCTCGTCAGTGACCTTGACACCCATTTTGGTGCCCATCTGCAGGATGATCTGATCCATGATCAGCCGCTCAAGAATTTGGTGACGCAGCGTGTTGTCATCCGGCAATTGCTGGCCCGCCTGACCGGCGTTGAGTTTCACGGACTGCATCAAACCATCAACGTCACTTTCTAACACCACGCCATTATTGACGACGGCAGCGACTTTATCGACAACCTGCGGCGCAGCGAAACCGGTGTTCGCAACCATAGCGAGACCGAGCAGCAGCGTTTTCCAGTTCTTCATACTTTTTCCATTTCCATTAACCGCAATGCGGATTACGTTGCAAATCAA
The DNA here is from genome assembly GCF_001888805.2 of Enterobacter sp. SA187. Taxonomy (NCBI): domain Bacteria; kingdom Pseudomonadati; phylum Pseudomonadota; class Gammaproteobacteria; order Enterobacterales; family Enterobacteriaceae; genus Enterobacter; species Enterobacter sp. SA187. The sequence goes on from NZ_CP019113.1 coordinate 1,874,729, forward strand.
CGACATTACAAAGTAGAACGATAAGGCAGAATGTTCGAACGCAGCATCTGCTGGGTACCCAGACCGTAGTTAGAACTCAGGCCGCGCAGTTCGATGTTAAAGCCGATAACTTTATCGTACTTACTCTGGTTACTTTGTGGATCCCAGCCGTTCAGCTTACGTTCATACCCAACGCGGATAGCGTAGCAGCAGGAGTTATATTGCAGACCGACCATCTGATCCGCCGGTTTGCTGGTGTTGGTATCAAAATAGTACGCGCCGACAATCGACCAGCGGTCGACGATCGGCCAGCTTGCCGCGCCGCCTACCTGCGAGATGCCATCTTTGTATTGATCAGAGGTGACATCATAATTTGGCAGCGCCGCCTGGATATACTCCGGGCTGGCGTAGCGATAGCTCAGCTGTACCATACGGTCTTCGTCGCGACGGTATTCTACTGTCGCGCTGCTGGTGGCTACGTTATCAAGGCGCGTATCGTACTGCACCCCGCCGCGCAGACCCCAGCGGTCAGACATGCGCCAGTAGGTATCGCCTGCCCAGACCAGCGAACCGGTGTTGTTATCTTTTTCCCAGTTAATATTGTCATCCCCGGTACGGGACTCTGAGAAATAGTAGATTTGACCAACAGAAACGTTAAAACGTTCAACCGATTCGTCATCATAAATGCGCGATGTGATACCGGTAGTCACCTGATTAGCAGAGGCGATACGGTCAAGACCGCCGTAAGTGCGATCGCGGAACAGGCCGCTGTAGTCAGACTGCAGCAGCGACGAGTCATAGTTTTTAATGCCGCTCTGGTCACGATAAGGCACGTACAGATACTGCGCGCGCGGCTCCAGCGTCTGGGTAAAGTTTTCCGCCCAGTTCATGTCGCGCTCGAAAACCATTTTGCCGTCAACTTTAAACTGCGGCAGCACGCGACTTACTGAGCTTTCAAGGCCAGCTTTGGTGGCATTGTTATAGTCGTCAATATTCGTTTGCTGGTAATGGGTCGCCATGACCTTAGCTTCGGTGTTCAGGCTGCCCCACTCGTTTGATAGTGGCAAATTGATGGTGGGTTCAAGATGTAAACGCGTAGCCTCCGGCATAATTTCATTCGCGTTAACAAAATGCACAGCCTGAGCATAGACGCGGGTATCAAAGGGACCCACGTCATTCTGGTAGAAGTTCATATCCAGCTGCGGCTCAGCGGAATAGGAGTCGCCGCTCTGGGTATCAAACACCTGGAACTGCTTGGTCGACAGCGTGGCATTGAAGTTTTCAATACCGTAGCCCACGCTGAAAATCTGCGTGGCGTAACCGTCGGTGCTGGAACCGTATTTGGTGGTAAAGTCGTTGAAATAGGTTGGATCGCTGACTTTGGTATAGTTAACGTTAAAACGCCATACCTCATCCAGCACGCCGCCATGCTGCCAGTAGAACAACCAGCGGTGACGATCGCTCTCGGTCGGGTTCTCGTCCTGATAAACTTTATCAGACGGCAGATAGTCAAACTCCACCAGACCTGCGCCCGCCTGGGTCAGATAACGGAATTCGTTTTCCCACTGAATATTGCCACGCTTGTGAATATAGTGCGGGGTAATGGTGGCATCGAAGTTCGGCGCGATGTTCCAGTAGTACGGCAGGTAGAACTCAAAATAGTTCGTGGTGCTGTATTTGGCGTTCGGGATCAGGAAACCTGAGCGGCGTTTGTCGCCAATCGGCAACTGCAAATAGGGGCTGTAGAACACCGGCACCGGCCCGAGCTTAAAGCGCGCGTTCCAGATTTCCGCCACCTGTTCTTCCCGGTCATGGATCACTTCCGAACCCACCACGCTCCAGGTATTTGAACCCGGCAGACAGGAGGTGAAGGTACCGTTATCCAGAATGGTATAGCGGTTTTCACCGCGCTGTTTCATCAGGTCGGCAGTACCACGACCCTGACGTCCCACCATCTGATAATCGCCTTCCCAGACGTTAGTATCTTTGGTATTCAGATTCGCCCAGGCTTTCGGACCTTTCAGAATGACCTGGTTATCGTCGTAATGTACGTTACCCAGAGCGTCGACGGTGCGCACGGGATCGGCCTGGCCTTCCGCCACCTGCTGATGCAGCTGCATCTCGTCGGCCTGCAAACGGCTGTTACCCTGCTGGACATCAACCTTGCCGGTAAACACGGCATCGTCCGGGTAATTGCCTTTCGCATGGTCCGCGTTAATGGTGACGGGCAGTTTATTAGTATCCCCTGTCACCAGAGGGCGGTTATAGCTCGGTACGCCCAGCATACACTGCGAGGCAAGATCGGCCGCCTGTCCGTACTGGCTGTACAGAGCAGAGGCAATCATGGTGGCCAGAAGGGTGGGAATACGTTTATTCATACGTTGTATTTGTTGTTCCGTCATCAGTGGCTTTACGGCTTGCAAACAGTCAGAGACTAACTTACTCACCTTCGCAGCGCTAGTGTTAATCCTGCCCGTGATCGAGCCTGCTAAAGAAGGCTGTGCCTGTGCACGGCATAGAATGACGGGTATGATAATGCAAATTTTAGCCGACGGCATGACGATTTGGGGAGTATATGCAGTATTGGGGAAAAGTGATTGGTGTCGCCATCGCCTTAATGATGGGCGGGGGCTTCTGGGGCGTGCTCCTCGGGCTATTGATCGGGCATATGTTTGACAAGGCACGCAGCCGTAAAATGGCGTGGTTTGCTAATCAGCGTGAACGTCAGTCGCTCTTTTTCGCCACCACCTTTGAGGTGATGGGCCATTTAACCAAATCCAAAGGCCATGTGACGCAGGCCGATATTCAGGTGGCAACCCTGTTTATGGATCGTATGAATCTGCATGGCGACTCGCGTGCCGCCGCGCAGCAGGCGTTTCGCGTCGGCAAGGCGGATAACTATCCGCTGCGCGAAAAAATGCGTCAGTTCCGCAGCATCTGTTTTGGACGCTTCGATCTGATACGGATGTTTCTGGAAATTCAGATCCAGGCCGCTTTTGCGGACGGCTCGCTGCATCCCAACGAACGTGAAGTGCTGTATGTGATCGCCGAAGAGCTGGGCATCTCCCGTATGCAGTTCGACCAGTTCTTACGCATGATGCAGGGCGGGGCGCACTTCGGCGATGGCTATCAGCAGCAGTCCGGCGGCGAATGGCAACAGGCGCAGCGCGGACCGACGCTGGAAGACGCCTGCAATGTGCTGGGGGTGAAACCTGACGCCGACGCCACCACCGTCAAGCGCGCTTACCGTAAGCTGATGAGCGAGCACCATCCGGACAAGCTGGTCGCCAAAGGGCTGCCGCCGGAAATGATGGAGATGGCGAAGCAAAAAGCGCAGGAGATCCAGAAAGCCTACGAGCTGATTAAAGAAGCAAAAGGATTTAAATAAGCAGGCAGTCTTTCCCTTCTCCCTCTCCCGGGGGAGAGGGGCTATTCAGCCAGAAACAGCTCCAGCAGCGAATTGAGGAACAGCTTACCCTGTTCGGTGATCTGCCAGCAGGCTGCCGACTCGGTAAGATAGCCAAGGGCAATGGCCTTATCGATTTGCGGGCGGATCACCGCTTCATCAAGCCCGGTGTAGCGCGTAAACTCCGCGCGCGGCGCCGCTTCCAGCAGGCGGAAGCGGTTCATAAAGAACTCGAAAGGTTTGTCCTCTGCCGCGACATCATGCTGCTTATCAAGGTATGTCCCCTGCATATAGCCGCGCGGATGGCGCGTTTTGGCGGTACGCAAAATCCGCCCGTCCGGGAAGGTGACTTTGCCGTGCGCGCCGCAGCCAATGCCCAGATAATCGCCGAAGCGCCAGTAGTTAAGGTTATGCTGGCACTGATAGCCTGGCTTCGCATAGGCTGAGGTTTCATACTGCACATAGCCTGCGGCGGTCAGTAGTTTGTCGCCCTGCTCAAAAATATCCCACAGCGAATCATCATCCGGCAGCACCGGCGGACGCGAGCCAAACAGCGTGCCCGGCTCAATGGTCAGCTGATACCAGGAAAGATGCGGCGGGTTCAGGGCAATCGCCTGGCGCAAATCATCCAGCGCTTCTTCAAGAGACTGATTCGGCAGACCGTGCATCAGATCGAGGTTAAAACTGCGCAGCCCCAGCCCGGCGGCCAGATGCGCCGCCCGTTTTGCTTCGTCCGGCCCGTGAATACGCCCCAGACGGCGCAGCTTCTTATCGCTGAAGCTTTGCACGCCAATAGAGATACGGTTAACGCCTGCCCGCTGATACTCAACGAAGCGATCCGCTTCCACCGTGCCGGGGTTGGCTTCCATGGTAATTTCAGCGTCAGCGGCGAGGTTAAGACGCGCCCGCACGCCGTCGAGCAGGGTTTGCATCGCCGGACCGGAAAGCAGGCTCGGCGTACCGCCACCGATAAAAATGGTCTTTACTTCACGTCCCTGGGCATAGGCGGCATCGGCGTCCAGATCGCTCAACAGATGCGCCACATAGTCGTCATGGGGCACTTCGCCCTTTAACGCATGGGAGTTAAAATCGCAGTACGGGCATTTCTGCACGCACCAGGGAATATGAATATAAAGACTCAGGGGTGGCAAATTAGCCATTACGCATTGCTTCCAGTAACAGTTTCAGCGCCTGCCCACGATGGGAAATGGCGCTCTTTTCTTCGCGGGTCAGTTCCGCAGCGGTTTTGCCCAGCGAAGGGACAAAGAAAATCGGATCGTAGCCAAAGCCGCCGTTTCCGGCCTGCTCGCGGGTAATAACCCCCTGCCAGCTGCCGTGGCATACCAGCGGCGTCGGATCGTCAGCGTGGCGCATATACACCAGCACACAGTGGAACTGCGCCTGACGTTTATCGTCCGGCACGTCCTGTAATTCTTCGAGCAGTTTTTCGAGATTCTGCTGATCGGTAGCATCAACGCCGGAGAAACGCGCGGAGTAGATCCCCGGCGCGCCGCCCAGCACGTCGACCGCCAGACCGGAGTCGTCGGCCAGCGCCGGTAAACCCGTCACTTTCGCCGCATGGCGCGCTTTGATGATCGCATTTTCGATAAAGGTCAGGCCGGTCTCTTCCACGGAATCGACGCCCAGTTCCGTTTGCGCCACCACGTCGAGGCCGAAATCATTCAACAGCGAGGCAAGCTCGCGCACTTTACCGGCGTTACCGGTAGCGAGGACAACTTTTTGCATAGTGGATCCTAATTGAGTAATGCCGCGACGTCAGTCGGGATAGTTTGCGGATGAATAATTTTAACCTGCTTATGGCGGCCAAGTTCGCCTTTTTCAATCACCACCTGGCTTTTGGCGACGCGGAACTGTTTGGCGAGATATTTTACCAGATGCGCATTGGCCTGGCCGTCCACCGGCGGGGCGGTGATGGCGACTTTCACTTCGTCGCCATGCAGCCCGACAATCGCATCCCGGCTGGCTTTCGGCTGAATATACAGCCGTAAAACCAGCCCGTCTTCACAGGCGCAGACTGCACTCACAGCGCCATCCACAGCCCTGGCAGCAGCATATCGCCGGTCGACTGCAACAGCTCTGCGATACCCATATTGAGCACGTACAGCAGCAGCACGAGGATCATCGGCGAGAAATCAATACCGCCCATCGACGGCAGCAGGCGGCGGATTGGGCGTAACAGCGGATCGGTCAGCTGCATCAGCACGAACTCCACCGGGCTGCGGCCCTGGCTTACCCAGCTCATGATCGCCATCGCCAGCAGCACCCAGAAAATCAGCAGGCCAATGGTTTTAAGCAGGATCAGTACGGCGGCGATCCAGATAATCGGCTGGAAGGTCACCACCATAAACAGCACAATGGCTTTCAGCACGCAGAGCAGAAACGCAACCAGCAGCGAGGCGCTGTCAATCGGCCCCATCGCCGGGATCACCCGACGCAGCGGCCCCACCACCGGCTGGGTCACTTTAACGATAAACTGCGACAGTGGATTGTAAAAATCCACGCGGGCACACTGCATCCAGATGCGCAGCAACAGGATCATCGTATAGAGTTCAATGACCGTCGAGAGCAGGAAAGTCAACGTCTTCATGGCGTTCCTCAGTTTTCCTTATTTTTTGTGTAATCGCGCGCACCAAAGATAGCGGTTCCGATGCGCACCATAGTGCTGCCTGCCGCAATGGCGGCGTCCATATCGTCCGACATTCCCAGTGAAAGGGTGTCGACGGTGGGATAACGCGCTTTGAGCGCGTCAAATGCTACAGCCATTTGCCGTGCCACCGCAAACTGCCTTTCATAATCTGACACAGGCGCGGGGATCGCCATCAGCCCGCGCAGGCGCACGCCGGGCAATTCCGCCACCTGCGCCGCCAGCGCATCCAGTTCGTTCAGGGCGATGCCGGACTTGCTCGCTTCGTCACTAATGTTTATCTGGATCAGGATGTTAAGCGGCGCGAGGGTCGCCGGGCGCTGCTCGCTCAGACGGCTGGCGATACGCAGACGATCCACGGTATGACACCAGTCAAAATGCTCCGCCACCAGACGGCTTTTGTTGGACTGCAACGGGCCGATAAAGTGCCACTCCAGCCCGGCGACGCCCGTCTCCTGAAAGTAGCGGATCTTGTCGACGCCTTCCTGAACGTAATTTTCGCCAAATGCGCGCTGACCCGCAGCGACCGCATCTGCGACTGCGCTCGCAGGTTTTGTTTTGCTCACTGCAAGCAGCGTAACTTCTTCTGAAGCACGGCCGCAACGCGTTGCCGCCGCTGAGATTTTATCCCGAACCTGTGCCAGGTTATGCGCTATATCGTTCATGTTTCCAGGAGGCTTTATGGATATGGAAGAGATCGTGGCCCTTAGTGTAAAGCATAACGTCTCGGATCTACACCTGTGCAGTGACGGGCCGCCGCGCTGGCGACGACAGGGCAGGCTGGAGGCCGCGCCTTTTCCGCCGCCGGATCCCGATGCCCTGTTGCAGGCCACGCTCGACGAGCGGCAGCGTGACGAGTGGCGCACCCGGCGGCAGGTGGATTTTGCCGTTTCGCTCAATCAGCATCGCCTGCGCGCCAGCGCCTTTCGCCACCATCGCGGCATCTCGCTGGCGTTGCGCCTGCTGCCGGATCGCTGCCCGACGCTGGCGGCGCTGGAAACGCCGCCGCTGCTGAGCACGCTACTGGCGCGGGAAAACGGTCTGATCCTGGTGACCGGGGCGACCGGCAGCGGCAAATCCACCACGCTTGCGGCGATGGTCAATGCGCTTAATCATTCGCTGCACGGCCATATTCTGACGCTGGAGGATCCGGTGGAGTTCGTGCACCAGAGTGCGCAATGTCTGATCCAGCAGCGGGAAATCGGCCCGCACTGCGCCTCGTTTGCCGACGGCTTAAGGGCAGCACTGCGGGAAGATCCCGATGTGATTTTGCTTGGCGAGCTGCGCGATAGCGAAACCATCCGGCTGGCGCTGACGGCGGCGGAGACCGGGCATCTGGTGCTGGCAACCCTGCATACCCGTGGCGCGGCGCAGGCGATAGAGCGGCTGGTGGACACCTTTCCGGCGCAGGAAAAAGATCCTGTACGCAGCCAGCTGGCGGGCAGTTTACAGGCGGTACTGGCGCAAAAGCTGGAGGCTGACAGGCAGGGGGGCAGGGTGGCGCTGTTTGAACTGCTGGTGAACACCCCGGCGGTGGCGAATCTTATTCGCGAGGGGAAAACCCACCAGTTGCCCGGCATGATGCAGACCGGGCAGCAGGCAGGCATGCTGACCTTCGCCCAAAGCCACCAGCAGCGGGTGGCGCAGGGCAGGCTTTAAAGATCAGCGCACGTTCAGGGAGTAAACGGCGGGCAGCGCCCCGGCGGTGGCGACGATCTCCAGACGGATGCGCGTGGCGGTTTGCGGCGTCTCAAAATGGTGTTCGCAGACGGAGCGGTGATTGTTGCGCACCTCGGCAAGCAACCGCTCATCGGCCCACAGACGATAATGGGTGATGCAGTGCGGCGTCACGGCCTGATGATGGCCCATCTGCACCGTTTCCATAGCGTTATCAAAGTCATGATCCTGCACCAATGTCAGATGCCGGAAAGTATGCGGCGCGGGCCACTGCCAGGTCACCTGGGGCGCAGGATCCTGCGCGTCGGGCACCCAGCCGTTGCTGTACTGTTCCGGGCGCAGCCGCCCGTTAAGCAGGTTATCCGGGCTGAAACAGCGCAGCGGCGGATCCAGTCGCAGGGCGGGCATCACCTGATGTGGACGGCGGCGCGGTAGCCAGAAGTCGAACTCATCGACGCCGTAATCGCCGTCGGCGACCTGGCGGGTTTGCTTCGCGACGCGGGCATTCAGGCTGTTAAAGACCGTCATTATGCCCGGCAGTGCCGTGTCGGTAAGGGCGATCTCCACGTCGTCCTGCGCCTCAAAGGCGACGAAAACATACTCATCGCGATCGCTCTGCCAGCGGAAGGCGCAGCGGTGCTCGCCTTCACCGGCGACATGCAGCACGCACTGGTCATAATGCAGTTCCGGCGTAAAGTTGCCGGAGCGGGCGCTGCCCATCAGCGTTACGTTCACCGTCCGGCGCTGACCGGCGCGCAGGGTAAAGGTGAGTTCCGGCAGCGACGCCCCGGCTTTGATCGGCAGCAGCAGCGCCATGCTGGCAGAGAGCGACTGCCAGGCGCCGTTGGGTGGCAACTGGCTGAGCGGATATTCACTGCTGGCGCTCACGCTGGCGCCTGCCGCCGGGTCGATCAACTGCTGGCGCGGGATATAACAGCCGGTGGCCTGCAAATGCTGCTGGAGCGCGCCAATATTGTCGCGCCCGGCGAGCTGGCGCGGGGTGAAGCCCTGCTGGTGGCACAGCGCGGCGGCGCGGCCTACCACTTCCCCCAGCAAGCCGCAGGTGCACATCACCCGGGCGCTGCCAAAGGCGACGTGGGTGGCGGAAATCAGGCGTCCGGTTAAGAACAGGTTATCCAGCGAGCGGCTGTAAAGGCTGCGATAAGGAATGGTATAGGTGCCTTTACTGTGAAATTGTCGGCAGCCGTCGTGCGTGCTGTACACCCCGTCAGCCGGATGCAAATCAATCGACCAGCCGCCGTAGGCCACGGCGTCGTAGTGGTCACGCTGCTCAATAATGTCCTGCTGGCACAGCAGATGGTCGCCCACAAACCGGCGGCTTTCGCGCTTGCCGGGGATCGCACCCACCCACTCAATGGTCATGTTGACTGCTTCAGGGAACTGGCCGGAGTTTTTAATATGATCCCAGACGCCCCAGACGATTTTCCACAATTCCCATTTGATGGCTTCGCTTTCGTGCACGGTGTCGAGCCGTCCGCCCCATTCCAGCCACCACAGATCGCAGCCGTTCAGCGTCGAGGTCAGCCGCTTATAGCGCGGGATAGCGGTAATGTCAGGCAGCGCGAAAGAGGGCGGAACAAACTGCACCGGGCCGTCAGTCTGTTTGGTATAGAAATAGATCGAGTGGCCGAGCTTGTGGCCAAAGTTATCGCCGGGGGCCATTTTTTCGCCCAGCTCCGCCATATCTTCCGCGCCTTCGCGGTACTCCGCGCCCGCCAGATAGCCGAGCACGCCATCGCCGGTGGCATCGCAAAACTGGCTGGCGGCCACCTCATAAAAGGTTTCATTGATCGGGTTAAAGGCTTTGACCTGATGAATACACTGCTGATACGCCTCCACTTCAAACACCGCAGTATTAAGCAGCAGCGTCAGCCCCGGCTGGCTTTTCGCCAGATCCAGCAGCACCAGGTCGAACATCACCGGGTTACCCTCTTTGTTGCGCCAGAGGTTCTCTTCGAGGATCTCGCCCATGATGCCGCCTTCCCGCGACCAGCGGTTATTGTTGCCCATATGCGAGGTCGCGCCGTTAGCCCACAGCCGTACTTCGCTGGAGGCATTGCCTCCCAGCACCGGCCTGTCCTGGATCAGCACCACCTGCAAGCCGTCGCGCGCGGCGGCCAGCGCCGCGCAGAGTCCGGCAAGCCCGCCGCCGGCCACCAGCAGGTCGGTTTTCAGCTGCACCGTAGGGAAGGTTCTCGCATCGCGCTGGGGAAAGATTTTCATTATCTTGTTTCCTTCTGTACTGGCGGTAAAATCGACGTTCAGAACGCAAAAATGGAATGGGTGCCGCTCATGTCGTCTCAACCGAATCAAAGCCTGATTGACGGCATTCGCTGTCTGCAATACCTCGTCTCCAGCGGCCGGGCCATAGGTTGTCGCGAACTGGCGCGCCTGATGGGCATCAATACCACCCGCGTTAACCGTCTGCTGATGACCATGGCGTCCATTGGCCTGACGATGCAGGACGAACAGCGGCGTTATCTCCCCGGTCCCGGCATTCACGCGCTGGCGGCGCAGGCCATCCGCGGTTCAGCGCTCTTTTCCCAGGCGCTGCCGTTGCTGGAGCGCCATGCCCCGAAAGACATCGTGGTGGCGCTGGGCGTGCTCTGGGAGGATCAGGTGATTTATATCTATCACTCGAGTCCCGACAGACAGGGCAGCCAGGCGCTGGCGGGTTTTCATATGCTGCCCGCTTGGCAATCCGTCATCGGCATGTCGCTGCTGGCGGCGGAAAGCGACGAGGCGCTGATAGCGCGTTTTTCTCCGGAACAGTGGCAGCAGCTCGGTCCGCATGTGGCGCAACAGCGCGCGCTCGGACGCGTGATCTGGCATCACGATGACGGCGAAGTCTCAATGGCCCGCCCGCTCGGTTTTCACTCGGCGGCGCTGGCGTTTGCCGGGATGTGGCAGCCTGACGACAAACAAGTCACCGCCCGGCTGGACGCGCTAAACCAGCTCTGTATCCAGCTAACGCAAAAAGAGTGAGCGCCAAATCGGGCTACACTGTTTCTTTTATAGATACACTATCGAAAATGCAAAAAGCAGGGCCGTAAAGTGTGAGGACGATCGAGGGAATCGTCCCCGACAGCGCTCATGCGTGACGGGGAAGGGGGGATCAAAGATGTTGTTCGAAATAGCTTTCGAGGATGATCACCGCCGAAGCAGAATCGACGTTGCCTTTGGTGAGCGAGCGAAAGCCGCCGTGTTCAAACAGCCCTGAACGGGCTTCCACGGTACTCAGACGCTCATCGTGTAACTGGATCTTCACGCCGAAACGGCCGTGGATCTTATTGGCAAAATTGCGCGCGCGGGCGGTCAGCGGCTGTTCGGTGCCGTCCATATTTAACGGCAGACCCACCACCACTGCATCCGGCTGCCACTCTTTGAGCAGCTTTTCAATCAGCTTCCAGTCCGGCGTGCCGTCCTGCGCTTTGATGGCAGTCAGTGGCCGGGCGGTGCCGGTGATACGCTGGCCGATGGCCACGCCGATGCTTTTGGTACCGAAATCAAACGCCAGTAAGGTGCCGCTCATCAGGCATGCCCCGCCACGCCAGGCATGGTTGAAATATCAATGCCGATAAGTTTTGCCGCCTCGCGCCAGCGGTCGGCAATCGGCGTTTTAAAGAGGATATTCTGATCGGCCGGGGCGGTCAGCCAGGCGTTGTCGAGGATCTCCTGCTCCAGCTGGCCTTTCTCCCAGGAGGCGTAGCCCAGCGCCACCAGCACGTCCGTCGGCTGGTCATCGGTGCCTAAGGTTTCCAGCACGTCCCGGGAGGTGGTGATCACCGTGTTATCGGAAATGCGGATGCTGGAGGCGAATTTGGCGGGCGGCGTATGCAGAATAAAGCCGCGATCTTCCGCCAGCGGGCCGCCGAGGAATACTGGTTTATCCAGGCGGATCGCCGGGTTGCGCGACTCAGGCTGAATTTTAAGTTTCTCAAGCACACCCTCAACCTTGAGGTTTTCCAGCGGCTTATTGATGATGATCCCCATTGCACCTTCATCGTTGTACTCGCAAATGTAGACAACAGCACGACGGAAGATGGGATCCTGGAGAGCAGGCATGGCAATCAGAAAGTGATGCTGTAAATTCATTGTCAAGGTTCTGTTTCCGGTTCAAAAAAGCAGCAAGCGTCCAGTATGCGGGGAAAGCAGCGTGCTGTCACTAGTCAGACACTGGCGGGTTCCCTCCCGCCGGATCGTCAGAGCGGATTACTGACCAAGACGCTTTTCGATGGCGTCCATCAGCATCCCGGTGATGGAGATCGGGAAGACGGCTTCGATTTCACGAATGCAGGTCGGGCTGGTGACGTTGATTTCGGTCAGACGGTCACCAATGATGTCGAGACCAACAAAAATCAGCCCTTTGGCTTTCAGCGTCGGGGCGACGCGGCGGGCGATATCCCAGTCGCTGTCGCTGAGCGGACGCGGTTCGCCACGGCCACCGGCGGCCAGATTGCCACGGGTTTCGCCGCCCTGCGGAATACGCGCCAGGCAGTAAGGCACAGGTTCGCCATCCACCACCAGCACGCGCTTGTCGCCGTCTTTGATGGCGGGCAGATAGTTTTGCGCCATGCAGTAGCGGCTGCCCAGCTCAGTCAGGGTTTCAGCGATCACCGGCAGGTTCGGATCGCCTTCTTTCACGCGGAAAATCGAGGTGCCGCCCATGCCATCCAGCGGTTTTAAAATGATGTCGTGATGCTTTTCCCAGAACGCTTTCAGCTGCGCCTTGTTGCGGGTGACCAGGGTTTCCGGGGTCAGATCGGCAAACCAGGCGGTGAACAGCTTCTCGTTACAGTCGCGCAGGCTCTGCGGCTTGTTGACGATCAGCGTGCCTTTTTCTTCGGCGCGCTCAAGGATATAAGTGGCGTAGATAAATTCGGTATCAAACGGCGGATCTTTACGCATCAGCACGACGTTAAGCGAGGCGAGGTCAATATCCTGCTCGCTGCCGAATTCGTACCATTTATCGTAGTTTTGCTCGACGGAGAGCAGACGCGTGCGGGCGCGGGCTTCACCGTTGGTCAGGTAAAGATCGGCCATTTCCATATAGTGCAGCTCGTAGCCGCGACGTTGCGCTTCCAGCAGCATAGCGAAGCTGGAATCTTTCTTGATGTTAATGTCTGCGATGGGATCCATCACGATGCCGAGCTTAATCATTCTTTTTCTCCGTTACCCCAAATCGCCGAAGCGTACTTGCAGTGCAGTAATTGCGGTGAGCGCGGTCGTTTCAGTGCGCAAAACACGTGGTCCCAACAGAATATCAGTAAACTGATAGCGTGCGGTCATGGCGATTTCATCGGCAGATAAACCGCCTTCCGGGCCGATCAGCAGGCGAATACGGCTCACCGGCAACGGCAGCGTGTTGATGCTGGCGCTGGCGCGCGGATGCAAATTCAGCTTAATGCCGTCGTCAGGCTCGGCGCACCAGGCTTCCAGATCCATCGCCGGACGGATTTCCGGTACCACATTGCGACCACACTGTTCACAGGCAGCGATGGCGATTTTCTGCCACTGCTGGATCTTCTTGTTCAGGCGTTCAGCATCCAGTTTAACGCCGCAGCGCTCAGAAAAAAGTGGCGTAATGAGGCTTACCCCCAGTTCGATCGATTTCTGGATGGTGAATTCCATTTTTTCGCCGCGGGACATCACCTGGCCCAGATGAATATGCAGCGGCGATTCACGATCGTCGGTTTCCCCGGACAGAACGCTGACCTCGACGCTTTTTTTATCCGCACGGAGGATTTCGGCGTCAAAAACCTGATTGCTGCCGTCAAACAACTGAACCTGCTGACCAGCGGTCATACGCAGTACGCGCCCCACATGGTTGGCGGCGTCATCGTTCAGCGCCACCTGCTGACCGACAGTTAAAGATCCCGGGTGATAAATGCGGGGTTTACGCATGCTAGTACTTCCGTTTAATCGCTCAATAATACGCGCCAGTGTAAGTTAGCTCTTTTGTGCCTGACAAGCGCGCAGCACGTAAGGGTTGTGATGCCCCTGCACGGCGGCGATACGGCGGTCGCGCTCACACTCCCAACTGGCCACCGGATAGAGTTTATCCCACGCGGTGAAAAGCTGCGTCTGCTGACGGGACAAAGAGAGCTGATACTGGTCACGCATGTAGAAATACGTACGCGCGATAGCGCCTCTGGCACGGGCAGGCGGCTCTGCCAGCTTCGCTTTGAAATCGACTTTCATCGGGCACTGACCGTACTGGCCTTCGCCGCCGTTCCACTGGCTGTACATGAAGTTGCCGCGATCGCCGTTCACTTCGCCTACGGAAGGTTGCAGGTTATGCATATCGCTTTCCATCTGGCGATAGACCGGATCTTTGCTGCAATTTTTGCGGCCGCCGTCCTGCCAGCACTGGCGCTGATGGCCGAACTGCCAGGCGGGCACCACATGCTCCCATTCGATACGGCTGGCGCGGTTTTCGTTTTTACGCACTTTATAGCCGCAGGACGCCAGATCGACGACGCCTTTTTTACCCTGCCAGGTAATTTTGCAGCCGCAGTAAAAATCGCCGGGCGCATCGGCGTTCACTTTGACGCTGGCCGCTTTCGCCTGCGAGAAATTGTTGATACCCCCGGCAATACCGGGAAAGGAAAGGCTGCCAGCCAGTAAAAGGGCAGCGAAAGCAAGTTTGCGGGACATAGCCTGCTCCATATCTGAGTGTGTCCGCACCCTAGCGAAAGCGGTTGTCAGATGCAATCAGTCAGAGCATAAAAGTTCCGAAAATCAGGCCTCCGCCACCAGCGGCTCGCCGCAGTGCACGCAGCGATACACGGCTTGGCCGCGCAGGATCTTGTTGTGGCGGCGCACGGTCAGCTGATGCTGCTGGCAGGGGCAGCGGTAAGGGAAGGTATTGCGGCGCACGGACGCCAGTTCAAACTGATGAGTACGGCGCGCCGGAACGCCGAGCACGCTTTCCATCATCCATTTCCACTCTTTGCCGTGCGGCGGCACGCGGCCAAAGTGCTTCCACACCAGCAGATGCGCCAGCTCATGGGGCACCACCTCGTCGATAAAGGCCTGCTGATTTTCCATCAGCAGCACCGCGTTCAGGCGGATCTCATAGCTTTCCAGCCAGGCGGTGCCGGCGGCAGTTCCCCGCTGCTGATACACCAGCGCCGGTTCCGGATAGGCGCGGTTGAGTTTCTGATTCGCGAGGGCGAGGTTGTCGCGCAGGCTGCGCATAACGGCCTGTTGAATGGCGATAGGAAGGCGGGTGGTTTTCATAACGGCAGAGAATAGTGCGGTGAAAAAAGAAGTGCAAGAAGGGCGTTGCCGGGTGGCAACGCCCTGAGGCGAACAATCAGTCGTGAGAGCCAATCTCGCGGAGTTTGCGGCCCTTCATCAGGTTGCGCTCGATATGCTCCAGCGACACATGCTTGGTTTCCGGCACCAGCCAGAGGGTCAGCACGATGAAGAACAGGTTCAGGCCCGCGTATACCCAGAAGGTGTTGGCGTTGCCCAGCGTGTTGAGCATGGTCAGGAAGGTCGCACCGACGATCATGTTGGCGATCCAGTTGGTGGCGGTAGAGCAGGTGATACCGAAATCGCGGCCTTTCAGCGGCTGGATCTCAGAACACAGTACCCAGATCAGCGGGCCGGCACTCATCGCAAAACCAACAATGAACATCAGCAGCATACCGACAGCCACATACTGTTCGGTCGGGGTATCAATACCCACATGCATCATGGTACCCAGTACGCCCATGCCGACCGCCATCACCAGGAAGCCCAGCGTCAGCGTCGGTTTACGGCCCCAGCGATCCACCAGACCGATGGCGATAAAGGTCGCCAGCACGTTGGTCACACCCACAATAACGGTGCCCCACATCTGCTCGGTGGTATTGGAATAACCCGCCAGTTCAAAGATTTTCGGCGCGTAATACATGATTACGTTCATACCGGTGAACTGTTGCATCACCTGTAACAGAATGCCGAGGAACACGGCGCGGCGGAAGTTGCTGTTCTCTTTAAACAGCGCCCAGCCGCTCTGCTTAACCTGCAGGCTTTCACGGATCTCATCCAGTTCGTTTTTCGCTTCGGCGCTGGTATCGCGCAGACGCAGCAGCACGCGTTCGGCATCATGGAAGCGGCGTTTCGCGGCATACCAGCGCGGGCTGTCCGGCAGGAAGAACACGCCAATCAGCAGCAGCACGGCCGGTATGATGATCACGCCCAGCATCCAGCGCCATGCGCCGCTGTAGCTGAATGCAGTGTCAGACAGATAAGCGCCGAGAATACCGATAGTGATCATCAACTGGTACATTGAGATCATGCTGCCGCGAATTTTTTCTGGTGCGATTTCAGACAGGTACAGCGGAGCGGTATAAGAGGCCACGCCGACCGCAAGGCCGAGCAGCACGCGCGAGAGGATCAGTACTTCGACGTTTGGCGCGGCGGCTGAGAACAGCGAACCGATCACAAACAGCACCGCACCGATCATCAGGCTCTTTTTACGCCCGAGACGGAAAGACAGCCAGCCGCTACCCACAGCGCCCACGGCGGCACCGAACATCATGGAACTCACCACCCATTCCTGCGTGTGCGGGCTAATTTTAAACTCATCGGTAATGAAGGGCAGGGCCCCTGCGATCACACCAATATCAAGGCCAAACAGCAGTCCGGCCAGTGCGGCGAGGAAACAGACAAAAAACGTCATTGCCTTGTTAGAACGCCCCTTTTTTTTATTATCAGGCATATCGCCTCCGGTTAAGTCACACATTTATCGACGTAAAGGTTAGGTGAGCAAGCTATTGTTTTGTGTGATGTAAATCACGCTAGTGTAATCGGTTACACCCCGCCTGCAAGACTAATTGTTAAATTAATTAAATTTATCAATAGATTATTATAGTTTTGCAAATCCCATGTGAAAGTACATTCAGATTAAACCGAAGCATGATGTAACAGGAGGTTAAAAATGGCTGAAAAAACGCAACAGGGCAGGGGATGGCAGGTCAACGGTGATGTAATCGCTTTCAGAAAAAGACGAACTGGGGCACATAAAGTATAGACCGCTCGGCAGGCGGATGGGCCAGGAAAAAGCGTAAAAAAGCAAAAGGCCAGCACAGGGCTGGCCTTTATTACGCGACTGTCAGCAGATTATTTCAGGCCGGCAGCGTCACGCAGCACGGCAGCTTTGTCGGTTTTTTCCCACGGGAAATGTTCGCGACCAAAGTGACCGTATGCCGCGGTTTCTTTGTAGATCGGGTGCAGCAGATCCAGCATCTGGATCAGGCCGTACGGACGCAGGTCGAAGAACTCGCGCACCAGCAGGGTCAGCTGTTCGGTAGCGATTTTCTCGGTGCCGAAGGTTTCCACCATGATGGAAGTCGGTTCAGCCACGCCAATCGCGTAGGAGACCTGGATTTCACAGCGATCCGCCAGACCCGCCGCCACGATGTTTTTCGCAACGTAACGCGCCGCGTAGGCCGCAGAGCGGTCCACTTTCGATGGATCTTTACCGGAGAAAGCGCCGCCGCCGTGACGCGCCATGCCGCCGTAAGTATCAACGATGATCTTACGACCGGTCAGGCCGCAGTCGCCCATCGGGCCGCCGATAACAAAACGGCCGGTCGGGTTGATGAAGAATTTAGTGGATTCGTTCAGCCACTCCTGCGGCAGAACCGGCTTGATGATCTCTTCCATCACGCCTTCCTGCAGGGCTTTCTGATCGATATCTTCAGCATGCTGCGTGGAAAGTACCACGGCATCGATACCGACAATTTTGCCGTTGTCATACTGGAAGGTCACCTGGCTTTTCGCATCCGGACGCAGCCATGGCAGGGTGCCGTTTTTACGCACTTCTGCCTGACGCTGCACCAGACGGTGAGCGTAGGTGATTGGCGCTGGCATCAGCACGTCGGTTTCGTTGGTCGCGTAACCAAACATCAGGCCCTGGTCGCCCGCGCCCTGTTCCAGCGGATCGGCACGGTCAACGCCCTGGTTGATGTCCGGAGACTGTTTACCAATCGCGCTCAGTACGGCGCAGGAATTGGCGTCAAAGCCCATGTCAGAATGGACATAACCGATGTCACGCACGGTTTTACGGGTGATTTCTTCGATGTCGACCCATGCGCTGGTGGTGATTTCGCCACCCACCAGAACCATCCCGGTTTTCACATAAGTTTCGCAGGCGACGCGCGCTTTTGGATCCTGTTCGAGGATCGCGTCCAGTACGGCATCGGAAATCTGGTCAGCGATTTTATCAGGATGTCCTTCTGAGACAGACTCTGATGTAAAAAGGTGTTTTGCCATGTTCTAAGTCACCCTGGGGTAATGGTATAAGCTCAAACTCTGTGCCGGGGCCGTCGATGCGGCATGCAGGTTAATGACACAGGAAGTCTAAGTGTTAATCTGTATAGATGGATTAACATCTGGACGGCTATTTTAGGTCAATTCTTGAGCCCATTTCCAGCCTTTTTTGAGATTCGTCGCATTCTTCATAACAGCCCAACGGCGAATTTTACTTATATGCCTGCAAAGCCTGCTTTTTTATTTTGCTTTTTGCCCCCTTTGACGGTATAAAACGCCGCACGCGGCTTATCCCTTGCGGCGCTTTGCGCCAGGGTATAAAA
The DNA here is from genome assembly GCF_001888805.2 of Enterobacter sp. SA187. Taxonomy (NCBI): domain Bacteria; kingdom Pseudomonadati; phylum Pseudomonadota; class Gammaproteobacteria; order Enterobacterales; family Enterobacteriaceae; genus Enterobacter; species Enterobacter sp. SA187. The sequence continues at coordinate 1,893,066 of NZ_CP019113.1, forward strand.
AAGCGCACGACAACGTTTCGTGTCGCCACTTCCAGCCGGGTTGAGCAGTTAAATTCGCTTGGGCTTATCGCTGACCAGACCCCGGTTGGCGTGGAGGTGATACCAGATAATGAACCGTTGTTTACCGCTAGATCTGCCATGCCGTCCGGCCGGGCATCTTACTCCCGCTACCTGCATATCTTCATTGCAATCCTGCCGATGTTTAACCCATCTCGGCGCTTCTCAGGACTCCAGAGCCGGTAAGGCCCTGTAATACCTGAACAAGGGCGCTCCTGTTGATCAGGGGTTTTCTCGTGGTTTCGCTGAACCGTCATAATCTGGTTCGGATACGTGTTTTAAAATGATATGAACAAGAAACCGGTCGCGCAGTCGGCGTACCAGCATAGTCTGCTGGCCACTCCGCCTGTTTATGGGTTGTTATCGCTGTGTTACGCTGCGATAGTAGTCAACTGTTTTATATCCACGGTCTTTCGTGCGGCAAGGGTAATTCCGACTTGCGGTAAGCCGAATTTCACAGGGTATACACTTTCAACTATGTTTGAGGTTCGCTATGTCTGACGACATGTCTTCGCCATCCCCTTCGTCAGCAGGCGAACAGGGTGTACTACGTTCCATGCAGGAGGTAGCCATGAGCTCCCAGGAAGCCAGCAAAATGCTGCGCACCTATAATATTGCCTGGTGGGGCAATAACTATTACGACGTCAACGAACTGGGGCATATCAGCGTTTGCCCGGATCCTGACGTACCGCAAGCGCGCGTTGATCTTGCTGAACTGGTAAAAGCGCGTGAAGCGCAGGGGCAGCGTCTGCCTGCACTGTTCTGCTTCCCGCAGATCCTGCAGCACCGTCTGCGTTCAATCAACGCCGCCTTTAAACGTGCGCGCGAATCCTATGGCTACAATGGCGACTACTTCCTGGTCTACCCGATTAAGGTGAACCAGCATCGTCGCGTTATTGAGTCCCTGATCCACTCCGGTGAACCCCTGGGTCTGGAAGCCGGTTCCAAAGCGGAACTGATGGCGGTGCTGGCCCATGCCGGCATGACCCGCAGCGTGATCGTCTGTAACGGTTATAAAGACCGTGAATACATCCGCCTGGCGCTGATCGGCGAAAAGATGGGCCACAAGGTCTATCTGGTGATCGAGAAGATGTCCGAGATCGCCATCGTGCTGGACGAAGCCGAACGTCTGAACGTCATCCCGCGCCTTGGCGTGCGTGCGCGTCTGGCGTCGCAGGGCTCCGGTAAATGGCAGTCCTCCGGCGGTGAAAAATCCAAATTCGGCCTGGCTGCCACCCAGGTGCTGCAACTGGTGGAAATTCTGCGTGAACGCGGTCGTCTGGACAGCATCCAGCTGCTGCACTTCCACCTCGGCTCGCAGATGGCGAATATTCGCGATATCGCCAACGGCGTGCGTGAATCCGCCCGTTTCTACGTTGAGCTGCATAAGCTGGGCGTGAACATCCAGTGCTTCGACGTGGGCGGCGGCCTGGGCGTGGACTATGAAGGCACGCGCTCGCAGTCCGACTGCTCCGTTAACTACGGCCTGAACGAATACGCCAACAACATTATCTGGGCGATTGGCGATGCCTGCGAAGAGCACGGCCTGCCGCATCCGACGGTGATCACCGAGTCTGGCCGCGCCGTGACCGCGCACCATACCGTGCTGGTGTCCAACATCATCGGCGTGGAGCGTAACGAATACACCGAGCCGACCGCGCCGTCCGAAGACGCACCGCGCGCGCTGCAAAGTATGTGGGAAACCTGGGGCGAAATGCACCAGCCGGGTACCCGTCGCTCCCTGCGCGAATGGCTGCACGACAGCCAAATGGATCTGCACGACATTCACGTCGGCTACTCCTCCGGCGCTTACTCCCTGCAGGATCGCGCCTGGGCGGAACAGCTCTACCTGAGCATGTGCCACGAAGTGCAGAAGCAGCTGGATCCGAGCAATCGCGCCCATCGCCCGATTATCGATGAGCTGCAGGAACGTATGGCGGATAAAATTTACGTCAACTTCTCGCTGTTCCAGTCGATGCCGGATGCCTGGGGTATCGATCAGCTGTTCCCGGTGATGCCGCTGGAAGGGCTGAACCAGGTGCCGGAACGTCGCGCGGTGCTGCTGGATATTACCTGTGACTCGGATGGCGCTATCGATCACTATGTGGATGGCGACGGTATTGCCACCACCATGCCGATGCCGCAGTACGATCCGGAAAACCCGCCGCCGCTGGGCTTCTTTATGGTGGGCGCGTATCAGGAAATTCTCGGCAACATGCATAACCTGTTCGGTGACACCGAAGCGGTGGACGTGTTTGTCTTCCCGGATGGCAGCGTGGAAGTCGAGCTGTCTGACGAAGGCGATACCGTGGCCGATATGCTGGAATATGTGCAGCTGGATCCGAAAACGCTGTTAACGCATTTCCGCGATCAGGTGAAACAAACCGATCTGGATACGGATCTGCAACAGCAGTTCCTCGAAGAATTTGAAGCCGGACTGTACGGGTATACCTACCTGGAAGACGAGTAATCGACTCCCGCTTCGCCCCTAATCCCTTTCTCGTCGGGTTTAACGACGCGGAGGGGATTTTTTTTATATCGACTTTACGAAAGAGGTCACAGACATGAGCACCTTAGGTCATCAGTACGATAACTCTCTGGTATCTAACGCCTTTGGTTTTTTACGCCTTCCGATGAATTTCCAGCCGTATGACAGTGATGCTGACTGGGTGATCACCGGTGTACCTTTTGATATGGCGACCTCCGGCCGTGCCGGTAGCCGTCATGGGCCGGGCGCAATCCGTCAGGTGTCCACCAACCTCGCCTGGGAACACAACCGTTTCCCGTGGAACTTCGACATGCGCGAGCGCCTGAATGTCGTCGACTGCGGCGATCTGGTGTATGCCTTCGGCGATGCGCGCGAAATGAGCGAAAAATTACAGGCCCATGCGGAAAAACTGCTGGCGGCCGGTAAGCGTATGCTCTCCTTCGGCGGCGACCACTTCGTCACGCTGCCGCTGCTGCGCGCCCATGCGAAACACTTCGGCAAAATGGCGCTGGTGCATTTCGATGCCCACACCGACACCTACGCGAACGGTTGCGAGTTCGACCACGGCACCATGTTCTACACCGCGCCGAAAGAAGGCCTGATCGATCCGCACCACTCCGTGCAGATCGGTATCCGTACCGAGTTCGACAAAGACAACGGCTTTACCGTGCTGGATGCCTGCCAGGTGAACGATCGCAGCGTGGACGACATTCTCGCCCAGGTGAAACAGATTGTGGGCGACATGCCGGTTTATCTGAGCTTTGATATCGACTGTCTGGATCCGGCGTTCGCACCGGGCACCGGCACGCCGGTCATTGGCGGGCTGACCTCCGATCGCGCCATTAAACTGGTGCGCGGCCTGAAAGATCTGAATATCGTGGGTATGGACGTGGTGGAAGTAGCACCGGCTTACGATCAGTCTGAGATCACGGCGCTGGCCGCCGCGACGCTGGCACTGGAAATGCTGTATATCCAGGCCGCCAAGAAAGGCGAGTAATCGGGCTATTTTACTCGCCATTATGGGCCAGGGCAGTGCTCGCCATCCTCACGTACCAGGTGTACGCTCCGGTGGCTGCGCGCTGGCCTGACCCAGACTGGCTTCGCCAATTACGCCCGAACAGATTTATTTGATGCCGTCTGCCGCCATGCGATCACGAATATGCTGCGCACGCGCTTCGGACGCCGGATGGTCGTCAAACATTGAACTTTGACGGCCTGCTTCCAGTTTAGAGAGCTTCTCAAAGCTGGTTGCCAGACCGGCCGGGCTGATGCCGCGTTTGCGCAACAGATCGTAAGAGTAGTCATCCGCTTCGGATTCCTGGCGTTGCGAGAACTGGGAATTGACCAGTTTTTCACCCAGATCGCCAAGCTGCGACTGCGACAGACTACCCACTACGCCACCGGCAGACGCCGCCGCCACGCGCACCGCGTTGGTACCCAGCGCCACCTGCATGCCGCGCTTCACATGACCAAGCGCCACGTGACCCATTTCATGGCCGATCACCGCTTCCACTTCGTTGTCGTTCATCATATCCATCAGGCCGCTGTATACGCGGATGCAGCCGTTCGCCATCGCAAAGGCGTTCACATCTTTCGTCTCATAGACCTTGTAGTTCACGGCCTGGCCGTTGATGTTGTCGCCCAGCGCGTTGGCGATTTTCGCCAGACGCTGGCTGTAAGCGCTGCTGGCCGGGGAGATCGTCGCTTTGCTGTCCATCTCTTTACAGGCTTCATCGCTTAACGCAATTACCTGCTGATCGCTTAATGAGTAGGCCTGGAACGCTTCCGCGCCGGAGCTCATCAGGCCGTTAGAATCCATGTTCTGGCAGCCGGTCAACGCCGTTGCCACACCCAGAGCAAGCAATGCTGTGCGAATCTTCATGTCTTATCTTCCGCAATAATTAATGCATATTTTGTTAGTCGCCGCGCCTGAACGAAGCGGGCTGGTGCGCTGAGTATAAAGAATAGAACGGGATGGCGGCGAGCGTTTGCGCAACTTGCGAGCATGATCCAGAGATTTCTGAAGCGGCAAAAGGATGCTCCATGTACATGAGTTGCCGCTTGGGTTACATTGTTGTCACTTTTTTCCGGCGTAGCCCATTCCGCGCTGTAGTCAAGTCGCCAGGGCATGGCCTTTAACAGTCCGATCTGGAGTCAAAATGTCCTCACGTAAAGAGCTTGCCAACGCTATTCGTGCGCTGAGCATGGACGCAGTACAGAAAGCCAAGTCCGGTCACCCGGGCGCCCCCATGGGCATGGCAGACATCGCCGAAGTCCTGTGGCGCGATTTCCTGAACCATAATCCCCAGAACCCGTCCTGGGCTGACCGCGACCGCTTCGTGCTGTCCAACGGCCACGGCTCCATGCTGATTTACAGCCTGCTGCACCTCACCGGCTACGATCTGCCGATTGAAGAGTTGAAAAACTTCCGTCAGCTGCACTCCAAGACCCCGGGTCACCCGGAAGTGGGCTACACCGCCGGTGTGGAAACCACAACCGGCCCGCTGGGTCAGGGCATTGCTAACGCAGTAGGTATGGCTATCGCTGAGAAAACCCTCGCGGCGCAGTTTAACCGCCCGGGCCATGACATCGTCGACCACTACACCTACGCCTTCATGGGCGACGGCTGCATGATGGAAGGCATCTCCCACGAAGTGTGCTCCCTTGCCGGTACCCTCGGCCTCGGCAAGCTGGTGGCGTTCTATGATGACAACGGCATCTCTATCGACGGCCACGTAGAAGGCTGGTTCACCGACGACACCGCAGCACGTTTTGAAGCCTACGGCTGGCACGTGGTGCGTGGTGTGGACGGTCACGATGCTGACGCGATCAAACGCGCCATCGAAGAAGCTAAATCCGTAACCGACAAACCATCCCTGCTGATGTGCAAAACCATCATCGGTTTCGGTTCCCCGAACAAAGCCGGTACTCACGACTCCCACGGCGCGCCGCTGGGCGATGCTGAAGTGGCACTGACCCGCGAACAGCTGGGCTGGAAACACGCGGCTTTTGAAATCCCGTCTGACATCTATGCGCAGTGGGACGCGAAAGAAATGGGCGCGGCGAAAGAAAACGCCTGGAACGAGAAGTTTGCTGCCTACGCGAAAGCTTTCCCGCAGGAAGCGGCAGAATTCACCCGCCGTATGAAAGGTGAAATGCCGGAAGATTTCGCCGCGAAAGCGAATGAATTCATTGCCAAACTGCAGGCAAACCCGGCGAAAATCGCCAGCCGTAAAGCGTCCCAGAATGCGATTGAAGCCTTCGGCCCGTGGCTGCCGGAATTCCTTGGCGGTTCTGCTGACCTTGCGCCAAGCAACCTGACCATCTGGTCCGGCTCGAAAGCGATTAACGAAGACGCCGCAGGTAACTACATCCATTACGGCGTGCGCGAATTCGGTATGACCGCCATTGCCAACGGTATCGCCCTGCACGGCGGTTTCGTGCCGTACACCTCCACCTTCCTGATGTTTGTGGAATACGCCCGTAACGCGGTGCGTATGGCAGCGCTGATGAAACAGCGTCAGGTGATGGTTTACACCCACGACTCCATCGGTCTGGGCGAAGACGGCCCGACGCACCAGCCGGTTGAGCAGATCGCTTCCCTGCGCGTCACCCCGAACATGAGCACCTGGCGTCCGTGCGATCAGGTTGAATCCGCGGTAGCCTGGAAATACGGTGTAGAGCGTCACGACGGCCCGACCGCGCTGATCCTCTCCCGTCAGAATCTGGCGCAGCAGGATCGTACTGAGCAGCAGCTGGCAGACATCGCCCGTGGCGGTTATGTACTGAAAGACAGCGACGGCCAGCCGCAGGTGATCTTCATCGCCACCGGTTCCGAAGTGGAGCTGGCTGTAGGCGCATGGGAAAAACTGACTGCCGAAGGCATCAAAGCCCGCGTGGTCTCCATGCCGTCTACCGATGCGTTCGACAAACAGGATGCCTCTTACCGCGAATCCGTACTGCCGAAAGCCGTCTCCGCGCGCGTGGCGGTGGAAGCGGGTATCGCTGACTACTGGTACAAATACGTTGGCCTGAACGGCGCTATCGTCGGCATGACCACCTTCGGCGAATCTGCCCCGGCAGAGCAGCTGTTTGAAGAGTTCGGCTTCACGGTCGACAATGTGGTAAGCCAGGCAAAAGCACTGCTGTAATCGTTGTTGTTAAGAAACGGGTCGCTCAGGCGGCCCGTTTTTTTCTATCCGCTTCATCACTTCCAGTAAATTATCAATCGATCGTCCCTGATTAATAAAGATCGCCATATTAAACAGCAAATCAATAAGCCAGGTTTGCGATGCTTTGATCATAGACGCATCGCTTTCATAGCGATTCTGCGACCCTCCAGTTAATAACGTGACATCAGCAAAGGACGTTAAAGGTGAATGCAAATAGCGGGTGATTGCCAGCGTGCTAGCGCCATTCTGCTTTGCGTTCTGAAAAGCATCGACCAGATCGCGCGTTTCTCCGGTATGGCTGATGCCTATTACCAGATCCTGCTTGCCCACCAGCGCAGAATTCAGCAGCATCGTATGGTTATCCGTATGCGCGTCAATTCGCATGCCGATGCGCATAAAGCGATACTTTGCCTCCAGCGCGCTGATGCCCGACATGCCGATACCGTACACATTGATCTGGCTGGCACCGAGCAGCAAAGTCGCCGCCTGCTCCAGGGTAGCGTTGCTTTGCAGCGCCAGGGTTTCGTCCAGCGATGCCTGATTAAGCTGATGCAGCCGACGCGCCACGTCCAGTAATGAGGGCTGTTCGGCGGGACTGTCGCTTTGAGGCAGCGGTTGTAGCGACTGGAGCTGTTCTGCGGTCAGTTCTCTTTTCAGCGCCGCAAAACCTGCCAGGCCAATCTTGCGGCAAAAGCGCACGATCGTCGCTTCGCCCAGCTGCGTTGCGCTGGCAAGGCTCGCGATATTGCGCATGATCACCTGCTGCTGATGGGCCAGAATATAATCCGCCAGCCGCTGCTCGGTGCGGGTGAGTTGGTTGTGATGCATTTTAATTAACGCACTGATCGACATAAACATCCTTTAATCACGGCTGGGCGATGATGGGGGTTTTAAAGAGACGGTAAAAGCCAGGCCGCTCATCCGTTTGAAGGGCGCGCGAACCTCGTCGATGACGAGCTGCTGGCCAGAAAAACTGTTGTGCAGCGTCTGCTGCCAGCATTGTTTAACGCGCGTGGCAATAGTCGCCAGAATAGCCGCTTCGTGTTTGCCGAACTGCGCATAGCTGGCGCCCAGCGCAGGCAGCACGGTTTCCTGTACCGCAAATCGCACTTCGCTCTGATAAGCCCAGTCCGACACCAGACGTTCCAGCATAAAATTGCGTGCCTGCTGCGGGCGGTCGCCGCGACAGGCGAAGGCGAGGGCGGCCAGTACGGTGCCCAGCGTATTACAGGCAGTGTTCCAGCCTGCATAGGCGCTGAGGCGATCCAGCAGGCGATGGTGATCCAGCATTTCAATTAACTCCCGCTCGCCGCCGTTGCTGAAAGCGACATCGGCAATGCCGACCGGTTTGCCACCAATCCATGAAGCCAGCGTGTCGCAAAAGGCGGTAAGGCTGCGGTTACGGTAATAAGAGAGCGCTTTATTGTTCTGCTGCATCCAGCCCTCCTGCATCACCCCGCCGCAGCCGTTGATGCCCAGCAGCGCGTCCGCATTTGCCGGATCATCACAAAGGGCAATACCGCAGGCGCGGCTGTGGGAGAGCAGGCTCTCTTCAAAAGGTCGATCTTCATACTCAGGCACAAATTGCCGAAAAGCCTGATTCGACCAGCAGACCGCAAATTTCAGCCGCGTTGGTTGCCGTGTAAGCCAGGCCCGGGTCAGTAAGGTACAACCTGATTCGTCGGTGCCGGGGTGCAGCCAGACGCGATCCTGCAGGCGATTCGCGGCGATAGCCCGGTAAAGCTGGCGCTGATCCATGGCGGTATAGCCAAAGGGCGAGGCGTCATCCTGTGGGATCAGCAGACACGCCAGCACACCATCAGTAACCAGCTCCAACGCGGCCTGCGTGACGGCGATATTGTGCTGCCGACGCTGTTCGAAATCCGTTCTTGCTGCGCTGTCCAGCTCTGCCGCCAGACGCTGATACTCCAGCTGTTCTTCCGCCGTCAGCAGACCCTGTGCGTCGCGGTCGCGGTAAATGCCGTACTGCCAGATGGCCCGGCCACAGTGCGCATAATAATCCGGCTCTTCTTCGGCGGAATCATAGGCGGGGGTACGCAGGATCAGCGAGGAGGCGGAGATTTCTACTGCCGGATAACGCTGATGGAGCTGACGCAGCCAGTCAAGGCGCGCGTGCAGCGCCTCTGGCGTTAAATGATGCGTACGCGCAGGCAGCAGGCCGCCGTAAATCAGCATATCCAGCGACAGGATCAGCGCATCGGCACCAGCCATATGCGCCTCGATAAACGCGGTGAGCGCGGCAAAGTGGGCGGGTGTTTTGCGGAAACCGAGCAAATCACGCGGCGGCATCACTAGCGTCAGCTGGCTATCCATCGCCGCCAGCGACTGTAGAAAATCGTAGTTATAGGGGCGGGCATCCAGCGGCAGACAGACAATTTTCATCCGTTATGCTCCTTGTTCCGCTTGTTTCTGGCGATTCAGCGCCAGCACGAAAGGCAGATAGATCAACACCGAAAGTATCAGCAACAGCAGGGCCAGCAGCGCGGCGCGCCAGTCCCCGCCCGTGGCGAGAAATGCGGAGAGCACTGGCGGCGTGGTCCAGGGGATCAGCACGGTGGTTTTATCGATCAGCTCAAGCGCGGTGGCGAACCAGGCGATGCCGACGCTCAGGAGCGGCGTCAGAATAAAGGGCACCAGCAGCAGCGGATTAAAGATAAGCGGGATGCCAAAAATCATCGGCTCATTGATGTTGAACAACGACGGCACGCCGGAAAGCCGGGTGATGGTCCGGTGATCTTCCCGGCGCGAGGCGATGAGCATGGCGATAACCAATCCGATGGTCTGCCCGCCGCCGCCCATATATCCGAAAGCGTCAATAAAAGGTTTGGTGACAATGTGTGGCGGAACAGCGCCCTGCTGAAGCGCGGCGGCGTTTTCCTGGATCGCCACCAGCAGCGTTGGCTCGGTGATCGGCATCATGATCGATACGCCATGGATGCCGAAAAACCACAGCATATTCATGCTGAACAGCAGGCCGAGCACGCCATGCAGACTTTGTAATGCGTTTTGCAGCGGCGCCTGCACAACCTCGTTCACCAGATGGTGCAGGTTAGTGCCGAAACATACTTCAATTAACACTGCCAGCAGGCCAAACAGGGTGAGCAGCAACAACATGGGAAGAATAACGTTAAAAGAGCTGGCTACAGCGGGTGGAACGCTGTCAGGCATGCGGATCGCCAGATAGCGACTGCGCTGCGCCAGCGTCAACAGTTCGCTGCTTATCAGGGCGATGATAATGCCGACAAACAGGCCGCTGGCGGCGGTTTCGCTGGCGGCGATAAGGCCGGGAACCCGAACGATTTGATCCGCCATCTGCAACGTCTGCTCAAGGGGGAAAAAGATCACCAGACAGGCCAGCGCGAAGACCGCATGAATAGCTCCCGCCTGTTCACGCGCGAGCGCCATGCGCCACGCTATCATCGCTGTTGCGAGTAGCGTCAGAATATTGAGCGTGCCATTGTAAATGCGTATACCAATTTCTCTGGCGGGAACAAGCCAGTCGGCTTTTATACCGAGCAGTCCCATCAGCCCGGCTTTTTCATTCAGTACCACATTATTGATGAGTACAAAAAACGAGGCGGCTATGATCAGCGGCATCAGAAAAATAAATCCTTCCCTGATCGCCGTGAGATGGCGCTGCGCCGCCATTCTGCCTGCCCAGTAAGCCAGCCTGTCGAGTGCCGCGCTGGCGTTAAATCCCTTTATCATTTTTCCTCCTGAGTGTTTGGCTCCACAAGTGCGGCGGCGGCATTATGGAAAAGGGCGCGGAAGAAAAGCATGAAGGCGATCACGCAATGAATTTTTAACTCCAGTTTTTTAAATAAAATGGAGTTAATTCTTCACTTATGAATAAAAAATGTTGCGTCGTGGCTCATGGCAGAGTTACGGTGCGGCGATCCCCAGTAATGCCGAGGCGGGCGACTGCCCGCTCACCAGCGCCTGGGTGCTGCCGTCCCAGGCAATGCGCCCGTCGGCGATCACCAGCGAGCGCGGGGCGATGCGCAGCGCATCTTCCACACTGTGCGACACCATCAGCAGCGTCAGGTTCTGGCGCTGACACACCTCGTTAACCAGCGCCAGCATCTCCTGACGCAGCGCCGGATCCAGGGCGGAAAACGGCTCATCAAGCAGCAATACCGGCTGTTCGCGTACCAGACAGCGCGCCAGCGCCACGCGCTGACGTTGCCCGCCGGAGAGCTGATCTGGCAGACGATCGAGCAGCGATCCCAGCCCCATCTGCGCGGCAATGACCGCGAGAGTGGCGCGCTGGGTGTCGTTAAGTTTTAAGCCGGGATGCAGCCCCAGACCAATGTTCTGCCGCACCGTCAGATGGGTGAACAAATTGTTTTCCTGGAACAGCATCGACACCGGGCGGCTCGACGGTGGCGTACGCGTGTGATCCTCGTTTTCCAGCATGATCGAGCCGCTGTCCGGCTGTAAAAACCCGGCGATCAGATTCAGCAGCGTGCTTTTCCCCGCGCCGCTCGGCCCGAGGATCGCCACCTGTTCACCCCGCTCGATATTCAGCGTAAAGCGCATGGGCAGGTGATGGTAAAGCCAGGTGGTATCAGTCAGTTTTAGCATGGCGACCCGGAAGTTTTTCAATCACGGTGAACAGGATAAAGCACAGCGCCAGCAGCAGCAGCGCCGTTACGGCCCCGTCCTGGCTGCGATAAGAGCCTATTTGCTGATAAAGGTAAAACGGCAGCGTGCGGAAATCGTCATTGCCGAACAGCGCCACGACGCCAAAATCGCCGATCGACAGCACACAGGCAAACGCCAGCGCCTGCGCCAGCGGACGTTTCAGCGCGCGCAGCTCCACCACGCGCAGCCGTTGCAGCCCTGCCATGCCGAGAGACTGGCACAGCAGCGTATAACGGGCGGCGACATCGCGCATCGGGTTTTCCAGCACTTTCAGCGCGTAGGGGATGGCCATCAGCGCGTTAGTAAAAATCACAATGCCGTCGGCAGAGTCCGGCAGGCCGGTGGCGTTGTTAAGCAGTAAAAAGAAGCCGGTCGCCAGCACGATGCCGGGCATTGCGAGGATCAACATGCCGGACAGCTCCAGCGCCTGCCCGGCGAAGGGTTGCTGGCGGGCGCGCAGTTCGCGGCTGCTCCACAGCAGCATCATGGTCAGGATCACACACAGCACCCCGGCGCACAGTGCGATGCGCAGCGAGGTCCAGGTCGCCTGCCACAGCACCGGCTGCGCCAGCACGTCCAGCAGGCTGCGATTCAGGCCTTCGACCATCACGGCAATCAGCGGCGGCAGCAACAGCAACAGGGCCAGCACAATCAGCGTGCCATCGGCGAGGCGGCGCAACAGACTGTCCTGCGGATCGCGCCAGCCGGTGAGGTGATTTGTGCCGACGGCAATGGCTTTGCTCAGCCGCTGGCTTAACAGCACCAGCCCGAGACAGCAGATCATCTGCACCAGCGCCAGCAACGCCGCGCGGCCTGGTTCAAAGTCGTAACTCAGCGCCTGATAAATCGCCAGCTCAATGGTGGTGGCCTGTGGTCCACCGCCCAGCGACAGCACGGTGGCAAAGCTGGCGAAGCAGAGCATAAAGATCAGCGCGGCCACCGGCGGGATTTGCCGCCGCAGCCAGGGCCATTCCACAAAGCGGAAAAACGCCCAGCCGCGCATCCCGAGCTGGGCGGCAAGCTGGCGCTGCTCGCCGGGGATCTGCTCCAGCGCCTGTAACAGCAGGCGGGTCGCCATCGGCAGGTTAAAGAAGACGTGGGCCAGCAGGATCCCCTGCAGGCCATAAGGCGAAAACGTCCAGTGCGATCCGAAAATCTGCGCCAGCCAGCCCTGACGGCCATAGACGCTGAGAATGCCGAACACCGCCACCAGCACCGGCAAAATCAGCGTCATGGCGCACAGGCGCAACAGCATTTGCCGCCCCGGAAAGCGACGGCGATACAGCGCGCGGGCCAGGGAAATCGCCGGAGCCACCGACAGCAGGGCGGATAAAAACGCCTGCCAGAACGAGAAGCGCACCACGTGCCACAGGTAACTGTCCTGCCACAGCGCGGCGACGTCCGTTACCGGCGCATTCAGCCACAGCGCAAAAAAGGCCGCCAGCGCCACCGCCACCATCAGTGTGGCCGCGGCGGCACCGGGCAGCAGCCAGCCGGGAATTAACGGCTGACGGCGCGTTGCCATGCACTGATCCAGTCGGCACGCTTCGCGGCGACATCCTGCGGGGAGTATTCCAGCGTGGTGGCCGGTTTCACCAGCTGGTCAAAGCCCGCGGGCAGCGCCACGCTGGTCACCGGATACATCCAGTTGCCGGTGGCGATAGTGTTCTGGAACGCCGGGGTCACCATAAATTTCAGGAACTTCTTCGCCAGTTCCGGCTGCTTGCTGGCGGCGGTGCGGGCGGCAACTTCCACCTGCAAATAGTGACCTTCGCTGAAGCCCGCGGCGGCGTAGTTGTCTTTCTTCTCTTCAATGGCGTGATACGCCGGGGAGGTGGTGTAGCTCAGCACCAGGTCGCTTTCACCTTTCAGGAACAGGCCGTAAGCCTCGCTCCAGCCTTTGGTGACGGTGACGGTTTTCGCGGCGAGTTTTTGCCAGGCGTCCGGCGTCTTATCGCCATAGACTTTTTGCATCCACAGCAGCAGGCCGAGGCCTGGCGTGCTGGTGCGCGGATCCTGGTAGATCACACGCCATTTCTGGTCGCTTTCCACCAGTTCTTTCAGGCTTTTCGGCGGGTTTTTCAGTTTGTTTTTGTCATAGACAAAGGCGAAATAGCCGTAATCGAACGGTACGAAGGTGTCGTTTTTCCAGCCGCCCGGCACGTTCACTGCATCATTCGGGATGCCGCTTTTCGCAAACAGTTTAGTTTGCGTGGCCGCTTCCAGCAGGTTGTTATCCAGCCCCAGCACCACGTCGGCTTTGCTGTTTTTGCCTTCCATGCGCAGACGGTTGAGCAGCGAGACGCCATCTTCCAGCGCCACCAGCTTCAGCTCGCAGTTGCAGTCCGCTTCAAAGGCCTTTTTGACTTTCGGGCCAGGGCCCCAGTCAGCGGCAAAGGAGTCGTAGGTGTAAACGGTAAGAACGGGTTTGGCAAAGGCGGGCGCGGCAATCAGCAGCAGGAACGGCAGACATTTTTTTAACACTTTGCACCTCAATAAAAGAGAGTGGCAAAGGACTTGAGCGGTAGCCTCAAATCCCTTCGCCGGCGTTATCCGGATCAGGTTCGACGGGTATTTTCTCAGCACACGCGTTCCGCGCAGCACCCCGTTGAGCACGGCGCTAGTGTAATGATTTTGTTGCCGGGCAGCAATGAGGGATGGTTGGGGGCGAGGCCCGCGCAGAAACACGCTGTACGTTGCTGATGATTTACTGTTGCGGAGCTGAGCAAATCTGGCGCAGGGGCTTGTGCTGGCCTACAGGATTTCGGGTAAGCGTAGGAAAAGTGTATTTTCCTGCGTATTCGAAACTACAAAGCCATGATGCAGGTAGAAGTTTTTCGCCGCGTCAGAGAGGGCATGAACCATAATTGCGCGCACACCTATATTCTCAGCCACACGATAAATGCGTAAAACGGCATCATGAAGTAAATCCGCGCCCAGACCTTTGCCGTGGTAACTCGCATCGACTGCAAGACGTGCCAGGATAATGACAGGAATAGGCTCAGGCATGTTTCGTCGTAAACTGCCGGGTGCAATGGCGTGAGTCACGCTGCCGGTAGCCAGGGAGTAAAATCCAACCACCTGTGACGTCTTTCCCCTGCATACCACAAATGTTCTGGCCGCACCGGTGGAGTGATTTTTTAATCCCCGGTGCCTGATCCATTCATCCAGTACTGCTTCCCCACAATGAAACTCAGAAAGAATATGTGAAGAGTTAAGCGGTTGCGGAGCTGTTACTTTTCCCACTGCGGTTTTCTCGCCAGCAGTGTATCCAGCGCCGGATTAGCGGTAACCGGGGCGTCCAGCATAGTGATAAATTCGGCATACTGCTCATCATTGAGATTGTACATTCGACGATCAAGGATGACGTTTTCAGCGGCCTGACAGGCTGTCTCAAGTATAAAATCAGTCCGTGATTTATGAAGAATACTGGCGGCAGTATCGATAAGTGCTCTCTGCGCTTCTTTAGCCCTGATATTGAGCTGGACATCTGATTTCATGTTGGCTCCGTTGTATAGCAAGTGATATACAAATTTTACTCTTAACGTATAGCAAACGCTATACGCTGGTGCATATTACTCCCGCTGTACTGATTTAACATCGAACCACATGCTCCTGGAATTGCCACCTATAGTTAAGAGCAGGTTTTAAACGTCTTTGCGAGGCGCGCCGCAAACCGTACTGCCAAATCCGCTTGCCGTTGATCGCGTCTGACAGTAGCATCTTCCCGCACCTGCAAAATCAGGTGCCGGGATTGGTCTCCTGCATATCATACCTGCGACATATGACGCGTAAGCGTCTTTCTTATGTCGTGCGTTTGGCTACATCTCAATGGTGGGCTGGACGGGGGCGCCGCAAGGCGCGCCGGTGTCGGTATGGCCGGTAAGACCAACTCCGTTCAGTCCGCCACCCGTAAGATTGGTCTCTTCGGTGGTGGAATATACATTCACATACCGGAGGCTGCCCTTATGGCTACGACCCTCAACCAGACTCACCTGTTACTTACCGTTCCCTTTACCGCAGACACGGATTTCACCGTGCTGGCGGATCACTGCGAGCATTTTGCTGAAGCGCTGATCGAAAGCGACGATCCGGCGCTGCGCCTCGCGATGTGCGGGCGTCTGAACGCCTGCCTGATGCTGCTACAACCCACACTGAATGACGTTATTCCACCGCATCTGATCCCGCAACTCACGGTGGATACCCCGCCTGCGGAACCGCCGTGTTTCGAACCGGAATCTGATCTGCTGTGTGAATACTGCCTGACCTTAACACGCCTGTTGAACAGCCAGTCGCTGCCGTCGGATATGGAGAAAACCCTGACCGGGCTGCTGTGTGAACTGGTATGGTATTTCACCGACATAATGAAAGCGCCGCGCTGGGTGAAAGGGACAGAAGCGTAGCCAGCCGCAACATCTTGCCGGGTGCCACCTGTAGGCCCGGCAAGCCTGCGCCGCCGGGCACGCTGCATCCTTCCCATACCTTCACGCCCGCCATTTCCTGCTGCCCTTTGTAAGATCTCTAACTAAAACTGCTGTCTCTGAGCGTTCAACTATACTGAATAGTGCCGTTGTTATTTACGCAGGATACTGCGTGCAGATAATTACCTCATATTTACCTTACCGATGACCATCTGGAGAATCACATGCAAAAGAGCAAAACCTTGAAAGGACTGCTGGCCGTATCGGCAGTGGCTGCGATGTTCACCACGCTCGGCGTGCAAGCCCAGACACAATCCAGCACTGCAACGAGTGACGCCACCAGCCAGACCGCATCGGGCGCTAAGCTCAGTTCCGGGGACGAAAAAGCGGTGAAGGATATGGCGCAGGCCAATATCAATGAAATCGCCGCCGCCAAGATTGCGCTGAGCAAAGCGCAAAGCAGCGACGTGAAAGCCTTCGCGCAGAAGATGGTCGACGATCATGGTGCAGCTCTGACCAAAGTCCAGACGGTCGCCCAGCAAAAAGGTGTAACGCTGCCGACGGAGCCGGACGCTGAGCATAAGGCTATGGCAGCGAAGCTGGAAAAAGCGAGCGGTGATGACTTTGACAAAATGTATATGGAAAACGCCGGTACTAAAGACCACAAGATGGTGCTGACGAAACTGCAAAGCGATGCGAAGATGATCAAAGATCCGGATGTGAAGGCGCTGGCTGACGCACATACGCCGGTCGTTGAGCAGCATCTGAAATCAGCCGAGCAGATGACTAAGTAAGCTGGTCGTTCGGTGGGCACAGGGCCCACCGACTTTTCCTTTATGGCTCCGGCGGCGCAAACCACGCCGATTTAAAGTCAAACCACCCCAGCGTATTCATGCGCAGGCCGCGCATACTGCGCTGACCGTTGATGGTCAGCCAGTGATGGATCAGCGGCACTATCGCGCGGTTCGCCATCAGCTGCTGGCACCAGTTCGCCAGATTCATTTCGCCTGCGCGCCAGTGCGCGGCATCCTGCTGCCAGTCGCGGGGAATGCACCGCTGGAGTAGCGGCACTTCGTATAAATGCGTGAACAGCGAAAAATCGAGCGGCAGCGTGAAGTTGGCGCTGTTCAGCCAGATATCGCTTGTCACCTCGCCGCTGTGCCACTCCTCGTACTCCACCTCCTGGATCTCCAGCCGCACATGGTGCTGTGCCAGCAGGGCGATCATTGAGCGGGCGATGACTTTGTGCTCCTGATGTTCCCGGTAGTAGGTAAGGGTGAGGGATTCCAGACCGGCGGGTTTTTCGATCTCGCTACCGCCGGGTCGCGCGTGATGCCAGCGCGGCAGCAGGCCATATGCCGGAAACCAGAAGCGCTGATAGTGCTCGTCGCCGTGATACAGCAGGCTAGCAGGGGAGAGCACATGGCTGATCCAGTCCCGCACCGCCGCATTGTTGCCCTTTGGCGTACGGGCATCGAACAGCAGGTAGTAGCAGCCCTCTTCAAGACGGCTCTCAATGGCTTTTTCGCCCTCGCCGGGGCCTTCCAGCGTCAGGCCGCCGCTGGGATCGTCGTTCACTTCCGGCAGCACCCAGACGTTCACCTCATCAATCAGCGCGCGAAAGCCAAAGTAGTCGTCAAAAGCCTGGATCTTCAGCTGGCTGCTGTTGTTACGGGTGACGGCATAGGGGCCGGTGCCGACCGGCAGGCTGGCGAAGTTGCTCATCGACTCCCATTCATAGGGCAGGATCATCGACTGCACATGGCCCAGCAGCCAGGGCAACCAGCTGTCCGGCTCAGAGAGGTGAATGTCCAGCGTCCAGGGCGTGGGAGAGACGATCTGCGTGATGTGCGAATAGAGCGGAAAGGCGTTGATACGCTCAAGGGAGGTGATGACGTCGCGCATCTCCAGTTCGCGGCCGTGGTGAAAATGAATGCCGGGCCGCAGATAAAATCGCCAGTGCAGCGGCGAAAGCTGTTGCCAGTGATGGGCGATATCCGCTTCCAGTTCCCCGTTTTCCTCATTTACCCGCGTCAGGGCGCTGAAGATCTGGCGGGCGATATGGGTTTCAGAGCGTCTTAACGCCGTGCCGGGCAGCAGGTTGCGCAGCGGGCGGTAATAGAGCACACGCAAAATATGGCGGCCCTGGCGAAAACTGCGCCCCAGATGCGACACCAGCATCTGGCGCACGGCGGTTTTGTCGCCCACCAGCTGCACCAGCTGATCGATACGATCCTGCTCCAGCAGATCTTCTGCCCGCTGCTGTTGCAACGCCAGCCCGGTATAAAGGAAGGTGAGACGTGAGCGCTTACCCCGTCCGGCTTCCGCTTCCCATGTCAGCCAGCCGCGCGCCTGCATGGTGTTGAGCAGGGTACGCATATGGCGGCGCGAACAGCTCAGCAGTTCCGCCAGTTCGCTCAGCGTGGTTTCCCTGGAAGCGCCGTCGCAACACTGCCACAGGCGGATGAATTGTTGTTGCAGACGGCCCGACGACATAAAAGGGGAACTCCTGACGAAAACTCATCAATTTATTAATCCCTATATTAAGCCAATACTGAACGTCGATGGAAGCGGGGAGGGCTGCTACAGCATTCGCTTCCACCATGTGTGACTGAGTATTGGTGCTTATCGCCACGCCAGCAGGTATCATCTGCTGGCTTTTTTCATTGTTTGCGCGCGCAAAAGGACGAATTATGCTGTGGCTTATGACGATGGGCAGACGTCTGAACGGGGTCTATGCCGCGTTTATGATCGTTGCCTTTATGATGGGGATCGCCGGCGCATTGCAGGCGCCGACGCTCAGTCTGTTTCTCAGCCGTGAGGTGGGCGCGCAACCCTTCTGGGTGGGCCTGTTTTATACCGTCAACGCCATCGCCGGGATCCTGGTGAGCCTGTGGCTGGCGAAACGATCCGACAGCCGGGGCGATCGCCGCAAACTGATCATGCTCTGTTGCGCCATGGCCATCGGCAATGCGCTTTTGTTTGCCTTCAACCGCCACTATCTGACGCTCATTACCTGCGGCGTGCTGCTGGCCTCTATCGCCAATACCGCCATGCCGCAGCTGTTTGCCCTTGCGCGGGAATATGCCGATAACTCGGCGCGTGAAGTGGTGATGTTCAGCTCGGTGATGCGTGCGCAGCTGTCGCTGGCGTGGGTGATCGGCCCGCCGCTGGCCTTTATGATCGCGCTGAATTACGGCTTCACCGCCATGTTCTGCATCGCCGCCGGGATCTTCGCCATCAGCCTGGCGCTGATTGCGCTGATCCTGCCGTCGGTGGCGAGGGTGGAGCAGGCGGCCGATGTGCCGGTCACCCGCGTCAGCGGCTGGGGCGACAAAAACGTGCGTCTGCTGTTTATCGCCTCCACGCTGATGTGGACCTGCAACACCATGTACATCATCGATATGCCGCTGTGGATCAGTGCCGATCTGGGGCTGCCGGATAAGCTGGCGGGGATCCTGATGGGTACGGCGGCAGGGCTGGAAATCCCGGCGATGATCCTCGCAGGCTTCTACGTTAAGCGCTTCGGCAAACGCCGCATGATGACTCTCGCGGTGGCGGCGGGCGTGCTGTTTTATATCGGCCTGATTTTCTTCCACAGCCATGTGGCGCTGCTCATCCTGCAACTGTTTAACGCCATTTTTATTGGCATTGTCGCCGGGATCGGCATGCTGTGGTTCCAGGATCTGATGCCGGGCCGGGCAGGATCGGCGACCACGCTGTTCACCAACAGTATCTCCACCGGCGTGATTTTAGCCGGGGTGATCCAGGGCGCGCTGGCGCAAAGTTACGGTCACGGGGTGGTGTACTGGGTGATTGCCGGGATTTCGCTGGTCACGCTTGGCATCACCAGCCGGGTGAAGGACGTGTAGATGCGTGGTATGTGCCGGGTGGCGGCTGCGCCTTACCCGGCCTACAAGATGTGGTGGTATGTGCCGGATGGCGGCTGCGCCTTACCCGGCCTACAAGGTCTGGTGGTATGTGCCGGATGGCGGCTGCGCTTTATCCGGCCTACAAGATGTGGTGGTATGTGCCGGATGGTGGCTACGCCTTACCCGGCCTACGAGTGACATTGTAGGCCGGATAAGCGAAGCGCCATCCGGCAACGGGCTTAGCGCATAAACGCCGGTTGTTTTGCTTCGTAAGACGCGATGGCGTCGTCGTGCTGCAAGGTCAGGCCGATACTGTCCAGCCCGTTCAGCATACAGTGGCGGCGGAAGGCGTCGATGTTAAAGCGGTAGGTTTTATCCCCGGCCTTCACCTCCTGCGCTTCCAGATCCACTTCAAAGCGGATCCCCGGATTGGACTTCACCAGTTCAAACAGTTCATCCACTTCGGCGTCGCTCAGCTTCACCGGCAGCAACTGGTTGTTGAAGCTGTTGCCGTAGAAAATGTCGGCGAAGCTCGGAGCGATCACCACTTTGAAACCGTAATCGGTCAGCGCCCAGGGGGCGTGCTCGCGGGATGAACCGCAGCCAAAGTTTTCCCGCGCCAGCAAAATGGACGCGCCTTTGTAGATCGGGAAATTAAGCACGAAGTCCGGATCCGGCTGCTGGCCTTTGTCGTCCAGGAAACGCCAGTCATTAAACAGATGCGCGCCAAAACCGGTACGGGTCACTTTCTGCAAAAACTGCTTCGGGATGATCGCGTCGGTATCGACGTTGGCGGCATCCAGCGGAACCACCAGGCCGGTATGTTGAATAAATTTCTCTGCCATGATGGTGTCCTTATTTCAGGTTGCGAATATCAGCGAAGTGACCGGTGACGGCGGCAGCCGCTGCCATGGCCGGGCTCAGCAGGTGCGTGCGTCCGCCGCGGCCCTGACGTCCTTCAAAGTTACGGTTGCTGGTGGAGGCGCAACGCTCGCCGGGGTTCAGGCGGTCATTGTTCATTGCCAGACACATGGAGCAGCCCGGCAGACGCCATTCAAAACCGGCTTCGATGAAAATCTTGTCCAGCCCTTCCGCTTCCGCCTGAGCTTTCACCGGCCCGGAACCCGGCACCACCAGCGCCTGTACGCCCGGCGCGACTTTGCGCCCGCGGGCGATGTCAGCCGCCGCGCGCAGATCTTCAATACGCGAGTTGGTGCAGGAGCCGATAAATACTTTATCGATAGCCACCTCGGTCAGCGGCACGCCCGGTTTCAGGCCCATGTAGGCCAGCGCTTTTTCCGCGGAGGCGCGTTCGACCGGATCGGCAAAAGAAGCCGGATCGGGAATAATATCGTTCACCGAGATCACCTGGCCGGGGTTGGTGCCCCAGGTCACCTGCGGGGCGATCTCTTCGGCGCGCAGCGTCACCACGCTGTCAAACTCTGCATCTTCGTCGCTTTTGAGGGTGGACCAGTACGCCACCGCCTCGTCAAAATCGTGGTCTTTCGGCGCGTGCAGACGGCCTTTCACATAGTTGAAGGTGGTTTCATCCGGCGCGACCAGGCCCGCTTTCGCGCCCATCTCAATCGCCATGTTGCACAGCGTCATGCGGCCTTCCATGCTCAGGGCGCGGATCGCGTCGCCGCAAAACTCCACCACATAGCCGGTACCGCCGGCGCTGCCGGTTTTGCCGATGATCGCCAGCACGATGTCTTTCGCGGTGATCCCCGGCGCTGCCTGGCCGGTGACTTCAATCTTCATGGTTTTCGCGCGGCCCTGTTTCAGGGTCTGCGTCGCCAGCACGTGTTCCACTTCCGACGTGCCGATGCCGAACGCCAGCGCGCCAAATGCGCCGTGGGTGGCGGTGTGGGAGTCGCCGCAGACGATGGTCATGCCCGGCAGGGTGATGCCCTGTTCCGGCCCCATCACGTGCACGATCCCCTGATACGGGTGGTTCAGATCGTAAAGTTCGACGCCGAATTCGTTACAGTTCTTGATCAGCTCCTGCATCTGGATGCGCGCCATTTCGCCGGAGGCGTTGATGTCTTTGGTCTGCGTCGAGACGTTGTGATCCATGGTGGCGAAGGTTTTACCCGGCTGACGTACCGGGCGCTTGTGGGCGCGCAGGCCATCAAACGCCTGCGGCGAGGTCACTTCGTGCACCAGATGGCGGTCGATATACAGCAACGGGGTTTCGTCTGGCGCTTCATAGACGACGTGCGCATCAAACAATTTTTCATACAAGCTCTTAGCCATGATCACACCCCTTCGGAAACATAACGGGCAATAATGTCGCCCATTTCATCAGTACTGACGGCCGCGCCGCCGTGGGCCAGGTCACCGGTACGCACGCCTTCTTCCAGCGCGCGGTTAATGGCGACTTCAATGGCCGTGGCGGCCTCGTTCGCGTCCAGGCTGTAGCGCAGCAGCAGCGCCAGCGACAGGATCTGCGCGATCGGGTTGGCGATATTTTTCCCGGCGATATCCGGCGCGGAGCCGCCGGCGGGTTCGTACAGACCAAAGCCCTGCTCGTTCAGGCTGGCGGACGGCAGCATACCCATGGAACCGGTGATCATCGCGCATTCGTCAGACAGGATGTCGCCGAACAGGTTGGAGCACAGCAGCACGTCAAACTGCGACGGATCTTTAATCAGCTGCATAGTGGCGTTGTCGATATACATATGCGCCAGCTCAACGTCCGGGTATTCCTGCGCGATTTCGTTCACGATTTCGCGCCACAGGATCGACGACTGTAATACGTTCGCTTTATCGATGGAGGTCACTTTGTGGCGGCGTTTACGCGCCGATTCAAAGGCGATACGCGCGATGCGTTCGATCTCAAAACGGTGATACACCTCGGTGTCGAACGCTTTTTCGTGCTGACCGCTGCCTTCGCGGCCCTTCGGCTGACCAAAGTAGATACCGCCGGTCAGTTCCCGCACGCACAGAATGTCGAAGCCGTTCGCGGCGATATCGGCACGCAGCGGGCAAAAGGCTTCCAGCCCCTGGTACAGCTTCGCCGGACGCAGGTTGCTGAACAGCTTAAAGTGTTTACGCAGCGGCAGCAGCGCGCCGCGCTCGGGCTGCTGATCGGGCGGCAGCTTTTCCCATTTCGGGCCGCCGACGGAGCCGAACAGCACCGCATCGGCCTGTTCGCAGCCTTCAACGGTGGCCTGCGGCAGCGGGTTGCCGTGGCGGTCAATGGCGATACCACCCACATCGTAGTGGCTGGTGGAAATACGCATGTCAAAACGGTTACGGATCGCGTCCAGTACTTTCAGGGCTTGCGCCATCACTTCCGGGCCAATGCCGTCGCCCGGCAAAACTGCAATATGATAATTTTTAGACATTACACGGTTTCCTGATTGTTTTCTTTAATAGCTTTGCGTTGCAGTTCTTTTTCGACTTCGTTAGCACGCCAGATATTGTTCAGCACGTGCACCATGGCTTTGGCGGAGGATTCCACGATATCGGTGGCCAGACCCACGCCATGGAAGCGACGCCCGTTATAGTTCGCCACGATGTCCACCTGGCCCAGCGCGTCTTTGCCGTGGCCTTTGGCGGTTAACTGGTATTTCACCAGCTCAATGTTGTAGTCGGTGATGCGGTTGATCGCCTGGTATACGGCGTCGACCGGGCCGTTGCCGTTGGCGGCTTCGGCTTTCACGTCATCACCGCATGCCAGCTTCACGGAGGCGGTGGCGATGTCGTTAGAGCCTGACTGCACGCTGAAGTAATCCAGACGGAAATGCTCCGGCTCTTCCTGCTGCTTATTAATGAAGGCTAAGGCTTCCAGATCGTAATCAAAGACCTGGCCTTTTTTATCCGCCAGCTTCAGGAAGGCGTCGTACAGGTTGTCCAGGTTGTAGTCGCTTTCTTTATAACCCATCTCGTCCATGCGGTGTTTCACAGCGGCGCGGCCAGAGCGGGAGGTCAGGTTCAGCTGCACCTGGTTCAGACCGATGGATTCCGGGGTCATGATTTCGTAGTTGGAGCGGTTTTTCAGTACGCCGTCCTGGTGAATACCGGAGGAGTGGGCGAAAGCGCCGGTGCCGACAATCGCTTTGTTGGCCGGGATCGGCATGTTGCAGATCTGGCTGACCATCTGGCTGGTGCGCCAGATTTCCTGATGGTTGATACGGGTGTGCACCTTCATGATGTCCTGGCGTACTTTGATCGCCATGATCACTTCTTCCAGCGAGCAGTTACCGGCACGCTCGCCGATACCGTTCATCGCACCTTCGACCTGACGCGCGCCGGCGTTAACGGCGGCCATGGCGTTGCCGACGGCCAGCCCCAGATCGTCATGGGTATGCACAGATATAATGGCTTTATCAATGTTCGGCACGCGCTCATACAGGCCGCTAATGATACTGGCGAATTCGAACGGCATGGTGTAGCCGACGGTATCAGGAATATTAATGGTTCTGGCCCCGGCGTTGATCGCCGCTTCGACCACGCGCGCCAGGTCTTCAATCGGCGTGCGGCCTGCGTCTTCACAGGAGAACTCCACATCGTCGGTATAGTTACGGGCGCGTTTGACCATGTAGACCGCGCGCTCAATCACTTCATCCAGCGTACTGCGCAGTTTGGTGGCGATGTGCATCGGGGAGGTGGCAATAAAGGTGTGAATACGGAAGGCTTCCGCGACTTTCAGCGACTCCGCCGCCACATCAATATCTTTCTCCACACAGCGCGCTAAAGCACAGACGCGGCTGTTTTTAACCTGACGGGCGATGGTCTGCACGGATTCAAAATCGCCAGGGGAGGAGACAGGGAACCCGACTTCCATGACGTCAACACCCATACGTTCCAGCGCCAGCGCGATTTGCAGTTTTTCTTTCACGCTCAGGCTTGCCTGTAATGCCTGTTCACCGTCACGTAAGGTCGTATCGAAAATAATGACTTGTTGCTGGCTCATGGTTTAGGTCCTTTTCTGTCTGAGGGCGCTTTGCTACGAGCATAAAAAAACCCGCGCAATAGCGCGGGTTCGTTATTCTACCGGGAGATGACTTAATTCTGCGTGTCGCCCACCAGTCCACCGCGCAAGGAAGATGCGTTTAGTAGTAGTAGACCGGCGAAACGAACGTGGCGAATCATGTGTCATGCTCCAGATGAATACAATATGCTTCTAGTGGTACTGGATACGTAATCTGATGTCAACCCCCGATCCCGGAAATGCACTTTTTTAAGCGCGTCAGCCGTATGGCGTGATGAGGTAATTGTGCTGTATCTGACAGCAAAGGCAGTGACATCCTTTTTCAAAAAATGACGCGCTTGCATTTTGTGACAAATACACATGACTGCTTATTTTTGTTCGCAAGCCGCAATGACGATTTTCCTGTCTGTATCGCTATGATTTTCCATTACTTGTTTCAGATACTGGTTTTGTCTCAGGAATATATTGTTAAGTATTGTACTTATCATGTTAATTCTCTGGTGCTTTATTGTTTTGAGTTAAGAGAAACTGAAATGGCGATTAAATAAAAGTGATTATGTATATTCATGGTGTTTATGTTTTTATTTGCGTCAAGTTATACGGTGAATGTGTTGATCACTAATCCGCCGCATTGATTACCAAATTTAATCGCTTTACTCATCAAGAGATCTTTATATATTCCTATTTTGTAAAAATCTTCTTTTGCTTGTTTCATATGCATGGTAAATAATATTTCACGAAATTATTACTGCATAAGTAAAGGGAGGTTGGCGTGACAGTGGAGTTCAATATGCCAGAAGAAAACATTACCAATATTAATCCATCCGAAGCGACGAAACCCAAGCTGCGAATGGTCGACCTTAATTTACTGACGGTATTTGATGTGGTGATGCAGGAGCAAAACATCACCCGCGCCGCGATGCATTTACAGATGTCGCAACCCGCCGTCAGCAACGCGGTCGCCCGTCTGAAAGTGATGTTCGATGATGAGCTGTTTGTCCGCTATGGCCGCGGCATCCAGCCCACTGCGCGTGCTTTCCAGCTGTACGGATCTGTTCGCCAGGCGTTGCAGCTTATTCAGAATGAACTGCCGGGAGCGGGTTTCGAGCCGATTAACAGCGCACGGGTATTTAATTTATGCGTCTGTAGTCCGCTGGATAATTATCTGACGTCGGTGATTTATAATCGCGTCGAAGAAATGGCCCCCAATATTCATTTAGTCTTTAAATCTTCCCTCAATCACAATACTGAACATCAACTGCGTTATCAGGAGATTGAGTTTGTGATTGGTTATGAAGAATTTCGTCGTCCGGAGTTTTCCTGTATTCCTCTGTTTAAAGATGAAATGGTGCTGGTGGCCAGTAAAAAACATCCGCGCCTGACGGGTCCATTACGGGAAAGCGATGTTTATAATGAAGAGCACGCGGTGGTGGCGCTGGATCGTTATGCCTCTTTTAGCCAGGCATGGTATGACACGCCGGAAAAACAGCGCTGTATCGCTTATCAGGGCATGGCATTAATTAGCGTTCTGAATGTCGTATCGCAAACGCATCTGGTCGCTATTGCGCCGCGCTGGTTAGCGGATGAATATGCCGAGAAATTAGAATTACAAATTCTGCCGTTACCGCTGAAATTGAATAGCCGCACCTGTTTCCTTTCCTGGCACGAAGCGGCAGGGCGCGATAAGGGCCATCAATGGATGGAGGAGTTGCTGGTTTCCGTCTGCCGTCGTTAAATCTTAACAGACGCGCAGCGTCTTATTTATTCTGTTAATCATTTATAATGCAATATTTTCTACTAATGCATTTTTAACGTCAGCCTTCGCGCGACGTTAAAAATGCATGATTACCTGTCTCATTCCCTTTTACCGTGACGATTGGTCATCGTCTTTACTTATCATGGTGTATTCTTCTTTCTGAGCTTCGCCGACCTCTTATTTCTTCTTCCTGATGACTGTCGGGCTAAACCTTTGCCAATTGCCTGCCTGATTTTGAGCGGTTAAGGTGATCCTCAAATAACAAAATAACGCCTGGAGGCAAACCATGGAGATGTTGTCTGGAGCCGAGATGGTCGTCCGATCGCTTATCGATCAGGGCGTAAAGCAAGTATTCGGTTATCCCGGAGGCGCCGTCCTTGATATATATGACGCCTTACATACGGTAGGGGGCATCGATCATGTGCTGGTGCGCCATGAGCAGGCGGCGGTGCATATGGCAGACGGGCTGGCACGCGCGACCGGTGAAGTCGGCGTCGTGCTGGTGACTTCAGGACCGGGCGCCACCAACGCCATTACCGGTATCGCTACCGCGTATATGGACTCTATTCCGCTGGTAGTGCTCTCCGGCCAGGTGGCGACCTCGCTGATTGGCTACGATGCCTTCCAGGAGTGCGACATGGTGGGCATCTCCCGCCCGGTGGTGAAACACAGTTTCCTCGTCAAACAGACAGAAGACATTCCCGGCGTGCTGAAAAAGGCCTTCTGGCTGGCGGCGAGCGGCCGTCCCGGCCCGGTGGTGGTCGATTTGCCGAAAGACATTATGAACCCGGCGAACAAATTCCCTTATGTATGGCCCGAGTCGGTCAGCATGCGTTCTTATAATCCAACCACCCAGGGTCATAAAGGCCAGATCAAACGCGCGCTGCAAACGCTGATCGCGGCGAAAAATCCGGTGGTTTACGTCGGCGGTGGAGCGGTGAACGCGGGCTGCGAAGCACAGCTGCGCGAGCTTATTGAAAAACTCAATCTGCCGGTGGCGTCATCATTAATGGGGCTGGGGGCGTTTCCGGCCACGCACCGTCAGGCGCTCGGCATGCTCGGGATGCACGGCACTTACGAAGCCAACATGACGATGCACCATTCCGATGTGATCTTCGCCGTTGGCGTGCGTTTCGACGATCGCACCACCAATAATCTGATGAAGTACTGTCCGAATGCCTCCGTGCTGCATATCGACATCGATCCCACGTCCATTTCAAAAACCGTGGCGGCGGATGTGCCTATTGTCGGCGATGCGCGTCAGGTGCTGGAGCAGATGCTGGAACTGCTGGGACAGGAAACCTCCAGTCAGCCGCTGGACGATATCCGCGACTGGTGGCTTAAGATCGACCAGTGGCGCGCCCGGCAGTGTCTGAAATATGACACCAGCAGTGAAAGCATTAAGCCGCAGGCGGTGATCGAAACCATCTGGCGCTTAACCCAGGGCGACGCCTATGT
Source organism: Enterobacter sp. SA187 (assembly GCF_001888805.2). Taxonomy (NCBI): domain Bacteria; kingdom Pseudomonadati; phylum Pseudomonadota; class Gammaproteobacteria; order Enterobacterales; family Enterobacteriaceae; genus Enterobacter; species Enterobacter sp. SA187. The sequence goes on from NZ_CP019113.1 coordinate 1,920,894, forward strand.
GACTTCCGATGTCGGTCAGCATCAGATGTTTGCCGCGCTCTATTATCCCTTTGATAAGCCGCGTCGCTGGATCAACTCCGGCGGCCTCGGCACCATGGGCTTCGGCCTGCCCGCGGCGCTGGGCGTAAAAATGGCGCTGCCGGAGGAAACGGTGATCTGCGTAACCGGTGACGGCAGCATCCAGATGAACATTCAGGAACTCTCCACCGCGTTGCAATACGAGCTGCCGGTGCTGGTGCTCAACCTGAATAACGGTTATCTGGGTATGGTGAAGCAGTGGCAGGACATGATCTATTCCGGCCGCCACTCCCAGTCCTATATGAACTCCCTGCCTGATTTTGTGCGTCTGGCGGAAGCCTACGGGCATGTGGGCATGCGCATTACCCATCCTGCCGAACTGGAAAGTCAGCTGGCAGAAGCCCTTGCGCAGGTACGCAACAATCGTCTGGTGTTTGTCGATGTCTGCGTGGATGGCAGTGAACACGTTTATCCGATGCATATTCGCGGCGGCGGCATGGATGAGATGTGGTTAAGCAAAACGGAGAGGACCTGATTATGCGCCGGATATTATCTGTGTTACTGGAAAACGAGTCCGGGGCCTTGTCCCGCGTGATCGGTCTGTTTTCCCAGCGCGGCTATAACATTGAAAGCCTGACCGTAGCGCCCACTGACGATCCCACGCTTTCGCGCATGACCATTCAGACGGTGGGCGATGCGAAAGTGCTTGAGCAGATCGAAAAGCAGCTGCACAAGCTGGTGGACGTGCTGCGCGTCAATGAACTGGGGCAGGGGGCGCACGTTGAGCGTGAGATCATGCTGGTGAAAATCCAGGCTAGCGGATACGGGCGTGAAGAAGTGAAGCGCAACGCCGAAATCTTCCGTGGACAGATCATCGACGTGACGCCGTCGATTTACACGGTTCAGCTTGCCGGCACCAGCGATAAGCTGGACGCTTTTCTGGCGACGATCCGCGATGTCGCCAAAATTGTCGAAGTGGCACGCTCCGGCGTGGTGGGTCTGTCGCGCGGCGATAAGATCATGCGTTAAGACGATAGCGCCAGCCTAAATCCCGGCCCGACACTCCCTGTCGGGCTTTTTTTTGCGAATTCAATTGAAAGCATGCGCGAAAGCGGTTGCCGCAGTGACTATTCTGCGTTTAGATGTTATGGAATTTAACCTATATCCTCAAAAAGGTTATGGAGTATCTTTTTTTCTTGAGAGGCAATTGTGAAACTGGATGAAATCGCCCGGCTAGCCGGCGTCTCACGTACCACAGCCAGCTATGTCATCAACGGTAAAGCAAAGCAGTATCGTGTCAGCGATAAAACCGTTGAAAAAGTCATGGCCGTGGTCCGTGAGCATAACTACCATCCGAATGCGGTAGCGGCCGGGCTGCGTGCAGGACGTACGCGATCGATTGGACTGGTTATTCCCGATCTGGAGAACACCAGTTATACGCGGATTGCAAACTATCTGGAGCGCCAGGCGCGGCAACGCGGCTATCAGTTACTGATTGCCTGCTCGGAAGATCAGCCGGATAACGAAATGCGCTGCATTGAACATCTGCTGCAACGACAGGTGGATGCCATTATCGTCTCCACCTCGTTACCGCCAGAGCATCCATTTTATCAGCGCTGGGCTAATGACGCGTTCCCCATCGTCGCCCTCGATCGCGCGCTGGATCGTGAGCACTTCACCAGCGTGGTCGGTGCCGATCAGGACGACGCCGAAATGCTGGCCGCCGAATTGCGCACCTTCCCCGCTGAAACGGTTCTGTATTTAGGCGCGCTGCCGGAGCTGTCGGTAAGCTTCCTGCGCGAGCAGGGATTCCGCACCGCCTGGAAAGACGATCCGCGCGAAGTGCAGTATCTCTACGCGAACAGTTATGAACGGGAAGCCGCCGCGCAGCTATTCGAAAAGTGGCTGGAAACACACCCGATGCCGCAGGCGCTGTTCACCACCTCTTTTGCGCTGTTGCAGGGCGTAATGGACGTCACGCTGCGACGCGATGGCAAGCTGCCATCGAATCTGGCTATTGCCACCTTTGGCGACCACGAACTGCTGGACTTCCTGCAATGCCCGGTGCTGGCCGTCGCGCAGCGTCACCGTGATGTGGCGGAGCGCGTGCTGGAGATCGTCCTGGCAAGCCTCGATGAACCGCGCAAACCGAAGCCAGGCCTGAGCCGTATCCGGCGTAATCTGTACCGCCGCGGCATACTTAACCGTATTTGAGTTCCACCCGAAAGGCAGCCATAGCTGCCTTTTTCTTTTCTGCTGGTTTTAAATTATCACGCCTGCTTAAGAATCAGATTAATCCTTAAAAAATCCAGGGGCGTTAATAACGAAGGCGATTAATTATCTGTGGCCTGTTTTTCATCATTATAAGAAGTAAGCATTCGTATATTTTGAATTGTTTTGTTACATCCTCATCTGATTTGCCGAATTAACCATCACTTTTCCCGGCGGCTTTTATAAATTGCGCTTATGGCCGCGCAGCCGCGGCATGCGCAGCTTTAACGGGCGCTGTCATCTGAATGCAATATGGCTTAAAATGCCGCCCGCGTCGCAAACTGACACTTTATATTTCAGCACTGCTAAGAAGTGTGAGGGAGCGCTCATGAAGAAATTCGGTTTATTTTCTTACAAATATTCATGACGTTAATTCGCAGTGCAGGTAGGGCAAAATTTCCCCGGTGCCGATCGCTGTCTGATGCTGGCTGGCTTTTAAATCGCTTAGCGTCAGTGCTGGCTTGACAAGCTTTTCCTCCGCTCCGTAAACTCCTCCAGTGGAGATTTGTGGGATAAAGTGGTGAAAAGGGTCATGGTGAGGTGAAACTGGCATGTTCCGTGGAGCAACATTAGTTAATCTCGACAGTAAAGGCCGGCTCGCTGTGCCTACCCGTCATCGGGAATATCTGGTCGGGCACGCTTCTGGTCAACTGGTTTGCACCATCGACATCCACCACGCCTGTCTGCTGCTTTATCCTCTCCCGGAATGGGAAATTATTGAGCAAAAATTATCGCGTCTGTCGAGCATGAACCCGCTGGAGCGACGCGTGCAGCGTTTACTGCTGGGCCATGCCAGTGAATGTCAGATGGACAGCGCGGGCCGTTTACTGATACCGCCCGTTTTACGGCAGCACGCCGGACTAAACAAAGAAGTGATGCTGGTCGGGCAGTTTAATAAATTTGAACTGTGGGATGAAACGACCTGGTATCAACAGGTCAGGGAAGATATCGACGCTGAGCAATCTGGTGCTGAACAGCTTTCAGATCGATTGCAGGATTTGTCTCTATAACGATGATGGATAATTTTAAACATACTACGGTTCTGCTGGATGAAGCGGTTAACGGCCTTAACATCCAGCCGGACGGCATTTACATTGACGGCACCTTTGGCCGCGGTGGACATTCACGTTTGATCCTCTCTCAGTTGGGAGTGGAAGGTCGCTTACTGGCTATCGATCGCGATCCAGAAGCCATTGCCATTGCTAATACCATTGATGATCCCCGCTTTTCTATTGTGCACGGGCCTTTCTCGGCGCTGGCAGATTACGTTGCTGAGCGCGGGCTGACCGGCAAAATCAACGGCATTCTCCTCGATCTGGGCGTTTCTTCTCCGCAACTTGACGATCCTGAGCGCGGCTTTTCCTTTATGCGCGATGGCCCGCTGGATATGCGTATGGATCCAACGCGCGGCCAGTCTGCCGCCGAATGGCTGCAAAACGCGGACGAAGCTGACATCGCCTGGGTGCTGAAAACCTTCGGCGAAGAGCGTTTCGCAAAACGTATTGCGCGCGCCATTGTCGAGCGTAATCGTCTCGATCCGATGACCCGCACCAAAGAACTGGCGGAAGTGGTCGCTGCGGCCACGCCGATTAAAGATAAGTTCAAACACCCCGCGACCCGTACCTTCCAGGCGGTGCGCATCTGGGTTAACAGTGAACTGGAAGAAATTGAGCTGGCGCTAAAAAACTCGCTCAACGTGCTGGCCCCGGGAGGTCGGCTTTCCATCATCAGTTTCCACTCCCTTGAAGACCGCATTGTGAAGCGCTTTATGCGTGAAAACAGCCGTGGTCCGCAGGTTCCGGCGGGATTACCGATGACGGAAGCACAACTCAGCAAGCTGGGTGGCCGTTATCTGCGGGCATTAGGCAAGTTGATGCCGGGCGATGAAGAAGTGGCAGAGAACCCACGCGCCCGTAGTTCAGTTCTGCGCATCGCAGAGAGGACTAACGCATGATCAGCAGAGTGACAGAGACCTTCAGCAAGGTTAAAGAATCGTTAGGAAGCAACGAGCGCCATGCCTTGCCTGGCGTGATCGGCGACGATCTTTTGCGATTTGGGAAACTGCCACTCTGTCTGTTCATTTGCATCATTGCCACAGCGGTGACGGTGGTCACTACCGCGCACCACACGCGCTTACTTACCGCCCAGCGCGAACAGCTGGTGGTGGAGCGCGATGCGCTGGACATCGAATGGCGCAACCTGATCCTTGAAGAGAACGCGCTCGGCGATCACAGCCGGGTTGAGCGGATCGCCACCGAGAAGCTGCAAATGCAGCATGTCGATCCTTCGCAAGAAAATATTGTCGTACAAAAATAAGGACTTACCCGACGCATGAAAGCAGCGGCGAAGGCGCTAAAACCGAAACGCCAGGAAGAACAGGCCAACTTTATTAGTTGGCGTTTTGCGTTGCTTTGCGGTTGCATTCTACTGGCGCTGGCATTTTTGCTGGGTCGCGTAGCATGGTTGCAGATCATCAACCCGGATATGCTGGTGCGGCAGGGCGACTTACGCTCGCTGCGCGTGCAGGAAGTGTCCACCTCGCGCGGTATGATCACCGATCGCTCTGGCCGCCCGCTGGCGGTAAGCGTGCCGGTAAAAGCGATCTGGGCCGATCCGAAAGAGCTGCATGACGCAGGCGGCATTTCGCTGGATAACCGCTGGAAAGCCCTTTCCGACGCGCTGAATATGCCGCTGGATCAGCTTGCGGCGCGCGTCAATGCCAACCCGAAAGGGCGCTTTATCTATCTGGCGCGCCAGGTTAACCCGGATCTGGGCGATTACATCAAAAAACTCAAACTGCCCGGCATTCACTTACGTGAAGAGTCTCGCCGTTACTACCCTTCAGGCGAAGTTACCGCTCACCTCATCGGCTTTACCAACGTTGACAGCCAGGGCATTGAAGGCGTCGAGAAAAGCTTTGATAAATGGCTCACCGGTCAGCCGGGGGAGCGCATCGTGCGTAAAGACCGCTACGGTCGCGTGATCGAAGACATCTCTTCCACCGACAGCCAGGCGGCGCACAACCTGGCGCTGAGTATTGACGAGCGCCTACAGGCGCTGGTGTACCGAGAACTGAACAACGCCGTCGCCTTTAACAAAGCGGAATCAGGCAGCGCGGTGCTGGTGGATGTGAACACCGGCGAAGTGCTGGCGATGGCGAACAGCCCCTCCTATAACCCGAATAACCTCACCGGCACGCAGAAAGATGTCATGCGTAACCGTACCATCACCGACGTCTTCGAACCCGGTTCGACCGTCAAACCCATGGTGGTGATGACGGCGCTACAGCGCGGCGTGGTGCGGGAAAATACGGTGCTCAACACCGTGCCTTACCGGATCAACGGTCACGAAATCAAAGACGTGGCGCGTTACAGTGAATTAACCCTCACCGGGGTATTGCAGAAGTCGAGTAACGTCGGTGTTTCAAAGCTGGCGTTAGCGATGCCGTCCTCAGCGCTGGTAGAAACTTACTCGCACTTTGGGCTGGGAAAAGCGACCAATTTGGGGTTGGTCGGAGAACGCAGTGGCTTATATCCTCAAAAACAACGGTGGTCTGACATAGAGAGGGCCACCTTCTCTTTCGGCTACGGGCTAATGGTAACGCCGTTACAGTTAGCGCGAGTCTACGCAACGATCGGCAGCTATGGCGTTTATCGCCCGCTGTCGATCACCAAAGTTGATCCCCCGGTGCCGGGCGAACGTATCTTCCCGGAATCCATTGTGCGTACCGTGGTGCACATGATGGAAAGCGTGGCGCTGCCTGGCGGCGGCGGCGTGAAAGCGGCGATCAAAGGCTATCGCATTGCCATCAAAACCGGTACAGCGAAAAAGGTCGGCCCGGACGGAAAATACATCAATAAATACATTGCTTACACCGCAGGCGTTGCGCCCGCCAGTCAGCCGCGTTTCGCGCTGGTGGTGGTGATTAACGATCCGCAGGCGGGTAAATATTACGGTGGCGCCGTTTCCGCGCCGGTGTTCGGTGCCATCATGGGCGGCGTTCTGCGCACCATGAACATCGAACCGGATGCGCTGGCGACGGGCGAGAAAAGTGAATTTGTGATTAATCAAGGCGAGGCAACAGGTGGCAGATCGTAATTTGCGCGACCTACTCGCTCCGTGGGTACCAGCACTGCCTGCGAGAGCACTTCGGGAAATGACACTCGACAGCCGCGTGGCGGCGTCGGGCGATCTCTTTGTGGCCGTTGTTGGTCATCAGACGGACGGGCGTCGTTATATCCCGCAGGCGATTGCCCAGGGTGTTGCCGCCATCATCGCCGAAGCGCAGGGTGAAGCCACCGACGGTGAGATCCGCGAGATGCACGGCGTGCCGGTCATCTACCTGAGCCAGCTTAACGAGCGCCTCTCTGCGCTGGCGGGCCGTTTTTACAATGAGCCGTCAGATCGTTTACGCCTGATTGGCGTGACCGGCACCAATGGCAAAACCACCACCACGCAGCTTATTGCGCAGTGGGGCCAGCTGCTCGGCGAAACCAGCGCCGTGATGGGCACCGTCGGTAACGGTTTACTGGGCAACGTTATTCCTACTGAAAACACCACCGGCTCCGCCGTTGATGTGCAGCATGTGATTGCCGGACTGGCAGAGCAGGGCGCGACCCTGGCGGCAATGGAAGTCTCTTCCCACGGTCTGATCCAGCACCGCGTGGCGGCGCTCAAATTCCGCGCCAGTGTCTTTACCAATTTAAGCCGCGATCACCTTGATTATCATGGTGATATGGAAAACTACGAAGCGGCAAAATGGCTGCTGTTTTCCGCGCATCATTATGGCGAAGCCATTGTGAACGCCGATGATGAAGTGGGCCGCCGCTGGCTGGCAAAACTGCCGGACGCGGTTGCCGTTTCGATGGAAGATCACATCAACCCGGACTGCCATGGTCGCTGGTTAAAAGCGACCGACGTCAACTATCACGACAGCGGCGCGACCATCCGTTTTGACTCCTCCTGGGGCGAAGGCGAGATCGAGAGCCGTCTGATGGGCGCCTTTAACGTCAGCAATTTACTGCTGGCGCTGGCCACCCTGCTGGCGCTGGATTTCCCGTTAAGCGATCTGCTGAAAACCGCCGCGCGCCTGCAACCGGTTTGCGGCCGTATGGAAGTGTTCAGCGCGCCGGGTAAACCGACGGTGGTGGTGGATTACGCGCACACACCGGATGCGCTGGAAAAAGCCTTACAGGCGGCGCGCCTGCACTGCACCGGCAAACTATGGTGCGTGTTTGGCTGCGGCGGCGATCGCGATAAAGGTAAACGTCCACTCATGGGGGCCATTGCCGAAGAGTTCGCCGACATCGCCGTAGTGACCGACGACAACCCGCGTACCGAAGAGCCGCGCGCCATTATCAACGATATTCTGGCCGGTATGCTGGACGCAGGCCATGCCCGCGTAGTGGAAGGCCGTGCGGAAGCAGTGACCAACGCCATTATGCAGGCCAAAGAGAATGACGTGGTGCTGCTGGCGGGCAAAGGACATGAAGATTATCAGATTATCGGCACCAACCGTCTGGATTACTCGGATCGCGTGACCGCCGCTCGTCTGCTGGGAGTGGTCGCATGATCAGCGTGAATTTAAGCCAGCTTGCCGGGATCCTGAAAGGCGAACTGATCGGTTCGGATCTGACTATCGATGCGGTGACGACCGATACGCGTAAACTGACGCCCGGCTGCCTGTTTGTGGCCCTGAAAGGCGAACGTTTCGACGCTCACGATTTTGCCGCGACCGCTAAAGAAGGCGGCGCGGGCGCGCTGCTGGTCAGCCGCAAAGTGGAGTGCGATTTACCGCAGCTGCTGGTGAAAGACACCCGTTTAGCCTTTGGCGAACTGGCGGCCTGGGTGCGTCAGCAGGTGCCGACGCGCGTCGTGGCGCTGACCGGTTCCTCCGGCAAAACCTCGGTCAAAGAGATGACCGCGGCGATCCTCAGCCAGTGCGGAAACACACTTTATACCGCCGGCAACCTAAATAATGACATCGGCGTGCCGATGACATTGCTGCGTCTGACGCCGGAGCATGAATTTGCGGTGATCGAACTGGGTGCCAACCACCAGGGCGAAATCGCCTGGACCGTGAGTCTGACCCGCCCGGAAGCGGCGCTGGTGAACAACCTCGCGGCGGCACATCTGGAAGGTTTCGGATCGCTGGCCGGGGTGGCGAAGGCTAAAGGTGAGATCTTCACCGGCCTGCCGCAAAACGGCATAGCGATCATGAACGCGGATAATAACGACTGGCTTAACTGGCAGAGCGTGATTGGCGATCGTAAAACCTGGCGTTTTTCCCCGAATGCCGCCAACAGCGATTTTACCGCCACCAATATCCATGTGACCTCCCACGGCACGGAATTCACCCTGCAAACGCCGACCGGCAATGTCGAGGTGCTGCTGCCGCTGCCTGGCCGTCATAACATCGCTAACGCGCTGGCCGCGACGGCATTGTCTATGGCAGTGGGCGCAACCCTGGACGCGGTGAAAACCGGGCTGGCGCAGCTGAAAGCCGTACCGGGGCGTTTGTTCCCGATTGCGCTGGGGGAAAACCAGCTGCTGCTGGATGACTCCTATAACGCCAACGTCGGTTCCATGACCGCCGCCGCGCAGGTGCTGTCTGAAATGCCGGGCTACCGCGTGATGGTGGTGGGCGATATGGCGGAACTGGGCGCAGAAAGCGAAGAATGTCATGCGCAGGTCGGCGCCGCCGCGAAAGCCGCAGGCCTGGATCGGGTACTGAGCGTAGGCACAGCAAGTAAAACCCTTAGCGACGCCAGCGGTGTGGGCGAGCATTTTAACGATAAGTCTGCCGTCGTGACGCGTCTGAAAGCGCTGATCGCAGAACATCAAATTATCACCATTCTGGTGAAAGGTTCACGTAGTGCTGCCATGGAAGAGGTAGTACACGCATTACAGGAGAACGGGACATGTTAGTGTGGCTGGCCGAGCATCTGGTCAAATATTATTCTGGCTTTAACGTCTTTTCTTATCTGACGTTTCGCGCCATTGTCAGCCTGCTGACCGCGCTGTTCATCTCGCTGTGGATGGGCCCGCGCATGATTGCCCGTCTGCAAAAACTCGCTTTTGGCCAGGTCGTCCGTAACGACGGTCCGGAATCGCACTTCAGTAAACGCGGTACGCCAACCATGGGCGGGATCATGATCCTGACCGCGATTGTCATTTCCGTCCTGCTGTGGGCCTATCCCTCCAACCCTTACGTCTGGTGCGTACTGGTGGTGCTGGTCGGCTACGGCATCATCGGCTTTGTGGATGATTACCGCAAAGTGGTGCGTAAAGACACCAAAGGGCTGATTGCCCGCTGGAAGTATTTCTGGATGTCGGTGATCGCGCTGGGCGTGGCGTTCGCGCTCTATCTCGCCGGTAACGATACGCCAGCCACGCAGCTGGTAGTGCCGTTCTTTAAGGACGTGATGCCGCAGCTGGGGCTGTTCTACGTGCTGCTGGCCTACTTCGTGATTGTCGGTACCGGCAACGCGGTCAACCTGACTGACGGTCTGGATGGCCTTGCCATTATGCCGACGGTGTTTGTCGCCGGGGGCTTTGCGCTGGTGGCCTGGGCGTCCGGTAACATGAATTTCGCCAACTATCTGCACATCCCTTACCTGCGTCATGCGGGTGAACTGGTGATCGTCTGTACGGCCATCGTCGGCGCAGGACTCGGTTTCTTATGGTTCAACACCTATCCGGCGCAGGTCTTTATGGGCGACGTCGGCTCGCTGGCGCTGGGCGGCGCGCTGGGCATTATCGCCGTGCTGCTGCGTCAGGAATTCCTGCTGGTGATCATGGGCGGCGTCTTTGTGGTGGAAACCCTGTCGGTGATCCTCCAGGTCGGCTCGTTTAAACTGCGCGGCCAGCGGATCTTCCGCATGGCGCCGATCCATCACCATTACGAACTGAAAGGCTGGCCGGAGCCGCGCGTGATTGTGCGCTTCTGGATTATTTCGCTGATGCTGGTCCTCATCGGACTGGCAACGCTGAAGGTGCGTTAATCATGGCAGATTACCAGGGCAAAAAAGTCGTCATCATCGGGTTAGGTTTAACCGGCCTGTCCTGCGTGGACTTTTTCCTTGCGCGCGGCGTTAACCCGCGGGTAATGGACACGCGCGTTGCGCCGCCGGGGCTGGACAAGCTGCCGGAAACGGTGGAGCGCCATCTTGGTAGTCTGAATGACGACTGGCTGCTGGCCGCCGATCTGATTGTCGCCAGTCCGGGTATGGCGCTGGCGCATCCGTCCCTCAGCGCCGCCGCCGATGAAGGCGTGGAGATTATCGGCGACATCGAACTGTTTTGCCGTGAAGCCCAGGCACCGATCGTCGCCATTACCGGTTCAAACGGAAAAAGCACCGTCACCACCCTGGTGGGCGAAATGGCGAAAGCTGCGGGTATGAACGTTGGCGTCGGCGGCAATATCGGCCTGCCTGCGCTGATGCTGCTGGACAGCGCCTGTGAACTGTATGTACTGGAACTGTCGAGCTTCCAGCTGGAAACTACCACCAGCCTGCGCAGCGTGGCGGCGACGATCCTGAACGTCACTGAAGATCATATGGATCGCTATCCGTTTGGCCTCCAGCAGTATCGTGCGGCGAAATTGCGCGTCTATGAAAACGCCAAAGTCTGCGTGGTGAATGCCGATGATGCGCTGACCATGCCGGTGCGCGGCGCTGATGAACGCTGCATCAGCTTCGGCGTGGATGTGGGCGACTATCACCTGAACCGCCAGCAGGGGGAAACCTGGCTGCGCGTGAAGGGCGAAAAGGTGCTGAACGTAAAAGAGATGAAGCTTACGGGGCAGCATAACTACACCAATGCGCTGGCGGCGCTGGCGCTGGCGGATGCCGCCGGTATACCGCGCGCCAGCAGCCTGAAAGCGCTAACCACCTTCACCGGTCTCGCGCACCGTTTCCAGCTGGCCCTTGAGCATAACGGCGTGCGCTGGATCAACGACTCCAAAGCCACCAACGTCGGCAGCACCGAAGCGGCGCTGAACGGCCTGCAGGTGGACGGCACCTTACATTTACTGCTCGGCGGCGACGGCAAATCCGCCGATTTCTCGCCGCTGGCGCGTTATCTGACCGGCGATCGTGTTCGCCTGTACTGCTTTGGCCGCGACGGCGCTGAACTTGCCGCGCTGCGTCCGGACATTGCCGTGCAAACGGAAACCATGGAACAGGCGATGCGCCTGATCGCGCCGCAGGTAAAAGCCGGGGACATGGTGTTGCTGTCGCCCGCCTGCGCCAGTCTCGATCAGTTTAAGAATTTCGAACAACGGGGCGATCTCTTTACCCGTCTGGCGAGGGAGTTAGGCTGATGCGTTTATCGCTACCGCGCCTTCGACTGCCGCGCCTGCCGGGGATGGGTATCCTTGGCTGGGCTGGCTCGGCACTTCGTGGCTGGGTCATGGGATCCCGTGAGAAAGACACCGACAGTCTGATCATGTATGACCGCATGCTGCTGTGGCTGACGCTTGGCCTGGGTGCGGTAGGTTTTATCATGGTGACCTCGGCGTCGATGCCGGTCGGCCAGCGCCTGACTAACGATCCGTTCTTCTTCGCCAAACGTGACGCGCTGTACCTGTTCCTCGCGTTTTGTCTGGCGGTGATCACCCTGCGTCTGCCGATGACCTTCTGGCAGCGCTACAGCTCGGCGATGCTGATCCTCGCCATTATCATGCTGCTGCTGGTTCTGGTGGTGGGCAGCTCGATCAACGGGGCATCGCGCTGGATCGATTTAGGGCTGATGCGTTTCCAGCCCGCGGAATTTACCAAGCTATCGCTGTTCTGCTATCTGGCGAACTACCTGGTGCGTAAGGTTGATGAGGTGCGAAATAACCTGCGCGGCTTCTTAAAACCGATGGGCGTGATCCTCGTGCTGGCGGTGTTACTGCTGGCGCAGCCTGACCTCGGTACGGTGGTGGTGCTCTTTGTCACCACGCTGGCGATGCTGTTTCTGGCGGGCGCCAAGCTGTGGCAGTTCATCGCCATTATCGGCATGGGCATCTCCGCGGTGGTGCTGCTGATCCTCGCCGAACCCTATCGTATCCGCCGCGTGACCTCTTTCTGGCGTCCGTGGGACGATCCGTTCGGCAGCGGTTACCAGCTTACGCAGTCGCTGATGGCGTTTGGTCGCGGCGAATTGTGGGGGCAGGGGCTGGGGAATTCGGTACAGAAACTGGAATATCTGCCCGAAGCGCATACTGACTTTATCTTCGCCATTATTGGTGAGGAACTGGGTTATATCGGTGTGGTACTGGCGCTTTTGATGGTATTCTTCGTCGCTTTCCGCGCCATGTCCATCGGTCGCAAGGCGCTGGAGATCGATCAGCGTTTTTCCGGCTTTCTGGCCTGTTCGATCGGCGTCTGGTTTAGCTTCCAGGCGCTGGTTAACGTCGGTGCGGCGGCGGGTATGCTGCCAACCAAGGGTCTGACGCTACCGCTGATCAGTTACGGTGGTTCCAGTCTGTTGATTATGTCGACGGCGATCATGCTGCTGTTACGTATTGATTATGAAACTCGTCTGGAAAAAGCCCAGGCGTTTACACGAGGTGTTCGATGAGTGTTCAGGCGAAGCGATTAATGGTGATGGCTGGCGGTACCGGTGGACACGTGTTCCCCGGGCTGGCGGTTGCGCATCATTTAATGGCTGAGGGCTGGCAGGTTCGCTGGCTGGGCACCGCCGACCGAATGGAAGCGGATTTAGTGCCGAAACACGGCATTGAGATCGATTTTATCCGTATTTCCGGCCTGCGCGGGAAAGGCGTGAAAGCCCTGCTGCTGGCGCCGCTGCGAATTTTCAACGCCTGGCGTCAGGCGCGCGCAATCATGAAGCGCTTTCGCCCGGACGTGGTGCTGGGGATGGGCGGTTATGTGTCAGGCCCTGGTGGGCTGGCGGCGTGGTCGCTGGGCATTCCCGTGGTGCTGCATGAGCAGAACGGCATCGCTGGCCTGACCAACAAGTGGCTGGCGAAAATCGCCAGAACGGTGATGCAGGCGTTTCCCGGTGCCTTTGCCAATGCAGAGGTGGTCGGCAACCCGGTGCGTACTGATGTCCTGGCGCTGCCGCTGCCGCAGGATCGCCTTGCAGGCCGTGAAGGGCCGGTGCGCGTGCTGGTGGTGGGCGGCTCCCAGGGCGCGCGCATTCTGAACCAGACCATGCCGCAGGTCGCCGCGAAGCTCGCTGACCGCGTCACCATCTGGCATCAGAGCGGCAAAGGCGCGCAGCAGACCGTCGAACAGGCGTATGCGGAAAACGGTCAACCGCAGCACAAAGTGACCGAATTTATTGACGACATGGCCGCCGCTTACGCCTGGGCCGATGTCGTGGTCTGCCGTTCCGGCGCGTTGACCGTAAGCGAAATTGCCGCCGCCGGTTTACCGGCGTTGTTTGTACCCTTCCAGCACAAAGATCGGCAGCAGTACTGGAATGCCCTGCCGCTTGAAAAAGCGAGCGCGGCAAAGATCCTCGAACAGCCGCAGTTTACCGTCGATGCCGTGGCAGAGACGCTGGCGGGCTGGGATCGCAGAACATTATTAATGATGGCAGAGCGCGCACGTGCCGCCGCCATACCGGATGCAACCGATCGGGTTGCCAGAGCAGTATGCCTTGCAGCACAGGCATAAAGATCGCGACGCCTTTTGCGTCGCACGAATTTTTGAAGTCGATGGCGTTTAGAGAATGAATACACAACAACTGGCGAAACTGCGTTCTATCGTGCCCGAGATGCGTCGCGTCCGGCACATTCACTTTGTTGGCATTGGCGGTGCCGGTATGGGCGGTATCGCTGAAGTGCTGGCCAACGAAGGCTATCAGATCAGCGGCTCCGATCTGGCGCCCAATCCGGTGACGCAGCAGTTGTCTTCCCTCGGCGCGACCATTTATTTCAATCACCGTCCGGAAAACGTGCTGGATGCCAGCGTGGTGGTGGTGTCGAGCGCCATTACCGCGGATAACCCGGAGATCGTCGCCGCTCATGAAGCGCGCATTCCGGTGATCCGCCGCGCTGAAATGCTGGCGGAGTTAATGCGTTTTCGTCACGGTATCGCCATCGCCGGTACGCACGGTAAAACCACCACCACGGCGATGGTGGCCAGTATTTATGCGGAAGCAGGGCTGGATCCGACCTTCGTTAACGGCGGTCTGGTGAAAGCGGCGGGCGTGCATGCGCGTCTGGGTCACAGCCGTTATCTCATCGCCGAGGCGGATGAGAGCGATGCCTCTTTCCTGCATTTGCAGCCGATGGTGGCGATTGTCACCAATATCGAAGCCGATCATATGGATACCTACCAGGGCGACTTCGAAAATTTAAAGCAGACGTTCATTAATTTTCTGCACAACCTGCCGTTTTATGGCCGTGCGGTGATGTGCGTGGACGATGGCGTGATCCGTGAACTGCTGCCGCGTGTGGGACGTCAGACGACCACTTATGGCTTCAGCGATGATGCGGATGTACGCATCGAAAATTATCGCCAGACCGGGCCGCAGGGTCACTTTACGCTGCTGCGTCAGGACAAGCCTGCGCTGCACGTAACGCTGAACGCGCCGGGTCGCCATAACGCACTGAACGCAGCGGCGGCGGTAGCGGTCGCTACAGAAGAGGGTATCGACGATGCGGCGATCCTGCGCGCGCTGGAAAGTTTCCAGGGCACCGGCCGTCGTTTCGATTTCCTCGGTGAATTCCCGTTAGAAACGGTGAACGGGAAAGCAGGCACCGCGATGCTGGTTGATGATTACGGTCATCACCCGACGGAAGTGGACGCCACGATCAAAGCGGCGCGCGCGGGCTGGCCGGAAAAAAATCTGATCATGATCTTCCAGCCGCACCGCTATACCCGTACCCGCGATCTGTATGACGATTTCGCCAACGTGCTGACGCAGGTGGATACCCTGCTGATGCTGGATGTGTATTCCGCCGGCGAAACGCCGATCCCGGGCGCAGACAGCCGTTCGCTTTGCCGTACCATTCGTGGTCGCGGTAAAATCGACCCGATCCTTGTGCCGGATCACGCGCAGGTGGCGGCGATGCTGGCGCCGGTATTAACCGGCAACGATCTGATTCTGGTGCAGGGCGCAGGCAATATCGGCAAAATTGCCCGCAGCCTTGCTGAAAGTAAACTGAAACCGCAAACCCAGGAGGAAGAACATCATGGCTGAGAAAGTTGCCGTCCTCTTTGGCGGAACCTCTGCGGAACGTGACGTATCGCTGAATTCCGGCGCGGCAGTGCTGGCCGGTCTGCGCGAAGGGGGCGTTGATGCCCATCCTGTTGATCCGCGCGATACCGATGTCACGCAGTTAAAAGCGCTCGGCTATCAGAAAGTGTTTATTGCCCTGCACGGTCGCGGGGGAGAAGATGGCACGTTACAGGGATTGCTGGAGCTGATCGGGCTGCCTTATACCGGCAGCGGCGTGATGGCGTCGGCGATCTCCATGGACAAACTGCGCAGCAAATTGTTGTGGCAGGGCGCGGGTTTACCGGTCGCGCCCTGGGTGGCGCTAACCCGTAAGGCCTTCGAAGCGGGTCTTGATGACGCCGTTACGGCACAGATTTCCGCGCTGGGCTTACCGCTGATTGTGAAGCCGAGCCGCGAGGGCTCCAGCGTGGGCATGTCAAAAGTCACCGAAGCCAGTGCATTACAGGATGCATTGACAATGGCTTTTCAACATGATGAAGATGTTCTTATTGAAAAATGGCTCAGTGGCCCGGAATTTACGCTGGCCGTGCTCGGTGAAGAAATTTTACCGTCAATTCGCATCCAACCCGCTGGAACCTTCTATGATTATGAGGCGAAGTATCTCTCTGATGAGACACAATATTTCTGTCCTTCCGGTTTAGAAGCAGGCGATGAATCGCATTTACGCGATCTGGTGCAAAAAGCATGGACCGCGTTAGGCTGTCAGGGCTGGGGTCGCATTGACGCCATGCAGGACAGCGATGGCCAGTTTTATCTCCTGGAAGCGAATACCTCGCCGGGCATGACCAGCCATAGTCTGGTGCCGATGGCGGCGCGCCAGGCGGGAATGAGCTTCTCGCAGCTGGTTGTAAGAATTTTGGCATTGGCGGACTGATATGTCGCAGGCGGCACTGAACACGCGCAACCAGAGTGAGGAAGACGTTAGCTCCTCACGACGGAATAATGGAACGCGTCTGGCAGGGATTATTTTCCTGCTTACGGTAGTGTGTACCGTGCTGGTGAGCGGCTGGATGGTGCTGGGCTGGATGGATGACGCGCAACGTTTACCCCTTTCCAGACTGGTAGTCACGGGCGAACGGCATTACACGCGTAATGATGATATTCGTCAGTCCATACTGGCGCTGGGATCGCCCGGCACCTTTATGACGCAGGACGTCAACATCATTCAGAGCCAGATCGAGCGCCTGCCGTGGATCAAACAGGCGAGCGTTCGTAAGCAATGGCCCGATGAATTGAAGATTCATCTGGTTGAATATGTGCCTATAGCGCGGTGGAATGATCAGCACATGGTGGATGCCGACGGCAATTCGTTCAGCGTACCTGCGGATCGCGTCAGTAAAGAGGGATTACCTCTGCTGTACGGTCCCGAAGGCAGCGAAAACGAAGTTTTGCAGGGCTACCGTGATATGGGTAAAGAGCTGGCTAAGGATAAGTTCACGTTGAAAGAGGCGGCCATGACCGCGCGGCGCTCCTGGCAATTAACGTTGAACAACGATATTAAGCTCAATCTTGGGCGGGGCGATACGATGAAACGCCTGTCCCGCTTTGTTGAACTGTACCCGGTGCTTTTGCAGCAGGCGCAGACCGATGGCAAAGAGATTAGCTACGTTGACTTGCGCTATGACTCAGGCGCGGCGGTCGGATGGAAACCGGCTCCCATTGAGGATCCTAATCAGCAACAGAATCAGGCACAGGCAGAGCAACAATGATCAAGGCGACGGACAGAAAACTGGTAGTTGGACTGGAGATTGGCACCGCGAAGGTCGCCGCTTTAGTAGGGGAAGTTCTGCCCGACGGTATGATCAATATCATTGGCGTGGGCAGCTGCCCGTCCCGTGGTATGGATAAAGGTGGGGTTAATGACCTGGAGTCCGTGGTTAAATGCGTACAGCGCGCCATTGACCAGGCCGAATTAATGGCAGACTGCCAGATTTCGTCAGTGTATCTGGCGCTTTCAGGTAAACACATCAGCTGCCAGAATGAAATTGGTATGGTGCCGATTTCAGAAGAAGAAGTGACGCAGGAAGACGTTGAAAACGTGGTGCATACCGCCAAATCCGTGCGTGTGCGCGATGAGCATCGCGTCCTGCATGTAATTCCGCAGGAGTACGCCATTGATTACCAGGAAGGGATCAAGAACCCGGTGGGTCTGTCGGGCGTGCGTATGCAGGCAAAAGTGCACTTGATCACATGTCACAACGATATGGCGAAAAACATTGTCAAAGCCGTTGAACGTTGTGGCCTGAAAGTTGACCAACTGATCTTTGCCGGACTGGCGTCCAGTTATTCTGTGCTGACAGAAGACGAACGTGAGCTGGGTGTCTGCGTTGTAGACGTCGGCGGTGGTACAATGGATATTGCCGTCTATACCGGTGGGGCGTTACGTCACACAAAAGTGATCCCTTATGCGGGGAACGTCGTCACCAGCGATATCGCCTATGCCTTCGGTACGCCGCCGAGCGATGCCGAAGCCATCAAAGTGCGCCATGGCTGCGCACTCGGCTCTATCGTCGGTAAAGACGAGAGCGTAGAAGTACCGAGCGTGGGCGGTCGTCCGCCGCGCAGCCTCCAGCGTCAGACGCTGGCGGAAGTGATTGAGCCGCGGTATACCGAACTGCTCAATCTGGTAAACGAAGAGATTTTACAGTTGCAGGAGCAGCTTCGTCAGCAGGGTGTGAAACATCATCTGGCGGCGGGGATTGTGTTAACAGGCGGTGCCGCGCAGATTGAAGGCTTAGCCGCCTGCGCACAGCGAGTGTTCCATACGCAGGTGCGTATTGGTGCGCCGCTCAATATTACCGGACTTACGGATTACGCCCAGGAGCCGTATTATTCCACGGCGGTTGGGTTGCTTCACTACGGGAAAGAGTCCCATTTGAGTGGTGAAGCAGAAGTGGAAAAACGTGTGTCAGTCGGCTCGTGGATCAAACGACTCAACAGCTGGCTGCGAAAAGAGTTTTAATTTTTCAGAGACCGGAGAATATTAGCGGTCTCAGGCGACAGGCACAAAACGGAGAGAAATTATGTTTGAACCTATGGAACTGACCAACGACGCGGTGATTAAAGTCATCGGCGTCGGTGGTGGCGGCGGTAACGCCGTCGAACACATGGTGCGCGAACGCATCGAAGGTGTGGAATTCTTCGCGGTGAATACTGACGCTCAGGCGTTGCGTAAAACTGCGGTGGGTCAAACCATTCAGATTGGCGGCGGCATCACCAAAGGTCTGGGAGCAGGCGCTAACCCGGAAGTCGGTCGCAATGCGGCAGAAGAAGATCGTGAAGCACTGCGTGCGGCGCTGGATGGCGCAGACATGGTGTTTATCGCAGCGGGCATGGGCGGCGGTACCGGTACCGGTGCAGCGCCAGTCGTCGCTGAAGTAGCAAAAGATTTGGGTATTCTGACCGTTGCTGTCGTGACCAAGCCTTTCAATTTCGAAGGCAAGAAGCGTATGGCGTTTGCGGAGCAGGGTATCACTGAGCTGTCCAAGCATGTGGATTCGCTGATCACCATTCCTAACGACAAACTGCTGAAAGTGCTGGGGCGCGGTATCTCCCTGCTGGATGCGTTTGGCGCGGCGAATGACGTGTTAAAAGGCGCAGTGCAGGGTATCGCTGAGCTGATCACCCGTCCGGGCCTGATGAACGTCGACTTTGCTGACGTGCGCACCGTAATGTCCGAAATGGGCTATGCGATGATGGGCTCCGGCGTAGCCAGCGGTGAAGACCGTGCGGAAGAAGCGGCAGAAATGGCGATCTCCTCCCCACTGCTGGAAGATATCGATCTGTCCGGTGCGCGCGGCGTGCTGGTTAACATCACCGCCGGCTTCGACCTGCGTCTGGATGAGTTCGAAACCGTGGGTAACACCATTCGTGCCTTCGCTTCCGATAACGCGACCGTGGTAATTGGTACGTCGCTGGATCCGGAAATGAACGACGAACTGCGCGTGACTGTGGTGGCGACCGGTATCGGCATGGACAAACGTCCGGAAATTACGCTGGTGACCAACAAGCAGACGCAGCAACCGGCCCTGGATCGTTACCAGCAGCACGGCATGGCGCCGTTGACGCAGGAACAAAAACCGGCAGCAAAAGTGGTTAACGACAATACGCCGCAGACCACCAAAGAGCCGGATTATCTGGATATCCCGGCATTTTTGCGTAAACAGGCTGATTAAGAATTGGCTGGAAGTTGGGCATCTCCGCTCTTTGTGCTAAACTGGCCCACCGGTTGTGTAGTACAATCTGGTTGGATAGGTAATTAGGCGAGATAATACGATGATCAAACAAAGGACTCTTAAACGTATCGTTCAGGCGACTGGCGTCGGTTTACATACCGGCAAGAAAGTCACACTGACGCTACGCCCTGCGCCGGCAAACACCGGGGTCATCTATCGTCGCACCGACTTGAATCCACCGGTAGATTTCCCGGCTGATGCCAAATCTGTGCGTGATACCATGCTCTGTACTTGCCTGGTCAATGAGCATGACGTACGAATTTCTACCGTAGAGCACCTTAACGCCGCTCTGGCGGGTCTGGGTATCGACAACATCATGATTGAAGTCGACGCGCCAGAAATCCCGATCATGGACGGTAGTGCCGCGCCGTTCGTTTACCTGCTACTTGATGCTGGTATCGAAGAGCTTAACTGCGCGAAGAAATTCGTTCGCATTAAAGAGACAGTTCGCGTTGAAGATGGCGATAAATGGGCTGAATTTAAACCGTACAATGGTTTCTCGTTGGACTTTACCATCGACTTCAACCATCCGGCGATTGACTCCAGCAACCAGCGCTATGCAATGAACTTCTCTGCCGATGCGTTCATGCGTCAGATCAGCCGTGCGCGTACTTTCGGCTTCATGCGTGATATCGAATATCTGCAATCCCGTGGTTTGTGCCTGGGCGGTAGTTTCGATTGTGCCATCGTCGTTGACGATTATCGCGTACTGAACGAAGACGGTCTGCGTTTTGAAGACGAATTCGTACGTCACAAAATGCTGGATGCGATTGGCGACCTGTTTATGTGTGGTCACAATATCATCGGCGCATTTACCGCGTACAAATCCGGTCACGCACTGAACAACAAACTGTTGCAGGCAGTCCTGGCAAAACAGGAAGCCTGGGAATATGTTACGTTCCAGGACGAGGCAGAAATGCCGCTGGCGTTCAAAGCACCGACAATGGTTCTGGCGTAACAGTCCATACCATTATTAAAATTCGGCTGGCAAACCTGGCACTCTCTCCGGTCAGGGGTGTCAGCCGTTTTTGTTTTTAAATCACGGTATTCCGCTTCTTCTGCCCGCCCGTTACTCCTCTTACGGTTTTCAGCATTTTTCCTGGTGCGTTCGGTGTTTTCTTAAGCAGTTTTACCTCTTCCACGCCTTCATTACTGCTGTCCTGTCACGCCATTAGTGGTAATATTTGGGCGCACAAAAACGAATACACAAATAAACCTGTGCAGGTTTGCATCATTCAGGTGAGGTAAGTGAGCGGATTACTGACGCGCTGGCGACAATTTGGCAGACGCTACTTCTGGCCGCATCTCTTGTTAGGGATGGTCGCGGCGAGTCTCGGCCTCCCCACGCTCAATAACAACGCTGACGCCGCGCAACCCGCCAGAACCGCTGCCAGTAATCACGATCGCATCACTCCGGTTAACTTCACCAGCCTTGCGCTGCTGGAAGCAAACCGCCGACCCAGTTTTACCGTGGATTACTGGCATCAGCACGCGATCCGCACGGTTATCCGCCATCTCTCTTTTGCTATGGCGCCGCAGACGCTGTCCGTCGCGGAAGCGCCATTGCCTGGCGAGGCGCACCACCGCGCGCTGCTGGATACGCTCAATGCCTTACTGACGCTGGAGAGAAAACCTCCGGTCATTGTTCGTCAGTACATCACTGCCTCATCGTTCTCCCCGACGGCGTTTAACGTCTCTGCCTGGCTGAGCCAGGTGCAGGGGATCCGCGCCGGACCTCAACGCCTCAGCTGATCTTTTCTGGTGTTTTCCTTTTTATTAGACTCCGCGAAGCGGGGCGTTTGAGATTTTTATTATGCTAATCAAATTATTAACAAAAGTTTTTGGTAGTCGTAACGACCGTACCCTGCGCCGTATGCGTAAAGTGGTGGGTGTCATTAACAGCATGGAACCGGCGATGGAAAAGCTCACCGACGATGAGCTGAAAGCGAAAACCGGTGAATTCCGTGCGCGTCTGGAAAAGGGCGAAACCGTTGAAAGCCTGATCCCGGAAGCCTTTGCGGTGGTGCGCGAAGCCAGTAAACGCGTGTTCGGTATGCGTCACTTTGACGTACAGCTGCTGGGCGGCATGGTGCTGAACGAACGCTGCATCGCCGAGATGCGTACCGGTGAAGGTAAAACTCTGACCGCAACCCTGCCCGCTTACCTGAACGCCCTGAGCGGTAAAGGCGTGCACGTGGTTACCGTCAACGACTATCTGGCGCAGCGTGACGCCGAAAACAACCGTCCACTGTTTGAGTTCCTCGGCCTGACGGTGGGCATCAACCTGCCTAATATGCCCGCTCCGGCGAAGCGCGAAGCTTATGCCGCTGACATCACCTACGGTACCAACAACGAATACGGCTTTGACTACCTGCGCGATAATATGGCCTTCAGCCCTGAAGAGCGAGTGCAGCGTAAGCTTCACTACGCGCTGGTGGATGAGGTGGACTCCATCCTTATCGATGAAGCCCGTACGCCGCTGATCATTTCCGGCCCGGCTGAAGACAGCTCTGAAATGTACATGCGCGTCAACAAAATCATTCCTAACCTGATCCGTCAGGAAAAAGAAGACTCCGACACCTTCCAGGGTGAAGGTCACTTCTCGGTGGACGAAAAATCCCGCCAGGTGAACATCACCGAGCGCGGTCTGGTGCTGGTGGAAGAGCTGCTGGTCAAAGAAGGCATTATGGAAGAGGGCGAGTCACTGTACTCTCCGGCCAACATCATGCTGATGCACCACGTTACCGCTGCGCTGCGTGCGCACGTGCTCTTTACCCGTGACGTTGACTACATCGTGAAAGACGGCGAAGTCATCATCGTTGATGAGCACACCGGGCGTACCATGCAGGGCCGTCGCTGGTCTGATGGTCTGCACCAGGCGGTTGAAGCCAAAGAAGGCGTGCAAATCCAGAACGAGAACCAGACGCTGGCGTCCATCACCTTCCAGAACTATTTCCGCCTGTATGAAAAACTGGCCGGTATGACCGGTACCGCGGACACCGAAGCCTTCGAATTCAGCTCTATCTATAAGCTGGATACGGTGGTGGTGCCGACCAACCGTCCGATGATCCGTAAAGATATGCCGGATCTGGTCTACATGACCGAAGCGGAAAAAATTCAGGCCATTATCGAAGATATTAAAGAGCGTACCGCCAAAGGCCAGCCGGTGCTGGTGGGTACTATCTCCATTGAGAAATCAGAAGTGGTGTCTCAGGAACTGGAAAAAGCGGGTATCAAGCACAACGTGCTGAACGCCAAGTTCCACGCCAACGAAGCGGCCATCGTCGCACAGGCGGGTTATCCGTCAGCGGTGACCATCGCCACCAACATGGCGGGTCGTGGTACGGATATCGTGCTGGGCGGTAGCTGGCAGGCAGAGCTTGCTGAACTTGAAGATCCAACCCCGGAGCAGATCGCGCAGATTAAAGCCGACTGGCAGGCGCGTCACGATGCCGTGCTGGCGTCCGGCGGTCTGCACATCATCGGTACCGAACGTCACGAATCCCGTCGTATCGATAACCAGCTGCGTGGCCGTTCTGGTCGTCAGGGCGATGCAGGTTCTTCACGCTTCTACCTGTCGATGGAAGATGCGCTGATGCGTATTTTTGCCTCTGACCGTGTGTCGGGCATGATGCGTAAACTGGGTATGAAGCCGGGCGAAGCTATCGAACACCCGTGGGTGACCAAAGCTATTGCCAACGCTCAGCGTAAAGTGGAAAGCCGTAACTTCGATATTCGTAAGCAGCTGCTGGAATATGATGATGTGGCGAACGATCAGCGTCGTGCGATTTACACCCAGCGTAACGAACTGCTGGACGTGTCCGACGTAAGCGAAACCATCAACAGCATCCGCGAAGATGTCTTCAAGGCAACCATCGATGCGCACATTCCGCCGCAGTCGCTGGAAGAAATGTGGGACATCCCTGGTCTGCAGGAACGTCTGAAAAACGATTTCGATCTGGAACTGCCGATTGCCGAGTGGCTGGATAAAGAGCCAGAGCTGCACGAAGAAACCCTGCGCGAGCGTATTCTGACTCAGGCGGTTGAAGTCTACAAACGCAAAGAAGAGATCGTGGGCGCGGAGATGATGCGCCACTTCGAAAAAGGCGTGATGCTGCAAACGCTGGATTCCCTGTGGAAAGAGCACCTTGCGGCCATGGATTATCTGCGTCAGGGTATTCACCTGCGCGGTTATGCGCAGAAAGATCCGAAGCAGGAATACAAGCGTGAATCCTTCGCCATGTTCGCGGCGATGCTCGAATCCCTGAAGTACGAAGTGATCAGCACCCTGAGCAAGGTGCAGGTGCGCGAACCGGAAGAAGTGGAAGAGATGGAGCAGCAGCGTCGTCAGGAAGCTGAACGTCTGGCGCAGATGCAACAGCTCAGCCACCAGACCGACGAAGCTGAAGCCGCAGAAGCGCTGGCCGCACAGACCGGCGAACGCAAAGTGGGTCGTAACGATCCCTGCCCGTGCGGTTCCGGTAAGAAATTCAAACAGTGTCATGGCCGTCTGAACTGATCCTGTCACGACCACCACAAAAGGCGCAGATATCTGCGCCTTTTTTATGGAGCGAAATGAATGAAAGTACTGCATATTTCTGCCGGCATCATCCGCAATGCGCAGGGTGAAATCTTTATTACCCAGCGCGCTGCCGACGCGCATATGGCAAACAAAAAAGAGTTTCCCGGCGGCAAAATCGAAGCGGGTGAAACCCCGGAGCAGGCGCTGGTGCGCGAGCTGGAAGAAGAGGTGGGGATTGTCGTCACCAGCGCGCAGCTGTACGAGCGGCTGGAGTACAGCTACCCGGAACTGCATATTACGCTGTGGTTCTATCTGGTGGAAAGCTGGGAAGGCGAACCCTGGGGCAGGGAAGGTCAACCGGGCGGCTGGATAGCGCAGCAGGCGCTGAATGCGGACGATTTCCCGCCCGCGAACGCGCCTATCGTCACCCGGTTACACCAGGAACTTTAGGGCTTCTCTTCGCTCCAGTCGTCGCTGTCATTAAGCTCGCCGGAGCTCGGGATGCGTTTTTCTTCTGCGGCCCACTCGCCGAGATCGATCAGCTGGCAGCGTTTAGAACAAAACGGGCGAAACGGGCTGACGTCGCCCCAGACAACTTTTTTCCCGCAGGTCGGGCAGTTTACGATCATAACTTCAGACATATCAGTTCCTTAACAGCAGGCCAGTTCAAAATCCAGACGCTCAGGGATCACGCCATTTTCACTGTCCAGCGGCAGGAAGCGAATGGCGAAGCGGCTTTTATGGCCGGAAATTTGCGGATAGAGCGCATCCGACAGCGCAAGTTGCAGACGCAGTAAATCGGCATCCTCGCCGTTATCCTGGTAAAAACCATGCAGGCTGGTCTGCTTACGGAATGGCGCGGAATTACGCACTAATTCGAGGATCAGGGTTAACGTCTGGGTCAGGGGCTGCAGGCTGTTAAGCCAGACGCTGACCTGCTCATCCCGTTGCGCCTGGGGTAAATGCAGCCACAGGTGCAGCGTCGGCAAATCAAAGCTACAGCAGCCGCCGGGAATGCTCAGACGCTGGCGAACCAGGCCAATGAGTTTATCTTCACGCAATAACTGGCCGATGCGCGGGGCCGACATCAGCGTCGTGCTGCACTGTCTGAGCTGATCGCTGAGAGCGGCGATCCGCTCCTGATCCACGCCCGGCACTTCGACCCAGGCTTTAAGTTTACGCTGCTGGCGCTCCAGCTCTTTTAACAATTCTGTGCGTACTTCCCCGCGTTCGAACACATCCAGCAGGTCGCCGATATTACGGAAAAAATGCAGCGCGTCGGTGGAATCAGCGATGGGTAAACGGCATGACAGCTGCTGGACCAAAAATTCAATGCGCAACCAGGTGCGCATTTTTTCATTAAGCGGATGTTCAAAGAGGACATGGGTGTGCATTACGCTTTTTCCTGTGAAACGGCCCGGGCGGCGTAGCTAAGGTACGCGGCATGCAGGCGGGCAACATCCGATGCCACGGCATCTGGTGCGCCATTATTGTCAATAATATCGTCAGCGATGGCCAGGCGAGCTTCCCGCGTCGCCTGCGCGGCGAGTATATGTTCGGCATGTTCGCGTGTTACGCCATCGCGCTGCATGGTGCGAGAGAGTTGTATTTCAGGCGAGACGTCCACCACCAGCACCCGATCGGCTTTGGTATGTAACTGGTTTTCCACCAGTAACGGAACGACCCATAAGACATAAGGGGATGTCGCCTGGGCAATCTGGCGCTGGGTTTCCTGATGAATTAAAGGATGCAGTAAGGCGTTAAGCCAGGCTTTTTCTGCCGGGGAGGAAAAAATGCGTTCGCGCAGCACGCGACGATTTAACGTCCCGTCTGCGTTAATCACCGTATCGCCGAAGTGCTCGCCGATGGCAGCCAGCGCGGGCGTACCCGGTTCCACCACCTGGCGGGCGATAACATCAGCGTCTACTACGTTAACCCCACAGCGGGAGAAAGCGTTTGCGACAGTGGTTTTGCCACTGCCAATACCCCCGGTTAAGGCGACCGTATACCCCATAAAACAAAATCCCAAAATGGTCAGCCAGACGACGACCGGTCAATTTATTTGTTTCGTAAATCAATCGGTTATAATTCGTACAGAAAACGGGGCGTCAGATGCGGCGAAACTGAGCCGTTTTCCAGGTAAATTTATAGGATTGTAGCGTAAAAAAAGAGAATTTCGCAGTCTTGCGCAGACCTATTTAGTGCGTATGATAGCGTCACTGGAGTTGTGTGTTTGACAGTATGCTTTTATCGCCATTAACCCCAGGACCCCTACATGCGTATCGAAGAAGATTTGAAGTTAGGTTTCAAAGACGTCCTTATCCGCCCTAAACGTTCTACCCTCAAAAGCCGTTCCGACGTTGAACTGGGACGCGAATTCACCTTTAAGCATTCAGGTATGGCCTGGTCAGGGGTGCCGATTATTGCCGCCAATATGGATACCGTCGGCACCTTCGCGATGGCAAAAGCACTGGCTTCATTCGACATCCTGACGGCAGTACATAAACACTATTCCGTAGCCGACTGGCAGGCGTTCGTTGCGCGTGAATCCGACGCGGTGTTAAAACACGTGATGGTGTCCACCGGCACTTCTGATGCGGATTTCGACAAAACCCGCCAGATCCTTGCCCTGAATCCGGCCCTGAACTTTATTTGCATTGACGTGGCAAATGGTTACTCCGAACACTTCTCGCAGTTTGTGACCAAAGCGCGTGAAGCCTGGCCCAATAAAACCATCTGCGCGGGCAACGTGGTGACCGGCGAAATGTGTGAAGAGCTGATCCTTTGCGGCGCGGATATTGTCAAAGTAGGCATTGGCCCCGGCTCCGTGTGTACCACCCGAGTGAAAACCGGCGTTGGCTACCCGCAACTTTCCGCAGTGATCGAATGTGCCGATGCGGCGCACGGTCTGGGCGGGCAAATCGTCAGCGATGGCGGCTGCACCGTACCGGGCGATGTGGCGAAAGCTTTCGGCGGCGGCGCAGATTTCGTGATGCTCGGCGGTATGCTGGCGGGACACGATGAAAGCGGCGGTACCGTTGTTGAAGAAGACGGTGACAAATTCATGCTGTTCTACGGCATGAGCTCTGAATCCGCCATGAATCGTCATGTCGGCGGCGTAGCGGGTTACCGTGCAGCCGAAGGTAAAACCGTGAAGCTGCCGCTGCGTGGCCCGGTTGAAAATACCGCCCGCGATATCCTCGGCGGTCTGCGTTCTGCCTGCACCTATGTGGGCGCGTCCCGTCTGAAAGAGCTGACCAAACGCACCACCTTCATCCGCGTGGCGGAGCAAGAGAACCGCGTGTTCAACAGTCTCTGATGCCTTTGCTGGCGCGGTTCGCTGCGCCAGCCTTATCTATCCCATTCCGCTCATTGCATCCCCCAGATGAAACACCGGCAGATACATGGCCACCACCAGCGTACCAATAATTAACCCCGTCACTATCAGCATGATCGGCTCCAGCAGTGCGGCCAGGTTATCCGCCAGCTGCTGCGTCTTTTCGCTGTGATAGCGCGCCAGATCGCCGAGCATGGTATCCAGCGCCCCCGACGCTTCGCCGGTTCTGACCAGCTGTACGCAGAGCGGGGTAAATTCACCGCTGTTCTTCAGCGCCTGCCAGATAGGTGCGCCATGGGTGATCTCATGATGCGCCTGATGCAGCAGGTCACGCCAGTACGGGCAGGGCAGCGTATTTTCCACACTCTCCAGCCCCTGCAAAAAGGCGATACCGGCGTTTTGCGTAAGCATCAGCACGGTAAAAATCTGGCTGAGCTTTTGCCCGCGCAGGAGTGCGCCCACCACCGGACACCGCAGCAACAGGCGCTGACGATAGCGCAACCAGCGCGGCTTTTTACGCAGCTTATACAGGGTAAGAATCAGCGCGATAAACAGTACCAGCACCGCCGCGCCCCACTGGTGTATACCGTCCGCCAGCGCCATCACGCCGCGCGTTAACGCCGGCAGCGGCGCGTTAAAGGTGCGGTAGATGGCGGCGAACTCCGGCAGCACCAGGTAAACCATTGCCAGCACAATCAGCACCGCCAGCGATAAGACGATCAGCGGATAGCGCAGTGCCTTTTTAACCTTCGCCGCCAGCAGCCGCTGCGCCTTTTGCCGGGCCGCCAGTTCAAAACAACAGCTATCGAGTTTACCCGTCAGTTCACCGGTGTGGATCAGGGCAACATACAGCGGGGGAAAGGCCTGCGGCCACTGCTGGATCGCCGCCGAAAACGGCGTGCCCTGTTCCAGCTCCTCCGCCAGGTGTTGCAGCAGCGCCTGCCACTGGGGGCGCGGATGCTGTCCGGCTAAAAGCCGTAACCCATCCGGCAACGCCAGCCCCGCCTGCAACAGGGTCGCCAGCTGGCGGATCACCTCCTCGCTGTGCGTTCCCCGCCAGGCGCGCGCATGCACCGGACAGCGTTTAAGCTGTAAGAGGTGCACAGCGCGGTGCTGTAAGGCCATCGCCACGCTGACCCGGTCCTCACCCCACAGCAGCCCCTCGCGTGGATGTCCCGCCTGATCCAGCCCGCGCCACTGCCACAGGGTATTAGTCGGCATGGGGAATACCCAGTACGCGCAGCAGCTCTTCCTGCGTGGTCAGTCCGCGCTCGACGGCCAGACAGCCGCTCTCGAACAGCGTGGTCATTCCGGCCTGCCGCGCTTTGCGATGAATGTCGCTGGCCGTATCCCCCGCGGCGATGGCATGCCGCAGCGGCTTGTTTACCGGCAGCACCTCAAACAGCGCGATCCTGCCGTAAAAACCGTGATAGCACTGGTCGCAGCCAGTGGACTGCCATCGTGGTAACGGGCGCGGCCACAGCGCTGGCGGGATCAGCGTGTCGCTCTGGATTTTTGACCGGCAGTGCGGGCAGAGTTTGCGCACCAGCCGTTGCGCCACCACCAGCGAAAGCGCCGAGGCGAGCATCCATGGCGCAACGCCCATTTGCTGGATGCGCGTCAGGGTTTCGCTGGTGGAGTTGGTGTGCAGCGTCGACAGCACCAGATGCCCGGTCTGCGAGGCTTTAATAGCGATTTCCGCCGTTTCGCCATCGCGGATCTCACCAACCATGACGATATCCGGATCCTGACGCAGCAGCGCGCGCAGTACGCTCTGAAAGCTCAGGCCCGCACGTGGATTGATTTGCGTCTGATTAAGTCCCGCCAGCGGGATTTCAACAGGATCTTCCACGCTGCAAATATTCACCTCATCGCTGTTACGCGACTGTAAGGCGCTGTAGAGCGTCACCGTTTTACCGCTGCCGGTAGGCCCGGTCACCAGCAGCAGGCCCTGGGGTTTGCTGAGCGCGGTCTGAAACTGCGCCAGCTGTTCCGGCAGCATGCCCAGTTGCGTCAGCTCCAGCGTCTGATTGACCTGATGCAGCAGACGCAGAACAACTTTTTCACCGTAGCGGCAGGGCAGGGTGGCAATGCGAAACGAAATGGCTTTACCGTTGAGTGTTACGGTAAACTGCCCGTCCTGCGGCAGGCGGCGCTCGGCAATGTCAAGATTGCCCAGTACCTTAAGACGCGCCACCAGGGTTTTCGCCATGGCTGGCGCCACCGGCGGCAAGGTGTGCAGTACGCCGTCCACCCGCAGACGAATTCGAAAATCAGCCTCGCCCGGCTCAAAGTGAATATCCGATGCCCGCAGCGTCAGCGCCTGTTGCAGGGTATGATCGAGAAACGCCGTTGTGGTGGCGCTGTCCTGCGTCACAACAGATAGCTGCGGCGCAGAGAGACGCTGCCGGTGTTTTTCCATCTCCTCTGCCGTCCAGCACTCAATGTCGATACGCTTTTGGGTAGCAAAGCGCAGCGCAGCCATCAGATCGTCAGACGGCTCGTTTATAACCGCGATAGCGATGCGCCGATCGTTACTCTCCAGCAGCAGGGCGTTATGACGCTGACATAACGCGATCAACTGTTCCTGTTTCATTTCGCCTCCTGTTGACCGCTGAAGCGAAACACCTCTTCACAGGCCTGTTTCAGCGCGCCATCGTCCTGCACCGTGCACAGCCGATCCCAGCCCGTCATGCCATTGCTGTTATTCCACTGTGGCGTGAGGGTAACGCCAAGCCCGGTCAGGCTTTCCTGTCCGGTAAGCGCCACGACGCCTTTCACCACGCTCATGGCGGAGACATAGCGGGTGGTGGTGGGCGACGGAATGCCGTTGCTGCCCGCATCGCAGACCGCCACGCCGCCATGATCGAGGGCGCACAGTTCAATGGCTGTCCGGTAGGGGATGAAGGTTTGCAGCATGTCCGTCAGCGCCGCTTTGCGCAGGTAGTTCTGATAGGCGGGAATGCTGATGGCGCTGAGGATGGAAATAATGCCGATAACCACCATTAGCTCAATTAAGGTAAATCCTTTTTGCGTGTCCATAATGTGCTCCTTGTTGACCTGGAGCGACTCTGGCAGTAACGGCGGGGCGGTGCGAGGGGATAAAACGTATCCGCGAAGGCGGCTTCAGAAGATTTTACGCGTGTTGCAATATTCAGCACGATTATTGCGAGCGGCTACGAAAAATTGCCCGACGACTCCCGCCGGGCAACGCACGCTATCAGCGAAAACGCATCGACAGATCCAGCGCCTGCACATGCTTGGTCAGCGCGCCCACGGAAATGTAATCCACGCCGGTGTCGGCAAATTCGCGGATCGTTTCTGCGGTGACATTGCCGGACACTTCCAGCCGCGCCTGGCCGCTGGCGCGCTTCACCGCTTCGCGCATTTGGTCAGTGTCGAAGTTGTCGAGCATGATGATGTCGGCCCCGGCTTTCAGCGCATCATCCAGCTCATCCAGGGTTTCCACTTCCACTTCCACCGGCACGTCGGGGTGCAGCCAGAAGGCTTTTTCCACTGCCTGACGGACGCTGCCCGCGGCGATAATGTGGTTCTCTTTGATCAGGAAGGCATCCGACAGCCCGAGGCGATGATTCGCCCCGCCGCCGCACAGCACGGCATATTTCAGCGCGGTACGCAGCCCCGGCAGGGTTTTGCGCGTATCCAGCAGCTGCGTTTTGGTGCCCGCCAGCAGCGCGACGTAGCGGCTGACCACGCTGGCGACGCCGGAGAGCGTTTGCACAAAGTTCAGCGCCGTACGCTCGCCGGTCAGCAGCACGCGGGACGGGCCGTCGAGTTCAAACAGCGTTTGATTCGCGGTGATGGCATCGCCATCGGCGACATGCCACGTCAGGGCGACATCATCGCCAGCCAGCTGAATAAAGACTTCTTCCACCCAGCGTTTGCCGCAGAAAATACCGTCTTCGCGGGTGATCACCACGGCGTGTGCGCGGTCGTCTGCGGGCAATAATTGGGCGGTAATATCATTGTTCGCATCCACCTCTCCACCGAGATCTTCCTGCAGCGCGCGCGCCACAGCGGCAGGAATGTCGAGGTTAATACGTTCTAAAAGCGCGTCACGTCGATGGTCGGGGTTATAGCGGCGAGGCGGCATGATAAACTCCAAAAAGGGTAACGAATCAAAAGATTGAAACATGCTACTCTGAACCGTGTATCAGCACCATATCTTAGGAGATCCTGCATGCTGTTAAACAAGGGCTGGTTGGTGGATGCTCGCCATGTGCCTTCGCCGCACCATGACTGCCGCCCGGACGATGAGACCCCCTCGTTACTGGTTGTGCATAATATAAGCCTGCCGCCCGGACAATTTGGCGGGCCGTGGATTGATGCGCTGTTCACCGGTACGCTGGATCCGCAAGCCGATCCCTTCTTCGCTGAGATTGCCCATCTGCGCGTGTCAGCACATTGCCTGATCCGTCGTGATGGCGAAATCGTGCAGTACGTTCCTTTCGATAAACGCGCCTGGCATGCGGGTGTGTCTTGTTATGCGGGCCGCCAGCGGTGCAATGATTTTTCCATCGGCATAGAGCTTGAGGGAACGGACACCACGCCCTACACCCCGGCGCAATATCAGCAGTTAGCCGCGGTGACGCAAACATTGATCGGGCTTTATCCGGCAATTGCTGACAATATAACCGGGCACAGCGATATCGCACCTGAGCGTAAAACCGATCCCGGCCCGGCTTTTGACTGGGCGACATTTCGTGCTCTGGTCACCCCCTCGTCAGATAAGGAGATGACATGACGTTGTTTACTATGCTGTTAGTTCTGATTGCCGAGCGCCTGTTTAAACTCGGCGAGCACTGGCAG
Organism: Enterobacter sp. SA187; assembly: GCF_001888805.2. Taxonomy (NCBI): domain Bacteria; kingdom Pseudomonadati; phylum Pseudomonadota; class Gammaproteobacteria; order Enterobacterales; family Enterobacteriaceae; genus Enterobacter; species Enterobacter sp. SA187. The sequence goes on from NZ_CP019113.1 coordinate 1,953,307, forward strand.
CTTGATCACCGCCTTGAAGTGCTGTTCCGCCGCATCCGCCATTTTTCGATGTTCCATACGCTGGGTATGACCGCGCTGGCGATGCTGGCGACCTTTCTCGTGTTACGCGCGCTTTATGGCCTGTTTTACAACGTGCCGCTGCTGGTGGTGTGGATCCTGCTCGGGCTGTTGTGTATCGGCGCGGGCAAAGTACGGCTGCACTACCATGCTTATCTGAAGGCCGCAGCGCGGGATGATGCCCATGCGCGCGGCGCAATGGCCAGTGAACTGACGATGATCCACGGCGTGCCGCCGGACTGCGATGAGCGTGAGTTTTTACGCGAGCTGCAAAATGCGCTGTTGTGGATTAACTTCCGCTTTTACCTCGCGCCGCTGTTCTGGTTTATCGTCGGCGGGACATGGGGACCGGTGACGCTGGTAGGCTATGCGTTTTTACGCGCCTGGCAGTCGTGGCTGGCACGTTATATGACGCCGCCGCAGCGCCATCAGTCCGGGATTGATGCCATTCTGCATGTGCTGGACTGGATCCCGGTACGGCTGGTGGGCGTGGTGTATGCGCTGATTGGTCACGGTGAAAAGGCGCTTCCGGCCTGGTTTGCGTCACTTTACGATCGTCATACGTCGCAGTATCAGGTGTTGACACGGCTGGCGCAGTATTCGCTGGCGCGTGAGCCGCATCTGGACCGCGTTGAAACGCCAAAAGTGGCGGTTTCAATGGCGAAGAAAACGTCCTTTGTGGTGGTGGTTGTGGTGGCGCTGCTGACGATTTACGGGACGCTGGTGTAATTTTTGAGACGATGCCGGGTGGCGCTGTGCTTACCCGGCCTACAAGATCCTGCGCTTACCCGGCCTACATATCCTGCGCTTATCCGGCCTACAGATCCTGCGCTTACAAGCATATGTAGGCCCGGCAAGCGAAGCGCCGCCGGGCAATCTTCTTAATTGTTATCCGCCGGTGGCACCCCAAAGTCCGGCATCCCGTCCTCTTTCCAGTGGATCACTTTCAGCCGCGTATGACGGTTCGGATCGTACAGCGGATCGCCTTCGATCTCGGTGTAGTTGCGCGCGTGGTAAACCAGCACGTCCTGGCCGTCCGGCGTTTGCGTAAAGCTGTTGTGACCCGGCCCGTACTGGCGATTCTCATAGCTGGTCACAAAGACCGGCTGCGGGGATTTATGCCAGTTTTCCGGCTGCTGCGGGTCGGCGTCAATAGCGATCCACAGCAGGCCCAGGCAGTAATTTTCATCGGTGGCGCTGGCGGAATAGCTGATAAATAACCGATCGCCATGGAACAGCACCGCCGGGCCTTCATTGACCTTAAAGCCCCGGCACTCCCAGTCAAATTCGGGTTTGCTTAACATCACCGGCTGACCCTTAATCGTCCAGGGATTTTCCAGCTCTGCCAGGTACAGGTTTGAGTTGCCTTCAATGGCCGGATCTTTTTGCGCCCACAGGTACCACTGTTTACCCTGATGCTTAAAGGTAGTGGCATCCAGGCAGAAAGAGTCGAACTGTGTTTTGATCTGCCCTTTTTCCGTCCAGCGACCGGTCAGCGGATCGGTGTCGGCGCACTCCAGCACAAACATACGGTGCTGGAACATATTCAGCGCATCCAGATCGTGGGTGTGCGTGGCGGCAAAATAGAGATACCACTTGCCGTTAAGATGATGCAGCTCCGGCGCCCAGATAAGCTGGCTCATCGGGCCGCTGGCGGGTTTACGCCAGACCACGCTGGCAGGCGCATCGCGCAATCCTTCGATAGTGGCGGCGCGGCGGATCTCCAGCCGATCGTATTCCGGCACTGAGGCGACAAAATAGTAGGCGTTGTCGTGGCGCAGAATAAAGGGATCGGCGCGTTGTTCGATAAAGGGATTGGGCCACGGGTTCATCAGGCTTTCCTTATGGTTTAACCGGCTGATGGGAAGCAGTCTCATTCAGCTCGCGATAATTAGTGCGACGTTTCTCCAGATCGCTCTGGATCTGTTTCATGGTTTCACGGTCGACTTTCAACAGGCGTACCACGCCCGCGGTGATCAAATAGCCCACGCCCGGAATGACGCTGAACAGCAGTACGATACCGTTAATGGCGCTTGCGCTTTGCGCTTTCGCACCCGCGTCGTAACCATACCAGGAGAGCAGGAAGCCGACCATCGCCCCGGCAACCGCCAGACCCACTTTCAGGAAGAACAGGTTGCCGGAGAAGCTGATGCCGGTGATGCGTTTACCGGTTTTCCACTCGCCGTAGTCATCCACGTCCGCCATCAGCGACCAGTGCAGCGGGGAGGGGATTTGATGAATAACGTTAAGCAGGAAATAGAGCATCACGATAAGCGTCGTCGCCTGCGGATCCAGGAAGTAAAAGCCGCCGGAGAAAATCGCCAGCACAATGTTGGTCCAGAAGAAGACCTGCAATTTACACCAGCGGTCGGTCAGCACTTTCGCCAGCATACTGCCAATCATCATGCCCACCACGCCGAGGCTGATAAACAGGGTGGCGAAATGGGTGCTTTGTCCCATGACCCAGGTGACGTAGTACATGGTGGCCGCCATGCGGATGAAGCCCGGGCAGACATTGCACAGGGTGAGCAGCAGAATGCGTACCCACTGGTCGTTTTTCCAGACGTCTTTGAAGTCTTTTTTCAGATCGTCATTGGTCGGGACGGCGGGTTTGACGCGCTCGCGTACCGTCGCAAAGCAGTAGAGGAACATGCACATGCCGATAAACGCCAGCACCGTCATCGCCATCTGGTAGCCTTTGGCTTTATCTTCGCCGCCAAACCACTCCGCCATCGGCAGCAGCGTCAGCGACAACAGCAGGGTGGCGATCCCCACCATCACAAAACGGTAAGACTGACAGGCGACGCGCTCTTTTGGATCGTTGGTGATCACGCTGCCCAGCGAGCAGTAAGGAATGTTGATGGCGGTATAGGTCAGCGACAGCAGGAAGTAGGTGACAAACGCATAGATAACCTTGCTGTTATATGTCCAGTCCGGCGTGGTAAACATCAGCACGCTGAACACCGCGTAAGGCACGGCGATCCATAACAGCCATGGACGAAATCGCCCATATTTGCTCTTCGTTCTGTCTGCCAGCGCGCCCATAATCGGGTCGGTTACGGCGTCAATTACGCGGATGGAAAGCAGTAATACGCCCACCAGCGCCGGAGCCAGACCAAATATGTCCGTATAGAAATAATTCACAAACAACATGATAGCGCCAAAGATAATATTACATCCGGCGTCTCCCATTCCGTAGCCGATCTTTTCTTTGACTGACAGTTTAGCGTTGTCCATCGACAATTCTCCCGTTGAGATATGGAGAGAATTATTCGCACGCTATGACTTTTTTGCGTAGCAGGTTTAAGTTAAAGAGATGGACAAAATGGCTATGCAGGGGAAAGTGTGAACCAGGTAACAGGGGCGGGTCCCCCTCGCCCGAAGGAGAGGGGGGAAAGCAACAAGATTAATGGGCTTTTGCGGTTTTGAGGTTCTTCTGTTTGAAGAAGTAACCGACGGCAAGGATGAGCATCCACACCGGGATCAGCCAGACGGAGATCGCCATGCCCGGGGTCATCGCCATAATCACCAGCACTGCCGCCATAAAGAGCAGGCAGATCCAGTTACCCAGCGGATAGAACAGGGCCGGGAAGCGGGTTTTCACACCCTGCAAATCTTTCGCGCGGCGGAACTTCATGTGCGCCAGGCTTATCATCGCCCAGTTGATCACCAGGGCCGAAACCACCAGCGCCATCAGCAGGCCGAAGGCTTCGCCCGGTGCCAGGTAGTTGATCAGCACGCACAGCGCGGTAAAGAGCGCAGAGATGAGGATGGTGCCCACCGGCACGCCGCGTTTATCCACTTTCGCCAGCACTTTCGGCGCGTTGCCCTGTTGCGCCAGACCGAACAGCATACGGCTGTTGCAGTACACGCAGCTGTTGTACACCGACAGCGCGGCGGTCAGCACTACAATGTTCAGGGCGTTAGCCACGAAGGTGTCGCCCAGCTCATGGAAGATCAACACGAAGGGGCTGGTGTCGGCGGTCACGCGCGTCCACGGCAGCAGTGACAGCAGCACCGCCAGCGAGCCCACATAGAAGATCAGAATGCGGTAGATCACCTGGTTGGTGGCTTTCGGGATGCTGACCTGCGGGTTATCGGCTTCGGCGGCGGTAATGCCCACCAGCTCCAGCCCGCCGAAGGAGAACATGATGATCGCCATCATCATCACCAGCCCGGTAAAGCCGTTAGGCAGGAATCCGCCCTGTTCCCAGAGGTTGCGCACGGTGGCCTGCGGGCCGGCGCTGTCGCTGAACAGCAGCCAGCCGCCGAACAGGATCATCGCCACGACCGCGATCACTTTGATAATGGCAAACCAGAACTCCATCTCGCCAAACACTTTTACGTTGGTGAGGTTGATAGCGTTGATCACCACGAAGAACACGGCGGCCGACGCCCAGGTCGGGATCTCCGGCCACCAGAATTGGATGTATTTACCGACGGCGGTCAGTTCCGCCATGGCGACCAGTACGTACAGCACCCAGTAGTTCCAGCCGGACGCGAAGCCCGCGAAACCGCCCCAGTATTTATAGGCAAAATGGCTGAACGAACCGGCTACCGGCTCTTCAACCACCATCTCGCCCAACTGGCGCATGATCAGAAAAGCGATAAAACCTGCAATCGCATAGCCGAGAATAATTCCCGGCCCGGCGGACTGGATGACTGACGCGCTGCCCAGAAACAGGCCAGTCCCGATAGCTCCACCCAGCGCAATAAGCTGAATGTGGCGGTTTTTAAGCCCGCGCTTCAGCAGTTCACCGTGCTGTTGACCTTCCATCATGAAACCTCGTGTGTGGTTATTATTAGTACGCTGTTGTGTGCGTGTACGGATGAAATTCCATTTGTTGTATTTATATGTTTACGAAAGGTCTTTCTTAAATATGGCGCTGAGTCTTTCGTCTGCATCAGAATAGTGGTAAGCGCATGCGAATGCACCTGCTTTATTAGGGGCGCATGACGACTGAATAAAAAGAAACCAATTGTAAATGGTAGCCATTCCTCCTCTTCATTACCCCAAATGCATAATTCCACTCCAGAAATGGGTATTTACTCGTTTTTCGTGCGACTGAATCGGTTCACTTTACCGGTCAGGCGTTTCACATAAGTTAAATATGCCTCTTTATGAGTAGCGGGCTCATTTGTGCGAAGTTACATTTCTGAAACGTTATTTCTGTAATGTTGTTAAAATGTGCGTGGTTCCCTGATTTCAATCAAAACCTGTATGGACAGAAGGTGAATACTTTGTTACTTTAGCGTCAAGAACATGAAATTGGTCAGACCAATTGACTCCGGTTAAATGGCACTCCGGGAAAACGGCTTAGGACAGGGAACAATGGCCTACAGTAAAATCCGCCAACCTAAATTATCCGATGTGATAGAGCAGCAACTGGAGTTTTTGATCCTTGAAGGGACATTGCGCCCCGGTGAAAAACTTCCTCCGGAACGTGAGCTGGCTAAACAGTTCGACGTTTCCCGTCCTTCGCTGCGCGAGGCGATCCAACGCCTTGAAGCCAAGGGCCTGCTACTGCGTCGCCAGGGCGGTGGTACCTTTGTCCAGAGTAACCTGTGGCAGAGCTTCAGCGATCCGCTGGTAGAGCTTTTGTCCGATCACCCCGAATCCCAGTTTGACCTCCTTGAGACGCGCCACGCGCTTGAAGGCATTGCCGCCTATTACGCGGCCTTGCGTGGCACCGACGACGATCGCGCGCGCATCCGCGAGCTGCATCAGGCGATCGAGCGCGCGCAGGAATCCGGGGATCTCGATGCCGAAGCCGATGCCGTCGTCCTGTATCAGATTGCCGTCACCGAAGCGGCGCACAATGTGGTTTTGCTGCATTTGCTACGCTGCATGGAACCAATGATGGCGCAGAACGTTCGTCAGAATTTTGAATTGCTGTATGCCCGCCGGGAAATGCTCCCGCTGGTAAGCAACCATCGCTCCAGAATTTTTGAGGCGATTATCGCCAGAGAGCCGGAGCAGGCGCGTGAAGCGTCTCACCGGCATCTGGCGTTTATTGAGGAAATATTGCTGGACCGCAGCCGTGAGCAGAGCCGTCGTGAACGCTCCATGCGCCGCCTACAGCAAAGAAAGGATTAAGCGCCATAATTTAGAGCGCGGCAACTAAACGCAGAACCTGTCTTATTGTGTTTTCTGCCGAAAATACAATGGGACAGGTTCCAGATTAATCAACGAAAATTAGATAGATAAGGAAAAACCCATGTCAGATCGTTTAATCAATGACGTGGATCCGATCGAAACTCGCGACTGGCAACAGGCGATCGAATCGGTCATCCGTGAAGAAGGTGTTGAGCGCGCTCAGTATCTGATTGACCAGTTACTGTCTCAGGCCCGCAAAGGCGGCGTTAACGTGGCAGCTGGTTCAAACGCTCGCAACTATGTAAATACTATTGCCGTTGAAGATGAGCCGGAATACCCGGGTAATCTGGAGCTGGAACGTCGCATTCGTTCTGCTATCCGCTGGAACGCCATCATGACCGTGCTGCGTGCGTCTAAAAAAGACCTCGAGCTGGGCGGCCACATGGCGTCTTTCCAGTCTTCTGCGACTGTGTATGAAGTTTGCTTCAACCACTTCTTCCGCGCACGCAGCGAGAAAGACGGTGGCGATCTGGTGTACTTCCAGGGCCACATCTCTCCGGGCGTTTACGCTCGCGCATTCCTGGAAGGTCGTCTGACTGAAGAGCAGATGAACAACTTCCGTCAGGAAGTTCACGGCAATGGCCTGTCTTCCTACCCGCACCCGAAACTGATGCCGGAATTCTGGCAGTTCCCGACCGTCTCTATGGGTCTGGGTCCGATTGGTGCGATCTACCAGGCTAAATTCCTGAAATATCTGGAACACCGTGGTCTGAAAGATACTTCCCAGCAAACCGTTTACGCCTTCCTTGGCGACGGCGAGATGGATGAGCCGGAATCCAAAGGCGCGATCACCATCGCGACCCGTGAAAAACTGGATAACCTGGTCTTCGTTATCAACTGTAACCTGCAACGTCTGGACGGCCCGGTAACCGGTAACGGCAAAATCATCAACGAACTGGAAGGCATCTTCGAAGGCGCTGGCTGGAACGTAATCAAGGTGATGTGGGGCGGTCGTTGGGATGAGCTGCTGCGTAAAGACACCAGCGGTAAACTGATCCAGCTGATGAACGAAACCGTTGACGGCGACTATCAGACCTTCAAATCCAAAAACGGCGCGTACGTTCGTGAGCACTTCTTCGGTAAATACCCGGAAACTGCCGCGCTGGTTGCCGACTGGTCTGACGATGAGATCTGGGCACTGAACCGTGGTGGCCACGATCCGAAGAAAGTCTACGCTGCATTCAAGAAAGCGCAGGAAACCAAAGGCAAAGCGACTGTTATCCTGGCCCATACCATCAAAGGTTACGGCATGGGCGACACCGCTGAAGGTAAAAACATCGCCCACCAGGTGAAGAAAATGAACATGGACGGTGTACGTTACATCCGTGATCGTTTCAATGTGCCGGTGACCGATGAGCAGGTTGAGAAGCTGTCCTACATTACCTTCCCGGAAGGTTCTGAAGAGCACACCTACCTGCACGCCCAGCGTCAGAAGCTGAACGGCTACCTGCCGTCTCGTCAGCCGAAATTCTCTGAGAAGCTTGAGCTGCCGACCCTGGCTGACTTCAACCAGCTGCTGGAAGAGCAGAACAAAGAGATCTCCACCACTATCGCCTTCGTGCGTGCCCTGAACGTGATGCTGAAGAACAAGTCGATCAAAGATCGCCTCGTACCGATCATCGCCGACGAAGCGCGTACTTTCGGTATGGAAGGTCTGTTCCGTCAGATTGGTATTTACAGCCCGAACGGCCAGCAGTATACCCCGCAGGACCGTGAGCAGGTTGCTTACTATAAAGAGGACGAGAAAGGTCAGATCCTGCAGGAAGGTATCAACGAGCTGGGCGCAGGTTCTTCCTGGCTGGCCGCTGCGACCTCTTACAGCACCAACGATCTGCCGATGATCCCGTTCTACATCTACTACTCCATGTTCGGTTTCCAGCGTATCGGCGACCTGTGCTGGGCAGCAGGCGATCAGCAAGCTCGTGGCTTCCTGATTGGCGGGACTTCTGGTCGTACTACGCTTAACGGCGAAGGTCTGCAGCACGAAGATGGTCACAGCCACATTCAGTCGCTGACCATCCCGAACTGTATCTCTTACGATCCGGCTTACGCCTACGAAGTTGCTGTCATCATGCATGACGGTCTGCATCGTATGTACGGTGAAGCGCAAGAGAACGTGTACTACTACATCACCACGCTGAACGAAAACTATCACATGCCAGCGATGCCGGAAGGCGCCGAGGAAGGGATCCGTAAAGGTATCTACAAACTCGAAACTGTCGAAGGCGCGAAAGGTAAAGTTCAGCTGCTGGGCTCCGGTTCTATCCTGCGTCACGTACGTGAAGCAGCGCAGATCCTGGCGAAAGACTACGGTATCGGTTCTGACGTGTTCAGCGTGACCTCCTTCACCGAACTGGCGCGCGATGGCCAGGATTGTGAGCGCTGGAACATGCTGCACCCGACCGACGAGCCGCGCGTACCGTACGTTGCACAGGTTCTGAGCGACGCACCGGCAGTGGCATCAACTGACTATATGAAACTGTTCGCTGAGCAGATCCGTAACTTCATCCCGGCAAGCGATTACCGCGTACTGGGTACTGATGGCTTCGGTCGCTCTGACAGCCGTGAAAACCTGCGTCACCACTTCGAAGTTGATGCTTCTTATGTGGTTGTGGCAGCACTGGGCGAACTGGCTAAACGTGGCGACATCGACAAGAAAGTAGTTGCAGAAGCAATTACCAAATTCAACATCGATGCAGATAAAGTTAACCCGCGTCTGGCGTAAGAGGTAAAAGAAGAATGGCTATCGAAATCAATGTACCGGACATCGGGGCTGATGAAGTTGAAATCACCGAGATCCTGGTCAAAGTGGGCGACAAAGTTGAAGCTGAACAGTCGCTGATCACCGTAGAAGGCGACAAAGCTTCTATGGAAGTCCCGTCACCTCAGGCTGGCGTTGTTAAAGAGATCAAAGTCTCTGTTGGCGACAAAACCGAGACTGGCAAACTGATCATGATTTTCGATTCCGCTGACGGTGCTGCTGATGCAGCACCTGCGAAAGCAGAAGAGAAGAAAGAAGCAGCACCGGCAGCAGCCTCTGCACCGGCTGCGGCGGCTGCCAAAGACGTCAACGTACCGGATATCGGCGGCGACGAAGTTGAAGTCACCGAGATCATGGTTAAAGTCGGCGACAAAGTGGCTGCTGAGCAGTCGCTGATCACCGTGGAAGGCGACAAAGCCTCCATGGAAGTCCCGGCTCCGTTCGCGGGCACCGTGAAAGAGATCAAAATCAGCACCGGTGACAAAGTGTCCACCGGCTCCCTGATCATGGTCTTCGAAGTGGAAGGCGCCGCTCCGGCTGCCAGCGACGCGAAACCGCAGGTTAAAGAAGAAGCGGCTTCTGCTCCGGCAGCAGCGGCGGGCGCGAAAGACGTCAACGTACCGGACATCGGCGGTGACGAAGTTGAAGTGACCGAAGTGATGGTGAAAGTGGGCGACAAAGTTGCCGCTGAGCAGTCACTGATCACCGTGGAAGGCGACAAAGCCTCCATGGAAGTTCCGGCACCGTTCGCGGGCACCGTGAAAGAGATCAAAATCAGCACCGGCGACAAAGTGTCTACCGGCTCCCTGATCATGGTCTTCGAAGTGGAAGGCGCAGCCCCGGCTGCGGCTCCGGCTGCGGCCAAACAGGAAGCAGCACCAGCACCGGCGGCGAAAGCACCGGCCGCCGCTGCACCGGCGAAAGCGGAAGGCAAATCTGAGTTTGCTGAAAACGACGCTTACGTCCACGCGACCCCGCTGATCCGCCGCCTGGCGCGCGAATTCGGTGTGAACCTGGCGAAAGTGAAAGGTACAGGTCGTAAAGGCCGTATCCTGCGCGAAGACGTTCAGGCTTACGTGAAAGACGCGGTTAAACGCGCTGAAGCGGCACCTGCTGCTGCTACCGGCGGCGGTCTGCCGGGCATGCTGCCATGGCCGAAAGTGGACTTCAGCAAGTTTGGTGAAGTGGAAGAAGTTGAACTGGGCCGTATCCAGAAAATCTCTGGTGCTAACCTGAGCCGTAACTGGGTGATGATCCCGCACGTTACGCACTTCGACAAAACCGACATCACCGATCTGGAAGCCTTCCGTAAGCAGCAGAACGCCGAAGCTGAGAAGCGCAAACTGGACGTGAAATTCACCCCGGTTGTCTTCATCATGAAAGCCGTTGCCGCAGCGCTCGAGCAGATGCCTCGCTTCAACAGCTCCCTGTCTGAAGACGCGCAGCGTCTGACGCTGAAGAAATACATCAACATCGGTGTGGCTGTTGATACCCCGAATGGCCTGGTGGTTCCGGTGTTCAAAGACGTGAACAAGAAGAGCATCACCGAGCTGTCCCGTGAACTGACCGTGATCTCCAAAAAAGCACGTGACGGTAAGCTGACGGCTGGCGAAATGCAGGGCGGTTGCTTCACCATCTCCAGCATCGGTGGCCTGGGTACTACGCACTTCGCGCCGATCGTTAACGCGCCGGAAGTGGCTATCCTCGGTGTGTCCAAATCCGCGATGGAGCCGGTCTGGAATGGTAAAGAGTTCGTGCCGCGTCTGATGATGCCGATCTCTCTGTCCTTCGACCACCGCGTGATCGACGGTGCTGATGGTGCGCGTTTCATCACTATCATCAATAACATGCTGTCTGATATTCGCCGTCTGGTGATGTAAATAAGAAAGCCGGCCTGACGGTCGGCTTTTTTCTGGTAATCTCATTATGTTACTGGGGTTATTGGGACAAAGGACAACTCGTTTACCGTTTGTTGTTTCAAAATTGTTAACAATTTTGTACTATGCGGGCGGATAGAACGTCCCGGCGAAGAAGGGCGATACGTCCCCTGGACTGCCGGAAATCAATAAGAGGTCATGATGAGTACTGAAATCAAAACTCAGGTCGTGGTACTTGGGGCAGGCCCGGCAGGTTACTCTGCTGCCTTCCGTTGCGCTGATTTAGGTCTGGAAACCGTCATTGTTGAACGTTACAACACCCTCGGCGGTGTTTGTCTGAACGTCGGCTGTATCCCTTCTAAAGCGCTGCTGCATGTTGCTAAAGTTATCGAAGAAGCCAAAGCGCTGGCTGAGCACGGTATCGTCTTCGGCGAACCGAAAACCGATATCGACAAGATTCGTACCTGGAAAGAAAAAGTCATCACCCAACTGACTGGCGGTCTGGCCGGTATGGCGAAAGGCCGTAAAGTAAAAGTGGTGAACGGTCTGGGTAAATTCACCGGGGCTAACACCCTGGAAGTGGAAGGCGAAAACGGCAAAACCGTAATCAACTTCGACAACGCGATCATCGCGGCGGGTTCCCGTCCGATCGAACTACCGTTCATTCCGCATGAAGATCCGCGCGTATGGGATTCCACCGACGCTCTGGAGCTGAAAGAAGTACCTAAGCGCCTGCTGGTTATGGGTGGCGGTATCATTGGTCTGGAAATGGGCACCGTGTACCATGCGCTGGGTTCAGAGATCGACGTGGTTGAAATGTTCGACCAGGTGATCCCGGCGGCTGACAAAGATATCGTTAAAGTCTTCACCAAGCGTATCAGCAAGAAATTCAACCTGATGCTGGAAACCAAAGTGACTGCCGTTGAAGCTAAAGAAGACGGTATTTACGTTTCCATGGAAGGCAAAAAAGCCCCTGCTGAAGCGCAGCGTTATGACGCCGTGCTGGTGGCTATCGGCCGTGTGCCGAACGGTAAAAACCTCGACGCAGGCAAAGCTGGCGTGGAAGTGGACGACCGTGGCTTTATCCGTGTCGACAAACAGCTGCGTACCAACGTACCGCACATCTTCGCTATCGGCGATATCGTCGGTCAGCCGATGCTGGCGCACAAAGGCGTTCACGAAGGTCACGTTGCCGCTGAAGTTATCGCCGGCATGAAGCACTACTTCGATCCGAAAGTGATCCCGTCCATCGCGTACACCGAGCCGGAAGTTGCCTGGGTTGGTCTGACCGAGAAAGAAGCGAAAGAGAAAGGCATCAGCTACGAAACCGCCACCTTCCCGTGGGCTGCTTCTGGCCGTGCTATCGCGTCCGACTGCGCAGACGGTATGACCAAACTGATTTTCGACAAAGAGACTCACCGTGTGATCGGTGGCGCTATTGTCGGTACTAACGGCGGCGAGCTGTTGGGCGAAATCGGTCTGGCTATCGAAATGGGCTGTGACGCGGAAGATCTGGCGCTGACTATCCATGCGCACCCGACTCTGCATGAGTCCGTGGGCCTGGCTGCTGAAGTGTTCGAAGGTAGCATCACCGACCTGCCGAACCCGAAAGCGAAAAAGAAATAAGCGTCTGAGTTTGTGTTGCCGGGTGGCGGCTTCGCCTTACCCGGCCTGCAAATTTAAAAGATGTAGGCCCGGCAAGCTTGCGCCGCCGGGCAAACAGGACCGGACATTAAAGCGGCTTAATAGCCGCTTTTTTTATGCCCGCGTTTTACCTTCAGGGCTGCACCGGTTGCCACTGCTCGTCCGGCGTAAACTGCGTTATCCCCGCAATCTGCTGCGCCGTCTGCGCGCCGAAATCCCGCTGATATACCCGATCCTGACCGTCAACCACAAAGGTGGCGACGCCGGTTTTGCCGTAGTCCAGCGGCCACGCCAGCAGCGCGGCAGGCGCATCATTACCTTGCCCCTTACCCGTCAGCAGCCGGAAACGATAGCCGTGATAACCCTCGCCGGGCGCGGTCGGGCTGAACGCCGGGCCAAGCGGGCTGTGCGCTTCCCCCGGTGACACCGGCCAGTAGAGGCCATCTTTTTTACCCTCGCTGCTGATAAGCTTCTGCGCGTAATGGTGGTTAAGGGCGAAGTAATCCCGCTGCGCGTCCAAATAAGCCTGGAGCGCGTTAATAGCTGACAGCTCATTGCGCCCGAGGGTACGGGTGAGGATTTCGTCGGCGGCGCGTGCGGTATCAAACTGCCAGCCCGCGGCGGTTTTCACCATCGGGATGGGGAGCTGCCACTGACTGCGCCCGACACTCAGGTGCGCCACGCCGTTCTGCTCATCAATCTGATGGCTTATCTGCCAGTCGCGCAGAAAACGCGCCACGGCTTGCGCATCTGCCCCGTCCGGCGGCAGGATCTGCTGCCAGTCATCGCCGAGCAGTTGCGTCAGCACGCTGTCATTTTGATCCTGGATGGCGCTGACTAGCGTACTGGCGGCCTGCTCCGGCGTGCTGAACGCCTGCTGCGCCTGACCCATCACCGGTAACAGCAGCAGCAATCCGGCGATAATTTTCTGTAGTTTCATGATCCCTGCCTGATTAACGACGGTTAAGTTCACGGCGTTCGGCCGCATGTTCACGTAACGAGCTGCGCTGTTCGCGGTTCAGACGCTGGCGGCTCTGTTCGCCGCGCTGACGCTGCGCCTGCCAGGACGGTGAACGGCTGTCATTGCCGCTCAACGCCGTGGCGCGGGAAGCGCTCTGGCGCTGCTGCAGCTTTTCCCGCCGCTGTTGCTGTTGCGGCGTCGGGTTATCGTGGCGGGCTTTGATGGCATCGCGGCGCTGTTGCTGCTGCGCGGTGGGATTGTCCCGGCGGGCCTGTATCGCCTCGCGTTTCTGCTGCGTCGTGGACTGATTGAACTGAGTTTTTGCCGCCTCGCGACGGGCGGTAGTGGTGGGAGTATCGTAACCGCGATAATTATTGCGCTGCGCGATCTGGTTTAACTGCTTTGCTGCCGTCTGACGCTGCGCATCGCGGGAGGGCAGGTTATTACGGAAGACGGGATTGTGCTGCCACACCACAGTGTCATTTCTGGTGACCAGCCTGCCGCCGGAAATGCGGTTGAAGTTATTGACGTTGATATTGATGTTATCGCCGTTATGGTCGTAGCCGCGATGGTAATGATCGTCATCCCAGTCAATATCGCTGAACAGCGCATAAGTGGTGGCGACGCCGAGACTGAAACCTAAGCCCCGCACCAGGCTGTCGGTGAACTGCTGGCCGGGAGGCGGCGGCAGATACACCGGCGGATAGGCGGGCGTCGGCCAGCTGCCGTACACTACGGTCGGGTTATAGCTCGGGACATACACCACCTCCGGATCGGCGGGTTCGATTTTGATCACCGTCGGGGCTGGCGTACTCACCACGGTAGTGCTGCCGGACGCGGATTGCGGCGCGGTACTGCTTTTCGCCGGTACGGTGCTGACTTTCTGCTGCGGCGTGGAGGTGAGCGCGCCCGTCTGCTGCGCCAGCGCGCGCAGCTTCTGCACTGAATCCATTACCTCTTTCGGCTGCGCCAGAAAGGCATCGCCGAGGTTTTGCACCCACTGTGGGTTTTCCCCCATCAATGCCATCAGCGACGGAAAGGCCACCAGCGATCTGACGCTCGGATCCCAGGGCTGGTTAATCACCGCCTGGATCGCCGCGTCGCCCTGGAGCGTGGGATTATCCTGCGACCACTGCGCCGCCTGCACGACGTTTGCGGGGTAGGTGGCGGCCATCAGCACCTGCGAGAGCAGCGCGTCCGGGTAGAGCGCGATTGGTGCCACCCACTGATCGATTTGCGCCGTGGTAAAGGTTGAGGTGGCGACCGGCGGGGCGGGCGGCGGGGCGGGCGTAACCGGCTGGGCGACAACGGCAGGCGGCGGTGTTTCCGGCGTCCTGCTTTTGACATAGAGCACGCCCGAGGCGGCTAAAACCCCGGCGCTGCACAGCAGCATCAGGATCTGAGGTTTGAATGGCAACTTCATGAGGTTCTCCCGGTATCCGGTGGGATACACGCGAATAAAACACAGGCCAGATGGCGGTAAATGCCCGCGAGTATAAAGCGCTGATTGTTTATTTTTTGATTAAAACAGGCATCGCACCGTGCCCCGTCCATAACCGGACAACAAGAGTGTTAGTAAACATTGCAAAGCGTAGGGATAAGCCCTTTTGCAGAGTCAGCCGTGGGGGATAAAAAGGTATTTTCGTCTGCCGGAGAAGCCCTGTGAAAGAGAGGTGTATCGCCCGTAACGATTCAGCTAATTTTTAATGTTGCTTTTTTGTAAACAGATTAACACCCCCTTTAAATCCTGCTATGCTGCCCGTCGCGGTACCGGGCTTTTACCCTACAAACTGCTGTCTCACAGGAGCGTGAAGAAACTGCCGGCCGCACTATGACAATGAGAGCGAGGAGAACCGTCGTGCTAGAAGAATACCGTAAGCACGTAGCTGAACGTGCCGCTGAAGGGATTGCACCAAAACCCTTAGATGCCACGCAAATGGCTGCGCTGGTCGAGCTGCTGAAGTCCCCGCCAGTGGGCGAAGAAGAATTCCTGTTAGATCTGTTAGCCAACCGTGTCCCGCCGGGCGTTGATGAAGCCGCCTACGTTAAAGCCGGTTTCCTTGCAGCCGTCGCCAAAGGCGAAACCGCCTCTCCGCTGGTCACTCCGGAAAAAGCCATTGAACTGCTGGGCACCATGCAGGGTGGTTACAACATCCATCCGCTGATTGACGCGCTGGACGATGCTAAGCTGGCGCCGGGTGCCGCCAAAGCGCTGTCCCACACGCTGCTGATGTTCGACAACTTCTACGACGTGGAAGAGAAAGCCAAAGCGGGCAACGCTTACGCACAGCAGGTGATGCACTCCTGGGCCGAGGCAGAATGGTTCCTGAGCCGTCCACCGCTGGCTGAAAAAATTACCGTCACCGTCTTTAAAGTGACCGGCGAAACCAACACCGACGATCTCTCTCCGGCGCCGGATGCCTGGTCGCGCCCGGATATTCCGCTGCACGCGCTGGCGATGCTGAAAAACGCCCGTGAAGGCATTGTGCCGGATCAGCCGGGTAGCGTTGGCCCGATCAAACAGATCGAAGAGCTGAACAAAAAAGGCTTCCCGCTGGCCTACGTGGGCGACGTGGTCGGTACCGGTTCATCCCGTAAATCCGCCACCAACTCCGTACTCTGGTTTATGGGCGACGACATTCCGAACGTGCCGAACAAGCGCGGCGGCGGTCTGGTGCTGGGCGGCAAAATCGCGCCAATCTTCTTCAACACCATGGAAGATGCCGGCGCGCTGCCGATTGAAGTGGACGTGAACGCGCTGAACATGGGCGACGTGATTGACGTCTACCCGTTCAAAGGCGAAGTGCGTAACCACGAAACTGGCGAACTGCTGGCGAACTTTGAACTGAAAACCGACGTGCTGATCGACGAAGTGCGCGCCGGTGGCCGCATCCCGCTGATCATCGGCCGTGGCCTGACCACCAAAGCGCGTGAAGCGCTGGGTCTGCCGCACAGTGAAGTCTTCCGTATTGCTAAGCCGGTTGCGGCGAGCGATAAAGGTTTCTCACTGGCGCAGAAAATGGTGGGCCGCGCCTGTGGCGTGAAGGGCGTTCGCCCTGGCGAATACTGCGAACCGAAAATGACCTCGGTGGGCTCGCAGGACACCACCGGGCCGATGACCCGTGATGAACTGAAAGACCTGGCCTGTCTGGGCTTCTCTGCCGATCTGGTGATGCAGTCCTTCTGCCACACCGCGGCCTATCCGAAGCCAGTGGACGTCACCACACACCACACGCTGCCGGACTTTATTATGAACCGCGGCGGCGTCTCGCTGCGTCCGGGCGACGGCATCATCCACTCATGGCTGAACCGTATGCTGCTGCCGGATACCGTGGGTACCGGCGGTGACTCCCATACCCGTTTCCCGATTGGCATCTCCTTCCCGGCAGGCTCTGGTCTGGTGGCCTTCGCCGCCGCGACCGGCGTGATGCCGCTGGATATGCCGGAATCTGTGCTGGTGCGCTTTAAAGGCCAGATGCAGCCGGGTATCACCCTGCGCGATCTGGTGCACGCCATCCCGCTGTATGCCATTCGCCAGGGTCTGCTGACCGTTGAGAAGAAAGGGAAGAAAAACATCTTCTCTGGTCGCATCCTGGAAATCGAAGGGCTGCCGGAGCTGAAAGTAGAGCAGGCGTTTGAACTGGCGGATGCGTCAGCGGAACGTTCTGCGGCGGGCTGTACTATCAAGCTTGATAAAGCGCCGATTGAAGAATACCTGACCTCCAACATCGTCCTGCTGAAGTGGATGATTGCGGAAGGCTACGGCGACCGCCGTACGCTGGAGCGTCGTATTCAGGGCATGGAAAAATGGCTGGCGGATCCGCAGCTGATGGAAGCCGATGCTGACGCCGAATACGCGGCAGTGATCGACATCGATCTGGCAGATATCAAAGAGCCGATCCTGTGTGCACCGAACGATCCGGATGATGCGCGTCTGCTGTCTGACGTGGCGGGTGAGAAGATTGACGAAGTGTTTATCGGTTCGTGCATGACCAACATCGGTCACTTCCGCGCGGCCGGTAAGCTGCTGGACAACCATAAAGGCCAGCTGCCGACCCGTCTGTGGGTCGCGCCGCCAACCCGTATGGATGCCGCGCAGCTCACCGAAGAGGGCTACTACAGCGTGTTTGGTAAGAGTGGCGCGCGCGTTGAGATCCCGGGCTGTTCACTGTGCATGGGTAACCAGGCGCGTGTGGCAGACGGCTCAACGGTAGTGTCCACTTCGACGCGTAACTTCCCGAACCGTCTGGGCACCGGCGCGAACGTGTTCCTGGCGTCCGCAGAGCTGGCGGCGGTCTCTTCCCTGCTCGGCAAACTGCCGACGCCGGAGGAGTACCAGACCTATATGGCGCAGGTCGATAAGACCGCGGTAGACACCTATCGCTATCTGAACTTCGACAAACTCGGTCAGTACACCGAAAAAGCTGACGCGGTGATCTTCCAGACTGCCGTATAAGTGAGCATTCTCCACTGGTGAGAAAACAAGGGTGAGGGCGGTGATCCGCGCTCACCCTTTTTATTTCTATATCCTCCGCCCGTCCCGCTGTTTTTCTTTCCCGCTGCTGCGATAATTACCCCATTGCTGGATCAGAGGAATGCATCATGGATTACGAATTTTTGCGTGATATCACCGGCGTGGTGAAGGTACGCATGTCGATGGGCCACGAGGTGGTCGGTCACTGGTTTAATGAAGAAGTGAAAGAGAACCTCGCCCTGCTTGATGAAGTGGAAGCGGCGGCGCGGACAGTGAAAGGCAGCGAGCGTCAGTGGCAGCGCGTCGGACACGAATACACCCTGTGGATGGACGGCGAAGAGATCATCGTGCGCGCCAACCAGCTGGAGTTTTCCGGCGACGAGATGGAGGAGGGGATGAATTACTACGACGAGGAGAGCCTGTCGCTGTGCGGCGTTGAGGATTTCCTGCAGGTGGTAAAAGCGTACCGCGAATTCCTGCAGCAGAAATAATCATCACGGAGCGTCCCTGCTCCGTAAACCGGTCTTACACGGCGGGAATATTGCGGCCGTAATAGATTTCGCGCATCTCTTTCCACAGCGCTTCGGTGATCACTTTACGCTCGTCGGCGGTGAGATCTTCCGGGCGGGTGTGGAACATATAGTGTTTCAGGTCGAATTCTTTCAGCAACATCTTGGTGTGGAAGATATTTTCCTGATAAACGTTTACATCCACCATGTCATACAGCGCTTTCATGTCATCGGACAGGAAGTTCTGAATCGAATTGATTTCATGATCGATAAAGTGTTTTTTACCCGACACGTCGCGGGTAAAGCCGCGCACGCGATAGTCAACGGTCACAATATCGGACTCAAGCTGGTGGATTAAATAATTCAGGGCTTTCAGCGGTGAAATCACCCCACAGGTCGAGACTTCAATATCCGCGCGGAAGGTGCACAGTCCGCCCTCCGGATGGCTTTCCGGGTAGGTGTGAACGCAGATATGGCTCTTGTCGAGGTGAGCTACCACGGTTTCCGGCAGCGGGCCAGGATGTTCAGTGTTGTCGATCAGATGCGGTTCAACGGGCTCTTCGCTGACGAGGATCGTCACGCTGGCGCCCTGCGGCTCATAATCCTGACGGGCGATATTCAGGATATTCGCGCCAATAATCGAACAGGTTTCCGTCAGGATCTCCGTCAGTCGATTGGCGTTATAGAGTTCATCGATATAGGCGATATAACCATCGCGCTCTTCAGCCGTATTGGCATAACAGATATCGTAAATACAAAAACTCAGGCTTTTGGTCAGGTTATTAAAGCCATGTAGTTTAAGCTTTTTCAATTTTTATCACCCCCTTAGGATCACTGCGCAAACAGTGCATCGTGCAAATATTGTGGTAACGCGAACGCCGCCGTGTGTACTGCCGGATTGTAATAACGACACGTCAGGTTTGCGCTGTGGAAACGCGCCTGAATAATGCCGGTAGAAAGATGACGCAGCGCGCCGTTGTCCGTCGCCCAGGCGAAGGTCATCACACCACCGTAATAGGTGGGAATGGCGGCCTGATAAAAACTCACATCGTCAAAGTAATGGCTGAGTTTACGGTGACTGTCGATGGCTTCATCCTGCTGCAAAAAGCTCACGCCGTTTTGCGCGACGAAAATACCGCCAGGATTCAGGCAACGCTTGCAGCCTTCGTAAAATGCCGAGGTAAACAGACTTTCGCCAGGCCCGATGGGATCGGTGCAGTCAGAGATGATCACATCAAAGGTTTGCGCGGTCTGGTTAACAAAATTGACGCCGTCGTCAATCACCAGCGTAAAGCGCGGATCGTCATAAGCCCCGGCATTATGATTCGGCAAATACTGGCGGCAGAATGACACGACGCCCGCGTCGATCTCCACCATGGTGATGGTTTCGATACTCTTATGACGGCTCACTTCGCGCAGCATCGCGCCGTCGCCGCCGCCGATGATCAGCACATGCTTCGCATGACCGTGCGCCAGCAGCGGTACGTGGGTCATCATTTCATGATAAATGAACTCATCCCGCTCGGTGGTTTGCACCACGCCATCCAGCGCCATTACGCGCCCGAATGCGGCGTTTTCAAAGATAATCAGATCCTGATGATCGGTTTTTTCGTGGTACAGCACCTTGTCCACGGCGAAGTACTGCCCGAACTGGTCATGCAGCGTTTCGTGCCACAGTTTGCTATCAGTCATTGCTCGCTCCTTCGTTAACACCCATATAAAACGGGCGTAACATGATAGCTAACTAGTGACGGGGATGCACGGCTATAAATCCCTGCCCCGCAGAAGGGGCAGAGGAAGGGTTATTTCACGTAGGCAAGCAGGCTCAGGGAATCACGCGCCAGCGCTTTGCATTTTTTATCCGTGGCGATGCCAATGCCGCTGAGGTCGCGGTAGCTGTCTTCCCCCAGCGCTTTCATGTCAAAGCTCTCGTAGTTGCTCAGATCCCACTGATTCTGCTGGGCGAAAAACACCAGCGCGCGACGGATCTGACCGTTCGGTAAATTCTGGTAGCCACAGTCGTTTTTCAGGAATACAAACACCGCCGTTAAATCGGCCATGTCTTCGGCTTCTGACTCACTGAGTGCATAACTATTTGCTGATACAGCCAGCAGGCTGGCGAACGTAATTGTTCTGAAAAACGTCTTCATTATTTCTACCGGAACATCGAGGAAATTTAACGTTAGCATACTTGGGGGCAGGGCGACGATCTTTATTATTAGAGGTTCGCTTGACCTTACCGCAAGGGCAGGGTTTATGCTCAAAAGCTCGCCAGGCTTTAAAAAGGGAATAAAGATGCAACGTCGTGATTTTATAAAATACTCCGCTGCGCTGGGCGCGATGAGCGCGCTACCGGGATGGACGAAAGCGGCCTTTGCCGCCGCGCCGCAAGCTCTGCCAATCCCGGCGCTGCTGACGCCGGACGCGCAGAGCCGCATTCAGTTACGGGCGCAGGCTGGCACCACCGCCTTCGCCGGGAAAAACGCCGCCACCTGGGGCTATAACGGTAATCTGCTAGGTCCGGCGATCAAACTGCGCCAGGGTAAGGCGGTGACCATTGAGATCAACAACCGGCTGGCGGAAGAAACGACGGTTCACTGGCATGGCCTGGAAGTGCCGGGCGAGGTGGATGGCGGACCGCAGGGCATTATCAAGCCCGGCGGCCAGCGTACCGTCAGCTTTACCCCCAGCCAGCGCGCGGCCACCTGCTGGTTCCATCCTCATCAGCACGCAAAAACCGGTCATCAGGTGGCGATGGGGCTGGCCGGGCTGGTGCTGATCGAAGATGACGAGAGCCGCATGCTGCGTCTGCCGCAACAGTGGGGTATTGATGACGTTCCGGTGATCGTACAGGACAAGCGTTTTAACGCCGACGGGCAGATCGACTATCAGCTGGACATCATGAGCGCGGCGGTCGGCTGGTTTGGCGATACGCTGCTCGCCAATGGTGCGATCTATCCCCGGCATGCCGCCCCGCGCGGCTTGCTGCGCCTGCGTCTGCTGAACGGCTGCAACGCCCGCTCGCTTAACTTCGCCACCAGCGACAAGCGCCCGCTCTATGTGATTGCCAGCGATGGCGGCCTGCTGGCGGAGCCGGTGAAAGTTGCCGAGCTGCCGATGCTGCCGGGGGAGCGTTTTGAAGTGCTGGTGGAGACCCGCGACGGGAAAGACTTCGACCTGATCACCCTGCCGGTCAGCCAGATGGGCATGGCGGTTGCGCCTTTCGACAAGCCGCAGCCGGTGCTGCATATTCAGCCGCTGACCGTTGTGGCGTCCGGCGAGCTGCCTGATACCCTCGCGACCATGCCATCGCTGCCGCCGCTGGATGGCCTGACGCAGCGCACGCTCCAGCTGTCGATGGATCCAATGCTCGACATGATGGGAATGCAGGCGCTACAGAAAAAATATGGCGATCAGGCGATGACCGGCATGGCGGGGCACATGAGTCATGGCGGGATGGATCACGGCAGTATGGATCACGGCGGCATGAACCATGGCGGGCAGGGCGTTGATTTCCGCCATGGCAATATGATTAACGGTAAAGCCTTCGACATGAACACCCCGGCCTTTGCCGCGACCAAAGGGCAGTACGAGCGCTGGGTGATTTCCGGGGAGGGGGACATGATGCTGCATCCGTTCCATATCCACGGCACGCAGTTCCGCATTCTGTCAGAGAACGGCAAGCCGCCCGCGGCGCATCGCGCAGGCTGGAAAGATATCGTCAACGTATTTGGCGCGCGCAGCGAAGTGCTGGTGAAGTTTGACTATGACGCTCCGAAAGCGCAGGCCTATATGGCGCACTGTCATCTGCTCGAGCATGAAGATACGGGGATGATGCTTGGGTTTACGGTATAAAAAAACCGGGTGGCGGCGTCGCCTCACCCGGTATGCTTAACAGGGCTGCCCGGAACGCTTAGCGAACCGGGCATTTTTTACTATTACTTCGCCTCATCCGGCAGCGCATAGGCCACAATATAGTCGCCCATTTTGGTGCCAAACGAACCGTGACCACCGGCGGAAATGACTACATACTGTTTGCCATTCACTTCATAGGTCATCGGCGTCGCCTGACCACCCGCCGGCAGACGGCCCTGCCACAGTTTCTCACCGTTGCTCATGTTGTAAGCGCGCAGGTAGTTATCGGCGGTAGCGGCGATAAACAGCACGTTACCGGCGGTGGAAATCGGACCGCCCAGCATCGGCATACCCATATTGAACGGCACCGGGATCGGCATCGGGAACGGCAGGCTGTCCTGCGGCGTACCAATACGTTTTTTCCACACTACGTCGTTGGTTTTCAGATCCAGCGCGGAGATATAACCCCAGGCAGGCTGTTTACACGGCAGACCAAACGGCGACAGGAACGGGTTCAGCGTCACGCCATACGGCACGCCGTACTGCGGCTGGATCCCGGCTTCGGTACCGCTGCCTTTCGCGTCTTTCGGCTGTTCCATCGGATTGCCCGGACCGCGCGGCATCAGTTTGGAAACAAACGGCAGCGCCATCGGGTTAGCAATCGCCACCTGACGGTTCGGATCGACGGAAATACCGCCCCACTCGAACATACCGAGGTTACCCGGGAACACCAGCGTGCCCTGCTCGGACGGCGGGGTGAAGATGCCTTCATAGCGCAGCTGATGGAACATAACGCGACAGACCAGCTGGTCAAACATGGTCGCGCCCCACATATCCGCACCGGTCAGATCTTTCTTCGGACGGAAGCTCAGCTCAGAGAACGGCTGGGTTTTGGTAACGTAATCGCCTTTCGCCGCGCCCTGCGGAACCGGTTTTTCCGGTGCCGGGACAACCGGCTCGCCATTACGACGATCCAGCACGAAGATGTTACCGGTTTTCGCCGGCGCGTAGATCACCGGTACGGTTTTACCGTTAACGGTAATATCCGCCAGCGTCGGCTGGGCCGGTAAATCCATATCCCACAGATCGTGGTGAACGGTCTGATAGCTCCAGGCCAGTTTACCGGTGGTGGCGTTCAGCGCCAGCACGGAACTGGCATAACGCTCCTGCTCCGGCGTACGGTTGCCGCCCCAGATGTCCGGGGTGCTCACGCCCATCGGCAGATAGACCAGATCCAGCTTGGCGTCATAGGCCGCCGGGGCCCAGGAGTTCGGCGAGTTAAAGGTGAAGCTATGTTCGTCAGACGGGATAGCGTTCGGATCTTTCGCGCCCGGATCGAAGGCCCACAGCAGTTTACCGGTGTTCACATCAAAACCACGGATCACGCCGGACGTTTCGCGGGTGGAGAAGTTATCGGTGACGGAACCGGCAATCACGATAGTTTTATCGGTAATGATCGGCGGCGAAGTCGGTTCGTACAGACCCGGCGTGGTATCCGGCATGTTGGTTTGCAGGTTCAGAATACCTTTGTTGGCAAAGGTTTCGCACAGCTTACCGTTATCGGCGTTGATGGCGAACAGACGGCCATCGTTCACCGGTAACATGATGCGGCGCGGACAGTCTGCGATCACTTCCGGGCTGGCATTGTCGGCGCGCGCTTCGTGGTAAGAAACACCACGGCAGGTAACGTGCTGGAACGAGGTATTAGTATTCAGCTGCGGATCAAAGTGCCACTTCTCTTTACCGGTCGCTGCGTCCAGCGCAAACAGACGCTGGTGCGCGGTGCAGAGATAAAGCATGTTGCCGACTTTAATCGGCGTCACTTCGTTGGTCAATTCACCCGGATCGTTAGGCTGTTTCAGATCGCCGGTGCGGAACACCCAGGCTTCTTTCAGATCCTTAACGTTATCGACGTTGATCTGCTTCAGCGGGGAGTAACGCTGGCCTTCCTGATTACGGCCATAGGCTGGCCAGTCGGCGTCGGCCACCTGGGAAATCGGCTCTGCCGGCGTGGCGTCGGCGCTCAGGGTGCCGTTCACTTCCTGCGGATCGTTAAAGCCTGCCCAGGTCAGCATCGCGCCGCTAACCAGCAGCGCCACAACCAGCGCCGCTACTGCGCCGCGGGAAGGCACCAGCAGACGACGCCAGACGAACGGCAGGATCAGCCAGATACCGAAGAAGACCAGAATATCGCTGCGTGGGGTTAAGGCCCAGAAGTCAAAGCCGACTTCCCATACGCCCCAAATCATCGTACCCAGTAACAGCGCGGCGTAGACCCACAGCGCTGAGCGCTTGCTGCGCCACAGCAGCCAGGTGACGGCGAGCATCACCAGCCCGGCGACAGGGTAGTACCAGGAGCCGCCAATCGCGACCAGCCAGGCGCCCCCGATAAGCAGGTATAGTCCGCAGAAAGCGGCGAACAGCGCGGTGATCGTCACGAGTGTGCGTGACGGATGCGGTTTATTTTCTGCCATAAAAGACACTCATCTCATTTTGTTAATATTTTGGAAGCAATTAATTATAGGATTTAACAAGTGTGACAGTCATCACAATTCTGGCTTTTATTATCTCGTCCCCCGGCCGGGGGCATTTACTGGTATACTGACGCGCTTATGAATTGATGCCGGACGATACGCTATCCGCATTGAGTGATTGTTTTTTAAATCATACGGTTAGAGAAATGAAACATACTGTTGAAGTGATGATCCCGGAAGCCGAGATCAAAGCGCGCATTACCGAACTGGGTCGTCAAATCACTGAGCACTATAAGGACAGCGGCAGCGAGATGGTGCTGGTGGGCCTGTTACGCGGCTCGTTTATG
The DNA here is from genome assembly GCF_001888805.2 of Enterobacter sp. SA187. Classification (NCBI taxonomy): domain Bacteria; kingdom Pseudomonadati; phylum Pseudomonadota; class Gammaproteobacteria; order Enterobacterales; family Enterobacteriaceae; genus Enterobacter; species Enterobacter sp. SA187. The sequence continues at coordinate 1,978,423 of NZ_CP019113.1, forward strand.
TTTATGGCGGATCTGTGTCGTGAAGTGCAGGTGCCTCATGAAGTCGATTTTATGACCGCCTCCAGCTACGGCAGCGGCATGTCCACCACGCGCGACGTAAAAATTCTCAAAGACCTGGATGAAGATATCCGCGGTAAAGACGTGCTGATCGTCGAAGACATTATCGACTCCGGCAACACGCTGTCGAAAGTGCGCGAGATCCTGAGCCTGCGCGAGCCAAAATCCCTGGCGATTTGTACCCTGCTGGATAAACCGTCCCGCCGTGAAGTGACGGTGCCGGTGGAATTTGTCGGTTTCTCGATCCCGGATGAGTTCGTGGTGGGTTACGGCATTGATTACGCCCAGCGCTATCGTCATCTGCCGTACATCGGCAAAGTGGTGATGCAGGACGAGTAAGCGTAAAAAAGCCCGGTGGCGCTACGCTTACCGGGCCTACATGTCAGTTCGTCGTTACGTAGGCCGGGTAAGGCGAAGCCGCCACCCGGCATAAAAACATAACGAATCTTATTTGTGATTAATGTGCTTCTGGCTAATGTTGGACAGCCCCTGGCGGTAACGCGATTCCAGCGTGTCGCGGTTGGTGGCGGTTACTTCCAGATCGCGCAGCAGACCGTCGTGAATACCGTACGCCCAGCCGTGAATGGTCACGTTCTGGCCGCGCTTCCACGCTGACTGCATGATGGTTGAGTGGCCCAGGTTATACACCTGCTCCATCACGTTCAGCTCACACAGGGTATCCAGACGACGCTCTTCCGGCATTTCGTTAAGCAGTGCGCTATGTTTAAACCAGATGTCACGGATGTGCAGCAGCCAGTTGTTGATCAGGCCCAGTTCCGGGTTTTCCACCGCCGCCTGCACACCGCCGCAGCCGTAGTGACCGCAGATGATGATGTGCTCAACTTCCAGCACATCCACCGCGTACTGGACGACCGACAGGCAGTTCAGATCGGTGTGGATCACCAGGTTGGCAACGTTTCGGTGAACAAATAACTCACCGGGTTCAAGACCGGTCAGGCGCTCAGCCGGAACGCGGCTGTCTGAACAGCCAATCCATAAAAAGCGCGGTTTCTGTGCCTGTGCTAATGTCTCAAAAAATCCCGGATCCTCTTCGACCAGCATTTTTGACCATAGTGCATTGTTACTAATGAGTGTATCTATGTCTTTCATTGAGGTTAACGACCTGTAACCAAGTAATAGCGTTGAGCTAATATAGGTCAACTCCATTTTTTTTTAAACCACACATAGAGTGTAAGAAAAAAGGTAAGAAAGCAGTCATGACCATTGCACTGGAGCTTGAGCAGCTTAAAAAAACCTACCCGGGCGGCGTTCAGGCGCTGCGGGGTATTGATTTACAAGTAGAAGCAGGGGATTTCTATGCGCTACTCGGGCCAAACGGCGCCGGTAAGTCAACCACCATCGGCATTATCAGTTCGCTGGTAAATAAATCTTCCGGACGGGTCAGCGTCTTTGGTTACGACCTTGAAAAAGATGTCGTCAACGCCAAACGCCAGCTCGGTCTGGTGCCGCAGGAGTTCAACTTTAACCCGTTTGAAACCGTGCAGCAGATTGTGGTGAACCAGGCCGGTTACTATGGCGTTGAGCGTGCCGAAGCGGTAGCGCGCAGCGAAAAATACTTAAAGCAGCTGGATTTGTGGGAAAAACGCGGCGAACGTGCGCGTATGCTCTCCGGCGGCATGAAGCGTCGTCTGATGATTGCCCGCGCCCTGATGCATGAACCTAAACTGCTAATCCTTGACGAGCCGACCGCGGGCGTTGACATCGAACTGCGTCGCTCCATGTGGGGCTTTCTGAAGGATCTGAATGACAAAGGCACCACCATCATTCTGACCACCCACTATCTGGAAGAAGCGGAGATGCTGTGCCGTAATATCGGCATTATTCAGCACGGGCAACTGGTGGAAAACACCTCCATGAAATCCCTGCTGGCGAAGCTCAAATCCGAAACCTTTATTCTCGATCTGGCGACGAAAAGCCCGTTGCCGAAGCTGGAAGGCTATCAGTATCGTCTGGTGGACACCTCGACGCTGGAGGTCGAAGTGCTGCGCGAGCAGGGCATCAATAGCGTGTTCAGCCAGCTGAGCGCGCAGGGTATTCAGGTATTAAGTATGCGTAACAAAGCGAACCGTCTTGAAGAGCTGTTTGTCACGCTGGTAAACGAAAAAACAGGAGACCAGGCATGATGCAGCTTTATTGGGTCGCGCTGAAAAGCATCTGGCATAAAGAAATTCAGCGTTTTATGCGTATCTGGATCCAGACGCTGGTGCCGCCGGTCATCACCATGACGCTCTATTTCATCATCTTCGGTAACCTGATCGGCTCGCGCATTGGCGAAATGCACGGCTTTACCTACATGCAGTTTATCGTGCCGGGTCTAATCATGATGGCGGTGATCACCAATGCTTACGCCAACGTCGCCTCGTCGTTCTTCAGCGCCAAGTTCCAGCGCAATATTGAAGAACTGCTGGTCGCGCCGGTGCCGACGCATGTGATTATTGTCGGCTATGTGGGCGGCGGCGTGGCGCGTGGGCTGTGCGTCGGCGTGCTGGTGACGGCGATTTCGCTGTTCTTCGTGCCCTTCCAGGTGCACTCCTGGCTGTTCGTCGGCCTGACGCTGCTGCTGACGGCGGTGCTGTTCTCGCTCGCCGGACTGCTTAACGCCGTATTCGCCAAGACCTTTGATGACATCAGCCTGATCCCGACCTTTGTGCTGACGCCGCTGACCTACCTTGGCGGGGTGTTCTACTCCCTGACGCTGCTGCCGCCGTTCTGGCAGGCGCTGTCGCACTTAAACCCGATCGTCTACATGATCAGCGGTTTCCGCTTCGGTTTCCTCGGCATCAGTGATGTGCCGCTCATCACTACCATTGCCGTGCTGGTGGTGTTTATCGTGGCGTTTTATGCCTTGTGCTGGTATCTGATACAGCGCGGGCGCGGTCTGCGCAGCTAACCGGTTCCCCCTCTCTTAACGGAGAGGGGGCGCTGAAATCCATTGGTATTACGAATGCTTTTGTTACAATGCGCGCAGAATTTCCTCACCACAGTTAAGCCATGCTGATCCGTTTCGCTTTTACTCTGCTGATTCTGCTCTCCGGCAGCGCTTCCGCCAGCCTGTTGGGCCAGCCGACCGCCACCGAACGTTATATGCAAACCACCGAAGATGCCGCCGTCTGGGCGCAGGTGGGCAATGAAGTCATTACCGTCGGGCATCTGAATGCCGGACAGATCATCGCCGTAGCGCCCACAGCCGCCGACTATTACGAATTCCGCTTCGGGTTTGGCACTGGCTTTATTGATAAACAGCATCTGGAAGCGGTGCAGGGAAAACAGCGGGTCGAGGACAGCCTTGGCGATCTGAACAAGCCGCTCAGCAATCAGAACCTGATCACCTGGAAACCGACGCCGGTCTATAACGGCCCCAACACCGGCAGCGCGCCCTTTGGCATGCTGGTGGAAAACCTGCGCTATCCGGTAATCGGCAAGCTGAAAGACGGTCTGAACCAGACCTGGTATCAGATCCGCATTGGCAACCGGCTGGCGTACGTCAGCGCGCTGGACGCCCAGCAGGATGAAGGGCTGCCGATCCTGACCTATCACCACATTCTGCGTGACGAGGAAAATACCCGTTTCCGGCATACCTCCACCACTACGTCCGTTCGCGCCTTCAGTAACCAGATGACGTGGTTGCGCGATCAGGGATACACCACGCTGACCATGTCTCAGCTGGAAGGCTACGTGCACAACCGGATGAACCTGCCGGCGCGGGCGGTGGTGATCACCTTTGACGACGGCCTCAAGTCGGTGAGCCGCTATGCGTACCCGATCCTTAAGCAGTACGGTTTTAAAGCCACCTCCTTTACCATCACCTCGCGCATCAAGCGTAAGCCAGAAAAGTGGGATCCGAAATCGCTACAGTTTATGAGCATTTCAGAAATGCAGCAGATCCGCGATGTGTTTGATTTCCAGTCGCACACGCATTTTCTGCACCGGGTGGATAATAGCCGCCATCCCATTTTACTGAGCCGCAGCTACCACGTGGTATTGTTCGATTTTGAGCGCTCCCGCCGCGCGCTGGCGCAGTTTAATCCCCATGCCCTGTATCTGTCCTACCCGTTTGGCGGCTATGACAGCAAGGCGGTGAAAGCGGCCCAGGACGCGGGCTTTCATCTGGCGGTGACGACGGTGAAGGGAAAGGTAAAACCGGGGGATAATCCGTTCTTATTAAAACGACTCTATATTCTAAGAACGGATCCTCTGGAGACCATGGCGCGGTTAATTGTTAACCGGCCACAGGGTTAACTCAGGCAACCTGCACCGGCACGGCTTTCGCGGTGCGTTTCATCTCGTTGTCGCCGTCAAAATAGGCCACTTTCGGCTGCCAGCTGCGCGCCTGCTCATCAGGCATGGTGACGTAGCTGGCGATGATCAGAATGTCGCCCACATCCGCGCAGTGCGCCGCAGCGCCATTCACGGAAATGATGCGTGAACCGCGCTCACCGGCAATCGCATAGGTGGAAAAGCGCTTACCGTTAGTCACGTTGTAAATATCAATGGCTTCGTATTCCAGAATACCAGCCGCCTCAAGGAAATCCTGGTCGATGGCGCAGGAGCCTTCGTAATGCAGGTCAGCCTGCGTCACTTTGACGCGGTGGAGCTTGCCTTGCAGCATAGTGCGGATCATAAAGTTAACCTTCGTTGCTGTGTTTGATAGGGGGTTTTACCTGCACTAGCGAGGTAATTCCACGACTTTATTATCGATCAGGCGGGCCTGACCAAGCCAGGCGGCCATCAGGATCACCGCACGTTTACTGGCGGGGGAAACCTCCAGCAGCGTATCGGCATCCCGGATCTGAATATCATCGGCGCGAAAACCGCTGTTATTCAGCTCCTGCTCCGCCACGGCAACGATCTCATGGATGTCGTTATCGCCCGCGAGCAGTTTTTCCGCCATCGCGTTCATCACCTTGCTCAGACCCGGCGCGATTTTGCGCTGATCGCTGGTGAGATAGCCGTTGCGGGAACTCAGCGCGAGTCCATCTTTCGCGCGTACCGTCGGCACGCCGATGATCTCAATGTCATAACCCATGTCAGCGACCATTTTGCGGATCACCGCCAGCTGCTGATAATCCTTTTCCCCGAAGCAGGCGACATCCGGCTGCACCAGGTTAAAGAGTTTGCTGACGATAGTGGCAACGCCACGGAAATGCCCCGGACGGCTCGCGCCTTCCAGCATCGCCGACAGGCCCGGCACTTCCACCCAGGTTTGCGACTCCGTGCCCTGCGGGTAAATCTGATCCGGCGCAGGGGCGAACACAATGTCCACTTTACGCTTGTTCAGCTTTTCACAGTCGTCCTGCAGGGTACGCGGATAACGCGCCAGATCGTCGGCACGGTCAAACTGCATCGGATTGACAAAAATGCTCGCCACCACCACATCGGCGGCGTTTCGCGCTTCATCCACCAGCTTCATATGGCCGTCGTGCAGGTTACCCATAGTGGGGACCAGCGCAATGCGTTTACCTTCCTGACGCAGACGGCGGATATGCTGGCGCAGCAGCGGCAGGGTTTCGATAATCAACACAATAAGACTCCTTAATGGAAACTGTGCTCTTCGCCGGGATAAACTCCCGCTTCCACCTCTTCCACGTACTGACGCACCGCAGCGCGCATATCGCCGGTACCGGTGAGGAAGTTTTTAGCAAATTTTGGAATATGTCCGCCGGTAATGCCAAAGGCGTCGTGCATCACCAGGATCTGCCCGTCGGTAACATTGCCCGCGCCAATACCGATGACCGGAATGCGCAGCGCGTCGGTAATGCGTTTCGCCAGTTCAACCGGCACGCACTCCAGCACCAGCAGTTGCGCGCCTGCGGCTTCTAACGCCAGCGCATCGTCAAACAGCGTTTGCGCGGCATCGCCCCGGCCCTGCACTTTATAGCCGCCGAAAATATTCACCGACTGCGGGGTTAAGCCCAGATGACCGCACACCGGCACCGCGCGGTCGGTCAACATTTTTACCGTCTCCGCCAGCCAGCGTCCACCTTCAATTTTGACCATGTTGGCCCCGGCGCGCATCACTTCTGCGGAACTGGCAAACGCCTGTTCAGGCGTGGCGTACGCCATAAACGGCAGGTCGGCGAGCAGCAGGCAATGCGGCGCGCCACGGCGAACGGCGCGCGTGTGGTAGGCAATATCTTCTACCGTTACCGGCAGCGTGGAATCATGTCCTTGTACCGTCATCCCTAACGAATCACCCACCAGCATGACGTTGATCCCTTCTTCGGCAAAGAGTTTGGCGAAGCTGAAATCATAGGCAGTGATGGTGGCGAAGCGCTTTTTTTCCTCTTTACATTTCAGTAGCGAGGAGATGGTGGTTGGTTTCATAACGTTTCCTGATGGAGCCTTCAGACTTCCGGCATTCTATCAGTAACATTGATGCGAACAATGATTTTAGCCAGGCTTTCGCCAGGCGAAAGCAAGGGGAGATTTACCAGAGGGCGGGTTTTGGCGCGCCGCACTGCGTCAGTACGCAGGCGAGGGGCGTGCCGTCCGGGAAGAGCGCTTCCGGGGCAATTTCAAACAGCGGCCACAGCATAAAGCCACGGTTATGCATGTCGTAATGGGGAACCGTCAGGCGGGACGTGTTAATCACCTCATCGCCAAACAGCATGATGTCCAGATCGAGGGTGCGCGGCCCCCAGCGCTCGGCTTTGCGTACCCGACCCTGCGCCAGCTCAATACGCTGGGTATGATCGAGCAGGGCTTCGGCATCAAGCGTGGTTTCAAGCGCGACGGCGGCGTTCAGGTAATCGGGTTGATCCTGCGGGCCAAGGGGCGGCGTGCGGTAAAACGGTGAAAGCGCAACAATCTGGCTGTGCGGGATCTCTCCCAGCGCCGTGATGGCCGCGTTCACCTGCTCAAGAGGTGAGGCCAGATTGCTGCCGATAGCGATATACGCCAGCGTCATGCGCTGCCTTCGCGGCGCGGCGCGCGTTTGCGCGGACGGCGGTGACGGCGACGTTCCTGCGGTTCGTCGTCCAGCACGTCGAGCATGCCTTTTTGCGCCGGTGGCGCGGATACCTGGAATTCACCCCACCACTGCGTCAGACGTTGCAGTTCGTGGTTGTTTTCCGCTTCGGCACGCAGCGCCATCAAATCGTAGGCGGCGCGGAATTTCGGATGCTCCATCAGCTTCCAGGCGCGTTTACCCTGACGACGGGACATGCGCAGCTGTAGCTGCCAGATATCGCGCACCAGCGTGGTAATGCGTTTCGGAATAGCCAGCGTGCGGCAGGCTTCGTCGAGCACATCGTTCATCGCCAGCGCAAAGGCGTCGTGATAGGTCAGCCCGCTTTCCTGGGCGATGCGCTGCGCGGTTTCCAGCTGCGGATACCACAGCATGGCGGCGAACAGGAAGGCTGGATTGACGCGCATATCGTTATGAATGCGGTTATCGGTATTCTTCAGCACCTGATCGATGATGCGTTCCATCGGCGTATCGCCGCTCTCGGTAAAGTAGCGGGTAATGGTCGGGAACAGCGGCTGGAAAAGGCTGTATTCGCGCAGCAGCTTATAGGTTTCGTAACCGTAGCCCGCCTGCAAAAGCTTGAGGGACTCTTCAAACAGGCGCGCCGGCGGCACGTCGTTGATGAGCGTCGCCAGGCGCGGGATCGGCTCGGCGGTTTCGTCGCTGATACGCATATGCAGTTTGGCGGCAAAGCGCACCGCGCGCAGCATACGCACCGGATCTTCCCGATAGCGGGTTTCCGGATTGCCGATCAGACGGATCACGCCGTCTTCCAGATCGCGCATCCCGCCCACATAATCGCGCACGGTAAAATCGGCGACGCTGTAATAGAGGCTGTTGATGGTGAAATCGCGGCGCTGCGCATCATCTTCGATGGAGCCGAAAATGTTATCGCGCAGCAGCATGCCATTCTGGCCACGCTGGGAAGTGGTGCGATCGGCAGCCTGCTCTTCATGATGCCCGCGGAAAGTGGCGACCTCGATAATCTCCGGGCCAAACATCACGTGCGCAAGACGAAAACGACGACCGACCAGACGGCAGTTGCGGAACAGCTTACGCACCTGATCCGGCGTGGCGTTGGTGGTGACGTCGAAATCTTTTGGCTTTTTGCCCAGCAACAGGTCACGCACCCCGCCGCCGACCAGGTATGACTCATAGCCGGCTTTATTCAGGCGATAGAGGACCTTGAGGGCATTTTCACTGATATCTTTGCGGGAAATCGTGTGCTGCTCACGCGGGATAACCGTCATCTTTGGTTCGGCGATGGCGACGTCTTCGGCCATGCTCTCCTCGCGGCTTAGCACCTTGCGGCAAAAATTAGCGACTCGGGTAAAAATAGTGCACCTCGGTTGTGTCAGTCTTCTGGACAAAAAAATTGCGGCTTATCATAGCTCAGCGTGGGGCATTTGAGAATGCCGGATTCACGCAGGCTTGCTCCGGCACCCGTGACAGGGACCAGTTTTGCACCGCTCGTTGTAGCAGGGCGTCCACGGACAGATCCTGCCATTCTTCTGTTACATCCTGATTTAAAAACGCTAACGCGCTGATAAGTATGGGGCGCGGGTCCCCCTGCGGCAGCGCCGGAGCGTGATTCTGCTTCGACAGCTTATCGCCGGCGGCATTGAGCGCCAGCGGCAGGTGGATATACTCCGGCACCGCCCAGCCAAGCAGTTGATAGAGCGAAATCTGGCGTACCGTCGGTTCAATCAAATCCGCGCCGCGCACAATTTCCGTCACGCCCTGGAAATGATCGTCCACCACCACCGCCAGATTATATGCAAATAACCCATCACGGCGATGAATAATAAAATCTTCATGCGCCAGCGCCGCATCGGCGACGATCTCGCCGCGCAGCCGATCGTGAAAACGGGTCACCGGTTGATGCTGAATAAGCCGCAGCGCAGCGTTTTCCGGGCCATTGCCCCGCGTCCGGCAGTAGCCGTCATAGACGCCGCCAATGCTCTGAATACGCGCCCTGGTGCAGGTGCAGTAATAGCAGCGCTCTTGTTGGTGCAGCTGTTGCAGAATGTCGCGGTAGGCGTCATGACGCCGGGACTGCCACAGCACGTCGCCATCCCAGTGCAAACCATAGTGTTCGAGCTGGCGCAGAATAGTGTTAGCGGCGCCGGGGACTTCACGCGGGGGATCAATATCTTCGATACGTACCAGCCAGCGACCGGCATGGGCGCGCGCCTGTAAATAGCTGCCAAGGGCGGCGATCAGCGAACCGAAATGGAGTTCACCAGAAGGGGATGGCGCAAAGCGCCCGATATAATCAGCGTCAGGCATGGTTGGGTAAAGCTAAGAGGGCGGGAGAGACTCCCGCCTGAGAGAACATTACGAAAGCGCCGCAGGTTAACCCGCCATTTGTTTTTCGCGGATTTCTGCCAGTGTTTTGCAGTCGATGCACAGGTCAGCCGTAGGACGGGCTTCCAGGCGGCGAATGCCGATTTCAACACCGCAGGACTCGCAGAAGCCGAAGTCTTCGTCTTCCACTTTCTTAAGCGTTTTCTCGATCTTTTTGATCAGTTTACGTTCGCGGTCACGGTTACGCAGTTCAAGGCTGAACTCTTCTTCCTGTGCGGCACGGTCTACCGGATCAGGGAAGTTAGCGGCTTCGTCCTGCATATGTGTGACAGTGCGATCGACTTCGTCCCTAAGTTGATTACGCCACGCTTCCAGAATGCGTTTGAAATGCGTGAGCTGGGCTTCGTTCATATACTCTTCGCCCGGCTTCTCCTGGTATGGCTCCACCCCAGCGATGGCGAGAATACTCAGGGACGATGTTTTACGGTTTTGCCCTTCTTGCATGTTGTTTCTCCTTAACACGCACTATCGATCCCCGTGTTGGGGAAAAATCAGGCCGCTATAAATAGCAGATGCTTTTCAGGATAGCAATTATCTAAACGTTACACTTGACAACCCTGTGAGGAAAAGCGTATTTGCGCACGTAGGCCAGCACACTATTTACTCAGCCACTATACCTTTAAAATTCGGCAGATAGCGGCATTGTCAGACTCATAATTTCGGCAGAAAGTTCCGCTTTATAAATCAGAATTTCTACCCCCTGCCGCTGCGCTTCACTGAGAAGCTGTGCGTATTTAGGATCAATGTGGCGAGCCGGTGAAAATCGGTCAATGGCTGAATGCAGCACGGCAAACAACAGCACTGCCCGATCCCCTGCGGCCGCCACGCTCATCAACTCACGCAGATGCTTCTGCCCCCGCAGCGTGACCGCATCGGGGAAATAGCCCTGCGCCTTATCGGCCAGCGTGACTGATTTCACTTCAATATAGCAGTTGCGGCGGTCTTCTGCCTGTAACATGAAATCAATACGGCTCTGCTCAGAACCATATTTCACTTCACTTTTCAAAGTGCTATAGCCCGTTAGTGTTGGCAAACGATCTGCCATTAATGCCTCTTTCACTAACATATTGGCGCGCAAAGTATTGACGCAAATCCACGCGCCCGCTTGCGTTTGAGTTAATTCCCAGGTGTGTGCATATTTCCGTTTAGTATTTTCTGAAGTGGAATACCAGACGGTGTCGCCAGGCGTCGCGCAACCGGTCATCGCGCCGGTATTCGGGCAGTGCAGGGTCAGGGTTTCACCTGTGGGCGTCACCACATCCGCCAGAAAGCGTTTATAACGCTGGATCAGGGTGGCGGACTGAAGCGGCGGAGAAAACTGCATAGGTCATTCCTTTTGGCTGAGCGTCCAGCGGCTGAGCGCCGTGTAACGCGTACGTCCCTTAATAAACTGCGATTCATACAGCACAAATTCATTCACCGGAAACGACCAGCGAAAGCCCGGCGGCGGTATAGTGACCGCATGGCTGGCGTCGCGCAGCAGCGTAACGTGCGGGTGAAACGGCTGCGGGCTTTGATAGCATCCACTGCGGGCGGCCTGCGCGCGCAGCATACTCGCCAGTTGCAGCAGGCCCCGCGGCGGCTGACGGGTACCGAGCCAGACGACCCGCGAGCGCAGCCACTGTCCGGCATCATCGAGCGTCAGCGTAAAGCCTGGCTGGCGGATACGCCCGGCCAGCTCGCACAACGCCCGCTGTTTGTCAGCGCTCACATCGCCTAAAAACGCCAGCGTCAGGTGCAGATTAGCCGCCGCGATCGGGCGACCGGCGTCCGGAGCAAAGTGCGCGGCGCGCCAGTGGATCACCTGCTGCTGTACGTCAGCGGGCAGTTCAAGGCCGAAAAACAGCCGTCTGGTATCTGGCATAAGGGATACTCGGTAATGATTTACGGCGATGCTACAATGCACGCCGATGAAATGAAAGTTAACCCACTGGAGCCCTGCGTGTCCTCTTTGCCGGTTGCCGCCGTACTGCCTGAATTGCTTGCCGCGCTGAAAAGCGCCTCCTGCGTGCTGCTTAATGCGCCCACCGGGGCCGGGAAATCCACCTGGCTGCCGTTGCAAATTCTGCAACAGGGCGAGATTGCAGGCCGCATTTTACTCCTTGAGCCGCGCCGACTGGCGGCGCGTAACGTCGCGCAGCGGCTGGCGGAAAGCCTGAATGAAAAGCCCGGCGACACCGTCGGCTACCGAATGCGTGCCGAAACCTGCGTCGGGCCGCAGACCCGCCTCGAAGTGGTCACTGAAGGGATCCTCACGCGCATGATCCAGCAGGATCCGGAACTGACCGGCGTGGGGCTGGTGATCCTCGATGAATTCCACGAACGCAGCGTACAGGCAGATCTGGCGCTGGCGCTGCTGCTGGATGTGCAACAAGGGCTGCGGGACGATCTCAAATTATTGATTATGTCGGCGACGCTGGATAACGAACGGCTGCGCGGGCTACTGCCCGATGCGCCGGTGATTGCGTCCGAAGGCCGCGCGTTTCCCGTGGAACGGCGCTACCAGCCGCTGCCCGCGCATCAGCGTACCGATGAAGCTATCGCCATTGCCACCGCCGAACTGCTGCGGGCGGAGCGCGGCTCGCTGCTGCTGTTTCTGCCGGGCGTCGGCGAGATCCAGCGCGTGCAGGAACACCTCGCCTCGCGCGTGGGTGCGGATGTCCAGCTCTGTCCGTTATACGGCGCGCTGCCGCTGGCCGAACAGCGTAAAGCCATTCTTCCCGCACCGGAGGGGCTGCGCAAAGTGGTGCTGGCGACCAACATTGCGGAAACCAGTCTGACCATCGAAGGCATTCGCTTAGTGGTGGACAGCGCCCAGGAGCGGGTGGCGCGTTTCGATCCCCGTACCGGGCTGACGCGGCTGGTGACCCAGCGTATCAGCCAGGCGTCGATGACCCAGCGCGCAGGCCGCGCCGGGCGACTGGAGGCGGGGATCTGCGTGCATCTGCTGGCAAAAGATCAGGCGGAACGCGCCGCCGGGCAGAGCGAGGCGGAGATCCTGCAAAGCGATCTCTCCGGTCTGCTGCTGGAGTTGCTGCAATGGGGATGCCCGGATCCGGCGCAGCTGTGTTTTCTGGATGCGCCGCCCGCCGCGAATCTGGCCGCAGCAAGAACATTACTGACGCAGCTCCAGGCGCTGGCGGACGATCGCCTGACCCCGCGCGGGCAGAAAATCGCGCAGCTCGGCACCGATCCGCGTCACGGGGCGATGCTTATCGCCGCGAACACGCCGGATAAGATCGCCACCGCCGCGAAACTGGTCGCCATTCTTGAAGAGCCGCCGCGTGGCGGGAATAGCGATTTAAGCGTCGCCTTCTCACGCAGTCAGCCGCACTGGCAGCGCCGCAGCCAGCAGTTGATTAAACGCCTCAACGCGCGGGCAGGCGCGGAGGACAGCGATCTGCTCCCCGGTCTGCTGGCCTGTGGTTTTGCTGACCGTATCGCCCGCCGTCGCGGGCAGGAAGGACGCTACCAGTTGGCGAATGGCATGGGCGTGATGCTCGACAGCGACGATGCGCTGGGGCGTCATGAGTGGCTGATCGCGCCCTTGCTGTTGCAGGGCAGCCATACGCCGGACGCGCGCATTTTGCAGGCGCTGGCGCTGGACATTAATGCGCTGGTCACCGCGCACCCGGAATTATTACGCCAGTCTGATACGGTGGAATGGGATGACGTGCAGGGCACGCTGAAAGCCTTTCGCCGCAGTCAGATTGGACAGCTAACATTAAACGTCAGGCCGCTGGCGAAACCGTCGGAAGAAGAGCTGCATCTGGCGATGCTCAACGGCATCCGCGAGAAGGGCTTGCAGGTGCTGAACTGGACGCCGGAAGCGCAGCAACTGCGATTGCGTCTGCACTGCGCTGCAAAATGGCTGCCGGAAACGGCATGGCCCGCCGTGGATGATGACTCGCTTTTGGCAACGCTTGAGCTATGGTTACTTCCCGGCATGCAGGGCGTTCACTCCCTGCGCGCCCTGAAAGCGCTGGATGTGTGCCGGGCGCTGGAAAATTTGCTGAGCTGGCCGATGCGTCAACGGCTGGATAGTGCGCTGCCGTCGCATTACACTGTGCCGACGGAAAGCCGGATAGCCATTCGTTATCACGAGGATAACGACCCGGTGCTGGCGGTGCGGATGCAGGAGATGTTTGGCGAGGCGACCACGCCCGCCATTGCCGACGGGCGCGTGCCGCTGGTGCTGGAGCTGCTGTCTCCCGCCCGCCGTCCCTTACAGATCACGCGCGATCTCAGCGCGTTCTGGCAGGGCGCGTACCGTGAAGTGCAGAAAGAGATGAAAGGGCGCTATCCCAAACATGTCTGGCCGGATGACCCGGCAACGGCAGCGCCCACCCGGCGTACTAAAAAGTATTCACAGGCATAATCACATCCTGTAGGCCGGATAAGCGTCAGCGCCATCCGGCACGAGTGCAATGAACTTTGAGAGATTTCTTCTTCCGCCATTTTGCGGAAGCAATGAGGATCGGGCCTTGCGCCTGAAAAATGTAGCGGAGAGTAAACATGGCGGGGAATGACCGCGAACCTATTGGACGCAAAGGCCGACCTGCGCGTCCGGTAAAAGAAAAAGTAAGCCGTCGTCGACTCAGAGATGAAGACGCGGATGATTATGATGATGAGGACGACGAACCGATGCCGCGCCGGACTAAAGGTAAAGGCAAAGGCAAAAAACCTCGCGGCAAACGCGGCTGGTTCTGGCTGCTGGTAAAAATCGGCATTGTTATTCTTGTACTGCTGGCGATATACGGCCTGTATCTCGACCAGAAGATCCGCAGCCGCATTGACGGCAAAGTCTGGCAATTGCCTGCCGCCGTGTATGGCCGCATGGTTAACCTTGAGCCGGACATGGCGGTCAGCAAAAACGAGATGGTGAAGCTGCTGGAAGCCACGCAGTACCGCAAGGTGACGGCGATGACCCGCCCCGGCGAGTTTACCGTGCAGGCTAACAGCATCGAGATGATCCGCCGTCCGTTCGATTTCCCGGACAGCAAAGAGGGGCAGGTGCGCGCGCGTCTGACCTTCAGCGGCGACCGTCTGGAAACCATTGAGAACATGGAGAACAACCGCCAGTTCGGTTTCTTCCGTCTCGATCCGCGGCTGATCACCATGCTCTCCTCGCCGAACGGCGAGCAGCGCCTGTTTGTGCCGCGCAGTGGTTTCCCGGATCTGCTGGTGGATACCCTGCTGGCGACCGAAGACCGCCATTTCTATGAGCATGACGGTATCAGCTTCTACTCCATCGGGCGTGCGGTGCTGGCGAACCTGACGGCAGGGCGCACGGTGCAGGGGGCGAGTACGCTTACCCAGCAGCTGGTGAAAAACCTGTTCCTCTCCAGCGAACGCTCGTATGGCCGTAAAGCGAACGAAGCTTATATGGCGCTGATCATGGATGCGCGCTACAGCAAAGACCGTATCCTTGAGCTCTATATGAACGAGGTGTACCTCGGTCAGAGCGGCGACAACGAGATCCGCGGCTTCCCGCTGGCGAGCCTGTACTACTTCGGGCGTCCGGTGGAAGAGCTGAGCCTTGACCAGCAGGCGCTGCTGGTGGGCATGGTAAAAGGCGCGTCCATTTATAACCCGTGGCGTAACCCGAAACTGGCGCTGGAGCGTCGTAACCTGGTCCTGCGTCTGCTGCAACAGCAGCAGGTTATCGATCAGGAGCTTTACGACATGCTGAGCGCCCGTCCGCTGGGCGTGCAGCCGCGCGGCGGCGTTATTTCCCCGCAGCCTGCCTTTATGCAGATGGTGCGTCAGGAGTTGCAGGCGAAGCTGGGCGATAAAGTGAAAGATCTCTCCGGCGTGAAGATCTTCACCACCTTTGACTCGGTGGCGCAGGACGCCGCCGAGAAAGCGGCGGTGGAAGGTATTCCGGCGCTGATCAAGCAGCGTAAGCTGAGCGATCTGGAAACCGCGATGGTGGTGGTCGACCGCTTCAGCGGCGAAGTGCGCGCCATGGTCGGCGGAGCGACGCCGCAGTTCGCCGGTTATAACCGTGCGATGCAGGCACGTCGTTCCATTGGCTCGCTGGCGAAACCGGCGACCTATCTGACCGCGCTGAGCCAGCCGAATCAGTACCGTCTGAATACGGTGATCGCCGATGCGCCTATCTCCCTGCGCCAGCCAAATGGCCAGGTGTGGTCGCCGCAGAACGATGACAAACGCTTCAGCGGCCAGGTGCTGCTGGTGGATGCGCTGACCCGTTCAATGAACGTGCCGACGGTAAACCTCGGGATGGCGCTTGGCCTGCCGGCGGTCACCGATACCTGGCTGAAACTGGGCGCGCCGAAAGATCAGCTGCATGCGGTGCCATCCATGCTGTTAGGGGCGCTGAACCTGACGCCGGTGGAAGTGGCGCAGGCGTTCCAGACTATCGCCAGCGGCGGTAACCGCGCGACGCTCTCTTCGCTGCGTTCGGTGATTGCGGAAGACGGTACGGTGCTCTACCAGAGCTTCCCGCAGGCGGAGCGCGCAGTGCCTGCTCAGGCGGCCTATATGACGCTGTGGACCATGCAGCAGGTGATCCAGCGCGGCACCGGGCGTCAGCTTGGCGCGAAATATCCGGGTCTGCATCTGGCGGGTAAAACCGGCACCACCAACAATAACGTCGACACCTGGTTTGCCGGGATCGACGGGCGTGAAGTGACCATCACCTGGGTAGGCCGCGACAATAACCAGCCGACCAAACTCTACGGGGCGAGCGGGGCGATGGCCATCTATCAGCGCTATCTGGCGAACCAGTCGCCGTTCCCGCTGGAGCTGACCGCGCCGGAAGACATCGTCGATATGGGCATTGATGACGCAGGCAACTTCATGTGCGCTGGCGGAAGTTCCCGTACTATCCCGGTGTGGACCACCAACCCGGACAGCCTGTGCCAGCAGAGCCAGGCGTTGCAGCAGTCGAATAATCCGTTCGATCAGTCTGCGCCGCAGCAGCCGCAACAGCAGCCTCAGCAACAGCAACAACAACCGCCGCAGCAGGAAGAAAAAAGCGACGGCGTAGCGGGCTGGATCAAGGATATGTTCGGCGGTAACTAAGCGTTACCCGCCTGTATCACCGCCTCAGAGTCGATTAACGTCGCTCTGGGGCGTTTTTTTTAAGATTGTTCCCTGCTTATTCCTCCCGGTCATGCTTTCCATTTCCTAATGTATGCCACTTCCTTATGACGTCACAATCCCGGTGATTAAACGGGAGTTATATTCATTCAACCATAGCTTTCATGTATTAACTCTCTGATCCCGGGTGTAGTGGGACATTACTATTTTTCTGGTGAATATATGGAATAAAATTTAATAATTAATTAAATCTTGTATAAGACTAATCAAAAGCATTTTTAATATGAGTCTTCCTTGTCAGGGTCTTAAATATTTGCTGGCTTCAGGAAATTCCTGGTGGTTGCGTTAACTTTCAGGTGAAGGTAATATTAGTAAATAAGATCGAATGAACGTGAGGTGTATATGGATATCTTTTCACTTCATAAGCTCATTCTTATGGTTGGTTAAAATATTAACTCCCCGGTTTATCATTTTTGTGATGTAAATTTTTTTATAGACATATGTAAGGAACACGTTATGTATAAAAAATATTTTCTGCCACTGCTTGCTGGCGCGCTGTTTACTACCTCCGTTTCGCCAGTTCAGGCGACCGATACCGGTACTATTAGCTTTAACGGGAAAATCGTCGCCGACAGTTGCAACGTTAACGTGAACGGCGCAGTCACTAACGGCATTGTGACGTTCAGGAACCTGACGCAAACTTCATTTGGCGAGGATAAAAAAGTGGGTGATAGCCAGCCTTTTAAGATTACCGTACGCAACTGCGATACCAGCATCTCTTTTATTAACATCAAGTTCTCCGGCGATCGCATCGCAGGTTATGACGATGAAGTTCTGGGAACCACCGGTGTTGCCAATAATGTAGGGATCCGCATGTACCCGGAATACAGCAGTAACACCTTTATTAAATTTGACGGGACAGAACCACCCTCTGCCGCAAAACAAAATGTGCAGGGGATGGACGTCGTATTTAACTACACCGCTGAAGTTATTCAGGTTGGTGCGGATTTACCGACTGCGGGTGATTATTCCGCGCAAGCTACATACACCCTGGTTTATCGTTAATTTATCAAGATAAACTGGCCCAGGGCGGGCCAGTATTTTCAATGGAATGAAGGAAATGCGAATTTATAATGCCATACTCGGGATCTTCTTTCTGCTGGGCGCTACCCTGGCGCAGGCGGGCGTCGTCATTGGCGGAACGCGAATTATTTATCCCTCAGACCAGGCTGAAGTCCAGGTCACGTTAAAAAATAAAGATGATGCTAAGCGTTATCTGGTGCATAGCTGGGTCAGCAATATTGATGACAGCAAAGCGCCCTTTGTCATCACGCCGCCCATTTACAAGCTCGATGAAAATCGTCAAACGCTGCTGCATGTCGTCTATACCGGCGATAAAACACATTTACCCCAGGATCGCGAATCCTTGTTTATGGCAAATATCAAATCGGTGTCTTCTGTGCCTGAAGAACTGCGCGATAAAAATACTCTGCAATTTGCGATCAAGACGAAAATCAAACTGTTTTATCGCCCATCGGCATTAAGCGATGCCGCCGCGAAAACGGCATGGCAGTCGTTACAGTTCAGCCGCCGCAATAATCAGTTGACGATCAAAAACCCCACGCCGTTTTACGTTACCCTGGGCCAGCTTAAGGTGGCGCAGAAAGAGGTAAAACCGCTCGGCAAGCAGGATACCCCTTCCGCGCTATCCATGATGATCGCCCCTTATGGCGAGCAGGTTTTTGCCCTGCCGACGGCGGCGCAGGGGTCAGTGATGTGGACCGCGATCAACGATTTTGGCGCCGAGACCGAACCGCGTCAGCAAGCGTTATAACCTGGCTGTGAATTTATCGTGGGTGGCGTTTATGTCTTCCTGGCGTAATGGCCGGATTTTTGGGCTGAGCGCGCTGGCACTGGCAATATCAACGGTGACCAGCGCCGTGTATGCTGAAGACTATTTCAACCTCGGCGCACTGGAAACAGAGACACCCCTGGAAAATACCGGGGCTATTGAAGCCTGGCTGCGTAATAACGGCTTGACGCCTGGCCAGTATCTGACGTCTATCGTCTGGAATGAGGATCGCCTTGATAAAAGAAACCTCAATTACCTCCTGTCGAAAGACAATAAACAACTCATTCCGCAATTTACCAAAGCCGAACTGGCTGAACTGGGCGTAAAGGTCGATACCGTTCCGGCATTACATGAGCTTGCGGATAATGCGACGGTAGGCGACATCAGTGAGTACATTCCTGGGGCACGTTATGATTTCAGTCCGGACACCCAGGTGTTGCAACTGCATATCCCCCAGATGTATCGCAATACGCGGATCTCAGGCGAAACTAATCCGGCAAACTGGGATGACGGTATGCCCGCAATCTGGTCCAGTTATTATGTTTCTGGCGCGCGTCAGCAATCTGAATCCACCAGCAGCGTGGCAAACTGGGCAAGCCTGAACTCCGGTCTGAACATGGGGCCCTGGCGCGTACGTAATACCAGTAGCTGGGCGAGTGACACTGGCTGGCAGTCCATCAGCAGCACCCTTGAGCGCGATATTAAACGCTTACGCGGCCAGTTTCGCGCCGGACAGACCTCGACTAACGGCGAGCTGTTCGACAGCGTGCAGATGACAGGCGTAACCCTGGAAACGGACACCGCTATGTTGCCAGGCGGATTACAGGGATTTGCCCCGGTAGTTCGGGGTATCGCTAACAGCGACGCGAAGGTGACCGTTAAGCAAAATGGTTACATCATTTATCAGACCAACGTCTCGGCAGGGCCTTTTGAGCTGCGCGATCTCACGCAGGTGACGGCAGGCGCCGATCTCGAAGTGACGGTTGAGGAAGCCGATGGTACACAGCGAAGCTTTATCCAGGCCAGTTCGTCCGTTCCCATCATGCAGCGTGAAGGCGCGCTGAAATACAGCCTTTCAGCGGGTAAATACCGCGATGTTAATCATGGCGCAGAGCCGGGCTTTGGTCAGGCGACGGTGATTTATGGTCTGCCATTCGGCACAACGGTTTACGGCGGCGTACTTGGCGCCTCTATGTATCGCGCCGGTTTGGTTGGTGTGGGAGCCGATTTGCGCCGTCTGGGCTCCCTGTCGCTGGATCTGACGCAGGCACACACTTCTTTTACAGATGAACGTGGCGATAAGAAGGGGCAGTCATGGCGTGCGCAGTACGCGAAAGACTTTCCGGCAACCGATACTACGCTGACGCTGGCCAGCTACCGCTATTCCACGTCTGGCTTCTACACTTTTCAGGAAGCCCTGGATCAGCGCAATGGCGGCTATGACAGCAGCGATATGTACAGCTATCGCAACGTCTACAACAGACGCAGCCGCTTGCAACTCAATCTTTCCCAGTCACTACGGGGATGGGGTTCCGTCTATGCTAACACCTGGCAGCAAAACTACTGGGGAATGGCGGGGCGCGAGCGCAGCGTCAGCTTTGGCTACAGCAGCAGCTGGCACGGGGCGAACTGGTCAGTGAATTACAGCCTGACCAAAACGCCCACGACCCGTGACGACCGGCAACTCGCTCTGTCACTGAATATTCCGCTGTCACGCTTTTTGCCGGAAGCCTGGGCCACTTACAGTCTAAACAGGGCGAAAAATGGCCCCGCGTCGCACCAGGTGGGTCTTAACGGCTCGTTGCTGGAAGACAATAACTTGACCTATAACCTCCAGCAGACCTACACCAGCGACCAGGCTGGCAATGGCGCTTATCTCTCCTCCCGCTATCGCGCCTCTATGGGCGATTTCAGCACCAACTACAGCTACCAGAAAAACAGTAAACAGTGGGGATATAGCGCACAGGGTTCAGTGGTGGCGCATTCCCATGGCGTAACCCTGGGGCGTACGGTGCAGGACGCTTTTGCCGTGGTGCATATTACCGATGGCGATCATGTGAAAGTGCAGAGTTCACAGGGCATTTATACCGACGCCTGGGGCAACGCCATCGTTCCCACGCTGACCCCTTACCGGCGCAATACCATTACGGTGAACACGCAGGGGCGGGATGATATTGATATTCAGGATGCCGCGGTCGAAGCCATTCCGACAAAAGGGGCCGTTCTGGCAGCCGATTTTTCCGCCCGCTCGGGTAAACGCGCGCTGTTAACCCTGACGCACCGTGAGGGCGTAGTGCCATTCGGCGCGGTGTTCAGTATCGAAGGCATGACGGCGATTGTGGGTGATGGCGGTGAGGTCTACGTGACGGGATTAAAGGGTACGCAAGCGTTCACCGTGCAATGGGGCGATACGCCGGAGACGCGCTGCGCAGGCAGGATCACCGTGCCGAAAAAAATGGATGCCAGGTTTCTGATGAGAACCGTCAGCTGCGAATAAACAGGACGTTGAGATGAAAAATAAAATGTTGTTAATGGCAGGGCGCTGCGGTCTTGGGTTGCTGCTGATCGGTTCGGCGTTATTGAGTACGGCCGCGCGGGCGTCGTGCACCATTCTTGACAGAAAACCTGCTGCAAGGATTGGATTCGCGCCGCCGACATTAATCGTCAACAGCGATGCTGAACCTGGTACGATCATTTATAGCGAGCGTCAGTCCAGCTATACGATCAGAGTTGAATGTACTGCCGTTGCGGACATCTGGCAGGGTTATACCAATGTCAACGCAACTGACGAGCGGGCGGACAATCCCCTGCAGGGCGTCTATCAAACCAATGTGCCGGGTATCGGCTTTCGCGCCGCCTGGACAAACGCGACTACGCCAACATTCGAAGCCGACGATATCGTCAGGCCCTGGCACAGAGATATGTCGCCTGTTATCAAAGAGAATGGCTATTACACCTTAACGCTCAACGGCGCGGCGCAGTTTGTCGTGACCGGGCCGGTGAGTTCGGGGATGGTGTACATCGGTAAATTTAATGCCGAATGGAAGTACGATAACACCGTCGTCGGCTACCTGAGCTACAGCTCCAGCCTCGTTGAAGTGCAGCACACGACCTGTAATCTGGTGGAAAAAAACATCACCGTGCCTTTAGAGGAGATTAATGCGAGTGAGTTTACAAATAATGTCTCAAGGGTGGTATCCGATGACAGGTTTAAGCTCCAGATTGATAACTGCGACGCCGGAAGAAAAATCGATTACCGCTTCACTACCGCAGGTTCGACTGGCGTGACAAACGGCAATATCCTGAATATTGCGGCAGAAGAAGGGGCCGCTCAGGGTGTGGGTATCCAGATCCTGAACAGTAATAATGCGGTGTTGCAGTTTGACCAGGAGTATACGGCGGTGTCACAAACCAGCGCCGGGCAGTCGGTCACTATCCCGCTAAAAGCGCGCTATATCAAAACCGGCACCGTCAAAGGCGGGCATGTCAACGCGGCGGCGACTTTTGAGGTTTACTATCGCTGAAATGTGAACTTTGCATGGGTTATTAAACATTCGGGCACATCTTTTTTACCCTTTCTGATCATCTGATTATTTCTTAAACCCTCAATTCTTGTAGGGCCGCATATCCCTTGCTTTCAAGCCGGATGCTCGCATAATATGCTGCGGTCATAATAATAATTATCGTTTACGTTATCATTCATCCCATTCCAGAGAGACACACAATGGCGCGTCCTGAAACGGCTCTGCCGGTCAATTCTTCACTGCGTAAAATCGCAGTCGTGGTCGCTACCGCAATCAGCGGCATGTCTTTTTATGCCCATGCAGCTGAAGACACTATTACTGTCACCACCTCCGCCGCCCCGCAGGAAAGCGCGTGGGGCCCGGCGGCGACAATTGCTGCCAAACACACGGCAACAGCAACCAAAACCGATACGCCGATTGAAAAGACGCCGCAGTCGATTTCGGTGGTAACGCGTGAAGAGATGGATCTTAAACAACCCGGCACGGTAAAAGACGCGCTGAGCTATACGCCGGGCGTATTCGCCACGCGCGGCAGCTCCACCACTTTTGATGTGGTGTCTATCCGTGGTTTCACCACTTCCACGACGGTGAACACCAACCAGTATCTCGACGGCATGAAGCTGCAGGGTGATAACTACTCTGAAGCGTCCATCGATCCCTATTTCCTTGAGCGTGTGGAATTGCTGCGCGGCCCGGTTTCTGTGCTGTACGGCAAAAGCCATCCGGGCGGCGTGGTCAGTATGGTGACTAAACGCCCGACGACGGAACCGCTGAAAGAAGTGCAGTTCAAAATGGGCACCCACAACCTGTGGCAGACGGGATTTGATTTCAGCGATGCCATTGATGATAACGGCGAATTCTCTTACCGCTTAACCGGTCTGGGCCGTAGCCAGAACGCGCAGCAGGAGAATATTAAATCCACACGTTATGCCGTTGCGCCTGCCTTCAGCTGGCGTCCGGATGACAAAACCGACTTCACCTTGCTGAGCAATTTCCAGAGCGATCCGGATGCAGGCTACTATGGCTGGTTGCCGCGTGAAGGGACGGTGGTGCCGTATTACGATGCCGCCGGTAACGCGCACAAGCTGCCGACCGACTTCAACGAAGGTGAGAAAGATAACCGCCTGTCCCGTCGTCAGCAGCTGATTGGCTACAGTTTTGCCCATGGCTTTGACGATACCTTCACGGTGCGTCAGAACCTGCGTTACACCCGTGTCCATACGCTTTATACCTCGACATACGGCAACGGCTATCAGGCACCGGCGCAAATCAATCGCGCCTTTGTGCGCTCCGATGAAGATCTGAACTCCTTCACCGTGGATACGCAGCTGCAGTCTGATTTCGCCACCGGCGCGGTTGATCATACTCTGCTGACCGGTGTCGATTACCTGCGGATGCGTAACGATATTGATGCGGATTATGGCACCGCCAATCCGATCAGCATGACCAACCCGCAGTACGGCAATGCGAACGTCAATATCAACTTCCCGTATGCGGTGATCAACCGTCAGGAACAGACGGGCCTGTACGTGCAGGATCAGGCGGAATGGAACAAATGGATCCTGACCTTAGGCGGTCGCTACGACTTTGCGAAGACCTCCACCTTTACCCGCTCTTCCGGTACGCTGGCTGAAATCAACGATGAGCAGTTCACCTGGCGTGGTGGCCTGAACTATGTGTTTGATAACGGCATTGCGCCTTACATCAGCTACAGCGAATCCTTCGAGCCGATTTCCGGTTCGACCCAGGGCGGTAAACCATTCGATCCGTCCCGCGGCAAGCAGTATGAAGCGGGCGTGAAATACGTGCCTAAAGATCTGCCGGTGACGGTGACGGCGGCGGTTTATCAGCTGACCAAGGACAAAAACCTGACGGCGGATCCGGCAAATACCGCCTTCAGCGTGCAGGGCGGCGAGATCCGCTCGCGTGGTTTCGAGTTAGAAGCGAAAGCCGCAGCGACGCAAAATATCGATATCACGGCGTCCTACACCTTTACCGATGCGGAATACACCCACGACACCCTGTTTGAAGGCAAACGTCCGGCGGAAATCCCACGCAACATGGCTTCGCTGTGGGCAGACTACACCTTCCATGAAACGGCGCTCAGCGGCCTGACCGTTGGCGCAGGCGCGCGTTATGTTGGCAACACCACCAGTTTCTACGGCAGCGGTCCGAAGACAAACCAGACCTTTAACGTAGCGAGCTACACGGTGGCTGATGCGATGGTGAAATACGATCTGGCGCGCTTTGGCCTGCCGGGGTCGTCCATTGGCGTGAACGTCAACAACCTGTTTGACCGCGAATACGTCTCCAGCTGCTACCGCGATCACGCCTGTTACTGGGGCGCGGAACGCCAGATTGTCGGTACCGCAACCTTCCGCTTCTAATCTCCTTTTGGGCACGGCTTGCCGTGCCCTTTTTACAAGTTGGCGCTATGCAGGAAAACAACTCCCATCCCGATACCACGTTTCGTCTTACCGATGTCGCCTTCCGGGTGCCTGGCCGCACGCTGCTGCACCCGCTGTCGTTAACCTTCCCGGTGGGCAAAGTGACCGGTCTTATTGGTCATAACGGTTCCGGTAAATCCACCCTGCTGAAAATGCTTGGCCGCCACCAGCCGCCGTCGGACGGCGATATTTTGCTGGACGGACAACCGCTGGACAGCTGGAACAGCAAAGCCTTTGCCCGCAAAGTGGCCTATCTGCCGCAGCAGTTGCCGCAGGCGGAAGGCATGACGGTGCGCGAACTGGTGGCGATAGGGCGTTATCCCTGGCATGGCGCGCTGGGGCGTTTTGGTGTCGCCGACAGGGAAAAAGTCGACGAAGCCATTGCGCTGGTGGGATTAAAACCGCTGGCGCACCGTCTGGTGGACAGCCTCTCCGGCGGCGAGCGTCAGCGGGCGTGGATCGCCATGCTGGTAGCGCAGGACAGCCGCTGCCTGCTGCTCGACGAACCGACCTCGGCGCTCGACATCGCCCATCAGGTGGATGTGCTGGCGCTGGTACACCGCCTCAGCCAGCAGCGCGGCCTGACGGTGATCGCCGTGCTGCACGATATTAATATGGCGGCGCGTTACTGCGATTTTCTGGTGGCGCTGCGCGGCGGGGAGAAGATCGCCGAAGGCACGCCGGAATCGCTGATGCGCGCCGATACGCTGGAAAAAATCTACGGTATCCCGATGGGCATTCTGCCTCACCCGACAGGGGCTGCACCGGTGAGCTTTGTTCTCTGATGACTGACGTAAACCTCTTTAGCCGTCGCCGCCTGCTGACGGCGATGGCCCTGTCGCCGCTGCTGCTGAAAATGGGCAGCGCCCGCGCGGCGGCTGTCGATCCGCATCGCATCGTCGCCCTGGAATGGCTGCCGGTGGAACTGCTGCTGGCGCTCGGCATCACCCCCTATGGCGTTGCCGATGTGCCCAACTACAACCTATGGGTCAACGAACCGGCGCTGCCCGACTCGGTGATCGACATTGGCCTGCGCACCGAGCCGAATCTCGAACTGCTCACCCAGATGAAACCCTCGTATATGGTCTGGTCTGCCGGCTATGGCCCGTCGGCGGATGTGCTGGCGCGTATCGCCCCTGGCCGTGGATTCACCTTCAGCGACGGCAAAAAGCCGCTCACCATGGCGCGTCAGTCGCTCCAGGAAATGGCGCAGCTGATTGGCCGGGAGCCAGCCGCGCGGGCGCATCTCAATGAATTCGATGCTTTTATCGATTCGATGAAACCGCGCTTTGCGAAGCGTGGCGACAGGCCATTACTGATGGTCACGCTGCTGGATGCGCGCCATATGCTGGTGTTCTGCCCGAACTGCCTGTTCCAGGAGCCGCTTGACGCCTTTGGTATTCCTAATGCCTGGCAGGGGGAAACCACCTTCTGGGGCAGTACGGCGGTGGGTATCGACCGGCTGGGCGAATTTAAAGATGTGGATGTGCTCTGTTTCGATCACGGTAACGAGCGGGATATGCAGGCGCTGATGGCGACCCCGCTATGGCAGTCGATGCCTTTTGTGCGCGCCGGACGCTTTTATCGTGCGCCTGCGGTGTGGTTCTACGGCGCCACCCTGTCGGCAATGCACTTTGTCCGCGTGCTGGATAAGGTGATGGGAGGCCAGGCATGAGCCGTCGTATCGCGCCTTTCCCGGCGGCGCTGCTTGCCGTGCTGTTTATCGTCGGCCTTGGCCTGACGTGGAATAACCTCAACGTGGCGCTGCCCCGTGCGCAGTGGCAGCAGGGTGTCTGGCAACCGGATAGTAATTCCATTGAGCAGATGCTGTTCCATTACAGCCTGCTGCCGCGGCTGGCGATTTCATTGCTGGTGGGCGCAGGACTGGGACTGGTGGGCGTACTGTTCCAGCAGGTGCTGCGTAATCCGCTGGCGGAGCCGACGACGCTGGGCGTCGCTACCGGCGCGCAGTTGGGGATCACCATCACCACGCTGTGGGCGATGCCGGGGGTGATGACCTCGCAGTTTGCCGCGCTGGCCGGGGCCTGCATGGTGGGCGCGCTGGTATTTGGCGTCGCCTGGGGAAAACGCCTCTCGCCGGTGACGCTGATCCTCGCCGGGCTGGTGGTCAGTCTGTATTGCGGGGCGATCAATCAGCTGCTGGTGCTTTTTCACCACGACCAGCTGCAAAGCATGTTCCTGTGGAGCACCGGCACGCTGACGCAGACCGACTGGAGCGTCGTGCAACGCCTGTGGCCGCAGTTGCTTGGCGGCGCGCTGCTCACGCTGCTGCTGCTGCGTCCGCTGACGCTGATGGGGCTGGATGACGGCGTGGCGCGTAACCTGGGCCTGGCGCTGTCGCTGGCCAGACTTGGCGCGCTGATGCTGGCGATTGTGCTCAGCGCGCTGCTGGTGAACGCGGTGGGTATCATCGGTTTTATCGGCCTGTTCGCGCCGCTGCTGGCAAAAATGCTCGGCGCGCGGCGGCTGCTGTCGCGGCTGCTGCTAGCCCCGCTGATTGGCGCGCTGATCCTCTGGCTCTCTGATCAAATCGTGATCTGGCTGATGCGGGTGTGGATGGAAATCTCCACCGGATCGGTGACGGCGCTGGTGGGTGCGCCGCTGCTGCTGTGGCTGCTGCCGCGTCTTAAGAGTATGAACGCGCCCTCAATGGAAGGGGGCGATCGCGTGTTTACTGAGCGTCAGCATGTGCCCTGGTTTGCGCTGGCGGGCCTCATCGTGCTGCTGCTCGGTATGGCGGCAGCGCTGTCGCTGGGGCGGGATGCAGAAGGGTGGCACTGGGCGAGCGGTTCGCTGCTCAATGAACTGATGCAGTGGCGCGCGCCGCGAATTCTGGCGGCGCTGACGGCGGGCGTGATGCTGGCGGTGGCGGGCTGCATTATCCAGCGCCTGACGGGTAACCCGATGGCCAGCCCCGAAGTGCTGGGCATCAGCTCCGGCGCGGCCTTCGGCGTGGTGGTGATGCTGTTCTTTGTGCCGGGCAACGCCTTTGGCTGGCTGCTGCCGGCGGGCAGTCTGGGGGCGGCAGTGACGCTTATGATCATTATGCTGGCCGCCGGGCGCGGGGGATTCTCGCCGCACCGGATGCTGCTGGCGGGGATGGCGCTCAGTACCGCCTTTACCATGCTGCTGATGATGTTGCAGGCGAGCGGCGATCCGCGTATGGCGCAGATCCTGACGTGGATCTCCGGCTCGACCTACAGCGCCACCGCCACGCAGGTGATGTGGGCGATGGCAGCGACCGTTGTACTGCTGGCGATCGCACCGCTGTGCCGCCGCTGGCTGACCATTCTGCCGCTCGGCGGTGAAACAGCCCGCGCGGTTGGCGTGGCGCTCACGCCGTCGCGCGTCGGGCTGCTGTTGCTGGCGTCCTGTCTGACCGCCGCCGCGACCATGACCATCGGTCCGCTGAGTTTTGTCGGCCTGATGGCGCCGCATATTGCGCGCATGATGGGCTTCCGCCGTACAATGCCGCATATGGTGATGTCTGCCTTAACGGGGGGATTACTGCTGGTGTTTGCGGACTGGTGCGGCAGGATGATCATGTTCCCGTACCAGATCCCGGCGGGGCTGCTGTCGACCTTTATCGGTGCGCCGTACTTTATTTATTTGCTGAGGAAGCAGAGCCGGTGAGACGTGCCGGGTGGCGGCAGCGCCTTACCTGACGATGGTTTTGTCGGGTGGCGCTACGCTTACCCGACCTACGGTACTGCGATTCTGTAGGCCCGGCAAGCGAAGCGCCGCCGGGCACAACAACAACTAAAGCTGTGCAAACACCTTACGCGCCGCATCAATCGTCTTATTGATATCTTCTTCGCTGTGCGCCACCGACATAAAGCCCGCTTCGAACGCTGACGGCGCCAGGTAAACGCCTTCGTCCAGCATCAGATGGAAGAAACGCTTAAAGCGCTCCACGTCGCACTTCAGCACATCCTGATAGCAGGTCACTTCGGCGGCATCGGTGAAGAAGATCCCGAACATGCCGCCGACGTGATTCACCACCAGCGGTACGCCTGCTTCCTGCGCCGCGTCCAGCAGACCATTCGCCAGGCGGGTGGTCAGATCGGTCAGGGTTTCGTGGATACCAGGCTGGGCGACTTCCGTTAAACAGGCGTAGCCTGCCGCCATGGCAATCGGGTTGCCGGACAGCGTACCCGCCTGATACACCGGGCCGGTCGGGGCCAGCGCATCCATCACCTCACGACGCCCGCCAAAGGCGCCCACCGGCATGCCGCCGCCGATGATTTTGCCGAGGCAGGTCAGATCCGGCACCACATCGTAGTAAGCCTGCGCGCCCGCCAGCGCCACGCGGAACCCGGTCATCACTTCGTCGATGATCAGCAGCGCGCCAAACTCATCGCACAGCGCGCGCAGGCCCGGCAGGAAGTCCGGCTGCGGCGGAATGCAGTTCATGTTGCCCGCGACAGGCTCCACGATAATGCAGGCGATCTCCTGCGGGAACTCCTCGAACGCCTGACGCACAGACGCCAGATCGTTATAGGTGCAGGTCAGGGTATGCTTCGCAAAATCCGCCGGTACGCCCGGTGAATTCGGCTGGCCGAGGGTCAGCGCGCCGGAGCCGGCTTTTACCAGCAGGCAGTCAGCGTGACCGTGGTAGCAGCCTTCGAATTTGATGATTTTGTCACGACCGGTGAAGCCGCGCGCCAGGCGGATGGCGCTCATGGTGGCTTCGGTACCGGAGTTCACCATCCGCACCATGTCCATGGTCGGCACCAGTTCAGTTACCAGCGCCGCCATTTTTACTTCCATTTCGGTCGGTGCGCCAAAGCTCAGGCCGCGCTCCGCCGCTTCGATAACCGCGTTACGGATCGCCGGGTGGTTATGCCCCAGCACCATCGGTCCCCAGGAGCCGACATAATCCACATAGGCTTTGCCGTCGGCGTCGTACAGGTAAGCACCATCCGCACGCTCAATAAACAGCGGCGTACCGCCGACGCCGGTAAACGCGCGTACCGGCGAGTTCACGCCGCCGGGGATGAGTTTACGTGCGGCGCTATAGAGGTCTTGAGACTTACTCATAAGTGAGTTCCTGGTTCGTGGAAAAAGGGTTTATGGGCCATTCTAAAGTATTCGCCGGAGGTTATAAAAGTTTCCCCCGATTGAAAGGGCACTTTTGTGGGTATTTTTATTGCCACCATGGCGGTGCGCATGGGTAAAATAGGCCAACTCATTTGTGTGACGAATTAATTAAGCCAATATGAAAGCAGAAAATTCTTCCTTCCGCACACAGCAACTGGTGCGTTTGCGGCGCGGCGATCTGATCCGCCGTCTGTTGCAGCGCGACAAAACGCCGCTGGCGATACTGCTGATGGCGGCGCTGGTCGGCACCCTGGCGGGACTGGTGGGCGTGGCGTTCGAGAAAGCGGTGAACGGCGTGTCAAACCTGCGCATCGGCACGCTGGCGCAGGTGGCGGATCGCGCCTGGCTGGTATGGCCGCTGGCCTTTGTGCTGTCGGCACTGCTGGCGATGGTCGGCTATTTTCTGGTGCGACGCTTCGCGCCGGAGGCGGGCGGCTCGGGTATTCCGGAAATCGAGGGCGCGCTGGAGGAGCTTCGCCCGGTGCGCTGGTGGCGCGTATTACCGGTTAAATTCATCGGCGGTATGGGTACGCTGGGCGCGGGTATGGTGCTGGGGCGCGAAGGGCCGACGGTACAGCTTGGCGGCAACGTCGGGCGCATGGTGCTGGATATTTTCCGCATGCGCAGCGCCGAAGCCCGCCACACGCTGCTGGCTACCGGTGCGGCGGCGGGGCTGTCGGCAGCGTTTAACGCGCCGCTGGCAGGCATTTTGTTTATCCTCGAAGAGATGCGCCCGCAGTTTCGCTATAACCTGATTTCCATAAAAGCCGTGTTTACCGGCGTGATCATGTCGAGCATTGTGTTTCGCATTTTTAACGGCGAAGGGGCGGTGATCGAAGTGGGCAAGCTGGCGAATGCGCCGGTGAATACGCTGTGGCTGTATCTGGTGCTCGGCATGGTCTTCGGCTGCGTCGGGCCGCTGTTTAATACGCTGGTGCTGCGCACGCAGGATATGTTCGCCCGTCTGCACGGCGGCAATATTAAAAAATGGGTGTTGATCGGCGGGATTATCGGCGGGCTGTGCGGTGTGCTGGGGCTGATTGTTCCGGAAATTTCCGGGGGCGGCTTTATGCTGATCCCTATTGCCGCCGCCGGAAATTACGCGGTGGGCATGCTGCTGTTCATCTTTGTTGCCAGGGTGATCACCACCTTATTGTGCTTTTCATCCGGCGCGCCGGGCGGGATATTCGCGCCTATGCTGGCGCTGGGAACGCTGTTAGGCACGGCGTTTGGTATGGCCTGCGCCGGGCTGTTTCCGGCTTATCATCTGGAGGCGGGCACCTTCGCTATTGCCGGGATGGGCGCGCTGCTGGCGGCTTCCGTGCGTGCGCCGCTCACCGGCATCGTGCTGGTTCTGGAGATGACTGATAATTATCAGCTCATTTTGCCAATGATTATTACCTGTCTTGGCGCAACACTACTGGCACAATTTTTAGGCGGCAAACCGTTATACTCGACCATCCTTGCCCGTACGCTGGCGCGTCAGGAAGCTGACCTTGAGGCTAAGACCCACGCGCAGGCATTCAGGGAGAATACTTGAACGATTCACCAGGGTATTAGATAATAATTTAAAGATCGGGTTAATTTTTGCCCGCATCGCCGTATCATTGGGAGCAAAAAATGAGTGATGAAGTAGCCCTGCCGCTGCAGTTTACCGAAGCCGCAGCCATTAAAGTAAAAGATCTGATCGCAGACGAAGACAACCCGAACCTGAAGCTGCGCGTCTACATTACCGGCGGCGGTTGCAGCGGCTTCCAGTACGGTTTCACCTTTGACGATCAGGTTAACGATGGCGACATGACCATTGAAAAATCCGGCGTCGCGCTGGTGGTGGATCCGATGAGCCTGCAATATCTGGTGGGCGGCGCGGTGGATTATACCGAAGGTCTGGAAGGATCGCGCTTTGTCGTGACCAACCCGAACGCCAAAAGCACCTGCGGTTGCGGATCGTCCTTCAGCATTTAATTCTCTGCTCTGTTGTCGGGCGGCGACGCCGTCTCGCCCGGCCTGCAAAACATCATCACATTATTTTGTAGGCCCGGTAAGCGTAGCGCCACCGGGCGAATCATGACAGTTCCAGGCCCGGTAAGCGAAGCGCCACCGGGCAATATCATGTCTTATCGCGGATTATCATCCAGCGCAAAGGTCGGCAGTTTCAGATGCCAGCGGATCGCCGCCAGACGAATGGCGAGCGTCACCACCATCCCGATCATACTCGCCGTTTCCAGCGGTACGCCGAAAGTATAAAACGCCGTCGCATGCACGATGCCGCCGATAATACAGGCTGTGGCATAGATTTCGGTGCGCAGGATCATTGGGATTTCCCGCGCCAGCATATCGCGGATAATACCGCCGCCCACGCCGGTGACCACGCCCATACAAATCGCCACCAGCGGCCCGGTTCCGGCCAGAAACGCCTTATTCACGCCAATCCCCACGAAGACCGCTAACCCCACGGCATCGAACACCGGCAATACCCATTTCGGCAGGCGGCGCGGCTGGCGCACCAGCAGAATGGTTAACAGGCAGGTGACCATAGCGATCACCAGATCGGTGGGATCTTTTACCCAGAACACCGGGCCGTGATCCAGCGCCATATCGCGGATGGTGCCGCCGCCGACGGCGGTCACCACCCCCAGCACCAGCACGCCAAAGGGATCCATACGCAGTTTGCCGGCAAGCAGTACGCCGGAGATGGCGAAAACGGCGGTGCCGATAATATCCAGCCAGTAGACAAGCATTTTATTTTACCTGTGCGAGAGCGGTACAGAGTTGTTTTGCGGCGAGGATAATACGCGGGGATGCACGTTCAAACCAGTCACTATTGAGGGCTATCACCTCACTTTTGAGATGATTATTCCAGAATGCCTGCACTTTCGGAATGGCGTCCACTCCGCCGGTGACCACAATGGCCTGCGGATCGCGGGCCAGCACCTGTTCACGGCTCACCTGCGGCCAGGGAACACGGGCGGAAGCAAAGATATTTTCACCGCCGCACAGCGTCACCACCTGGTGCTGGATGGTTCCGCTGCCGCTGGTAAACAGCGGGTGAGTGCTGAACTGCATAAAGACGCGTTTCTTCGGCGTACCGGCGTACTGCGCTTTTAAGGCGGCATAATCGGTGAGCATCGCCTGAGCACTGGCGTGCGCCTGTTCGGGTTGCGGGCTGTATTCGGCGAGGCGCTCCAGCGATTGCGCCACCTGCTCGATGCTTTCGGCGTCAACCCACAGCACGCGAATACCAAAGCGGGTGAGCTGGTTAACCTGACGTTCCGCGTTGCCGCCGCGCCAGGCCAGCACCACGTCGGGCTTAAGCGCCACGATGCGCTCAAGGTTAATGCCCTGCCAGCTGGCGACCTGCTCAATTTTACTGGCCGCGGGCGGGTAATCGGAATGGCTGCTGACGCCCGCCGGCGTGATCCCGGCGGCAAACGCCAGTTCAGTATTGGCCGGTGAGAGGGAAATCACGCGCGGCGCGGCATAAAGCCACGCTGGCGTCAGCAGAAGCAGGGCGGCAAGCGCCCTGAAGGAACCCTTAGCCACGCGCCAGGTTCTGCACCAGCGTCTCAACCATCAGGCTGGACTGCTTCGCCGCCACGACGAGGAATTCCTCGAAGCTCAGGTGCGACTCCTGATCCGCCACGTCAGAAATGGCGCGTACCACCACAAAAGGCACGCCCATGTTATGGCAGACGTGGGCAATCGCCGTGGCTTCCATCTCAACGGCAATCGCCTGTGGGAAGTTATGGCGAATTTTCGCGAGGTTTTCGGAACCATTGATAAAGGCATCGCCGCTGACAATCAGCCCGCGCACGGCGTTCAGGTTTAATTGCGCAATGCAGGCTTCGGCTGCGGCAACCAGTTTTTCGTCGGCTTTAAAGCCCGCCGGGCAGCCCGGCAGCTGACCGAGTTCGTAACCAAAGGCAGTGACATCGGCATCGTGGTAACGCGCTTCGTCGGAAACCACGATATCGCCCACTTTCAGCGTTGGCGCGAGACCGCCTGCCGAGCCGGTATTGATGATCACATCAGGTTTGCAGTGCTCCAGCAGCAGCGTAGCGCCCATCGCCGCCGCGACTTTGCCAATACCCGATTTCAGCAGGGCGACTTCAGTGCCATTGAGCGTACCGGTGTAAATTTCGCAGCCCGCGATATTCTGCGTCTGACGATTTTCGATTTTGTCACGCAGCAGCGTCACTTCTTCTTCCATTGCACCAATAATGCCAACTTTCATAGAGATACTCGCTAATGTGATAAGACTGAGTTACGTTTTCAGGGCATAGTCTATCATGGCAGGCAGGAATGCATTACTTCACATGACGCACGATCGCGGGAGAAGAAATGGCTGAGATCGATTTTCGCAGAAAAATAAACTGGCATCGCCGCTACCGCTCACCGCAGGGCGTCAAAACGGAACATGAGATCCTGCGCATCTTTGAAAGCGATCGCGGGCGCATTGTAAATTCCCCGGCGATCCGCCGTCTGCAACAGAAAACTCAGGTCTTCCCGCTGGAGCGCAATGCCGCCGTACGCACCCGGCTTACGCACTCGCTGGAAGTACAGCAGGTGGGGCGTTACATCGCCAAAGAGATCTTAAGCCGCCTCAAAGAGCAGCGGCTACTGGAAACCTACGGTCTGGCCGAACTGACCGGGCCGTTTGAAAGTATCGTTGAAATGGCCTGTCTGATGCATGACATCGGCAACCCGCCGTTCGGCCATTTTGGCGAAGCGGCGATCAACGACTGGTTTCGCCAGCGCCTGTTCCCGGAAGATGCCGCCAGCCAGCCGCTGAGCAGCGATCGCTGTCAGGTGACCGCGCTGCGCCTGCGGGAAGGGGAGGATGAACTGAACGGCCTGCGGCGAAAGGTGCGCCAGGATTTGTGTCATTTTGAAGGTAATGCGCAGGGGATCCGGCTGGTACATTCGCTGATGCGTATGAACCTCACCTGGGCGCAGGTGGGCTGTATTTTAAAATATACCCGTCCGGCGTGGTGGGTGGGCGAGCCGCCCGCCAGTCATAATTATTTAATGAAGAAGCCCGGCTATTATTTTTCCGAGGAAGCTTACGTCGACCGCTTACGTAAAGAGCTGGAACTGGATACGTTCAGCCGTTTCCCGCTCACCTGGGTAATGGAAGCCGCGGATGATATTTCTTATTGCGTCGCCGATCTGGAAGACGCCGTCGAGAAAAGAATATTTACCGTCGAGCAGCTTTATCAGCATCTTTATGATGCCTGGGGCAGCCATGAAAAAGGATCGCTGTTTGCACAGGTCGTCGAAAATGCCTGGGATAAATCCCGCGCCAACCGATTAAGCCGCAGCGCCGAAGATCAGTTCTTTATGTATTTGCGGGTCAACACGCTTAATAAGCTGGTGCCTTACGCGGCGCAGCGCTTTATTGATAATCTGCCGCAGATTTTCTCCGGAGAATTTAATCATGCGCTGCTGGAAGACGAAAGCGGCTACAGCCAATTGCTTGAATTATATAAGAGCGTCGCGGTTGAAAATGTCTTCAGCCACCCCGATGTAGAACAGCTGGAATTGCAGGGGTACCGGGTGATCAGCGGTTTGCTCGATATCTATCGGCCGCTGTTGCAATTAACGCTCAGCGATTTTAGCGAGCTGGCGGAAAAAGAACGGCTGCGGCGTTTCCCGATTGAAACCCGCCTTTTTCATAAGCTCTCAACCCGTCACCGGCTGGCGTATGTAGAGGCGGTCAGTAAATTAGATCGCGCGGCGACAGATTTCCCTGTACTGGAGTTTTATTACCGTTGTCGCCTGATCCAGGACTATATCAGCGGCATGACAGATCTGTACGCCTGGGATGAATACCGCCGTTTAATGGCCGTTGAATAATAGCGCAGCAATTGTAAAGACTGACAATAAATTTTTACTTTTGCAGAAAGTCCGTTTTGGAACTTCGCGCTATAAAATGACTCTCACTGAAACAACACAGCCCTTTTGCGTAATCAGTAATCAGAGATTAAACAACATGAAAAAAACGACGTTAGCCATGAGTGCACTGGCATTAAGTTTAGGTTTAGCGCTTTCTCCGATGTCAGCTATGGCGGCTGAAACCGCGTCCTCCGCGCAG
The DNA here is from genome assembly GCF_001888805.2 of Enterobacter sp. SA187. Taxonomy (NCBI): domain Bacteria; kingdom Pseudomonadati; phylum Pseudomonadota; class Gammaproteobacteria; order Enterobacterales; family Enterobacteriaceae; genus Enterobacter; species Enterobacter sp. SA187. Next base: position 2,013,941 of record NZ_CP019113.1, read on the forward strand.
GCCGCTCAGCCGATGCCGAGTCTGGCGCCGATGCTGGAAAAAGTCATGCCATCGGTGGTGAGCATCAATGTGGAAGGCAGCACGACGGTGAACACGCCGCGTATGGGCCGTAACTTCCAGCAGTTCTTTGGTGACGATTCGCCGTTCTGCCAGGAAGGGTCGCCGTTCCAGAGTTCGCCGTTCTGCCAGGGCGGCGCGCCGGGCGGATCTGACGGCGGTCAGCAACAAAAATTCATGGCGCTGGGTTCCGGCGTAATCATTGATGCCGCAAAAGGCTATGTCGTCACCAATAACCACGTGGTGGATAACGCCACCACCATTAAAGTGCAGCTGGGCGACGGGCGTAAATTCGACGCGAAAGTTGTGGGTAAAGATCCGCGCTCTGATCTGGCGCTGATCCAGATCCAGAGCCCGAAAAACCTGACGGCTATCAAACTTGCTGACTCCGACGCGCTACGCGTGGGTGACTATACCGTGGCGATCGGTAACCCCTTTGGCCTGGGCGAAACCGTGACCTCGGGGATCGTTTCTGCGCTGGGACGTAGCGGCCTGAACGCGGAAAACTATGAAAACTTTATCCAGACGGATGCGGCCATTAACCGCGGTAACTCCGGTGGCGCGCTGGTGAACCTGAACGGCGAGCTGATCGGTATCAACACCGCGATCCTCGCGCCGGACGGCGGTAACATCGGTATCGGCTTCGCTATCCCGAGCAATATGGTAAAAAACCTGACCGCGCAGATGGTGCAGTACGGCCAGGTGCGTCGTGGTGAACTGGGTATTCTGGGAACAGAACTCAACTCTGAGCTGGCGAAAGCGATGAAAGTCGACGCTCAGCGCGGGGCCTTCGTCAGCCAGGTGATGCCGAACTCTTCCGCCGCGAAAGCGGGCATTAAAGCGGGCGATGTGATCACCACCCTGAACGGCAAGGCGATCAGCAGCTTTGCGGCGCTGCGCGCGGAAGTCGGCTCAATGCCAATCGGCAGCAAAGTCTCCCTTGGCCTGCTGCGTGACGGTAAGCCGGTGACCGTCAATCTGGAACTGCAACAGAGCAGCCAGAACCAGGTGGAATCCAGCACCGTCTTCAGCGGTATTGAAGGCGCGGAAATGAGCAACAAAGGCCAGGATCAGGGCGTCACCATCAGCAATGTGAAAGCCAATTCTCCGGCGGCCCGCATTGGCCTGAAAAAAGGCGATGTGATCATTGGCGCGAACCAGCAGCGTGTGAAAAATATCGCTGAGCTGCGTAAGATCCTCGACAGCAAACCGTCGGTACTGGCGCTGAATATTCAGCGTGGCGACACCTCGCTGTATCTGCTGATGCAGTAATCCGCCACTCCCTTCTCCGCCACGGAGAAGGGAGTTATCCCTCCGTTCTGTGAAGCTTTCCACAACTCTACATTTCTGATCCCTGCTCTGTGCATTTGCACAATGCGCGCCGCTATTATCTTTTCTATTCTGGAGCACTGCTTACGGGAGGGATACATGGCTGGCTGGCATCTTGATACCAAAATGGCGCAGGACATCGTGTCACGCACGATGTGCATTATCGATACCAATATCAACGTGATGGATGCGCGTGGCCGGATCATCGGCAGTGGCGATCGGGAGCGTATTGGGGAATTGCACGAAGGCGCGTTGCTGGTGCTGTCTCAGGGTCGGGTGGTGGATATTGATGACGCCGTGGCGCGTCATCTGCACGGTGTGCGTCAGGGCATTAACCTTCCGCTGCGTCTGGAAGGGGAGATCGTCGGCGTTATCGGCCTTACCGGTGAACCGGAGACGCTGCGCAAATACGGCGAACTGGTGTGCATGACCGCCGAAATGATGCTTGAGCAGTCCCGGTTGATGCATCTGTTAGCCCAGGACAGCCGCCTGCGCGAAGAGCTGGTCATGAACCTGATCCAGGCAGAAGAGCACACCCCGGCGCTGACCGAATGGGCGCAGCGTCTGGGCATCGATTTAAATCAGCCGCGCGTGGTCGCGGTGGTGGAAGTGGACAGCGGCCAGCTCGGCGTTGACAGCGCGATGGCGGAACTTCAGCAGTTGCAAAATGCCCTGACCACGCCGGAGCGGAATAACCTGATCGCCATTGTGTCGCTGACGGAGATGGTGGTGCTGAAACCGGCACTCAATCAGTTTGGCCGCTGGGATGCGGAAGATCACCGCAAGCGGGTGGAACTGCTGATTTCGCGCATGAAAGAGAACGGGCAGTTGCGCTTTCGCGTGGCGCTCGGCAACTATTTTACCGGGCCGGGCAGCATCGCCCGGTCATATCGTACCGCGCGTACCACCATGATGGTGGGTAAACAGCGGATGCCGGAAAACCGCAGCTATTTTTATCAGGATTTAATGCTGCCGGTGCTGCTCGACAGTCTGCGCGGCGGCTGGCAGGCAAATGAACTCTCCCGTCCGCTGGCGCGTCTGAAAGCGATGGATAACAACGGGCTGCTCAGGCGTACGCTGACGGCCTGGTTCCGCCATAACGTGCAGCCGCTGGCGACGTCCAAAGCGCTGTTTATCCACCGTAATACGCTGGAATACCGGCTCAACCGCATCTCGGAATTAACAGGTTTAGATTTGGGGAATTTTGACGACCGGCTGCTGCTGTATGTGGCGTTGCAGCTGGATGAACAGCGTTAGATAAAATATGCCGGGTGGCGGCTTGCGCCTTACCCGGCCTGTAAATTCGCATCGTTGCAGGCCCGGTAAGCGTGCGCCACCGGGCACGCGACGGTTATTTATTGCGGGTCAGCTTTTCCAGATCGGCTTCAATTTCACTGATCTTATTGGTCACGACCGATTCCAGATGACGAAGATCGTCTAAGATCTTACGCTTCAGGTCGACTTCCGTACGATCGCGCTGGCAGATCTGATCCAGCTCATCGATCACGTAACGCAGGTTAGGGCTGATTTCCTGCACTTCTTTGTAGCCCTGACCCACGCCATCCGCGACAATGGTTTTACGCTGGCGCGGGTATTTAAACTTCACGCTTTTCGCGAAAAACTCGCCTTTGTCCTTATGAAAATAGATTTTCAGAATATCGTTATTGGCTTCCTGACGGAGGCTGTAGCGATCGATTTCATCCGGATTGGTAATGCCTAAACTTTTCAGATTATCGTACATAGCGGTACCCTTAAGCTCAACATAACCTATGAATAATTAACGAAAAAATCTATCTTCGCCACTGCGTCGTGCAAAAAAGGCGGGGTGAGTCACCCTCTCCCTGAGGGGGAGAGGAGATACCTTAGTCGATCGTGCGCAGCAATTCGTTAATGCCTACTTTTCCGCGTGTTTTCGCATCTACTTTTTTCACAATCACCGCGCAGTACAGGCTGTAAGAGCCGTCTTTAGACGGCAGGTTGCCGGAGACAACAACCGAGCCTGCCGGCACGCGGCCATAATGCACTTCGCCGGTTTCGCGATCGTAAATACGGGTGCTCTGACCGATGTACACGCCCATCGAGATCACGGAACCTTCTTCCACGATAACGCCTTCCACCACTTCAGAACGTGCGCCAATGAAGCAGTTATCTTCAATGATAGTCGGGTTCGCCTGCAGTGGCTCAAGAACACCACCAATACCCACACCGCCGGAGAGGTGAACGTTCTTGCCAATCTGCGCGCAGGAACCCACCGTGGCCCAGGTATCCACCATGGTGCCTTCATCGACGTACGCGCCGATGTTGACATAGGACGGCATCAGCACGGTGTTACGGGCGATATAGGCACCCTGACGCACGGCCGCTGGCGGCACCACGCGGAAGCCTTCTTTCTGGAAGCGCGCTTCGTCGTAGTCGGCGAATTTCATCGGCACTTTGTCGAAGTAGCGGCTTTCAGCGCCCTCGATCACTTTGTTATCGTTAATGCGGAAAGAGAGCAGCACCGCTTTCTTCAGCCACTGGTGCGTCACCCACTGACCGTCAATTTTTTCTGCGACACGCAGCGCGCCGGAATCCAGCAGGGCAATAACCTGATTAACCGCTTCACGGGTAACGGTATCCACATTTGCCGGGGTGATGTCGGCACGGCGCTCGAAAGCGGTCTCAATAACGTTCTGTAATTGCTGCATGTTTACTCTTTCCATCTGTATAAAAAAAATCGTTACCCTTTATCGTTTGGATTGAGGGCCGCTGTCAACCGTTGTTGCACTTCCTGCTGGAGCACATTATTAAGGCCACGCCGGTCCGCTGTGGCGATTATAAATAAATCTTCTACTCGCTCGCCAATTGTCGAAATTCTCGCCCCATGTAAGGAAATTCCGAGGTCTGCAAACACCTGGCCGACGCGGGCCAGCAGCCCAGGCTGATCGAGGGCGATCAGTTCGAGGAAGGATTTTCTGTCCGTGTGGGTCGGCAGGAAATTGACCTCGGTGTCGACGGTAAAATGGCGCAGTTTTGCGGGCTGTCGGCGAGGCTGCGGCGGCTGCCAGCTGTTCTGGGTGATCGCCTGCAGCAGACCAAAGCGAATGACCTCATGGCGATCAGCTGCCAGCGGTTTGCCGTCCGGCTCCAGCACGATGAAGGTGTCCATCGCCATGCCGTCGCGGGTGGTGAAGATTTGCGCGTCATGCACGCTCAGGTTGCGGCGATCCAGCTCGGCGCAGACCGCGGCAAACAGGTAGGGGCGATCGGGGCTCCAGATAAAGATTTCCGTGCCGCCGCGTGTGGCCTGCGGGCTGAGCAGGATCATCGGCTCGCTCAGATCGTGCTGCAACAGATTACGCGCGTGCCATGCCAGCTGATTTGGGCTGTGGCGCACGAAATAGTTCGCCCGGCAGCGCGCCCAGATATGATGCAGCGCTTCTTCATTAATGTTGTCCATGCGCAACAGCGCCAGCGCCTGGATCTGATGATGACGCACACGCTCGCGCATATCCGGGGTGTTTTGCATTCCGCGACGCAGCTGTTTTTCCGTGGCGAAGTACAGCTCGCGCAACAGGCTCTGCTTCCAGCTGTTCCACAGGGTTTCATTGGTGGCGCAAATGTCCGCCACCGTCAGGCAGACCAGGAAGCGCAGGCGGTTTTCGGTCTGTACTTCTTCGGCGAACTGCTTAATGACTTCGGGATCCTGAATATCACGGCGCTGGGCAGTCACGGACATCAATAAATGCTGGCGCACCAGCCAGGCGACCAGCTGCGTTTCCCGTGAGTTCAGGCCATGCAGTTCGGCGAATTTCAGCACGTCCTGCGCGCCCAGCACTGAGTGATCGCCGCCGCGACCTTTGGCGATATCGTGGAACAGAGCGGCAATGAGGATCAGCTCCGGATGCGACAGGCGCGGCCACAGCTCCACGCACAGCGGATGCTTCTGGCGCGTAGCCTCATCAGCAAAGCTTTCCAGCTTCAGCAGGACGCGGATGGTGTGCTCATCCACCGTATAGGCATGAAACAGATCGAACTGCATCTGGCCGACAATGTGCGACCACTGGGGCATATAGGCCCACAGCACGCTGTGGCGGTGCATCGGCAGCAGGCCACGGCTGACCGCGCCGGGGTGACGCAGCATGCTGAGAAACAGCGTACGCGCTTCCGGGATAAAACAGAGCGGCTGCGTCAGATGACGACGGGCATGGCGCAAATGGCGCAGGGTGGTGGAGTAAATGCCGGTGATGCTGCTGTTGCGCACCATCATATAGAACATGCGCAGAATGGCCTGCGGCTCGCGGATAAACAGCGTCTCGTCCCGCAGATCGATTAGGGTGCCGCGCAGTTGAAACTCATCGTCAATGGCGCGCGGTTTTTCATCGGCCGTCAGCGCAAGAATAGCTTCGTCAAACAGTTGCAGCAGCATCTGATTCAGCTCGGTGACGCGACGGGTCACGCGATAGAAGTCTTTCATCATATGCTCGACCGGCTGGTTGCCGTCGCCGGAATAGTTCAGGCGCTGGGCGACGCTCAACTGGCGGTCAAACAGCAGACGGTTATCGTAGCGGTTAAGCTCCAGATGCAGCGCAAAACGGATGCGCCACAGCAGATGCTGACATTCGTTCAGTTCGTTACGTTCGGCCTGAGTCAGAAAGCCGAAGCCAACCATCTCGTTTAAGGAGGTGGCGCCAAAATGACGGCGGGCGATCCATTGTAAGGTGTGGATGTCGCGCAGGCCGCCGGGGCTGTTTTTGATGTCCGGCTCAAGGTTGTAACTGGTGCCGTGGTAGCGTTGATGGCGCTCGTTTTGCTCTTCAACTTTGGCGGCGAAGAATTTTTCCGACGGCCAGAAACCGTCGCTGAAAATGTGCTTTTGCAGCTCCAGGAACAGCGCGACGTCGCCAATCAACAGCCGGGATTCAATCAGATTGGTGGCGACCGTCAGATCCGATAAGCCCTCCAGCAGGCACTCTTCCAGCGTGCGCACGCTGTGCCCGACTTCCAGCTTAATGTCCCACAGCAGGGTGAGCAGCTCGCCAATCTTTTGCGACTGCTCCTCTGAGAGCTTTTTACGGCTGAGGATCAGCAGATCGATATCTGACAGCGGATGCAGTTCGCCGCGTCCGTAACCGCCCACCGCCACCAGCGCGGTGTCGGCGACCTCGCCAAACCCGTACTCCATCCACAGGCGCTGTAACAGCTGATCGATAAACTCGGTACGGGCCTCAATCAGTTGTTCGGCAGAAAGCCCGGCATCAAAGACCTCGCCCAGCCAGTGCTGGAAGGCGTCCAGCCGCGCTTTGATCCCGGCGCACGTCAGCTCTCCCGCAGGCCAGGCGTTAGGGTTTTCCGGCTGACCGGGCAGGGAAGGGGCCGTGTGACTGAACTGCTCGCAGAGGTTATGACTCATATCGCGCCCATTTATAAGAAAAAACTATCGCCATAAAAAAAGCCGGCAATCGCCGGCTTCTTCATCATTCGTTGTGCGAGAGTATCGCCGGGATGGTGTCATCCTTTCGTAACGTCAGAATTTCGCAGCCGTTATCCGTCACCACAATAGTATGCTCGTATTGAGCAGACAAGCTGCGATCTTTGGTTTTCACCGTCCAGCCGTCTTTCATGGTGCGAATGCGGTAATCGCCCGCGTTGACCATAGGCTCAACGGTAAAGGTCATACCGGCCTGCAACACCACGCCGCCGTCATCCGCATCATAGTGCAGCACCTGCGGCTCTTCGTGGAAGCCACGACCGATGCCGTGTCCGCAATATTCGCGCACCACAGAGAAGCCTTCCGCTTCGACAAATTTCTGAATGGCGGCGCCCAGGCTGCGCAGACGAATGCCCGGCTTCACCAGGCGCAGGGCCAGATAGAGGCTCTCCTGGGTGATGCGGCATAAGCGCTCGCCCAGAATGGTCGGTTTGCCGACGATAAACATCCTGGAGGTGTCGCCGTGGTAATCATCTTTGATCACCGTGACGTCGATATTCACGATATCGCCATCTTTCAGCAGTTTTTCGTCATCCGGAATGCCATGGCACACCACTTCATTAATAGAGATGCAGACAGACTTCGGGAAACCGTGATAGCCGAGGCAGGCAGAAACCGCCTTTTGCTCATTGACGATATAATCGTTACAAATACGATCCAGCTCGCCGGTGCTGACGCCAGGTTTAACGAAAGGCTCGATCATTTCCAGCACGTCGGCAGCCAGACGGCCCGCCACGCGCATTTTTTCGATTTCTTCCGCAGTCTTAATAGAGATAGCCATTGATTCTGTCCATCGGGGTCGATCGGGTCGACCATAATTGTGTAAGTGGCGTCAATGGTATCAGCCTGGCGCGCCGCCTGCCAGATTGGGAATGATTAAGCGCATCCGTCGCCAACAACTGTTGGTGTCACGGGCGTATTTATGGTATAAAGCGCGCCGGACTTCCGTTCCATTTTGGCACGTGAAGCCACAAATCTCACTTTGTGTAAATAACACACACGTATCGGCACATATTCCGGGGTGCCCTTCGGGGTCGGTAATATGGGATACGTGGAGGCATAACCCCAACTTTTATATAGAGGTTTTAATCATGGCAACTGTTTCCATGCGCGACATGCTCAAGGCTGGTGTTCACTTTGGTCACCAGACCCGTTACTGGAACCCGAAAATGAAGCCTTTCATCTTCGGCGCACGTAACAAAGTTCACATCATCAACCTTGAGAAAACTGTACCGATGTTCAATGAAGCCCTGGCTGAACTGAGCAAGATCTCTTCTCGTAAAGGTAAAATCCTTTTCGTTGGTACTAAACGCGCTGCAAGCGAAGCGGTGAAAGAAGCTGCTAACAGCTGCGACCAGTTCTTCGTGAACCATCGCTGGCTGGGCGGTATGCTGACTAACTGGAAAACCGTTCGTCAGTCCATCAAACGTCTGAAAGACCTGGAAACTCAGTCTCAGGACGGTACTTTCGAAAAGCTGACCAAGAAAGAAGCGCTGATGCGTACTCGTGAGCTTGAGAAACTGGAAAACAGCCTGGGCGGTATCAAAGACATGGGCGGCCTGCCGGACGCACTGTTTGTAATCGATGCTGACCACGAACACATTGCAATCAAAGAAGCAAACAACCTGGGCATCCCGGTGTTTTCTATCGTTGATACCAACTCCGATCCGGACGGCGTTGACTTCGTTATCCCGGGTAACGACGATGCAATCCGTGCTGTAACCCTGTACCTGAGCGCTGTTGCTGCAACCGTACGTGAAGGCCGTTCTCAGGATCTGGCTGCGCAGGCGGAAGAAAGCTTCGTAGAAGCTGAATAATAAGGCACGCTCCCCGGAGCCCTTATTAACCAGGTAGTATCGAGTTTGGTTAAGGGGCCTTTTTATGGCCCCTTTTTCACTTTTAAGCTGTTTGGTCATCACGACCAGGCAGATCAAATCTCCCGAGGATTTTAGAATGGCTGAAATTACCGCATCCCTGGTAAAAGAACTGCGCGAACGTACTGGCGCAGGCATGATGGACTGTAAAAAAGCGCTGACTGAAGCCAATGGCGACATCGAGCTGGCCATCGAAAACATGCGTAAATCTGGCGCGATCAAAGCGGCGAAAAAAGCAGGCAACGTAGCTGCTGACGGCGTGATCAAAACCAAAATCGACGGCAACTACGGTGTGATTCTGGAAGTTAACTGCCAGACTGACTTCGTTGCTAAAGACGGTGGTTTCCAGGCGTTCGCTGACAAAGTGCTGGATGCTGCAGTTGCTGGCAAAATCACTGACGTTGACGTGCTGAAAGCGCAGTTCGAAGAAGAGCGCGTTGCGCTGGTGGCAAAAATCGGTGAGAACATCAACATTCGCCGCGTTGCCGCCCTCGAAGGCGATGTGCTGGGCAGCTACCTGCACGGCGCGCGTATCGGCGTTCTGATTGCCGCTACCGGTGCTGACGAAGAGCTGGTTAAGCAGCTGGCAATGCATGTTGCTGCAAGCAAGCCGGAATTCGTTAAGCCGGAAGACGTGTCTGCTGAAGTGGTAGAGAAAGAATACCAGGTACAGCTGGACATCGCCATGCAGTCTGGCAAGCCGAAAGAAATCGCAGAGAAAATGGTTGAAGGCCGCATGAAGAAATTCACCGGCGAAGTTTCTCTGACCGGTCAGCCGTTCGTTATCGATCCGAGCAAAACTGTTGCTCAGCTGCTGAAAGAGCACAACGCTGACGTGACTAACTTCATCCGCTTCGAAGTGGGCGAAGGCATCGAGAAAGTTGAGACTGACTTTGCAGCAGAAGTTGCTGCCATGTCCAAGCAGTCTTAATCACTAAAAGGAGCCGCCTGAGGGCGGCTTCTTTTTGTACCCCGCTTTAAAAAATCAGCAAAATACCTATGTTGTTTGTGCTGGTTTGCGACGTAATATGTCGCCTGAAATAACCCCTCTCAATCGTTGACAGTCTCAGGAAAGAATCATGGCTACCAATGCAAAACCCGTCTATAAACGCATTCTTCTCAAGCTTAGTGGCGAAGCGTTACAGGGCTCCGAAGGCTTCGGTATTGACGCAAGCATCCTTGACCGCATGGCACAGGAAATTAAAGAGCTGGTTGAATTAGGCATCCAGGTCGGTGTGGTGATTGGTGGTGGTAATCTTTTCCGTGGCGCAGGTCTGGCGAAAGCGGGTATGAATCGCGTAGTGGGCGACCACATGGGCATGCTGGCTACCGTGATGAATGGCCTGGCGATGCGTGACGCGCTCCACCGCGCCTATGTGAACGCCCGCCTGATGTCTGCTATTCCGTTGAATGGCGTGTGTGACAACTACAGCTGGGCAGAGGCGATCAGCCTGCTGCGTAATAACCGCGTGGTGATCCTCTCAGCCGGTACCGGCAACCCGTTCTTTACCACTGACTCCGCAGCCTGCCTGCGTGGTATCGAAATCGAAGCCGATGTGGTGCTGAAAGCCACCAAGGTTGACGGCGTGTTCTCTGCCGATCCGATGCAGGATCCGACCGCTACCCTGTACGATCAGCTGAGCTATGCTGATGTGCTGGATCGTGAACTCAAAGTCATGGATCTGGCGGCCTTTACTCTGGCTCGCGACCATAAACTGCCGATCCGCGTGTTCAACATGAACAAGCCGGGCGCGCTGCGCCGCGTGGTCATGGGTGAAAAAGAAGGCACTTTAATCACGGACTAATTTCCGTGAGCGCTAAATAAAGGTAAGATCCCGCTTTATTTAAAAGCGATTTTTATCAGACACTGTGACAGTGTGATGAATGAAACGAGGCTATACTTAGCGCACCTTTGGGTGTGGCTATGTGTGGCCTGCCTGAGACAAGTTTTCAAGGATCCGTAACGTGATAAACGACATCAGAAAAGATGCTGAAGTACGCATGGAAAAATGCGTGGAAGCATTCAAAACCCAAATCAGCAAAGTGCGCACTGGCCGCGCGTCCCCGAGCCTGCTGGACGGGATCGTTGTGGAGTACTACGGTACCCCGACCCCGCTGCGTCAGCTGGCCAGCGTCACGGTTGAAGATTCCCGTACGCTGAAAATCAACGTGTTCGATCGTTCCATGGGCCCGGCCGTTGAGAAAGCGATCATGGCATCCGATCTGGGTCTGAACCCGAACTCTGCCGGTAGCGACATTCGTGTTCCGCTGCCTGCGCTGACGGAAGAACGTCGTAAAGATCTGATCAAAGTGGTGCGTGGCGAAGCGGAAGGCGCGCGCGTTGCCGTACGTAACGTCCGTCGTGACGCGAACGATAAAGTGAAAGCGCTGCTGAAAGACAAAGCCATCAGCGAAGATGACGATCGTCGTTCACAGGAAGAAGTGCAGAAACAGACCGACGCGGCGATTAAAAAAATCGATGCGGCGCTGGCGGATAAAGAAGCGGAACTGATGCAGTTCTGATCCTGCGCACATGATGACAACGCCGTACAGAAATCCACAGGGTTTGCTGGCGGCGTTTTGCTTTCTATCCTCCAAAATTACGCCGGGCGTCTGATGAAGCAATTAACCCTCCTTGGCTCAACCGGATCTATTGGTTGCAGCACTCTTGATGTGGTTCGCCACAATCCTGAAACCTTCGCGGTGACGGCGCTCGTGGCCGGTAAAAACGTGGCGCGGATGGTCGAACAGTGCCTCGAATTCTCACCGCGCTATGCGGTGATGGATGATGACGCCTGCGCCCGTCAGTTGAAAGACGCGCTGGCGCAGCACGGCAGCCGTACCGAGGTGCTTAGCGGTCAGCAGGCGGCCTGTGACATGGCCGCGCTGGATGAGGTTGATCAGGTGATGGCGGCCATTGTCGGGGCGGCAGGGCTTCTGCCGACGCTGGCGGCTATTCGTGCCGGTAAAACCGTGCTGCTTGCCAATAAAGAGTCGCTGGTGACCTGCGGACGACTGTTTATGGAAGCCGTGAAGCACAGCGGCGCGCAGCTTTTGCCGGTGGACAGCGAACATAACGCTATTTTTCAGAGTTTACCGCAACCTTTCCAGCACAACCTGGGGTACGCTGATCTGGAGCAGAACGGCGTGATGTCGATTCTGCTTACCGGGTCTGGTGGCCCATTTCGCGAAACGCCGCTGTCTGAACTGGCTGCAATGACGCCCGATCAGGCCTGCCGCCATCCGAACTGGTCAATGGGACGTAAGATCTCCGTTGATTCAGCCACCATGATGAACAAGGGTCTGGAATACATTGAAGCACGCTGGTTATTTAATGCCTCCGCCGATCAGATGGAAGTGCTGATCCACCCGCAGTCGGTGATCCACTCCATGGTACGTTATCTGGATGGCAGCGTGTTAGCGCAGCTGGGCGAGCCGGATATGCGCACGCCGATAGCCCATACGATGGCCTGGCCTAATCGTGTGGTCTCAGGCGCGAAGCCGCTGGATTTCAGTACGCTGAGTGCACTGACGTTCTGCGCGCCTGATTACGATCGTTATCCTTGCCTGAAGCTGGCAATGGACGCGTTTGAGCAGGGGCAGGCGGCAACCACAGCGCTGAATGCGGCAAACGAAGTGACGGTCGCGGCCTTCCTGGACTCGGCTATTCGCTTTACCGACATTGCTGCCCTGAATCTGTCTGTGCTTGAGAAGATGGATTTGCGCGAACCGCAAAGTATCGATGATGTACTGGCTGTTGATAAACTTGCGCGTGATGTTGCACAAAAACAAGTGACGCAACTCGCAAGCTGGTGATATTACAGCCACTCGTGGTTGTGCTATTTGTTAGCGTATTACTTCAGTGATATAGTCTGCGCCACCTGATCGTGGGGCTTTTGTCCTTTCAGGTCAGGTAAGCCGTGGTTTTACACGGCTTTTTTATGTAAAGGCTTCAGTATTCCTGGCTACCGCTAAATCCTTTTCAGGGACTAATAACGCGTTATGTTGTCTGCTAATCAACCATTAAGCGAGAATTTGCCAGCGCATGGCTGCCGTCATGTTGCGATAATTATGGATGGCAATGGTCGCTGGGCGAAAAGACAAGGGAAATTACGGGCTTTTGGTCATAAAGCCGGAGCCAAGTCTGTTCGTCGTGCGGTTTCGTTTGCTGCGAATAACGGCATCGATGCATTGACGCTGTACGCTTTTAGTAGTGAAAACTGGAACCGGCCAGCGCAGGAAGTCAGCGCGCTGATGGAACTGTTCGTGTGGGCGCTGGATAGCGAAGTAAAAAGCCTGCACCGCCATAATGTGCGTCTGCACGTCATCGGCGACACCAGTCGTTTTAACGCCCGTTTGCAGGAACGGATCCGTAAAGCTGAGGCCCTGACGGCACAGAATACGGGGCTGACGCTGAATATTGCAGCGAACTATGGCGGGCGTTGGGATATTATTCAGGGAGTACAGCATTTAGCTGCTCAGGTCCAGGAAGGGCTGTTGCGCCCCGACCAGATTGATGAAGACGCGCTGAGTAAGCAAATCTGCATGCATGAACTGGCTCCCGTAGATTTAGTAATTAGGACAGGGGGAGAACATCGCATAAGTAACTTTTTGTTGTGGCAAATTGCCTATGCCGAACTTTACTTTACTGATGTTCTTTGGCCTGATTTCGATGAACAAGACTTTGAAGGTGCGCTGCATGCCTTTGCCAATCGAGAGCGTCGTTTCGGCGGCACCGAGCCTGGTGGCGACGAAGCCTGATGGGGGTAGCTTTTGCTGAAGTATCGCCTGATTTCTGCTTTTGTATTAATCCCCGTCGTTATCGCGGCGCTGTTCTTACTGCCGCCGGTGGGATTTGCTATTGTCACTATCGCCGTGTGCATGCTTGCCGCATGGGAGTGGGGGCAGTTTAGCGGTTTCACGTCCCGGAACGCGCGGGTATGGCTGGCGGTATTGTGCGGGCTGCTGCTTGCGGGCTGGCTGTTACTGATGCCGGAATACCATTACAACGTCCGCCAACCGCTGGTTGAAGGCGCGCTGTGGGCATCCTTAGGCTGGTGGATTGCCGCGCTGCTGCTGGTGCTGTTTTATCCGGCGTCGGCCAGCCTGTGGCGACATTCAAAAGCGCTACGTCTCGTGTTCGGTATCCTCACCATTGTGCCGTTCTTCTGGGGAATGCTGACGCTGCGCGCCTGGCACTATGACGATAACCACTACAGCGGCGCGCTGTGGCTGCTGTATGTCATGATCCTCGTATGGGGCGCAGACTCCGGGGCATACATGTTTGGTAAACTGTTCGGCAAGCATAAACTGGCGCCGAAAGTATCGCCGGGCAAAACCTGGCAGGGGTTTATTGGCGGTTTATTTACGGCCGCGGTAATATCCTGGGGCTATGGCGTGTGGGCAAATCTGGACGTTGCGCCTTCCACGCTGCTGGTGTGCTCAATTGTCGCAGCGCTTGCCTCTGTACTCGGTGATTTAACGGAAAGTATGTTTAAGCGTGAAGCCGGTATCAAAGATAGCGGTAACCTTATTCCAGGACACGGCGGTATACTTGATCGCATAGATAGCCTGACAGCGGCGGTGCCGGTGTTTGCCTGTCTGTTATTGCTGGTATTCAGGACGATTTAACGGAAGATTATATGCTGAGTATTCTCTGGAATCTGGCGGCGTTCATTGTTGCGCTGGGCGTGCTGATCACGGTGCATGAATTTGGCCATTTCTGGGTTGCTCGTCGTTGTGGTGTGCGGGTAGAGCGTTTTTCCATCGGTTTTGGTAAAGCGCTCTGGCGTCGCACCGATAAGCAGGGTACGGAATTCGTTATCGCGCTTATCCCTCTTGGCGGTTACGTTAAAATGCTGGATGAGCGCGTAGAGCCGGTGATCCCGGAACTGCGCCATACCGCATTTAACAACAAAACCGTCGGGCAGCGTGCTGCCGTCATTGCTGCGGGTCCCGTAGCCAATTTCCTCTTTGCTATCGTCGCTTACTGGCTGGTGTTTATCATCGGCGTGCCTGGCGTGCGCCCGGTAATCGGTGAAATAACACCCAACTCAATCGCCGCCAGCGCGCAAATTACGCCCGGCACGGAACTTAAAGCGATTGATGGTATCGAAACGCCTGACTGGGATGCTGTGCGTTTGCAGCTGGTGTCCAAAATCGGCGATGCGCAGACTACAATCAGCGTGGCCCCCTTTGGTACTGACAGCCGTCAGAACAAGACGCTGGATTTACGCGACTGGGCGTTTGAGCCTGACCGCGAAGATCCGGTCGCCTCGCTCGGCATTCAGCCACGCGGTCCGCAGATTGAACCGGTACTGGCGCAAGTGCAGGCTGACTCCGCTGCAAGTAAAGCAGGTTTGCAAGCAGGCGACAGGATCGTTAAAGTCGATGGTCAGCAGTTAACGCAGTGGATGACCTTTGTCACCCTTGTCCGGGATAATCCCGGCACGCCGTTAGCACTGGATATCGAAAGACAGGGCAGCCCCTTGTCTTTGACACTGATACCAGATACAAAACCGGGTAGCGGCAAGGACGAAGGGTTTGCAGGCGTGGTGCCTAAAATTATCCCGCTGCCTGACGAGTACAAGACAGTACGCCAGTACGGACCATTCAGCGCCATCGTTGAAGCCACGGATAAAACCTGGCAATTGATGAAGCTGACGGTCAGTATGCTGGGGAAATTGATAACCGGTGATGTCAAACTGAACAACCTCAGTGGGCCGATTTCTATCGCCCAGGGGGCTGGGATGTCAGCAGAATTTGGGTTGATTTACTATCTGATGTTCCTCGCTCTTATCAGCGTGAACCTTGGGATCATCAACCTGTTCCCGCTTCCTGTTCTGGACGGGGGGCACCTGCTGTTTTTAGCGATTGAAAAGCTAAAGGGCGGACCGGTATCCGAGCGAGTTCAAGACTTTAGTTACCGCATTGGCTCGATTTTGCTGGTGTTGTTAATGGGGCTTGCACTTTTCAATGATTTCTCTCGGTTATGAGAGCTAGTTAGGAAGAACGCATAATAACGATGGCGATGAAAAAGTTGCTCATAGCGTCGCTGCTGTTTAGCAGCGCCACCGTATACGGTGCTGATGGATTCGTAGTGAAGGACATTCATTTCGAAGGCCTTCAGCGTGTCGCCGTTGGTGCGGCCCTCCTCAGTATGCCAGTCCGTCAGGGCGATACGGTTAATGATGAAGATATCAGTAATACCATTCGTGCGTTGTTTGCCACTGGCAACTTCGAGGACGTCCGCGTCCTGCGTGATGGCGATACCCTTCTTGTACAGGTGAAAGAACGTCCGACTATCGCCAGCATCACTTTCTCTGGGAACAAATCAGTGAAAGATGACATGCTGAAACAGAACCTTGAGGCTTCTGGCGTGCGTGTTGGCGAATCCCTGGATCGCACCACCCTTTCCGATATCGAAAAAGGGCTGGAGGATTTCTACTACAGCGTCGGTAAGTACAGCGCCAGCGTAAAAGCGGTCGTCACGCCGCTGCCGCGTAACCGTGTTGACCTGAAACTGGTCTTCCAGGAAGGCGTCTCGGCGAAGATCCAGCAGATCAACATTGTTGGTAACCACGCCTTCAGCACCGAAGAGTTGATCTCAACCTTCCAGCTGCGTGATGAAGTGCCATGGTGGAACGTGGTAGGCGATCGTAAATACCAGAAACAGAAACTGGCGGGCGATCTGGAAACCCTGCGCAGCTACTATCTGGATCGTGGCTATGCCCGTTTCAACATTGATTCGACGCAGGTCAGCCTGACGCCGGATAAAAAAGGCATCTACATTACCGTAAACGTCACCGAAGGCGATCAGTACAAGCTTTCCGGCGTGGAGGTCAGCGGTAATCTGGCAGGTCACTCTGCCGAGATTGAAAGCCTGACCAAAATTGAGCCGGGCGAGCTGTATAACGGCACCAAAGTGACCAAAATGGAAGACGATATTAAAAAGCTTCTTGGTCGCTATGGTTATGCTTACCCGCGCGTACAGTCGCAGCCTGAAATCAACGACACGGATAAAACCGTTAAGCTGCATGTCAACGTTGATGCCGGTAACCGCTACTACGTTCGTAAAATTCGCTTTGAAGGTAACGACACCTCGAAGGATGCCGTTCTGCGTCGCGAAATGCGTCAGATGGAAGGGGCATGGCTGGGCAGCGATCTGGTTGACCAGGGTAAAGAGCGTCTGAACCGTCTCGGTTACTTCGAAACGGTGGATACCGATACCCAGCGTATTCCGGGCAGCCCGGATCAGGTGGACGTCGTTTATAAAGTTAAAGAGCGTAACACCGGTAGCTTCAACTTCGGTGTCGGCTACGGTACGGAAAGCGGCGTTAGCTTCCAGGTCGGCGTGCAGCAGGATAACTGGTTAGGCACCGGCTATTCCGTTGGCATCAACGGCACGAAAAACGATTACCAGACCTACTCTGAGTTCTCGATCACCAACCCGTACTTCACCGTTGATGGTGTGAGTCTGGGCGGTCGTATCTTCTATAACGACTTTGAAGCGGATGACGCTGACCTCTCCTCGTATACCAACAAGAGCTATGGCGTTGACGGTACACTGGGCTTCCCGATCAACGAGTACAACACGTTGCGTCTGGGCTTAGGTTATGTGCATAACGATTTGTCCAATATGGAACCTCAGGTCGCCATGTGGCGTTATCTTGACTCCATCGGCCAGAGCGCCAGTACGCAGGATGATGACAACGGCTTCGCGGCCGATGACTTCACCTTTAACTATGGCTGGACCTATAACAGACTCGACCGCGGCTACTTCCCGACGGAAGGTTCGCGCGTCAACCTGAACGGTAAAGTCACGGTGCCAGGCTCCGATAACGAGTTCTACAAAGTCACGCTGGATACTGCTTCATACTTCCCGATTGATGATGACCACAAGTGGGTCGTTCTGGGTCGTACCAAGTGGGGTTACGGCGATGGCCTGGGCGGCAAAGAGATGCCGTTCTATGAGAACTTCTATGCCGGTGGCTCCAGCAGCGTACGTGGCTTCCAGTCCAATAACATTGGTCCGAAAGCGGTGTACTACGGCGGTAACGGCCAGGATAACTGTGATAACAACGTAGCAGGCTCTGTCTGTAACTCTGATGATGCTGTGGGCGGTAACGCCATGGGCGTCGCCAGCCTGGAATTCATCACGCCGACGCCGTTCATCAGCGACAAGTATGCTAACTCGGTTCGTACGTCCTTCTTCTGGGATGCAGGTACTGTCTGGGATACGAACTGGGAAGACACCGCGCAGATGAAAGCGATTGGTGTGCCTGATTACAGTGACCCGAGCAATATTCGTATGTCTGCCGGTATCGCACTACAATGGATGTCTCCATTGGGGCCGTTGGTCTTCTCTTACGCCCAGCCGTTTAAGAAGTACGATGGCGACAAAGCAGAGCAGTTCCAGTTTAACATCGGTAAAACCTGGTAACTGGTCTTTGCAAAGGACTGCAATAGCAGTGTAGCGTGACACGGTTTCGCCCTGTCACGCAAAGAATGGTACCTGCGGGTACATTTGGGATGGTAAGGAGTTTACAGTGAAAAAGTGGTTATTAGCGGCAGGTCTCGGTTTAGCGATGGCAACGTCCGCGCAGGCAGCAGACAAAATTGCAATCGTGAACATGGGCAACCTGTTCCAGCAGGTGGCACAGACAACTGGCGTTTCCAAAACGCTGGAAAATGAGTTCAAAGGCCGTGCCGGTGAACTTCAGAAAATGGAAACCGATCTGCAGTCTAAAATGCAGCGTTTGCAGCGTGATGGTTCTACCATGAAATCATCCGATCGCAGCAAGCTGGAAAAAGACGTAATGGCACAGCGCCAGACCTTCTCTCAGAAAGCACAAGCTTTTGAGCAGGATCGTCAGCGTCGTTCCAACGAAGAGCGCGGCAAACTGGTTAACCGTATCCAGGCGGCTGTGAAGAAAGTGGCTGACGACCAGAGCATCGATCTGGTGGTTGACGCAAATACCGTTGCTTACAACAGCAGTGATGTGAAAGACATTACCGCTGATGTGCTGAAACAGGTTAAATAAGTAATGCCTTCAATTCGACTGTCTGAATTAGCAGGGCAGTTGGATGCAGAATTACACGGTGATGGCGATATCGTCATCACCGGCGTTGCGTCCATGCAGTCTGCTAAAGCAGGTCAAATTACTTTCATGGTAAATCCAAAATACCGTGAACACCTGGCCGCCTGCCAGGCGTCTGCCGTTGTCATGACGCAGGACGATCTCCCTTACGCCAAAAGCGCAGCGCTGGTAGTGAAGAATCCCTACCTGACTTACGCGCGTATGGCTCAAATTCTTGATTCCACGCCGCAGCCGGCACAGAACATTGCGCAAAGCGCGGTGATTGATGCCTCGGCAACACTGGGTCAAAACCTCTCTATTGGCGCGAACGCCGTTATCGAATCTGATGTGGTATTAGGCGATAACGTAGTGATTGGCGCGGGTTGCTTCGTCGGGAAAAAGACTAAAATTGGCGCAGGCTCGCGTTTATGGGCCAACGTTACCGTTTACCATGAGATTGAGATCGGTGAGAATTGCCTGATCCAGTCCGGGACGGTGATCGGCGCGGACGGTTTTGGCTATGCTAACGATCGCGGCAACTGGGTTAAGATCCCGCAGCTCGGCCGGGTGATCATTGGCTCTCGCGTAGAGATCGGCGCCTGTACCACTATCGATCGTGGGGCGCTGGATGACACCATTATCGGTAATGGCGTCATTATTGATAATCAGTGCCAGATTGCACATAACGTTGTGATTGGCGACAATACCGCAGTTGCGGGTGGCGTCATCATGGCGGGCAGCCTGAAAATTGGCCGTTACTGTATGATTGGCGGTGCCAGCGTGATTAACGGTCATATGGAAATCTGCGACAAAGTCACCGTAACGGGTATGGGCATGGTGATGCGTCCGATTACTGAACCGGGCGTATACTCCTCCGGTATCCCGCTGCAACCCAACAAAGTGTGGCGCAAAACAGCAGCACTGGTGATGAACATTGATGATATGAGCAAGCGTCTTAAAGCCGTTGAGCGCAAGGTCAATCAACAAGACTAATAATTCATCCGTTTTACGCCCAAACTTCCCGGCCTGACGGCATTAGCTTGCCGCGGGCCGTGTTATTATTGCCATTAAGTATATTTAGACAGGAAGAGTATTTTGACTACTGACACTCATACTCTGCACATTGAAGAGATTTTAGAGCTTCTGCCGCACCGTTACCCGTTCTTGCTGGTCGATCGTGTGCTGGATTTTGAAGAAGGTCGTTTTCTGCGCGCAGTAAAAAATGTTTCGGTTAACGAGCCATTTTTCCAGGGGCATTTCCCTGGCAAACCTATTTTCCCGGGCGTCCTGATCCTGGAAGCCATGGCGCAGGCCACCGGTATTCTGGCGTTTAAAAGCGTTGGTAAACTGGAGCCAGGCGAGCTGTATTACTTTGCGGGCATCGATGAAGCGCGCTTTAAGCGCCCGGTTGTCCCTGGTGATCAGATGATCATGGAAGTGACGTTCGAAAAAACGCGTCGCGGCCTGACACGCTTTAAAGGCGTGGCTACGGTTGACGGCAAAGTTGTTTGTGAAGCTACTATGATGTGTGCACGTAGCCGGGAGGCCTGATACGTGATTGATAAATCCGCCTTTATTCATCCTACCGCCATTGTGGAAGACGGTGCCGTCATCGGCGCTAACGTTCATATTGGACCGTTTTGTCTTGTTGGACCCCATGTTGAAATTGGTGAGGGTACCGTACTGAAGTCTCATGTCGTGATTAATGGCCACACTGTTATTGGCCGTGACAACGAGATATATCAGTTCGCCACTATCGGTGAAGCAAACCAGGATTTGAAATACGCTGGTGAGCCGACCCGTGTAGAAGTGGGCGATCGTAACCGCATTCGCGAAAGCGTCACCATTCACCGTGGAACCGTTCAGGGTGGTGGATTGACGAAGGTGGGCAGCGACAACTTACTGATGGTTAACGCGCACGTTGCGCATGACTGTACCGTCGGGAATCGCTGTATTCTTGCTAACAATGCAACGCTTGCGGGCCACGTTTCGGTTGATGATTTTGCAATCATCGGCGGCATGACGGCTGTGCATCAGTTCTGCATTATTGGCGCTCACGTTATGGTCGGCGGTTGCTCCGGTGTGGCGCAGGACGTCCCGCCGTATGTAATTGCCCAGGGTAACCACGCCACGCCGTTCGGTGTCAACATCGAAGGGCTGAAGCGCCGTGGTTACAGCAAAGAGGCGCTGTTTGCTATCCGTAACGCTTACAAACTGCTGTACCGTAGTGGTAAGACGCTGGAAGAAGCGAAGCCGGAAATCGCCGCACTGGCGGAACAGCATCCGGAAGTGAAGGCGTTCACCGAGTTCTTCGAACGCTCAACCCGTGGTCTGATCCGTTAATGTCTGGTCGTCCTCTTACGATAGCCCTGGTCGCCGGAGAAACCTCCGGCGATATTCTTGGCGCAGGTCTTATTAAAGCGCTGAAAGCACGCCACCCTGACGCGCGTTTTGTTGGTGTCGCGGGGCCGCGTATGCAGGCCGAAGGTTGTGAAGCCTGGTACGAGATGGAAGAGCTGGCGGTGATGGGCATCGTGGAGGTGCTGGGCCGTTTGCGTCGTCTGCTGCATATTCGCGCCGATCTCACCCGCCGTTTTACCGATCTCAAGCCTGATGTGTTTGTCGGCATTGATGCGCCGGACTTCAACATCACGCTGGAAGGCAATCTTAAAAAGCATGGGATCAAAACGATCCATTACGTCAGCCCGTCCGTCTGGGCCTGGCGCCAAAAACGCGTTTTCAAAATCGGCAGATCCACCAATCTGGTGCTGGCTTTTCTGCCTTTCGAAAAAGCGTTTTATGACCGGTTTAACGTGCCGTGTCGCTTTATCGGCCATACCATGGCGGACGCGATGCCGCTGGATCCCGATAAAAACGCGGCACGCGATACGCTGGGCATTGCTCACGATGTGCATTGTCTGGCGCTTTTGCCTGGCAGCCGCGGCGCGGAAGTGGAAATGCTCAGCGCAGATTTCCTGAAAACCGCACAGATTCTGCGTAGCCACTATCCGGATCTGGAAGTGGTGGTGCCGCTGGTTAACGCGAAACGCCGCGAGCAGTTTGAGCGTATCAAAGCGGATGTCGCGCCGGATTTGCGCGTGCATCTGCTGGATGGCATGGGTCGTGAGGCGATGGTCGCCAGCGATGCCGCGCTTCTGGCGTCCGGCACCGCCGCGCTGGAGTGCATGCTGGCGAAATGCCCGATGGTGGTGGGCTATCGTATGAAGCCGTTCACCTTCTGGATCGCCAAACGCCTGGTAAAAACCGACTACGTGTCGCTGCCGAATCTGCTGGCCGGGCGTGAGCTGGTGAAAGAATTATTACAGGAAGAGTGCCAGCCGCAGGCGTTAGCCGACGCGCTGTTGCCCCTGCTTGCCAATGGCAAAACCAGCCATGCCATGCATGAGACATTCCGCGAACTGCATCAGCAGATCCGTTGCAATGCCGATGAACAAGCAGCCGATGCGGTGCTGGAGTTAGCGCAATGATGGAATTTATCTATCCGCACACCCGATTAGTGGCCGGTGTGGATGAAGTTGGCCGTGGCCCGCTGGTCGGAGCCGTGGTTACCGCGGCGGTGATCCTCGATCCGGCGCGCCCGATTGTGGGTCTGAATGACTCGAAAAAATTATCGGAAAAGCGCCGTCTGGCGCTGTTTGATGAAATCAAAGACAAGGCGCTGAGCTGGAGTCTGGGCCGTGCCGAACCGCATGAAATTGACGAGCTGAATATTCTGCACGCCACCATGCTGGCGATGCAGCGTGCCGTGGCCGGGCTGCATATCGCCCCGGAATATGTCCTGATTGATGGCAACCGCTGTCCGGCGCTGCCGATGCCCTCCATGGCGGTCGTCAAAGGCGACAGCCGGGTCGCAGAAATCAGCGCGGCGTCTATTATTGCCAAAGTGACGCGCGATGCGGAAATGGCGGCGCTGGATCTGACTTTTCCTCAATATGGCTTTGCCCGGCACAAAGGGTATCCGACAGCCTTCCATCTGGAGCGGCTGGCGATGCACGGTGCGACAGAGCATCACCGGCGTAGCTTTGCGCCCGTAAAACGCGCACTGGGACTGGTGTCCTGATCCTTGCAGCACAATAAGTAAACCGGAAGCTAAAATGGCTGAACCACGTTTCGTACACCTGCGGGTGCACAGCGACTATTCCATGATCGATGGGCTGGCAAAGACCGGGCCGCTGGTGAAAAAGGCGGCCTCGCTGGGCATGCCTGCGCTGGCGATCACCGATTTTACCAACCTCTGCGGTCTGGTTAAGTTCTACGGGACGGGCCATGGCGCGGGGCTGAAGCCCATTGTCGGCGCAGATTTTCATGTGCAGAGCGACATCATGGGCGACGAGCTGACGCAGATCACCGTGCTGGCCGCCAATAACAACGGCTATCAGAACCTGACGCTGCTGATCTCCCGCGCTTACCAGCGTGGCTATGGCGCGCAGGGGCCGTGGATCGATCGCGACTGGCTGGCGGAGCTGGGCGATGGCCTGATCCTGCTGTCCGGCGGGCGCATGGGCGACGTCGGTCGTAGCCTGCTGCGCGGCAACAGCGCGCTGGTCGATCAGTGCGTCTCGTTCTACGAAACGCACTTCCCGGACCGTTTCTTCCTCGAACTGATTCGCACCGGCCGCCCGGACGAAGAGAACTATTTACATGCGGCCGTCGAACTGGCGCAGGCCCGCGGCCTGCCGGTCGTTGCCACTAACGACGTACGCTTTATCGATACCGGTGACTTCGACGCGCACGAAATCCGTGTGGCCATCCACGACGGCTTTACCCTCGACGATCCCAAACGCCCGCGTAACTATTCGCCGCAGCAGTACCTGCGTACCGAAGACGAAATGGTGGAGCTGTTTGCGGATCTGCCGGAAGCTCTGCAAAACAGCGTCGAAATTGCCAAACGCTGTAACGTCACCGTGCGCCTCGGCGAATACTTCCTGCCGCAGTTCCCGACCGGTGACATGAGCACCGAAGATTTCCTGATCCTGAAATCAAAAGAGGGGCTGGAAGAGCGTCTGGAATTCCTCTTCCCGGACCCGGCGGTGCGCGCAGAGAAACGCCCGGAATATGACGAGCGCCTGGACATTGAACTCCAGGTGATCAACCAGATGGGGTTCCCTGGCTACTTCCTCATCGTGATGGAATTTATCCAGTGGTCGAAGGATAACGGCGTACCGGTAGGGCCGGGTCGCGGCTCGGGCGCGGGTTCGCTGGTGGCCTATGCGCTGAAAATCACCGACCTCGATCCGCTGGAATTCGACCTGCTGTTCGAACGCTTCCTTAACCCGGAGCGTGTGTCCATGCCTGACTTCGACGTTGACTTCTGCATGGAGAAACGCGATCAGGTAATTGAACACGTGGCCGATATGTATGGCCGCGACGCGGTATCGCAGATTATTACCTTTGGTACGATGGCGGCGAAAGCGGTGATCCGCGACGTGGGCCGCGTACTGGGGCATCCGTACGGCTTTGTCGATCGTATCTCAAAACTCATCCCGCCCGATCCGGGGATGACGCTGGCGAAAGCCTTTGAAGCCGAGCCGCAGCTGCCGGAAATCTACGAGGCTGACGAAGAAGTCAAAGCGCTGATTGATATGGCGCGTAAGCTGGAAGGCGTAACGCGTAACGCCGGTAAACATGCGGGCGGCGTGGTGATCGCGCCGACGAAAATTACCGACTTTGCGCCGCTGTATTGCGATGAATCAGGCCAGCATCCGGTCACCCAGTTCGACAAGAACGACGTGGAATATGCCGGTCTGGTGAAGTTCGACTTCCTTGGTTTGCGAACGCTTACTATCATCGACTGGGCGCTGAAGATGATCAACCCGCGCCGGGCCAAACAGGGCCTGGAGCCGATTGATATTGCGGCGATCCCGCTTGATGACAAGAAAAGCTTTGATATGCTGCAGCGCTCGGAAACGACCGCCGTGTTCCAGCTTGAATCGCGCGGCATGAAGGATCTGATCAAGCGTCTGCAGCCAGACTGCTTCGAAGATATGATCGCGCTGGTGGCCCTGTTCCGTCCTGGCCCCCTTCAGTCCGGCATGGTGGATAACTTTATCGACCGTAAGCACGGGCGCGAAGAGATCTCCTATCCGGATGTGCAGTGGCAGCACGAATGCCTGAAACCGGTACTGGAGCCAACCTACGGCATTATCCTGTACCAGGAACAGGTGATGCAGATCGCGCAGGAGCTTTCCGGCTATACCCTGGGGGGCGCGGACATGCTGCGTCGTGCGATGGGTAAGAAAAAGCCCGAAGAGATGGCCAAGCAGCGTTCTGTCTTTGAAGAGGGCGCGAGAAAGAACGGCATCGACGGCGAACTGGCGATTAAAATTTTCGATCTGGTGGAAAAATTCGCTGGCTATGGCTTTAACAAATCGCACTCCGCCGCCTACGCGCTGGTGTCTTACCAGACGCTGTGGCTGAAAGCGCACTATCCGGCTGAGTTTATGGCGGCGGTGATGACCGCCGATATGGACAACACTGAGAAGGTGGTGGGGCTGGTGGATGAGTGCTGGCGCATGGGGCTTAAGATCCTGCCGCCGGACATTAACTCCGGGCTGTATCATTTCCACGTTAACGATGACGGTGAAATTGTCTATGGCATCGGCGCGATCAAAGGCGTGGGTGAAGGCCCGATTGAAGCCATTCTCGAAGCGCGTAATAAAGACGGCTATTTCCGCGAGCTGTTTGATTTATGCGCCCGTACCGACACCAAAAAGCTTAACCGCCGGGTGCTGGAAAAACTGATTATGTCCGGGGCTTTCGACCGCCTCGGACCGCACCGTGCGGCGCTGATGAATGCGCTGGGCGATGCGCTGAAAGCCGCCGACCAGCATGCGAAAGCCGAGGCTATCGGCCAGGCTGACATGTTTGGCGTGCTGGCAGAAGAGCCGGAGCAGGTGGAGCAGTCCTATGCCAGCTGCCAGCCGTGGCCGGAACAGGTGGTGCTGGATGGCGAGCGTGAAACCCTGGGTCTGTATCTGACAGGGCACCCGATCACTCAGTACCTGAAAGAAATTGAGCGGTATGTCGGCGGCAATCGCCTGAAAGACATGCACCCGACGGAACGTGGGAAAGTCACCACGGCGGCGGGGCTCGTCATTGCTGCGCGGGTAATGGTCACCAAGCGCGGCAATCGTATCGGCATCTGTACGCTGGATGACCGTTCCGGACGCCTGGAGGTGATGTTATTCACCGACGCGCTGGATAAATATCAGCATTTGCTGGAAAAAGACCGCATACTTATCGTCAGCGGACAGGTCAGCTTTGATGACTTCAGCGGCGGGCTTAAAATGACTGCCCGCGAAGTCATGGACATTGACGAAGCCCGGGAAAAATATGCTCGCGGGCTTGCTATCTCGCTGACGGACAGGCAAATTGATGACCAGCTTTTAAACCGACTCCGTCAGTCTCTGGAACCCCATCGTTCGGGGACCATTCCAGTACATCTCTACTATCAGAGGGCGGATGCACGTGCGCGGTTGCGCTTCGGTGCAACGTGGCGTGTCTCTCCGAGCGATCGTTTACTCAACGATCTGCGTGGCCTTATTGGTTCGGAGCAGGTGGAACTAGAGTTTGACTAATACAGGAATACTATGAGTCTGAATTTCCTTGATTTCGAACAGCCGATTGCTGAGCTGGAAGCGAAAATCGATTCCCTGACGGCCGTAAGCCGCCAGGATGAGAAACTGGATATTAACATCGACGAAGAAGTGCATCGTCTGCGTGAAAAGAGCGTAGAACTGACGCGCAAAATCTTTGCCGATCTCGGCGCATGGCAGGTCGCGCAACTGGCGCGTCACCCGCAGCGTCCGTACACCCTGGATTATGTCCGCCTGGCATTTGATGAATTCGACGAGCTGGCAGGTGACCGTGCTTACGCTGACGATAAAGCCATTGTTGGCGGGATCGCGCGTCTGGATGGCCGTCCGGTGATGATCATTGGTCATCAGAAGGGGCGCGAAACCAAAGAGAAAATCCGTCGTAACTTCGGCATGCCCGCTCCGGAAGGCTATCGCAAAGCGCTGCGTCTGATGGAAATGGCAGAGCGTTTTAACATGCCGATCATTACCTTTATCGACACCCCCGGCGCTTATCCAGGCGTCGGCGCGGAAGAGCGCGGTCAGTCTGAAGCCATCGCCCGCAACCTGCGTGAAATGTCGCGTCTGAACGTACCTGTCATCTGCACCGTCATTGGTGAGGGTGGTTCCGGCGGCGCGCTGGCGATCGGCGTTGGCGATAAAGTTAATATGCTGCAGTACAGCACCTATTCCGTTATCTCTCCGGAAGGTTGTGCGTCCATTCTGTGGAAAAGCGCCGACAAAGCGCCGCTGGCCGCGGATGCCATGGGCATTATCGCGCCGCGCCTGAAAGAGCTGAAGCTGATCGACAGCGTGATCCCGGAACCGCTGGGCGGCGCGCACCGTAACCCGGAAGCGATGGCTGCCTCCCTGAAAGCGCAACTGCTGGACGATCTGGCGGATCTCGATGTGCTGAGCAAAGAAGATCTGCGTAACCGTCGTTACCAGCGTCTGATGAGCTACGGCTACGCCTGATACGCGTCATGATTCTGAAAAGCCACACTATAGTGTGGCTTTTTTTATACCTGCCGTTTACCTCAACTATCATTAGCGGAGGTTTTTTGCAGGAGTGACGCGTGAATATTATTGCCATTATGGGAACGCATGGCGTTTTTTATAAAGATGAACCTATAAACGAACTGGTCATCGCACTGGAGAAACAAGGGTTTAAAATCATCTTCCCGCAGAACAGCGCCGATCTGCTGAAGTTTATTGAGCATAACCCGCGCATCTGCGGCGTGATTTTTGACTGGGACGAGTACGGCATTGAGCTGTGCAGCGATATTAATCAGCTCAACGAATATCTGCCGCTGTATGCTTTTATCAATACCCACTCAACGCTCGACGTCAGCGCCCACGATATGCGCATGGCGCTGTGGTTCTTTGAATATGCGCTGGATGTCGCTGACGGCATCGCCACCCGCATTGAGCAGTACACCCGCGAATATCTTGATAACATCACGCCGCCTTTTACCCGCGCGCTCTACACCTATGTGAAAGAGGGGAAATACACCTTTTGCACGCCAGGGCATATGGCGGGAACGGCGTATCAAAAAAGTCCGGTGGGCTGCCTGTTTTATGACTTCTTTGGCGGTAATACGCTGAAAGCGGATGTCTCGATTTCCGTCACTGAGCTGGGCTCGCTGCTCGATCATACCGGTCCGCATCTGGAAGCGGAGGAGTACATCGCCCGCACCTTTGGCGCCGAGCAGAGTTATATGGTGACCAACGGCACCTCGACGTCCAACAAAATCGTCGGCATGTACGCCGCGCCCACCGGCAGCACGCTGCTGATTGACCGCAACTGCCATAAATCTCTCGCCCATCTGCTGATGATGAGCGATGTCGTGCCGCTGTGGCTGAAGCCGGGGCGTAACGCGCTGGGTATTCTGGGCGGCATTCCCCGTCGTGAATTCAGCCATGCAAGCATTGAGCAAAAAGTGGCGGCCACCAGCGGGGCGGCCTGGCCGGTGCATGCGGTGATCACCAACTCCACCTATGACGGGCTGCTGTACAACACCAACTGGATCAAGCAGACCCTCGATGTACCCTCGATCCATTTTGATTCCGCCTGGGTGCCTTACACTAATTTCCATCCCATCTATGCCGGAAAGAGCGGCATGAGCGGTGAACGCGTGCCGGGGAAAGTCTTCTTCGAAACCCAGTCGACGCATAAAATGCTGGCAGCGTTTTCGCAGGCCTCGCTGATCCACATTAAAGGCGAGTACGACGAGGAGACGTTTAACGAAGCCTATATGATGCATACCACCACCTCGCCGAGCTATCCGCTGGTGGCCTCTATTGAAACGGCGGCGGCAATGCTGCGCGGCAATCCCGGCAAACGGCTGATCAACCGTTCCGTTGAGCGGGCGCTGCATTTCCGTAAAGAGGTGCAGCGGCTGAAGGATGAGGCCGACGGCTGGTTCTTTGACATCTGGCAGCCGGAGGAAATCGACGAGGCTGACTGCTGGCCGGTGGCGCCGGGGGAGAGCTGGCACGGATTCCGCGACGCGGACGCCGATCATATGTTCCTCGATCCGGTCAAAGTGACCATTCTCACGCCGGGCATGGATGAGCAGGGCAACATGAGCGATGAAGGGATCCCGGCGGCGCTGGTGGCGAAATTCCTTGATGAGCGTGGCGTGGTGGTGGAAAAAACCGGGCCTTACAATCTGCTGTTCCTGTTCAGTATCGGCATCGACAAAACGCGGGCGATGGGACTGCTGCGCGGGCTGATGGAGTTCAAACGCGCCTACGATCTGAATCTCCGGGTGAAAAATATGCTGCCGGATCTCTACGCGGAAGATCCCGATTTTTATCGCAATATGCGTATTCAGGATCTGGCGCAGGGCATTCATCAACTGATCCGCCAGCACGATCTGCCGCGCCTGATGTTACAGGCCTTTGACGTGCTGCCCACCATGCGTATGACCCCGCACCAGGCCTGGCAGCAGCAGGTGAAAGGCGAGGTGGAGACGGTGGCGCTGGAGAAGATTGTCGATCGCGTGTCGGCCAATATGATCCTGCCTTATCCGCCGGGCGTGCCGCTGCTGATGCCGGGGGAGATGATCACAGCCAGAAGCCGCGCCGTGCTCGATTTCCTGCTTATGCTCTGCGCCATTGGCCGTCATTATCCCGGCTTTGAAACCGACATTCACGGGGCGAAGCGCGATGAAGAGGGCATCTACCGGGTACGAGTCCTAAAACAGGGCTGACCCCTTGCAGAGCGTCGCGGGCGATCGTAACGTGCAGGGATCGGAAAAAGGAGACAGCATGCTCGGCTTAAAACAGGTTCACCATATCGCGATCATCGCGAGCGACTATACCCGCAGTAAGACATTTTACTGCGACATTCTGGGCTTTAGCTTACAAAGTGAAGCGTACCGTGCGGAGCGGGACTCCTGGAAAGGCGATCTGGCGCTGAACGGTCAGTATGTGATCGAGCTGTTTTCATTTCCGTTTCCGCCGGCGCGTCCGAGCCATCCGGAAGCCTGCGGTTTACGCCACCTGGCGTTCAGCGTGGATGACGTTGAAGCAGCGATCGCGCATCTGGAAGCCCATAACGTG
Organism: Enterobacter sp. SA187; assembly: GCF_001888805.2. Classification (NCBI taxonomy): domain Bacteria; kingdom Pseudomonadati; phylum Pseudomonadota; class Gammaproteobacteria; order Enterobacterales; family Enterobacteriaceae; genus Enterobacter; species Enterobacter sp. SA187. The sequence continues at coordinate 2,043,912 of NZ_CP019113.1, forward strand.
ACCTGCGAGCCGGTACGTGTCGATCCCTTTACCGGCAAACGTTTTACCTTCTTTAACGATCCCGACGGTCTGCCGCTGGAACTTTACCAGCAGTAACGCTTGCCACTGTGGAAGATGCCCGGTAACGTGCCGCCATCTTCCTTTTTAAACGATCATCATGACCATTTCCGCTCTTGCACAGTCCCTTGAACCGCATCGCCAGTTGCTGGTGGGGTTCAGCGGCGGCCTCGATTCAACCGTACTGCTGCACCAGCTGGTGTGCTGGCGCGAACAGCAGCCGGAGGTATCACTGCGCGCGATCCACGTCCATCACGGTCTGAACGCCCGCGCGGATGAGTGGGTGGAACAGTGCCAGGCGCTTTGCGGACAGTGGCAGGTACCGCTTACCGTCGTGCGCGTGACTTTAAACCAGGCCGGGGAAAGTATTGAAGCGCAGGCGCGGCAGGCGCGCTATCAGGCTTTTCGCGAGGCGCTGTTGCCCGGCGAAGTGCTGCTTACCGCCCAGCATCTGGACGATCAGAGCGAAACTTTTCTGCTGGCGTTAAAGCGCGGCAGCGGCCCGGCAGGACTGGCGTCGATGCCCGCCTCTCTGCCTTTCGGCGATACGCTGTTGCTGCGCCCGCTGCTCTGTACCCGCCGGACGGCGCTGGAAGCCTGGGCGCAGCAGCACGCGCTGCGCTGGATCGAAGATGACAGCAATCAGGATGATAAATACGACCGCAACTTTTTACGTCTGCATATTTTGCCGCGTCTTAACGCCCGCTGGCCGCATTTTGCCGACGCGGTGGCGCGCAGCGCAGCACTATGCGGCGAGCAGGAGCAGCTGCTTGACGAGCTACTGGCGGAAGAGCTGGCCGCGCTGACCAACGAAGCGGGTGCGCTGCATATCACCCCGCTGATGACGAAAAGCGCCGTCCGACGCGCAGCTATCCTGCGCCGCTGGCTGGCGCAGCAGGGCGCGGCTATGCCATCACGTGACCGGCTGGCGCGCATCTGGCAGGAAGTGGCGCTGGCGCGCGACGATGCCACCCCCGGCCTGACGCTGGGCGATGGAGAGATCCGTCGCTATCAGGGACTGCTCTGGTGGGTAAAGGTGCCGCAAAGTCAGCGCGACACACAAATCGGCTGGGATGATCCCTTTCAGCCGCTGGCCTTACCCGCGGGCCTGGGAGAGTTGCAGCTTATAACAGGCGGCGAGATACGTGCCCCGCGCGCCGGTGAACGGGCGACAGTGCGTTTTTACGCGCCCGGAATGCTGCATATCCTTGGTCGTGCCGGGGGGCGTAAGCTGAAAAAAATCTGGCAGGAGCTGGGAGTGCCGCCCTGGCAGCGGGATAGCACGCCAATTCTGTTCTATGATGAAACGCCGATTGCCGCGGCGGGGCAGTTTATAACGCGGGACGGACTGGCGGAGGGGGAAGCCGGTTTTACGTTGCGGTGGAAAAGATAACGGGCAGCCAGGCTGCCCGCTTGATTGACTCAGGACTCGCTCACCACAACGGTGCCGATTTGCGGATGGCTGAAGCTGGCTATCCTGTCGAGGCGGAGTTCCCGCGTCGTGCCAGCGGCATCAGCGACCAGGTATTCAACATTCTTACGCATGACCAAATCGCTGGCTTTTGCCTGCAAGACTTCGCCGTCTTTGAGTTCCAGCGTCAGTAAAAGATGATGCTGGCAGGCGAGCTCGAGGTTGTCATAGTCATCACAATTGATGGGTTGATAAGTATCATTCATTGACATAATCGCTCACCAGTAAGTTCGCGGCAGCATAAGCCGCCTTTTCCCTGACAGACTCCGAAGTCGCACCATCTGATGCCACTTCATTGAGTACGTTTAACACGCAGCCCAGCGCATCGGGGATATACCCTAAGTCTCCGCTGGCGATCTCCGCATACCGCTTGCGTATTAACTCACAGTAATTTTCCACATGTCCTCCTGTCAGTGTGCTGACTTCACCATGGGATGTAAGTTTAAGCCTACGAAGATAAACTCTGTTTAGCAAGGTGACTATACCACACTCATTGGCGCATTATCAGCGTAGTAAGCGGTCACTACTTTAAGAGTAAACAGCGCTTTATCCCTTAATTCGCTACAATGGGGATAATTTTGTGCAGGAGTGGTGTCATGGCGTTAAAAGCGACAATTTATAAAGCGACGGTCAATGTGGCCGATCTGGATCGTAATCAGTTTATGGATGCTACGCTCACGCTGGCCCGCCATCCTTCTGAAACCCAGGAGCGCATGATGCTGCGCCTGCTGGCGTGGATCAAATATGCTGACGAGCGGTTACAGTTCTCCCGTGGCCTGAGCGCCGAAGATGAGCCGGAAGCCTGGCGGCATAACGATCACATGGGCATCGACCTGTGGATCGAGCTGGGCCTGCCGGATGAGAAACGGATCAAAAAAGCCTGCACCCAGGCCAAAGAAGTGGCGTTGTTTACCTATAACAGCCGTTCTGCGCAAATCTGGTGGCAGCAAAATCAGACCAGGCTTGCGACCTACAGCAACCTGAGCATCTGGTATCTGGATGATGAACAGCTGGCGAAGCTCAGCGATTTTGCCGGGCGTACCATGACCCTGCAGGCCACCATTCAGGAGGGGGCGATCTGGCTGTCTGATGCGCAGAATAACCTGGAGATCCATCTGACCACCTGGCAACAACCGGCATGATCACGCTGTCATCGAATGTCACTATCCCGGACAACGAACTGGAGATCACCGCGATCCGTTCTCAGGGCGCGGGCGGGCAAAACGTCAATAAAACCTCCACGGCCATTCACCTGCGTTTCGACATTCGCGCCTCCAGCCTGCCGGAGTTCTACAAAGAGCGCCTGCTGGCGGCGACGCACCATTTGATCACCGCGGAAGGCGTGGTGATTATTAAGGCGCAGGAGTACCGCAGTCAGGAGATGAACCGTGAAGCGGCGCTGGCGCGGCTGGAAGCGTTGATAAGAGAATTAACCGTGGTACAGAAAAGCCGACGTCCGACGCGGCCCACGCGCGCGTCCAAAGAGCGGCGTCTGGCGGGCAAAGCGCAGAAATCGACTGTTAAATCCCTGCGCGGCAAAGTTCGCCCATAAAAAAAGCCCGGTCAGGTTAACGTGACCGGGCTGTCGTTTGCCGGGTGGCGACTGCGTCTTACCCGGCCTGCATGAGCTTATGTAGGCCCGGCAAGCCTGCGCCGCCGGGCAATAATAATCCTCAGCCTTTAATCGCCTTGACCAGATACGGCAGGATGTCCCCGGTTTTGATCATCTGCTTCTCGCCGCTACGACGATATTTGTACTCAATTTCGTCGCTGTCGAGGTTACGGTCGCCGATAACGATAGTGTGCGGAATGCCGATCAGCTCCATGTCTGCAAACATCACGCCCGGACGCTCTTTACGATCATCCATCAGCACTTCAATGCCCTGCGCACGCAGCTCGCTGTAGAGCTTCTCTGCCAGTTCCTGCACGCGGAAAGATTTGTGCATATTCATCGGCAGAATGGCGACCTGGAAAGGCGCAATGGCATCAGGCCAGACGATACCGCGTTCGTCGTGGTTCTGCTCGATGGCCGCAGCCACCACACGGGTCACACCGATACCGTAGCAACCCATGGTCAGCGTAACGTTACGACCATCTTCACCCTGTACGGAGGCTTTCAGCGCTTCGGAGTACTTGGTACCCAGCTGGAAAATATGACCCACTTCGATACCGCGTTTGATCAACAGCGTACCCTGACCGTCCGGGCTCGGATCGCCGGCCACCACGTTACGCAGATCCGCGACTTCTGGCGTCGCCACATCGCGATCCCAGTTGATGCCAAAGTAGTGTTTACCGTCGATGTTCGCGCCTGCGGAGAAATCACTCATCGCGGCAACGGTACGGTCGATAACTACCGGGATCGGCAGGTTAACCGGACCCAGCGAGCCAGGGCCTGCTTTAACCAGCGCGCGGATCTCTTCTTCGCTGGCGAAGGTCAGCGGGCTGGCCACCTGCGGCAGTTTTTCGGCTTTGATTTCGTTCAGTTCGTGATCGCCACGCACCAGCAGGGCAACCAGCGGATATGCGCTGTCTTCGACCGCTTTTACCAGCAGGGTTTTCACGGTTTTCTCGATGGGCAGATTGAACTGCTCAACCAGCTCGGCGATGGTTTTCGCGTTCGGCGTATCAACCAGCGTCATTTCCTGCGTCGCGGCGGCACGCGGCTCTTTCGGGGCCAGCGCTTCGGCAAATTCAATGTTGGCCGCGAAATCGGAGCTGTCGGAGAATATCACATCGTCTTCGCCGCTCTGCGCCAGCACCTGGAATTCGTGCGAAGCGCTACCGCCGATTGAGCCGGTGTCAGCCTGTACCGCGCGGAAGTCCAGACCCATACGGCTGAAGATTTTGCTGTAGGCCGCATACATGGCGTCGTAGGTTTCCTGCAGGGATTCCTGAGAGGTATGGAAAGAGTAAGCATCTTTCATCAGGAATTCACGGGAGCGCATCACGCCGAAACGCGGGCGCACTTCGTCACGGAATTTAGTCTGGATCTGGAAGAAGTTCAGCGGCAGCTGTTTATAGGAGCTGAGCTCGTTACGGATCAGGTCGGTGATCACTTCTTCATGCGTCGGGCCGAGCACGAACGGACGTTCGCCACGATCGACAAAACGCAGCAGTTCCGGGCCATACTGCTCCCAGCGGCCGCTTTCCACCCACAGATCGGCGGGCTGAACAACCGGCATGGACACCTCGATCGCACCGGCGTTGTTCATCTCTTCACGCACGATGTTTTCGACTTTTTTCAGCACGCGCAGGCCGGTCGGCAGCCAGGTGTATAACCCGGAGGCCAGCTTGCGGATCATCCCGGCGCGCAGCATCAACTGGTGGCTGATGACTTCGGCATCGGCAGGTGTCTCCTTCAGAGTGGAGAGCAGATATTGGCTAGTACGCATGTAGTTACGGTTCCATTTGGACGATGAGCACAGGCTCAAAACGAGCCTGACACAAAAAAAGTGGTTTAGTTTATCAGCCTGGCAATGATGCCAAAAGAGAGCGCACTAAAATTAGCGCGATTCCAGCGCAAAGACCTCAAATCCCGACGGCGTTACGCGCCAGCGTACGTTAAAGTCCAGCAACCATACGGCATAGGTTTTGCCCATCTCTTCTTCTTTGCGGTAGGCCGGGCGCGGATCCTGGGCCAGTACATCGATGATGAACTGTCGCAGGGCAGGGTAGCGCTGCTCCAGCGCCGTTAACTGCCGGGCAATGTCTTCGGTAAAAAACACCGGCATATTCGCCTGCGGCGCAAGCTGGGCATAGCTGGCTTTCGCGTCGGGTAAGGCTTCGGCGAACGGCAGATAGGGCTTGATGTCGATCACTGGCGTGCCGTCGACCAGATCCAGACTGCCGAGCTCAAGAATGACCTGATCTTTCTGGCAGCGAATGCCTTTTAATTCAACCAGCGACATGCCGACCGGATTCGGGCGGAATGTTGAGCGCGTGGCAAACACGCCCATTCGGGCATTGCCGCCGAGACGGGGAGGGCGCACCGTTGGCCGCCAGCCCCCTTCCATCGTCTGATGGAAAACAAACAGCACCCACAGATGGCTGAACGCCTCAAGGCCGCGTACAGCATCGGCCTGATTGTATGGGGCAGTAAGATGAAGTTCGCCGCGACTGTTTACCAGCCCTGGCTGGCGCGGTACGGCAAACTTCTCTTTATAGGGCGAACGGATAACGCCTATTTGCTCAAACGAAAAGGCACTCATTTTGCCGTAATGTTAAGCGCAGTACCGATGCATACTGCCTGACGATAGCAGCCCGGCGTGCCGCTGGTAACTTCACAGCTGTGCTGTAACACGGCGTTGGCGCGCAATTTAGAAGCGTTAATCTGCATGCGTTTACGTGCGGTAGGGATATTCGGCGGGGAGTCCTGATTAGACGCCTGGCAGGAGTCGCCGGACACTTCACCCAGATCGCGGAACGGTTTACCAACCAGCTCTTCGGCATTGGTGATAATTCTTACCGGGGCCGCGCGCGGCGCTTTTGGTTTTTCCGGCTCGGTTTTTGTGGTTGTAGCGGTGCCCCTGGCCGGTTCGACGGGAGATCTGCTTAGCATGGAACAGCCGCTCAGCATGAGTGCCAGTAAACAGATCGGTAAAGCGCGCATAATATATCCTCAGTAAATAATGGCATTACCAGGTATTGAAACAGGAGAGTACAGAAATGACAAGGCGGGCTTACGCCCGCCTTGAAGGATATTACAGAAAAAAGCGATTACCAGCCTTTAACCGCGCCGCCGTTAAAGACTTTGTTGGCTTCCTGGTAAACTTCATCAGACTGGTAAGCCTGGATGAATTTCTTCACGTTTTCCGCATCTTTGTTGTCTTCGCGGGATACGAGCAGGTTGACGTACGGGGAGTCTTTATCTTCAACGAAGATACCGTCTTTCGCCGGCGTCAGGTTGATCTGGCTGGCGTAAGTGGTGTTGATGACGGCCAGCGCAATCTGCGCGTCGTCTAACGAGCGCGGTAACTGCGGCGCTTCCAGTTCAACAATCTTCAGGTTTTTCGGGTTTTCCACCACGTCCAGCACGGTCGGCAGCAGACCGACGCCATCTTTCAGTTTGATCAGACCCTGTTTTTGCAGCAGCAGCAGGGAACGGCCCAGGTTAGTCGGATCGTTCGGAACGGCAACCTGCGCGCCTTCCTGCAACTCATCAATGGATTTGATTTTTTTGGAGTAGCCGGCGATCGGGTAAACGAAGGTGTTCGCCACGGAGGTCAGCTTATAGCCGCGATCTTTGATCTGCTGATCCAGATAAGGTTTGTGCTGGAAGGCGTTCAGGTCGATATCGCCTTTGCTCAGCGCTTCGTTCGGCAGCACGTAATCGTTAAAGGTCACCAGTTCCACGTCCAGACCGTATTTCTCTTTCGCCACTTTCGCGGCGGTTTCCGCTACCTGCTGCTCAGCGCCGACGATCACGCCCACTTTAATGTGGTTGGGATCTTTTTCGTCCTGACCGCAACCCACGAGGGCCAGAGAACCAATCAGGGCACCCACTGCCGCAAAGGTCTTGAATTTAAACGCCATGCTATTTCCTTAACTCTCAGAGTCGATTGTGTTGTTTATAACGTTATTTGTGAGTGACAGCCCGGACGATACGATCGCCCGAGAACTGGATCAGATAAACCAGCACCACCAGCAGTACCAGCACCGTATTCATCACGGTGGCGTTATAGCCGATGTAACCGTACTGATAGCCAATTTGTCCCAGGCCACCGGCACCCACAGCACCGCCCATGGCGGAATAACCCACAAGGGTGATCAGGGTAATGGTAGCCGCGTTCACCAGACCAGCAAGGGCTTCCGGCAGCAGGACCTTACGAATGATCTGCATCGGCGTGGCACCCATCGCGCGTGAGGCTTCGATAAGTCCGGTCGGGATCTCCAGTAAGGCGTTCTCAACCATACGGGCAATAAAGGGCGCTGCGCCCACGGTCAGCGGTACGATAGCCGCCTGCAAGCCGATGGAGGTGCCCACAATCACGCGCGTGAAGGGGATCATCCAGACCAGCAAAATAATGAACGGAATGGAGCGGAAAATATTCACCAGCGCGGAAATGCTGCGATACAGCTTTGCGTTCTCGCTGATCTGACCGGGACGGGTGACGTACAGCAGTACGCCTACCGGCAGCCCGATCACAAAACCAAAGAAGCCGGAGACAAAGGTCATCGCCAGCGTCTCCCAGACGCCCCGCGCCAGTAACCACATCATTGGCTCAGACATAACCCAGCACCTCTACTTTTACATGGTGTTCCTGCAGCCACGCAATGGCGGCTTGCGTATCCTGTTGTGTGCCGTGCATTTCCGTCAGCATGATGCCGAACTTCACGCCACCGGCGTAATCCATCTGCGCGCTGATAATGTTGTTGTTCACATTAAAACGGCGTGCGGTTTCAGAAAGCAGGGGAGCATCCACCGACTGACCGGTAAATTCCATACGCAGCATCGGCACGCTGGTGGCGCCCGGCTCTGCCGTCATGCGCTGCTGATAATCTTCCGGAATGTCCAGATGCAGCGTGGACTGAATAAACTGTTGCGCCAGCGGCGTTTTCGGATGCGAGAACACTTCGCTGACGGTGTCCTGCTCGATAAGCTCGCCGTTGCTGATCACGGCCACGCAGTCGCAGATACGTTTCACCACGTCCATTTCATGCGTAATAAGGAGGATGGTTAAACCAAGACGGCGGTTAATATCTTTGAGCAGTTCGAGGATGGAGCGGGTCGTTGCTGGATCCAGCGCGCTGGTGGCCTCATCACACAACAATACTTTGGGATTGCTGGCCAGCGCACGGGCAATGGCCACGCGTTGTTTTTGACCGCCGGAAAGATTCGCCGGATAGCTGTCATGCTTATCGCTCAGGCCCACTAACTCCAGCAGCTCGGTGACGCGGCGTTTGATTTCAGCGGCGGGGGTGTTGTCCAGCTCCAGCGGTAATGCGACGTTGCCCGCCACGGTGCGCGAAGCAAGCAGGTTAAAATGCTGGAAGATCATGCCGATCTGACGACGGGCTTTGGTTAACTGGGATTCGGTCAGGGCAGTTAAATCCTGACCGTCAACCAGCACGCTGCCCTGCGTCGGACGCTCCAGCAGGTTTACGCAGCGGATTAAGGTACTTTTCCCCGCACCTGAAGCGCCAATGACGCCATAAATTTGACCGGCAGGGACATGCAGGCTGACATTGTTCAGCGCCTGTATGGTGCGGTTCCCCTGCTGGAAGACTTTGGTGATATTCGAAAGTTTAATCATTAGATTATTTTTATCGTTTAAAAGTTAGCCGTGGCATTTTGTTCTGCCGGATACGGGCGATGACCGTAAACAAAACGGATGTTAAGGCATCCAGACGTCTATTTCAATGTAACTCTGTATGATGAGCACTTTCTTGCGTTCAGAAACATGAGATACTAGCGCCATAGGTCTTATATAAAGGAGCAAACCGGTGGCACAGTCAGTACCCGCAATTTTTCTCGATCGTGATGGCACGATTAATGTCGATCATGGTTATGTCCATGAGAGTGATAACTTCGAATTTATCGATGGCGTAATAGATGCCATGCGTGAATTGAAAGCAATGGGCTATGCGCTGGTTGTCGTCACCAATCAGTCCGGCATCGCTCGCGGTAAGTTCAGCGAAGCGCAGTTCGAAACGCTGACCGAATGGATGGACTGGTCGCTGGCGGATCGCGGCGTCGACCTGGATGGCATCTATTACTGCCCGCATCATCCGGAAGGAAGCGTGGAAGAGTTCCGCCAGGTTTGTGATTGCCGTAAACCGCAGCCGGGAATGCTTATCTCAGCGCGCGACTTTTTGCACATTGATATGGCGGCTTCTTATATGGTTGGCGACAAACTGGAAGATATGCAGGCTGCCGCTGCCGCAGGTGTGGGTCATAAAGTATTAGTGCGCACGGGTAAACCCGTCACGCCTGAAGCAGAAAACGCAGCAGATTGGGTGATAAATAGCCTTGCTGACCTGCCTGCGGCAATCAAAAAGCAGTAAAAATAAGCGTTATGATGAAAAGGTGAGCGGTTGAAACAAAAATGCAGTTTTATGCTTGTCATCCCGTCCGGACTCCCTATAATGCGCCTCCATCGACACGGCGGATGTGAATCACTTCACACAAACAGCCGGTTCGGTTGAAGAGAAAAAATCCTGAAATTGAGGGTTGACTCTGAAAGAGGAAAGCGTAATATACGCCACCTCGCGACAGAGCGCTAAAGCGCGTCGCAACTGCTCTTTAACAATTTATCAGACAATCTGTGTGGGCACTCAAGGACATGGATTCTTAAACGTCTTCGGACGCTAAATGAATACCAAGTCTCTGGAGTGAACATACGTAATTCATTACGAAGTTTAATTCACGAGCATCAAACTTAAATTGAAGAGTTTGATCATGGCTCAGATTGAACGCTGGCGGCAGGCCTAACACATGCAAGTCGAGCGGTAGCACAGAGAGCTTGCTCTCGGGTGACGAGCGGCGGACGGGTGAGTAATGTCTGGGAAACTGCCTGATGGAGGGGGATAACTACTGGAAACGGTAGCTAATACCGCATAACGTCGCAAGACCAAAGAGGGGGACCTTCGGGCCTCTTGCCATCAGATGTGCCCAGATGGGATTAGCTAGTAGGTGGGGTAACGGCTCACCTAGGCGACGATCCCTAGCTGGTCTGAGAGGATGACCAGCCACACTGGAACTGAGACACGGTCCAGACTCCTACGGGAGGCAGCAGTGGGGAATATTGCACAATGGGCGCAAGCCTGATGCAGCCATGCCGCGTGTATGAAGAAGGCCTTCGGGTTGTAAAGTACTTTCAGCGGGGAGGAAGGTGTTGTGGTTAATAACCTCAGCAATTGACGTTACCCGCAGAAGAAGCACCGGCTAACTCCGTGCCAGCAGCCGCGGTAATACGGAGGGTGCAAGCGTTAATCGGAATTACTGGGCGTAAAGCGCACGCAGGCGGTCTGTCAAGTCGGATGTGAAATCCCCGGGCTCAACCTGGGAACTGCATCCGAAACTGGCAGGCTTGAGTCTTGTAGAGGGGGGTAGAATTCCAGGTGTAGCGGTGAAATGCGTAGAGATCTGGAGGAATACCGGTGGCGAAGGCGGCCCCCTGGACAAAGACTGACGCTCAGGTGCGAAAGCGTGGGGAGCAAACAGGATTAGATACCCTGGTAGTCCACGCTGTAAACGATGTCGACTTGGAGGTTGTGCCCTTGAGGCGTGGCTTCCGGAGCTAACGCGTTAAGTCGACCGCCTGGGGAGTACGGCCGCAAGGTTAAAACTCAAATGAATTGACGGGGGCCCGCACAAGCGGTGGAGCATGTGGTTTAATTCGATGCAACGCGAAGAACCTTACCTACTCTTGACATCCAGAGAACTTAGCAGAGATGCTTTGGTGCCTTCGGGAACTCTGAGACAGGTGCTGCATGGCTGTCGTCAGCTCGTGTTGTGAAATGTTGGGTTAAGTCCCGCAACGAGCGCAACCCTTATCCTTTGTTGCCAGCGATTCGGTCGGGAACTCAAAGGAGACTGCCAGTGATAAACTGGAGGAAGGTGGGGATGACGTCAAGTCATCATGGCCCTTACGAGTAGGGCTACACACGTGCTACAATGGCATATACAAAGAGAAGCGACCTCGCGAGAGCAAGCGGACCTCATAAAGTATGTCGTAGTCCGGATCGGAGTCTGCAACTCGACTCCGTGAAGTCGGAATCGCTAGTAATCGTGGATCAGAATGCCACGGTGAATACGTTCCCGGGCCTTGTACACACCGCCCGTCACACCATGGGAGTGGGTTGCAAAAGAAGTAGGTAGCTTAACCTTCGGGAGGGCGCTTACCACTTTGTGATTCATGACTGGGGTGAAGTCGTAACAAGGTAACCGTAGGGGAACCTGCGGTTGGATCACCTCCTTACCTGAAAGAACCTGCCTTGCAGTGTCCACACAGATTGTCTGATGAACGTAATGAGCAAGACGGCTGCGAAGTCGTGACACCTCGTGTCCCCTTCGTCTAGCGGTTAGGACTCCGCCCTTTCACGGCGGCAACAGGGGTTCGAATCCCCTAGGGGACGCCACTTGCTGGGTGTGAGTGAAAGGCACAACCAATCAGTATCTCAAAACAGACCTCCGGGTCTCGTTTGAGATATTTGCTCTTTAAAAATCTGGATCAAGCTGAAAATTGAAACGACACGCTGTTTCTTTTCTCCGTAATAAGAAAAGAAAAACGGTGTGTTCGAGTCTCTCAAATTTTCGCAATCAGAAGTGAAACATCTTCGGGTTGTGAGGTTAAGCGACTAAGCGTACACGGTGGATGCCCTGGCAGTCAGAGGCGATGAAGGGCGTGCTAATCTGCGATAAGCGCCGGTAAGGTGATATGAACCGTTATAACCGGCGATACCCGAATGGGGAAACCCAGTGCAATCCGTTGCACTATCATGTCATGAATACATAGTGGCATGAGGCGAACCGGGGGAACTGAAACATCTAAGTACCCCGAGGAAAAGAAATCAACCGAGATTCCCCCAGTAGCGGCGAGCGAACGGGGAGGAGCCCAGAACCTGAATCAGCATGTGTGTTAGTGGAAGCGTCTGGAAAGTCGCAGGGTACAGGGTGATACTCCCGTACACAAAAATGCATATGTTGTGAGTTCGAAGAGTAGGGCGGGACACGTGGTATCCTGTCTGAATATGGGGGGACCATCCTCCAAGGCTAAATACTCCTGACTGACCGATAGTGAACCAGTACCGTGAGGGAAAGGCGAAAAGAACCCCGGCGAGGGGAGTGAAACAGAACCTGAAACCGTGTACGTACAAGCAGTGGGAGCCTCTTTATGGGGTGACTGCGTACCTTTTGTATAATGGGTCAGCGACTTATATTCTGTAGCAAGGTTAACCGTATAGGGGAGCCGAAGGGAAACCGAGTCTTAACTGGGCGTTAAGTTGCAGGGTATAGACCCGAAACCCGGTGATCTAGCCATGGGCAGGTTGAAGGTTGGGTAACACTAACTGGAGGACCGAACCGACTAATGTTGAAAAATTAGCGGATGACTTGTGGCTGGGGGTGAAAGGCCAATCAAACCGGGAGATAGCTGGTTCTCCCCGAAAGCTATTTAGGTAGCGCCTCGTGAACTCATCTTCGGGGGTAGAGCACTGTTTCGGCTAGGGGGTCATCCCGACTTACCAACCCGATGCAAACTGCGAATACCGAAGAATGTTATCACGGGAGACACACGGCGGGTGCTAACGTCCGTCGTGAAGAGGGAAACAACCCAGACCGCCAGCTAAGGTCCCAAAGTCATGGTTAAGTGGGAAACGATGTGGGAAGGCACAGACAGCCAGGATGTTGGCTTAGAAGCAGCCATCATTTAAAGAAAGCGTAATAGCTCACTGGTCGAGTCGGCCTGCGCGGAAGATGTAACGGGGCTAAACCATGCACCGAAGCTGCGGCAGCGACACTATGTGTTGTTGGGTAGGGGAGCGTTCTGTAAGCCGTTGAAGGTGGACTGTGAGGTCTGCTGGAGGTATCAGAAGTGCGAATGCTGACATAAGTAACGATAAAGCGGGTGAAAAACCCGCTCGCCGGAAGACCAAGGGTTCCTGTCCAACGTTAATCGGGGCAGGGTGAGTCGACCCCTAAGGCGAGGCCGAAAGGCGTAGTCGATGGGAAACAGGTTAATATTCCTGTACTCGGTGTTACTGCGAAGGGGGGACGGAGAAGGCTATGTTGGCCGGGCGACGGTTGTCCCGGTTTAAGCGTGTAGGTGTGTGTTCCAGGTAAATCCGGTTCACTTTAACACTGAGGCGTGATGACGAGGCACTACGGTGCTGAAGTGACAAATGCCCTGCTTCCAGGAAAAGCCTCTAAGCATCAGGTAACACAGAATCGTACCCCAAACCGACACAGGTGGTCAGGTAGAGAATACCAAGGCGCTTGAGAGAACTCGGGTGAAGGAACTAGGCAAAATGGTGCCGTAACTTCGGGAGAAGGCACGCTGGTGCGTAGGTGAAGTGACTTGCTCACGGAGCTGAAACCAGTCGAAGATACCAGCTGGCTGCAACTGTTTATTAAAAACACAGCACTGTGCAAACACGAAAGTGGACGTATACGGTGTGACGCCTGCCCGGTGCCGGAAGGTTAATTGATGGGGTTAGCGGCAACGCGAAGCTCTTGATCGAAGCCCCGGTAAACGGCGGCCGTAACTATAACGGTCCTAAGGTAGCGAAATTCCTTGTCGGGTAAGTTCCGACCTGCACGAATGGCGTAATGATGGCCAGGCTGTCTCCACCCGAGACTCAGTGAAATTGAAATCGCTGTGAAGATGCAGTGTACCCGCGGCAAGACGGAAAGACCCCGTGAACCTTTACTATAGCTTGACACTGAACACTGGTCCTTGATGTGTAGGATAGGTGGGAGGCTTTGAAGCGTGGACGCCAGTCTGCGTGGAGCCATCCTTGAAATACCACCCTTTAATGGCTGGTGTTCTAACGTGGACCCGTAATCCGGGTTGCGGACAGTGTCTGGTGGGTAGTTTGACTGGGGCGGTCTCCTCCTAAAGCGTAACGGAGGAGCACGAAGGTTAGCTAATCCTGGTCGGACATCAGGAGGTTAGTGCAATGGCATAAGCTAGCTTGACTGCGAGCGTGACGGCGCGAGCAGGTGCGAAAGCAGGTCATAGTGATCCGGTGGTTCTGAATGGAAGGGCCATCGCTCAACGGATAAAAGGTACTCCGGGGATAACAGGCTGATACCGCCCAAGAGTTCATATCGACGGCGGTGTTTGGCACCTCGATGTCGGCTCATCACATCCTGGGGCTGAAGTAGGTCCCAAGGGTATGGCTGTTCGCCATTTAAAGTGGTACGCGAGCTGGGTTTAGAACGTCGTGAGACAGTTCGGTCCCTATCTGCCGTGGGCGCTGGAGAATTGAGGGGGGCTGCTCCTAGTACGAGAGGACCGGAGTGGACGCATCACTGGTGTTCGGGTTGTCATGCCAATGGCATTGCCCGGTAGCTAAATGCGGAAGAGATAAGTGCTGAAAGCATCTAAGCACGAAACTTGCCCCGAGATGAGTTCTCCCTGACTCCTTGAGAGTCCTGAAGGAACGTTGAAGACGACGACGTTGATAGGCCGGGTGTGTAAGCGCAGCGATGCGTTGAGCTAACCGGTACTAATGAACCGTGAGGCTTAACCTTACAACGCCGAAGATGTTTTGGCGTGATTTGAGAGATTTTCAGCTGATACAGATTACTGTTTAATGCCTTAAGGCGTTAGACGAACAGAATTTGCCTGGCGGCACTAGCGCGGCGGTCCCACCTGACCCCATGCCGAACTCAGAAGTGAAACGCCGTAGCGCCGATGGTAGTGTGGGGTCTCCCCATGCGAGAGTAGGGAACTGCCAGGCATCAAATTAAGCAGTAAACCGGGGTGACAGCCGGTAGTTGTAAAGAAATTCGGTGGAGCGGTAGTTCAGTCGGTTAGAATACCTGCCTGTCACGCAGGGGGTCGCGGGTTCGAGTCCCGTCCGTTCCGCCACTTATTTATAAGACGTCTTTTAACGTCTTTGCGAAAGAAACCGTATCACTCAGGTGATGCGGTTTTTTTTCGTCTGTAGAAAACCCACTGCAACCCTGCGTATTACGGCGTTGAGGCAAATGACCAACGGTATTACCTCACCGTTGGTCATCTCATTACCGTCTGATTAACCCTTCCTGTTTCCCGCCAGCGCCAGCGCCAAACACGCCACCGCAACAGGACATGCCAGCCAGATAAACACATCTGACAGACTTTGTGCCTGGCTGAACAGCAATCCCCCTGACAACGATCCGCAAATAGAACCTGCCCGGCCTGCGCTTAATGCCCAACTGACGCCCGTTGCCCTGGCATGGGTCGGGTAGAAAGTTGAAGCAAGCACGCTCAGATTGTTCATCGTTCCGGTCAGGGTAAAGCCCAGCACAAATATCACCGCCAGTAATGCCTGCGGATGCGCAAGCTGCGCGCCGGTTAAGGTTAACGTGATCGCGGCGATAACGCTGGCGACTGTCAGTACATGCAGGCTCGATAAACGATCCAGCAATGTCGCCATTACGATCCCGCCCAGCACTCCGCCCAGGGGCAACATAGCTGCGATATGGGTCATTTCTGCCACTGGATAACCGCTTTTCGACAGGATCAGCGGCAGCCAGCTGGTCAGCAGATAAAACACAAACATAAAGGCAAAAAAGGCGCACCACAGCACCAGGGTAACGCGGATAGTGTCTCTATGGAAAAGCGCCGCAACCGGCGAGGACACCTGCACGGTTTCGTTATTGATATAACAGACCGTCTCGTTTTTTATGCCCGTTATTTTGCTGACGATATGGTTGAGCTTTTTACGGTATCGATCGCGGCCCGCCATAAAGCAGAGGGATTCCGGCAACCAGACTATCGCTATCGGGATCAGAATAAGCGGAGCGAGGCCTCCCACCAGTAGCAGACCATGCCACTGAAAGATCGGTAAAATGATCCCGGCGATCCAGCCTCCCGCTGCGAGTCCCAGCGTAAAACCGGAATAGCTCAGGGTCACTAACAATATTTTGCTGCGTGACGGAGAATACTCTGAGGCAAGCGTAATACTGTTGGGCAGAATAGCGCCCATGCCGATCCCTGTGATAAAGCGTAACACCGTCATTTCCATCACCGAATCGGTCAGGATGGTCGCCAGCGTGCCGGTCGCCACGATCATAAGGCTTAAGATCAGAATGATCTTTCTGCCGTACCGGTCCGCAAGAATTCCGAACCCGGTCGCCCCGGCGAACATGCCAAATAATCCGGCGGCAAACACCGGAGCCAGTTGCTGCGGCGAAATGTGCCAGGCTTTGGTGAGCGTCGGCGCAATATAGCCAATAACAGCGGCGTCAAAACCATCCAGCACTACCATAATGCAGCATAACAGCAGCACTCTTATCTGGAGCGCGGAAAGCGGCGCCGCATTGATTACGTCAGAAATAGCCAGACGATTGTCGTCCATGTTAATTTTCCTTGAAGATGATTATGTTAAAGAGCACCGTCCTGTCCGGGAATAAATAAGGCAGGGCGGTTTGGGTGATTACAGATAAAGCGTGAACAGTAAATTGAGCTGCGTGTCGAATGGCGCTGCGCCATAGAGCGTATCTTTGCCAGGTGAATAATGCTGCCACTGCACAGCCGTATCCCAGCGCGTAAAGTGGTAACGAAATTCGCCCCAGTACAGATTGCTGTCGTTAACCTGATCAAGACGAACCATGGCGTTCACATCCAGCTTATCCATCAGACTGTCCTGCCAGTTAAAAAAGAAGAAGATCCCCTCGCGGGTGGCGATTTCCTGTGAACGGACGAGATAAGCGCTATAAGCGGCCTGCATAGCCGGAGGCGACGTCCTGAGTTTTTCCCATTCGTCACGGTTGGGGGCGGCTTCGTTATACTGATACTCAGCGGTCAGCGAGATTTTACTGGCGGAGGTAAAGGTTCCTCCGACGGCCAGCTGTGAGCGAAAATGCCCGGCGGTATCCCGTTGCCAGGCTTTGTCCCACTGATCCTGCTGTTTGCCTCCCGCCCACTCTGCATAGAGCGTCGTGTTGTCATTCAGCAACAGACTTAAATTGACGCCCGTCTGCAAAGCTTCGTCTTCGGAGAAGAGCGCCAGAAACTGTGGCTTGAGCCGGTCGTTTATCTGTGGACTGTAACTCAGCTGTCCACGGTGCTGGTTATTGGTGCTGCCCAAATCCGCGCTGAAGGAGGCGGTGCTGCTTTCCTGCGACAGGCGCGGCGACCAGAGCAGGGACACCGCGCCGCTGTCCCACAGCCACTGACTGTTCAGCATCACGCTGCCCTGACGATTCTGCCGCAGGCTGGTCGGATCGATATCGGTAACGACGCGGGTTGCGCCATCGCGAAACCAGTCGGTCGGCGAATAGCCAGTCGCAACGCCGTTGCGGATGTTGATCCGTCCGGCATCCAACGCCAGCCCTTCCACGGGCTGCCAGTTCAGGTAACCCTCCTGCCAGGTATTTATGGTGTGGTGGCCCGTCAGGCCAGCGGTATCAAGGTGATCCAGCCGGTCGCGAAACACCAGTCGCAGGGTGTCGGTCAGGCCGCTGTCGAGGCTGAACTGCTCCGAGCCGCGCCAGTAGCGGCTCTGTCCGTCGTCACGGTTCTGATAGCCCGCCGCGCCGTCGATTTGCAAACGCCAGGCTTTTGGCGCGGCTGATTCAACAGCCGCTTCGTCCGCCAGCGCCAGCGCCGCCAGCGAACTGTCATCAGCCTGCGCCCCCGCTGCCATTAACAGCCCGCAGGCTGAAGCAATGATGAACGGTTTCATGGCGTCGCATCTGCCCGGAAGTTGACCAGATAGTCGCGCTGGAACCAGCGTTCCGGGATGTCACGAAAGTGATAATCCTGATTGCGCATAATAGTGACGAGCTGCGGATCCAGTCCGTCAATGATCACGATTTCAGTCGGACGCGATGCCCCCAGCTGTTGCTGATAACGGCGATACCAGGCGGTTTTCAGCAGGCGCTCGCTCTCGCTGTAAAACTGCGCTTTGATCGGATCCCAGCCCTCTTTTTTCACCCACAGCTCAATGTGGTGATAGACCGCCTGTGGCGTGCTGGCCTTTAACGTCAGGCGGATGCTGACCTGCTGCTTACGGTGGCCGTCTTCAATGACTTCTTCCGCCTGGGCCGTGGCTTTATAGTCGGCGGCAAAATTGGTGGATACCACATCGCCATTGGCTGCCTGTCCCAGCAGGCGCTGCTGCGGCGAAATACGCACGCTCGCTTTGCTGGCGGGCTCATAGAACCAGATGTCCTGATCCTGTTTAAGCATCAGCTTACCGGCATCGCGCTCCGGCGCGGTAAAGCGCAGCAGACTGCGGTACTGACCGCTGCGCGGATCCGGACGGGAATAAACGATCACCGTGGTGGCGTCTTTCTGTTTGCCGTTCTGATAATCCAGCAACTGAGTGGTCAGTGAAAAACTTTGCGTCGGGTTACGGATCGCATCGCTGGCAGAGAGGATCGCCTGTGGATCCTGGGCGGCAAAGGCCGCTGGCAGATAACACAACAGGCCGCAGACCATCAGGCGAGCGCGCTTCCTTGTAAAAAACATACACTTTTCCTTTCGTTTGATTCAGACATGCCGCAGGGCATCGATAATGTTCAGACCGGCCGCCCGTCTTGCGGCAAAGCCGACGGCGAATACGGCCAGACAGGCCGCGCCAAGGCTGACCTGCGCGATAAGCGCCGGATGGCTCGCCACGTTCGCCAGTAATGGCACTGAATAGGTCATGCCCGGCGGCACCCAGCGCAGGGAGAACAGGCGCAGTGCTGCATCCCCCGTCAGCGCCAGCGCAATGCCCGCGCCGCAGCCCAGCAGCACCATCAGCAGGCTTTCAGTGACAAACAGGCCGATCACGCCGCTACGCTGTACGCCCATGGCGCGCAGCGTGCCGATTTCCGTGGTGCGCTCCATCACCGCCATACTCATGGTGTTGCCGATCATGAACATGGCGACAATACCCACCAGCAGCGACGCAAGGCCAAAAAAGGTATCGAACATATGCATAATCTGACCGTGCATCGGGTTAAGCTCGAAAACGTCATGCAGCTCCAGGCGCTGATCGGCAAAGGAGGTCGCCATCAGCATGTCGATCCGCGCCCGCGCGGCGGCAATCTGATCGGTGTGCGCAAGCTGAATGATAATGCCGGTCACGCGACGGTCTCCTGCGCCGAAGACCAGCCGTTGCGCTGTCGACAGATGCATCGCCAGATAGACGTTATCCAGCGGCTGTAAGCCCTGGTTTAGGGCATCGATCACCGTTAGCCGCGCAATATCAGGCGCGCCGGTCAGACGCGTGGTCAGCACATCTACCTGGCGGTCGGTTTGTTGCGCCAGGCTTTGCGTCTGCTGACTGGCAAGCGCGGCGATATCCTCATCCAGCACGGCGGCGGCCTCGTTATCTGCCACGGCAGCCGACGGCGGCGGACAGTCCTCCAGCTTCAGCGTATGGCACAGTCCGAGGATCCGGGCAACGCCGGTACCGATAAGCGCGCTGTTCTCCCCGGTGCCCGCCAGCGGGTAGGACGGTGTGGTGATCGGGTAGTTATAGTCATTCCACTGCTGCAACTGGTTTTGCTCGTCAGGGATCACGCCGCTGATCATCACCTGGGTGGAGGTCTGGCGCAGGAAATTACCGGCGATCCCGCCGGTATCCAGCACCGGCGTCACCACGCGCAGCATTGGCTTTAACAGCGGATCGTTTTCGAGAGTCGCGATCAGCCGATCGCTGTCGGCAATGCTGAAGGCGGTGGGATTGCCGCTGCCGAGCGCCATATATCCCGCGCGGTGAAGTTGCAGATGGCCCGCGCGCTGCACATAGGCGGTTTCCAGCCCGCTGGCGATGTCGCTGACAAAACCGCCGAACAGCAACAGCGCGGCGGTGCCGATGGTCAGCGCCAGCTGCGTTGAAAGGGTACGGCGACCATTACGCCGCAGATTACGTAACGCCAGACGCAGCAATTTCATGACGCCTCCCGGACTAACTGGCCATCTTTCAGGGTAAAGACCCTGTCGGCATGGGCGATGAGCTGCGGATCGTGCGAGGAAAAAACAAAGGTGGTCTGGTGCTCGTGCTGGAGCCTGCGCATCAGCAGGATAATTTGCAGCCCGGTGGCGCTGTCCAGATTCGCCGTCGGCTCGTCTGCCAGCACCAGTTTTGGGGTATGCGCCAGCGCGCGGGCGATCGCCACCCGCTGACGTTGCCCACCGGATAATTCCCCCGGCATGGCGTCGGTTTTACCTGCCAGCCCGACCTCATCAATCAGGCGGGCCACGCGCGCGCGGCGTTGCGCCGGCTTCATGCCGCACATCAGCAGCGGGTATTCGATGTTCTCCCCGGCGGTCAGTACCGGCAGCAGGTTGAAGTTCTGGAACACAAAACCAATGTGGGTGGCGCGATACGCGGTCATCTGGCGATCGGACCAGCCGCGCACCGACTCGCCGTGCAGATAAATCTCGCCGTCGTCCTGCTTGTCGAGACAGCCAATAAGATTGAGCAGCGTGCTTTTACCGCTGCCGGAAGGCCCCGCCAGCACGGAAAACTGGTTCGCAGGGATCGCAAGGCTGACGTCGCTCAGCGCCGCTACCCGCTCCCGGCCCATCTGATAATATTTTGCAACCTTGCTCAGGGTGACGGCGGTCATAGTGCCTCCCGGTACTGCCAGCTGATGTCCGCCACCGAGGCAAAACGCGCGGGCACCCGCCAGCGCAGCATATTTTGCGTGATATCCAGCATGTGCAGGCTCATGGCCGCCATCAGCCGTGGCGCGGAAACCCCGGCGAACATATCGCGACTGCGGGCGATCTCCCGTGCCGTGTCGGCACGCTGTTCGGCGCTGGCGAAACGCGCTTTTGAACGCAGCATGCAATGAAAGCTGCGGATATCCCCCTCATCGGGCAGCAGTACGGGCGCGTCGGCATCCCGGGCGTTCAGCAGCCTGGCCCCGGCGTTATCCAGCAACAGCAGGCCGTTGGTGGCGCGCGGATTACACTCTACGATGGCCAGGCCGTCCCGCGTCTCCATCAGATCGAAGCTGATTTGGCCGCTGAGGGAATGCTGAGCGATAAAGCGGCGGCAGAAGGCTTCGACATCAGGGTGACGCAGCGCCTCAAAGCCGAAGGCCGCGCTCTGTTTCCAGCGGTGGCGGGGCAGATAGCAGGCGTGGGCCAGCAGTTTACCCTTATGCGCGAGGTTGTAGGTGCAAAGTTCACGACCGATCAGCTTTTCCTGGATTAGCCAGCGGCCGCCATCGCGGCGGGTGAGTTGCGCTTCCATTTGGGGGATGGACGGATCCATGAATACCCCATGACCGAAGCTGGAAAACTCCTGTTTAAGCAGCGGGGCGCGATAATCGACAGAAAAGCGGCGCCAGTCTGCCACGCTGCCCACCACCTCAGTGCGCGGCGTAATCAGCCCCGCATCTTTCGCCAGCGCCAGCACCTCGTATTTGCTGTGCAAACGGGTAATCAGCGTATCCGACAGGGCAAAGAGTTCGATGGACGGATCCAGCCGCCCGAGGGCATGCTGCCGCGCCAGCCAGAAGCTCTCTTCAAACATCGGAATAAGGCGTGTCGCCGGGGCCTGTTGCGCCAGCCGGTTTACCGCCTCAAGAAAACGCTGCGGATGGGCGCGTAAACAGGGCAGGCGAATGAAAGGCACGTCCGGCGCGATAAGTTTTGAAAGCGCGGCGCGGTTGCTGTCGATAGCCGTCACCTGCGCACCGGCCTCCTGTAACGAACGGGCAAACCAGGCGGCGAAGGGAAAGCGAAAGCCGCTGATTAAAAACCGGGATGTATTCATAACGATGCTTCTTCCCTGAGCCAGTCGATCATGCTCGCCGCAACCTGCGGCAGAGCGTCATGTTTAAGCATTTCATAGTGGTTAGCGTTCACGCGGCGCACTTCCACGGCGGCGGTAAATTGTCCCCAGCCGTAGTCGCGCTGTTGCAGGTTTTGCCGGAACTGGTTCATCGCCTGGGTCAGCGTTTCATCGCCCAGCAGCCGCAGCGAGAGATGAGAAAACCAGTCGATGCGATTGCGCTCGCCGCGCAGCAACAGCAGCCTGACCGGGCAGGTCTGCGGCCGGTAGCGCATGACGGCGTTATTGATGCTGATATAGGTAGCCAGCGTGCGCTGGATTTGCTGCGGACTGAGCCGCCAGCTCCGCCCGCCGACGCGATAGCTGATAAATTCCAGCGCCTTCCAGCGTGGACCGGCAGGCACCAGGCCGAGCAGCGAGCCGAGCACGCCCGCCGCCAGGGTTTTCCCCCATTGCGGGATCAGGCGCAGCAGCGGGCGTTCCGCGGATACCAGACCGAGAAAATCGCGCAGGAACATCTGGAAATAGAGTTTTTCCGACGGCGGCGGAACGTCATAAATACAGAAGGCGTCGATAAAACAGAGGCTGACTTTTTCCCCGGCGCAGGCCAGCTGTCGCGCCATCTCAAAGGCGGTCTGCGCGCCGAAAGAGTAAGCGCCGATAAAATAAGGCCCGCTGGGCTGCGTGCTGCGTACCGCCTGAAGATAGTAAGCGCTCATCTCCTCCACGCTGTCGAGCGGCGTGGTGCCTTCCGCAATGCCGGAGGCCTGCAGGTAATAGACGTCGGCATAAGGCCGCAACAGCGGCGTCAGGCCGGTGTAGTGTGAAATATTGCCGTCCCCGGCGTGAACCAGAAACAGCGATGGCCGCACGGTGGCGTTGGTCTTACCCATTATTCATCCCTGATGTCGTTATGTTTAGCGGCGGCGCGTCCTTCCCCGCTGCGCCGCCGTAGTGCATTTACGCTTTGATAAGCGGGCTTGCCACAGCCGGTTTCAGCGGCCTCTGTTCTTCCAGGAGCTGTTTCGCGTTGGGGCGGCGGTACATATCCTCCAGCTCTAACGTCAGACCATAATCGCTGCGCAGTTCATAGAGGATCTGCACGATCACCAGCGACGTCGCCCCGTAATCGAGGAAGTTCGCTTCATAAGGCAGATCCTGGCCGATGTACTTCTGGAACACGGAAAACGCCTGCGGGTGCGCGGCAGGTTTTTCAGAATCGCTGGTGGTCTGGCTGATGAGCGTCAATAGCGCCCGGCGGTCAAATTTCCCGTTAGCGGCATTGCGTGGCAGTTCATCCACCAGATGGATATGCTGCGGCACCAGCCACTCCGGCAGATGGCGCTGACAGTGCTGGCGCAGGGTGGCGACATCGCAGCCGGGGGCGACCACCACGCTGTGCAACTGTTTTAGCGCCCCCTCGCTGGCAAGCGTGGTGCAGTACACCACCTGCGGATGCGTCATCAGCGCGCCGTCAATTTCCAGCGGGTTAACCCGGTAGCCGGAAATCTTCACCTGACCGTCTTTACGGCCGAAGAAGGTCAGCCCCTCTTCCGGCGACCAGCGCACCAGATCGCCGGTGGCGTAGCGTTGCGGCGGCAACAGGCCCTCCCCTGGCGCGATGAACGGGCGATCGCAGTAGCCGCGTGCGACGTGACGCCCTGCGACAATCAGCTCGCCCAGACATCCCGCCGGTACAGGCAGGCCATTTTCATCCGCCACCATAAAGGCGCAATGGGGCAGGGGCTGGCCGATGGGCACGCCGGTTTTGCGGTACGCCTCCATTTTTTGCGCCTCGACCTGCCCGGCGCTGACGATACAGGTGGCTTCGGTCGGGCCGTAGGTGTTGAATAGCGCAGGCGTGCGCGGCAGCGCGAACCAGTGTTGCAGCGTTTCGTAGCGCATCTCATCGCCGCCGGTAATGAGAAACGCCAGGCTGGCCGGGAAGCGCGCCTGTCTCTCCTGCATCCAGGGCGTCAGTAGCGACCAGAACGGCGTCGGCAGCGAAATGTGCGTCGGCTGCCAGCCCATCAGCAGATCAAGGAAGACGGCAAAGTCACGGCGTACTTCCCGGTCATCGCTTGTCAGCAGCGTGCCGCCCGCGCACAGCGTGCCGTACACTTCTTCCACGCTGGCGTCGAAGGTCAGCATGTTGAATTGCAGCATGCGGCTGTTGCGATCAAGGGTATAGAGCGGAATGGCGCTGGCGATAAAGGTCGCCAGCGCAGAGCTTTGTACACAGACGCCTTTCGGTTCGCCGGTGGAGCCGGAGGTGAAAATAATATACGCATCCACCTCGTCCAGCGCCGTCAGGTCGGGCTGCCAGAGCGGTAACCCGGCGCTGTCCAGACGCAGGCGGTGTTTACGATACAGCAGCTTGCCTGCGGGTTCGGAGGTATCGCCAATGATCATCCGGCAGCCGCAACGCGTCAGAGCGGCGTCAAGCCGACCGCTGCGCAGATCTTCACAGGCCAGCGGAATGTAGCAGACGCCCAGCGACAGGCAGGCCAGCATAGCGATGATGGCATGGTGGCGTGTCGACAGACAGAGCGCCACCCGATCTCCGGTCTTAAGCCCGTAGGTGGTCAGATCCTGGGCGCAGAGATAGACCGCCTGCCACAGTTCGCCATAGGTGAGCGTCAGCGTCGGGGTTTCCAGCGCGATACGCCAGGGGTCATCAGCGGCATGCTGGCGGATGAGGCTCAGCACGTGAGGGGCCACGGGCAGATCCTGCTCCGGCTGAAGCGCAAGCGCGGGAAGGCTGCGCCTTACCTTTTCCAGTGCCAGCCGCTCGCCTGCCTGACGCAGATAATGCACGCAGCTTTGCGCGATACGTTGCAGCTGTGGCGCGCTGAACAGCGTCCCGTTGCCGATGAAATTCAGTTCAATATCGTTATCCGACGCATTCACCATCAGCGACACCGGCACGTCATCGTCTTCCGCTTCGTAGATCCACTCTACGCTGACGGGGAGATCGCCAAATTGCAGGGTTTCCTCCGGCACATAGTTGAAGTGCAGGCTGGCTCCCCGGGCGGTCGGCGCGTCGGCGCTGCGGATTTCCAGGGCAATATCGTCTGCCAGCTGTTGCAGGCTCGCGCGGGTATCTATGTTGAGCGACAGCGTGCGCGGCTCCATCATCAGGCCGAAAGTCTCGCGCCAGCGTGCCGCTTTGCGGTTATGGGTAAAAATGCCGATATCCAGCGTGGATTGCTGGCAAACATCGGCAAAGGTGGCGGCAAACGCGGCCAGCAGCAGGTTTGCCTGCGCCTGGTGTGGGCGTGCGGGCGAAAGGGCCTGCGTCAGTTGCCGGAAATGGCGCAGCGCGTCACCGCTGATTTTCTCCTGCACCAGCAGGTTATGCCCGCTACGGCAGTGCGCGGCGGCAATGCCATGGAAGCTCAGCGGCGCAGGCGGCTGTGGCATCAGTGCCTGAGACGCGCTGAACGCCCCGGGCAGCTGCGGATAATGACACTCCGGCAGAACGGCATCGGGCGCGTGATAGCGGCGGGACACCGCCGTAAACATCACCCGCGCGGCGTGGTGATCGTAAATCAGATGGTGGCAGCGGAAGAACCAGACAAACTGCTGCTCCGCCAGCTGGAACAGCCACGAGCCCGCCAGCGGCGCCAGCGGCGACCAGGGCTGCTTATTCAGACGGGCGATCTCCGCCTGCACATCCGCATCGCTGTTGCGTAAATCGATAAACTGGTGAGGGATCCCGCACATCTCGTCGTGCCACAGCGTGATGTCACGGCCCTGCTGCTGATAAACGGTGCGCAGTGCGGTGAAGTGACGCGTGACGTCACGCACCGCCTGCGCCATACGTCCGGCATCCAGCGGCGCGTTGATGCTGTAGCTTTCCCCCCAGTTGTAGGTCAGTACGGCAGGATTGCGCGCCATGGCGTTAAGCATGGGCTGCTGCTGGCGGGTTGGGTTGAGTCGTTTCAGCGGTGCCGGACGCAGATGCAGCGGTTCGATAGCCGGAAGCGGCTCTTGTGCCGGAACGGCGATCAGCCTGCTCAGCGCCTGCGCCGCGCGTTTGACCAGCACATCGACATCATGCTGCGCCGCCCATTGCGCGTTCATATCCACATGCAGCACCAGGCCATCGCGACGGGCATCGGTGCGCAGGGAGAACACCACGGACGCACCGTGCAGACCGCCGCCCGCCCAGTCATTCAGCCCCGTCAGTTCTTCCTCATCCTGGCGGGAGGTGGCGGGCAGAATGGTGAACACCACGTCACTGTTGATCGGCGCGCCGGCAATCTGATTAAGCTCGCTCATGGAGATCTGCCGGTTGCGGAACAGGCGGAACAGCACCTTCTGGCACCGGGCGATCCATTCCTGTAACGAGCAGGGTTGCGGCACGGAAAATAACGTCGGCAGCAGGGTAACAAAGTTTCCCAGCGCTTCCGGATCCAGTCCCGGTTTATCACACACTGGCAGCCAGGCGAGGAAGTCAGTTTCATCGCTGACCACATGCCACAGCCAGCTCATCACGCTGTAATAAAGCGTATTGAGCTGATTTTCCGGCACGCCCGCGTGTCGCGCCAGCTGCGCCTGATCGCAGGGAATAAAAAAGTTGCGGCGGATGATGCGAGTGGACGACAGCGCCGGTTTACTGAACGGCAATAACGTAGGCAGGGTTTGCTGCCAGTAGCGGGTGACCGCAGGCGGTGTGATTTGCGGCCCGCACTGCTCCAGATAATCGCAGCGCATCTCCGGAAGCGCACCGGCATCGTCCACGCGTTTGCGGCTGGCGCTGTAGTCCAGCGCCATGGTTTTCAGGCGGCACAGCGACAGTCCATCGACAATGGCATGATGAATGCGGAAGGTGGCGACCAATCGATCGCCACAGTAAAACAGGCGGGCGTCGTACAGCGGCGCGTCAAACAGCTCTGCGGGTTCATATTGCCAGGCTTCCAGCATCCCGGCGATGGTGTGGGCGTCGCAGACAGTGGGCGCGGTGTCCCACTGCGGCATCAGGCCGTCCACATACTGGCGAATACCCTCGTCGGTGCGGGTAAAGCGCACACGCAGGATCGCTTTATCATGCCACAGGCGCGTCAGCGCATCCGTCACCCGCTGCCAGTCGTGACCGGCAGGGAAAGACACCGCTGAAACCATCTGAAAGCGTTCGCTGTGCCCGTGGATCGCCTGGCTCATGACGATTTCAGTTTGCTGTCGGTATAAAGGGAAGGTTATACGCGCTGTCACTTTTGCCCTTTCTCCCAGTTCGCGATGTGCTTGTGGGCGGCGGCCAGCTTATCGGCGTCCATTCTGGTCTGTTCAGGATGGAAGCCCGGCAGGAACCAGGGCAGAAAATCTTTGATGATGGTGACGTACAGGCCCTTCCAGCCATACAGCTTCCACAGCGTGCCGGGAATGCTCGCCAGGGTAAGTTCACCGCGGGCTTTCATCGCGCCGGTGCTGAGTTTTAACAGCAGCAGGGCGAAGATGAGGAAAGACGCCAGCGACCAGACAATTCGGTGTGGATAGCTGCCGCCGGTTTTCATATAAATATCGAAAGGCACGCTGCGGTGCTCCACTTCTTCAATGGCGTGCCAGTACCACAGGGCTTTCATTTCATCGCTCGCCCCCTCAAGCCAGCGGGGATTGCCGATCACCTGTTTGCCGCCGATGGACGTCAGGTGCTCCAGCGCACAGGTGACTGCGAGCTGGTTACGCGGCTTAAGGCTGCGCAGCCAGGTGAAGCAGCGACCCAGCAGGCGTTCGTTTTTTTCCACGAAGCGCTCCGGCAGGCCCAGCGAACGATTATATTTATTGTGCCAGCGCGTGTGCTCTGCTTCCTGATAGTAAAAACGGCGGGCAATCTCCTGCGCCTCTTCCATATCGGGATGGGCTTTCAGCGTCTGTTTTACCGAGTTGATAAACAGGCGTTCAGCTTCCGGAAACATCAATGACAGCGCGTCGAGATTTGCCGCAAGCGAGGCGTCGCGTTTTAACCAGTAAGGATGCTCTTCATCCGGCGTGAATGAAAAGTCCATATGGCGTAGCGTAAGTTCTGAAGTTAAATTCCCTTTCATCGTCATTCCTTAATCAGTAGTGGTTATCAGGCCTTTGCAGTGGAGGAGGTGCGGCCATGTTTACGGTGCGCCGTCGCCCAGGTGTGGCTGGCCATCGCACAGGCCAGCGAAAGTTCGCCCGCCAGCACAGTGGCGGCGACAATTTCCGCCAGTTTGTTGGCTTTTCCTGCGCCCTGACAGCCCAGCAGGGCAAGACCCGCCTGAGCATAGGGCTGGTTCACGCCGCCGCCGACGGTGCCGACGATCAGCGACGGGATGGTGATGGCGACTCGCAGATCGCCGTCCGTCGTCTGGCGACAGTCCATGATCATGCTGCTGGATTCCGCCACGCAGGCGGCGTCCTGTCCGAGGGCGATAAACAGGGCGGCGATACCGTTGGCGCTGTGGCAACCGTTGCTGGTGGCACCCGCCAGCCAGCCGCCTTTGGTCGCCAGCCAGTACAGCTCCATAAACTGTTCCGGCGTGGTTTTCATCACCTTGTAAAGCTCGTTCGCGGGCACAACGATCTCGGCAGATACCCGGCGTCCACGGCCGCTGATCATATTGAGGGCGGAGTGCTTTTTATCGGTGTCGAAATTCCCGGACAGCAAATAGCGGTAGGGCCACGGGCAGTGGTCGAGGAGCCATAAACAGAGCTTCTCGGTCACGATAGTCACCATGTTTTGCCCGGCAGCGTCGCCGGTGGTGTAGTTAAAGCGCACAAACACCGTGCGATCCAGCGGCTGCACGTCAAGGGAACGCAGTTTTGCAAAGCGCGAATGCTCGCTCACCTGCTGCTGTAGCGCCGGAAGTTGCGACGGCAACCAGTGGGCAAAGGCGGTGGCATCGATCATGCTGTCGAAGCAAAAGACCGGCGAGCGCTGCATGTTCTCGCCGCTGATCACCGTTTTTACCGGATTGTCGGCGTTGAACAGCTTCATCCCCCGGTGATAGCTGGCGACCATTGAGCCTTCCGTGGTGGCCAGCGGTACATAAAATCCGCCGCTGGCGTACTGGCCCTGCACATGTAACGGCCCGGCGATGCCCACCGGAACGGACGCCGTGCCGATAGCGTTCTCAATATTGCCTTTTAAGGTTTCGGCATTGAGTGACTCATCAAACAGCGGCGCCAGCGACACGCCGGTGTGCTGTTCCAGAAACTGATGACGTTCATGAATATCGGCAGGCAGAAAGTGTTGCTTGCTGAAGCGGCGCGGCAGGGGCGCGGCGGCGGCAATGGCCTGGCGTTTGCGCATCAGCTTGCCGTTGCCGTTACGCGGCAGCGCAGTGACGATATGAAAGCAGTGCGGCAGCTTGTAGTAACTGAGCTGTGTGGCGAGCCACTGGCGCAGGACGCCCACATCAAAGGTGGCGGGGTCTTCAGGCACCAGGCTGGCAACAATGCGCTGAGTGATCTCTTTGTCGTCCTCGCCCGTTACCATGCACTCTTTGACAGCGCCGGATCGCAGTATGGCGTTTTCGATTTCCGTCGGATCGAGAGTGAAGCCGCGGGTAATGATAAGATTGTCGATTCGCCCCAGATGACGAAAATACCCGTCGCTGTTTTGCTCGGCGCGGTCGCCCGTGATCAGCCAGCCTGCAAAGGGGCCGCTTTTGGCAAGCGCTCTGTCCGCGATGAGACCGCGTACTGCCAGATACCCCGGCATACCTGCCGGCAGATGCTGGCCTGACTCATCCAGCACCGCCACTTCATAGCCCGGCAGCGCTTTGCCCGTCCAGCCGGGGCGGGCGTCTTCTTCGCGGGTGGAGATAAAAATATGCAGCGCTTCGGTGCATCCCAGCGCATCGGTTAACACCAGCCCGGTGGCTTCACGCCACTGGAGGGCAAGATCTTCCGACAGGGTTTCACCCGCAGAAATGCATTTGCGCAGCGTTGATGTCGACCATCCGGCTTTCAGTAAACGGCGATAGGCGGTAGGCGCGGTAAACAGCACCGTTGCCTGAAAACGCGCGATAATCTCTGGCAGCGTTTTAGGCGACACTTCCCGAAGTAATACCGAACTGGCGCCCACCGTCATTGGCGCAAAGATAAGCGAGCCTAAACCATAATTAAAGGAGAGCGGCGCGGTGCAGACAATAATGTCGGCAGGCTGAGGTTTTAATATATTAACAACATAGCTTTCGCAGTTGGCTTTAATATCCCCATGACTGTGAAGCGTTATTTTAGGTTTGCCGGTACTGCCCGAGGTAAAAGCAATGAGGGCAATGTCGCTGGCATGGCTTTCTGGCCAGCAAAAAGATGCAGGGACTGCCTCGAGCAGGGAGTCGGAGATAAATTCATTATTTTCCTTTTCTGAATCAATGCTAATCATTCTGGAAAATAGCGGATGGTGCTCATCGGGGATATATTTTTCCCGCAGGCTTTCATCAATAATAATGAGCGCAGGGGAGGCCAGTTCAATAATATTATCGAATTCCACCTTGCTTGATGCCGGGTTCAGGGTGGTGATGACGCCGCCCGCCCGTACTACCGCCAGCCAGCACAGCGTCTGGGCAATACTGCATGGGGCAAGCAACGCTACTCTGTTGCCGGGCTTAAAGTTATGTTTAATCAACAAATTCGCCGCAATGAGATCTACCGTTTTCTTAACATCACGGTACGTCCAGTTATTGTTAAGCGTTCTGAAACAAAGATTATCCGGGTGCGGCGTCTGATTTATTAACCAGGCTGATATATTAAGTTTTTCTGCTTCCTGCGAAAGAAAAGATGAAGAACTATTGGCAACGTCCATTGTTGTCTCTGTAATATATAAATGATGTGAATATGTTTCTTGTGAAAAATCCTTGAGGGACAGGAATGTGCGTAATTTCCTATTGCACTTGTAACTAAGTGTATAGGTAACAGAATAACAGTGTCAATGGGGGACTGAAAATTGAAATGTCTGCGGCAATTAAAGACCGAGTTGTGAAACGATTTTATCAATTAAATGAAAGAGTTTCCTAATGCCCGAAATATAATAAAAAATAGCGATTAATATTATATCCACCAGGATAAAGCCTAAGCCAGGCGGCTAATAAGATACGCTCTTTTTTAACGGGTATGCTCGCTGAGAAAATCAATAAAGGCGCGGATGCGGGTACTTACCGCCCGATCGCTGTAATAGACGGCGCTGAAAGGCATATCCACCGGCAGGCGCTTCGCAGGCAACACTTCTACCAGCTCGCCGCTGGCAATTTCCTTATCGATCATATAATCCGACAGGCAGGCGATGCCGTTGCCGCCGAGACACAGCTGTTTCAGGGTTTCCCCGCTGTTCGATGAAATGCCGCAGGTGATCTCATAAAGCTGTCCATCCGGGCAGGCGACAGGCCAGGTATTCAGCGAAACCGGCTCGGTAAAACCAAGGCAGGTATGCTTCTCGAGATCCTCAACGGTTTCAGGTGTGCCATAGCGTGCCAGATAGTCCGGCGAGGCGATCATGCGGCGGTAGCTGCTGAACAGCGGGCGGGCGCGCAGGCTGGAGTCGGTGAGCTTACCCACGCGGATCGCCACATCCACTTTACGCTCAATCAGGTTGATGAATGTTTCGGACGAGACCAGCGACAGCGTCATTTCCGGATAGCGTTCGCGGAAGGGTTTGATGAGCGGCATTAAGTAATGCAGCACCACCGGTGTGGCGGCATCGATGCGCAACAGGCCGCGGGGCATTAATCTGGCTTCCATTACTTCATTTTCCGCCGCCGCCATCTCCTGCAAAATAAGCTGTACCCTGCGGAAATAGCGCTCGCCTTCTTCGGTCAGGCTGAGCTGGCGGGTGGTGCGGTTGAGCAGGCTGACGCCCAGCTTCATCTCCAGCTTTTTCACCGCCCGGCTGACGGCGGAGTTAGCCTGGCCTAATTGTTCGGCTGCCCGGCTGAAGCTGCCGCTTTCCACCACCGCCACAAAAATTGCCATCTCTTCCGATGTCGCCTTCATTATTGCCCCTGTCGCAAAATTATTACGCTATTTTAATGATAACTGACACTTATGCATCATAGTTTTACGGGGGCGCAGGCGGAGGGCCTGGTCCCATTAATGATGTTTTACCCGAATAGCGTTGAAAGTGTGCGCTAAAATCCCTATAACAGAAAGGCTACTCTGCTTCCGGGGCGGCTCACAGCGACAGAGGTTTGAAACCAAAAGTGCGAAAGAATACCTATGCTATGCGCTATATTGCCGGTCAACCTGCTGAGCGAATTTTGCCGCCAGGTTCATTCGCGAGCATTGGTCAGGCACTGCCACCTGGCGCGCCCTTAAGCAGTGACGATAAGATCCGCGTGCTGGTGTGGAACATCTTTAAACAGCAGCGGGCGGAATGGCTCTCTGTGCTGCAAAACTTCGGTAAAGACGCCCACCTGGTCTTGCTGCAGGAGGCGCAAACCACCCCTGAACTGGTGAGATTCGCCACCACCAACTATCTGGCTGCCGATCAGGTTCCCGCTTTTGTGCTGCCGCAACACCCCTCCGGCGTGATGACGCTCTCCTCCGCGCATCCGGTCTATTGCTGCCCGCTGCGCGAGCGCGAACCCATCCTGCGGCTGGCGAAATCGGCGTTGGTCACGGTATATCCCTTGCCGGATTCACGGCTGCTGATGGTGGTGAACGTCCATGCGGTGAATTTCAGTCTCGGCGTCGATGTTTACAGTAAACAGCTGCTGCCAATTGGCGATCAGATCGCGCAACATAACGGCCCGGTGATCATGGCCGGAGATTTTAATGCCTGGAGCCGCCAGCGTATGAACGCGCTGTACCGTTTCTCCAGAGAGATGTCGATGCGCCAGGTGCGCTTTACTGACGACAACCGCCGTCGCGCCTTCGGTCGTCCGCTTGATTTTGTCTTCTATCGTGGTCTGAACGTGGATCAAGCCTCCGTGCTGGTGACCCGCGCCTCCGATCACAACCCGCTACTCGTCGAATTCAGTCCCGGCAAACCTGATAAATAAAGGCGTGTCAGGTCTGCCCCTGGGCAGGCCTGCAACCATGGAGCTGCCCTTCATTTAACTCACAGAAGGATGACACCATGACCACGCAATCCCATCACGATCACGTCGAAAAACAGTTTGGCTCTCAGGCCAGCGCCTATTTAACCAGCGCTGTACATGCCTCTGGCCGCGATTTACAGCAGCTGCGGACGCGGCTGGCCGAACATGCCGGCTCGCAGCTTCTGGATCTGGGATGCGGTGCGGGACACGCGAGTTTTACCGCCGCTGGCGTTGTGGCGCAGGTGACGGCTTATGATTTATCGGCACAAATGCTGGAGGTGGTGGCGAAGGCGGCGCGGGAAAAAGGACTGAACAATATTGATACGCAGCAGGGCTATGCAGAAGCGTTGCCTTTTGCCGATGCCTCTTTTGAGTTGGTGATCAGCCGCTATTCCGCGCATCACTGGCATGATGTCGGCCAGGCGCTGCGTGAAGTGAAACGCGTACTGAAACCGGGCGGGACGCTGATTATTATGGACGTGATGTCGCCGGGCCATCCGGTACGGAACATCTGGCTGCAAACGGTGGAGGCGCTGCGCGACACGTCGCATGTGCAGAATTATTCATCAGGTGAATGGCTGACGATGATCGCTGAGGCCGGACTGATTTGCCGGACGCTGACCACCGATCGTCTGGTGCTGGAGTTTGCGTCCTGGGTGGCGCGCATGCGTACACCGCAGCCGCTGTGCGAGGCCATACGCTTATACCAGCAAAGCGCATCCCATGAGGTGCAACGTTATTTCGAATTGCAGGACGACGGCTCCTTTACCAGCGACATCATTATGGTCGAGGCGCAGAAAGCGCAATAAAAGCGGGAGAAATAAAAAAGGCACCGGGGAAGCGGTGCCTTTTTTCATCATCAGGAGTCAGGTGTCGCGCTGTTCTTCACAAACAGCGTCAGCTGATCGCCAGGTTTCAGGTTATCGGTACTGTCGTTCCAGCGCATCACATCTTTGATGTTCACGCCGTGACGTTTAGCAATACTCGACAGCGAATCGCCTTTGCGAACGCGATAGGTAATGCTATCGCTGTTGTTCGCCAGGGTCTGCGCGCTGCTGCCCGCACCGACGGTCAGGTTCTGGCCGACCTTCAGGCTTGCACCCCGCAGATTATTCCATTGCTGGAGATCTTTGGATGTCACGCCGAGACGTGACGCAATGCCAGAAAGCGTATCCCCTGAACGTACTTTATAGCTTCGGCTGGTCAGCGGTTTATTATCCGCGAGCAGCGTCGGCTGTACGGCAGCGATTTCGCCGGAAGCCAGTGATTCACGCAGCTGTTCTGCATGTTTCTGCGGCACCATCACATACTGAGGGCCGCTCGAACCGAGCGTCGAGCCTTTAACGCCTGCGTTAAAGGTTTTCAGCTTGTTCACGGGTATTCCCGCCATTTCAGCCAGCTGGTTAATCTCAACCGGGCTGTTCAACCTGACGCGCGCCAGCGCACGACTTTCATCTGTAGAAGGCAGACGAACGCCATAACGCTTGCTGTTCTTGAGAATATCGCTCAAAGCCAGCATTTTTGGCACGTAAATCCTGGTTTCCTGTGGCAGTGAAAGAGACCAAAAGTCCGTGGGTTTACCCCGGGCTTTATTCGCTTTCATTGCCTTCAGTACACGACCTTCACCGCTGTTATAGGCCGCGACTGTTAATAACCAGTCGCCGTCAAACATACGGTTCAGACGCTGCATCATGTCGAGCGCGGCCGTTGTGGACGCCACTACATCACGACGCGCATCGTAATTGCGTGTCTGTTTTAAACCATAATTGCGCCCCGTGCTCGGAATGATTTGCCAAATGCCTGCGGCATTGGCACCAGACGTCGCGTGTGGGTCAAAAGCGCTCTCCACTATGGGTAGTAGTACCAGTTCCATGGGCATGTTACGTTTCTTAACTTGCCCTGCTATCCAGTACATATACGGCTCTGCCCGTAAAGTTACATCGTGGAGATAGCTCTTATTGTTCAAATACTTCTGTTTCTGTTCGCGAATCCGGCCATTCTCCGGAATTCCCATCTTTAGCTCGTCGCCAATGAGAGCCCACAAGTCTTGATCCTGCGCGAAGGATGTCCCATCGTCCATCCAGCGTGCTTGACTCGTAAACTTTCCTGCTTCCCCTTGACCAGCTGCAGAAAGGCTCTGTGCGTGCTGTTGAACGTTGCCATCTTGATTAGCCTGGCAACCCACCAGCAGGACAGAGGCGAGTAATATCGCTTTTGCCTTCATGTGTGTGTCAATAGTTGCTTAAAAGACGACCGATCATAACGGCGATGTTTGCAGAAGACAAGCATAACCGTCAGAAGTCATCTTTCTTTGCCCGCAACCAGGCAAAACGCTGCTCAGGCTGTTGCAAATTTGTTTCTTTATTTATTTGATCAATTAAAACAGGGTCTTGCGTACGTAAAAATAAATTTATATGGCGTTCATTTTTCAGAAAAACGGGTAATGTCTTTTCTTTTTTTGCGCGTAAGTCTTTAACTTTATTGTAGTAATCATTTATGAGCGAATCGTGCGGTAGGATGCTGCGGGCAAACTTCATATTGGC
Source organism: Enterobacter sp. SA187 (assembly GCF_001888805.2). Taxonomy (NCBI): domain Bacteria; kingdom Pseudomonadati; phylum Pseudomonadota; class Gammaproteobacteria; order Enterobacterales; family Enterobacteriaceae; genus Enterobacter; species Enterobacter sp. SA187. Next base: position 2,079,386 of record NZ_CP019113.1, read on the forward strand.
TAACGTGTATTCATGTGCGCAACAAACGAGCGTTTCGTCCGGAAGGGCGGCAATTTTGACAAAGGACTGGTACATCTGCTCCGGCGTGCCTTCGAACAGTCTGCCGCACCCGCCAGAAAACATCGTGTCGCCGGAAAAAAGATAAGGGAAACTGAAGAAACAGATATGTCCTAAAGTGTGACCTGGCGTGGAAAACACCGCGAACTCCATACCCAAAACGGTGATTTTATCGCCCTCGGTTACAATTTCTGTCGTGCCTTTACCCTGGGTTTCCGCCGGACCGTAGACCGGAATATCGGGATACTGTTGCAGTAACGTCTTCATGCCGCCGACATGATCATTGTGATGATGCGTCAGGAAAATAGCGGCGGGCTGCCACTGGTTTTCTTTAATTGCATCCAGCACCGGCGCGGCTTCGCCCGGATCGACAATCAGACAGCGTCCTTCGTCGTTGCTGAGCACCCAGATGTAGTTGTCCTGGAAGGCGGGAATACTGTTAAGATTCATAATTACCTCTCAAAGCGTAGCGGAAGGTTGTGATGAAGGCGGCAAGGATACCTCAAACATTTGTGGCACCCGAACACTGGAGTGACTTTCCCGCAGGCGAACATTATCGTGCCGCGCTGGAACTGCAACTCAAGCCATGGCTGGCGAAAATCTATGGATTTCACCTGCTTAAGATTGGCAATCTCAGCGCAGAAATCAATGTCGAAACTTGCGCTATCTCGCATCAGGTCAATGTAGCGCCTCAGGGCGACGCCTTACAGGTGAGGGCGGATCCGCTGCATTTGCCGTTTGCCGATAAATCTATCGACGCCTGTTTACTGGCACACACCCACAACTGGTGTGGCGATCCGCACGGCTTATTGCGGGAAGCGGACCGTGTGCTGATTGATGATGGCTGGCTGGTGATCAGCGGCTTTAATCCGGTAAGCCTGCTTGGGCTGCGCAAACTCGTGCCGATACGCCGACAGTCGGCAATCTACCGCAGCCGCATGTTTACCATGATGCGCCAGCTGGACTGGCTATCGCTGCTCAACTTTGAAGTGCTGCACTACAGCCGCTTTCACGTCTTACCCTGGCGCAGGCAGGGCGGAAAAATGTTGAGCACCCATTTGCCTGCCCTTGGCTGTATGCAGCTGATTGTGGCCCGCAAACGCACCATCCCGCTGACGCTCAATCCCATGAAACAGAGTAAGAGCCGGCAACGCGTCCGGCAGGCAGTGGGTGCGACGCGTCAGTTTCGTAAACCCTGATCAGGCGTCTGGCTGATAACCGATGTCGTCCTGAGTGGGATTCATGGCCGCCGCGCGCGCCAGCTCATCGCAGCGTTCGTTCTCCGGATGTCCGGCGTGGCCTTTCACCCACTCCCAGCGGATCTCATGCTGACCAAGGGCGGTGTCCAGGCGCTTCCATAAATCGACATTTTTTACCGGTTTTTTTTCGGCGGTTTTCCAGCCGCGTTTTTTCCAGTTATGGATCCACTGCGTGATCCCCTGGCGGACGTACTGGCTGTCGGTGCTCAGCACCACTTCGCAGTGCTCTTTCAGCGCTTCGAGGGAGACAATAGCGGCCATCAGCTCCATCCGGTTATTGGTGGTCAGCCGATAGCCTTCGCTGAAGGTTCTTTCATGGCCGCGATAGCGTAATATTGCACCATAACCACCCGGACCCGGGTTACCGAGGCAAGATCCATCGGTGAAAATTTCTACCTGTTTAAGCATCTCTGGTAGACTTCCTGTAATTAAAAACGGCAAGTAAAACGATAAGTCTGACATAAATGACCGACATGAGCACTGCAATTACACGACAGATCGTCCTCGATACCGAAACCACCGGTATGAACCAGCTTGGCGTTCATTACGAAGGGCATAAAATCATTGAGATCGGCGCGGTTGAGGTCATCAACCGCCGTCTGACCGGCAATAACTTCCACGTTTATCTGAAACCGGATCGGCTGGTGGATCCTGAAGCTTTTGGCGTACACGGTATTGCCGACGAGTTTTTGCTGGATAAACCGACGTTTGCCGACATTGCCGATGAGTTTTTAGATTATATCCGCGGCGCGGAGCTGGTGATCCATAACGCCTCGTTTGATATCGGCTTTATGGATTATGAATTCAGCAAGCTGAATCGCGGGATCCCGAAAACGGAAACCTTCTGCAAGATCACCGACAGCCTGGCGCTGGCGCGTAAAATGTTTCCCGGTAAGCGAAACAGCCTGGATGCGCTCTGCTCGCGTTATGAAATAGACAACAGCAAACGTACGCTGCACGGGGCGTTACTCGACTCCCAAATCCTCGCCGACGTTTTCCTGCTGATGACCGGCGGGCAAACCAGCATGGCGTTTTCCATGGAAGGGGATAATCAGCAACAGCAGGATGAAACCGGGATTCAGCGCGTTATCCGCCAGGCGAGCAATCTGCGCGTGGTTTTTGCCAGTGATGAAGAAGTGATGGAGCATGAAAAGCGGCTCGATCTGGTGCAAAAGAAAGGCGGAAGCTGTCTGTGGCGCGCCTGATATCCGTCGAAAAGCGCTAAAAATCAGCATGTGGGCGATTTTTGCAGCAACTGATTCAAAACTGAAGAAAAAGCGTTGACGCCCTGCATGGTAAACCGTAATATTCGCCTCGTTCCCACGGGAACAGTGGAGCGGTAGTTCAGTCGGTTAGAATACCTGCCTGTCACGCAGGGGGTCGCGGGTTCGAGTCCCGTCCGTTCCGCCACTATTCAAAAGCCCTGAATCAGCAATGATTCAGGGCTTTGTCGTTTCTGAAACCATCGTTGTATTTTGCCCTCTCATGACAGAAAGAGGGCAGCACGGATTTACTCCAGCGTAAAAGGATCCGCATCCTGCCAGGCGGGGAACTTCTCGCGGTACTCCTTCAGCGCCGTCAGGGACAGTTCCGCCTCGATGCGTGTCGCCATATGCGGCTCAGCGGTCGCTAAGATCTCACCCTGCGGACTGACAATACGGCTGTCGCCCCGATAATGATGCCCGTTGCCGTCAGTGCCGACGCGGTTACAGCCCACCACGTACGCCAGGTTCTCAATCGCGCGCGCCACCAGCAACGACTGCCAGTGCAGCGAACGCGGCGCAGGCCAGTTGGCGACATACAGTGCCAGATCATAATCGTTGCGATTGCGCGACCATACCGGGAAACGCAGGTCGTAACACACCAGCGGCAGAATGCGCCAGCCGCGCCACTCAAACACCACACGCTCATTTCCGGCTTCATAATGATGATGCTCGTCGGCCATACGGAACAGGTGGCGTTTGTCATAATGATGCAGCGTACCGTCCGGCTCCACCAGCAAAAAGCGGTTTACCGGCCCACGCTCGCTTTGCAGCGCCGCGCTCCCCGCCACCAGCGCATTGGTCTGCCGGGCCTTGTCATGCATCCAGGTGACCACCTCATCCTGCGGCAGCGATTGCTGCGCGGCTTCCATCGCAAAGCCGGTGGTGAACATCTCCGGCAGGACGATCACATCGCGCCCGGTGAGGGTTTCCAGTTGTCTGTCAAAATGACGCAGATTGGCCGGACCATCCATCCAGACCAGCGGTTGTTGCAGTAACGTAATTTTCAAACCAGGCACATTGTGTCTCCCGAAGATCCGTATTTTCACACTGTAGCACGGCGTTCAGAGAATGTGTTGGCAATAAAAAACCCCGCACGGGGCGGGGTTTGACAGTGCGCTTTAACGTCAGGCGGCTTCGATTTTACGGATATTCTCCGGCGGTGATGACTGCTTTACCGGCTGTGTCGCCAGCGCTTCCGGCTCAAAGTCATCGACGTTGATGCTGCGTAAGCGGCTCTCTTCGGCTTTTGTCAGGATCGCGGCTTCTTCAGCGGTAATGATGCCTTTCGCCAGCGCATCACGCGCCAGTTCATCCAGACGGGTAAACGGCAGATTACGGCCCGCTTCCTTACAGATGCGCTGGTGGACAGGGTCCGCGGCCATCACGTCCAGCAGCGCCTCTTCCAGCAGACCAATCGGGTTGTACTCGCTCGGCGTCAGATACTGACCGCGACCAATACGCGACCGGGTGGCGCTCGGCGTTTGCAGGATCTTCGCCACTTTATGATCCAGTTTGTCCGACGGAGCAAGGTAGTGGCGGCCAGTCGGGAAGATCACGGCTCTCATTAATCCGGCGACCGCGCGGTTCGGGAAGTTAGCCAGCAGATCGTCAATCGCCTGTTCAGCTTTATAAATCGCATCCTGCACGCCCCAGTGCACCAGCGGCAGATCCGCTTCGTGACGCCCTTCATCGTCATAACGTTTCAGGGTCGCAGAGGCGAGGAACACCTGGCTTAATACATCGCCCAGACGCGCGGAGATACGTTCGCGGCGTTTCAGACTGCCACCCAGCACCGCCATGGAAATATCGGACAGCAGGGCGAGGTTAGCGCTCAGGCGATTAAGGTGCTGATAATAACGTTTTGTCGCATCATGGGCCGGCGAACGGCTGGTCAGGCCGCGCGTCAGGCCGAGCCAGAAGCTGCGCACCATGTTGCTGCCGACGTGCCCGATATGTTTGAACAGCAGTTTATCAAAGGCATTCAAATCATTTTTCTGCGCGGCGTTCATCTCATCCAGCACATACGGATGGCAGCGGATCGCGCCCTGACCGAAAATCATCATCGTACGGGTCAGGATATTCGCCCCTTCCACGGTAATGGCGATAGGGGAGCCCTGATAGGCGCGCGCCAGGAAGTTGCCTTCGCCCAGCATAATGCCTTTACCGCCTGCGATATCCATGGCGTCAATGATTGACTGCTGACCGCGATGGGTACAGTGGTATTTCACAATGGCTGACAGCACGGCCGGTTTTTCACCGAGCATAATGCCGTAGGTGATGAGCGATGCTGCCGCGTCCATCACATAGGCGTTACCGCCAATACGTGCCAGCGGCTCTTCAATACCTTCCATTTTGCCGATCGCTACTTTGAACTGGCGACGGATATGGGCATAAGCGCCGATGCCCATCGCCACCGATTTCAGACCACCGGTAGAGTTGGACGGCAGCGTGATACCGCGACCCACCGACAGACATTCCACCAGCATACGCCAGCCCTGACCGGCCATTTTCGGACCGCCGATAATGTAATCAATAGGCACGAAAATATCGTCGCCGCGGGTCGGGCCGTTCTGGAACGGCACGTTCAGCGGGAAGTGACGGCGGCCAATTTCCACGCCCGGCGTGTTGGTGGGGATTAACGCACAGGTAATGCCCAGATCCACTTCACCGCCGAGCAGTTTTTCCGGATCCGAGAGTTTAAACGCCAGACCCAGTACGGTGGCGATAGGGGCGAGGGTAATGTAGCGTTTGTTCCAGGTCAGGCGCATACCGAGCACCTGCTCCCCCTGCCAGTCACCCATACAGACGATACCGGTATCCGGGATCGCGCCCGCATCTGAACCCGCTTCCGGGCTGGTCAGGGCAAAGCAGGGGATCTCCTGCCCGCGCGCCAGGCGCGGCAAATAGTGATTTTTTTGCTCATCGGTACCGTAGTGCTGCAACAACTCCCCCGGACCTAATGAGTTAGGCACGCCGACGGTGATCGCCAGAATACCGGAAACGCCGGACAGTTTTTGCAGCACGCGGGACTGCGCATAGGCGGAGAATTCCAGGCCGCCGTACTCTTTTTTGATGATCATCGCAAAGAAACGGTGCTCTTTCAGGAACGCCCACAGTTCCGGCGGCAAATCCGCCATCTCATGGGTGATCTGGAAGTCGTTCGCCATGCGGCAGGCTTCTTCCACCGGCCCGTCAATAAACGCCTGCTCTTCAGCGGTCAGACGAGGCTGCGGATAGTTATGCAGCTTTTTCCAGTCAGGATTACCCTGGAACAGATCGCCTTCCCACCAGGTGGTACCTGCATCAATCGCCTCTTTTTCCGTGCGCGACATCGGCGGCATCACTTTGCGGAAGCTGCGGAAGGCCGGTGCCGACATCATGGACTTGCGCATGGATGGCACATTGAACGGCACCAGTATGATCGCCAGCGGCAACAGCACCCAGATGGACCATAACCCCGTCAGGCCCAGCAAGGCGGTCCACGCCAGCAGAATAACGCTACTTAATACCAGACTGACACGGTGATAAAACAGCACGCCGAGCAGCGCCACGGTTGCGAGGATACTCAAAATCATCATAGAAAATTGCTCCCTGTCTTGTAGGAGGTCTGACCACTTGTGATGTTATGGTTGTAGTGGATGTCATTTTATTTAGCAATGTGTTTACAAGATAATTACAACCTGGTTCACATTGTTAGGGCAGGGAAGCGCACGAAAACCGAAAAGGCCCGGTGATATGTCAGGCTTATACTTCTCGCCCGAAACGCTATCCGGTACACTGCGACGAGTTAACCTCATCCATTTTTAAGGATACCCTCATGTACCAGGATCTGATTCGTAACGAACTGAACGAAGCGGCGGAAACGCTGGCCAATTTTCTGAAAGATGAAGCCAATATCCACGCCATTCAGCGCGCGGCGGTACTGCTGGCAGACAGTTTCAAAGCGGGCGGTAAGGTACTTTCCTGCGGTAATGGCGGTTCACATTGCGATGCCATGCATTTTGCCGAGGAGCTGACCGGTCGTTATCGTGAAAACCGTCCTGGCTATCCGGCAATCGCTATTTCTGATGTCAGCCATATTTCCTGCGTCAGCAATGATTTCGGTTACGATTATGTTTTCTCGCGTTACGTGGAAGCCGTGGGCCGTGAAGGCGACGTGCTGCTGGGGATCTCCACCTCCGGTAATTCCGGCAATGTGATCAAAGCTATTGCCGCTGCGCGTGAAAAGGGCATGAAGGTGATCACCCTGACCGGTAAAGACGGCGGCAAAATGGCCGGTTCTGCGGATATTGAAATCCGGGTGCCGCATTTCGGTTATGCTGATCGTATTCAGGAAATCCATATCAAAGTGATCCATATCCTGATCCAGTTAATCGAAAAAGAGATGGTTAAAGCATAACTCTCATCGGGGGCAGACGCCCCCGAAGCGTGGTGGAGGTGTTGTATGTGCGAACTGCTCGGGATGAGCGCCAATGTGCCTACCGATATTTGCTTCAGCTTTACCGGGCTTGTACAGCGCGGAGGCGGCACCGGGCCGCATAAAGACGGCTGGGGTATTACCTTTTACGAAGGCAAAGGCTGTCGCACGTTCAAAGATCCACAGCCCAGCTATAACTCGCCGATAGCAAAGCTGGTACAGGATTATCCCATCAAATCCTGCTCCGTTATCGCCCATATTCGCCAGGCAAACCGTGGCGAAGTGGCGCTGGAAAACACCCATCCTTTCACCCGTGAACTCTGGGGTCGCAACTGGACCTACGCCCACAATGGCCAGCTGACCGGCTATAAATCGCTGGAAACCGGCAACTTCCGCCCGGTAGGGGAAACCGACAGCGAAAAAGCCTTTTGCTGGTTGCTGCATAAATTAACTGCGCGCTATCCGCGTACGCCAGGCAATATGGCGGCGGTGTTCAAATACATCGGGACGCTGGCGGAAGAGTTGCGTGAGAAGGGCGTGTTTAACATGCTGCTGTCGGACGGGCGCTACGTGATGGCCTACTGCTCGACTAATCTGTTCTGGATCACAAGGCGCGCGCCCTTTGGCGTGGCGACGCTGCTGGATCAGGACGTGGAGATCGACTTCCAGAAAGAAACCACACCGAATGATGTGGTTACTGTTATCGCCACTCAGCCGTTAACCGGCAATGAAACCTGGCACAAAATCATGCCAGGTGAGTGGGTCTTATTTTGCCTCGGGGAGCGTGTAGTTTGACGCCAGCTGAGGCTGCACTGCGCCTTTAGCAATCGGCTTGCTCACCACATAACGCCCGTCCACCACCGACACAACAGGCGGCTGATGGGTGCTGGCGAAATAGTCATATCCCGGCTTCAGCTGCTTCCAGAAATCGGCATAGTAAGAGTATTTATGACGCGCCATATTGGCGTCGGTCATGCGGAACGGGTAAATGCTCACCTGCACGCTTTGCTGACCAAAAATCAGCGCGCCGGTCACAAACTGGAAGATCTCATCAATGCCGGAATCGGTCATCGCATAGCAGCCGACAGAGACACAGGCGCCATGGATCATCAGGTATTTGCCTTCATAACCGTGAGCACGGTCGTAGGCGTTCGGGAAACCGATATTGATGGCTTTATAGAAGCGGCTGTCCGGCTTCAGCTGGCTGCGCTGAACGTTATAAAAGCCTTCCGGACTTTTGAAATCGCCCTGACGCTGTTTCGGCCCCAGTCCGCCTGAATAGTTACAGATCTTATAACTATCAAGAAGCTGATACTGCTCGCCCATTTTGACGTAGAGATCAAGGGTGCGTTCTTCTTTGAAGATCTGGATGTAAACCGGCGACCCCATTAACTGCTGCTTGTACTCTTTGCTGACCGGCGTGGTTGAACTGTTGCTGCTAAGCAGCCCGGCAAACGAGACGCACGGGATCAAAAGCATCGCAAGAAATAATGCGATTTTGCGCATACTGCTGGTTCCTTGATAAAACGTAATTCACATTGCCAGGACGGCAAAAGGGATCCGAAATCAGACTAATCTGTGTCAGGAGCGCTCACATTAGCACCCCGGTAGTTTTTCGCAAGTCCGGATAAGCGCGTTTACACTATGTTTAATTGCGCCATTGCCGTTGATTATCCCATTGCTCACAAAATCATTACAACTGCTTCTCATAAACGGCAGTAAGGCTGTATACTTATCCAGTATGGGTGAGGGTCTGCGATGCGTAAAATAATACACGTTGATATGGACTGCTTTTTCGCAGCAGTGGAAATGCGCGACAACCCCGCGCTGCGTGATATTCCCCTCGCCATCGGCGGCAGCCGGGAAAGACGCGGCGTGATCAGCACAGCCAACTATCCGGCGCGCAAATTTGGCGTGCGCAGCGCCATGCCCACGGCGATGGCCCTGAAGCTCTGCCCGCATCTCACTCTGTTACCCGGTCGTTTTGATGCCTATAAAGAAGCTTCCGCGCATATCCGGGAGATTTTTGCCCGTTACACTTCGCACGTTGAACCCCTTTCCCTTGATGAAGCCTATCTGGATGTCACCGACAGCGTGCACTGTCAGGGCTCGGCCACGCTGATGGCCCGGCAGATCCGCCAGGCCATTTTTGATGAACTTCAGCTCACTGCCTCGGCTGGCATTGCGCCGGTAAAGTTTCTGGCGAAAATTGCCTCCGATCTTAACAAGCCCAACGGTCAGTACGTCATCACCCCGAACGAGGTGTCGCAGTTTCTGCGCACGTTACCCTTATCGAAAATTCCCGGCGTCGGCAAAGTGTCGGCGGCGAAGCTGGAAAAGCTGGGATTGCGCACCTGCGAAGACGTACAGCGCGCCGATCTCGCTATGCTGCTCAAGCGCTTTGGCAAATTTGGCCGCGTGCTGTGGGAGCGCAGCCAGGGGATCGACGAGCGGGAGATCACCAGCGAGCGGTTACGCAAATCGGTCGGCGTGGAGCGCACGCTGGCAGACGATATTCATGAGTGGTCAGAATGCGAAGCGCAAATTGATTTTCTTTATGACGAGCTAGAACGGCGGCTGGCAAAGGTTAAACCGGATCTGCGCATTGCCCGTCAGGGGGTGAAGTTAAAATTCAATGATTTTCAGCTCACCACCCAGGAGCACGTCTGGCCGCGCTTAAACAAAGCCGATTTGCTCGCCATCGCCAGAAAAACCTGGGATGAACGGCGGGGAGGGCGGGGCGTCAGGCTGGTGGGGCTGCACGTTACGCTGCTCGATCCACAGCTGGAGCGGCAACTGGTGCTGGGGCTTTAATTGGGGGAAACGTGCCGGGTGGCGCTGCGCTTACCCGGCCTACAGTGTTCATGCAGGCCCGGCAATCCCGTACAACATTGCACGGGCGAGCTGTTGTAGGCCCGGCAAGCGAAGCGCCGCCGGGCGTTTATCACAAAGCTTACGACTTAGCCGGGATCGCCTTCAGCAGTTCAGTGAGCAGCGTCCAGTACTGGCCCACGCTTTCAATATGCACCTGCTCATCCGGCGAGTGAGGCCCGGTTATGGTAGGCCCGATAGAAACCATATCCATATCCGGATATGGTTTTTTGAACAGACCACATTCCAGACCCGCATGGATCACCTGAATGTTCGGCGTTTTATCAAACAGACGCTGATAGGTTTCGCGTACCAGCGCCATCACCGGTGAACTGGCGTCCGGCTGCCAGCCTGGGTAGCTGCCTTTGGCGGAGGTTTTCGCGCCAGCCAGCGTCCCGAGGGATTCCAGCATGCTGACCACATACTCTTTACCGCTGTCGATCAGCGAACGGATCAGACAGATGATCTCTGCGCTGTCGTCCTGCATGGTCACCACGCCAACGTTCAGCGAGGTTTCCACCACGCCTTTTGCCACGTCGGAATTGCGGATCACGCCGTTCGGGGTGGCATTCAGCAACTGCACGAACGCATCGCGAGACTGACTGGTCAGCGCCGCTTTATCCGTGGTGGTCGCTTCCAGAACCACGTTCAGGTTCTTCTCTTTCGCTTCCAGCTCGTTTTTCAGAATGTCGAGGTAAGTGCTCGCCAGGGTTTTCAGCTCATCAGCTTTGTCAGCAGACACGGCTACGGTGGCGAAAGCTTCACGCGGAATGGCGTTACGCAGCGTACCGCCGTTGAAATCCACCAGACGCAGATCCAGCGCTTTCGCGTGACCGGCCAGGAAGCGGGCCAGCAGTTTGTTGGCGTTGCCCAGGCCGAGGTGAATATCGCCGCCGGAGTGACCGCCTTTCAGGCCTTTCAGCGTCAGCTTAAAGGTCTGGAAACCCGCCGGGATGGCTTCACGGGACAGCGGCAGGGTGGAGATAAAATCAATCCCGCCCGCGCAGCCCATGTAGATCTCACCCTCTTCTTCAGAGTCGGTGTTGATCAGAATGTCTGCCTGTAGCCAGTTGGCCTGCAAACCAAAGGCGCCGTCCATACCGGCTTCTTCGGTCATGGTCAGCAGCACTTCCAGCGGGCCGTGCGCCACGCTGTCGTCTGCCAGCACAGCCAGCGCAGAGGCCATGCCAATACCGTTATCCGCGCCCAGCGTGGTGCCGCGTGCTTTTACCCATTCGCCATCAATATAAGGCTGGATGGGATCTTTGGTGAAGTCATGCACGGTGTCGTTGTTTTTCTGCGGCACCATATCGAGGTGCGCCTGAAGGACGACCGCCTTACGGTTTTCCATACCGGCAGTAGCCGGTTTGCGGATCAGGATGTTACCGACGCTGTCGCGCTCAGCAAACAGGCCTTTCTCCTGCGCCCAGCCCATAATGTGCGCGGCCAGTTGTTCTTCATGATAAGACGGATGCGGAATGGAACAGATTTTGGCAAAAATATCCCACAGCGGCTGTGGAGATAATTGAGACAGTTCAGACACGATAAGTCTCCTTGACATAGACCTGTAAAAGAAATGTACAGGTTGCAGGGTTAGCAAATAAACACCATGTGCAATGCTTGCGCGATAGGCTGGCAGAATACCACTTTATTGGCGGCCTGGTACTGTGGCGCACGTAAAAAGCAGCGCAGGTGCCCCGTAACACTGGTTTTTAGTGCGTCGGATCTCTATAATCTCGCGCAACCCATTTTCCCCTCGAACACTTTTTAAGCCGTTTTAAAATAGGCTGGGACACTTCACATGAGCGAAAAATACGTCGTCACCTGGGACATGTTGCAAATTCACGCCCGCAAACTGGCCGCGCGCCTGATGCCGTCAGAGCAGTGGAAAGGCATCATTGCCGTTAGTCGTGGTGGTCTGGTGCCGGGCGCACTGCTGGCACGTGAATTAGGTATTCGCCATGTAGATACCGTATGCATCTCCAGCTACGACCATGACAACCAGCGTGAGCTGACCGTGCTGAAACGCGCGGAAGGCGATGGCGAAGGTTTCATTGTGATCGACGATCTGGTGGATACCGGCGGTACCGCGGTTGCTATTCGTGAAATGTATCCAAAAGCGCATTTTGTTACTATTTTTGCAAAACCGGCTGGTCGTCCGCTGGTAGATGATTATGTAATTGATATTCCGCAGGATACCTGGATTGAACAACCCTGGGATATGGGCGTAGCCTTCGTGCCGCCGATCTCTGGCCGTTAATCCCCGCATCTATTATGCCTTTTCAGCGCCCGGTTATGCCGGGCGTTGTTCATTTTAGCGCCCGGCAGGTTACAATAGTCATTAGTGACGTATTCATGGAGGCTGCGCGCAATGACCCAGGCTAATCTTAGCGAAACCCTGTTTAAACCCCGCTTCAAACACCCTGAGACGTCGACATTAGTCCGCCGTTTTCAGCATGGCACGCAACCGGCGGTGCAGTCGGCGCTGGATGGCAGAAACATTCCGTGCTGGTATCGCATGAACAACCGTCTGATGTGGATCTGGCGCGGCGTCGATCCGCGTGAGCTGCTGGACGTGCAGGCGCGCATCGTGATGAGTGAAGCCGAACGCACCGACAACGCCCTTTACGACACCGTGGTGGGCTATCGCAACGGCAACTGGATATATGAGTGGGCCACCCAGGCGATGGTCTGGCAGCAAAAAGCCAGCCAGGAAGAAGACGCCGCACTTAGCGGCCGTCACTGGCTTCATGCCTCTACCCTCTACAGTATTGCCGCCTACCCCCATCTGAAGGGGGACGATCTGGCGGAGCAGGCGCAGGCGCTGGCGAACCGTGCCTATGAAGAAGCGGCGCGACGGCTGCCGGGCTCTCTGCGCGAGCTGGAGATCCCCATTGCCGGCGGCGCGCCCTTAACGGCGTTTCTGCACATGCCGAAAGGCGACGGCCCCTTCCCGACGGTGCTGATGTGCGGCGGGCTGGATAGCCTGCAAAGCGACTACTACACCCTTTATGAGCGCTATTTCGCGCCGCAGGGCATCGCCATGCTGACGCTGGATATGCCTTCGATTGGCTTCTCATCAAAATGGAAGCTGACCCAGGACTCCAGCATCCTCCACCAGCACGTGCTGAAAGCGCTGCCGGATATTCCATGGATTGACCATACGCGCGTCGCCGCCTTTGGCTTCCGCTTTGGCGCGAACGTCGCCGTGCGGCTGGCCTATCTGGAATCGCCGCGCCTGAAAGCGGTGGCCTGCCTGGGGCCGATGGTGCATGCGCTCCTGACCGACAGCGCCCGTCTGAGCACGATACCGGAAATGTATCTTGACGTGCTGGCGAGCCGTCTGGGGATGCACGATGCCTCGGACGAAGCGCTGCGCGTGGAGCTGAATCGCTATTCGCTGAAAACGCAGGGGCTGCTCGGACGCCGTTGCCCGACGCCGATGCTGTCCGGCTTCTGGAAGAACGATCCCTTTAGCCCGGAAGAAGAGTCGCGTTTAATCACCTCGTCATCTGCCGATGGCAAGCTGCTGGAGATCCCGCAGAAACCGCTGTATCGCAATTTCGACCGTGCGCTGCGGGAAATTACCGACTGGATTAATCATAAATTGCGTTAATGCATTGCTAATTTATGCCGGTTTGGTAAAACAGTGGCTACACATAAGGAGATTGCAATGACGTTACCGAGTGGACACCCGAGAAGCCGACTTATTAAGAAATTCACCGCACTTGGCCCCTATATCCGGGAAGAACAGTGCGAAGATAATCGGTTCTTTTTCGACTGCCTGGCTGTTTGCGTTAACGTTAAGCCAGCGCCGGAAAGCCGCGAATTCTGGGGCTGGTGGATGATAATGGAAGCCCAGGAGAAGCGCTTTACCTACAGCTATCAGTTCGGCATGTTTGATAAAGAAGGGCACTGGCAGCCCGTCGCGATCAAAGACAAAGAAGTGCAGGAGCGTCTGGAACATACGCTGCGCGATTTTCATGGTCGTGCCCGCGATATGCTCTCCACCCTTGAGCTGAAGCTTGAACCTGCTGATGACTTCAAAAAAGAGCCGGTGAAGCTCTCGGCCTGATTTATCGCTAAACCTCACGCATAAAAAAACGCCCTTCATCGCTGAAGGGCGTTTTCTTTTCTGTCATCAGAACTGATAGGTCACGCCGACCGCTACCACGTCGTCGCTGCTCAGACCCAGCTGATTGTCGTCATCGATCTGGTTGATTTTGTAGTCAACCATCGCCGACATGTTTTTGTTGAAGTAGTAGGTCACGCCCACATCAATGTATTTAACCAGATCTTCATCGCCGATCCCGCCTTCGATGTCTTTACCTTTGGACTGCACGTAGCCCAGAGATGGACGCAGGCCGAAGTCGAACTGGTATTGCGCCACGGCTTCAAAGTTTTCCGCTTTGTTAGCGAAACCACCCGAGATCGGGGTCATGTTGTGAGACACCGCGTACATGGCGGCCAGGTAAACGTTGTTGGCATCATACTTGATGCTGGTGCCCCAGGCGTCGGCTTTGTCGCCCTGACCACGTGCCTGCAACTGTTGCAGATCTGTACGGTCCGAGCTGGCATAAGCGCCGGTGATAGTGACCGGGCTGCCGCCGAAATCATAGGCCAGAGAGGTGCCCCAGCCGTCGCCGTTCTGTTTGTTCGCCGCGCGGGTGCCTTCGTTTTTACCCTGATACTGTAAGGTCATGTCCAGGCCTTCCACAGCGCCGAACAGGTCGGTGTTGCGGTAGGTCGCCACGCCAGTAGTACGCTTGGTCATAAAGTTGTCGGTTTTACCCAGAGAGTCGCCGCCAAATTCAGGGAACATATCCGTCGCCGCCTGCACGTCGTACATCACGCCGAGGTTACGACCATAATCCAGAGAGCCAAAATCTTTGATTTTCAGACCTGCGAAGGCCAGACGGGTTTTCTGCGCGTCAGATGCGCCTTCGATTTTGTTACCGGCAAATTCGGCTTCCCAGCGACCAAAACCGGTCAGCTGATCGTTAATCTGCGTTTCGCCCTTAAAGCCCAGACGCACATAAGTGGTATCACCGTCACTGCCAGCATCGTCGCTGAAGTAATGCATGGCTTTAACTTTGCCATAGAGGTCCAGCTTGTTGCCGTTCTTGTTATAAACTTCTGCCGCCTGTACCGATGCGGAAGCGACAATGCTCATCACCACTAATGCCAGAGTACTCTTTTTCATTTTGATTCCTGATTTGAAAGACACGCTAATATTCGCTGGGCTTATAGCCCCGTGAAAAAACATGAGGGGTTTTAACGCTCTGGAATGAAGGTTTTATGACAAAGTCGGATTAATTTGAAAAAAATGGATTTATTTGCTACTGCCATAAAAGTGTCAAATTCTGCCGTTAGGCTTGCTGATCCCGCGCAATAAAAAACGGGCTTTTTACGCAGGTTATTGGCAAGCGCGCTGACTCCTGTTAAAACGTCCTTTCCCATCTTTTTTCTTATTTGTTTAACGGCAGAGAATCATGAGTGACAGCCAGACGCTGGTGGTAAAACTGGGCACCAGTGTTTTAACGGGCGGATCGCGCCGCCTGAATCGCGCCCACATTGTGGAATTAGTCCGCCAGTGCGCACAGCTGCATGCCGCCGGGCATCGCATTGTGATTGTGACGTCCGGGGCGATTGCTGCCGGGCGCGAGCATTTAGGCTATCCGGAACTGCCGGCGACCATCGCCTCTAAACAACTGCTGGCGGCGGTGGGGCAAAGCCGTCTCATCCAGCTGTGGGAACAACTTTTTTCCATCTACGGCATTCATGTCGGACAGATGCTGCTGACCCGCGCCGATATGGAAGATCGCGAACGTTTCCTTAACGCCCGCGACACCCTGCGCGCGCTGCTGGACAACAACATCGTGCCGGTGATCAACGAAAACGACGCCGTCGCTACCGCTGAAATTAAAGTGGGCGATAACGATAATCTCTCGGCGCTGGCCGCGATCCTCGGCGGTGCGGATAAATTATTGCTGCTGACGGATCAACAAGGGCTGTTTACCGCCGATCCACGCAGTAATCCGCAGGCGGAGCTGATCAAAGATGTTTACGGTATTGACGACGCCCTGCGCGCCATTGCCGGAGACAGCGTTTCCGGCCTCGGCACCGGCGGGATGGGAACCAAACTTCAGGCCGCTGATGTGGCCTGCCGCGCCGGTATCGACACCATTATTGCCGCGGGCAGCCGTCCCGGCGTGATTGGCGATGTGGTGGAGGGGATCTCTGTGGGGACGCTGTTCCACGCCCAGACCTCACCGCTGGAAAACCGTAAACGCTGGATCTTTGGCGCGCCGCCCGCCGGTGAAATCACCGTGGATGAGGGCGCGACCGAGGCGATCCTGCAACGGGGCAGCTCCCTGCTGCCGAAAGGCATCAAAGAGGTGAACGGCAACTTTTCGCGTGGGGAAGTGATCCGCATCCGTAACCAGGAAGGGCGCGACATTGCCCATGGGGTAACCCGTTACAACAGCGATGCGCTGCGTCGTATCGCTGGCCACCACTCGCAGCAAATTGATGCGATTCTGGGTTATGAATATGGCCCGGTCGCCGTCCATCGTGACGATATGATCACCCGCTAAGGAGCAGACGTATGCTGGAACAAATGGGCATCGCTGCGAAAGCAGCGTCGTACAAACTGGCGCAGCTATCCGCCCGCGAAAAAAATCGCGTGCTGGAAAAAATGGCCGATTATCTGGAAGCGCAGACGGAGACGATCCTGCTGGCGAACGCCGAAGATGTGGCAGAAGCACGGCGCAACGGCCTGAGCGAAGCCATGCTTGACCGCCTGGCGCTTAATCCCGCGCGCCTGAAAGCCATCGCTGCCGATGTCCGCCAGGTGTGCAAGCTGGCCGATCCGGTGGGGCAGGTGATTGACGGCGGTCTGCTCGACAGCGGTCTGCGTCTTGAGCGTCGCCGCGTGCCGCTTGGCGTCATTGGCGTGATCTATGAAGCGCGTCCTAACGTCACCGTGGATGTCGCCTCCCTGTGCCTGAAAACCGGTAACGCCGCCATTCTGCGCGGCGGCAAAGAGACCTGGCGCACCAATGCCGCAACCGTGAAGGTCATTCAGCAGGCGCTGGAAGAGTGCGGTCTGCCCGCCGGCGCCGTCCAGGCGATCGAAAGCCCGGATCGTGCGCTGGTGAACGAGATGCTGCGCATGGACAAATATATCGACATGCTGATCCCCCGCGGTGGCGCAGGCTTGCATAAACTCTGCCGTGAACAGTCCACCATCCCGGTGATCACCGGCGGGATCGGCGTGTGCCATATTTACGTGGACGACACCGCCGAAATTGACCCGGCGCTGAAGATCATCGTTAACGCCAAAACCCAGCGCCCCAGCACCTGTAACACCGTGGAGACGCTGCTGGTGAACCAGCATATCGCGGATACTTTTCTGCCCGCGCTCAGCAGGCAAATGGCGGAAAGCGGCGTAACGCTGCATGCGGACGACGCCGCGCTGGCACAGTTACAGGATGGCCCGGCGCAGGTGGAAGCGGTGAAAGCGGAACAATACGACGATGAGTTTTTGTCCCTCGATCTGAACGTGAAAATCGTCGCGGATCTGGATGACGCTATTGCGCATATTCGCGAGCACGGCACCCAGCATTCAGACGCGATCCTCACCCGTACGCTGCGTAACGCAAACCGTTTTATCAATGAGGTGGATTCGTCAGCGGTCTACGTGAACGCTTCAACGCGCTTCACCGATGGCGCACAGTTTGGTCTGGGGGCAGAAGTTGCCGTCAGCACGCAAAAGCTGCACGCCCGCGGCCCGATGGGTCTTGAAGCCCTGACCACCTACAAATGGATCGGCTTTGGCGACGATACCATTCGTGCTTAAATGAAACGGGGTGATGCAAAAGTAGCCGGTTGATTAGAAAGGTTATTGACGCATCGCCCTGTTAGTTTTAACCTTCTACACCGTCATTCACGCCCGTGAATACCTCTCAGGGCCGATATAGCTCAGTTGGTAGAGCAGCGCATTCGTAATGCGAAGGTCGTAGGTTCGACTCCTATTATCGGCACCATTCTAACGTCTCCCCAAGTCTACTAAAGTTCACTAAAACCCCTTATAATCTGCGCTTTACAGCCCCTTTTAGTGTTTCTACGTCTACTAAAGTTCCCTGAAATCTACGGTCGTTTGGGGGGGAGTTATGGGGGTATTTGCTGTTCGGTCTAGAGGTGGTACCCCCAAGTGAAACTAAACGCCCGGCAGGTGGATGCCGCTAAACCTAAAGATAAGCCTTACAAGCTGGCTGATGGTGGTGGTCTGTATCTCCTGATCAAACCTAATGGCGGCAAATACTGGCGGCTCAAATATCGTGTAGCCAGCAAAGAGAAGCTGTTAGCGCTGGGTGTTTATCCTGAAGTCACATTGGCCGATGCTCGGGCAAAACGTGAAGAAGCGAAAAGGGGTATCGCTGGAGGTATCGATCCTATGGAAGCGAAACGGGAGGAGAAGATTGCCCGTGAAATTCAGTTAAACAACACCTTCAAAGATATTGCCCTTGAATGACACAGCAGCAAACTAAAAAAATGGTCTGCTGGTTATGCTTCAGACATCCTCGAAGCCTTCAATAAAGATGTGTTCCCATACATTGGCAAAAAACCAATAGCCGAAATCAAACCGCTTGAACTGTTGAATGTGCTGCGGCGCATTGAGGGGCGCGGCGCTACCGAAAAGGCAAGAAAATTTAGGCAGCGCTGTGGGGAAGTTTTCCGTTACGCAATAGTCACCGGTCGAGCTGAGTATAACCCCGCCCCGGATCTCACCAGCGCGATGCAAGGGCATGAGTCCAATCATTATCCTTTCCTCACACCGAAAGAGTTGCCTGATTTCTTCAAGGCGTTGTCAGGATATACAGGAAGCGCGTTAGTAGTTTTGGCCGCTCGTCTGCTGATTATCACCGGCTTGCGTACCGGAGAACTCCGTGGGGCATTTTGGGATGAAATCAATATCAGTAAGGCAGTCTGGGAAATACCAGCCTCACGCATGAAAATGCGTCGCCCTCATGTGGTGCCCGTTGTCCAGGCAAGCTCTTACGCTTATTGGCCAGCTCCAAGAGCTAACAAGCAATTGTCAGCCTGTTATGGTTTGTTATGCCTTACTAGGGAAAACTAGGAGGAAAGTGTCAACCACTACCGCTTCAGAAAACTTCAGATACACGAACTCGTGAAGGGGAGGTGTTAAGCACACCCTCTTTGCAACCATCCTCAAGCCTCTTTCAGATCGATGTTCCAGTTTACCCGGAAGTTAGCGTTCAGATTGAGTTGTCAAAACTTGTCACCCACCGGCACAGCCAGTGGGGATTTTTGGCTGTAGCCGCTCTAAGTTACAGTTTCTTCCAACAGTAAGCTGATTCAAAATTGTTTCGAACTAATCGTGGGAATATCATCCTTTAAAAGGAACTTTGGAAGTAGTGATATCAACTTTATTGTATTTGTATACATCGAGCATAATTTCAATTCCATTGATTAGTTCTTCTATGTTTTGTCCTGGGCCAATCATGATTTTTTTCAATGGAAGTTTTCCACCGTGCGGACCATGTTTATTCATTTTAAGTTCAATGTAAGGTATGATTCCTTTGTTTCCAACGCGAATCTTCACATCTTGATTCTTATTTTGCGTGTATATTACAAAGCGATATTCAAGTTCTTCTTCGAAATGTTTTACTTTAAAGAACGGGGGAAGTAGTTGGGCAAGGGTTATTGCATGGTAAAGTTCATCCAAATCACTTTTAGTAATGTCTTCAATAACTTTTTCGTTATTAAAGAATTCAACTATGCCATCAATTGCTTCAATTGTTGAATTCTCTTCAGTATAGATGACATTTCTGTCATAAATTACTTTGTCACTAGTGTCTATTGCTTCAAAAAGCTCGTTGGAATCGAATTCCAGACATACCTTTTGGGCTTGTCCATAACCACGCCACATGCTTAATAAATCTGGTTTTAAACAAAACGATATATTGTAAGCATGTTTTGATGTAACTTCCTTAAAGAATTGCACTGTCTTTTTAACTAATTCAATATGCTCATTTTTTATTTTTCCGTGAATATTGTCTAAGGCATTGATGATACAGTTGATACCATGTTTGATTTCTTGAGAGTCGTTTAGGAATGCATAGTTCGTGGCCCATAAGGAATTATTTTCAAGTATTCCTTTTAAGCCATTTAAATCTGTATAGTGGTAAATTTTCATTTTCAATGGATTGTGATTTGCGTGATTTTATTAAAATTAATTTTCATTAATTGTCCAATATGGAACTAAATCTTTTAATTACCATAAGGAATGTTATTACAGTAGTGAAGAAAGAAGAGTAAGCTATAAAGCTTAAAAAGTAAGCAGGAATGGCAAAGTGTATTTTCCCAAGTGAGTATGCATCATCCGGGAAGAATGATATTATCACTGATGATATGACAAGTATAACAGATGTTAGGATTGCATATGCCACGTTGTGGCAAAGTTGCTCATATACTGTTCTATTTATCTCAAGAGTTGGTAAATTTGTTTTGGATTTATTATTCTCAATAATATCGGTAATTTTGAAAGCGGTTTTTTGTTTTTGATCATATATCATTATCACTGCACTCATAAGCAAAGCTGTGGTAATGGCTCCGAAATTTACAAATATAGCTGCGATTGATGGTTTCATTGTACCATAAAAATAACAAACTAAAAAGGAAGTTATCGCGGGCAAGAAAAAATGGATAAATATATCTTGTGCTAGAGTGTTTCCTTTTTGATCTGACATAGTTTTATAATGTTTCAACAGAACTTGCCATATATTTATCTTGTTCATATGATTACTCCCATGTTCCCGCTGTGAATTTCTAAAAGTAAATCATTGGTGATGACTTTGACAGTGTCATCAAGGGCTGTCAAGTCAGGTATTCCAGTTGTAGGGTCTATTTTAATATCATTGTCATCAAGTTCTACTGAAATGCCTTTTTTAAGGATTGAGTCATAACTAAAGACGATCGTCCTATTACCTAGTAGCAACGAAACCTTCACCTCATCACATTTATCTTCGACAATTTCGATGACATTACTTAATTTTTTATCTCTCAAGTCACGAAAACTACCCATCATTCCTTCATTATATTTGATGACTAAGTCAGTTTTCACATTCGTTTTATTGCTACCGAACGAATCGGCTATGTCAGTTGGTGGTTTATAACCTACAGCTTTAATTTGTTTAACTTCAGAGTCAAGTATATGTTGCGGAATGCTTCTGTGACAAAGAGGATTGACCCTGGCCTCAAGTTGATATTTGGTGATAAAATGCTCAACCAGAAAATCAGTAAATGCTGATTTAGCTGAAATATTATCACTAGTATGAAATGCAATAATTCCTTCCTCAAGAGCATTTGGAAGATAAATAAGA
Organism: Enterobacter sp. SA187; assembly: GCF_001888805.2. Taxonomy (NCBI): domain Bacteria; kingdom Pseudomonadati; phylum Pseudomonadota; class Gammaproteobacteria; order Enterobacterales; family Enterobacteriaceae; genus Enterobacter; species Enterobacter sp. SA187. Next base: position 2,100,663 of record NZ_CP019113.1, read on the forward strand.
ATGTAGCGTTCACGCAAAATAACATCATCAACTTTTGTGGTATAATGCGTTTGAGATAATTGTGTATCCTTTATTTCATGAGTTTCACCATATTTCCCAACCTTAATGAAACCATGAACAAGACCTTTATTTGAATCGAAGGTTAGTTTGTTATGTTGTTCTAAAGAAATCTTTGTCTTTGTTGCACTATCTTCCATGGGAGTGATTTTGTAATTTGTAAGGAATTCTTCAATTATTTCAAACGCTGTTTTATTGTTACTCAAACCAAGATTACCTAAGGCTTTACTATATCTGCTACCTTTTTTAACTAAAATTCTAAAAGAATAAAAACTCACATTATGCATAATATTTCCCTTTATATGATATATCTTTATTTAGTTTCGGGTGAATATCTTTGATGCAGGCTACCGCCAGAGTATGAACACCCAACTTTAGAAGTGATGATTAAGGTTGAGCATACACGAAAAAAGGAGACCGTAAAGTTCATGGTCACGGTTTTGAGAAGATTACAATAGGATTAAGAGGGTTTAGTTGCATGCGGTCATTAAGAACGCATAGTCATCTGGTAAGAGCTAACGTGCTGGTTGTTTTTTGATCAAGTTAGAGTGAGAAAACTAAAATTGGGGGTACTATTGGGGGTATCATATGATTTTTTATTGATATTAATCTTTTGTATCAATAGGTTATTGTTTATGTATTGTTCCTATTATCGCACCAATCATCACGCGGGTTCACGCGGTATTGACCAGTTCAGCAAAAGCGCCTTGTGCCATATTTGTACCATTCCCCGCCAGAAATGAGTCAAATTGCATCGCATGTTGCGTCAGGTGATTCGGTGCCAGGTGCGCATAACCTGGTACAAATAGATAGGCTTTATGAATGTAATTCATAAAGCCTGCTTCGGATCTTACAAAGGATGAGTCGGTCGTTAAGCATGCGACAGGTCTATTAACCTTTGCGCCGCCTGTAAGTCTGCCAGGGTATCGATATCGTGGGTGATACCGTAATCCGACAGGAAAATATCTTTAACCTCTCCCCGTTGTCGTGCGCGTCTCACTATTTCTTTTGCTCCCATATTTCCGGAAAGGGCGCTTAATTCAGCACGGTATTTGTGCCAGAATCCGACCGGATGACCCGGATTACGCTGGTAGTGAGGCACCACAATCGAATTTTCTTCGAGCTCCGCGGCGACGCGTTGCAATGATGAAGGCTGAATTAAGGGAAGGTCGGCTGGCAGAATTAGCCATCCCGGAGCCTCTGGCGTGGCGTGAATGCCAAGAGAAATAGACTCGCCCATGCCGCGCGTGCCACCTTCAGGGCAGACCAGATGCCATTTCAGCTTCGCGTTTTCGACGGCTTCCAGCACATGTTCTAAAACCGGCTTGCCGTTAAGCTGTGCGGCTAGTTTATGGGTGCTACCCCCTGAAGTAAGAAAGCGCTCCCCACGCCCGGCTGCGAGGATCAGGACGACGGGGGCAGGCATGAATCCTCCTTCTGATGGAGACGTACAGAGGCGATCTCTGCCAGCACGGAGAGTGCCAGAGTATGCGCATCCCGGGCTTTTGGGAATATCCCGACAGGCGCTCTGATTCGCTCTGTCTCCTCCTTACACCACCCCAGCTCGTGGAGCTTTTGCAGACGCAAAGTGTGCGTTCGAAAACTGCCCAACGCGCCGAGATAAAAGGGTTTTGCCTCGCGCGCGGCCTGCAGTACTGGCAGCTCCCGGTTGAGATCATGGCATAGCAAAACTACCGCCGTGTCAGTATCTATCTTAGCGCTGGCTGAGGCCGGAAAACGGTCAAAGATATGGCTGTCATAGCCAGTTGCCGCCGCAAGGCAGGCGGTTGCCTGTGCTTCAAGAGAACTTCCGTAAATCATCAGCCTTACGCAAGGCCTGAACCCTACCTCAAAGCCATTGAGATTCCAGCCCGTTCGGGTTTGCGCGGGCAGGCACACCAGCGATTGTGCTTGCGGATCGTAGCGCAGCCCCGCCGGTTTTCTTTGTTCCAGACGGTTCAGCACGGCAAGAAGGGGCCGTGGTGAGCGCAGTTTATGGAGCGTCAGAGTGATCCCGCCACCGCAGGGCAGAATAATGTCGAACCATGGCGAACCCTCTCCGTAGCGAATGTCGCGATCGCGGCCTGAGACCATCACCTCCAGTGCTTCAAAAGCAGTGGCGGCTTCCACGCAACCGCCGGAGACAAAACCGCAGTAGCGGCCATCTTCGCGCACCACCATCTGCGCCCCGAGTGGTCGCGCCGCGCCGCCGCGTATCTCAACCAGCGTCACTAACACCGCCGCTTTACCGGCCATCAGCGCTTCCACCGCAAAACGCAGAATGGTCACGGGGTCATCGGTAAGAAACGCCAGTTCCGGCTTATGCAAGCGCTCGTCTATATCAAAAAGCGAGTATGACATTGCTCCTCCTTAAACCACATCCGGCAGCTTATCGAGCAGCTTATCCAGGGTGATGGGGTAATCCCGTACCCGGACACCAGTGGCGTTGTAAACCGCATTGGCGATAGCCGCGCCCACGCCGCACAGGCCGAGCTCACCCACGCCTTTGGCTTTCATCGGGGAGGAAATGGGGTCGGTATCATCCAGGAAAATGACCTCCTGTAACGGAATATCCGCATGGACCGGCACCTCATATCCCGCCATATCGTGATTAACGAAGTATCCCAGACGAGTATCCACGGCCAGCTCCTCCATCAGTGCCGCGCCCATACCCATGGTCATTGCGCCAATGACCTGACTGCGGGCGGTTTTAGGATTCAGAATGCGCCCTGCGGCACACACCGCAAGCATGCGATGAACACGGATCTCGCCCGTTGCGCTGTGCACACCGACTTCAACAAAATGTCCGGCAAAGGTCGACTGCTGGTACTTCTCGCTGAGCGTCCCGAATTCAATACTCTCTTCTGCTGTCAGCCTGCCGCCAGACGTAGCCTCACGCAGCGCAGCGCTGCGCGTACCGCTGATAATTTTGCCGTCGGTAAACTGCGACTGCTCAGGATCAAACCCGACGGCTGAGGCAATCATCTCACGAAGCTTCACGCAGGCGGCGTACACGCCGGAGGTGGAGGTATTCGCGCCCCATTGCCCGCCAGACCCCGCAGAAACCGGGAAACTGGAATCACCGAGGTGAACAGTAACCTGCTCCAGCGGTACACCAAGCATTTCCGCCGCCGTCTGGGCCAGAATGGTGTAGCTACCGGTGCCAATGTCGGTCATGTCCGTTTCCACGATAACGGTGCCGTTTTGCTCGAGGTGAACCCGCGCGCCGGATTTTTCGAGCAGATTATTGCGAAAGCCCGCCGCGACGCCGACACCGATCAGCCACTCACCATCGCGCACCTGCCCGGGTGTGGCATTGCGCTGCTTCCAGCCAAATTTATCCGCCCCGGTGCGTAAGCACTCGATAAGCTGACGGCGCGAGAAGCGGCGTGTCGGATTGGCGGGATCAACCTGAGTGTCATTCAGAATGCGAAACTCGACAGGATCGATGCCTGCTTTTTCCGCCAGTTCATCTATCGCGATTTCGAGTGCCATTAATCCGGGGGCTTCGCCGGGTGCACGCATGGCGTTCCCTTCCGGCAAATCGAGCGTGGCGAGCCGCAGGCCGGTATGACGATTCGCCCCCGCGTAGAGAAATTCGCTTTGCTGCACCGCCGTTTCCGGCGTGCCGCCGGGCAGATTGCCAGACCAGCTTTCATGGGAGATAGCGGTGATTTTTCCGCTTTGGTCGGCACCGATACGCAGGTGCTGAAGGGTCGCGGGACGGTGAGTGGTGTTATTGGGAATGACGGGGCGGGGGAGCATCACTTTAACCGGGCGTTTTACCGCACGGGCGGCGAGGGCCGCCAGCAGCGCATCGCTTCTCAGGAACAGCTTGCCGCCAAACCCACCGCCGATGTACGGGGAGATAATTCGCACATTCTCCACGGGCACTTTCAGCGTTTTCGCCAGATCGGTGCGGCACCAGTCAATCATCTGGTTTGAGGTCCATACTATGACCTTATTGCCCTCCCAGATGGCCATCGAGGCGTGCGGCTCCATCGCCATATGGCTCTGATCCGGGGTGGTGTAGGTGGCATCAATTCTCACCGCTGCGGAGGAGAACGCGCCGTCAAAGTCACCGACGTTCTTGTCAGGCGTATCTTCCGGTGGCTGACTGACAGTCGGTTTCTCATCCGCAAGAGAATAAGCCCCTCTTTCGCGGCGATAGTGCCCCTGTACCAGCGAGGCCGCCGCCCGCGCCTGTTCGAATGTTTCTGCCACCACCAGAGCAATGGCCTGATGGTAATGCTCAATCGTGGGGCCGCCCAGCAGTCTGGCGGTGTTTTTGTCCCCTTTGCCGAGTGCCCCGGCGTTATCGGCGGTGATGACTGCCAGCACGCCTGGCGCTTTTTGCGCGGCGTCTATATCAAGGGCGGTAAGCCGGCCTTTAGCAATGGCGGAACCGACGATATAGCCATAGGCGGCGTTGGGCGCTATTTCGTGCCATTCGTAGGCGTAACGTGCCGTACCGGTCGTTTTCAGCGCGCCATCGATGCGGTCATGAGGACGACCGATAACCTTCAACTGATCAATCGGGTTTTCCCCGGCAGGTTTATCAAATTTCATGCCTGAGCCCTCGCTTCTGTCATTACGGAGGCAAGCGTTCGCTTCGCCAGCAGGAGTTTGAAGGTGTTTTCAGCGGTGGGATGTGCGCTGGCAAACAGCGTGTCATACACGGCCTGCGCCCCGAGGGGCATTTGCGCGTCCGCAGCCTCAACGCGCCAGGGCTTATGCGCCACTCCGCCCAGCGCGACGCGTCCACTGCCGTCTGGCTGGATGATTGCCGCGACTGACACCAGAGCAAAAGCGTAGGAGGCGCGATCGCGCACCTTGCGGTAGAAATGTGCCCCGCCGACAGGCGGTGGCAACGTTACCGCGACGATAAGCTCGCCGGGTAGCAGAGCGGTTTCAATATGAGGTGTTTTCTCCGGCGGCCGATAAAAATCAGCCAGCGCGATACTGCGCGCCTTTCCATCCGGTGTGATGGTTTCCACCACCGCATCCAGCAACCGCATCGCGACCGCCATATCGCTCGGATGAGTGGCAATGCAGGCTTCGCTTATGCCCACTACGGCGTGCTGACGGCTAAAGCCTTCAAGCGCCGAGCAGCCGCTGCCGGGCAGGCGTTTATTGCAGGGCTGATTGGTATCGTAAAAGTAGGGGCAGCGCGTGCGCTGAAGCAGATTACCTGCGGTGGTAGCCTGGTTACGTAACTGGCCGGAAGCGCCAGCGAGAAGGGCGCGGGAGAGTACGGCATAATGCTGCCGCACGTGCTGGTGGGCTGCCAAATCGGTGTTCCGCACTAATGCGCCGATGCGCAGGCCGCCCGCGTCGGTTGCCTCAATCTTATCCAGCCCCAGCCCGTTTACATCGATAAGATGGGTAGGTGTTTCAATTTCCAGCTTCATCAGGTCCAGCAGATTGGTGCCACCCGCGATAAATTTTGCGCCGGGAACACGCTGAGCGCTGAGCGCCGCCTCAGCCGGGGTATTCACTCGTTCATAGGTAAATGCCTTCATGATTTTACCTCCCCCGCAGCGTCTTCGATGGCAGCAAGGATGTTGGCGTACGCGCCACAGCGACAGAGGTTGCCGCTCATACGTTCACGGATCTCATCGGCTGTCATTTCAGGCGGGGAAACCAGGTCGCGGGTGACGTGGCTTGGAATGCCGTCCTTAATCTCTTTCAGCACTGCCACCGATGAGCAAATTTGCCCGGAGGTGCAGTAGCCGCACTGAAAGCCATCATGCCGGATGAAGGCCACCTGCATGGGATGAAGATGGTCTGGCGAACCCAGACCTTCAATGGTGGTGATCTCCGACCCCTGATGCATGACTGCAAGCGTCAGGCAGGCATTCAGCCTGCGACCGTTGACCAGTACGGTACAGGCTCCGCACTGTCCGTGATCGCAACCTTTCTTGGTGCCGGTCAAATGCAGATTTTCCCGCAGCGCGTCCAGCAGCGTGGTCCGGGTATCCACCTCCAGCTGCTCGCTTTTACCGTTCACTTTTAATATGAGGGGCATTATTTCAGGGGCCGGAGTTGCAGCCGGAACGCTGGCTGCAAGCGTTGAATGAGGATAAACGACAGCTGTTGCCGCCGTCGCGGCACTGACTTTGATTAGGTCGCGACGGGTCAGACTCAAATCGTGCGGTTCATGATTGCCAACCCGATTATCTTCGGGGTATTCGCCGTGGTTGCTCATGCCAGGCCTCCGGTATGCAAAAGGGGAAATAAGAGTGCGTTGCGAGAATGCTGTTCGTTTTTTTAAACGTTAAGCATAGTCGGCGAGAGCAAAAAGAATATTCTTAAAACGCGAATGCCGTTATGTGTGGCCTGCATAGCAGAAACGCATCATCAGCCTTAAAAAAGCTATTTTTGTACAACAAAGTTACGCCGTCTGTGTCGGGATAATAAGTAGCCATTAAATCGCTTTGTATGGAACCTTTCCCGACAGGAATGTGGATATGTTAAAAAATACTCAGACACGTGCGTTTCATGTTATGGCAAAACCGTCTGGTTCTGTCTGTAATCTTAATTGCAGTTACTGCTTTTATCTTGAAAAGGAAGTTTACTATCAACAACATAATATAATGAGCGATAACGTTCTTGAGACGTATGTGCGAAGTTATATTGAATCGACGTATCCTGAAGATGAAGTCGCCTTTACCTGGCAGGGCGGAGAGCCTGCGTTAGCCGGGCTTGAATTTTATCAAAAAGCGGTCTCGCTACAGGATAAATACGGGGCCGGTCGGAAAATATCTAACAGTTTTCAGACCAACGGGATTTTACTAAACGATGCGTGGTGTCAGTTTTTTTCTGATAACGATTTTTTGATTGGCCTTTCGCTGGATGGTCCGGCAGCGATCCACGATAAGTATCGTCTTACTAAAAGCGGTAAACCCACCCATCATCGGGTTATGCGGGCGCTCGCCCTGCTGCAAAAGTACAAGGTAAAATACAACGTACTGACATGCGTAAATCGCCATAGCGCTCAGTACCCGCTGGAGATTTATCATTTTTTGCGTGACGCCGGGGTAGAGTTTATTCAGTTTATCCCGGTCGTGGAACGACTGGCGGATGATGACGCCCTGCAAGCCGGGCTAAAATTACATGCTCCCGGCGGGGATGGAAGCCGCGTGACGCCCTGGACGGTATTGCCTGCCGATTATGGTCATTTTCTTGTTAACGTATTCGAAGAGTGGCGTAAGCGGGATGTCGGCAGCATTTTTGTCATGAATATCGAATGGGCGTTTGCCCGCTTTATCAATGCCCCCGGCGCGGTGTGCCACCATCAGCCCACTTGCGGGCGCTCGGTTATTGTTGAGCACAACGGCGATATTTATACCTGCGACCACTATGTCTATCCGCAACACCGGTTAGGCAATATTATGGGGGCAACCCTGGCGGAGATGATCGATTCAGCGGGCCAGGTAAAATTTGGTACTGATAAATATAACTCGCTGCCACGCCAGTGCCGTCAATGCAGGGTGTTACAGGCCTGTCAGGGGGGGTGCCCGAAGCATCGCTTTATGCGCAGCAAAGAAGGCGAACCCGGACTCAATTATTTATGCGAGGGCTTTCAGCTTTATTTTAATCATTTGCCGCGCTGGTTAAAGGCGATGACCGATCTTATCGCCAGTGGTCGGCCAGTGAGCGATATAATGCATGCGGATCTCATTCACATTAACAGCGCATCAAAGAAATGAAAATAAAAAACGGCCATACCAGATGGCCGTTTTGCGCAAAGCTTACAAATGAATCTGTACTGAAGGCGGGTACTTATTGAGGATGTTGTTATAGTTTTTGATTTCTTCCTGCAGGATTATCCCGACAGGAATATGGCGAATGCCAATACTCTCATCTTCCTGTGGATTGGTATACAGATTAAAGATCATTGATCCCGCTGTCTTACTGATAGATCCTGTAAACCCTCCCTGATAGCCTTTACTGGTGAAAGCATAAGGTTGCTGGATCAGCGTATGGTATTTAAATTCATCAACCCGTACGGCGGAAAGCTGACCGTTTAAGAAGTAATGCTCAGCCCGACGATTAGATTGCCCTGTATTTCCAACAAACCAGGATGCCTGATTAACCCCATCGATAAAGGTACTTTTGGGAACCAGTTTCGCAAGTTCAGCGCCCGATTTTCCCGCCAGGGCAAGGCTGGTGGGGAAGATATCAGTCAGATCAAATAAGCCATCTGATTTGCGGGGCTGTATCATGCCTTTCCAGTAAACAAAAGTGGGAACACGGACGCCGCCTTCCCATGTCGATCCTTTTGATCCGCGGAAGGGTGTCCGACCATAGGGGGCGACTTCGGCTTCCGGGCCATTATCAGAAGTAAAGACAATCAGTGTATTATCCAGTTGGTTGGTTTCTTCCAGTGACTTGTAGAGTCGGTTAAAGACATCGTTCATTTCAACCATACAGTCGCTAAATGACGTTTTTGCCGGAGAACGACCGGCGTAGTACGCATTCGGGTAATTATCGAAATGGCAGCCGCGGGTGCCGTAGTAAAGAAAGAAAGGCTTATCGCTCTTCTGCATCGTACGGATAAAATCTGCACCATACTGCGACCAGCGTTGATCTAAATCTTCCATATATTTGGGAGTGATCTCCGCAACTTCATTAAATGTTCCGCTACGCGTCGCATGAATATCGCTCTTATTAAACGGCAGATTTTTTATATATTCCTGGCGGGAGGGGCTAAGGGCTATCTCTGGGTTAACATTGGCGTCCCGCCATTCTGTATACATATCTGAAACGGAGAGGAAGCCACGGAAATCATCGAAGCCAACGTTCTGAGGTTGAGACTCTTTATTTTCTCCTATATGCCATTTACCAATAGCCTGAGTGACATAGCCTTGATCGTGTAGCAGCTGGGGTAATGTGGTGAAGCCTTGTAATCCTCCTTTCTGACCGTACATAGGGGGCACCAGAATGCCATGGTGGGCTGAGTATTGCCCGGTCATGATAGAGGCTCTTGTCGGCGATGAGCTGGGCTGCGAATAAGCGGATGTTAAAATAAGCCCCTGTTCCGCGACCCTGTCTATATCCGGCGTCGGGTTACCTACTGCCACGCCGCCACCATTAAAACCGACATCCATCCAGCCTACATCATCCATGATAAAAACCAGAATATTAGGTTTTTTACCCGTTTTCTTTTCTAATTCTGCAAGTTTTTGTGCCGTTTCCTTTTCCTGCCCGGCGTTATAGATCACCGGCATCATATTATCGGCCAGAGTAGTGGTTTTAGTGACCATATACTGCCCGGGCGTGTCATAGCCTTTATAGGCCTCAGTCGGTTGACCATTCGCGGCATTAACCATAAACGGGATAGCAAGTGTAATAGCCGACGCGACTGTTTTCATCATAAATAACTTATTCATAGGGTACTCCATGTTAAAGGCGATTAAATAAAAGCTCGACAGGCTTTTTTATTAACGGCCGAAGGTAATGTTCAATCCTGTAAAGAGAGTAAATTGCGGCTCATATTCCCCATTATGTGCCACGGTCCACTGAGGTTCGATAAAGGTATTGATTATGTTACTGCCTGATTTCCATGCCCGACCAATACCAAAGCCAACGGGCAGATAGTAATCATCGTTTTGCACGTTATAAGTCATTATCCCTGACGAGCGCAGATACCATCCTTGGGGAAGATTATGGAAAACAAAAGGTTGTAATGTGAGAGTCTCAACGTTGGTCCGATCTTTATCACCCGCGAAACTTTTCTGCCATTGCAATAATCCACCAAACAGACCGCTGCCGGAATCCTGTACGACAACAGCGGAAAAGCCTGCCAGCCATTTACCGGAGCCTGTTTCGTCCTGTGAGGCTGAATCCAATGTTAATAAGGGGCCGACACCGAGTTTAACGCCTTTTTGCTTAAGCAAAAGAATGTCAAAAATATTAATATCGCCGATGCCGGTATTATATCCGCCGGAAATTTGCGGTCGTGTGACAACCGGTACTGACATTCTGAAAATTTGGGGCACAGGGATCAATCCCGGCGCTATGGGGATCGTCCCGCGCAGGAAGAAATCATCAGTATGTTGTTCGCTGCCATAGAGTTCAGGGGTGTAATAATTATGAAAAGCCAGGGCGAAAGCCGGATGCAGCGGGTTATTAGATTGATTCGCAACACTGGCACTCTCACCCCATGCATAACAGGATAATGCCAGCAGACTCCCTGCCCAGAAAAGCCTGGAGTGATGAGTAAAAGCGATCATTTTTTCGCGTCCTTTTACCAGGCGTACTGTAAGCGGAACGTCCAGCCATCGACGTCAGCAGAATATTCCCGATGCTCAACAATATTGCTGTATGCCACCATGCCGCCAAACTGCGGGGATAACTGAAATCCTATCGATGTACCGAGCATGACGTTGTTATTCCGGTCGTCCTGCACTACCCCATTGATTTTCGTTTCACCGCCACCGGCCCAGGAACTATCCAGAGAGATCCATAATTCCGGGGAGAGGGTATAACTCACATGCCCTTCAGCAGCATAGGATGGTCGTTGTGACAGTGTGTTATTACCTGAATAATCGTCATTGTCGGTGTAAAACGTCGCCCAGGTATTCAGTTCCAGCCAGACAGGGCCTATCGGATAACCGGACGCTAACTCCGGTTTAAACACCCAGCGATTAGCGCCAGCATTTAAGACGTTATTACTGTCATACTGACCATCCGGCACCGTAAGCCAGAATGCACCGGTTAAAAAGGGCTCTGGCGTCCATTTTCGAAACTCACTTTTGGATAAAGACGGGCCGCCAAAGATGTTATGCGCAAATACAATCTGGGTATCGCCGGGGTTTTCATTGATAAAACTTCCGGGGAAGCGGGCGTTGTCCGGCGTGGCCGACAGCCGGGTATAAGGCTGAACAATCTGTATAGCCGACGTGCGCCCGTCAATCGCAAAGGTATAGCCATAACGGAAGAGAAAGGTGTCAGCATCAATATTGATGCCGGGAGCATCAACGTTCATTGGCGCATAATAGCCAAACACAATATTGAGATCGTTCGGTAAGTTCATCCAGTCACGGGCATTGTCAGCAGACGCGCCCGCGGATACGCATAAAAAAAGGATGCAGGCATAAGAAAGCCTGTTACAGCATTTTCTCGCCTGGTGTATGCAATGCGTTATGTTCATAAGCAATCCCTGTAGACACATGATGTGCACAGGAACATAAACGCAATAAAATCGTACAGGTGGATATTATAAAAACAGAAATAACCTAACGCTGAACGTCACTTTCTCATAACGCATGGATAATTCAAGCTTTTTTTTTGTGCGGGATATTTTTATTGTTTCAGTATCAGGTAAACCAACAAAAAATTACAAGCGGAAATAAAATTATCAACTGGTAATATAAGTAATCATTTCATTATTAATTTTCCGCAGATTAAGCAAGGATCATCAAGTAATAATTAAATCGCTTTTTAATAAAACTGTCTGACTGCGGGGTGTAACAGGTTCGCCTGATGATGTTACTTCTCACCGGCGAACCTGCGGCTTCACCAGCCGGTCACAACATTCCGTACAGCAGCGCCGAGACGGTCAGCACACCACCCGTTAACACAATCAGCGGCGTAACCCCGCGCAGGGGACGCAGTGCATCGCGGGTATAAATCAGAAAGACCGGGATCAGGAACAGGAAGATAGCAATCATTGGCCCGCAGACGGTTTCAATAAGATTGATCACATTCGGGTTCACATAGACCACGGCAAACGACACGGCGAACATCAGCAGAAACGCGATTGTTTTGCCTTTGCTCTCGGTTACGCCGGTTGTTTCAGTAACCAGATCGGCGAAGGTTTCGGCAACCGGCAGGCAAATCCCTAAAAAGGATTTTGTCATGCCGATAATGGCGATCAGCGGAGCAGCATAAAAAAGTAATCCTGAGCGTCCTTCTCCTTCCATTACCGATAAGACGTTAAGGTTCTGCGCTTTCGCGGCGACAAAGGTGTTATGGGGAATGCTCAGGATACAACTCAATACAAAGAATATAATGCTGAAGAAGATCAGCGTATAGGCAAGGCGCACAACCCGCACCGCTTTATTTTCGCCGCCGTTATGCTTTTCGCGATAATGCGCCGCCAGGGGGGAAATCAACGGCGTGGAGCAAAAAGCGAAAGTGATCAGCGGCAGCGTAAGCCAGAGGTTTTTTATCGTCTCACCGGTTGCCACATTATTGGTGGCGCTCAGCGCCGCAGTGAAATGATCCAGCTGCCAGTGAGGGATCTGGATTGCCGCGATAATCACCACCGTCAGGGCAAAGGGCAGCGCGAGAGTGCTTAAAATGCTGACCACTTTCTCACGTCCTTTACTCAACACCATAAACAGACCCGCGACGATAATAAATGCCAGCCATGCGCGGCTCATTATCGTAATATGAAGATGATCGTTCAGGAGATTATCCAGCGCGTTTACCAGCGATACCGCGTAAACCAGCGTGACAGGAAAATGCGCCAGACAAAAATAAACCCGTACCGCCTTTTGTCCTTTCGCGCCGAAGAAAGTGCCAAACATCGGCAGGGATTTATCTGCCGTCTGGTGATCGCGCATAAACACGCGGCAAATCAGCACGTGCGGTACTATCGACAGCGGGAAGGCGAGAAGCAGAAGCATAAAGAACACCAGCGGCCCACGCGTACCTATTTCTACGGGCAGAAACAACGTCCCCGCGCCAACGGTGGCACCGTAAACACCGAGCATCCAGATGGTATCTCTGAATTTCCATCGAGGTCGGGAAGTGGCAATGTTTTCTACAATTTGCGTAGTCATAGTGTCATCTTTCATTAAAGGTTATTCAGAATGAGCTTAAGCGTGGCTGATGTATATATGGGTGGCCAGCAGTAAATGGAAATTTTAGTTAACAACCAAAGGCAATTGTTAAATTATTCCTTTGGAAGCTAGGATCCATTCTGAAAAAACGCTTCAATTTAAATAATCACCTGCTATTTAATTATCATATTCGCAGGGCGATGGAAAGGGAATTTGTCTGGCATCAATTGCGGGACGCCGTATGTACTAAAAAATCGGCTGAATGTTACAGTTTTAAATAATTCTGCAACATTCACTGGTGCATTACACTAACAATGTTTTTTAGCGGTTAATTATCGCGGGTGCGATGTAAACGAAGTTAACTAAAGTTAAACTGATAATATGTTAAGCAGCATTAATACTTGATCCAATGTCGGCTGTGCGTTATTTTTTGTTGCCGGGTGCATCCAATGTGCCGTCATTCCTTATTAATAACGATTTAATTTTATGAAAAAGACGCTTTTAACTTTGGCTATTTTATTGCCTGTGGGAAACGCGTATGCGCATGATAATTGTGCTGCGCTGGATAACTGGCAGTCGGAATGCAGCGCCGCAGAGCAGGCGGTAGAGGATAAAATAAACCAGACGCAACAAAATGGTATAGACAGCTGGTTAAACGATATTAACAACGAAGCGGATCGCCTTGGCGTCCATTTTGACAGCCCCGAAGAGGTTAATTACTGGAACGAGCATCATTACATTACGTGGGGCGACACCAGCGTATCCGATGATTTACTTGCTCAGTTGCATGATAGTATTACGGGGCATCACGACACCAGTAATCCCGATAATAACGGCAGCGATAATAACGGCGATAACAATAATAATAACGCCGATAACAATAATAACCCCGACAATACCGACAACCCTAATACTGACCCGGCGGATAACGGCGATACCTCACTGGCTTCGGTGATCGGTTACGCGGATGCCGTTTCCGATCACGCCGAAGCCGCCGCAGAAGGGCACGCCGATGACGCCGCCGCCGCAGCTGAAAAGCACGCCGACGCTCATGCGGACAGCGCCGCAGCTCACGCCAGAGCGCAGGCTAACACCTATACCGATGAACAGTTTGCCGCTGCGGAAGCCTACGCCAGAGTGCTGGCGGAATCCTCCGCGCGTTATGTTGATCAGGGCGTGCAGGATGCAAAACGCTATACCGATCGCGTCGCTAAAGGTTTGCAAAAGCAAATTGATCGCAATAACAAAGCGATTAAACGCCTCGGTGCCAGCGCGCAGGCCACCGCTAACCTCCATTACAACGCCAACCGCAATGGCTATGCCGTATCAGTAGGTGATTATCGCGGCGAAACCGCGCTGGCGGGCGGTTTGCAGTTCAGAGCGGGTAATCACAGTGCCGTTACGGTGCAGGGCAGTTATGACGCTGAAGCCTTTGGCGGCAGCGTCGGTTTACATGGAGACTGGTAACAGATGTCACCTTACATGAAGCTTTTTCTTTATCTGCTTATCGTTGGCTGGGGATTGTTTGAGGGCGTACGAAATAACCCTGATAAATAACCTCCCTGGAATTTACTCACCCGCATAATGTTCATGGCGGGCCATCAGTATCCTCATCAGTGAGATGAGGATACTGACCTCATTTGCAGTGCTGCCTGATGTCAATCACTATCCACAATCACCCAACATAAAATCTGCGAAACTAGACATTTGTCGACTTTTCATCTTAAAGTCGGGATTCTGCTGTCAGACAACGCTGGTGTTCAGTTAACAAATGGTTAAATAATATTTTGCCGGGTGTAAATGACCGACCTAAAACCTCCATGGTCGGCGTACATCCGGTGTTTGCAGTCGCTACGACACACCTCTTTGGGAGAATTTATGCATTCCTCTGTTAATAAAAACGAAAGCCGGACTTTCTTCGGGCATCCTTATCCACTTGGCTCGCTGTTCTTCACGGAAATGTGGGAACGATTCTCCTTTTACGGCATTCGCCCGCTGCTGATTTTGTTTATGGCTGCCACCGTTTACGATGGCGGTATGGGGCTGGCACGTGAAAATGCCTCGGCCATTGTGGGGATCTTTGCCGGTAGTATGTATCTTGCCGCGCTGCCGGGCGGCTGGCTGGCCGACAACTGGCTTGGCCAGCAGAGGGCGGTGTGGTACGGCTCAATTTTGATTGCTCTGGGCCACCTCTCCATCGCGCTGTCGGCCATGATGGGCAACAGCATGTTTTTTATTGGCCTGATGTTTATCGTCCTTGGCTCCGGGCTGTTCAAAACCTGTATTTCGGTGATGGTCGGTACGCTGTATAAAAAGGGCGATGCGCGTCGTGATGGCGGCTTCTCGCTGTTTTATATGGGCATCAACATGGGATCCTTTATCGCGCCGCTGATTTCTGGTTGGCTGATTAAATCCCACGGCTGGCACTGGGGCTTTGGCATTGGTGGCATCGGCATGCTGGTGGCGCTGGTTATCTTCCGCCTGTTTGCCGTACCGGCCATGAAACGCTACGACAGCGAAGTGGGTCTTGATTCCACCTGGAACAACCCGGTGGCGAAGAAAAACGGCGTCGGCGGCTGGCTGCTCGGCCTGGCGGCAGGCGTGGCGATTGTCGTGGCGCTTATCGCGCAGGGCGTGATTGTGATTAACCCGGTCGCTGTCGCCAGCGTGCTGGTATACGTCATTGCCGCCTCGGTAGCCCTCTACTTTATCTGGCTGTTTGTCTTTGCCGGGCTTAACCGTAAAGAGCGCGCCAGACTGCTGGTGTGCTTTATCCTGCTGGTTTCCGCCGCCTTCTTCTGGTCGGCTTTCGAACAGAAACCGACGTCATTTAACCTGTTCGCTAATGACTATACCAATCGTATGATCGGTGATTTTGAGATCCCTGCGGTGTGGTTCCAGTCCATTAATGCGCTGTTCATTATCATTCTGGCGCCGGTGTTCAGCTGGGCATGGCCGATGCTGGCGCGTAAAAATGTGCGCATGAGCAGTATGACCAAATTTGTGATCGGCATTTTGTGCGCTGCGGGCGGCTTTGGGCTGATGATGCTGGCGGCGCAGAACGTGCTGGCGAACGGCGGGGCAGGCGTATCGCCATTCTGGCTGGTGGGCAGCATCCTGATGCTGACCCTCGGCGAGCTGTGCTTAAGCCCGATTGGTCTGGCGACCATGACGCTGCTGGCGCCGGAAAGAATGCGTGGTCAGATGATGGGGCTGTGGTTCTGCGCCAGTGCGCTGGGCAACCTGGCGGCGGGTCTGATTGGCGGTCATGTGAAGGCGGATCAGCTGGATATGCTGCCGGATCTGTTCGCGCGCTGCTCTATTGCGCTGTTGATTTGCGCGGCGGTGCTGACCCTGCTTATCGTTCCGGTGCGTCGTATGCTGGAAAATGCCCAGGTGAAAACTGAAGCAAAACCGGTTGCTGATGCCTGAGTGATATAACAACGCTATGGCAGGTGTAAGCCTGCCTTAGCGTCTTGCCGTATCAGGCATAGCGACCAAAGACATGATAAAGACCCGTCAGGTTATTGACTGCAAATTTATGATAAATGTTGCGACGATGGTGGCTCACCGTTTTGCCGCTGACGTCCAGATAACGTGAGATTTCCTTATTATTTCGCCCTGAAATAATGTAGGGCAATAAATCACTTTCCCGCTTCGTCAGGTTCTTCTCTTTTTCAATATGATACAGCCGCCTGTTTTTGGTGACGATAATATGCTGATTGCCGGAGGCAAAATCC
Organism: Enterobacter sp. SA187; assembly: GCF_001888805.2. Classification (NCBI taxonomy): domain Bacteria; kingdom Pseudomonadati; phylum Pseudomonadota; class Gammaproteobacteria; order Enterobacterales; family Enterobacteriaceae; genus Enterobacter; species Enterobacter sp. SA187. Next base: position 2,117,254 of record NZ_CP019113.1, read on the forward strand.
TTCAGGCACGCCTTTAATTTGCGGATGGCACTGACGCAATCAATTGAGTAATCGGAAACGGTATTGATAAGAATATTTTCAATGGTGTTTTCGAAGCAGCTTTCACGCGTAATAAATATAAAATAACTATCTGGATACTTATTCTTAACAACCAGCAGATCGATGAGTTGCTGAATGTCTGACTGCCCATAATCCACCACTATCGCTTTTGTTTGACTAAGTATTTTCTTGGTGAATGTATTAATGGTATCGCTGTACATCACCCGTGAAAAGGATTTGCACTCGGTAAGTAGTTGACGGGAAAGCTCATGAAACCCTTCACGAAAGAAGCTGCATGACGTTATTACAGCGATCATTATCCATAACCTTTATTAAAAATATTCATGGTGGCAATAATTACCTGTGACGGCAATAAAAGGCAATTAAGAAATAGGATTTGGATTATAAGAAAACTCTTACCAAAAAAGAAGCATATCGTGCGGCGACATTATTTTTATTACGATGGTGCTTAATAACTGTATAAAAAACAGATGGCTATATTTTTCTTTAAGATAAATCGTATTAGGGCAGCAACTGTCTGAATGGATCGCGAACTTTCCTCTGATATGTTTGGAGTCGTAACAAAATGTGAACTCATTAATTAAAGTACAGGCCCGCTGTCGGTAACGGGAACGCCGTAAACAAATCGCGGCGCATTACCTTAAATAAGGCTGAATACTTAAGGAGTATGGTATGGAGAAGAATTTCCGCATCACCCGCATTGCCAGAAGTGTAGGGCTGGTATTAGGTGGCAGTCTTATCGTTCCTCACCTCAGCGCTGCAAATACCTGTGTCCCTTTTAGCGCCGGAACCTGCGGGCTTAAGGAGTTGCAGGTCACTACCAGCCTTAATCCAAAACCGACAGCCTGGTATTTTACCAGCCCAACCCAGGATGCCGCCATTAACGGCGATGCGGCCGCGAAAAGCATCTATTTCGCCAGCGGTACCTCGTCACGTGGCGATAATGACATTCAAAACCTGTTGGTTGATGGCGCGAAATTAGATAACGCTTATATTAACGCCAGTAAAAAAGGCACCGCCAGTATTACGCTGGCGAATAACGCGTCCGTGGACTGGCTGGAGGCTGGCGGCGGCACCACGCATTTACAGATAAAAGTCGATCGCTCCACCGTGAACGGCGCGCAGGCGGACGTGGACTACGATAAGAACGGCAAAACCCCTGCCAGTAAAAACTATGCCAGAGGATCGGCGCTCTACCTCAGTACCACCGATAACGGTAATCAAAAAATCGATATTGTTAACGGCAGCGTGCTGAACGGCAGAGTGTTAACCGGCGGTGGCGGTATTCATGAAATAAATATCGAAGAGAGCCAGTTGAATAAGGGCGGCGTGGTGATCTCCGGTAGCCGCAATAACAATACCATCGCGTTGAAAAATAGCCGTATTGATACCGCCGGCGCGGTGGTGCCAACGGATAAAGCGCTGCACATTACCAGCTTCGCCACCACGGAAATCCAGAACGACATTGCGCTGGAAAACAGCCAGCTTAACGGCAGCATTTCGGTCACCAACCCGAAAACCGGTTTAAATACCCTGACGCTGAACGGCAGTACCGTGACGAAAACCACTAATGCCAATGGCGATGCGATTATCGTGAACGGCGGCACCTCCACCCGTCTGGCGGCGGCGTCCAGCACAATTAATGGCAATATCGCGCTGACCAGCAGCGATCGTGTGCAGGTTGATCTGCAAAACGCTCAGCTTAACGGCAATATGACGCTCGGCAACGCCAGCGGTATTGATGTAAAACTCAGTAATAATGCGCATATCACCGGCGATGTGATCCTCGCGGGTGACACTGTGCAGAGCGCGAACGTGCTGCTCGACAATGCCGTTATCGACGGTCACCTCTACGGCAGCGTCAACAGCGCCCTGACGCTGGCCCGCTCGATGACCCGTCTGGATGGCAGTAAATTCAGCAATATCAGTAAGCTGAATATTATCGGCCAGACCGCGATACAGGGCGGCTTTACCGACGGTAACGTCGGCCAGGCGTTGCAGGTGAACGGCGGCAAAGTGACCGCCCCCGTCGATCTGAGCCTGGGAAAACTGACGTTCAGTGCGGCGCAGATTATGGCGGATACGCTCTCCCTGCGCGATGGCGCCTCGCTTGAGCTGACTAACAAGAGCCTGCTGCAAACCCGGTCAGCACAGCTTTTTAATCAGGACGCCAGCACTGATACCACTGGCGGATTTAACGCTACCGGATCGCGCATCCGCATTAATGACAGCACCCTGGTGTTAACCGACAGCACCTATCAGCTCGGCTACGTGAAGTCGATAAACCAGCTGCTGGAAGGCCACACCAATGGCGCGCTGGTGATGACCGGACAACTGGTCAACGGCGATACGGCCGTGGGCACCGTCACTATCGCCGACGCCGCGGTTGCCGGGGCGGTACTTTCAGAGGTGCAGGTCACGGCGGATAAAAACCATCTGGTGATAGGCGCGTCCGGCGCGCCGCTGCCGGAGGATGCCATCGGCGTGGAAAACAGTTTCGGCGCCGCGCAGCTGGTGCTGGAAGGCACGCAGGATGCAGAGGTTGAAATCACCGGCGGCCAGTCGCTGACGCTGACCGGGGCGATGGGCGGCGCGCTGATTGGCGTCGCCGGGGCGCCTGAGGCAAATGTGAATATCAACGTCAGCAACGGCGCGCTGAACCTCGGCGCCAGGGCCACCGGTAACACCAGCGGCACGCTGCATGGCAATATCAGCGTGGGCAGCGACAGCCAGATGAACGTGGTCGCCGGACACCACAGCGTGACCTCCGGCAACAGCGAAGCGGCCATTGTCAGCAGCGGTACGGTGAATATCTATCAGAACGCTATTTTTGACGCCGACCTGGCGTTGCAGGATGAGGCGCAACTGAACGTTCAGGGGGCGCTTAATGCGGAGCATCTGATCGCAGGGCAGGACGCCATGATCACAGTCGGCAATCTCACCGCCGCGGGATCGCTGGTGATCGGCGATGCGGATCTGCAGGGCGCGCGGATGTTTATCGACCCGGCGTGGAAGAGCGGCGCAACCCTGAAAGACGCCTCGCAGGTGGTGATGGCCGGTCGCGAGGTGAATGGTCGCCTGACCACCGGGCAGAATGCCCTGCTGGTGCTGGGGGACACGTCCAGCGCAGCTGCGCTGCAACACTTCGCCGACAGCGGGCTTCGCTGGGGCAAAGAGAGTATTACCGCGGCACTGGCGATTGGCGCACCGCAAACGCTGGCGGCAGGAACGGGCGGTCTGCGTATTGATGGCTCGCTGACCAGCGCATCGGCTTCCCGTGACGCCACGGTGAACCACGCTGAATTTGGCGAACATTCGCTGCTGATGGTGAACGCTTCCGCCGCCGCAGGGCACGGGGCGCTGAACGCCACTGACGGCACGTTAAAAGTGGCAGACTCGGCCGCGCTTTATATCGCCGACGCCAGAGCCAATAAAACCTATACCATTGCGAACGGTTTCAGTGACATCCAGCGGGAAGGGCAGGGCTGGCAGGGGGCGAACCTGGTGGTGAACAAGCTGCTTGACGCCACCACACAGGAAAATAACGGCGCGGTAACGGTCACCACCTCCGCCAAAGCGTCGCAGGTGGTCCTGCCGGGCGTGGCGATCGGTAATGCGCTCAACAGCATGATCAGCAGCGGGTCGAACTCGCTGGCCAGTCCGCACGCCAGTATTCGCCTGCTGTCGACCGCCATTGAAGATCCCAAAGTGCACAACAGCGAGGTGATCAAAACCCTCAACAGCGTGGCGCAACTGGCTATTGCGGGCGGGGTGCAGAGCAGCACGCTGGCGACCGGGATGGCCGCTGCCGGGGCGATTCAGGACAGGCTGTCGGTCACCGGTAACGGGCTGCAAGCGGATAAGGATGCCAGCGTCTGGGTGCAGGCGCTGTATGGCAACCAGCGCAACCGCGATTTGCACGCCTCGCGCATGACCTACGGCTATGACACCGACTTCACCGGCCTGATAGTGGGCAGCGATATGGCTTATGACAGCGCGCTGGGGGCGATGCGCAGCGGCGGCGCGGTTCATGCCGGTAACGGTGAAACCGACTCCACCGGTGACTTCAACGCCACCAGTAATGACTTCAGCTTCTGGGGCGTCGCGCTGTATCAGAACTGGGCGAGTCAGGGCGCGAACGTCACTGCGGACATCGGCTACAGCGAAAACCGTAACGACCTTGAACAGCGTATTCCGGCATGGACAAATCTGGATGGCAAAGTGAAGGGCTCGGTGGATTCGCATTTGTTCACCGTCGGCATCACTGGTGAATATCGGATTAACACGCCGCTGGTGGAGATTGTCCCGCACGCGGGCGCTCGCTTCAACCAACTGACCACCCGCGGGTTCGATACTAACGGCAGCCGTCGCGACAGCCTGTTCATAACGGATCAAACGCGTCAGGATATCTGGCAGTTCCCGGCGGGTGTGAAGTTTACTAAAGCCTTCGCGCTGGATGCGGGCTGGGATCTGCGCGCCCGGGCTGATGTCGGAGTGATTGCTGTCGCAGGCGACACGCGCACGCAGAGCAGAGTCTCCGCACCTGGGATCCAGGCTTCTGACGTGATTGCCGCCGATGTGGTCGACAACACCGCGTTCAACGGACAACTGGGCGTGAAGCTGCACAAAGGCAACATGGCCTTCGGTGTTGGCTACAACATCACGGCGTCTGAACACAGCACCGGTCAGACGATAGGCGCAACCTATAAACTTTCCTTCTGATAACATGAGGATCGCGGGCGTCAGGCCCGCGATTTTTTTAGCTTAAATCATGCAGGGCTTTATCGAGCGGCGGCGTAAGCGTTATCTCCGGAAACTCCACCGCCAGCCCGCGCCGTTCAGGCGTACAGCACATCACGCCCACTTTCGCCGGGCCACGCGGAAACCAGCCTAAACGCAGCAGCGGCCAGTGCTGGCCATCGGTGGAATACTGTAGCCGCAGACTGTCGCCTTTACGCGTTAGCCGCAGCCAGAAAATGCGCGGATCGCCCGGAAAAATCCCCGTCGCCCAGTCTGAATTCTCCCGCGTCAGCACGCTGCCGATAGCCGGCGCGCCATCGTTATACTCAATGCCGGCTTTTAACCAGTAGTGCTCGTCGATCATCAGCATGATCCCCGCCTGGTCGTACAGCGTGTTGAAATCGGCGCATACCTTTACCTGGAAGGTAAAGTCATCGGCGACCTCTGTTGCGAAAATATGCCCGGAAAAGCGCTCAAAGCCATACCAGGTTTTTTGCCAGAAGTCTGTCTTTTCGTCGGTAATAACCTGTAATTTACCGTTTTCGTAATGCCACTGTGCGGGTTCATTGATCCAGTTAAAATTTACTGACATGCAGCCTCCAGCGTCGTCAGGATGAAGTCTCAGTGTAGAATCTTTCATACAAAACAGCCTATGGCGTACGCACCATTTCATACTGGGCAATCACCATTTCCTTAAAGCCCGCCCCTTCAAACAATGAAGAAAAAGCGGACGGAACGGCGACGGGCGTTCCAATCCCAGGATATTGCGCGTTGATTTTTTGCAATAGCTGGCGGGCAAGGCCCTGACGGCGGTGCGCGGGATCCACGAAAAGATAGCGCAGCTGCGGCGTGGCTGTCAGCGTGGCGATCACCCCCCAGGCGTGCTCGCCATCTTTCACCACCCGACACGGCAGCGACGGGAAGCAGAGCGGATCGAGCTGCCAGGGCGTATTTTCAGCCGGGCCGCGATAAATCGCGCACAGCAGGCCATCCAGCGAGTCGTCTGCCAGTTCAGTCCTGGGTTCGACAAGCTTGCCCTGATAGCCGCACAGTTCGCGCGCGACGCAAAATCCCAGCGATTGATACAGCGCAATGGCAGGCCTGTTCTCGCGGATCACCTCAAGCGACAGAGAGGTGACCTCTGTTAGCCCGGCAAATAACACGCTCAGCATCGGTTTGGTCAGCCCTTTACCGCGCCAGCCAGGCTGGATCGCAAAGGCCGCCAGCCGCGCGCGGTTGCCCCGCCGCGTAATAAGCGCGATCGCCACAGGCTCGTTATCCGCAAACCAGACGCAGGAATCTGCAAAGCTCAGCCCCTCGGCAATAAAGCGGGCGGCAAAGTGCTCTGGCGTTAGCGTAAAAGGAACAAAATAATCCTGAAAACAGCGCCCGAGAATATCCGTCAGCTCAGTGATGCTGAGCGCGTAAGCGGGTACGGCGGTAAAAGGCATCGCATCTCTCCATGAACAAATGAGTCACTTATTCTACAGGGTAACGCCGACGGTTACTGTTGGGTTGACGGCAAAAGGCAGCTACACTCAGTTTGCAGATAACATTGCGCATGTTGCGCGCTTTTGCCAGAGGATATGACAATGCACCACACGATGAAAAACGATCCTGAAGATACGTCAAAAGAAGAAACCCAGGGTTCCGGCCTGTTGCAGCAAAAAATGCTCGCCTCCCGCTCGATCATTATTTCCGGTGAGATCAACCAGACGCTGGCCGAAAAAGTAGTGACGCAGCTGATCCTGTTGCAAAGCATCAACAATGATCCGATTAAGCTTTATATCAACAGCCAGGGCGGTCATGTTGAAGCGGGCGATACCATCCACGACTTTATCAAATTCATTCGTCCGGAAGTGCATGTCATTGGTACCGGCTGGGTCGCCAGCGCCGGGATCACCATTTACCTGGCAGCGAAAAAAGAGCACCGCTATTCTCTGCCAAATACCCGTTTTATGATCCATCAGCCGTTAGGCGGCGTGCGTGGTCAGGCAACGGATATTGAAATTGAAGCGCGTGAAATTATTCGCATGCAGGAAAGGGTTAACAAGCTGATTGCCGACGCGACCGGGCAGCCGCTGGAAAAAGTGAAAAAAGATTCAGACCGTAACTACTGGATGTCACCGGAGCAGGCGCTGGATTACGGCGTCGTCGGTAAATTAATTCAGCACTATGACGATTTAAACCTCGACTAAGCCTGTATTGCGCGCATAAAAAAAGCTCCCTCGGGAGCTTTTTTGTCTGGCGGCGCCAGGACAGGCTCGCTGACTTATTTTGTCAGTTCAGCGGTCATGTGCACGTTATTACTGACGTTAGCTTCAGTAATTTTATAGGATGCGCCAGCTTTCTCTGCTTTTGCGGCAATCTGCGCTTCAGCGGCGTCCAGCGTGGAGGCAGAAGCGGTAACGGATTGTGCGAAAGCGCCGAAAGACATCAGGGACAGAGCGGCTACAGCGGCCAGGGTTTTAACGTTTTTCATGATAATTCCTTAAACAGTATATTCGGTAAGAGCGTTAACTTTTTGTTCAGGGATCGCCAGTTACTGGAGATCGCCTGCGGTCAGGTTTTCAGGATCGAAAGCGTGACTGTATTCCAGGTGGTTCCGATGCGCGGTGTTATCGATATTCGAACCGGCTTCAGGACGCGGTGTAGAGTTATTGGCTGCCATTGCGCCAAAGGAGACGGTGGCGGCCAGGATAAAAGCAGTAACTACGCTGATGTTTTTCATTTTTTGTACCTTCTTTCATCAAGGGTCGTTATCGGCGACTTATTTATAAATTACCGCAGTACCGTGCAGCGTATTCGGGCCGGTAATAGAAGTGATGCGGTAAGACTTCGCGCCCATTTCATCGGCTTTCTGTGCCAGTTCTGCTTCCAGTGATGCGATGTTAGTGCCCGCGTTAGCTGAGATATGCCCCACTTTCTGCTGACCGGCGGGAGTCGCATCAACCTGCACCGCAGCGACGCTTGCGAAAGAGAGTGAACTCAGGATGGCGACGGCGAACAGAGCTTTAACGTTTTTCATAATCAGTACCTTCAGTATTCGGTGTAATGAGTGTCGTAAGTAATTACTTAACGATCGATAGACAAATGATAGATGTGATCTGCATCACACGTCAACCTTATTTTTTAATGACCGTTAATATAATTATTAAACCCATATAAATCATTTAGATACATGGAAAAATTTTTTGTATAAAACCTGCTGGTCATCGCTGCCGACTTGTTTTTATAATGATTACTATATAAATCACTGAAAGCAGGGGGCCGAATGACCATGCAGATGACAAGTTGTACGAAGAAAGGCAGGGGACGACCCAAAGTGTTTGACCGTGAGGCCACGCTGGATCGGGCGATGGAATTATTCTGGCAGCACGGCTACGAAGCGACCTCGCTTGCCGATCTGGTAGAGGCGACAGGCGCGAAGGCGCCGACGTTATATGCAGAATTTACTAATAAAGAGGGACTGTTCCGGGCGGTACTGGACCGCTATGTCAGTACCTTTGCCGCCAGGCACAAAGCGCAGTTGTTCTGCGATGAGAAACCCGTGGAGCAGGCCGTGCGTGACTATCTCACCGCGCTGGCCCGTTGCTTTACCAGCACAGATACCCCGGCAGGTTGTTTTCTGATCAATACTTCCGCCACGGTATCGGCATCTTCAGAGCAAATCGCCTGTGCTGTGCGTACCCGTCATGCGCAGGAAGAAAAGATGCTGCTGGCGTTTTTAACGCAACGGCAGGAAAAGGGTGAACTGCCCGCCCACACCGATTTGTCAGCATTGACCGCTTTTATAAGCTGCCTGATCCAGGGGATGTCGGTCAGCGCCCGTGAAGGGGCGTCGCCTGAAGATCTGATGCAAATTATCGATACGACGCTGGCGTTGTGGCCGACGTTAGTTTCGTCTTAAGTCATTAAAATGATTGGTTTTACTGATAAATGGCGATATGGCCGGAAATGTGACCGGATACGATAATAAAAAATTTTCAGATAATTCTGCTAAAAAAGCACAATTTTAAGGCGGTCTGGTATAAACCATCTATAATCTCTATTCATACCTTTGAGGGTGAAAATGTGAACAATGGTTTTTACCGGATCCGGTACAAAGGTATCGTGCAGCTCGCATTCTATACGAATGAAGAAGTAGAAAACCTTGACACCGGTACGCAGACAATGGGTTTCTGGCGCTTTGTTGAGGGCTTTGAAATCGACAACAATGACGAGATTGGTGTACTGGGTGGGCCTTATGACGCCTTTGGAAACTCGCTGACGAGCATTGTATTAAGCAATGAACCTGTTTATACGGGTGGCATTTTCGGCAGCGGCGAACAAACGGAACAAATATAATCTCAGATAGGCCGATCGGACGATCGGCCTTTCTTTTTACTGCTTAAAAGCAGCAGATGAAATTACGCCTGCTGTTCAGCAAGGATCGTCAGTTTCTCATCTGTGGCTTTTTCTTCTTCCAGGGTTTCACCCAGTAAACGGGCAGCTTCTTTATAACCCAGTTTCACCGCCAGTGCGCGAAGCGTACCGTAAGTGGCGATCTCATAGTGCTCGACCTTTTGCGCAGCGCCAATCAAACCAGCGTCACGTACCGGGCCCGCTTCCACAGAATCGATGATTTCCTGGGCTTCCTCGACCAGACCTTCTAACGCATGGCATTTCATTCGCTTAATGCGTACACCCTCAGTTGCTTCCACCAGTTGATCAAGACGCTCAATCTGACCTTGCGTCTCTTCAAGGTGTTGTTTAAACGCGGCGACCAGTTTCTCATCGGTGGCTGCGCGAGCCATTTTCGGCAGGGCACGCGTAATTTGCTTCTCAGCGCTGTAAACGTCTGATAAATCGTGAATGAATAAATCTTCTAAAGTCTTAATGGTCATTTTGTATTCCTTAAATAATCATTGGAGAAACAATCCGCAAATTATGCGGGATTACGCGATGGTCAGATTTCAGTTTAGACGATCCTCAAAATTTGCAATGAAAATAAAAATTTAGATTATGGGATGATTCCTGGTGAAAATCAGGCGGGGGATAATTACGTCACCTGTATAAACTATGTGAAAGTAATACTTCTTTATTAATTGCCGGGCCGGGAAATACCAGAACAGCGGCATGATAAGTTGGCAAGTAAGAATTTTCCTTTAATCCAGTACGGAAAACGATACACTTCAACATACGTTGTAATGAAGTCGTTGAGGAAAGAACGATGCTTTCGAATATCCACACCCGTACCGGGCAGCCGTCGCTGTTCCGGGCAGGTGTCCAGGCCTGTTTCCCTACGCTCCCCGGTTACTGGAGTATCGGTATCGCGGCAGGCGCGATAGGGACGTTATCCGGCTTTTCTGTTGTGCAAATCACGCTGCTGGCAGGGTGTCTTTACGCGGGGTCCGCGCATTTCCTTTTTTACTCCTTATGGGCCGCCGGGGCAGAAACCGCCTCCATCGTGCTGAGCGTGCTGCTCGTCAACCTGCGTTATCTGTTGATGAGTTCCTCTGTCAGCCTCTTTTTCCAGCACAGCACCACGTATCAGAAAATTGTCAGCGGCCTGCTGTTGACCGATGAAACCTTTGGCGTGGCCGTACAGTATGGTAGTGAAGCAGGTGAAATTCCCTTTAAATGGATGCTTGGCCTGAACCTCACGGCCTGGATTAACTGGATCATCTCCTGCGTACTGGGAGCCTGGCTGGCGTCGTCGCTGCCTGCCGCACTGATGGAAGGCCTGAGCTTTAGCCTGGTATCGATGTTTATCGGGCTGATCCTGATGACCTGGTTTGCCAGTAAACGACAACGTCTGGAAACGCTGACTATCGTCACCGCGATGGTCATAACCCTGTTATTTCACTCATGGTCGAACACCAGCCTGGTTGTTATTTTTGCCGCTTCAGCGGCAGCTACTCTGGCCACACTGGTGTTGATCAAAATGGAAAAAAGGGGCAAATAACATGGACAGAAATATTATTCTGGCAATTGCGCTGGTGTCGATTGTTACTGCTGCCATGCGCGTCATGCCGTTATTGTTATTATCCCGTATGCGTTTATCCTTCACGCTGCAACAATGGCTGGCTTTTATTCCCTCCGGAATTATGACTGCCATCGTGGTGACTGAGCTGCTCCAGAAACCAGCGATGACCGCCTCCGGGCTCAGCGTATCGCTGCTGGCGGCGATTGTCGCAACCCTGGTCGGCGCGCTTACCCGCAGCTTATTCGCCACCGTGATTAGCGGTATGGTCGCTTTTTCCGTGCTGCAATTAATGAGCTGGCTATAATTTTTTACCTGTTACTTTTAGTCACAGCTTTTCTGGCGCAGGGGATAACCTCTCCTGCGCCATGGACGGCGGCCAGATCGCGCCATAATAAATGAAATTTGCGCTAAGCGCGTTTTGTAATGTAAAAGCCACAATAATTAAAAGTGAATAGCCCTATTTAACCGTTTTAATTTCGATGATATAAATATTCCGAGCATGTCACATCCCCAATTCAGGTAGTGCGAATTTGCCTAAATGAGATAACTACGCATCCGCCAGCACGTAAAAATGAAATATGCTTAACCGCTGTTGGTTTCTGGATGTAATAGAAACAATAATCTACATGCAATTCGCGAGGCCTGAATGATTATTCTCATTACCCTCAGTCAGAGGCTGTGCCTGTGTTAATGATCGCTGTTCGCTTTCGGGAGCAACGCCAGTAAAAATGATGACTGATGATAAAAAAACCTTTAATCCCAGGGATGTAGACCTGAAACACCTGAACGATCTGCTTAATCATAATTCCGACTGGATTTGGGAAGTGGATGCGCAGGGACGTTATACCTGGTCGTCGGAGGTGGTCACCAGTCTGCTGGGATACACACCGGACGAAGTGATTGGTTGTACGCCCTTTGATTTTATGCCGCCGGGTGAGGCCGAGCGGGTGGCCGGTGCGTTTCTGGCTATTGTGCAGCAGCAGATCCCCTTTTCCGGGCTGGTTAACCGCAATAAGCGGGCGGACGGGGAAGTGATCGTGCTGGAAACCAGCGGCATTCCGCTGTTCGACGAGAAGGGCGAACTGCGTGGCTATCGGGGTGTGGATCGCAATATCTCCACCCTGGGCGAACGCGTCCTGCAACTGGAAACCATCTACGATACCACGCCGGTGGCGCTGTGCATGATCGACCGCAACGGGCAGATGGTGATGTCCAACAAAGCCATGGCGCGGCTGTTAAACCGCACCAGCAATGAAATAAACGGCAAACCTGTTGTTGAGCTGATGCCGGCCTGCTGGCAGCACTTCGAGCGGGATTTTACGCTGGCGGATAGCGGCGCTGAGCTCGCCGGGCGCGAAACCCACTGGGAAGGGCGTACCTTCTCATTGCATCCGGTGCCGGTACATGATGCGGCGGGTAACGTTGTCGGGCTGTCCGTCACCTGGGTGGATGTGACCGAACGGTATCAGGCCGAACAAAAACTGGCGGATGCCAATCAGGTATTACAGCAGCACGCCCAGCATGACTATCTCACCGGGCTGTTTAACCGTCGCTTTATGGACGAGTGCCTGAACCGTGAAATTATCCGCGCCTGTGAAAAGGGCTATTTTCTGTCGGTTTGTCTGGCGGATATTGATTATTTCAAACGCTTTAACGACAGTCAGGGCCACCAGGCAGGGGATGCCTGCCTGCGGGATGTCGCTAACGCGCTGACCGCCGTGCGTCACCGGCCCGATGATAACGTCAGCCGTTACGGCGGCGAAGAGTTTCTGGTCATTTTACCCTGCACCGATCGCGAGGAAGCGCAGGCCATTGCCGAGGGGCTGCGTGAAAGTATTGAGGCGCTGCGGATCCCGAATGCCGCAAGCCCGACCGGTTTTTTAACTATCAGCATCGGCGTCGCCACGCTCAATGGCAGCAAAACGCTGCCGCAGGACAAACCGCTGCCTATTATTGCCAGTGGCTTAATTCGCCGCGCGGATAACGCGCTGTATGCCGCGAAAAATCAGGGCAGAAACCGGGTGGTTATTTCCCGGGAGCCGGAAGGCCATTAGCCCTGCACGTTATACTGATGTTGTTAACCGTTTTTTAGGATCTGGAGCATGATTTCTACCCTGATTTACCGGAGTCGCCTGACAAGCAGCTTTGACCCTTCAAAGCTGGGCGAACTGGTATGCGTCTCCCGGACCCGTAACGCCGCTATGGGTATCTCTGGCATCCTGCTGTTTGACGGTAGCCATTTTTTGCAGGTGCTGGAAGGCCCGCTGGAGAAGGTTAACCAGCTGTACGAAAGCATTAACGCCGATCCACGCCACGACTCCGTGGTCGAACTGATGCGCGACTATGCGCCAAAACGCCATTTCCAGACTAACGGCATGGCGCTGTATGATTTACGCACCGGCAATCCGCGCGCCATCCTGCGCTCGGTGATCAGCGCCGGGGCGCTGAATTTCAGACTCGCCAGCGATGCCCGGGTGTACAAGTTTATTAAGTCCTTTATGCGCGGGCGCTGGCGCGATATCAATCCACGGCTGTCAGAGCCCGCTAACTGGGAATTTGTTGCGGAAAATTTGACCTTCACGCAACCGCAGGCGATGCTGTTTGCCGATCAGCCCTGCCAGTTTGCCATCCAGCCGATTGTCGAGCCGCTGCGCGGGCAAATTAGCTCCTTTGAAGCGCTGATCCGCAGTCCCACCGGCGGTTCGCCTCATGATTATTTTGCCTCCATACCGCCGGGGAAAATTCACGAGGCTGATTTGCTGTCCAAGGAGTATGCTTTTGCGCTTGCGAAAAAAATCGGCATTGGCAGCAATAAACTTTCCATTAACCTGTTGCCGATGTCGCTGGTCAAAATCCCTGACGCGGTAAATATCCTGCTCGATCAAATTACCCGCAACGGCCTGGTGCCGGAACAGGTGATCGTCGAGGTGACGGAAGATGAAGTGATTTCCGGCTACGACGCCTTCGCCTTTGCCATTATGCAACTGCGCTCGGCGGGGATTGGCCTTGCAATCGACGATTTCGGTGCGGGCTTTGCGGGGCTGTCATTATTAACCAAATTCCAGCCCGGCGAGCTGAAAATCGATCGCAGCATTATTACCGATATTCACCTGCACGGCCCGCAGCAGGCGATCCTCAATGCCATCATAAAATGCTGTGCCGAGCTGGAGATCGACGTGGTGGCGGAGGGCGTCGAAAAGGTTGAAGAGTGGTGCTGGCTGGAGGCCGCAGGCATTAAACATTTCCAGGGATATTTATTTGCGCGTCCGGGTCTCAACCGTGTACCGCCAATCCGCTGGCCGGTAAAAATCAAAAACTGACGCCGCTTTTTCCATCCTGTTGATTTATCTGCGCCTTAACCCTAAAGATCCGCCCGATAATGCCGTTATGCTTTGCAGGGTTATATTTAATGTCTGGCAAGGATCCGCATTATGGAAAATAAACACCAACTGCTGGCTACGCGTCTTGGGGAAATTCTCGGGCGTTTTAATAATGGCGAGACGCTGTACGTAAACCAACTGGCGGAAGAGTATGGCGTGCATCCGCGCACCATTAAGCGCGATATTCTCGAACGCCTGAGTTTTCTGGATATTGAGCCACAGGCGGAACGCGGCGGTTACAAAATTGCGCCCGGACTGCTGGGACGCTTCGATGCCAACAGCATCGATCTCTTTGCGCGGCTGGCGGGCGTCAGCGAACTGTTTCCGGGCTTTAATAAGCGCATGCTGTCATCCATGCATTCGGCCACCGCCAGTCAGACCATCACGGTACACGGGCATCGCTATATTGACAGCGAACTTCAGGCCGTTCACTTTTCCCGTTTACAGCGCGCCATTGACGAGCACTGCTGCGTCAACTTCCGCTACCTGCGTCGTAACGAGGAGCGCCGTTATGCGGTGGAGCCTTATCAGCTCACCAATCTGAACGGCATCTGGTACCTGGCGGCGCGTCATGAAAACCGCATGAAAAACTTCACCTTAACCAAGATCACCGCGCTGGATTGTACCTTTGAAACCTTTGAGCCGGATGGAGAACTACTGGCAAAAATGCGTCAGGAACCGAGCGTGTGGGGCGTGGAAGATAAGTTCAGCGTGACGCTCAGCGTGGCGCCGGAGGTGGCGGAGTATTTCCAGCGCCGGGATCTGCTCAACGAGCAGGTGATCGAACAGCACACCGCCGATGGCGGCCTGATCGTCACCACTCAGGTGGCGCATAAAAAAGAGATCCTGCCGGTGGTGCAGTACTGGATCCCGCACCTGAAGATCCTCGCACCTGCATCACTGCAAAGCGAAATGGAAGCGGAGATCAAAAGCTGGCTGACGGCGTAAACGCGTTTCAGGTCAGCGGCACGCGCGGCTTCACCAGGCCGTGCAGCGCCGGATTATCGCTTTCATCCTTTAGTTTTACGCCGGTCAGACGGCGTAAAAACGCCTGCTCCAGCAGCCATGCCAGCTTAAACGCCGCCGCGTCGTGGCACAGCCCTTCCGGACGGATATTGGAAATGCAGTTGCGCTCCGACTCCAGCCGCGTGCGGCCCGGTTTCCACGTCAGGTAAACGCCCAGGCTGTCCGGCGACGACAGGCCGGGGCGCTCGCCAATCAAAATCGCCACCGCCTTGCTGTTCAGCGTTTCGCCGATGTCATCCCCCAGCGCGACCCGTGACTGATGCGCCAGCACCACAGGCGCGAGGGACAATCCTAGCGTGTGCAGATACGGCAGCAGGGCGGCGATCAGCGGCACCGCCTGGCGATGCACCGCATGGGACGAGAGCCCGTCGCCAATCACCAGCAGCAGATCGTGTGCGGCAACGGGATGATCACGCAGTGCGTCACGGCTTTCCTCACTCAATTTGCGGCCCAGATCCGGGCGATTTAAATAAATATGCCGATCCGCCGCCGCGCTGTGAACGGTCAGGGTTTGCAGGCCGAGCGCCGCTAATTCGTTTTCCAGCGAGCGGCTGTCAAAGGGCTGGTGGATGGCGTCGCGCGCCTGCGCATGGGCGAGACCAAAATTCAGTACCTCGCGGGTTGGCAGGCTGGCCCCGCTGCGGCCGAGGGCGATACGCGCATCGGTAAATTCCCGCAACAGTGACCAGGCATCGGGATTTTTCATACTGTCGCTCCCTGCGGCAGAATGCTGAGCAACGGGTGACTGGCACCGGTTAAGCGCAGCTGGCCGCTATTGTCGATGATCTGCATGCGGGTCAGCCATTCGCCGAACTCCGGGGCATGTTTCAGGCCGAGCAGACGCCGGGCGTAGAGCGCATCGTGAAAGGAGGTGCTCTGATAATTGAGCATGATGTCATCCGCGCCCGGCACGCCAATCAGGAAGGTCAGCCCGGCGTTGCACAGCAGCGTCAGCAGGGTATCCATATCATCCTGATCCGCCTCGGCATGGTTGGTGTAGCAGACGTCGCAGCCAATCGGCAGTCCCATCAGTTTGCCGCAGAAGTGATCTTCCAGCCCGGCGCGGATGATCTGTTTGCCGTCATAGAGATATTCCGGGCCAATAAAGCCCACCACGGTATTCACCAGCAGGGGATCAAAATGCCGCGCCACCGCGTAGGCCCGCGCTTCGCAGGTTTGCTGATCGACGCCGTGATGCGCTCCCGCCGACAGGCAACTGCCCTGGCCGGTTTCAAAATACATCAGGTTACTGCCGAGCGTACCCCGTCCAAGACTCAGCGCCGCCTCCTGCGCCTCGCGCAGCAACGCCAGATTGATGCCAAAACCGCTGTTCGCCGCTTCGGTGCCTGCCACCGACTGAAATACCAGATCGACAGGCGCGCCGCGTTCGATCAGTTGCAGCGTGTTGGTGACGTGCGTCAGCACGCAGGACTGGGTGGGGATCGCAAAGCGGTCAATGATATCCGCCATCATATGATTCAGTCGCTCCAGCACCGGCAGGCTGTCGCTGGCGGGATTAATTCCCACTACCGCGTCACCCGCGCCGTACAGCAGGCCGTCGAGCATACTGGCGGCATTGCCTTTTAAATCGTCCGTGG
This sequence comes from Enterobacter sp. SA187, assembly GCF_001888805.2. Taxonomy (NCBI): domain Bacteria; kingdom Pseudomonadati; phylum Pseudomonadota; class Gammaproteobacteria; order Enterobacterales; family Enterobacteriaceae; genus Enterobacter; species Enterobacter sp. SA187. Next base: position 2,134,026 of record NZ_CP019113.1, read on the forward strand.
GGTGATTCGGTTGCAGGCGCACGCTAAGGTGCCCCGGCAGACCGATGGTGTTGCGAAAACGAGTGATCACCCGGCATTTACTGGCGGCGAGGATCAGATCCTGGTTGCGCATAATTTTGCTGACGGCCGCCGCCATTTCCGGCGTGATGGCGCGGGCGACGCGGCTTAATGTCTGCGTGTCGGTACTGTCCTCCAGTAGCCAGTCGCGAAAATCTCCCACCGTCAGGTGACTGATGTCGCGAAATGCTTCCTGGTCATGGGTATCGATAATCAGCCGGGTGACTTCGTCCTGCTCGTAGGGGATAAGCGGATCCGCAAGGATGTTACGCAGCGGCACCTCCGCCAGCGCCATTTTTGCCGCCATGCGCTCTTCCGCAGACTCTGCGCTGACACCCGCCAGCACATCCCCGGAGCGCGCCGGGGACGCTTTCGCCAGCAGATCTTTCAGGCTGGCGAAGCGGTAGGTCCGGTGCGCCAGAGTGGTTTTATACATGGTGTCTCCTCAGGAGAGCGCCCGCAATTGCGGATCCAGCGCCGCCTGCTCGCGGGCCGACGCGGTTTTGCGAAACCACAGATAACCCGCGAGCATCATGGCGGCAAAAATCAGCGCCAGCAGCGGGTTATACCAGACCATCGCCACCAGACAGAGCACCGCCATTGCGAGCGCGAAGGCTGGCGCATACGGGAACAGCGGCGCGCGAAATGGCCGGATCAGCCGGGGTTCGCTGCGGCGCAGTTTGAACAGCGCGGCCATGGAAGTGATATACATAACAATAGCGCCAAATACCGACATCGTCACAATGCAGGCGGTAAGCGGCATACCGCTGATGGTGATGAGCGAATCGGAGAAGATCGCCGCGATCCCCACCACGCCGCCCGCGAGGATCGCCAGATGAGGCGTGCGGGTGCGGCGGTTAAGGGTGGCGAGCCGCGCCGGTAAGTAACCCGCCCTGGCCAGAGAGTAGATCTGGCGGGAATAGCCCATGATGATGCCGTGAAATGACGCCACCAGGCCAAACAGCCCGAGCCACACCAGCATGTGCAGCCAGCCACTGCTGCTGCCGACCACCGCTTTCATCGCCTGCGGCAGCGGATCGTTAATGTTCGACAGGGCGCGCCAGTCGCCGACGCCGCCGGCAAATATCATCACGCCGACTGCCAGCACGGTGAGCGTCAGAATACCGCCGCCCAGCGCGCGGGGAATGGTGCGCTGGGGATCTTTGGCTTCTTCGGCCGCCATGGATGCGCCTTCGATGGCGAGGAAAAACCAGATGGCAAAGGGGATTGCGGCAAACATCCCCGGCAGCGCCAGGCTGCTGAAGCTTTCCGCGCCAGCCCAGCCGTGGGCGGTAAAGTTGTCCCATGAGAAGCCAGGCGCAACCACGCCCATAAACACCAGCAGTTCGAAAATCGCCAGCAGGGTGACGATCAGCTCAAAGGTGGCGGCGATGCCGACGCCCATAATGTTCAGCGTCATAAAGATGACGTAAGCGCCGCAGGCCACCCATTTTGGATCGAGCGACGGGAACTGAACGTTGAGGTAGGCGCCAATCGCCATGGCGATCGCCGGTGGCGCAAACACGAATTCTATCAGCGTGGCGAATCCGGCAATAAACCCGCCGGTCGGCCCGAAGGCGCGATACGCATACGCAAAAGGCCCACCGGCATGAGGAATGGCGGTGGTAAGCTCCGTAAAGCTAAAAATAAAGGCGCAGTACATGGCGGCGATCAGCAGGGCGACAATCAAAAACCCGAGCGTGCCCGCCTGCGACCAGCCGTAGCTCCAGCCGAAATATTCCCCTGAAATCACCAGTCCAACAGCAATGCCCCACAGACGGAAGCTGCCGAGCGTTCTTTTTAAGGTGGTTGTTTCTGTGTTCATCGTGAAGTGCCTCGCCATTAAACCCAGTCGGAAAAGGCGTTGCAAAGGCGATGCCAGAAATAAACCTCATCATTTTCATGTGGATAGCGTAAAGGTGAACACCCACTGCACCGTCATGAACGTTATGACGGTGCAGTTTGCTCCGGCGTAGTGAAAGGGCGATTAAAATATCCAGGTGAGATCAAGCGCCGCATTGACGCCAGTATAGTTTTCCAGCGGCATATCGTACCACTGCTTGCCGAGGGTAATGCCCAGCACCCAGTGCGCATTCAGAGGCTGTACGCGGCGCAGGCTGACGCTTTGCGTGGTGCCGGTGTAGCTCTCCGGCGCCCAGTCATAGTTATAGGCACCGCTGCCCCAGGCAAACCACATCTGGGTGCTGCCTTTGCCAGCGGCGTCGTTGAGTTTCAGCGACACCACATGACTGTAGCTGTCCCCGGCGCCGTGTGAGTCGTACCAGGTATAACGCCAGTTGGTGATGGTCGGCCCCGCGTAATACGTTAACCCTGCGGACCAGGCGTCCACATCGACGCCGCCATAATACCGGGCAGTGCGATAGCCTCCCGTGACCAGCAGTGGTTTAAGCACTTTGAGCGTTACATCCTGCTGGAGATCCTGGCGGGCGAAAACGGGCGTATCTTCTGCCAGCGCGATGCTGCTGCGGGTGGACAGCCTGTCATTCCAGCGATGCCAGAGGGACGCGCGGCCCCGCACGCTGTGATAGCGCTCACCGGCCGCGTATTCCCGCTCCCCTTCGCTGAGATTAACCACCAGCGCGCCCTTATCCAGCGTATTTTTGATTTCAGCAAACAGCATATTCCGCGAACCATGGGAGCCGGAATAGTCGTTAAAATCATAGCCGGCGGTCAGGCTGGTGAGCTCCGCGTGCAACGGCGCGCACATCAGGGTTGCCGTTATTGCCAGCGCAATTCGCCTCATCTGTCATCTCCTTATGAATGATTTCCTGTTTCAGGCTGTAGCGGCCGGATGGCAGATTTTTCTCCACCAGAATACGCGGCCCCAGCAGGGTATCCGGCGCGATTATGCGTCCCGGCAAAATGATCACCTGGATGCCCAGCCGCGCACCCCGGCCAATCCAGGCGCCGAGCTTTTCACAGCCGGTGTCGATCCGCTCTCCTGCTATATCGACGCTGACGGTTTTGCCATCAAGCCGGTGGTTGCTGGTGCGTACCTGCGCCCCCAGATAGGCGTCCTGCCCGATCGCCGAGTCGGCAATAAAACATTGCGGCCCAATGGCGACGTTCTTTTCAATGACCGCGTTTTTGATTTCAGTGGCGAAGCCCACCCTGACATTGTTGCTCAGCACGCTGCCGGGACGAATAAAGGCGTAGTTGCCGATCAGGCAATGAGCGCCTATCACCGCGGGCCCCTGGATCACCGCGCCGTGGCAAATTTTTGTGCCCTGGCCGATGCGGACTTCCCCCGCGCTTTCGTCGATCAGCGCCGTCGGGGCAATCTCCACAGGAGCGGTTGCCGAAGGCTCAAGCCTGAGATAGCTGATCATCAGCGGCGACAGGTTTGCCGGTTGAAGCGGGCGGCGTTTCCACCACGGCAGCATAACGGGTGGGTTTGTCGCGCTGAGGTTCACGTCCAGTGAAAAAGGCAATAATTCCATAAACCATCCATATGGCGTAGGCCAGTAATACGTAAAACACAGAGAGAGGTGCCAGCGGAATTAATAGCCAGCAGCGATGATACCAGGCGCTGAAGGTGCCGATCACACAGACGATCCCCACCCAGATCAGCGGGAAGACAGACTCCACAATCCCTATGGGCCCGTGCGTAATGATGCTCCACGTCCAGACCATCGCGTAGGTCATGACGCCGTAAATCACCACCAGCACCATGGGCAGGATTGAAAATATGCCGAAGCGGCTTAAGATCAGCGATTTATGCAAACGCATGCAGACGGCGTAACCCACAATCCAGCGTCGCCAGCGTTTCCACTCATCCCGAAAGGTATTGCACTCCTGGGGGTAAACCACGCAGCGATTGGCCTGGCGGATGCAATAACCGTTGGCGATCAGCGTCCAGGAGAGATCGAGATCTTCAACTTTGGTGCGATCGGAAAAGCCATATTTACGCAGTACCCGGGTACGGAACATGCCGCAGGCCCCGCTGATGATGAAGGGCGCGCCGCCGAGAAACTGCTGTAAGGTGCGTTTCATGACGATCATCGGCAGCTTTACCGTGGCGCGAATATGGGGAAGAATGCCTGCACCCTGAAGGTGGGTTGATGGGATACCGCCAACGGCATCCGCGCCGCTGTCAATTTCCGCCAGCATGTAGCCGATCCCGTCCTGATCGTAGGGCACCCAGGTGTCGGCATCGCTCAGAAAAACCTGATCGCAGGTGGCGTATTGCAGACCATTCATCAGCGCGCCGCCTTTACCGGTATTTTTTTGCGTCACGGCTATAAAACGGTCGCCCCATTTTTTTTTCACCTGCGCCATTACGGCTTCTGTATTATCGGTTGAGCCATCATTGACGCAAATGACCGTGCGGAAATAAGGATTACGCAGCAGATTATCCAGTGACTGGGCGAGGCAGGGGCCTTCGTTATAGGCGGGAATAATGGCATCCACTTCACCATATCGCCGGCTGGGTTTTTTATTTAAGCGCAGCAGGATCCAGCAAAGGATAGTGATACTCATCATAATAAAAATGATAGTTTTCATTTTTTCTCACAAAATCATTTTTTGCACAACGAAACCTTCGCACAAATTCATGCCTGCCTGTAAACCACGAAATTGAGCCAGCGCTCTTATGGACTCAGGCTGCATATAATCGCGATGTTTCTGGCTTTGATGAAATTTAAGGGCGGCAATTTTATTCGTCAGCGCCTTCTCATCAAACTCTTCAAAGGCTTGCGGAATAAAAGACAGACGACAGCTTGGCGTTTCATAACACAATATTTGCGGTATGGTGCGACAGGCGACCATCGAGGCCTGATAGGTTGCGCGGTGGTCCTGATGGCGGTCTTTGTCGTGCATGGTGTAAGTACGCACAAACCTGATACCAGCGTCTTCCTGTGCTTTTATCACTTCACCGATGCTGTTGATAATGGCATCCAGATAATGATCGGTGCGGGTATCCTGATAATGAAACGGAAATAAATCCTGACAGCCCAGCGTGTTCAGCGCCAGCCGGGATTCATCATGACGGCTTATTCCCGCAGGGCAACCGGCATTACCCGCAGTAAGAATAATAGCGGTAATGTGAAAGCCTTTTGCAGCAAGATTAGCCAGGGTCGCACCGCAGCCAAGTTCAATATCATCCGGGTGCGCGCCAATTGCCAGAATACCAGGTTTACGGTTTTGTATAAAATGATCAGAAATACCGACGTGCATTTTACTATCCACAATAGTCATCCTTTATTGTAGTTTTTTTGTTGTTTTTATAATGGTGCGGGTGCGCGGGCTATTGTGTTTCTGAACGTAGTAAAATGTCCTTTGTCGATAGTTTGCATCTTATAAACAACAGGCATGATTTTATCTTGAATAAAATTAGAAGTTGAGAACGTTAACGATATTAATTTGGGGTAGGGTAAGTGTCAATCATTATGTTTTAGTGCATCTTTTAACAAGATTTATTAATTGTCTGGTAAATATATCCCTGCGCTCTTTTTCACAATTTTTAGGATTCTATTTAGATAAAAATGATGCGCTATTCACGAAAAAGGGATTGTTTTATTAAGTGAATGGCATCAACCCTCTCTTAAGCCAAAGTATGAGGGAAAATTAATTTTGTAAACATTCACCGGTGAAATGAAAAAAATGTCACACCATTAACCGAAAAATGGCGTCTTTCCCGGCGGGAAGACGCTGCAGGTTTAACGGTGCACCCCAATGTAGCGCTCGTAGCGATTGGTTTTAAGATAGGTGAGATCCACCAGCACCAGCCCGTCCACGCAGTGGTTAAAATCGGGATCGCTGCCGAAATCAATAAACTGCACGCCGCCCGGCTCGCACAGCTCGGAATACTGTTTGTACAGCGGGGGAATGCCGCAGCCCAGATTGCCGAGCAGGGATTTCAGGCGCGTAAGATCGGAGGTGTAATCTTCGCCGGTAAACTGTGCCAGCACATCCGGCAGACTGGCAGGATAAGGGCGGCGCGAGGCGGCGAAGGGGTGCGCAGGCGGGAACCACAGGCGGTAAAAGGCCACCAGCAAATCCCGCGCGGCGGGAGGCAGACCGCCGGAAATGGAAACCGGTCCAAACAGATAGCGATACTGCGGAAAACGCGCCAGATACGCCCCGATACCGGACCATAAATAGTCCAGACCCCGGCGTCCCCAGTAGCGCGGCTGAATAAAACTGCGCCCCAGTTCGATGCCCTGTTGCAGAATATCGGCCATTTTGTCGTCGTAATGGAACAGGCTGTGGCTGTAAAGCCCTTCGATGCCCTGTGCGTTAAGGGCGCTGGCAGCAGGCTTAAAACGGTATGCGCCAACCACTTCCAGATCCGCTTCATCCCACAGGATCAGATGCAGATAGTCATCATCGTAGCGATCCGTGTCACGGCGTTTACCGCTGCCTTCGCCCACCGCGCGAAAGGCGATCTCACGCAGGCGGCCCAGTTCGCGCAGGATCGGCGCATCTTCTTCGCCGTTGCGCTGCCATAAATAGATGGTTTTTCCGTCCGCGGTTTGCCCCAGGCATTCGGCTTTGCCCAGCGCCCGCTTCAGGGTGAGACGATCTTCCGGACGGGCAATGGCGCACTCGGTTCGCAAGATGCCGGGCTGGTTTTTGCTTAAATGCATCAGGTGCTGACGGCATTTTTCGGCCATCTCCCGCGAGGCGCTTTGCGGACTGTACCAGCTATCCCAGGGAATGCGCTGGCCGATGTTGATCGGCAGGCTGCTGTTGCGACGGCGGAACATCTGTTGCATTAGCAGCAGCAACGGCAGCGTGCGGGAAATCAGCGTACTGGCGTAAAACAGCGCGCTGTTGTGGGCACGGATATGCACCGGCAGCAGCGGAGCGCGGAATTTCGCCGCCATTTTGACAAAACCCGCCTGCCAGCTGCGATCGCGTATGCCGCTGCGGGTCAGGCGCGACACTTCCCCCGCCGGAAAGAAGATCAGCACGCCGCCATCCTGTAACTGATTTTCCATCTGTTGCAGCGAGGCTTTTCGCGTGCGCCCGCCCAGATTATCGACCGGAATAAACAACGAGCTCAGCGGCTCCAGATGGCTCAGCATGCGATTGGTGACCACTTTTACATCGCGGCGCACGCGGGAGACGGCATACAGCAGGGCCAGGCCGTCAAGCGTACCGGTAGGGTGGTTGGCGACGATCACCAGCGGGCCATGTTCGGGGATTTGTTCAAGGTCGTGAGCGGAAATGGTGCAGCGGATCTGTAAGTGTTCAAGCACCTGCTCGACCATCTCCAGCCCTTTCAGATGACGATGCCGGGCGGCGAATTGCTGAAACTCTTCTTCATAGAACAGACGTCGCAACGCATTTTTTTGCCAGGGCGCCGGTCTGGCCTGCGGCCAGAGGTCGTCGAGTACATTATCGAGGCTAAACATGTTGGCTCCTCCTCCCGTCCTGATGCAGACAGTAGAAGGGCATGATGACGTTTACATTTCAGCGGTATGAATAAATAAAATCGTTAAGCGGGAATATAAAAGGCATAAAAAAGGCGGGATACCCCCGCCCTGTTGATTAGAGGATCTTGCGTTCCGCCAGATCCAGCGCGAAGTAACTGAAGATCAGATCTGCGCCGGCGCGTTTGATCGCGCCCAGGCTTTCGAGGATCACTTTATCTTCATCAATCGCGCCCGCCTGAGCGGCGAATTTGATCATCGCGTACTCGCCACTTACCTGGTATGCGCCAAGCGGCAGCTGCGTGCGTTCACGAATATCGCGCAGAATGTCCAGATAGGCGCCAGCCGGTTTCACCATCAGGCAGTCTGCGCCCTGGGCTTCGTCGAGCAGGGATTCGCGGATCGCTTCACGACGGTTCATGGGGTTCATCTGATAGGTTTTACGATCGCCTTTCAGCGCGGTACCGGCGGCTTCGCGAAACGGGCCGTAAAACGAAGAGGCGAATTTGGTGGAGTAGGACATGATGGCGGTATCGTTGAAGCCAGCCGCATCAAGCGCCTGACGTATCGCCTGTACCTGACCATCCATCGCGGCGGACGGGGCGATAAAATCAGCGCCGGCGGCCGCGGCGACTACCGCCTGCTTGCCAAGATTGATGAGGGTTGCGTCGTTATCGACACCGTGCTCGCAAAGCACACCGCAGTGGCCGTGGGAGGTGTATTCACAAAAACAGGTGTCGGACATCACGATCATTTCCGGCACGGCATCTTTTGCGATCCGCGACATACGCGCCACCAGACCGTCTTCTTTCCAGGCATCGCTGCCGGTGGCATCAGTGTGGTGTGATATGCCGAAGGTCATCACCGAGCGGATCCCGGCCTTCGCAATGCGTTCAATTTCGCGGGCGAGAAACTTCTCCGGTATGCGCATCACGCCCGGCATGGCATCGATGGCCTTGTAGTCGGCAAGTTCTTCTTCAACAAAAATTGGTAACACCAGGTCGTTAAGGCTCAGTGTTGTCTCTTCAAACATGGCGCGGAGTGCGGGTGATTTGCGCAGACGGCGCGGGCGGGTGATTAAGTCGGTCATGATTTGCCTGATGTTGGTGGGACACCATGGCATTTTACCTCAATTTGACCGTGATGTTTCACCAAACTGGCCTTACAGACCGCCGTGGCAGACTGGCGTAACGTGAACTCGTAATATATTTACTGCACTATAAATTCGCATTCATATATTTATTTGCTAACTACGTTTTTCATTTTTATAAATAATTATAGGTTTGCTAAATGACGATTTTTAAATAATCACCGATATCAATGTATATCTGGATTTTAATCTTAAAAAATCGTCCCCTGATGAAAATAAGCTGGTATAACCAGTTGTTTTGACAGGATAATTCACATGTTGGCTGTCGTGCCTGATTATTATGTCTGGATTCGTACTTTATGAGCGGATTAGTTGAACTTTCCTAACCCTCCACCGCATAATTCCCGGGGTGGCAATATTATTGCTGTTCTATTTTTACGAGCTAACGAATTAAATCCCTGAGGAGGGATGACAAATGCACTCCTGGAAAAAGAAACTCGTTGTATCTCAACTAGCATTAGCCTGCACTTTGGCAATCGCTTCTCAGGCAAATGCTGCAACCTATAATACCTGGGGCTATCACGACAATACTTATACTGTACTGGACTGGGGTAACATGGATGCTCCAGGTTCTGATGGCAACTATGTCACTTACAGTGGTTTTATTTATCATAACAACACCAACGCTGATTATGATCAATCCTTCAACGGTGATACCGTTAATGGCACCATTTCAACTTATTATTTAAATCATGACTATGTGTCAGGTTCAGATAATACGGTAAACATCGCAAACTCAAATATTCATGGTTCCATTACCTCAGAATTGCCGTTTGGTTATTATGGTATAACCCCTGCCTCCACCGACCCGGACACGGGCGACTACCTGCCTCGCACCTATGAAGGGTATTCTTTCAACGACGGCACGACCATCGTTGATACTAACTGGTACGATGGCGATATATTTACACTGAACGTCGCCAATTCTACCATTGACGATGACTCTGAAGCGCTTTACTTTACAGACATTTATCTGGATGGTACGACAGGGAAATCCACGAACGAGTCTTTCTATACCTCCCGCGGCGTAGCCGTTAATCTGGATGTAGAAAGCAATATTAATATGTCTGATAACTCACGCGTTGCAGGTATTGCGTTGAGCCAGGGGGATACCACCAATACGAATTACGGCTCCGAATATCACCAGTGGGATAACACTATCAGCGTGACCAATTCCACAGTGACTTCCGGTTCGCAAAGTCCGCTGGAATCGTATGAGGACGATAATTTCGGCGAGTTTGGTGGTCATTTCGGAAACTCTGAAGAGCCGAGTGATTACGCAGGCAACGGCGGTGCAAATGACGTAGCCCTGTCTTTCACAGACAACGCGGCTTCACATTACTCAATGAAGAACAACGTCTATTTCAATCATTCTACTCTGCTGGGCGATGTTGAATTTACCAGTAACTGGAATGATGACGGCGAGTTTTTCTATTCAACGGGTCATGATTCTAATGGTGACGGCATTCTGGACACTAACGGTGGCTGGGTTGACGACGCACAGAATGTTGATGAGCTGAACATTACTCTGGACAACGGCAGCAAGTGGGTAGGTTCAGCAAACATTTATGCTGACGATATTGCGCCAGCGACAATGTATGATGTGGCGACTAATAGTCTTACTCCGGGCGCTATCGTTGAAGCCAACGACTGGGGACGCGTTGTCAGCAATCAGGTATTCCAGAGCGGCGTGTTTAATGTAACCTTAAATAACGGTTCTGAATGGGATACCGTTAATGGTTCTGTCATTGATAGCCTGGCAGTAAATAATAGCTCTCAGGTAAACGTAACTGACTCTGGTTTAACTTCAGATACCATCGTATTAACCAACGGTTCATCAATGAACATTGGTGAAGATGGACAGGTAAACACCGATCACCTGACGATTAATACCTTCAGTACCGTTGCGCTGAATGATGACGTCACTCACTATGGTGATTACTCTCTGTACGCCAATACCATCACCGTAACAAACGGCGGCGCATTAGATGTTAATGTCGATCAGTATGACAACGGCGTCTTCAGCACCGATAAACTGGAACTGACCAGCGGTAACGTTGCGGATAACCATGGTGATGTGGTGTCCGGTGTGTTCAATATCCACAGCAGCGATTATGTACTGAATGCGGATCTGGTCAACGACCGTACCTGGGATAAAACGCAGGCTAACTACGGTTACGGTACTATCGCCATGAATTCTGATGGTCACCTGACCGTTAACGGTAACGGCGATATCAATAATGGCGATGAACTGGATAACAGCTCCATTGACAACGTCATTGCTGCGACCGGTAACTATAAAGTGCGTATCGATAACGCCACCGGTGCCGGTTCTGTTGCCGAATACAAAGATAAAGAACTTATCTACATTAACGACCAGAACAGTAACGCTACCTTCTCCGCTGCCAACAAAGCCGACCTGGGGGCTTACACCTATCAGGCTGAGCAGAACGGCAATACCGTTATCCTCAAGCAGAAAGAGCTGACCGATTACGCCAACATGGCGCTGAGCATTCCGTCTGCCAATACCAATATCTGGAACCTTGAGCAGGACACGTTAGGCGCTCGCCTGACCAATGGCCGCCATGGTCTGACCGATAACGGCGGGGCATGGGTAAGCTACTTTGGCGGCAGCTACAACGGCGATAACGGCACCATTGCTTACGATCAGGATGCCAGCGGTATCATGGTGGGTGTTGACTCCCTGGTTGAAGGAAACAACGCTAAATGGACCATCGGTGCTGCGGCGGGCTTCGCAAAAGGCGACATCAGCGACAGAACGGGTCAGGTTGATCAGGACAGTCAGTCTGCCTGGTTGTATTCTTCCGCTCGCTTTGCCAACGATGTCTTCCTGGATGGTTCATTAAGTTACAACCGTTTCAATAATGACCTGTCAGCCACTATGAGCAACGGCCAGTATGTTGATGGTGATTCTTCAACAGACGCCTGGGGCTTCGGTCTGAAAATGGGTTATGACTTTAAGTTCGATAACACCGGTTATCTGACGCCTTATGCCAGCATCAATGGTCTGTTCCAGTCGGGCGATGACTATCAGCTGAGCAACGACATGCGTATGGACGGTCAGTCTTATGACAGCCTGCGTTATGAACTGGGCTTCGATGCGGGTTACACCTTCAATTACGGTGCCGACCAGGCGCTGACCCCGTACTTCAAACTGGCGTGGGTGTATGACGACGCCGACAACAGTGCAGAAATTAATAACGACGACATCGACAATGGTGTTGAAGGTTCAGCGGTTCGTGTTGGACTGGGTACCCAGTTTAGCTTTACCAAAAACTTCAGCGCTTACAGCGATGCAACCTACCTGGGCGGCGGCGACGTTGAGCAGGATTGGGGCGCGAATGTTGGTGTGAAATATACCTGGTAAGAACAGTATCGTTTTTGTTCACCTGTTGTGTAATAAAGCCCGCCAGGCAACTGGCGGGTTTATCAGCAAGGAAAGACAGTAAAAATGATCAACAGCCAACCGGTAGACGAGTTTCATCGTCTGAATCATCGGTTAATGCCTTCAGGAACGCCCTTTGAATATGCCCAGGGCAGCGTTATCGTTCCGGAAGAGAGTAATGAACTGCGTACTTACGTTTTCCTTGAAGGGGCAATTTCTTTAGAACGTCAGAATAATCGGTTGCTGCTTGGCGTCGTGGCCGCACCGGGGATTTTTGGGCTCGGTATCGGCGCAATGCCGACGCAGGAACACTATCATCTGCATGTTGAAACATCCTGTCGCGGCTATCATCTTCCTGCCAGTACCACGTTACAACTTCTGGATAAACATCAGCTTTGGCGGGACGCCTTCTACTGGATGACCTGGCAAAACCGGGCGCTGGAAGCGCGCGACCAGCAACTGATTGGCACCAGCTCCTATGCGCAAATACGTGCAACGCTACTGACGATGGCGAAATGGGATGATGCTTTGCGCGCCCGTATAGGCGTTATGACCTATATCCAGCGGCGCACGCTGATTTCACGTTCGGTCATTGCAGAGGTGCTGGCGGCACTGAGGCAGGGTGATTATATTCGCATGGAGAAGGGCAAGCTGGTCTGCATTAACCGCCTGCCCCTGGATTACTGAACGTGCGCAGCGGCTCAGGATGCCGGGATCACTTCCGGCTTATGGCCACTCAGCTCACTGACCAGGTCGTTTACGCCGTCGCTCATATTTACAAAACGCGTCAGCGGTGAACGGGTGACCACAACAAAAACGCCGACATTGTTTTTCGGCACCATCGCCATATAGGTAATAAAACCGCCGCCACCGCCGGTTTTTTGAATGATCCCAGGACGGCCATTTTTAGGCGACATGTACACCCAGCCAAGACCGAGCGCATCAGCCTTGCCGGGGACGTCCATTCCGATCACTCGCGTAAGCTGCGTGCGCTGATAGATCAGCGTCTGCATCCGATCGGCCTGATTATTACGCGCATAAAAATCGGAGGAGAGGAACTGCTGCATCCAGCGCATCATATCGCCCGGCGTCGAGTACACGCCGCCGCTGCCTATGGCCGCCAGAGTGTTATTGCAGGGACTCGCGCCTTTCTCCGCCACCATCAACCGCTTGCACTGATCCGGCGACGGCGTAAAAGTGGTGTCTTTCATACCCAGCGGACGGGTAATTTGCTCTTCGAAAAGCTGCGGATAAGGTTTGCCTGCTGCGGTGGACAACGCATCCGCCAGCAGATCAAAAGCCAGGTTTGAATAGGCTGCCTGCGCTCCCGGCGCGGTTTTCAGCTTAGCGGTAGAAAGCCAGTTCCAGCGCTGCTCGCGTGTTGGCCAGACAAATACCGGACGATGCGCCGCGCCGCCCGGCTGTTCGCGCGGTAACGCGCTGGTATGGGTGGCAAGGTTAACCAGCGTAATAGGCGTGCCGTTATAAGTCGGAACACGTGCGCCTGGCGGGGCATACTTGCTCAGGGGATCGTTAAGTTTAACCACGCCCTGATCCAGCAGTTTCACCAGCATCTCGCTGGTCATCAGCTTGGAAATCGAAGCGATGCGGATCACGGAATCAAGCTGCGGATGGACGTTGCTGCCCGGTCGGGTTTCACCAAAACTTCGAAACACCCGCTGGTTACCATCGATCACCACCATCGCCATGCCGGTGGCGCCGCTACCGTAATAAATATGGTTTGCGTAGCGATCGACAACATCAGAGGCAAATTCCGGATCGAGCGAGGGTTGCGCGGCATTGGCCGACGAGAAGCTCAGCACGCCCAGCATCACGGATAAAAGCAGACAACGTTTCAACAAAGTATCCATCAAAGAATTAAGAAGATTATGCGTATTTATACTATTTAGCTGCCCGATGCAAAGCCCGGAAAAGGGCATTATTCGCGGTTAAAACGTAACGATGCGTAAACAGACGGGTTTTCTTGCCCTTTAATGTCTGCTTCTGTGACGCCAGCCTTATGGTAACCTCCTAAACTTCGGCAATTTTCTCAGGGGCAAAGCGATGTCAGCCAAACGGGTAGTCATGATTGTGGATATGCAGAACGGTGTTTTCGCCACTCCGCGCTTGCAGCGTGAGCAGTGCGTCATGCGTATTAACCAACTGACACAAGCCGCAGACAGGGTGATTTTTATCCAGCACTGCGAAGAGGGTGGTCTGGAAGCCGGCAGCGAAGGCTTCGCATTATTACCCGAACTTGTTCAGCCAGAACGGGCGAACTATGTGACGAAAACCGCCTGCGATGCTTTTTATAAAACCGAACTGGCGCAGCTGCTGGAAGATAACGGCATTAGCGAATTTGTGATTTGCGGCTGTGCGACAGATTACTGCGTCGATACCACGATCAAAGCCGGGGCCAGCCGCGGTTACGCGATCACAGTGGCAGAGGATGCTCACACCACAGCGAATCGCGCCGCGGTCGACGCGGCGTCGCTGATTGCTCACCACAATGAGGTCTGGCGCACGCTGATCATGCCCGGCAATCCGGTGCAGGTGAAATCCACAGAAACAATTCTTGGCGAGTGGCAGGCGAACTAAGCCACCGCCGGTTGGTCTGAAAGGCGGATTTCATCCGTTAAGCACGTTGTTCGCTATAAAAATGAGAAGCTTCAGGAGCAGATATGTTTAAGTCTTTTTTCCCAAAGCCGGGACCATTCTTTTTGTCGGCATTTATTTGGGCGCTGATTGCCGTAATTTTCTGGCAGGCAGGCGGGGGCGACTGGCTACAACACATTGCCGGTGCGTCTGATGACGTCCCGATTGGCGCTGCGCGCTTCTGGTCGGGCGGCTATCTGGTCTTTTACGCTTACTACGCCCTCTGCGTGGGGATTTTTGCGCTGTTCTGGTATAAAGCCGCGCCGCATCGCTGGCAGAACTGGTCGATTCTGGGCACGGCACTGATCATCTTCGTCACCTGGTTTATGGTGCAGGTGAGCGTGGCGATTAACGCCTGGTACGCGCCTTTTTACGATCTGATCCAGACCGCGCTCAGCGCGCCGCACAAAGTTACCCTGGGCCAGTTCTATCGCGAAATCGGCGTCTTCCTGGGTATCGCGCTGATCGCGGTGCTGGTGGCGGTGCTGAATAACTTCTTCGTCAGCCACTATGTGTTCCGCTGGCGCACGGCGATGAACGAATATTACATGGCGCACTGGCAGCGTTTACGCCATATCGAAGGGGCCGCGCAGCGTGTGCAGGAAGACACCATGCGCTTCTCCAGCACGCTGGAAGACATGGGCGTCAGTTTCCTCAACGCCATTATGAAGCTGATCGCTTTCCTGCCGATTCTGGTGACGCTGTCGGCGCACGTGCCGGAGCTCCCCATTATCGGGCATATCCCCTATGGTCTGGTGGTGGCGGCTATCCTCTGGTCGCTGGTGGGCACCGGCCTGCTGGCGGTGGTGGGTATCAAATTGCCGGGGCTGGAGTTTAAAAATCAGCGCGTGGAAGCGGCCTACCGTAAAGAGCTGGTGTATGGCGAGGACGATCCGGAGCGTGCCGATCCGCCTACCGTACGCGAGCTGTTTGCCGCGGTGCGCCGTAACTATTTCCGCCTCTATTTTCACTATATGTACTTCAATATCGCGCGTATTTTTTACCTGCAAATCGATAACGTTTTCGGCCTTTTCCTGCTGTTCCCGTCGATTGTTGCCGGTACCATCACGCTCGGACTGATGACGCAGATCACCAACGTATTTGACCAGGTGCGCAGCTCCTTCCAGTATCTGATCAACTCCTGGACAACGCTGGTGGAACTAATGTCTATCTACAAGCGTTTGCGTACCTTCGAGCGCACCCTCGATAACGAGGAAACCCCGGACGTTGTCACCACACTGAGCTGATACAGGGAAAGAGTATGTCTTTGATCGCACCACGTTTTATCCCGATTCTGGCCGGTCTTATCCTCGCCGGATGTAGCACAGAGCGTGCGACGCCGCTAAAAGAGGGGGAGAAGGCGGTTGATGTGGCAGGCGTGGTGCGGGCGAAAATGCCCGCCAGCGTGAAAGATCGCGACGCATGGGCGAAGGACCTGGCAACCACCTTTGAAAGCCAGTCGCTGGCACCGACGCTGGAAAATATCTGCTCGGTGCTGGCGGTGGCGCAGCAGGAGTCTAACTATCAGGCCGATCCCCCGGTGCCGGGGCTGAGCAAAATCGCCTGGCAGGAGATCGACAAGCGCGCCGCGCGGCTGCACATTCCCTCGTTTGTTGTGCACACCGCGCTGAAAATCAACTCCACCACAGGCAAAAGCTACAGCGAGCGTCTTGATAACGTGAAGACCGAAAAGCAGCTCAGCGCGATTTTCGACGATCTTATTGACCGCGTGCCGCTGGGTCAGACGCTCTTTGGTTCGCTGAATCCGGTGCACACCGGCGGGCCGATGCAGGTGAGCATCGACTTTGCTGAAAAGCATGCCAGCGGTTACCCGTGGAAGATGGACGGCTCAGTGCGCCAGGAAGTGTTCACCCGCCGCGGCGGTCTGTGGTTCGGGACTTATCACCTGCTTAACTATCCCGCCAGTTACTCCGCGCCGCTTTACCGTTTCGCCGATTTTAATGCCGGATGGTACGCCAGCCGCAATGCCGCGTTCCAGAATGCGGTCAGCAAAGCCAGCGGCGTGAAGCTGGCGCTGGATGGCGATCTGATCCGTTACGATACGCGCGAACCGGGTAAAACCGAGCTGGCAGTGCGTAAGCTTGCGGGAAAACTGGATATGAGCGAGCGTGAAATTCGTCAGCAACTGGAGAAGGGCGACAGTCTGGCGTTTGAAAAGACCGCGCTCTATCGTGAAGTGTAT
The DNA here is from genome assembly GCF_001888805.2 of Enterobacter sp. SA187. Taxonomy (NCBI): domain Bacteria; kingdom Pseudomonadati; phylum Pseudomonadota; class Gammaproteobacteria; order Enterobacterales; family Enterobacteriaceae; genus Enterobacter; species Enterobacter sp. SA187. The sequence goes on from NZ_CP019113.1 coordinate 2,150,894, forward strand.
CGTTTAGCAGAGCAGAAAAGCGGGAAAGCGCAGCCGAAAGAGATGTTGCCCGGCATTCAGCTGGAAAGCCCGAAAATCACCCGCAACCTGACGACCGCCTGGTTTGCTAAGCGTGTGGACGATCGTCGGGCGCGCTGCATGGGACAGAAATAAAAGGCTTAGTCGTAACGCCGCCAGCGCAGCAGCAGGGCAATGACGCCAAGAATGGCGCTACCGATGAGGAAGGGGACCAGACCAAAAATGGTCCCTACGCCCAGCCCCATTTCAACGTGCGGCCGGTTTACATCCTGCATCTGCATCAGATGTTCAAACACGCCAGGCGCATGCACCAGCAGGTTTAACAGTTGCGCACCGGCCCAGAAGCAGAGCAGTACAAATACGGCATACGCAATGTTACCCGGGGTGGAGGCGTCACGCTTTTTTCCTTTCCGATCCGAAAAGGGTTTCGACAAAGTAAAGTCTGCCATATCGACCTCCGCTACTCATGATGAACGTCGGCTAAAAGCCGGTGATACTGAGTTTATTTTGACAGGACATCGTGATTGTCAATATCAGATTGGTGACAAATTGCACCGTAACGCGGGGAAGAATAATCAATTTTTGCTGACACTCACATTTTTGTAACATATATATTTATTCATTAACATTTAAGATTTTCCGCATGCCGCACAGACGTGCAGGCGCAAATATGCGAGGATATTTTTTTAGCCTGCGGAGTTGTTATGAAACTGCCTGAGAAAATTCGCCGTGACTGGCATTATTATGCGTTTGCCATTGGTTTGATCTTCATTCTTAACGGCGTGGTGGGACTACTGGGATTTGAGGCGCAGGGCTGGCAGACGTATGCCGTCGGGCTGGTGACCTGGGTGATCAGCTTCTGGCTGGCGGGGCTGATTATTCGCCGCCGCCCCGCAGAAGACGAGACGGCGGCGAAAACGCCGGATTAATTCATGGTGCTTTTCAGCGCGCTGTCGGCCTGATGGCGCGCTAACGCCAGATCGATCAGACGGCTAATCAGCTCCGTATAACCGATACCGCTTGCCTGCCACAGCTTGGGATACATACTGATATTGGTGAATCCTGGCAGCGTGTTGATTTCATTAATAATTACGTCATTATCAGCCGTGAGAAACACGTCCACGCGCGCCATCCCGGCGCAGCCCAGCGTCTGATATGCCTGTACCGCAATATTACGGATCGCGTCATTGACCGCCGGATCGATATCCGCCGGGACCACCACCCGCGCGCCGTTATCATCAATGTACTTGGTATCGTAAGCGTAAAACTCACTGTTAAGCACGATTTCGCCGCAGGTGCTGGCTTCAGGCTCGTCGTTACCCAGCACGGCGCATTCGATTTCGCGACCGACAATGCCTTTTTCCACCACGACTTTATGATCGAATTCGAAGGCCAGACGCACCGCCGCCTCATACTGCGCTTCAGTGGTCACTTTACTGACGCCAACGGACGACCCCTGGTTTGCCGGTTTAACAAACAGCGGCAGGCCGAGCGTCGAGGTCATCTCAGCGAAAGAATAGCGCTGGCGGTTTGCCCGCGTCAGGGTGATAAAGGGGGCGATATTCAGTCCGGCATCGCGCAGCAAGCGCTTGGTGACGTCTTTATCCATACAGGCGGCGGATCCGAGCACGTCTGAGCCGACAAACGGCAGGTTAGCCATGCGCAGCATACCCTGCAAAGAACCGTCTTCCCCCAGCGTGCCGTGCACAATCGGGAAAATCACGTCAATGTGCGGCAGCGGCTCGCCATTGTCGGCGTTAATCAGCGGCTGTTCCGCCTGGCCTGGGATCTGCGCCAGGCGGGTTGCGGAAGGATTGAGCGCAATGCGCGCCGGATCATGGGCATTCAGCAGGTAATTTTCTGCATCATTAACGTGCCACTGTCCCTGCTTATCAATACCCAGTAACACCACCTCGAAGCGGTTTTTGTCCATCGCTTCCACGATGTTTTTCGCCGACTGCAATGAGACTTCATGCTCCGCCGATTTACCGCCAAACACCACGCCTACCCGCAACTTCTTCATCACCACATCCACTCATTAACGTCATGAAAGTCTCTACCTTACCACGTCAAAACGGCGGATTCCCGGCCTTCTGATATAATGTTTCTTCAGCCTGAAAGGAGAACGCGTGAAAGGAAAAAGCCTGATTGTTGTCGCGGTTCTTTTGGGGGCGGGCGTGATGGCGTATCGCCATCTGCCCTCCTGGTATAACCCCTTTACGCCGCTGCGCTTAAGCGATCCGCCCGGCGTCATTACCCAGTTTAAGCTGCGACGCTTGCCGCCTGAGCAGTGCGCCGCCTTGCTGGCAGAGGCCAATCAGCAGGGGCTGATCACCACGCGGTCGGTCGCCAAAACCACCGGCAGCTGTCCGCTCACCAACGCGGTGCGGGTGCGCGATTTTGGCCCGGTAAAGCTCAGCAGCAGTTTTCTGGCCTCATGTCCGCTTGCGTTAAGCTCGGCGCTGTTTGTCGATCAACAGGCGCGTCCTTTGACGCAGCAGTTTATGGGTAGCGCGCTGGTGCGCATCGACCATTTCGGCAGCTATGCCTGCCGTAATATTTATCACCGCGAGAACGCGCGCCTGAGCGAACACGCCACGGCGGATGCGCTGGATATCAGCGGGTTTCGTCTCGCCTCCGGTCAGCAAGTCAGCGTACTGCGTGGCTGGAAAGTGGATAAAACCCAGCCCTGGCTTCAGGCGATGCTCAGTGCCAGCTGCGACTATTACGGCAACGGGCTGGGCCCGGAGTACAATGCGGCCCACGCAAATCATTTTCACCTTGGCATGCGCGGCTACGGCCTGTGCCGCTAATGGGTGATCTACACAAGAAAGACAACCTGTTATGGAAGCCTGGAAAGTAAATCTTATCTCCGTCTGGTTCGGCTGTTTTTTCACCGGCCTGGCGATCAGTCAGATCCTGCCTTTTCTGCCGCTATATGTGGCGCAGCTCGGCGTCACTTCACATGAAGCGCTGTCAATGTGGTCGGGGCTGACCTTCAGCATTACCTTTCTGGTGTCGGCCATTGTTTCGCCGATGTGGGGCAGCCTCGCGGATCGCAAGGGCCGCAAGCTGATGCTGCTGCGCGCCTCGCTGGGCATGGCCATCGCCATTCTGTTGCAGGCCTTTGCCACTAACGTCTGGCAGCTCCTGTTGCTGCGCGGCATCATGGGGCTGACCTCCGGCTACATTCCCAACGCGATGGCGCTGGTCGCCTCGCAGGTGCCCCGCGAGCGCAGCGGCTGGGCGCTCAGCACCCTGTCCACGGCGCAAATCAGCGGCGTGATCGGCGGCCCGTTGATGGGCGGCTTTCTGGCGGATCATGTTGGTCTGCGGGCGGTATTTTTCATTACCGCTATCCTGCTGGTGGTCAGTTTTCTGGTCACGCTGTTCCTGATCAAAGAAGGCGTACGGCCGAAAATCAGCAAAGCGCAGCGTTTGTCCGGCAAAGCGGTATTTGCCTCGCTGCCTTATCCGCGGCTGGTGATCAGCCTGTTCGTCACGACCATGGTCATCCAGTTGTGTAATGGATCCGTGGGGCCGGTGCTGGCGCTGTTTATTCAGTCGCTGTCGCCGGACAGCACTAATATTGCCTTTCTTAGCGGTATGATCGCCGCCATTCCGGGCGTATCGGCGCTGATCTCCGCGCCCCGGCTCGGTAAGCTTGGCGATCGCATCGGTACCGCCCGCATTCTGATGGCGACGCTCATCTGCGCCGTCGGGCTGTTCTTCGCTATGTCTTTTGTCACCTCACCGCTGCAATTAGGCATCCTGCGTTTTCTGCTTGGCTTTGTGGATGGCGCCATGCTGCCGGCAGTGCAGACGTTGCTGCTAAAATACTCCAGCGATCAGGTCACCGGACGCATTTTCGGCTACAACCAGTCGTTTATGTATCTGGGCAACGTCGCCGGTCCGCTGATGGGCGCGACCGTCTCCGCGATGGCCGGATTCCGCTGGGTGTTCGCCGCTACAGCCGTAGTGGTTTTGCTTAACGTCTGGCAACTGGCGGCAGAACTCAGGCGCACCCGCCTTCGCATTGATAAAAAATAAGTAAGCAGACTTAAACTATTATTTAACGGAGCTTAATGCTCCGTCAGTCTGTTGTTTTGCCTGCACACTTTGGCCAGCATTGCTGTATTTACAGCCCGGCAAAGCCAAAATAATTCGCGGTCATAAAAAAGCATTAATCATTTGAAAAAAATAATACCTGAAGCTACTTTGCAATTATCAGATCTGGTGCTAACGTCAGCGAAAATCACATAAGGAAATAGCGCTATGAAAAACCTCATCGCAGAGTTGTTGGTTAAGCTTGCTGAAAAGGAGGAAGAGTCTAAGGAGCTGGTCGCGCAGGTCGAGGCGCTGGAAATTGTGGTGACGGCACTGCTGCGCCACATGGCCGCGCCGGAACAGAATGCGCTGATCCAGAGTATCGAAGGCGCGCTGGAAGCGGCCCGCCCGGATGCCGAGGTCTCGGAAAAGGATTCTGAACTGTTGCAGCAATACGTAAAAAAGCTTCTCAGGCATCCCCGCAGTTAAATTACTGAATGGGAATGCCAGCGATCGCGCTTTTTATTTCTTTTATTGCCCTGCCTGTCTTTGCTGGCAGAAAATAGTCTACAACCCCCCTCCGTTCATTTGCCGCCTGATTGCGCAAATGAACGGAGGGTGGTTTTTTTTTCGTAACGCGCCATGCTTAAAGAGAAACTTGTTCTGAGGATGGTGATATGAAAATAACATTCCTGGTAACCCTGCTGTTTGGCATGCTTTTTATGATGGCAGTCAGCGCGGCTGAAAAAGATCTGACGCCGCAACAGCAACGTATGACCATTTGTAATCAACAGGCCACCGCGTAGACGTTGAAAGGCGACGCCCGCAAAAGTTATATGAGCGATTGCCTGAAAAATACTAAAGTAGAGCCGGGCCAGAAAAGTCTTTCCCCCCAGCAGCAAAAAATGCGCGAATGTAATTCTCAGGCGACCCAGCAATCGCTGAAAGGCGAGGATCGCAGTAAGTTTATGAGCGCCTGCCTTAAAAAATAACGCTGATACAAACGGGTGACGCTGCGCGGCGGCTCACCCGAAATTTCATACTTACCCGTCGGGTCACCTGCCTATAATTTTTGGAAATGTTTCAGAATGTTCCCAAAAATTATGAATGATAACAATTTTTATACTTCTGCGCCGTCGCGTCCTGACGGCGACAGCTTGCACAGTCAGGACGAACTTTACCGGGCCGGGCAGCAGTTTGTCCGCCGCGCCAGGATGCCGCGCGTGGCGGGTGTGGGTGGCCTCTATTTCCCGCTGGCAGGCGTTATGGTGACGCAGTCCCTCCCCGGGGGCTGGTGGATGGCGTTGCTGTGCTGGGCGTTTATCTGGCCGCATTTTGCCTGGCAAAGGGCAGTGCGTGCCAGCGAGCCGAAGCGTGCGGAACTGGCCAACCTGAAGACGGATGCCATTCTTGCCGGTATGTGGATCGCCATTATTGGCGTGAACGTCATGCCTACTGCGGCGCTGGTGATGATGATCGGCGTGAATTTAATGGGCGCAGGTGGACCGAAATTATGCGGCATGGGGTTAGTTCTGCTGCTGGTAACCTGTCTGGTCACGCTGCAAATCACCGGTATTGCCGTGGTGCTGACCAGTACGCCGCTGGAAGGGTGGTTGTCGATCCCCTTTCTGGTGATCTATCCGATGCTGTTCGCGTGGGGGAGTTACAAAACGGCGAACCGGCTCGCCGCGCAGAAACGTCGTCTGAAGGTGATGAGCACCCGCGATGGCATGACCGGCGTTTACAACCGCCGCTACTGGGAGATCCTGCTGCGTAACGAATACGATAATTGTCGCCGCCACCAGTTGGCTTCCACGGTACTGCTTATCGACCTCGACCATTTCAAAATCATCAATGACACCTGCGGCCATGACATTGGCGATGAAGCCATCATTGCTCTGACGCACCATCTGCAAATGAGTCTGCGCGGCGGCGATGTGATTGGGCGCTTTGGCGGCGATGAATTCGCGGTGATCATGAACGGCACCAGCCCGGAAAGCGCCGCTGCCGCCATGAGTCGCGTCCATGCCAGGCTTGCGACCTTCCGCCTGACCTCCGCTCCGCACGTCACCCTGCACATCAGCGTGGGCGTTGCGCCCTTAACCGCCGATATGCTGCACTACCGCGAATGGCTAAAGGCCGCTGATATGGCGCTGTACAAAGCCAAAAACGCCGGACGCAACCGTACCGAAATCGCCGCCTGAACTCAGGCTTTGCTGAGCTTCTCTGATTTTTCCATGCATTTGTTCATCGCTTCGATCACCGCCGAGCGGAAACCGCGATCTTCCAGCACCCTGACCGCCTCGATAGTGGTGCCGCCAGGTGAGCACACCATGTCTTTCAGTTCACCCGGATGTTTACCGGTTTCCAGCACCATTTTTGCCGAGCCCATCACCGCCTGCGCCGCAAACTTATAGGCCTGGGCGCGCGGCATACCGCCGAGCACCGCTGCATCGGCCATGGCTTCGATAAACATAAACACATAGGCCGGGGCGGAGCCGCTGACGCCGACGACCGGATGGATCATCGGTTCGGCGATCACTTCCGCTTCACCGAAGCAGCGGAAAATATTCACCACATCCGCAATATCTTCCGGCGTCACCAGCGCGTTAGGGGTGATCGAGGTCATGCCGGCATTCACCAGCGCAGGGGTGTTAGGCATGGTACGCACGATTTTGCGATCGTGGCCGAGGGCACGCGCCAGCTGATCCAGCGTCACGCCTGCGGCGATAGAGACAATCAGCGTATCTTTATTAAGGCTGGAAGTGATTTCACTCAGCACTTTGATCATGACGTTAGGTTTCACCGCGCCAAACACAATATCGGCGACCTGCGCCACTTCCTGCGCGCTGGCGGCGGCATTGATGCCGTATTGATCGTGCAGCGCAGCGACTTTATCAGGGGAGGGGGTGTACACCCAAATCTGGCCCGGCAGTACCTGGCCGCTGGCGATCAAACCGCCGAGGATCGCTTTACCCATGTTGCCGCAGCCGATAAAACCAATTTTTTTGTCCATCACGTCACTCCCTGGTTTTTTATTGATTGGGTTTATAGCTTAACGTGGATCCGCGCACAGGGCTAAAGCTTCCTTGTAGTCTTTGCGGGCAGAGACGATTCAGGCGAGAATAAGGCGTAATCGTTTATCAGGAGTCAATATGGTGATTTGGGTGGATGCCGATGCGTGTCCGAACGTAATCAAAGAAGTATTATTTCGCGCCGCTGAGCGCACGCAAACCCCGCTGACGCTGGTGGCGAATCAGTCGCTGCGCGTGCCGCCGTCACGCTTTATCCGTACCCTGCGGGTGGAGGCGGGCTTCGACGTGGCAGATAACGAAATCGTGCGGCTGTGCAATCCCGGCGATCTGGTGATCACCGCTGACATTCCGCTGGCGGCGGAAGTGATCGCTAAAGGCGGTGCAGCGCTGAACCCGCGCGGCGAACGCTATACCGAAGCCACCATTCGTGAACGCCTGACGATGCGTGATTTTATGGATACCCTGCGCGCCAGCGGCGTACAGACCGGCGGGCCGGATTCGCTCTCTCAGCGCGATCGTCAGCACTTTGCCGCCGAACTGGATAAATGGCTGCTGGAGGTTAAGCGCCGCCGGGAAAGCAATCAGGGCAGCTGAAAGCTTGTCAACGGACGACGCATTCAGTAAGGTGGGCGTGCCATTTTATCTTTACACTTTAAAGTGCATTTTTCTCGCTAAAATCAATGTTACCGCTGTTTTAAATTTCTCTGTAATTATTTATTTACACTTGCTGGCAGCAGATAATCATTTTTGTTTCATCATATCTCGTTCTGCAATGGGCGGAACCAGGGGGATCACCAGGTCATGACGTTACCCATCTTTCTAACTGGCGCACGCGGTTGCGGAAAAACCACCATCGGCGTTCAGCTCGCCCGGGTCCGCGACTGCCAGTTTGTCGATACCGATCGCGTATTACAGGATCAGGCGCAAATGACCGTCGCCAGTATCGTTGAAAAAGAGGGCTGGTCAGGATTTCGCGCACGGGAAACCGCCACCCTGCAAAGCGTCACCGCGCCATCGACAGTGATCGCCACCGGTGGCGGGATTATCCTCAGCGAATTTAACCGTCAGTTTATGCGCGAACAGGGCATAGTGATTTATCTCTGCGCCCCGGTGGACGTACTGGCGCAGCGCCTTGAAGCCACGCCGAAAGCCACCCAGCGTCCGACGCTGACCGGTAAACCCATCAGCGAAGAAGTGAGCGATATTCTGGCCGAGCGCGATGCGCTTTATCGCGAGGCGGCGCACTATGTGGTTGATGGCGCTCAGGATCCGGAAAGCGTCGTGGAAGAAATCCAGACGGTATTATTACTGGCGCGCGCAAGCTAAACCTGATGCGCTACCTTTGGCTATACTCCAGGTACGACTGATAAAAACTGATAAAAAAGGAAGTGCTATGCCGACAAGACCGCCGTACCCAAGAGAAGCGCGTATCGTGACCGTTGAAAAAGGAAACCAGGAAGAAACCGTGACCTGGTATCAATTACGATCCGATCACCCTAAGCCCGATTCGCTGATCAGCGAGCATAATACCGAGCAGGAAGCGCTGGATGCCAAGCGCCGCTACGAAGATCCTGATAAATCCTGATCCCTTTCCCCCGCGCCGCGGGGGAAATTTTATAAACCTTTCGGGAAATAACAGACGTTTATGTAAGCGTTTACAAAAATAGTCACGCTCCGGTCATATCTGCTGCTACGCTTTTTTCTGCGACGATCATTGCCGGTTTTACTCCCGCCCTCTGGCGTGAGCAATTGTCAGTCCTGAATAACTGAAGTGAAGAAGGCGGAAAGAACCATGAGTGCGACTCTGGCCATCCTCACCATTGGTGTGGTGCCCCTCAATGCTGTGCTGCCGCTCTTAACTGAGCACATTGCTGAAGATCAGATCACCCACGTTAGTTTGATGGGCAAGATGGATCCTGAAGATGCCCTTGAAGATTACGCCGCCGCGCCGGGCGAGGACGAGATCCGCGCACTGCTGAACAATGGCGAGGTGGTAAAAGTCTCGCGCCAGAAGGTGAAGCGCGATCTGCAAAGCGTCATCGAACTGCTCGATAAGCAGGGCTATGATGTCATCCTGCTAATGTATAACGATAAAATCGAAGGGCTGAAATCCCGCAACGCTATTTTGCTGGAGCCGCAACGCATTATTCCGCCGCTGGTCGCCTCCATTATTGATGGTCATCAGGTGGGCGTGCTGGTGCCGATGGCAGAGATGCTTGGCGAACAGCAGCAAAAATGGCAGGCGCTTTCAAACGAGCCGCTGTACGCCATTGCCAGTCCACAGGACACTATCGGCTCGCAGCTGGTGGACGCAGGTAGAACGCTCATCGATCAGGGCGCTGACGTGCTGATGCTCGACTGCCTCGGTTTTCACCAGGCGCACCGCGATCTGCTGCAAAAATCCCTCGACGTTCCCGTTCTGCTCTCTAACGTGCTGGTCGCCCGTCTTGCCTCTGAGCTGCTGATGTAACAGCGATTTTACGTGACAGCCATAAAGCCTGGCCCCTATAGTGGATTTCCATACACTACACAGATAAGGGCCAGTCTATGCTTCAGAGTAATGAATACTTTTCCGGTAAAGTGAAATCCATTGGTTTTACCAGCAGCAGCACTGGCCGTGCCAGCGTCGGCGTCATGGCGGAAGGCGAATACACCTTCGGAACCGCCCAGCCGGAAGAAATGACGGTGGTCAGCGGCGCGTTAAACGTGCTGCTGCCGGGAGAAACGGAGTGGAAAACCTATGCGGCGGGGGAAGTGTTCAATGTGCCCGGCCACAGCGAATTCCATTTACAGGTGGCCGAGCCGAGCGCTTATCTTTGCCGCTATCTGTAATGCAGCGATCTGTCCCCTCAGGCGAGGGGGCAGATCGACAGGATCAGCGCTGCGCTTCGCCGCCTAATCCTTCCACCAGATTCTGAATTAACGCCGCCAGTTCCCCGGTCATCAGGATAAAGTCAGCATCAAAGCGCTGGGCATAATCCTCGCGATCAATGTCTTCATTCTGATCGCGCAGCTCATCGGAAAACTTCAGGCGTTTGATCGAGCCATCGTCGCACATCATAAACTGAATACGCTGCTGCCAGTCGAGCGCAAGCTTAGTGACCAGCTTTCCGGCTTCAATATGCACGGCGATTTCATCGCAGACGAGATCCTGCTTTTTACAGCGGATCACGCCGCCATCTTCAAGGATCGCTTTCAGTTCGGCTTCATCCTGCAACTGGAATCCCTGCGCCGCGCTGCCGGAGCGTACCCATTCGGTCAGCGTCAGTTCAATTGGATTTTCCAGCGTCAGCGGCACCACCGGCAGGGAGCCGAGGCTTTTACGCAGCAGCGCCAGCGTATCTTCCGCTTTTTTGGCGCTGGCGCAGTCCACCATGATCAGGCCGTTAACCGTATCGATCCACATCATCGTCTGGCTGAAGCGGCTGAAGGCGCGCGGCAGCAGCGAATGCAGCACTTCATCTTTCAGCGAATCTTTTTCGGTCTTCTTCAGCTTGCGGCCCTGATCGGCTTCAAGTTTGGCAATTTTGGCTTCCAGCGCCTGTTTGATCACCGGCGACGGCAGGATCTTTTCTTCTTTGCGGGCGCAAATGATGATCTGGCCATTATTGGTATGGGTCAGTGCATCACTGTGCGAACCCATCGGCGGCACCCAACCGGTTTTCGCCATATCCTGGCTACCGCAAGGTGTAAAGGTTAGCGCGGCTAACTGTTTTTCCATCTCTTCAGCGCGCAATGAAACATCGCGGCTAAGACGGTAAACCATCAAATTTTTGAACCACAGCATGATAATTTTCACGGCCTTGTCGTTAAATGCAGCGGGCATGATAACGAATTGTCACTTTCGATGCATTGCTAATACGGGGCAGGGATCCTACTCTGTTGATATTCCGCGAAAAACAAGGAGATTTCCGTGCGTATAGGAATTGATTTAGGTGGTACGAAAACAGAAGTGATTGCGCTCAGCGACAGCGGCGAACAGCTGTTCCGCCACCGTCTGCCGACGCCAAAAAACGACTACGGACAGACGATTGAAACCGTTGCCACGCTGGTTGAGCTGGCCGAAAAGGAGACCGGGCAAACCGGCACCGTCGGCATGGGGATCCCCGGCTCCATTTCGCCCTATACCGGGGTGGTAAAAAACGCCAATTCCACCTGGCTTAACGGTCAGCCCTTCGATAAAGATCTCAGCAAGCGGCTTAACCGTGAAGTACGGCTGGCGAACGACGCCAACTGCCTGGCGGTATCCGAAGCCGTCGATGGCGCAGCGGCGGGGGCGCAAACCGTCTTCGCGGTGATCATCGGCACCGGCTGCGGTTCCGGCATCGCCCTAAATGGCCATGCGCATATTGGCGGCAACGGCACCGCAGGCGAGTGGGGCCACAACCCGCTGCCGTGGATGGACGAGGACGAACTGCGCTATCGCGATGAAGTGCCGTGCTACTGCGGTAAACAGGGCTGTATCGAGACCTTTATTTCCGGCACCGGTTTTGCCACCGATTACCACCGCTTAAGCGGGCAGTCGCTGAAAGGCAATGAGATTATCCGGCTGGTGGGCGAGCAGGATCCGATCGCTGAACTGGCGCTGAGCCGCTACGAACTGCGGCTGGCGAAATCACTGGCCCATGTGATAAACATTCTGGATCCGGACGTGATCGTGCTGGGCGGCGGCATGAGCAACGTCGATCGTCTGTACAAAACCGTGCCAACGCTGGTGAAAAACTGGGTATTCGGCGGTGAATGCGAAACGCCGATCCGCAAAGCGGTACACGGCGATTCCAGCGGCGTGCGCGGCGCGGCCTGGCTGTGGCCGCAAAATTAATCATTGCACGGCAGCCGCCCCATGACCTTTCAGGCGGCTGTACAACACCAGTGAGATCATGGCCGATAACGACAGCAAGGCTGCCGGTAAGGCCACATATTCATACGTCAGCCCGGCGGTCAGCATCATCCCGCCGCAAAACGCCCCTACCGCGCTGCCCAGATTAAAGGCCATTTGTCCACCCGCCGCTCCCAGCATTTCACCGCCTCTGGCGTTTTGCAGCAGCAGGATTTGCAGCGGCGCAGACAGGGCAAAAAGTCCGGCGCAGCTGATAAAGGCCAGGCTCAGGGACGCGGTTTTGTTCCACGCGAAGAAGAAGATCAGCGCCAGCGCAATGGCAATCACCAGATCGGTCGTCATGGCGATGCGCAGCGGCGTAAACCAGCGCGACAGCTTGCCGCTCAGCATATTACCCAGCACCATTCCCAGTCCCACCAGCATCATGATCGCCGGCATGGTGGTTTCTGCGTAGCCGGAGACGAAGATCATCAGCGGTTTGATATAGCTGAACCAGGCGAAAACCCCGGCGTTGCCGAACAGGGTGGCGGCAAAAATCAGCCAGGGCGCAGGGGATTTGAGGAAGCGGAACTGCGCGGAGAGGGTGGTTTTGGCCTCGTCAGCGATATCCGGGATCCACATCAGGATCGACACCATCACCGCAATGTTAAAGGCCGCAATCAGCCAGAAGGTATAGCGCCAGCTGAATTCATGGCTCAGCCAGGTGCCAATCGGCACGCCGATCAGATTGGCAATGGTCATGCCGGAGATCATCCCTGCGACGGCGGCGGTGACGCGTCCGGGCTGCGCGACTTTGGTGAGAATGATCGCCCCGACGCCAAAAAACGCGCCGTGGGGAAAACCGGACACCAGTCTGCCAATCGCCAGCATTACATAGGACGAGGAGAGGGTGAAAATCACGTTGCCCGCCAGACACAGCAGCGCCAGAAACACCATGATATGTTTCAGCGAAAAGCGGTTAGAGAACAGGGCGATGATCGGCGCGCCCAGCACCACCCCCAGCGCATACCAGGAGATCATATGGCCCGCGGCGGGAATGCTGATCTGCACATCCTTCGCCAGCTCCGTCAGCACGCCCATAATGCCGAACTCTGCCATTCCCAGCCCGAACGTCCCGAGCGCCAGCGAAACAATCACTTTTTTGATACTACCCGACACGGCAATCATCCTTAAGAAAAACCCCCGCCCGGCTGGACGAGGGGAAACGCCTTATTCTACGGCCCAGGCTTTATCCAGCTTGCTGTAACCCAGCCCGTTAATTTTACGTACTTTGATCTGCACCGGGATGCGCTCTTTCATCGCCTCGACGTGGCTTATCACGCCGATGGTTTTGCCGGTGGCGTTAAGGGCGTCTAGCGCATCCAGCGCGGTGTCCAGCGTTTCGCTGTCCAGCGTGCCGAACCCTTCATCAAGGAACAGCGAATCAATACGCGTTTTATGGCTAACCAGGTCCGACAGCGCCAGCGCCAGTGCCAGGCTGACGAGGAAACTCTCTCCGCCGGACAGGGTACGGGTATCGCGCACCGCGTCCGCCTGCCAGGTATCCACCACTTCCAGCTCCAGCGCTTCGCTGGCCTTGCGCTTGAGCAGGTATCGCCCGTGCAGGCGGGTGAGCTGATTATTCGCCAGCCACACCAGATTATCGAGCGTCAGCCCCTGGGCGAATTTACGGAATTTATCGCCTTCTTTCGAGCCGATCAGCGCATTGAGATACGCCCAGTCTTCCACATATTCCGCATTTTGCTGGATGCTCTGCATCAGCGCTAACTGCCGCTGGCGGTTTTCGGCGTCCTGTTTCAGCTGCTGGCGGATCTCGCCCTGGCGGGTGGTGTTTTCCCGCAGCTGCTGTGCCACTGCTGAAAGCTGCGCGACCAGCGCGTCGATTTCGGCGTCGTCCGCCAGCGTCGGTGGACGGGACGCCAGATGCTGCGCCAGCGCGCTTTCGGCCTGGCTATAGAGCGTGCTTTGCTGCTGATGCGCCCGCTCAAGCTGCTGCTGACGCTGCTCCAGCGCCTGCCGCTGCGCATCGTCCAGCAGCGCGCCCAGGAAAGCGGCCTCGTCCGCAAAAGGACTGGCGGCCAGCGCCGCGCTGAACTGTGAGCGCGCCTGTTCCTGCTGTCTGTCGAGCTGGCGTATCTGCTCCTGCAACAGGCGCAGCTGGCCTTCCAGCGTACTGGCCTCGCTGTAAAGCGTCTGCCAGTTGCCCAGCGCGGCGGCGTGTTGCTGCTCCGGCAGGGGCGGCGGCGTGGTGCCGTCATCGGCGAGCGTTGCCAGCAGGCTGTCGAGGCGGCTCAGTTGTTCCCGCAGCTGTGGCAGTTTGTCATGCTGCTGCTGCCAGCGCTGCGACTCTTCCTGCCGCGCCGCCAGCCAGGCCGCTTCGTCGCTCACCGCCGGGCGCGTCAGGCCCAGCTGTGCCAGCGCGGTGTCCAGCGCATCGCGCTGCCGGGCGATCTCCGCCGCCAGCTGCGCATCCCGCTGCTGCTCTTTATGCAGCCTTGCTTCCAGGGTTAAGCGTTCATTCAGCTGGCGCAGCTGCTGCTCATGCTGATCCTGCTCCGCCAGCCAGCCGCTCACGTCGTCCTGCGGCGTCAGCGCGATGTTCAGCGCCGCGCACTGCTGCTGCCAGCGGGCGTGAAGCGTGGCGCTTTCCTCCTGAATCGCGGTAAGAGCCGCGGCGAGTTTGTCCCGGTGCTGACGCTGGGTATCCAGCTGGCCTTTCAGGGCAAAACCCTGTTCGCGCAGGCTTTCCACCTCTTTTTTCAGCGCCGCCAGCCGCTGCTGATTTTCGCCCGGCTGCAATGCCTGATAGGCCGCCACGGCAGGATGCGACGTGGATCCGCACAGCGGGCAGGGCGTATCCGGTTGCAGGTTCGCGCGTTCCGCTTCGAGGCGCAGGATCAGCTTTTCCTGCTCCACCAGCTTTTCCACATCGCTTTCATGCTGGCGCTTGTCTTTATATTGCTGACGAATAGCCCCAAGCCGCAGATCCCAGGCCGCGATCTGCGTGTCCATCTCCGCCAGTTCCTGCTGCTGTTGCGCCTGACGTTTTGCCAGCGCAGCAAACTGCGGGTGCAGCATCGCCAGCTGTTGACGCCCGCTGCGGCCCGCTAAGTGCTGTTGTAAATGAGCGCTTACTTCTTCCAGATTCAGATTCAGCGGGGAAGGCGGCAGGGCGGCGAGCGCCTGTTCTGTTGTACGGAGTGTATTTTGCAGCTCCGCCCGCTGTTTTTCATCCCGCTGCTGCTGGGCAAAGGTCAGACGCCAGCCCGCCAGTTCCGCGCTCCATAAGCGAAAACGATCGTTTTCGCTGAGCCACTGCTGCACCTGCGCCACATCGTTTTTCAGGGTGGTAGCGGTGATATTCGCCAGTTGCCAGGTCTGTTGCAGCCCGGTGCGCACCTGTTGTAAGCGAGTATTCACATTTTCGTGCTGGCCCTGCGCGTGGCGCAACGCCTGCTGGCGTTCCTGTAACTGCTGCCAGTGGGGACGTAATTTTTCCGCAGGCAGGGCGCGGGTCAGCTTTTCCAGTTCCGGGGCGGCGGCCTGTAATGCCGCATGCGCGGCGGTCAGCGCCTCCTGCGCCCGCTGGCGTTCGCCGCTCAGCCGGTGGCTTTCACTCAGCCACTGATGATGTCCCTGCGCCTGCTGCTGCCCGGCGAGCAGCTGTTTTTCTTCGTCAGTAAGTGCCTGCAAACCTGCGCTGAGCGTCTGTGCCTGTTCGTCGCTTAACAGCTGCACGCCGTCGGCCTGGGCCTGGAGTTTTTCCAGCTCCAGTCGCGCGGTTTTATGCTTTTCGAAGACCATCGCGGAGATCTGACCGTAGATCTCGGTACCGGTCAGCTCTTCCAGCAGTTCAGCGCGCTCTCGGGGTTTGGCATTCAGGAAGGCCGCAAACTGACCCTGGGAGAGCAGCATCGAGCGGGTGAAACGACCATAGTCCAGCCCGGTCAGGGTGGCAGTCAGATCCAGCTTGTCTTTCACTTTATCGGCAAGGATTTTGCCATCGGCGCACAGCGCCAGCTCCACGCGCGGGGCCTGCAAATTGCCATCCGGCTGATTGCGGGCGCGGTTCTGGCTCCAAAAAGCGCGGTAAGCCACGCCTTTGACCTCAAACTCCACTTCCGCCAGACATTCAGCGGTATCGCGGGTCATCAGATCGTTTTGCGACTGGGAGACGCTGCTCAGACGCGGCGTTTCGTGATACAGCGCCAGACAGATGGCGTCGAGCAGGGTGGTTTTGCCCGCCCCCGTCGGCCCGGTGATGGCAAACAGCCCATTACTGGCGAACGGCTCGGCGGTGAAATCGATTTTCCATTCCCCTTTCAGGGAGTTGATATTTTTCAGGCGCAGACTGAGGATCTTCATGCGTCGTCTTCCTCCGTCAGGGCGTCAACGGTTTGCGCGAACAGCGTCTGTAAACGCGCGTTTTGCGCCTCGTCGAGGCTTTCCAGCGCCAGCCGCCGCTCAAAGACTTCTTCCACCTTCAGTTCGCTCAGGGTTTCGCGCAGTTCGCCCGCCAGCAGACGTTCGCGCTGCTCCCGGCTGCGGCGCACCAGCAACACTTCCACCGGCAGATCCCCGGTAAGCGCCTGGATTTTCCGTTGCGCGTCGGCCAGGTATTCGTCGGTGGTGATTTCAATATCCAGCCACACCGGCGGGCTGACCGGCTGGTCGCGCCATTGCTCAAGCTGTTCGCCGATAGCCGCCAGATCGCCTTTGATCACCGCCAGTTGCTGGGTAACCGGCACCGTCAGCGGCGTCACCTCCGTCAGCCTGCCGTCGCTGAAAGTCACCAGATTGACGCTTTTGGGCCTGCCGGTTTCATCAAAACTTAACGCGATGGGGGAGCCGCAATAACGGATATGTTCCTGACCGCCCACCAGCTGCGGGCGATGAATATGGCCGAGAGCAAGATAATCCACCGGCGGGAAGTTCTGCGCCGGAAAGGCGTCCAGCGTGCCGATATAAATGTCACGCACCGCGTCACTTTTGCTGGCTCCGACGGTGGTCAGATGGCCGCTGGCAATAACCGGCAGCCTCTGCTCCCCGCGCAGGGCGCAGGCGTCTTCATACTGCTGCTGGTAATACGCTGTGATGCTGGTCAGCAAAAGCTGTTGTTTCTGACTGCCGGATAACCCGGCCTGGCTTAGCACGATGTCGCGCGGGCGTAAAAACGGCACCGGGCAGAACACCGCGCCCGGCGTGCCGTCACGGCGTTTGAGCATAAAGGGCGCGCTGCCCGCGGTGGCGACCACGGTGGTGTTTAAAAAGGCGAGAATTTCGCGGGATTCGTTGAGCGTGGCGACGGAATCGTGGTTACCCGCCAGCACCACCAGGTGACAGCCGGTTTGCTGTAGATTCACCACAAAGCGGTTATAGAGTTCGCGGGCATAGCTCGGCGGCGAGCCGGTATCAAAAATGTCGCCTGCGACAATAATCACATCCACCTGCTGTTCTTCCGCGGTTTTCAGCAGCCAGTCAAGAAAGGCGGCATGTTCAGCGGCCCGGCTTTTGCTGTAAAAGTTTTGACCCAGGTGCCAGTCAGAGGTATGAAGAAGACGCATAACGATCCCATGGCAAAAAAGCGTGAAGCCGATTATAAACGTTAAGCGGCGTGAAGATAGTTATCGGTTTTTTCACGAGTGTCATAAAACAACGGCTTGAGTCATCAGGCAGTCATCATTTTCATAAATCTGTCATAAATCTGACGCATAATGCCACCGCAACATATACTGGCGACTTAATAAATACAGGGCAAATTATGGCGAGACGCATTCTGGTCGTGGAAGATGAAGCTCCAATTCGTGAAATGGTATGCTTTGTCCTCGAGCAAAACGGCTTCCAGCCTGTCGAAGCGGAAGATTATGACAGCGCGGTGAACCAGTTGAATGAACCCTGGCCCGATCTCATTTTGCTCGACTGGATGCTACCGGGCGGTTCCGGTATTCAGTTTATCAAACATGTGAAGCGTGAAGCCCTGACCCGTGATATTCCGGTGATGATGCTTACCGCCCGCGGCGAGGAAGAAGATCGCGTACGTGGTCTGGAAACCGGGGCGGATGATTACATCACCAAGCCGTTCTCGCCAAAAGAGCTGGTGGCGCGTATTAAAGCCGTGATGCGCCGCATCTCGCCGATGGCGGTGGAAGAGGTGATCGAAATGCAGGGGTTAAGCCTGGATCCCACTTCCCACCGCGTGATGACCGGCGAAAATCCCCTTGATATGGGGCCTACCGAATTTAAGCTTTTACACTTCTTTATGACCCATCCGGAGCGTGTCTACAGCCGTGAACAGTTGCTGAACCATGTGTGGGGCACCAACGTTTACGTTGAAGATCGCACGGTTGACGTGCATATTCGCCGCCTGCGTAAAGCGCTGGAACATAGCGGCCACGATCGTATGGTACAGACCGTCCGCGGTACGGGTTATCGTTTTTCGACCCGTTTCTAACATCTGAAGGGAGTGTGACGCGTGCTGGAACGGCTGTCATGGAAAAGGCTGGTGCTGGAGCTGGTGCTGTGTTGCATCCCGGCGCTGGTGCTCGGCGCCATATTTGGTTATCTGCCGTGGTTTTTGCTGGCGGCCGTCACCGGATTACTGGTCTGGCATTTCTGGAACTTACTGCAACTCTCCTGGTGGCTCTGGGTGGACAGAAGCATGACGCCGCCGCCGGGCCACGGTAGCTGGGAGCCGCTGTTATACGGGCTGCACCAGATGCAGATGCGTAACAAAAAACGCCGTCGCGAACTGGGCAGCCTGATCAAACGCTTCCGCAGCGGCGCGGAGTCGCTGCCGGACGCCGTGGTGCTTACCACCGCAGAAGGCGTGATCTTCTGGTGTAACGGTCTGGCCCAGCAATTGCTGGGTCTGCGCTGGCCGGACGATAACGGCCAGAACATCCTCAACCTGCTGCGTTATCCCGAATTCACCCAGTACCTGAAGCGTCAGGAATTCCTTAAGCCCCTTAATCTGGTGCTGAATAATGGCCGCCATCTGGAAATTCGCGTCATGCCCTACAGCGATCAGCAATTGCTGATGGTGGCGCGTGATGTCACGCAGATGCATCAGCTGGAAGGCGCGCGACGTAACTTCTTCGCCAACGTCAGCCATGAACTGCGCACGCCATTGACGGTGTTACAGGGTTATCTGGAGATGATGCAGGAGCAGACGCTGGAAGGCGCGCCCCGTGAAAAAGCGCTGCATACTATGCGCGAGCAGACCTCACGTATGGAAGGGCTGGTGCGCCAGCTGCTGACGCTCTCTAAAATTGAAGCCTCGCCGGTGCAACTGCTGAACGAAACCATTGATGTGCCGATGATGCTGCGGGTGGTGGAGCGGGAAGCGCAAACCCTCAGCCAGCAAAAGCAGACTATTGAGTTCCACATCGACAGCTCGCTGAAAGTGCTGGGCAGTGAAGATCAGCTGCGTAGCGCCATCTCTAACCTGGTGTATAACGCGGTCAACCATACGCCCCCCGCCACCCATATTGTGGTGAGCTGGAAGCGCGTACCCCACGGCGCAGAATTTTGCGTTGAAGATAACGGACCGGGGATCGCGGCCGAGCACATTCCGCGCCTGACGGAGCGTTTCTACCGGGTGGATAAAGCGCGATCCCGGCAGACCGGCGGCAGTGGGCTTGGGCTGGCCATCGTTAAACATGCGGTCAATCATCACGACAGCCGCCTCAATATTACCAGCACGCCAGGGCAGGGCACGCGTTTCAGTTTTATTCTGCCGGAACGTTTGATCGCCAAAAACAGCGCCTGACGCCCCGACTGTCAGCTTATCTTTCCGCAGGCCAGCTAATGCTGGCCTGTTTGCGTTCCGGTTCACCTTTTTCTGACCGATTATTGTACGGCTGATGATTTTTTGTTCGCATGATAAGCCATGTGTTTTTCTTATACATAGCGTTTTGAACTGGTAACCATATAGGTAGCAGCAGATCCATCTGGTTTTACGATCCCGTCTTGCCTTTAAACGTTATAAGCGTTTAAATTGCGCCCCTGATACTGTCATACCGACTGTATTTGCGTGGTAAATCGAAAAACTATTCTTCGCCACGTCATGCGGGAAGCATATCCCGCTGAAATTGAGAGAAATTGCCGTCGTATTGTTCCAAAGGCACTGGCGAACATTTCATCGTTTCCAACACCACATCCACAGGCAGCACACGTTTATGACTCATCGCTTAAAACCACGAGACATCATGGCTCTGGGCTTTATGACTTTCGCCCTCTTTGTCGGCGCAGGTAACATTATTTTTCCGCCAATGGTCGGTTTGCAGGCGGGTGAACACGTCTGGACGGCGGCGTTCGGCTTTCTGATCACCGCCGTAGGCCTGCCGGTGCTGACTGTAGTCGCGCTGGCGAAAGTGGGCGGCGGCGTGGACAGCCTCAGTATGCCGATCGGCAAAGCGGCGGGCGTGCTGCTGGCCACCGTCTGCTATCTGGCGGTCGGGCCGTTGTTTGCGATCCCGCGTACCACCACCGTCTCCTTTGAAGTCGGTATTGCCCCGCTGACCGGCGACGGCGCGATGCCGCTGATGATTTACAGCCTCGTCTATTTTGCGCTGGTGATCCTGGTATCGCTCTATCCGGGCAAACTGCTGGATACCGTGGGTAACTTCCTCGCGCCGATGAAAATCATCGCCCTGACGGTGCTGTCCGTTGCCGCGCTCGTCTGGCCGGCAGGCCCGATCAGCAGCGCGATGGATGCCTACCAGAATGCCGCGTTCTCTAACGGCTTTGTGAACGGCTATCTCACCATGGATACGCTGGGCGCGATGGTCTTTGGCATCGTCATCGTTAACGCCGCCCGTTCGCGCGGCGTGACAGATTCCCGTCTGCTGACCCGTTACACTATCTGGGCTGGCCTGATTGCCGGTGTGGGTCTGACGCTGCTGTATCTGGCGCTGTTCCGCCTCGGCTCTGACAGCAGCACGCTGGTAGAACAGTCTGCCAACGGCGCGGCTATTCTTCATGCTTACGTTCAGCACACCTTTGGCGGCGCAGGCAGCCTGCTACTGGCGGCGCTGATTTTCCTCGCCTGTCTGGTGACGGCGGTTGGCCTGACCTGCGCCTGTGCGGAGTTCTTCGCCCAGTATCTGCCGTTCTCTTACCGTACGCTGGCCTTTGTGCTTGGCGGCTTCTCGATGCTGGTGTCTAACCTTGGCCTGAGCCACCTGATCCAGATTTCCATACCGGTGCTGACCGCCATTTATCCGCCGTGTATCGCACTGGTTGTATTAAGCTTTACCCGTTCATGGTGGCATAATTCGTCGCGCATCATCGCGCCGGCGATGTTCATCAGCCTGGCCTTTGGTATCCTTGACGGTATCAAAGCTTCCGCCATTGGCGGTGTGTTGCCAGCCTGGACCCAGCGTTTACCGCTGGCGGAGCAGGGGCTGGCGTGGCTGATGCCAACCGTTGTGATCGTGATACTGGCCGTGGTCTGGGATCGTGCCGCAGGGCGTCAGGTGACTTCCCGCGCACACTGATCAAGGGTTGCTTGTCATAACCACGGGGCTTACCATCCCGTGGTTTTTTTATTTTTGTTATGGCACGGGAAACAATGGAAAGTACTAACAAGCTAAAGCGGGGGTTAAGCACCCGACACATCCGCTTTATGGCGCTCGGTTCGGCAATAGGCACGGGCCTGTTCTATGGTTCGGCGGACGCCATCAAAATGGCCGGGCCGAGCGTGCTGCTCGCCTATATTATCGGCGGCGCGGCAGCCTATATCATCATGCGCGCGCTGGGCGAAATGTCGGTACATAACCCGGCGGCCAGCTCCTTCTCACGCTATGCCCAGGAAAACCTCGGCCCGCTGGCAGGCTACATCACCGGCTGGACCTACTGTTTTGAGATCCTGATTGTCGCCATCGCTGATGTCACGGCGTTCGGCATCTATATGGGCGTCTGGTTCCCGACGGTGCCGCACTGGATCTGGGTGCTGAGCGTGGTGATGATCATCTGCGCGGTAAACCTGATGAGCGTCAAGGTGTTCGGCGAGCTGGAGTTCTGGTTCTCGTTCTTTAAAGTCGCCACCATTATCGTGATGATCGCGGCGGGCTTTGGCATCATCATCTGGGGCATTGGCAACGGCGGCGAACCGACCGGCATCCACAACCTGTGGAGCAACGGCGGCTTCTTCAGCAACGGCTGGCTCGGCATGGTGATGTCACTGCAAATGGTGATGTTTGCCTACGGCGGCATCGAAATCATCGGCATTACCGCCGGGGAAGCGAAAGATCCGCAGACCTCTATTCCGCGCGCCATCAACTCCGTGCCGATGCGTATCCTGGTGTTTTATGTCGGCACGCTCTTTGTGATCATGTCCATCTACCCGTGGAACCAGGTGGGCACCAACGGCAGCCCGTTCGTACTGACCTTCCAGCATCTGGGCATCACCTTTGCCGCCAGTATCCTCAACTTTGTGGTGCTGACCGCGTCGCTGTCGGCGATTAACAGCGATGTGTTTGGCGTCGGCCGTATGCTGCACGGCATGGCCGAGCAGGGCAGCGCGCCGAAGATGTTCGCGAAAACCTCGCGCAACGGCATTCCGTGGGTAACGGTCGTTGTCATGACGGTGGCGCTGCTGTTCGCGGCCTGGCTGAACTACATCATGCCGGAGAACGTCTTCCTGGTGATCGCCTCGCTGGCGACCTTCGCCACCGTGTGGGTGTGGATCATGATTTTGCTGTCGCAGATCGCTTTCCGTCGCCGTCTGCCGCCGGAAGAAGTGGCGGCGCTGAAGTTTAAAGTGCCGGGCGGCGTACCCACGACCATCGCCGGTCTGCTGTTCCTGGTGTTTATTATCGCGCTGATTGGCTGGCATCCGGAAACCCGCATTTCGCTGTACGTGGGCTTTGCGTGGATCGCGCTGCTGCTTATCGGCTGGATGTTTAAGCGCCGTTACGACCGCAAAACCGCCTGATCTCCTGAACTTTTGCCGGGTGAGCGTCCTGCCGCCCGGCAATGCTTTTTGGCTTCCTCCTCCCCCATGCTCCTCCCCCAATTATCAGCAGTATGATGAGTGAACTTTCACTATGCTGTGGCAAGGTGGCGTCATTTTTCAGCAAGGGGTAAAGCGATGTTGAACGCCTGGCATCTTCCGGTAGCGCCGTTTGTAAAACTCAATAAAGATCAGCTTTTTATAACTTTGTGGCTGGCGGGCAACGATTTGCCTGCGCAGGTTAAACTGCGTACGGAAAAGGACAACGAAGAGACGTCCATCCTGATGCATCCGCTGCGCAGTGCACCGTACCCCGGCGTAACCGCCTGGCGCGCCGCCATCGACGTGTCCGAAGGGCAACCGCGCCGTCGCTACAGCTTTAAACTGCTGTGGGCGGATCGCCAGCGCTGGTTTACGCCGCAGGGCTTCAGCGATTTCCCGCCCGCACGGCTGGAGCAGTTTGCCATCGATTGCCCGGATAATGGCCCGCAGTGGGTGGCGGATCAGGTGTTTTATCAGATCTTTCCCGATCGCTTTGCCCGCAGCCAGCCGCGCACGCCGGAGCAGGACAACGTCTATTACCATCACGCCGCCGGGCAGGAGATCGTGCTGCGCGACTGGGATGATCCTCTCACCGGCGAGGCGGGCGGATCGACCTTTTACGGCGGCGATCTTGACGGCATCAGCGAAAAGCTGCCCTATCTGAAAAAGCTTGGCGTCACGGCGCTGTACCTCAACCCGGTGTTTGTCGCCCCCAGCGTACACAAATACGATACCGAAGATTATCGCCACGTCGACCCGCAGTTCGGCGGCGATCAGGCCCTGCTGCGGCTGCGCGCCAACACCCAGCGCGAAGGCATCCGCCTGGTGCTCGACGGCGTGTTTAACCACAGCGGTGACTCCCATGCCTGGTTTGACCGGCACAATCGCGGCACCACCGGTGCCTGCCATAATCCGGCCTCCGAATGGCGGGAATGGTACAGCTTTTCAGACGACGGCCACGCCCTCGACTGGCTTGGCTATGCCAGCCTGCCAAAGCTGGATTATCAGTCGGCCTCGCTGGTGGAGGAGATCTATAAAGGCGAAGACAGCATTGTGCGCCACTGGCTGAAAGCGCCGTGGAATATGGACGGCTGGCGGCTGGATGTGGTGCATATGCTGGGGGAGGCGGGCGGGGCGCGCAATAACCTGCTGCACATCAGCGGCATCAGCCAGGCGGCGAAAGAGACGCAGCCGGAAGCCTATATCGTCGGCGAGCATTTTGGCGATGCCCGGCAATGGTTGCAGGCGGACGCCGAAGACGCCGCCATGAACTACCGGGGCTTTACTATCCCTGTGTGGGGGTTTCTCGCGAACACCGATATTTCCTACGATCCGCAGCACATCGATGCCGCCACCTGCATAGCCTGGATGGATAACTACCGCGCCGGGCTGTCGCATCAGCAGCAGCTGCGCATGTTTAACCAGCTCGACAGCCACGACACCTCGCGCTTTAAAACGTTGCTTGGTAAAGACATCGCGCGGATGCCGCTGGCGGTGGTGTGGCTGTTCAGCTGGCCTGGCGTGCCCTGTATCTATTACGGCGATGAGGTGGGGCTGGATGGCAACAACGATCCCTTCTGCCGTAAGCCGTTCCCGTGGGACAAAGAAAAACAGGACGCCACACTGTTTGCCCTCTATCAGCAGATGGCGGCGCTGCGTAAGAAAAGCCGCGCCCTGCGTCACGGCGGCTGTCAGGTGCTGCATGCGGAAGGCGACGTGGTGGTCTTTGTGCGCGTTTTCCGGCATGAACGCGTGCTGGTGGCAATCAACCGCGGCAAGGCCTGCGAGGTGGTGCTGACGGATTTACCGCTGGTAGACGTCCCGGCCTGGCAGTGCAAAGTGGGCACCGGCACCATCGAGGATAATGTGCTATCGCTACCGGCGATCTCCGCCACGCTGTGGCGCAATCGCTGAACCTGTTGCAACATTTTTATCAGCATTGAAAAGAAATGTAATATCCTTTCGGGAGTGATCACCGAACCGAAGGTAAAACCATGGATGAGCTTTTGCTGGTTGCCGGTCTTGTTCTCTTTTTCGCGCTGATTGTCGCCCCTGCGCTGGCGGTCAGAGCCTGGCGAAAAAGCAGCGATACGCAGCGGGAACTGGGCGTATTGCGTGAACGGCTGACGGCGCTGGAGCAGCAGCTGGCGGGGCAGGCAATTGCGCCTGCGCCGCAGCCGCTGCCTGAACGGATAGCGGAGCAGGAACCTGTTCCTGCGCCTGTCATTATACCTGCGGCACCACTGCCCGCTGTCGATCCCTGGGCGGCGAGCGTGCCGGAGCCTGAGCCGGTTGCCGTCACCCCGGCGGCGGTCAGCAAACCCGTATCCGCCGAACCGCGCGGTGGCATGATTACCTCGCTGGTGAGCTGGTTTATGCGCGGCAATCCGCTGGCGAAACTCGGCATTCTGCTGCTGTTCTTCGGGCTGGCGTTTCTGTTCCGCTATTCCGTCGAGCGCGATCTCTTCCCGCTGGAACTGCGTCTGTGTGTAGCGGCGCTTGCGGCGGTGCTGCTGCTGGCGCTCGGCTGGCGGTTGCGCCACAAACAGCCTGTCTATGCGCTGATTTTGCAGGGCGGGGCCACCGGCGTGCTCTATCTGACGGTATTTGGCGCGTTCAGGCTCTGGCAGATGCTGCCGATGGCGCTGGCCTTCGCCTTGCTGCTGCTGATCTGTGCGGTGAGCGTGGGGCTGGCGGTGTTACAGCGTGCGCTAAGTCTCGCGATGCTCGCCAGCCTCGGTGGTTATCTTGCGCCGTTGCTGCTCTCCACCGGCGGCGGCAGCCACATCGGGCTGTTCTCTTTCTACCTGCTGCTCTCCTGCGGCATTCTGGCTATCAGCGTCTGGCAGCACTGGCGGGTGCTGAATCTGCTCGGTCTGCTTTTTACCTTTGGCGTCGGCGGCCTGTGGGGGCTGTTTAGCTACCGGCCGGAGTTCTACCTCAGCTGCCAGCTGTTCCTGATCGCGAATATTCTGCTGTTTGGCGTCCTGAGCGTTGGACTGTCGCTGCGGGCGCAGGGCGGCAGTAAGCGCATTATTGACGGCGTACTGCTGTTCGCGCCGCCGTTGCTGGGATTTGGTATGCAGTACGCCATCACGCAGGATTTCGCCTATGGCCCGGCGTTTTCCGCCCTCGGCTTTGGCGCGTTTTATCTGCTGCTGGCGTGGCTGGTGCTGCGGCGTAAACCTGAACTTGGGCGACCGCTGGTGCTGGCGGCGCTGGCGCTCGGCGGGGCTTTTGTCACGCTGGCCATCCCGCTGGCGCTTTCCGCCCGCTGGACATCAATGGCCTGGGCGCTGGAAGGGCTTGGCATTCTGTGGCTTGGGGTACAGCAACAGCAACGGCGGATGAGCTACAGCGGCACAGGTTTACTGTTGCTGGCAATGGGCAGCGCCCTGTGGGCGATGCAGGATCTGCTTCCGGCGCTGTCGCAGTTGATGATTTTTGCGGTGCTGAGCCTGACATGGATCGCCGCCGCCTGGCTGTGGCGCGGACTGAATATGCAGGGCAGCCACGGCCTGCTGGCGGGCGGTATTCTCTTCTGGCTGCTGGCGCTGCACGGGCTGTCAGCGCTCACCTTAAGCCGCTTTATGAATGAGCTGCCGGGCATACTGGCGCTGATCGCCCTCAGCGTCCACGGCTGGCGGGTTGTCGGCCAGCGGCTGCGCTGGCGCGCGCTCAGCGATAGCGTCTGGCTGCTGTGGCCGCTGATGCTGGGGACGCTGGTCTGGCAGATCGCAGCCCAGGGCGCGATCCTCAGCGCCGGCTGGCAGAACCTCGCCTGGTGTCTTGCACTGCCGTCCGCCTTCTGGCTGCTGTATCAACAGCGTACGCCGCCCGTGCCCTGGCTTTCGCAGGGACTGCACCTGTCGCTGTTCTGGATGATCCTCGCCGCGCTGGCGGCAGAGCTGTGGTGGTTTACCGATGCGCTGCCGTGGGGGATGTTCCCGTGGCAGGCGGGGCTGGCGATGACCGCGGCGGCCGCAGTGATCCTGCTGGTACGCGCCGGGATCAAGCGTTCGCTGTGGCCGCTGCGCGTCTGGCCGCAGTGGTACGGCACCCTGGCGCTGGCGCCGCCGGGCGTTTTCCTGCTGGTGATGCTGCTGTTGACCAATATCGACGATGGCGTGGTGATGGAACAGGGCTACCGGCCATTGCTCAATCCGCTGGAAGAGGGCGCGGCCTTTGCCTTACTGGCGCTGTTCGCGCTGGCGCGGCTGTGCGCCCGCTATTTCCCGGCGCAGGGGCGTGAGATCCATAAACGTGTGCCGCTGCTGCTGGCGGCGCTCGCCTTCTGGTGGCTGAACGGCCTGCTGTTGCGCAGTCTGGCCTGGTATGGCGATATCGACTGGTCGGTGAGCGCGCTCTGGTCGTCCCGCCTGGTGCAGACCTGTTTCGCGCTGTTCTGGATGCTGGTGGCGCTGCTGGTGATGCTGCGCGCTGCCCGGCAGGCGTCGCGGCATGAATGGCTGGGCGGTGCGGCGCTGCTTGGCGTGGTGATTGTGAAACTGATGCTGGTGGACAGCGCGGGCGGCGGCGGACTGGCGCGCGCGGTGGCCTTTATCGGCGTGGCGGTGCTGGTGCTCATCGTGGGTTATTTCTCGCCGCTGCCGCCGCGGATACAACAGACGCATAACGAGGAACAAGGATAATGACAATCATCAGACGGATACTTTTTTGTGCGTTACTGGGCGCGGCGCTGCCGGGCTGGAGCCAGGACGCCGCGCCGGAAAAACCGCAGGATTATGCCTGGGGCGCGGGGCTGGAGACGACCACGCCATCGCCGCTGTATCAGGTGACCTTACCGGAGCGCATCTATACCGACAGCGTCGCCCCCGATCTGCGTGACGTGCGGGTTTTTAATCAGCAGGGTAACGCCGTGCCTTTTACCCTGATCCCGGCGGTGCAGAAACAGACGCCGCCGCGCACGCTGCCGCTGCGCCTGTTCGCCCTTGATGCGGTACCGGAAAATAATGCCTCGTCAGAAAGCCTGTGGTTGCGCTCGCAGGACGGAATCGAAATCCGTCTGGAGGGAGAAGGGCGGAAAACAGCAGGGAAGAGTTATCTGTTAACCCTGCCTGACACGCAAAAAGACGACTTTCCGCTTTCACAGCTGAAGCTGGCCTGGAGTGCCGCGCCCGCCAACTGGCAGGGGCGCGCGGATGTGTACTTCAGCAGCGATCTGAAAAACTGGACGCTGGCGGGCCGGGATATGCCGCTGATGGATCTTGCCTCCGGCAACGATCGCCTGTTGCTGGACACGCTGGATTTCAGCAGTTCAGCCTACCCGACGGAAATGCGTTATGTGCTGGTAGTGTTCAACGATGCCGCGCACGCGCCTGCGCTGACCGGCGCGACAGCGGTTGAGCAGGTTTACAGCGATACGGCGGTGAACATCCACCTGAATGCGGTGGCGAAAACCGTCTCCCCGGCGGTACAGGAGTTTTCCTGGCAACGACCACAGCCGCTGGTGTCGGTGATGATTGAAGCCCGGCACGGGCGCGTACTGCCGCTGGCGATCGAGTACCGCAGCGGGGAAAAGGCCGCATGGCAGCCGCTGGCGAAAAGCGTGATTTATCAGCTGAACGGCAAAGCGCCGGAGCCGCTGAAAACCAGCGGGCTGGTGCAGGCGATCCGCGTTACGGCGGTTAATGGCCAACTGGAGGATGGTATCGCCCAGGTGACCGGCGAGCGCGCCAGCCAGACGCTGATCTTTAATGCGCAAGGTAAAGGGCCGTTTTTACTGGCCTGGGGGAATGGCGCTGCACAACCGCAGGCGATGGAGGTGGAGATGCTGGTGCCTGCCGCGCTACGTCAGGAGAATGCGCAGCTCCCGGAGGCGATGGTGCAGGATCGCGTAGTGCTGGGCGGCGACGCGCGGCTGACGGCGGTGGATCCGGCGCAGCAGCAAAGCCAGTGGAAGAAGATGCTGGTGTGGGCGGCGCTGGTGCTGGGCGTGCTGGTGCTGGTCTGGGTGGGGCTTGGGATCTGGCGCGAGGTACGGCAGAAGTCGGTATAAAAATAAAAATGCCGGGTGGCGCTGACGCTTACCCGGCCTACGTACGACGATCTACGGAACAATCGTAGGCCCGGCAAGCGCAGCGCCGCCGGGCATTACGTCATCGAACCCCCCCAGGCCCCGCAAGCGCAGCGCCGCCGGGCAAAAACGGCTTACAGGCTGGTGAGATTTTCGCTCAGGTATTTCGCCACGCCGTCCGGCGACGCGTTCATCCCTTCTTTGCCTTTTTCCCACTGCGCCGGGCAGACTTCACCGTGCTCTTCGTGGAATTGCAGAGCGTCAACCATACGCAGCATTTCGTCGACGTTACGGCCCAGCGGCAGATCGTTCACCACCTGATGACGCACAATACCGTTAGTGTCGATCAGGAAGGAGCCGCGCAGCGCCACGCCCGCGTCCGGGTGTTCAATGCCGTAGGCTTTCTGGATTTCACGCTTGATGTCGGCCACCATCGCGTATTTCACCGGGCCAATACCGCCTTTATCGACGGGCGTATTACGCCAGGCGTTGTGAACAAATTCAGAGTCAAAAGAAACGCCCACCACTTCCACGCCGCGCTTCTGGAATTCTTCGTAACGCTTGTCAAAAGCGATCAGTTCTGACGGGCAGACGAAGGTGAAGTCCATCGGCCAGAAAAACAGCACCGTCGCTTTGCCCTGGATATGCTGTTTGAAGTTAAAGTTTTCCACAATTTCGCCATTGCCAAGCACGGCGGCGGCGGTAAAGTCCGGAGCCGGACGAGTAACCAGTACCATCATAATTCTCCAGTGTGATTGTAGGGGTAAGGCCGCTATCAAGATAATCACCTGCCGGTAAAGCGCAAGCACTAAAGCTGTTTGTTTTTCGCCTGCGCCATCATGCGGGGATAGAACTGAAAGAACAGCTTTTCCAGCGCCTGATAATGCGTATCCAGATCCTGCCACGAGTCGCGCAGCGCATCGAGGCGGGGCCGCCGCGTCGCCATGCCGTTCAGCACCTGCTGAATAAAATCCATCTCCCGGTAGCGCTCAAGCCATCGCTCTGACCACAAATAGTCATTCAGATTGACGAAGCGCGCCGGCGAGGAGGGCAGAATGGTGGCGACCTGCGCGTGGGCATAGCTCACAAATTCGCTCAGCGGCATGTCAGGCGACATCTGCAACCAGTGGCGTGACAGAAAATGGTCCCACATCACGTCCAGCGTAATGGGCGCGACCCGGCGCGTTTGCGGGCGAAACCACTCACGCGCTTCGCGGACTTCCGGCAAATTATCGGTCAGCACGTCAATGCGGCGGTGCATGCGAATGCCGTCGACAATCTCAGCCGGATAGCTATCCTGCGGGTTGCCGCGAACGAAATCGCCCAGCAAATTACCGGGAAGCGAGCTTTCTGCGAGGTGCGCAAGATGCAGGTGTGCGAGGAAGTTCATTGTTTAGTTAATCCATAAAGAGGCGTAGCTGTTGCAGCGGAAGCACCGTAGCACTAGACTATCCCGCCTGTTTTTCAGTCTGAGTGTAAGCCATGCGCGTTGCCGATTTTTCCTTTGAATTACCCGAATCCCTGATCGCCCATTACCCTGTGCCTGCGCGCAGTAGTTGCCGCCTGTTATCGCTGGACGGGCCGACGGGCGCGCTGACGCATGGTACTTTCACCGATCTGCTCGACAAGCTCAACCCCGGGGATCTGCTGGTCTTTAACAATACCCGTGTGATCCCGGCGCGTCTGTTTGGCCGTAAAGCCAGCGGCGGTAAAATCGAAGTGCTGGTTGAGCGGATGCTGGATGATAAACGTATTCTGGCACATATTCGCGCCTCTAAAGCGCCGAAGCCGGGTGCGGAACTGCTGTTAGGCGACGATGACAGTGTTAAAGCCACCATGGTGGCCCGCCACGATGCGCTGTTTGAAGTTGAGTTTAACGATGAACGCCCGGTGCTGGATATTCTCAACGCCATCGGCCATATGCCGCTGCCGCCCTATATCGATCGTCCGGATGAAGACGCTGACCGCGAACTTTATCAGACGGTTTACAGCCAGAAACCGGGCGCTGTCGCCGCGCCAACCGCGGGTCTGCACTTTGATGAGCCGCTGCTGGCGCGTCTGCGTGAGAAAGGCGTAGAGATGGCGTTCGTAACGCTGCACGTTGGCGCGGGCACCTTCCAGCCGGTACGCGTGGACAGCATTGAAGATCACATCATGCACTCTGAATATGCTGAAGTGCCGCAGGAAGTGGTTGACGCGGTGCTGGCGGCGAAAGCGCGCGGCAATCGCGTGGTGGCGGTCGGCACCACCTCGGTGCGCTCGCTGGAAAGCGCCGCGAAAGCGGCCAAAAACGATCTCATCGAGCCTTTCTTCGGCGATACGCAGATCTTTATTTATCCTGGCTATCAGTACAGCGTGATTGACGCGCTGGTGACCAACTTCCACCTGCCGGAATCCACCTTGATCATGCTGGTATCGGCTTTTGCCGGTTATAAAGCCACCATGCACGCCTATAAAGAAGCGGTAAAAGCGGAATATCGCTTTTTTAGTTACGGGGATGCAATGTTTATCACGTACAATCCGCAGGCAATTTCTGAGCGCGTCGGGGAATAGTTCCGCGGCGCTTTGATTGACGCGTTGGACTGTTTTTCCGGCGTATGGAGAAAAAATGAAATTCGAATTAGATACGACAGACGGACGCGCCCGCCGTGGCCGCCTGGTGTTTGATCGCGGCGTGGTGGAAACACCGGCCTTTATGCCCGTGGGCACCTACGGCACCGTAAAAGGGATGACGCCGGAAGAAGTGCAGGATACCGGCGCACAGATTATCCTCGGCAACACCTTCCACCTGTGGTTGCGTCCGGGTCAGGAGATCATGAAGCTGCACGGCGATCTGCATGACTTTATGCAGTGGAAAGGCCCGATTCTGACCGACTCCGGCGGTTTCCAGGTCTTCAGCCTCGGCGATATTCGTAAGATCACCGAAGCGGGCGTGCATTTCCGCAACCCGATCAACGGCGATCCGATCTTCCTCGATCCGGAAAAATCCATGGAGATCCAATACGATCTTGGCTCCGACATCGTGATGATCTTCGATGAATGTACGCCATACCCGGCTGACTGGGACTACGCCAAGCGTTCCATGGAAATGTCCTTACGCTGGGCGAAGCGCAGCCGTGACCGTTTCGATTCGCTGCAAAACAAAAATGCGCTGTTCGGTATTATTCAGGGCAGCGTTTACGAAGATTTACGTGATATCTCCGTCAAAGGTCTGGTAGAGATTGGCTTTGATGGCTACGCTGTCGGCGGTCTGGCTGTGGGTGAACCTAAAGCAGACATGCACCGTATTCTGGAACATGTCTGCCCGCAGATCCCGGCAGACAAACCACGATACCTGATGGGTGTGGGTAAACCCGAAGATCTGGTGGAAGGCGTACGTCGCGGCATTGATATGTTTGACTGCGTGATGCCGACGCGTAATGCGCGTAACGGCCATCTGTTTGTCACCAATGGCGTGGTGAAAATCCGTAACGCGAAGTACAAGAGCGATACCGGCCCGCTTGATGAAGAGTGTGATTGCTATACGTGTCGCAATTATTCACTCGCTTACTTGCATCATCTTGACCGTTGCAACGAAATACTGGGCGCGCGTCTTAATACCATTCATAACCTGCGCTATTACCAGCGCTTAATGGCTGGTTTACGCAAGGCTATCGAAGAGGGTAAATTAGAGAGCTTCGTGACCGATTTTTACCAGCGTCAGGGTCGTGATGTTCCACCTTTGAACGTTGATTAATTTTAATAATGAGGGAATTTGAATGAGCTTTTTTATTTCTGATGCCGTAGCAGCAACGGGCGCACCGGCGCAGGGCAGCCCGATGTCTTTGATCCTGATGCTGGTTGTATTTGGTCTGATCTTCTATTTCATGATCCTGCGCCCACAGCAGAAACGTACCAAAGAGCACAAGAATCTGATGAACTCCATCGCTAAAGGCGATGAAGTGCTGACCAACGGTGGCCTGGTGGGTCGCGTGACCAAAGTAGCGGAAACTGGCTACATTGCTATCGCCCTGAATGACACCACTGAAGTGGTTATCAAACGTGACTTCGTAGCTGCCGTTCTGCCGAAAGGCACGATGAAGGCGCTGTAATCTTTCGTTTTCCCAAAGGGAAGTGCCGTGTTAAACCGTTATCCTTTGTGGAAGTACATCATGCTGGTCGTCGTGATTATCGTCGGCCTGCTATACGCACTTCCCAACCTGTATGGTGAGGATCCGGCAGTTCAGATCACTGGTGCGCGCGGCGTCGCCGCCAGTGAGCAAACGCTGATCCAGGTCCAGAACACCTTAAAACAAGAAAAAATCACTGCTAAGTCTGTGGCACTGGAAGAGGGCGCTATTCTTGCGCGTTTCGACTCCACCGATACGCAGCTGCGCGCGCGTGAAGCGCTGCTCAGCCTGTTGGGTGACAAATATGTCGTGGCGCTGAACCTTGCACCTGCTACTCCGCGCTGGTTATCCTCCATCAAAGCAGAGCCGATGAAACTCGGTCTGGATCTGCGTGGTGGCGTGCACTTCCTGATGGAAGTGGATATGGACACCGCGCTCGGCAAACTGCAGGAACAAAATACCGACAGCCTGCGTAGCGATTTACGCGAAAAAGGCATTCCTTACACCAACGTGCGTAAGGAAGATAACTATGGCGTGAGCATTGTGTTCCGCGACAGCGCAGCGCGCGATCAGGCGATTACTTACCTGACTGCCCGTCACCGCGACATGGTGATCACCAGCCAGAGCGGCAACGCCCTGCGCGCGGTCATGACCGATGCGCGTTTGAGCGAAGCGCGTGAATATGCGGTACAGCAGAACATCAACATCCTGCGTAACCGTGTCAACCAACTGGGTGTCGCCGAGCCGCTGGTACAGCGTCAGGGCGCTGACCGCATCGTGGTTGAACTGCCGGGTATTCAGGACACCGCGCGTGCGAAGGAAATTCTTGGCGCGACTGCGACCCTCGAATTCCGTCTGGTGAACACCAACGTCGATCAGTCGGCGGCGGCGTCTGGCCGTGTACCGGGTGATTCAGAAGTGAAACAGATGCGCGAAGGCCAGCCGGTTGTGCTGTACAAACGCGTGATCCTGACCGGTGACCATATCACCGACTCCACTTCCAGCCAGGATGAGTACAACCAGCCGCAGGTTAACATTTCGCTCGACAGCGCAGGTGGCAACATCATGTCTAACTTCACCAAGGACAACATCGGCAAACCGATGGCGACCCTGTTTGTGGAGTACAAAGACAGCGGTAAAAAAGATGCGAACGGTCGTTCCGTACTGGTGAAACAGGAAGAGGTGATTAACGTCGCCAACATCCAGTCGCGCCTCGGCAACAGCTTCCGTATTACCGGCATCAATAACCCTAACGAAGCGCGTCAGCTGTCGCTGCTGCTGCGTGCGGGTGCGTTGATTGCGCCGATTCAGATCGTTGAAGAACGTACCATTGGCCCGACCTTAGGGATGCAGAACATCACCCAGGGTCTGGAAGCCTGTCTGGCGGGTCTGGCGGTCTCCATCATCTTCATGCTGTTCTTCTATAAGAAGTTTGGCCTGATCGCCACCACGGCACTGATCGCCAACCTGGTGCTGATTGTCGGCATCATGTCCCTGCTGCCAGGGGCGACGCTGACCATGCCGGGTATCGCGGGGATCGTCTTAACCCTTGCGGTAGCGGTGGATGCGAACGTACTGATAAACGAACGTATCAAAGAAGAGCTGAGCAACGGGCGTAGCGTTCAGCAGGCGATTGACGAAGGTTATCGCGGCGCGTTCAGCTCCATTTTTGACGCCAACGTCACGACGCTTATTAAGGTCATCATCCTGTATGCCGTAGGCACCGGGGCCATTAAAGGCTTCGCCATTACTACCGGTATCGGTGTGGCGACGTCAATGTTTACCGCGATCGTCGGCACCCGTGCCATCGTAAACCTGTTGTACGGCGGCAAACGCATCAACAAGCTGTCTATCTGAGGAGTGCGTTGTGGCACAGGAATATACTGTTGAACAATTGAACCACGGCCGTAGAGTCTGGGACTTTATGCGCTGGGATTACTGGGCCTTCGGTATCTCCGGTTTTCTGCTGATCCTGTCAATTATCATTATTGGCGTGAAAGGCTTTAACTGGGGTCTGGATTTTACCGGCGGTACGGTTATCGAAATCTCGCTGGAAAAACCGGCCGATATGGATCAGATGCGTGAAGCGCTGGAAAAAGCCGGCTTTGCCGATCCGCTGTTGCAGAACTTTGGCAGCAGCCGCGACATCATGGTGCGTATGCCGCCTGCCGAGGGTGAAACCGGTGGTCAGGTGCTGGGCAGCAAGGTCGTGAGCGTGATTAACGAAGCGACCAGCCAGAATGCCGCGGTGAAACGTATCGAGTTCGTCGGCCCGAGCGTGGGTGCAGACCTGGCGCAGACCGGCGCGATGGCGCTGATGGTGGCGCTGATTTCCATCCTGGTTTACGTCGGCTTCCGCTTTGAGTGGCGTCTGGCGGCCGGTGTGGTTATCGCGCTGGCGCACGACGTCATCATCACCATGGGCGTACTGTCGCTGTTCCATATCGAAGTGGATCTGACGATTGTCGCCTCGCTGATGTCGGTGATCGGTTACTCGCTGAACGACAGCATCGTGGTATCGGACCGTATTCGTGAAAACTTCCGCAAGATCCGCCGCGGAACGCCGTACGAAATCTTTAACGTGTCCCTGACCCAGACGCTGCACAGGACGTTGATCACTTCAGGAACCACCTTAGTGGTGATCCTGATGCTCTACCTCTTTGGCGGCGCCATGCTGCAGGGCTTCTCGCTGACCATGCTGATCGGTGTGTCCATCGGTACTGCATCGTCGATTTATGTCGCGTCAGCGCTGGCGCTGAAGCTGGGCATGAAGCGTGAACACCTGCTGGTGCAGAAAGTCGAGAAAGAAGGCGCGGACCAACCGTCAATTCTGCCGTAAACCGACGCTCTGCGTTGAAAACCGCAGCCTCAGCGCTGCGGTTTTTTTTCGCCTGCGTTTTACGGGCAAAAAAAAGCCAGCGGTTAAGCTGGCTTTTCGATGGGGCTGACAGACAAATCAGAAGTTATAACCTGCCACCAGGTAACCACCCCAGCCGGTAGAGCGGACGTTTTCTTTCATCCATACCAGGTCTGCATCATCATTCCACTGACCGCCGTTGTGCCAGTAACGCGCTACTACCGAGTAGTGCCAGTGATCGTAGCTCAGGGACAGAATGTGGCTGGAGGCGATGGAGTCGTTGGTACGCTGCTTGATGCCGTTCATCGCATAGCTGCTCTTATCGCCCAGGTCTGAGCCCCAGTCAAAGTTGGTGAAGCCGATGTAGCTCAGGTTACCGCCCCACAGTTGGGTGATCGGCACGAAGTATTTCACTTTGAAACGGTAGCCGTCCCACTCGTTTTCGTTTTCCGCCAGGTAGTTCTGCCACTGGTATTTCGCATACACGTTCAGTGACAGGCTCATCGGCAGGCCGGTATCGATGTCGGTACCCAGACCCATGTACCAGGTGCTCTGACGACCAGAGGCGTTGCGGCCCATGTCGTAGATGTAGTTGTTCGCGAAATACCACTCTTTAAACGGACCGAAGCTCAGATCGGCGCCGGTCAGCTTATCGATAGAGAAACGCGGTTCGATTTCCATAAACAGCGGCGAACCATGGTTCCAGATCCCGCGGGCATCGGTGTTACCACCGAAGAATACCGGTGCATCCAGGTAACCATAGAAATCAAACCAGTCTTTTTTGGCAAATGCTTCATATTCCAGGTAGGTATCGTTACGGATCTGCGGTCCAAAACGGGTGTGATAGCTGCCTACCACGTTCACGCTCTGGTGCCACCAGTCGGAAACGAACTCCGGCTTGTCATTTTCTGCCGCATTGACTGCGAATGAGGAGGAGAGAGCCAGTGCTGCACCGGCGACGAGTAATGTTTTTTTCATAGTTTAGCCACTGATTAGGTTCCCTTGCGGGAGCGAAAGAACGCGCGTATTGAGTTTCTAAATGTTTCGTATTTCAGCGAGCCTATTATAAGTATCCATGCTCACAAAAATATGTGTTGTTTCACATATCCATTACGCACGTAATCGATTGCGTTCACGTTTGCGTATATAAAACGCAGGGATTGTACTGAGATTCATCTGTCTTGCAAATATTTCGTGGAAAAAGGCGGTAGGGGAGGGAAAAGGGCGAGAGGCTCGCCCTTAAACAGGATCACTGATTGGTGGCGGGCTGAATATCGTGGACGCGTACAAAGCCCAGCTGGTCCGGCGTGATGCCGTTAAGCTGCAGCGGCAGATCAACGTCGCTCGGCGCCAGGG
Source organism: Enterobacter sp. SA187 (assembly GCF_001888805.2). Classification (NCBI taxonomy): domain Bacteria; kingdom Pseudomonadati; phylum Pseudomonadota; class Gammaproteobacteria; order Enterobacterales; family Enterobacteriaceae; genus Enterobacter; species Enterobacter sp. SA187. Next base: position 2,188,189 of record NZ_CP019113.1, read on the forward strand.
TGCTGGCCGGGGCGTTAATCAGCTGGTTTTGCACGTTCACTTCCTGATAATCGTTGGTGGTGCCCTGGATCTGACCCCATTCCACCGTACCGCTAAACGCTGGCAGCGGATCGTTCGATTCGCCCTGAATGCGCAGCGTCACGCGCGTGCCGTTCGCATCAGGCGCGATGTTCACCAGCGACATCTTCAGCATACCGATCTGGCTGTGCAGAAGGGCAGGGGTATTCGCGCCCGGCAACAGGTACACACCGCTGCTGGATTTGGCGTTCAGCGCATTTTGCTGGGTGATTTTCACCGTCTCCTGATTCAGCTTACTCATTTCTTTGTTAAGCGTGCTGACACTTTGATGCAACTGGCGGACTTCGCTCTGCTGCGCGCAGGCGCTGAGGGTAAACAGGCTGCCGACCAGCAAAATTTTCAGGTAACGTCTTGTCATCGTGTTGGTTTCCTTGCAAAGAGCATTGCCTGTAATAGTAGCCTGCACGAACCGGCTTGCCATCGATCCTTTATCTCAAAAGCGGTCTTGCCTTTGTTGTCACGGCAGATCAGGTTAAAATAGATTTCAGCTAATTTTAACGTCAGGACGCCGTATGCATTGCCCATTCTGTTTAGCCGTGGATACCAAAGTAATTGACTCCCGCCTGGTCGGTGAAGGGTCGTCCGTGCGCCGCCGCCGTCAGTGTCTGGTGTGTAATGAACGCTTCACCACTTTTGAGGTGGCAGAACTGGTGATGCCACGCGTGGTGAAAAGCAACGAGATCCGCGAGCCCTTTAACGAAGAAAAACTGCGTAACGGCATGCTGCGCGCGCTGGAAAAACGCCCGGTAAGCGCCGATGACGTTGAAATGGCGCTGAATCATATCAAATCCCAGCTGCGCGCCACCGGCGAGCGCGAAGTGCCGAGCAAAATGATCGGCAACCTGGTGATGGAGCAGCTGAAAAAGCTCGATAAAGTCGCCTATATCCGCTTCGCCTCGGTTTACCGCAGCTTCGAAGACATCCGCGAATTTGGCGAAGAGATCGCCCGCTTACAGGATTAAGCTCATGCACGATGAGATGTACATGGCGCGCGCGCTGAAACTGGCGCAACGCGGGCGTTTTACCACCCATCCTAATCCCAACGTCGGCTGTGTGATCGTCAAAGACGGCGAGATTGTCGGCGAAGGCTATCACCAGCGGGCGGGCGAACCCCATGCTGAAGTCCATGCCCTGCGTATGGCGGGCGAAAAGGCGCGTGGCGCCACCGCCTATGTCACCCTGGAACCCTGTAGCCATCACGGACGCACGCCGCCATGCTGCGACGCGCTGATCAACGCGGGCGTGTCTCGTGTGGTGGCGGCGATGCAGGATCCCAACCCGCAGGTTGCCGGACGCGGGCTGTATCGTCTGCAACAGGAAGGCATTGAGGTCAGCCACGGGCTGATGATGAGCGAGGCGGAAAATCTTAATAAAGGTTTTCTGAAACGTATGCGCACCGGGTTTCCTTATGTGCAGCTGAAGCTGGGCGCGTCGCTGGATGGCCGCACCGCCATGGCCAGCGGCGAAAGCCAGTGGATAACCTCACCGCAGGCAAGGCGCGATGTGCAACGTCTGCGCGCGCAGAGTCATGCTATCCTCACCAGCAGCGCGACGGTGCTGGCGGATAATCCGCAGCTTAACGTCCGTTGGGACGAACTCCCGGCGGACGTACAGGCGCAGTATTCGCAGGCGCAGTTACGCCAGCCGCTGCGTATTGTGGTCGACAGCCAGAACCGCGTCACGCCGGAACACCGTCTGATCCAGCAGGCGGGTGAAACCTGGTTTGCCCGCACGCAGCAGGACTCGCGGTCGTGGCCGGACAACATTCGCCACATCCAGGTGCCTGAACACAACGGTCATCTCGACCTGGTGCTGATGATGATGCTGCTGGGCCGCGAGCAGGTTAACAGCATCTGGGTGGAAGCCGGGGCGTCCCTGGCGGGCGCGCTGCTTCAGGCCGGGCTGGTTGACGAGCTGGTGGTGTACCTCGCCCCGAAACTTTTAGGCAGCGACGCCCGCGGTCTGTGCGTACTGCCGGGCTTTGAGGCATTAGCCGATGCGCCGCAGTTTACATTCAGTGAAATTCGTCAGGTTGGACCTGATATTTGCCTGCATTTGACCACTGCGTAATGCCCTCGTAAAAGGGAAGCAGTGCGCAAAGTATTATGATAAAATCCGCCCCCCTGCGGGGCCAAATGAACCCGTAAAGGAAGAGTATGAACATTATTGAAGCTACCGTTGCTGCCCCGGACGCTCGCGTCGCCATCACCATTGCGCGTTTCAACAACTTCATCAATGACAGCCTGCTGGACGGTGCTATCGACGCACTGAAACGTATCGGTCAGGTTAAAGATGAAAACATCACCGTGGTTTGGGTTCCAGGTGCTTATGAGCTGCCGCTGGCGGCTGGCGCACTGGCAAAAACCGGTAAATATGATGCGATTATCGCGCTCGGCACGGTTATCCGTGGCGGTACCGCCCATTTCGAATATGTGGCGGGTGGCGCAAGCAATGGTCTGGCTCATGTCGCTGAACAGAGCGAAATCCCGGTAGCCTTTGGTGTGCTGACCACTGAAAGTATTGAACAAGCCATCGAACGCGCCGGTACCAAAGCCGGTAACAAAGGTGCAGAAGCTGCCCTTACCGCGCTTGAGATGATTAATGTATTGAAGGCCATCAAAGCCTGATTTTTTTGTAAGGGGAATTTCCGTGAAACCTGCTGCTCGTCGCCGCGCCCGTGAGTGTGCCGTCCAGGCGCTTTACTCCTGGCAGTTGTCCCAGAACGACATCGCCGATGTTGAATACCAGTTCCTGTCTGAACAGGATGTCAAAGATGTCGACATCGCGTATTTCCGCGAACTGCTGTCCGGGGTGGCGACTAACAGCGCATATCTCGATGGACTGATGAAGCCCTACCTGTCCCGTCTGCTCGAAGAGCTGGGCCAGGTCGAGAAAGCGGTACTGCGTATCGCGCTGTTTGAACTGTCTAAACGTGCGGATGTGCCGTATAAAGTGGCCATCAACGAAGCTATTGAACTGGCAAAAACGTTTGGCGCAGAAGACAGCCATAAGTTTGTTAACGGCGTGCTGGATAAAGCCGCACCCGCGATCCGCCCCCACAAAAAGTAATTTGCTGGTCCGCGCGGCGAAGTGCAGTTGCCATTTCGCCGCCTCCCCAGTCTCCTGTTTATCATTCTGCTGAGGCATAGCGTATGGCATGCGGCGAGTTTTCCCTTATTGCCCGTTATTTTGACCGCGTAAGACGCGCGCGTCTGGATGTCGAAACCGGCATTGGCGACGATTGCGCACTGCTCAATATTCCTGACAAGCAAACGCTGGCAATCAGCACCGATACCCTGGTTTCGGGCAACCATTTTCTTCCGGATATTTCCCCTGTCGATCTGGCGCACAAAGCGCTGGCCTCCAACCTGAGCGATCTTGCGGCTATGGGCGCGGATCCGGCGTGGCTGACGCTGGCGATCACGTTGCCGGACGTCGATGAAGCCTGGCTGGAAGCCTTTAGCGATAGCCTGTTCGAACAGATTAATTACTACGATATGCAGCTGATTGGCGGCGACACCACCCGTGGGCCGCTGTCGATGACGCTGGGTATCTACGGCTATGTGCCTGCGGGCCGCGCGCTTAAGCGTTCGGGCGCGAAGCCTGGCGACTGGATCTATGTGACTGGCACGCCAGGTGACAGCGCGGCAGGTCTGGCGATCCTGCAGGATCGGCTGCATGTTGATAATGAGCAGGACGCGCAGTGGCTGGTAAAACGCCATCTGCGTCCGACGCCGCGCATTCTGCAGGGGCAGGCGCTGCGCGATCTGGCCAGTTCGGCGATCGATTTATCCGACGGGCTAAGTTCCGATCTCGGGCACATCGTGAAGGCCAGCGACTGCGGCGCGATGCTGGATATGGATGCCATGCCGTTCTCTGACGCCATGCGCCGTCACGTTGAGCCGGAGCAGGCGCTGCGCTGGGCGCTGGCGGGCGGCGAAGATTATGAACTCTGCTTTACCGTGCCGGAACGCAACCGGGGGGCGCTGGACGTGGCCATTGGTCATCTTGGCGTGCCCTTTACCTGCATCGGCCAGATGAGCGCCGATGTGGAAGGCATCCAGTTTACCCGCGACGGAAAACCGGTATCGTTTGATTTAAAAGGATACGATCACTTTGCAACCTCGTAAGGATAGTGCGAAAAGCCGTCTTAGCATGCGCAACCCCTGGCATCTGCTGGCCACCGGTTTTGGCAGCGGCTTAAGTCCGATTATGCCGGGCACGGCGGGTTCCATTGCGGCCATCCCGTTCTGGTATCTGATGACTTTTCTGCCGTGGCAGCTCTATTCGCTGGTGATCATGCTTTCGATCAGCATCGGCGTTTATCTGTGCCATCAAACAGCGAAAGATATGGGCGTGCACGATCACGGCAGCATCGTCTGGGATGAGTTCATCGGGATGTGGATCACGCTGATGGCGCTGCCGACCCATGACTGGCAGTGGGTGGTGGCCGGTTTTGTGCTGTTCCGCTTTTTTGATATCTGGAAACCGTGGCCGATCCGCTGGTTTGACCGCAACGTGCACGGCGGCATGGGCATTATTGTCGACGATATTATCGCCGGGATTATCGCGGCGGCGGTGCTGTATGTAATCGGTCATCACTGGCCGATTGGCATTATTTAGCCGTTTTCCCCGGCCTGATCTTTTCAGAACAGGCCGGGGCAGCGATTATTTAAATCCCACCACGGCATGCTGTTTATACGGCATTTCCATTTCGGCGATCTGCTCCGGCGTCAGTTGCAGATCAACCGCCTGCAACAACTCTTCCAGCTGCTCTTCCCGTGACGTGCCGATAATAGGCGCGGCCACGCCCGGCTTACTCAGCAGCCAGGCCAGCGCCACCTGCGCCCGCGTTGCGCCCACGTCTTCCGCTATCGCGGCCAGGCGTTCGGCGATCTGCGCATCGCTCTGCTCGCTGTCGTCATAGAGTTTTTTACCCACTTCATCGGACACCAGCCGCGCGGTGGTTTCACCCCAGGGGCGCGTCAGACGGCCACGGGCCAGCGGGCTCCACGGGATCACCGCGATGCCTTCCTGATAGCACAGCGGCAGCATGTCGCGCTCTTCTTCTCGGTAGATCAGATTGTAATGGTTTTGCATGGTGACGAAACGCGCCCAGCCGTGCTGTTTTTGCAGATCCAGCGCCTGGGCGAACTGTTCGGTGTGCATGGACGATGCGCCTATGTAGCGCGCCTTACCGGCTTTCACCACGTCGTTCAACGCTTCCAGCGTTTCTTCAATAGGCGTGTTGTAATCCCAGCGATGGATTTGCAGCAGATCGACATACTCCATGCCGAGGCGGCGCAGGCTGTCATCTATGGAACGCAGGATTTGCGCCCGTGACAGGCCTTCGGTGAGATCGCCCGACGAATAATAGACTTTGGTGGCGACCACCACCTCGTCGCGGCGTGCAAAGTCTTTCAGCGCGCGGCCAACGATCTCTTCGCTGCTGCCATCGGAATAGCTGTTTGCCGTATCGAAAAAGTTGATGCCGCCTTCCAGGGCGCGCTGAATAATCGGGCGGCTGCTCTCTTCAGGCAGGGTCCAGGCGTGATTGCCCCGATCCGGCTCGCCAAAGGTCATACAGCCCAGACAAAGACGGGAAACCTTAAGGTCCGTTTTTCCTAATGTATTGTATTGCATGGTTCCACTCCTGCTACGGGTACGAGATTACCTAAGCATAGCAGGAGCGGAAGAGGGAGTTAGGCCAGCCAGTTTTTGATGCTGGCTTCAATACCGGCAGCGTCCAGACCAATGGCGGCGCGCGCCTCGTCCTGGGTGCCCTGAGGAATAAAATGATCCGGCAGGCCGAGGTTGAGCACCGGCACCAGCGTGCGGTTCGCCATCAGCACTTCGTTCACACCGCTGCCAGCGCCACCGATGATGGCGTTTTCTTCCAGCGTCACCAGCGCTTCATGGCTGCGGGCCAGCGACAGGATCAGCGACTCGTCCAGCGGCTTCACAAAACGCATGTCCACCAGCGTGGCATTGAGCGATTCCGCGACCTGTGCCGCATCGGCCAGAAGAGTGCCGAAGTTTAAAATCGCCACTTTTTCGCCCTGACGTTTCACCACGCCTTTACCCAACGGCAGCTTTTGCAGCGGCGTCAGTTCCACGCCCAGCGCATTGCCGCGGGGATAACGCACCGCGCTCGGGCCATCGTTATAGTGATAGCCGGTAAACAGCATCTGGCGGCATTCATTTTCATCGCTCGGCGTCATGATCACCATTTCCGGAATACAGCGCAGGAATGAGATGTCGAACGCGCCCTGATGCGTCTGCCCGTCAGCGCCGACAATACCTGCGCGGTCAATGGCGAACAGCACCGGCAGCTTCTGGATGGCGACGTCGTGGATCACCTGATCGTAAGCCCGTTGCAGGAAGGTGGAGTAAATCGCCACCACCGGCTTGTAACCGCCAATCGCCAGACCCGCCGCGAAGGTCACGGCGTGCTGCTCGGCAATCGCCACGTCAAAATAGCGATCCGGGAATTTACGGGAAAACTCCACCATGCCGGAGCCTTCGCGCATCGCCGGGGTGATCGCCATCAGTTTGCTGTCTTTGGCCGCCGTTTCGCACAGCCAGTCGCCAAAAATTTTGGAGTAGGACGGCATGCCGCCGACGCTTTTCGGCAGCGTTCCTTTAGCCGGATCGAATTTCGGCACCGCGTGGAAGGTAATGGGATCTTTTTCCGCCGGCTCATAACCACGGCCTTTTTTGGTCATGATATGCAGGAACTGCGGGCCTTTCAGGTCGCGCATGTTTTTCAGCGTCGTCACCAGCCCCAGCACATCGTGACCGTCCACCGGGCCGATATAGTTAAAGCCCAGCTCTTCAAACAGCGTGCCCGGCACCACCATGCCTTTAATATGCTCTTCGGTGCGTTTGAGCAGCTCTTTGATCGGCGGTACGCCGGAGAAGACTTTTTTGCCGCCTTCGCGCAGCGTGGAATAGAGTTTGCCGGACAGCAGCTGCGCCAGATGGTTATTCAGCGCGCCGACGTTCTCGGAAATCGACATTTCGTTGTCGTTGAGCACCACCAGCATATCCGGCCGGATGTCGCCCGCGTGGTTCATCGCCTCAAAGGCCATGCCCGCGGTGATTGCGCCATCGCCGATCACACAGACGGTGCGACGCTGCTTGCCTTCTTTCGCCGCCGCAACGGCGATGCCGATCCCGGCGCTGATCGAGGTGGACGAATGACCGACGCTCAGCACGTCGTATTCGCTCTCGCCGCGCCACGGGAAGGGGTGCAGCCCGTCTTTCTGACGGATGGTATCGATCTTGTCACGCCGTCCGGTGAGGATTTTATGCGGATAAGCCTGGTGGCCCACGTCCCAGATCAGCTGATCGAAAGGCGTGTTATAGACATAATGCAGCGCCACGGTCAGCTCAATGGTGCCAAGCCCGGAGGCAAAGTGCCCGCTGGAGCGGCTCACGCTATCGAGCAGGTAGCGACGCAGTTCGTCGCACAGCTTCGGCAGGCTCTCTTTCGGCAGCAGACGTAACTCCGGGGCGGAGTCAACCAGTGCCAGTGTCGGGTATTTGGCTATATCAAAACTCATCGGCCACTCGTCTTACTCGTCATAATTCAGCGGGCAGTTTGCCGCCCTCTGCGTTATCAGGAGCATATAAAAAGTTTATTTATCACGCTGGATTATGTAATTCGCCAGTGCTTCCAGTGCCGTGGTATCCAGTGACTGGGCGGCCAGCGCGTCTAACGCGTGGCGGGCATCGTCAATCAGGTCACGGGCTTTTGTCTGAGCCTGCTCTAAGCCCAGTAGTGCGGGGTAGGTGCTTTTACCTAAAAACTGATCGGCACCCTGGCGTTTGCCAAGGGTCGCAGTATCACCCACCACATCCAGAATGTCATCCTGAACCTGGAACGCCAGACCGATGCTTTCGGCGTAGCGATCGAGGATCGGCAGCGCAGCGCGTCCTTTATCACCGGCGCTTAACGCGCCCAGTCGCACCGCGGCGCGGATCAGCGCACCGGTTTTATGCCGGTGAATACGTTCAAGCTCCGCCAGACCGACCTGTTTGCCTTCCGCCTCAAGATCCAGCGCCTGTCCGCCGCACATGCCTGCGACGCCACTGGCCTGCGCCAGTTCAGACACCATAGCAAGGCGATCGCGCGCGTCGACTTCCGGCATGGGCGTATCCGCGAGGATAGAAAACGCCAGCGTTTGCAGCGCATCGCCCGCGAGGATCGCATTCGCTTCGCCGAATTTAATATGGCAGGTCGGCTGACCGCGACGCAGATCGTCATCATCCATCGCCGGGAGATCGTCATGCATCAGCGAATAGGCGTGAATACATTCAATGGCGGCGGCAGGGGCATCGAGCGTGGATGCGCTCACGCCAAACATCTGGCCCGTAGCATACACCAGGAAAGGCCGCAGCCGTTTGCCGCCTAACAGTGTGCCATAGTGCATGGCCTCAACCAGTGGAGTGTTCTGAAAGGGCTGGGGAGAAATAAAGCGGCGCAGGGCGTCATTCGCCTGCTGTACGCAGATTTCAAGTTGCTGTGCAAAATCCATGTTTACTCGGCGTCCGGAGTGAAAGGCGTCAGCGGGGCGTCATCATTATCAGAGAGCAGGATCTGCACGCGCTGCTCTGCCTGTTGCAGTTTAACCTGTCCCTGACGGGCCAGCTGTACGCCGCGCTCAAATTCATTTAAGGCTTCTTCCAGCGGTAAGTTGCCGCTTTCAAGACGGGTGACAATCTGTTCCAGCTCATTGAGCTCCGTTTCGAAACTGGCCGGTGCGTCATTTTTCTTTGGCATGTGAATGTCTGACTCTCTCATTTATTCGGCCCCGCTATGGTAGCGGAGTGGCGCAACTTAGCAAATAAGGCGTAATGGTCATGCAATATGCGCAGGTTGACCACGATGGTGGTATACTTCTGCGCCTGGATGCAGCCGCAGGTATGGGCTGCTGTATATTTCTCTCAACAGATCGCTTGCCTGATCTGCCAACGAACCATTGCCGCCATGAAGTTTATCATTAAATTGTTCCCGGAAATCACCATCAAAAGCCAATCTGTGCGTTTGCGCTTTATTAAGATGCTGACCGGAAATATTCGTAACGTTTTAAAACATTATAACGACGACACGCTCGCCATTGTTCGCCACTGGGATCATATTGAAGTCCGCTCCAGAGACGAAAACCAGCGTCTGACTATTCGCGATGCCCTGACCCGCATTCCGGGGATCCACCATGTGCTGGACGTGGAAGATGTGCCTTTCACTTCGCTGCATGACATTTTTGAAAAAGCGCTGGCGCAGTATCGCGACCAGCTGGAAGGCAAAACCTTCTGCGTGCGCGTTAAACGCCGCGGTAAACATGAGTTTAGCTCTATTGAAGCAGAGCGCTACGTGGGCGGCGGACTTAATCAGCATATCGAATCGGCGCGGGTAAAACTGACGCACCCGGATGTCACCGTACATCTGGAAATTGAAGATGACCGTTTGCTGCTGGTGAAAGGCCGCTACGAAGGCATCGGCGGTTTCCCGATCGGTACCCAGGAAGATGTGCTGTCGCTGATCTCCGGCGGTTTCGACTCTGGCGTGTCCAGCTATATGCTGATGCGTCGCGGCTGCCGCGTACACTACTGCTTCTTTAATCTTGGCGGCGCGGCGCATGAAATCGGCGTGCGTCAGGTGGCGTACTACCTGTGGAAACGTTTTGGCAGCTCGCACCGCGTGCGCTTTGTCGCCATTAACTTTGAGCCGGTCGTGGGCGAGATCCTCGAAAAAGTGGAAGACGGCCAGATGGGCGTGGTGCTCAAACGCATGATGGTGCGCGCGGCGTCAAAAGTCGCCGAACGCTATGGCGTGCAGGCGCTGGTGACCGGCGAAGCGCTGGGCCAGGTGTCGAGCCAGACGCTGACCAACCTGCGTCTGATTGATAACGTTTCCGACACGCTGATCCTGCGTCCGCTGATCTCTCACGATAAAGAACACATTATCGATCTGGCGCGTGAAATCGGCACCGCTGACTTTGCCCGTACCATGCCGGAATACTGCGGTGTGATCTCGAAAAGCCCGACCGTAAAAGCGGTGAAAGCGAAAATCGAAGCGGAAGAAGAAAACTTTAACTTCGACATTCTTGATGAAGTGGTCGCCGCGGCGAGCAATATCGACATCCGCGAAATTGCCGAGCAAACCCAGCAGGACGTGGTGGAAGTGGAAACCGTCACCGGTTTCGGCCCGAACGAGGCGATCCTCGATATTCGTTCCATCGACGAGCAGGACGATAAGCCGTTGCAGGTTGAAGGTGTGGAAGTGGTATCTCTGCCATTCTACAAACTCAGCACTAAATTCGGCGATCTCGACCAGAGCAAAACCTGGCTGCTGTGGTGCGAGCGCGGCGTGATGAGCCGCCTGCAGGCGCTGTATCTGCGCGAGCAGGGCTTTGAGAACGTGAAGGTTTATCGCCCGTAATGAAAAAGCGCCGTAAGGCGCTTTTTTTATTCGTAATAATTATAAATTCCTGCCGGTATCACCAGCTGTGACGCCACTTCGTGGGCCTTTTCTCGCCCGACCAGCAGATCGATAATCTTCAGACCGAAATCAATGGCGGTGCCCGGCCCCTGGCTGGTCAGCAGGTTGACGCGCGGATCCCAGACCACACGTTTATCCTGCCACTGATCTTCCGGGATACGGTCTTTCAGCGCCGGGAAGCCGGTCATGTTGCCGATGGGGAACAGATCGTGAGGAACCAGCACGGTAGCCGCGGCGGCGCAGATGGTGGCAACGATGCGGCCGGAAAGATGGAACTGCCGCACCGTCTCTACCAGCAGCGGACTGTCACGGAAACATTCGGCGCCTTTAATGCCGCCCGGCAGGACGATGATGTCAAAATCGCCGTCAGCCACTTCCACCAGCGGCGCATCGGCAAGCAGCTTCACGCCGCGCGAGCAGACGATCCTCAGATCGCCGTCGCTGGCAACACTGGCGGTAGTGACGTTGATGCCGCCACGCACCAGCAGGTCGATGGTGGTGACCGCTTCCATTTCTTCACTACCAGGGGCGAGGCATATCAGTGCTGATGGGCTCATACTCACTTTCCTTACGCTTAACGAGTTCATAAAGTCGGGTGTTTTCCGGGACCGCTATACCGTGCGCGCGGGCGCGTCTGAGCAAATACCCGGTGATGTAATCAATTTCGGTATGACGCAGGGCGCGCACGTCCTGCAACATCGACGAGATGTTATCTTTAGTGCTGGCGATGATCTGGTTGACGTAAAGCAGCAAATCCTCAGCGGAAGTATGATGACCTTCCCGCTCCATCACCGCCGCCACTTCGTGGCACAGCGTCTGGATTAAGGCCGGATGCGCCTGTAGCTCGCCGTTCGGGCAGTTCCACAGCGCGGTCAGCGGATTGATCACGCAGTTCACTGCCAGCTTGCGCCACAGCTCAGGGCGAATGGTGTTATGCCAGGCTACGTCCGGCAGCACGTCCTGAAGGGTATCCGCCAGATAGCTGTAATCCCCGTCCTGCTGGCGTGCAGGGCCAATGTGAGTGATACCACCCGCGACGTGCAGAATGACATTGCCATCGTGGCGGGCAGCGTGCGTGGTGGTACCCATCAGCAGAGGCTGGGAGATATTTTTCAGCTCATCCACCGTACCCATACCATTATGGATGAGGAGTATCGGCGTAGCGGCAGGTAAACTGGCGGCGAGGTTTCTTACCGGTTCTGACACCTGCCAGGCTTTAAGAGTCACCAGCAGCAGATCGCTTTGCGCCAGGAAATCAGGATCGTTCGCGGTTAACGACGCGTTAAAAAGGGTGCCGTCTTCTTCGATCAGGTTTACGCTGCAATAAGGTTGAGGTACGCGAAGCCAGCCCTGGACTTCATGTCCATGCCTGCACAGCGCGCTCAGCCACAGCTGACCTAATGCCCCGCATCCGAGCACGGTAATTTTCATGGTTCCTCCTGGCCTGCAACACTTACGGGCATAACAAGTTGAGTTATGCTTCTTAGCAGGTATTATGCATCGCAATAAATAGAGAGGGAGAAGAAAAGATGCCATCTTTCGATATTGTCTCTGAAGTTGATCTTCAGGAAGTCCGCAATGCGGTCGACAATGCCAGCCGTGAAGTGGAGTCGCGTTTTGATTTTCGCGGCGTTGAAGCCACTTTCGAGCTGAACGAGGCGAATAAAACCATTAAGGTGCTGAGCGAATCTGATTTCCAGGTGAACCAGCTGCTGGATATTCTGCGTGCCAAACTGCTGAAACGCGGTATTGAAGGGGCGTCGCTGGACGTACCTGAAACTTTCGTGCACAGCGGCAAAACCTGGTTTGTTGAGGCGAAGCTAAAACAAGGCATCGAGAGCGCGACGCAGAAGAAACTCGTCAAACTGATCAAAGACAGCAAGCTGAAAGTGCAGTCGCAGATCCAGGGTGAAGAAGTGCGCGTGACCGGTAAATCACGCGACGATTTGCAGTCCGCGATGGCGCTGGTGCGCGGCGGCGATCTGGGGCAGCCGTTCCAGTTCAAAAACTTCCGCGATTAACTATCCCAGGCCCGGCGATACCCTTTTCGTCGGCCTTTTTTACTCCCTTCACCTGCTTCAGCCAATTAAGTAAATTAATCAATCTATTACGAATTTGAGAATGATGATAATCACATTCTAGGTGAAATCATCTTGTCAGCCTGGTCTGCACTGATTACTTTGCTAACTCGAATTAGCAAAGGGCGGGGCAGGGATGCCATCACATGAATTTAAGGCGCTGGCCCCGATATAATGGATAAATGGTGAGGCGCTATCATGTCAGCAGACAAAACAGGTTTATTACAGGATTTATGTCAGATTAAAAATGCCCGCAGCGGGCGGCTATCCAGCTGGGATCAAAGCGGGCGTAATCAGGATTACTGGATGATCCCCGCCGGGGAAACCGTTCGGTTAGCGGATATAAGTGGTAGCGGTTGTATTACCCATATCTGGATGACGCAATTTTGCCGCAAAATAAAAGGCCCCGGATTGATTGATCCGACGCAGGGACAATATGTCGCGCCCATTAATGAAATCAATAACGCCCTTGGCGTAAGCTGGGAGCAACATGATGAAGCTTACTATCGTAAGGTACTGCTGAAATTTTACTGGGATAACCAGGTGCAACCGTCCGTTATCGTGCCGCTGGGGGATTTTTTCTGTGTCGGGCATTCGGTTCCGGCTAGCTTTACCTCGCTGCCCTTCACTGTCTCTTGTCGGCCCGACGAAAATTACCGGCCCGGCGCGACGGCGGCGTTTAACTGCTATTTACCCATGCCCTTTAACGAGCGCGCGATTATTGAAGTCGAAAACCAGAATGATTTGCCCTACGGACAGTATTTCAATATCGATTTTGAATGCTATCCGGAAAAGCATGCCGACGATATTGCTTATTTTCATGCCTGGTGGAAGCGTGAAAATCCCTGCCAGGGCTGGGGGCCTGAACTGCAGGTTAACAGCCCGGAAGTCAATATTCCTTGCCTGAGCGCGGAGAATAATTATGAGCTTCTGAATATTGAGGGGGAAGGGCATTATATCGGCTGCAATTTATCGGTGCGCCATCGGCAGGAAACCTGGTGGGGCGAAGGCGATGAGATGATCTTTATTGATGATGATCCGCTGTGGCCGCCTTCAATTCATGGCACAGGGACAGAAGATTATTTTAATCATGCCTGGGGAATGCAGGACTGTTCCGCCCCTTTTAATGGTTCCTCACTACACGATTCTCATTTGCCAGGGTTTCAGACCAGCTACCGCTTTCATATTACCGATCCAGTGCATTTTAAAAAACGCATCCGGGTGACCATGGAGCATGGTCATGGTAATCATCTTTCTGACGACTGGGCGTCGACCGTCTACTGGTATCAAAAGCTGCCCTCGCCCGTATTGTCGATGCAACCGGTGGCGGAGCGTATTCCGGCAAGGGCAGGAGAAGCCTTTGCCCCGCTGTCTGAGGTAACGCTGAATGCAGAAATGCAGGCGCAAAAACAGTGCGCGGCGCAGCGTCTTGAAAACTGGCAAACGCTTCGCCAGCAGGAAGTGGATAAGAAAATCGCCGCCACGCGTGAGAAGTCCATTAACAATAAAATTATTTCACCATTTTCTGAATAACTAAACAGCGGTATGCGCATTATTGCGGTATGCCTGGCGGGTTCCCGTCAGGCAGAAGATGTGCATACCTGAGCCACCTGAAATCACGTTACCGGAAGAGTTTTATCATGACTACACGCTTATCGGTTCTTGAAAAAAGCGCTTATGGCGCGGGTGATATGGCACTCACTATTTCTATTATTTCCGCATCCATACTTATCTATGCTTTCCTGATCCAGGTCGTCGGATTATCGCCCGTTGACGCAGGCTGGATATTAATGATTGTGCGCACCATTGATGCTATTTCCGATCCGCTGATGGGAATATTAACCAGTAAATTCCGTACCCGTCTGGGACGTTATCGTCACTGGTTGATGATTGGCGCAATACCTTTCGGTATTTCACTCTGGCTGTTATTTACTTCTTTTGGCGAAACCTATAGCCAGAAAATGGCCTGGTCAACCGGCGTCTATATATTTAACAGCCTTGCCTTTACGGTGCTGGCGATCCCCTATATTTCATTGATTGGCGTGATCACCGCCGATCCACAGGAGCGACTGAACGCTAACGCCTTTCGGTTCCCGATGGCGAAGGTAGCCACGCTTATTGTTTCAACCTTTGTGCCGTACTGGGTGACCCAGGGCAGCGATGCGCGCAGCAGTTACGCAACAGCCTTTGCAGTAGTGGGGGCGGTAAGCGTCGTTATCATGCTGTTCTGCGCGTTTAATGTGAAAGAGCGGGTGATCACTACGACACCTGCAGAGCCTTTACGCCGCCAGGTGAAAGGCTTGCTGCAAAACGATCAATGGCAGATTATCAGCCTCGCGATGGTCGTGCTGTTTGTCGGCTTTCTGGTGAATGGCAGCGTCGCGATTATGTACGGCAAAGAGTTTGCCGGTGCGACGGACGGGTATGGGATTGCGATATTCATGAGTATGGGATCGGTAGGAGGCATCCTTGGGCCGTTGATCTCTACCTGGCTGACGCGTCATTACTGCAAGATAAAAGTATTTAAGTATTCCATGTATGGCTCGGCGGTGATGTCGTTATTGGCCTGGTGGCTGGTAGGGGCGAACAGCTTCTGGAGCGCGACGTTCTTTTATTTGCTCTGTTCTGTAGTGTCACAGATTAATACGCCGATCCTCTGGTCTTCTATTACTGAAGCTTCAGATTATGGCTTATGCAAAACAGGTATTGATGCTTCCGGTCTGGCGATTGGTATGATTTCTTTCTGCCAGAAATTCGGTATGGGGATCGCCGGGCCGATCACCGGCTATTTGTTGGCCTGGGTGGGCTACACCAGTGAGGGCGCGCAAAGTGCGTCAGCGATCGCAGGGTTATCCTGGATCATGCTGCTGGTGCCAGCGCTGTTTTATTTACTCACCGGCCTCATTATGCATTTCTACGTGATCAACAACGCTTACTATTCCGCGATGATGCAGAATGGCCGCAATGATCAAGCGACCATACTGTGTGAAAAGCCTCAGTAAAAAGGCCCCGCAGCTGACAGGGCGGGGCGCTTGATTTAAGACCGGCGCTTGCGGGTGATCAGCGTCATCGGCACTCTGACGGTCTCATTAACGGGATCGCCGGTAAGCGCGCGCTGCATCATATTGAAGGCTTTTTCCGCCCAGGCGTCTTCGTCCTGTTGCATTGACCAGACATTATTTGCCAGGAAACTCAGCATCGGGTGTTCATCAAAGGTGCCGATATCAATATCCGGGGAAAGCTCACCAAAGCGGGTACGCAGCGCATCGATAGCCCCCTCCAGTACCGGCAGCGATGAGGCGATAAATACCTCCGGCTGCCCATGTTGTGCAAGCAACCGATCCATGATCGCTCTGCCGCCTTCCGGCGTGTTTTCTGCTCCTTTGATGACCCAGTTACTGTGGTCTATGCCCTGTTTTTTCAGCGCCTGGAGGTATCCATCCAGCCGATCGCTGATGCTCGGTAACTCGGCATCGCCTGCCAGAAACCAGACGGGTTTTTTGCCTGACGCCAGCAGATTCTCGGTCAGCGTCTGACTACCTTGCGCATTTTGGCTTTCAACCAGCGCGTTGTTGCTGAACCTGAAATCGCGATCCAGTAGTACCATCGGTTTTTTTACCTGGCGCAGATGATGCTGTTGGTTTTCCAGCGAGGAGGGAACAATGAATAAGCCGTCTATGTTGCGGGCGATCAGCGCTCGTACCAGTTTGTTTTCGTACTCAATATCGTCATAGGTACAGCTGATGGTTAACTGGTAGCCGGAGCGGCGACAGCGCAACTCCAGCTTTTCAGCCAGGGTGGCAAAGAAGACGTTTGAAATGTTCGGCACAATAAAACCGAGCGTGTCGGTTTTATTGAGTTTCAGACTTCGTGCCGAATGGTTAAGTACATAACCATAACGGTCTACATACTCCCTGATGCGCGCCTGAGTCTTTACGCTGATACGGTACTGCTCCGCTTTTCCGTTCAACACTAACCGCACGGTCGTGACTGACAAATTCAGTTCGTTGGCGATTTGTTCGACTGTTTTGGCCACTACAGTATGCTCCGGACAGGTCTTTAGAGAATAGTGATGAGGCCATAATAGAACGATTATCAGGCATTGTCTTTATGCATCAGTCGGTTAAGCGCTTGCTGATGTTCCCACATTTGTAGATAAACCTGATATTTACGGTCATGAGAGGACTTACGCGCCGGATTTGCCACAACTCTGCTGCCGGGCCTCACCATCTGTTGCGTCGCCGCGGCAAGATCCGGGAATGCCTGACAAGCCACCGCGCCGGTAATCGCAGACCCCAAGGTTACGGCATCTTCTTCCTGCAATAGATGGATATCATAACCTGTAGCATCGGCATACTCACGCATCCATAGCGGGTTATGCGTAGCGCCGCCGCACAGCGCCAGCCGCGCAATGATATGCCCCTGTTTCTGCATGACCTCAATAATATGGCGTGTGCCGTAGGCGATGGCCTGAAGCGTGGCGAGGTACTGCCGCGCCACGCGGGATTCACCACGTTCCAGCTGTAACCCGCATATACTGCCGCGCGCGTCTGGTCGGGCGCGGGGAGAGCGGTTGCCGTGATGATCGGCCAGTATGTGCAAATCCGCTGTGGGCTCATTTTCGCGGGTTTCCAGCGCGGCCACCCACTCGTTAACCAGCGTAACCGGATGGTACCCACGCTGATGAGCCTGAGTAATCAGCTCTGTTCCTGTGCTGCACTCTTGCAACGTCCAGTCCACTAACGCGCCCGCAGCGCTTTGCCCGCCCTCGGTCAGCCAGTACCCTGGCAACATGGCTGACCAGTATGGCCCCCATACGCCGGGCGTCATGATGGCCGCTTCGCTACAAATCAGATGGCAGTTAGATGTGCCGCTTATCAGTGCCAGGGTACCCTGAGGTTGCCGTCCGGTTAAGGCTACGCCGCCGGCATGGGCGTCAATCATACCGCTGGCGACGACGACCTGCGTAGACAGCCCCAGCGCCTGAGCCGCCTCCGGCGTTAAGGTTCCGGCGCGAGCGGCGGGCGGCAGGATGCGCGGCGGAATTTTATCCCTCAGGGCTTCCAGCCCGGCGGCAGCCAGCAGCGTGTCGCTGAAACGCTGTTCATGAGCCAGATAGTTCCATTTGCAGGTCAGGGTGCACAGGCTGGCGACATCCTCCCCTGTGGCCTTCCAGACCATAAAATCCGCCAGATCCAGTAAACGGTGTGCGCGTTGCCAGGTTTGCGGATGATGGTTCTTGAGCCAAAGCGCTTTCGGCAGTTCCATTTCAATACTGACTTCGCCGCCCGTATATTTAAGAGCGCGATCGCCAGTGGCATTGATCAACTGCGTTTCCCTCGCCGCGCGGTGATCCATCCACATAATGATGTTGTGATCGTCAGCTTCGCCAGGCGATACGGCAAGCCCGTTGCCGTTTTTATCGATAGCCACCAGCGAACAGGTGGCATCAAAACCAATCGAAACTATCTGCCCGGCGTCAAGGCCAGCACTGGCGACAGCCTCTCTAACCGCCTCGCAACTCTGCTGCCAGATCTCAGCGGAGGACTGCTCTACCCGCGCCTCGGCGGGACGAAACTGTGAAATAGCGCGAGTGGCGAAAGCCAGCCGCTGGCCGTTTGCGTCAAATACCCCAGCGCGCACGCTGGCTGAACCTATGTCTATGCCAAGGAAAAAACAGGTCGTCATTTTCTGCTCCAGAAAGTCAGGGTTACATCCCTGTGGTTAAACCGCTCGTGAGGATCCTCACAAAACCCGGCGAAAAATGTTGTGATGAAAATCAGAAAAACTCTATGCTAATTCGAGTTAGCAAAAGGATTTGACGCCAGGGGCGTTGAGGGCAATCACATATCTGTAAGGATGAGATCTCATTATGAAAGGTAAAAAGGTTCTTCCGAAGATTGGCATTCGTCCTGTCATTGACGGGCGGCGGATGGGCATTCGCGAATCGCTGGAAGCGCAAACGATGAATATGGCGTATGCCACCGCGAATCTGTTGCAGGCAAAACTGCGTCACGCCTGCGGCAGTGAAGTGGAGTGCATAATCGCTGATACCTGCATCGCCGGGCTGACAGAGTCCGCGGCCTGTGAGGAGAAATTCTCGGCGCAGAACGTCGGGCTGACTATCACCGTCACGCCCTGCTGGTGCTATGGCAGTGAAACCATTGATGTTGATCCGTTGCGCCCAAAAGCGATCTGGGGGTTTAACGGCACGGAGCGACCCGGCGCTGTTTATCTGGCGTCAGCGTTGGCGGCACATAATCAGCAGGGCATTCCGGCCTTTTCGATTTACGGCCAGGATGTACATGACAGTGACGACACCGCCATCCCGCCGGATGTGGAAGAAAAATTGCTGCGTTTTGCACGTGCAGGCCTGACGGTGACCAGCATGAAGGGCAAAAGCTATTTAGCTTTAGGCGGCGTTTCAATGGGAATTGCGGGGTCACTTGTCGATCATGATTTTTTTGCGTCCTGGCTGGGCATGAGGGTGCAGTCCGTTGATATGACCGAACTCCGCCGCCGTATCGATCAACATATTTATGATGAAGATGAACTGGCCCTTGCGCTGGCATGGGCGACGGAGAAATTCCGCTTCGGAGAAGACCGAAACGCGCAGCACAATCAGCGTAACGAAGCACAGCAGCGGGAGATCCTGCGGGAAAGTTTACTGATGGCTATCTGTATCCGCGACATGATGCAGGGCAATCCGGTGCTGGCCCGAGCAGGCTTTTGTGAAGAGGCCCTGGGCTATAACGCTGTCGCAGCCGGGTTTCAGGGGCAGCGGCACTGGACGGATCAATACCCGAACGGCGACATGGCAGAAGCGCTGCTGAACAGCTCATTTGACTGGAATGGCATCCGCCAGCCCTACGTTGTGGCCACGGAGAACGACAGTCTGAATGGCGTCGCGATGCTGATGGGGCACCTGATGACGGGCACGGCGCAGATCTTCGCTGATGTGCGCACCTATTGGTCGCCGGAAGCGGTTGAACGAGTAACGGGCGAGACGCTCAGCGGCGTGGCGGAGCAGGGGATTATTCATCTCATTAATTCCGGTTCGGCGGCGCTCGATGGCACCGCGCAGCAGACGGACATCAAAGGAAATCCTACCCTCAAGCCCCATTGGGAAATCAGCACCACGGAGGTAGACGCCTGTCTTAATGCCACTCGCTGGTGTCCGGCGGTACATGAGTATTTTCGCGGCGGCGGCTTTTCGTCACAGTTTGTCACCCGCGGCGGGGTGCCTTTTACCATGACGCGCGTAAATATGGTGAAAGGGATCGGGCCAGTACTGCAAATTGCTGAAGGCTGGAGTGTTGAGCTACCGGAAGCGATCCATGCGGTACTGGAACAACGCACAGACCCGACCTGGCCCACCACCTGGTTTGCGCCGCGTCTTACGGGCCGTGGCCCGTTCCGTGATGTCTGGTCAGTGATGTCTGGCTGGGGCGCAAATCACGCTGTACTGACGGCGGGCCATGTCGGTGCGGATTTCATTACGCTGGCCGCCATGTTGCGTATTCCGGTCAGCATGCACAATATTGAGGAGGAGCAGGTGTGGCGACCGTCTGCGTGGGCGGCGCACGGAATGGATCCGGAAGGGCAGGATTACCGCGCCTGCCGCAACTACGGACCGCTGTACAGGCGCTAAGGAAAAGCAAACCGGTTAGCCCCGGTCAGGTCTGGTCGGGGCTTAACGTGCCAGCAGCGCCTGTTCGATCTCAAAGCGATTCGTCACTTTGCTGTCGATTTTGATGTATACGCTGCGCTCATCCTGCACCACCAGCACCTCGCTCACCCCGGGCAACGCGCGTAACTGCTCGCCCAGCGTGTCATCTGCGGGAACATCCGCCGGAATTTCCACGCGCAGACTGCTGACGTAAGCCGGTTCGCTCATGGTCAGGGATACCAGCAGCCAGAGGGTCGCCAGCAGCGCGCCAGCCAGAAATACCGTCTGCGAATCAAACATACCGTCCACCCAACCCGCCATCGAGCCGCCAATAGCCACACCCAGGAACTGGCTGGTGGAATAGATACCCATCGCCGTGCCTTTATAGCCCGCCGGGGCTTCTTTACTGATCAACGATGGCAACAGCGCTTCCATCAGGTTAAAGGCGAGGAAGAAGATCTGCACGCCCAGCACCTGCTCCCAGAAATGCGGCCCGGCGCCCCATAACACGATTTCGGCAATCAGCAGCAGCGCAACGCAGAAGACAAACACCCGCTTCATGCGGCGTTTTACTTCCGCATAGATGATAAAGGGCACCACGCAGACAAAAGAAATCAGCATGGTCGCCAGATAGATTTTCCAGTGATCCGCGGTGGCAAAGCCCGCGGCTTCCAGCTGGCCGGGCAGGGCGACGAAGGTGGACATCAGCAAAATGTGCAGGCACATGATGCCGAAATTGAGTTTTAACAGCTTCGGGCTGGCGATAACTTTGCTGAAGCAGCCTTTGACCATGCCTGATTCACGGTTCAGCACATGGTTTTTGCTGTCCGGCACCACCCATAGCGTCAGGGCGATACCGGCGGTTGCCAGCGCGGCGATCATCCAGAACAGCGCATGCAGGCCGAGCTTATGGGTGATGATGGGGCCGAGCACCATGGCGATGGCAAAGGTCACCCCAAAACTGACGCCAATAAACGCCATCGCTTTGGTGCGGTTCTGTTCGCGGGTTAAATCGGAGAGCAGCGCCATCACGGCGGCGGCAATCGCGCCTGAGCCTTGCAGCGCACGGCCAAGAATAATGCCCCAGATCGAGTCCGACAGGGCCGCCACCACGCTGCCAATAACAAAAATAGCCAGCCCGCCGACGATCAGCGGTTTGCGTCCGATACGATCGGACAATAATCCAAAGGGGATCTGAAAAATGGCCTGCGCCAGCCCATAAATACCAATGGCGAAACCAATCAGCGCTTCGCTTGCGCCCTGCAAAGCCATACCGTAAGTGGTGAGAACGGGCAGGACCATAAACATGCCGAGCATACGCAACGAGAACACAGTCCCTAAACCCCAGGTGGCGCGTAACTCGCCTGGCGTCATTTTATAATCGTTCATTTCCACCTCAAATTCTAAAACCGGGCATAGTGTAGTGCGGGGGCAGGGCAGGGTAAAGCGGGGTATTTTACAAATAAAAAAGGGTGCCGTAGCACCCTTTTAGGTATTAATGCGTTACCAGACGTAAGTAAGCAGGCTGTGAGAATCCGGGACCATAAAGTCGACGGACATCATCACCGACAGCGAGGTAATGGCGACGATAGAAAAGACGAACAGCTTACGCGCCCAGACTTTATCATCTTCCACTTTATAACCACGCAGCGCCATTCCGAGCCACCAGACGCTCACCGCCGCAGCCACCACCAGATATTTATAACCGGCATAGCCACCCAGAGTGAGCATCAGCGTCGCCACAGCGAAGGCGATGATATACAGCGTGATATGGTTTTTGGCAACCGAGATGCCTTTCACTACCGGCAGTACCGGGATGTTCGCCGCCTGATAATCCTTAAAGCGGAAAATCGCGATGGCGTAGGAGTGGGGCATCTGCCACAGGCTGAAAATCGCCAGCAGGATCAGCGCGCCACTGTCAAAATCACCGGTTACCGCGCAGTAGCCAATCACCGGCGGCGCAGCGCCGGAGAGAGAGCCAATCAGGGTGCCATAAACGGAGTGGCGTTTCATGTACAGGCTGTAAACGCCGACATAAACCACAAACCCCATCACGCCCAGCCAGCAGGCCAGCGGGTTAGCACCAAACCACAGCAGCATAAAGCCAGCAATACCCAACAAGGTGGCATACACCAGCGACATTTTCGGCGAAATCAGGCCCTTGACCAGTACCCGGTTCTTCGTGCGCTCCATTTTGCGGTCAATATCGCGGTCGATGTAGTTGTTAA
Source organism: Enterobacter sp. SA187 (assembly GCF_001888805.2). Lineage (NCBI taxonomy): Bacteria > Pseudomonadati > Pseudomonadota > Gammaproteobacteria > Enterobacterales > Enterobacteriaceae > Enterobacter > Enterobacter sp. SA187. The sequence continues at coordinate 2,210,746 of NZ_CP019113.1, forward strand.
ATACACAACCGGATGCGACTACCAGTGACACGCCAATCAGCGTAGCAGCGAAAAGGGGATAGTCGATGCTGCCCTTGGAGGCCAGCAGGAACCCCCCGATCACGGAGATCAGGTTACCGAAAATGATGCCTGGTTTCGTTACTTGCAGGTATTGCTTAATCATACTCGCCGCTCTTAGTGAACCATCATGTTGTTGTTCAGGCTCCACATAATCCAGATGGATCCTGCAACCACTATGGCGATAATCAGCACGGTAAAGACAAAGGCCACCAGGTTCCAGCGATCCTCAGAAGAGGTATTCATATGCAGGAAGCACACCAGGTGAACCAGAATCTGTACCACTGCCATCCCCACGACGACGCTAACCAGCGTGGCATGAGAAGCAGTGCCGTTCATTACCATCCAGAACGGGATCACCGTCAGGATGATCGACAGGATAAAACCTGTCATGTACGTTTTTACGGTACCGTGAGAAGCGCCGCTATGATCGGTTGGATGACTCATTACATTGCCCCCATCAGATAAACAACAGAGAACACACAGATCCACACCACGTCCAGGAAGTGCCAGAACATGCTCAGGCACATCAGACGGGTACGGTTAGTGCTGGTCAGTCCGCGACGGGAAACCTGGAACATCATCAGCGCCATCCACACCAGACCAGAGGTCACGTGCACGCCGTGGGTACCTACCAGGGCGAAGAACCCGGACAGGAAGCCGCTGCGATCCGGGCCGAAGCCTTCGGCGATCAGATGATGGAATTCATAGATTTCCATCCCAACGAAGCCCGCACCAAACAGGAAGGTCAGCGCCAGCCAGGACAGAACCTGGCTTTTGTTCCCTTTATCCATGGCGATAACCGCCATGCCGTAGGTGATGGAGCTAAACAGCAGGAGGAAAGTTTCCACCAGCACGAACGGCAGTTCAAAAATATCTTTACCGCTCGGGCCGCCCGCTGTGCCGTTCACCAGAACGGCATAGGTTGCGAACAGACATGCAAAGAGAATGCAGTCGCTCATCAGGTAGATCCAGAAGCCAAAGACTTTATTGGCTCCTGCATCGTGATGCCCATGGTCATGCGCATGAGCGCCAGAATGTGCCAGAGAATCAGTTGACATTTTTCAGCCCTGCTTTGCTAATTTCATCAAAGTGCTGGTTTTCCAGTTTCTCAACGGTCGCGACCGGGACGTAGTAATCCACGTCTTCATCGAAGCTCTTCACAATCCAGGTAATGATGATACCTGCGAAGCCTACGATGGCCAGCCACCAGATATGCCAGATCATGGCGAAACCGAAAATGGTGCTGAACGCGCCGATAACCACACCTGCACCGCTGTTTTTCGGCATATGAATTTCTTCATAATGCGTCGGCTGCTGGTACGCTTCGCCTTTCTCTTTCATTTCCCAGAACGCATCACGCTCGTGGATATGCGGAACTACGGCAAAGTTGTAGAACGGCGGCGGGGAAGAGGTTGCCCACTCCAGCGTACGGCCACCCCACGGATCGCCCGTCAGGTCGCGGTTCTGGTTGCGATCGCGAACAGAGGTATAAATCTGCATCACGATGCTGAAGATACCGCAGGCAATCAACAGCGCGCCGATTTCAGCCACAATCATCAGCGGTTCGAACATCGGATCGATGTCCTGGCTAACGCGACGGGTCATACCCATGAAGCCCATAGCGTACAGCGGCATAAAGGTTACGAAGAAGCCGATGATCCAGAACCAGAATGCACGTTTGCCCCAGGCTTCGTTCATGGTGTAACCGAAGGCTTTCGGCCACCAGTAGGTCATACCTGCGAAGCAACCGAACACCACGCCACCGATGATAACGTTATGGAAGTGCGCCACCAGGAACAGGCTGTTGTGCAGTACGAAGTCTGCGCCCGGCACGGCCAGCAGCACGCCCGTCATCCCACCGATAGAGAAGGTGACGATGAAGCCGATAGTCCACAGCATGGAAGAGTGGAACTGGATACGGCCCTGGTACATGGTAAACAGCCAGTTGAAGATCTTCACCCCGGTCGGGATGGCGATAATCATCGTGGTGATACCGAAGAAGGCGTTAACGTTCGCACCGCTGCCCATGGTAAAGAAGTGGTGCAGCCAGACGATGAACGACAGTACGGTAATAGCGATAGTTGCCCATACCAGCGAGGTATAACCAAACAGACGCTTTCTGGAGAACGTTGCCGTCACTTCAGAGAACACACCGAACACTGGCAGAACAAGAATGTACACTTCCGGATGGCCCCAGGCCCAAATCAGGTTCACGTACATCATCATGTTGCCACCCATATCATTCGTGAAGAAATGGGTGCCCAGGTAGCGGTCCAGGGTCAGCAGGGCTATCGTCACCGTCAGGATCGGGAAGGAGACGATAATCAGTACGTTAGTACACAGCGACGCCCAGGTGAACACAGGCATTTTGAACATCGTCATGCCCGGCGCACGCATACGCAGGATGGTTACAAAGAAGTTAATACCGGTCAGCGTAGTACCAATACCGGAGAGCTGGAGACTCCAGATCCAGTAGTCGACCCCGACTCCCGGACTGTACTCAATGCCCGACAGTGGCGGATAAGCGACCCAACCCGTCTGCGCGAACTCGCCCACACCCAGAGAAACGTTCACCAGGATTACGCCGACAACGGTGAACCAGAAGCTCAGGTTGTTCAGGAACGGGTAAGCAACATCGCGTGCGCCGATTTGCAGCGGCACCACAATGTTCATCAGACCGATAACGAACGGCATCGCCACGAAGAAGATCATGATAACGCCGTGGGCGGTAAAGATCTGATCGTAGTGATGCGGTGGCAAGAAGCCCTGTTCGCCCGCGGACACCAGCAACTGCTGGGTACGCATCATGATGGCGTCGGCAAAGCCACGCACCAGCATAACGATAGCGACGAGGATATACATAATCCCCAGGCGTTTATGGTCAACGGAGGTTAACCATTCGTTCCATAAGTAAGACCACTTACCGAAGTAAGTGAGTGCGGCAACCAGCGCCAGACCACCGACGAGGATTGCTGCAACCGTAACCATGATAATGGGTTCATGGTACGGAACTGCATCCAGTGTTAATTTTCCGAACATCGTATTATTCCTCAGCCCCTTAATGAGAGGTTTGGGCGTGACTCATGTCCATGCCTTCCATACCTTCATGAGAACTGTGTTCCCCTTCCGGCTGCGTCACGTCCATGCTTTTCCCGTGAGACATAAATTTGCCAATAACATCTTTAAACAAATTCGGTTTCACGCTGGAGAAGTATTCAACCTTGTTATATTCGCTCGGAGCCGCAACTTTCTCGTACGTCGCCATATCGTTCATGACTTTCGGAGACTGTTTCGCTTTGGCAACCCAGGCGTCAAAGGTGGCGTTATCCGGCGTAGCAATAGCTTTGAACTTCATGCCGGAGAAACCTGCGCCACTATAGTTGGAGGAAATACCATCATAGGTGCCGGCTTCGTTGGCAATCAGGTGCAGCTTGGTCTGCATCCCGGCCATCGCATAAATCTGGCTACCCAGACGCGGAATAAAGAAGGAGTTCATCACCGAGTTAGAGGTGATTTTGAATTCCACTGGCGTGTTCGCCGGGAAGGCGATTTCATTCACCGTAGCGATACCCTGCTCCGGATAGATGAAGAACCATTTCCAGTCCATAGCGATAACTTCGATGGTCACCGGCTTAGCATCGTGATCAAGCGGTCTGCCTGGTTCTAATGCATGCGTGGTTTTCCATGTCAGTACAGCAAGGAAAATAATGATTAAGATGGGGATGGTCCAGACAACAGCTTCAACTTTGTTCGAGTGCGACCAGTTGGGGCTGTATTTGGCATCCTTATTCGACGCCCGATACTTCCAGGCAAAGCCGATAGCCATCACGATAGCGGGGATCACGACAATCAACATCAGCCCAAGAGCTGTCAGTATCAAGGAACGTTGTTCCAGTCCGATCTGTCCTTTGGGGTCCAGCAGTGCTGAATCACAACCACTGAGTAAAACAGTGCCTGCAATTAACGAAAGCAGTCCCAAACTTTTATTGTATTTCCTGAGTCTCATTTAACGACCTCAATTCCACGGGGATCAGGTGGCGTTTAAAGTGTGCGGGCATTTTACGGGAAGGTTACATTACTGTAAACATGAATGGCGCGGTGTCAGCGAGGTGTAACCGGGTTCTGCCGCGCGCGTCACATAGAATGCAACAATCTGTAAAAATTCGCGATCGCCTAAGTTACACCTATGTTAGAACAAAACTCCGTCCTCCAGTTAATTGATCAGGTTAATTGGTATAACCAATCAATTTTAAGTACAAATTATTAACATTGAATCAGCATTTATAGAACATTACTTGAAAGAAATAATTCATAACGGTGCTGAATCGTTTAAGAATAGTCATTATTTTAAACCGCACAAAATAATTAAAGAAATTTAAGTTTGCACGAATGAATAATGCCGACTAACAGCGATTTTATCGTTCGATATTTAATCAAAATAATAACTCAGGGGAATTAAACCTGAGGTTAACCGGTTCAGATCAGACGAGTTTTGCGCAGGGCGAGGTAGTCAAGAACGCCCCCATAGAGGATACCTGCCGTTGCCAGCAGCGCCCCCCATTCCAGCAGTTGCAGGCCGAATGTCCAGGCGGTAAGGCCGGAAGCGTTAAGAAGCAAAATGACCAGCCAGGCCGCGATCAGGGCACAGCCGACCGCCAGGATCCGCAACGCCAGCCGGTAGGCCGTGGCATATTCAGTACGTGGAAGGAAGCTGTCCGTTTGCTGGGTAAACGCAAGCGTCTGCTTACAGACCAGCAGCAGGAGCAGGCCGGGAAGGGCGGCAAAGACCGAGAACAGATAAAAGGTTGACCAGCCATGCGCCTCGACAAACCAGCCGGCGAGGGGACCGACGTATACCCGACCCACGGCAGACAGGGCAGAGAGCAGGGCAAACTGCGTGGCGGAAAAGGATTTATTGCACAGTGTCATCAACAGCGCAACAAAGGCGGCGGTGCCCATGCCGCCGCACAGGTTCTCAAAGAACACCGCCGCTGCCATGCTGTAGATATGTTTGTCGGTGATGGAGAGCCACCAGTAACCGGCATTAGATATGCCCTGCAACACGCCAAAGATCAGCAGCGCGCGGAACAGCGTCAGGCGCTGCATCAGTACGCCGCCGTACAGCGCGCCCACAATGGTGGCAATCAAGCCCAGCGTCTTATTCACCACCCCAACCTCACCGGCTTCAAAACCAACGCCGCGGATCAGAAAAGTGGTGGTCAGGCTCATGGCGAAGGCATCGCCCAGCTTATAAAGGACGATCAGCAGTAAAATCAGCCAGGCGTTGTTACGGCCAAAGAAATCACGCAGCGGCGCGACGACCGCCTGTTCAAGGGATTTCGGCACCGGAATAACGTCCGTGGGTTCCGGGGCCAGCAGGGTGGCAATGATGCAGGGAATAAGCAGCGCCGCCATCAGCCAGTACATACCCTGCCAGCCAAGCCATTTATCCGCCAGCCACAGCGCCAGTCCGCCGGAGACCAGCATCCCGAGGCGATAACCCAGCACGCTGATGGCCGCACCCGCGCCGCGTTCCTCTGCAGGTAATACATCCGTTTTCCAGGCATCGAACACAATGTCCTGGGAGGCGGAACAAAACGCGATCACCACCGCCAGCGCCGCCATCCAGCGCAACTGGCTGACCGGCTCCAGAAAGCCCATCGCAGCAATCGCCACCAGCAGCAAAATCTGTGTGGTCAGCAGCCAGCCGCGCCGCCGTCCTAAAAATGGCGGCGTATAGCGATCCATTACCGGCGACCACAGGAACTTAAAGACGTAGGCCTGGCCGACCAGCGAGAAGAAACCAATGGTTTTCAGATCAATATTCTCGACGGTCATCCACGCCTGCAGGGTGCCCGAGGTCAGGGCAAGCGGTAAACCGGAGGCGAAGCCTAAGATCAGCAGGATCGCTGATTTTGGTTGCTGAAAAATGCGCAGATAGTGGCTGGACATAAGAGGGACGCTGACCCGACTGCTGCCGGGTCAGCGGGCAGAATTAACGCGCGTTCTGTTTAATGAATTCGTGGATGCTCACGTCCTGAGACATGTCCGCGATGGTATCGGTCAGCACGCTGTTAACCGCGTTAGCAATGTTCTCGTTCTTGGCGGTGAACGCACCTTCAACGGAGTAGCTGGCGCGATAGTTTTTGGTCATCTTGTTGCCATTAGCCGCGGTGGCGATAATCGCGATGTCGGCTTTGGTGGCGATGTTGTAGCGCACGTTACCCTGCGACACATCGGCATACAGCTGATTGACAATAATCTGCAGGTTCACCGCACCGTTCGGGCCAACCATGTAACCGCGGGCGGTCATCTGTTTTTCGAGTACTTCCTGCAACAGGAAACGCAGATCGCGTGTAGCGGTCAGAGTGACTAACTGGTTGTCACGGGTGACTTTAGCCAGTGCCTGATCCTGACGCTGATCGGCGCCGTTAATGCTCACGGTCACGCCCATCAGGCTCGGGTCCTGCTGCGGCAGCGTAATTTTCGGTGAAACGTCAATGGTGTTTGGCGGTGTAGCGCAGCCTGCGAGCATAAACAGGGCGACCAGCGGGAAAAGCAGTTTTTTTAACATGTCGGGGGCTCTCGGAAGATCGGATGCTTATAAGAGAATAATTGTCGCCATCATAACATTGCCAACGGCCGGGGCAACCAGGGAACGCATGTAAATTCATCGTCTTGTCTGTTTTCTGACCACCGAAGACTTTTCTGCCCGCCTGAGGGGGGCCGGAGCATAACTTTGTCTGTTGAGTTAATGCCTTTGAATGAGAAAAGGTCACAAAAGCTAAATAATTGTTTTTTTGGTGTAATGAAAGTGGTAAAAGCGGCTAACATTTAAAGGGATGGGTGATCTCTGGACGCTGTCAGAGGAGTAAAATCATGATGATGCGTGACCAAATCGAATCAAAATTAAGGGCCGCGTTTGAACCCGCGTTTCTCGAAGTGGCGGATGAAAGCTATCGTCACAATGTGCCGGCTGGTTCAGAAAGCCATTTTAAAGTCGTCCTGGTGAGCGACCGTTTCACCGGTGAGCGTTTCCTGACGCGTCATCGTATGATTTACAGTACGTTAACGGATGAACTGGCAGGATCGGTACACGCCTTAGCGCTACATACCTATACCATTAAAGAGTGGGAAGGATTACAGGATACGGTTCTGGCCTCGCCGCCATGTCGGGGCGCCGGAACCATCGCCTGATAAATGGAATTTGCAACTGCTGGAACTTTTCCAGTATGTTGCGTACAGAATATGTGAAAACGGCCTGCGGGCCGTTTTGTTTTGCCTGAGTTTTGTCCGGTTTGTGCCAAATTCAGACAAAAATTAGCCGGGAATTGTGAAAAATGCCGATCCGGCACGCAATAACCGTTCTCGACTCATAAAAGTGATGCCGCTATAATGCTGCGTCTTATTTTTCGGAATGTCTTCGGGATGATTCTGGTGACAGGGAATGTATATCTGATTCAAGAGAACATCCCGGTACTGTGAAGCCAAACTTACACGCGCTTCCAGAGTTGACCGAGCACTGTGATTTTTTGAGGTAACAAGATGCAAGTTTCAGTTGAGACCACTCAGGGCCTTGGGCGCCGTGTAACGATTACTATCGCTGCTGACAGCATCGAGACCGCTGTGAAGAGCGAGCTGGTTAACGTAGCGAAGAAAGTTCGCATCGACGGCTTCCGTAAGGGCAAAGTACCGATGTCCGTTGTTGCTCAGCGTTATGGCGCATCTGTACGCCAGGACGTGCTGGGCGAACTGATGAGCCGTAACTTTGTTGATGCGATCATTCAGGAAAAAATCAATCCGGCCGGCGCGCCTAACTATGTGCCGGGCGAATACAAACTCGGTGAAGACTTCACTTACTCTGTTGAGTTCGAAGTGTATCCGGAAGTGAAGCTGTCCGGTCTGGACACCATCGAAGTTGAGAAGCCGGTTGTAGAAGTGACCGAAGCTGACGTAGATGGCATGCTGGACACCCTGCGTAAGCAGCAGGCGACCTGGAAAGAAAAAGACGGCGCTGTAGAAGCTGAAGACCGCGTGACCGTTGATTTCACCGGTTCCGTAGACGGTGAAGAGTTCGAAGGCGGCAAAGCCACTGATTTCGTACTGGCCATGGGCCAGGGTCGTATGATCCCGGGCTTCGAAGACGGTATCAAAGGCCACAAAGCGGGTGAAGAGTTCACTATCGACGTGACTTTCCCGGAAGAATACCACGCTGAAAACCTGAAAGGTAAAGCCGCTAAATTCGTCATCAACCTGAAAAAGGTTGAAGAGCGCGAAATGCCGGAACTGACCGAAGAATTCATCAAGCGTTTCGGCGTAGAAGATGGTTCTATCGAAGGTCTGCGTGCTGAAGTGCGTAAAAACATGGATCGCGAGCTGAAAGGCGCGGTGCGTAACCGTGTGAAAACTCAGGCTATCGACGGTCTGGTTAAAGCGAACGAAATCGACGTGCCGGCTGCGCTGATCGACGGCGAAATCGACGTACTGCGTCGTCAGGCTGCACAGCGTTTCGGCGGCAACGAGAAACAAGCGCTGGAGCTGCCGCGTGAACTGTTCGAAGAACAGGCTAAGCGTCGCGTAGTGGTTGGCCTGCTGCTGGGTGAAGTTATCCGTACCCATGAGCTGAAAGCTGACGAAGCGCGCGTTAACACGCTGATTGAAGAAATGGCGTCTGCCTACGAAGATCCGAAAGAAGTGATTGAGTTCTACAGCAAAAACAAAGAGCTGATGGACAACATGCGTAACGTTGCGCTGGAAGAGCAGGCTGTTGAAGCCGTTCTGGAAAAAGCGAAAGTGACTGAGAAAGCCACTTCCTTCAACGAGCTGATGAACCAGCAGGCGTAAGTTTCGCCATTACGTACATAACGTAACCAGAAGCCCGTCACTTTGCTGTGGCGGGCTTTTTTTTATCATCCAGACTTTTTAGGATGAGTGCTAAAAGCGCGTTTCAGTGTTAGCGTTAAGCCAAAAGCTTGTTATGCTTGAAATAAGGCGTAGCCATCCCCATTACAGGGAGACTGTCAGAAGTGTTCTTGCTGAATATCCGTCCAGGGTGGTCGTAGTCAGACCAGTCATACTCAAGTAGAATCGGTCCAGCAGGTTTATTTATTTTTTATCCAGGAGACGGACATGTCATACAGCGGCGAACGAGATAACTTTGCACCCCATATGGCGCTGGTGCCAATGGTCATTGAACAGACCTCGCGCGGTGAGCGTTCTTTTGATATCTATTCCCGTCTTCTTAAGGAACGCGTCATTTTCATGACCGGCCAGGTCGAAGACCACATGGCTAACCTGATTGTGGCGCAGATGCTGTTTCTGGAAGCGGAAAACCCGGAAAAAGACATTTACCTGTATATTAACTCTCCGGGTGGTGTGATCACTGCCGGGATGTCGATTTATGACACCATGCAATTTATTAAGCCGGACGTCAGCACCATTTGTATGGGACAGGCGGCCTCTATGGGCGCATTCCTGCTGACTGCGGGCGCTAAAGGCAAGCGTTTCTGCCTGCCGAATTCTCGCGTCATGATTCACCAGCCGTTGGGCGGCTATCAGGGCCAGGCCACGGACATTGAAATTCACGCGCGTGAAATCCTGAAAGTTAAAGGGCGCATGAATGAACTTATGGCGCACCATACGGGTCAATCTTTAGAACAAATCGAACGTGATACCGAACGTGACCGCTTCCTCTCCGCTCCAGAGGCAGTTGAGTACGGTCTGGTCGACTCGATTTTGACCCATCGTAATTAATGCTCAGGCCAGACGTGTACCGCTATAATCAGTAAGAGCGGCACTACGCCAGGCAGCATTTTGCGCCTGGATTGGCATTTGCGTCGTCGTGTGCGGCACAAAGAACAGATAAGAGGTTTTTACTCATGACAGATAAACGCAAAGATGGTTCGGGCAAACTGTTGTATTGCTCTTTTTGCGGCAAAAGCCAGCATGAAGTGCGTAAGCTGATTGCCGGGCCGTCCGTGTATATCTGCGACGAATGTGTTGATCTGTGTAATGACATCATTCGCGAAGAGATCAAAGAAGTTGCGCCGCATCGCGAGCGTAGCGCGCTGCCGACGCCGCACGAAATCCGTCATCATCTGGACGATTATGTTATTGGTCAGGAACAGGCCAAAAAAGTGCTGGCGGTGGCGGTTTACAACCACTACAAACGTCTGCGTAACGGTGATACCAGCAACGGTGTTGAGCTCGGCAAAAGTAACATTCTGCTGATCGGCCCGACCGGTTCCGGTAAAACCCTGCTGGCGGAAACGCTGGCGCGCCTGCTGGATGTGCCCTTCACCATGGCGGACGCCACCACCCTGACCGAAGCCGGTTACGTGGGTGAAGATGTGGAAAACATCATCCAGAAGCTGCTGCAAAAATGCGATTACGACGTGCAGAAAGCCCAGCGCGGTATCGTCTATATCGATGAGATCGACAAGATCTCCCGTAAGTCTGATAACCCGTCCATCACCCGTGACGTCTCCGGTGAAGGCGTGCAGCAGGCGCTGTTGAAACTGATTGAAGGCACTGTTGCCGCCGTTCCGCCGCAGGGTGGACGCAAGCATCCGCAGCAGGAATTCCTGCAGGTTGATACCTCCAAGATCCTCTTTATCTGTGGCGGCGCATTTGCGGGTCTCGATAAAGTGATCTCCCATCGTGTAGAAACCGGCTCCGGCATTGGTTTTGGCGCGACGGTGAAAGGAAAATCAGAGAAACCGCAGGAAGGTGAGCTGCTGGCGCAGGTTGAACCGGAAGATTTGATCAAATTTGGTCTGATCCCGGAATTCATCGGTCGTCTGCCGGTGGTCGCTACGCTGAACGAACTGAGCGAAGAAGCGCTGATCCAGATCCTGAAAGAGCCGAAAAACGCCCTGACCAAGCAGTATCAGGCGCTGTTTAATCTGGAAGGCGTGGATCTTGAGTTCCGCGACGAAGCGCTGGATGCCATCGCCAAGAAAGCCATGGCGCGCAAAACCGGTGCCCGTGGCCTGCGCTCCATCGTAGAAGCCGCTCTGCTCGACACCATGTACGATTTACCGTCCATGGAAGATGTCGAAAAAGTGGTCATCGACGAGTCCGTTATTGCGGGTCAATCCAAACCCATGCTGATGTATGGCAAACCGGAAGCGCAGCAAGCTTCTGGTGAATAAATCGCCAAAACATACAGTCAGTTAATAAAAAAGGGGGGATTTTATCTCCCCTTTTATTTTTCCTGTTCCCTGACGTTGAATGTCCGGGAAACATCCCCATATACTGACATACATGTTAATGGTTGCGTGAAGCACAGTCATGCCACCTGATTACCCTGGCGGACACTAAACTAAGAGAGAGCTCTATGAATCCTGAGCGTTCTGAACGCATTGAAATCCCCGTATTGCCGCTGCGCGATGTGGTGGTTTATCCGCACATGGTCATACCCTTATTTGTAGGGCGGGAAAAATCTATCCGTTGCCTTGAAGCCGCCATGGATCATGATAAAAAAATCATGCTGGTCGCGCAGAAAGAAGCCTCAACGGATGAACCGGGTGTAAATGATCTTTTCACCGTCGGGACCGTGGCCTCAATTTTACAGATGCTGAAACTGCCGGACGGCACCGTTAAAGTGCTGGTCGAAGGTTTGCAGCGCGCACGCATTTCAGCGCTGTCTGACGACGGTGAACACTTCTCCGCGAAAGCCGAGTACCTTGAATCGCCGGCCATTGACGAGCGCGAGCAGGAAGTGCTGGTACGCACGGCCATCAGCCAGTTCGAAGGCTATATCAAGCTCAACAAAAAAATCCCGCCGGAAGTGCTGACGTCGCTGAACAGTATCGACGATCCTGCGCGTCTGGCTGACACCATCGCCGCGCACATGCCGCTGAAGCTGGCGGACAAACAGTCCGTGTTAGAAATGTCCGACGTGAACGAGCGTCTGGAATATCTGATGGCGATGATGGAATCGGAAATCGATCTGTTGCAGGTTGAGAAGCGCATTCGCAACCGCGTCAAAAAACAGATGGAGAAATCTCAGCGCGAGTACTATCTGAACGAGCAAATGAAAGCCATTCAGAAAGAGCTCGGCGAAATGGACGACGCGCCGGACGAAAACGAGGCGCTGAAGCGGAAGATCGACGCGGCGAAAATGCCGAAAGAGGCAAAAGAGAAAGCCGAAGCAGAACTGCAAAAGCTGAAAATGATGTCTCCGATGTCGGCGGAAGCGACGGTGGTGCGTGGTTACATCGAATGGATGATCCAGGTACCGTGGAACGCGCGCAGCAAAGTGAAGAAAGATCTGCGTCAGGCGCAGGAAATCCTCGACAGAGACCACTATGGTCTTGAGCGCGTCAAAGACCGCATCCTTGAATACCTCGCGGTGCAGAGCCGTGTAAACAAACTGAAAGGGCCGATCCTGTGCCTGGTAGGGCCGCCGGGGGTGGGTAAAACCTCGCTTGGTCAGTCCATCGCCCAGGCCACCGGGCGTAAGTACGTGCGTATGGCGCTGGGCGGCGTGCGTGACGAAGCGGAAATCCGCGGACATCGCCGTACCTATATCGGCTCCATGCCGGGCAAACTGATCCAGAAAATGGCGAAAGTGGGCGTCAAAAACCCGCTGTTCCTGCTCGATGAGATCGACAAGATGTCGTCTGACATGCGTGGCGATCCGGCATCGGCCCTGCTTGAAGTGCTGGATCCGGAACAGAACGTCGCCTTCAGCGATCACTATCTGGAAGTCGATTACGATCTTAGCGACGTGATGTTTGTCGCCACCTCGAACTCGATGAACATTCCGGCTCCGCTGTTGGATCGTATGGAAGTGATCCGTCTTTCCGGTTACACCGAAGACGAAAAGCTGAACATTGCGAAGCGTCACCTGTTGCCGAAGCAGATTGAGCGTAACGCCCTGAAAGATGGCGAAATTACGGTTGATGACAGCGCCATCATCGGCATTATCCGTTATTACACCCGTGAAGCGGGCGTGCGTAGCCTGGAGCGTGAAATCTCCAAACTGTGCCGTAAAGCGGTGAAACAGCTGCTGCTGGATAAGTCGCTGAAGCACATTCACATCACCGGCGACAACCTGCATGAATTCCTCGGCGTTCAGCGTTTCGACTATGGTCGTGCCGATGATGAAAACCGCGTAGGTCAGGTAACCGGGCTGGCGTGGACGGAAGTGGGCGGCGATTTGCTGACTATCGAAACCGCCTGCGTACCGGGCAAAGGCAAGCTGACCTATACCGGCTCGCTGGGCGAAGTTATGCAGGAATCCATTCAGGCCGCGCTGACCGTGGTGCGCGCTCGTGCAGAAAAACTGGGTATCAACCCTGATTTCTACGAGAAACGCGACATCCACGTTCACGTACCGGAAGGGGCGACCCCGAAAGACGGCCCGAGCGCCGGTATCGCAATGTGTACCGCGCTGGTTTCCTGTCTGACCGGCAACCCGGTGCGCGCTGATGTGGCGATGACTGGTGAAATCACCCTGCGCGGGCTGGTACTACCTATCGGCGGTCTGAAAGAGAAACTGCTGGCGGCGCACCGTGGCGGCATCAAAACCGTGCTGATCCCGGACGAAAACAAACGCGATCTGGAAGATATTCCGGATAACGTGATTGCCGATCTGAAGATCCACCCGGTGAAGCGCATTGAGGAAGTTCTGACTCTTGCCCTGCAAAATGAGCCGTCTGGCATGCAGGTTGTAAGCGCAAAATAGTGACCTCGCGCAAAGAGCACTAAGAAAAACAAGGCTGGCAGCGCATTTCGGGCTTGCCAGCCTTTTTTTGTATAGCTAATTTAGATTGCTGCCTGGATGTGTCATCATCAACTGATGTTGTAAGGGCATGACAGGCCTGATATAACTGCTGCGCGGTCGCTCTGTGAAGGATTCAGTGCGATATAAATTATAAAGAGAGGAAGAGAAGAGTGAATAAATCTCAACTGATAGACAAAATTGCTGCAGGGGCTGATATCTCTAAAGCTGCGGCTGGACGTGCGTTAGATGCTTTAATTGCTTCTGTTACTGAATCTCTGCAGGCAGGGGACGAAGTGGCACTGGTAGGTTTTGGTACTTTTGCTGTTAAAGAGCGTGCTGCCCGTACTGGTCGCAACCCGCAAACAGGCAAAGAGATCACCATCGCCGCGGCTAAAGTTCCGGGTTTCCGCGCAGGTAAAGCGCTGAAAGACGCGGTAAACTGAGCGCGATCTCCAAAGGGATTGTGAAAAAGTACAAGGGCGCATCAACCGATGTGCCTTTTTTATTTGTGATTGCCCAATTAATCGGCCCCGGTGGGCTGACATTTACCCCCGTTTCTTGTCACAATACGGGTTTGCGCGCGGCGGCAGGATAAGCAGTGTTGCGTGGGACCTCAAGTCATCTACAGCGGAGTGTTGCTACACCATGATGGACAATTTACGCACGGCGGCTAATAGCGTTGTGATCAAAATCATTTTCGGGATCATTATCGTGTCGTTCATTCTGACCGGCGTGAGTGGTTATCTGATTGGCGGCGGTGATAGCTATGCCGCAAAAGTGAATGACCAGGAAATTAGTCGCGGACAATTCGAAAATGCTGTTGCAGGCGAGCGTAACCGTATGCAGCAGCAGTTGGGTGAACAGTTCTCTGAACTGGCCGCTAATGAAAATTACATGAAAACCATGCGTCAGCAGGTGCTGGATCGTCTTATCGACGAAGCGCTGCTGGATCAGTATGCCCGCCATCTTGGCCTCGGCATCAGCGATGAGCAGGTGAAGAAAGCCATTTTCGCGACCAAAGCTTTCCAGAATAACGGCACCTTTGACAATACCCGCTATAACGCGCTGATTAACCAGATGGGCATGAACGCCGATCAGTATGCGCAGGCGTTGCGTAACCAGATGGTGTCTCAGCAGCTGATTAATGCCATTGCCGGTACCGATTTCATGCTGAAGGGTGAAACCGACGAGCTGGCTACCCTGGTGGCGCAGCAGCGTATCGTGCGCGAAGCGATCCTTGATGTGAATGCGCTGGCCGCGAAGCAGACGGTGACCGATCAGGAAATCACCAGCTATTACGAGCAGAACAAAAACAGCTTTATGGCGCCGGAACAGTTCCGCGTCAGCTATATCAAGCTGGATGCTGCAAACATGCAGCAGAATGCGAGCGATGCCGATATTCAGGCGTACTACGACCAGCATCAGGATGAATTCACCCAGCCGCAGCGTAACCGCTATAGCGTGATCCAGACCAAAACCGAAGACGAGGCGAAAGCTGTTCTCGACGCCCTGAGCAAAGGCGCAGACTTCGCCCAGCTGGCAAAAGAGAAATCCTCCGACATCATCTCTGCCCGTAACGGCGGCGATATGGGATGGCTGGAACCAGCCACCACGCCGGATGAGCTTAAAAATGCCGGTCTGAAAGAAAAAGGCCAGCTGTCTGGCGTGATCAAATCCAGCGTAGGTTTCCTGGTGGTGCGTCTGGATGATATTCAGCCTGCCAAAGTTAAACCGCTGGCGGAGGTGCGTGACGATCTGGCCGCGAAAGTGAAGCAGGAAAAAGGCCTTGATGCCTTCTACGCGCTGCAACAGAAAGTGAGCGAAGCGGCGAGCAACGACAACGTCTCCCTGACCGGCGCTGAACAGGCCGCAGGCGTGAAAGCCGTGGAAACCGGCTGGTTTGGTCGTAACAACCTGCCGGAAGAGCTGAACTTCAAACCGGTTGCCGATGCCATCTTCAATGGTGGTCTGGTAGGGGAAAACGGCACGCCGGGCAGCAACTCTGACATCATTACCGTCGACGGCGATCGTGCCTTCGTTATCCGTGTCAGCGAGCATAAGCCGGAAGCCGTGAAGCCGCTGGATGAAGTTAAAACGCAGGTGACGGATATCGTCAAGCACAACAAAGCGCAGCAGCAGGCCAAACTGGATGCTGACAAGCTGCTGGCCGCCCTCAAAGCCGGTAAAGGTGATGAGGCGCTGAAAGCCGCAGGTCTGAGCTTCGGTGAAGCGAAAACCCTGACCCGCACCGGGCAGGATCCGCTGAGCCAGGCTGCCTTTGCGCTGCCGTTGCCAGCCAAAGATAAGCCGTCTTACGGCGTTGCCAGCGATATGCAGGGCAACGTGGTACTGCTGGCGCTGGATGAAGTGAAAGCGGGCACCATGCCGGAAGAGCAGAAAAAAGCGATGGTGCAGGGTATCACCCAGAACAATGCGCAAATCGCCTTCGAAGCGCTGATGAGCAACCTGCGCAAGGAAGCCAAAATCAAAAAGGGCGACATCGTTGATCCTCAGCAATAACGAGGCGCTTCGCATCTTTTTGTAACCCACTGCAATATTCAAAGGCCGCTTACGCGGCCTTTTCCATTTCTGAAGCTTGCTGTTTGCACCCGTTTAGCCGCCTGTTTATCGTGAGGTGGCTGTCAACAAACAAGGAGATAACAGCATGAAACGTGGAATCAATGCCCTCATTTTTACTCTCGGCCTCGCCTGTGCAGGCATGACACAGAGCACGCTTGCGGCGACTGCAAGCGCTAAACCGGCGGCGACGCAAACGAAAGCAGACGCCAGGCCGGACGCGCAAAACCTTACCCAGGCAAAGGAGACGGCAAAAGCCGGCGATGAGGAAAGTACCAGGGTCAGCATTAACGCCGCTTCTGCCGACGATCTGGCCCGTGTCCTCAACGGGGTAGGGCTGAAAAAAGCCCAGGCGATCGTCAGCTATCGGGAGGAATACGGGCCGTTTAAAACGGTGGAAGATCTTAAACAGGTGCCGGGAATGGGCAATGCGCTGGTGGAACGTAACCTTGAACGTTTAACCCTGTAGTTTTTGGGGTTGCGGAGTCGCTAAATTTTGCCAGGATAAAGAGGTCATACCAGTGATGACCTCTGTTCCTGGAAAAAAATAAAAGGTTAAGGCGCTATGCAGACTCAAATCAAAGTTCGTGGATTTCATATCGACGTCTACCAGCATGTGAACAATGCCCGCTATCTGGAGTTTCTGGAAGAAGCCCGTTGGGAGGGCCTGGAAAACACCGACAGCTTTCAGTGGATGTCCGCCCGCAACATCGCTTTTGTGGTGGTGAACATCAATATCAATTACCGCCGACCGGCCGTGCTGGGCGATCTGTTGACCATCAGCAGCCACCTCCAGCAACTGAACGGCAAAAGCGGCGTGCTAAGTCAGACGGTGACGCTGGAGCCGGGAGGGGACGTCGTCGCCGACGCGCAAATCACTTTTGTTTGTATCGACCTGAAAACCCAGAAGGCGCTGGCGCTGGAAGGAGAGTTGCGGGACAAATTACAGGCGTTGATGGAGTAAGGCCGGGCTTGATGCCGGGTGGCGCTGTCGCTTACCCGGCCTACGTGGGCAATGCCGTTGTAGGCCCGGCAAGCCTGCGCCGCCGGGCAACAGGTACGAACGCAGGCCTTACGCCAGGCCCGTCTTTTTCTTCATCGCCGCCATCACGCCCGCTTTATCCGCCAGGTAGTGATTCAGACCGTTAGCGCGCAGGTTACAGGCGGCGCACTGGCCGCAACCGTCGCCCTTAATGCCGTTGTAGCAGGTCAGCGTCTCGTTGCGGATCAAATCCAGTTTGCCCCAGCGATCCGCCAGCGCCCAGGTTTCCGCTTTGTCGAGCCACATCAGCGGCGTCTCGAAGCGAATATCCTTTGCCATGCCAAGATTAACGGCATGATTGAGCGCTTTCACGAACTCATCACGGCAGTCCGGGTAGCCGGAAAAATCCGTCTCGCACACGCCGGTAATGACCGCTTCCGCCTGTACCTGATACGCATAGATCGCGGTCAGGGTTAAGAACAGAATATTGCGCCCCGGCACAAAGGTATTCGGGATACCGCTGGCGTCTGGCTCATAGTCCGGCACCGGGATGCTGTCGCGGGTCAGGCTGCTGACCGCCAGTTCATTAAGCAGGGTAACATCCAGCACTTTATGCGCACGCGCCCCCAGTTTCAGCGCCAGTTCACGGGCAACGTCGATTTCGGCGCGATGACGCTGACCATAATCGAAGGTGACACAGTGGACTTCATCATACTGCTGTAACGCCTGCACCAGACAGGTAGTGGAGTCCTGACCTCCGCTAAAGACGACGACGGCACGTTTCATAATTCTTCCCGATTGCATGTAAAACACTATGGTAGCGTCTGCGGCAGTGCGCGACCAGCTTCTTCACGCGCCGGGGCGGGTAGCCAGGCCTCGGTAAAATCAAACCAGCCGCGGGTGTTCAGGCGGATCCCCTGCACGCCAGGCGGGGCGCTGATCTGATACTGATAGTTAAACAGCGGCGTCAGCACCGCCTCGTCCATTAATCCGCTGAATACATCCTGCAAATCCGCGCAGCGCGCCTGTTCATTCGGCTGACGCTGCACCGCATCCAGCGTGGCCTGGAGATGGGCAAAGCGAGAGGCGGGTAACAGATTGGGCCACAGCGGATCGCAGCGTAACCATTGCTCCAGAGTATATTCCGGCGCTTCGCCGATCAGCCTGTCGCCCATCATCAGGTCAGCAGTTGCAAGCCCGCTACAGTTATCCCAGTTCTTCGCATCATGAAAAATTACCGTCAGTTCACAGCCCAGCCCGGCAAGATAGCGCTTAAGCTCCTCCGCCATGGTGTGCAGTTCCACCGGCAGGTGATACAGCAGCGTCAGTTTTTCCGGCAGCGCCACCTTTTCCTCCGCCCAGTGCGGCATCGCCCAGCCGGGCAGTAATTCCCGGCTGGGGGTGATCAGGTTTTCATCCAGCGGCAGGGTCTGTAGCAGGCCGCTCTGATGGACGATCTGCACCAGTCGCCGCGCCTGTGCCTGGCTCAGTCTTTCACTGATACGCCGGGCGAGATAACAAAACCCGAGGCTGATGCCGCTGCTGACCTGCCGCAGGTGGATCAGTTCATCCGGCTTGCCGATGGTGATCTGCACCGGATGGCGACAACTACTGCCCAGATCCTGCTCGAACAGTTGCGGGGTGATCCAGTATTCCACCGCCTTTAGCAGCGGATGGCTGAGGTGATAATGCTCATGGCTTTCCAGGCGCACCAGTTCCGGGCTGAAGGAGGCCAGCCGGAAAGGACCGGTGCCCACCAGCGGATGCTGCGGATGGGCCAGACGGCTGCCGTAGCTTGCCAGACGGTGCGCCAGCCAGTGATCCGGCTGATGCAGCGTGAACAGCAGACAGTGCGGGTGCGGCACCGCGATCTCCGCCACGCTGTTAAACAGCCTGCGCAGATCGGGCAGCGTCAGCAGATGCTGCAAACGCATCTGCAATTGTTGGGCGTTCACCGCATCGCCATTATGCCAGTGCAGGGTGGTGCGCAGATGAAAACGCCAGCTCAGGCCATCGGCCGACACCTCCCAGTGGTGCGCCAGGTCGCTCTGCGGCAAAGGGTTATCGGTAATAAAGCGCGTCAGGCCGGAAAAGATCTGCCCGGCCAGATGCTGCTCGGCGCGCCCCGGCAGAAAGCCCGGATGCAGCGGCTCCAGAGGGCGATAATAGGGAATGCGCAGAGTAGGTGAGTCGTTTTGCCACAGGCCGCCCAGAAAAGGATGCAGCAGATTGCGCAGCGCCTCCGGCGGCAGTTGCGCCAGCGCCAGCGCGCTGTGCTGCTGTCCCTCATTCAGGGCCTGCTCCAGCAGCGCATTGCGCAGCGATCCTGGCGTGACGTGAAAATGCAGCACGCCACGTTTTCCACGCCCCGACTGCGCCTGCCAGCTCAGCCAGCCGGACGCCTCCATTTGACGTAACAGGGTACGCATATGGCGGTCGCTGCAAAAACAGCGCTCTGCCAGCCCCGCCACGCTGGCGTGCTGCGGTTCGCCATCGGAAAACTGCCACAGGCGCTGATACTGATTAAGTCGATTTAACTGGCGCATAAACCCGGAACAAATATCCTGAAGTATTCACTATTACTTCCGTATATCTCAGGCAATACTGGTACACAAGTTTCCGCATCACAAAACCGGGATAATTATGGCGCGACTGGCTGCATTTGATATGGACGGCACCTTACTGATGCCTGACCACCGTTTAGGCGAGCAAACGCTGGATACCCTGCGTCGTCTGCGCGACCGGGATATTACGCTGGCGTTCGCTACCGGCCGTCATGCGCTGGAAATGCGTCATTTGCTGGGGATGATTACGCTGGAGGCGTATCTGATCACCGGTAACGGCACGCGCATTCACTCGCTGGAGGGGGAGCTGCTGCACCGTCAGGATCTCAGCCCGGACGTCGCCGAACAGGTGATCCACCGTCAGTGGGATACCCAGGCGAGTCTGCACGTGTTTAACGACAGCGGCTGGCTGACCGGAGAAGAGATGCCTCTGCTGCTCGATTTCCATATTTACAGCGGCTTTAAATACCGGGTGGTGGATCTCAAAGCGCTCAGCCCGCACGAAGTGACCAAAATCTGTTTCTGCGGCGATCATGAGGATCTGGAGCGTCTGCGCATTCAGCTGCACGAGGCATTAGGCGATCGCGCGCATATCTGTTTCTCGGCCTTTGATTGTCTTGAGGTGCTGCCTGTGGGCTGTAATAAAGGCGCGGCGCTGGCGATCTTAAGCGATCGGCTGGGGATCGCCATGCAGGACTGCATGGCATTTGGCGACGCGATGAATGACCACGAAATGCTCGCCGCCGTCGGACGCGGCATGATTATGGGCAACGCCATGCCGCAATTGCGCGCGGCGCTGCCCCATTTACCGGTGATCGGACACTGTCAGAATCAGGCGGTGTCGCACTATTTAACGCATTGGCTGACCACACCACATCTTCCTTATTCCCCCGAATAATGAGCATTGTCAGCAAGCCGGGTCCGTTTAAACCCGGCTTTTTTTACGCCAGTAAACGGGCGATTTCCGCTTTCCACGGCGTCACATCGCCGATATTCGCCTGCACCCATTCCGCATTGTAATAGGTGTCGAGATAGCGCTCGCCGCTGTCGCACAGCAGGGTGACGATAGAACCGGTCTGGCCTGCGTCGCGCATTCTGGCCGCCAGCGTCAGCGCGCCCCACATATTGGTGCCGGTGGACGCACCCACTTTGCGGCCTAACTGCGTTTCCAGCCACTGCGCGGTGGCGACGCTGGCGGCATCCGGCACGCGCAGCATCTCATCCACCACATCCGGCACAAACGACGGCTCGACGCGCGGGCGGCCAATACCTTCGATTTTACTGCCCACCGGGCTGCGCAAAGTGCTATCGCGGGTTTGCCAGTAATCCATAAACACCGAGTTTTGCGGATCCACCACCATCAGTTGAGTATCGTAGCCCTGGCAGCGCAGGTAGCGGCCAATGGTCGCGGAGGTGCCGCCCGTACCGGCGCTCATCACGATCCACGTTGGCTCCGGGTGCGGTTCGCTCTGCATCTGGCGGAAGATGCTGTCGGCGATATTGTTATTGCCGCGCCAGTCGGTGGCGCGTTCGGCATAGGTAAACTGATCCATATAATGGCCGTGCAGCTCCCGCGCCAGCATCTCGGAAGCGGCGTAGATCTCGCAGGCTCTCTCCACGAAGTGACAACGCCCGCCGTAGAATTCAATCTGCTCGATTTTGCGCTTCGCCGTACAGGACGGCATTACGGCGATAAACGGCAGGCCCAGCAGACGGGCAAAGTAGGCTTCCGACACCGCCGTTGAGCCGGAGGATGACTCAATAATCGGCGTGCCTTCTTTGATCCAGCCGTTGCACAGACCGTATAAAAACAGGGATCGCGCCAGGCGATGCTTCAGGCTGCCGGTCGGGTGGGTGCTTTCATCTTTCAAATAGAGCTGAATACCCGGAAAACCCGGCAGCGCCAGACGGATAAGGTGAGTATCCGCCGAGCGTTGATAATCGGCATTGATTTCACTGATAGCATGTTTAACCCAGGTGTTTTTCATGGCGCGGATCCGTTTGTCATTTTGTGCCCAGCTTAGCGGAAAGCACGGAAAAAATTGTTGCTTTATGACCTTTGAAATAGACTTTAAGGAGAAAGAAATTCTCCCGGAGGGGGCAATGCTAGATAAAATTGACAGAAAGCTGCTTTCATTACTGCAAAGCGACTGCACCCTCTCTTTGCAGGCGCTCGCGGATGCCGTTAATCTGACAACCACTCCCTGCTGGAAACGGCTGAAACGGCTGGAAGACGACGGCGTGATCAAAGAACGGGTCGCGCTGCTGGATGCGGAAAAGCTCGGCCTCGGGCTTACGGCCTTTGTGCTGATCAAAACCCAGCATCACAGCCGCGACTGGTACTGCCGCTTTGTCTCTGAGGTCAATGCGCTGCCCGAAGTGTTAGGTTTCTGGCGCATGGCCGGCGAATACGACTACCTTTTACGGGTGCAGGTCGCCGACATGAAGCGCTATGATGATTTCTATAAACGGCTGGTGAACAGCGTACCTGGGTTGTCCGATGTGACCTCCAGTTTCGCCATGGAACAGATAAAGTTCACCACTGCGTTACCCATTGAATAACTCTCCCGGCCCGAAGCACCACCGCCGGAAAATCACGTTCAGGAAATGACCGCGTGCGATTATTTGCTCAATTAAGCTGGTACTTTCGCCGGGAATGGCGACGCTATCTCGGTGCTGTAGCCCTGCTTATCTTTATTGCCATCCTGCAGCTTATCCCGCCGAAAGTGGTGGGCTATGTGGTGGATGGCGTGACGCAACAACATTACACCACCAGCCGGGTGCTGATGTGGATCGGCCTGCTGGTGGGGGTGGCGATTGTCACCTACCTGCTGCGCTACGTCTGGCGCGTGCTGCTTTTCGGCGCCTCCTACCAGCTCGCCGTTGAACTGCGTGAGGATTTTTACCGCCAGCTCAGCCGCCAGCATCCGGAGTTTTACCTGCGCCATCGCACCGGCGATTTAATGGCGCGCGCCACTAACGATGTCGATCGCGTGGTGTTCGCCGCCGGGGAAGGGGTGCTGACGCTGGTGGATTCGCTGGTGATGGGCTGCGTGGTGCTGGTGGTGATGTCGACGCAAATCAGCTGGCAGCTCACCCTGCTGGCACTGCTGCCCATGCCGATCATGGCCATTGTCATCAAGCGCTACGGCGACCAACTGCACGAGCGCTTTAAGCTGGCGCAGGCGGCGTTCTCCTCGCTCAACGACCGTACCCAGGAGAGCATGACCAGCATCCGCATGATCAAGGCTTTTGGCCTGGAAGATCGCCAGTCGGCGCTGTTCGCCGCCGATGCCGCCGACACCGGGCGCAAAAATATGAAGGTCGCCCGCGTGGATGCGCGTTTTGATCCGACAATTTATATCGCCATCGGCATGGCGAATCTGCTGGCCATTGGCGGCGGCAGCTGGATGGTGGTCAACGGCTCGTTAACCCTCGGGCAACTGACCAGCTTTATCATGTATCTGGGACTGATGATCTGGCCGATGCTGGCGCTGGCGTGGATGTTTAACATCGTCGAGCGCGGCAGCGCCGCCTATACCCGCATCCGCGATATGCTGGCGGAGGCGCCGGTGGTCAATGACGGCAGCGAATCCCTGCCGGACGGACGCGGCGAGCTGGCGGTGACCATTCGCGAATTCCGCTATCCGCAAACCGACAGCGCCACGCTGAACGGCGTCAATTTCACGCTTAATCCCGGACAAATGCTCGGCATCTGCGGCCCGACCGGCGCCGGGAAAAGTACCCTGCTGTCGCTGATCCAGCGCCATTTCGATGTCGATCAGGGTGAGATCGCCTATCACGGTATTCCGCTGCCGCGCCTGAAGCTCGACGCCTGGCGCAGTCGTCTGGCGGTGGTGAACCAGACGCCGTTTTTATTCTCCGATACCGTGGCGAATAATATCGCCCTCGGCAAGCCTGGGGCCACGCAGCAGGAGATCGAGCACGCGGCGCGTCTGGCCAGCGTCCATGAAGACATTCTGCGCCTGCCGCAGGGCTATGAAACCGAAGTGGGCGAGCGCGGCGTGATGCTATCCGGCGGACAGAAACAGCGCATTTCTATTGCCCGCGCGCTGTTGCTCAATGCCGAGATCCTTATCCTCGACGATGCGCTCTCCGCCGTGGACGGTCGTACCGAACACGAGATCCTGCACAACCTGCGGCAGTGGGGAGAAGGGCGCACGGTGATCATCAGCGCTCACCGCCTGTCGGCCCTTACCGAAGCCAGTGAAATTCTGGTGATGCAGCACGGACATGTTGCTCAGCGCGGTCATCACGACCAGCTGTCGCAGCAGCCCGGCTGGTATCGCGACATGTATCGCTATCAGCAACTGGAAGCGGCGCTGGATGACGCGCCGGAAGAAAAAGAGGATCCTGCCAATGCGTAGTTTTGGGCAACTGTGGCCTACGCTCAAACGGCTGCTAGTGTATGGCAAACCCTGGCGTAAACCCCTGACCCGCGCCGTTGTTATGCTGTGGGTGGCGGCGATTGCCGAAGTCTCCGGCCCGGCGCTGATCAGCTATTTTATCGATAACATGGTCGCCAAAAGTTACCTGCCGTGGGGGCTGCTGGCGGGCATGGCGGCCGCCTATATCGGCCTGCAACTGCTGGCGGCGGGACTGCACTATGCGCAGTCGCTGCTGTTTAACGAGGCGGCGGTGGGCGTGGTGCAGCAACTGCGTACCGACGTGATGGACGCGGCGCTCCGTCAACCGCTGAGCGCCTTCGATACCCAACCGGTGGGGCAGTTGATCTCCCGGGTGACCAACGATACCGAAGTGATCCGCGATCTCTACGTCACTGTGGTGGCAACCGTGCTTCGCAGCGCGGCGCTGATCGGCGCGATGCTGGTGGCGATGTTCACCCTCGACTGGCGTATGGCGCTGGTGGCGGTGACCATTTTCCCGGCGGTGCTGGTGGTGATGGCGCTGTATCAGCGCTACAGCACGCCTATTGTCCGTCGTCTGCGCAGCTATCTCGCCGACATCAACGACGGCTTTAACGAAGTGATCAACGGCATGGGCGTCATCCAGCAGTTCCGCCAGCAGGCGCGCTTTGGCGAGCGGATGGGGGAAGCCAGCCGCTCGCACTACACGGCACGTATGCAGACGCTGCGCCTCGACGGCTTTTTGCTGCGCCCACTGCTGAGCCTGTTTTCGGCGCTGGTGCTCTGCGGCCTGTTAATGCTGTTTGGCTTTACCGCCGTCGGCACCATTCAGGTGGGCGTGCTCTATGCCTTTATCAGCTATCTGGGGCGGCTTAACGAACCGCTGATCGAACTCACTACCCAGCAGTCGATGCTGCAGCAGGCGGTGGTGGCGGGGGAGCGCGTGTTTGAACTGATGGATCGCCCGCGCCAGACCTACGGCGATGACGATCGCCCGCTGGAAAGCGGCGCTGTTGAGATCGAAAACCTGTCGTTTGCCTATCGTGATGACCGGCTGGTATTGCAGGACATTAATCTGACCATTCCGTCACGCAGTTTTGTGGCGCTGGTGGGGCATACCGGCAGCGGAAAAAGTACGCTCGCCAGCCTGATGATGGGCTACTACCCGCTTACCCGGGGGGAAATCCGCCTCGACGGACGTCCGCTCTCCACCATCGGCCATAACGCGCTGCGCAACGGCGTGGCGATGGTGCAGCAGGATCCGGTGGTAATGGCAGAATCCTTTTTTGAAAACGTGACTCTCGGGCGCGACATCAGCGAAGAGAAGGTCTGGCAGGCGCTGGAAACTGTGCAGCTGGCGGAGCTGGCGCGCAGCATGAGCGACGGAATTCATACCCGGTTGGGGGAGCAGGGCAATAACCTCTCCGTCGGGCAAAAACAGCTGCTGGCGCTGGCGCGGGTGCTGGTTGGCACTCCTCAGATCCTCATCCTTGATGAGGCGACGGCCAATATCGATTCGGGCACCGAGCAGGCGATCCAGCAGGCGCTGGCGGCGATCCGCCAGCAGACCACGCTGGTGGTGATCGCTCACCGGCTGTCGACCATTGTCGAGGCGGATACCATTCTGGTGCTGCATCGCGGTCAGGCGGTGGAGCGCGGCACCCATCAGGCGTTGTTAAATGCGCAGGGGCGCTACTGGCAGATGTACCAGCTGCAACTGGCCGGGGAAGAGCTGGCCGCCGCCACGAAAGAAGAATCGCTTATCGCCTGATGCACCATTATCAGGCAGGCTACTGACAGCCATCGCTGTTGGTGCAAAAATGCAACGCACCCTGCACTGGCATGGTGCGTTTTTCTTTTCCAGGAACAATCTGAATCCCCGTCACACTTTTCCCTTTTGCTTTTTCCCCTCGCCACACGGCGTAACGGCCTGAACTTCTCCTCGTTTTTATTTCTGGCACAGCGATTGCAATACCAGATCCATGTTAGCTGCTGCCATTACCGAATTCCGCCTGGAGGAACTTTATGAAGCTGGTTACCGTGGTGATTAAACCATTCAAACTCGAAGACGTGCGTGAAGCGCTCTCTTCAATTGGTATTCAGGGGCTGACCGTGACTGAAGTGAAAGGCTTCGGGCGTCAAAAAGGTCACGCCGAATTGTACCGTGGCGCCGAGTACAGCGTTAACTTCCTGCCAAAAGTGAAGATTGACGTGGCGATTGCTGATGATCAGCTCGATGAAGTGATCGACGTGATCAGCAAAGCGGCCTACACCGGAAAAATTGGCGACGGCAAAATTTTCGTTGCCGAGCTGCAACGCGTCATTCGCATTCGTACCGGCGAAGCCGACGAAGCGGCGCTGTAACTCCTGCACACAGTGATAGGGATGGGAAAAATGAGCAAAACCACTTTTAAATCCGTACTTGCCGCGCTGGCTCTGCTTCCGGGACTGGCGCTGGCCGCCCCGGCTGTTGCTGACAAAGCGGACAACGCCTTTATGATGATCTGCACCGCGCTGGTGCTGTTTATGACAATTCCCGGCATCGCCCTGTTCTACGGCGGTCTGATCCGCGGCAAGAACGTGCTGTCGATGCTGACGCAGGTAACAGTGACCTTCGCGCTGGTATGCATCCTGTGGGTGGTTTATGGCTACTCGCTGGCCTTCGGCGAAGGCAATAACTTCTTCGGCAACTTTAACTGGGCGATGCTGAAAAACATCGAGCTGACGGCGGTGATGGGCAGCTTCTACCAGTATATTCACGTTGCGTTCCAGGGCTCGTTTGCCTGTATTACCGTCGGGCTTATCGTTGGCGCGCTGGCGGAGCGTATTCGTTTCTCTGCGGTGCTGATCTTCGTGGTGGTATGGATGACGCTCTCCTATGTGCCGATTGCGCACATGGTCTGGGGCGGCGGTCTGCTGGCTTCCCACGGCGCGCTGGACTTTGCGGGCGGTACTGTGGTGCACATTAACGCTGCGGTCGCCGGTCTGGTTGGCGCTTACCTGGTGGGCAAACGTGTCGGCTTCGGTAAAGAAGCCTTCAAACCGCACAACCTGCCGATGGTGTTTATCGGTACGGCGATCCTCTACGTGGGCTGGTTTGGTTTTAACGCCGGTTCCGCAAGCGCCGCGAACGAAATCGCCGCGCTGGCCTTCGTTAACACCGTGGTGGCAACAGCGGCAGCGATTCTGTCCTGGGTCTTTGGTGAGTGGGCGCTGCGCGGTAAACCTTCGCTGCTGGGCGCCTGTTCCGGTGCGATTGCTGGTCTGGTTGGCGTGACTCCGGCGTGCGGTTATATCGGCGTGGGCGGTGCGATGATCGTCGGTCTGGCGGCAGGTCTGGCGGGGCTGTGGGGTGTGACTATGCTGAAACGCTGGTTACGTGTCGACGACCCGTGCGATGTGTTCGGTGTGCATGGCGTCTGCGGCATCGTGGGCTGCGTACTGACCGGCGTATTCGCTTCCTCTTCTCTGGGCGGCGTGGGCTTCGCAGAAGGCGTGACCATGGGCCATCAGGTGCTGGTACAGCTGGAAAGTATCGCCATCACCGTGGTGTGGTCTGCTGTAGTGGCTTTCATCGGCTTCAAAGTGGCGGACATGACGGTTGGCCTGCGCGTACCGGAAGAGCAGGAGCGTGAAGGTCTGGACGTGAACAGCCACGGCGAGAACGCCTATAACGCCTGATTACTGACGTTTAACTGTGCCCGGCGGCGCAAGCTTGCCGGGCCTACGTTTATCTCGTAGGCCGGGTAAGGCGAAGCCGCCACCCGGCTCTTACTTTTGCCAACACTGTGTATTTTTAACGTGATGACTGTATTTGCCTTTCTACTACTTCATAAACATGCTGCGCAAATTGATTTGCCGCATAATCAATGTCTTTGCTCGTATTTTCCACACTGCCTGTGCCATAAATCGTTTTATTTTTTACGACTGAGCGGCCATTGATACTGACTGACAGCAAGCCGCTCAGGTCAGTGTTATTAGCAACGCCTGATTCTTGCGTGGTTTCTGTATAGGTATATGTACGATCGTCACAGCGGCGCTCCGTTTCTCTCCTGATTTTTGGTTTTCTTTTTTTCTCGTCTTCATCATCTCTGTAGTAAACATCAACATCGTAGCAATATTGTTCTGTCGCTGTTCTTTCCACGGGAATATCTCGTGTAAAGTCTCGCGAGGTACGATTTGCTGACGTACCTTTCAGTGTGACGATGACATTATTTCCTTTTTTTTGCGGGCTGTACTGAATGTCATAAATGTTATTTTTAGAATCATAGCTTGCGGGTATGTTACTTTTAATTGTTGCTAAGGTTTCAACTTTTATGGAGCGCTTTATTTGCGGGATAATATAATTTGCCAGAATTGGTGTGCCATCAATGTATTTTTCACCTGTATTGTTAATAATGATATGC
Source organism: Enterobacter sp. SA187 (assembly GCF_001888805.2). Lineage (NCBI taxonomy): Bacteria > Pseudomonadati > Pseudomonadota > Gammaproteobacteria > Enterobacterales > Enterobacteriaceae > Enterobacter > Enterobacter sp. SA187. The sequence continues at coordinate 2,239,455 of NZ_CP019113.1, forward strand.
CACGTCGCGTTATCATACGCATTTTTAACTTCATTGATGATATCAGGGCGCTTGCTATCGTAGTAATAGCTCATTAAAAGATCATAGAATTTTTGCTTTTTATCGTCCTGCTTCAGCGCTCGTTCATGAAAAGCCTGGCTAAGAGGTTTGGTGACTTCCTGAAGCGTTATCCGATCGACAGTAAAAGCAGGGTTGATACCGCCTTTCAGCGATGCACTCATTTTAGGTGCAACTTCCTGTATCGCCGGGATCCAGCATGCCCATGTATCGGCTTTTAGCCGTTGTGAGGCAATATCGGATTGGCTGTTAATAGACGCAACCTTTTGCATTACTGTATTATAATTACTAACGAAATTTTGTAACACTGTCTCAACTGGCTTTTGACGGCGTCCTGATTCTGCTGTATTCAGCGCATACTGCAATTTTTTTAATCCAGAACAGTAATCGCCGGAGGTAATATCCTCTGTCGAATGTTTTAGTTGCTTGTTAACTCTCGCCGTGGTGGACAGACCGCAAGCCGTCAATAGCAGCATGCATGACACAACAATGAAGTATCTGAGTATTTTCATTGATATCTTCCATGATTATTTGTGGGTTAATGCATAATCTATATAAATATATAAAATTCTCAATCACGGATATTTATAGCAGTTATTGCAGTAAAAGGAAGATCTAATAGTAAAAACATCCCCCGCATTTATTTCGAGGGATGTTGTATCGTCATATTAATTAGTATTGCGATTGCGCATCACGCCTTCCTGCACGGTCGACGCTACCAGCACGCCATCCTGCGTATAGATCTCACCACGGACAAAGCCGCGCGCGCTGGACGCCGAGGTGCTCTCCACGCTGTACAGCAGCCACTCGTTAATATTGAACGGGCGGTGGAACCACATGGAATGGTCGATGGTCGCGACCTGCATCCCGCGCTCAAGAAAACCGACGCCGTGCGGCTGTAACGCCACCGGCAGGAAGTTGAAATCAGAGGCGTAACCCAGCAGCGACTGATGCACGCGCGGATCGTCCGGCACGTTACCGTTCGCGCGGATCCACACCTGACGGGTGGGTTCGGCGACATGGCCTTTCAACGGATTGTGGAACTCTACCGGGCGGATCTCCAGCGGCTTGTCGCTGAGAAACTTCTCTTTAGCCTGCGGCGGCAGCAGGTGCGCCAGCGAGCGGGCAATGTCGGTTTCTGATTTCAGCGTATCCGGTGAGGGAGCGTCAGGCATGGTTTTCTGATGCTCATAGCCCGGCTCCGGTGCCTGGAAGGAGGCGGTCATATAGAAAATCGGCTTACCGTTCTGGATAGCCGCAACGCGACGCGCACTGAAGCTGTTGCCATCGCGCAGCACTTCCACGTCGTAAACAATGGGTTTTTCACTGTCGCCGGGGCGCAGGAAATAGCTGTGAAAGGAGTGCACCAGGCGCTCAACCGGCACGGTTTCTTTGGCGGCATACAGCGCCTGCCCTACAACCTGCCCGCCAAATACCTGACGAAGCCCTAAATCTTCGCTTTGTCCGCGAAACAGGCCCTCTTCGATTTTTTCCAGATTTAATAATGCCAGCAGATTGTTCAACGCTTGACTCATATGTTTCCTCAATAAAAATAAAATCCGCCAGTCCGGAGGGTTCGGTCTAAGTATAACGCAGGATCGTCAGTGGTCCGATGGGTGCAAAAATCTGAATAACCGGCCATTTCCAGGCAGAAATGAGTGATATGTGCCACACTTATTCCCGTTATCTAAGTGTTAACCACTGATTCTGGCAGGAATAAATCCTTCTGGTGCATTGAAGATAAGGAGAACTCAATGAAACTCGTGCACATGTTAAGTGGTGTTGCGGTCGCTGTTTCGCTGGCTGCCTGCGCGGATAAGAGCGCGGATATTCCGACACCTGCACCAAATCCAAATACGTCTATTAACGCTACCCAATCGACTATTGCGCAGCCTAATGTCTCCGGTTCTGTGTGGATCCGCCAGAAAGTGGCGCTGCCACCGGATGCGGTGCTGACCGTGACGCTGGCCGACGCTTCGCAGGCCGATGCGCCGTCGAAAGTGATCGCGCAGAAAGCGGTGCGTACCGAGGGTAAACAGGCGCCGTTCAGCTTTGTGCTGCCGTTTAACCCGGCTGACATCCAGCCGAACGCGCGCATTCTGTTGAGTGCGGCCATCACCGTGAACGATAAACTGGTGTTTGTCACCGATACGGTGAAACCGGCGGTTAACCAGGGCGGGACTAAAATCGACCTGAACCTGGTGCCGGTGCAGCAGACGGCGATCCCGTTGCAGCAGAGCGGTGGCGCAACCACCACGGTACCTTCTACGTCCCCGACGCAGGTGGTGCCTTCGGCTTCTACGCCAGCGCCGACCCAGATGTAATAGTTTTACTGCCCGGCGGCCTTTGCTGCCGGGTCAGCGGTTTTATGAGTACACCCACCGATAGCGCTGTAAATCAATCTGCCCGTCTCCTGATACCTGAACCCCTTCCGCCAGCAACGCCTGTCGCTGTCGTTGCAGATCCGGCCCGCTGAGGGAAATAGCCCCATGACGATTGACCACCCGATACCAGGGCAGCGTCGTGCCTTCCGGTAAGCGCTTCAGTACGCCGCCCACCTGGCGCGCGGCTCTGGGCGATCCGGCAAGACGCGCCACATCGCCATAGGTGGTGACAAATCCTTCGGGAATGGAGGCAACTATCTGCCATACGCGCTGGGGAAAAGAGTCCTGCGGATCCATAGCATCTCCTGAGTATTGATTCTTCAGGATAAACAGCCAGCCGGACACTGTGAAGAGGGGGCTGCGCAATAAACCAGCATACGACAGGCGCGCGCTTGCAATTGCCGGGGTGTACAGGGATAATGCGCCTGCGCGTTGGTTAACAACGCTCTCAATGGGGGCCCTGTTGGTTCTCCCGCAACGCTACTCTGTTTACCAGGTCAGATCCGGAAGGAAGCAGCCAGAGCAGATGACGTGTGTGCCGGGATGTAGCTGGCAGGGCCCCCACCCATTTGTGCCCCGCATAACTCGCTATGTTTCGCCTCGTCAATCCCTCTTATTAGCCGCACCTGAATTTCCCGCTGCGTTATGTGACACCCCTCAGCATATTATTACGCTGTCATGTAAATGAAATGTTATTGTCATTATAGTGTCATAAATGCATGGCAGATTAATCGTGGGTAATTCAATGGGTAAGGGATAATCATGGTTAGTGCAGTTTTAAATGTTAAAATTGACGAAGCAGTCAAAGAGAAACTTCGCCATTACGCAGAAGCCAATAACGAAAACCTGAGCACGGCCACTGAGAAGCTCTTACTGCTGGCACTGGAATCGGACGAAGAAACCAGCGTTTCAGAAGAAGAGATCGACAGTCAGCACATCGAAGAAGATAACGCTTCACCATTAACTTCCAAAGAAATCAAAGCCCTGAGAAAAATTCTGAAGAAGAAAAAATGAAACAACATCTCCAGAAGACCGCGACCAGCTACGGCGAAGCCTGTCAGTTATTGCGATCCGGCCATGTGAAAACCGTACGCCTGAACTGGAATGTCGGCACCGATGAATTTTTTCGCATAGCCTCTGACTGGTGTGATGCCGGTGCCAGAATCAAAAAAGATGGCGAGCACTTTATTATTTCGATTAAGGGATTTCCTATCCCGCGACAATAGTCATTATGTTGTCATGCAGGCGTCATCGAAATAACATCCGAATATGAGAACCTGTCCGAAAATACAACGTCACACAACCATCTCATGTTCATTATGGATGATGATTACGACGAGCCGTTCGGCTCGTCGCTATTTTCTCAGATCACTTTCCGCTGCCGTAACATCATCGGCTGACTGACCAGCGACGCCCAGATCGGTTGCAGCGTCATAAAGGCCTCGCGCAAAACTTCATCCGGCTGTGAAAACGGCATCCGTAAAAAGCGATCAAAAGCCCCCTGTAAACCGAAACGCGTTCCCGTTCCCAGACTGATACCGGTACTTTCCGCGTGGGTGGCAAACAGCGTCGCCAGCGCATCGGGCAGTTCCACCCAGAACGATAATCCGCCCTGCGGCGTCGTCCACTGCCAGCGGGGAAAGAATCCCTGCAACAGCGCCGCGCAGTCATCCCGGTGCGCCATCAGCATCTGCCGTCGCGCCGGTAAAAAACTCTCGCCGTTTTCGACAAGCCAGCGGGTTGCCAGCTGTTCCAGCAGCGGCGAGCCTAAATCCAGGGTTTCGCGCATTTGTACCAGTGCGGCGATGGTACGCGCCGGGGCGCGGATCCATCCCACCCGCAGCCCGCCCCAGAAACTTTTGCTGGCGGAGCCGAGTGTAATGATCGGCGCGGCGGTATCAAAGGCGGCCAGCGGGGGAGGCGGCGGCGCGTCCATCCACAGATCGACCATGGTTTCATCCACCACCAGCGTGGTGCGCGTGCGCGCCGCCAGGCGGGCGACGTTTTCGCGGGTCGGCGCATCCATACAGCGCCCGGTGGGATTGTGGAAATCCGGCATCAGATAGGCAATGCGCGGCGAGGTCTGGGCGATAGTGGCGGCGAGGCCGTCCACATCCCAACCCTGAGAGGGTAACGCTACTCCCACCGGACGGCAGGACGCCCCTTCGATGGCGGCAATCGCCAGCGGATAGGTGGGATGATCCACCACCACACGATCCCCCGGCCCGGTCAGCAGCCGCAGGATCAGCGCCAGGCCGCTGACCGCGCCGTTGACGATCATCACCTCGTCGGGGCGTGTCGGCAGCCCCCGCGCCACGTAACGCCGGGCGATGGCTTCCCGCAGCGCCGGTAAACCCTGCTGGTCGTAGCCGGTGCCGGACAGCAGCGGCGGCATTGCCGTCAGCGCGTGCTGATAAGCCTGGTGGATCTCCGGCCCGGCGGGCAGCGAAGCGGCAGAAAGATCAAGCGCGGTCGGCTGCGCCATGCGGGTCGGCACCACGCGTTTGCTTTCCGGCAGGATCACCACCGAGCCGCTGCCGTGGCGGCTCAGCAAATAACCTTCCTCCCGCAACTGCGCCAGAGCGCTGGCGGTGGTGGTGCGGCTAATGCCCAGCGCGCTGGCTAACTCCCGCTCGCCGGGCAGACGCGTATCCAGCGCCAGTCGGCCATCAAGAATAAGCAAACGCAGGGCCTGCGCCAGTTGCCGCCATAAGGGCGTGCGGGAGGCGGATTGTTGCCACTGGCCGAGCAGGCGTACCAGGGACTGACTTCCGGTGCGACGAGGTGACATAGCGGTCCACTTTTTGAAAACTGGTCATTAATCATAATGCCAGCCAGGGCCATGATGTCACTCTGTTTCGCAGTTTTCGGGGTGAGAGATGGTTCGGCGTTTGATCCAGTTGTATATCGGTCTGAGTTTTTATGGCGTTTCCACCGCGATGTTTGTGCGCGCTAATCTGGGAGCCGATCCGTGGAATGTCTTCCACCTCGGCGTCGGTAAGCTATTGTCGCTGGATATCGGCGTGGTGATGATTGCCACCGGCGCGCTGGTGCTGCTGCTGTGGATCCCGCTGCGTCAGCGGCCGGGACTGGGCACCATCAGCAATGTCATTGTCATTGGTCTGGCTGCCGATGCCGCGCTGGCGCTGATGCCGCCGCTGGAATCGCTGGTCGCGCGCAGCGTCCTGCTGGTGGCGGCTATTGTGGTTAACGCGCTGGCGACCGGTATGTACATTGGCGCAGGCTTCGGTTCCGGCCCGCGCGATGGTCTGATGACCGGCATCAATGCCCGCACCGGCTGGTCGGTACGCTCAGTGCGCACGGCGATTGAAATCACCGTTCTGCTGCTGGGCTGGGCGATGGGCGGCACCTTTGGCGTCGGCACCGTGCTGTACGCCCTGACCATCGGCCCGCTGATCCAGCTCTGTCTGCCGTGGTTTCGTCCGCGCCCGCAACCGGTTGACGTGCCGCTGCCGCAAACCCCGGTTGTTTAAACGGGCGAAGCGCTCACAACATCATGCTTTAGATTGAGGTACACTCACGCCATTCTGACTGTTGCGGTGTGAGTGATGAAACCGATAACCCTGTACGATGTGGCCCGCCTTGCGGGCGTCTCCTACCAGACCGTCTCCCGCGTGATTAATCAGGCGGAGCATGTTTCCGCCCGTACGCGCGAAAAAGTGCAGCGGGCAATGGCGGAACTGCACTACATTCCCAACCGCGGCGCGCAGCAGCTGGCGGGCAAACGCACCCGCACGCTGGGGCTGATCACCACTGATCTGGCGCTGCATGCGCCGTCGCAAATCGCCTCGGCGGTGAAAACCCGCGCCGGGCAGGCGGGCTGCGGCACGCTGATTTCCATGGTGGAACGTCACGATCTGGCGGCCTGTCAGGCAGCGCTTCAGGAGTTGCTATCACAGCGTGTGGACGGCCTGCTGGTGAATATTCCGCTGGACGACGAGGATGCGCAGGCGCTGGCGGCGCAGGCACGGCCAACGCCGGTGCTGTTTCTGGACGTCAGCCCGACGGCGGCGGTCGACAGTCTGGTGTTCGACGCGGCGCAGGGCGCAAGCCTGGGCGCGGCGCATCTGCTTTCTCTCGGCCACCGGCATATTGCGCTGCTGGGCGGTCCGGAAAGCTCGGTGTCGGCCCGCGCACGTTTTGCGGGCTGGCTGGCGGCGCTGGATGAGGCCGGGCTTGCCCCGGTCGCCCGCGCTCATGGCGACTGGAGCGCCGCCTCCGGCTATGAGAAAACCCATTTGCTACTGGCCTGCGCGCCTCACACCGAAGCGATCCTCGTGGCGAACGATCAGATGGCGCTGGGGGCGATCCGCGCCTGTGCAGAAAAGGGCATTCGCGTGCCGGAGCAGCTGTCGCTGGTGGGCTATGACGATACCGCCGACAGCGCCTGGTTCTCTCCGCCGTTGACCACCGTGCGGCAGGCCTTTAAGGAGGCGGGTGAGCGCAGCGTCGACTGGCTGCTGGGCGGGGAGGCCGCAGGCCGCAGTGAGCTGAGCCAGACCCGCTGCCCGGTCACGCTGGTGGTGCGCGGCTCTACCGCCGCACCCGGCGGGCAGACAATCGACGGCCAAACGCTGGCGCAGCGGCTGAATGAACTGGCGGTGCTGGCGGCGCGGCTGGAGAGGCGTTAACACTTTTGTGATCGACGCCGCTTCTGGCGGATCCGATCCTTTACCCGCCGTGAAGAAACAGGCATGGTACTGTTAATTGTGAGCGCTTCGCAAAATTCAGAGGTCACTATGTCTGCATCTGCTTTATCCACCCTGATAGCCCGCCGCGACTGGGAAAACCCGGTCGTCACCCAGTGGCACCGTCTGCCCGCCCATGCGCCGATGAACAGCTGGCGTAACGCCACAGACGCGGCCCGCGAGGCGGCATCGCCGTCCCGCCGTCTGTTAAACGGCGACTGGCAATTTCGTCTTTTCCCCGCGCCGGAAGCGGTGCCGGAACAGTGGCTGACACAGGAGCTTGACGATGCCGTCGCCATGCCGGTGCCGTCCAACTGGCAGATGCAGGGCTTCGACACGCCGATTTATACCAACGTGACCTATCCCATCCCGGTGACGCCGCCTGTTGTCCCGGCCGGGAACCCGACGGGTTGTTACTCGCTCACATTTGAGATGGACGAGGGCTGGCTGGCAGCCGGACAGACGCGGATTATTTTTGAAGGCGTTAATTCGGCATTTTACCTGTGGTGCAACGGCGAATGGGTCGGCTATTCCCAGGACAGCCGCCTGCCGGCGGAATTCGATCTCAGCGCCTGTCTTAAACCCGGCGCTAACCGGCTGGCAGTAATGGTGCTGCGCTGGAGCGACGGCAGCTATCTGGAAGATCAGGATATGTGGCGCATGAGCGGGATTTTCCGCGACGTGGTGCTGCTGCACAAACCGGCGACCCATATCGCCGATTATCAGGTTGCCACCCATCTCAACGCCGATTTTACCCATGCGCAGCTGGTGGTGGATGTTGAACTGGCGGGGGAGTATGCGGATTGTCAGGTGGCGCTGACGCTGTGGCGCGGCGATGAGGCTATCGCGCAGGCCAGCCAGGGGCCGGGCAGCGAGATTATTGATGAACGCGGCGCCTGGGCGGAAAAACTCAGCGTCAGCATACCGGTGGCTAACCCGCGCCTGTGGAGCGCGGAAGATCCGGCGCTCTACCGGCTGGTGGTGTCGCTGCTGGACGGCAATGGCAAACTGCTGGAGACGGAAGCCTGCGATGTGGGCTTCCGCAACGTTGAGATCAGCAACGGCCTGCTGAAGCTGAACGGTAAACCGCTGCTGCTGCGCGGCGTGAACCGCCATGAGCATCACCCGGAGCGCGGTCAGGCGATTGATGAAGCGACCATGCGCCAGGACATCGAACTGATGAAGCAGCATAACTTTAATGCCGTACGCTGCTCCCACTATCCGAACCATCCCCTGTGGTATCGCCTGTGCGATCGCTACGGCCTGTACGTGGTGGACGAAGCCAATATCGAAACCCACGGCATGGTGCCGATGCGCCGCCTGTCTGACGATCCGCGCTGGTTCCCGGCGATGAGCGAGCGCGTGACGCGCATGGTGCAGCGGGATCGCAACCATCCGTCGATCATCATCTGGTCGCTGGGCAATGAGTCCGGGCATGGCGCCAGTCACGATGCGCTCTATCGCTGGGTGAAAAGCAGCGATCCGACCCGCCCGGTGCAGTATGAAGGCGGCGGGGCTAACACTGCGGCCACCGATATTATCTGTCCGATGTATGCCCGCGTGGATCAGGATCAGCCGTTCCCGGCGGTGCCGAAATGGTCGATCAAAAAATGGCTCAGCATGCCGGATGAGCAGCGCCCGCTGATTTTATGCGAGTACGCCCATGCGATGGGCAACAGCTTCGGCGGTTTCGCCAAATACTGGCAGGCGTTCCGCGACTATCCCCGTTTACAGGGCGGTTTTGTCTGGGACTGGGTGGATCAGGCGCTGACCAAAACCGATGATAACGGCGAGCGCTTCTGGGCCTACGGCGGCGATTTTGGCGACACGCCAAACGATCGCCAGTTCTGCATGAACGGCCTGGTGTTCCCGGATCGCACGCCGCATCCGGCGCTATATGAAGCCCAGCGCGCCCAGCAGTTCTTCCGGTTCCGGCTGGAGAGCACCTCACCGCTGGTCATCGATATCACCAGCGAGTACCTGTTCCGCACGGCGAATAATGAAGTGCTGCGCTGGTCGATTGCCCGCGATGGCGACGTGCTGGCGACCGGCGAGCTGGCGCTGGACATTGCCCCTGAAGGCACACAGCGCGTTACCCTTGACGCGCCCGCGCTGAGCGCCGCGCCGGGGGAAGTCTGGCTGAACGTAGATATTTATCAGCGCGAGGCGACGGACTGGTCACCGGCAGATCATCTCTGCGCTTGGGATCAGTGGCGCTTACCGGCCCCGCTGTTTGTCGCCCCGCCAGTAGCGAGCGGCAACGCGCCTGCGCTCGCCATCAGCGATGAAGAGTATGTGATCACCCATCAGACACAGCGCTGGCAGTTTTCCCGCTTAAGCGGCGAGCTGACGCAGTGGTGGCAGGGCGAAACGCCAACGCTGCTTACGCCGGTGCGCGACCAGTTCACCCGCGCGCCGCTGGATAACGATATCGGCGTCAGCGAAGTGACGCGTATCGATCCCAATGCCTGGGTGGAGCGCTGGAAGGCGGCGGGGATGTACGCCATGACGCCGCGCCTGCTGCACTGCGCTGCGGAACGCACCGCCGCCGAGGTCTGTATTGAAACGCGCCACTGCTGGGAGGCTGGCGGGAAAGTGCTGTTTATCAGCCACAAGCGCTGGCGCATCGACAGCCATGGCGTGCTGCATGGCGACGTGGATGTTGCAGTGGCGACCGACGCGCCGCCGCCAGCGCGTATTGGCATCACTTGTCAGCTGGCGGATGTGGAGCCCTCGGTGAGCTGGACGGGGCTGGGGCCGCATGAAAACTATCCGGACCGTAAACTGGCGGCACGCCAGGGGCGCTGGACGCTGCCGCTGGCGGCGCTGCATACGCCGTACATTTTCCCCGGCGATAACGGCCTGCGCTGCGATACCCGCGAACTGCGCTACGGCGCGCATCAGCTGAACGGACGCTTCCACTTTGCCCTCAGCCGTTACGGTCAGGCGCAGTTACAGGCGACCACGCACCACCACCTGCTGCGCGAGGAGCCGGGCTGCTGGCTGCATCTGGATGCGTTCCATATGGGCGTCGGCGGGGATGATTCCTGGAGTCCGAGCGTGTCGCCGGAGTTTATTCTGGCGCAGGATCGCGTGCACTATCGCTTTAGCTGGCAGCAACGCCGCTAACCCCCGATTGACGCGGGCAGCAAGACTGCCCGCGTTGATTTATTCGCGCTTAGCGGTGCGCAGATTCGCTTCGGCCCACAGAATAAAGGCCGCTTTCGGCAGCGCCTTGCTGTACAGCCAACCCTGACCATACTGCACGCCGTGCTCCCGCAGCCACGCCTGCTGGCTGTCGGTTTCAATGCCTTCCGCCACCATCGCCAGATCCAGCGCTTTCGCCATCTCAATAATTTGTGGCGTGACGTTTTTATACTCCAGCGCATCGACAAAGGATTTGTCGATCTTGAGAATATCGACGTTCAGGTTTTGCAGATAGCTGAGGCTGGAATAGCCGGTGCCAAAGTCGTCGATATAAATGGCGTGTCCTGCCTTGCGCAGCGCGTCGATGGCCGGGGCGCTGATCTCCGGATCGGCAAACCCGCGCTCGGTGAGTTCCAGGGCTATTTGCGCAGGCGACAGCTGCCAGCGCGCCAGCTGTTCACGCAGCAGCACGGGCAGGGTGTCGGAGGTCAGATCGCCCGGATCCAGATTCACGGAAATATGTATTTCCGGATGCTGTTGCAGCCATTTGCCCAAATCCTCAAACACCGTTTCGATAATGAGCTGCGTCAGGCGCGGCATCAGGCCGGTTTTCTCCGCCAGCGGAATAAACACATCGGGCGTGAGAAAGGTGCCATCCACTTGCGGCCAGCGGGCAAGGGCTTCTGCGCCGACGATCCTGCCATTACTGAGCGTGACAATGGGCTGGTAATTGACGACGATATCCCGCGCGTGAATGGCATCAAGCAAACGCTGGCGCGGTGACTGCAAACGACGCAGATAGCGCAGCAAGAAAAGCGCCAGCAGCAGACTCATCAACAGGCCGAACGGCAGCCAGATCAACAGCTGGCGGTGCCAGCTTTTTTCCAGCGGCGCGAGAGAGGCGGAAGTGACAATGGCCACGCCCAGTTGCGGGTAATACTTCATGGTATATATAGCGCCCTGGAATTTAAGCTGCTCATCGCCGTTCTGTTTCAGGCGCTGCCAGAGCGCAGGGGTCAGTGCAAAGCTGCTGGCGATCACCTGGTTGCTGTCGGTGCCAATCAGCGCGGTGCTGATCGACCAGTTACCAAAAGGCAGCACGTCAATCAACGACTGGGGATCGATCATCACCACATGGCGCTTTCCCCCCAGCGCCAGCATGGTACGTTGCAGGCCGATGTCGTTCTGGGTGGTGAGCCAGGCGCGATAACCGTCGCGGGTCACTTTGACAGTCGCCGGAAAGATGCCTTCAGTGCTCAGGCTTTCCAGAGAGGAGCAGCGCGGCCTGAAGCCGTCGAGATAGATCACTTCCTGAATATAACGATTTACGTAGGAGACGCGGCGCATTGCCAGCAGGTGTTCCGGTCCGCAGGGCTTGCCGCTGAAGGTTTCAATATCATCCAGCGCGCGTTTACCCTGCTCAATCACCTGTTCCGTGCGCATCACCACCCGCGAGGCGTAATTGCCCATCTCGCTGGCAAAGTTTTCCTCTGCCTGACGATGCGCCAGCCAGATGCTCAGCCCGACGGGGAGCAGTACCGCCAGGAGCAGTACACCAGTGATGACGCTGATAAGCCGCCGGTTGTTCATAATCAAAAGTCCCTGTTTTGATGTTCACCACACCTTGTGGAATGATAGCGTTATATCACGGCTAATTAATACATTATTGCAGGATGCGTCAGATGAAGAAAAAAGAGTTTGTGACGCAGGATTTGCTGAGCAAAATTTATCAGAACCGCGAGCCGGGCCCGCGTAAACTGCCGCCGGAGCGCCAGTTAGCCAGCGAATACGGCGTGTCGCGTTTTACCATTCGCCAGGCGCTGGAAAAACTGGCCAGCATCGGCGTGGTACGTATTGTCCAGGGTTCGGGGATCTGGATCAACGAACAGTCGCGCAGTAATCCGCTGGTGTACAACTCGATCACTGAAAAGCGCTTCGATCAGATCCGCTTTCGCATGATCAGCCTGCATAAAAAACGGCCTGACCGCGATGAACAGCAGATCTTCGGCCTGCCGGAAGAGAGCTTTATCTGGCAGTTTTGCCGCCTGCGTTTTGTGGATGAAGAGGCGGTGCAGATCGAAGTGTCCCGTATGCCGGTGGCGGATTTTCCGGATCTGAATCAGCAGGTGATCGAGCGCTCATTGCAGCAGTACGTGCTGAGCAAGGGTTATCAGGTGTCCCATCTGCTGACCACCTACCGCGCGGTGAGCGTCAGCCGTGAACAGGCGGTGCTGCTGGGCTGCAAGAAGGGCAGCCCGGCGATGCATATCAGCAATCGCGGTATTCTGGAAGGCGGCCAGGTGTATGAGATCAGCGATATTATCGACATCAATTACACCTGCACCTACATCATTCCCTATAACCGCGACAATCTGACCTTCCGCCAGGGCGGCAGTTAAGGCGTGTGGATGCTGCCGTCCGGCAGGCGGCTTTGCGTCCACTCATGGGGGCGGTAGACCACCGGGCTGGCGAGGGCTTTTTGCTCGTCAAAACCGACGCCGATACCCGGCGTTTCCGGCGCACAGACAAAGCCGTTTTTCGCCACCGGCGCGCCGGGGAATACCGCATCGGTACCGGCGGAGCGGGGAATAAACTCCTGGATCGCCGCGTTGTGCAGGTGAATATTCAGATGGGTGTTTACCGCCACGCCAATCGGCGTCATATCGCCAGGGCCGTGCCAGGCAAGACGAACGCCAAAGGCCTGGCAGAGCACCGCCAGCTTCAGCGCCGGGGTGATGCCGCCAATCTGCGAGATATGGCAGCGGATAAAGTCGATGCGGCGGTTGACGATCAGATCGTGCCACTCCGCCGGGTTGTTAAACAGCTCGCCCATCGCCAGCGGCGCGGTGCTGTGCGCCCGCACCTGCTCCAGCCACGCGCTTTGCGCCGGCGGCAGAATATCTTCAATAAAATAAGGCTGGTACGGCTCCAGCTGTTTTGCCAGCTGCACCGCCTGTTGCGGGAACAGCCGCTCGTGAACATCATGCAGGATATGCAACTGATAGCCATATTTCTCCCGCAGCGCGGCAAACATCGCCACCGTGTTGCTCATGTACTCCTGCTGGTCGAAATAGGCGCCCGGCGTGGGATTGTCAGGGGTGTGCAGATTCGCTGGCGTGCCGCCGTAAAAACCCAGCTGACAGCGCACATGGCGATAGCCCTGCGCCACCAGTTTGTCGACGGCGGCAAAGAGTTCGTCCAGGGTTTCGCCGCTGGCGTGGGAATAGGCGGGAATGGCATCCCGGGATTTACCGCCGAGCAGCTGATAGAGCGGCATCCCGGCGAGCTGGCCCTTGATGTCCCACAGCGCCATATCAATGCCGGAAATGGCGTTGTTCATCGCCGGGCCGTTACGCCAGTAGGCGTTGACGTTCATCATCTGCCAGGCGTCTTCGATATGGTTGGCGTCGCGCCCGACCATCAGCGGTTTCAGGTACTCGTCGACCAGGGTTTTCACCGCCAGCGGGCGCTGTTGAAAAGTGGCGCATCCATGTCCTGTGATGCCTTTATCGGTGGTGACCCGCACGGTAACCAGGTTGTGGCGATCGGGGCGGGTAATAAAACATTCGATATTTTTGATAATGGTTGGCGTCACAGGGAATACTCCTTTTCAGGCCAGATGAATCGTAATGGCTATTATCATCCCCTGAATTTCCGGAAAAGGTAAACCGTTTTTTTTATAAATATTTTGGTCAGTTATTTGGATTTATTTTAATTAAATACCATACCAATTTTCGTTATATGACCTTTTGATGTTGCTGTTAGAGCGGAATTGTGACGAAATTCATATTTTATTGGTTTGTTTTGTGGTGACGATTTACCTACCATGAGTGACAGATATTAAAACGACAACACTTCCGGCAGGAGCTTTTATGGGAACGCAAGACGCCATTAACAATATTATCCGTCTGGTGGGCGGCGAGGGTAATATTAACAAGGTATGGCACTGTATGACGCGCTTACGCTTTGATCTCATTGACGATAATAAAGTCGATCAGGGTGAAATCAAAAAGCTGCCGGGCGTCCTGGGCGCGCAGTTGCAGAGCGACCAGTTTCAGATCATCATCGGCCCGAAAGTGAACAGCTGGTATGAGCAAATGCTGGCCACGCTTGGCGGCGACAATCGAACCAACGACGCACCGGCGCAGAAAGGGCGGAAAAGCCTGGTGTCGATGTTTATGGATACCGTCTCCGGCGTGTTCGGGCCGATTGTTCCGGCGATTGCCGGGGCAGGGATGATTAAAGGTCTGCTGGCAGGGCTGATCGCCCTGAAGCTGGTTTCTGCGAAAAGCGATACCGTGGTGGTGATCGACCTGATCGCCAGCGGCGTGTTCTATTTTCTGCCGTTCTTCCTTGCAGTGTCGGCGGCGAAAATTTTCAAAACCAATGAATATCTGGCGGCGGCGGTGGCGGCCTGTCTGATGTACCCGTCGCTGATTGAGGCGGCAAAAGCGCTGGCGGCGCATCAGCCGGAGGCGGTGACGGCGTTCTGGCTGCTCAACGCCATTCCGGTATCGGTCTTTAACTATTCTGCCAGCGTGATACCGGTGATTTTCTCGGTGCTGGCGCTCAGCTATATCCACCGCTGGGTGGACAGCATCATGCCTGACGTGCTGAAAACGGTGTTTACGCCGACGCTGACGCTGTTCCTCGGCGCGCTGGCGGCGCTGGTGGTGATTGGCCCGATCGGTATTTACCTCGGGAAAGGGCTGGCGCTGTTTATCGAAGGGCTGTTCAGCGTGTCGTCGAGCTTTGCCGGTCTGGTGGTCGGGGCGATCCGCCCGGTGGCGATCCTCACCGGTATGCACCACGCGATGACGCCGATTGCGCTGCAAAACTTCAGCGACCGTGGTTACGACATGCTGATGCCGATGATGTTTATGGCCAACATGGCGATTGCCGGTTCTACCTTTGCTATCTGGCGCATCAGTAAAAACCGCCAGGATCGCACCGTGACCTTATCGGCGGGGATTTCCGCGCTGCTGGGCATCACTGAACCGGCGCTGTTCGGCGTGCTGACGCGCTACAAAAAAGCCTTTATCGCCGCGACCATCGCCAGTTCGCTGGCCTCGGCGTTCATTGCCTTCTTTGGCGTGCGGCTGTACGGCTATATTCTGTCGAGCATTTTCAGTCTGCCTGCCTATATCGGCCCGTACTTTATGTTCGCCCTCGCAGGCGTGGTAATAGCGCTGGTGCTCTCCTTCATTTTAACGACGATCCTTGTCGGAAAAGATCAGCCGGACGCCTGAGTTAACGTCGGTGCGCCAGACGGCGCGCCGACATTTGCTTACTTCCTCTCTTTGATTCTTCCCTGCTTTCGCATCCTTATGTGCTTTAAAGAGTTGTATTCCTTTTATTACCGGGATAGAATTTTGTTATGTTATAACAAAACATCTGAGGCATTATGAAAGCTGATATCCATCCCCATTACCGGACGGTGGTGTTCCACGACACCAGCGCCAACGAATATTTCAAAGTAGGATCGACCATCAAAACCGATCGCGAAATTGAGCTAGAAGGCAAGACCTACCCCTATGTGACCATTGAAGTGTCATCAAAGTCACATCCGTACTATACCGGTAAGCAGAAGACGTTCACCAATGAGGGCAGCGCTGCAAAATTCCAGCAGCGATTCGGTCGTTTTATCAGTTCTAAGAAGGACTAAAAGATGCAGGTGCTGAATTCATTACGCAGTGCAAAACAACGTCACCCGGACTGTCAGCTGGTGCGCCGTAAAGGGCGGGTGTACGTGATTTGCAAATCGAACCCGCGCTTTAAAGCGGTGCAGGGGAAAAAGAAAAGACGTTGAGGGATAAAGAAGAAACGGGCGGCAATTATTTTGCCGCCTCTTTGCGCGTCAGGGTGTAGATATCGTAAAACGACAGCTCGCCCTTACGGGCCATCATCTGCTGTAACTGTAATTTCTCTTTCTCGCTGACCACAGGCGAGCTGAGGATATCGTCAATCAGCGTTTGCGGTACAAAGCGGGTGTTGTACCACTCGCCGTTGTAGCAGACGCGGAAATCCAGCACATCGATATCTTCATAGCGGTAGCGCGGATAAACATCAAAAAAGAAGAAGCCGTTAAGCAGCGCAAAGAGCACCACCAGCAGCCAGACGGAGCCTGCCAGGGTTTCAGACTGCAACATCACCGCCAGGGTGGCAAACCAGGCGATGTACATACCGACAAATAATCCGGGATGATTGCGGATGAAGCTGATGCTGAAGCGCGGCCTGTTGTCGCGTTTCTCGCGGGTATTAAGCTCATCGATAGTTTGCATGAGCAGCCGCTGGATCTCGGTCATTTATTTCCCTTTTTATTCGGACGAGGTGCAGGTGAAACCGCCTATTTTACGCGCCCGCAGAGTCTGAAAAAAAGTAACAGTCGCACGGCAAAAAACAATAACAGTCAGACGGCGCCAGGCGTCAGCGTTTTGATGATGCGCGCCGGGTTCCCGGCAATCACCACGTCAGACGGGACATCGCGGATCACCACGCTGCCCGCGCCAATCACCACGTTATCGCCAATGGTGACGCCAGGATTTATCACCGCGCGTCCGCCGATCCACACGTTTCGACCAATGCTGACCGGCGCGCCGAACTCCAGACCACTGTTGCGCGCAGTGGCGTCCAGCGGATGCGTGGCAGTATAGATATGTACTCCGGGCGCGATCATACAGTTATCGCCGATGCGGATCGGGCAGACATCCAGGAAAACGCAGTCAAAGTTAGCGTAGAAGTCTTTGCCGAGGAAAATATTGTAGCCGTAGTCGCAGCGGAAATTTGGTTCGATATACGCATTGCCGCTGTCGCCAAGCAGTTCCGCCAGCATAGCGCGACGTGCCGCTTTTTCATCTGGCACGGAGTGGTTGTATCGGTGAATGATTTCTCTGGCGCGCAGACGGTCGGCGCGCAGGGTGTCATCCGATGGCCGGTAGGGCAGACCGGCTATCATTTTTTGTTTCTCGTCGCTCATTGCTTTCTCACCAGTAAAATTAACAGTGAACACCGTAAAGTGAGATAGCCGGAAAGGATAATACCTTCGCGAGGGCTTGTGATCGCGATCACATGGGCACTCGCTGTTCATCGTCGGGAGAAGCCGCCTGACAAAGGCTATGGGAGAGCGCTACGATACAACCTCAAAAAACATCACAGGGATTAACGGACGAATTTCCAAACCGACGACGGAATTTTGTCATACAGCTTATTCATGGTCAGTTCAGCCAGACGGTGATCCGCCGCTGAATAAAATACGGTCAGTTCCGGATCCGACAGCTCATATTTATTCTTTTCAATGACGCGTTCCAGCGTATCAATAGTCTGACAGCGCCTCAGGCGCATCAAATAATCAGTCTTGGTTAATGGTTTATCAGACATAACTTCACCTTTGTAATAGTTCTAACAGGAGAGGCTAACGGGGTTAGCCCTGCTCACATTGAGGAAACAGCGAAACAAGCGATTCCCTGATTTACGCCATTTCTGTAAGTCTTCTGTGTTAATGCCGTAGCTGCTGAACAACATAAACGTGTCATCGAGGTATTCATCGATTTGGGCGATCAGCTTATTATCTTCATTATACTTAATTTTATAATTAAGTGCGAAGGTTGCTATATGCTCAACAAGCTCGTTTAACTGTAAATTGATTGCTGAAGTTGGATCATTTACCCAGCCATGGTGGCTTTCTTCCAGATTGGCGAGGCAATCATGGTACAGGGTTTCACAAAGAAATTTCAGCTGCGCAATATCATGCCTTTTTGGCGAGTATTCGTCCATAACGCATCCCCTTCTGAGTGACTTTTTTTTACTAACCGAACACCGTATCGGGATGGATACAACACTGTGACCTGCCGCGTAAGCTGCTCTTACGTCTCATTTTAACTATAAGCCAGACTGAATAATATTTCCTGGCTCTATTACGAAAAATTACAATTATTACAACTTATGTCTGTCAGTAAGGTTATTTCCGATGGTTAATCTACCGCCGTGGGGCGCGTTAAATCTTCAGCACCTTTAATGCATCCTTAGGTTTCATTAGGTTATCCGGGATTAACTGGTCGGATGTTATTGCCGTGTTCGCGACTAAGAAAATTACTTAGGAATAATCTTACTGAACAGCAAAATTCACAATAATTAAGATTTTTACCCATACTTTTAAGAGTGAACTTAAGCCTTAAGAATTATATGACTTATTTTCGTTGCATAATATAAACGCACAGACAATAAGCTGGTTTTATCATTTTTTGCGAAAAAGAAAAAGGCCGCTTGCGCGGCCTTTGTTAAAGCATCATGGCTTAATGGTGCTCAACCTTATGGGAATGCTCAATATCTTCCGATTTGCGGCTGAAGCGGCGGCGAACCACCACAAAGAACACCGGTACGAAGAAGATAGCCAGTACGGTCGCAGTGACCATCCCGCCCATTACGCCAGTACCTACGGCGTTCTGCGCGCCGGAACCGGCACCCGAGCTGATAACCAGCGGCATAACGCCGAGGATAAACGCCAGCGAGGTCATGAGGATTGGACGCAGACGCATACGTACCGCTTCCATCGTCGCCTCGATCAGGCCTTTGCCTTCTTTCTCCATCAGATCCTTGGCGAATTCGACGATTAATATCGCGTTCTTCGCCGACAAGCCAATGGTTGTCAGCAGGCCCACCTGGAAGTAAACGTCGTTACCCAGACCGCGGAAGGTCGCAGCAAGGAGCGCGCCCAGTACCCCCAGCGGTACCACCAGCATGACCGAGAACGGAATCGACCAGCTCTCGTACAGCGCCGCCAGACAGAGGAAGACGACAATCAGCGAGATGGCATACAGGGCAGGGGCCTGGTTGCCGGAGAGGCGTTCCTGATAGGACATGCCCGTCCAGTCGTAACCGATGCCTGCCGGCAGTTTGCCCGCCAGTTCTTCCATCAGATCCATTGCTTCACCGGTACTTTTACCCGGTGCGGCTTCGCCAAGAATTTCCATCGACGGTAAACCGTTATAGCGTTCCAGACGTGGTGAGCCGTATTCCCAGTGCGTGGTGGCAAAGGCGTTCAACGGTACCATCTGCCCTTCGTTACCGCGCACATACCAGTTGCCAATATCTTCCGGCAACATACGGTATTTGGCTTCTGACATGACGTAAACTTTTTTCACACGACCACGGTCGATGAAGTCGTTTACGTAGCTGCCGCCCCATGCCGCGCCGAGGGTGGTATTAATATCGCTAATGGATACACCCAACGCCTGCGCTTTTTCCTGGTCGATATCGATTTTAAACTGCGGCGTATCTTCCAGACCGTTCGGACGCACGCCAACCAGCACATCAGAGCGCTTGCCGACTTCGCCGAGCAGCTGGTTACGCGCCTGGGTCAGTTTCTCGTGGCCAAGACCGCCCTGGTCGATCAGCTGGAAGTCGAAGCCCGTCGCCGTACCGAGATCAACAATCGCCGGCAGGTTAAAGGCGAAGACCATCGCATCTTTAATCTGCGAGAAGGTGCCCATAGCGCGACCGGTGATCGCATCCACTTTGTTTTCATCGCCCGGACGCTCGCCCCACTCTTTCAGGGAAACGAACGCGATACCGGTGTTCTGTCCACGACCTGCAAAACCGAAACCGTTAACCGCAAACACAGAGTTTACGTTCGCTTTTTCGTTTTTGAGGTAGTAGTCCGTCACCTCATCCAGCACCTTCTGCGTACGCTCCTGGGTTGCGCCCGCAGGCAGCTGAACCATGGTCAGGAACACGCCCTGATCCTCGTCCGGCAGGAAGGAGCTTGGCAGACGTACGAACAGGTAGGCCATACCAATAACGATGATGATATAGAGCAGCAGATAACGACCGGTACTGCGCAGGATATTCCCTATGCTGTCGGTGTAATGGTTGGTGCTCTTATCGAACATGCGGTTGAACCAGCCGAAGAAGCCTTTCTTGCCTTCGCCGTGATCGCCTTTGGCGACCGGCTTCAGCATAGTGGCACACAGGGCCGGGGTCAGGATCAACGCAACCAGAACCGACAGCGCCATCGCTGAAACGATAGTGATGGAGAACTGACGATAGATCGCACCGGTAGAGCCGCCGAAGAAGGCCATCGGAATAAATACCGCCGACAGCACCATCGCGATACCGACCAGCGCGCCCTGGATCTGGCCCATGGACTTACGCGTGGCTTCTTTGGGCGGCAGACCCTCTTCGGTCATTACACGTTCGACGTTTTCCACCACCACGATGGCGTCATCCACAAGCAGGCCTATCGCCAGCACCATGCCGAACATCGTCAGGGTGTTTATCGAATAGCCAAAGGCGGAGAGGATCGCGAAGGTCCCCAGCAATACAACAGGTACGGCAATGGTCGGGATCAGCGTGGCGCGGAAGTTCTGCAGGAACAGATACATCACGATGAACACCAGCACGATCGCTTCGACCAGGGTTTTAACCACTTCGTTAATGGAGATTTTTACGAACGGCGTAGTGTCATACGGATAAACCACTTCCAGACCGGCCGGGAACGTCTCTTTCATGCGTTCCAGTTCAGCACGTACCGCGTTTGCCGTATCCAGGGCGTTCGCACCGGTGGCAAGTTTAATCCCCAGACCGGAAGCCGGCTGGTTGTTAAAGCGCGCGATAATATCGTAGTTTTCACCGCCCAACTCAATACGAGAGACGTCTTTCAGACGCACCTGCGAGCCATCCGGATTCACTTTTAGCAGGATCTTGCCAAACTCTTCCGTCGAGGTCAGACGCGTCTGCGCAATGATAGAGGCATTAAGCTGCTGCCCTTTCACCGGCGGGGTACCGCCTAACTGACCTGCTGCCACCTGGGCGTTTTGCGCTTTGATGGCGTTAATGACATCAACCGGCGTTAACTGGAAGTTGTTCAGTTTGGTCGGATCCATCCAGATACGCATCGCATATTGCGAACCAAAGAGCTGAACGTCGCCCACGCCGTTAGTACGGCTGATCGGATCCTGCATGTTGGCGGCAACATAGTCAGAAATATCTTCCTGGGTCATGGAGCCATCGGTGTTAATCACCCCGACCACCATCAGGAAGCTACTCGCTGATTTTTGTACGCTTACACCCTGCTGCTGAACTTCCTGCGGCAGCAGCGGCATCGCCAGCTGCAGTTTGTTCTGCACCTGAACCTGTGCAATGTCTGCGTCAGTACCGGATTCAAAGGTCAGGGTGATCTGCACCGAACCGGTGGAGTCACTGTTTGAGGACATGTACATCAGGCCATCGATACCGTTCATGTTCTGTTCGATAACCTGGGTTACGGTATCCTGCACCGTTTTAGCGTCAGCGCCAGGGTAGTTTGCGGATACAGTTACAGCAGGCGGCGCAATCGTAGGATATTGCGCTACCGGCAACTGCATAATCGCAAGCCCCCCGGCCAGCATGACGATGATCGCCAACACCCATGCAAATATGGGGCGATCGATAAAGAAATTAGGCATGTCTTAACGGCTCCTGTTTAAGTTAAGACTTAGGCTGTTCTGACTGGGCGCCGCCTGCGGCTTGCTCTTTCGTCTCAGCCTTCACTTCCTGCACTTTTACCTGAGCGCCAGGACGAACTTTTTGTAATCCGGTGACGATGACGCGATCGCCCGTTTTCAGGCCATCGGTAACCAGCCATTTATCCCCAATCGCCTGCGTGGCGGTGATCTGGCGCTGTTCAACTTTGTCGCCTTCGCCAACCACCATCACGCTCGCATCGCCGCGTGGCGTACGGGTTACGCCCTGTTGAGGCACCAGCAGCGCATTCGGGTTAACACCTTCTTCAAGACGAGCGCGTACGAACATACCCGGCAGCAGGGAATGATTCGGGTTCGGGAAAATAGCACGTAGCGTAATAGAGCCGGTGGTCTGGTCAACGGTCACGTCAGAGAACTCGAGGGTACCGGTTTGCGGCAGTTTTTCACCGTCGCTGGTGATAAGTTCCACTTTCGCCTTGCCGTTTTCCTGTTTCAGCTTGCCGCTTTCCAGCTCCTGCCTCAGACGCAGGAAATCGTTGCTCGACTGGGTGACATCCACATAAATCGGATCCAGCTGCTGTACGGTAGCCAGCGCGGTAGTTTGACCGCTCTGCACCAGCGCGCCTTCCGTTACGGCGGATTTACCAATACGACCGCTGATAGGGGAGGTGACTTTGGTATAAGCGAGGTTAATACGCGCGGTTTCAACGGCAGCTTTCGCGGCCACGACAGCGGCATTGGCCTGCATCGCATCAGCCTGCGCCGTATCCAGATCCTGTTGACTGATGTAGTTGGTGCCAATCAGTTTCTGATAACGGTTAAGGGTAACCTGAGCAATTTTCGCTGCGGCCTGCGCTTTCGCCAGATCGCCTTTGGCGCTCTCATAAGAGGCCTGATAGGTGGCTGGATCAATCTGATAAAGCGAGACGCCCGCTTCGATATCGCTACCTTCGGTGAAGTTACGTTTTAAGATAATGCCGCTGACCTGAGGTCTGACTTCCGCGATGCGATACGCGCTGGTACGGCCAGGCAATTCAGTGGTGATTTGCAGAGGTTCAGATTTGAGTGTCACAATCCCAACTTCTGGCGCCTGTCCGGCACCTTGTTGCTGAGCCGGTTTATCATCACATCCTGTAAGCGCTAAGCTGCCTGAAAGCATCAGAACGACCGCCAGAGGCGTGAACCCTCTGTTTTTGTTCATAGGTAAACCTCGAGTATCCGATTTCAAATTGATCAATGGATCAAGCGTCCACAAACCCATTGCTGCGTTTATATTCTGGTCATGCTATGTTACATACATTCATAAATGTATGTAAATCTGACTCCTGTAAAATCACCTACATATGGCACGAAAAACCAAACAACAAGCGTTAGAAACACGTCAGCACATTCTTGACGTGGCAATGCGATTGTTCTCTCAGCAAGGTGTCTCTTCAACCTCGCTGGCTGAAATTGCGCAGGCGGCGGGTGTGACACGCGGCGCGATTTATTGGCACTTCAAAAATAAGTCAGACTTATTTGGTGAAATTTGGGAGCTGTCAGAGTCCAGCATTAGCGATCTTGAGCTTGAGTATCAGGCAAAATTCCCGGACGATCCACTCTCAGTTTTGCGGGAAATCCTGGTTTATATTCTGGAGGCGACAGTTATTGAAGAGCGCCGTCGGCTAATGATGGAAATCATTTATCACAAGTGTGAGTTTGTCGGTGAAATGGCAATTGTGCAACAGGCACAGCGCAGTTTATGTCTTGAAAGTTACGATCGTATTGAGCAAAACCTTAAGCGCTGCATACAAGCGAAAATGTTACCGGCAGATCTGCTGACCCGTCGGGCGGCGATCCTGATGCGCAGTTATATTTCCGGCATTATGGAAAACTGGCTGCTCGCGCCACAATCCTTTGATCTCAAAAAAGAAGCGCGGGATTACGTGGCGATTTTGCTGGAGATGTTCCAGTTCTGCCCGACGATGTGTAAAGCGCCCGGCACTCTGTCCGCTTAAGACAAAATCTCCGTCGCCAGGATTTATCCTGGAGGCTTTGCGCGCCGCTAGGTAGTCGCTGGCGGGCGTGATATTCTCCGTGCCAGGCTATTTCCGGCCGCTTTCCGGTTAAGAACACATTCACACTAAAATTATGCTGCACACCATACGCCCGCAAAACCCGATTTCCGCGTTTGCCTTTGCGCTGTGTTTATTCGTCGCGTCATTTTGCGTCACGATAAACGTAGCCCAGGCCGCAACCGATCTGCCTTCCCGTGCCGAAACGCAAAGTCGGCTGGATGCGCTGAACAAGCAAAAAACCCACAGCCCGCAGGATAAACTGGTCATTGAAGATCTGACCGAAACCCTGGACACGCTTGATAAAATCGAGCGTATCAAACAGGAAACGGCGCTGCTGAAACAGAAAGTCGCCCAGGCCCCGGAAAAACTCCGTCAGGCGACGGAAGGGCTGAACGCGTTAAACGATAAAGACAATGACGACGAAACGCGTAAAACCCTGGCCGCGCTGTCGTTGCGTCAGCTGGAATCCCGCGTTGCTCAGGTGCTGGATGATTTGCAGACGGCGCAAAACGATCTCTCCACCTATAACAGCCAGCTGGTGTCTTTACAGACACAGCCGGAGCGGGTGCAGAACGCCATGTATGCCGCCTCCCAGGAGTTGCAGCAGATCCGCAACCGTCTGAACGGCACCATGACCGGAGAAGGGGCGCTGCGTCCTACGCAGCAAGAGTTGCTGATGGCGCAACAGGCACTGCTGAACGCGCAAATTGAGCAGCAGCGGAAAAGCCTCGAAGGGAATACCACACTGCAGGATACGCTGCAAAAACAGCGCGATTACGTCACCGCCAACAGTAATCTGCTGGAGCATCAGCTACAGCTGTTACAGGATGCGGTCAATAATAAGCGCCTGACGCTTACCGAAAAAACCGCCCAGGAAGCCGTCAACCCGGACGAAACCGCCCGTATCCAGGCGAATCCGCTGGTGAAACAGGAGCTTGATATTAACCATCAGCTCAGCCAGCGGCTGATTGATGCCACCGAAAGCGGCAACGCACTGGTGCAGCAAAATATCAAAGTCAAAAACTGGCTCGATCGCGCCCTGCAATCCGAACGCAACGTCAAAGAGCAGATCGCGGTGCTGAAAGGCAGTCTGCTGTTATCCCGCATTCTGTATCAGCAGCAACAGACGCTGCCGTCAGCGGATGAGCTGGAAGACATGACCAACCGCATCGCGGATTTGCGTCTGGAACAGTTTGAAATCAACCAGCAACGTGACGCGCTGTTCCAGAACGACGCCTTTGTGTCGAAGCTGGAAGAGGGCCACCAGAGCGAGGTGAATGATGAAGTGCATGACGCGCTGCTTCAGGTGGTGGATATGCGTCGTGAGCTTCTCGATCAGCTGAACAAGCAGCTGGGCAATCAGCTGATGATGGCGATTAACCTCCAGGTGAATCAGCAGCAGCTGATGAGCGTCTCCAAAAGCCTGCAGGAAATCCTTACCCAGCAAATATTCTGGATCAACAGTAATAAGCCGATGGACTGGGAGTGGCTTAAAGCCTTCCCCGAAGCGCTGAAAGAGCAGATCAAATCGACCAAAATCACCGTTAACTGGGAAAAAGCCTGGCCTGCGGTGGCTATCGCGCTGCTCGCCGGATTGCCGCTGCTGCTGATTGCCGGTCTGATCCGCTGGCGTCTGCGCTGGCTGAAACAGTATCAGGCGAAGCTCGCGGATGAAGTGGGACAGCTGCGTAACGACAGCCAGCTGCATACGCCAAAGGCCATTCTTATCGATCTGATCCGTGCCCTGCCGGTATGCATGCTGATCCTCGCCGCTGGCCTGATCCTGCTCACCATGCAGCTCAATATCAGCGAACTGCTGTGGGCGTTCAGTAAAAAACTGGCGCTTTACTGGCTGGTATTCGGCCTGTGCTGGAAAGTGCTGGAAAAAGACGGCGTCGCCGTGAAGCATTTCAACATGCCTCCCGCGCTCACCAGCCACTGGCGTCGGCAGATTGTGCGGTTAAGCCTCGCTCTGCTGCCGCTGCATTTCTGGTCGGTGGTATCGGAACTGTCACCGCTGCACCTGATGGATGATGTGATAGGGCAGGTGGTGATTTTGCTTAACCTGCTGGTTATCTCCGCGCTGATCTGGCCGATGTTTCGCGAAAGCTGGCACGATAAAGAGTCGCACAGCATTCGTCTGATCACCATTACCGTGCTGTCGATTGTGCCGGTGGCGTTGATGGTGCTGACGGCCACGGGCTATTTCTATACCACGCTGCGCCTCTCCGGCCGCTGGATCGAAACCGTCTACCTGGTGATTATCTGGAACCTGCTGTACCAGACCGTCCTGCGCGGTTTAAGCGTGGCGGCCCGCCGTATCGCCTATCGTCGGGCGCTGGCGCGTCGACAGAATCTGGTGAAAGAGGGCGCAGAAGGAGCCGAGCCGCAGGAAGAGCCGACCATGGCGCTGGAGCAGATCAACCAGCAAACCCTGCGTATCACCATGCTGGTGATGATTGCGCTGTTCGGCGTGGTGTTCTGGGCGATCTGGTCTGATTTAATCACCGTCTTCGCTTATCTCGACAGCATTACGCTGTGGCATTACAACGGCAGCGAAGCGGGCGTTAACGTGGTGAAAAACGTCACCATGGGCAGTCTGCTGTTTGCCGTCATTGCGCTGGTGGTGGCCTGGGCGCTGATCCGCAACCTGCCGGGGCTGCTGGAAGTGCTGGTGCTCTCACGGCTGAAAATGCGCCAGGGCGCGTCCTACGCCATCACGCAGATCCTTAATTACGTGATCATCGCCGTCGGCGCGATGACGGTCTTCGGCTCGCTCGGCGTGTCGTGGGATAAACTGCAATGGCTTGCCGCGGCGCTCTCGGTCGGTCTGGGTTTTGGTTTGCAGGAGATCTTCGGTAACTTCGTCTCCGGTCTGATCATTCTGTTCGAACGTCCGGTGCGCATTGGCGATACCGTGACTATCGGCACCTTCTCCGGTACGGTCAGTAAGATCCGCATTCGCGCCACCACCATTACCGATTTTGATCGTAAAGAGGTGATCATCCCGAACAAAGCCTTTGTGACCGAGCGGCTGATCAACTGGTCGCTGTCCGATACCATCACCCGCGTGGTGGTGCGTCTTGGCGTGGCTTACGGCTCGGATCTGGAGAAGGTCAAAGAGGTGTTGCTGAAAGCGGCGATGGAGCATCCGAAAGTGATGCACGATCCGGAACCGGCAGTGTTCTTCACCACCTTCGGGCCGAGCACGCTGGATCACGAACTGCGTCTGTACGTGCGTGAACTGCGCGACCGCAGCTACACCGTGGATGAGCTGAACCGCACTATTGACCGCCTGTGCCGTGAAAACGGCATCGACATCGCCTTTAACCAGCTGGAAGTCCACCTGCGTAATACCAAAGGCGACGAGCATACCGAAGTGAAACGTGATCTGAGCGGTGATAATTCCGCGCCAGGCATCGCCTGACAGACATCCGCCAACCCTCTCCTGTGGGAGAGGGTCACTCTGTGGCGGCGCTTGCCGCCACTTTCTTCTCAAAATCCCGGCGTACGATCTCCAGCGCTTTCAGCACTGTATCCGGCGGAATGGCGTGTTCTTCCAGCAGCATAATCAAATCCACCGCCAGTTTAATGTCGTCCGGGGCATTCTCTAATGACATGATAACGTCTTCCTTAGCGGGTCATCCGTGCCAGCACGGACTCAATACGATGTAATGCAGTCTGACAGCGGGACAGCCGGCCTTGCAGCGCCACGATCTCCTGTTGCAGTTTCTGCTGTTCTGCCGTATCGACGGCTGCGCGGCATCGCGCTTCCCGTGTCTGTTTCATTTCGATCAGACGGCGCTCAAATTCCTGATGCTGCAAACGGCGGCGCTGCCATTTTGCGATCCCCGGCGCCGCATGATCCCACTGCCTGAGCGACCAGGTGGCGGTTTCGCGCATCAGGGCGGCAATTTGCGCGCTGAGATGCTCCGCCAGCCAGCTCACCTGAGCCAGCTGCGCTTTCTCCACCGCATGGCGAAGGGCGGCGAGATTGGCTTCCGCCTCCTCAAGACAGGCGGACATCAGCGTGCTGCGCGTGCGGAAAAGCTGGCGATCGAAGCGCGCGCTGACGGTGGCATGGCCGGCAAGGGGCGCAACCTGCATCCGTAATGCCGCCAGTTGCTCAGCGAGCGTCTGTAAAAGTCGAACCGTTTTCACCTGTCTCTCCGGTCATTCATTCAAAGCCTGTGTTAAAGTGACCCTAACATCAGATAACGATCCCTATCATGCAACGCACTATTTTAATCATCATCGGCTGGCTGGCGGTAGTCCTGGGGACGCTGGGCGTCGTGCTGCCGCTGTTACCCACTACGCCTTTTATCCTGCTTGCCGCCTGGTGCTTTGCCCGCTCCTCGCCGCGCTTTCACCAGTGGCTGCTTTATCGGTCATGGTTTGGCGGCTATCTGCGGCACTGGCAGAAGTACCGCGCGATGCCGCCGGGCGCGAAGCCCCGCGCAATCGTGGTGATCCTGCTCACCTTTGCGCTGTCATTATGGCTGGTAAAGCTGATGTGGGTACGCATTTTGTTGTTATGCATCCTCGCCTGCCTGCTGATTTTTATGTGGCGCATCCCGGTGGTTGACGAAAAACAACAAAATCAGTGACGCGAACGGAAGTGTGTTGCATTTGTCGCGCGCAGCCAGTAAATTCGAGCGTTTTCGAGCACGGGCACTCCTGGTTAAATGTTAAACAACGGTTGCATTTGATCCTTCTCAGCGTGCCGTGAGTAACACCGTTTCTATCAGGCAAAAAATCCATGACCGCGACTGCGCAGCAGCTTGAATATTTAAAAGACAGCATCAAAAGCATCCAGGATTATCCGAAACCGGGCATCCTGTTCCGTGATGTCACCAGTTTGCTGGAAGACCCGAAAGCCTACGCCCTCAGCATTGAACTGCTGGTTGAGCGTTATAAGGATGCCGGTATCACCAAAGTTGTTGGTACTGAAGCCCGCGGCTTCCTGTTCGGCGCACCAGTTGCGCTGGCGCTGGGCGTTGGTTTCGTCCCGGTGCGTAAGCCCCGTAAACTGCCGCGTGAAACCATCGCGGAAAGCTATGAGCTGGAATACGGCACCGATCAGTTAGAGATCCACGTCGATGCCATCAAGCCTGGCGACAAAGTGCTGGTGGTGGACGATCTGCTGGCGACCGGCGGCACCATCGAAGCCACCGTGAAGCTGATCCGCCGTCTGGGCGGCGACGTCACAGACGCGGCCTTTATCATTAACCTGTTTGATATCGGCGGCGAGCAGCGCCTTGAAAAACAGGGTATTAAATGCTTTAGCCTGGTGCCATTCCCGGGTCACTAATACCCGTCATCGACATTCATCATGCGGGCCTGCTGGCTTGCATGATGAAGTGTATTCAGCCTGTTGCTGTGTTAGCATAACCCCTCGTAAATCACCTTTCAGCGTTGCAGAGCCTGCCAATGAGCTATCAGGTCTTAGCCCGTAAGTGGCGACCACAAACTTTTGCTAACGTTGTCGGCCAGGAACATGTGCTGACCGCCCTGGCGAACGGCTTATCCCTGGGACGCATTCATCATGCGTATCTCTTTTCCGGCACCCGCGGCGTCGGTAAAACGTCCATTGCCCGTCTGCTGGCGAAGGGACTGAACTGCGAAACCGGGATCACCGCCACGCCCTGCGGCGTCTGCGATAACTGCCGTGAAATCGAGCTGGGGCGCTTTGTCGATCTGATTGAGATCGATGCCGCTTCCCGCACCAAAGTTGAAGATACCCGCGATCTGCTGGATAACGTGCAGTACGCGCCAGCCCGTGGCCGCTTCAAGGTCTATCTGATCGATGAAGTGCACATGCTGTCGCGCCACAGCTTCAATGCGTTACTGAAAACGCTGGAAGAGCCGCCTGCGCACGTCAAATTCCTGCTGGCGACCACCGATCCGCAAAAACTGCCGGTGACGATCTTATCGCGCTGCCTGCAATTCCATCTCAAAGCGCTGGACGTCGATCAGATCCGCCAGCAGCTTGAGCACATTCTCGACGAAGAAAAAATTACGCACGAGCCGCGCGCCCTGCAACTGCTGGCGCGCGCCGCCGACGGCAGCCTGCGCGATGCGCTGAGCTTAACCGATCAGGCGATTGCCAGCGGCGACGGTCAACTGACCACTCAGGCCGTCAGCCAGATGCTCGGCACGCTCGACGACGATCAGGCGCTGTCGCTGATTGAAGCGGTGGTGGAAGCCAACGGCGAACGCGTCATGGCGCTGATCAACGACGCCGCCGCTCGTGGCGTGGAGTGGGAAGCCCTGCTGGTGGAGATGCAAACGCTCTTACACCGCATCGCCATGGTGCAACTCTCCCCGGCCGCGCTCAGCAGCGACATGGCGGCCATTGAGCACCGTATGCGCGAGCTGGCCCGCACCGTGCCGCCGACTGACGTACAGCTCTACTACCAGGCGATGCTGATTGGTCGTAAAGAATTGCCGTATGCGCCGGATCGCCGTATGGGCGTCGAAATGACGCTGCTGCGCGCGCTGGCCTTCCATCCGCGCCAGCCGCTGCCGGAGCCGCAGGTTCCACAACAGTCTTTCGCGCCGGCGGCCCCCACGGCCGTTCTGAACCCGACGCAGGTCGCCCCGCAACAACACGCCGTCGCCCCACCGGCCATAAGCCATGACGCGCCATTACCGGATACCACCAGTCAGGTGCTGGCAGCGCGTAATCAGCTTCGTGCCCAGGGAGCGACCAAAGCAAAAAAGAGTGAACCGGCAGCGGCAACCCGCGCGCGGCCGGTGAATAACGCTGCGCTGGAGCGCCTGGCGACCATGAGCGAACGCGTGCAGTCGCGTCCCGCCTCATCGACCCAGGAGGCTCCGCCTGCTAAAAAAGAAGCCTATCGCTGGAAAACGACCACGGTCACCGAAGCGGTAAAAGAAGAAGTCGCCACGCCGAAGGCGCTGAAAAAAGCGCTGGAGCATGAAAGAACGCCGGAGCTGGCGAAAAAACTGGCGGAAGAAGCCATTGCCCGCGATCCCTGGGCGGCGCAGGTCAGCCAGCTCAATCTGCCGAAACTGGTGGAGCAGGTGGCGCTCAATGCCTGGAAAGAACAGGACGGCAACCGCATTTGCCTGCATCTGCGTCCGACCCAGCGCCATCTGAATTCGGCGGGCGCGGCTAAGGTGCTGACGGAAGCGCTGTCGACCTTATGCGGCGAAGCAGTTGAACTGACTATCATTGAAGATGATAATCCGTCGGTACGCACGCCGCTGGAATGGCGGCAGACGATTTATGAAGAAAAACTTGCGCAGGCGCGCGAGTCGATTGTCGCGGATAATAATATCCAGACGCTGCGGCGCTTTTTTGACGCGGAGCTGGATGACGAAAGTATTCGCCCCATTTGACAGCCAGCGGTGCTGACTGTCGCCAACCCTGAATGTGACTTACCTGACCGGTAAATCACCCCTAGCCTGAGAGAGAAGCCTATGTTTGGTAAAGGTGGTCTGGGTAACCTGATGAAACAGGCCCAGCAGATGCAAGAAAAAATGCAGCAGATGCAGGAAGAGATCGCGAAGCTGGAAGTGACCGGCGAATCCGGCGCGGGCCTCGTTAAAGTGACCATCAACGGCGCGCATAACTGCCGTCGCGTGGAAATCGATCCGAGCCTGCTCGAAGACGATAAAGACATGCTGGAAGATCTGGTGGCGGCGGCCTTCAACGATGCGGCGCGTCGTATTGAAGAAACCCAGAAAGAAAAAATGGCGGGCGTGTCCTCCGGCATGCAGTTGCCGCCAGGCTTTAAGATGCCGTTCTGATGCAAGCCAGCCCGCTGTTAAATCAGCTGATGGAAGCACTGCGCAGTCTGCCGGGCGTTGGCCCGAAGTCCGCGCAGCGTATGGCGTTTTCGCTGCTCCAGCGCGATCGCAGCGGCGGTATGCGACTGGCACAGGCCCTGACGCGCGCAATGTCTGAAATCGGTCATTGCGCCCAGTGCCGCACCTTCACCGAACAGGAAGTGTGCAATATCTGCGCAAATCCGCGTCGCCAGGAAAACGGTCAAATCTGCGTGGTGGAAAGTCCTGCTGACATCTACGCCATTGAGCAGACCGGACAGTTTTCCGGCCGTTACTTTGTGCTGATGGGGCATCTGTCGCCGCTCGATGGCATCGGGCCGAACGACATTGGCCTTGATAAGCTTGAGCAGCGGCTGTCGTCTGAACAGATGAAAGAGGTGATCCTCGCCACCAATCCGACGGTGGAAGGGGAGGCGACCGCCAACTATATTGCGGAGCTGTGCGCGCAGTATGGCGTCGATGCCAGCCGTATCGCCCACGGCGTGCCGGTGGGCGGCGAGCTGGAGATGGTCGACGGCACGACGCTGTCGCACTCGCTGGCCGGGCGTCACAAGATCCACCTTTAGTAAAAATCAGTAAAAAAAATCGGGGGCATTTCTTTGCCCCCGCTTGAAATTCTTCCCGCATATCCCCATTTCCCCCTCAACACCAAATGGCATTGTTGAGGTATTTTTTCGATGAAAGGACAAGAAACACGCGGTTTCCAGTCAGAGGTCAAACAGCTTCTGCATCTGATGATCCACTCGCTGTATTCCAACAAAGAAATCTTCCTGCGTGAGCTTATCTCTAACGCCTCGGATGCGGCAGATAAACTGCGCTTTCGCGCGTTGTCGAATCCCGATCTTTATGAAGGCGACGGTGAGTTGCGCGTACGCGTCTCCTTCGATAAAGAGAAGCGTACATTGACCATTGCCGACAACGGTATTGGTATGAACCGTGACGAGGTTATCGACCATCTGGGTACGATCGCCAAATCCGGCACCAAATCTTTCCTCGAAGCCATGGGCTCTGACCAGGCGAAAGACAGCCAGCTGATCGGTCAGTTCGGCGTCGGCTTCTACTCGGCGTTTATCGTGGCCGATAAAGTCACCGTGCGCACTCGTGCGGCGGGCGACAGCGCAGAAAACGGCGTGTTCTGGGAATCGGCCGGTGAAGGCGATTACACCGTTGCCGATATCACCAAAGAGGATCGCGGCACCGAGATCACCCTGCATCTGCGCGAAGGGGAAGACGACTTCCTCAACGACTGGCGCGTGCGCTCTATCATCAGCAAATACTCCGATCACATTGCGCTGCCGGTAGAAATCGAGAAGCAGGAAGAGAAAGACGGCGAAACCATCGTCAGCTGGGAAAAAATCAACAAAGCCCAGGCCCTGTGGACCCGTAACAAGTCGGAAATCAAAGACGATGAGTACAACGAATTCTACAAGCACATCGCCCATGACTTTACCGATCCGCTGACCTGGAGCCACAACCGCGTTGAAGGCAAACAGGAATACACCAGCCTGCTGTATATTCCGTCCCGCGCGCCTTTTGACATGTGGAACCGCGATCATAAGCACGGTCTGAAACTCTACGTGCAGCGCGTATTCATTATGGACGACGCCGAACAGTTCATGCCGAACTACCTGCGCTTCGTCCGTGGCCTGATCGACTCCAACGATCTGCCGCTGAACGTCTCCCGTGAGATCCTGCAGGACAGCAACGTCACCCGTAATCTGCGCAGCGCACTGAGCAAACGCGTTCTGCAAATGCTGGAAAAACTGGCGAAAGACGATGCTGAAAAATACCTGACTTTCTGGAAGCAGTTCGGTCTGGTACTGAAAGAAGGCCCGGCGGAAGATCCTGCCAATCAGGAAACCATCGCCAAACTGCTGCGCTTTGCCTCCACGCACACCGATTCGTCCGAGCAGACCGTGTCGCTCACCGATTACGTGTCGCGCATGAAAGAAGGCCAGGAGAAGATCTACTACATCACCGCCGACAGCTACGCGGCCGCGAAGAGCAGCCCGCACCTGGAACTGCTGCGTAAGAAGGGCATCGAAGTACTGCTGCTCTCTGACCGCATCGACGAGTGGATGATGAGCTACCTGACCGAGTTCGACGGCAAGCCGTTCCAGTCTGTCGCCAAAGCCGATGAGTCACTCGACAAGCTGAACGACGAAGTGGACGAAAGCGCGAAAGAGGCGGAAAAAGCGCTGGAGCCTTTCGTTGAGCGCGTGAAAACCCTGCTGGGCGAGCGCGTCAAAGAAGTGCGCCTGACGCACCGTCTGACCGACACGCCAGCCATCGTCACCACCGACAACGATGAAATGAGCACCCAGATGGCGAAACTCTTTGCCGCTGCGGGCCAGGCCGTCCCGGATGTGAAGTACATCTTTGAACTGAATCCGGATCACGCTCTGGTAAAACGCGCCGCCGATACCCAGGACGACGCGCAGTTTAAAGAGTGGGTTGAACTGTTAATGGATCAGGCGCTGCTTGCCGAGCGCGGCACGCTGGAAGATCCGAACCAGTTTATTCGCCGTATGAACCAGCTGCTGGTTTCCTGATAGCGTCATTTCCTGCCGGATAAGCCCCTGCGCTTATCCGGTCTGGACGATCAACCTGTAGGCCGGATAAGCGTCAGCGCCATCCGGCATTTTTTCGCCAGAATTACCGCTTTTCTTATAATTCCCCATTAACCGTTTCAGCGTCGGGCGCCTTTCTTGAGGCGAAGGCGTGATAATGGTATCTTTTAGCGCTTTTTTAAAAAATTTTGATAACCTTTGAGGGGATTTTCGCAATGCGTATCATTCTGCTTGGCGCTCCAGGCGCGGGGAAAGGAACTCAGGCACAGTTCATCATGGAGAAATATGGCATTCCGCAAATTTCCACAGGTGACATGCTGCGTGCCGCGGTTAAATCCGGCAGCGAGCTGGGCAAACAGGCAAAAGACATCATGGACGCCGGTAAGCTGGTTACCGATGAACTGGTTATCGCGCTGGTGAAAGAACGTATCTCTCAGGAAGATTGCCGTAACGGTTTTCTGTTGGACGGCTTCCCGCGTACCATTCCGCAGGCTGACGCCATGAAAGAAGCCGGTATCAACGTGGATTACGTGCTGGAATTCGACGTACCGGACGAACTGATCGTTGACCGTATCGTTGGCCGTCGTGTTCATGCAGCCTCTGGTCGTGTTTACCACATCAAATTCAATCCACCGAAAGTGGAAGGCAAAGACGATGTGACCGGCGAAGAGCTGACCACCCGTAAAGACGATCAGGAAGAAACCGTGCGTAAACGTCTGGTGGAATACCATCAGCTGACCGCGCCGCTGATCGGCTACTATCAGAAAGAAGCCGAAGCCGGCAACACCAAATATGTGAAAGTCGACGGCACCAAAGCGGTGAGCGACGTTCGCGCAGAGCTGGCCAACATCCTCGGCTAATGCTTTTCCCCGGTGGCCTCACCGGGGAACTCCCTTCTGTTTTCCCTTTCGCTACAATTGGTTTCGTTTACCTGCAATTCAGCTACAATTATCGCCCGTTTAGAAGGATAAGAGGCGCGAATGAGTCAGGCGAAAACCGGCATACTGCTGGCGAATCTGGGCACCCCGGATGCACCCACACCCCAGGCCGTTAAACGCTATTTACGGCAGTTTTTAAGCGACCGGCGGGTGGTCGATACCCCACGTCTGCTGTGGTGGCCGCTGTTGCGCGGCGTGATCCTGCCGATCCGTTCACCGCGCGTCGCCAAACTTTATCAGTCCGTATGGATGGAAGAAGGCTCGCCGCTGATGGTCTACAGCCGTCGTCAGCAACAGGCGCTGGCCGCCCGTCTGCCGGAAATGCCGGTGGCGCTCGGTATGAGCTACGGCTCGCCATCGCTGGAAAGTGCCGTGGACGAACTGCTGTCGCAGGGGGTGGAACATCTGGTGGTGCTGCCGCTCTATCCGCAATATTCCTGCTCCACCGTGGCTGCCGTCTGGGATGAGCTGGCGCGTATTCTGGCAAAAAAACGCCGTATTTCCGGCGTCTCTTTTATTCGCGATTACGCCGACAATTCAGCCTATATCGACGCGCTGGTAAACAGCATTCGCGCCTCCTTCGCCGTACATGGCGAACCGGATCTGCTGCTGCTCTCCTATCACGGGATCCCGCAGCGCTATGCTGACGAAGGGGATGATTATCCGCAGCGCTGCCGCGACACCACCCGTGAAGTGGTTTCCGCCCTTGGCCTGCCGCCGGAAAAAGTGATGATGACCTTCCAGTCGCGCTTTGGCCGCGAGCCGTGGCTGACGCCGTACACCGACGAGACGCTGAAAATGCTCGGTGAAAAGGGCGTTAAGCACATCCAGGTGCTGTGCCCGGGATTTGCGGCTGACTGCCTGGAAACGCTGGAGGAAATCGCCGTGCAGAACCGCGAATTCTTCCTCGAAGCGGGCGGCGAAAAATATGAATATATTCCGGCGCTTAATGATTCAGCCGATCATATTGAGATGATGGTCAGCCTGACGGCCCCTTATCGCTGATCGCGAAGCGGGCCGCGAGTGTGCTACCATTTGCGGCCCAATTCTTCACTATTACTGATTATGAAATTTCCCGGCAAACGCAAATCCAAACACTACTTTCCTGTTAACGCCCGCGATCCGCTGTTACAACAACTTCAGCCGGTCAGCGACGCCAGTACTTCCTGGGTGGTGGGTATCGATCAGACGCTTGTGGATATCGAAGCGAAAGTGGATGACGCGTTTGTTGAACGTTATGGTCTGAGCGCCGGACATTCGCTGGTGATCAGCGATGAAGTAGCGGAAGCGTTGTATCAGGAGCTGATGCGCGACACCCTCATCACGCACCAGTTTGCCGGCGGCACCATCGGCAACACCATGCACAACTATTCGGTGCTGGCGGATGACCGCTCGGTGCTGTTGGGCGTAATGTGCAGCAACGTCGAGATTGGCGGCTACGCTTACCGCTACCTGTGCAACACCTCCAGCCGTACCGATCTGAACTACCTTCAGGGCGTTGATGGCCCGATAGGGCGCTGCTTTACGCTGGTGAGCGACTCCGGCGAGCGAACCTTTGCAATCAGCCCTGGCGCGATGAACCAGCTGCGCCCGGAAAGCATTCCGGAAGCGGTGATAGCCGGTGCCTCGGCGCTGGTGCTGACTTCCTACCTGGTGCGCTGCAAACCGGACGAGCCGATGCGCGACGCGACCATGAAAGCCGTCGAGTACGCCAAAAAGCATAACGTGCCGGTGGTACTGACGCTGGGCACCAAATACGTTATCGCCGATAACCCGCAGTGGTGGCGTGATTTCCTGAAAGAGAATGTCTCGATCCTCGCCATGAACGAAGAGGAAGCGGAAGCGCTGACCGGCGAGAGCGATCCGCTGCTGGCCTGTAACAGCGCGCTGGACTGGGTGGATCTGGTGCTGTGCACCGCCGGACCGGTCGGTTTATATATGGCAGGCTTCACGGAAGAGCAGGCGAAACGCAAAACTCAGCACCCGCTGTTGCCGGGCGCTATCCCGGAATTCAACCAGTATGAGTTCAGCCGCGCCATGCGTCATCAGGACTGCCAGCAGCCGCTGCGCATTTTCTCCCACATCGCGCCTTACATGGGCGGCCCGGAGAAAATCATGAACACCAATGGCGCAGGGGATGGCGCGCTGGCAGCGCTGCTGCACGACATCACCGCCAATAACTTCCATCGCACTAACGTGCCGAACTCCAGTAAGCATAACTACACCTGGCTCAGCTACTCATCGCTGGCGCAGATGTGCAAATACGCCAACCGTGTGAGCTATCAGGTGCTTAACCAGCATTCGCCACGTCTGACCCGCGGTCTGCCGGAGCGTGAAGACAGCCTCGAAGAAGCCTACTGGGAGCGCTGATTTCGTGATGACAGGCCGGACAGGATATTGAGCCCTGTCCGGCAACCTCACTTTATCCCGTCACCACCTCGCCCGCAGGCGGCGTTTCCAGCAGTTCCAGCATGGTGCGGGCGATTTCACGCTCGCCCATCACCACCTGATTAGCACCGCGTTCGGTGATGTAATCCACCTCATCGTCATAATGCGCGCGGGCGATAATCTCAATATTCGGGCACTTCTCCCGCGCCGAGGCCACGATTTCCCCGGCTTCATAGCCGTTCGGGATCGTCAGCAGCAGCCAGCGGGCGCAGTCGAGATGCGCCAGATTCATGATCTCTTCGTTGGCGGCGTTGCCGAGCACCGCGCGGATACCCCGCTCGCGCAGCTCATCGACGCGGGAGCGGGAGGTTTCGATCACCACCAGCGGAATACCCTGCGCCATCAGCTTTTCACCCAGCAGGCTGCCGACGCGGCCAAAGCCCACCAGCAGCGCATGATTACAAATGTCCACCGGGATCTGCTTCTCTTCTTCGATGGCTTCTTCCAGCGTCTGCTCTTCCAGGGTTTCGGTTTTATCAAGGTATTTTTCAAGGATGGCGAACAGGATCGGGTTCAGCATAATCGACAGGATCGCCCCGGCCAGCACCAGGTTCTGCCCGGTCTGCGGCAGTAAATCCAGCGCCATCCCCAGCCCGGCGAGAATAAAGGCAAACTCACCGATCTGCGCGAGGCTGGCGGCAATGGTCAGCGCCGTGCGGGGCGAGTGACCGAACAGGCGCACCAGGAAGAAGGCGGCCACGGATTTACCGAAGATAATAATTGCCAGCGTGCCGAGAACGGCCAGCGGTTCATCGATGAGGATCAGCGGATCGAACAGCATGCCCACCGAGACAAAGAACAGTACCGCGAAGGCGTCGCGCAGCGGCAGGGTATCGTGCGCCGCCCGGTGGCTCAGTTCGGATTCGTTCAGCACCATACCGGCGAAGAACGCGCCGAGGGCAAAGGAAACGTCGAACAGCTCCACCGCGCCAAAAGCAATGCCGAGCGCCAGCGCCAGCACCGAAAGCGTAAAGAGTTCCCGCGATCCGGTCGCCGCGCTGCGTGCGAGGATCCACGGCACCAGACGGCGGCCCACCAGCATCATGATGGCGATAAAGGCCACCACCTTACCGATGGTGATACTCATATCCAGCGCCAGGGTGGCGAGGCCGACATTGCCTTTTTCCATCATGCCCGCCACCGCAGGCAGCAGCACCAGCGTCAGCACCATCACTAAATCTTCAACGATCAGCCAGCCAATGGCGATTTGCCCGCGCTGACTGTCGATAAGCTGCCGCTCCTCAAGGGCGCGCAGCAGCACCACCGTACTGGCGGTGGAAAGACACAAACCAAACACGATACCGGTCATCAGTGACCAGCCCATCAGAGACGAGAGCGCCATGCCCAGCAGGGTTGCCACCGCAATCTGTGCGATAGCGCCGGGTATGGCGATGGACTTTACCGCCATCAGATCCTTCAGCGAAAAATGCAGTCCTACGCCAAACATCAGCAGGATCACGCCCAGCTCGGCCAGTTCAGGCGCCAGTTTGGTATCGGCAACGAAGCCCGGGGTAAAGGGTCCGGCTAACACACCCGCCAGCAAATAGCCCACCAGTGGCGAAATGCGTAATTTGTTGGCAAGCATGCCGAGGATAAAAGCGAGCACAAGGCCGCCGACAATGGTGGTGATAAGCGGTGTGGCGTGATGCATCCCATCTCCTTTCGTGAAGGTGTGTATCCATTTTTGGTCGAAAACCAAAAGCCCGAATTACAGTTTATGACAATTTTAACCATTATGTTGATGAATAATTGTTGAATTCTGAAGAAAAGAG
The DNA here is from genome assembly GCF_001888805.2 of Enterobacter sp. SA187. Lineage (NCBI taxonomy): Bacteria > Pseudomonadati > Pseudomonadota > Gammaproteobacteria > Enterobacterales > Enterobacteriaceae > Enterobacter > Enterobacter sp. SA187. The sequence continues at coordinate 2,278,811 of NZ_CP019113.1, forward strand.
CAACCTGTGCTAAAAAATCGGGCATCAGCCAGGATCTGAAAGGAGAGGGGCTGGCGGGCAGATGGGGCGGGAGAATCGGGCGACCACCCACACGGTTTGGTCGCCCGTAAATTACGCTTTCTGCCGGTTATCGGGCAGGAATATCGTTAAGATCCCCAGTAATGGCAGGAAAGCACAGATTTTATAAACCAAAAAGATACTGGTATGGTCGGCAACCAGCCCCAGCACAGCGGCGCCAAGGCCTCCCATGCCAAAAGCAAAGCCGAAGAACAGACCGGAAACCATGCCAATCCGCCCCGGAAGCAGCTCCTGGGCATAGACCAGGATGGCGGAAAACGCCGACGCGAGAATAAAGCCAATGATCACCGTTAAAATGCCGGTCCAGTACAGAGATGCATAGGGTAAAACAAGGGTAAAGGGCGCAACGCCGAGGATCGAGCCCCAAATCACATATTTACGGCCAATCTTATCCCCGAGAGGGCCGCCAATCATGGTGCCAGCGGCCACAGCAAACAGAAACGCAAACAGATGATACTGGGCGTTTTGCACCGATAAACCAAATTTTTCCATCAAATAAAAGGTGTAATAGCTGCTGATGCTCGCCATATAGAAATATTTCGAAAAAATCAGCATCAGCAGGATGGAAACGGCGAGGATCACCTTATTGCGCGGTAGCGGATTGATTACTTTCACCGCCGGTTTGCCTTTATTGACGCGATGCTGCGCCGCATACCAGCGGCTGACCTGCGCCAGCACCACGATCGCCAGCAGCGCAGCCAGCACGAACCAGGCAACGTTGCCTTTGCCGTAAGGGGCGATCACTAACGCCGCCAGCAAAGGGCCAAGTGAACTGCCGAAGTTGCCGCCCACCTGAAACAGGGACTGCGCCAGGCCATGACGTCCACCGGAGGCCATGCGCGCCACGCGGGATGACTCCGGGTGGAACACTGACGATCCTGTGCCCACCAGCGCGGCCGCCAGCAGCACCATGCCGAAACTGCCCGCCAGTGCCAGCAGCACCAGCCCGCTCAGCGTAAAGCACATGCCAATCGGCAATGACCACGGCATTGGGTGTTTATCGGTATAAGCACCGACCACCGGTTGCAGCAGCGACGAGGCCATCTGGAAGGTCAGGGTGATCAGACCGATTTGCACGAAAGTGAGGGAAAACTCAGACTGTAACAGGGGGTAAATCGCCAGAATCAGCGATTGCAGCATATCGTTAAGCAGATGAGAGACGCTGATCGCCCCCAGAATGCCAAACGAGGTGCGCGCCTGCGGCGACGCAGGCGATCCCGACAAGGCCGGGGCGGGTTCACTTATTGCCATAAAATTCACTTCTTTTTAATGGTGGAAGGGGCAGGTGTTTATCATAAAGATGACTAATAATTATCTGCCTAACATACCTGCCCGAAAGGTTTGAAGGAAGTCGCAATTCTGAAAACTTATTTGTCTAATATTGCCGGGCACGCTACTTTTTGCGTCTGTTAAGGATCAGGGAGAGAAGCATGAAATTTGTAAAGCAGGGCATCGCGCTGGCAATGCTGGCGGCACTGGGGCTGACGACTTTACCGGCTCAGGCCTACGAAAAAGATAAAACCTATAAAATCACCATTCTGCATACCAACGATCATCACGGCCATTTCTGGCGTAACGATTACCGTGAATATGGTCTGGCGGCGCAAAAAACGCTGGTGGACGGTATTCGCAAAGAGGTGGCGGCAGAGGGCGGCAGCGTGCTGCTGCTCTCCGGCGGCGATATCAATACCGGCGTGCCGGAATCCGATCTGCAGGACGCCGAACCCGATTTTCGCGGCATGAATCTGATTGGTTATGACGCGATGGCCGTCGGCAACCACGAGTTTGATAACCCGCTCAGCGTGCTGCGCCAGCAGGAAAAGTGGGCGAAATTCCCGTTCCTCTCCGCCAATATTTATCAGAAAAGCACCAACGAACGACTGTTCAAGCCCTGGGCGATTTTCAAACGCCAGGACTTAAAAATTGCGGTCATCGGCCTGACCACCGATGACACGGCAAAAATCGGCAATCCCGAGTATTTCACCGACATTGAATTCCGCAAACCGGCGGAAGAAGCGAAGCTGGTCATTCAGGAGCTGAATGCCAACGAGAAGCCGGACATCCTGATCGCCACCACGCATATGGGCCATTACGATAATGGCGAGCACGGCTCTAATGCGGCAGGGGATGTGGAAATGGCACGCAGCCTGCCGACGGGCGCGCTGACGATGATTGTCGGGGGGCACTCGCAAAACCCGGTATGCATGGCGTCGGAAAACAAAAAACAAGTGGATTACGTGCCAGGGACGCCCTGCGCGCCGGATCGCCAGAATGGTATCTGGATCGTACAGGCCCATGAGTGGGGAAAATATGTCGGACGGGCTGATTTTGAATTCCGCAACGGCGAGATGAAAATGGTGCGTTACCAGCTGATCCCGGTCAACCTGAAGAAAAAAGTGACCTATGATAACGGCGACAGTGAACGCGTGCTCTACACGCCGGAAATCCCGGAAAACGCCCAGATGCTCTCCCTGCTGACGCCGTTCCAGAACAAAGGCAAAGCCCAGCTGGATGTGAAAATTGGTAACGTGAACGCGCACCTGGAAGGCGATCGCAGCAAAGTGCGTTTTGTGCAGACCAACCTGGCGCATCTGATCCTTGCGGCGCAAATGGCGCGCAACACTGCCGATTTCGCGGTGATGAGCGGCGGCGGTATTCGGGATTCCATTGAGGCCGGGGACATCACCTACAAAGACGTGCTGAAAGTGCAGCCCTTTGGCAACATCGTGGTCTACGTCGACATGAGCGGCAAAGAGGTGAAAGAGTACCTGAGCGCCGTGGCGAAGATGAAACCAGATTCCGGCGCTTATCCGCAGTTTGCTAACGTCAGCTTCACTTCTGCGAACGGCCAGCTTAACGATCTCAAAATCAAGGGCGAACCGGTGGATGACGCCAAAACCTACCGCATGGCGACGCTGAGCTTTAACGCCACCGGTGGCGATGGCTACCCGCGCATTGATGAAAAGCCGGGCTATGTAAATACCGGCTTTATTGACGCGGAAGTGCTCAAGCAGTTTATCCAGCAGAATTCACCGCTGGATGCCGCGACCTTTGAGCCGAAAGGCGAGGTGGTCTGGCAGTAACCCTTTCTCTTGCCCTCTCCCTGGGGAGAGGGCCGGGGTGAGGGGCCTACTCGCGGCGGGCAATATCGGCGAATTTCGCATCAAGGATCTTCGCAAGATCCGCCGCCGCCAGCTCAATATCCAGCCCGCGTTTGCCGCCCGACACATAAATGGTGGCAAACTGCTGCGCCGGGGCGTCGATCAGCGTCGGCAGACGCTTTTTCTGCCCTAACGGACTGATGCCGCCCACCAGGTATCCCGTAGTGCGTTGCGCCACCATCGGATCGGCCATATCCACTTTCTTCGCGCCCAGCGCCTTCGCCACTTTCTTCAGATCCAGCTGTCCGGCCACCGGCGTGACGGCGACGGCTAACTGCTTCATGTCGCCGTTTATCGCCACCAAAAGCGTTTTATAAACCTGATCGGCATTCAGGCCGAGCTTACGCACCACTTCATCGCCAAAATTCGTTTCGCTGGGATCGTGATCGTAAGTGTGAAGCTGAAAAGTAACCTTGTTTTTTTCCAGTAATTTAACGGCGGGTGTCATAAAAATCCTTCTTACCACTGAGGTATCACACAGCCAGCATACGCCGGGCAAGGGGCGCAAAAATAGTACCATCTTGCGCAATAGTGTTGGCAGTTGCGCTAACTTTGAGCGACAATTAGCGCGCACTGGCGTTAACGCCAGAACTACAATAATGATGAAATTCCTCTTTGACGGGCCAATATAATTATTGGCCATTTTTTTGCCGCAACAGCGTCGGCAAGTTCCCCTCTCCGTACAGATGCAGCGCGCCCGCGGCTACCACATAATGCCCCGGCGGCAACGCCTGCAAATGCTCACACCATGCCTGATTACGCTGATGCATCAGGATCTCATACAGCGGCTCGCTGAAGGTCGACGGCAGCGCGATGTCCCGATCCGTGGGCGGTTTGTTCATCCACCAGCCAATCATCACCTGCAACAGCCGGGCATTGGTGTGCCAGTGCTCCAGCGTATCCAGCAGCAGGGCTTTACCGTCGTCGGGCAACTGACTCAGCAGATCGATTTGATTCTGCGTCCCTTCCAGTTCCATCACCGGAAGCGCCGCCTGTTTTGCCGCCTGCAACAGCTGATAATCAATGCCGAAATCCGGACGCAGGCCCAGCCGCTGCGCCTGGGTAGCCTGCAACACCAGCGCGATTTTCCACGCGGGCTGATCGTCAAAGATGTCAGGGGCAAGGGATAAGGTTTGTAGCAGCGTTTCAAGATCGCGCTGTTCCGCGTCCGTCAGCCGTTCCGCCAGCGGCGCGCGCGGCGGAAGATCGTTGAAGGGCGAGGCCTGGCCGGAGACATCGGCCTCGACAATCAGCGCCGTCGCCTGCTGAAGCTTTTTCAGCAAGCCAGCGGGCAGGGGGGTCATGTCGCGCGTACCCATATGAATACTGCCGACCAGATGAAGATGACGCCCGCCGGGCAGCGTCAAATCTATCGCGGGCCACGGATAACGGGGGGCCCGCAGTGCGTCAAACCAAACTTTTAACCGGCTAAACAGGTTCATACAGGCTCCCGCAAAAGAAAGGACCATGCTAGCGCGCGAGGAAGGTGGGTGCAAATCGGCTAACGGCGACCCTCCCGCAGGAAGGCCGCCGGTGCGGATCAGGCTTTAGGTTTGTAGCGCAACAGGCGGTTGGCGTTGCTCACCACGGTGATGGATGACAGCGCCATCGCCGCGCCCGCCACTACCGGGCTTAACAGCGAGCCGGTAAGCGGCCACAGCACCCCTGCGGCAATGGGAATGCCCAGCGAGTTATAGATAAAGGCCCCCAGCAGGTTCTGCTTCATATTGCGCAGCGTCGCTTTCGAAATATCCAGCGCATCCGCCACGCCCGTCAGGCTGTGACGCATCAGGGTGATAGCCGCCGTTTCGATGGCGACATCGCTGCCGCCGCCCATGGCGATCCCCACTTCCGCCTGCGCCAGCGCCGGTGCATCATTAATGCCGTCGCCGATCATCGCCACCTGACGGCCTTCCTGCTGCAATTTCTTAATCGCATCGGCTTTGCCGTCCGGCAGTACCCCGGCGATTACCTCATCGATTCCGGCTTCCTGCGCAATGGCTTTCGCGGTTACCGGGTTATCGCCGGTGAGCATCACCAGCCGGTAGCCGGCCTGATGCAGACGCGCCAGCGCGCTCACGCTGTCGGAACGCAGCGGATCGCGGATTGCCAGCAGCGCCACGGCGGTGCCGTCCACCGCCAACAGCACCGGCGTCGCGCCCTGCGCCGCCCGGGCGGCAATCGCCTCGTCAAGCGCGCGGGTATCAACGTGCTGTTGATTAAGCAGCGCCTGGTTGCCCAGCAACAGCGCGTGATTATCCACCATGCCGCTGACCCCCAGCCCGCCGAGGGTACGGAAATCCCGCACCTCCGGCAGCTCGTCGTCAGCGGCTTTTTCGACGATTGCGCGGGCCAGCGGATGGCCGGATCCCTGCTCCAGCGCCGCCGCCAGCCGCAGCACCTCGCGTTCTTGATAAGCGCCGGTCAGGGTGACGGCGACCACCTGCGGTTTGCCTTCCGTCAGCGTGCCGGTCTTGTCAAAGACCAGTGTATCCACCTGGCTGCCGCGTTGCAGCGCATCGGCATCGCGCACCAGCACGCCATATTCAGCAGCGCGCCCGACGCCGGAGATAATCGACATCGGCGTGGCCAGCCCCAGCGCGCACGGACAGGCGATGATCAGCACCGTGGTGACGATCACCAGGGTATAAACAATTTGCGGCGCGGGGCCGAAGAAATACCAGATCGCGCCGCTGAACAGGGCAATGGCGACCACCACCGGCACAAAAATGGCCGAGATTTTATCCGCCAGCTGACCGATTTCCGGCTTGCTGCTCTGCGCCTGGCGCACCATGCGGATAATGCGCGACAGGGTGGTGTGGCTGCCGACGGCGCTGGCTTTGAACAGCACGCTGCCATCGGTCATTACTGTCCCGGCGTGAACCGCATCGCCCTGGCTTTTTTGCAGCGGCACCGGTTCGCCGGTAAGCATCGCCTCATCCAGCCAGGCTTCGCCCTGGACGATCTCGCCGTCGACCGGCACGCGATCGCCGGTGGTCAGGCGCAGGATCATGCCCGGCTGCACCTCCGCCAGCGGCAGGGTTTTCTCACCCGCGTCGGTGACCACGCGCGCCGAGGGTGGCGTTAAGTCGAGCAGACGTTCCAGCGCTTTTGACGAGCGCGCCCGCGCCCGTGCTTCCAGCATATGCCCGAGGTTAATCAGGCCGATGATCATCGCGCTGGCTTCATAATAGAGGTGGCGGGCTTCCATCGGGAAGGCGTGCGGCCAAAGGTTGACGCTGATGGAATAGAGCCAGGCCACGCCCGTCCCCAGCGCGACAAGGGTATCCATGGTGGCAGTGCGGTTCAGCAGGCTTTTCCAGGCGCTGCGGTAAAAATGCCCGCCCGCGAACACCATCACGGCGAGAGTGATAGCGCCGATCACCAGCCACAGGGTGCGGTTAGCATCGGTGACCATCATATTGTCACCCGTCATGCCCCACAGCATCACCGGAATACCCACCAGCAGCGCGACAATGGCCTGCCAGCGGAAACGTTTTAAGGTCGCAAGGGCGGTTTCCTGTTGGCGCTCGCGGCGCTTCACATCATCTTCGATGATCTCCGCGCCGTAGCCGGCATTTTCCACCGCGCTCACTAATTCAGCGGCGGAGGCGCTGCCCATTACCAGCGCAGAGCGCTCCGCCAGATTGACCCGTGCCTGGCTGACGCCCGGTACCGCCTGTAAGGCTTTTTGCACGCGGGAGACACAGCTGGCGCAGCTCATGCCGCTTAACAGCAACTGCTGGCTGTCTTGCAGGTCATCCGCTGCCGGAAGCTCAGGTTGCGCCGCTGTCAGTGCTTCCGACGGGAGTGATGACTCTGCCAGCGGTTTAGCCTTTGGGTATTCGGGGCTCGCGTCGTACCCGGCTTGTTTAATGGTATCGATAAGCTCCGCCGCGCTGGCGCTGCCGGTCACGTCGGCATGGGTCAGCGTCACTTCCGCCTGTTCAACGTCAGGGCGCTGCTCCAGACTTTCTTTAACACGTTTCACGCAGTGGCCACAGGTGAGGCCATCAAGCGCTAAAGCGATGGTTTGCGACATAATTAAACTCCTGTAATTTCGGTTGAACCAATACACACATTGATTACAGTTATAAAGGTTAAACCTTCCATCAAGGGGAAGGTCAAGGGGGAAAGATGAATATCAGCGATGTGGCGAAAAAAACCGGCTTAACCAGCAAAGCGATCCGTTTTTATGAGGAAAAAGGGCTGGTGACGCCGCCGTTGCGCAGTGACAACGGTTACCGGCACTACACGCAAAAACATCTCGATGAGCTGACGCTGCTGCGTCAGGCGCGGCAGGTAGGATTTAATCTTGAGGAGTGCGGCGAGCTGGTGGGGCTGTTTAACGATCCTGCGCGTCACAGCGCTGATGTGAAAGCGCGCACGCTGCAAAAAGTGGCGGAGATTGAGCGCCACATTGTTGAGCTGCAATCGATGCGCGAACAGTTGCTGACGCTGGCGGCCTCCTGTCCGGGCGATGACAGCGCCGACTGCCCGATTATTGATAATCTCTCGGGCTGCTGCCATCGCAAGGCGCAGGCATAATCAGCCTGCTTCCCCCGGAGAAAGCGCCTGGCGAAACCAGCGGGTACGCGATAACAGCAAAGTAAACAGGCCGGTGCACAGTAGCGACGTGCCCATGGCAACAAAGTAGATCGTCCAGTGTTCCGTAAACACCGACAGAAAACCCGGCAGCCCGGAAATGCCAATCGACGGGGCTTTCACCTGATAGCTGGCGACGATGCTGCCCGCGATGCCTGCGCCGAACATCGCCGCCATAAAGGGAAAGCGATAGCGCAGATTAACGCCAAAGATCGCCGGTTCCGTGACGCCAAGCCAGGCCGATACCGCAGCGATTGCGGCCACGCCCTGCATCTTTTTATTGCGCACCAGAAAGAAAATCGTCATCGCGCCCATTCCCTGGGCCAGGCTCGCCATCACCTGAATCGGCCACAGGGTGGTGTACCCCAGGGTGCCGATCATTTGCAGATTCACGCCTAAAAACAGATGATGCATCCCCGTTACCACCAGCGGCGACAGGATAGCGGCGAAAACCCCGCCCGCCAGCCCAGGCGCGACGTCAAACAACCACAAAATGCTGCCGGTCATGCCATTTCCCAGCAGCATGGTCAGCGGACCAATCACTAAAAATGCCGCAAAGCCGGTGACCAGCAGGGTCACGGGCGCGACGATAATCACCTGCACCATATCCGGAACCACGCGCGCCAGTAAACGCTCAGTACGCGCCAGTAACCAGGCGCAAAGCAGTACGGTGATCACCTGCCCCTGATAGGCCACTTTTTTCAGTTCCAGGCCCATAATCGACCAGTACTGCACCTGATCCGGCGTTTTTGAGAACTGCTGGGCGCTCATTAAATCCGGGTGGATGAGCAGCAGACCAAGCACAATCCCCAGCACCGGATTACCGCCGAATTTTTTCACTGCCGACCAGCCAATCAGCGCAGGCAAAAACAGAAAAGAGGTGTTGGCGATAAGATTAATAATGCCGGACACGCCCTGCCAGGAGGGATAATGTTTTATCAGCGCATCATCAAAAAACAGCCCCGGATTAACCAGAATATTATTCAGCCCCAGTAATAGCCCGGAGGCGACAATCGCTGGCAGGACCGGAATAAATATATCGGCAAGAGTCTTTATCAGTTGCTGTAAAAGGTTGCCGCGTTTTTCGGATGGTTTTTGGGAAGGGACTGGAGTATTTCCGCGCTGCCGGGAAATTTCCTCATAAACCTTATCAACCAGCCCGGGGCCGATAATAATCTGAAATTGCCCGTTAGCGTTAAAACAACCTTTAACTAAATCATTGCTTTCCAGTTCCTGAATATTAATACACTTCTCATCATGCAGTACCAGCCGCAATCGCGTCAGGCAATGTCCCATTGAAATGATATTATTACTCCCGCCAATAAGTGTAAGCAGCGAACTGGCGTTATCCTCCAGCGTTCCTTTCATGATTTTCGTCCTGAAGTATCGGGTGCCGCTCCGGATAATTACACGCGCTTTTTTATACTGTCAATACACTTAATTTATTGATTTTATGAATATATTGTTTATAAGTTATCCGTGCTATTCGCCGTTGTTTTTCTGGACAGAAACCGGGCGTAGTGCCACGATGGACGCGATATTCTTCGCAAATGGAATTCCGATGATGCAGCCCAATATTTTGCTGATGATTTCCCATGACAGCGGACGTAAATTTCAGAACTACGGTTATCGGGTGGCAACGCCGCATATTAATGCCCTGGCGCAACGCGGCCTGCAATTTGACAATTGTTATTGTCCAGCCCCGCAATGCAGCCCCAGCAGGGGCGCGTTATTAACCGGGTTATACCCACATAATAATGGCCTCATCGGGCTTGCGCATCTCGGTTTTTGTATTTCAGAGGGTGTAACTACTTTACCAAAAGAATTACAAAAAAACGGCTATTATACGGCGCTGATCGGGCTCAGTCATGAAACCATTAATAACGCGCCGCCGGTCGCGGAACGCATATTCTCCTCTACCACCGCGCTTGGCTACGATGACTATATCCCGGTGCCCGGCGAGCGCGCGTCACAGGTTGCCGATTCGGTGATCGATTTTCTCCTCCGCCATCAGCATGACGATCGCCCGTTTTATCTTAACGCCGGTTTTTTTGAAACCCACCGCGATTTCGATGAATATCAGCCAGTTGCAGATCGGCCTGACGAGGTGGAGGTATTCGATTTTCTGCCGGATGTGGATGCCGTTCGCCAGGATATCGCCCTGTTTAACGGCGCGTTAAAGATGCTGGACAGTGCTGTGGGGCGTATTTGCGCGGCGCTGGATGCAACGGGACTGGGCGATAACACCATAGTGGTGTTCACCACCGATCATGGCGTCGCCTTTCCGCTGGCGAAAGGCACCTTAAAAACGGCGGGGCTGGAGACGGCGCTGATTATCGTGCTGCCGGGCAAAGCGGCTGTCACCGGCCGTCGGCAGGCGCTGTTGTGCAATATCGATCTGATGCCCACCTTGCTTGAACTTATTGGCGCAGCCTGTCCCCACGGGCTTGATGGCAAAAGTTTTGCTTCGCTTTTGCACAGCCCGTGCGACGAAGGGCGGGAGTCGTTCTTTACCGAGCTGACCTGGCACGACAAATACCACCCTATGCGCGGCGTGCGTACCGCCCGCTACAGCTACGTCAAAAATTTTGCCGACGGGCCGCTGGTCTATATTCCCGTTGATGCGCATCTGAGTCTGTCTGGGCTTGCGGTGCGGGAGCGGCTGTACGTGCCTAACGAGCCGGAGGAGCTATACGATCTGCATCTGGATCCGCTGGAGAAAAATAATCTTATCGCTCATCCTGACTATCAGGCCATCGCCGCCCGGCTGCGTGAGCGCGTGGCAAACTGGATGCGTGAAACCGACGATCCGTTGCTTAGCGGTCCGGTGAAAGGCGTTGAGTCACGGCGCTGGGCGCAGGAGATCGCCGCCGGTCGGGCGTATCCGGGACGGGAAAAGTGGCAGAAGCAGATGAAAAGCCCGGAGGACGATGACCGCACCGGGTAAAGGGGCGGCCATCGGGGGAAGGGATCAGCGGGCGCATATCCGCAGCGTGATCCCCTCAACGGCTACCACCACCACCGGCGTCCCGGCAGGCAGATCCTCATCGGCGCTCACCGGCCAGGAGCTGTCGCCCACCCGCATGTGTCCGCGGCCATTCACCAGCCCCGTTTCCAGCGTAAAGCGACGGCCCACCAGCTGAACGCCCCGCTGATTCAGCGCGGCATCGGCAGGTTTTTGTTCTTTCACCCGCCGCGCCAGCCAGCGCCACCACAGCCAGGCGGCCAGCATGGTCAGCAGGGAAAACATCACCCCCTGCCACTCCCAGCCAAAGGGCAGCAGCCAGACCACAAGGCCTGTCACCACCGCGGCCACGCCGCTCCACAGCAGATAACCGTTGCCGCCGAGCATTTCAGCCGCTAGCAGGATCCCGCCGAGGCTTAACCAGAAAATGTGCGGATGCGCGAGCAGGATGTCCATGGCTATTTCTTCCGCGCAGTGGCGCTGTCGCTGAGCAGTTCTGAAATCCCGGCGATGGATCCCATCAGGCTGCTGGCGTCCAGCGGCATCATGATCACTTTGCTGTTATTGGACGAGCCGATATGTTGCAGCGCTTCGGTATATTTTTGCGCCACAAAGTAGTTCACCGCCTGAATATCCCCGGCGGCAATCGCCTGAGACACCATCTTGGTCGCCTCGGCTTCCGCTTCCGCCGAACGCTCGCGCGCTTCAGCCTGCAGGAAGGCGGACTGCCGCTCGCCTTCCGCTTTCAGGATCTTCGATTGCTTCTCACCTTCGGCTTTCACAATCTCTGCCTGGCGAATACCTTCGGCTTCGAGAATATAGGCGCGCTTGGTACGTTCCGCTTTCATCTGCGCGTTCATGGCGTCAATCAGTTCCGCTGGCGGGCGCACATCGCGGATCTCAATACGGGTGATCTTAATACCCCACGGATTCGTCGCTTCATCGACAATATGCAACAGGCGGGTGTTAATGTTATCGCGCTGCGACAGCATTTCATCCAGCTCCATGGAGCCCAGCACAGTACGGATATTGGTCATCGTCAGGTTGATGATCGCCAGCTCCAGATTGCTCACCTCATAGGCGGCTTTCGGCGCGTCGATCACCTGAATAAAGCACACCGCATCAATGGATACGTTGGCGTTATCTTTGGAGATCACTTCCTGGGACGGGATGTCGAGCACCTGCTCCATCATATTGATTTTACGGCCAATGCGGTCCATAAAAGGTACCACCAGGCTCAGCCCCGGTTGCAGGGTGTGGGTGTAACGCCCGAAGCGTTCGACGGTCCACTGATAACCCTGCGGCACGATTTTCACCCCCGCGCCGACCACCACCAGAGCAACAAAGATAAGAATAGGGATAACGATAAGCATAAAACCTCCTGTTATTAAATCCGTGGGTATTGAATTACATCCATTTCATTGCGGGTAAGTATAACTTTTATCGCCATCAGGCACCCCTGTTAATCCTGAGGGTGAAAAAGGGCGGGAATGAAATCAAAAGATGCGGACGCTTTATGCAACAGGATAAGACCGCACGGCAAGTACGGAATATGACTTTTCAGACTAAGTGGTAACCCGCAGGCTGGCACAATACCACTGCACTCCGTAGGCCGGGCAAGCCTGCGCCGCCCGGCGAAACCCATGTCAGTACAGCAAAGAATACAGCTTACGGCGATATTTCGACGCCAGCGCATCACCCGTGCCAAGCGCTGCCAGGATCTCCTGCAACATCTTACGCGCCTGGCCGTCGGCGGCATTCAGATCCTTGCTCAGATGGCTGAACAGCAACTCCAGCGCTTCTTCATTGCGGCCCACCTGATGCAGTTGCAGCGCCAGCTGCGTGGCGAGCGTTGCGTTTGCCGGATCGATTTCCACCTGCTGTTGCAGCAGCTGGATCTCCGGCGTATCCGCCGCCTGTTTCAGCAGATCGATCTGCGCCACCAGCCCCTGATAGCGGGTATCCTGATCCTGCATCGGGATGGTTTTCAGCACCGCTTCCGCATCCTCGGAGCGGTTAAGGGCGATTTGCGTTTCCGCCAGCAGCAGACCAATTTCGCTCGCCTGATTTGAAAGCTGCCAGGCCTCTTTTAACAGAGGCAGGGCATCAGCATAGTTGCCTTCTTCGATCAGCTGCATTGCCTGCTGCGCTTTCAGCTCTTCTTCACGCGGCAGCACTTTTTCCAGCAGCGCGCGGATGGCTTCTTCCGGCTGCGGCCCCTGGAAACCATCCACCGGCTGGCCGTTCTGGAACAGGTAAACGGTCGGGATGGCGCGCAGGCCAAACTGCGAGGCCACCATCTGCTCGGCGTCGCAATCGACCTTCGCCAGCAGGAACTGCCCGTTATACTGCGCCGCCAGCGACTCCAGCACCGGCGTCAGTTGCTGACAATGCTGGCTACGCTCGGACCAGAAATAGAATAACACCGGCGTGGCGACAGACTGCTCCAGCGTTTGCTGTAGGTTCGCTTCGGTAACATTGACAATATTTTGTACGGACATAACGTTTTCTCTGTTTTCGCGTTTATCTTTACATGGGGTCAGGCGTGGAGCCTTCAACTCAGCCGCGTAAAATTTTATCCATCAGACGATCCGGTAACAGGCGTTTTAATACCCTTACCGCATGGGTGACCAGCGTCACCGGATAACGTACTTTTGGCCGCTTACTCTCAAAAGCATGGCGCACTTTGGCGACCACTGCCTCCGGGCCGAGGGTAAAACGTGCGGCGATACCCGGATTTTCCACCGGCTTGTCGCTGGTCTGATTGACGTTTTTCGTAAAGCGGGTGCGGATGGGACCAGGTTCAATCAGGCTCACCTTAATGCCCGTGTGCCGCAGCTCCATACGCAGCGCATCCGACCAGGCTTCCAGCGCATATTTACTGGCGGCATAGGCCCCGCGACCGGGCGTGGAGATCAGCCCCATCACTGATGACGTCATCACGATACGGCCCTCACCGTGGGGGATCATCGCGGGCAGCAGGCGCATAGTGAGCTGGTGCGCGCCAAAAAAGTTGGCGGAAAACTGCTGCTCCATCTGCTCGCGGGACACGGTATTAAGCGCGCCATAGACCCCGTAACCCGCATTATTAAAGAGGCCGTACAGACGGTTTTCGGTGCGCGCAATTACCTCATCGGCCGCGCGATCCACACTTTCCGGCGAGTCCAGATCCAGTAAAATGCCGGTAAAACCCATCGCATTCATCCGCGATACGTCATCGGGTTTGCGGCAGGCGGCAAGGATATGAAATCCCTGGCGCTTCATCTCTACTGCCGTTTCCAGACCAATTCCGCTGGAACATCCTGTAATTAAGACCGATTTTTGCATAACTTTACCCGTCGGCTTTCCCGATTATTTATGAGGCGTGGTTTACTAAAGGTGCCAGGCGTGTCGCCATCCAGTCGGCGATAAACGGCTGGGCGTCAGGGTTAGGATGAATACCATCGTCCTGCATCCACTGCGGTTTCAGATAGACCTCTTCCATAAAGAAGGGCACCAGAGGAATATCGAACTCGCTGGCAAGTTTGGGATAGATGGCGCTGAACGTCTCAGTGTAGCGACGGCCATAGTTCGCCGGCAGACGGATTTGCATCAGCAGCGGTTGCGCGTCGGCGGCTTTTATTTCCTGCAAAATTTTACGCAGCGTGGCTTCGGTCTGCGCCGGTGCGAAACCCCGCAGGCCGTCATTGCCGCCCAGTTCCACCAGTACCCAGCGCGGCTGATGCTTTTTCAGCAGGGCGGGCAGACGCGCCAGCCCCTGCTGCGAGGTATCGCCGCTTATACTGGCATTAACTACCGGCGTCTTCTGCTGCCATTTATCGTTGAGCAGCGCCGGCCAGGCCGCCGTTGCCGCCATGCGATACCCGGCGCTCAGGCTGTCACCCAGAACCAACAACGTGTCCGCCGCGGCGGCGCGACAGGTTAACAGAAGCATAAAAAGGAAGGGCAAATGCCAGCGGAAAACATTGTTGAAGTTCATCATCTTAAGAAGTCCGTCGGTCAGGGGGAACATGAGCTGTCCATCCTCACCGGAGTTGAGCTGGTTGTCAAACCCGCGCAGACCATCGCGCTGATTGGCGAATCCGGATCCGGCAAGTCCACACTGCTGGCGATCCTCGCCGGGCTGGATGATGGCAGTAGCGGTGAGGTGCACCTGCTGGGGCAGCCATTGCACAGTATGGATGAAGAAGCGCGGGCAGCCCTGCGCGCGCAGAACGTCGGCTTTGTCTTTCAGTCCTTTATGTTGATCCCAACGCTGAACGCGCTGGAAAACGTCGAGCTCCCGGCGCTGTTGCGCGGCGAAAAGAGCAGCCAGAGCCGGGAAAATGCCCGCGCGCTGTTAAGCGAACTGGGGCTGGCGAAGCGTCTTGATCACCTTCCGGCGCAGCTTTCCGGCGGCGAACAGCAGCGCGTGGCGCTGGCGCGCGCCTTTAACGGGCGTCCCGGCGTGCTCTTTGCTGATGAACCCACCGGCAACCTCGATCGCCAGACCGGGGATAAAATCGCCGATCTGCTGTTTTCCATGAACCAGCAGTACGGCACTACGCTGATCCTCGTCACCCACGATCCACAGCTCGCTGCCCGTTGCGATCGTCGTTTGCGGCTGGTTAACGGCCTGCTGCAGGAGGAAGCATGATCGCCCGCTGGTTCTGGCGCGAATGGCGCTCGCCATCGCTTTTGATCGTCTGGATGGCGCTGAGTCTCGCCGTCGCCTGCGTGCTGGCGCTCGGCAACATCAGCGACCGCATGGAGAAAGGCTTAAGCCAGCAGAGCCGCGACTTTATGGCGGGCGACCGCGCGCTGCGCAGTTCCCGGGAGATCCCCGACGCCTGGCTGGATGAAGCGCGTAAGCTTGGCCTGAAAGTCGGCACGCAAATCAGCTTTGCCACCATGACCTTTGCCGATGACACGCCGCAGCTGGCGAACGTCAAGGCGGTTGATGACATCTACCCGATGTACGGCGAGCTGGAAACCCGCCCGGCTGGCGTAAAGCCGCAGCCGGGAAGCGTGCTGCTTGCGCCGCGTCTGATGGCGCTGCTGAAACTGAAAACCGGCGATGAAATCGATGTCGGCGATGCCCGTTTACGTATTGCCGGGGAGGTGATCCAGGAGCCGGATGCCGGTTTCAATCCCTTCCAGATGGCGCCGCGCCTGCTGATGAACGTGGCGGATGTGGCGAAAACCGGCGCGGTGCAGCCCGGCAGCCGCGTCACCTGGCGCATCAAGTTTGGCGGCACGGCCGCGCAGCTGGAAGCCTACGAGAAATGGCTGCTGCCGCAGTTAAAGCCGGAGCACAAATGGTACGGCCTTGAGCAGGATGAAGGGGCGCTCGGCAAATCCCTTGAGCGCTCGCAGCAGTTCCTGTTGCTGTCGGCATTGCTGACGCTGCTGCTGGCGGTTGCCGCCGTAGCGGTGGCGATGGGGCATTACTGCCGCAGCCGCTACGATCTGGTGGCGATCCTCAAAACCCTCGGTGCGGGGCGCGCCCAGCTGCGCAAGCTGATCGTCGGCCAGTGGCTGATGGTGCTGGGGCTGTCAGTCATTACAGGCGGCGCCATCGGCCTGGTGTTTGAACGGGTGCTGATGATCCTGCTCAAACCTGTGCTGCCCGCCGCGCTGCCGCCTGCCAGCCTGTGGCCGTGGTTGTGGGCGGTGGGCACCATGGTGGTGATCTCCCTGCTGGTAGGGCTGCGTCCGTATCGTTTGTTACTGGCAACGCAGCCGCTACGCGTGTTGCGCCGCGATGCGGTGGCCAGCGTCTGGCCGCTGAAGTTTTATATTCCGGCTATTAGTATCGTCACCGTCCTGCTGCTGGCCTGGCTGATGGGCGGCAGCATGCTGCTGTGGGCGGTGCTGGCCGGGGCGGTGGTGCTGGCGGCGCTGTGCGGGCTGCTCGGCTGGATGCTGCTTAACGTGCTAAAACGCCTGACGCTGAAAGCGCTGCCGCTGCGCCTCGCGGTGAATCGCCTGCTGCGCCAGCCCTGGTCCACCTTAAGCCAGCTGTCGGCCTTCTCGCTGTCATTTATGCTGCTGGCGATGCTGCTGGTGCTCAGAGGCGATCTGCTTGACCGCTGGCAGCAACAGCTGCCGCCGGAAAGCCCGAACTATTTCCTGATCAACATTGCTTCTGAGCAGGTCACGCCGCTGAAAGGGTTTCTCTCGGAACATCAGGTGATCCCGGAATCCTTCTATCCCATTGTAAGGGCGCGGCTGACGCAGATTAACGGCACATCCACGGACGGCAATCAGGATGAAGCCTTAAACCGCGAGCTTAACCTGACCTGGCAGTCGCAAAAACCGGATCACAACCCGATCACCGCAGGCAGCTGGCCGCCGAAAACCGGGGAAGTGTCGATGGAGCAGGAGCTGGCGAAACGGCTGAATATTTCGCTGGGCGACAGCGTGACCTTTATGGGCGATACCCAGGATTTCACCGCCAGAGTTACCAGCCTGCGTAAAGTGGACTGGGAAAGCCTGCGGCCTAACTTCTACTTCATCTTCCCGCCTGGCGCGCTGGACGGACAGCCGCAAAGCTGGCTGACCAGTTTCCGCTGGGAAAACGGCAACGAGATGCTGACGCAGCTTAACCGCGAATTCCCGACGGTCAGCCTGCTGGATATCGGCGCGATCCTGCAACAGGTCGGTCAGGTGCTGCAACAGGTGAGCCGCGCGCTTGAAGTGATGGTGGTGCTGGTGACCGGGTGCGGCGTGCTGCTGTTGCTGGCGCAGGTGCAGGTAGGAATGCGTCAGCGTCATCAGGAGCTGGTGGTCTACCGCACCCTTGGCGCGGGCAAAAAACTGCTGCGTACCACGCTGTGGTGCGAGTTTGCGCTGCTCGGTTTTGTCTCCGGGCTGGTGGCCGCCATCGGTGCGGAAACGGCGCTGGCAGTTCTGCAGACGCGTGTGTTCGACTTCCCGTGGGAGCCGGACTGGCGGCTGTGGCTGGTGCTGCCGCTTTCCGGCGCGCTGCTGCTGTCACTGTGCGGCGGCTGGCTTGGCACACGGCTGCTGAAGGGCAAAGCGCTGTTCCGTCAGTTCAGCGGTTGATTCTCTCTGCCCCTCTCCCTGCGGGAGGGGGCATCGTCCATCGCTCCCCCTCTCCCTGCAGGAGGGGGCCGGGGTGAGGGCATTGACGATCCCCTGTCATTCAGTGACATACTCAGTAGCATCATGAAATATTTTCAATTACTGCCGCGCCGCCTTTATGCCATCTTAAACCGTCAAATTCTGAATGCGCCGCGTAGCACGGTGCGTCACACAGCACATATCACATTGATCAGGAGAAATTATGGGACGTCGTTTCAGCGTGCGCGCCGCCGTCGGGGCATTACTGTTAACCTGCGGGCTTGCACAGGCCAGCGATCCACAAACCATCACCTTCGGCGTGGCCCCAGGCCCCTATGGTGACATGGTAAAACAGGCCATAGCGCCGTCGCTGAAAGAAAAAGGCTACAAAGTGGTAGTGCGCGAATTCAGCGACTACGTACAGCCGAACATGGCGCTGTCCAACGGCAGCATTGACGCCAACCTGTTCCAGCACTCGCTCTATTTCAACAAATTCGTTGCCGATAAAAACCTCAAGCTGACGAAGCTGATTAACGTGCCGACTGCCGGCATGGGCTTTTACTCGCACAAAATCAAAAGCCTGGATGAGCTGAAAAAGGGGGATATCGTTACCCTGTCTAACGATCCCACCAACCTGGCGCGCGGCCTGCGTTTCCTGCAATCCCTCGGTCTTATCACCATTAAAGACAATATCGATCCGACCAAAGCTTCCGAGCGCGATATCGCCAGCAACCCGAAAGGGCTGGTGTTCAAACCGCTGGAAGCCGCTCAGCTACCGCGTACCCTCGACAGCGCCACCGCCGCCCTGGTCAACGGCAACTTTGCTATCGCCGCGGGCATGAAACTGGACTCGGCGCTGAAGCAGGAACAGCTGGATGATAATCTGAAAAATATCATCGCCGTACGTAGCGAAGACGCCGAAAAACCCTTCGCGAAAGACATTGTTGCAGTAGTCAAATCTCCGGCTTACCGCGCGGTGATCGACTCGCCAGACAACGTCTACAGCGCGTTCCAGAAACCTGAATGGATGGTTGCTGCGGATAAAAAATAAGCGGCACACAGGATTAATTCTGGCAGGCTGCGGCCTGCCTTTTGCATTTCGAGGACGGCATGATTGAGATAGATAAGGTCTGCGTGGACTTTCCCGCAGGCCGTGGCCCGACGACCCGGGCGGTGGACGACGTCAGCCTGCGCATTGCGCCGGGCGAAATTTTTGGCATTGTCGGCACCAGCGGCGCGGGCAAAAGCACCTTATTGCGCACCCTGAACGCGCTCCAGCGTCCCTCGCAGGGCAGCATCAAAATTAATGGCGTCGAGATATCCGCGCTGGAAGGCGTCACCCTGCGCCGCGCGCGGCAACGTATCGGCATGATCTTCCAGCATTTTAACCTGATGCACACCCGTACCGTGGCGCAGAACGTCGCCTTCAGCCTGAAAGCGGCAGGCTGGGAGCGGGCGAAAATCGCCCCGCGCGTGGCGGAAATTCTTGAGCTGGTAGGGCTGGCGGATAAAGCGAATCGCTACCCGGTACAGCTCTCCGGCGGGCAGAAACAGCGCGTCGGTATTGCCCGCGCTATTGCCAATCACCCGGACGTGCTGCTGTGCGATGAGCCGACCTCCGCGCTGGATCTGGAAACCTCCGCCACCATTCTGGCGCTGTTAAAGCAGATTAATGACACCCTCGGCATCACCATTGTGCTGATCACCCACGAAATGAACGTTATCAAAACCATCTGCGATCGCGTGGCGGTAATGTCCGGCGGCAAAGTGGTGGAGATGGGCGAGGTGTTTGATATTTTTGCCCACCCGCAGCACGCGTTCACGCAGCAGTTGGTGTCTCACACCCTGAACCTGACGCTGCCGGAACGTCTGCAACAGCATCTGCCGGGGCAGTTGCTGAAGATCCTGTTTATTGGCGATTCGGCGGAGCAGCCGGTGTTGTCCGACGCGGCGATCCAGTTTGGCGTGGCGGTGAACATCCTGCACGGCAAAATCGAATACCTCGGCGAGCGGGCGCTCGGCATTCTGGTCGTGCAGCTCACCGCTCCCGATAACCCGACGGCGGTGGACGCCGCCGTTGATTATATTCGCAACCGTACGGCACGCGTGGAGGTGATCCGTGGATGAGTTATTACCGGATTTGATGCTGGCGTTTAATGAAACCTTCCAGATGTTGAGCATTTCGACGGTGCTGGCGATAGTCGGGGGGTTACCGCTGGGCTTTCTGATTTTCGTCACCGATCGGCACCTGTTCTGGCAAAATCGCGGCGTTTATCTCATCAGTTCCGTACTGGTGAACATCATCCGCTCGGTGCCCTTTGTGATCCTGCTGGTCCTGCTGCTGCCGCTAACGCAGTTTCTGCTCGGCAACACCATCGGGCCGATTGCCGCCTCCGTACCGCTGTCGGTGGCCGCCATTGCTTTCTATGCGCGGCTGGTGGACGGCGCGCTGCGGGAAGTGGATAAGGGCATTATCGAGGCGGCGGAAGCCTTTGGCGCCAGCCCGATGCGTATCATCTGCACCGTACTGCTGCCGGAGGCCAGCGCCGGGTTGCTGCGCGGCCTCACCATCACGCTGGTCAGCCTGATTGGCTACTCGGCGATGGCGGGGATCGTCGGCGGCGGTGGCGTGGGGGATCTGGCGATCCGCTATGGCTACTACCGCTACGAAACCCAGGTGATGGTGGTGACGGTGATCGCGCTGATTATTCTGGTGCAGGTGGTGCAGATGCTGGGCGACTGGCTGGCCGCGCGGGCGGACAAGCGGGGCCGCCACTGATTACCCCTGTAGCAGCCAGCCGTTGACCTCCTGCCATGAGCCGCGAAAGACGATCTTCGCGGCTTTCTTTTCCAGCTGATAGCGGTACATCGGATCGTAATACTCCTTCAGTAACGGCACCAGCCAGGCATTATGACCTTGCGTGTCGCCGTGCTGCCGCTGGCTCGCCAGCGCCGTATCAAGGTGCGCGCTGAGTTCGGCAAAGCGCTGCAAGCCCAGACGGCGACGAATGGCGTACAGCCCGTGATGCAGGTATTCCGCATAGGCCAGCCAGCCCGCGTCTTCGCCGTACGTCACGGTAAAATCGCGCTGCATCCGCACAAAATATTCCTCATGCAGACGCGCCACCCGCAGGTCGAACGGATCCTCCACCACCGCGATGGGCGACTGCGCCATGCGATCCCGCAGGCACTCCGGCAGATGATTAGCGCCGATCATACGGCCTTCATCTTCCAGCACCCAGCGCGCCGCATCCCGCTTAAGCAGTTTCACCGCCAGGGCGTTCTCAAAGCTCGCCTGGGAAAGTTGCGGCCTGAGCGTGCGGCCAAATGACGAACCGCGATGGCGGGCCAGACCTTCCAGATCGATGCCGTCCGCATGCTGGCGTACCAGATCCGTTTTTCCGCTGCCGGTGCAGCCGCCGATCAGCACCAGCGGACGCTGTACGCGCTGCTCTGTTGCCTGGATCGCCGCCTGGCGCAGCGCCTTATAGCCGCCGGGGATGAGCGGATAATCAATGCCCGCCTCGCGCAGCCACTGTTGGGTGATATGAGAGCGCTGGCCGCCACGGGCGCAGCACAGATAGCCATCAGGATGGCGCAGGCAGGCATCACGCCAGGCCTGTATGCGCTGCTCGCGCGCGACGCCGGATACCAGTTGATGCCCGAGCTTCAGCGCGGCTTCCGGGCCCTGGCGTTTATAACAGGTGCCGACCGCCGCGCGCTCTTCGTCGTTCATCAGGGGAAGATTGAGCGCCGACGGCATTGCACCCTGGGTAAATTCAACCGGGGCGCGCACGTCCAGCAGGGGCGTATCAGCGGCGAGGATCGCGCAATAATCCATGCCAGTGTTCATGGGACTTCCTTCTGCACATCAAAGGGCGACGTTTTACGTCAGATCGCCGTATTTTACGCTTTCATTTGTGCGGTGGGGAAAAAATTGCGGGGCTGTGTTGCCGGGTGGCGGCTGCGCCTTACCCGGCCTACGGGGGGGACTTTGTAGGCCCGACAAGCCTGCGCCGCCGGGCGATAGCGCTACGCTAATTTCGACTGCGCCCAGGCGATACCGCTGGCGTATTCCGGCGGCAGTAGCGGGAGCAGGGCTTCGAGGGTGGCGCTCAGGCGATCGGTGTCGGCATCATTGAGATTCAGATGTCCGACCTTACGGCCCGGGCGCACCTCTTTGTCGTACCAGTGCAGATGCACCAGCGGCAGCTTCAGCCAGTCATAATTGAGATCGCTGCCGATCAGGTTGATCATCACCGACGGGCTGTTAATCACCGGTTGCGGCATCGCCAGCCCGGTAATGGCGCGCAGATGCAGTTCAAACTGGCTGATGGACGCGCCGTTCTGCGTCCAGTGCCCGCTATTGTGCACGCGCGGGGCCAGCTCATTGATCAGCAGTCCGCCAGGGGTGACAAAGCACTCCATCGCCATCACGCCGACGTAATTGAGTTCATTCATTACCGCGCTGAGCATGGTTTCCGCCTGCGTCTGCTGGGCGGCGTTCGCCTGCGGAAAGGCCACGCTGGTGCGTAAAATACCGTCCTGATGCAGGTTGTGTGTCAGGGGATAAAATACCGTGCTGCCGTCATGCCCGCGCGCGCCGACCAGCGATACTTCGCCGGAAAAATTAATGCCCTGCTCAACAATGCATTCACCGTAGCAGTCGTCCGGCAGCTGATCGGTATCGTCCGCACGCAGACGCCACTGGCCGCGTCCGTCGTAACCACCGACGCGACGTTTGACGATCGCCAGCTCGCCCAGGCGGTCAAACACGCCAGACCACTCATCGCGGCTGGCCAGCAACTGCCAGGGGGCGGTGGCGAGGCCGAGGGTATCGAACAGCTGCTTTTGCGTCAGACGGTCAGCGATGATCGGGAACACGTCGCGGTTGACGAACGCCGGGTGACGGGCCAGCTCGCGGGTGAGGGCGGTTTCCGGCCAGCGCTCGATTTCAGCGGTGATCACGCTTTGCGCGAAAGGCACCGCTTCCGGCTCCGCATCCAGTCCCACCGGCCATACCGCAATCCCCAGCGGCTCACCGGCCTGGCGCAGCATCCGGCCCAGCTGACCGTTACCTAAAATACAGACCTGTTTCATGCTTCGCTCCGCGGATCCGGGTTATCCAGCACTTCATCCGTCTGGCTTTGTCGCCACTCGACCAGGAGCTGATGCAGCTCGCGATCCTGAGTAGCGAGGATCTGTGCCGCCAGCAGCGCGGCGTTGGCGGCACCGGCTTTACCAATCGCCAGCGTGCCCACCGGAATACCGCGCGGCATCTGCACGATGGAGTAAAGACTGTCGACACCGCTTAACGCGGCGCTTTGCACGGGCACACCCAGCACCGGCACCAGCGTTTTCGCCGCAATCATGCCCGGCAGATGTGCAGCCCCCCCTGCGCCGGCAATGATCACCTGATAACCGTTCTGCTCTGCGCTTTCGGCGAAGCTGAACAGTTTGTCGGGGGTGCGATGGGCGGAGACCACTTCAACATGGTAAGAAACGTGCAGAAGATCGAGGATTTCAGTGGCGAACTGCATGGTTGCCCAGTCGCTTTTGGACCCCATCACGATGGCGATACGCGCCGGATTATTGCGGGAAGACATGCGCCTTAAAACTCCTGTGGGTGTGCTTCAGACTGCTTTTAAGGCCACAGAGAATAGCATGGATAATTAGCAAGGAAAACGGTTGCGTAACGCGGTAAAGGTCAAATACAGGCGTTTTCTCAGAAGGGAAACGCGATCAGTTCAATCTTGTCAGCGGTTACTTTCACCATTGAGCCTTCACTGTGCCAGGCACCCAGTACATAACGACAGGCGGGTTTACCGTTGGCGGTCAGCGCGTGAATATCCGGGCGATGGGTATGACCGTGGATCAGATGCTGCACCTGATGCTTTTCCATCACCTTCACCACCGCCTGTGGGTTAACGTCCATAATCGCCTGAGATTTGGTGCGGTTGGCGGATTTGCTGCCGGCGCGCATTTTCGCGGCGATGCGCATGCGGATAAACAGCGGCAGGGCGAGGAACAGCTTTTGCAGCCAGGCCTGGTGAACTTTGGCGCGAAACGCCTGATAGCCCGCGTCATCGGTACACAGGGTATCGCCATGCAGGATCAGCAGCCGTTTACCGTACAGTTCAAGGACTTTTTCTTCCGGCAGCAGCCTCATGCCGCTTTCCCGGGCAAAACGCTGGCCGAGCAGAAAATCGCGGTTGCCGTGAATGAAATACACCGGGACGCCGGACTCCGCCAGCGCTTTCAGCGCGGCGGCGATCTGCCGGTGCAGGGGATTGGGATCGTCGTCGCCGATCCAGGCTTCAAACAGATCGCCCAGAATGTACAACGCGTCCGCTTCCCTGGCTGTACCGGCCAGAAAACGCAGAAAACCGGCGGTGATCGCCGGTTCTTCTGTTTGCAGATGGAGATCTGCAATAAAGAGTGTCGCCACCGATTACTCGCTGACGGTCACGCTTTTAATGATTACGTCTTCTTTCGGAACGTCCTGGTGCATACCGCTGCGGCCAGTAGAAACGGCTTTGATTTTATCAACCACGTCCATGCCTTCCGCCACTTCGGCGAATACGCAGTAACCCCAGCCCTGCAGGCTTTCGCCGCTGAAGTTCAGGAAGTCGTTATCAACCACGTTAATGAAGAACTGCGCAGTCGCAGAGTGCGGCGCCTGAGTACGGGCCATGGCCAGCGTGCCACGGGTGTTTTTCAGACCGTTGTTGGCTTCGTTTTTAATCGCCTCTTTGGTCTCTTTCTGCTTCATACCCGGTTCAAAACCGCCGCCCTGGATCATAAAGCCATTGATCACACGGTGGAAAATGGTGTTGTCGTAAAAACCTTCGCGGCAGTAGTCGAGGAAGTTTTTAACGGTTTCAGGTGCTTTATCATCAAAGGTTTTGATTACGATATCGCCGTGATTAGTGTGGAAAGTAACCATTGTTGCATCCTGTTCTGTTTGGTAAGTCGCGTAGACCCGGCAATGGGTCAGAGATAATCGCCTTTTATAGCATAACCCTGAGGTTCGATCACCTTGCAAAGGGTGCTGCTTCGCTGCCGAAATATGGTTATGATAAGAAAGATATTCTCCACACACGTCTAAACGGAATCTTCGATGCTTAAAATTTTTAATACCCTGACGCGCCAGAAAGAGGAATTCAAACCTATCCATGCCGGTGAAGTGGGCATGTACGTGTGTGGTATCACCGTTTACGATCTGTGTCACATCGGCCATGGCCGTACCTTTGTGGCCTTTGATGTGGTGGCGCGCTATCTGCGTTTCCTGGGCTATCAGCTGAAGTACGTGCGTAACATCACCGATATTGACGACAAAATCATTAAGCGTGCCAATGAAAACGGCGAGGAATTCGTCGCGCTGGTGGATCGTATGATCGGCGAAATGCATGCGGATTTCGACGCGCTGAATATTCTGCGTCCGGACAGCGAGCCGCGCGCCACTCACCATATTCACGAGATCATCGATATCACCGCACGTCTGATCGAGCGCGGTCATGCTTATGTGGCTGACAACGGCGACGTGATGTTCTCGGTACCCACCGATCCGAACTACGGCAAGCTGTCGCGTCAGGATCTGGATCAGTTGCAGGCCGGTGCGCGCGTCGAAGTGGCGGACATCAAACGCAACCCGATGGATTTCGTGCTGTGGAAAATGTCCAAGCCGGGCGAACCGAGCTGGAGTTCGCCGTGGGGTGAAGGCCGTCCGGGCTGGCATATTGAGTGCTCGGCGATGAACTGCAAACAGCTGGGCAACCATTTCGATATTCATGGCGGCGGCGCGGATCTGATGTTCCCGCATCATGAAAACGAGATCGCGCAGTCCACCTGCGCCCACGACGGCGAATACGTTAACTACTGGATGCACTCCGGCATGGTGATGGTTGACCGGGAAAAGATGTCGAAATCCCTCGGCAACTTCTTCACCGTGCGCGACGTGCTGAAGTATTACGACGCGGAAACCATTCGCTACTTCCTGATGTCCGGTCACTACCGCAGCCAGCTTAATTACAGCGAAGAGAACCTCAGGCAGGCACGTTCCGCGCTGGAGCGTCTGTATACCGCGCTGCGCGGCACCGATAAAAACGTGGCTCCGGCAGGCGGCGAGGCCTTTGAAGCGCGCTTTATCGAAGCGATGGACGACGATTTCAACACCCCGGAAGCCTATTCGGTGCTGTTCGACATGGCGCGCGAGGTTAACCGCCTGAAAGCGGAAGATATCAACGCCGCGAACGGCATGGCCGCGCAGCTGCGTAAGCTTGCGGGCGTGTTGGGCCTGCTGGAGCAGGATGCAGAACAGTTCCTGCAAAGCGGCGCGCAGGCCGATGATGGCGAAGTGGCCGAGATCGAAGCCTTAATCAAACAGCGTCTGGATGCGCGCCAGGCAAAAGACTGGGCCGCCGCCGATGCGGCGCGCGATCGTCTCAATGAGATGGGCATCGTGCTGGAAGACGGCCCGCAGGGAACCACCTGGCGTCGTAAGTAAGTCAGTAACGCCCGGCGCCGCGTTGCTTGCCGGGCCTACAAATTGTCTTGTAGGCCGGGTAAGCAACGCGCACCCGGCAATTACGGCTCTGTGTTGTAGGCCGGGTAAGCGTAGCGCCACCCGGCAATTGCGGTTCTGTCTTGTAGGCCGGGTAAGCGCAGCGCCACCCGGCAACGGCAAATCACGCGGACTCCCGCGCCACTAACTGGCCGGACAGGGTTATCCGCTGGGTAAGCAGATCCGGCTCTTTCAGTTTACGTATGATCAGCGCCGCCGCCTGGCGTCCGGTCTCTTCACTCGCTGACGACACGTAGGTGAAGGACGGTGACGTCAGATTCACATGCAGCATATCTTCAAATCCCACCAGCGCCACCTGTTGCGTCAGAAACACATCTTTACCCACCGTGCGCCCGACCTGGCTGATGCCGGACAAACAGCCAATCACCGCATCAGGCGAATGGCACAGCAGGGCAGTGATCTTATTGTTCTTCTCCAGCAGCTGACGGGTGGCGTGGCTGGCGGCATGGGTGCCGTCGCAGCAGGCCGGGGTAAACTCTTCCCGCGTCACCAGCCCGTACTGGGTTAAGGCGCTGCGAAAACCGAGCAGCCGCTGCTGGCGAATAAGATTATTTTCACTGCCGCCGATATAGGCGATATTACGGTGACCGCGCTCGATAAGATAACGCGTGGCAAGATTGGCCGCCTGACGGTTATCGCGCATCACTAAGTCGCAGGGCTCGTCCAGCAGGGATTGCGACACCACCACCAGCGGCAGCGGGCATTCCCGGATCTGCTGTGGTACGTTCGCCCGCGAGGCATCCGCCGCCAGATAGATCACCCCCGCCACGCCCTGCTGTTTAAACGACAGCAGACAGCGCTCAAGGTGTTCCTCATCGTTGAGCGGCTGGCCGAGAAAGACCATAAAACCCTGTTTCTCCAGCTCCTGCACAATGCTGGCCATCACTTTGATAGAAAAACTGTCGCTGAAATCCCGTAAAATTAGGCCAATAAGATTGGAGGTACTGGAGCGCAGATTGGCTGCCGCCACGTTGTGCACGTAGCCGAGCGTGGTGATGGACGCCTGCACTTTCTCAATGGTCGCAGCCGAAATTTTCCCTTTCTGACGCAGCACCAGCGAAACGGTCGAAACAGAAACCCCCGCATGCCTTGCGACATCAATAATGCTGACCTTCTTCAAACGCGCTCCCTGAAATCACCGGATAATCAGCCAAATATGACAACGTCTCCTGCGCGGGCAGAAGACGTTATCACCTTAACAGCTTCGGGTTATCTGCCCATCATACCGGACATGGTTTGTGCGATAAATTGTGCGCGCGCCCCAAAAATCACCTGTACGCCCTGATCGCCGACGAACACCACGCCCCGTGCGCCCAGATTGTTCAGCCCGTCTTTATCCACCAGCGTGCCCTTCGCCACTTCCAGACGTAAACGTGTGATGCAGGCGCCGACCGAGCTAATGTTCTGCTCACCACCGAGCAGGGCGATGATTTCCGTGGCGAGTTCGTCATCGGTTTTATCGCTGACGCTGGCGGTGATTTCCGTGCGGCCCGGCGTTTTGACATC
This sequence comes from Enterobacter sp. SA187, assembly GCF_001888805.2. Taxonomy (NCBI): domain Bacteria; kingdom Pseudomonadati; phylum Pseudomonadota; class Gammaproteobacteria; order Enterobacterales; family Enterobacteriaceae; genus Enterobacter; species Enterobacter sp. SA187. The sequence continues at coordinate 2,306,775 of NZ_CP019113.1, forward strand.
AAAACGACGGATCACGAAGCGGAAGGTGAAGTAGTAGATCAACGCCATCGGCACGCCGACGATAATCGCGCTCAGGAAGTTGGTCTGGAAGCCGTTGAAAGACGGCAGGATGCCGAACGACAGGTAGTCGATAAAGCCCGCCGAGAAGGATTTGGCGATATGCGCATGCAGCAGATACATACACATGTACGACAGACCCGCCATGATGGCGTTAAACACGTACAGCACCGGCGCGACAAAGATAAAGGTGAATTCCACCGGCTCGGTGATCCCCGTCAGGAAGCAGGTGAGGGCGGCGGAGAACAGAATACCGGCGGCAATCTTTTTGTTTTTGGTCTGGGCTTCGTGATACATCGCCAGACAGGCCGCAGGCAGCGCGAACAGCATCAGCGGGAACTCGCCCTGCATGAACTTACCGGCGTTCTGGTAGGTGTCGCTGCTGAAGGATTTCACGCCTTCTTCCAGCATTTTAAACCAGATGGTCTGGTCGCCATGGATCACCTGGCCGGCCTGCGTGGTGTAATCGCCGAAGGAGTACCAGAAAGAGGGATACCAGATATGGTGCAGACCCAGCGGGATCAGTGCACGTTCAACCAGCCCGAAGATAAAGGTTGAGGCCGCCTGATTATCGCCGTTCACCACCACCGACAGCGCATCGATCCCTGACTGAATGTGCTGCCAGACATAGGGCAGCAACAGACCGAGCAGGAAGGAGAGAAACGCGGTGGCGATGGCTACAAAACGTTTACCCGAGAAGAAGCCAAGGAATTCCGGCAGCTGCAACGTATGGAAACGGTTGTAGCACCAGGCGGCGAGGATGCCGCAGATAAGCCCGCCAAACACGCCCATCTGTAAGGTCGGAATGCCGACCACCATCGCATACTTACCGCCCTGCGAGGCCATTTCCGGCGTGATCGACAGCACCGTACCTATAGTGATGTTAGTGACAAACACCGACACCGCCGCCGATAGCGCCGCAATACCCGATTCCGACGCCAGACCCACCGCGGAACCAATGGCGAACAGCATCGGCAGGTTATCAAAGATAACGCCCCCGGCATTCATCATCAGCGGCAGCTGGAATTTATCACCGAACGCCAGTAACAGACCGGCGGCGGGTAATAACGAAATTGGCAGCATCAGCGCGCGGCCAATCATGGACAATTTTGATAACGACTTAATGAAACCTGACAGCATAGTCATGCCTTATCCCCCGAATGCAGACGCCTTTTTTGGGCGCTTATTTTTGTGAGTATAACGTTCTACTAAAACGTTATACCTAATGTCAGATAAGCGCGGTTTTACCGCAACTGAAATCACGTGGCACGTCAGAGGATTTTGTTATTCTTTTGAAGTCGATCGGTTAATGACCATGGCGGGCGCGGGGAGAAGGGCGGTTTTTACCCTCTCCGGCGGAGAGGGTAAAGCGGGATCAGGCGGTGATGGTGATGCTCTGCCCGTTAAAGCTCACGGTCTGACCGGCGACGATTTTGCAGCGCTTGCGGGTTTCCACCTCGCCGTCCACCGTCACCAGACCGTCGGCGATAAAAATCTTCGCCTGCGCGCCGCTTTCGCTCCAGCCTTCCAGCTTGAGCAGATCGCAGAGTTCAACATGCGGATGTTTGCCCAGGGAGAATGTTGCCATCTTATGCTTCCTTAACGTCGTGATATTCTTCGCACGCCTGTAGCGTGTTCTGGATGAGTGTGGCGACCGTCATCGGCCCGACGCCGCCTGGTACTGGCGTGATGTACGCAGCGCGCGCGGCGGCGTCTTCAAACACCACATCGCCCACTACTTTACCGCTTTCAAGACGGTTAATCCCGACATCAATAACAATCGCGCCTTCTTTGATCCACTCGCCGGGGATAAAGCCCGGTTTGCCCACCGCGACGATCAGCAGATCGGCGTTTTCCACATGCTGGCGCAGGTTTTTGGTGAAACGGTGCGTCACCGTGGTGGTGCAACCGGCCAGCAGCAGTTCCATGCTCATCGGGCGGCCGACGATATTGGAGGCGCCAATCACCACGGCATTCAGGCCGTAGGTATCGATGTTGTAGCGCTCCAGCAGCGTGACGATGCCGCGCGGCGTACAGGGGCGCAGACGCGGCGCGCGCTGGCACAGACGACCCACATTATAGGGGTGGAAACCGTCCACGTCTTTATCCGGCGCGATACGCTCCAGCACTTTTACGTTGTCGATGCCCGCAGGCAGCGGCAGCTGCACCAGAATGCCGTCGATGGCGCTGTCGGCATTCAGCCTGTCGATAAGCATCAGCAGTTCGGCTTCGGTGGTGGTTTCAGGCAGATCGTAAGAGCGGGAGATAAAGCCCACCTCTTCACACGCTTTGCGTTTACTGCCCACATAGATTTGCGAAGCCGGGTTGCTGCCAACCAGAACAACAGCCAGCCCTGGTGCGCGTTTTCCTGCAGCCAGACGTGCCTGCACTTTTTCCGCAACTTCAGAGCGCACCTGCTGCGCAATCGTTTTACCGTCAATAATCTTTGCTGCCATCAGAGAGAAGATTCCGTCTGTGAATAGAAGAGTGGGGATGGCTATATTTTGTCAGAAGCGGGAGGCGCTGTCAGTTAACCTTTATGAAATTCACCTGCGGCAGCGTCGTGAAGCAGTTCAGGGTGCTCATTTACCGCGCATCCGGATGCAAAGCCATTGACTCAATGGAGGTTGACCGTATAATCCGAGGCGTTTCCACCATAAAAGGTGTGACATCCGCGTAACGCGCCCTTAGCTCAGTTGGATAGAGCAACGGCCTTCTAAGCCGTAGGTCACAGGTTCGAGCCCTGTAGGGCGTACCATTCTGCTTTCGCTCACGCCCTTCGATTAAATTTCTTCCCTGATACGTTTTATCCGTTTTGGCATTTAGCGTCGTCGACCGACGTAAAAAAAACCGCCAGCGTTTCCCCTGACGGTTTGTTTATCAGCCCCCGGTTTACAGCCCTTCAGTGCTCTCTTTTTTCGCTTCCATCGCTTCGACATCACGATACCAGCGCGGGTGATGCTTCTGCGCCCAGCGGCGGCTCACCTTGCCGACAATCATGCCTTTGATGGAGCCTTTGACCCAGAACGCCATATACATATGAATAAGAATGGCGTGGATCAAAATAATCGCCGTGGTGGCATGAATAAGCAGGCTATAACGCACCACTTTGATCGGGAAATAATCGGCAAACCACGGACGCCAGATAATAACGCCGGTTACCAGCAGCACAAAAATCATGCTCATAATGGTCCAGAACATCATCTTCTGCCCGGCGTTATATTTGCCGACCCGCGCCACTTTATGCTCGTTGCCTTTCAGCACCTCGACAATACCTTTCACCCACGGAATATCGTGTTTATCGGGAATATTGTGATGCACAAAACGCACGAACATAAACATCAGCGCGATGAAGATCAGCACCCCAAACCACGGGTGCAGAATACGACCCATCTGCGGCGTACCGAAGGTTTCCGTCAGCCATTGCAGCGTCGGGAAGAACAGCGCGATGCCGGAGAGTGCCACCAGGAAAAAGCAAATCACGACCGTCCAGTGGCAGGCGCGGTCAATGAATTTCGTCCTGACGATCATCCTGCTCTGCTTAATCATGGTGTTCCTCCTCGTCTTCGTCCACTTCCTCGTTCGGCCCGACGCCCACATAGTGGAAGATCAGTCCGGCGAAGGTGGCGATAAAACCTGCCGCCGACAGCGGTTTCAGCAGCCCTTTCCACAGGGAGATCGGGGTGTCGATGTGCGGATCGTTCGGCAGATTGTGATACAGCTCCGGCTGATCGGCATGATGCAGCACATACATCACGTGCGTGCCGCCCACGCCCTGCGGGTTATAGACGCCCGCGTGCGGATAGCCGCGCTTTTGCAGCTTCGCCACGCGCTCGTCCGCCACCTCCAGCATCTCTTTTTTGGTGCCGAAATGAATGGCCCCCGTCGGGCAGGTTTTCACGCAGGCCGGCTCCTGGCCCACGCTCACCCGATCAACGCACAGCGTGCATTTATAGACGCGGTTATCGTCTTTATTCAGGCGCGGAATGTTGAACGGGCAACCGGCGATGCAGTAGCCGCAGCCAATGCAGTGTTCCGACTGAAAATCGACGATGCCATTGGCGTACTGAATGATTGCGCCCGCCGACGGGCAGGCTTTCAGGCAGCCCGGATCGGTGCAGTGCATACAGCCGTCCTTACGGATTAGCCACTCCAGCCTGCCGTTCTGCGACGTCTCGCTAAAGCGCATCAGCGTCCAGGATTTGGCGCTCAGATCGGCGGGATTGTCATACACCCCGACGCAGTGGCCCACGTCGTCGCGGATGTCATTCCACTCCGAGCAGGCCACCTGGCACGCTTTGCAGCCAATACAGCTGGAGACGTCAATCAGCTTCGCGACCTCTTCTTTATAGTCGCGGGCGCGAGGCGGCGGCGTCATGCCGTTCGTCGCTGAACGGCGGATAATATCCTGAGATTGCATGGACATAATATTGCTCCTTACGCCTTCTCAATGTTGACCAGAAACGCCTTGTACTCCGGCGTTTGCGAGTTGGCGTCGCCGACGGACGGCGTCAGGGTATTGGCGAGATAACCCTTACGCGCCGTGCCTTCAAAGCCCCAGTGCAGCGGAATACCGATGGTTTCCACCTCCTGGCCGCCCGCATAGAGCGTGCGAACGCGTGGCGTTACCACCGCGACGGCGCGAATAAAGCCGCGTTTGCTGCTGACCTTCACGCGATCGCCATTGGCAATGCCTTTGGCTTTCGCCAGCCGCTCGCTGATTTCCACAAACTGTTCCGGCTGCACAATGGCGTTCAGCCGCGAATGCTTGGTCCAGGTGTGGAAGTGCTCCGTCAGGCGGTAGGTGGTGCCGACATACGGGAAAGCGTCGCGTTTGCCGATGCGTCGGGCATCCGCGGCGTACAGACGCGCTGCCGGGTTCGACACCACCTTCGGGTGCAGCGGGTTGGTGCCCAGCGGCGTTTCGAACGGCTCGTAGTGTTCCGGGAACGGCCCCTCTGCCATTTTGTCGATGGCGAACAGGCGGCCCAGACCTTCCGGCTGCATGATAAAGGGCCCGACGCCGCTGCCCGGCGGCGCGGTGTTGTAGTCAGGAATATCGTTGCCGACCCATTTTGTGCCGTTCCATTTGATCAACATGCGTTTCGCGTCCCAGGGTTTCCCCTGCGGATCGGCGGAGGCGCGGTTGTAAATGATGCGGCGGTTCATCGGCCATGCCCAGGCCCAGCCCAGGGTGTTACCCAGCCCGGACGGATCGCTGTTGTCACGGTTCGCCATCTGGTTGCCTTTCGCCGTCCAGCTCCCGGCGTAGATCCAGCAGGCAGACGCCGTGGTGCCGTCGTCACGCAGCAACGCAAAGGAGTCCAGCAACTGACCTTTTTTCGCCAACAGATTGCCATTGGCATCAAAGAGATCTTCCAGCGCGTAGCCGTTGTTCTCCCGGGCCACTTCGGCCGATTCCGGATGATCCGGCTGATCGTAGTCCCAGCCCATTTTCAGCAGCGGCTCGACGCCTTTCCCGCCTTCGGCGCGATACATTTCGCGCAGCCGGTGGTACAGGCCTGCAAGGATCTCGCCGTCGTTTCGCGCTTCGCCAGGAGCGTCCGCGCCTTTCCAGTGCCACTGCAACCAGCGCCCGGAGTTGGCAATGGAGCCATCTTCTTCGGCAAAGCAGGTGGACGGCAGACGGAACACTTCGGTCTGAATAGTGGCCGGATCCACATCGTTCATCTCGCCGTGGTTCTGCCAGAAGTTCGAGGTTTCCGTGACCAGCGGGTCGATGATCACCAGATACTTCAGCTTGCTGAGGCTGGCGACTACTTTGTTTTTATCCGGGAAGGAAGCGACCGGGTTGAAGCCCTGGCAGATATAGCCGGTGACCTGCTGACGATCCATCATGTCGAAATACTTCAGCACGTCGTAAGACTGATCCCACTTCGGCAGCCAGTCGAAGCCCCAGTTATTTTCCCGGGTCGCAGCGTCGCCATAGAAGGCTTTCATCAGGCTGACGAAAAATTTCGGATAGTTGCCCCAGTAGTTCACCTGGCCCGGCAGCGTGGCTTTCGGCGTATTGGCCGCCAGATAACTTTCCAGCGTGGTGTGTTTTTCCGACGGCAGGGTCAGATACCCCGGCAGGCTGGTGGAGAGCAGCCCCAGATCCGTCAGCCCCTGAATATTGGAGTGGCCGCGCAGCGCGTTCACGCCGCCGCCTGCCATGCCCATATTGCCGAGCAGCAGCTGGATCATCGCCATGGTACGAATGTTCTGCGCGCCGACGGTGTGCTGCGTCCAGCCAAGCGCATACAGGAATGTCGTGGTGCGATCCGCCGCGCTGGTGGAGGCCAGCACTTCGCACACTTTCAGGAAATCAGCCTTCGGCGTGCCGCAGATATGTTCCACCACCTCCGGCGTATAGCGAGAAACGTGCTCTTTCAGCAGGTTCCACACGCAGCGGGGATGCTGGAGGGTATCGTCGCGCTTCGCATAACCGTTTTCATCGAACTGATAGTTCCAGCTGGTTTTGTCGTACTGGCGTTTCGCCTCGTCGTAGCCGCTGAACAGGCCGTCTTCGAAGCTGAAATCATCCCGCACCAGCAGGCTGGCGTTGGTGTAGTGTTTAACGTATTCGGCGTTGATTTTGTTATGGGAAATCAGATACAGGATGACGCCCGACAGGAAGGTAATGTCGGTACCGGAGCGGATCGGCGCATAGATATCCGCCACCGAAGCGGTGCGGGTAAAGCGCGGATCGACCACGATCAGCGTGGCATCGTTATTGTTTTTGGCTTCCATCGCCCAGCGGAAACCGACCGGGTGGGCTTCAGCGGCGTTACCGCCCATCACCATCACCACGTTGGCGTTTTTGATATCAACCCAGTGGTTGGTCATCGCACCGCGACCAAATGTTGGAGCAAGACTTGCTACCGTTGGTCCGTGTCAGACGCGCGCCTGGTTATCGACTGCCAGCATGCCCAGCGAGCGGGCAAATTTTTGCGTCAGCATCCCGGTTTCGTTACTGGCTGCCGAGGCACACAGCATGCCGGTGGAGAGCCAGCGGTTAACCGTGACGTTCTGTTCGTTCTTCTCAATGAAGTTAGCGTCGCGGTCATCTTTCATCAGGCGGGCGATGCGGGTAAAGGCCTCGTCCCAGCTGATGCGCTGCCATTTATCAGAGCCAGGCGCGCGGTATTCCGGGTAGCGCAGGCGGCTGTCGCTGTGGATATAATCCAGCAGTCCCGCGCCTTTTGGGCACAGCGCCCCGCGGCTGACCGGATGATCCGGATCCCCTTCGATATGGAAAATACTGGATTTGGCATTTTTCGCGCCGTCACCCATGCTGTACATCAATAATCCACAGCCTACGGAACAGTAAGTGCAGGTATTGCGGGTTTCTTTCGCGCGCAGCAGTTTGTAATTGCGCGTTTCCGCAAGTGCAACGGTGGGGGCAAAGCCCAGCATCGCCGCCGTGGTTCCTGCCATTCCGCCGGCGCAGATTTTAAAGAATTTTCTGCGACTGACGTCCATCATATCCCCAATGTTTTGACTTGTTATGACGTGTTTTCGGCGGCGAAAATAACAGGACAGCGAGCAGGGATATTGCGTGAAATCAATTCACTATGGATTGACGGGCGACTCACCTCTTATGGGGTAGGTAGGGCAGGCAGGGCGATAATCCCTTTGAGGCGTGTATGTCCGGACCTTACGATGGCGGGGACGTGATACAAATGAACGTCCCTGCCCGGATGCCATAAAGGTCGGCACTGCCTATCAGGCGTAACCGCAGGATTCAAGTGCGGCGCCTGACAAATAAAGCGTTTTTATCAAAAGTGGAACGCGTCTGGAAAATAGCCTTGTCCAAATTGCAGGTGTGATGACGCAGGCGTACTATTGGCTCAAAGGTTATCGTCTTTGTTCAGCAGCAATTTACCGGAGATGAGAGATGACAAAGCATGGATCCCTGGCGCGAGGACCGGTCAGTAATCGGCCATCTGCGAAGCGTCGTGAGGTTCGTCTTTCTCGTGGCTCGTTAGTGGGCCGCAGTTTATTAATCAATGACACTGATGAAAATGGACTTATGTTGCGCAAAGTGGCTATTTTAATGAAAGATAAACGATATTCTCTGCTCAGACGGCCACAAACCGTTGCGCGTTCAGAAAACGCGCTAAAAATTAAATCAATTTCTGCTGAAGCTTCGTCAGAACTGTCCTTCCGCATGCTCAGTACTCTGGATATTCGGATGAAAGAAGAGGACTTTGATGCTTTCGAGTGAGTATAGCGGTGGAATTATTCCCACTGGCGAATTCAAAACTGACGATTTTTTAATTTCTTTAAAAGAAGCATTCAAGAGTCACTGGCGTAAAGGTCATCATCCAGATTTAGGCAAAGATACGCTTTTTGAAAGGCCTGACGGAGCGCTTTCTTTTCATTTGCGAAAAGTGCATGTCAATATTCATCAGTATGCAAATTACTCCTATAGCTGCACTGAAAAGTGCTGGGATAATTGGGCATTTGGGCCAGTTGACGAACAGGGGAATCACCGTCCAAAGCCTGCCAGTAATGCTTATTTAATTTATGCAGTTAATGATCGCCGAGATGCGGCGCTTCTGGCGTACTGGGATCCACCAGCCCATACAAAAGCGAATGAAGCAGTCTGGATGAATTCTGTTTTAAATTTCACAAAATTATTTCATGAAAAAACGAAAACCAGTCCCCTGCCCAGGCATATTGATCCATGGCACTACTCTTTCAAAAATAAGAAGTCAGTATAGTGAGCTTTTTTGTGAATATTACTGGTTATTAGTACGTGCTCATGATGATGCTATTTATATTAAATATATTTTATTATAATTGTTCATCGTAAATCGAGCATTAAGCATAATGTGACAGACATCTGTTCGCGTAGCGGCGAAGCCCCTTAAATACCTGTTTCTGACAGTTATCTTTTTACCAGCAGCGGGGCGCGAAATTACTGAAAGGCGAAATGACGTGGCCGCAGTAAGGGACCAGCAGGGGTAACATAAGGGGGCTTGCGCCCCCTTAATATTTTAGCGATGCGCCTCTTCATCCATAATCAGCACCACTTTGCCGATATGTTTACTGTCGTCCATCATCTGATGCGCCTCACCGGCTTTTTCAAACGGGAAGGTTTTGCATACCTGGGGTTTGACGGTGCCTTTTTCCAGCAGCGGCCAGACGTTCTCGGTGAGCGCTTTGATCAGCGCGGCTTTCTCTTCCGGTGAACGTGAACGCAACGTTGAGCCGATATGCGTCAGGCGCTTGCTGAGCATCGGGAACAGATTCAGCTCTTTGGCGGCGCCGCCAATTACGCCGATCTGCACGATTCGGCCATTCATCGCCGCCGCGTCATAGTTTCGCGCCACGTAATCGCCCGCGACTATATCCAGAATAATGTCCGCGCCGTGGCCGTCCGTGACCTCTTTAGTGACTTCAACAAAATCCGCTTCTTTATACAGCACTGCGGTATCCGCCCCGAGCTTCAGGCTGGCTTCGTGATGCTCTTCTGATCCCACGGTGGTGATGATTTTTGCCGCGCCGAACGCCTTCGCCAGCATGGTGGCGGTGGTGCCGATACCGGACGCGCCGCCGTGGATCAGAATAATGTCGCCCGCCTTAAACTGGCCGCGCTCGAACATATTGAGCCATACCGTCATAAAGGTCTCGGGCAGGGCGGCGGCCTCGATCAGGCTTAAGCCCGGCGGCAGCGGCAGGGCGTTGGTTTCATGGGCCACGCAATACTCTGCGTAACCGCCCCCCGGAATCAGCGCGGCCACATGATCGCCCACCGTAAAGCTTTTCACATCCGCACCGACTGCCGCCACGATCCCCGAGACTTCCAGTCCCGGAATATCAGACGCCCCCGGCGGCGGCGCATACTGGCCTTTGCGCTGCATGATGTCAGGGCCGTTAACGCCCGCGGCGACCACGCGGATCAGCACTTCATGCGGCTGTGGCTTCGGCACCGGGCGGGTGGTGGGCTGTAAAACCTCCGGGCCGCCGGGCTGCGTGATCTCAACTGCGGTCATGGTGTCGGGAATGGTTGTGGTGTGTTCAGACATCTTTTTCCTCCTGCATTCAGTGTCTTTAGTATGGCTGCGATCGGTGGGCTTGTGGCAAAGAAGGGTAACTGAATGTGAGGTAATTCAATGCTGTTCTGTTTACTTCCACTTCGGAGGGGAAATTTTCAGAATAAAACTCGCAAGTGAGAGCTGTTAGGGTAAATACGTCGAAAAGCAGTGAGGCATTTTACCAGGATGGTCAAAAGGGAAGGGGATATATGCAACTATCAACATTAACCACTAACGCTCTGATAATACTTAACAGTGACGCCGATAAGAAAGACGAGATTATTCGCACGCTGGCCCGAAAACTTTTTGAAAGCGGAAAACTGACGTCGGAAGAAGCATTTTTGCAGGCCGTTTATGCACGGGAAGCGCTGGGCGAAACCGGAATGGGAGCAGGCCTCGCGCTGCCCCATGGGAAATGCGCCGCCGTGAAAGAAGCCTGTTTTGCCGTGATGACCACAAAAAAGCCTGTCATGGACTGGGAATCTTTTGAAGAAGATGACGGTGTTCAGCATATTTTTATGCTGGCGATCCCGGAAAGCGAAGCCGGTAGTATGCATCTGGCGCTGCTGGCAGAACTGATGCAAAACATGGGCGATGAAGAATACAGCGAGCGCTTATTTTCCTCCCCCACCCCCGATGCCTTTATTCACAATCTTGATATCCCTGTCGCCGCCGCCGATCAGACGGCGCAGTGCCAGAAAACGCTGCTGGCGGTGACCGCTTGTCCCGCGGGCGTGGCGCATACCTATATGGCCGCCGACGCGCTGGTCAAAGCCGGGAAGGCGCTAGGGGTCACTGTCCGGGTTGAAAAGCAGGGGGCGAACGGCATAGAAGGTAAACATACCGCTGAGCAATTACGTGAGGCTGACGCGGTGATATTTGCGGTGTCGGTGGCGGTAAAAGAGGCCGAACGCTATGACCATCTGCCGCAGGTAAAAGTATCAGTGTCCGATCCCATCAGGGATGCGCAGGCTGTTATTTTACAGGCGCTGAAGCAGGCGGAAACGCAAAAGAAAGGCGAGAATATCCCCCGGGATGCTGTTAACACGGCAGGTAAAGAGAAATCGACTATCGGCAAACTGCTGGACGACGCTAAAAGTCATTTAATGACCGGCGTCTCTTTTATGCTGCCGTTTGTGGTCGCCGGAGGCTTAATTCTGACCCTCGGCCTGTTGCTGGGCGGCGGCGATCAAAAAACCGGCTTTGCACATATGACTGTACAGACTGGCGTGCTGATATTTTCGTTAATGGTGCCGGTTATCGCTGGATATATTTCTTATTCCATTGCGGATAAACCTGGCATCGTTGCGGGCATGGCGGGGGGCTTAATTGCCAGAGAAATTGGCGCAGGCTTTTTGGGCGGCATAGTTGCCGGATTTGTCGCAGGCTTTATTGTTAATCAACTAAAACGCATCCCCATGCATGCTTATCTGACGCAGCTTAAGCCGATTATTATTATTCCTCTGCTGGGATCGGGGCTGGTGGCGCTGGTGATGTATACGGTGGGCGTTCCCATTGCACAATTATCTGTTTTACTGGAAAACGGACTGAAATCCCTCCAGGGCGGAAATTTGATTGTGATGGGCATGATCATCGGCGCGATGATGGCGATTGATATGGGTGGCCCGATTAATAAAGTGGCCTTTGCTTTTTGCGTCGGCATGCTGGCACAGGGAGTTTATGCCCCTATGGCCGCCTGCTGGATCGGCATTATGACGCCGCCCGCAGGACTGGCGCTGGCCACCCGTCTGGCACCCAAAAAATTCAGCGTGGCTGAGCGAAGCAGTGCCATTGCCACCGCAATCATGGGGCTGACCGGCATTACGGAAGGCGCGATCCCCTTTGCGGTGGCCGATCCCTGGCGCGTAATTTTATCCATTGTCACCGGATCTGCGGCAGGGGCGGCGCTGGCCCTGGGAATGGGCGTAGAAGCGTCCGTGCCGAGCGGTGGCATATTCGTCGTGCCCTTCTTCCGGCACCCGTTATTATTTATGGGCGCTTTTCTTTTTGGCGTTGCGGTTACCGCGCTGTGCGCGATTACCCTGAAGAAAGAATTTATCGAACGGACAAACGCGTAATAAACAGAGGACGTTATTATGGATTTCTATATTATTTCGCACACGCACTGGGATCGTGAGTGGCATAAAACCTTCGAAGAATACCGGGTCCGGTTGGTGATATTTTTCGATAATCTGATCGAGCTGTTAGAACATAATCCGCATTATCCCTCTTTTATGATGGACGGGCAGACCATCGTGCTTGAGGATTATCTGGCAATTAAACCGCACAAAAAACAGCAGTTGCAGCAGTTAATTGCCCACAAGAGAATTATCGTCGGCCCCTGGTATATTCAGCCGGATGAGTTCATTCCCGGCGGAGAATTCCAGATCCGCAATCTGCTCATCGGTCAGCGCATTGCAGCCGCTTTCGGCGGAAGTATGCAGGTGGGTTATCTGCCGGACTCCTTTGGACAGGCGGCGCAACTGCCGCAGCTGCTGCAGGGGTTTGACATTGACTACGCGGTGTTCTGGCGGGGCATAACAGAAGATGAATGCCCTGATGTGGATTTTATCTGGCGAAGTGCGGATGGCTCGTCGGTAAAAACCACGGTACTGGCGGAAGGATATGGCAACGCGCGCCTGCTGAATGACGATCCCGATAATAACGTCAGCATCATAAAGAATAATCTTGCTGCCCTGTACGCCAGATCCGATAAGCGCAACATGCTGCTGATGTGCGGTTTTGACCAGCGCAATGCAAACCCACTACTGCCGGAGATCGTGAAACAGTTGAATGCTGACCTGCCTGAGCATAATTTCCGCATCGGCGCGCTTACAGATTATCTTGCGGCGGTATTTAAGCAGGGTGATAAAAAAGTGGTGGAGGGGGAGTTTCGCAAAGGAAAATATATGCGGGTGCATGTCAGCATTGGTATGACGCGCCTTGATATTAAAATTACGAATTATCATACGCAGACGCAGCTGCAACGGATGGCCGAACCGTTGATGAGCATGAGCGCTCTTTTTGGTCAACCTTACCAGCAGGAACTTATCGGCCAGGCCTGTAAATATATTTTACAAAATCATGCCCATGACTCCATTTGCTGCGTCTGCACTGACAGCACCCATGCGCAAATGATGCAGCGTTATCATAATGCGCAGCAAATTTCTGCCATGCTGTTACAGGATGCCTCCGAATACATCGGTGACCATATTGCGTATAAAACGCAGGGTACGCCGCTGGTGCTGTTTAATTTTTCCGGATCGGCGCGGAGTGGCTATGAAAATGTCTCTTTTGTCACGCCCGCTGAAGATTTCACCCTTATCGACAGCGAAGGGCAGCCTGTTGATTTCGCAATCAGCGCTGTCAGCGCCATTAACCAGAATGATGCGCAGATCGAAATCGGGCAAAAAAACCAGGATCGTCTGCTTTACCGTTATGAGATGGCAATTAAGGTCAGGTTTCCGGGCTTCGGCTATCAGACGCTGTATATGATCCCACGATCTATGCCGCAAAGCGAAGCAAAGGGTCAGCCTTTGTTTAACGAGAATACCGCGACCTTTACCACCGACTTTTTTACTCTGACCGTTCAGCAAAATGGGGCATTAACCTATACCGACCGGGCAACGGGCGAACAGTTTGCGGATCTTAATTATTTCATCGAGAACGGAAATGCCGGTGATGAATATGACTATTCGCCGCCGGTCAGCGATCGGCTGTGCCATCCCCATCATGGCCTGCCGGATATTGAGGTGCTGCATAATTCCTCGCTGTCGGCAGCGGTCAGACTTATTTTTAATTTCGCCGTACCTGCCGATACGGGTGCCGATAAACGCAGCGATGAAACCCTTGATCAGCGAATAGCATGTATTCTGCGCATCAGTAAAGACTCACGACGGGTAGATTTTTGTACCACTCTCCATAATCAGGCCCGCAATCATCGGGTGTGCGTTACTTTTCCTGATAACCAGCCGGGCAGGGGACATTTTGCTGAACAACAGTACGGTATGCTTTATCGGGAAAACAGCGTTCCGGATCCCGATGCCTGGCAGCGCGAAGGATGGGAAGAGCGCTATTACGCCCTGTACCCACAGCAACGCTATATGGGATTTGAACACGCCAGCGGCAAAGTGCTGATTTTTAATAAGGGACTCGTCACCTATGAAATAAACAGTGACGGGGCTACGCCGGTCGTTTCGGTGCCGCTGATTTGCACCATGGATTATATGGGCAAGCAGGATCTGGTGGATCGTCCGGGACGGCGCTCGGGGCTGCATGTACCTGTGCCGGACAGCCTGATGCCCGGCGACCATACCCTTGAGTATGCATTTATGTATTTGCCATCGTCCGAGGGCGATATTGCGGCCGAGGCAGATCGCTGGCAGTTGCCGCTGCTGGCGGCGACGCCGCGCGGCAAGCGGGGGAGCCTGGCGGACGCAATGACGTTATTTGCGGTTGAAACCCCGAACATTAGCGTGATGGCCTTTAAGCGCTGCGAAAAGGGGCCGGGTTTTATTCTGCGGCTGGTCAATCAGTTGGCGGATAAAGCAGATGACGTGCAGCTGCGGCTTAACACCACATGCTTCAACCGTGTCAGACGCGCGACGCTCAACGAGCAGGAAATCCCCGGCGACGTGAGCTTCAATGCCCTTACCGGCGTGATTAGCGTCGGGCGGTTACAGCCCAATGAGATCGTTACCTTTATTGTGGATGCTTTCTGAAAGGGATAAACAGATGAACATTGCCATTGCACAAATTACGCCAGAAACCGCCAACAAAAATGCCAACCTTGAAAAAATGACGCGCTTTGTTCTGGAGGCAGCTCAGCAGGGGGCTGAGCTGATAGTTTTTCCAGAGCTCGCCTTGACTGGTTATCATTGCGGCGATCGTTTTTTTGAGGTGGCGGAAACGCTCCCCGGCGTGACAACGGATTATTTCACGCAGCTTGCCCGTCAGCATAGCATTCATATTATCTGGGGCATGGTGGAAAAAACGCTGCCCGGCATCCTGTATAACGCAGCAGCACTGGTGGGGCCTGAAGGTTATATTGGAGGCTGGCGAAAAAATACTTTGCCGGGCCATGCCACTGATAATGGCGGAGCGGGTGCGTTCCCCGATCGACGTTATTTCAGTCATGGAGGTGAACTTGAGGTCTATAACACTGCCATTGGCCGCATTGGTGCGTTAATTTGTTACGACATCTTCTTCCCTGAACTGGCACGATTACTTACGCTGAAAGGGGCTGATGTCATTGTGGGTATATCAGGTTCACCTGCCTTTGAGAAAGACATTTTTGAACCAATCGTGAAAGCCCGGGCGATGGAGAATACTGTTGATTTTATCTACACCAATCTGGTGGGGCAGGAGGGTGAAACAACCTACTGGGGTGGCGGTTGTATTATCGCAGCAGGCGATTGCGGATCTAAAATCCCGGGCAGTCCGGTGATTTGTAAAGCGCCTTATGAAGGAGAGTGTATAACGCTCGGCAAGACAGACATTCAAAATAAAGCAATCCGGCCATTATTCCCTGTGCTGCGCGATGTTACGGCCCGGATGTATGAAAACCTGAAACAGGCGCATCAAAAGCACAGATAACCATGCCGGCTGCGTTAATTTCCATGGAAGGGGGGCGTGCAGTGATGCTATTTCCTTATCAGCGACTGGCTGAACTGTATGAGACGATCCAGGCAGAAACCCTGCCGCAGGATGAGTTAGCGACGCGTTTTCAGGTGTCGGCGCGTACGATCCGCACCGATATCGGGATACTCAATGATGCCCTCCAGGATTATGGGGCGCATATCCATTATGAGCGGGGGACGGGCTATCGCGTGATTGTTGACGATCAACGCGCTTTTGCCGCCTTGCCGCAGACCGCAGGGCGGAAAAAAATCATTCCCCGCAGCAGTAAAGATCGCATACATCTTTTGCTGCTGCGCTTTCTGACCCAGGCTGCGCCTGTCAAACTTGACCTTATCGCTGATGAATGGTGTGTCAGCCGTGGCACAGTGCATCGGGATATGAACGAGGTAAAAGACGCTTTAAAAAAATATCAGCTCGCGCTGGAAACACGCCCCTGGTCTGGATCCCGCGTCAGCGGAACGGAGCCTGCGATCCGCAACGCGATTGCCGATGTTATCTGGCAGATGAGCGTCGCCGCCAATAAACCGCTGATGACCATGGCGGTGCAGGAATTCCTGATGAATATCGATCTGCATCACCTGGCTAAAATTCTGCAAAATAGCGTGGATCGTTTTGATATAAAGCTGAGCCACGATGCGCTTCACTATTTGAGCATGGTGTGTGCGGTATCCATAGTGCGCATCACCTCCGGCCATGAAATCATCCATCTCACAGCCTGCGATAGCGATCCGGTGATAGACAAAGCCAGCCAGGATATTGCGCAGGGATTGTCGTTTTTTCTCGGCAGTGAATATTCAGCCGCCGAGCTGGCCTGGCTGCAAATTCAGATTGCCGCCCGGCGGATTATTGGATCCGCTGATGAGCTGAAAACCGAAATCAATAGCGCGGAACTGGTGGATAATATGCTTAATTTTATCCACGGCACCTATAACTACGATTTACGGCACGACCGCCAGCTGCGTGACGATCTCACGACACACCTGGTGGCAATGCTGACCCGGGTAAAATATCAGGTCAGTACGCCCAATCCATTGCTTGCTGATATCAAAACCTATTATCCCTTTGCCTGGGACGTGACCCTCAGCGCCATATCGAAAATGGCCAGTTGCGTGCCTTACACCATCAATGAGGATGAGGCCGGTTATCTGGCGGTGCATATTGGCGTCGGGCTGGAGCGTAATTACAGTTCTGGTTTTGAACGCCATCCGAGGGTGATTATCGTCAGTGATTCCGGTATTTCAGTACTGCGCATGATCGAAGAAAAGCTTCTGCGCCAGTTCCCGCAAATCGTCGTCGAACGCGTTATTGCCCTGCGTGACTACGAGCAATTGCCTCACGTTGAGGAAGATTTCATTATCTCGACGCTGCGCCTGACCCAGAAAAATAAGCCCGTGGTCCGCATTGCCCTGTTTCCGACCCCCTGGCAAATAGAGCAGATTGGCCGCCTGGTAATAGTTGATCGCACGCGTCCATGGATTTTTGCCCGTTTTTTCAATGAACGACGTTTTATGCGGATTAACGGGCCGATGACACAAGGAGCATTATTTAAACGCGCCTGCAATCTGCTGAAAGAGCAGGGGTTTACAGCGGATGATTTTTATCCCTCGCTGCTTGAGCGTGAATCCATTATGTCCACTCTGCTCGGCGACGGCATTGCTATTCCCCATGCGCTGGGCCTGCGGGCTAAAAAGACCGCGGTGGTGACGATCCTCGTACCGGACGGCGTAGCCTGGAGCAATAAAGGTGAGGTGGCACAGGTGATTTTCTTACTGGCGATCAGTAAAGAGGATAGCGACGAGGCGGTGAGAATTTACGATCTGTTTATGACGTTTATCCGTGAAAAAGCAACCCGACGACTGGTTAACAGCGCCAGCTTCGATGATTTCCAGGCGATAGCCACGGACTGTTTTGGCCGGAGTGCATAAGAAATAAAGCGCTTACCCTCTGGTGCAGAGGGTAAGCGCAGGGGCGGCATCAACCAGGAATAATCTTTTCCTGCTTCAGTTTATCGAACAGCGTAGTGAAGGAATCCAGCGTGCTGCGATAGCCGGTAAAGCCTGCTTTGCGGCTTTTGCTCATGTCGGTGAAGGCTTCCATCGGACGGCCCAGATCGGCGTCGGTATGCCACCAGGAGACCAGCTTATTGATGTCCTGCTCGCGCAACTGGTGCTGCGCGGCGATGGTCTGCCAGGCGGCTGCGGCCTCCTGCATACGGCCTTCCAGCGGCATCATCTGCGCCGGATAATCTGCGGCTTCAATGCCGAAGTAGGCGGCAAGACGTGGCCACAGCCAGCGCCAGCGGAATACGTCGCCGTTCACGGCGTTAAAATCTTCGTTCGCCGCCGTCGGGCTGGTGGCCGCCCAGCTGAGCTGTTCTGCCAGCAGGCCCGCGTCGGTGACATCGCTCACGCCGTTCCACTGCTCCGGCGAGCCGGGGAAAATAAACGGCCAGCCTTTTTCACGGCACAGGGTCGCGTAGACCGCCAGCGTCTGGCCCATGTTCATGGCGTTACCCACGGCATAGCCGACGATGGTGTGGGGACGGTGAACGCTCCAGCGATAGCCGTACTTCTCGGCACCGGCAAAGAGTTCATCTTCCTGGGCGTAGTAGAAGTTATCCACCGGCTGACGCCCCTGTTCTTCGCGGAATGGGGTAACGGCGGCGCTGCCTTTGCCGTAGTTCTCGAACGGGCCAAGGTAGTGTTTCAGGCCGGTGACCAGCGCGACATGCGCGCCGTGGAGGCGCTCGCCCAGCGCGTCAATCACGTTTTTGATCATCGCGCCGTTGACGCGGATATTGGCTTTTTCGTTTTCCTGACGCGCCCAGACGCTGAAAAATACCGCGTCAGGTTTGACCGATTTCAGCGCTTCGCTGACCGCCGCTGCGTCAGTGAGATCCGCCGTCAGGCTGGTGCAGCCTGCGAGCACCTCGCCGCGCCCGCGGGACAGGCCGGTCACTTCCCAGCCGTCCTGCAATAATTTCTCTGACAGCGCGCGGCCAATTACGCCGCTGATACCGACGATCAATGCTTTTTTAGTCATCTGTGTTTACCTCGTAACAGGGGATATATACAGACTAATAGAGAATCTCATTCCCGGCTCTGGTATAAATTCACAAGATCCTTAACCTGAGGTCATCAATTCGTGCACGACCAGCGTCTGAAAGATATTGTCCCTTTTGTCACCAGCGTCGAAAAAGGCAGCTTTACCGCCGCGGCGGAATACCTGCACGTCACCGGATCGGCGGTGAGTAAAAGCGTCAGCCGCCTGGAAGCGCGCCTCGGATCGCGCCTGCTGGAGCGCACGACCCGGCATCTGCAACTGACCGACGCCGGGCACGCGTATTATCAGACCTGTATGCGCATTCTGGAGGAGCTGTCAGAAGCCGAGTCGGTGCTCGCCGCCCAGCGCACCATTCCCTCCGGGCGTTTACGGCTGGCGGTGCCCAATACCTACGGGCGGCTGGCGGTAATGCCGCTGCTGATGCCATTTTGTCAGCAGCACCCGGAAATCGAGCTTAGCCTGACGTTTTCCGATCGCTTTATCGACCTGTTTGATGAGGGCATAGACGTGGCGGTGCGTATTGGCGGCTCGGTGGATCTGCCCGCGTCGCTGGGCTGTCGGCTGTCGGGGCGCGAGAAAATGGTGTTTTGCGCCGCGCCGGATTATCTGGCCCGCGAGGGCTGTCCGCGCACGGTAGAGGAATTAATAAAGCACCGCGCCATTCTTTACGAGCGGGTGGATGGCAGCACCAAGCCCTGGCTGTTCACTACCGCCGACGGGCATCAGAACTGGCGAAACGTGCCGTACCGCATGGCGCTGGGGGATGTGGATGCCCAGCAGCAGGCGGTGGTGGCGGGGCTGGGCGTGGCGCAAATGCCCACCTGGCTGGTGCGCGCCCCGCTGTTGCGCGGGGAGCTTAAAGTGATTATGCCGGAATTGCAGCCCGACGGTCTGGCGCTGTCGCTGGTCTGGCCGCGCCGCAAGCAGTGGCTGCCGAAAGTGGATGCCCTGCTTAACGTGCTGAGCCAGCTGGACATTACCGCGCCGCTGAATGCGTTAGCCGTTTAACAGCGCCAGCACCATTTGCGGCGTCTGGTTAGCTTTCATCAGCACCTGCGCCCCCGCCTGTTGCAGGATCTGCGCCCTCGACATCGCTGAGACTTCCGTGGCGTAGTCGGCATCTTCAATACGCGATCGGGCGGCGGCGATAGTTGCCGTCGCGCCGCTCTGTAAATTTTGTACAGAAGAGAGGCGATTGGCCACCGCACCGAGCTTCGTGCGCTGCGCATCTACCATGCTGATGGCTTTATCGAGGGTGGCGAGCGGGTTATCCGGATTGCGTAAGCGGATCTCATCGCCCACTTCCGCAATGCTCATGGTGGTGGCGTTGGTTGACGCATCGGTGGTCGCACTGTAAGTGGTGGCGAAATAGATCTGCACATCGCCCACGCCCTGCAGGGTTTTCAGCATCAGCGTACTGGCGGCATCATTCTGCCGGACCAGGGTTGCGGTTTTCCCCGTGGTGGAGCCTGACGCGTCCATAAAATAGTTGCCGTCGGCATCCTGACGCAGCACATCATTGGTGGAACGGCCATCGGCATCGGTATAACGCAGCTCGACGTTAGCGCGATCCATGGTTACCACTGAGATACCGTTAACTGAATTCACCGCCATGAAAGCGTTCTGGCTGGTGGCGCTCAGGGCGCTGACCTGCATGCTGGTGGTGGTGCCGTTCGATGTCGCGGTCACCGAAGCGTTGTAATACTGTATGTTGCCGCCGCCGTTATCGACTTCCATCAGATACTGACTGCCGTTCTTCACCAGCCGGGCCGCGCCTGCCACCGGGTTGCCGCTGGCATCGGTAAAGCTTGCGGTGCTGGCATTGGCGAAGGGTGTGCTGGTCACCGCCGTCGGCAGGGTGGCAAAATCGGTATCCAGCAGGCC
Organism: Enterobacter sp. SA187; assembly: GCF_001888805.2. Taxonomy (NCBI): domain Bacteria; kingdom Pseudomonadati; phylum Pseudomonadota; class Gammaproteobacteria; order Enterobacterales; family Enterobacteriaceae; genus Enterobacter; species Enterobacter sp. SA187. Next base: position 2,327,465 of record NZ_CP019113.1, read on the forward strand.
GGTCGCGCTGGACATTTGCGCGCTGACCGCACCGGTCGGGCCGAAGCTTACCGTGGCGGGATACCAGGTATTATTCTGCTCAATATAATACTGACCGCTATCCATGGTCAGCGCCGGGGGCGGGCTGGCACTTAAAGGCGTGCCGCTGATGTCGGTAAAATTCACGGACGGAATAGTGCGGGCGGGCAGGCTGGCGACCGGGCTGTACAGCGGCGAGGTGCTGGTGGTGCCCACGGAAACCGTACCACTGCCGGTGGCGGTGTACCAGCTGGCGTTGTAGGTTGCCGGGAAAAAGGTCGCCTGACCGTTGCTGTCGTTGCCCTGGATATAGAGCTGATTATTGACGGTGCTGCGCACCAGTTGCGGGGAGGTGATCCCGGCAGGGGTGGCATAACTCACGCTCGCCGTGCCATTGGTCAGGGAAATATTATTGGCGATGCCCGTGACGGTGTTCTCATCGGTCACTTTACCGCTGATGCCGCGAATGATCAGATCCTTTAAGCCCAGTTCATCCACGCTGAAGCCCGGTGATGAAAGGTCGAGATCGATTTTTTCGTTATCGTAAGCGCCGACCTGGAAACCGAGTTTACCGGCGCTGCCATCCAGCAGATTGATACCGTTAAACGTGGTCGCTGTGGTCAGGCGGTCGATCTCTTTCAGGTTGAGGTTGATTTCTGCCTGAATGGCGTCTGAATCCTGCTGATTCCAGGTGTCGTTAAGCCCCTGAACCGTCAGGTCACGAATGCGTTGCAGCCTGCCGTTAATGGCGCTCATCGCGCCTTCCGCCGTGTCCACCAGCGACAGCCCATCCCCGGCGTTACGCTGTGCCTGCGCCAGCGCGTGTTGCTGGCTGGAAAGCCGGTTGCTGATGGCCTGGCCTGCGGCGTCATCGCTGGCGCCGTTAATGCGCAGCCCGGAAGATAAACGACGGATCGCCTGGTCGAGCGACGACGCGCTTTTGCTGAGATTGTTTCCGGCGTTCAGTGAAAACACATTGGTTTTTAGACTTATCATTACCCTGCTCACGAATGGCATCCCTGAGAGGAATTATCGGCAGGCGGGAATTTTCTTTAGGGACAAATTATGGCGTAGTGAAAGTTCTCGGGCGCTCAGGGCAAATTTCTGGTATTTACTGTGGGATAAGTCGTTTTTTATCAGGTTTTATGCTGCTGGCCGCGACATTAAACGAAGCGGCCAGCAGCATTAACTGCGATCTACAAACTCTGGTAGGTGGGCTTACTGCTCGCGCCTGCCTTCCTCCATAAAGTCATCGTCCAGCTCGTCAACGTTGCCCTGATGATCTTTACCGGAGAGTAAATTCCAGCAGGCGATAAAGAGCGCGGCGATCAGCGGGCCGATCACAAAACCGTTGATGCCATAAATTTCCATGCCGCCGAGCGTGGTGATAAGGATCAGATAGTCCGGCATTTTGGTGTCTTTGCCGACCAGCAGCGGACGCAGCAGGTTATCCACCAGACCGACGATCACCACAAAGAAGCCGACAATAAAGAAGCCCTGCCACATCTGCCCGGTGGAGAAGAGGAAAATCGCCGCCGGAACCCAGACAATCGCCGAGCCTACTGCCGGGATCAGCGACAGGAACGCCATCAGCGCGCCCCACAGAATGCTGCCGTCGATGCCGACAATGGAGAAGCCGATGCCGCCGAGCACGCCCTGGACCACGGCCACCACCACGGTGCCTTTTACCGTCGCCCGCGAAACGGTGGCGAATTTGGCGAATAGATGATGTTTAACGTAGCGGGAGAGGGGCAGCGCCTCCAGCGCCTGATGAACGATCACCGGGCCATCCTTCAGCAGGAAGAATAGCAGGTAGAGCATGACGCCAAAGCTGATGGTAAAGCCAAAGGTCCCCTTACCAATAATAAAGGCGCTGCCCGCCATATATTGCCCGCCCTTCAGCGCCACGCCGGAGAGCGCCTGCTGGATCTGTGTGGCGTTATTCAGTTCATGTTCCGCAAGGAAATTGCGCGCCCAGTCAGGCAGATGGCGCAGCAAATCGGCAATCACCACCGGGAACTGGGTGTTGTTCTCCTGTAACTTGCGGTACACAACATTAATTTCAAAGGCCAGGGATGACAGGATGATGGCTAAGGGTGTGAAAACGATAAGGCAGATGATTAAGACGGTGATAAGCGAGGCGATACCGTTTTTATCCGCCATCTTTTCGCGCAGCTTGTTCTTCAGCGGCTGGAAGATCACCGCGAGGATAGTGGCCCACAAAATCGCCGAGAAATAGGGCGACAGGACATCAAAAAACGCCAGCGTGACGACAAACAGGATCAGGATGAAAAATCCTTTCGTTAGTCCCTTAAATCTCATAACTACAACTCCCGATATGCATTCTGTTTCCGAAATATAGAAGGTACTGGCGAGAATACAATAAAGCCTGGCTACGCTTAAAAAATCATTAGCCGCTGGAGTGTTGTTATGCCGGAAATTTCTTACCCGAATGTCGAAGTGTTGCTGCTGGAGGCCCATGACTGGGTGCCGAACAATCCCCGCCTGCCGGTGCTGCTATATCGTGGCGTTTTCACGCCGGGCGCCCAGGCCATCGCCGATGTGGAACGGCTGTTTGCCGATAACGGCTGGCCGGCGCAGTGGGTGGACGGCATTTTCAATTATCACCATTACCACAGCGAAGCCCATGAAGTGCTGGCTTTCACGCAGGGGGAGGCGCAGGTCATGCTGGGCGGGCCTGGCGGGACCTTAGTCACCGTGCATGCGGGAGATATTGCGTTGCTGCCTGCCGGAACCGGGCACTGTAATAAAGGCAGCAGCGATGACTTTACGGTGGTGGGGGCATATCCGCCGGGACAGAGTGCGGATATTTGTCGGGCTGCGCCGTCGCCGGAGATGCTGAAAAGCATTGCCACGACGCCGTTTCCGGCATGCGATCCGGTGTATGGCGCAAAAGGGCCTTTATTAAGTCACTGGCTGGGAAGCGAACGGGAAGATGCAAAGCAGGGAGGGTGAGACGAAGAAAGTCGGTAAGGCGACATCGAATCCCCTACCGACAAAAATTTCGTTCATCTGTAAACCGATGTTTCAAAAGCGGACAAATAGTAACCACCTCTGAAACCTGGAGCAAGTAAAACTTGATCGCCATCACTATATTTACATTACCTTAAGAATACCTTAAGACAGCAATCATTAGTGATGCTTATTTTGTATTAAGCAAAAATTAAACTTAATGATTATAAGACTATTTAGCTCTGCCGTTGCGCATGTAAATTGGCGTAATTTTCAGGTAATTATTCTCTGTAAAGTCCGAAAAAGAGGAATGGCTGACGCAGTTGGACTATAAAAATAATATGTGACAAAAAAAACAGACCCGCCTGAGGTACCGCTATGCAAATAATTTATTTCAAAGCTGAATGCCCTTTTCCTGAACTTTTACCGTCGTCGCCCGTTTCCTTACAGGAAGTGATCCTCACCCGCGATGGTGAAATAATTTCAAGCTTCTCGGATTTAAAACTGAAAACATTGCCTTTTTATCTTTTTCATCTGGTTCCGATTGGTTTTCGTAAAATTGAACATCAGGTAAGTGGCGCCAGCGACAGCCATTTGCAGTTCTCATCCGGCTATTTGCAAAGCGGAGAGTATCGGGTGGAAACGCCGGATGGCGATAAAACAATGCGTTATGATGCGCTGACCGCCTTGTGGAAGCCGGATGCGAATATCGAGCGTTATCTGACGACTAATGATTTCACTGCGGAAAATTACTGCATATTGCGACCGCTAAAATTATTTTATCGCAATCGCCGGGACATCATTTGCTGAATGGGATTAACCCTACTAAGCTCAGGTATCAGGTGCACGGATGTACCGACATTTTATTTTTGTGCCAGAGCCTTCAGCGTTAAAAATAACACCTCAAATAAGTGTTGCTTTCCCAAATCAGACGTGCGTTAATGGATCAGTCGGTTTGATACGCAGACATTATCTCGGGTAGTTAACTAAAGCAGTCCTCATTTCTCAGTGTATCTTTGATACCTCTTCTTTGAGCCTCCACTTTTTAAGCGCTGATTAAACTCTGTATTTCAGACCATCTCTGGCCAAAAGGCCCACAGAAAAGGTTAAAATACTCAATGACAACAACTTCTATGCACTTCACCTGTCCGCGTTGCCACGGTTCGCAGTACAGGACATCACCTTTTGACATGACCGAAAGCAACCCGTATGGCGCAAAATGTATATTTTGTAAATCAGCGATGATGGCCAGAACGGTGGTTTATACGCCGGACGTTCATGCAGACAAACGCCTGGTCGGGGCGCGTTAATCCCGACCCGAAGAGAGCCTTGCAGCGATGTGAGGCTTTTTTATGCCCGGACGAAAAAAATCCTCATGCAGCGCCACCCGGTTACGGCCACGCCTTTTCGCGTCATACAGCGCCGTATCCGCCGCCGAATAGAGGGTTTCAAAATCGCTATTACGCACCCCTAAACTGACGCCAAAGCTGGCGGTCACGTACCGATCCGGCAGACATTCCAGCGGCGAAGCGTTCAGTGATGCATGCAGATAACCGGCGATCAGCATTGCCTCTTCAATGCGCGCGCGGGGCAGCAGGATCGTGAATTCTTCCCCGCCGACCCGCCCGATTGCGGCGTGATCCGGTAGCGCACGCCGCACCCGTGACACCAGCGAGCAGATCACCCGATCCCCGGTCGGATGGCCGTACTCATCGTTAATGCGCTTGAAATGATCGATATCCAGCAGGATCAGCGCCACGTCGCCGGTCAGCAGAGATTTATCGATCTGATTAATAATGGCGCTGCGGTTGTATACCGCGGTGAGCGGATCGTGCGTCGCTTCATATTCCAGCCTGGCCGCCAGCTTTTGCAGCTCCTCGTTGATGCGGGTTAACTCCCGCTCGGCGCGATCGCTGCGGGAGATGAGGCGGTAAGATTCACGGATCAAACGCTGATAATGCTTCGCGATGGTCCACAGCTTTTCGCGGCAGACCTCCGCAGGCAGCTGCGCATTGGCGGCGGCGATCCGGGCGTCTTCCAGAACGTTATACTCTTCCTGAAAAAGCTCGTTAATATCTAGCATGCGCTCAGGTCCGCTTTTAAAAAGACGGCGATTGCCGGGAAATCCATGCTCACCTCCTGCCCAAACTCTTCCGAGATGTCATCGTCCGCGTCGTAATACCAGTGCAGCTCGCAGGCTGTTCCCTGCAGGGCGAAACCGTTCAGCAGTTCGAAAAACTCAAACAGCAGTTTGGTGCTGGAGCTGTTGAAATAGCTGAGCGCCACATGCAGTTGCAAAGGCGCGGTATTGGCCGATTGTTCTCCCAGCCAGGTTTCCACCGCCAGCAATAGCGGGCGGAAAAAGGCCGCGGCGTTTTCCGGCCAGGATTCGCCTTTCAGCACCAGACGGCGGGCCGCGAAATCGAAATTCACTTCCGGGGTGGCAGGGGTGGCGGCCAGCACGATAGCAGGCGTCAGTGTCATATCAGTCATGGGCGAAAGTGGCCTTAAGATGAAAAGCGGACAACGTGCTGGCCGCTAAAGGATGGATGCGATATTCCAGCGGTTCGCTGGTCTCCCGCGCCATGGTCAACAATCCAATATTTGCGCCCTTACTGCTGGCAGGCGCTTCACTGCGTAAGCCTTCTTTCCAGGCCTGTTTAATTTCGGCCTGCGTCATGGTGCGCAGCACGTCGAGATTGTTTTGCAGTAAGGAAGAGGCTTCATGCCCGACCAGGTTGGCGGTCTCCAGATAATAGTTACCGGCATCGGTGTGAAAGCACAGCGAACCAAAACGCCGCTCATCAGCCCCGCAGCCAAGGTAGCGTTCATCGCAGGAGTAGCGCACGATGTTCTGGCCCATCTCGATAAATACCGAAAACAGACGGCGGCGTAGCGGCAGCGAGGCTTCATGTTTATCCAGCCACGCCCGTACCACATCGCCCATCGACACAATGTGCGCCTGGGAAAAATAGCCGGTGTAAAACAGTTCGACGGCGCTTTGCCGTTGCAGACTAATCAGCGGCAGCAGCACCGCCTCTTTGGCCTGGAGGTCATTAAATTTCATCTCATCACTCACCAGCGAAAACCAAACCATGTAATGTCGTCCCGCGACAACTCCTGTCCCTGCCATGTCTGCAACGCCGAGCCCAGCGCGCGGGAGAGATCCTGCATCGGCAGGTGTCTTTCCTGCAGCAGAACCGACTGAATGCGTTTTTTGCCGAGCATAATGCCCCGCTCGCCGCCGATCTGATCGGTCAGCCCGTCGGTGACTATCAGCACCTGATCGCCCTTAACGAGCGGACGTTGATAGCGACGCCACTGGTGATCGGACGGCGTATCGCTGTAGCCCAGGCCTTTGCGATCTGCTTCCAGCACGCTGACTTCTTCCGCCTGCGCCCCCAGCACAAAGGCGTGCATTTGCGCGTTCGCCCATAACATCTGCGCATTCTGGTTATCGACATACAGGGCGATGGCATCACAGCCGTCGTTGGACTGGCTGAGATCGGCGCTGGGGTGCAGCTGGCTGAGCGTCTGTTTGATATAGCGGTTGATGATGGCAAGCAGGCGCTCCGGCTCGTGCGGCGCGGCCAGGGTCTGCGCTTTTTCCAGCGCCGAGGCGAAGATAAAGGTCATAAAAGCGCCGGGGACGCCGTGGCCGGTACAGTCGGCGATCACCGCCAGCCAGCCCTGTTCATCACGACGGAATGCATAAATATCGCCGCCCACGCAGTCGCGCGGCTGCCAGAACAGGCACCAGTCGTTAAGGGTTTCCTCAATGCTCTGCCGTGAACGGGAAAGCATCGACTCCTGGATCACCCGCGCATATTCAATGCTCTGCATAATCTGAAAATGCTGTTTGGCCTGTAAATCTGACACGGTTTTGATGAGATCGATGCCCAGCCCGATGCCGATGTACTGCCCGTCTTCCGTCAGGATAAAGCCTTCCGTCACCGCTTTATCGCCGGTTTCCACCACCTGGCCTGCCAGAAACTCCAGCCCGGCGCTGGCCTCGACGATCAGCGGCGTCTTATCCATAAACGCAATACAGCTTTTTTGATCGTAAAGCTCATGAAAGAACGGGCGGCTCATCTGTGAGAGAAAAATATGGCGATTGATCATGCCGACCGGGCGATTATTTTCCAGCACCGGCAGGCCAATCAAAGACTTATGTTCGTTAAACAGCGCCATCACCCGCAGATTGGTGGAATCGGGTGTGACATGTGGAACGTCAATACGCAACATTCCTGCGTTAAGCTGTCGGGAGGAAAGAGGAATATCCATGAAAATCCGCGTGTTCCCTGAGATAAGAATTATCTGAATCCTACAGGGCATGTATGACGGTTTTATTTCAGTGACAGGGCAGCGGTGGGGCGTTTGCGCAAAAAAAAGCCCGCACAAGGCGGGCAACATAATACTGGAAGCAATGTGAGCAATGTCGTGCTGAATACCTGAGTGTTTTGCTCAACTATTCAGTAATGAGAAAGATAATCCTTATCATCTGAACTATCAACCCCTTCTTTATTGCGGATTTTTTCCGGAGGTTTTGCCGCCTGTTACCGCTGCTGACAATTCGTTAAGGATTGTGGCAAATGATCTTGCTTGCAGAAACATAATGCGTATAGTTCTCATTCTCTTTATTGTTATGGCGCATGAGCGCTACCTCCCTGACTATTCGCATTGAAGGCAAAGGATTTTCCACATGAAAATGAAAACGTCTGCACTGGCTCTGCTGGTTGCGGTTGCCCTGAGCGGGTGCAGCGCGCCGCATAGCTCCGACGCAAAAAAACCGGCTGAAGCGCCGAAAACCCAGACCACCGCTCAGGCTGACAGCAGTGTGGTAAAACGCGTGCTGGCGGAAGGCGTGTACGAACTGGCGCTAAGCCCGGCGGGCGATGCGCTCTATGTCGCCAGCGCAGAAGGCTTCAAAGATGTGCAGGGCGGGATGGTCTACAAACTTGATCCGAAAACGCTGAAAACCCTCGGCGTCACCCATACCGATCTGAAAAACTTCGGCGTGGATATGTCGGCAGACGGCAAAACCCTGTACGTCACCAACTCGCTGGACGCGGGGATCAGCGCCATCAATACCGCCGACGGTAAAGTCATCGACCGCGCCCTGTTCCCGGAGCGTAATCCGGAAGGCTTCCCTTACGGCGCGCGTCAGGTGTTGCTGCACAACGGCCTGCTGTATATCGGCGCGGTCGCCGATCCGGCGCTGATCTGGGTCGTGGATGCGAAAACCATGAAGCTGAAAACGCGCATCAAAAACACCGGCAAATGGATGACCGGCCTGCATTACTCAGAAAAAACCGGGCGCATCTATGCCGCAAACGGCGGCGGCGAGATCCTGGTGATCAACCCGCGTAACAACCGCGTCGAAAAACGCTGGAAGCCGCTCGGCGAAAAAGAGGCGCTGCTGCTGAATATCGCAGAAGACAGCGCCACCGGCCGCCTGTTCGTCACCGATAACTCGAAGGCGAAAACCACGCTGGTGCTGGACATCAACACCGGCACGGTGATCAAACAGCTGCCGGTCGGCGATTCGCTGGCTGTGAAATTCAATGCCAAACGCAACGAGCTTTATATTTCCCAGCGTGATTCCGGCAAAGTGCTGAGCCTCGACGCCACCACCTACGCGGTGAAAAAATCCTGGGATCTGCCGCCACACCCGAACAGCCTGCTGCTTTCCGCTGACGGCCAGACGCTGTTTGTCACCGTGAAGCAGGCGTTTAATAAAGATCACTCCACCAAAGGCCCGGACAGCGTGGTCCGTATTGACCTGAATAAATAACCGAACCGGCCCGGCGACGGGCCTTTTATCCCTTTCTCATAAAAGATGACCATGAACAGTACTGCTCCTTTGCATAAGACGTTGCTGGCGCTGGCGATCGGTGCCGTAACCCATACCGCGACGGCGGAAACCCAGCCCCCGGCGGCGACGGAAGATACGATAGTGGTCCAGGCGGCGGGTAGTGATTTTACCGCTGGCGGCGACCAGCTGGTTCCCGCGTACTTGGATGGACAGGTGGCGCACGGCGGGCGTCTGGGGATGCTCGGCGAGCAAAACGCAATGGACGTGCCGTTCAACGTCATCGGTTACACCGCGAAAGCGGTGCAGGATCAGCAGGCGAAAACCATCGCCGATGTGGTCAGCAACGACGCGGGCGTGCAGGCGGTGCAGGGCTACGGCAACTTCGCGGAAACCTACCGCATTCGCGGCTTTAAGCTCGATGGCGACGACATGACCATGGGCGGTCTGCCGGGCATCGTGCCGCGTCAGGTGGTGGATACGCAGATGCTGGAACGTGTGGAGATCTTCAAAGGTGCGAATGGTCTGCTGAACGGCGCGGCGGCCAGCGGCGTGGGCGGCATGATCAACCTTGAACCTAAGCACGCGGAAGACACGCCTGTCACCCGCGTTGGCGTGGATTACGCCAGCCAGGCGCAGATCGGCGGCTCGCTGGATCTGGGGCGTCGTTTTGGCGATGACAACCAGTTCGGGGCGCGGGTTAATCTGCTGCACAGGGAAGGCGAGGGGGCAGTGGATGACGATCACCGTCGCACCACGCTGGCCGCCATCGGGCTGGATTATCGCGGCGAGCGTCTGCGCACCTCGCTGGACGTGGGCTACCAGAAGAAAACCTTCCACGGCAGCAACGTTGGCATCAAAATCAGCAAGGTCGATTTCATTCCCGATCTGCCGGATCCTACGCACAACTACAGCCAGCAGTGGGGCTACAGCGACATCGAAAACGAATTCGGCATGGCGCGTGCCGAGTTTGATGTGACGGATGCCTGGACGGCGTACACGGCGTTCGGCGGCCAGCATGCCCATGAAACCGGGCTGTACAGCTCACCGGAGATCATCAATAAGCAGGGCGATGCGTGGATCGGCCGTCTGGATACCAACCGTATTTCCGACTCCTTCAGCGGCATGGCGGGTCTGCGCGGGCAGTTTGATACCGGCGTGGTGTCCCACAAGGTGAATGCCGGTTATTCGGCGCTGACCAAAAAAGACAACACCGCCTGGCGATCCACCGCCGAAGCGAACCGTCCGCTGATCAATATCTACGATACCGACAGCGTATCGCGTCCGGGTTATAACTCCGTGGGCGGTAACTATTTCGATCCGCTGACCACCAGCCGCAACCGCACCCAGGGCTGGCTGTTCAGCGATACCTTAGGCGTGCTGGATGACCGCCTGCAACTGACCGTCGCCGCCCGTCATCAGAAAGTGGTGGTGCGTAACTACAGCAACGCCACCGGCGCGGAAACCCTGACCGCGCGCTATACCGAAAGCCGCTGGATGCCAACCTATGGCGTGGTGTATAAGCCGTGGGAACAGGTATCGCTCTACGCTAACCATACTGAATCTTTACAGCCAGGCAGCAACGCGCCGAAAGACGCCGCCAACGCCTTTGAATCCGTCGGTATCATTCACGCGAAGCAAAACGAAGTGGGCGTAAAGGTCGACTATGGGCGTGTCGGCGGGACGCTGGCGCTGTTTGAAATCAAAAAGCCCTCCGCCATTCTGGACAGCGCCACAAAACGTTACGGGCTGGACGGCGAGCAGCGTAACCGTGGCGTGGAGCTGAACGTCTTCGGCGAGCCGGTACTTGGCCTGCGTCTGAACGGCAGCACCACCTGGATCGATCCGGAAATGACCCGCACCAAAGACGGCATCAACGACGGCAAAGACGCTATCGGCGTACCGAACTTCTTCATGGTGGTGGGCGCGGAGTATGACATCAAACCGATCGACGGCCTTACCGCCACCGCGCGCGTTAACCACACCGGTTCACAGTACGCCGACGCCGCCAACACCAAAAAGCTCGACAGCTACACCACCCTGGATCTCGGCATGCGTTACCGGATGCGCCTTAACGAGGCGCAGAACGAGATGATCTGGCGCGTGGGCGTGGATAACGTCACTAATGAGAAATACTGGTCCGGCGTGGAAGATCTCGGCACCTATATTTTCCAGGGCGAAGGACGCACGCTGAAAGTCTCTATGAGCTACGATTTCTGATCCCCCGCACCTCGTTATGACGGGCAGGGACGCCCATCATAATTGCCACCTCCGGCGCTAAATGTTAAAACGTGCCCCTTCAAATAAAAGACACACAGGGGAAAGACGTGAAAAACGCGTCACAAGTCGCGCCGGAAACCGGGCCGACGCTGCAACGGGGCTTAAAAAACCGACATATTCAGCTTATCGCCCTCGGCGGCGCTATCGGTACCGGACTGTTTCTCGGCATTGGTCCGGCGATCCAGATGGCGGGCCCGGCGGTACTGCTCGGCTACGCGCTGGCCGGGATCATCGCTTTTTTGATCATGCGCCAGCTGGGTGAAATGGTGGTCGAAGAGCCGGTATCCGGATCTTTTTCCCATTTCGCCTATAAATACTGGGGCCCGTTCGCCGGCTTCCTCTCCGGCTGGAACTACTGGGTGATGTTCGTGCTGGTGGGCATGGCGGAACTCACCGCCGCGGGCATTTACATGCAGTACTGGCTGCCGGACGTCCCGACCTGGGTGTGGGCGGCGACCTTCTTCATTCTTATCAACGCCGTCAATCTGGTGAACGTGCGCCTGTACGGTGAGATGGAGTTCTGGTTTGCGCTGATCAAAGTGCTGGCGATTATTGCGATGATCGGCTTTGGCCTGTGGCTGCTGTTCTCCGGCAGCGGCGGCGAGCGTGCCGGTATCGACAACCTGTGGCAGCACGGCGGCTTTCTGGCCACCGGCTGGCACGGGCTGATCCTGTCGCTGGCGGTGATCATGTTCTCCTTTGGCGGGCTGGAGCTGATTGGCATTACGGCGGCGGAAGCCAGTTCCCCGGAAACCACCATCCCGAAAGCGGTGAACCAGGTGGTGTACCGCATTCTGCTGTTTTACATCGGCTCGCTGGTGGTGCTGTTAGCGCTCTATCCGTGGGTGGATGTGAAAGCCAACAGCAGCCCCTTTGTGTTGATTTTCCACGATATGAACAGCAATATCGTCGCCTCGGCGCTGAACTTCATCATTCTGGTGGCCTCGCTGTCGGTGTTTAACAGCGGCGTTTACTCCAACAGCCGTATGCTGTTCGGCCTGTCGGTGCAGGGCAACGCCCCGGCGTTTTTAACCCGCGTCAACAAACGCGGCGTGCCGGTGAACTCCCTGTTCCTGTCAGCGGCCATCACCTCGCTGGTGATCCTGGTGAACTATCTGCTGCCGCAGGAAGCCTTTGGTCTGCTGATGGCGCTGGTGGTTGCCACCCTGCTGCTCAACTGGCTGATGATCTGCCTCGCGCACCTCAAGTTCCGCGCCGCCATGCGCCGCAAGGGACGTGATACCCAGTTCAAAGCGCTGTTTTACCCGGCGAGCAACTACCTGTGCATCGCCTTCCTGGTGATGATCCTCGGCCTGATGTGCACCATGGAAAGTATGCGTACGTCTGCCATTCTGCTGCCGGTGTGGATCCTCTTCCTGTTTGTCGCCTTTAAGGTAATGCGCCGCCCTAAAGCGTGATCCTTTTCCCCTCATCCCACGGTGAGGGGAGTCCCTGATTATTTATCGTGATCCGCCTCGCGGATCCCATACGATCACCATGCACCTTATTTTGTAATCGATTACTTTTTAGCTGACGGCAATTTGTAATCGATTACTTTTTTCAGGTGAGGCAATAAAATGGTGTCAACAACCGAAAGTAGCGGAAGCAATCTGGCGCAGCACCGGTTACTCGTACCGCGGCTGTCGCTGATGATGTTTTTACAGTTTTTTATCTGGGGAAGCTGGTCAGTGACCCTCGGTCTGGTGATGACGCAGCACAATATGTCGCTGCTGATTGGCGATGCTTTTTCCGCCGGTCCCATCGCCTCCATTCTCTCGCCCTTTGTGCTCGGCATGCTGGTGGATCGCTTTTTCGCTTCGCAAAAAGTAATGGCGGTGATGCACCTCGCAGGGGCGGTCATTCTCTGGTTTGTGCCGCAGGCGCTGGTGGCGGAAAACGGCGCGCTGCTGATTGGCCTGCTGTTTGGCTATACCCTGTGCTACATGCCGACGCTGGCGTTAACCAACAACATTGCCTTTCACAGCCTGCGCAACATCGATAAAACCTTCCCGGTGGTGCGCGTGTTCGGCACCATCGGCTGGATTGTGGCGGGGATCTTTATCGGCGTCACCGGTATCGCCTCCAGCACCAGCATCTTTATGGTGGCGGCCATCTGCTCGGTGGCGCTGGCGATTTACAGTCTGACGCTGCCGCACACGCCCGCGCCTGCCAAAGGGCTGCCGGTGAAGGTGCGCGATCTGTTCTGCGCCGATGCCTTTGCGCTGCTCAAAACCCGCCACTTCTTTGTCTTTTCGCTGTGCGCGATGCTCATTTCCGTGCCGCTGGGCACCTATTATGCCTATACCGCGTCTTATCTTGCCGACGCCGGTGTCGCGGACGTCAGCACCGCCATGTCCTTCGGGCAGATGTCCGAGATTTTCTTCATGCTGGTGATCCCGCTGCTGTTCCGCCGCCTGGGAGTGAAATACATGCTGCTGATCGGCATGTTCGCCTGGTTCGTGCGCTACGCCTTTTTTGCGCTGGGCGTCAGCGAAGAGGGGCGCTTCCTGCTCTATCTCGGCATCCTGCTGCACGGCATCTGCTATGACTTCTTCTTCGTGGTCGGCTTTATCTATACCGATCGCGTGGCGGGGGAAAAGGTGAAAGGCCAGGCGCAAAGCATGATCGTGATGTTCACTTATGGTATCGGCATGCTGCTCGGCTCGCAGATTTCCGGCGCACTCTATAACCGTCTGGTGGCCGGGCAAAGCGTGCCACAGGCATGGGTAACGTTCTGGTGGATCCCGGCGGTCGCCGCCGCGGTGATCGCGCTGATTTTCATGTTGTCATTTAAATACGACGATAAAGAACAGGCTTAAGTTGTGGGAGAAGTTATGAAAACCATTAAGGGACCGGGTATTTTCCTGTCGCAGTTTATTGGCAGCGACGCGCCATTTAACACGCTGGACGGCCTCGCGGCCTGGGCGGCGGAACGCGGTTATAAAGCGCTGCAAATTCCCTGTCACCACCCGACGATTTTTGACGTCGCGCAGGCGGCGGAAAGCCAGGCCTACTGCGACGATATTATCGCAAGGCTGGCGGGCCACGGGCTGGTCATCAGCGAACTTTCCACCCATCTGGAAGGACAGCTGATCGCCGTGCATCCCGCGTACGATGCGGCCTTTGACGGTTTCGCCCCGCCGGAGGTGCGCGGCAAGCCCGTGGCGCGTCAGGCGTGGGCCGTGGAGAAGCTTGAGCAGGCGGCACGGGCGTCACAGCGGCTTGGTTTAACGGCGCACGCCACCTTTTCCGGCGCGCTGGCCTGGCCCTATTTCTATCCCTGGCCGCCGCACAACGCGCAACTGCTGGAGGAAGCCTTTCATGAACTGGCCGCCCGCTGGCGTCCGATCTTCGACGTTTTCGATCGCCACGGGGTTAACGTCTGCTTTGAGATCCATCCGGGGGAAGATCTGCACGACGGCGCGACCTTTGAGCGCTTTCTTGAGTTAGTGGATCATCACCCGCGCTGCAATATGCTCTACGATCCGAGCCATCTGCTGCTACAGCACATCGATTATCTGGCGTTTATCGATCGCTATCATGCGCGTATTAAAGCCTTTCACGTTAAGGATGCGGAGTTCCGCAGCAACGGGCGCAGCGGCGTCTACGGCGGCTATCAACCGTGGATCGACCGCGCCGGACGCTTTCGCTCGCCGGGCGACGGGCAGATCGACTTCGGGGCGATTTTCAGCAAGCTGACGCAGTACGGCTACGACGGCTGGGCGGTGCTGGAGTGGGAGTGCTGCCTGAAAACAGGCGATGCGGGTGCGCGGGAAGGCAGCGAGTTTATCCGCCGTCATATCATTCCGGTGGCGGATCGCGCCTTTGATGACTTCGCCGCCAGCGCGTCGGATCGCGCCAGCGTGCGCAGGATGCTGGGACTGGGAGACGCCTTATGATCAGGGTCGGTATCATCGGCAGCGGTTTTATCGGCCCGGCGCATATCGAAGCCCTGCGCCGTCCGGGCTTCGTTGAGGTGGTGGCGCTGTGCGACAGCTCGCTGGCGGCCGCGCAGGAGAAAGCGGCGGCGCTGAACGTGCCGCATGCCTACGGCACGGTGGCGGATTTTCTGGCGCATCCGGGGCTGGACGTGGTGCACAACTGCACGCCCAATCATCTTCATGCGGACATTAACCGGCAGATCCTGCGCGCCGGGAAGCATGTCTTTTCCGAAAAACCGCTCTGCATGACGCCGGAGGAAGCGCGTGAACTGGTGGCGCTGGCACAGGCGGCGGGCGTAGTGCATGGCGTCAGCTTCGTTTACCGCCAGTTTGCGATGGTGCAGCAGGCGGCGAGTATGCAGCGCCACGGGCAGACGGGGCGGCTGTTCTCGGTGTACGGCAGCTATTTGCAGGACTGGATGCTGCTGGAAACCGACTATAACTGGCGGGTGGACGCGGCGAAGGGCGGCCTCTCCCGCGCGGTGGCGGATATTGGTTCCCACTGGTGCGACACGGTGCAGTTTGTCACCGGGCGGCGCATCACCGAAGTGATGGCGGATCTGGCGATCGTCTGGCCGACGCGCAAAGCACGCACCGACGGCGGGGCGACCTTCAGCCAGGGGGATGAGGCCGCGCAGTATGAGGATAAACCGGTCACCACCGAGGACGGTGGCGCGGTGCTGCTGCGTTTTGACGACGGCAGCAAAGGTTGTTTCAGCGTCTCGCAGGTCAGCGCCGGACGCAAAAATCGCCTCAGCTTTGAGCTGAACGGCAGCGCCTGCTCACTGGCCTGGGATCAGGAAGTGCCGCAGCAGCTGTGGATCGGCCATCGTAACCAGCCTAATCAGATCCTGACTGACGATCCGGGACTGATGGCGCGGGACGCCGCCGCCAGCGCCCATTTTCCCGGCGGGCATATCGAAGGCTGGCCGGACGCCTTTAAAAATATGATGCTGCACTTTTATGAGGCGGTGCGCGCCGGAAAAATGCCCGATGCCGGAACGGCGGCTTTCGCCACCTTTGAGGATGGCGCGAACGTGATGTTTATCATTGATGCGATTATAAAAAGCCACCAGCAGCAGCGCTGGATCCGCGTGGCATCCTGAACTACAGCCCGGTTCGCCGGGCAGCAAATTTGTGATAGCCTGCAAACATTGCATTGCGTCAACCGCAGGATGTGTCCTCGTTATGTCAATTCAGAAAATCGCCCGGCTGGCGGGCGTTTCCGTCGCCACGGTGTCGCGCGTGCTCAACAACAGCGACTCCGTGAAAGCGAAAAACCGCGAACGGGTGCTGGCGGCTATTCAGGAAAGCAATTATCAGCCTAACCTGCTGGCCCGCCAGCTGCGCACCGCGCGCAGCTATATGATCCTCGTGCTGGTTTCCAATATCGCCAACCCCTTTTGCGCGGAAGTGGTGAAGGGCATTGAAGAAGAAGCCGAGAAAAACGGCTACCGCATTCTGCTGTGTAATTCCGGCTCTGACGTGGCGCGTTCCACCTCGGCGCTGAAATTGCTCTCCGGCAAAATCGTTGACGGCATAATCACCATGGACGCCTTCAGCAAATTGCCGGAACTGACCGCCATGATTGGCCAGGCCCCCTGGGTGCAGTGCGCCGAATACGCCGATTCCGGGAATGTCTCCTGCGTCGGCATTAACGACGTTGACGCCGCCCAGCACGTGATCGGGAAACTGGTGGCCGGTGGTCGCCAGCGCATTGCGCTGATCAACCACGATCTCAGCTATAAATATGCCCGGCTGCGCGAGCGCGGCTATAAAACCGGACTGCATCAGGCCAGGCTGGACTATAACGCCGTGGAATATGCCAGCGAACTGAGCTTCCGCGCGGGCGTTGCGGCGATGGAAAAACTGTTGCAGGCCGACGTGCGCCCGGACGCGGTCTTTGCGGTATCGGATACTCTGGCGGCAGGGGCGATGCTGGCAATTGCTAACGCCGGACTGAAAACGCCGGAAGATATCGCGGTCGTCGGCTTTGACGGCACAGCCCTGGCGGAGATGGTTTCGCCGCCGCTCAGCACCGTTGAGCAGCCTTCTCAGGACATTGGCCGCACCGCGGTCGGGTTACTGCTGAATAAAATTGATAACCCGGACGCGCCCGCCCAGCGGGTGATGATGGACTGGCACTATATTTCTCGCCTGAGCGCGTAGTTTTTTAAGGGAGAGTTACCGGTGAACCGGCAACGACAAGCTGATCTTTTTCTCGTCCTGACCACCATGATCGCCGCCTGCGGCTGGATCTTCTCCCGTGAAGCCATTGCCGGGATGCCGGTATTCGCTTTCCTTGCGCTGCGTTTTTGCGGCGGTGCGCTGGTGCTGCTGCCGTTCTGCCGCGGCCAGCGCATTGCCCGTACCCAGCTGAAGCCGGTGATCATCAGCGGTTTATGGATGGCGCTCAACCTGTGCCTGTGGATCTGGTCAGTGTCGGTGACGCCATCGCTGGGGGAGGGGGCGTTTATTATGAGCCTCTCCATGCTGTTCGTGCCGCTGGTGGCCTGGGGTATGATGGGCGTGCGCCCGGCGCGGGCCTACTGGGAGTGCCTGCCGCTGGCGATTATCGGGCTGGCGCTGTTAAGCCTGCACGTGCCCATCACCTTTAACGCCAGCCAGGGCTGGTTTTTACTCACCGCCTTTGTGCAGTCGATCTCCTTTTGCTACACCAGTCGCGTCGCCCGCGACGTGCCGCTGATCCCGCTCACCACCGCGCAGCTGGCCATCACCGGCCTGAGCGCGCTGTTGATCTCCGCGTTGTTTGAGCCCTGGACGCAGGGTATCAGCCTCAGCACCTTTGGCTGGCTAATCGCCAGTATTTTCATCGCCACTGCGCTGCGCTTTGGCCTGCAATTGCAGGGGCAAAAACACGCCGCCGTCGCCAGCGCCGCCATCATTATGGTGCTGGAGCCGCTGCTGACGGTGATCGCCGCCTCGGTGTGGTACGGCGAACGGCTGCCGCTGCAGAAGATCATCGGCGGCGTGCTGATCCTCGTGGCGCAAATCTGGTTCCGCTGGCGGATGGTGAAACGGCTGCCTGCGTAGGGTTACTGTTTGTCGGTGCAGACCGGCATCAGGTGCTGACGACCGCAGACCGCTGCCGTCGCCAGCGCCAGCATCATCACCACTTCCACGGCGAGAAAGCCGCTCAGCGCCGACGAATAATTTCCCTGGCTGCGCGCCAGCAGATGCAGGAACAGACTCCCTAACACCGCCGGGCCAAGGCCGAGCGTCGCCTGTTGCAGCGTGCTGAGAATGGCGCTGCCCGCTCCGGCATCACGGGCGGCGATATCCCGCATCCCGATACGATAAAAGCTGTTCACAATTAACGCCTGTCCGTAGCCAATCAGCGCCGTGGACGGGGCCAGCGCCAGCGCGCCCACCACCCGGCCGGAGGCGGTCAGCGTGGCGATCAGCGCCAGCAGGCCGAGCACCTGAATGGCGATGCCGGTCAGCAAAATGGTGCTGGTGGCGTGGCGGGCAATCAGTCTGGGGGCATAGCAGGCGGAAACAAAATAGGCGACGCCGAGCGCGATAAAACTGTTTCCCGACTGCCACGGCGCCATGCCCATGCCCGCCTGCATCGTCAGCGCCATACAGAACATAAAGCCGGACCAGGCGCTGAAAAACAGCAGGGCGATAAGAATACCGAAACGGATGCTGGCGAGCTTCAGCAGGCGTGGCGGCAGCAACGGTTGCAGGCCACGCTGTTGCTGGCGCGCGGCATCGCTGCGCATCCACAGCGCCAGCGGGATCACCGCCAGCAGCGCCGCCGTTGTCGGCCACGGCCAGTGCAGTTCCGGGCCGAGGGCCAGCGGGAACAGCAGACAACAGAGGATCAGCGCCAGCAGCAGCGTGCCGCGCCAGTCGATACGTGACGGCGCATCGCTGCGGGTTTCCGGCACGTAACGAGGCGTCATCGCCAGTACCAGCAGACAGATCGGCACGTTAATGAAAAAGGCATTACGCCAGCCCAGCCCGGCGATATCCGCCGACACCAGCCAGCCGCCGCCCATCTGCCCGATGATAAAGGCGATGCCGCCAATGCCGCCGTACAGGCTGATGGCTTTCGCCCGCGCGCTGCCCGACAGCGTAACGTGCAGGGTAGCGAGAATTTGCGGCACGATCAGCGCCGCGCCCATGCCCTGCAACGTGCGGGCAGCCAGCAGCGCGCCAACCGAGTTCGCCATGCCGCACAGCAGCGAGGCGAGGCCAAAAGCCGCCACGCCCCACATAAATACCCGGCGACGACCAAGATTGTCGCCGAGCTTACTGCCCATCGCCAGACAGACCGCAAAGGCCACGCCGTACAGCGCGACGATCAGCTCCAGCTGGGTGGCGCTGGTATGCAGCGAGCCGGTAATGGAATCAAGGGCCACATTGGTAATAGAGGTGTCGATCAGCGGTAACATTTGTCCGGTCAGCAGGACGATCAGCGCCGCCCGACCCGGCGAAACAGCAGAGGTAT
Organism: Enterobacter sp. SA187; assembly: GCF_001888805.2. Taxonomy (NCBI): domain Bacteria; kingdom Pseudomonadati; phylum Pseudomonadota; class Gammaproteobacteria; order Enterobacterales; family Enterobacteriaceae; genus Enterobacter; species Enterobacter sp. SA187. Next base: position 2,346,966 of record NZ_CP019113.1, read on the forward strand.
GCATGGTAACTCCATTGCGTCATTCATCAGATGGACGTAGCATCGCGGAATCATTAAACGGGTACCAGTTCTTGCTTATACTGGTACTGGCACTACCATGCTGGGGATGATTATGACGATGCTGGTTGACCGGGCGGCGACGCTGACCATTCAGGATGAGAACCGCAAACAGCTTGGCGCGTTCTTACGTGCGCGGCGGGAAAGCCTTGATCCGCAGCGTCTGGGGCTGCCGCGCAGCGGTCGGCGGCGCACGCCAGGCCTGCGACGCGAAGAGGTGGCGATGCTCGCCGATGTCGGCGTCACCTGGTACACCTGGCTTGAGCAGGGGCGGGAGGTGAATCCCTCGGCAACGGTAATGCAGGCCATTGCCACTGCGCTGCAATGTTCCCCCACCGAAACCCGGCATCTGTTTGTGCTGGCTGGCTTAACGCCTGGTGAAATCCCGCCGTTGTCCGGCTGCGAACTGATCAGCGACGGCACACGCCGACTGCTCGACAGTCTCAATCCGCAGCCCGCCAGCATCCAGCGCCCGAGCTTTGACATCGTGGCGTGGAACGACAGCTTTAGCCGTCTGATGGGCGTTGATTTCGCGCTGATCCCCGACGATGAGCGCAACTGTATCTATCTGTATCTTACCAATCCCGTCTGGCGCAGCCGCCTGGGAGTAAGTGATACGGTGTTGCAGACCTTTGTGGCCTATTTCCGCGCGGCGATGGCGGAACACCGGGGCGAGCCGTTCTGGGAGAATAAACTGGCGCGCTTTTTTGCCGTCTCGCCGGAATTCGAGGCGCTGTGGCATAAACGCTATGAGGTGTCTGGCGTAGAAAATAAAATAAAAACCTTCAGCCATCCGCAGCTGGGGGAATTCACCTTGCAGCAGATGTACTGGTATTCCGCGCCGCGTAACGGCTCGCGGCTGCTGGTTTATCTGCCGGTCGATGCGGCGGGAGAGCAGGCGCTGGCATTTCTGGCGCGCGGCTAAGCAGCGGCAGTATTATTCCGGGCGAATACGCTGACGCGCTTTTTTCGGCAGGCGGTCCACCACCAGATGCCAGGCGTCGAGGATCAGATCCTCCACCAGGCCTTCGCTGATATCCTCGCCCGCGTAGATTGAGATCCAGTGTTTTTTATTCAGATGCCAGCCGGGCTCGATGCTCGGGTAGATCTGCCGGTTGAGCAGCGATTTTTGCGGATCGGCTTTCACGCTGACCAGCGGACGCCCGCGGGCGGTGGCGGTCATCATGAAAATCTTACCGTTGACCTTAAAGACGTCGATGTCAGGACCAAAGGGCCAGCAGTGCTCGGTAAAGGGGAGTTCCAGCGCCACGCGATGCGCGCAGGCCTGTAGGGTTTTGCTGTCCATTATTCTTCCTCAATGGACAGGGCGCGCCACATCGCTTCAAAGCCGTGGGCTTTAATATCAACCGCCCGCTCAGGCTGGCGGCTGGCGAATTCCATGGTGGTTTCCGCCAGCGATAAAAACAACGCATCGCCGAATGCGCGAAATTCTTCCGTCATAAATACCGGCAACAATGAACGGCGACACAGCTGACGCAGTTCCGGGAACATGTCTTCCACGATTTGCAGCGTTTCGGGGGTGATCTTTTCGCTGACGGCGAGCTGGCGGATCGCCCCATGGCCGTTGAGATTACAAATGCCCCAGTCGATATAGCGATTCCAGATATGGCGGGTAAAACGCTTTGGATCGCTCTCCGAACGGTCGAGATCCGCCAGCATTGCCTGGCAGAGATCGCTTTTCAGATGCACATAGAGGGCGTTTAAGAGGTCGTCTTTCGTGGCGAAGTAGCGAAACAAGGTGCCTTCCGCCACGCCCGCTTTACGGGCAATGAGCGCGGTGGACGCCGTGATGCCGGATTGCGCAATAGCTTCTGTCGCCGCATCCAGCAGGGCCTGCTTCTTATCTTCACTTTTCGGACGAGCCACTACAGATTTCCTCACATTGGGCAAAAACGCTGATTGAATCATGCCAGACGCGATGTCGCAACGCTCTGTGTCAAAGATCGAAAATCGACTTGACGACTTTCGATGCCTTTCTATAATGAGTGCTTACTCACTCATAATCAAGTTTGCACTTATCGTTCCAGCGGACAGGAGCGATTTTTTTTGAGCCAGGATATGAAACGACTCCTTTTCAGCGTGGTTATTGTCATGTTAGTCGCAGCAACGGCCAGTTTACCTTTTGTCCTGAATGCGGGCTTCGGCCAGCCGCCGCAGGGCGCACAGCTTACTGAAGTGGAAAAATCGCCGCACTATCGTGACGGTCAGTTTCATAACGCGCTGCCCACGCCGGGTTTTACCGGTAAGAAAAATATGCTGGCGGCGTGGTGGGAGTTTCTGGTTACCAAACGCGAGAACGCCCGTCCGGCGCAGCCGCTGCCGATGGTGAACACCGATCTGGCGGGCCTGCCGTTGCAGGAAGACACCGTCGTCTGGCTGGGGCACTCATCCTGGTACATGCAGCTGGCAGGCAAACGCATTCTCATCGACCCGGTGTTCAGCAATTACGCCGCGCCGTTTTCCTTTATCAATAAGGCCTTTGCCGGAGAGTATCCGTGGCGGGCAGAGACGATGCCGGACATCGATCTGCTGATTATTTCCCATGACCATTACGATCATCTCGATCACGCCACCATTACCGCGCTGCTGCCGAAAGTGAAGCGGGTGGTGACGCCGCTTGGTGTGGGATCGCATCTGCGCTACTGGGGTATGGATCCGGCGATTATCACGGAAGCCGACTGGAACCAGGCGGTGCAAATCAGCGAAGATCTGCGCGTGCACGTGCTCCCCGCGCGGCATTTCTCCGGGCGCGGCCTGAAGCGTAATCAGACGCTATGGGCCAGCTTTATGCTGGAAACCCCGGCGCGCAAGGTTTACTACAGCGGCGATACCGGCTACGGCCCGCATTTCAGGGCGATAGGCGAGCAGTTCGGCAGCGTCGATCTGGCGATCCTTGAGAACGGTCAGTACGACGAAGACTGGAAATACATTCATATGATGCCGGAAGAAACCGCGCAGGCTGCCGTTGATCTGCATGCCCGCGCCGTTTTACCCGGTCACGCCGGACGCTTTGTGCTGGCAAAACACACCTGGGACGACCCGTACAAACGCCTGGCCACAGCCAGTGAGAACCGGGATTACCGGCTGCTTACGCCGCGCCTGGGCGAACCTGTACATGCCGCCGACGCGCTACAGCAGTTCATCGCCTGGTGGCGGTAATCCATCCTGATATAACTTTCGAAGAGCAGAGGGGGAGAAAAATGACTATTTCCGCTCAGGTTATCGACACTATCGTCGAGTGGATCGACGACAATCTGCATCAGCCTTTGCGGATTGATGACATCGCCCGCCACGCAGGCTACTCAAAGTGGCACCTGCAACGCCTGTTTATGCATTACAAGGGTGAAAGTCTGGGGCGTTATATTCGGGAGCGTAAACTGCGGCTGGCCGCGCGGGATCTGCGCGACACCGATCAGAAGGTTTACGATATTTGCCTGAAATATGGCTTTGATTCACAGCAGACCTTTACGCGCATCTTTACCCGCACTTTCCATCAGCCGCCGGGAGCCTATCGCCGCGAGAATCACGGCGTCACGCATTAAGATCCAGAGCAGGGGCGGGGCTTAGACCCAGTCCCTGACCTGAATAAACTCGCTCAGTGCCGCTTCCGGGCTGCCGGTTTCCGGCTGATAGTTATATTCCCACGCCACCTGCGGCGGCAGCGACATCAGGATCGATTCGGTGCGGCCGCCGGTTTGCAGGCCAAACAGCGTTCCGCGATCCCACACCAGATTAAATTCCACATAACGCCCGCGACGGTACAACTGAAAAGCGCGCTCGCGCTCGCCGAACGGCAGCGATTTGCGTTTTTCGACAATCGGCAGATAGGCGCGGGTATAACCTTCGCCCACCGCCTGCATAAAAGCAAAGCACTGCGCAAAGTCCGGGGTGTTCAGATCGTCAAAGAACAGCCCGCCGATGCCGCGCTGCTCGTTGCGGTGTTTTAAGAAGAAATAGTCGTCGCACCATTTTTTGTAGCGTGGGTAGACGTCTTCGCCAAACGGCAGGCAGAGTTCCCGGGCGGTACGGTGCCAGTGCACGGCGTCTTCTGCAAAACCGTAAAACGGCGTCAGATCAAAACCGCCGCCAAACCACCATACCGGATCGGCGCCGGGCTTTTCGGCAATGAAAAAGCGCACGTTGGCATGGCTGGTGGGCACATACGGGTTATGTGGATGCACCACCAGCGAGACGCCCATCGCCTCAAAAGAGCGGCCGGCCAGCTCCGGGCGGTGGGCGGTGGCCGAGGCGGGCATGGCCGCGCCATAAACGTGGGAAAAATTCACGCCCGCCTGCTCAAACACGCCGCCGTTGCGTAACACGCGGGTACGCCCGCCGCCACCGGCTTCGCGCTGCCAGTTATCTTCCAGAAAGTCTGCGCCGTCGACGGCGAAAAGCTGCTGACAGATCTCGTCCTGTAATTGCAGCAGGAAGGCTTTTACCAGGTTAGCGTCAGGTGTGGTCATTAACGTTTTCTCGAATGCGCTTTCTGGTTATCGAACCAGTTGAAGTAACTGATGACGCCTGACGCAATGGCGCTGGCGATCTTCTGACGGAAGGCGGCGGTGCCGAGCAATTTTTCTTCCGCCGGATTGGTGATGAATGACGTCTCCACCAGCACCGAGGGCACGGATGGCGATTTCAGCACCACAAACGCCGCCTGTTCCGTGTGCTTACTGTGCAGACGGTGCACCGGTTTAATCTGCTTCAGAATATGCGAGCCCAGCGTCAGGCTGTTTTTGATGGTGTCGGTCTGCACCAGGTCGAACAGCACCTGCTGCAAAAGGTGATCTTTATCGGTGGCTTTTTTACCGGCCAGCTCATCCACGGCGTTCTCGCGCTCTGACAGGTATTTCGCCATCGCGCTACTCGCGCCGCGATTGGAGAGAGCGAACACCGACGCACCGGCGGCATTGGGATTAGTAAAGCCGTCGGCGTGGATCGACATAAACAGATCCGCGCCGTGCTTATGGGCAATCTCCACGCGATCGTAGAGCGGGATAAAGGTGTCGCCGGTGCGCGTCAGACGGGCATCAATGCCTTTGCTGCGCAGAATGGAGCGCACGTTTTTGGCGATCGCCAGCACCACATGTTTCTCTTTCGAGCCGTTACCGCCAATCGCGCCGGTATCAATACCGCCATGACCGGGATCCAGTACCACGACACGGCGTGCGCCGCTTTTTTTCGCCTTCGGCTGGCTATGACTGTTGGCAACCTTCAGCGACGCTTCTTCTTTGGCGAGGGCTTTTGACATGCCGGACAGCGTAAGAACGGCCAGACCGGCTTTGAGCACCTGGCGACGCGAGGTGAGTGTTTTTAAGGGTTTGAATGTGTTCATACGGCCTGAACTGTAAAAAAGGGGTCCGTGGTGTTATATCGTATCGTGTTATCCGTTACGACACTCGTTGTTAAGAATTGTTTTACTTTTCATTTCAATACGTGACAGAGTCCTAGTATGCCATTTTTTCGCGCTGACTTCGCCGGATATTGGTTTCCCCGGCACTTCACGCCATAATCAACGTTTTAGCCTGAAAAGAGTAGGTCAAACCATGGAGATACGCGTATTTCGCCAGGCCGATTTCGAAGAAGTCATTACCCTGTGGGAGCGTTGTGAACTCCTGCGCCCGTGGAACGATCCGGAAATGGATATCGAACGTAAGGTAAATCATGACGTCAGCCTGTTTCTGGTGGCGGAAGTGAACGGGGAAGTGGTGGGTACCGTAATGGGTGGCTACGACGGGCATCGCGGTTCGGCCTACTATCTTGGCGTGCATCCGGAATATCGCGGGCGCGGCATCGCCAATGCCCTGCTCAATCGTCTTGAGAAAAAGCTCATTGCCCGCGGCTGCCCGAAAATTCAGATTATGGTGCGTGAAGATAACGACGTGGTGCTCGGCATGTATGAACGTCTGGGCTACGAGCATGCCGACGTGCTCAATCTGGGCAAGCGCCTGATTGAAGATGAAGAATATTGAGTTTTTACCCGCCGATTTTGACCAGCACGGACGCTTACGCCTGCCCCTGATGCTCTGGTGCGTGCTGTTATTACAGGCGCGCACCTGGGTGCTGTTTGTGATGGCGGGGGCATCCCGTGAGCAGGGCAGCGCGCTGCTGAGCCTGTTTTATCCGGACCACGATCTGTTCTGGTGGGGGCTGTTACCGGGTCTTCCGGCAGTGCTGACGTTTTTGTTCAGCGGGCGTCGTCAGCACTATCCGCGCTTGTGGCCGCTGTTGCGTGGCCTGTTGATCCTGGCGCAACTGGCGCTGCTGGTCTGGCAGCCGCTGCTGTGGCTGACGGGCGAGGACATCACCGGCACGGGATTAACCCTGCTTGCGATCGACAGTTTTGCCCTCTGGTGGTTGCTCACCGACCGCCGCCTGCGCGCCTGCTTCACGCCGGAGGCGTAATCACGGCACTTTTTGCCGTTCTGGTACTCCAACTGGCGTTAACTGAAATAAAAAGGAAGTCATCATGAAATCGCTGCGTTTACTGTTATGCGCTACGCCACTGCTGCTTACCGGCTGCTCCACGCTCAGCAACGTTAACTGGTCGGCGGCGAATCCGTGGAACTGGTTTGGCTCGTCACTGGAAGTCACCAAAGAGGGCGTCGGCGATCTGACGGGCAGCACGGCGCTCAACGAAGACGCCATCAACGCGGCGCTGGGCGGAGATTATCGCCTGCGCAGCGGCATGAAAACCGAAAACGGCGCCATTGTGCGTTATTTCGAAGCGCTGAAAGGCGACGAACTGGCGATGGTGATCCAGGGCGAGCAGGGGACGGTCAGCCGTATCGACGTGCTGGACAAAGATATTGAAACCGCCAGCGGTACCGCCATCGGCACGCCTTTTGGCGATCTCTATGACAAAGCCTACGGCAACTGTGAAAAAGCCACCGGCGACGACAGCAACGCCGTAGAATGCCGGGCGAAAGAGAGCCAGCACATCAGTTATCTGTTCAGCGGAAACTGGAGCGGCCCGGAAAACCTGATGCCTGCCGATGACGCCCTGAAAAACTGGACGCTGACGAAAATTATCTGGCGTCGCTAATTTGCGGCGGATCATCTGTCCCTGAGAAAAAACGGGTACAATACGCCCATCAATGCCACGGTCGCGTGGCATCTTTTTTTCAGGAGCGATCGATGTCTCAGGTACAGAGCGGCATTTTGCCGGAACATTGCCGTGCGGCAATATGGATGGAAGCGAACGTCAGGGGCGACATCAACGCCCTGCGCGCAGGCAGTAAAATTTTTGCCGATAAACTGGCCACCTTTCAGGCGGCATACCCGGACGCCGCCCTCGGCGCGGTGGTGGCCTTCGGGCATAACGTCTGGCGCGAGCTGAGCGGCGGCGTGGGCGCAGCCGAACTGAAAGATTTCGTGCCTTACGGTAAAGGGCTGGCCCCCGCGACCCAGTACGACGTGCTGATCCACATTTTATCCCTGCGTCATGATATTAACTTCTCCGTCGCCCAGGCGGCGCTGGAAGCCTTCGGCGATGCGCTGGAGGTGAAAGAAGAAGTGCACGGTTTCCGCTGGGTGGAAGATCGCGATCTGAGCGGGTTTGTCGACGGCACCGAAAACCCGGCGGGCGTGGAAACGCGTACCGAGGTGGCGGTGATCAAAGACGGCGTGGACGCGGGCGGCAGCTATGTATTTGTGCAGCGCTGGGAACATAACCTGAAACAGCTGAACCGCATGAGCGTGCCGGATCAGGAGATGATGATTGGCCGCACCAAAGTCGCCAACGAAGAGATTGACGGCGATGCGCGCCCGATCACCTCGCACCTGTCCCGCGTCGATCTGAAAGAGAACGGCAAGGGGCTGAAAATCGTCCGTCAGAGCCTGCCTTATGGTAAGGCCAGCGGCACGCACGGCCTTTACTTCTGCGCCTACTGCGCCCGCCTGTACAACATTGAACAGCAACTGCTGAGCATGTTTGGCGACACCGACGGTAAGCGCGACGCCATGCTGCGCTTCACCCGTCCGGTCACCGGTGGTTACTATTTTGCGCCATCGCTGTCGCGGTTATTAGCGCTGTAAAAGCTCTGTTGATTCGCAGGCCGGGTAAGCCTTAGCGCTACCCGGCAATTTCCCTGCTGCCTTATTCTCTTTTCAACTTGCAAATCACCAAACGGTATATAAAACCGTTACTCCTTTCGTACTGCTTATAAATAAACTGTGATCCGAACAGTCTTTCTACTTATAAGGGTGCGCACCGCCATGACCAAACTTAAAAAAGGATATCTGACGCTTGCAGCATCCCTGTTGCTGGTGGCTCAGGCGCAGGCAACAGAACTGCTTAACAGCTCCTATGATGTCTCCCGCGAGCTGTTTGCCGCCCTGAATCCGCCGTTTGAACAGCAGTGGGCGAAGGACAATGGCGGCGACAAACTGACCATCAAACAATCCCATGCCGGTTCTTCAAAACAGGCGCTGGCGATCCTGCAAGGCCTGAAGGCTGACGTGGTGACCTATAACCAGGTCACTGACGTGCAGATCCTGCATGATAAAGGCAAGCTGATCCCGGCGGACTGGCAGAGCCGTCTGCCGAATAACAGCTCGCCGTTTTACTCCACCATGGCGTTCCTGGTGCGCAAAGGTAACCCGAAAAATATCCACGACTGGAACGATCTGGTGCGTTCTGATGTGAAGCTGATCTTCCCGAATCCGAAAACCTCCGGTAACGCGCGTTATACCTATCTGGCGGCCTGGGGCGCTGCGGCAAAAGCCGACGGCGGCGATAAAGCCAAAACTGAAAAATTCATGACCCAGTTCCTGAAAAACGTCGAAGTCTTTGATACCGGCGGACGCGGCGCGACCACCACCTTTGTGGAGCGCGGCCTCGGCGATGTGCTGATCACCTTTGAATCGGAAGTAAACAACATCCGCAAACAGTATGAAGCGCAGGGCTTTGAAGTCGTGGTGCCGAAGGTGAATATCCTCGCGGAATTCCCGGTCGCCTGGGTGGATAAAAACGTTAAGGCCAATGGCACAGAAAAAGCGGCGAAAGCTTATCTGAACTGGCTGTACAGCCCGCAGGCGCAGACCATCATCACCGATTACTACTACCGCGTGAACAATCCGCAGGTAATGGAAAAACTGCAGGATAAATTCCCGCAGACCGACCTGTTCCGCGTGGAAGATCAGTTCGGCAGCTGGCCTGAGGTGATGAAAACCCACTTCACCACCGGCGGCGAGCTGGACAAACTGCTGGCGGCGGGGCGTAGCTGATGTTTGCCATGTCGACCCGGCGCGTGCTGCCGGGCTTTACCCTGAGTCTTGGCACCAGTTTACTGTTCGTCTGCCTGATTTTATTACTGCCGTTAAGCGCGCTGGTGATGCAGCTGGCGCAAATGAGCTGGGCGCAGTACTGGGAAGTGATCACTAATCCGCAGGTGGTGGCGGCCTATAAAGTCACGCTGCTGTCGGCTTTTGTGGCGTCCATTTTCAACGGTGTGTTTGGCCTGCTGATGGCGTGGATCCTCACCCGCTACCGTTTTCCGGGGCGTACGCTGCTCGACGCGCTGATGGATTTACCCTTCGCGCTGCCCACGGCGGTGGCGGGCTTAACCCTGGCGTCGCTGTTTTCCGTTAACGGCTTTTACGGCCAGTGGCTGGCGCAGTTCGATATTAAAGTCACCTATACCTGGCTTGGTATCGCGGTGGCGATGGCCTTTACCAGCATCCCCTTTGTGGTGCGTACCGTACAGCCGGTGCTGGAAGAGTTAGGCCCGGAATACGAAGAAGCCGCGCAAACCCTGGGCGCAACCCGCTTACAGAGTTTCCGCAAAGTGGTGATGCCGGAGCTTTCCCCGGCGTTGCTGGCGGGCGTGGCGCTGTCCTTTACCCGTAGTCTGGGGGAGTTTGGCGCGGTGATTTTTATCGCCGGTAACATCGCGTGGAAAACGGAAGTGACATCGCTGATGATTTTCGTGCGCCTCCAGGAGTTTGATTATCCGGCGGCGAGCGCCATTGCCTCGGTGATCCTCGCGGCATCCTTACTGCTGCTGTTTTCCATCAATACCCTGCAAAGTCGCTTTGGCCGGCGTGTGGTAGGTCACTAATGGCGGACGTTACCCAATTGAAACGCTTTGACGCGCCCCGTATTAACTGGGGCAAATGGTTTTTAATTGGCACCGGGATGCTCCTTTCTGCGTTCATCCTGCTGGTGCCGATGATCTATATCTTCGTGCAGGCCTTCAGCAAAGGGCTGATGCCGGTGCTGCAAAACCTTGCCGATCCGGACATGCTGCACGCCATCTGGCTGACGGTAATGATTGCGCTGATCACCGTGCCGGTGAACCTGGTGTTCGGCATTCTGCTGGCCTGGCTGGTGACGCGCTTTGATTTTCCGGGCCGTCAGCTGCTGCTGACGCTACTGGATATTCCGTTCGCCGTCTCGCCGGTGGTCGCCGGTTTAGTCTATTTGCTGTTTTACGGCTCCAATGGGCCCCTCGGCGGCTGGCTGGACGCGCATGATATGCAGATCATGTTTGCCTGGCCCGGCATGGTGCTGGTGACCATCTTTGTGACTTGTCCTTTTGTGGTGCGCGAGCTGGTGCCGGTGATGTTAAGCCAGGGCAGCCATGAAGATGAGGCCGCCATTTTGCTCGGCGCGTCCGGCTGGCAGATGTTCCGCCGCGTCACCTTACCCAATATCCGCTGGGCACTGCTCTATGGCGTGGTGCTGACCAATGCACGCGCCATCGGTGAATTCGGGGCGGTGTCGGTGGTATCCGGCTCGATCCGCGGTGAAACCCTGTCGCTGCCGTTACAGATAGAATTGCTGGAGCAGGATTACAACACGGTAGGCTCCTTTACCGCCGCCGCCCTGCTGACGTTAATGGCTATTTTGACCCTGTTTTTAAAGAGTGGGTTGCAGTGGCGTTTGCACAATCAGGAAAAACGCGCGCAACAGGAGGAACATCATGAGCATTGAGATCGCCAACATTAAGAAGTCATTCGGACGCACCCAGGTGCTCAATGACATCTCGCTGGATATTCCTTCCGGACAAATGGTGGCGCTGCTGGGGCCGTCCGGCTCCGGTAAAACCACGTTGCTGCGCATTATTGCCGGGCTGGAGCACCAGTCCAGCGGCCGCATCCGTTTTCAGGGCACCGACGTCAGCCGTCTGCATGCCCGCGATCGTAAAGTCGGCTTCGTGTTCCAGCATTACGCGCTGTTCCGCCATATGACGGTGTTCGACAATATTGCCTTTGGCCTGACGGTGCTGCCGCGTCGCGAGCGTCCGGATGCCCTCGCCATCAAAGCGAAAGTCACTAAATTACTTGAGATGGTGCAGCTGGCGCATCTCGCCGATCGTTACCCGGCCCAGCTATCCGGCGGGCAGAAACAGCGTGTGGCGCTGGCCCGCGCGCTGGCACCGGATCCGCAGATCTTACTGCTCGACGAGCCTTTCGGCGCGCTGGATGCGCAGGTGCGTAAAGAGCTGCGCCGCTGGCTGCGTCAGTTGCATGAAGAACTGAAATTCACCAGCGTGTTCGTCACCCACGATCAGGAAGAGGCAATGGAAGTCGCGGATCGCGTGGTGGTAATGAGTCAGGGCAACATCGAGCAGGTTGATGTGCCGGAGCAGGTGTGGCGCGAACCGGCGACCCGCTTTGTGCTGGAATTTATGGGCGAAGTGAACCGTCTGAAAGGCACGGTACGCGGCGGGCAGTTCCACGTCGGCGCGCACCGCTGGCCGCTGGGTTATACGCCTGCCCATCAGGGGGACGTGGATCTGTTCCTGCGCCCGTGGGAAGTGGACATCAGCCGTCGTACCAGTCTGGATTCGCCGCTGCCGGTGCAGGTCATCGAAGCCAGTCCGAAAGGGCATTATACGCAGCTGGTGGTGCAGCCGCTGGGCTGGTATGACGAAACTTTAGCCGTGGTGATGCGCGGAGATGATGCGCCGGTGCGCGGCGAACGGCTGTTTGTCGGCCTGCAACACGCGCGTCTGTACCACGGCAATGAGCGAATCGAAAATCACGAAGAACAGCCGCTGGCGGAATCCGCGTGAGGACGTAATGCCCGGTGGCGCTTCGCTTACCGGGCCTACATAATGGCTCCTTACCTGTAGGCCGGGCAAGCGAATGTGCCGCCCGGCAAAAAAACACAACCCTGTCGCTTTTTTATTTCCTCCACACACTCGAAATGCAGGTAAGGTCACACTGACTTTCATTCCACTGCCATTTCCTCATAATGACTTGTCATTCATTATGCGCTCTAATAAAACCCATAAATGGTAATACCTGTTATCAGGAGCGCCAGCATATGGATATTAAATTAAGTCAGGATTTTTTCCTGTCGGACATCCATGCCTTTTGTCTTTTTAAATTAAACAATCAGGCCATGGCAGATATTCACGGGCATGAATTCGATGAGTTGGTAATTGTATGTGGTGGCTGCGGATTTCATGTCATTAACGATCAGGTTGAGTTAATTCACCAGGGTGATTTTTTTTACGTGTCGGCAAATGATGTACATTATTATAATCAGACTAGTCATTTGTCACTTATCAATATACTGCTTCACAAACAGCGTCCGTTTCATTTTATTCATCATGTAGATGATCTGCTGGTAATGGTAAAAAAACACACTGTACCCTTTACGCAGCACTATCAGCCGCTTGGTGAAAATGAACTCCGGCAGGTGATCGCCGAGGCGGCAGCAGTAAGCGCACGACGCGATGACAGCTATGACTGCGCCTATTTTGCGCATACTGAATCGCGGCTGCTGGGGATCTTCTCCACGCTGTATCAGTGTATCGAACAGTCGGCGCATCGCACCGCTCCGGGCGGCAACGGTGTCCTGTATTTACTGAATTATATTCGTCATAACTATCCGCAGCAGATTCACTGGCAGAGCTTATGCGAAATGGCGGGGCTTTCCCAGCGCACCATGTATCGAGCTTTTCACGATCTGACCGGAGTTACTCCGCAAAAATTCCAGCAAATTTTTCGTTTATTAAAAGCGCAGGAGAAATTGCGTACCACCGATTTGCCAGTGAAAACTATTGCCACGCATTGTGGCTTTATTAATGCCCCGCATTTAACCGAAATGTATAAAAAACACTTTTCACGTACGCCCACACAGGAGCGCCAGTTAAGCCGTTCGGTCAGCGAAACATGATCCTCTAATGGGTGGTCAATAATAAGGAAATGGAGTGAATGTTATGGATAAAAATACACAACCGAATGCCTGGTATGTGGGCGTCGTTTCGGGCATGGCGTCTTATATCGACTCAGCGGCCATTGTTTCTAATGGCACTGCGCTGGTTATTTATCAGAAAGCGATCGGCACCACAGCGACAGAAATTGGCATTTTGTCGGGCATATTAACCTTATGCATCGCACTGGGTGCCTGCGTCGGCGGGCGTCTGGGGGATCGCCTCGGCAGGCGTAACGTCTTTATCACCACCATGGCGATGATCGTGGCCGGTACGCTATTACTGGCGTTTGGCAAACTCTTCCCGCTGTTATTTATCGGCACAGTACTGGTGGGGCTGGCGACCGGGGCCGATCTACCGGTATCGCTCGCCACCATCGCCGAAGCCGCCAGCGATACGAATCGCGGCAAGATCATTGGCCTGTCGAATTTGCTGTGGACGCTGGGCATTGGCACCACCATGGCGATCTCCGCCGTGGTGGGCGGCTGGGGGGCGACGGGGGCGCAAATCATGTATCTGCATGTGGGCGTGGTGGCGGCAACGCTGCTGGTGCTGCGCTGGTCGATCCCTGAATCCCCGCTGTGGCTGACGGCGTGCGACGAGCGATTACGCGGCGTGAGTACGGTACGGGCGCAAAAAGTTGCGTTTAAAGATCTGCTGCGCGGCAAATACGCATGGCCTTTTTTCGCGCTGTGTCTGTTTTATTCCTTCACCAATCTGGCAGCAAATACCGGCGGGCAGTTTGGCACCTATGTGGCGGTTAATGTTGTCGGCATCAGCGTGGAGCAAAATTCCTTGTGGAACCTGCTCATCATGCCGGTCGGTATGGTATCCGGCCTGTTGTTTATGAAAGTCGTGGATACGGCGCACCGGATGCGGATTTTTGTAGTGGGTGCCTGTTTTTTTGCTGGCGGATTTTTTATGCCGGTGCTGCTGAGCTTCTCGCCGCTGTCGTGGTTCTGCTGTCTGTTGTTTACCGGTATCGGCAGCGGTCTGGCGTTCGAGGGCATCATGAAAGTCTGGTCGCAGGAGTCTTTCCCCACCATGCTGCGTTCCACCGCGCAGGGCGCTATTGTCGGCCTGTCACGTCTCTCCTGCGGCATTCTCGCCTTTGTTACCCCGGTGTTGCTCGATGCCGGGCCTGTTGTGCTCTACACCATTTTATCTTCTATCGTCGCCTCGGGGTTGTTGATCGGCTGGCTGTGCTTCCATGGCCAGCAGCGCAATGAATTCAGCCTTGAGGCCAGCGAATTACAGGACGAATTTAAACACCTTCAGCAATAAGGAGTCAGAATTATGCTGGCAGTAAGCAAGATCACCCTCAATTATGAACCCGGACTGTGCGGCGTGGACGCATTTCCGCTGGTGGGCTGGCAAATTGTCAGCGATCGGCAAAACGTCTATCAACAAAGCTGGCGGCTACAGTGCAGTACGGACGCCGCGTTTTCACAGCTTCACTATGACAGCGGTGTGGTTACGGATAACGCGTCGGCGAATATCACGCTGCCGGACATCCCGCTATTGCCTTCGACGCGCTATTTCCTGCGCGTGTGTATCAGCGATAACGATGGCGAACAGAGCCGCTGGAGCGAGGCCGCAGAATTCGTCACTGGTATGCTAAATGCCCCCTGGCAGGCGGATTTTATCTCGGCGGAAACGCCGGAAAATCGCCACCAGTCGAACGGCACCTTGCTGCGTCATACCTTCAGGCTGGCAGATAAAGCTATCGCGGTGGCCTTTGTCCACGTCACCGCACTTGGGCTTTACCATCTTTATCTCAATGGCCAACGGGTGGGCAATGATGAACTGGCCCCCGGCTGGACAAGCTATAAGCAGCATTTGCTGTATCAGACCTGGGATGTCACAGCACAACTCCGTCAGGGCAAGAATGCCATTGGCGCGGAAGTAGGCGCAGGCTGGTTTAAAGGGGACATGGGCTTTATGCGGCACCGCAATTTTTACGGTGAGCAAACGGCGCTGCTCTGCCAGCTGGTGGTTCGCTATGACGACGGGACACAGCAGGTGATCGGTTCCAATGACGGCTGGCGCACGGATGCCTCGCCGATCCGCTTTTCCGAACTCTACGATGGCGAAGTGTATGACGCCCGGCTGGTGCAAGATGGCTGGGCGAATACGGAGTTTGACGATCATGGGTGGCGTCCGGCCAGCGTGGTGACTTTTAACCGGCAGGCGCTGACCGCTCAGGGCGCAGGTAAGGTGAAGGCGCAGGAAACGCTGTTGCCTCAGGCTATCATCACCACGCCGCAGGGCGATACGGTGATTGATTTCGGCCAGAATATGAGCGGCTGGGTGGCGTTTTGCGTTAACGGCCAGCGTGGCGACAGGGTGGTATTGCGCCATTTCGAAACGCTGGACGCTCAGGGAAATGTCTATCTGGACAATCTGCGCAGTGCGCAGCAGCGCATCGAATACATCCTTAGCGGCGATGGCGAAGAAACTTACCATCCACACTTCACCTTTCAGGGCTTTCGCTATGTAAAAGTGGAGCAGTATCCGGGCCGGATTGAGGCTGAGAATTTTAAAGCCATTGTGCTGCATTCGGATATGCAGCAAACCGGGCGATTTAGCTGTTCACACGCAGGCCTTAATCAGTTACATCATAATATTTTATGGGGACTGAAGAGCAATTTCGTCGATGTGCCGACGGACTGCCCGCAGCGTGACGAGCGGCTGGGATGGACGGGCGATGCGCAAATCTTCTGCCGCACCGCCAGCTACCTGATGCAAACGCGCAACTTTTTCGCCAAATGGCTGGCCGATCTGAAAATTGACCAGACGCCGGAGGGCGGCGTTCCTCATGTGATCCCGGATATACTGACCGGGCACTGCGAGGCTGACCGTTTTTTGTCCGCTGGGGGAACTCATTCGTCATCCGCCTGGGCCGACGCGGCGGTGGTGAATCCCTGGACGCTGTACCTGATGTACGGCGATACCCGCATTCTGGACACGCAATATGACAGTATGAAAGCCTGGATCGACTTTATGCATGCTCACGCTGACAATCACCTGTGGCGTTACAAATTGCAGTTCGGTGACTGGGTGGCGCTGGATACCGCCGAAGGTAGCTATTTTGGCGCCACGCCCGATTCGCTGATTTGTACCGCCTGGTATGCGTATTCCACCGGGCTTTTCGCCCGCGCGGCGGCAGTGCTGGGTCGCCATGATGATGCGGCGAATTACCGGGCGTTATATCAGGCCATTGTGCAGCACTTTCACAGCGAATTTTTCACCGCTGACGGCGCGATGACCGCCAGAACCCAGACGGCGCATATTCTGGCGTTGTATTTCAATCTTGTTCCCGATGCCTGGCGTCAGCGCACGGTAGATACGCTGGTGGAATTGTTGGCGGAACAGGAGGGACATCTGGTAACAGGCTTCGTCGGCACACCCTATTTTTGTCATGCGCTGAGTCAGAACGGGCGGATCAACGAGGCATGGGCTTTGCTGATGAAAGACGATTTCCCGTCATGGCTGTATCAGGTGAACGCCGGGGCGACCACCATCTGGGAGCACTGGGACGGCATCAGACCGGATGGTTCAATGTGGAGTCCTGACATGAACTCCTTTAATCATTATGCCTACGGAGCGGTAGGGGAGTGGTTATATCGTGCGGTGGCGGGTATTGAGGTCGACGAGGCACAGCCCGGCTTTAAGCACGTCATTATTTCCCCGCTGCCGGGCGGTGAGGTGAGTTTTGTTGATGCCGGTTATCAGTCACTGTATGGCGAAATCGCCGTGCACTGGTGTCGTGTTGATGGGCGCATCCGACTAAGCGTGCGTATTCCGGCAAACACTACCGCCACGCTGAAACTCGCCGCCTGCGAGATTATTGTGGCGGGCGGGCTGGCGTTTACGCCACACGGTTCGCAATGGTGTGCAACAACCGGCTCGGGGGCGTATCAGGTGGAATATCTGCCTGCTGACGATAAGGCATAAGGGCTTTTGCCGGGCGGCGCATTCGCTTGCCCGGACTGGGTTGGTTTGCATGCCCGGTAATCATAGCGCCATCGTGCAACACAGAAACGTCACAGTGAATATAGAC
Source organism: Enterobacter sp. SA187 (assembly GCF_001888805.2). NCBI lineage: Bacteria > Pseudomonadati > Pseudomonadota > Gammaproteobacteria > Enterobacterales > Enterobacteriaceae > Enterobacter > Enterobacter sp. SA187. Next base: position 2,364,279 of record NZ_CP019113.1, read on the forward strand.
CTGACCGGGCGTGGCTGATAAGTTATCGCCATCTTGTTTTTGCCGGGTGGTCCAGGTCTGGGTTATGCATGTAAGCCCGGTAAGCGAAGCGCCACCGGGCTTTTTATTGGACAGCGTTTGTGAATACATTAGAAGACACTATCGGCAATACGCCGCTGGTGAAACTCCAGCGCATGACTCCGGATAACGGCAGTGAAATCTGGGTCAAGCTGGAGGGCAATAACCCGGCGGGATCGGTAAAAGATCGCGCGGCTTTATCGATGATCGTTCAGGCGGAAAAGCGCGGTGAAATTAAACCCGGCGATGTGCTGATCGAGGCCACCAGCGGGAATACCGGCATTGCGCTGGCGATGATCGCCGCGATGAAAGGCTACCGCATGAAATTGCTGATGCCGGACAACATGAGCCAGGAGCGCAGGGCGGCAATGCGCGCCTATGGCGCTGAACTGGTGCTGGTCAGCAAAGAGCAGGGTATGGAAGGCGCACGCGATCTGGCGGCTGAGATGGCGCAGCGCGGCGAAGGCAAGCTGCTGGATCAGTTCAATAATCCTGATAACCCTTACGCACACTACACCACCACCGGGCCGGAAATCTGGCAGCAAACCGGCGGGCGGATCACTCACTTTGTCTCCAGCATGGGTACCACCGGCACCATCACCGGCGTATCCCGTTTTCTGCGCGAGCAGGAAAAAGCGGTGACCATTGTCGGCCTGCAACCGGAAGAGGGCAGCAGCATTCCCGGCATCCGTCGCTGGCCCGCTGAATATATGCCGGGGATCTTTAATGCCGCGCTGGTGGACGAGGTACTGGATATTCATCAGCGTGAAGCGGAGAATACCATGCGCGAGCTGGCCACCCGGGAAGGCATCTTCTGCGGCGTCAGTTCAGGCGGCGCGGTCGCCGGGGCGTTACGCGTGGCAAAGGCCACGCCGGGCGCGGTCGTGGTGGCCATTATCTGCGATCGCGGCGATCGTTATCTCTCCACCGGCGTGTTTGGTGAAGAGAGTTATTCTCAGGGTTCAGGCATCTAAAGGAGGCAACAATGAACATGGTGTTGTTCAACGATAAAACCAGAGCGTTACAGGCGGATATTGTCGCCGTGCAGTCGCAGGTAGTTTACGGCAGCGTCGGTAACAGCATTGGCGTGCCGACCATCAAACGTCACCATCTCAATGTGATCGCCGTTCCGACGGTGCTGCTCAGTAATACCCCGCATTACGATACCTTCTACGGCGGCGTGATCCCCGACGAGTGGTTCAGCGGTTATTTACAGGCGTTGCAGGAGCGGGATGCGCTGCGCCAGGTACGCGCGGTGACCACCGGTTATATGGGCAATGCGTCGCAGATTGCTATTCTGGCGCGCTGGCTGACGGCGCTGAAGGCGCAGCATCCTGATCTGCTGATCCTGGTGGACCCGGTTATTGGCGACATCGACAGCGGTATTTACGTCAAGCCGGAGCTGCCGGACGCCTATCGCCAGCATCTGCTGCCGCTGGCGCAGGGGCTGACGCCGAACGTTTTCGAACTGGAAGTGCTGACCGGCAAACCGTGCCGCGATCATGACAGCGCCATTGCCGCCGCCAAAGGGCTGCTCTCTGATTCCCTGAAATGGATTGTTATCACCAGTGCGCCGGGCGTTGCCGACAGCGACGACATGCACGTGGTGCTGGTCACGGCAGACAGTGTGGAAGTGATCACCCATCCGCGCGTGGCGACAGATTTAAAAGGCACCGGCGATCTGTTCTGCGCCGAGCTGACCAGCGGCATCGTAAAAGGCTTAAGCCTGAGCGACGCGGTGAAAAAGGCGGGAACGCGGGTTTTTGAGGTGATGCGTTATACGCTGGATACCGGCCGTGATGAACTGCTGCTGCCGCCAGACCTGGTCTGAACGCAAAGTGACAGGCAAAAAAAAGGCACCCTGAAGGTGCCTTTTTTATGTGCGGCAAGAATTACTTCTTGATGCGGATAACCGGGGTTTCGCCCACGGTCACGCTACCGGACAGTTTGATCAGCTCTTTGATTTCGTCCATGTTGGAGATAACAACCGGCGTCAGGGTAGACTTGGCTTTCTCTTCCAGCAGTGCCAGATCGAACTCGATGACCGGGTCGCCAACTTTAACGCGCTGGCCTTCTTCGGCGATACGTTTGAAACCTTCGCCTTTCAGTTCAACGGTATCAATACCGAAGTGAACGAACAGCTCAATGCCGCTATCGGATTCGATAGAGAAGGCATGGTTGGTTTCAAAGATTTTGCCGATGGTACCGTCAACCGGTGCCACCATTTTGTTGCCGGTTGGTTTGATAGCGATGCCATCACCAACGATTTTTTCAGCAAACACTACATCCGGCACATCTTCAATATTGACGATCTCGCCAGACAGCGGAGCGATAATCTCAATGGTTCCGGTATCTTTCTTATCGTCAGAAACCAGAGATTTCAGTTTATCGAACAAACCCATGATCTTCTCCTAAGCAGTAATTTGGGCCGCATCTCGTGGATTAGCAGATTGTTTTTTCTTCAATGAACTTGTTAACCAGCGTCATTAACTCGTCCGTTGTCGGTTGAGCAAGAGCCTGCTCTGCTAATACCTTCGCATCTTCGAAGTTCGTGTTACGGATAATCTTCTTAATGCGCGGGATAGAAATGGCACTCATACTGAATTCATCCAGACCCATCCCCAGCAACAGAAGTGTAGCACGTTCATCGCCTGCTAGCTCACCACACATGCCAGTCCATTTGCCTTCAGCATGAGAAGCATCAATGACTTGCTTGATAAGCGTCAGCACGGACGGTGACATCGGCTGGTAAAGATGTGAAATCATATCATTACCACGGTCAACTGCCAGCGTATACTGCGTTAAATCATTGGTACCGATGCTAAAGAAATCAACTTCTTTCGCCAGGTGACGGGCAATGGTCGCTGCGGCAGGGGTTTCCACCATCACGCCCACTTCAATGCTCTCGTCAAAGGCTTTACCTTCGTCACGCAGTTCCTGTTTATAGATCTCGATCTCTTTTTTCAGCGTGCGCACTTCTTCAACAGAGATGATCATCGGGAACATGATGCGCAGTTTGCCGAAGGCGGAGGCGCGCAGGATGGCGCGAACCTGATCGCGGAGGATCTCTTTACGATCCATAGCGATACGTACCGCACGCCAGCCCAGGAACGGGTTTTCTTCTTTCGGGAAGTTCATGTACGGCAGCTCTTTATCGCCGCCAATGTCCATGGTACGGACGATAACCGCTTGCGAGCCACAGGCTTCTGCAACGGCTTTATAGGCCGCAAACTGCTCTTCTTCGCTTGGCAGAGAGTCGCGATCCATGAACAGGAATTCGGTACGGTACAGGCCGACACCTTCCGCGCCGTTACGCTCAGCACCGTCTACATCGCGGACAGTACCAATGTTGGCGCACACTTCAACCTGATGGCCGTCGAGCGTGATTGCCGGCAGATCTTTCAGCTTCGCCAGTTCAGCTTTTTCGCTGGCGACCTGTTCCTGCACGGCACGCAGTTTTTCGATCTCTTCGTTGGTCGGGTTGACGTAAACCAGATTGTTTACGGCATCCAGAATCAGATAGTCGTCGTTTTTCACCTGCGAGGTGACGCTACCGGTGCCCACAATCGCTGGCAGCTCAAGGGAACGCGCCATGATAGAGGTATGGGAGGTACGGCCGCCAACGTCGGTGATAAAGCCCAGCACCTTCTTCAGGTTAAGCTGTGCGGTTTCGGACGGAGTCAGATCGGCAGCGACCAGGATGACTTCATCCTGAATTGCGCTGAGATCGATAATCGCCAGGCCAAGGATATTGCGCAGCAGACGTTTACCGATGTCACGCACGTCAGCGGCGCGTTCTTTCAGGTATTCGTCATCCAGCTCTTCAAGAGCGGTGGCCTGACCTTCGATAATTTCGTGCGCGGCTGCATCAGCAGTGACGTGCTTATCTTTAATCAGGGCTATGATTTCCTGCTCAAGCTCCTCATCTTCGAGCAGCATAATGTGCCCTTCGAAGATGGCTTCTTTTTCTTCACCGAAAGTTTCGCCAGCTTTAGTCTTAATGGCTTCCAGTTGCGCTGATGCCTTGGCACGACCGCTCAGAAAACGTTCAACTTCCTGATCAACCTTGTCGGCAGAAATTTTTTTCCGGTCGATGACGATCTCGTCTTCTTTCAGCAGCAATGCTTTGCCGAAAGCGATACCCGGGGATGCTAAAATGCCTGAAATCATAACCCTACCTTACTTGTGACTGATTTTTAAAAGAACCCGTGAACTTACTCGAGTTCAGCCATCAGTTTAACCAGATGCTCAACGGCTTTCTGCTCGTCTTCGCCTTCTGCGGACAGCGTAACCACAGTACCCTGAGTCAGACCCAGAGTTTGCAGTTTGAACAGGCTTTTAGCACTGGCGCTTTTGCCATTGGAGGTCACAGTGATCTCAGAGGAGAAGCCTTTTGCTTCTTTAACAAACTGAGCAGCAGGGCGGGTATGCAGACCGTTCGGAGCGGTAATGGTAACTTCTTGCTGGAACATTGTATTTCCCCAACTTATAGGTTTAGTGTTGTGGAACTAAAGTCTAGCCTGGCGGCTTAACTTTAGCCTGTATTGTTAGCGCCGAGAGTAACGGGACGCGATACAGAAGCGTGTTGACGCAAATCCGGGCCGGAAACTTCTGGCCGTTAAGGTTTCGTCCGTCATTAATCATTATGCCGCGAAAGCGAGACCTGAACCAAATGATTAAATCGATTCAGCTGGCACAAAGTCACAATTCGATTAATTTCGCGCTTCGAAATAAATGTGGTGCTTAAATACCAGACCTGCAGGGGCGAAGCAATGCTGTGCGAGCGGAAACTTTGACGTGCGCCACAAAAAAGCACCCTGACAGGTGCTTTTTTGCGCGATTTTACTGTGCGGACATTACTGTTGCAGTTCTTTTTCAGTGAAGAGATCGGCAAACAGCGCAGTGCTCAAATAACGCTCACCTGAAGAAGGGAGAATAACGACAATATTCTTGTTGGTAAAGGTTTCGTCTTCCTGCAATTTCAATGCTGCCGCTACGGCGGCTCCGGAAGAGATGCCTGCCAGGATACCTTCTTCTTCCATCAGACGACGCGCGGTGTCGATGGCTTCTTCGTTAGTGATGGTGACCACTTTGTCGATAAGCTTAAGATCCAGGTTGCCAGGAATAAAGCCTGCGCCGATACCCTGGATTTTATGCGGGCCTGGCTTCAGCTCTTCGCCTGCCAGCGCTTGCTTGATCACCGGGGAGTCGGTCGGTTCAACCGCCACGGTGATGAGATCCGTTTTGCCTTTGGTATTTTTAATATAACGGCTCACGCCGGTCAGCGTACCGCCGGTGCCCACGCCTGCGATAAACACATCAACCTGTCCGTCGGTATCTTCCCAGATTTCCGGGCCGGTGGTTTTTTCGTGGATTTCCGGGTTCGCCGGGTTGCTGAACTGCTGAAGCAGCAGGTATTTGGATGGATCGCTGGCGACAATTTCTTCCGCCTTCTGGATCGCGCCTTTCATGCCTTTCGCGCCTTCGGTCAGCACCAGGTTCGCGCCCAGCGCTTTCAGCAGCTTGCGGCGTTCAATGCTCATGGTTTCCGGCATGGTCAGCGTCAGCTTGTAACCGCGCGCGGCAGCCACATAGGCCAGCGCGATACCGGTGTTGCCGCTGGTCGGTTCAACCAGTTCAACGCCCTGTTTCAGCACACCACGTTTTTCGGCATCCCAAATCATATTGGCACCGATACGGCATTTCACGCTGAAGCTCGGGTTGCGGGATTCAACCTTCGCCAGGATGCGTCCATTGCCGATGCGGTTCAGTCGAACCAGCGGCGTATGACCGATAGTCAACGAGTTGTCTTCAAAAATCTTACTCATAGCCCGTCCTTAACTGTATGAATTTGGGAACGTCATCAGCATACGCGGTTAAGAATGATGCGGAAGTAAGGATTTCGCATATCTATATGCTGATGAGAAATAATGACAACAAGTATGGAATAAGAAGAGGAATAATCCACTCACTTCCACAGCGCGTGTTTTGGCCGATAACAGTCCACCCACATCGCCGTTGCGCCGCATACCGCCACCGGCATGATGACCAGGTTAAGGAACGGGATCAGCGTAAACAGGCTGGTCAGCGCGCCAAACTGCATATTTGTGACCTTTTGCTGGCGTAACGCCTCGCGCATGGTTTTAAAGGGCACTTTATGATTATCAAAGGGATAATCGCAGTACTGGATCGCCAGCATCCAGGCGCTGAACAGGAACCACAGCACGGGAGCGACCGTCTGACCAATGCCAGGGATGAAATAAAGAAGCAGCAACACCAGGGCCCGCGGCAGATACCACGCCAGTTTCTGCCATTCACGCTTCATGATGCGCGGAATGTCTTTCATGATGGCGGCGATCCCTGCATCCGGCGGCGTTGCGCCGGTCAGACGCGCTTCCAGCTGTTCCGCCAGCAGGCCGTTGAAGGGGGCCGCGATCCAGTTGGCGAGGGTTGAGAAGAAATAGCCGAACACCAGCACCACCGAAATGACCACCAGAGGCCACAGTAAATAGCTCAGCCACTGGAGCCAGTCGGGTACGTGGGACATAAGTTGCGGGATCCAGCTGTCGAGCTGTAAAAAGAGCCATAAAAAAGCGGCGCCCATCAGCAGAATATTGACCAGCAGCGGCATGATCACAAAGCGGCGAATGCCGGGGAGGGTGATGAGCTTCCAGCCCTGAGAAAAGTACCAGACGCCGCTACGAGGCGCGGTTGCAGATGATAAACCCATATCAGGCCAGACTCCTTTATTAACAGCCAGGGAAAGTGCACGGCTATATTAGCGGTTTACGCGCCGCTGGCTAGTTCGGAAATGTTCGAAAAAACAGCAAAAAGCACGATTTTGTTCATCTTTATGCAGTGAAAGCCATGTGTGCACTTGCACTTGCGGGAATCGGCAAATACTCTTAGTGAGTAAATGTTTGCCGTGGTGGCAAGGTGTTAGAACAACAGAGAATATAATGATGCAGGATTTGCGTCTGATATTAATCATTGTTGGCGCGATCGCCATAATCGCTCTGCTGGTACATGGGTTCTGGACCAGCCGGAAAGAGCGCTCTTCTATGTTCCGCGATCGCCCATTAAAACGCATGAAGTCGCGTCGCGATGATGAACCTTTTGAGGATGACATCGACGAAGACGCCGACGATGGCGTAGGTGAAGTTCGGGTTCACCGGGTTAACCCTGCACCGGGAACAGCCCCTGAGCAGGATGCCCCGCGTTCGCCTCAGCACCAGTATCAGCCGCCTTATGCGTCGGCACAGCCTCGCCCGACGGCACCCGTGCCGCCGCGTGACAGCGCGCCGGTGGCTTATGAGGAGCCGCCGCGTCAGCCGGTACAGCAGCCGCAGCAGCCTGTTCATCAACAGCCAGTGCATCAACAACCGGCTCAGCCGCAACCCGTACATCAACAGCCAGTTCATCCGCAACCGGCTCAACAACAGCCTGTTCACCAGCAGCCTGTCACGCATCAACCGCAGCCTGCGCCGCACGTCGAGCCGCAGTACAGCGCGCCGCAGCAGCCAGAACCCGCTCCAGCGCCCGTCGTTGAAGAGCCGGTTATCGCGCCTGAACCGCCGAAGCGTAAAGAAACGGTGATCGTGATGAGCGTAGCCGCGCATCAGGGTACCGAACTGAACGGTGATGTGCTGCTTAACAGCATTCAACAGGCTGGCTTTATGTTCGGCGACATGAACATTTTCCATCGTCACCTCAGCCCGGACGGCAGCGGCCCGGCACTGTTCAGCCTGGCGAATATGGTTAATCCTGGCACCTTTGATCCTGAAATGACCGGCAACTTCACCACGCCTGGCGTTACTATCTTCATGCAGGTGCCGTCTTACGGCGATGAGTTGCAAAACTTCAAGCTTATGCTGCAATCTGCTCAGTACATTGCTGATGAAGTCGGCGGCATGGTGTTAGACGATCAGCGCCGTATGATGACGCCGCAAAAGCTGCGTGAGTATCAGGCCCGCATTCGCGAAGTTAAAGAGGCAAACGCATAAACTGCGTATGGCTGTTCTAACCCCTTCCTGAACCCCCGCCTGTCGGGGGTTTTTATTATTGATGGTGTGTTATGGAATCAATCGAACAACAACTTACAGAACTGCGAACCACGCTTCGCCATCATGAATACCTGTATCACGTGATGGACGCGCCGGAAGTGCCCGATGCCGAATACGATCGGCTGTTGCGTGAACTGCGTGAACTGGAAGCGCAGCATCCCGACCTGATCACCCCCGACTCGCCAACCCAGCGCGTGGGCGCCGCCCCTTTAAGCGCCTTTACCCAGATCCGCCACGAAGTGCCCATGCTGTCGCTGGACAACGTCTTTGATGAAGAGAGCTTTCTGGCTTTTAACAAACGCGTGCAGGATCGACTGAAAAGCACCGACGCGCTGAGCTATTGCTGCGAACTGAAGCTGGACGGCCTTGCGGTGAGTATTCTTTATGAGAACGGTGTGCTGATCCGCGCTGCCACACGCGGCGACGGCACGACCGGTGAAGACATCACCACCAACGTACGCACCATCCGCGCCATTCCTCTGAAGCTGCACGGTGACAATATTCCGGCGCGCCTCGAAGTGCGCGGCGAAGTGTTCCTCCCGCAGGCGGGATTTGAGAAGATCAACGAGGAAGCCCGGCGCACTGGCGGTAAAATTTTTGCCAACCCGCGTAACGCCGCCGCGGGCTCGCTGCGCCAGCTTGATCCGCGCATCACCGCCAAACGCCCGTTAACCTTCTTCTGCTACGGCGTCGGTATTCTGGAAGGCGGCGAACTACCGCGCAGCCATCTTGAACGGTTACAGCAGTTCAAACGCTGGGGACTGCCGGTCAGCGACCGTATCCGCATTTGCGACACGCCGCAGGCGGTGCTGGATTTTTATCACAAGGTCGAAGAAGACCGCCCGCAGCTGGGTTTCGATATTGACGGCGTGGTGATCAAGGTGGACTCGCTGGATCTCCAGGAGCAGCTCGGCTTTGTCGCCCGTGCGCCGCGCTGGGCGGTGGCCTTTAAATTCCCGGCCCAGGAGCAGATGACCTGGGTGCGCGATGTTGAATTCCAGGTGGGGCGTACCGGTGCCATCACGCCGGTGGCGCGTCTGGAGCCGGTGCATGTCGCGGGGGTGCTGGTCAGTAACGCCACGCTGCATAACGCCGATGAAATTGCCCGCCTGGGGCTGAAAATCGGCGATAAAGTGGTGATCCGCCGCGCCGGGGATGTTATCCCGCAGGTGGTGAACGTCATTGAGTCGGAGCGTCCGGCGAATACCCGCGAAGTAGAATTCCCGACCCATTGCCCGGTCTGCGGCTCGGATGTGGAGCGCGTAGAAGGCGAAGCGGTAACCCGCTGTACCGGCGGCCTGATCTGCGGCGCGCAGCGTAAAGAATCTCTTAAGCACTTTGTCTCGCGCCGTGCCATGGATGTCGACGGCATGGGCGATAAAATTATCGACCAGCTGGTGGAGAAAGAGTACGTCCATACGCCAGCGGATCTGTTCAGACTCACCGCCGGGAAACTCACCGGGCTGGATCGCATGGGGCCGAAATCCGCGCAGAATATCGTTAACGCGCTGGAAAAATCGAAAGAGACCACTTTTGCCCGTTTCCTGTACGCGCTGGGCATTCGTGAAGTGGGTGAAGCCACCGCCGCCGGGCTGGCAGCCTATTTCGGCACGCTGGACGCGCTGATCGCCGCCTCCATCGACGAACTGCAAAAAGTGCCGGACGTCGGCATTGTGGTCGCCACCCATGTGCGTCACTTCCTGGATGAAGAGAGCAACAGGGACGTTATCCGCCAGCTGGTGGAAGAAGTGGGGATCCACTGGGCGGCACCTGTGGTGGTCAATGCCGAAGAAATCGACAGTCCGTTCGCCGGTAAAACCATCGTGCTGACCGGCAGCCTGAGCCAGATGTCACGTGATGATGCCAAAGCGGCGCTGCTGGCGCTGGGGGCGAAGGTTGCGGGCAGCGTATCGAAGAAAACCGATCTGGTGATCGCCGGCGAAGCTGCCGGATCGAAGCTGGCGAAGGCGCAGGAGTTGGGGATAGAGGTAATCGACGAGGCGGAGATGATCCGTTTATTGGGTGCGTGAAATGGATAAAGCGCAGCTGATTGAAATCGCCAATACCGAAATGCCCTTTGGGAAATACAAAGGGCGCAGGCTGATTGATTTACCGGAAGAGTATTTGCTGTGGTTTGCCCGTAAGGATGAATTCCCCGCCGGGCATCTTGGTCAGCTGATGGCATTCACCCTGCTGATCAAAACCGAGGGGCTGACGCAGCTGGTACAGCCCCTGCGACGTCCTTAACCCTGCGTGGCGTCGGAGGCGGCCGCCTCCTGCGCCTGCAACACTTCTGTCTGATGCTTATAGCGTCGCGCCATCACCGCACAGACCATCAGCTGGATTTGGTGGAAAATCATCAGCGGTAACACCATCATGCCCACCGCCGACGCGGGGAAGAGAATGTTCGCCATCGGAATACCGTTGGCGAGACTTTTCTTCGAGCCGCAGAAAACAATAGTGATCTCATCAGCCTTGTTGAACCCGAAGCGGCGGGCGGCAAAGATATTGATGCCGATGATAATCGCCAGCAGCACAATGCTGACGACGACAATAAACAGCAGCGAGCCTGCGCCCACTTTATGCCAGATGCCGTTCACCACGGCCTCGCTGAAGGCTGAATAGACCACCAGCAGGATCGACGTCTGGTCCGTTTTCGAAATCCATTTTTTATGCTTAGTCACAAAGCCTGCGGTCCACGGACGCGACAGGTGGCCCAGCACGAACGGCAGCAGCAGTTGCAGCATAATTTTTCCTACCTGCTCAAGGCTGCCTTCCGCGCCATGCATATTCATCACCAGGCCCACCAGCAGCGGCGACAGGAAAATCCCCAGCAGACTCGACGCTGACGCCGAACAGACGGCCGCGGCCACGTTACCCCCGGCAAGGGAAGTAAAGGCAATGGCGGACTGCACGGTGGCGGGCAGAATGCACAGATACAGAAAACCGGTGTATAGCTCCGGGCTGACGTTAACCGGCGCCCACCAGGCAAACAGGACGCCCAGTACCGGGAACACCACAAAGGTGCTGCACATCACCCACAGATGCAGCCGCCAGTGGCTGCCGCCGGCGATGATGGCTTCGCGGGAGAGTTTTGCGCCATGCATAAAGAACAGCAGGGCGATGGCGGCGGTCGTCAGTCCCTCAAAAAAGGGCACAAAGCCACCGCGCGCCGGGAAGAACGACGCCAGTAATACCACCGCCACCAGCGTTAAGGTGAAGGGATCGAGAATGCGGAAAATTTTCATAAACACTCCTGAAGTCAGTATCGTTATTCTGCGTTTTTCTCTCTGCGAAATAAAAGTCATTTCTGTCATTCATTTATGAAACAGATAGGTTAAGGATCCGATACGTGCAATTCAGAAGAGTAAAAAAGGCAGGGCGGGGGAAAGGCCCGGCGGAAAGCCGGAGCCAGATGCAGTTGCGCGGTTAAATATAAATATCGATCTTGTGGTCGTCAGACGGGTTGTTGACGCCTTCGGCCTGGGTCAGCTGTTTTTGCTCTTGTTTCTTTTCCGCTTCTTTGGCCTGCTCGTTTTGCAGCTGCGCCAGCTGCGCCTGGAGCATCTGGATCTGCGCGCGGATCTGCTCCTGCTGCTTTTGCTTTTCTTCGACAGTGCCTGAGCCGTTCGCCACTTCTTTCAGCTGCGCGGTCAGTTTGTTGATTTTCTGCGTCAGACGGCTGATCTGCGCCGCGGTGTCGTTCCCTGCGCTGGACGAGCCAGCGCTGCCGCCGGTTTGCACTGACGGGGTGGTCGTCGAGATGGTGGTCATGATGAACTCCTTGTTTGCCATAAAATTGTTTTATCGGCATTTTTCAGCAGAGCTTGAGACTCGCACTCTTTACCATTGCCAGCGTAAATAATTCTGAGGACATTTTGCTGACCCCCGCCATTGATACAGAGGCGCTATCAATAGGCACCGAAAAGTGTATTGGTCAGGAAAGCCGATGACTCGTTATAAAGCCAGAGTACCCGCGGAACCCTCTCCGCATGGCAATACATAACGATTAAGGACGCGCCATGACCTCTTCGCATTTTTCAGATCATCCTTTTACCTGTGCTGACATCATCCGCGCACGCAAACCCAACTTCACCCCACGCGTGGCCTTTATTTTAGGTTCCGGGCTGGGCGCGCTGGCGGATCAGATTCAGGATGCGGTAGCCATCTCTTATGAAGACTTACCGGGCTTCCCGGTCAGCACCGTCCACGGTCACGCGGGAGAGCTGGTGCTCGGTACGCTGGCGGGCGTACCGGTAGCCTGTATGAAAGGCCGCGGACACTTTTATGAAGGCCGCGGCATGACGGTGATGACCGATGCGGTACGTACCTTTAAGCTGCTGGGCTGCGAACTGCTGTTCTGTACCAATGCTGCCGGATCGCTGCGTCCGGAAGTCGGGCCGGGCAGTCTTGTCGCCCTTTCAGATCACATCAACACTATGCCGGGATCGCCGCTGTGCGGGCCGAACGATGACCGCTTCGGCGAACGGTTTTTCTCCCTGGCGAACGCCTATGACGCGGATTACCGCGCGCTGCTGCACACCGTGGCGCAGGAAGCGGGTTTCCCGCTCAGTGAAGGAGTGTTCGTCTCTTACTCCGGCCCGAACTTCGAAACGGCGGCGGAGATCCGTATGATGCAGATTATCGGCGGCGATGTGGTGGGCATGTCCGTGGTGCCGGAAGTCATTTCCGCCCGCCATTGCGGAATGAAAGTGGTGGCGGTGTCGGCCATCACCAACCTGGCGGAAGGGCTGGGGGAGGTGAAGCTTTCTCATGCGCAGACTCTCGCGGCGGCGGAGCTGTCCCGCCAGAACTTCATCGACCTGATTTGCGGTTTCCTGCGCAAGCTGGCCTGATAATCACACCTACCGCTCCGCTGGCCGGGGCGGTTTGTCCTTCTGCGACAAGGAAAAGACTATGGGGATCACGGTTCGCTTAAAAATCATGTCGTTTTTGCAGTATTTCATCTGGGGAAGCTGGCTGGTGACCCTCGGTTCGTACATGATCAATACCCTGCATTTTACCGGCGCAAATGTGGGGATGGTCTACAGCTCGAAAGGGCTGGCGGCCATTATCATGCCGGGCATTATGGGGATCATCGCCGATAAATGGCTGCGGGCGGAGCGGGCTTACCTGCTGTGCCATCTGGTGTGCGCCGGGGCGATGTTTTACGCCGCCAGCGTCAGTACGCCGGATCTGATGTTCTGGGTGATGCTGGTCAACGCGATGGCCTTTATGCCGACCATTGCGCTGTCGAACAGTATTTCTTACTCGTGTCTTGCGCAGGCAGGGCTGGATACGGTCAGCCATTTTCCGCCGATCCGCGTTTACGGCACAGTGGGCTTTATTATCGCCATGTGGACGGTCAGCCTGATGGATCTGGAACTGAGCAGCGCCCAGCTCTATATCGCCTCTGCTTCATCACTGTGCCTTGCGGTCTACTCCTTAACGCTGCCCAGAATCCCGACGGTGGCGAAAAAAGTGTCGCAGTCGTGGAGCAGTAAGCTCGGCCTTGATGCTTTTGTGTTGTTCAAAAATCCCCGTATGGCGGTGTTTTTTCTCTTTGCCATGCTGCTGGGCGCGGTGCTGCAAATCACTAACGTGTTTGGCAATCCCTTCCTGCATGACTTTGCCCGCCAGCCGGAGTTTGCCGACAGCCTGGTGGTGAGATACCCGTCGATTTTGTTGTCTGTATCGCAAATGGCAGAGATCGGTTTTATCCTCACCATCCCGTTTTTTCTGCGGCGTTACGGCATAAAAACGGTGATGCTGATGAGCATGGTGGCGTGGATGCTGCGCTTTGGGCTGTTCGCCTTTGGCGATCCGTCGCCGTTCGGCTGTATGCTGCTGCTGATGTCGATGATTGTTTACGGCTGCGCTTTTGATTTCTTCAACATTTCCGGTTCGGTGTTTGTTGAGCAGGAGGTCAGTTCAGAGATCCGCGCCAGCGCGCAGGGCCTGTTTATGACCATGGTCAACGGCGTCGGTGCGTATGTCGGCTCAATCCTGAGCGGGCTGGCGGTGGATTATTTTTCCGTTGATGGCGTGAAGGACTGGCAGACCATCTGGCTGGTGTTTGCTGGCTATGCCCTGGCGCTGGCGGTGATCTTTTATTTCGCCTTTAACTATAAACATCAACCTGATAAGCGCGCAGATGTGGTACGTTCAGAGGTTTAATGATCCTCGCAGGCGTGCGAATCTGATGGAACCGCTGTACAAAATCGACCTGAAACTGCTGCGCTATTTTCTGGCTGTGGCAGAAGAACTGCACTTCGGGCGGGCTGCGGCCCGCCTTAACATGTCGCAGCCGCCCCTGAGTTTTCACATCAAAGACCTGGAAAACCAGCTGGGGACGCAGCTGTTTGTCCGCCATTCCCGCAGCGTGGTGTTAACCCATGCGGGAAAGATTTTGCTGGAGGAGTCGCGCCGTCTGCTGAGTAACGTCAACCAGGCGCTGGCGCGGGTGGAGCAGATCGGGCGAGGCGAGGCAGGGCGCATAGAGTTGGGCGTGGTGGGCACGGCGCTGTGGAGCGGCATGCGTAACGTCCTGTATCGCTTTCTGAAGGACAATCCGGACGTCGAGGTGCGGTTTCGTGAGAAATCACCCGGAAGGCAGCAGACGCTGCTGGAGCGGCGGGAACTGGATGCCGGTATCTGGCGGATGGCGCAGGATCTGCCCGCCGGGCTGACCCGCCAGCGGGTGCAGCAGGCGGCGTTTCTGGTGGCGATGCCGGATGAGCATCCGCTGACGGCCCGCTCATCCATTCCGCTGTCGCTATTGCGCGATGAACATTTTGTCACGCTGCCGTCGGTGCATTCTGACTGGGCGTTCCTGCAACGGGTCTGCCAGCGGGCGGGATTTTCACCGGTGATCGTGCGCGAAGCGGTGGAGCCGCAAACAGTGCTGGCGATGATCAGCATGGGGATGGGCATCACCCTGATGGCGGACAGCTACGCGCAA
Source organism: Enterobacter sp. SA187 (assembly GCF_001888805.2). Lineage (NCBI taxonomy): Bacteria > Pseudomonadati > Pseudomonadota > Gammaproteobacteria > Enterobacterales > Enterobacteriaceae > Enterobacter > Enterobacter sp. SA187. The sequence continues at coordinate 2,379,360 of NZ_CP019113.1, forward strand.
ATGCAGTGGCCCGGCGTGGCATTTCGCCCGCTCGAAGAACGTATTCCCGCGGATTTGTATGTGGTGTATGAGGAAAAACAGGTGACGCCGGTGTTAGCGGGTTTACTGGCGGCGCTGACGCATCAAGCGTAACTCATGCCCGGCAGCGCAGGCTTGCCGGGCATGGGCGCGGTTGGATCTTGTAGGCCGGGTAAGCGCAGCGCCACCCGGCAAAAAACGCATAGCAAAAAGGCGCCTTTAGGGCGCCTTTCCACATTGGTGGGTCGTGCAGGATGACTCGCTTCGCTCGCCCTTCGGGCCGTCGCCGCCAGCGGCTCCGTTGTCTCGCTTCGCTCGACCCGAACCTGCGGCAGGTTCTCATCCTGCATTTCACGCATAGCAAAAAGGCGCCTTTAGGGCGCCTTTCCACATTGGTGGGTCGTGCAGGATTCGAACCTGCGACCAATTGATTAAAAGTCAACTGCTCTACCAACTGAGCTAACGACCCGAAATGGTGGGTGATGACGGGCTCGAACCGCCGACCCCCTCCGTGTAAAGGAGATGCTCTACCAACTGAGCTAATCACCCATTTCGGTACTGCTGTTGATAAGGTGAGATATGGTGGGTGATGACGGGCTCGAACCGCCGACCCCCTCCGTGTAAAGGAGATGCTCTACCAACTGAGCTAATCACCCCACGTCTCAAGTCTTATCTGCACTGCGGGTCTACCTTTAAGTAGATGGTGGGTGATGACGGGCTCGAACCGCCGACCCCCTCCGTGTAAAGGAGATGCTCTACCAACTGAGCTAATCACCCCCGCTGTGTGGAGTCGCATTATAGGGAGAGTTGAAAATGAGTCAACGCCTTTTCTAAAGATTTTGTTTGTTCGTCGTAAAATTAAACAACGTGGCGACAAAGCCTGCATTCGCGCATGATTTCTCAACAAAAAACGGATTTGCCGCGCCCATGGCGGTAACAACATTGAGGAATCAGCCTGGAGTGATAGAATATTGCCCACTCGATTTTCCAGGACTTGCCGGTTATCGGCATCTTTATCAACGTAAGGCCAATTCATGAAAATTAAAACTCGCTTCGCGCCAAGCCCCACTGGCTATCTGCATGTTGGTGGTGCGCGTACCGCGCTCTATTCCTGGCTTTTTGCACGTCATCACGACGGTGAGTTTGTGCTGCGTATTGAAGACACCGATCTTGAGCGCTCTACGCCGGAGGCTATCGAAGCCATCATGGACGGCATGAACTGGCTGAGCCTGGAGTGGGATGAAGGCCCGTATTTCCAGACTAAACGTTTCGATCGCTACAACGCGGTGATCGACGACATGTTAAAAGTTGGCACGGCGTATAAATGCTACTGCTCTAAAGAGCGCCTGGACGCGCTGCGTGAAGAACAGATGGCGAAGGGCGAAAAGCCGCGCTACGACGGCCGCTGCCGTCACGGTCATGAGCATCATGCTGACGACGAACCCTGCGTTGTGCGTTTTGCTAACCCGCAGGAAGGTTCGGTAATTTTTGACGATCAGATCCGTGGCCCGATTGAGTTCAGCAACCAGGAGCTGGACGATCTGATTATCCGCCGTACAGACGGTTCCCCGACCTATAACTTCTGTGTGGTGGTGGACGACTGGGATATGGAGATCACTCACGTGATCCGCGGCGAAGACCATATCAATAACACCCCGCGCCAGATTAACATCCTTAAAGCGCTGAATGCGCCGGTGCCGGTGTATGCGCACGTATCGATGATCAACGGCGACGATGGCAAAAAACTATCCAAACGTCACGGCGCGGTCAGCGTCATGCAGTATCGCGACGACGGCTATCTGCCGGAAGCGCTGCTCAACTATCTGGTGCGCCTCGGCTGGTCCAGCGGCGATCAGGAAATTTTCTCCCGTGAAGAGATGATCAAGCTGTTTTCACTCGGCGCGGTCAGCAAATCCGCCAGTGCGTTCAACACCGAAAAACTGCAGTGGCTGAACCACCATTACATCAACACCCTGCCGCCGGAATACGTCGCCACCCATCTGCAATGGCATATCGAGCAGCAGAACATCGACACCCGCAACGGTCCGCAGCTGGCGGATCTGGTGAAACTGCTGGGCGAGCGTTGCAAAACCCTGAAAGAGATGGCGGAGAGCTGCCACTACTTCTACCAGGACTTCGAGGAGCTGGATGCGGATGCGGCGAAAAAACACCTGCGTCCGGTAGCGTGTCAACCGCTGGAAGTGGTGCGCGACAAGCTGGCGGCCATTACCGACTGGACGGCGGAAAATGTGCATCACGCTATTCAGGCTACTGCAGACGAGCTGGAAGTGGGGATGGGCAAAGTGGGGATGCCGCTGCGTGTGGCGGTGACGGGCGCAGGCCAGTCTCCGGCGCTGGACGTTACCGTGCATGCCATCGGTAAAACCCGCAGCGTTGAGCGCATCAATAAAGCGCTGGAATATATTGCCGCACGCGAAAGCCAGCAGTAATTCTTTCAGGTCAGCATAAAAACGAACGGCAGGTTTATCCTGCCGTTTTTTTATTTGCCTGCGGCGTCCCTGTCATGGATGTCGAGGCGGCTCAGCATGTACTGCAATCCTTCCCTCTTCAACAGACGATCCAGTTGCGTTTCTTCGGAAGACGTCATTGTTTGTAAAACGCTGACGATCTGACGCAGTGCTGGCGATATATTGCCATAAGGGGCAGGGGCTTCAGCCAGTAAACGACCAGCTGCAAGATGACGAAATTTTGGCAGCTTCATAATAAAAGCCCGCACCTTATTATCGATAAGGATCTGCCTTCCTCGTCCACCTTTTACGCCGGGGATCTTTTCGGTGTGCCAGCCGTATCTGCGGATCCAGCGATTCACCGTCTGTTTTGTCATGCCAACATAATCAGCCAGCTCTTCAGTGGTTAATCTATCAGGTATTTTCATCATGTTAGTTCTGGTCGCGCAGACCGAGCCGTTGTAATAAGCCGCTGATGCCCTCGCGTAGCAGCAAGGAAGTCAGCTGTTTTTGTTCTGCCGGGGTCATTTCCTTCGCCAGCGTCATTAAAAGCGCTTCCAGCGAGGGCTCAAGGCCGTACGCCTCGTCACCGGTACTGTCATCGATCGCGCGGCGCGCATTGCGTATAAATTCGCGCACCTGCTCATTGATATGCACCAGACGGGCTTTTCCACCCTGAACGCCTGGTTTTGGCGAGGTAACCCAGCCTTCTTTACGCACCCATTTATTGATGGTCTGGCGACTGTATCCCGTGAGCCTGGCGAGCTCATCCGGCGTCATCCGTTCCTTGATCATGCAATTTCCTGACGAGATGTGGGGGTTAGTGGTTCATCTTATAGCACCCTTTAACAGGAAAGTGTGACGGGTTTAACTAACGTCTGCGAGCAGGCTCGCAATGTCATTCATTTGACTGCTTTTTCAGCGATTGAGCGGCGCTTTCTGATTTTGCCGTTGACACCTCGCGGCGGAATTCATATTATGCCGCCCGTCAACACGACACGCTTTACGCATTGGGGCTATAGCTCAGCTGGGAGAGCGCTTGCATGGCATGCAAGAGGTCAGCGGTTCGATCCCGCTTAGCTCCACCAAATTCTGATCCCAACAGATTTGGTGCGTAAATAACATTGTGGGGCTATAGCTCAGCTGGGAGAGCGCTTGCATGGCATGCAAGAGGTCAGCGGTTCGATCCCGCTTAGCTCCACCAAAATTTGAACCCTCGCCTGTGGCGGGGGTTTTTTTATGTCTGTTGCAAATACCGCTTCCTGTTATGTCAGTTTTCTTCTGTTTATCCTGGATAATTCCTGTAAACCTCTGTTTATTGTATTGCCGCGCTAATATCCCGCGCTTAGCTTGCCTGATATTGAGAATGAACTTATTATTCCGGCTCGGATTAACGCGGTTGGTGAGATTAAATCAGTAAACATAATGAAAATTAATATTTATAAACACGCAACACTATTTATACTTGCATTCATTATTTGTCTCGCAGCCGTTACAACTTCCCGAATTCTTTCACCAACAGCGCTGGTCCAGGCGGGGGATGCTTTTCTGGCCTGGTTACCCTTGAGCGCGATGCTGTCCATTATTCTGCTCTTTGGTCGACGAAGTATATTGCCGATCGTCGTGGCCTTCGCGTTAATAAATCACTGGCTGATGGATCTCTCCTTACGTGAGGCCGTGTTACTGCTCTTTTGCCAGATCGCGCCGGTACTGCTGGCCTGCGCCCTTGTGCGATGGCGGCTGGGCAGCCGCTGGCGTTACGCCTTTCCGGATAAATACATGGGTGTCCGGATATTCTGGTTAGGATTTTTCGCGCCCGCCGGTATTAAACTCTCAATGTATTTAGCGAATGAATGGTTCGATTATCCGGTTTCCCTTTCCAACTTCTCGGATCCCACGTCGGTTATTTATAATATTATTGATTTGCAGAGTCTTATCTGCGCCGTGCTAATTTTCACCCCCTTGTTTTATTATCCGCTACGCATGCTGGTGAACCCGCACTATGCCCGTACTTTCTGGCGTCGCAGTATTATTCCGATTTTTTCTTTGCGTAAACGTATTTTTACTGTTAGCTGGTTGTTGGCTTTAAGTTTTATTCTGATCGTTCTTTGTAGTCCCATCGAAGCGAAATATATCGCCGGTTACCTGGTGCCAATCGTATTCATCCTGTTTATGGTCGCCGTGCGGGAATTCACGCCGCCGCTGATCGCGTTAAGCTGGGGGATCGCCGCGTGGTTCCTGGTGGCCTACAATCGCAATTTTCTGCATGGCGTCGGCACAGACTATTCGCTGGCTTTTGTGCTGTCGGTGCTCATCGCGGTGACAATCTGTATTCTCTATACGGCGCATATTTATCACCGTAGCGAGTGGCTCAGGCGGGTATGGAAATCTCAGGCGCTTACCGACCCGCTGACCGGCCTGCCCAATCTGCGTGCCCTGGAGCAGCATCTGGAACAGCATCCCCACGTGGTCGTGTGCTGTCTGCATTTGCAAAACCTGGAATTTTTAAGCCGTCACTACGGCATGATGATGCGCGTGCACTGTAAGCGCAGCATTGCCCGCGACCTGCAACCGCTGATGCTGGCGCATGAGAAGCTGTTCCGCCTGCCGGGAAGCGAGTTATTACTGGTGCTGGATGGGCAGGAGCCAGAAGCGCGTTTGCAGCATATGGTGGATTATCTCAACAGCCGGAAAATCTTCTGGCACAACACGCCGATTGAGATTGAATTTGGCGCGTCCTGGGGCGTTATCGAAGGCGCGGGCGAAAACCTGCACCATACGCTGGGACAGCTTAGCTGGCTTTCCGGTCAGGCCAGCACGACACAGCGCGTACTGGCGCTGACGCAAAGTATCGACAGAGTCACCGACCAGACTACCGGGCAGGTGCTGATGTTGAACAGCGTAAAGCGCGCGCTGGAAGAGGGGGGACTGGTGCTCTACGCCCAGCCGGTCCGGAGGGCGGATGGCAGCGGCTACCACGAGATTTTAACCCGTCTGCAATGCGACGGCGAAATCGTTACCCCGGATCGTTTTATCCCGGTGATCAGCCGTTTTAATCTCAGTCCGCGCTTTGACATGCTGGTGGTCGAAACCCTGTTGCGCTGGCTACGGGCGCATCCGGTCCCCTGCGACGGGGCGCGTTTTTCCGTCAACCTGATGCCCATGACGCTGATGCAAAAGGCGTCGGCGACAGAACTTATCGCGCTCTTTACGCGTTACGGCGTGTCGCCACAGTGCGTGATTATCGAGATCACTGAAGAGCAGGCCTTTTCCCATGCCGAAGCCACTTTGCATAACATTCAGCAACTGCGTGATTTCGGCTTTAAAATCGCCATTGATGATTTTGGAACCGGCTACGCCAATTTTGAGCGCTTAAAACGTCTGCATGCGGATATTATTAAAATTGACGGCACCTTCGTAAAAGACATCGAGCGTGACCCGTTAGATGCGATGATCGTGCAGGCGATTTGCACGCTGGCGAAAGCGAAATCGCTGACGGTGGTGGCAGAATTTGTGGAAACGCAGGCGCAGCGTGAGCTGCTGCTGGAGCTGGGCGTGGAATATTTGCAGGGATATTTACTGGGTAAACCGCAGCCTTTAGGCGACTAAATAAAAAAACCGGGACAAGCCCGGTTTTTATTAACACCGCAGAATTACAGTACCAGCGCGGCGATTGATGCAGACAGGATACTCACCAGCGTCGAGCCGTAGACCAGTTTCAGGCCAAAGCGAGAGACCACGTTACCCTGTTCTTCATTCAGACCTTTAATCGCACCGGCAATGATACCGATGGACGAGAAGTTTGCGAAGGAAACGAGGAACACAGACAGAATGCCTTCTGCGCGCGGGGAGAGGGTGCCGGCAATTTTTTGCAGATCCATCATCGCCACGAATTCGTTAGATACCAGCTTGGTGGCCATAATACTGCCCACCTGCAGGGCTTCATGAGATGGCACACCCATCACCCAGGCGACCGGGTAGAAGATGTAGCCCAGAATGCCCTGGAAAGATATACCAAACACGGTCGCAAACAGAGCGTTCAGCGCAGAGATCAGCGCGATAAAACCAATCAGCATCGCCGCCACGATAATCGCCACTTTGAAGCCCGCCAGAATGTACTCACCCAGCATTTCAAAGAAGCTCTGGCCTTCGTGCAGGTTGGCCATTTGCAGATTTTCTTCGCTCTCATCAACACGGTACGGGTTGATAAGCGACAGCACGATAAAGGTGCTGAACATGTTCAGAACCAGCGCGGCGACAACGTATTTCGGTTGCAGCATGGTCATATACGCGCCCACGATGGACATGGACACGGTAGACATCGCCGTGGCCGCCATGGTGTACATGCGGTTACGGGACATATTGCCGAGGATGTCTTTGTAGGCGATGAAGTTTTCTGACTGCCCCAGAATCAGCGAGCTGACGGCGTTAAAGGATTCCAGTTTGCCCATACCGTTGACTTTTGACAGCACGGTACCAATGGCACGGATCACAATCGGCAGCACACGAATGTGTTGCAGGATACCGATCAGCGCAGAAATGAAGACGATAGGGCACAGCACTTTCAGGAAGAAGAATGCCAGGCCTTCATCATTCATTTTGCCGAAGACGAAGTTTGTCCCTTCATTGGCGAATCCGAGCAGTTTTTCAAACATTTCGGAGAAGCCTCTTACAAAGCCCAGACCGACATCGGAGTTCAGGAAGAACCAGGCCAGTAAAACTTCAATAACAAGAAGTTGAATAACAAAGCGAATGCGAATTTTTTTGCGGTCGCTGCTTAACAACAAGGCAAGCAAGGCCACAACGGCAAGCGCCAGAACAAAGTGAAGAACGCGGGACATATTTGCTCCAAATATGAGGCAGGTTTAATTTCCGTGCACATTCTATGCAACAAGCGTAAAGAAAACGAGATCAAAAACACACTATAGTAACTACCTGTGACGAATCTCAAAAATAGTGATCAAACATACATTTCTGTTATGTTACGTAAAGATGAGAAAAGGCTAATATTGCTGCTAAGCTTTTAACAAATTGATGAGGCAAATGTTAAGAGCGCCTTTCCACCTGCACATTCCTTCCGGCTATCGCTCCGGGCTATCAGAACAATCAGTTTAACCAAATCAGGTGATCTTGATAATCATTCTCATTTTGTTAGCATGAAACATAGCAAAGGCTATATCAGGGGCATAAATGAACGACAGTCGCGTTGAGAGTAACAGTGGTCGTGCGGCGCGCAAGCTTAGGTTCGCATTAATGGGACCTGCGTTCGTTGCCGCTATCGGTTATATCGATCCAGGCAACTTTGCCACCAATATTCAGGCGGGAGCCAGTTTTGGCTACCAGCTGCTGTGGGTAGTGGTCTGGGCGAACCTGATGGCGATGCTCATTCAGATCCTGTCTGCCAAACTGGGCATTGCCACCGGTAAAAACCTGGCCGAACAGATCCGCGACCACTATCCGCGTCCGCTGGTGTGGTTTTACTGGGTGCAGGCGGAGATCATCGCCATGGCGACAGATCTGGCGGAATTTATCGGCGCGGCCATCGGCTTTAAATTACTGCTCGGCGTATCGCTGCTGCAGGGCGCGGTGCTGACGGGTATCGCCACTTTTCTGATCCTGATGCTGCAAAAACGCGGCCAAAAACCGCTGGAAAAAGTGATCGGCGGCCTGCTGCTGTTTGTGGCGGCGGCCTATATCGTCGAGCTGTTTTTCTCGCAACCAAAACTGGCGGCGTTAGGTAAAGGGATGCTGATCCCCAGTCTGCCGACTACCGAGGCTGTGTTTCTCGCGGCGGGCGTGCTGGGCGCGACCATTATGCCGCACGTGATCTATTTGCACTCCTCGTTGACGCAGCATCTGCATGGCGGATCGCGCAAAGAGCGCTATTCGGCCACCAAATGGGATGTGGCGATCGCCATGACCATCGCCGGTTTTGTTAATCTGGCGATGATGGCGACCGCGGCGGCAGCGTTCCATTTCAGCGGTCACACCGGCGTGGCCGATCTCGATGAAGCCTATCTGACGCTGGAGCCGCTTCTGAGCCACGCGGCGGCCACCATTTTTGGCCTTAGCCTTGTGGCGGCAGGGCTGTCATCCACCGTCGTCGGCACGCTGGCGGGACAGGTAGTGATGCAGGGCTTTATCCGCTTCCATATTCCGTTATGGGTGCGCCGTACCGTGACTATGCTGCCGTCGTTTATTGTGATTTTGATGGGGCTGGATCCGACGCGCATTCTGGTGATGAGCCAGGTGTTGTTAAGCTTCGGTATTGCGCTGGCGCTGGTGCCGCTGCTGGTCTTTACCAGCGACAGCAAACTGATGGGCGAGCTGGTCAACACGCCGCTGGTAAAACGCATTGGCTGGCTGATCGTGTTGCTGGTGGTGGTGCTGAATATGTGGCTGCTGGTGGGAACAGTAACAGGTCTTTAATTCGTGATTAAAAAGCCCGGCAATGCCGGGCTTTTTTTGTATTAATGATGATGGCCATGACCATGCCCGTGACGACCGCGTCCACCGTGGTCATCGCGATCGCGCCAGCCTTCACGATAGCCGCGCTCGTAGGCTTTACGTTTGTCCCAGCCGCGGTGATAGCCGCGATCGTGTGGACGCCAGCGGTTTTCACGCCATTGATAGTGATGATGCCAGTAATCACGGTCGCGCCAGCGGCCGCCGTCCCAGTAGTTACCGTAATTATCACGATCGCCAATTTGTAATTTTATTGAGGGCAGCAGGGTGATTTCGCCGGCATTTGCCACCAGCGGGGCAGAAGCCATTAAAACAGCTGCCAGTATCAGTGACCTGAACATACTTATCTCCTTCACGATCGGGGCCGAAACGGCCTGTTAATGCAATATTACGGGGCTGTAAAGCCCCGGTGCATTGGTTTAACTCTTAAATCATGAAGGGCAGCATTATTTGCTAAAAGTGCTGTTATTCCGGGCTGTTCAGTATGTGGTCGATGGCGGTACATTCATCCGCGCTGAAGTGGCGATTTGCCAGCATGCCGACCGCATCGTCAATCTGCGCCACTTTACTTGCGCCAATCAGCACGGACGTTACTTTATCGTCACGCAGCACCCAGGCCAGCGCCATCTGCGACAGCTTCTGGCCGCGTTGCTGCGCCAGATCGTTTAACTGACGCACCTTACGCAGTTTTGCTTCGGTGAGCTGATCGGGGTTGAGGAAACGGCTACCGCTGGCGGCGCGGGAATCCGCAGGAATGCCCTGTAAATAGCGGTCGGTCAGCTGTCCACCCGCCAGCGGCGAGAAAGCAATGCTGCCGACGCCTTTCTCCGCCAGCACATCCAGCAATTCATCTTCCACCCAGCGCTCAAACATCGAATATTTTGGCTGATGGATCAGGCAGGGCGTGCCGAGATCGTTAAGAATATCAATTGCCTGCCGCGCCATATCCGCCGGGTAATTCGACAGGCCCACGTACAGCGCCTTGCCCTGGCGTACGATGTGATCCAGCGCGCGCATGGTCTCTTTCAGCGGCGTTTCCGGATCCGGGCGATGGTGATAGAAGATGTCCACATACTCAAGGCCCATGCGTTTCAGGCTCTGATCGAGGCTGGCGATAAGATATTTACGCGACCCCCAGTCGCCGTAAGGACCCTCCCACATGGTGTAGCCTGCCTTCGTGGAGATGATCAGCTCATCGCGCCACGGGCTAAAATCTTCCTGCAGGATACGACCAAAGTGCCGCTCAGCGGAGCCCGGCGGCGGCCCGTAGTTGTTGGCGAGATCGAAATGAGTGATGCCGAGATCAAAAGCCCGGCGCAGCAGCTGGCGGCTGGTTTCTACTAGGGTGGCGTCTCCGAAGTTATGCCACAGCCCCAGCGACACCGCCGGTAGCTTTAAACCGCTCTCGCCACAGCGGCGGAACTCCATCTTTTTATAGCGCTCAGGATCGGCCTGATAAACCATGCATTAATCCTCAATTGGCAGACGTAACATCAGTGTATACGTTTACACCAGCTTTGAGACTTTGCTGAAACGGTAAAGTTATTCTGTGATGAAGCTCAATAATATACAGGCACTCGTGCTATGGTCATTGTTGTTAAAGCGCCTTGAATTTACAGTGTGCCAAAGAATTTTTCTGACTTCAGCGGAGCAGTAAAAAGAATGACAAAGTATGCATTAGTAGGTGACGTGGGCGGCACTAACGCACGCCTGGCGTTGTGTAATGTCGACAGCGGCGAGATTTCCCGCGCCAAAACCTATTCCGGGCTGGATTATCCCACGCTGGAAGCCGTGGTCCGCGTCTATCTGGACGAGACGGGCGCAGAGGTTGAGGATGGCTGCATCGCCATTGCCTGCCCGATCACTGGTGACTGGGTGGCGATGACCAACCACACCTGGGAATTCTCCATCGCGGAAATGAAGAAAAATCTCGGCTTTGCGCATCTGGAAATTATTAACGATTTTACCGCCGTATCCATGGCGATCCCGATGCTGAAAAATGAGCATCTGACGCAGTTCGGCGGCGGCGAGCCGGTAGAAGGCAAACCCATTGCCGTGTATGGCGCGGGCACTGGCCTTGGCGTGGCGCACCTGGTGCACGTCGATAAGCGCTGGGTCAGCCTGCCGGGCGAAGGCGGTCACGTGGATTTTGCGCCGAACAGCGAAGAAGAGGGGATTATCCTTGAAGAGCTGCGCAGTGAAATCGGCCACGTTTCGGCTGAGCGCGTGCTTTCCGGTCCGGGGCTGGTGAATCTGTACCGCGCGATTGTGAAATCCGACGGACGTCTGCCGGAAAATCTGCAACCGAAAGACATCACCGAGCGCGCGCTGGAAGACAGCTGCATCGACTGCCGCCGCGCGCTGTCGCTGTTCTGCGTGATCATGGGACGTTTCGGCGGTAACCTGGCGCTGACGCTCGGCACCTTCGGCGGCGTATACATCGCCGGTGGCATTGTGCCGCGCTTCCTCGACTTCTTTACTGCCTCCGGCTTCCGCGGCGGCTTTGAAGACAAAGGCCGCTTCAAATCCTACGTGCAGGATATTCCGGTCTACCTGATCGTGCACGACAACCCGGGTCTGCTGGGCGCGGGTGCGCATTTACGTCAGACGCTGGGCTACTACCTGTAAGGGTTACAGGTGCATTAACTGCCTGAACTCTTTGACTTTGCTGCGACTGACCGGGACCTGAAAATCAAGATCCCGCAGTCGCAGAATATAGGTGTTGTTAAACCAGGGTTCGATTTCGCGGATCTTGTCCAGATTCACACAGTATGAGCGATGACAGCGAAAGAAATGCGCTGCCGGTAGTTTGCTGCAAAACTCCGTGATGTTCATCGGCATCACAAATTCATCGCGCCGGGTATACACGAACGTCATCTTCTCATGCGCTTCCGCATAGTAAATATCGTGAATACTGGTAACGATGATGCGCTCATCTTTAATCAGATTGATGGTATCGTTTTCACGCACCGCCGGGCTGCCGGAACCTGCGCCAGTCTGCTGCTGCCATGCAGTCTCCAGCTTTTGCAGCATATTGATGATGCGTGATTCCTGATAAGGTTTCAGAATATAGTCAAAAGCTTCCAGCTCGAAGGCTTCAACTGCATGTTCTTTCCACGCGGTAATAAATACGATAAAGGGTTTATGGGCAAACTGGCTGATATTCTGCGCCAGTAAAACGCCGTCCAGCGACGGGATATTAATATCCAGAAACAGCGCGTCCACTTTGTTGTGCTGCAAAAACTTCAGCACGTCCAGGCCGTCGTCAAAGGTGCCGACGATCTCCATCTGGCTGTGTTCTTTGATGAGCCAGCTCAGCTCCTGCTGCGCCAGGATCTCATCTTCAACAATGATGACTTTCATGGTGACTCTCCTGATTATTGCAACAGCGTGACCGGCGCGGGCAGGGGCGCGCGATCGTGCGGCACGTAGAAGGCGATTTCCGTTCCCGGCTCCAGGCGGCGAATATGCAGCCCTTCGCCGTACAGCAGTTTTACGCGGTGATGCACATTGAGTAAGCCGATTTTATTGCCGGGCATCTCATTGGCCTCGACCCGCTCAATGACCTGCGGATCGATACCGTTGCCAGTATCGCGCACGGCGATACGCACCCTGTTACCGCACTCTGCCACGCTGATGGTGACCACGCCTTTTCCTTTACAGGGCTGAATGCCGTGCACGATGGCGTTTTCCACCAGCGGCTGGATCAGCAGGCTTGGGATCACACAGTTAACTTCCTCGTCGATGTCATAAATCACCGTCAGTTTGTCGCCAAAGCGCGCCTGCTCAATGGCGATGTAATCCTTGATTTGATACAGCTCTTTCTTAATATCAATTTGCTCATCGTCTTTCAGTTCAATGTTATAGCGCAGGTAGCGCGATAAATTGTAAATCAGCTGCCGGGCGGTATCCGGATTAAGGCGAATGGAGGACGAAATGGCGTTCAGGGCGTTAAACAGAAAATGCGGGTTAATTTTGCTTTGCAGGGCACGCAGTTCCGCTTTATTGGCCATCTCCCGCAACTGCTCGGCGCGGGACACTTCCAGCTGCGTGGAAATGATTTGCGACAGGCCGATCGCCATCTCCTGCAACGACGAAGTAATTTGATGCGCATGGCAGTAGTAGATTTTTAACGTGCCGGTGACCACGCCTTTTTCCCATAGCGGGATCACCAGCATGGAGTGGATTTCCGGCGTGCGATGCGCCTCATCATTGTTTTTAATGATGATTTTACCGGAGTTGATCGCTTCAAAGGTGGTGGGGCTGATAATGTCATCGCTGTCCCGGTAGTTGTTTTCTCCGATACCGACGTAGGCCAGCACATGATCGACGTTGGTAATGGCGACGGCATCGGCATGAATATCGCGGCGGATAATATCGCAGACCTGACGCAGGGATTCCGTATTCACATGGCGGAACAGCGGCAGCGTTTTGTTGGCAATATCCAGCGCCAGCTTGGCCTGCCGTGCTGCGCTGGCCTCCTGCTCCCCTTCGACACTCTGCACCAGCAGCACAATAAAGCCGATACATACGGTACCGAGGATCATCGGTATACCGATTTTCGACACGATATCCAGCCCCAGCGCGGTAGTCGGCGCCCAGAGCACCACCAGGATCATGGTCAGGGTTTCGCACAGCATCCCGGCGATAATGCCGATGCGCCAGTGGTGCGCTTTCGGCGTTTTGAGGTTGATCCAGCCCGCCAGACAACCGGCAATAATACTGGTGATAAAACAGGGAATGGCCGTCACGCCGCCAATATCGATCAGATAGCGATGAATACCTGCAATGATGCCGGTAATAATCCCCACCCAGGGGCCGAACAGGATCCCGCCGGACATCACCGCAATAATACGGACGTTGACCAGCGACCCCTCCACCGGCACGCCGGACCAGGTGCTGAACAGCGCAAACATGGAAAAGATGGCCGTTACGGCCAGCAGCTCTTTAGGCGAGTGGGCGGTTTTATGCAGCAGTTCGCGAAACAGGCGCATGCGGATCAGGAAGAACAGACAAATCAGCATTAACGCCGCCCGATCAAAGACCGCCAGCAGCATGTTAAATATTTCGTGCACGGAAAACTCGTGTGAATAGCGTGGAAAAGAGATGATAAAAAATCTGACGCCGGATGACCAGTTAACTTCCGCAAAGGGTTAAGAGGAAAAACCCTGTTTTCAAAAGGGGATTGTGACGGACGGGCAGTCAGCGAATGGCCCGCCGTGAAAAACGTCAATGGTGGGTAATGCTCTTTTTATCATCATGTTAACTTGCTGTTTTATTTGTGCCTTATATCGTGCAGCTTGTCTGGTCAGACGAAAAATGCCTTCCGCTTTTTCGTGGCTGATAAATTATTTTCCGTTGCCCCTCGACAGCGGGAATTTGTTCAGGCTATTTTCTAAACATGCCACGCAGTGGCAGCGTCGCTCGGACGGTCCGGGCGCTAACGTTACATCGAGGAATCTATGGCTGACTCCAGTCCAGTACGTCGCTTTACGCGCATCGAACGTCTTCCCCCTTATGTTTTTAACATTACCGCTGAACTGAAAATGGCCGCGCGTCGCCGCGGTGAAGATATTATTGATTTCAGTATGGGCAACCCTGACGGCGCCACGCCGCCGCACATTGTCGAAAAGCTCTGCACCGTGGCGCAACGCCCGGATACCCATGGCTATTCCACATCACGTGGTATTCCACGCCTTCGCCGCGCCATTTCGCGCTGGTATCAGGAGCGCTATCAGGTGGATATCGATCCGGAAACGGAAGCTATTGTCACCATCGGCTCGAAAGAGGGACTGGCGCACCTGATGCTGGCCACGCTCGATCATGGCGATACCGTGCTGGTGCCGAATCCCAGCTACCCGATCCATATTTATGGCGCGGTGATCGCCGGGGCGCAGGTACGTTCTGTGCCGCTGGTGGAGGGCGTGGACTTCTTCAATGAACTGGAGCGCGCCATTCGTGAAAGCTATCCGAAGCCGAAAATGATGATCCTCGGTTTCCCGTCGAACCCGACGGCGCAGTGCGTTGAGCTGGAGTTCTTCGAGAAAGTGGTGGCGCTGGCGAAGCGTTATGATGTGCTGGTAGTGCACGATCTGGCTTACGCCGACATCGTCTATGACGGCTGGAAAGCGCCATCCATCATGGAGGTGCCCGGCGCGCGCGATGTGGCGGTGGAATTCTTTACCCTGTCGAAAAGCTACAATATGGCCGGCTGGCGTATTGGTTTTATGGTGGGGAATCAGGAGCTGGTTAGCGCGCTGGCGCGGATTAAAAGCTACCACGATTACGGCACCTTTACGCCGTTACAGGTGGCCGCGATTGCCGCGCTGGAAGGCGATCAGCAGTGCGTGAAGGACATTGCCGCCCAGTACAAACGCCGTCGCGATGTGCTGGTCAAAGGGCTGCACGAAGCGGGCTGGATGGTGGAAGTACCGAAAGCGTCAATGTACGTGTGGGCGAAAATCCCTGAACAGTACGCGGCGATGGGATCGCTGGAGTTTGCCAAGAAACTGCTGAACGAGGCGAAGGTGTGCGTGTCACCAGGGATCGGCTTCGGCGATTATGGCGATACCCATGTGCGCTTTGCGCTGATCGAGAACCGCGATCGTATCCGTCAGGCCGTGCGGGGCATCAAAGCCATGTTCCGCGCTGATGGATTGCTCCCTACCACCGCCAGACCGCTCACCGAAGACGCGGAATAAACAAAAACAGGAGCCAGCGGCTCCTGTTTTTCGTATGAACGTTGCTCAGATCATCAGGGCGAAAGTACCGGCCCATACAATGACCATTACCGAAATGCCCATAAAGAAATATTTCACTTTTCATCGCTCCGCACACACATCGTATGCATTCATGAACAAGACAGGACTGATTATAGAGAGATGACGCCAGGCCAGAATCAAAATGAGAATTATCTCGTTTAGGGTGGCGGCAGCACCTCAGAATTCAGGTGTGAATCACACCAGACGGCGCTAATGTACGCTTAATAAATCCGGGAAACAAGTGGCATTTTCTTAAATACTTTCCGTCACTTAGCTTGTGTCGGGGAACGGCGACACTTTAATTTCCTGGGGTAATAAATTGAGCTTGAGCGACGCTTTTTACCTTAATGAAAACTCCCTTTTTCCTGCTTGATTTATAAGGTTAAATTGTGAGCTACGTCTCGGTTTTAACGACTTTACGATAGTGTGCTGCAAGGCATAAGTGACAAAAAAGTGACACCACCTTTTGTGCTATCGCCCACAAAACAAAAATCCTTCCTGATGCATTCCCCGGTGTCGCCACCTTTCACGGCATGATAACAACTGGTTTTCAGCGCAGTAAAAGGAACGTCCGATGCGTAAAGACGATTTACTCACCTTTTTAATCAACCAGACTGATTTCTTTGATCCGCACGACGTCAGCGAGATTTTCACTGCCCGTCATCTGGCGCAGCGTTTCGGGTTACAGCGTAATACCGCCAGCCACTACCTCAATCAACTGGTGACACAGGGCGTCCTGATAAAAATTAATACCCGCCCGGTGTACTTTCTGCATAAGGCCAGCTTCGAGCAGCAATTTTTTCCGCTTTCCCGTACAGAGTTTGCCAGCCTTGACGAATTGCTGGCGGAAAACGACGGCGAGCGCGTGCAACAGGATCACTTCTCCTTGCTGATCGGTCACGAAGGTTCGCTAAAAAAGCCGATAGAACAATTAAAGACCGCGTTGTTTTATCCGGATGGCGGCCTGCCACTGCTGATCACCGGCGACAGCGGCACCGGCAAAAGTTATCTGGCGAACCTGATGCATGATTACGCCATTACAAAGGGGCTAATCGATGCCGACGCCCCCTTTGTCACCCTGAACTGCGCTCAGTATGCCAATAATCCGGAGCTGCTCGCCGCCAATTTGTTTGGTTATGTTAAAGGCGCTTTTACCGGCGCGACCAGTGATAAACCCGGGGCTTTTGAAGCCGCGGATGGCGGGATTTTGTTTCTGGATGAAGTACACCGGCTGCATGCGGAAGGGCAGGAGAAACTCTTTACCTGGCTCGATCGCGGGGTAATTTATCGGCTGGGAGAAACCGCCAGCGGGCGTCGTGTTGCCGTGCGGCTGATCTTCGCCACCACCGAAGACATTCACAGTACCTTCCTCACCACTTTTATCCGGCGTATCCCCATTCAGGTGGTGCTGCCGGATCTGGAAAGCCGTAGTCGAAAAGAGAAGGAAGCGCTGATCCTGCAATTCTTCTGGCGTGAGAGCAAAAAGGTGGGGCTGGCGTTGCGTATCAGCCCACGCCTGCTGTCCGTGCTGACGCATTATGTCTTTCGCGGCAACGTTGGCGAGCTGAAAAACGTCGTCAAATACGTGGTGGCCTCGGCTTTTGCCCGGCAGGGCGGCGGGCAGCCGCTGCATGTGACAATCCATGATTTACCGGAGCCGGTGATGGCCCAGTTGCCCGCGCTCAGCGACGCGACAAGCGGACAGGGCGAAGAAATATGTCTGGATGAGCATACCAGTCTGCCATGGCTGCTCCAGACGCAAAATGCCGGGCGGGTGCTCATCCACGATGCGCAGCTCAGCGTGCTGACGCTGTTTGAAAAATACCGTACGGCACCGCATTCATGGGATGACATCGAGCAGCGCATCGGTCATGAAATCGAAAATCTGTTCGATCGGCTGATCTTCGATAACCAGGACAAAACCAGTTCACAGATGCTGATGCTGGTGACCAGTCAGGTAAGGGAGGAATTTTACCGGCTGGAAAAAAGTTACAACATCCAGTACAACGGCAACGGCATCTACGCCATCGGGCATTATCTGGTTCATCGGTCGACCAGTGAACCGTCGCGGCTGAACGTCGAAATGTGTAAACAGCTCGATCGTTTTTTAGAGCAGAAATACCCGTTGCTGTACCTGTTTTGCGAAGAAGTACTGGCGTCGCTGGCCCGCAGACTGGATCTGCGTATTCAGGCCATGGATCGTATTTTGTTACTGCTCTGGCTGAACAAAACCGGCGTGCAGAGCAGTCACCTGGTCACCAAAGCGGTTATTCTCGCCCACGGTTACGCCACCGCCAGCAGCATTACGAATGTGGCCAACCGGCTACTGAAACAAACCGTCTATGAATCCTTTGACATGCCGCTTGACGTCACGCCGGAGGCCATCGCCCAGCAGGTGACGCAGTACGTGGAGCGTAACGCGCTGGCGAGTAGTCTGGTGATCCTGGTGGATATGGGATCGCTCAATGACATCCACCACTATTTCAGCCGACAGGTGACGATGCCGGTGGTGATCATCAATAACGTCTCCACGCGTATGGCGCTGTACGTGGGCGAGCGCATTTTACAGGGCGACTATCTGGAAACCATCGCCGCAGATATTGCCGCCGATGTACCGGTAGAGCATAAAATCATCTGGCCGGAACTGAACAAGCCAAAGGCGATCGTTACCACCTGCGCAACGGGGATTGGCGCCGCCAGCAATTTATGCAGCCTGCTGAAAGCGAGTATTCCGCACGAGCTGGGCATAGAAGTGGTGGCGTATGAGTACGACACCCTGGCAGAAAACAAACTGCGCGAGCCCATCTTTTCACGTTTTGATGTGCTGGCGCTGGTCGGCACCCTCGATCCCGGAATTCCCGATGTGCCCTGGATTTCGCTGGATACGTTGATCTCCGGTCAGGGTAAGGAAACACTGATGACGCTGTTCGGCGCGCTTATCAGCCCCGCGGATGTCATACAGATTAACGAACGCATCGTGAAAAACTTCTCTCTGCGCCGGGTGATCGAATCGGTGACCATTCTTGATACCAGCAAGGTGATAAATCAGGTCGAGCAATTTCTGACGCGCTATCAGCATCTGACGGCGATGGCCGTGGCGAACGACCGTAAAGTCGCGCTTTATATTCATGTGAGTTGCCTGATTGAACGTCTGATCCGTCAGGCGGCGATCCACAACTACGCCGGGCACCGCGCGCAGTGTCAACGCCAGCACCTTCCGGCGTTGCGCGAAGCCTTTAGTGTCATTGAGTCGAGCTATAGTGTCCAAATCCCTGAAGCGGAGCTTTTTTATATTCACGATCTTTTGCATCTGCAAACGGAATTTCTTCAGTACGATCAAGAGTTTTGACGTTTTCCTGCTCCTGACATTTTCACCTGATCGCCGTGCCACTATTTCTGGCACGGCGGTTGCAATATCTGTATTAACAGGTGGAATTTATTTTCGAGGTCAGGATGAAACGACACTATATTTTTGCCAGCCATGGCACTTTTGCTCACGGTATTCTCAATTCGGTGGAGCTGATCCTCGGCAGGCAAAATAATATCCATACGCTCTGCGCTTATATTAACGAAGGGGATGACCTGACCGAACAGGTTGAGCAACTTATTAGTGCTTTTCCCGCCGAAGATGAACTGGTGGTGATCACCGATATTTTCGCCGGTAGTGTTAACAACGAATTTATCCGCTTTATTAAACGTCCCGGTTTTCATCTTATTGCCGGGCTTAACCTGCCGCTGATTATCGAAATGCTCATCGCCCCTCAGGACGAGGCGCTGCCATCCCTTATTACCGATTCCCTGACTAACGCCCGGCAAAGTATTCAGTACTGCAACCAGACTCTTGATGCTGCGCTGGTGGCGGATAAAGATTTCTAAGCGAGGATCTAAAAATGATAACACTCCTGCGGGTTGACCACCGTTTACTCCACGGCCAGGTGGCGTTTTCCTGGACGCAATATATTGGCGCGGACTGCATTCTGATCGCCAACGATGCGGTTATGCATGACGAACTGCGCAAGACCACCATCAAGCTGGCTAAACCGCCAGCCGTTAAGCTGGTTATGAAAAATATTAATGATGCGATTGCCGCTATTAAAAGCGGCGTTACCGATAAATATAAATTATTTATCGTCGTGGAGTCCGTCGAAGATGCCTGGCGTCTGGCCTGCGCAGTACCGGAAATTAAAAGTATCAATCTTGGCGGTATTAAAGCCAAAGAAGGGAGCCAGAATATTTCAAAAGCAATAAACGTCCTGCCAGAGGAGGTGACAATGCTCAATGAACTGGTTAAAGCGGGTACGGAAGTGGAAATCCGGCAGGTGCCTAATGACAGAAAACTGTTATTCACTGACTGTCTTTGAATGACGAGGGACGCACTATGTTAGAAGCATTATTACTGGGACTGGTGGCTTTTATTGCCCAGTCGGAATATGCCTTAGGCACTTCCTTAATTTCCCGCCCGATTGTCACCGGTTTACTGACAGGACTGGTTTTAGGTGATGTGCAAACCGGCGTCATAATGGGCGCAACGCTGGAGCTGGCGTTTATCGGTTCGTTCTCGGTAGGGGCATCCATTCCACCGGATGTGGTCACAGGCGGGATCCTTGGCGTGGCCTTTGCCATCACCTCCGGCGCCGGCACCGAAACCGCGTTGCTGCTCGGTTTGCCTATCGCCACGCTGACGCTGGTGTTGAAAAATATCTATCTCGGGCTGTTTATTCCCACCCTTAACCAGAAGGCGGACGCTTACGCCGATCGGGCTGATACACGCGGCATTGAGCGGATGCATCTGATCGCCGGGTTTGGTCTTTCGCTGATGCTGGCCACCGTGGTGACCGTCTCCTTTATGGTTGGCAGCGGCGCGGTGAAAAGCCTGCTGGATGCCATTCCGGAGTTCATCAAACACGGGCTGAGCGTTGCCACCGGCAT